>CAWIZE010000002.1:0-1692183 GCA_963840545.1 uncultured Pseudomonadota bacterium | reverse complement strand
GGATCGCCGGGCCGTGGAAGAAGGAGCGGACGGTCGGGCCGAGCGTCTCGGTGCCCGCGGGCCGCGCTGCCAGCACCATCAGCCGCCGCCCGTCGAAGATGCGCTCCGAGAGGTCACAGCTCCCGCCCGCGATCATCCGGTGCAGCAGCAGCGCCATCGCCGAGGCGGTGTCGATCGTGCCCTGCTGGAGCGAGGCGGGCACCGGCTCGCGCGTGCGCGTCTCGGCCGGCTCCAGCCGCTGGATCTCGGGAGCGCCTTCCGGATAGTCCATCACGACATCGTACGAGTGCCCGCCCCACGCGCCCTCGCTTCGGAACTCCTCCGGGCGGGCCGCATCGCCCCGCCAGGTGCCTGCGGCCGAGGCGCCGTCATGCCCCGGCAGGAAGAACCCGACCGCGCCGACCGTCCGGTACGCGAGCGAGACCCGATAGCCGCCCGGGGTGAGGGTGAAATCGGCGATCAGCCTGAGTGTCGTGAATCCGGCGGCGTAGGTGGTGTAGGTCAGCTCGATCGTCGGCGGGAGCGCTTGCGCGGGGGCGATTGAAGGTATGACCAGCGCGGCGATGCCGACCAGGACGGGGAACCGGCGCATTGCGCCCGATCATCGGCCGGCGGCAGGGGGTTTCGCAACCGCCAAATCGCCTCGCTTGACAGCCCGGCCGCCGGTCACCCAATTACACCCCGGCCCGGGTGCGTAGCTCAGCGGCAGAGCATCGCCTTCACACGGCGGGGGTCGCAGGTTCAATCCCTGCCGCACCCACCAATCGTTTCAACGACTTAGGAGACCATTCCGGCGGTGGTCGCAAGGCCAGGGGTAGCGCCGGGGTAACGAGGAAGCGCTGAGGCTCCCGCTGCCACGTCTGCGGGCGTCGCCGCCTCGCGGCCTTCCTCCCGCGGCCACCTTCCCTCGTCGGCCTCGAGCACGGCGCCGGCCGAGCTGCTCGCCGTTCTCCTCGGCTGCCGCTGAGGCTTTCCGCTGGAGGCGGCAAGGAACCCCTGAAATCGACCAAATCCACGTAGCCAGGGGGGCGAACGATCACGAAATCTCGAAAACCGGGGCACCCCGCCGGCGCGAAGATTTGCCGAGGCCCCGCACTGGACGGCGCCAGGCGCGACACCGAGACGGCAGCGCCAGGCGCGACGCCGAGACGGCAGCGCCAGGCGCGACGCCGAGACGGCAGCGCCAGGCGCGACACCAGAGGGCAGCGCCAGGCGCGACGCCAGAGGGCAGCGCCAGGCGCGACGCCAGACGGCAGCGCCAGGCGCGACACCGAACGGCAGCGCCAGGCGCGACACCGAACGGCAGCGCCAGGCGCGACGCCAGAGGGCAGCGCTAAGCGGGAGCGCCGGATGAGCTCGGGCGCCCGATTATGTTCCACATGGGCAGGCCCATGCGGAACACGCGGGGAAGGCATGCGGTATGTTCCATACGAATTGGATTGAGGATTTTGGGGCGTTCCGTTATCCTTGGAGACGTTTTGGAACACAATTCAATGGAGAGCGACATGCTGCTGGGATATGCCCGCACGTCCACCGCCGACCAGACCGCCGGCCTCGCCGACCAGCAAGCCAAGCTGACAGCCGCCGGCGCCGAGCGCGTCCATGTCGAGCAAGCGAGCGCCGCCGACGGCAAGGAGCGACCCGAGCTCCACTCTCTCCTCAACTTCCTGCGCCCTGCTGACGTCCTCGTCGTCACCCGTCTGGATCGCCTCGCGCGCTCTACGCGGGACCTCCTCGACATCGTGCAACGGCTTGACGCCGGCGGGATCGCGCTGCGCGTCCTGGACCTGGGAGGATCCGATGTCGACACGCGCTCGCCCACCGGAAGGTTGCTGATCACGGTCCTTGGCGCGATCGCGCAGCTCGAGCGCGAGATCATGCTCGATCGACAGCGCGCTGGCATCGCCGCCGGGAAGGCGCAGGGCAAGTACGTCGGCCGCCAGCCGACGGCGCGCCGCCAGGCTGACGACGTGCGGCGCATGCACGCCGAGGGGATCGGCCCCGCCGAGATCGCGCGGCGCCTCAACATCGGGCGCACGAGCGTCTATCGCGTCCTCGGGCCACGCGCCTGAAAAAATCGTCGCGTGATCAGCGGCTTGGGGGACATTTTCAGCGACGCCTCGTCGTTCACCTCGTCTCAGTGTCACAGGCATGGCACAGGCTGGCCACGCTTTGCCTGTGACGGATAAACGCCCCCTTTTCAACGCCTTAGGTGCCTGTCACAGGCGTCACAGGCAAATCGCCCAAGCTCCCCCCTATATACATTTCTTCTTCCTCTCTTTTCGATATCTCCAATGCGAAGGATAGAGGAAATGCCTGTGACGCCTGTGACACCAGCTCTAAGCCCCTACGCCGCAACGCATTTCCCGTCACAGGCGCACCGACCGTTGCCTGTGACATGCCTGTGACGCCTGTGACGGTCATGAGGGGCGACGGAGAGCGTGGGGACGAGCAGCGGTTGCGCCGTCGCGGAGGAGCCGCGCACCGCGACCGCAACTCCCCCGGAAATCGCGTCAGGCGAGGCGCCTGTGGCGCCCGAGGCCTCGGGTGCGGCAATCGAGCCCGCAGGCGCCGCAAGGGCGCCAGCGGGCAGCGTGGGTGGTCCTCTGGGGGCACGTCCGTTTCTACGTCTCAAATCGAGGGTATAGCCGGTGCTACGACCGAGACGGCGGCTACCCGGCGGGACGCGGACGGAAGCTACTCCGGCAGGGGGCGCGAACCCCCCTCGGTGGCACCGACGGCCAAGGCCCCTTCGGCGGTCCATCCGGAAGCCACGCCGGAACCGGAATCACTGACGCTGGGGGCCGGAGCAGTCCCGGCAATGTAAGCGCACCGGACGTCGAGACCAAGCCGTGCCTGGCGCCCTGGACTGCGAGCGAGGCCGCAGGAGCGCTGCGGCCCCGCCCCGTCTCCGACCTCGTCTAGGAGGGGAGCCCGGCCGCGGCCGCGGCGCCAGGCAGCCCGCGGGTCCCGCGGGGGATCCCCGCCTCCGGGGCCCGGTCACAGTCGCCAGCCAGGCGCTCGAGCTCGCGCGCAAGCCGCTTCAGGAGCCGCTCCTCACTCGGAAAGCCGGTCATCCGCCCCCCTCCTGCCCCGCTCCGGAATATGTAGGCGCGCAGCTTGATGGCGGCTCCCGCCACGCTGGCGGCGGGCGTGCGCTCAAGCACCCGAAATGCGTCGTCGGCCGCTCGCAAAGGCCGCTCCCGCTCGTGCCGCCACCTTGCGTAGCCGACCGCATCGGCGAGAGCGGGCTCGCGGCGCCCCATTTCCACAACCTCCTGCCACGCGGCGCGGGCCTGGACGAGGGCGGCACGCAGGACCTCGTCGGAGGGACACTCGGCGCGGCAATCAGGCCTCTCCTCCCGCGGCGCAAGGAAGAGGGGCGAGTTCGCCGGCGAGCGCGTCGAGCCGTCCCCCATCCTCACCGGGCGCGACCGCCTCGCCAGCACCAGGCCTGCCGCCTCCGCGAACTGCCGCAGCTCGCGCTCGTTGAGCTCGACGAACGCCGCGAGCGCGACCAGAAGCCCTCCGCTTGGAAGCCCCCGCGGGGCGAAGAGGACCGGCGAAGGCGATCTGGCGGACGCGAGGTGCATGCCCTCCTGGGCTTCGGTCAGCAAAGCCCCGTCGCGCTTCACCAGGCGTTCCAGATCACCGAAAAGCCCAAACAGGATATCCGATTCCGCGAATCCCGTACGGAGGGGTTGCCCGTCCCGCCCCTTGTCCTGGCAGGACATGAGCGCCCGGACCTTCGCGTGCACCCCCGCCATGGAGGTTGCCGGCAGCCGCCCAATCGACCGAAGCACATGCTCATTCCGGGCTTGAATCGCTGCCACCTTTAGGTCCCATCGATCGCGGTCGGCGTTCGCCGCGGTGCTCGGTTCATCGTTGCAGGCGTCCTCGAGCTCGCGCTCAGCGGAGGCAAGCTTCCCGACGGCGCGAAGCAGGGCCGCGTCCGGCTGCCCTCCGGCCCTCCGCGCGCGACCGGCGGCGCGGTCCGAGCAACGCAGGGCGGCGGCCGGGGCGTGCGAGCCCTCCGCGTCGACGAGGTGGTCGATAGCCACGGCGTCCATGGATCTCCCCTTTTCGAAATGAACCGACGCGCCCCCGACGGGCGCTCTGACATGCACAATATGCGCATGTTGCGCATGTGCGTGGCAAGCGTGTTGCGCGACTCGCGGCTGCCGGGCTACCGTTCGCCGTGGCTGCCGATCTCAAAACCGCGCGCGTCCAGATCCTCATGTCGGCCGCCGAGCTCCGGGCGATCGACGACTGGCGTTTTGCGAACCGCATCGGCAGCCGCGGCGAGGCGATGCGCCTCCTCGCGCGCGCCGGCATAGAAGCGCACGCGCAAATGGTGGCGCCCGGCTCAGTGGACAGCGGGAGCGCCGCGCCGCGCAAGCGGAGAGCTCGGAAGGGTTGAGGGCGGCCAGAACTCGACGACGAGGGCCTGATCTTTTCCGCCGCGGTCGCCCGGACGGATCGATCACGAGCTCGCGGAGCGCAGCGCCATGAAAATCAGCGATCGCGTGCACCGCGGCCGCAAGCTCGCCGGCGCAACCGTCGTCGACCAGATGCTGGATCTCGCAGACTCCGAGGTTCCGGAAATAGCCGGCGTAGAGGCGGACGTTAACGCTGCCGAGGCGGCCGATCGACGCCTCGAACGCTGGGTCGGGCATCTCCTGCGCGGCGTAGACGACTTCCAGCCGCGCCCACCCCGACGCCGTCACTCGCGGGGGCCTCCCTCCGGAAAGGCGTCCTGGTAGGCGGCCTGCATCGCGTTGACCGTGGCCCGATGATCGGGGTGCGACTTATCGAGGTAGGCCGGGTGGGCATGAAGATCCTTGATATGCTGCTTTGAGGAGGCCTTGGACGCCGCCGCTGCCGCCGCGCCCCTCGGCCCTTCGCGCGAGCCCAAGCGGATAATCTCGCCGGCGACCGCGTGCGCCGCCTCAACCGTCGCCCGATGGTCGGGATGCAGCGGATCCGCGAGGGCAGGATGTTCCTGGAACCCCCTGAGCCGCTGCTCCGGGGAAACTCTGGCCGGCGGATAGGCGACCTCGTACGCGGCCTGCATTTCGGCCACCTTCGCCGCGTGGCCCGGGTGACGCCGGTCGAGATACGCGGGATCGGCCTGCAGCTGCTTGATGCGGTCGAAGGCCTCCGTCGTGACCTGGGGCGTCGCGCGCGTTGGCGTCGTCTCTGCCGCGCGGGATATGATCTCGGTGAGCTCCTGCACCTGGCGCACGCACTCCTTGTGCAGGGGCCGCCCGGCGTCGAGGTAGTCTTCTCGGAATTCGGGCTGGATCTTCGCCCAGGTGAGAAGCGCCTCAGCCTCCGCGGGCCGCAGGCTCGCGACGTCAGCCGAGACTGGCCCCTCTCGCGCCGGCCAGGCCTCCGGGGCGCCGGCGCCGTCCGCGGGGTGCTCATGTGCGAAATACTCCACCACCCCCCTGTACACTTCGAGGGCCTCGTAGTTTTTGTCAGACCGCTTGCCATAGGCCTTCGCGATCTCCGGCACTCCGCGTCCCCATGCAAGCACCTGCTTCGCTTCGGCGCGGCTCAGGACATCGGCATGCTCGAATGACAACCCGCTGGCCCTAGCGATGTCCTTGATGATCAGGCGCGCCAGCGCCCAGTTGGTTTTCACGACACGCCCTCCTCCGGTTCGGCGTCACGGACCGCGGGATCCACTTGCGCCAGGTGCCCGCGCAGGCGTCCGCCGACGAGGCGCCACGCGCCGCTCTCCATTTTCTTGGCGTGCAGGCTGTCATCTTTCGGTCCAATCCGTCCCTTGGCGCGGAGCGCTTGCGCCTTCGAACCGTAGACGCGAACGCAGTCGTCGAGGGCAATCTGTTCGGCGGCGTCGAGCTCCATCTTAAGGAACGGCGAGGCCTCGTTGATCGGGTAGGGGAAGAAGTGGAATGGCCGCGGGGGCGCCAGTCGAGGGTCCCGCGCCAGCCCCGGCGGCACGAAACCGAATTCGTTAAACAGGCAATGCCGTGCGCGCTCCGCGATCGCCGCCAGCCCGAACGCGCGGCCGCACTCCGCCGAGCCAACAGCGGCCGCCAGCTGCGACCCGGTGGCCACCAGGTCCCTCATCGCGTCGCCGAGCCGCTGTCCCGCCTCCTTGACGGCCGCGGCCGCTGCCGCGTGCTTGGCCGCCAGTTCGGGGACGGCGAGCTCGAGCTCCGCGGCCTCCCGCGCCAGCCTCGCCGCCACCGCGGCCGCCAGGCGCCCCTCCTGCTCACGGAGGGCGGCCTCCAGCATGGCCACGCGACGACGCCCCTCATCGAGTTGCGGACGAAGCGTAGCAGCGTGCTCCTCCGCGGCGCCATAGTCGCCCAGCGCGGCGTCGTGCTCCTCGTCGCGCAGCCGAGCCTCCAGCTGTGCGAGGTTCCGGACCTCGGCGGCGTGGCGCTCTTTCGCCGACGCAACCCCCGCCGCGGCGGCTTCCTCTCCCGGCCGTCCCCCGATCATCTCCAGAAGTCCCACGTTCGCTCTCCTCTTCTGCCGTCAACGGCCCTCACGTCACCCGACGCGCCGCCAAAAACGACCCGGCGGCAGTCACACGGCGCCCGCATCTTCATTCGGTCGCAACAGGCGAATGCCTCGATAGAACCGAGTCCGCGCTCCGAACTGACGTCTCTGTTCGACCTTGACAGAGGGGCAGACCTCCCGGAGGCGCTTGCCAAAGAGAGGCTGGGAAACTCGCGTTTCCAGCGCCTGGTCCTGGCGCCAGCGGGTGTATGCCAGGAAAAGAACCGCACTCTCGATTTCTTCTCCAGGCTCAATCCTGCAAGATTGCGCAACGAAATTCGCGGTCTCTGATGCGACCTCCCTCATGCCAGCGAGCGCCTGGCGCCCAGAGTTCGGCTGTACGAAGTAGCCGCGCTCGCGGAGCTCGATCAGCCCCTCAACGGCCCACCCGGCAATTCCCGGCAGCTCGTCCACCAGCTTGCGCAGCAGCTCGGGGTCCTCTTCGCCGACGAAGGATCAATTCATCGGAATAACGATCATCCGCGTGGCCAGAGCGTTGCTTGTATCGCCGAAGGTAGGGAGCTCATTCGCTGCCAGCCAAAGCCTCGTCCTGAGCTGTCCCTGCCACTCGCCCTGGTATTTTCGCGCGACACCGACGCGATCTTCCCCAGAAATCCGCAGGAGCGTTTGGATGATTTCCGCGTGGCTGCTCGCCAGCCCGAGACGCGCATCGACGATGGTTGCGATGCTCTTACCTATCAGCGGCTCGAGCCCGAAGCGGTCACCGAGGCTGCTCAGCGTTGGGGAACACACATTTTCGGCGCCAACGAGTTCTGTCAGAAGCCGCAGCAGCGTGCTCTTGCCGCTACGCGGGGGCCCGATCAGCCCGAAGATCTTCTGCGCGCTGGTGTCGAGCGAGATCGAGTACCCGAAGGCCTGCCGCAAGATGCTGACGGCCTGGTCGTCATCGCCAAAAGCTTCCCGCAGGAACGAAAGGAACCGCGCCGGCGCGGCCGGGGCGTCGGACCACACGACGGGCGACGGATGCAGCCCGAAGAACGCCGGCGTCGGCGGCAGCAATCGCCCGCTCGGGAGGTGCAGCAGCCCATTCTGGACGGCCCAGATGTCCGTTGCGGACTCGGGACGTGCCCGTTGCTTGGGATCGGCGCTGGGGAGCCAGCAGGGCACCTCGAGGCCGTCAGGGATGAGCACCGCGTGCTTTGCCGCGTGCAGGAGGGCCCCTGTCTTCCGCGCCGTCGGCCGGCAGGGAACGATCTCGCCGCCCTTGGCAAAGGTCGCGCTTGCCGAGACCTTCCGGTAAAGATAGCTGCCGACCTCCTCTTCGCCGATGCGCCGGTGAGAGGCGCCATCATAGCGATAGATGTCTCCCCTGTAGCGATTCAGCGTTCGATAGCCGCCCACAATGAAATCCTCGGACACGAACTGGAGCGCCGTGTTCCACTCATCGGCAAGGTCGATGGTCCGCGGCCTGTCGTCGCCGGCGCCTCCCGACACCCCGCCGCCCGATGGTGCGGCGCCGTCGCCGGCGGGGGCGCCCGGCCTGAGCTCGACGACACGCGCGGGCTCAGCGGCGCCCACCGCCTCGCGAACCGCCCGCCGCCCCTTGGATGAGCCCGAGGCCTTGCGCTGGCCCTGACCGCCGTCCTCGTCGGAGGGGGGGTCACCCATCCCGTCTCTTCGTGGCAGGCCGCCCCACGGCGGGGGCGCCGCGCTGGGCGTTCACCACGCCGTCCACGGTATCAAGGGGCACCTCCGGCCACAGGCGCGGAGGAACTGCTCCCTGCTCCCCCCTGCTGAAGGCTCGGGGGCAGCCGGTTGAGCATACTCCCATACCAACGGAGGAACCCTTCGGAGGGGGCCGTGGCAGCCGGCGTGGCGGGAGGCTTCGGCCCGTGCGCATCGCGCCAGGCCTGCGCCGACGACGCCAGTTTCAGGCGTGTGGCGATGTTGTTTATCCGTATCGCATCCTCGTCGTAGATCGTCTCGCTGATCCGGCCGGCATGGAAGGCTTGCTGCTCCTGCGCCCAGAGCAGCGGAATATCGGCGAGCTTCGTGATCGTGCCGAGGACCGGCTGAGGCAGCGTGGGCGCCTCTCGGACGATGATGTCATTCGCCACGGCAAGTGGGTTTTCGCCAGCGTTCACGCGCCGAATGTATTCAGCGCTCACCTCGGCCCTGCTGGCGACGGTGAGAACTTCGCATTCCCGAACACGTCCCTCCCAGCGGCCATTCCCGAGAATGCTTGGTCAATCAGGCCGGCGCCTTGGCTGATCTCGCTCCTCTTCGCGTCACTCTCCTCGGCGTTGATGCGCGCCTGAAGGTTCCAGGCGGTCCCAAGCGAGAGCTGCCCCTTCGCCAGCGCATCGTTCACCTGGCGACCGGTCAGCTGTCCCGTCGCGGCTTGGGAAAGGAGGCTCAGGGCCGTCATTGGGTCGTCGTGGCCTTGCCCCTGCTCGAGGAGCGCCTGGTGAGCCGCCTGCAGGCCCGCCGGCGTGATCTGCCTAGTTTGTGCCAAATCGAGAAGCGCCTTCGGATCCTTGATCTTGCCGGAGTAAATTCCCTCGAGCAGGGTCATCTCATTGGCGCTTTGCGTCCGGACGACGTTTCGTTCTGCCATCGCATCGGCATGTTCTTGCGCGGCTATGTTCTGCGCCTCGACCCGCTGGGCGCGCCACCCGACCTGGTAGGCGAGCATCTCGGCTTGCGCGGGCAGAAGGCCGGGAAAAGTTCTCTGCGTCGCGGCGGGATCGTTCAGTATCTGCTCGGCGGTGACCGGATCTCGCGCGGCGAGCCCCCGCGCCCGCGCCTCGGCCGCGTCAGAGTTGAACTTGATCGTCAGCAGCGACGCCTGCTCGGGCGCGATCCAGTGGCCCGCGACGCTCCCCGCGATGTCCTGGTGCGCGATGTCGGTCAGGTGCGCGCGCTCGAGGTCACTGCCCGCGGTCGCGATCTGGTCCTGATAGTTGACGAGCCGCTGCTGGAGCGCGCCGACCTGGGTGCTCGATTCCAGCGCGAACGCGGCGTTGCGGGTGTCGAGCCCGCGCATGATCGCTTCCTGGTCGAAAGCGCGCCCGACATAGGATTGGATCTCGGGATCGCTCGTCTGCGCCATCAGCCCCTGGCGGATCTTCGCCGCCTGTTGCTGAAATCCTGTGTAGGCCTGCTGATGGTCCGGCACCTTGCTCATGGCGAACTGCGCGTCGCCCAGCGCGCTCAGTCCCTGGTCGAGCAACCCGGCCGCGTTCGCCTGGCGCTTCGCCTCGACGTACTGGGCGTTCCACGCCTGCATCGCGTCGCCGAACTGCGCGCCGGCCTGCTCCTGCGCCTCGCCCGGCGCGGCCATTGCGCCCGGGTCCGCGAACGGCATCTGCTGGGTCGGGACCCGGAGATCATTTTCGAATAGCGGTACCTGTGGCATTAGCGCCTCCTCGCCTTGCGGCACTGGTAGGCCCCTGGCGCCAAATAGGTGACCACGATCCCGAACAGCTCCGGATCAACGCGGCCGATTTCGGCGCAGGCCGCAACGATGCTCATGCTCGCTTGCAAGTGGTCCCACCCTCGCCCTGAGCGCCGCGGCCAGGTCCTCGACAGGAGGTCAGGGCGCGCGGCGTACAGTGCCGCGATGGATCCGCGGCCGAGTTGGTCGTGACGCACCGCGACGGCGCGGCCGCCGTGTCGCAGGATCGCGTAGCCCTGAAAGGTCCCAAGCGGCTGTGGCAGCCCGGCGCCATCCGGCATTGGGGGCACGCGCGGGAGGACCAGGTTGACAATTCCATTCGCCATTCCCGTGCTCGTGCCCGTGGATCGGCAACCCTGTCACGACAAAAGCCGCACAATTCATTTTGTCCAATCCCGAAGTTCTCCCCAGAGTTGGCCATGGCGCTCGTGATAAAGGATCACGGCCCGGTTGACCTCGGCCGGCGGCACGCGACCACCGAATTCCTTCGGGTGCGAGTCCACCCACCGCTGCAGATTGGCGACGCTGTCCCTGAGGTCATATTTTGCGAGCAAGAAACCGAAGCTCAAGGCCATGCGCTCGCGACGGCGGCGCCGGCGCATCGGGCGCAGGGCGTCCACCAGTCGCCACAACAGCGGGCCCCTAGGCGTCCACACGGGGGTAATCCTGGATGAAGGCCGTCTCGCCGGCGAGGAAGTGGTCAACGAAGCGCTCTACCGTCCTCAGGTCGGGCGCGTCCGGCTGATCGGCCAGCGTCTCGGCAATGATGCGCACCAGGTCCGCAGGTGCCTCCGGAGCTCCTCCGAGGTAGACTTCGATCGCCGCGATGACAGCCATTCGCCGGTGCGCCCGGTGCGGCGGCCGGCCGCCTTGCCGCCCGGGGAGGGGGGCCGACAGAGCTACGAGCTCCGCGAAGTACTTGCGCATGGCAACGATGGAGACCTCCGCCGGCCACTGCGGGCCAGACGGAGGGCGCCAGGTCCTCCCCGTTCCAGCAACCGGCGTCCCCTCATCAGCCCCAGGGGCTGGCGCGGCATCAGGGGCGCCGTCGGCGCTGGTCTCATCTTCGAGCCCGATCATAGCGAGCGTCAGCACCGGCAGCTCTACGGGCAAGATCTCGATTGTCCCGCGTTCGAAGTCGATCGCCGCTCGGCCGCGCTCCTCCGGCGGAATTGTCCGCACGGTGCGCCCTTGGACGAGCTGAGCGGGGATAGCGCCGGTCCGAACGCCGCTCGCGATCACTGCCGTCGCGTTCTCCGGGCTCATCGAAAACCACGCGACGGCCAGGTCGCGGGCCCGAGCCGGAGCCGCGAACTCAGCGACGATCGCCGGCCCAGGCGGCGTTCCGCCACGCGTGGCCCGCATCGGCGAGACTCGCCGCGCGCTCATGACGGAGCCGCAGCCGCCAGCTGGGGCTCCCCGGTGCGCTCCGCGTCGCGTTCTGCGGTGGATCGCCGCGGCGCCGTAAGGCGCCCATTTGCCCAGGCCAGCAGGTCCCGGCGACCGTAGACGGGGGCGCCCCCGAACTTCCGGAAGGGCGGGCCGCCCCCAACCGACGCAAGCTTTGCCAGCGTCGCGGGAGCGACCCTGTATCCCACTGCGCGGAGCACCTCGGCCGCCTCCTTTCGGGACAGCAGCGGCTCACTCTCGGAAGGAACGCTCATCTCATTCACTTTCTGGAAATCTATGTATGAAGGCGATACTGGGTGCCGACGGTGGCAAAAAGCCAGCGCGGAATTCGGATTTATAAGCGAGGTTTTTGCCGCTTTCGTCCTAGAAGCACGGGCGCCCCTCGAAGATCACACGCGAACCGGGGAGGGTTCCCCCTGGCGAGTTCCTCGATTAAGCGTCTCAGGCTTGGCGAAAGAGCGTCCCTATGACGAAACAACGCCGGCATGATATCCGCGATGGCGCCCAGCTGCAGCGCGGCTACCCTAGCTGTGCGTTGGGCGGTTCGTGCCAGGTGCCGCCCCTCACGGGCCGCGCGCGCCGGGTCGCAAAGCGGAGCGTCGCCGGCGCGGGCATCCAGTGAGAGCGACCGTAAACGGGCGATTCCCAGGAGCGTCGCCTCGTGCCGCCCCCACTTCTTTAGCAGGCGCGCTCTCGTCGTTTTTTCGGCGGCGCCCCGTGCTCCCTCACTATCCGCGACCGCGGCGCGCGGCCGTCCGTAAACGAGTCCGAGGACGTGCCCTGCCGCCTGTTCGATGAGCCCGTATCGGGGCTTCCCGCCTCGCGGTTGCTCTTGGCTGATAAAGTCCGCCATCGCAATCAGCAGCGGCTCGTCGTCGTGGTCCACCGGACGGGTCACCGAGCGCCTCGTACAGCGGGCGCCGAGCTGCTCAACACTGGCAGCGGGAGGGGCGCGGCGTTCTGGCTCGAGCGCCCGGGCGCCCCGCTGCGGCGCAAGAGCTCGACCGGCGTGGTCCTTCGGCCCGGACGCGGCTCCAACGCCCTCCTCGGCCGAATCCGCGGCGGGTGCATCGTCGGCAGAGCCGCTGCCGCCCTCTGGGCGCCCTGAAACGGCGTCGCCCATCAAGTCCAGCAGACGGGCGGCGATGACGTCGGCGGCGGCGAGCAGCACCGCATCGGCGCTGTGCGTGTACCTCGCCGTGATACCCGCACGCTTGTGCCCGATGATGCTGGCGATGGTGGCGTCCCCATACCCAAGGTCGGCCGCGACGCTCGCGAAAGAGTGACGGAGCGTGTGCGGCGTGATGTCGGGTGGCAGAGAGGCTCGGAAGATTCTCGCCCAGATGCTGTGGAAGCCGGCCATCGCCCCGCTCCCGAACCTGGCCGGAAAGGCGAGCTCGCTCCCCTCGAGGCGCGCGGCCCGACGGAGGATGCCGCAGGCGGCCTCCGGAAGAGGTCGGAGACTGCGACCCGTCTTTGTCTCCGCAAGCACGGCGGTCCGACGCTCGAGGTCGATCTCCCGCCAGCGTAGGTTGAGCGCTTCGCCGCGACGCCATCCAGTTAGTGCCAGGAAACGGGCCGCGGCGATCGCCGGCGGCCAAAGTGCGGTCCCGTCGGCCTGGCGCAGGGCCTCCCCAAGGGCGCCGTACTCCTCGTCCGCAACGCGCCGCTCGCGTCTCGATTCAGCGAATTTCCGGATCCCGTGTGCGGGGTTGTCGGTCCTGACGCCGGCGCGGACCGCGTAGGCGAAGATTGCGCCGGCCAGGCCGACCGTACGCGTGGCCACCCCACGGCCGCCACGAACGATCGACAAGCCCCGTCTCTTCGCGGTCTCAGCCCTCGTGGCCGTCTTCCCCGCAGCGATGGCCTCCATCATTTTCTCGACGTCGTGCCGCGTCACCGCCGCGGCAGGCAGATGGCCGAGCAGCGGCCGAATGTGGCCCTCGATGCGTCCCCTGTCCGAGGCGAGCGTACTTGGTTTTTTCGGGTAGCCGCCGCGCGCCAGTACAAGCCCGCTCTGGGCGTCCTTCCAATAGCGGTCGAGCAGCTCCCCGACCGTGATGGCCCGCCGGGCACCTTGCTTCTCGGCGCCCGGATCGTTTCCAGCTGCGACATCCCCCAGCAGCTGCTGAGCTCGCTTGCGCGCGGATTCCGGCGTCCATGGTGCGCCGTGGTGCCCGATCGTATAGCGGCGCAGGCGCCCTTGCGGGGTGCGGTACATCAGCACATAGCTCACCGCTGCGCCGGCGCGCCGGCGCGCCCCGAACCCCGGGACCGCGGCGTCCCAGATCTCTTGGTTCGGACCCAGCGCCCGGACCTCCCGCAGACCGATTCGCTTTCGCGTGCCCATAAGCGCCCTCCGCGGGGAGCGTCAAATCTCCCGGGTAACGCATGGGTAACAGATTTGGGTATGTGAGCGCAATTGACAGAAAGCGCCGGAAACGGATAGATTAAGCGCTGGTCAACATTTTCCGATGTTCTCCCGGCGCGGAAACCACGGGGAACCTCTTGCGGGTGCCTTCACACGGCGGGGGTCGCAGGTTCAATCCCTGCCGCACCCACCAGGACCATCATGCGCCGGAGCAGGGCAGCGTCGGGGATCGGTGCGGCGCGGGAGGTGCCTTTGTTTCGGGAGTCGGCTGATCTTCTCATTATCGGCGGCGGCGCTGCCGCGCGCGCAGCGGCGGCGATCCTGCCGCAGGCCCGGCTGCTCGCCGGGCCGGACGAGACCGTGTGGCACGCGCAGGACCATAGGCTCTGGATCGAGACGGCAGGCGGCCTCGGGACTGTGAGCTTCTCGCGCCTGCTGCTGTGCGCGGACGAGCCGCTGCTCCTGCTCGCGCTCGGCTGCGCCTTCCGCGCCGGACGGCCGGTCGTCGACGAGCGCGGCGAGACCTCACGGCCCGGCATGTTCGCGGCCGGCCCGGTGCTCGGCACCACCGGCCGCGAGAGCGAAGCGGCCCAGGCGCGCATCGCCGCGCGGGCCCTGGCCGGCCTGCCGCCGGAGGGCCGGATCACCGTGGCGCTTCCGGCTGCCGCGGCGGATTCCGGCGCGCGGCTCGACCCGGCCGGCATCGCGGCGCTGCTGGAGCAGGAGCCGGGCCCCGAACGCAACCGGGCGGCGCTGGCGCAGGCGGTGCTGCTCGGCGCGGTGCTGCCGGCGCGGCCGGTCGGGTTCGCCGCGCTGGCGGACGCCGCCGGCCCGGTGAGCCCGCTTCCCGCGCAGCAGGACCGGGGGCTCCTGTCATGAGCGGCGCGGTCGATGTCCTCGTCGTCGGCGGCGGGCTGCACGGCATGTCCGCAGCACTCCACCTCGCCCGGCGCGGACGCCGCGTGCTGGTCCTCGAGAAGGACCGCGTGGCGGCGCACGCCTCGGGCTATTCCGCGGGCGGCGTGCGCACGCTCGGCCGGGATCCCGCCGAGGTGCCGCTGGCGCTGGAATCGCTCTCCATGTGGCACCGGATCGGGGAGCTGGTGGGCGATGATTGCGGCTTCCGGGAGACCGGGCATGTCAAGGTCGCGGAGACCGAGCCCGAGATGGCGACGCTGGCGGCGCGCGCGCAGGCGATGCGGGCGCAGGGCTGGACCCACGAGGAGCTGCTCGATACGGCGGAGCTGCGCCGGGTGCTGCCCGCGCTGGCGTCCCACCCGGTCGGCGGCCTGATCGCGCGGCGCAACGGGTTCGCCTCCCCCTATCGCACCACCCAGGCCTTCCGCCGCGCCGCCGAGGCGGCGGGCGCGGTGGTGCGCGAGGGCGCCCGCGTGGTCGCGGCCGAGCGCGAGGGGAGCCAATGGCTGCTCGCCACGGCAGGCGGCGAGCGGCTCGCCGCGCCGCTGCTGGTCAATGCCGCCGGCGCCTGGGGCGCCCGGCTGGCGCGCAGCCTCGGCGAGGAGATCCCGCTCGGCTTCAACGCCTTGATGATGATGCTGACGGCGCGGCTGCCGCCGTTCCTCACGCCGGTGGTCGGCGCCACCGGCCGGGCCCTGTCGTTCAAGCAGAGCGAGACGGGGCAGGTGATGATCGGCGGCGGGCACAAGGGGACGGGTGATCTCGACACCGGCCGCGTCACGCTCGACATCGACCGGCTCGCGGTCTCGGCGCGCACGGCGCTGGACCTTTTTCCCATCCTCGCCGGGACGCGGATGGTGCATGCCTGGGCCGGCATCGAGGGCGTGCTGCCGGACGAGATCCCGGTCATCGGACGCTCGCGCGTGCAGCCCGACCTGGTGCACGCCTTCGGCTTCTGCGGCCACGGCTTCGAGCTCGGGCCGGTGGTCGGCAGCATTGTCGCCGAGCTCGCGCTGGATGGCGCGACCAGCCGTCCGATCGCGCCGTTCGCCGCGGACCGCTTCCAGGCCGGCGTGACGGCGGCGACGGGCGCGCTGTTCCAGCCGGCGGGCTGAGCGCGCGGCGGGCGGGGATCAGGCCTCGACGAGGTCCTGCAGAAAAACCCGCGTGGCCTCCTCGCGCGGCGCCACGAGCATCGTCTCCGGCGGGCCTTCCTCGACCACCGCGCCGCTATCCATGAACACCACCCGGTCGGCGACATTGCGGGCGAAGTTCATCTCGTGCGTCACCACCAGCATCGTCATGCCGTCCTCCGCCAGGGCGCGCATCACCGTCAGCACCTCGCGCTTCAGCTCGGGGTCGAGCGCGGAGGTGGGCTCGTCGAACAGCATGATCTCCGGCTTGAGCGCGAGCGCGCGGGCGATCGCCACCCGCTGCTGCTGACCGCCAGAGAGCTGGTGGGGAAACCGCTCGCCGAACGTGCCGAGCCCCACCCGGCCGAGCGCCGCCCCGGCCTCAGCCGCCGCCTCGGCGCGGCCGAGGCGCCGCACCTTCTGCAGCGCCAGCGAGACGTTGCGGCTGGCGTCGAGATGGGGAAAGAGGTTGAAGTCCTGGAACACCATGCCGACCTGGCCCTGCGCGCGGCGGGTCGCGGCGCGCGGCAGCTTCGCGCCCGCCTGCTGCACCGTCACGCCGTTGATCCCGATCCGCCCGCCATCGATCCCGGCGAGCCCGGCGACGCAGCGCACGAGGGTGGACTTGCCGCTGCCGCTGCGCCCGATCAGCACCAGGACCTCGCCGCGCGCCACGCTGAGATCGACGCCGCGGAGCACGAGGCTGGCGCCATAGCGCTTCTCCAGCGCTTCGAGCACGATGGCGGCATCCGCCGTCACGTGACGTGGAACCGGCGCTCGATCGCGGAGGAGAGGAAGGAGAACGGATAGGTCAGCACGAAGTAGAGCACCGCCAGCGCGGTGTAGAACTCGAACGGGCGGTAGGTGAGCGCAACGGCTGCCTCCGCGCGATAGGTGATGTCCGCGACCGCGATGATCGAGACCAGCGAGGAATCCTTGATGACGCTGATGAATACGTTGACCAGGGCCGGCAGCACCCGGCGCAGCGCCTGCGGCATGATCACGTAGAGCATCGCCTGGCCCTTGCTCAGGCCGACCATCTGGGCGGCGTCCCGCTGCCCCTGTCCCACCGAGACGACGCCGCCGCGGAATATCTCGGACAGAAAGGCGCCGCTGTTCAATCCGATGGTGAGCGTGCCGGCGAGAAAGGCCGAGAGATTGAGGCCGAGCAGCACCGGCAGCACGTAGAACATCCAGATCAGCTGGACCAGGATCGGTGTCGTGCGGAAGAAGTCCACATAGACGTAGATGATCTGCGACAGCACCGGCACCTTGGCGGCACGCGGGATGGCGGTGGCAAGGCCGAGGGCGACGCCGATGCCGAGCCCGACCGCCGAGACCGCGGCGGTGATCCCGATGCCGGCGGCGAAGCTCTCGAGCGTCCGCGGGTTGAAGACGACGCCCCAGTGCCACTGGTAGGCGAAGCCCGCCAAGGCGTCAGCCCAGGCCGGCGTTCGTCGGCGTCAGGTCCTGCTTCAGCAGCGCCGCCACCGTGCCGTCCTGCATCGCCTTGTCGATGAAGCTGTTGACCGCGGCGAGCAGCCCGGTGTCCTCCTTGCGCAGCCCCCAGGCGACGGGTGTCGGGTTGAGGCCGGTGTCGTTGTCCGGGACCGTCGCCGCCCAGGGGAACTTGGCCATGATCGGCTGGCGCAGATTGCTGGTGATGGCGAAGGCGTCGGAGCGGCCGGACTCGATCTCCGCGATCAGGTCGCCGACGCTCGAGCTTGTCAGCGCGCGGTCGGTTGCGTTCGGCAGCACCTTGTGCACGATCTCGCCCTCGATCGAGCTCTGCGTATAGGCCACGGTCACCGAGCTCCGGTTCAGCGCCGCGATCGAGGTCAGGTGCTTCGGGTTGTTCTTGTTGACGACGAACACCTGCCCGGCCTCGTAGTAGGGGTCGGAGAAGTTGATCACCTGCTTGCGCAATGCGGTGGCCGAGATCGAGGCGCCGATCATGTCGTATTTGTGCGCGAGCAGCCCGGGAATGATCGTCTCCCAGGTGGCGCCGACGAACGCGACCTTGACCCCCCAGCTCGCGGCGAGGCGCCGGCACAATTCGGGATTGAAGCTGTACCAGCCGCCGCTCACGCTCTGCAGCACCATCGGCGGGTTGAGCGCCATGCCGACCTTCAGCACGCCGCCGGTCTTGATATCGGCGAGCGTGAGGCCCGCGGCCTCGGCGAGGCGGGGCGCGGCGAGAGCGGTGCCGGCCAGCGCGACAAGCTTGAGCATGCTGCGCCGCCCGGTGGACGACAGCTTCCGGCAGGCCATATGGATCTCCCAACCCCCGTTTTCGGTGCGGCCATTTCGCGGGGGACGGCCAGGTGTGTCAACCTATGATCCGACTGTGATCCGGTGCCGCGCCGGACCGGATCGCGCGCCGCCGCGGCACGCTGATCCCCCCCCTTTGGCCGATTTCCCTTGCAGGAGGTTCCCCCCCATGATCCTCGCCCCCGAGCCCGGCCCCGCGGACTGGAAGGGCAAGGAGATCGACGCCCGCGAAGGGCTGCATTGTCTCTCCGCGGCGGAGCTCGACGAGATCGCGGCGGCGCTGCGTGGCGTCGCCGAGGCCGACCTGCCGGAGATCACCGCCGCGCGCTTCCCGCTGCCGACGCTCGGCGCCCGCCTCGCCGGCCTCGGCGAGACGCTGCGGCTCGGACGCGGCTTCGTGCTGCTGCGCGGCCTGACGCGCGAGCGCTTCGGCCTGGACGGCATGGGCCGGGCCTTGTTCGGCCTCGGCGCCCATATCGGCGCGCCGCTGCCGCAGTCCTGGCATGGCGAGCTGCTCGGCAATGTCGTCGATGTCAGCGACCGCGAGGCGGCGGCGCGCGGCTACCAGGCCGGCGGCGGCCAGCGCATGCACACCGACAGCTGCGACATCATCGCCCTGATGTGCGTCCGCGCCGCCCGGTCCGGCGGCGCCAGCCGGATCTCGAGCGCGGTCGCCGTGCACAACGCCATCCTTGCCGCCCGCCCCGACCTCGCCCGGCGGCTCTATCGCGGGTTCGTCTATCGCCGCATGGAGCGCGACGCCGAGCTCGGCTCGGGCATTCTGGTCACGCCAGCGGTCCCGACCTTCTCGGTCGAATCCGCCGCGCTCTCCTGCCACATCTCCGGCAGCTACCCGCGCCGGGCGTTCGACGCGGGCGACGCGGCGCCGGACGCCCTGGCCCGGGAGGCGCTGGATACGCTGGCGCGGCTGGCGGCATCGGCGGAATTCCACCTCGACATGACGATCGGCGAAGGCGACATCCAGTTCCTCAACAACCGCCGCATGCTGCACGGCCGGCTCGACTACGAGGACCATCCGGAGCTGGACCGGCGCCGCCACATGCTGCGGCTATGGCTCGGCGTGCCGGGCTGGCCGGCGCTGCCGGCGGCGCAGGTCGTGCATGGACCGGCCGACCATGCCGGCTGGCTCCGCCAGCGCCGCCCGTTCATGGAGCTGCCCGCGACCTATCTCGCCGGGATGGCGGCCCGGCGCTCCGCCGCCTGAGCGCACGGCCCCCGGCGATCGCGGTTGAACCGGCGATCTCAGTTGAAGAAGCGCGCCGGCCGGAACGGCGCCAGCTCCGCCCGCTCCCGCCCGCCTGCCACCTCGTCGGCGACCGCCGCGCCGAGCAGCGGCGCCAGGGTGACGCCGCTATGCGTCACGACGACGTAATAGCCCTCGACGCGCGGCATCGGGCCGACGGCCGAGAGCCCGTCGCGCGGGATCGGGCGCTCGGTGATGCGCACCGCTTCCGGCTCCGCCTCGTCGATGCCCGGAAAGAGCCGGATCGCGCGCGCCATCATCTCCCGCGCCTCCGGCATCGCGGCATCCGGGACGCGGTCCGCGACGATCGTCGCATCGACCTCGCCGCGGTGCAGCATCAGCCGTCCGGCGCCGTCGGGCCGCACATGGACCAGGGGGCTCGCGACCACGCGCTGGAGCGCGCAGGCGACCGGCGGGGTGAGCACCAGCAGACCGACGGTGGGCGCCATCGGCAGGTGCAGCTCCGCCTCGAGCACGGGATCGTTCACCGAGCGTCCGGCGCAGTTGACGACGGTTTCCGCCGGAACCTGCCGCCCGTCCGCCACGCGCACGCCGCGCACGCGCCCGCCCGCGATCTCGATCGCCCTCACGCGGGCGCCGAGATGGAGGCGCGCGCCGAGACGACGGGCCGCCGCGAGCATCGCGTGCGCGTAGACCACCGGATCGAGCCAACCCTCGTCCGGGTAGAAGACGACCGGCGCGTCGCCGGGCTCTGCCGGATCGAGGTCCGGCTCCAGCCGGGCGAGCCGTTCCCGGTCGATCCATTCGGCCGCGTAGCCCCAGTCGCGCAGGCGCTCGACCCGCTCGCGCTGCGCCGCGCGCGCCGGCGCCGCCACCCACTCGATCCGGCCGCCGCCATGCCACCAGGGCGTGCCGCCGAACGCCGCGCCGAGCTCGGCATGCGCCCGCATGCCGGCGACGTTCAGCTCGTGATAGGCCCGCGGCGTCTTGGCTGCGGAATTGGTCCAGGCGAAGCTGATGCCGGAGGTCCCGCCGCCGACCCGGCCCGCCTCCAGGACGGTCACGCTCGCCCCCGCCTCCGCGAGCCGATAGGCCACGGAGGCGCCGACGACACCGGCGCCGATGATCACCACGTCCGCCACGCCGATTCTCCTTGCCCCATGCGCGCGGAGCATATCCCGATCACGATCAGCGTTGAGGCCCGCCCAAGCCCGCCCAAGTCCGCCGGATAATGGCGGGGGTCGCGCCGCCCGTGGGGCTCGGTCCATGGGCGTTCCGCGACGCTGAGATAACCCCGGGGCTAGAGCACGGCGATCGCTGCCCAAACCAGGAGGAGGCAGGCGACCAGGGCCAGCGCGCGCGTCATGGCCATCCATTTGAGCGCCGGGGTCGGCCGCTCTTCCAACGAAGCGGGCCAGGATGCGAGGCGGTGGCGGCTCGGAATGGGCATGATCGAACGGCCGGATAGGCAATGACCGTCCCAAATGCTGTGACCGCGGTCTCAATCAGGCGAGCGGGCCGCGGGTCTCTCCGGGTCGTGGCGGACGCCTCGGGTCGCAAGCGAACGCTTGGGATGGGCGCCGGCACCGCCTACCTATCGGCCGCACGATGATGCAGGAGGAGCGTGTGATGGAGCTGCAGCTGGCGGCGACGATCCCGACCCGGCGGGCACCGGCGGCATATTTCACCGGCACCATCTGGCTGGAGGCGATCGTCGAGGCGCCGGCACCGGCGCGGATACGCGCGGCACGGGTCACGTTCGAGCCGGGCGGCCGGACCTTCTGGCATACCCATCCGCTCGGCCAGACGCTCTACGTGCTTTCCGGCGTCGGCCTGGTCCAGAGCTGGGGCGAGACCGCGCGGGTGATCAGGCCGGGAGATGTCGTCTGGATACCGCCAGGAGAAAAGCACTGGCATGGCGCGGGCCCGGACAAGGCGATGACCCATGTGGCCTTCCAGGAATCGCTCGACGGCACCGTGGTCGGCTGGCTGGAAGCGGTCTCCGACGCACACTATGCCGACGCGGCGCAGGCGGAAGGCTGACGCCCGTGCGGCCCGCGGCAGCCGTACGACGGCGCCTGATGCCTGTAGCGAAGGTCCGATCCTTCAGCCCATCCGCTTTTGCTTGTGCGTGGCGAGCCACGCCTTCAGCGCGGCATTGGCACGTGTCTGCCAGCCGGGACCGGTGGCGCGCAAGCCGGACAGCACGTCGCTGTCAAGGCGAAGCGTAACCAGCCGCTTCGGTGCCGTTGACGGTGGGCGGCCGCGGCGGAGCAGTTTCGTGCCGTCGTAGAGATCCGCGCGCGCGAAAAACGCCTCCGTCACCTCAGGGGCATCATCAGGATCGGTCCAGGGCGTGCGCCCAGCGTCGGGCTTCCTTGGCACGGCCATACCTCATCGAAATGATGCGCCTCGCGTTCCCTCGTGGCGTCCGGACGATCACGATGCGCCGCCCCCCCCTCAGGCGGAGCCCACGATCAGCCGCACGATCTCGTCGCCGTCGGTCTCGGCGGCCCGGCGCTCGCCGGCCTTCTGCCCCCGCCGGAGCACCAGGATCCGGTCGGCCACCGCGAAGATGTCGCCGAGATTGTGCGAGATGAAGATCACCGCCTTGCCCGCCGCCTTGAGGCTCTTGATCAGCGCCACCACCTTGCGCTGCTCCGGCACGCCGAGGGCGGCGGTCGGCTCGTCCATGATCAGCACCTCGGCATTCCAGAAGATCGCCCGCCCGATCGCCACCGCCTGGCGCTGCCCGCCGGAGAGCGCGCGCACCGGCAGATCGACGCGCGGCATCGCGATGTCGAGCGTCGCGACCACGCGCGCCGCCTCGGCACGCATCGCCCGGCGGTCGAGCCCGGGCAGGAAGCCGAAGCGCCGGCGCATCCGCTCGCGGCCGAGAAACACGTTGGCGCCGACATCGAGATTGTCCGCGAGCGCGAGGTCCTGGTAGATCGTTTCGATCCCGGCCGCGCGCGCCTCGCGCGGGGTCGTGAACGTGATCGGCCTGCCGCGGAGCCACACCTCGCCCGCGCTCGGCCCATGCACGCCCGAGATCGTCTTGATCAGCGTCGACTTGCCGGCGCCGTTGTCCCCGGCGATCGCCAGCACCTCTCCGCGCTCGAGATCGAAGCTCACATTCTCGATCGCATGGACGCCGCCGAAGCGCTTGGAGAGCCCGCGCACCCTGAGGATCGGCTCACTCATCGGCTCACTCATCGGCTCACTCATCGGCTCACTCATCCGGGCGCGCCCCGGCGACCAGCGCCGCCTGGCTCTGATCGACCACCACCGAAACCACGATGACGACGCCGACCGCGATGAACTGCCAGAACGGCACGACATTGATGAAAACGAGGCCGTACTGGATCACCGCGACGATGAGCGCGCCGATCAGCGTGCCGATCACCGTGCCCGACCCGCCGAAGAGCGAGGCGCCGCCGATCACCACCGCCGCGATCGAATCGAGCAGCAGCGGCTCGCCCGCCTGCGCCGCACCGGCCGAGAAGCGCGCGGTGTAGATGATCCCGCCCAGAGCCGCGCAGAGTGCGGCGAGCACATAGAGCAGCAGCGTGTGGCGCCCGACATCGATCCCCGCGCGCTCCGCCGCCTGGCGGTTGCCGCCGATCGCGTAGGTGTACTGCCCGAATTTCGTGTCCGAGAGCAGGTAGTGCAGCGCCAGCACCACCACTGCCGTTACGATCACCGGCGCGGGCACGCCCGCGACGCTGCCGTTGCCGAGCAGAAAGAGCGGCCCGTTATTGACCGGCACCGTCGTTCCGCCCGCGGCGAGGTACCCGGCCCCGCGGGCGATCCCGTACATCCCGAGCGTGCCGATGAACGGCGGCACCCGGAGCCGCGAGATCAGGAGCCCGTTCACCAGCCCGGGCAGCGCGGCCCCGACCAGCGCCACCGCCACGCCGAGCAGGAACGCCATCTCCCCACCGATCGCGGGCTCGGTCAGCCGGATCGCCTGCGCCATCAGCACGGTCGAGAGCCCCATGACGAAGCCGACCGAAAGATCGATGCCGCCGGCGATGATGACGAAGGTCTGGCCGAGTGCGAGCAGCAGCGGCTCGACGGTGAAGACGCCGATGCTCTGGAGGTTGGTCGCGTTGAAGATGAACGAGGCGCCGAAGGAGAGCCGCGACCAGAGCTCGAAGAAGATCACCAGCAGGACGAGGAAGAGCCACGCCCAGCCCCGGGCAAGCAGGGCCGGGAGCCGCTGGCCGCGGGGCTCGGCCGAGGTCCGTCCGCTCATGCGCGGCCGTCTTCCCGGGGGCTTGCCTGGCGGACGGGCGAGGGCGCGCGGAAGGGGTTCCACGCGCCCTGGCCGCGCCCAGTGGTCATATCGGCCGTGATATCAGTTGTGATAGATGAACTTGCGAACGGCCGGGTCGTCGACATTGTCCTTCGTGATGACGGTGAAGCCGGTGCCGATCGCGACCGGAATGCTCATCCCGGTGAGGTGGGCATAGGCGGCGGCGACGCCGAACCAGCCGATCTCGGCCGGGTGCTGGGCGATTGCGATGGTCACCAGGCCGGACTTGATGGCGTCTACGATGCTCGGCGGCGCGTCGAAGGCAACCACCTGCACAGCACCGAGCTTACCCGCGGACTTGACCCCCTGGGCAGCGCCAAGTGCGGAAAAAAGGTTGGCACCGAACACGCCCTTGAGGTCCGGGTTGCGCGCGAGCACGGCCTGCAGCTGGGACGCCGCGGTGTTGGCGTCATCGTTGTTGAACTGCGTGGTCAGCACCGTGATGCCAGGGAAGTCGCGCGCCATCGCCTCCTTGAAGCCTTGCTCGCGCTGATCGGTGGTCGAGACGCCGGGCACGACGTTGGAGACATAGACCTTGCCTTTCCCGCCGATCGCGTGGCCGAGGGCGCGGGCCGCGATCTCGCCGCCGAGGACATTGTCGGAGGCGATGTAGGAAAGCGGGAAGTCGGCCGGTCCGGAGCCGGTCTGGTAATGGCCGGTGCCGATATAGGTATCGACCGTGATCACCGGGATGCCGGCGGCCACCGCCTTCTTCAGCGGCTCGATGAGCTGGGTCTTGTCGGTCGGGGCGATCAGGATCGCATCGGGGTGGCGGGCGATGACCGCATCCAGCACGGGAACCTGGGTCACCGGGTTGAAGTCCGACGCGCCCTGGAAGATGAGGTTGACGCCCAGCGCCTTGGCCGCCGCCTCGGCGCCGGCATGCATGGTAATGTAAAAATCGTCGGTGGTGAGGCCCGGGATGAGGGCGATCGTGTAGGTCTTCGCCAGCGCCGGCAGGGCGGCGAGCGCCAGCCCGAGCCCGATCGCGAGCCCGGCGAGCCGCGTGAATGGTCGTGTCATGCCTGAACGCTCCCTTTTGTTATCGCCGCCCGGGACGACGCGGCGGCTTATGCGGTCAATCGATACACGGGTGCGAGCGCGTGGTGAAGACGGGCGAAGATGGCATGCCGCGCCTGATATCCGGCCGCATCCGGGCTCGGAGCGATATGGCGCTCGGGCGCGGCCGTGCGGGCGGCGGCGGAGGCGATGTCGGGCCAGACCCCCGCCGCGATCCCGCCGAGCAGCGCCGCCCCCAAGGCGGATTCGAGCGCCGAGCCGAGTCCCGGACCCTCCGCTCCGCCCATCACGGCAAGCGGGCGCCCGATCACGTCGGCCTTGATCGCGAGGAAAAGCGGGTTGCGCGCCCCGCCGCCGATGATCCGGATCTCGCGCGCCGGGCCGACGCCCGCAAGCCGTTCCATCGCCTCGACGATCAGCCGGGACTGGTGGGCGAGGCCTTCGAGCACGGCGCGATAGAGCACCCCGCGCGAGGCTTCCGGCGTCAGGCCGAGGAAGGCGCCGCGCGCGGCCGGGTCCGGCTCGGGCGCCAGCGCCGGGCGCAGATGCGGGAGGAACACGACCCCGCCCGCCCCGGCCGCGACCGCCCGCCCTTCCGCGATCAGCGCCGCGTGCGCCGCCCCGCCGGTCGCCGCGCGCAGCCACTCCATCGCGCCGCCCGAGCAGGCAATTGCGCCGAGCACGTAATGGAACGCATCGCCCGGTGCGACGCGGATCGCGCCCTGGGCGAAGCCCCCGGCAAGCGCCGATGGGTCGGCGACCGGACGGCTGAGCGTGCGCATCAGCACCTCGGCGGTGCCAAGGCTGTCGAGCACGATGCCGGGTGCGATCGCCCCGGCGGCAAGCGCGCCGGCGATATGGTCGTGCGCGCCCACGCCCACCGCGGCGCCCTCCGGCAACCCCGTCTGCGCCGCCGCCTCAGCGCTCACTCCGCCAATCCGCGTCCCCGAACGCGCGAGCGGCGCCGGGAGCTGGGAAAAACCCTCCGCCGCGAGCAGCGCCTCGTTCCACCGCCCGCGGGCGAGGTCGAGCGCAAGCGTCCGCGAAGCCAGGGAAAAATCTGTCGCCATCTCGCCCGAGAGGCGGAAAGCGATCCAGTCGGCGAGGTTGAGGGCTCGCACCGCCCGCCCGAAGCCCGGCTCATGGGCGCGCATCCACATCAGCTTGGGAAGCTGGTAGGTCGGGTCCGGCGGCAGGCCCGCGGCTTCATAGAGCGCCGGCGCGCCGTGCCGCGCGAGGAGATCGGCCATCTCGCCGGCGCTGCGTTCGTCGAACCAGGCGATCGCCGGGGCAACCGGCTCTCCCGCCCGGTCGATCAGCACCGCGCTCTCGCCGACCGAGGCCGCGGCCACGCCGACAATCCCCGGCCGCGCCACCGCGCGCAGCACCGCGCGGGCCTCGTCCCAAAGCCGCTCAGGATCGAGCGAGACGAAGCCCTGCGCCCCGTGCGTCCAGGGCGTCGGCCGCTCGGCGCTGGCGACGATCCGCGCCTCTTCGTCGATCAGCGCGGCACGGATGCCCGAGGTGCCGGCATCGATGCCGACGAGCAGATTCCCCGAGCGCACGCGCGCTCAGGCGGCCAGTGCGTCGGCGACCGAGGCGCCCTCAAGGACGATGGCGCGCATCGCCCGCACGGCGCGCGCCGGGTCGCGGTCCTGCCAGATATTGCGGCCGAAAACCACGCCCTTCGCCCCGCCCGCCATCGCGCCGTGCACCACGGCGAGCGCCGCCTCGAGCGTGTCCATGCGCACGCCGCCGGCGATCAGGCAGGGGGCGGGGCAGGCGGCGGTGACGCGGCGGAAGCTCTCGGCCGAGCCGGTGTAGTAGGTCTTGACGATATCGGCGCCGAGCTCGAACGCAATGCGGCTCGCCGCCGCCATCGCCGCCGCCCCGGCCGGTTCGGGGATGCGCGGAACGTCGAGGCAGGGCAGCGCCTCGACCATCACCGGCAGTGCGTCCGCGGCGCACTCGCCGACGACACGGGCGACGATGCCGTAGGTCGTCATCTCGACCGCGCCGCCGAGGAAGCCCATGACGCAGACGCCGTCGACGCCGAGCCGGCGCGCATCCTCGACGCTGTGCAGCAGGCGCCATTCCGTGTAGCGGAGCCAGTCCTCGCGGGTGTTCGAAGGGCCGCCATCGAGGCGGAGGAAGGTGGGGACCCGGCCGATCAGCCGGTCGCGATAGCGCTTGATGACGCCGTAGGAGGTCATGATCGCGTCCGCGCCGCCGGCGAGCACGGTGTCGATCGTGCGGCCCGGATCCTCGAGGCCGGGCACCACGCCGAGGGTGCGGGCATGGTCCATGGCGATGACGACGGCTCGCTCGGGCAGGGTCAGGCGCGGCATCGGCGCGTCTCCTCGATGGTGCGGCAAGGGCTCAAGGGCCTCATAATGCCGCCCGGCGCCCAAGGAAACGACCGATCCCCGGGGGGCATGGCGCCGCCCGCGCCCCCGATCAGCCGGATCATTGCGGGCACGGACGAGTCGGCCCTACCCTGTCGCGGAATCTTACAGGGAGGACCGCGACGATGAGCGCCAAGCCGCTTCTCTGGCTCGCATGCGGGTTCGCCGCCGCGGGCTGCGCCGGCCAGCCGGCGAGCCCGCCGCCATCCCCGAGCGCAGAGCTGCTGGGCGCGCGGACGGCGCTCGACACCGCGCTGCACCAATGCACGACCACCTACGGCTACAATCCGCAGCAGGCCACCAACATCCCCGAGCACGCGCTCGCGCCCAATGAGCCGGCCTGGAACCAGTGCGCCTACAACGCCGTGCGGATATACGAGACGGCCAACCCCAAGCTCGCGCCGATGTACGAGCAGCTGGTCACCTCCTACCAGCAGATGACGGGCGAGGTCGCCCAGGGCACGCTGACCCGGAGCGAACGGCAGGCCCGCACCCGCCAGCAGCTCCAGGCGATCGAGCAGGCCGAGCACGCCGAGATCGCGGCGGCCAACCTCCAGCAGACGCAGCAGAACCAGCAGCAGCAGAACGTGATCGACACGATCCGGATGCTGGGCGCGCCCGGCATGCGAATGTAATCCAGACGCGCCGATCGCTCGCCGCGACCGCGCGGGCAGCCAAAAGCCCTATTTCGCCACCATGACGTCCGAGGCCTTGATCACGGCGATCGCGTCCTCGCCCACCGTCAGGGCCAGCTCGTCGATCGCCTCGTTGGTGATCGAGGCGGTGACGATCACGCCGTTGCCGATATCGATGCGCACATGGCCGGTGGTCTGGCCCTTCACGACGCCGACGATCTTCCCCTTGATCTGGTTCCGCGCGCTCAGCTTCATCACGCCCCCCCTCAGCCGGTCTTGATCCAGACCGCCTTGACGTTGAGGTATTCCTCGACATGCTGCTTGCCGCTCTCGCGGCCGTAGCCGCTCATCTTGTAGCCGCCGAACGGCACCGCCGGGTCCATCGCCTGGTAGCAATTGATCCAGACCGAGCCGGCCCGGATGCCGCGCGCGAGCTTGTGGGCCTTGCTCAGATCGCGCGTCCAGAGCCCGCTGCCGAGCCCGAAGCTGGTGCGGTTGGCGCGCGCGATCACCTCGTCGATGTCGGTGAAGGGGATCGCCGAGATCACCGGGCCGAAAATCTCCTCCTGGGCGATCCGCATCTCGTCCCTCACGTCGGCGAAGACCGTCGGCGGGACGAAATAGCCCTTGTCCATCCCGCCCCCGGTCAGCCGCTCGCCGCCGGTGAGCGGGCGCGCGCCTTCCTGGCGGCCGATCGCGAGGTAGCCGGTGACGCGGTCGAGCTGCTCGGCCGAGACCAGCGGCCCGACCTGGGTCTCGGGATCGCGGCTGTCGCCGACCCGGAGCGATTTTCCGAACGCCGCGACCCGGGCGGTGAACTCGTCATAGATCCGGCTCTCGACGAAGAGCCTTGTGCCGGCGCTGCAGATCTGGCCGGAATTGGCGAAGACCGCCATCCCCGCGCCCGGCACGGCGGCCTCGAGGTCGGCATCGGCGAAGACCACGTCCGGCGATTTTCCCCCAAGCTCGAGCGAGACGCGCTTGAGGTTGCCGGCCGAGGCCGCGATGATCTTCTGGCCGGTGAGGTGCGAGCCGGTGAAGGCCACCTTGTCGACGCCCGGATGGCCGGCGAGCACCGCCCCCGCGGTCTCGCCATAGCCCGGCACCACGTTCACCACGCCCGGCGGGATGCCGGCCTCCTGGCAAAGCTCGGCCAGCCGCAGCGGCGTCAGCGGCGCCTCCTCGGCGGGCTTCAGCACCACCGTGCAGCCGGTGGCGAGCGCCGGGCCGATCTTCCAGATCGTCGCGGTGAGCGGCGAGTTCCACGGGATGATCGCGCCGACGACGCCGACCGGCTCCTTGAGCGTGAAGGAGACATACTCGCCCGGCAGCGAGTTCTCGATCGTCTCGCCATGGATCGAGACCGCCTGGCCGGCATAGTAGCGCAGCATCCCGAGCGAGCGGAGGCGGCTGGCGCGGGTGCGGCCGATCGGGGCGCCCATGTCGAGCGTGTCGAGGGCGGCCAGCTCGTCGAAATTCCGCTCGACGAGGTCGGCGAGCTTGAGCAGCAAGGCTTGCCGCTCATACGGCTTGAACTTGCTCCAGCGGCCCTGGAAGGCGCGCCGCGCCGCGTCCACCGCGCGGTCGATATCCTCCGCGTCGCCCTCGGCGACGGTGGCGAGGATTTCGCCGGTCGAGGGATTGATGGTCTCGAACGTCTTGCCCGAGGCGGCCGCCACCCACTTGCCGTCGATCAGCATGCGTTTCGGCTTGCCGTCGAGGAAAGGATGGCCTTTGGCAAAAATCTCTGCGGTCATCGGAACGCCCCCTTCGCGTCGATTTGTTTTGATCGTCGATATGTTCCGCCAAATATAGCGATCGGTCCCCGTTGCTGTCCACCTGCGCTCAGGCCGCGCCGGTCCCGGCTATGGGCAGCCGCGACGCCGCCGCGCGGTCGACGAACCAGGTGAGCGCGCCCACCGGCCGGAGCCGGGCGGCCGGAACCCGGCTCCCGCCTGCCTGGATCTCGGCCAGGATCGCCGCCTTCTCCTCGCCGGTGACCAGGAACGCGACCTGCCGGCTGCTCTCGATCGGCGGATAGGTGAGCGTGATCCGGACCTCCGGCCTGCCGTGCGAGACGGCGGCGACCCATCGCTCCCGCTCCTCCAGCACCGGCTCGCCCGGGATCAACGATGCCGTGTGCCCATCGGGGCCAAGCCCGAGCAGCATGATGTCGAACAGCGGCCGCGCCCGATCGAGCCTGCCGCCGCCGTACTCGTCCTGCAACAGAAGCTCGTAGCGGCGCGCCGCCTCCTCGGGCGCGCCGTCCACCGGCATCGGATGGATTTTTTCCCGAGGCACCGGCACGTGGGCGAGCATCGCCTCGCGCGCCATCCGGTAGTTGCTCTCCGGGTCGTCGTAGGCAACGAAGCGCTCGTCGCCCCAGTACCAGGAGACGCGCTGCCACGGAAATTTTTTCTCCAATTCACCCGAGGCCAGCGTCTGGTAGAGCAGCCGCGGCGTCGAGCCGCCGGAGAGGCAGATGCGGAAGCCGCCCTCGGCCGCTGTTGTCGCTTCCCTGGCCGCCGCCGTCATCCACCCGGCGACGTGGCGCGCGAGCGCCTGCGGATCCTCGAAAATCTCGATGCGTCCGCCCACGCGATCCTCCCCTGCCCTGCCCGACCGGACGGGACCATACGCCGCCCGGCGGTGGAATGCCCACACATCCGGGCCGGGGCCGGGTTTACGAAAACTTGGCGCCGATATGCTTTGCTCGGCGTACGATGTCCGTCATGCAGCGATCGCCGGCCCGCCCGCCGCCCCGGATGACCGCGCGCGGGCGGGCGCTCGGCCGGCGCATGCTCCTCACCGGTGGCCTCACCGGCGGCCTCGCGGGCGCGCTCGCCGGCCCGCCTGCCGCGGCCGCCGTCGCGGAGGCTCTCGCCGTGGCTTGGGCGCGGTTCAAGGCGCTCTACCTCGCCCCTGACGGGCGGGTGGTCGATACCGGCAATGGCGGCATCTCGCACAGCGAGGGCCAGGGCTACGGCCTGCTCTTCGCCCTCGCCTGCGACGATCCGGCGAGCTTCGAGCTGATCCTCGGCTGGACCTCGCGCACCCTGAAGCGCCCGGCCGACGCGCTCCACGCCTGGCGCTATGTCCCGGGCGCGGCCAGACCGGTTGCCGACCTCAACAACGCGACCGACGGGGACCTCCTGATCGCCTATGCCCTCGCGCTCGCGGCGCGGCGCTGGGGCGAACCGGACCGCGCCGCCGCTTCGGCAGCGATCGCGCGGGACATCCTGCGCCTGACCGTCCGCCCGGTGGGTGCGCGCCTGCTGCTGCTGCCGGGCGCTGCGGGGTTCGAACGGCCGGAGGGCGCGGTGGTCAATCCTTCCTACTACGTGTTTCCCGCCCTCGCGGAGCTGGCCGGCCGGGCGCCCTCGCCGCTCTGGGCCCCGCTCGTCGCGGACGGCAAGGCGCTGATCGACGAGGGGCGGTTCGGGCGCTGGCGGCTGCCGCCGGACTGGCTCGCGGTCGCCCGCGCGAACGGCGCTCTGGCGCCGGCCGCCGCCTGGCCGCCCCGCTTCTCCTATGACGCGATCCGCGTGCCGCTCAACCTCGCCTGGGGCGATATCCGCCTGCCCAATGTCGAGGCCGGCTTCCTCGCCTTCTGGAGCGATTTCCCCCCGCCGCGCACGCCGGCCTGGATCGATCTTCGCGACGACGCGCGCGCCGCCTATCCCGCCCTCCCGGGCATGCAGGCCGTGGCGCAATTCGCGCGCTCGGTATGGAGCGGCGCGCCGATCGGCGATCCCGTCCCGCCGGCGGCGATCCCAGGGGCCATGACCGCCTCCTACTATTCGGCCGCGCTGGCCATGCTCGTCGGCATCGCGGCGCGCGATCGCCGCGGCTGAGCCGCTTCGCCGCCTCGGCGAGGGCCCGCATTGCGATCCAACGGGGAAAAATAGAGATCTTCGACACGAAAATCGCGTTCGTCGTGCGCGAGGACCTCGCCCCGTGGCCGAAGCTCAGCGTCACCGCGTTCCTAACCAGCGGCGTCGTCGGCGCGCATCCATGCCTGCTCGGCCAGCCCTATGAGGACGCCGCGGGGAACAGCTGCAATCCGCTCGTCATCCAGCCGGTGATCGTGCTGAGCGCGGACGCGATCCGCACGATCTGCGGCCCATGCGGCGGCCCATGCGGCGGCTTACATCGACATGGCTTCCGGCGGAAAAATCGGAGCGCTCCGCCGGAGCCAAGACGTTGACCGCCAAAACCAGGCCCAAAACAGAACCCCAAGCAACACCCAGGACAAAACGCCGGGCGCGATGATCAAAAATCATCACGCTCCGGTCCGGACCTCTCAGCCGAGCAGCACCTCCAGCGCCGCCGCCGCCTCGTCGATATCGCGCTGAAGCGCATCGGCCGCGCCGGCGCCATCGCCCCGCCCGAGCGCCTCGAGCATGCTGCGGTGGCGCGCGTTGGCGGCGTGCCAGTTCTCCGAGGCGCGCAGCACGTGGAAATAGGGCCCGATCTGCAGCCAGAGCGATTCGATGATGCTGAGCAATGTCGGCGATCCCGCCGCGCGGTAGATGGTGAAATGAAAATCGTGGTTGGCCGGCACGTAGCGCCGGCCGTCGCGCGCGTCCGCCGCCCGTTGCATCTCGCTCACCATCTCGGCAAGCCGCCGCAATTCGGCCGCGCCGACGCGCTCCGCCGCCCAGGCCATCGCCAGCCCTTCGACCTCGCGGCGCACGCGCCTGAGATCGGCGAGCCGGGCGCGCGTCAGCGCCGGGATCCCGACCGAGCGGCCCGAGACGACCATCAGCGCCTGCTCCGCCATCAGCCGGCGCAGCGCCTCGCGCACCGGCATGGCGCTCACCTGGAACGCCGCGGAGAGGCCCGGGATGGTGACGGTCTGTCCGGGCTCGATCTCGCCGTTCAGGATCATCTCCCGGATCCGGCGATAGACGCGGTCCTGCACCGTTTCGCGATCGACCGGGCTGAGCGGCAGCCTTCTCTCCGCGCTGCCTCCCGTCTCCCGCCCAACAATGTCCTGCATCACGCCCTCGTTGCGTCCTTCGCGTTCCATGGCCGCCAACGGCCGCTTGCATGTCCCATGATCCTTGATCTATGATCAAACTCGTGTCGAGAGAAAAATGCCGTCCCCCAAGGGCCGGCGTGTCCACGCCGCTTCTCCCCGCGGCGCTTCGGAACAGGAGGAAACACCCGTGAGATGGAGAGGCAGCTTGCGCGCCGTGGCGATCGCCCTGGGGATCGTCGCTTTTGGGCTCGTCGCGGTCGCGCACCAGGCTGAGGCCGCCGGCAAAAAGTACAAAATCTTCCTGTCGATGAGCTATATCGGCAATGACTGGCAGGCCGAGGCGGCGAACATGGTGAAAGCCATGGCCGCCGCGAAGGATTACGCCGATCGCGTCAGCCTCCAGGTCCAGGTCGCCGGCCCCAACGCGCAGCGCCAGATCCAGCAGATCAACGCCATGGTCCAGGAGGGCGCGCAGGCGATCGTCGTCTATCCGATCTCGCCGACCGCGCTCAACCAGGTGGTGAAGAGCGCCTGCGCGCGCCACGTGGTGATCATCGCCTACGACGCCGAGATCACCGAGCCTTGCGCCTACAACGTGCATATCGACCAGCTCGAGGCCGGGCGCGTCACCGCCGAGTGGCTCGCCAAGGCGATCGGCGGCCGCGGCAACATCGTCGTCATCACCGGCGTGCCCGGCACCTCGGTCGACACCCAGCGCACCGCGGCCGCCAAGGCCGTGTTCGCGAAATATCCCGCCATCCACGTCATTTCCGAAGGCGTCGGCATGTGGAGCCAGGCCGTCGCGCGCACCGAGCTCACCAAGATCCTCACCACCCATCCCTGGAGCGAGATCGACGGGCTCTGGATGCAGGTCGGCTGCTACACCGCGGCTGCCATGGAAAAAGAGGCCGGCATCGCCGACGACAAGCTCAAGCCCTGCGCCGGCGAAGGCTCCAACGGCCACCGCATCCAGATGCTGCCGGTGGGCGACACCGGCGTCCAGGGCGCGCACGGCACCTACACCCCGATGGGCCAGCCCAGCATCTCCTATGCCTCGCCGCCCTATTCCGGCGCCCTCGCGCTCAAGCTCGCGGTCGATGTCCTCGAGGGCAAGACGGTGCCCAAATTCACCAAGCTGCCGCTGCCGATCGTGACCAGCGCGACCGCCAGGCTCTGCACCGCGGGCACCTGGCAGGAGATGCAGGCGGGCTGCAACGTCTTCCAGCCGGCGATCATCGGCAATCCGGGATGGTTCGCCTCGATCTACTCGCCCGACACGCCGGAGGTCGGGCTGAAGGCTGCCCTGAACGGCACGCCCGAGCAATGATCTTGGCTGAGCGGGGGGCTAAGCGGGGGGCTGAGCGGGGGGCTGAGCGGGGGGACGCGTGGGGGCGTCATGCCGCAATCCTCCCGCCTGCATCCGGCTTGCCTCGGGTGGCGCATCCGCCGGCCCTCGAAGTCCGGGGCGTGACGAAATCCTTCGGCGCGACGGTCGCGCTGAAGGAGGCCTCGTTCAGCGTCGCCGCCGGCGAGGTGCACGCCCTGCTCGGCGAGAACGGCGCCGGCAAGTCGACGATGGTGAAGCTGCTCTCCGGCCTCCTCGCGCCCGATGAAGGCGAGATCGCGCTCGCCGGCAGGCGCGCCGCGCTGGCGAGCCCGGCGGCCGCGCGCCGCCATGGCATCGCGACCGCGTTCCAGGAGCTCACCCTGGTCCGCGACCTCACGGTCACCGAGAACATGCTGATCCCGAGCCCGCCGCGCGGCCCGTTCGGCCAGCTCCGAAGGCGGCAGGGCGAACGAATCGTCGTGGAGCATCTCGCCGCGATCGGCCTCGGCGATATCGATCCGCGGGCCGAGATCCGCGATCTCGAGCTCGCCACGCGGCAAAAGATCGAGATCGCGCGCGCCCTGCTTCGCCGCCCGCGCATCCTGCTGCTCGACGAGCCGACCTCGAGCCTCTCCGGCCGCGACATCGACTGGCTCGCCGAGCGGATCGCCTCGCTCCGATCCGCGGCGGTGACGATCGTCTTCATCACCCACCGGATCCGCGAGGTGCGCCGCTTCTGCGATCGCCTCACCGTGCTGCGCAACGGCCGGACGATCGGCACGGCCGACGTCGCGGCGGCGAGCGACGACGAGGTGATCCGGATGATCATCGGCCGCTCGCTCGCCAGCACCTTTCCCGCCCGCCCCACCGCGCCGCCTGCCGCCGGCACGGCCGCGCTCGGCGCGGAGTCCATCGCGACTGGGGGAAAACTCCGCGACGCGAGTTTTTCCCTTCATCCCGGCGAGATCCTCGGCATCGCCGGCCTGCAGGGAATGGGTCAGCAGGAGCTCTTCCTCGCCTGCTTCGGCATGGCCCCGCTCGCCGCCGGGCGGCTGCTCGTCGACGGGCGCGCGGTGGTGCTGGCCTCGCCGCGCGACGCCATCCGCAGCCGCATCGGCATCAGCCTGGTGCCGGAGGATCGCAAGACCGAGGGCCTGTTCCTCAGGCTCTCGGGGCGCTTCAACGTCTCGCTCCCGATCGTCGACCGCTTCGCCCATTTTGGCGTGATCGACGTCGCGCGCGAGACCGAAGCCGTCGCCCGCGCGCTCGCGGAAGTGGAGGTCGATCCGCGCGCGCTCTACACGCCCGCCGGCGCTTTCTCCGGGGGCAACCAGCAGAAGCTCGTGATCGCGAAATGGCTGCTGGCCGAGAGCCGCATCCTCCTTCTCTTCGACCCGACGCGCGGCGTCGATGTCGGCACCAAGCACCAGATCTATCTCCTGATGCGCGCCTTCGCCGATGCCGGCGGCGCGATCCTCTTCCACTCCACGGAAATCCCCGAGATCGTCAATATGTGCGACCGCGCGCTGGTGATGTACGAAGGCCGCACCGTTTGCGAGCTCGCCGGCGGCGCGATCGAGGAGGAGGCGATCATGCGCGCCGCCCTCGGCGAGGGCGAGGCCCGGCGGAGCGCCGCCGGATGAGCACGCTGGCGCTCGGCACGGGGCGCCCTGCCCGGCGCCCGGAGCTCGGCCGCCATCGCGGCCTGATCGTCGCCTGCGCGGTGTTCGCCGCGCTGTTCCTGGCGGTGGACGTGATCACGCCGGGCGCCTTCAGCTATTTCGAGATCCACTTCATGTCCGCGGGCGGGGCGACGCTGGCGCTCGCGGCGATGGGGCAGACCATCGTCATCCTCACCGGCGGCTTCGATCTCTCGACCGGCGCCGTCGTCTCGCTCGTCAATGTCGTGCTCGCGAGCACGATGGGATCCTCGCCCCTCTCGCAGGTCGCATTCTTCTTCGTGGCGCTGGCCGTCGGCGCGCTGGTCGGCGCGGTCAACGGTTTCTTCGTCGCCTTCGTGCGCATGCAGTCGATCGTCGTCACGCTCTCCACCATGTTCATCGTCCAGGGCGTGACGCTGCTGGTGATGGAGAAGCCGGGTGGCGCGATCGCTCCCGGCTTCGCCGCCTTCTTCAGCGGCGATGCCATCCCGAACCTGCTGCCCGCGCCGCTCGTCGTGCTGCTGGCGGCCGGGCTCGTCTGGCGGCTGGTCAAGAATTCCCGTTTCGGCGTCGGGCTCTATGCGGTGGGCAGCGACGAGGAAGCCGCCCACGCGGCCGGCATCCGCACGGCCTGGGTGAAGTTCTGGGCCTATGCGCTCGCCGGCCTCTTCTACGGCGCGGCCGGCGCCTTCATCTCCGCCCAGACGGGATCGGGCGATCCGCTGGTGGGGCGGCCGATGCTGCTCGAGGTCTTCGCCGCCGTGGTGCTCGGCGGCACGCTGCTCGGCGGCGGCCGCGGCGGATGCCTGGGCTCTATCGTCGGCGCCTATACCTTGATGATCATCGTCAACATCCTCCTCGTGCTGAACGTCTCCGCCTATTACAGCTCGGTCGCGGAGGGCGCGATCCTCCTGCTGGCGGTGCTCGCCGCCTCGCTCAACCGCCACTCCCCGATCGCGTTCTATCTCAGGCTCGCGGGCGACAAGCTCGCGCGCGACAAGCTCGCCGCGCGCGCGCGCGGCGCGCTCGCTTCGGCTCGCTCCGCCAGATCCGCCCCGCCAAGACTCCCGGCGCCCGCCCTCGCCGGCCAGGCTGCGCCCGCCGCGTGGCTCGCGCGCCACCGCGCGGCGCTGCGCACCGTCCTCCCCGCCTATGCCGGGTTCGCCATCGTGCTCGGCGTCTCGCAGGCGGTCTTCGGCGGGACGCTCGACAATGCGGGCTATTTCAACTCGCTCCTCGTCCTCTCCTCCTTCCTCGCCATCCTCGCCCTCGGCCAGGGCGCGGCCATCCTCACCGGCGGGCTCGATCTTTCCATTCCATGGATGATCGGCTTCATCGGCATCCTCACGGCCGGGCTGATCCGCGGCGCCGACATCGCCGCGATCTGGGCGGTTCCGTTCGGCCTCGCGCTCGGCGCGGCGCTCGGGGCGGTGAACGGGCTCGGGATCGTCCTGCTCGGGCTGCCGCCGATCGTGATGACGCTGGCGATGAACGGCATCCTCCAGGGCGCGGCGCTCGTCTATTGCAACGGCACGCCGGCCGGGTTCGCCTCGCCTGCCGAGCGCTGGCTCATGACTGGTCATCTCCTGGGCGCGACGCCGGTCGTCTGGTTCCTGGTGCTGTTCGTGCTCGCCGCCCTTCTCATGCTCGACCGCACCGTCTTCGGCCGGCGCATCTACGCCGTCGGCAACAATGCGCTGGTCGCGCGGCTCTCCGCGGTCGGCGTCGGCGGCACGCTGATCGGGGTCTACGCGCTCTCGGGGGTCTGCAGCGCGCTGGTCGGCATCCTGCTCTCCGGTTTCTCCGGCCAGGCGAGCCTCGGCATGGGGGACGAGTACCTGCTTCCCTCGATCGCGGTGGTCGTCGTCGGCGGCACGCTGATCACGGGCGGAAGCGGCCATTATCTCGGGATGTTGGGCGGGGTCTTGCTGCTGACCGCGCTCTCCACGTTGCTCGCCGGCACGACGCTGCCCGACGCGACGCGCGACATCATCTTCGGCCTCGTCGTGCTCGGCGCCGTCCTGGCGCTGCGCGAGCGGGCAGCCTGACCGAAGGGAGGAAAACCATGGCGGGACCGCAGGCCGAGGGCCGGCGAATCGTCGTCACCGCCGGCGCCGGCGGGATCGGGCTCGCCATCGTCGCCGCCCTGGTGGGCGCCGGCGCACGCGTGCATATCTGCGATGTCGATGAAGCCGCACTCGCCGCCACCGGCCGCGCGCTCGGCGTCGGCACGACGCGCGCCGACGTCGCCGACGAAGCCCAGGTCGATTTTCTGTTCGCCGAGGCCGCCCGCACGCTCGGCGGGCTCGACGTGCTCGTCAACAATGCCGGCATCGCCGGCCCGACCGGCGCGGTCGAGGAGATCGATCCCGCCGCCTGGCGACGCTGCATCGATATCGACCTCACCGGCCAGTTCCTCTGCACGCGCCGCGCCGTGCCGCTGCTGAAGCAGGCCGGCGGCGGCGCCATCGTCAACATGTCCTCTGCCGCCGGCCGCCACGGCTACGCCTACCGCACGCCCTATTCGGCCGCGAAATGGGGCGTCATCGGCTTCACCCGGAGCCTCGCCAAAGAGCTCGGCCCGGCGGGCATCGCGGTCAACGCGATCCTGCCCGGCATCGTCAAGGGACCGCGGATCGAGGGCGTGATCCGCGCCCGCGCGGCACAGCTCGGCCTCTCCTACACCGAGATGGAGACGCAGTATCTCGAGAAGGTCTCGCTTCGCCGCATGGTGACGGCGGACGACGTGGCACAAATGGTCCTCTTCCTCGCCTCGCCGCTCGGCCGCAACATCTCCGGCCAGTCGATCGGCGTCTGCGGCAATGTCGAGACGCTCTGAGGAGAGGCCCGCGTTGGTCCGGATCGAATTGCTGCTCGGGGCGCGGAACGAGCTCGGCGAAGGCCCGCTCCGGGACGCGGCTCGGGCAGCCCGCGCACCTGGCTGAACGAAGGAGAGCGTCATGCGCATCGACGTGCTGGTGGACGTGAAGACCACGCTCGGCGAAGGTCCCCTCTGGGATGTCGCGGAAGAGCGCCTCTACTGGGTCGACAGCTTCGATGGCCGCGTCTTCCGCGCCACCGCCGACGGACGCGAGGTCCGCGCCTGGGATCTCCCGCAAAAGATCGGCTCGATGTGCCTGCGAGAATCCGGCGGCGCAATTCTTTCCCTTGCCCGCGGCTTCCATGCGCTCGACTTCAAGACCGGCGAAATTTCCCTGATCCACGATCCCGAGCCGGACAAGCCCAACAACCGCCTCAACGACGGCAAGGTGGACAAGATGGGCCGCTTCGTCGCGGGCTCGATGGACACGATGGAAGAAGGCCCCAACGGCGCCCTCTATTCCCTCGCCCCCGACCTCACCGTAAAGACCGTCGATACCGGCATCATCGTCAGCAACGGACCGTGCTGGAGCCCGGACGGCCGCATCTTCTACTTCTCCGACACCTGGTCGGGCGCGATCTCGGCCTATGATTACGACCAGAAGAGCGGCACCGCGACCAACAAGCGCACCTTCTGCACCCGCCCCGACGATGGCGGCGGGTTCGATGGCGCTACGGTGGATGCGGAAGGCTGCGTCTGGAGCGCCCAGGTCTATGTCGGCAGGATCGTGCGCTACCGGCCGGACGGCAGCGTGGACCGGGTGATCGAGATGCCGGTGAAGAAGGTGACGAGCGTCGCGTTCGGCGGCCCCGGTCTCGATATTCTCTTCGTCACCAGCATGGCCAGGCCGCCGCTGCCGCGCTTTCCCGGCGACGGCGTGCTGCGCGGCTCGCTCTTCGCCATCCGCGATCTCGGCGTGCGCGGCCTCCCCGAACCCCGCTTCGCCGGCTGAATCCCGAGACGAATTCAGGAAAGAGGAACGACGACAGTGGAACAATCCCCCGCCCGAGAACACCCAGCCCGGGAGCGCCCAGCCCGGGAGCGCCCAGCCCGGGAGCGCAAAGTCATCATCACCTGCGCGATCACCGGCGCGATCCATACCCCGAGCATGTCCCCCCACCTCCCGGTCACTCCCGACGAGATCGCGCAGGCCGCGATCGGTGCCGCCGAGGCGGGCGCGGCGATCGTGCACCTGCACGCACGCAACCCCGAGACCGGCAAGCCCGACCAGTCGCCCGAAGCCTTCGGGCGCTTCCTCTCGCGCATCAAGCAGCGCACCGGCGCGGTGGTGAACCTGACCACGGGCGGCGCTCCGTACATGACCGTGCAGGAGCGCGTGCAGCCGGCCGCTTCCTTCAAGCCGGAGATCGCCTCGCTCAACATGGGCTCGATGAATTTCGGGCTTTTCCCCATGCTCGCCCGTTTCAAGGAGTTCCGCCACCCCTGGGAGCGCGAGCATCTCGAGAATTCCCGCGACCTCATCTTCCGCAACACCTTCCAGGACATCGAGTTCGTGCTCCGCACGCTGAGCGATGCCGGCACGCGCTTCGAGTTCGAATGCTATGACGTGGGCCACCTCTACAATCTCCACCACTTCCTCGAGCGCGGCCTGGTGACGCCGCCGCTCTTCGTCCAGACCGTGTTCGGAATCCTCGGCGGCATCGGCCCGCATCCCGAGGACGTGATGCATATGAAACGCACCGCCGACCGGCTGTTCGGCGCGCAGTACCGCTGGTCCGTCCTCGGCGCCGGGCGCAACCAGCTCCCGATCGCGGCCGAGGCGGCGGCGATGGGCGGCAATGTCCGCGTCGGGCTCGAGGATTCGCTCTGGATCGGCCCCGGCAAGCTCGCGCAATCGAGCGCCGAGCAGGTCCGCGCGGTGCGCCAGATCATCGCGGGGCTGGGCCTTGGCATCGCCACGCCCGACGAAGCCCGGGAAATCCTTGCCCTCAAAGGCGCCGACCGCGTGAACTTCTAGGGACTCATGCGATGCCGGACAAAATCGCGATCATCGGCGCCGGCCTGATCGGCCGCGCCTGGGCCATCACCTTCGCCCGCGGCGGGTGCGACGTGGCGCTCTATGACAGCGATCCCGCCATGGTCGGCGAAACGCTCCGCGCCGCCGCCGATCTCATCGCCGATCTCGCAGCACGCGGAATGCTCGCGGGCCAGGGCGCCGCCGCCGTGATCGGCCGCATCGCCGGCGTCGAAACGATCGCCGCCGCGCTCGAGAACGCCGCCCACGTCCAGGAGAACGTCCCGGAAAATCCTGAGGCCAAGCGCGCGATCTTCGCCCGGCTCGACGAAGCGGCCGCCCCCGGCGCCGTGCTCGCCAGCTCGAGCTCCGCCATCCTGCCCTCCCGCTTCACCGCAACGCTCTCCGGCCGACAGCGCTGCCTCGTCGTCCATCCCATCAATCCGCCCTACCTCGTCCCCGCGGTCGAGCTGGTGCCCGCGCCCTGGACCGATCCCGCAATCATCGAGCGCACGCGCGCGCTGATGAGCGGCATCGGCCAGGTCCCGATCGTCATGCGCCGCGAGCTCGACGGCTTCATCATGAACCGCCTCCAGGGCGCGCTGCTCCAGGAGGCCTTCCGCCTTGTCGCCGACGGCTACGCCTCGGCCGCGGATGTGGATGCCGGCATCTGCAAGGGCATCGGGCTCCGCTGGGCGTTCATGGGGCCGTTCGAGACCATCGACCTCAACGCGCCCGGCGGTGTGGCCGACTACATCGCCCGCTACGAGGGCCTCTATCGCCACCTCGCGAAATCGCAGGCCGAGCCGGTGCCCTGGTCCGGTGCACTTGCGGAACGCATCGAAACCGAGCTCGCCCGCAAGGTTCCGCGCGCGCGCCTCGCCGAACGCCAGCAATGGCGCGACCGCCGGCTGATGGCGCTCGCCCTTCACCTCGCCGGGGACGAGGCGGATCTCGGCAAGTAAGCCCCCACCAGGGCCTGGGGCCCTGGACCCCCGTATCCTGTGCCGCGCAGCAACCTTGTGCCGCGCAGCGCATTTGGGGGGTCCAGGGGCCCAGCCCCTGGCAGGGGCCCGGCCCCTGGACCTGGTCAGAAGCTCTCGACCCAGGGCCGGAGCGCAACCTCGAAGGCCCAGGCGCTGCGCGGCTGGGCGAGCGTCGCGAGATAAACCCCGGCGATCGCGTCGGGGTCGAGCGTGCTGTCCGGCCGCTCGGGCGGGTCGGGGCGGCGTGCGCTGCGCACCGCGCCGTCGATCACGAAGTGGGCGACGTGGATGGCTTTCGGCCCGAGCTCGCGCGCCGCGCTCTCGGCCAGCCCGCGCAGCGCGAATTTTCCCATCGCGAAGGCTGCCGATCCGGAGAAGCCTTTCACGCTCGCGGTCGCGCCGGTGAAGAAGATCGCGCCGCTGCCGCGCGGCACCATGCGCCGTGCGGCCTCGCGGGCGACGAGGAAGCCGCCGAACGCGGTGACGGCGATCGCTCGGCGCACCGCCTCGGGATCGAGCTCGACGAGCGAGCCCTGGGCGCGCGCCGAGGCGTTGTAGATGACGACATCCGGCGTGCCGAGCTTCGCCTCGGCGGCGGCGAAAAGCCGCGCCACCTCGTCCGCGTCCGCCGCGTCGGCGGCGAAGAGATGGGCCCCGGTCGCGGCGGCGAGCGGGGCGAGTTTTTCCACGTTGCGCGCGGCGAGCCCGACGCCGAGGCCCGCGGCGGCGAGGGCGCGGGCGAGCGAGGCGCTGATGCCCGTGCCGGCGCCGACGATCAGCGCGGCGCGATAGGGAATCGCGCTCACGGCGAGGTCGCGGGCGGGCGGGCATCGTCTTGCCGCGCGCGGTGGCCGTGGTCGAGCATGAGGCCGCTCCCGGTGTCGCCGAATTGCGCGACCCCGCCTTCTTTACCTGATCGGAGCGGGGCGCAAGAGGGGGCCGCGACGCCGCGCCGGCAACCCTTGGTTGTCGGCGAATGATTGTCCGCGGCCGCCCGACGCCCATGCTTCTCTCACGCCTGCGCGAGGGCGGCCCGGCCCGCCTGCGCCGGCCTTGCCAGCGCGGAGAAGGCCATGCCACGCTCGATACGATTGCAGCCCCGCGTGAATCCCGGGCGGCAATGAAACGAGGGGGCGATGGGGAAGAGAAGGCGATGGGGGCCAATCGCCCTGCTTCTGCTGCCTGCGCTGCTCGCGCTCACCGGCTGCGAGGTCGTCGACTACTTCGCTCCGCGCGCGATCGCCTACAACCAGCAGGCGGAGGACATCAAGGAGAGCGTGCTGATGCTCAACGTGATGCGCGCCGCCTATCGCGAGCCGCTGCAGTTCACCGATTTCACGCAGGTCACGGGCCAGACCTCGCTCTCCGGTACCGCCGCCTTCAGTTTGCCCTTCAGCCCGAGCCCGGCCACCTTCCCCCACGCCGACACGGCAAGCCCGGCGGCCACGCTCAGCGGCACCCAGGCCTTCAGCGTCGCCAATCTCGACACGCAGGAATTCTACCAGGGCATCCTCTCTCCGATCCCGATCACCAGCATCGACTATTACCTCGAGCAGGGCTTCCCGAAGGCGTTGCTGCTCACCCTGGTGATCGGCCGCATCGACATCGCCTTGAACGACGATACGCCGCTGGCCTTCTACAATAACTATTTCGGCGACCATTACAGCAATTTCGAGCAGGTGGTCGGCGCGCTCGCCGATCTTGGCCTCAGCTCCGAGGTGGTCAAGACCATCACCAATGTCGGCCCGCCGATTCCCGCGGCGGATATCGCGAGCCTGCGCGCGCTGGCGCCACTGGCCGAGGGCGCCGCGCTCAAGCGCTTCACCACGACCTCCGACCCCGATCTCACGGCGAGCGAGAAGGCCGAGCTCGCCCGCCGCGGCGTGACGGAATATTTCCGCCTCCAGCAGACGACCCGGGAGAGCCGGTTCTGCATCGATCCCGATCTCCAGGCCCTGCCGGCGGCGAGCCGGACGCTCATCGCGCTCGGCGTGCTGCCGCCCGGCGATACGATCATCGGCCCGCCGCTTGGCGCCTCCGCCGGCGCCGTGGAGGCCGCCGCCGAGCGCTGCGGCGCGTCGCCCTATCTCCGGATGAAGGCCACCGAGCGCCACGCCTATGCCGAGCCGGCGAATTGTTTTCCCGCCCTGGTCCGCACTGCCGACGGCACGACCCGGACCGTGACGTTGCAGGTCAATTTCACCGTCCGCTCGGTCGAGGGCATCATCTATTATCTCGGCGAGCTGGCGCGCGGCGAGCTCGATATCGGCGTCAGCCAGAGGCTCGCGCCGCCGCAGATCGGCACCGGGCTCGGAACCGACCGGCTGTTCCTGGTGCGGGAGGACTGCACCGGCATCGCGGGCGAGATCGGCGTCGCCTATGACGGCACGCGCTATTGCATCTCGATCGATCCTTCCGGCGCCGACCGCTCGTCCGAGGTGATGGAGATCGTGCTCCAGCTTCTCGCACTCAACACCTCGGCGAAAACCTTGCCGGCCCCGAGCGTGATCTCGATCCTCGGGCCATAGCGACAGCCGGGGCGTCGGTGCTGAGCCTCCGCATCTACCGGCTCGGGCAATGGGCGCCGGTCGCCCTGCTCGCCCTGCTCGCAACCGCGCTCGGCCTGGTCGGCTTCATGACCTGCCACGGCCACCCCTATTGCGGACAGGGGCTCGAGCCCGCGCTGATCGACACGATTTTCCTCGTCCGCGGCGAGCAATCCTTCCCCTTCGGCCATGCTCCGTTCCTGCTCGTGGCGGCGCAGTCCCTGATGTTCGTGGTCCTGGTGCTGGCCGGGCTGATGGGCAGCATCTCGCTCTTCGTGCACAACCTCCGCCACGACGCGCAGCTCGCGCGCGCCCAGGCCATGCGCGGGCACGTGGTGGTCTGCGGCCTCGGCGAAACCGGGATCGAGGTCGTCCGCGGCCTCAAGCGCGCCGGGCTCAAGGCCGTCGCGATCACGCGCGAGGATGCGGCCGCGGCGATCGCGCTCTGCGATCGCCTCGGCGTGCCGGTGCTGAGCGGGGACGCGACCCGCACCGAGACGCTCGAGCATGCCGGGATCACCCGGGCGCGCGCGCTGGTCGCGACGACCGGCTCGGACGCCACCAACCTCGACATCGTGATGGCCGCCGGCGCGCGCACCGCCCGGCGAACCGCGGCCGCCGGCGGCGCGGCGCCCCTCCTCGCGCGCCCCGAGATCCGCGCCCCCTGGCTGATCGACGCGATGGCGGTGCCGCCCACGGGAATCTTCGACCCCGGCCTGCTCGTCCATCCGCTCCGCACCGAGGAGGTCTCGGCGCGCCGGCTGCTCGGCGGGGCGGGCTTCGTCCGCACCGCCGGCGCCCGCCCGCGCATCGTCCTCGCCGGCCTCGGCGATCTCGGCGTCGCGATCCTCCGCCACGCCGCCCTCTCGACCTTCGCGCTGCCGGACACGCGCGTCGACATCCTCGCCTATGACCGCGACGCCGAGGCGCGCGCCGCCGTGCTCGCCGCGTCGCCCTGGGGGCGGCATCTCCGCCAATGCCTCGATCTCGAGATCCGCCCGGCCTGGTTCGGCCCGCCGGACGAATGGGGCCGGACCACCGAGTGGCAGGCGATCGAGGCCGACCTCGCCGCCCGCCCGCCCGCCGCGGTGATCGTCGCGCTCGGCCGCGACGATGCCGCGCTCGAGGCCGCCTTCGGCCTCCGCGACGCGCTCGATCGCCAGCGCCGCTTCGCAACCCCGATCCATGTCCGCACCCGCCAGGAGCGCGGCCTCAGCGAGCTCCTCGGGCGGATGGCGGCGCGCCCGCTCTGCCCCGAGCGGCTCGGCGGGTTCGGCGACCTCGCCTCCCTGGTCGGGCCGGCGCAGCTCTTCGAGGCCGAGGCGGACCGCATGGCCCGCGCGGTGCACGAGGATTTCCTGGCCTCGAACCCGGATCGGGACGCGCCCGCCGCCGTGCCCTGGGAGCAGCTCGCCGAGCGCTTCCGCCGCGCCAACCGCGCCTTCGCCGACCATATTCCGGTCAAGCTCGGCCACGCCGGCCTCCGCCTCGCCGCCGGCCCTGGGCCCAGCGCCACCCTGCGGGAGGCCGAGATCGAGCGGATGGCGCGCGCCGAGCACCATCGCTGGCGCCTCGACCTCATCGCCGCGGGATGGCGTCACGGCCCGGTGCGCGACGAGGCCGCAAAGACGCATCCTCAGCTCGTGGACTGGGAGGCGCTGCCCCCGCCCGCGCGCGCCTACAATCTCGGCGCGGTCGCGAAAATCCCCCGCATCGCCGGCGAGGCCGGCCGCGCCGTCCGCCGCCTCGTGTGCATGGATCCCGCCCATCCACCCGCCACGCCCATCGCTCCCGAGGAGATCGCGCTGATCGAGATCGACATCGCCGACGAGCCCGCCTGGCGGGCGGCGGAGGCGCTGGCCGCGACCGCCGCGCTCGCCATCCACGCCCGCGGCCTCGCGCGCGCCGCGCCGCGCGATCTCCAGCATATCGCCGAGCAATTCCCCCGCGCCGCTGCTGCGGTCGAAGCCTGGGCGGTCGAGGCCTGGCTGAATGAGGCGCCCGCGTGACGCCTCCGCCACCATCCTCCCTTGGGCCGCCTTCCCTCGGGCCCCCTTCCCTTGGCCCCCCTTTCCTTGGCCCCCCTTTCCTCGGCCCCCTCCGGCCCCGGCTCGCCTTCCGCCTCGGGGTCACCGGCGCGCGGCCCAACAAGCTCGATCCCGCGGCGCTCCCCGCCCTTGCCGATGCGCTCGCCGCCGTCATGCAGCGCGCGCGCACGACGATCGCGGCACTCGCCGCCGAACCTTCCGTCCGGGCGGCCTACGCGCCCGACCCGCCGCTCATCCGCCTCTTCTCCCCGCTCGCCGAGGGCTCCGACCGCATCGCCGCCGAGGCCGCGCTCGCCGCCGGCCTCCGGCTCGAAGCGCCGCTGCCTTTCCCTGCCGCGGACTACGAAAAAACCTTCGACAGAGATCCCGCGCCGTTCCGCGCCCTGCTCGCCGCCGCGCGCACCGAATCCGACGCCCCCGCGGTGCTCGCCCTCGACGGCGCGCGCGACGAGGACGCGGAGGCGTCCTTTCGCGCCGTCGGCCGCTTCGTCGTCCGCAACGCGGACCTCCTGATCGCGGTCTGGGATGGCGCCCACGGCAAGCCCGGCGGCACCGGGGAGACCGTCCATTACGCGGTGCGCAGCCATGTCCCGGTGTGGTGGATCGATCCCGCCGCCGCCCAGCCGCCGCGCCTGCTGCTCGGCCCGACGTCCCTCGCGCACCGCGCCTCCGCCCCGGCCGGCCGGGCGGCGGAGGCGGCACTCGCCGCGCTGCTCCGCGCCACGATCGCGCCGCCGGCACCCGGCGGGCCCCACCACCACACCTGGGTCGGCGCCGCCGTGCACTGGATCGCCGCGCGGCTCGGCCATCGCCGCGACCCGCTCTCCGACTATTTCGCGGAAGGCGAGGAGAGCGTGCGGCCGCGCCTCTGGCGCGTCTATTCCCGCGCGCTCGACCGCATCGCGCCGGCCCACGCCGCCCCGCCCGCCCCGCCTGCGCCGCCTGCACCGCCCGAGCAGCCACCCGAACCCGCCGACGCGGTCGAGCGCGCCTGGGCCGCGATGCACGAAGAAGCGGACCGCCACGGGCGGAAATACGCCGACCGCTACCGCTCCTCCTACGTGCTGATCATCGCGCTCGCCGCCCTCACCGTCTCGGCGATGGGCCTGGCGCTGGCCGCGCCCCTGGCCTTCGGCCTGCCTGCCACCATCGTCGAGTTCGCAGCCCTGGTCTCCATCTTCTGCATCGTCGTCGCCAGCGAGTTCGGCCGCTGGCACGAACGATGGATCGCCTACCGGCTGCTCGCCGAGCTGTGCCGCAAGCAGCGCATGCTCGCCCGGCTCGGCTGGTCGCTGCCGCTCGCCCAGGTGGCCGACCTCGCCCGCCATCCGGAGACGCAGCCCCACGGCCCGCCGCGCGACGCCTGGGTCGCCTGGTATGTCAGCGCGGCGATGCGCGGGGCGGAGCTGCCGCACGGCACGATCGCCGGGCACGTCCCGCGCGCCCGCGCGATCGGCGCGGAGACGATCGCCGCGCAGACCAGCTATCACCAGGACCGCGCGCGCCGCAGCCGCGTCGCCGCGCGCCGGCTCATCGGCCTTGGCGAGCTTGCTTTCGCCGCGACCCTGGTGCTCGTGTTCGTCAAGCTTTTCTTCATGGCCCACGCCCTGTTCCACGGCGGGCTCCACGCCGCCGAAGGCGCCGGCGCGGAGCGCTGGCTCGGCTTCGCCTGCACGACGCTCGCCGCGCTCTCGGCCGGCTTCGTCAGCCTGCGCGCCTATGCCGAGTTCGACCCCCTCCACCTTCAGTCCCAACAGATGCTGCGCGTGCTCGCGGAGACGACGCAGGAGCTCGAGGCGATCGACACCTCCCGCCCCCTCGCCTCATCCGCCCTCGGCGCGACCCTCCACGGCCTCGCGCTCGCCATGCTCCAGGACGTCCAGGGCTGGTCCCTGCTCTTCCGCACGAAAACCCCGGAACCCGGCTAACCGCCAGGGGCTGGGCCCCTGGACCCCCCCATACTTGGACCCTTGGGCGCTGCGCGGCACAACAAAAAGAAGCCGTTCCCCATCCCGTCGCTCCGGGCAGCCGCCAACCGCGCAGATCAACCCGCGACAGGATCGAGCCGATCGGCGCGGGCGGCTTCCCCCTCGCCAGGCGAAGGAGAAGCCGCGGCCCGGCCACGGCGATAGTCCCGCGGCGAACAGCCCATGACCCTCTTGAAGGCCGTGCTGAAGGCGCTCTCCGAGCAGTAGCCGAGCGAGCGGGCAATGACGGAGACGGGATCGCCGGAATTCGCCAGCCTGTCCCCGGCCAGCAGCATACGCCAGCGCGTCAGGTATTCCATGGGCGATGTCCCAACCGTCTGCTTGAATTTCAGGGCGAAGCTCGATCGCGACATCCCGACACGCTCCGCCAGCACCTGCAATGTCCAGCCTTGCGCCGGGTCGTCGTGCATGGCGCCGATCGCCGCGCTCATCTGCCTATCCGCCAGGGCGAAGAGCCACCCGACGCCACCCCTCGACCCTGCCGCCAGATGCAGTCGCAGCGCCAGAACCAGCATCATGTGGGCAAGGTGCTCCGCGACCAGAAAGCCGCCGGGCTGCCGCTCGCGCAGCTCCCGCATCATCCGCTCCAGGGACCACCGCAGCGCCGCCTTGTCCGATTCTTTGCGGATATGCACGATCGGCGGCAGCACCCCCAACAGGATGCCGGCATGATTGCCGGCAAGGGCGAAGTGCCCGCCTGCAAGAAAGAAATCGCCCCCGCCGTTGCACGCGGCGATGCCGCCATTCCGCGCCGGCGAAAACAGCCTGCTTGCGTCGACCGGCGGCAAAGCCATGTCGCTGGCAAGCCGGAAAGGCCGCCCCCTCGGCAGCAGGAAGCAATCCCCGGTCTTCAGGCCCACCGCGTCGGGAACGCCCTCGACGGAGAGCCAGCACCGCCCGGAAACCACAGCGTAGCATTTGATTCCTTCATGCCGGGGGAACCGGATCGACCATTCTCCACCCGCATCGAAGCCACCGGACATATAGCTGCGCGGTCTCAGCAGCGACAGCACATCTGAGAGCGGGTCCATGGGCCATCCCGGACGATTGCGACGATAATACGGACTTTACAGCATGGATCGTATTCCCTCAATCACCTATCTCGACAATCACAGGGCCGCACATGCGGCCATCGAACGGCGCAAGGGATCAGTCGCGATGCGTGTCTTCGTCACCGGTGCGACAGGCTTTATCGGTTCTGCCATTGTTCAGGAGCTCGTCAATGCGGGCCATCGGGTCCTCGGTCTCGCTCGCTCGGATGCGGGCGCCCAGTCTCTCATCGCCGGTGGCGCGGCGGCGCATCGCGGCGATCTCGAAGATCTCGAGAGCCTGCGCGGCGGGGCCGCCATGTCGGATGGCGTGATCCACACGGCCTTCAACCACGATTTTTCGAAGTTCGCGGAAAACTGCGAGATGGACCGGCGCGCCATCGAGACGCTCGGCGCCGTCCTCGAAGGCTCCGACCGTCCCTTGATCGTCACCTCCGGGACCGCCCTCCTTACGCCAGGCCGCCTCGCCATCGAAGACATCGTGCCTAGGTTCCGACTCCCATGCGCTTCCCCGCGTCGCTTCGGAAGTGGCAACCGCCGCGCTGGCCGCACGCGGGGTCCGCGCGTCGTTGCTGCGCCTCGCGCCGTCCGTCCATGGTGACGGCGATCACGGCTTCGTTCCGCGCCTCATCGGCATCGCGCGTGAAAAGGGCGTCTCGGCATATGTGGGCGACGGGCTCAACCGCTGGCCCGCGGTCCACCGGCTCGATGCTGCCCATCTCTACAGGCTGGCGCTCGAGAAGGGGTCCGCGGGAGCCCGCTATCACGGGGTCGCCGACGAGGGCGTTCCGTTCCGCGACATCGCCGGCGTCATCGGCCGCCGCCTGAACCTGCCGGTCGTCGGCAAGTCCGCCGCGGAGGCGGCCGGGCATTTCGGCTTTCTCGGGTTCTTCGTGAGCATCGACTGCCCGGCTTCGAGCGCGCAAACGCAGGAACGGCTGGGATGGCGCCCGACACAGCCCGGCCTCATTCCCGATCTCGACCGGCCGAGCTATTTCGCAGGCCACAGCAAATACGACAACCGCGCCTGAACCGACCCCGTCCCTGCGGCGCCCTCCCGCCGCAGGTATGGAGGCGCACGCCGCGCGCCCCGGCCGAATTCGGCAGCAACAAACGGATGGCGGGCGCGCCGCGGTCCTGCTCAGGTGTCGCCCCCAAACCAAGGAGGGACCTTTGACCTTTCGTATCACCGGGCTCTCGCCCGAGCCGTTCCGGCACCTGTTCGGATTGTCCGATGCCGAGCTCGCCGCGCACACCGCGAAACGCTACATCGCCGACGCGAAGCCGGGCTTCCCCTGCCGGATCGAGATGCGCGATGCCGAGCCGGGCGAGACGCTGATTCTGCTCAACCACACCTGCCAGCCGGCGGCCACGCCCTATCGCGCCGCGCACGCCATCTTCGTCCGCGAGGGCGCCACGAAAACCTTCGACCAGCTCGACCAGGTGCCGGAGGTCATGCGCGTCCGGCTGCTCTCGCTCCGCGCCTTTGACGCGGACGGCATGATGCTCGATGCGGACGTCACCGAGGGCGCGGCCATCGAGCCGCTGATCGCCCGGTTCTTCGCCAACCCCGACGTGAGCTACATCCACGCCCACAATGCCAGGCGGGGCTGCTACTCCGGCCGGATCGACCGATCCTGACCGGCCCGCCGCGGCCCGGCCCTCGATGCGGCCGGGCCGCATTGGTTCGACCGCGACCGCTTCCTGCTGTCGAACGGCCACGGCTCGATGCTGCTCTACAGCCTGCTCTACCCGACCGGCGTCAAGGACATGACCCAGGACGAGCTGGAGCGGTTCCGCCAGATCGACAGCAGGACCGCCGGCCATCCGGAATAGGGGCATGCCGACGGCATCGAGACGACCGCCGACCCGCTCGGCCAGGGCATCGCGAACTCGGTCGGCTTCACGCTTGCCGAGCGCATCGTGAACGCCAGGTTCGGGGACGATCTCTGCAAACATTTCACCTACGTCTTCATGGGCGATGGCTGCCTCATGGAAGGCATCAGCCAGGAAGCGATTTCCCTGGCGGGCCACTTCAAGCTCGGCCGCCTCATCGCCTTCTGGGACAACCATTCCATCTCCATCGACGGCCCGACCAGCCTCGCGGTTTCGGACCACGAGCTCGAGCGCTTCCGCGCCTCCGGCTGGCATGTGCAGGAGATCGACGGCCACGACACGGACGCGATCCGCGACGCCGTCGCCGCCGCCCGCGCGGTGACCGACCAGCCCTCCATGATCGCCTGCAAGACCATCATCGGCTTCGGCTTCCCGACCAAGGCCGGCACCCAGAAGGCCCATGGCGATGCGCCGGGCGAGGAAGAAATCGCCGGCGCGCGACGTGAGGTTCCCACCGCTGAGGTTCCGTTCAGGACCACGGCCGCCGGGGCGCAGATCGTCGCGGTGCGGCAGGGGCTCGGGATGACGACGCTGCCTTGCTTCGTCGGAGATCCAGACCCGCTGCTGGTGAGGGTGCCGGGCACCGCCCTGCGCATGCACGGAACGCTCTGGCTCCTCACGCAGGGCGAGACGCGCAAGACGAGGCGCGTTCGGCTCTTCACGGAGTTCGTATCCCGCAGGCGCGCCGCGTACGTGCCGCTTCTCGCGGGACTGTCCTCTTCCCGCGACTGACAAGCGGCAGGTCGCCGGCTCCGCTTGCCGTAACCCGCTCGGATGGTGCTGCGCCTCCTCCGTCGCGCCGGAGTTCGCGCGCGAAGCGTTCAGCCGGGCGGCTGGGCGACCACGCGCAGATAGGGTTTCACGGTTTTCCAGCCATTGGGGAATTTCTGCTTCGCCTGCTCGTCCGAGACGGCGGGCGGAATGATGACGCCCTCGCCCATCTTCCAGTTCACCGGCGTCGCGACCGAATGTCTCGCGGTGAGCTGGCAGGAATCGAGCAGTCGCAGCACCTCGTCGAAATTGCGCCCGCTGCTCATGGGATAGCTGAGCGTCGCCTTGATCTTCTTGTCGGAGCCGATCACGAACACCGAACGCACGGTCGCGTTGTTCGCGGCGGTTCGGCCCTCCGCCGTGCCGCCGGCGCCTTCCGGCAGCATGTCGTAGAGCTTAGCCACCTTCAATTCGGTGTCGCCGATCATCGGGTAGGTGACTGCGTGCCCCTGCGTCTCTTCAATGTCCTTGGCCCAGCTCGCGTGCCGGGCGATCGGATCGACGCTGAGGCCGATGATTTTCGTGTTGCGGCCCCGCTCGCGCACCCTCCTCGCGCTCCGCCGCCGCGATCGCCCGCGCCAGCGCCCCGCTCAGCGCCTTCGCCGCCTCCAGCGTCAGCTCCACCGCCGCCCGCGCCCCCGGCCCCAGCGCCGCATTCACGAAATCGATGGTGATCGCCTCCTCCAGCAGCGCGTGGTGCGGATGGTCGTAGGACACCACCGCGTGCGTCAGCCCGAACCACCCGTCCCCGCCCTTCCCCGCGCCCTCCGCGCTTACGATCTCGACGATCGAGGTGCACATGCCCGCGTCACGCCGCCGCGGGCTTGTGCAGATGCCGGTGCAAAAACGAAAATACCTTCTGCCAGCCGTCCAGCGCCTGCGCGACCCGGTACATCGGCCGGTCGTAATAGAAAAACCCGTGCCCGGCGCCGTCATATCTATGAAATTCGTATTGCTTCCCGCATCTCTTCAGCTCGGCCTCGTGCTGGTCCACCTGCTCCGGCGTCGGCGCGCGGTCCTCGTTGCCGAACAGGCCGAGCAGCGGGCAGCAGAGATCCTTCGTGAATTCTATCGGCGCCACCGGCTGCTTCGGCGTCAGCTCCTCCCGGCTCATCACCACCCGCCCGCCCCAGAGCTCGCAACAGGCGTCGATGCCTTTCGTGCGGCACGCGAACAGAAACGCATGCCGACCGCCCGAGCAGGTGCCGAACACGCCGACCTTGCCGTTGAGCCAGGGCTGCGCGCGGAGCCACGCCACCGCGCCTTCGCCGTCGCCGATCACCTGCGCATCGGAAACGCCGCCCTCGGCCCGCACCTTGGCCGCCACATCGTCGGCTTTACCCTCGCCCGCGCGGTGATAGAGGTTGTGGCTGATCGCCGCGTACCCGTGATGGGCGAATTTGCGCGTCGTCTCGCGGTACCACTCGTCCCAGCCGGGCGCGTGGTGAAAGAGCACGATCCCGGGAAACGGCCCCGGCCCCAGCGGCCGCGCAACGTAAGCCGAGATCGGCTCGTTCCTATCGCCGTCGATCGCGTTGGTCTCCGCGATCATCCCTTCATAGGCCATGATCCCCCCTTCCCGCTGCGATCGGCAACGATCCGCGCCGCTTCGCGCCATCATCCCTCCCCCGCTTCAGCCGCGCAACACGGCTCTCCTCGCGGAGCCGGACGGGCTCGCTCGCGCTCATCCATCCCGCTTCCCGTGTCGCAGCCGGGCCAAGCCCCATCGCTCGCCCGATCGATCGTTGGATAAAGCTGTTGGCCGCCCGGTCGTCGCGGGCCTCGGCGCAATCCCGATCGGGACCAGACCTCCAATGTCAGCCTGCGTCCAATGTCGGCCTGCCTGACCGGCCTTCGCCCGGATCTGTTCGAGGAATCTTACACATCCGCAGCCAGGCCATCTCCGGACGAAGGCCAACATCTTGAAAAGAAACTCTTTCCCCCTCTGGCACGCCATTTGCGTGAGCTGCCACAGGCAACCACGCAACTGTGAGAAGGTCGAGCGCCATGGTGTTCCGCCGGTCGTTCTATATCGCCTCCACTGCCCTCAGCCTCTCGCTCGCGGCCCAGGCTGCCCAGGCGGATCCGGCCCTTCCCAATCTCACGAACCTGAACTTCTCCAGCTATACGGGGAGCGCGCCGAAAGGCAGCTTCACGTCTGTCGATCCGGTGGGCTGGACCGGGGGATCGGGCCTCATCTTCATCGATTCGACAACCCTGCCGGGTGCGCAGGCCGACAGCTCCACCTACCTCCAGACCTACGGCAATCCCGTCGGAGCCTATAGCGGCAACTACGTGGAAGCGGACGGGAACCCGAGCTACGAAAGCGGCTTCAATTACCTGGTGACAGGGCTGACGCCTGGCCAGCAATACACGCTGAGCTTCTACCAGGGCGCCAGCGAGCAGACGGGATTTGGCTACAACAACTATGTCGGCGCCTACACGCCGACCACCGATCAGTGGATCGTCTCGCTGGGCACGGCGGGCCTCACTCTCAACGGCGGCGGCCCGACGAACCCGCTATACGGCCCGACAGAGACCTATTCCGATGCGGACCCGAACGCCTCCATCGTGAAATCGTCGCTGATGACGGTCTGTTACACATGCACCGTCGGTTGGCAGTATGTCACCCTGACCCTGACCGCGGACTCCACCACCGACCTGCTGAGCTTCCTCGCCTACGGCGACGACGGCAGCACCGTCAATCTTCCGCCGATCGCGTTCCTCGGCGGCGTCAACTCCCCGCCCGGCCTGGGGGCGCCGGTGCCGGAGCCGGCAAGCCTGACGCTGCTCGGCATCGGCCTTCTGGGCATGGGGGCATTCGCCCGCCGCCGCCGCAAAAATACGTCCGCATCGCTCTGATCGGCAAGCAAGCCGAGGCGCCCGGATGAGGCTCCGGCGCGGGAAGCGGGCGACCCAACCAGGACAGTCCCTTGCTTGCATTCATCCACCACCAGCACCTGGCCGCGATCCTCCTGAGCGTGCTCAGGCTTTGCGTCTGGCTGCTGATCCTCTCCGTCATCTTCCTGCCGCTGGAGCATCTCTTCGCGCTCCATGAGCGGAAGGTCATCCGCAAGTCCGTCCTCGGCGATCTCGGTTTCTTCTTCATCACGGGGCTTGTGCCGCAACTGCTGCTCGCGGTTCCGCTCTCCATCGCGGCCTACGTCGCGTACCGCTTCGTGCCGTGGCGCCTGCATGCCGCGATCGCCGCCTGGCCGATATGGCTGCGCGCCCTTGGCGCGTTCGTCGTCGGCGATCTTGGCTTCTATTGGGGCCATCGCTGGGCGCACAAAATCCCCTTCCTGTGGCGCTTCCATGCGCTGCACCACGGCCCGGAGGATGTCTATTTCCTGATCAGCGCGCGCGCCCATCCGATCGACAGTGCGTTCATCCGCCTGTGCGGCCTGGTCCCGATCTACGTCCTCGGCCTGGGCGCTCCGCAGAGCGTGCGCGGCACGCTGATCGTCACGCTCGTCATGCTGGCGGTCCCGGTCTGGGGCTTCTTCATCCATGCCAACGTGCGCTGGCGCCTCGGCCCGCTGGAATGGCTGATCACGACGCCGGGCTTCCATCATTGGCATCACACCCGTTCGCAGTTCCGGGACCGCAATTTCGCCTCGATGCTGCCCTGGATGGACCGGATCTTCGGCACCTATCATCTGCCCACGGAATGGCCCGCCGCCTACGGCACCGATACCCGGCTCCCCGCCTCGCTCGTCGGGCAGTTGCTCTATCCGCTCCGCGACCCGGCGGGGGAGCAGGCGCTGGCCGAGCCCGCCCGGGTCAACCGGAGCTAGCAGAGCCCGCCAGCCCGTCGAGCAGGGGGCGCAGCAGCGCGGCATCCGGGCGCCATCGCCCGATCGAGCTGCGATAGATCGGCTGACGCACCTGGACCATGCTCGCGGTGCGCACCGGCCGCGACGTGTGGTAGAAATCCAGGCATGCCGGGTCCCATGCCAAGCCGCAATGGGCGACGATGCGGCGCGCCTGCGGCGCGAAATCCTCCACCAGGGCCTCGTACTCCACCTCCAGCAGGATCTCGGGCGGCAGGACCTCCCGCCAATGCGCCATCAGCCGCTGATAGCCGCGATAGTAGCGGCCGAGCTCCGCGAGATCGTAGGCGAATGGCTGGATGCCGGTGAACAGCTTGGAAAAGCACGAGAGACAGGTATCGACCGGGTCGCGCCGGACATGGATGATGCGCGCGTTCGGCAGGATCAGGCGGACCAATCCGACATAGAAGAAATTGCCGGGCATCTTGTCGGTGATGCGCAGCGCATCCGGGGCGAGCGCCCTCAGCGCCGCGACATGCTCCGCGCCCATCCGGCGCAGCGCCTCGCCCGAAAGCGTCCAGACGGAATCGGGGAACGCGGCGGCGCCCAGGCGTTCGGCGTTCAGGCGCACGACCGCCTGCGTGAGCTCGGTCCGCTCGCCGGCGCCATGCACCGCTTGGTGGCTGGCGAGGACCTGCTCGATGAGCGTGGTGCCGGAGCGCGGCATGCCGACGATGAAGACCGGCAGCGAAGACGGATCGCCGAGCCCCCGCCGCGCCGCCAGCAGCCCCGGCGTGAAGATCTCGGCAAGGCGCGCCATGCCGCCCAGCACGGCCGCCTCGTCGTATTGCGTCTGCGACCGCTTGATTTCGTTGCCGCGCAGCAGATGGGAAAAACCCTGCTCGCGCGCGCCGATATCGTCGTACGCCTTGGCCAGGGCGAAATGGAGCAGGCATTGCTCGCGCGCGGTGAATTTTTCCGCGGCCGGCAGCGCCGCTTCCAGCGCCTCCAGCGTGCCGTCGCCGGGCTGCACCTTGGCCAGCAGCGCCAGCTGGTAGAGCGAGTCCGGCCGGTCGGGCGCCAGCGCGACGGCGCGGCGGCACTCCGCCAGCGCCTCTTCCATCTCGCCCATCTCCGCCAGGACGGAGCCGAGCAGGGCGGCGGCCGGGGAAAAATTCGGCCGCAGCGCCAGCACCCGGCGCGCCAGCGCCAGCGCCTCCGCATGAAGCCCGGTGCTCTTCATGGCGTTGGCCATGCCCGCCATGGCATGGACCTGCCCGGGGTCGGATTCCAGCACGGCGGCGTAATGCGTCATCGCCTCGGCGTGGCGCAGCCTGCGCTCCAGCAGCATGCCCATGCCGTTATGCGCCTCGGCATGGCCCGGGTCGGAGGCGAGCACGGCGTGGAATGCCGCCATCGCCTCCTCGTCCCGGTCGCGCCGCGCCAGCGCGAGGCCGAGCGCCGCCCGCGCCTCGGTATAGTCGGGATCGACCTCGAGCGCCTGGCGGAAGCGGAGGATGGCCTCTTCCAGCCCGCCGTCGCGCGCGAGCAATGTGCCGAGGCCGAAGCTTGCCTCGGCGAAGTCCGGATCGGCGGCCAGGGCGGCGCGGTATCGGACGGACGCCTCCGCGCCGCGGCCGAGCCGCGCCAGCAGCGTCGCCAGCCCGTAATTCGCCTCCGGGTGTGCGGGCTCGGCGGCGAGGATCGTTTCGTAGCACGCGCGCGCCGCCTCATGCCGGCCGCAGGCCTGCAGGCACGCGGCCAGGCCGAAGCGGGCGTCCGGCAGGGCGGGCCTCAGCGCCAGCGCGGCTTCGTACTGCGTGGCCGCCTCTTCGTGGCGGCCCAGCGCCTGGAATGCGGCGGCGAGGTTGCCGAGCGCCTCGGGCGATCCGGGCGCCGTGCTGACGGCCCGCCGCAGCAGTGCCTCCGCCTCCTCCGCACGGCCCTGGCCGAGGCGAAGCGCCCCGAGATGGATCAGCGCATCGAGATGCGCCGGCTCGGCCCGCAGCAGCTCTTCATAGGCCCGCCCGGCATCATCCATGCGGCCCTGGCGATGGAGCGCAAGCGCCTGTTGGAACTCCACGAAGGCTATCCCGGCTGCGTTCGTTCAGCTTACAAGGCGCGCGCTTTCAAGATGAAATCACGTGTTCGCGCGGCGGCCCAGCTTCGCTAGGCGGCAGGGCGGCCACCGGAAGCCATATCGAACCGGCATCTCACGCGATAGGCATTTTCCCCGACCCGCGCCCCGGGCGCGACGATCGGCCCGCGCGGAACCCCGAGACCCTGGGCGGACCGCCCGCTCACGGCGCCTTGGCCGGCGCCGGATCGGCCCAGCCGAGCAGGACGAGAACACCGGCGGCCGGGTGGCCGGGCGCCGGCGGCACCATGTTCTCCCGCACCTCATCCGAATGCGGCAGGGCGGCGGCGAGCGCGGCCAGCGGCCTCGGAGCGGCCCGCGCCGAGCGGAGGATGGTGAGCACGCCGGCGACGCGGACGAACCGCTCCTCCGACATCGCGCCGAGCCAGAGCGGGAGCCGCCTCTCGCCCACCAGAACCACCGCATCGCTCGGCCAGAGCCGCAGCACGAGGCGCGTTGGGGCGCCGGCCGCCGGTGGGGCGCCGGCCACCGGTGGGGCGCCGGCCGCCGGTGGGGCGCCGGCCACCGGTGGGGCGCCGGCCACCGGCCGTGCGAGCACCAGCGCCTCCGGCATGCCGTCCGCGAAGCGCGGCAGGACCGGCAGCGCCGCCGGATCGATGGTCGGCGCGAGCCAGGCGAGCACGCTGCCCCCACTCCAGGGCGGCGGCTTCTGCCAGCCCTGCGCTGCCAGGCCGCGCTCGAGCGCGGGCAGCGTCCCGGCCCATTGCAGGACGAAATGCTGCGCGAAATTGCCGAGCAGCCCGACCCGGCTGCCCGGCAGGCTCGCCCAGCCGCCGGCGCGCCATTCGGCCAGCGCCATGGCGCGGAGCGGCGGGGCCGGCGGCAGCACCGGCGGTGGGACGAGGCCCCCTCCGCCCGCCTGGGCGCCGAGTGCTGCGAGCATCACCACCAGGGCGAGCAGCCCGAGCGGCAGCGCGCGGCCCGCGGGCGCCCGGCGCAGTTGCGCGGTGAACCCGACGAGCCCGAGCCAGGCGAGCGCGAAGGCGATCGCGATGACCTCGGTCGAGAAGAGGGAGAGCCCGAGATAGAGCCGCGCCGCCGCGCCGAAGACGACGACCAGGCTGATCCCGCTGGCGATCGCCGGGCGCAATCCCGGCGCCGCCGCCCGCGAGACGAAGAGCCCGACGAGCCCGTAGGCCACGGCCGCGACCATCGCATCCCAATGCCCGGGGCGGCCTATGCCTCCCAGGCCTGCGCCCGGCGCGGCAGGCAGCGCATGCGGCAGCAGGCTCAGGAGGAGGCCGAGCGCGAGCGCGGCGGCAAGCCCGACGATCCAGGCCAGCGCGAACATCCACTGGCGCTCGAGGGCGAGGACGAGAAGCACGCCGGCGCCGAGCAGCCCGAGCGCCGGGGCGCTGCCGGTGGCGGCGAGGAGCCGCATCGCCGCGTCCGCCCATTGGGCGTGGAGGGTGCCGAGCCCGATCATCACGACCCCGTCGAGCCGGGCGATCGGCTCGAGCGCGAGCAGGCCCTCCACCGCCCCGAGCAGCAGCCAGACGCCGCCCACCATCAGCCCGGCCATGGCGGCGAGGCCGAACGCCTCGGCCCGGTCGGTGGCGAGCGCGCGGGCGAGCAGGCGCTGCGGACCGCCCGGCCGGCGCGCCGCCCACGCCGCGAGCGGCTCGGCGAGCCGGCCGAGCGCCTGCGGCAGGCGGCGCATCGCCCAGCGCGAAACCCAGACCACCGCGTAGGCCAGCACCAGCAGGAGCAAAGCGAGCCCGGCGAGCCGGCCGGCCACCGCGCCCAGCAGCACGAGCGAGGCGCCCACCAGCAGTCCGAACAGGACGTGCGAGGCCGCCCACAGGACGGCCGAGACGATGTCGGGAGGGAAGAACCGGGCGGGCTTCATCGCCAGGATGCCCGCGAGCATCGGGATCACGGCCCGCACCCCGGGCGTGAACCGTCCGATCACGATGCTGGTGCCGCCCAGGCGATGGAACAGCGCCGCGCCCCGCTCGGCCAGCTCGGGATGGCTGCGCAGCGGCCAGAGGCGGAAGGCGGCGTCCTTGTAACGCCGGCCGAACCAATAGCCGAAGGCGTCGCCGAGCATGGCGCCGAGCGCCGCCGCCGCGGTCAGCGGCCAGAATTCGAGCGCCCCGGCAGCGATCAGGGCGCCGAAGGCGACGATGACGGCGGTGCCCGGCACCAGCGCGCCGACCACCGGCAGGGCCTCGGCGGCCGCCAGCGCCAGCCCGAGCGCGTACGCCAGCAACGCGTGGTCGGCGGCGAAGGCGACGACATGGTTGACGAGATGGCTGACGAAGGCGTGCATGGCCTTGGCTATGCTGGGGCTATGCCGGCCGCCCCCGCGGGGCACCACGCGGCGCGATCCGGCGATTCGAGAGGAACGTTCCGATGCAGCCTCTGGCCCCTCCGTGCGGCGGATGCAAGGCGGCACCCGGCCTCCGGGCGGCGCGGGTCCTCGCCATCTTCCTCCGGCTCGGCTGCACGAGCTTCGGCGGCCCGATCGCCCATCTCGGCTTCTTCCGCGCCGAGTTCGTCATCCGCCGGCGCTGGCTCGGCGAGGCCGAGTACGCCGACATGGTGGCGCTCTGCCAGTCGCTGCCCGGGCCCGCGAGCAGCCAGGTCGCGGCGAGCATCGGGCTGATGCGGGCGGGCCTGCCCGGCCTCTTCGCCGCCTGGCTCGGCTTCACCCTGCCCTCGGCCGCGGCCCTCATCCTCTTCGCGTACGGCACCGGCCGCTTCGCCGCTCTCGCTCAGGCGCCCTGGCTGCACGGCCTCAAGATCGTCGCCGTCGCGGTCGTCGCCCAGGCGCTCTGGGGCATGGCCCGCGCCCTCTGCCCGGACCGCATGCGCGTCACGATCGCGATCGCCATGGCCGTGCTGGCGCTCGCCCTGCCCTCCGCGCTTGGCCAGGTCGGCGCGATCGTCCTTGGCGGGCTGATCGGCTGGCGCTGGATCCGCGAGCCGCCCAAGCCGGCCCCGGAAACGATCGCGGGCGGGCTCTCATTCTCGCTCCCCCGCCCGCTCGCCCTCGCCGCGTTTTTCTCCTTTGCCGCCCTCCTCGCAATCCTGCCGCTCGCCGCCACCGCCAGCGGCAGCCACACGGTGGCGCTGGTCTCGCGCTTCTATCGCGCCGGCGCCCTCGTCTTCGGCGGCGGCCATGTCGTGCTGCCGCTGCTCCAGCAGGCGGTCGTGCCGCCGGGCTGGATCGGCAACAACCTCTTCCTCGCCGGCTACGGCGCGGCCCAGGCGGTCCCGGGCCCGCTCTTCACCTTCGCCGCCTATCTCGGCACGGCGATGCGCCCCGCGCCGAACGGCTGGCTCGGCGGGCTCATCTGCCTCGTCTCGATCTACCTCCCCTCCTTCCTCCTGCTGATCGGCGTGCTGCCCTTCTGGGGCCGGATCCGCCGCGCCGCGGCGGTGCAGTCGGCGCTCCGCGGCGTCAACGCCGCCGTCGTCGGCCTGCTGCTGGCCGCGCTCTACACGCCGGTCTGGACCAGCGCGATCGCCACCCGCGCCGATTTCGCGATCGCGATCGCTGCCTTCGTCCTCCTCGCCTTCTGGCGCGCCCCGCCCTGGCTGGTCGTGCTCTTGGGCGCGGCGGCGGCCCAGGCCCTCGCCGCCGCGTGAGAGGCCGGGTTCGGCGGCGGACAAAGCACGGCGAGACCACCGCATCGTGCGCGGCGCCGCTGGTCATGGCCCAAGCCGCGCCGCCCGGGCCTTTCTACCCATCGATCTTGAGCACCACACGAAAGCGCGCCTTGCCGCTCATCATGCGCTCATAGGCGGCCTGGGCCTCCGCGAGCGGAAAGACCTCGTTCATCGAGGCGACGTGGTTGCGCTGACTGAAGAGAAGCGTGTCCTCCTGATCGACCGCGGTGCCCGAGTACCAGCCCCGCACCGCGGCGCGCTTTGCGAGCAGGTCCAGGGAATTGACGCTCAGGGCGCCGACCGCGCCGATGACCATCATGGTTCCGTTGACGCCGAGGCCGCCCGCGATCGCCTGCATGGCTTCGGCGCTGGTGACGGTGGCGATGATGGCCTTGGCGCCGCCCATCGCCTCCAGCGCCTGGGCCGGATCGCCCGCTTGGCTGTCGATGTAGTCGTGCGCGCCGAGCGACCGCGCCAGGGCTTCCTTCTCGCGCCCCCGATTGACCGCCACGGTCCGGAACCCCTGCCGGGCGGCGAATTGTATGCCGAGGTGGCCAAGGCCGCCGACCCCATGGATCGCCACCACATCCCCCGGCCGCGCGCCGCAATTGCGAAGGGCGTTGAAGGTCGTGATGCCGGCGCAGAGGAGTGGGGCGGACTCCACCGGGTCCAGCGCCTCCGGCACGTGCGCCAGCGCCGAGGCGAGCGCCAGCATATGGGTGGCGTAGCCGCCGTCGCGGGTGACGCCGGTGGCGCCGTGAATGGTCTCGCAGGCGAAGGCATCGCCCCGCCGGCAATGGCCGCAATGGCCGCACGAGCCGCCGAACCAGCCCACCCCGACCCGCGCGCCCACCTCCCAGCCTTCCACGTCCTGGCCGAGCGCGTCGATCACGCCGATCACCTCGTGGCCGGGAATGCGCGGATAGCTGAGCCCCGGCATGAGCCCTTCGACGGTGACGGAGTCACTATGGCAGACCCCGCAGGCCTGCACGCGGATGCGGACCTCGTGACGGCCGGGCGCGGGCAGGTCGCGCTCCTCCATGCCCAGGCGCCCGCCGGGTGCCGGAACGATCATTGCGCGCATTTTCGACATATCGGCCTCCGCCATGGGCAGGTTCGGCATCCGGTCATGTCCGCCGCGAGGCGTCGGGGGCGGCCTGGACCGGCCACTCAGAGCGCCGCCAACAGCGTATGGCCGAGATACAGCACCAGCGCGATCCCGAGCACCACCATCAACCCCGCCAGCGCCAGATCCACCCGCGCACCATCGGCGCGCGGCTCCGCGCTGTCGATCGCCCGGCCGGTGCGGACGAACCGGGCCGCCGCCACCGCCACCATCATCGTGCCGGCGGCAATGAGCACAATCCCGGCGGCGCCGCCGAACACGCCCCCCGGCACCGGCACCGCGCGCCCGCCGCCGGCCAGCGACTGCGCCGCGATCTTCAGGAAGAGATTGAACCGCGCCACCAGAAAGCCGAACGCCATCACCGCGATCGCCGTCCGCACCCAGGCGAGGAACGTCCGCTCATTCGCCGCATGATCGGAGAAATTGCGGATCATCGATGGCCCCCTCCCACAGCCGCGAGATCATCGCGGGACCCGTTCAATCCGGGGCGAAGCGCAGCGCCACGCCGTTGATGCAATAGCGCAGATGCGTCGGCGGCGGGCCATCCTCGAAGACATGGCCGAGATGGCTGGCGCAGGTCGCGCAATGAACCTCCGTGCGAACCATGCCGTGGCCGCGATCGAGCGTGGTTTCAACCGCGCCCGCGATGGGATCGTTGAAGCTCGGCCAACCCGTCCCGCTTTCGAATTTCAGCTTTGATTCGAACAAGGGCTGACCACAGCCCGCGCAGGAGAACCGGCCAGGCCGCTTCTCCATGAGCAGCGCGCAGCTTCCCGGCATTTCGGTCCCGTGCGATCGCATCACGGCGTATTGCTCGGGCGTCAGAATGCGCCGCCACTCGGCCTCGCTGTGCGTGACCGGATAGATCCTCTCCGCCATGCCAGGCTCCTTCTTGCCACGCCATCGATGAGGCACGATCCATCGCACCATAGGACGCCGGCTCGCCGGCTCAATCCCGCCCCGCGCCGCCTCGCCAGGGCAGGCCAGCGTCCCGAGCCTGAGGTCGAAATAGACAACCCGATCATCCCCCAGGGTGGCGCGTTGGGGAACCATTGAGCGCCGCCGGCGCGGCTGATAGGCAGGCCCGCCGTGTCCGCCCCACCCTCGTCCCGCCTTGATCGGCGCTCGCTCGACCGGCGGCTATTGGCCACCGCCCGGCCGGCGCGGACGGGTCTCCACGCCGCCATCGGCCTTGGCCTCGCCGCCGGGCTGCTGGTCATCGTCCAGGCTTTTCTCCTTGCGCGGATCGTCGACTCCGTCATCTTCCGCCACGGCCCGGTGATGACCACGGCACTCGTTTTTCTTTTTATTCTCTTTATATTACGAGCCGTTCTTACATTTTTTTCCGAGATTGCCGCCCACCGCGCCGCGGCTTCGGTCAAGACCGAGCTCCGTCGCGCGTTGATGGGCCGGATCGTCGGATTAGGCCCCGCCTATACCGCGGGTGAGCGCAGCGCCGACCTCGCCGCCACGCTCACCGAGGGCGTCGACGCCTTGGAGCCCTATCTCGCGCGCTACCTGCCGCAGATGGCGCTCGTCGCGCTCGTGCCGGTCGCGATCCTCGCCACGCTCTTCCCGATCGACTGGGTGAGCGGCCTCGTGCTCGCCGTGAGCGGGCCGCTCATCCCGCTCTTCATGGTGTTCGCGGGCCAGCAGGCCGAGGCGATCAACCAGCGCCAGTGGCGCCAGCTCCTGGCGATGAGCGCCTACATGCTCGACGCGATCCAGGGCATCACGACGCTGAAGCTCTTCGGCCGCGCCCGCGATGAGATCGCCCTCATCGCCCGGATCTCCGACGATTACCGCCGCACCACCATGGCCAGCCTCCGCGTCGCCTTCCTCACCTCGGCGGTGCTCGAATTCTTCGCCTCGCTCGCGATCGCGCTGGTCGCCGTGATCTTCGGCGCACGGCTGCTCCACGGCCGCGCCGATTTTTTCCCGGCCTTCCTCGTCCTCCTCCTCGTCCCCGAGTTTTTTCTCCCCTTGCGCAACCTCGCCACCCACTACCACGCACGCATGAGCGCGCTCGCCGCCGCCCGGCGCATCTTCGAGGTGCTCGATACGCATCCCGCCCAGCGCTCGGGCACGGCGGCGCCACCGACAGGGCCGGTCTCGATCTCCTGCCGCGGGCTCGAAGTAGGCTACGGGCCTGGGCGCCCGGTCCTGCGCGGGCTCGATTGCGAGTTCCCGGCCGGCCTCACGAGCGCGATCGTCGGCCGCTCGGGCGCGGGGAAATCGAGCCTCGCCGCCGCCATCCTCGGCTTCATCGCGCCCAGCGCCGGCACGATCCTGATCGACGGCGTCCCGCTCGCCACGCTCGAGCGCGAGGCCTGGTGGCGGCAGCTCGCCTATGTCCCGCAGGCGCCGCGCATCTTCTCCGGCACGATCGCCGAGAACCTCCGCCTCGCTCGCCCGGAGGCCGACGAAGCGGCCCTCTCGCGCGCCTGTGACCGCGCCCTGCTCCTCGACGTGATCGAGGCCCTGCCCCAGGGTTTTTCGACCAGGCTCGGCGAGGGGGGGATCGGGCTCTCCGGCGGCGAGATCCAGCGCCTGGCGCTTGCCCGCGCATTCCTCAAGGACGCCCCGCTGCTGATCCTCGACGAGGCGACGGCGCATCTCGACCTCGAGACCGAGGCCCTGGTCGCCGCGGCGATCGCCGAGCTCACCCGTGGCCGCACCGCGATCCTGATCGCCCACCGCCTGGCGACGGTCCGCCGCGCCGATCGGATCGTCGTGATGGAGGAGGGGCGAGTCGCCGAGTGCGGCACCCACGCCGCACTTCTCGCCCAGGGCGGCGCCTATGCGAGGCTGCTGTGCGCGACCTGATCCGCCTCTTTCGCCTCTACGCGCCCTACCGGCTCTGGATCGCCGGCGGGCTCGCGCTCGCGCTCGCGACCATCCTCGCCAATTTCGGCCTGCTCGCGCTGGCCGGCTGGTTCCTGGCCGCCTCCGGCCTGGTCGGGCTGGCCGGGTTCGCGGCGCAGAACGCCTTCAACTTCTTCATCCCGGCCGCGGGGGTCCGCTTCTTCGCCACCGTGCGCGTGCTCGGCCGCTATGCGGGGCGGATCGTCGATCACGAGGCGACGCTGCGCCAGCTTGCGGGCCTGCGCGTCTTCCTCTTCGCAAAGCTCGAGCCGCTGGCGCCCGCCGGTCTCGCCGCGGAGCGCAGCGGCGACCTCCTCTCCCGCCTGGTCGCCGATATCGACCGGCTGGGCGATGTCTATCTCCGCGTCCTCGCCCCCTTCGCCGTCGCCGCCGTGGCGGCGCTGGCGATGGCCGCCACGCTCGCCTGCTTCGCACCCGCAGCAGGGCTCGCGCTGCTCGCGGGCCTGGCACTCGCCGGCCTCGCCGTGCCGGCGGCGAGCCTGGCGCTGGGCGCGCGGCCGAGCCGCGAGGCAGTCGCCGTGCGCAACGAAATGCGCGCCGACATCGTCGATGCCGTGCAGGGCATGGCCGAGCTCCTGACCTACAACGCGGCGCCGGCGATGCAAGCCCGCGTCGCCACGGCCAACGAGCTCCTGATCGCCCACGAGGCGCGGCTCGCCGCGATCGCCGGGTTCGGCGCCGGCGCCGGCCTGCTGATCGCCAATGCGACGATGGGCACCGCATTGCTGATCGGGCTTCCGCTCGCCGCCGCCCACCTTCTGCCCGGCGCCGACGTGCCGCTGCTGGCCTTAGGCGCGCTCGCCGCCTTCGAGGCGGTGGCGCCGCTGCCGCAGGCCTTCCAGCTCCTCGGCGGCATGGCCCTCTCGGCGCGGCGCGTGTTCGCGATCGCCGACCGCGCACCCCCCGTCCGCGAGCCGGAGCGGAGCCCGGCGCGGCCGGCGCGGCTCGACCTCGTGCTTTCGGGCGTTAAGCTGCGCTACGCGCCGGACCTGCCCTGGGCGCTCGACGGGCTCAGCCTCGCCATCCGCGAGGGCGAGCACGTGACGATCGTCGGCCGCTCGGGGGCGGGAAAGACCTCGCTGGTCAACCTCCTCCTCCGCTGCGCCGAATACGAGGAGGGCTCGGCGACGCTCGGCGGGATCGATCTCGGAAAAATCCGCGGCGACGATGCGCGGAGCCTCTTCGCGGTGGTCTCCCAGCGCACCCATCTCTTCGCCGGCTCGATCCGCGACAATCTGCGGATCGCCCGGCCCGACGCCGAGGACGCTGCGCTCTGGCGCGCGCTCGAGGCGGCCGAGCTTGCCGCATTCGTCCGCGCCGCCCCGGGCGGGCTCGACGCGCCGGTCGGCGAGGGCGCGGCACGGCTCTCCGGCGGCGAGGCGCGGCGCCTCGCACTTGCCCGCGCTTACCTGCGCGACGCCCCGATCCTGCTGCTCGACGAGCCGACCGAGGGCCTCGATCCGCTGACCGAGGCCGCCTTGCGCGCCGATCTCGCCCGCCTCGGCGCCGGCCGGACGGTGATCGGCATCACCCATCGGCTGGCCTTCATCGCCCCTGATGACCGCGTCATCGTCCTCGCAGCGGGCCGCGTCGCCGAGGACGGGACCTTCGCCGGCCTGCGCGCCGGCGGCCGGATCGTTCCGCGCCTCGCCCGACTCCAGGCAGAGCTCGCTCGCATCTGAGCGGGGTTCACTGATCTGGGTCAATGCGATCCGGGCGGTTCCTCCATGCTATAGGGAGCATTCCGGCGCATGAGGGTGCCCCCGATGATCGATCCGGCCGTCGTCAATCTCTCCCGCCTGCAATTCGCCCTGACGGCGCTCTACCACTTCCAGTTCGTGCCCCTGACGCTCGGCCTCACCTTCATGCTCGCCGCGATGGAGACGGTCTACGTCATCACCGGCAAGCAGATTTACAAGGAGATGACCCAGTTCTGGGGCAAGCTCTTCGGCATCAACTTCGCGATCGGCGTGGCGACCGGGCTGACCATGGAGTTCGAGTTCGGCACCAACTGGTCGATGTATTCCCACTTCGTCGGCGACGTCTTCGGCACGCCGCTGGCGATCGAGGGCCTGATGGCCTTCTTCATGGAATTGACCTTCGTCGGGCTGATGTTCTTCGGCTGGGACCGGTTGAGCAAGGAGGCGCATCTCGTCGTCACCTTCATCGTCGCCCTCGGCTCGAACCTCTCCGCGCTCTGGATCCTGATCGCCAACGCCTTCATGCAGGACCCGCTGGGAGCCCGCTTCGATCCCGAGACGATGCGCATGCAGTTCCACAGCTTCAGCGCCCTCGTCTTCAGCGAGAAGGCGCAGGCCGAATTCGTCCATACCTCGATCGCGGGCTTCGTCTGCGCCGCGATGTTCGTCATGGGGATCAGCGGCTACTACCTGCTGGCGCGGCGCCATCGCGAATTCGCGCTGCGCTCGTTCCGCATGGCGACGTTGTTCGGCCTGATCTCCACGCTGGCCGTGATCACGCTCGGGGATGCGGCGGGCCGGCTCGATTACCTCGTGCAGCCGACCAAGCTCGCGGCGATGGAAGGGCTCTGGACGAGCACCAGGCCGCCCGGGGAGCCGTGGACGCTGATCGCGATCCCCAACGACGCGACGCAGAAGAACCTCTTCGATTTCTCGATCGGCCTTCCCTATGTGCTGACCCCGCTGGTCACGCACACATTCACCCAGGCGATCCCCGGCATCGACGTGCTCCAGATGGAGGCGGCCGCCCGGGTGGAGAACGGGATCAGGGCAGTCATGGCGCTCGAGCAATACGCCAAGACCAGGGATCCGAACGCGCTCTCCGAATTCCAGTTCTATCAGGACGACATGGGCTACGGCTTCCTCGCCCAGCGCTTCGCCCCCGATCAGGACCTGGCGAAGATCACCCCCTCCGATATGGCGGGGGTCGTGACCAAGACCGCGCGCGCGAGCATTCCCAATGTCTTCGTCGAGTTCTGGGCCTTCCGCATCATGATCGCGTTCGGCTTCGCCTTTCTCGCGACCTTCGCCTTCGGCGCCTATTACAGCCTCAGGAACACGCTCGAGAGGCAGCGCTGGGTGCTCTATCTCGCGATGTGGTTCGTCCCGGCGCCGGTGCTCGTCACTCTCTATGGCTGGATCACCGCCGAGAACGGCCGCCAGCCCTGGAGCGTGTTCGGCTGGCTGCCGACCTTCCAGGCCGCCTCGAGCCACGCGCTCGGCTACATGATCTTCTCGCTCGCGGGCTTCGCGGTCCTCTACACGCTCTTCATCGGCGCCGAGCTCTACCTGATGTTCAAATACGCCCGCCTGGGCCCCGGCGCCGCGCCGCGGCCGGCGCCCGCGGGCGGCCCGGCCATCCTGCGGCCGGGCTATGCGGCGAAGTCCTGGGAATAGGGAGGAGACCGGCGATGGAGACCTACGCGATCCTGAAGCTGGTCTGGGCGCTGCTGCTCGGCGTCCTGCTGGTGGGCCTCGGCACCATGGTAGGCATGGACATGGGCGTCGGCACCCTGCTCCGCTTCGTCGGCCGGAACGATGCCGAGCGGCGGACCGCGCTCAACATCATCGGCCCGCACTGGGACGGGAACCAGGTCTGGTTCATCCTCGGCGGCGGCGCCATCTTTGCCGCCTTCCCCACGCTCTACGCGACCTCGTTCTCGACCTTCTACGTCGTCATGATCCTGCTCCTTTTCAGCATGATCATCCGCCCCGTGGCGTTCGAGTACCGCTCGAAGGTGGATTCGACGCGGTGGCGCGAGACCTGGGACTGGGCCTTCCTGGTCTCGGGCGCGCTGCCGATGATCATCTACGGCGCCGCCTTCGGCAACGTGCTGCAGGGTGTGGGCTTCCACTTCGCCTGGGACGGCCAGTACTACCAGGACCAGTCCTTCATCTGGTACCTGCTCAATCCCTTCGCGATCCTCTGCGGGGCGCTCTCGCTCGCGCTCTCGATCCAGCAGGCGAGTGCTATGCTGATGATCCGCGGCGAGGAGCCGATCTATGGCCGCGCGCGCCGCTTCGGCGTCCGGGCCGGATCGATTGCCGCCATGCTCTTCGTGATCGGCGGCATCTGGATCCGCTTCATCAAGGGCTTCGCTTACACTGCGCCGGTGGACCCGGCGATGGCGGCGACTCCGCTCGCGGGCCCGGCGGTGGCGATGCGCGCCGGCGCCTGGCTCGACAATTTCCATGCCTACCCGATTCTCTGGGTCGTGCCGTTGCTCGGCCTGATCGGCATGCTCGGGGGCGCGCTCTCGCTCCGGGCGGGCAGGCCGGCGCTCGGCTGGTGGCTCGGCGCCGTGGCCTGGATCGGCACCATCGGCACCGCGGGCGCGGCGATGTTCCCGTTCCTCATGCCTTCGACCACCACGCCGAGCCAGAGCCTCACGGTCTGGAACGCCTCGAGCAGCGCCTACACGCTCGGCTGGATGCTGGCCTTCACCGCGATCTTCGTGCCGGCGGTCGTCGCCTATACCTCCTGGGCCTTCCGGATCATGGGCGGGAAGGTGCGGACCGAGACCGTCGCCAAGAGCGATCACTCCTACTGACGCGCCAATCCGATGGCGGAGGATTTTTTCCAATGTCCAATGCAGTACAGATCTTTGCCCTCGCCATGGTGCTGGCGCTCGCGCTTTTCATCGCCGTCGTCTGCGGCGGCTACGCGCCCTGGTATTTTGCCTGGCTCGTCGGCACGACGATGATCGTGCTGATCTCGGTGAGCGGGGCGGTGCTGTTCGAGACCCAGGAGGCGGCGCGCGGGATGAAGCCGCAAGCGCAGAGACAGGAGAGCGCGCGATGATCGGCGGGCTCGAGGGGCTGATCGTCTTCATCCCGCTGGTCTATCTGCTGCTCTACGTCGTCGCCTGGCTCTATACGCGGAAGAGGTTTCCGTAAGCGCTGCGCGGCACAAAAAACGGACGGGACCGGGCGCCCGACGCGCAAGCGCGTCGGGACCCGTCCAGGGCCTCAAGGCCCTGGCGGGGGGTGCAGGGGGGCGGCGCCCTCCGGCTCAGGCGAAAGCGACCGACGCCTCGGCGTTCCAGCGTTCCCAGACGGCGCGGTAGCCGGGGTGCGCGATGACGTAGGGGCGTTGCGTCAGGCGTTCGATCCAGGCGTCGGTCGCCGCCGCGGCGCGATGCCAGCACCAGGCGACGAATTCTTCCTTCCGGCGCGGCGAGGCCTCGCGGACGGCAGCCGATTCGTTGTGGAAACTCCGCTCGAGCGCGTCGAACTCGGCTCGGATCGCCGGCTTCACCTCGCGGTAACAGGCCATGGCCGGGCGGTGCAGGCGCTCGTGGCGCCACCAGATCGTTCCCTCCGTATCCGTGCCGAGCGGCATCAGCCCGGCGGGCGGCTCGATGCCGAAGAAGAGCGGTTTGAAGATCGAGAGGTCGGTCGCCGAGGTGCCGGTCATCCAGACGACGGTGCTCGTGGGCCGCACCTCGGTGATCATGGCGCTGGTCGCGTGCCAGAACCGCGCCGGCGTCGGCCCGGCATGCATGCAGACCTTCGTCGGCCGCGGGTCGGCGGTGACGTCGTAGCTCGCTTCGTCGCCGACATCGCGGAGCACGGCGGCCATGTCGTGCATGGTGATCGCCCCGCGGCGGGACGCAAGGATTCCGGCCGCGCAGGACTCGCGCTCGTCCGCGGCGCACTCCTGCTCGCGCGCGGGATCGGCGAAGAGGGCGCGGAAGTCCGGCCGCGTTTCGCCCTCGAGCGGTTCGGAGAGAGAAGAGAGCTCCCAGTCGGCGCCAATCTGGAAGCGGTTCGAAATCGCCTCCGTGCTCTTCGCGCGCCGCGCGGCCCAATGGTGACCCGCGCAATTCACCACCCAAGCCTCCGTGCGGTCAGCCACGAGAAGACCGGAATCGAACCAGTAATTGCCCATCATCTGGCAATTGCCGCCCTGGCCGAAGCGGACGACGTGCTCGCCGATGACATCGACCGCCGCGCCCGCGGTCGTGGCGCGCTCGAGCGCGAGGCGGAGGAGGTCGATCGCGCCGGTGCCGTCCTTGTCGCATTTCTGGTTGCTGAAGGCCGCTTCGTTGCCGATCGCCACGCCGTGCTCGTTGCAGCCGACCTCGCCGCCCCAGGTCCAGAAGGAGCGGCCGAGGATCACCTCGTGCGTGTGGGTCGCCTGCGGGATGGTGAGGTGGGTGACGCGCACGGCGGCGCCAGGCAGGTAGTCGCGCCGTTTGAGGCGCAGGATCTGCTGCGCCTCGTTCACCTCGGTGTCGGCGTTCTTGGCGAGCAGGACGGCGCCGTCATCGGTGGCGTCCGGCAGGGCGACGATGGTGTCGCACATCAGTTTGCTCCCTGGTTGCGGATTTCGGTTGCGAAATGGCAGGCGGCCCAGTGCTCGGCGCCGAACGCGACGCGCGGCGGCTTCGCCGCGCAGACGGGCTGGGCGGACGGGCAACGGGTGCGGAAGGGACAGCCCTCCGGCACCGCGGCCGCGCTCGGCGGCTCGCCCTCGAGCGGCCGGGCCGGATGCGGCGCGGCCGGATCGGGCTTCGGGATCGCGCCGATCAGGGCGCGCGTATAGGGGTGGGCGGGCGCGCGGAAGACCTCCGCGACCGGGCCGCATTCGACCAGGTGGCCGAGATACATGACGCCGACGCGCGCGCAGAGATAGGCGATGACGCCGAGGTCGTGGGAGATGAAGAGCATCGAGAGGCCGCGCCGCTCGCCGAGATCGCCGAGCAGGTTGAGCACTTGCGCGCGCACCGAGACATCGAGCGCGGAGACCGCTTCGTCCGCGACGAGCAGGGCCGGCCGCACGGCGAGCGAGCGGGCGATGGCGACGCGCTGGCGCTGGCCGCCCGACAATTCGCGCGGGTAGCGGCTGGCGGTCTCGGGGCCGAGCCCGACCTCGGAAAGGAGGCGCCGGGTTTCCGCCTTGACCTCACCCGGTGGCACGACCCGGTGCCAGGCGAGCGGCTCGGCGATCGCCGCGCCCACCGTCATGCGCGGGTTGAGCGAGGCGTAGGGATCCTGGAAGACCATCTGCATGCCACGACGGAGCGCGCGCAGCCTGGGCCCCGAGAGCGCGCCGATATCCTGGCCCTGGAAGCGGATATGGCCTGCGTCGGGGCGGAGGAGGCCGAGGGCGAGGCGCGCGAGGGTGCTCTTGCCGCAGCCGGACTCGCCGACGAGGCCGAAGCACTCGCGCGGGCCGATCGCGAATTCGACGCCGGCGACCGCTTGCACGCGGGGCCGCGGGCGGCCGGCGAGGGCGGCGAGCGGGGCGCGGCGCACTGCGAAATGCTTGGAGACGCAGGCGATCTCGAGCACGGGCTCAGGCATGCGCGGGCGCCTCGGCCATGAGCGGATGGAGGCAGGCAAAGCCGCCGCCGGCGCCGAGCGCGCGCCAGGGCGGCGGTCCCTCGGCGCAGGCCCCGCTCGCGCGCGGGCAACGGGGAGCGAAGCCGCAGCCGGGCGGGCGATGGGCGGGGTCGGGCGGGCGGCCCGGGATCGGCGCCAGCGGATGGAGCGCCCGCGGCCCTTGCGGGATCGAATCGAGCAGCATGCGCGTGTAGGGGTGGGCCGGGGCGGCGAAGAGACGCGCCACCGGCGCCTCCTCGACGATGCGGCCGCCATACATGACGGCGACGCGCTCGCAGACGCGGGCAATGACGCCGAGATCGTGCGTGACGAGAACCAGCGCCATGCCGAGGCTGCGGCGGAGCTCGTCGAGCAGGCGCAGGATCTGGTCCTGGATGGTGACGTCGAGCGCGGTGGTCGGCTCGTCGGCGAGCAGGAGCCGCGGCGCGCAGGCGAGCGCGATGGCAAGTGCCGCGCGCTGGCGCTGGCCGCCGGAAAGCTCATGGGGATAGGAGGCCGCGAGCCGCGCGGGCTCCGGCAGGCCGACGAGGCGCATCACCTCGGTGGTGCGGCGGCGCCGCGCGACCGGATCGAGCCTGCCGTGCCAGCGCAGTGCCTCGGCGATCTGCCGGCCGACCGCCATCACCGGGTTGAGCGCCGAGAGCGGATCCTGGAAGACCATGCCGATGCCCGCTCCGCGCAGCCGGGCGAGGCGGGCCTCGTCCGCGCCGGCGATGTTCTCGCCCGCGAAAAGGATGCGCCCCGAGGCGTCGAGGCTTGGCGGGAGGAGGCCGATGATCGCGCGGACGGTGGTGCTCTTGCCCGAGCCGGATTCGCCGACGATGCCGAAGGAGTCTCCGGCGCCGAGGGTGAAGGAGACGCCCTCGACGAGCGTCGCTCCGCCGGCGGCGACGGTGACGCCGACGCCCTCGAGCGCGAGCAGGGGTGGCTCGTTCATCGGCCTCTCGTCTCGGGGCGGAGCAGGTCGGCCAGGCCGTCCCCGAACAGGCTGAAGGAGATCGCGAGCAGCACGATCGCGAGGCCGGGGAAGGCGCTGATCCACGGCGCGCGATCGACGAAGCTGTAGCCGTCGGCGATGACGAGGCCCCATTCCGGCGACGGGGGCTGCGCGCCAAGGCCGAGGAAGCCCAGCGAGCTGCCCAGGAAAATGCCGAGGATGACGTCCGAGCTCGCATAGATGACGGCCTGCGGGATGACGTTGGGCAGCAGGTGGCGGAGCAGGACGCGGCGGTCGGGCAGGCCGAGGAGGCGCGCGGCTTCGGCATATTCGAGGCGCTTGGCGAGCAGGGTCTCGGCGCGGATGATGCGCGCATAGCTCACCCAGCCGACCATGGCGACGGCGATGTACATGTTGCCGAGCCCGGGGCCGAGCACCGCGACGATGGCGATGACGATGACGAGGAAGGGAAAGGCGACCGCGATATCGACGAGGCGCATCACCACCGTCTCGATGATGCCGCCGAAATAGCCGGCGAGCAGGCCGAGGGTCGAGCCGATGAAGAAGGCCGGCAGGACGGTGAAGAGGCCGATCTCGAGGTCGATATGCGCGCCCCAGACGACGCGCGTGAAGATGCCCCGCCCGAGATTGTCGGTGCCGAAGGGAAAGGCGAGGCTCGGCGGGCGGAGCGCGTGGAGAAGGTCCATCGTGCTCGGGCTGCCGAGCAGGAGCGGGCCGAACGCGGCGAGCGCCACCCAGGCGGCGAGGAGGAAGGCGCCGAGCACGAGGTTGCGCGGGAGCTTCCGGCCGATCGGGCCGACCGCGGTCGCGGCGCTCATGCGACCTCGCGCCGCACCCGCGGATCGAGCAGGAGCTGCATGAGGTCGGTCGCGAGATTGACGAGCACCACCAGCACGCCGAGGACGAGCGTCACCGCCTGGATCACCGGATAGTCGCGCGTGCCGATCGAATTGATCATGAGCTGGCCGAGGCCGGGCACCGCGAACACCGTCTCGACGATCACCGTGCTGCCGACGAGGTAGCCGATATTGAGGCCGAGCACGGTGACGGCCGGGACGATGGCGTTGGGCAGCGCGTGGCCGAGCAGCACCACCCGCCGCGGCAGGCCTTTGGCGCGCGCAGTGTCGATATAGCCAGAGGCGAGCGCCTCCATCAGGCTGGCGCGGAGCGCGCGCAGCACGAGCGGGGCGAGGTTGATGGCGATGGTGAGGGCGGGGAGGAAGAGATCGAAGAGGTGGGCAGGGAAGCCGGTGCCGTAGCCGGCGACCGGAAAGATCGGGATCGTGACCGCGAGGAGCAGGATCAGCATGAAGCCGATCCAGTAGCTGGGCAGGCCGACGCCGACGACCGCGCCGATGCGCACGAGATGATCGGCGGCCTGGTCGCGGCGCACGGCGGCGAGCAGCCCGGCGGGCAGCGCAATGACGAGCGTGAGCACGATGCTGTAGGCGATCAGCACGAGCGTCGGTCCGAGATGGGTCAGGACGAGCCGGCTGATCGCCTCGCCGTAATGGTCCGAATGGCCGAAATCGCCGGCGGCGAGGTGGCGCACGAAGATCAGGTACTGCACCCAGAGCGGCCGGTCGAGCCCGAGATGCGCGCGCATCGCCGCGACGAGCTCGGGGGTGGCGTGGATGCCGAGCAACGTGCGCGCGGGGTCGCCCGGGATCAGGCGCACCAGCAGGAACACCACCATCGTGATCCCGACCGCGACCGGAACGAGCATGACGAGCCGGCGCAGGATATAGCGGATCATGCCCGGCTGATCATCGGGGGCCGGTCATCGGGGGCCGGTCATCGGGGGCCGGTCATGCCGCCGCCCCGCCGCGGCAAGGCTCAGCTCTTCCAGACGTCCTCGATCCAGTAATTGCCGGTCGTCAGCACCTGAAAGCCGTGCACGTTCGCCCGCACGCCCGTGCGCGCGGGGGTCCAGTAGAGCCAGAGGAAGGGCGCGTCGTGCCAGATGATGCGCTGCATCTCGAGATAGGTGGCCGCGCGCTTGGCCGGATCGAGCTCGGAAAGCCCCTGCTTGGCGAGCGCGTTGACCTTGGTGTTGTTGTAGAAGGTCCAGACGGCGTCGCTGCCTTCGTCGCCCGCGCCGGCATAGGCGATCAGCTCGCAGGGATCGATGATGTCGCTCGTCATGTAGCCCCAGGCCATCTCGTATTTTCCGGTGGCGAGCTGGTTGTACTGGGTGTTGCCTTCGAGCGGCGTGATCGACATCTTCACTTTCAGCGGCAGCAGCATCTGCTGGATGATCTGGGCGACCTGGTTGCCGACGGTGTCACCCGAGACGGTGGTGCAGGTGACGGAGAAGCCGTCCGGCATGCTGCTCGCCGCCATCAGCGCCTGCGCCTTGGCAAGGTCGAAGGCATAGGGTGGGTCCTCGGTGTCGGCGTCCATCATTTTGGGCAGGAAGGTGGTCGGCACCGAACCGTAGCCGAACAGCGCGGCCTGGATGATCGCCTGCTTGTCCACCGCGTAGTTGAAGGCCTGCCGGACCTTCGGGTCGGCGAATTTCGGGCTTTTGACGTTGAACTGGAACCAGTCGATCCGGTCGTAGGTGGCGAGCTGAACCGACATTCCGGGGGCGTGGCTCAGCCGCGCGATCTGGCTGAAGGGCACGTCGCTGCCGATATCGATCTCGCCCGATTGCAGCTTCAGCATGCGCACATTGTCGTCGGCGACGACCGAGAAGATGACCTGGTCGAGATAGGGGCGCGTCGGGTCCCAGAAGCGCGGATTGCGCACCATGAGGATGTGATCGCCCTTGTGCCATTCCTGCATGATGAAGGGGCCGGAGCCGATCGGCTTCTCGCCGAAGGCGCTGGCGCCCATCTTCTTGAAGTATGCCTCGGGCGTGATGCAGGCGGCGTGGGTCGAGACGGCGGCGAGGAAGGGCGCCCAGTCCTCCTTGAGGTTGAAGACGACGGTGTGCGGGTCGGGGGTCGCGATGTCCATCGTCGGGTACAGCGAGGATGCCCAGGAGTCCTTATCCGTGAGGACGCGGGTGAAGGAGAACTTCACGTCCGCCGAGGTGACCGGCGTGCCGTCCGAGAAGAGCGCGCTCTGGCGCAGGTGGAAGGTGTAGGTGCGCTTGTCCGCGCTCGCCTCCCACGACTCGGCGAGATCGGGGACGAAGCCGTCGCCTTTCTGGTTGCTGCGGATCAGCATCTGGAAGACGAGCAGCTTGGCCCAGATCGACATATTGTCGGTCGGCACCACCGGCTCGAAGGAGATGACATCGGCGACGCGCGCCATGGTGAGCGTGCCGCCGCGCGTGGGCGTCGCCGCGCGGGCGGCGCGGACGCCGAGCGGGATGCCGCCCGCCGCGATGCCCCCCGCCGCGATGCCGCCCATCGCCAGACCAAGTGCGCCGGCGCCCTGCAGCAGACGACGACGCCCGATGCCTGTCCCACCTGGGTCGGCCGCTCCTGGGCCGAAGCCCACGCCACCGCGCCGATTCCGTTCCATTCCCGCCTCCTGGAGGTTCGCCTCGCCGCTGGGATGCTATGCAAGTTCCCTGCCGCGGCCAAGCCGCCGGCGGGGCATTGTTTTCGGACGAGAAAATTCGCCCCTGCCCGCTTTTTGACCATAGGCCGATGGGCAAATGGCCAAGATTCATGCGGTCTGTGCGAGGCCTGCGGGGCAGGCCCGTCGTGCGGCCAAAACTCTACGATTTTCCTTGTCGAAGCGGCCGGGCATGGTATCGAAAGGTCGATGTCCGACGGCCGCAATGATCATGGAATCGCCCAGACGCTCGGCATGCTGCGCAAACGCCGCGGCTGGACGCTCAAAACGCTGAGCGAGGCGACGGGTGTCAGCATCTCGGCGCTCTCCAAGATCGAGAACGGCCAGACCGGGGTCGCGTTCGAGACCGTGCGGCGCATCCTGCGCTCGCTCTCGCTCCGCTTCGACGATCTCGTCGGGACCGAGTCCGCCCGCGGGGGCCGCGGCCGCCGCGCCGTCGATCGCCGCGGAGGCGGCACGCGCGTGGAGGCCGTGGGCCGCAGCTACGCGCTCTTCGCGACCGATCTGCTGCGCCGGCGGATGATCCCGATGATCACCACCGTGCACGCCCGGACGCTCGGCGAATGGGGCGAGCTCGCCAGCCACCCGGGCGAGGAGTGGATGTACGTGCTCAGCGGGACCGTCGCGCTGCACACCGAGCACTACGCGCCGCTCCGCCTCGAGCCCGGTGACAGCATCTATATCGACGCCGAGATGGCTCACGGCCTCGTCTCGCTCGGGGACGAGCCGGCCGAGATGCTCTCGGTGGTGGCCGGGGATGTGCCCTACCCGCCCGAGGCCAATGGCGCCTGCTGAAGCCCCTTCCCTCGGGGCGTCCCTGGGGGCTTCCCTGGGGGCTTCCCTCGGGCTTCCCTGGCGGCGACGCCGCGCCGCCGGCTGATCGAAGCCAGCACCGGGTCCGGCCTCACCGCGGAGGCTTTCGCCTTCTCCCTGATCGTTCCGGCGCGCGGCATCGCCTTGGGCCACAACGCGGAGCAGCCGTTCTATCCGTGCCGTGTCGGGAAGATTTTCTGCCTGCTCGCCTGCCTCGCGCGCCTCGCGGAGGGAGCGATCGCCGCGCACGGGGAGCTCGACCGCGCGCTCCACGACATGATCGCCTGGTCGAGCAACGCCGCGACCAACCACGTGATCGAGCTGGTGAGCGGCACCACCGGCGATACGCTGCTCGGCGCGGAGCAACTGGCGGCCTGGAGCGAACGGCGAGAATGGGCGAACCGCTATTTCCGCGCCCTCGGCTGGCCGGAGATGGCGGCAGCGCGGCTGCGGGTCAATATTTTCTCCGGAGAAAGCCTGGCGGCCGGCCCGCCGATGCGCGCCTTTGTTCCAAGGCGGGCTGGACCACCTGGACCGGCGACCCGGCGGCGAGCTGCCGCCATGACGCGGCCTGGATCGAGGCGCCGGGCACGCCCGGGTTCGCCCTCGTCGTCTTCACCGAGGGGCGGCGGATCAGCGAGGATCTTTTCCTTTCTCCCGGCGGCGGCTTCCGCCTCGCTCGCGCTGGTACGGGAGGCGTGCGCCGCGGATTTCCAGACTCGGTAACAAAACGTTATATCACCCCGAGGTTTCCTGGGCGCCCGCACTTCGGAGGCTCGCTCATGGCTGACGCCGGCATGGCCGCGCCGCCGATCCTGATCGTCGGCGCCGGCCCGACCGGGCTTTCGCTCGCCATCACCTGCCACCGCTTCGGGGTGCCGGTGCGGCTGATCGACCGTGCGCCGCAGGCGAGCCAGCGCTCCAAGGCGCTCGGGATCTGGAGCGGCAGCCTGGAGGCCTTCTCCGCGATGGGCGCGATCCCGGCGTTCCTCGCCGAGGGCGGGCGCCTGCGCGCGGTCTCGGCCGGCCCGGGCGGGCGCGAAGCGGTCTCCATCCAGGTGGGCCGGGGCATCGACAGCCCCTATCCGTTTCCCCTGCTCCTGCCCCAGTCGCGCACCGAACGCATCCTCGAGATGCGGCTCGCGGAGCTCGGCGGCACGATCGAGCGCGGCGTCGAGCTCGTCGGGCTCCACCAGGACGAGGATGGCGTCACCGCCACGCTCCGCCGCGGGGACGGGTGCCAGGAGATCGTGCGGCCCTGCGTCCTGGTCGGCTGCGACGGCGCGCGCAGCACGGTGCGCGAAGCGCTTGGCGTCGGCTTCGCGGGCGACACCGAGCCGGGGACCTACCTGCTTGCCGATGCGCGGATGCAGGGCGGCCCGCTCGACGCGGCCAGCATCCATCTCTGGTGGGGCGGCGGCGGCACGGTCGCGCTCTTTCCGTTCGAGGACGGCGTCTGGCGCGTCGTCGCCGCGCGCCGCGCCGGCGGCGACAGGGGCGACAGGGGCGACAGGGGCGACAGGGGCGACAGGGGCGACAGGGGCGACGATGAGCCGGCCTCGCTTGCCGAGATCCAGGCCGCGCTCGACCGCAGCGGGCCGGGCGGCCTCACCCTGCACGATCCGGGCTGGCTCTCGACCTTCCGCATCAACGAGCGGCTGGCGGCGGGCTTTCGCGTCGGACGCTGCTTTCTCGCCGGCGACGCCGCGCACATCCACAGCCCCGCGGGCGGCCAGGGCATGAACACGGGCATCCAGGACGGCGTCAATCTCGGCTGGAAGCTCGCCCACGCCGTCCGCGGCGTAGGCGAGGCGGAGCTGCTGCTGGCGAGCTACGAGGCCGAGCGCCGCCCGATCGCCCGGGACGTCATCAAGGCGGCGGCGCAGAAGTTGCGCATCGCTTTCGGCGCCGGCCCGCTGCCGGGCTTCCTCCGCACTGTGGTCGTCCCGCTCCTGGCGCGGCTTCCGGGCGTGCAGCGGCGCGTCCAGCTCGACCTCTCCGAGACGGAGATCGTCTATCGTGCAGGCGGGCTGGTCGCGCTCGGCGCCCCGCCGCGCCGGCCGCGCCGGACGGACGTGGGCGCGCGGGCGCGGGACGCCCGGTTCCGCCACCCGGAGACGGGCGAGACAAGCCGCCTGTGGCTCCTGCTCGGCGCGCCCCGGCACAGCCTGCTCGTCTTCGGCCGCGCGGTCCTGCCGGAGGGGATTGGCGCACGATCAGGGAGTTGGCTGCAGGTCCTGCGTCTCGGCGAGAGCGAATTCGGCAAGCAGGGCGCGGCCGCCCGCTACGGCCTGCACGGCCCTGGCTGGGTGCTGGTTCGCCCCGACCAGGTGGTCGCCGCGCGCAGCGACGGCGTCGGCGCGGCCGGGCTCCAAGCCTACGCCGCCCGCGTGCTCGAGCCGGCGGCCGCGAGCGACGTTCCCCTCGCGCGCCAGGCCGCTTAGCTGCCGAGCAGGCGCGCGAGCTCCGCCGCCTTCTCCATGTGCGCCATGTGGCCGGCATCCTCGAAGATGCTGACGCTCACATGGGCGGGCAGGCCTTCGGCGTGGGTGGGCGGGATGATCCGATCCTGCCGGCCCCAGACGATGTGCGCCGGTCGCGCCGGATCGGCGAGGACGTGGCGGAAGGACGCGGCCTGCCGGCCCCCGGGCATGGTGGCGGCGGCGATCGCGGCGAGCGCCGCCGCCACGCCGTCGAGCCGCTTGTAGCGCAGCACGCCCTCGATCATCTCGCGGGTGATCAGGCTCTGGCCGCCGGCGAAGAGGGTCGCGAGCAGGGCGGCGAGCTCGCGCGGGCGGCGGGCGGCGATGAAGCCCGCGATGTAATCGGCGTTGACCTCCTCCCCGAGTTCGGCCGGCGAGACGAGGGTGAGGGCAGAAACGCGCACGGGGTCCCGTTCGGCGAGCGCGAGCGCCACCGCGCCGCCGAGCGAATGGCCGAGCAGATGGGCGCGCGGCATGCCGCGCGCCGTCATCACCGCGGCGACGACGGCGGCGAGCGCGGCCGCGTCCGCCCCCGAGAGGGTTTTGGTCGAGCCGCCATGGCCCGGCAGGTCGAGCGCGAGCGTGCGGTTGCGCGCGGCGAGCAGTGGCTGGAGGAGAAAAAAGGTGAGAAGATCGCCACCGAAGCCGTGGATGAGGATGAGCGGCGGTCCGTCTGCCGGGCCGGCTTCGAGCAGCTGGATCGGGCCGAAGGGGGTTTCGATGCGCTCGGGCTCGGGCGCCGGCGGCGCCCCGCTCGCCGCGGCGGCGGCAAAGCGCGCCCGCCAGCCGGCGACGAATGCGTCGATCTCGGCATCCGCGGCGGCCGGGCCGGCGAGCACGCCGATCAGCGCGCCGACCGGCACGGTCTCGCCCGGCGCGACCACCTTGCGCCGCAGCGTCCCGCCGGCCGGGCTCTCATAGGCCGCCGTGATCTTCGGGGTCTCGATGTCGGCGATCTCCTCCCCCGCCGTGACCGTCTCGCCTTCTTCCCGGTGCCAGGCCGCGACCTGGCCCTCGGTCATCGCCAGGCCGAGCTTCGGCATCGTCAGCGCCGCAAGGTCCGCCATCGCGCCGTCCTTCCCAAGCTCAGGCCGCGCGGGCATGGACGCGCATCACCGAGCGCACCGCGGCCACGATCTTCGCGGGCGTCGGAAGAAATTCATCCTCGAGGGAGGGCGAGAAGGGCACGGGCACGTGCGGCGGCGAGACCATGCGGATGGGGGCCTTCAAGGCATCGAAGGCCTGCTCGGCAACCTGGGCGGAGATGTCGGTCGCCATATTGCAGCGCGGGCTCGCCTCGTCGACGACGACCAGGCGCCCGGTCTCGCGCACGCTCTCGAGGATCGAGGAGAGATCGAGCGGGGAGGTGGTGCGCGGGTCGAGGACGGTGCAGTCCACTCCTTCTTTTGCCAGAGCGTCAGAGGCTTCCAGCGCAAATTTCACCATCCGGCCGAGGGCAACGATGGTCACGTCTTCACCATCGCGCAGGAGATTCGCCTCGCCGAAGGGGATCACATAGGGCTCGTCCGGGACTTCCTCCTCGTCGTCGTACATGACCTTGTGCTCGAAGAAGATCACCGGGTCGTCGTCGCGGATGGCCTGGATCATCAGGCCCTTCGCCTCGTAGGGCGAGGACGGGATGGCGACCTTGAGCCCGGGGATATGGGTGAAGATCGGGTAGAGGCACTGGCTGTGCTGGCTCGCGGCGCGGAAGCCCGCGCCGTACATGGTCCGGATCACCAACGGCGTCTTCGCCTTGCCGCCGAACATGTAGCGGAATTTGGCCGCCTGGTTGAAGATCTGGTCGAAGCAGACGCCCATGAAGTCGACGAACATGAGATCGGCGACGGGACGAAGCCCGGTGGCGGCGGCGCCGGCGGCGGCGCCGATGAAGGCGGATTCCGAGATCGGCGTATCGAGGATGCGTTCGCGCCCGAAGCGCGGCAGCAGGCCCTTGGTGACGCCGAGCGGCCCGCCCCAGGCGTCGTCCTCGCCCGCCGCACCCATGCCGCCGGCCACGTCCTCGCCCATCAGCACGACCGTCGGGTCGCGCTCCATCTCCTGGCGCAGGGCCTCGTTGATCGCCTGGCGAAAGGATTTTCTCCCCATGGCTTCCTCCGCTCTCGTTCGATTCGTTCAACAGGCCCGTTCAGTAAGCAGCGTAGACGTCGGTGAGCAGCTCGGCGGGCGGCGGGTAGGGCGCCGCCTGGGCCTCCGCGACCGCCTCTTCGATCAGCTCCGCCGCCTCGCGGTCCACCGCATCGAGAGCGGCGGGCTCGAGCAGCCCCGCCTCGGTGACGCGGCGGCGGAAGAGGGTGAGGCAGTCGCGCTCGGCGCGGAGCTTCGCCACCTCGTCGGCGGGGCGATAGGTCATCGCGTCGCCTTCGAAATGGCCGAAGAAGCGCTCGAGCTTGACGTGCAGGAGCGAGGGCCCCTGCCCCGCCCGCGCCCGCCCGATCGCCTCCTCCGCCGCCTCGTGCACGGCGAAGAAATCGTGCCCGTCCACGCGCACGCCCGGCATCCCGTAGCCCTCGGCGCGCTTCACGGGGTCACCGCCGACCGACCATGAGGAGGCGGTGGATTCGGCGTAGCCATTGTCCTCGATGACGAAGACCGCCGGCAGCTTCCAGACCGCGGCGAGGTTCATGGACTCGGCGGTGGTGCCCTGGTTGGAGCCGCCGTCGCCGCAAAAGGCAACGCCGATACCGCCCGTCTTGAGCACTTTCGCGGTCAGCGCAGCGCCGCAGACGAGCGGCGGGCCGCCACCGACGATGCCATTGGCGCCGAGCATGCCCTTGGCGATGTCGGCGATGTGCATCGAGCCGCCCTTTCCGGCGCAGAGGCCATCCTTGCGGCCATAGATCTCCTGCATCATCGCCTTCACGTCGCAGCCCTTGGCGATGCAATGGCCGTGACCGCGATGGGTGGAGGCGATCACGTCGCGGTCGGTGAGCTGGAGGCAGACGCCGACCGCGGAGGCTTCCTCGCCGGCGTAGAGATGGACGAAGCCGGGGATGCCGCCGGCGGCGAACTCGGTGTGCACCCGCTCCTCGAAGGCGCGGATGGTGCGCATCTGGCGGTATGCACGCAGCATTTCGTCGCGGTTGAGCTGCATCCTGGTCCCCGTTTCCTCGTCGGCGGGCCAAGCCGGGCCCGCCGTTGGCGCAAGGATAGGCCGGGGAGGCCGCGGATGGCCAGCCGGGCGTGAGGGCGCGGCCTATTCGTCGTGCCGCCGCCAAGATTCTCGCTCGCTTGGCTTGCGGCGCGCTTGCCGGGCATTACGAGCGCCTCGAGACCCGAGGCCGGAGCGTACATCGAATGTGTCCGATCATCATCGTTGATGACGCCAAGCCGCGTCGCTGCAGAGAGTGCGCGACGATGGCGACCTGTACGACTGGCTCAACTCGCCCTACATCGTCAGGCTGAACCTGCTCGCCGCCGTCATGCTGGCGGCGTTCCTGATCGTCGAACGGCTGCGCAAGGAGCCACTCATCCGGCTGCGCGGCGCTGGAAACCTTCTTCACCAAGCGTGAGCAGTTTCGTTCCTTCATCATCAATGCCGATGTCTCGACGTTGCGGCAGACAACGATGGCGCATCTGAGGTTCCTTGCAGCACTATTTCATGGCACATGGGACGGCGGATGGGGCCGGCGCGGATTAGGCAGGGGCTCTGCCCCTGCGCCCCGCCAGGGCCTGGGTCCCTGGCCCCCCATCCCGCTTTTTCTTTTTGTGCCGCGCAGCGCTCAGGGGGTCCAGGGGCCCAGCCCCTGGGCCCAGCCCCTGGGCGCGGACGATCATCGCGAGCGCCTGCGGGCGGAGGCGGAACGGCGCGAGGTCGGCATTTGGCGCCCAGGCGAGCTCGGCCACGTCCGAGCCGGCACGGGCCTCGCCCGACCTATAGGCGGCGGTGAAGTCGAGGATCGTGTAGTGGAAGCGGATCCGCCCTTCGGCATCGCGGTGGATGCTGTCGAAATGGCCGACCAGGCGAAGCGTCCCGACCGTAAGGCCGGTCTCCTCGGCGAGCTCGCGCCGTGCCGCCTCCTCGGCGGTTTCGCCGAGCTCCTGCGCCCCGCCCGGCAGGCTCCATTCGCCCAATCCCGGCGCCTGGCCACGGCGGACGAGGAGCACCGCCTCGGCTCGCAGCACGATGACGCCGATGCCGACGACGGGGCGGACGGGATATTCCCGCCCGGTCAATTGCTCCCCGGCTTTGCCGCGGGTGGCGGCGGCTTGGCGAGCATGTCGCCGAGCGTCGGCGCCAGCGCACTCTCGCGCCAATCGCCGAGCCGGTAGCTCCAGTCGCCGAATTTCCGGGCGAGCGCCTTCGCCTCGGTTCCCGCTCCGGTCGCGGCAAACCGCGCCCACAGCTCCTTCCCGTCCCGCGCCAGAGTAACCGTGATCGCGGTGCCGCCGGCGAGCGTGAAGACCGTGCGCGCCAATGGTTTGCCGGGCAGGGCCGGGCCGGCGCGAACGGAGGAGAAGGAAAGAAATTCGAGCGCGCGCCAGACAGTGTCGAGCTTGTAGGGTTGGAGCGCCGCGTGCTGCGCCGGATCGAGCAAGGCGAGTTTGCCGTCTTGCGGCGCGAAGATGAGCGTCTCCGGCCCGCGCGTGATCGCGACGTGGACGATTTTCGCGTGGTCGATGTTGGCGATGCTGTGGTCGATCCAGAGGTCAGGCTCCGCATCGACGCCGAGCTTGCCCTGGGCGAGCCACGATTGATCCTCGCCGGGGCGACGCACATAGAGCGTCTCCGTTTCGCCGCCCGACGTCGCGTAGTTCTGATGACCGACGATCAGGCTGGCGAGGGGATGGCCCGCGCCGTCGCTCACCGTCACGAGCGTTCCGGTTGCCGCGGATTTGTTCGGATCATCGACGCCGAGCGCGGCGAACTCGGCCGGATCGGCGGTGCGCCTGCCGAGCACGCGAAGCTCGGCCAGGCCGGCGAGCATGGCGTGCACCTTGGTCGGCTCGACCGGGTAGGCGCCGAGGCTCGGAAGTGTCCAGACATCGCCCTTGCGGAGGATCGCGAAGCGCTTGCCCGCATGCGCGATCTCGATCTTTTCCGCTTTCTCGAGCGCGCCGCCGAGTCCGGGAAAAAGCAGCGTCCCGGCGCTCGCCTGCTCCTGCTCGGCCGGGTTCTGGTGCGGCCCGAAATACCAGCCGCCGCCGAGCACGATGACGGCGAGCACGACGAGGATGAGGGTGGTGCGCGGCTTCATGCGCGCGAGACCCGCCGGCGGCGGCGCACGAGGCCGAGCCCGATCGCGATCAGCACCAGGAGCCCCGGCACGAGCACGACGCAGAAGATGCGAAGCTCGGCCTCGAGGCGGGAGATGTTGCGGTCGAGGTCGAACTCCACCCGGCGGAGCTGCTCGCGCGTCTGCACGATCTGCTGCTCGGCGGCGGCGATCGCCTGGGACTGTGCCGGGGTCAGCAGCGCGGCAGAGGCGGGTCCGCCCTTGGCCTCGCCGCTCGCGGTGCCCTGGCGGAGCGCCGCGAGCTTCTGCTGGGTCTGCTGCAGCTTCGCCTGGAGCGCCAGCTCGGTGCGGCGGAAACGCGCCTGGGCGCTCGCCTGCATCGCCTCGATCAGGGTGAAGGGCCGGCTCACCGACCCGCGGCCGCGCAGGCTGAGCAGGAGGTCGCCGCCGGCGAGCGAGCCCACCAGGTTGGAGACGAAGGCGCCATTGTCGCTGAACGGCATGGCTTCGGGTTGGCCGAAGAAGTTCTGCACCTGCACCCAGAAGCGGTCGGCGAGGATGTCGGAATCGGCGATGACGACGAGGTCGGCAGGCGTTTTCGTCTCCGCGATATACGGGGGAAAATTCGCCGCCCGCTTGACGCCCGCGGGCAGGGGCGGTGGTCCCGTGAAGGCCGAGTGCAGCATCCCCCGCACGCGCGCGGCGATCACGCGCGGCCCGCCGGCGGGCTTGAAGTCGGCGATCAGCTTCGCGGGGTCCGGATTCAGGCTCACCTCCTTGACCGGCAGCACCTCCGATTGCCGGCTCGATTCGAGGAGCGGGGTGAAGGTGATGTGCGCGCCCGGCTTCCTGGCGATGAACCCCGGCGTGGCGACGGTGACCTGGGTGAGGTCCGCGGTCGCGGGATCGGCCTTCGAGATGCCGCCCCGGATATTGAACCAGGCGACATAGGGCACCGCCGCGACCTGGTCCGAGTTGCCCATCTGCACATTCACCGCGCCGGTGAGATCGCACACCACCTGGGTCGGATTGTAGGCGATCCCCCAGTCCGCGAGCAGCGGTTCGAGCGTCGAGGAATTGTCGATCGAGGGGGCGCCCTCCGGGCCGGGGATGTCCGCCTCGGCGTCGCTATAGGGATCGACCATCACCATCAGCCGTCCGCCGCGCATCACGAACTGATCGATCGCGTAGAGCGCGGGCTGGGAAAGATTCTGCGCCTGGGCGACCAGCAGGACCTTGATCTTCGGGTCGATCACCTGCGCGTCGAGCGGCACCTGCTCGACATGGAAATCCTTCTGAAGCTCGAGCATCGACATCCACGGTCCGCCCGGCTGCCCGGGCTGGCCCTGGCCCGCCATCATCAGGCGCGGGTTGCCGGCGAGCGGCAGCGAGGACATCACGCCGATGATGGGCGGCTTCGGATGGGCGAGCTCGGCGACCAGGCGGGTCAGGTCGTATTGCAGGAAGGGAGCGCGCGCGGGATCGAAGAAAGGGATCGTCTGCTCGGTATCGAGCAGGTTGGTGCCGGCGAGGCCGAAATACACCTTCGTCCCCTGCTGATCGAGCGGCACGCCGGTGAGCCCGTAGCCGAGCGCCTGGTCCTCGACGCGGCTGAAGGGCAGCGGGTCGTAGAAATCGAGCCTGATCATACCGTGCGCGCGAGCGGCGTACTCGCGCAGCATCGCCTGCACGCGATCGGCATATTCGCCATAGATCGGCAACCGCGCACCGAGCGCGCGCGAGTAGTAGAGCCGGAGCGCTATCGGCTGCTTGAGCCCGGCAAGGATTTCTCGCGTTCCCTTGGAAAGCGAGTAGATGCGCCCCGTGGTGAGATCGAGATGCGCATTGTCGAACCGCTGATCGGCGAAGAGGTTGATGCCGATTGCGATCGCCGCGACCGCGACGACGGCAAGCGCCGAGGACCAGAAACGCCGGGCCGGTCCCTGCATCGTCTCAGCTCGCCTTGCTGTGGTCGATGACGACCGCGTTCACGAACAGCCAGAAGCCGATGAAGCTCGCGAAAAAGACGAGGTCGGGCACGCGGATCAACCCTTGCGCGAAGGACTGGAAGCGCTCGATCACGGAAAAGCCGCGCGCGATCTCGGCGAGCACGGGGAGGTTGCGGTCGAGGAAATCCGTGACGACCGGATAGGCCGAGAGCGCGAAGACGAAGGAGATGGCGACGCCGAGCACGAAGGCGATCACCTGGTTCTTGGTCATCGCCGAGGTCGCCGAGCCGACGGCAAGAAAGGCGCCGGAGACGAGCACGCCGCCGAGATAGCCCGCCGCGATCACGCCGTTGTCGGGCGAGCCCAGGATGTTGACCGTGATGACGAAGGGAAAGGTGAGTGCCAAGGCGATGACGCAGAAGGCCCAGGCGGCAAGGAATTTGCCGATCACCGCCTGCCCCTCCGTTACCGGCAGCGTGAGCAGGAGCTCGATCGTGCCGAGCCGCCGCTCCTCCGCCCAGAGCCGCATGCTGATCGCCGGGACGAGCAGCAGGAAGACCCAGGGCAGGAAGTCGAAGAAGGGCACGAGGTCGGCCTGGCCGCGGCCGAAGAAATCGCCGGCGTTGAAGGTGAGCGTGCCCTGCAGGATGAGGAAGATGACGATGAAGACATAGGCCACGGGGGTGGCGAAATACCCGTCGAGCTCGCGACGGGCGATGATCAGTGCCTGGCGCATCGGGCGGCCTCCCTCACGCTGCCTTGGGCAGACTTGCGGGAACCGTGATCGCGCGGAACACCTCCTCGAGGCGGCCCGCCGGGTCGCGCGCGGCGAGCGCGGCCGGCGTGTCGTCCGCCACCACCCGGCCGGCGGCGATGATGATCGCGCGCGTGCACACCGCATCCACCTCGTCGAGCAGGTGCGTGCTGATGACGATCGCCTTGTCCGGTGCCATGCGGCGGATCAGGGTGCGGACCTCGTGCTTCTGGTTGGGGTCGAGCCCGTCCGTCGGCTCGTCGAGCACGAGCACCGGCGGGTCGTGCAGGAGGGCCTGGGCGAGACCGACGCGGCGCTTGAACCCCTTCGAAAGGGTCTCGACCGTCTGCAGCCGCACGCCCTCGAGCTGGGTGAGCGCGACCGCCTCGGCCACCCGGCGGGCGAGAGCCGCACCCGCATAGCCACGGATGCGGGCGACGAAGCGGAGGAACCCAAGCACTGTCATCTCGGGGTAGGTCGGGGCGCCCTCGGGCAGGAAGCCCAGGTGCCGGCGCGCAGCAACCGGCTCGGCCACGACATCGTGCCCCGCGATCGCGGCGGTACCGGCGGTGGGCGCCACGAACCCGGCCAGCATGCGCATGGTGGTGGTCTTGCCGGCCCCGTTGGGCCCGAGGAAGCCCAGCACCTCGCCCTTGTCCAGCCGGAAGGAGACATCGTCCACGGCGGTGAAGCTGCCGAACCGCTTGGTGAGGCCCGCGATCTCGATCAGTGCCGCCACGCCGCTTTCCCCTCCCCCGGACGTCAGGGTCCGGGGTCTAGCCGAAATCGTGGCCATTGCAAGCAAGCCCAGGCCTGCTCCCGGGGCGAATGGCGGAGAGTTAATCGCAGCGCAACATGCTCGCCGATAAGGACAGGCGACGCGCACAGGCGTGCAAGAGGCGGATTTTCTTCGCCGCAGAACGGTTCTATAGGACGGCTGCCCATGACCGAGCCCGCGACACCGCTCGAGCCGCGGCGCCGGCGCGCCCTCTATCGCGCCACGCATCGCGGCACGCACGAAAACGACCTGCTGATCGGCGGTTTCGTTGCCTCACGCATAGGCGGGATGGAGGAAGCGGCCCTTGACGCGCTCGAGGAGCTCCTCGAGCTGCCCGACCCCGACCTCGCGGACTGGATCTCGGGCCGAAGGCCGATCCCCCCGGAGCATGACGGGCCCCTGCTCCGGGCGATGCGGGAAGCCAAGGGACGATAGATGACGCCGCTCACCGTCTATGGCGCGCCGGAAGGCTACGATGCGCTGCTGCTCGCCCGCAGGCGAGCCGAGCACCCGGGTGCGGTGCTCCATGTCGCGCGCGACGATGCGCGCATGGCCCGGATCGAGGCGGCGCTCGCCTGCTTCGCCCCGGAGATCGAGGTGCTGAGCTTCCCGGCCTGGGACTGCCTGCCCTATGACCGGGTCTCGCCCAAGCCGGAGCTGGTCTCCGAGCGGGTGGCGACGCTCGCCCGGCTGCTGGGACCCCTCCCCGCTATCCCCCCTGGGCGCCCGCGGATCGTGCTGACGACCGTCAATGCGCTGGTCCAGCGCGTCCCGCCGCGCGCGGCGCTGGCCGGGCGGAGCCTCGCAATCGAGGCGGGCGGCACGGTTGATTCCGCTTCCCTCCTCCACTTCCTCGAGTCCAACGGCTATGGCCGGGCCGGGACGGTGATGGAGCCCGGCGAGTTCGCGCTGCGCGGGGGGATCGTCGATATCTTCCCCGCCGGCGCCGCCGAGCCGGTGCGGCTCGACCTCTTCGGCGAGCAGATCGAGACGCTCCGCCGCTTCGACCCGGCGACGCAGCGGAGCGGCGCCGCGCTGCCTTCCCTGACCCTGCATCCGGTCTCGGAGGTGCCGCTCGATGCCGCGGCGACCAGCCGCTTCCGCGCCGCCTGGCGCGAGCGCTTCGGGCTCGCCGCCAGCGGCGATGCGCTCTATGTCGCGGTCTCCGAGGGGCGGCGCCATCCCGGGATGGAGCATTGGCTGGCGCTCTTCTACCCCGCGCTCGAGACCCTGCTCGACTACCTGCCGGATGCCGCGGTGAGCTTCGACCACCAGGCGGACGAGGTGCTGACGGCGCGGCTCGAGATGATCGCCGACCATTACGAGGCCCGCCAGAGCCTCCCGCGCGACGGCGAGGCGCCCTACCGGCCGCTGCCGCCCGGGCTTCTCTATCTCGACCGTGAGGGCTTCACTTCGATGCTGGGCGCCTCGCCCGTGTTCGCCTTCAGCCCCTATGCGCGGCCGGACGGGGCGCCCGGGCTCGATGCCGGGGCGCGGCCGGGGCCGCTTTTCACCCGCGCCGGTGGGCGGGGCGATAGCAACATCTTCACCGAGCTGGCCGCCGCGGCGGGGCGCTGGGCGGGGGACGGAAAAAAACTCGTGCTCGCGGCCTGGACCGAGGGCTCGCGGGAGCGGCTCCGTCACCTTCTTGGGGAGCATGGGTTTCCCCGCGCCGAGCGGCTGGCGGGCTGGGCCGGGCTTGCCGCGCTGCCCGCCGACCGGCCGGGGCTGCTGGTGCTCGGGCTCGAGCGCGGGTTCGCGGCCGAGGGGGTGGTCGTGGTCGCCGAGCAGGACCTGCTCGGCGAGCGCATCAGCCGCCCGCCACGGCGGCGGAAATCGGCCGACGAGCTGATCGCCGAGGCGAGCGAGCTGGCCGCGGGCGATCTCGTCGTCCACCAGGAATACGGGATCGGCCGCTATGACGGGCTCGCCACCCTCGCCGTCAATCAGGCGCCGCACGACTGCCTGAGGCTGATCTATGACGGCGACGAGAAGCTTTTCCTCCCGGTCGAGAACATCGAGCTGCTCTCGCGCTTCGGCCAGGCGGACGGGGCCGCGCTCGACAAGCTCGGGGGCGCGGGGTGGCAGACGCGCAAGGCGCGGATGCAGCACCGGATCCGCGATATCGCGCGCGAGCTGATCACCCTGGCGGCCGAGCGGCAGGTGCGCGAGGCGCCGTCGCTGGCGCCGCCCGAAGGGACGTGGGAAGAGTTCTGCGCCCGCTTCCCCTTCGCCGAGACGGAGGACCAGGCCCGCGCGATCGCCGACGTGCTCGAGGACCTCGCCTCGGGGCGGCCGATGGACCGGCTGATCTGCGGCGATGTCGGGTTCGGCAAGACCGAGGTCGCGCTGCGGGCGGCCTATGTCGCGGCGATGGCGGGGATGCAGGTCGCGGTGGTGGTGCCGACGACGCTGCTCTGCCGCCAGCATTTTCGCACCTTCTCCGCCCGCTTCGCCGGGATGGGGGTGACCATCGCCCAGCTCTCGCGGATGGTCACGGCCAAGGAGGCGGCGGAGGTGCGGGCGGGGGTCGCCTCGGGCGCGGTCAACATCATCGTCGGCACCCACGCGCTGCTGGCGAAGGGAACAAGTTTCGCCGCGCTCGGCCTGCTGGTGATCGACGAGGAGCAGCATTTCGGCGTCGCCCACAAGGAGCGGCTGAAAAGCCTCCGCGCCGACGTGCATGTGCTGACGCTGACGGCGACGCCGATCCCGCGCACGCTCCAGCTCGCGCTCTCCGGGGTGCGCGAGATGAGCCTGATCGCGACGCCGCCGGTCGATCGGCTCGCGGTGCGCACCTTCATCATGCCGTTCGACGCGCTGGTGATCCACGAGGCGATCCAGCGCGAGCGGTTCCGCGGCGGGCAGGTTTTCTGCGTGGTTCCGCGCATCGAGGACCTGCCGCGGATGGCCGCGCGGTTGCGCGAGATCGTGCCCGAGGCGCGGGTGGCCGAGGCGCATGGCAGGCTGGCGCCGACGGCGCTCGAGCGCGTGATGACGGAGTTCGGCGAGCGGCATTTCGATATCCTGCTCTCGACCAACATCATCGAGAGCGGGCTCGACATGCCGGCGGTGAACACGCTGCTGGTGCACCGCGCCGACCAGTTCGGGCTCGGCCAGCTCTATCAGCTCCGCGGGCGGGTCGGGCGCGGCAAGCAGCGCGGCTACGCCTATTTCACCTGGCCGCCCAACCAGATCCTGACGGCGGCGGCGGGCAAGCGGCTGGCGGTGATGCAGACGCTCGACAGCCTGGGCGCGGGCTTCACCCTCGCCTCGCACGATCTCGATATCCGCGGGGCGGGGAATTTGCTGGGGGCCGAGCAGTCCGGCCATATCCGCGAGGTCGGCATCGAGCTCTACCAGCAGATGCTCGAGGATGCGGTGGCCGAGGTGCGCGGGCGCGAGGGCAAGGAGCGGCGGGAGGGGCGCGGCTGGACGCCGGGCATCAGCCTCGGGCTGCCGGTGCTGATCCCCGAGACCTATGTGCCGGACCTGCCGGTGCGGCTCGGGCTCTACCGGCGGATCGGGACGCTGGCCTCGGACGCGGAATCGGAGGCGATGGCGGCGGAGCTCGTCGACCGGTTCGGGCCGCTGCCGGCGGAGGTCGAGAACCTGCTCGCGGTGGTGGCGCTCAAGCGGGCGTGCCGCGAGGCGGGGGTGGAGCGGCTGGAGGCGGGGCCGAAGGGGCTGGTGCTCAGCTTCCGCGGCAATCACTTCCGCAACCCGGGCGGGCTGGCGGCGTGGCTGGCAACGCAGCGCGGGGGGATCCGGCTTCGGCCCGACCACAAGATCGCGCTCGCGCGCGAGCTCGACCCGGCGCAGCGGCTGGCCGCGGCGCGCTCGCTGCTCGCCGAGCTCGGCGCGCATCGCCGAGCGGGCCGAGGCGGCGTAGCGGCCGGAAAAGGCGTAGGGAACGGTGTGGAAGCGGTTGAATTGGTTTTGGTTTTGGCCGCCCGGGGAAAAACGGAAGTGGGCAGAGTGGGCAGGATGTCGGCGGTTTTTGATGGCAGTATCTTTTAATATCAAATAGATGAGCGTTTCGGGCAGGCGCCGAAACCGCCCATTCGGGCCCTTTCGCGACCGCCGCGGCGATTCTGGCCGCCCTAGCCCGTATTTCTCAGTGCGCCCCAACGGCGCACTGAGAAAGACGGGCTAGCTCCATCCGGGAAAGCGGCCTGGAAGCAGCCAATCCTGCCTCGGGTTGCCGTCTCCGGAAATGACGGCGTCAACCAGCCATCGTGCGGTGGCTGGTGCGGCATGCATTCCGATCGACCCCATCCCTCCATGCACGAACAGCCCCTCGATCGAGGTTCGCCCGGCGACAGGCAGGCCGTCGGAGAGCATCGGCCGGTTGCCGGGATAGGCGTTTCGCACCTTCACCGACCCGAGGCCGGAGATCATCCGCAGCGCCCGGGCGGCGATGCGGCTTGGCATGTCGGTATTCCGGACAAGATCCCGAAGTGCTGGTTGAACCGAGGCGCCAAGCCGCGCGTCGCCGCCCTGCATCGGGTTCAGGCAGATCGCTTCGACGGCTGGCTGGTCGTCGCGGCGTTCGGCCACATCGGCGAGGAATTCGAGCGACATCCGCTTTCCAAGCTCTTGCTGATCGGGCCAGGTCAGCTCCTCGACGATCCAGGGGAGCTCAAGGTCGAGCTTGCCGAGCTGGATCAGCCAGCCCCGGCCGGCGGTGAACGGCAGGCCCGGCAGCGGTCCGTCGCCGACCGTCCGGCGGAGGAGATCGGCCATCCACAGGCCATTCGCGATAAAGACCAGGTCCGCCGCGATCATTCCCTGATCGGTCAGGACCCCCTGAACCTTTCCGTTGCGGGAGTTTATCTGAGCGACCCGGATGCCGGTCCTGATCGTCGCACCCGCCTCTCGCGCGGCATGCGCGAATGCATGCGTGGCTCCCATCGGCTCGAGCGTCCACGCCCGCTCGACAAAATAGCCTCCGGCGACGTTCAATCCCAACCGGGGATGCTCGCGAGCCAGCTCCGTTCCGGACACTGCCTGCATTCCGACGCCGGCCGATCTGTAGCGCTCGGCGACAGCGGCCGCTTTCTCGAGAGCGGCCTCTCCTTCGGAAATCAGAAGATGGCCAATCCTCGCAAACTCGAACGGAACCGGGCCATGCGCGACTTCAGCGTATATTTCCGCGCTCGTGTCCAGCAGCGCCACGACCTCTTTTTGCGGGCCGCTCAGAAGCGTTCCGGTGTTGCGCCCGGAGGACTCGGAGGCCAGGGCATTCTGCTCGAGAAGAGCGACGCCGAGCTTACGCGAAGCCAGCTCGTATGCGAGCGTACAGCCTGAGATCCCGCCGCCGATCACGATCGCTTCGACCGGCCTGCCAAGGGAACGGTGAGCGGACATCGCCGAACCTGCCATCCATTCCTCCCTGGTTTCCATTCCTCTTGGCCTTTCTTCGGGGCTCCTCCAGTGTCTTGGATACTCGTATACGAGACGGCGCGTATACAGGCAAGGGCCATTCCGATAGGCTGGCCGCAGCGGGATCGAGATTGCGGGAGGCATCGGTTGGGCGGAGTGAGCGGGGCAATGATGCCCAGGACCCAGACCGTGGCGGATCACGTCGCCAACCTCCTGCGCGAGGCAATCTCCCGAGGCTCGCTGGCTGCGGGGACTGCGCTGCGTCAGGATGAGCTCGCGACGCGCTTCGGCTTCAGCCGGATGCCGATACGCGATGCGCTGCGTCAGCTCGAGGCCGAAGGCCTGGTTTCGATCCATCCGACGCGGGGGGCGTTCGTCGCCAGGATGGAGCCCGTCGAGATCGGCGAAATCTACGCGCTCCGCGAACTCCTTGAAGTGGAGGCGCTGCGTCTTGCACTTCCTGGCCTGACCGCGAAACATCTGGGCGAAGCGGGAGCGGTGCTGGATCGGATCGATGCCGAGCCGGATGTCGGGCGCTGGGGCGCGCTCAATCGCGCGTTTCATCTCGCGCTCTATAGTACTTGTGGGAATGCCCGATTGCTCGGCCTGATAGAGGCGCAGCACAATGCGGCTGACCGCTACGTTCGCATTCTGCTCTCGCAGCTGGACTATCGCGCCCGCTCGCAGTCCGAACATCGAAAGCTCTTGGCCGCATGCCGAAAGCGAGACGAAGAGCAGTGCCTGCTGTGGCTGAGGAAGCACCTTCGGGAGGGGAGCAGGACGCTGGTCAAATCCATCAAGTGAGAGCGCCGGCGCCACTTTCCAAGGGCCCCCAAAAAGCCCCCCAAAGGCCTCAGGGTGCAATGGTTGCGTCTGGTCGTGTTCCTCTTTTGGCATTCTCCGAAGCCATGACCGGCGGGCAACACGCGCGATGGGTGGGCCATGTCCGCGGGCCCGGAATCGCGCTCGCCCGGGGCCTGATATGAACGACCTGATATGAACGACCTGATATGATCCGGCGCCATGCGCATCGCGATCACCCCTGCCCTCTCGATCGACGAGCGCGAGATCGCGATCAGCTTCATCCTCGGCTCGGGGCCGGGCGGGCAGAACGTCAACAAGGTCGCGACGGCCGCACAGCTCCGCTTCGATGCGCGAAACTCACGGTCGTTGCCCGAGGAGGTGAAACGGCGGCTGGAGGGGCTCGCGGGGGCGCGGCTTACGCGCGAGGGGGTGATCGTGCTGACGGCGCGGCGCTTCCGCTCGCAGGAGCGCAACCGCCAGGACGCGGTGGAGCGGCTGGCCGGGCTGATCCGGGCGGCGGCCGAGCGGCCGGTGCGGCGGCGGAAGACACGGCCCTCGCAGGGCGAGCGCGAGCGGCGGCTGGGCGAGAAGGCGCGCCGGGCGGAGATCAAGAAGGGGCGCCGCGGCGCGGACGAGGGGTGAGGATGGCCAATAGGGCCTCTTCGATCTTGACATAATGGCCGTCCAGGCCCTATGGTTCGCGATGTGGCGGGCGGGCCGAGGCGCGGGCGCGGAGATTCACGCTTCGAGCGACGCGCCGAGGGCGTCGAGGAGGTGGGCGGTGCCGCGCTCGCGGGAGCCGGCGTCGTCATAGCCGTCGAGAAAGGCGCCCTGCTCGGTGAGCGAGAGGGTGGTCTTCGCGCCGTCGGGTTTCAGCTGGATGGTCGCGAGCGAGACCGAGATCTTCTTCTCGTCGAGGTGCATGACGTAGCTGTAGACGAGGCGTTCGTTGGGGACGACGTCGTGATAGGTGGCCTCGAAGGTGGAGACGACCCCGCCCTCCCAGCTGCCTTTGAGGCGCTCGGTGCCGCCGACGCGGACATCCATGTGGCGCTCGAGCAGCTGCCAGCTTCCGGGCGTGCCGCCGAACCATTTCCGCTTGGCCGCCTCGTCGGTGAATGCCTGCCAGACGCGGGCGAGCGGGGCCGCGTAGCTGCGCTCGAGATGGAAGGTGGCGTGGACGACGGAGCGGGGGCCGGCGTTGGTGCTGGGGCTGGGGCCGCCTTGCATGCGCACGACCTCGCGCGCGAGCTTGTCGAGCGTGGTGCGCCAGCCTTCGGGCGCGCCGGCGACCATCCAGGCCTTCGTGGGATCGATCAGGGTGTAGATCTGCAGCACGTCCATGCGCGTGCCGCCGAGCACGTCGGCGAAATCGACCTCGGTGCGGGCGTCGAAGAGGCGCTGGCCGGCGCTGTCGGTGATCTGCATGTCGATGGCGAGGCGCGCGGGCGGCGCGACCTCGGCGAAGACGCCGCGGATCCAGTGCTCCTCGCCGGCGGGCGAGCGCATGCAGATCTCGAACGGGCCGCCGAGGCGCATCTCCACGCGGGCATGCGGGACGGTGAAGGTTTCGGGGCAGAACCAGGCTTTCAGGTGATCGGCGGCGCTCCAGGCGCGGAAGACCGTCTCGCGCGGGGCGTGGAAGGTGCGGGAGAGGCGGAGCGGCGGCGCGGTGGCGGTGTCGTGTCCGTCGGTGTCCGTTTTTTCCTCAGTCGGCCGGGCCATGGGCGTCTCCTTCGCTTTCCAGGGTTTTCAGGTATTCGCCCAGCCTGTCGAGCCGGTGCTCCCAGGCGAGGCGCCTGGCGTTGATCCAAAGCTCGGCCTGGCTGAGCGCGCGGTGCTCGATCGCGCAGGTGCGCACGCGGCCGATCTTCTCCGAGCGCACGAGTCCGGCGGTCTCGAGGACGGCGAGGTGCTGCATGGCGGCGGGCAGCGACATCGGCAGCGGGCGGGCGAGCTCGCTGACGGGCGCCGGGCCGCGGCTGAGCCGCTCGACGATGGCGCGGCGGGCGGGATCGGAGAGGGCGTGGAAGAGGCGGTCGAGGTCGGGCGATTGGTTAAGCATGCCCTTAAGTATCAGGGCGCGAATGGTTAAGCAATGGCTTTGGTGTTGGAGGGGGGGAAATTCCTGAGCATGGCCAGGATGGCCTTTTCATCTTGACCCAATGGCCATTCCGGGGCGATGGTTCGCCCTGCGGCCGGGGTCGAGGGCGGCGGCGGCCGCGGAGGCGGCGGCGCGGCCATCAGGCGGGGAAGCGCGCGCCGAACATCGGCAGGCCGCTCAAGGATTGGGCGGCGGTCGCTTCGTCCTGGAGGACGTCCCAGTGCTCGGCGAGCAGGCCGTTCTCGAAGCGGACGATGTCGGCGGCGATCCAGGCGGCGGGGCGGCCGTGGCCCGAGAAGCGGCCATGGGCGATGACGTGGTCGCCCTCGGCGAGGATAAGCTGGTTCTCGTAGCGGAGCGTTGCGGGCAGGGCGCGGACGAGGCCGAAGAGGCCCTCGCGGCCGGGCGGGATGTGGGCGCTGTGCTGGATGTAGTGGGGCGACCAGAAGCGTTCGGCGGCCGCGTAGTCGCGCTTGTTGAAGAGCGCGTCGAAGGCCTCGAGGACGAGGGCCTTGTTCTGCTCGGGGGTGGTGCGGGGCATGGCGGGGCTCCTTGTGGGTGGGCCGTGGCTGTGGTGGTCCGGAGCGGACTGACGGCTTTGGCTCGGCACCGACGAAATGCAGTCCCTCGTTGAGCCTTCAGCGTGCCGAAACTGTCAAACGGGCTTGGTCAGGCGCGGATCGTAGAGCCATTTGCGTCGTTTGACGGCGGTAATCCGCGCGCTATCGGCGTGGGCTGGGTTGATGAGGACGTTGAACTCCTCGTGCACGATCACCGAGGGAACCACGAGGAGCGCCGAGCTTTCCGAACGCGCCCAAGTGGTACCGAACTGAATGCTTACCTGCCCGGGGGGTTGGGCCTCCCATCCGACGGGCAGACGATCGGGAGTTTCTTCCTGCGCCTTGGCCCAAACATCGTCCGGGATCGTCACCGCGACCAGATAGCGATTGAGCGGCAGGCCGCCGCCGTTCAAATGGACAATCGTCTCCAGGCAGGCAAGGGCGCGCGTCTCCGAGGCGTAGACCATCGAAATGCCCGCTTCGTTCCAACGGCCGCCGCTTGCCTTCGCGCCGGCCCCTGAAAGATCGTCCGCCTGGTAAGAAGGCGTGTCGGTCGCGATCCGCCAGACCGTCCTGCTCAAAAATAAGCGCCGCTTTGCAGCATTGCGAGCGCGGAGGACACCAGGCCCTGACCCTCCATGGTGTCGATCAGGTCGACCGGGCGCGTGCCTCCGAAAGCGGGCAAGGGCTCCGTGAGCCATCGTGCCATCCAGGCGCGGGCGTCGAAACCTGTGGGATCACCGGATTCCTGGATCATTGCCTCCAGCTGGCCCACCAGCTTTGCGAAGCCGACAACGCGTTCGCTTTCTTCGCGCGAAAGCGTATCGCCCTGCTTCGCCTTCCTGTTCACGGTGGCTATGGGCAGATTGAGCGCCTTGAAGCCGACGCCCTGTCCGATCGGGAGGTCGGCGAAAAGGCGCTTCGCTTCGGCGGCCGGAATGCCCTTCTTGATCCAGGAGATGCGTTCGAGCGGCGACGCACGGTAGACTTTCAGGTACGAAAGCGTCGAAGCCTTTTGTTTTGTCCCTGCGTATTTTGACCCTGCGCTGGATGCGGCCTTGCTTTTGGCCGCCGCCGGAAGCGCCGTCTTGCGCTTGGCCGCGGCCGCGGCTCGGCGCTTCGCCATCCCTGCGGGCGCAGCGAGAGGGGAGGATCTTGGATGAGGCACCGGCATCGCTCCTTTGAGCAACTCATATGCTCAATCAAGCAATGCCTGCAAGGCCAGAATAGGCTGGTGGGCCTGCGGCCGCTGGGCGGGCGGCGGCCGCGGTCCATGGAGGGGCGGGTCCGGACCGCGCTCGACGTATCGCCCGCTCGTCTTGCAGTCGAGGGCAGTGCACCCGGCGATCGCGGACACGCTCACGCCTTGTCGATGCAGATCCAGGATCATCGCCAGTTCCCCGAGTGTGACCACCGCCGCTCTCCCTCGACCCGTCGGGGGGTGGTGGGGCGCCTGCCGCGGACGCTGTCCCCGCAGCGGCCTGATCCTGTCCACCCTCGGGGGCGCGCTCCACTCTTTCGGACCGATTTGACCGAACCTGTGCGACTGTTCGACGATGTACAGGAATGCAGTACTGCTATGGGAACGTGGGAAGTTCGGGCGTGGGTTCCCGACAGCAGTCGAGTGCGGCGAGGCGCCGGCAGCGCTGACGTGTCGAGGAGGAAACAATGGCGCAATATCTGAACCGGCGGGAATTTCTTGCCGCGTCTTCCGGCGCGGCCTTCGCGGCGGGCCTGCCTGCGGGGGCTCGCGCCGCGGCGGCGGGAAGCGATGCCGCCAGGCCTGCGGTCTCGAATGGGGCCTGGCGGGCGCTTTTGCAACAATTGCGCGGTGCGCTGTTGCGCCCGACCGACGCGCTTTTCCCCGACGCGGCGCGGCCGAACAATCTCCGCTATGAAAAGATCACGCCCGCCGGTATTGCGCGATGCCTGGACGCGACGGATGTGCGCGCGGCGATCGGCTGGTGTCGCGACTACAACGTCGGATTCGCCGTTCGCTCCGGCGGCCATTCCTATGCCGGGTTCTCGACGACGCGGGGCTTGCTGATCGATGTCTCGCCGATAGGGTGGGTGCGTTACGACGATCGTACCGGGCTCGTGCACATTGGCGGCGGCTGCCGCAATCAGGACATCTATGCGGCGCTGAGTAAGGTCAACCGCACCATCACCCATGGAAGGTGCCCGACGGTCGGAGCTGCGGGCTTCCTGCTGGGCGGGGGCATCGGCTTCAACATGCGCGACCACGGACTGGGTTGCGATCAGGTCGTTTCGACCGAGCTCGTTACCGCGCATGGTTCCGTGGAGACCGTGAGCGCCGTCTCGAACGAGGAGCTTTTCTGGGCCTGCCGGGGCGGCGGCGGCGGCAATTTCGGCGTCAATACCGCGTTCTCCCTGACGACCTTCCCGACGCTGCCGGTGACCGTTTTCAGAATCAGATGGGAGCGGGCGAGCGAGGAACTGGCCTTCGCGCTGCTGGCGGCGCTGGGAGCCGGACCGAGCGGCCTCGGATCACGCGTTTCCCTTCAGGCGGACGGCAAGGCCGGCGTTACCGTCGACCTGCTCGGCCAACTGAAAGGTGGGGCTCGGGACCTGGCCGACATTCTGGGTCCTGCCTATCGGCGCGCGCGACCGACATCCGAGAGGATCGTGGCGGCGGCGGATTACTGGGCAGGGCAGGATTTTCTGCACGAAAAGGGCGCTCCCGCCTATTATCAGGAGCGCTCCGGATACGTTCGCGGGATGCTTGCCCATGACACTCTGGAAACGGGATTCTCCTGGCTCCGGAAGGCGCCCGCGGTTCACGGCACCTGCGATCTCAGGTTCTTTCAAACCGGCGGCGCCATCAATACCGTAGCACCCGAGGCGACCGCCTTCATTCACCGCGGCAACGACTGGCTGATGGTCATCGGGTATGACTGGTCGGGAGCCGACGATGCCGACCCGGCGCTGATCCGCCGCGGCCATACCTGGCAGGACGAGTTTTACGACGACATGAGACGATACACCGATGGCGGTTGCTATCAGAATTTCGTCGATCCATCGCTTCGCGACTGGCGTCGCGCCTATTACGGCGCAAACTATCCTCGTCTCGAGCGGGTGAAGCAGGCGATCGATCCCGATCGCGTGTTCAACTTTGCCCAGGGGCTTTGAGCGGCGGGCGTGACCATGACGCTCCATAGTCTCATGGCGGGGCGGCCGTGGCCGGAGAAGCGGCCATGGGCGATGACGTGGTCGCCCTCGGCGAGGATGAGCTGGTTCTCGTGGCGGAGCGTTGTGGGCAGGGCGCGGACGAGGCCGAAGAGGCCCTTGCGGCCGGGCGGGAGTGGCAGCTGGGCGAGAAGGCCGCGCAGGGCGCGATCGAGCAGGGGCGTCGCTGGCAATCCGAGGAGTGAGCGGGGTGTGCCGGTCGGCGGCGGTCGATAGTCCTGTCCGGCAGAACGCTGTCGTTCGCCTCGGGAGCCTGGGCGAGGGGGATTCGCTCCGGGGGCGGCCACCTTGCAACCATCAAGAGAGGGGCTCAAGCCGCCGCAAGGTGGCCGTAGCATCGGGTATATCGACCGCGCACTGAATGTAGAGTGCGGGTAGCCCAGCGCGGAGAGGTCGCCCCCTCGGATTACGTGTTGATGCCGCAGTGAACCAGGATCTGCCGTGTCAGTGATCGGAAGTTCGCATAACAGTCCAGGACCGCCAGCTGATGCCCGCCAAATGCGCCGTCCGCCGGCTTAAGGAGGAACATCGGCTTACGCGCCTCCTGCGCCAACGGCATTAGCGACCGAAAGTCCTTTAGGAGTGCAAGGCAGTTCGCATCATCGTCAACAGTTTGGCTAACTGGCCGCGTGTCGAGAACTGACTCGGCGTACTGCGCAGGAATGCGCGCCATCCACTTGCCGAAGGCCCTGGCCGGCCGATCCATCCGGACCGAATGACGCATGATCATGTAGCCTGATGGCACCATAGCACCTGCTGGAAGGTCTATCGCGACGCCCGGCCGACGGGCGAGGCGGTCGATCCATTCGGCCTTCCATCCTCTTAAGGCCGGGCCGACATTGCGAAGCCCCTGGAGCGAGTACAGATCGGCACCCAGCGGCACTACCACATGGTCGCACGCGAGCAATGCGGCTCTGTTGATAGCGCCGAGATTGGGGCCGACATCAACCAGAGCCAGATGCGCCCCAGTTTCGCCAGCGGCTAGCCGAATGAGCCGATGGAATGCGCTCGTTACCCGGAATGCCCCCACATCGCGGGACAGGCATTTGGGCCAGACTTCTGAAAGCGCGTCTTCGAAGCGCGACAGTGCAAGATCTCCGACGATGACGCCAATGCGGTCGCCGATGTGTTCCACCAAGGGTGCAACAAGATCGCCCTCGCGCTCAATGAGCGGTCGGACGGCGCCAGCCACCGTCAGAGCGTTCGGCTGGCTCCAAATTTCTTCCAGTCGTTCGTCAGGCAGGAAGGCGCTCGTAAGATTGGCCTGGGGATCAAAATCGGCGGCTACGACGGAGATGCCCATCTCGGACAGCATCCAAGCGACGTGATAGACGAGCGTGGTTTTTCCTACCCCGCCCTTGTTGTTGAAGAACCCTATCGTCTTCATCGCAAAGCCCGGATAATGACGTAAACGAAGTTCGCTTCCGCTTGAAACTCGGGGGGCGGATTGCCGTTGCGTCCCAGCGCGAGGCGCGCCCGCGGGATTCCAGAGCCGAAACGCTGTACAAATCCGAGATCTTTGGCTGCTGAGGCCAGAGTGGGGTTGCGGTAGTCGGTCGCCTCCGGCCGACCGAAGTTGGCAATCGAGACGGAACCAAATGGTCCGCCGGGATTGGTGATTTCCACGCGGTCGTCAAACCAAATGAGGCGGACGGGAGCATTCGTTCCGTCATAGGCGCGATGGATGACTGCGTTGCGAGCGAGTTCCTGTAGAGCCAGGATCGGATAGTCTGGCCGGACCGCGGTGGAACCGCTTGAGAGGTCGGTGCGTTGGGCGATGTTGGCCTCGAGGACGTCATCCAGGCGGCGGAGCAGATCCGATAGTGAGCCGTCGATCTCCTTTTGGTCTCGGATCGTATCCGTAATCGTTATTCCTGCGTAGCGAACAAACTGGATATATGCCCCAGGCAGCCAATGGCGTGGATCCCGGCCCAGCACCAAAATCCCGGCGATCGTGGGTACGCCGTCCGGGCCGAGCAGCCTGAGGGCGCGAAGTTGGTCGACTGGTTCACGACTGTTTGCCTCAAGCACGTCGGGTGCGATCGCCGACGGCAGATATTCGGTTTCGAAACTCAACAGATTAAGGTCCTTTAGTGTCGCTCCAACAACTGGTTGCTCGTCGAAGGGCAGCGTGGCCCGCCGACGCTTTTCGACGAGTCGGCGCTCCTGTTCCGGGGTGGCAAGCGCTCGGGATGGACCGAAACGGACCCATGTGCGCCCCTTGAACCGGACAGGTGGACTGTCGGAAGGTGTTACTTCAGTGACGACCATGGTGCAGCCGTCTAGCGTGACCTTACGAACGTGAATATCTGGGAGCGGCAGAACTTGTCCATCCCGCCCAAAACCCATTAGCGTCTGAACAACTCGCTCCGTAACTTCGAGGTCGGCGCAGTCGCCGTTGTCCTTTGCTCCGACAAACAACACCCCCGGTGTCCTGCTGTCGGGCAAGTCATTGGCAAATGCGCAGATGGCCTCGCCGAGCTTGTCGGAGCTTCTCGCGAACTCGGTACGTTCAACATTGAACGCTTCCAAGTCCCGAAGGCGTCGTTGCAGTTCCGCGTCGGTCAGCATTGACAGGCATTTCTCAGCTTCTGGGTGCGGCCCCCGAGACGTGCCCCGGAGCGTCGTCAGCGACGGATACCACGTTTGTCAGGCGCTGACGATTTGGTCGGCGACCCGTGGGCGTCAACGCTAAAATGAGCGGACCTTCGAGCACCCGGTCCACAGCGTATTCGGTCTTGCCTTCGCATGGCAAATTTCCGGTTTCCGCGTGCTTCCGTGAGGCTCCGGGCTCTCCCGGCCGGCGGCGGGTGGAGAGGCAAGGCGGTGCGTTCTGTTTGGCGGGCCCTGCGTCAACCAGTTCGGCGGTGCCGGGCCGTTGAGGGGGCGATTGAGGCGCGGAGGGTTCGTTTTTTTTGTGGTGAGGGCTATTCTACTGGCAGCCGAGATGCTGGCCGTCGCCGTTGCGCCAGGCGGCGAGGCAGGGGCTGTTCGTGGGGAGCACGAGCGGCAGGGTCGACCAGGGCTGTTGGCCGCCGATGAGCTGTCCCTGATTGATCCAGGTGCCGACACAGGGCGCCTGGACGACCGCCGCGAGCGGCTCGCCGGGTGGCGCCGCGCGCGGTGCGGTTGCGATGACGGGATCGGGGCCGAGGAGCCATGCGGCGGGTTTGGCGGCCGGCTGCCAGCCGGCGGCGGCGACCCAGAACTGGCCGAGGGCGGCGGCGGCCCAGGGCGCGAAGGGGGTGCCGGGCGGATAGGGCTGGTTGAAGAGTTTTTCGTCGGTGTTGAGCGTTGTGCCGTCCCAGCGGCCGGAGGGGGCGGCGAGGATGTCGGCGCGTTCGGCTGAATAGACGCCGAAGACCTCGGGCACGGAGAGCTCCTCGCCGAGCACGAGGGCGATGCGGCCGAGGGGGGTCGGAACGACGACAAATTGATCGCCGGGCTTGGCCCAGGCGCGGTCCGCGGCGAGATGGGTGGCGCGGTAGCGGGCGATGATCGTGCCGTCGGGCGCGGCAAGCGCGACAGTGTGGAAGACTGCGTTGCCGTCACGCTCCGGATAGCTGCCGACGACATAGCCGCCACCCTGCTTGGCGAGGCTGGCGAGTGCTGCTTCCGAGGGGCCGCCCTCGGGCTCGGCGAGGCGTTGATAGTCGGCGGCGGAGAGGTCCGGGCCGTCGCGGAAGAGGGCGGGCAGCACGGCGAGGCCGCCGCGCGGCGGCGCGCGCCAGGTGGCGGCGGTCGGGGGGGTGGAGAGATCGCCGCCCTCGACGAGGAGCGGGACCTGGCGCGGGGTCGGGGTGGCGGCGGCGTCGGTCGGGGCGCGATGGAGGGCGAGCAGGCCGTAAAGCTCCGGGCGGCGGCGGGCGAGCAGCGCGGCGCGGATTTTTGCCGAGGCGGCGGGGACGATGTCGGCGATCAGCACGCCGTGGACGCCGGAGGGCAGGATCTCGGGCGGGACCACGGGCAATTGCGCGATTTTTTCGCCTTCGGGGCTCCAGATGCTCGATCCGCCGTTGTAGTAGAGGCGCTGCTTGGTGATGGGGTTTTCCTCGATGCCGTTGCGGGTCGAGGCGACGACCCAGGCGCCGCTGATCGCGGAGAGGTATTGCACGTTTGCGACGGTGGAATGATCGCCCTTGGCCGCGGCCGGCGGCGTGCCGGGCATCACGCGATCCGAGACGCTCGACCAGGCGATGATATCGACGCCGTGCAGCGCGGCGAGGCGGGCATATTGCCAGTACGTATCGTCGTAGCAGATGAGGAGCGAGATGCGGCCGATTTCGGTATCGAAGACGGGGAAGCCGAGATTGCCCTCGGTCGCCCAGAGCTGGTCCTGCGCATTGAGGCCGTGCTTGCGATATTTGCCGATATAGCCGTTGGGGCCGATCAGCGCGGAGCTGTTGTAGGCGAGGCCGGTTCTGGGATCGCGCTCGGCGATGCCGACCGCGACGTACATATGATACGCGCGGGTCACTTTCGCGATGGCCGCGGTTGCCTTGCCCGGCACGGTGTCGAGATAGGGCCTGATCATGGCGAAGCTGGCGAAGATGTAGCCGGTGGTTGCGGTTTCCGGCAGCACGGCGAGGCGCACGCCGCGTTTGGCGACGGCCGCGATGCCGGCGACCATGCGCGCGATGTTGCCGTCCCGATCGCCCCAGGCCGGGTCGAACGCGAGGCCGGCGACGGTGATGGGTGTGTTGGGGACGGGAGTGTTGGGGGTGGACGTGTTGGGGGTGGCGGCGCGGGCCGCGCCGTGGCAGGCCGCGAGCAGGACGATGAGCGTCAGCGCGAGCCGGATGGCGAAGGGGCGCACGACGGAGGCCGCCGCGATGGCTGCGCGCCGGCGGCCGGGCGATACGGATTGCATCTGCGGCCTTGTCGTTGGGGATCGGCGGAAACCGTGGCGGAACGATAGCATCCGGTTGGTTTGCCGCACCAGGGCGCGGGCGGCGTTGGCGTGCGGGTATGGTGAGGGGGCGGATGAGACGCGGGGGCGCCGGGAGGTCACGGAACCGCCGGTTTCGCGGATTTCACGATTTCTTGTGCCTTCCCATCGGCGTGGTGGTTGAAGCGAACGCCAGGGCTCGCCATTTCGGCTGGGTACCGCTGCCGCCCGATGGTCATGCCGGGCTCATGTTTCGCTGCCTGGATTCCTCGCAGGACCTCGGGGATCAGCCGCTCACCCAAAGCCGTGCGGAACGATGATGCCGGGATGTCCCGCATCCGGCGCGTGATGTCGATTGCAAACCACGGAACCGGGGCACGGGGGATTGCCGAAGAGGCGATAGGGAGGCGTGCGGATGGACAAGAAGACGCATTTCAATGTCTGGTACGCGATCGCCGCGTTCATCGGCATCCTCGCGATCCAGAGCGCGCTGCTGGCCCACAAGGGCCCTGAGGACGTGCCCTACAGCCAGTTCGTCGCGCTCCTCAAGGCCGGCAAGCTATCGGCGGTCAGCGTCAGCCAGCACCATTTGTACGGAACACCGAAGGCAGCGCTTCCCAACGGATCGAAGAGCTACTCGACGACGCGCGTCGCCGCCGCCACCGCGCAGTTTCTCGGCCAATACCACGTCACCGTGACCGGTGTCGTCGAGTCCCATCTGCTGGGCGATGTCCTTGGGTGGATCATTCCCGCGGTCGCCTTTTTCGCCATCTGGATGTTCGTGATGCGGCGGTTCGGCGGCCAGCAGGGGATCGGCGGACTGATGCAGATCGGCAAGAGCAAGGCGAAGATTTTCGTCGAGAAGGACACCAAGGTCAGATTTACCGATGTCGCCGGCGTCGACGAGGCCAAGGACGAGCTCGCCGAGGTGGTGGATTTCCTCAAGGAGCCCGCGCAGCACGCCCGGTTGGGTGCGCGCATTCCCAAGGGCATCGTCCTTGTCGGCCCTCCGGGCACCGGCAAGACGCTGCTGGCGCGTGCCGTCGCCGGCGAGGCCGGGGTTCCGTTCTTTTCGATCAGCGGCTCGGAATTCGTCGAGATGTTCGTGGGCGTCGGCGCGGCGCGGGTCCGCGACCTTTTCGAGCAGGCCCGCAAGGTCGCGCCGTGCATCATCTTCATCGATGAGCTCGATGCCCTCGGCCATGCCCGCGGCGCGGGTCCGTTTTCCGGCGGCCACGACGAGAAGGACCAGACGCTCAACCAGCTGCTCATGGAGTTGGATGGCTTCGACCCGCAGACAGGGATCGTGCTGATCGGCGCGACCAACCGCCCGGAGGTCCTCGACCCGGCTTTGCTGCGGGCCGGCCGGCTCGACCGGCAAGTGCTCGTCGATCGGCCCGACAAGACGGGCCGGATTGCCGTCCTGCGGATCTACCTCGAGCGCATCGAGCGTGCCGCCGACGTTGACGCGGCGGAAATCGCCGCGCTGACGCCGGGCTTTTCCGGTGCCGATCTCGCGAACCTGGTCAACGAGGCGGCCTTGCAGGCGACCCGGCGGAACGCGGAGGCGGTCACCATGGCGGACTTCACGATCGCCTTCGAACGCATTGTCGCGGGCCTTGAGAAGAAGAACCGGCTGCTCATCCCCGAGGAGCGGAAAGTGGTGGCCTACCACGAGATGGGACATGCCCTGGTGGCCATGGCGCTCCCGGGAATGGATCCGATCCATAAGATTTCCATCATTCCCCGTGGCATCAGCGCGCTTGGCTATACCATGCAGCGGCCGATCGACGACCGGTTCCTGCTCGGCCGGCGCGAGCTCAAGAACAAGATGGCCGTGCTGCTGGGAGGGCGCGCTGCCGAGGCGCTGACCTTCGACGATATCTCGACCGGTGCGGTGGACGACATCGATCGGGCGACGGAGATTGCGCGCAACATGGTGATGCGTTTCGGGATGTCGGACGCGCTCGGCCAGATCGCCTACGACTCGCGGCGCCCGAGCCTGCTCGGCGTCGCCATCGCCGGCCCGGCCCGTCACGACTACAGCGAGGAGACCGCCCGCGAGATCGACTGTGCCGTGCGGGATCTCATCAAGGAGGCCTTCGAGACGGCGGTGGGAATCCTGACCCTGCACAAGGCGGCGCTCGAGGAGGGAGCGGAGCTGCTGCTGCGGAAGGAGACCCTGCGGCGCGATGAGCTGCCCTCATTGACGGCTGAGCGGGAACCGACGAAGACCGCGATCAAGCTTCCCGGGCCGGTCCTTCCTGCCGGCGCGAGCAGCGTCCGCAGCCGGAGGGAGGGCGCGGACGAGAGCGCCGAACCATCGGCGGGACGCGTGGCGATCGCGGAGCCCGCCCTCCTCGCCATCGCCCGCCCGGACGCCACCTGAGAGGCTTGCCGGCGGCATACCCGGCCGCCTCCGAGCGGAAAGGACCGTGCCGATGCAGTGGGTGTTCCTCGTCCTCGGCCTGGTCGCGGCGCTCTCGGAGCTGAGCAGCGGCACGTTCTATTTGGCGGGGGTTGCGGTCGCGGCGTTCTTGACGGCGCTCGGGGGGTTCTGGGTGAGGCCCGACTGGCTTCCCGTGGGCTTTCTGGTGGTGTGTCTGGTGCTGGCCTATCCGGTCGTGCTGTTGCGGCGGCGGCTGGCGGCGGGGGGCCGGACTTTGCCTGACCCGGATGTCGGCCAGATCGTCACGGTGGTGAGCGTCTCGGAAGAAAGCGGGCGGCTGGTTGTCTCGTACCGCGGCTCGCGCTGGGATGCGGTGATGGATGAAGGGGTGGTGGTTGGGCCCGGGCAGGTCGCAATCATCACCGGCAAGACCGACAAGCTGCTGCATCTCGCCGGGCGAACCTGAAGGAAAAAAATCATGCCGGCCATGTATCTGACCGATCTGATCGTCATTGTGCTGCTGGTGCTGCTGGCGTTCGCGATTTTGCGGGCGGGCGTGTGCATCGTGCCGCAGCAGCGCGCGTGGGTGGTGGAGCGATTGGGAAAGTTCCATCGCGTGCTGCCGCCCGGCTTCAGCCTTCTCGTGCCGTTCGCCGACCGGGTCGCGTTCCAGTTCGATCTGCGCGAGGTGCCGACCGAGGTGCCGGCGCAGGTCTGCATCTCGCTCGACAACACGACGCTGACGGTGGACGGTTTTCTCTATTTGCAGATCACCGATGCGATCAAGGCGGCGTATGGATCGAGCAATCCCTTCGTCGCGGCGATGCAGCTCGCCCAGACCTCGATGCGCTCGGAGATCGGCAAGCTGCACCTCGACCAGGCGCTGTCGTCGCGCCAGATGCTCAATGCGGCGGTGGCGACGGCGGTGGACGAGGCGGCGGTGAACTGGGGCATCAAGGTGCTGCGCTACGAGATCAAGGACATCACGCCGCCGATGGAGATCCTGCGCGCGATGGAGCTGCAGATCACGGCCGAGCGCGAGAAGCGGGCGCAGATCGCGCGCTCCGAAGGCCAGCGCCAGCAGCAGATCAACACCTCGGAAGGCCAGCAGCAGCAGGAGATCAATATCGCCAACGGGCGGCGGCAGGCGGAGATTTTGCGCGCCGAGGGCGAGGCGCGGGCGATCGCGCTGGTCGCCGCCGCGACCGCCGATGCGATCCGCGCGATTGCGGCGGCGGCGGTGGTGGAGGGCGGGCTCGAGGCGCTGCAGATGCAGCTCGCCAAGGACTTCATCGACCGCTGGGCCAACCTCGCCAAGCAGAGCACGACGATGATCATCCCCGCCGATCTCGGCAATATCGGCGCGATGGTCGGGACCGCGCTTTCGATCGTGAAGGGCACGTCGAAGATGCCGGGGGCGGCGGCGGCGGGGTCCGTGCCGAGCGCGGGATGAGGGGGATATGGCGGACAGGACGGTGAGGGTCTTTTCGACGCTGGGGCTGGCCGGGGTGCTGCGCGATGTCGCGCCGCGGTTCGCGGGGGCAGGGCTCGAGACGACGCTGCTCGAGGTGGCGCTGCTGCCGAGCGCGCTTCTGATGGAGCGCATTCGCGGGGGCGAGCGGGCGGATGTCGCGATTTTGCTTGCCGATGCGATCGATGCGCTCGTGGGGGCAGGCGTTTTGCGGCCGGGGCGGACGGATCTGGCGCGCTCGCTGGTCGGGATCGCGGTGCGGGCGGGGGCGCCGAGGCCGGACATCTCGAGCGTGGATGCGTTCGTGGCGACCATGCGGGCGGCGAAGTCCGTGGCGTTGTCGGGCGCGGGCGCGAGCGGCCTCTATTTCGCCGGGCTGCTGAAACGATTGGGGATCGCGGATGAGGTGAGGGCGAAGGCGATCGTCATCCCGAGCGGGTTCACGGGCGAGCTGGTGCAGCGCGGCGAGGCGGAGATCGCGGTGCAGCAGGTGAGCGAGCTGATGGCGGTGCCGGGGATCGACATCGTCGGCGCCTTGCCGCCGGGCATCGAGGGGGTTTCGCTGTTCAGCGCGGGGATTTTCGCGGGGAGCGAGCGGCGGGCGGAGGCGGAGGCGCTGATTGGGATGCTGGTGGCCGAGGAGGCGGCGGAGGTTTATTCCAGGAATGGGCTGGAGAAGGTGTAGGGGTGGCTTTCCATAATGGCGGTGGTGTTGCCATGATGGCGCAAGCGATATGACCTCCCCTTCCCTCCCTTACCTCTCCGCGCCTTCTTCCCGCCCGCCGAGGGCGGCAGAGAGGCGCGCGGCCGCGGCGCGGACGAGGCCGGCCTTCTCGTGCAGGACCTGCAGGGTGAGGCGCCAGACCGGGCCGGAGATGCCGATGACGCCGGCGGCCGCGCCGGTGAAATCGTGGACGGCGGCGGCGACGCAGCGGACTTCGGGGTCGAATTCGCCGTCATCGTAGGCGATGCCGTCGCGGCGCACCTCGGCGAGATGGCGGCGGAGGAGATCGGGCTCGGTGATGGTGTTGGGCGCGCGGCGGGGCAGCTCGGCGGCGGCGAGAAAACGCTCGAGCGCGGCGGGCGGGAGCGCGGCCAGCAGCGCCTTGCCAAGCCCGGTGCAATGGGCGGGGCGGCGGATGCCCGGGCCGCCGGCCATCTGCAAGGCGCCGGCCGCCGGGGTTTTCGCCAGGACGAGGATTTCGCCGCCGGACCAGACGCCGAAATGGCCGGTCTCGCCGGTGGCGGCGGAGAGCTCGGCGAGGATGGGCGTGGCGACGCCGATCAGCTCGAGCTCGTCGCGCGCGGCGGCGGCGAGGGCGAAAAGGGCGCGGCCGATGCGGTAGCGCCGGGTTTCGCGCTCCTGGCGGACATAGCCGAGCGTGACCATGGTCTGCACGAGGTGGAATGCCGTACTGGTGTGCAGCCCGGTCCGCTTGCTGAGATCGGCCAAGGCGATGCCGTCGCGGTTGCGGGCGATCTCCTCGAGGATGGCGAAGCCGCGCTCGAGCGACTGGATGCCGCCGCGCTCCCGGGCCTCGTCCTCGGGCGCACGGAGATCGGTGACGCTGGCCGATGGCCGGGCTTTGGGCATGGGCGCGCACTCCTTCGGGGTGATCTTATGCCACAAGGTTGCATTGGATGCGACAATGGCGAATGATCCGGAGGGCAGGTGTAGGGGAAGTGCGATGAAGGGCGGGGAGCTGATCGCCGAATTCCTGATCCGCGAGCGGATCGACCATGTCTTCGGCATCTGCGGGCACGGCAATGTCGGGATGCTCGATGCGCTCTATGGCGTGCGCGAGCGGATCCGCATGATCTCGCCGCGCCACGAGCAGACCGCGGGCCACATGGCGGACGCCTATTTCCGCGTCAAGCACCAGCCCGCCGCCACGCTGACCTCCTGCGGGCCGGGCTCGGCGAACCTCGTGATGGCGCTGGCCAACGCCTATGCGGATTCGTCCGCTTTCCTGGCGCTGACCGCGAACGTTCCGACCCAGCAATTCAATCGCGGCCCGTTCCAGGAGCTGTACCGCCAGCAGCAGGCGGATTTTCCCTCCGTTTGCCGGCCCGTGGTGAAGCGGAGCTTCCAGCCGACGCGGGTCGAGATGCTGCCGCCGGCGCTGCGGCTGGCGATGGATTGCATGCTGGGCGGGCGGCCAGGGCCGGTGCAGGTGGATATCCCGTTCAACCTTTTCCAGGAGGAGGCGGAGGTTGCGGTGGAGGCATCGAGCCGCACCCGCAGCGCGCGGCGCTCGGGTGCGGCGCCGGAGGATGTGGCTTCGGTGGCTCGGCGGCTGATGGCGGCCGAGCGGCCGGTGCTCTTCATCGGCCATGGCGTGGCGCTCTCGGAGGCGGGAAACGAGCTCACGGCGCTCGCCGAGCGCATGGCGGTTCCGGTGATCGCCTCGCCGAACGGGATGGGGTGCATCCCGATGGGCCATAAGCTCTCGCTCGGGTTCATCGGGCGGAACGGCGCCTACCCCGCGAACCAGGCAGGAAGGCATGCGGATCTCGTGCTGGCGATCGGCGCGCGCTTCGACGACCGCTCGGCATCCTCCTGGATCGAGGGGTATTCGTGGAATTTCCCCGCCTGCACGCTGGTGCAGGTCGATGTTGATGTCACCGAGATCGGGCGCAACTACGCGGTCGATCTCGGGATCGTTGCGGATGCGCGCATCTTCCTCCGCCAGTTGCTGGGCGAGCTCGAAGGGCACCGGGCGGCGCGGCCGGAGCGTGGTGCCTGGCTTGCGATGATCGCGGGGTGGCGCGAGGAGTGGGAAAAATTCACGCGGCCCAATTTCGCGATCGACACGACGCCGCTCCGCCCCGAGCCGGTGGTCGCGGCAGTACGAAAAGTGCTTCCGGACGATGCGATCATCAGCCTCGATTCGGGCGTGCACCACAACTGGTTCATGCAGTTCTGGGAGGCCAGGCTGCCGCAGACCATGCTCAACGCCTGGGGATTCTCGGCGATGGGTTTTGGTGTGAGCGGCATTCTCGGCGCCAAGCTGGCGGCGCCCGAGCGCGCCGCGGTGGCGATCTGCGGCGATGGCGGCTTCACCATGACGCCGCATGTTCTCTGCACGGCGGTCGAGTACCGACATTCCCTGCGTCTGGCTGATCTGGAACAATTTTGCCTGGGCGGCGATCCGCGACATCCAGTACGGGCTGTTCGATGGGCGCGAGCTGGGGACAGCGTTCCGCCGCGGGCCGAACCGCGAGCCCTATAACCCGGATTTCGCGATGCTGGCGCGCGCGCACGGCGTCGATGGCGCGACGATCACGCGCATCGCCGACCTCGCGCCGGCGCTCGAGCATGCTGTGGCCTCGGGGAAGCCCTGGGTGCTCGACGTGCATGTGGACGCCGAGGTGCGGCCGCCGGCGACGGGGACCTGGGCGCTGCCGCCGATCCCGCACAAGGAGCCGGCCTTCGGCCGCCGCCGCACGGCCGCCGAGATTGCTGGGGCCGAGATTGCTGGGGGTGAGATTGCTGGGGCTGAGGTTTCCGGCACGGGAGATTGAGCGCGATGGCGCATGTGCTCGTCACCGGCGCGGCGGGCTTCATAGGGCTTGCGGTGACGCGCGCGCTGGCGGCGCGGGGCGATCGGGTGACGGGGCTCGATATCGCGATCTCGGGGAAGCTCGCGCGGCTGGCGGATGAGTCCCGGGCGGTGCGCGCGGTCGCGGGCGAGATCACGGAATGGCCTCACCTGGCGGAGCTTTTCGCGGCCGAGAAGCCGGAGGCGGTGATCCATTGCGCCGCCTTGGTCGGCGTGCTGAATGCGACCCGCGCGCCGCGGGCTGCGCTCAGGGTCAATATCGAGGGGACGCTCACAATTCTCGATGCGATGCGGCTCCATGGCGTGCGCCGGATGGTCCATGTCAGCAGCGAGGAGACCTACGGCGCGTTCCTTGCCCCCTGCATCGCCGAGGACCATCCGCAGAACCCGGCCAATCCCTACGGCGTCTCCAAGCTGGCGGTGGAGCATCTGGCGCGGGGGTACCGGGCGCAATACGGCGTCGAGACCGTGCATATGCGCACCTCGTGGGTCTATGGCCCCGGCCTGCCGCGCGCCCGGGTGCCGCGAACCTTTGTCGATGCGGCGCTCGAGGGCCGCGCGTTTCATCTCCCGACGGGCGGCGAATTCGCGGTCGATCACACCTATCTCGACGATGTCGTGGACGGGTTTTTGCGCGCGCTCGATTTGCCCGAGCATCCGTTCGACGCCTACAATCTCGCGAGCGGGGCGGCGCCGCGTCTCGACGAGATCGCAGCGATCGTCTGCGCGCTTGTGCCCGGGGCGCGGATCAGCGTCGGGCCGGGTCCCTATCAGCATGGCAGCGTCGGCGGAATGGTCGTCGCATGTCCGCGCAAGGGTGCGTTGGATATCGGCCGGGCGCGCTCGGTGCTCGGCTACGCGCCGCGCTTCGACATTCGGGCCGGGCTTGCGCAGACCATTGCCGAAGGGAGAGCGCTCGGCGATCGCGCGTCATGACAGGGAGGACAATGCATGTACGAACGCAATGGCGCCAGCATTCGCAATATCGCCGAGGTGCTGTGGGAAACCCCGCCCGAGCATTATGACGCGCATTCGAAGATGCTGGTGACGCCGAAGACCGCGGCGAGCAGGCGCTTCGACCACCGCATCTCCTCCTACCAGCCGATGGGCTATGTGAAGCCGCACCGGCACAAGGTTCAGGAGCAGATCTACCACGTGCTCGAGGGCGAGGGGCTGATGGAGCTCGATGGCGAGCGGGTGATCGTGCGCCGGCACGATTGCATCCATCTGCCGCCGGGCGTCGAGCACGCGATCTACAACACCGGCCTATCCGATCTCGTGTTCCTCGTCATCACCACGCCGCCGACGGACGAGTGAGGGGGCGCCGGGCGGCGCGGTTTCTCGTCGCGGCGAAGCGGGATGAGCGAGAGCGAGACCTGGGACGCGATCGTCATCGGCGCCGGCGCCGCGGGCATGACGGCCGCCTCGGTCGCGGCCGCCGAGGGGCTCAGGGTGCTGCTCGTCGAAAAGACGGCGCTCATCGGCGGCACGACGTCCTGGTCCGGGGGGATGGTGTGGGTGCCGGCAAACCGCAAGATGAAGGAAGCGGGCCGGTCCGACAGCATCGCGGCCGCGCGGCTCTATCTTGGCAACACGGTGCCGGGCGCCTTCAACCTGAGCCTGCGGGAAGCCTTCCTCGCGCGCGGCAACGAGGCGATCGGGTACCTCGAGGCGCACACGAAGCTGCGCTTCATGCCGGTGCGGACCTACCCCGACTATTATCCGGATTTGCCGGGTGCGACCGAGGGCGGCCGCGTGCTGGAGCCCTGCCCGTTCGATGCCCGCGCGCTCGGCGCGGATTTTTCCATTCTGCGCCCGCCTTTGCCCGAATTCACTCTGTTCGGCGGCATGATGATCAGCCGCCAGGACATCGCGCATTTCCGGAAGCTCGGACGCTCCGCGCGGTCCACGTGGCGTGCCGCGCAGCTGCTCGCCCGCCACGCCCGGCAGCGCCTCTCCCATCCGCGCGGGACCACGCTCTATCTCGGCAACGCGCTGGCGGGGCGGCTGCTGCTCGCCATCCGCGCCGGCGGCATCCGGCTGGCTCGGGAGACGACGGTCGAAACGCTGCTCGGCGGCGCGGCGGGCGGCGCGAGGCGCGGGCGCGTAAGGCGGTGATTCTCGCGGCCGGGGGCTTCTCCCACGACCCCGCCTTGCGTGCGCTGCATCTGCCGCCGGCCGCCGGCGCGCTCTCCGCCGCCGCGCCCGGGAACACGGGCGACGGCGTCCGGCTCGGGCTGCAGGCAGGCGGGCATATCGGGGCGGCGAACGCGAGCGCCGCCTTCTGGGTCCCGGTCTCGCGCTTCCGCCGCGCCGACGGCAGCGAAGGCGTGTTTCCCCACACCGTGACCGATCGTGCCAAGCCGGGCCTGATCGCCGTCGATCGGAACGGCAAGCGCTTCGTCAACGAGGCGCTCTCGTACCACGAGTTCGTGCTCGCCATGCTGCGCAACGGCAATTCCGCGACCGAGCCCGCCTATCTCGTCTGCGACCGCCGGTTCCTCTGGAAATACGGGCTCGGCCGCATCCGGCCATTCACGCTCGCGCTCGGCGCGGAGATCACGGGCTGCTATCTCCGCGCGGCACCGACGCCGCGCGCGCTGGCCGCCGCGCTCGGCATCGATCCCGAGCGGTTCGCCGCCACCCTCGCGGCGTATAATCAGGGTGCCCGCGAAGGTCGCGACGAGCAGTTCGGCCGCGGCGGGGACAGCTACCAGCGCCATCTCGGCGACGCCGAGAACCGCCCCAACCCCTGTGTCGCGCCGATCGAGCGCGCGCCGTTCTATGCCCTCGCCGTGTTTCCCGCCGATCTCGGCACGGCGGCGGGGCTCGTCACCGACGCGGACGGCCGCGTGCTTCGCGGCGACGGAACCCAGCTCGCAGGGCTTTATGCCTGCGGCAACGATATGAATTCGATCATGAACGGGGCCTATCCGGCGCCCGGCATCACGCTCGGCCCCGCCCTCACCTTCGCCTACCTCGCCGCGCGCCACGCGGCGGGGCGGGCCGCTTGACGCTCGCGGCGGAGCGCCGCGGCGGGCGCTCCGGCCCTCGCCCGTTTAGCCCGAGTTTCCTTCTTCTAACCACTACCAAGCCGTTGATTGGGCTCGCAAGATGACGAGGGATCGCCTTTAAAGGTAGACATGTAATAGAGAATTTAGGGCTTGTACTCCAGCGCGCGGAGTGCTTATGCTCCACCATGTATATTGAAGCGGTCCCCAACCGGAGCTCACCCCCTGCCGTGCTCCTGCGCGAGAGCTACCGCGAGGGTGGCAAGGTCCGTAAGCGCACGCTCTGCAACCTCTCGAACTGGCCCGCCGCCCACATCGAAGGTCTGCGCGGCGTGCTCAAAGGGGGGACCGTCATCCCCGCCGGGCGCGAGGCATTCACTGTCATCCGCAGTTTGCCGCACGGCCACGTTGCCGCCGCTCTCGGCACCGCCCGGAGGATCGGCCTTGACCGCATCCTCGGCCCCGACGGCAATCGTTGTCGCGATCTCGTCCTTGCGCTGGTGGTCGGCCGGATCCTCGAACCCGCATCCAAGCTTGCCGCCGCCCGTGCGCTCTCCCCTGCAACGGCCGCCTCGAGCCTTGGCGAGGTGCTAGGGCTCGGTGCGGTCGACGAGGACGAACTCTACGCCGCGCTGGACTGGCTGCTCGAGCGCCAGCCCGCCATCGAGACCGCCCTGGCCAAACGCCATCTGACCAACGGCACGCTCGTGCTCTACGACGTCTCGTCGAGCTACCTGGAGGGGCGCTGCTGCCCGCTTGCCAAGCGCGGCTACAGTCGCGACGGCCGCAAGGGCACGCTGCAGATCATCTACGGCCTGCTCTGCGCCCCCGATGGCTGCCCGGTCGCCATTGAGGTCTTTGATGGCAACACCGCCGACCCGATGACGCTGGCGAGACAGGTCGAGAAGCTCAAGCAGCGCTTTCACCTCGACCATGTGGTCCTGGTCGGCGATCGCGGCATGATCACTCAGGCGCGGATCACCGAGGACATCAAGGCGGCAGGCCTGGACTGGATCACCGCGCTACGCGCGCCGGCGATCAAGGCGCTGCTGGCGGCCGGGGCCTTGCAGCTCTCGCTGTTCGACCAGCGCGACATGGCCAGCATCACCGCACCCGACTTTCCCGGCGAACGGCTGATCGTCTGCCGCAACCCCGATCTCGCCGCCGAGCGCACCCGCAAACGCCAAGACCTGCTCGCCGCCACCGAGCGCGACCTCGCCCGCATCCGGGCGGCGGTGGCACGCAAGCACCATCCCCTGCGCGGGGCTACCAACATCGCCCTCGCGGTCGGCGCGGTGCTCGACAAGCACAAGATGGCCAAGCATTTCGAGCTCGCCATCACCGATACCGCCTTCGGCTTCGCCCGCAAGACCGCCGCGATCGCCGCGATCGCCGCGATCGCCGCCGAGGCCGCGAGCGACGGCATCTACGTCGTCCGCACCAGCCTGCCCGCGGCAGCGCTCGACGACGCCGCGACCGTGCACAGCTATAAATCCCTGAGCCTGGTGGAGCGGGCGTTCCGTTGCCTGAAGACGGTCGATCTCCAGGTGCGACCCGTGCATCACTGGGTGGCGGATCGGGTGCGCGCCCATGTCTGCCTCTGCATGCTCGCCTACTATCTCGAATGGCATATGCGCCAGCGCCTGGCGCCGATGCTGTTCGATGACACCGACAAGCAGGCCGCCGAAGCCCTGCGCCCGAGCGTGGTGGCCCAAGCCCAGCGCTCGCCGGCCGCCGTCACCAAACAGACGACGGGTCTCACCCCCGACGGCCTGCCGGTGCACAGCTTCCGCTCACTCCTGGCCGATCTCGCCACCGTGGCGCGCAACACCATCGTCACCGCAATCACGCCCAATTATCCGCTCACCGTCGTGACCAGGCCAACCCCGATCCAGCACAAGGCACTCACCCTCCTCGGCGTCGGATGTAGCCAGTAACGCACGGCCCCGGCGGCAGTTTGTCATAGCAACTCAGGGCTTTGCGCGTTTTCAAAGAAGGAAGCTCGGGCTAGCTGTTCGGGCAGACGCCAAAGCTGTTCTCGCCGGCGTGCGTGCCGGGGACCGGGCCGAGCTTGACGCTGGCGAAGGTGGGATCGTCCGCCGTCGGGAAGGGCGTGCTGCCGGCGGGATAGCAGTCCGAGGCGAGGAGGAAGGCCAGCACGTCGGCGTACTCGGTGGGCGAGAGCGAGGCCGGCGCATTGAACGGCATGTCGTTGAAGACGAGATAGCGGATGACCTCGAGCGTCCAGCCATTGTGCTGCGCCGTGCTCAGGAAGTCGGTCCCGGCGACCGAGGGCGCCGCCGTGCCCTGGAGGTTCGCGCCGTGGCAGAGGACGCATTTCGACACGAAGACCTGCGCGCCTGCCTCGGCCTGGGCCTTGGTGTAGAGCGCGGGCGCGGCGGCCGTCGCGGGATGGAACGGAGCGGCGGTTGCCCTCGCCGGCGTCCCCGTTTGGGGCGCCGGCTGGGGCAACGGCTGGGCCGCGGCGTGGCTGTTGCACTCCTTCGCCACCACGCCAGCGGCAGCGGTGGGCAAGATGATCATGTTGTCGCGGACGATGACGGATCGCTCGCCGGCGTTCTCCGCCAGGACATGCGTGCCCGCGCCCGCCGCCACCGCGACCCAGGCGAGATAGCCGTCATGGACCCCGTAGGAGGGAGCGGACGGTTCGGCGCAGCCATCCGCGATGGTCGCGCCATCGGGGACCCCGAGCACGGTGTTGGCGAGCACGCCATCCAGCCCGCCGAACACGCCGAGCTCGGTCGGGCCGCCGCGCGCGACGAGCAGGTAGGCGAGCGCGCGCGAAACCGCAATATCGTAAGCCATGAGGTCACGCGCGTGCCGCGCATCCGCCAGGTGTGCGATGGCGGCGCGGATATTCGCCTCGGCGCCATCCAGCGGGGCCGCCCAGACCGGGGTCGCCTTGCGGTCGAGCAGCGCATCGATATGGCCGAGCGCGCCCGCATTGTCGCCCGGCATGCCGACCGCTGCGACATACTCCGCGCCGCGCGTGCCTTCCAGCGCGTTGATCGCGCGCTGGCTGGACCGATAATAGGCCTTCTTGTTGGTGGAGTAGCTCTGATCCGCATCGACGATCTCGGCGATCGCCGCCTGCAGATCCGTCAAGGCGGAGACTGAAGTTTGATGGTCGCTCGCCTGCGCCGCCCGCGCCCGCGGCGGGAACGCGGCCGCAATCAGCAGGCAAACGCTCAACAGGGACGCGGCGAGCAGAAAAAATTCCGGCCCGGGAACCCGGGCCGGAACGATGCACTTCGACGATATCGATCGCATTATGGCGGTCTTACCTGCTTTTCTTGCCTGCGTTTCTTACCTGCGTTTTCCGGCCGATCGGCTTACTTCAGCGTGAAGGCGCTGACGACCGACGACTGGCCGGTGGCGGGCAGCTCGGGGATCGCCGCGTTGCCGGCCGCGCCCGAGGCGACGACGATGTATTCCTGGCCGTTGACCTCGTAGGCCTCGGTCGGCGCCTGGATATAGGCCCCGGTGTCATAGCTCCACAGGACGTCGCCGGTCTGGGTGTTGAAGGCGTTCTCGGTACCGCCGAGATTGCCCGAGAACACCAGCCCGGAGGCCGTGGCGAGCGCGCCGCCATAGTTCGGCAGGTCGAAATTGTGACGCCAATCGAACGTGCCGCTCGCCACGTCGATCGCGTTCATCTGCCCGGTGTTCGGCCCGACCAGCTTCGGAAACGCGCCGCCGAGATAGAACTGGCCGGCGATGTAGACGGCGTCCTTGCTCGAGGTCCAGAACCCGCACTCGTTCTGGCTCGGAAGGAGGACGGCGTTGGTGGCGGGATCGTAGGCGCCGCCCTGGTACTCGACGCCGCCCAGCGTGTTCGGGCAGGCATAGTTGCCGGTGAGGCTCGGGGACGTATCGTGGCCCTTCTGGAAGCTGACCGCCGTGTGATCCACGAGGTTGCCGGTGGCGGCATCGAGGAGCCAGTAATTGCCGGCCTTGTCGCCGGTCGCGAGGAGCTGCTGCTCGGTGCTGCCGACCTTGCCGGTGAAGAGGATCGGCTGCATCGGCGGATCCCAGTCATGCGTGTCGTGCGCGATGAACTGGTGATACCATTTCAGCTTCGGCTGGGGGCCCGAGATGTCGAGCGCGACCATCGAATCCGTGTAGAGGTTGTCGCCCTGGCGCACGCTCGCGAGGAAGTCCGGCGTGGGATTGCCGACATTGAGGTACATGGTCTGCGTCGCGGGATCGATGGTGACGCCGCCCCACATCGCTCCGCCGGCGCGCTTCCAGGAATCGCCGCTCCAGCTGTCATGATTGGGTTCGCCGGGGCCGGGAATCGAGCCCCAGGTCCAGACCACGCTGCCGTCCTTCGGGTCGTAGGCGGTGATATCGCCGTTGCCGCCCCAGTCGCCGTTGGAGACGCCGACGAGGAGCAGGTCCCGCCCGGAGTTCGGATCGTGATAGGGCACGGGGGCCATGGTGTAGAAGGAGTTGGCGGTGTCTGCGACCGTCACCTTGTCCCACACCTTCTGCCCGGTCGCGGCGTTCAGCGCGATCAGGTGGCCGTCGAGCGTGCCGAAATAGACGTTGCCATCGACCAGGCCGATGCCGCGGTTCGCCGCGAAGGCGATGACGTGCGGATTGTCCGTGAATTCCCACTTCACCTTGCCGGTGGCGGCATCGAGGGCAAAGACGTGGTCGTGCGCCGTGGTGACGTACATCGTGCCGTTGAAGACGATCGGCGAGTTTTCCATCGGGCCCTGGTCGTCGAGCGTCGTCTTCCACGCGAGGTGCAGACCGCCGACATTCGCGGGCGTGATCTGGGTCGCGGGGGTGTAATGGTTGCCGGAATAGCTCTTGGCCGGCAGGATCCAGTTGGCGGTGTCGCTGGCGGCGTTGAGGAAGTCCGAAGCGGTCGGCGTGTCCTGCGCCAGCGCAGTTCCTGCGCCGAGGCAGAGGAAGGCGGAGAGACCAAGCGCCGCAGGCGCCAAACAGGCCACTCCGGCCGTGAGCTGCTCACGGAGAGTCATTGCGTTTCCTCCATTTCGTTGCTTCGTTGCTTCGTTGCTTCGTTGATTGGTAGGCACGCACTACCCGTTGTATATCTTGTCACGGTCCCGGCACGTTGACCAGCCCCTTTGGAGCGAGTGTCATCCTCCTTTCACGCCGCTGTTCTCGTGCGCGGCCGGTGCGCAATGGCGGGGCCGGCCGGGGTCAACGCTCCTGATGCGATCTTGCTGCACTGCCGCAGGCGGGAGCGGTCTCGATGCCGCACGTTCCGGCATCAGCCGACTAGCCGCGGAAGACATCCTTCGCGGCGCGCAGGCGCGCGAAGGCCACAGGGTTGGCGGCGCGGAGGAAGGGGTTGGCGGCCCGCTCATCGGCGAGGCGGGCGGGAAGCGTCGGAAGGCGGGCCGCGCGGAGGCGATGGACCTCCTCCATCCGACGCTTGAGCGCCGGGTTCGCGGGATCGACCGAGAGGGCGAAGCGCCCGTTCTGCTCGGTGTATTCGTGGCCGCAGCAGACCAGCGTGTCGTCCGGCAGGGCGGCGAGCTTGGCGAGGCTTGCGAACATCTCCTCCGCCGATCCTTCGATCAGCCGGCCGCAGCCGAGGCTGAAGAGCGTGTCGCCGCAGGCGAGCACGCCGCCATCGGCGAAATAGAAGGCGATGTGCCCGCGGGTGTGGCCGGGCGTGTCGATCACGCGCGCGCGCGCCGCGCCGAGCTCGACATTGTCGTTCTCGATCAGCGCGCGATCGAGGGCAGGGAGGCGGCGAAGGTCGGCCCGGGCGCCGAAGACGGAGCAGGAGAACTCGCCGCGCAGCGCGTCGGCGCCGAGGATGTGGTCGTCATGGTGATGGGTGAGGAGGATGAGGTCGAGCCGCCCGCCGCGGGCGCGCACGGCGTCCCGGCACGGCTCGGCGACCGCGGGATCGACCAGCGCCACGGCGCCGCTCGCTTCATCCTCGAGCAGCCAGGCGTAATTGTCGGAGAGAATGGGGATCGGCGTCGCGGCAATGGTCATGGCGAAGGAGGCCTCCGGCGGAAAGGGGCGCAGCGCCGCTTGGGCTAACCCGCGCGTGCGCGTCCGTGCAAGGGGCGGATCGCAATGTCAGGGAAGAAGGTTCGCCGTGGTGCCGGCGAGCTCATAGAGACGGTGCTCGATCTCGTCCGGCACGAAGCAGGCATAGGAGATCATGCTCCTGCGATCGGCGAACACGCGCGTGTCCCAATAGACCTGATCGGCGAGTTTTTCGATTTTCTTCTGGTCCGGGTGGCGGGCGTCCTCTGCATCGTGCAGGGCGGTGATCTCGGCGCGGATCTGGGCCGCGTAGCTCTGCTGCCGGGCGCCGAAGCGATCGAGGCCCGCGACGACCGCGAACCGTTCCTGGTCGAGCAGCGAGAAGAGCCCGCCCATCAAGGCGAGCAGACCGCTCCGCCGTTGCTCACCGGCCGCCTTGGCGAACGCCGTGATCTCCGCCTGCGCCTGGTCGATCGGCACGCGGCGCTGGGCGAGACGCTGGGCGAGCGCGGCAGCCGCGGGATAGTGCTGCCAACCGGCGAGGAATTCGCCGAGCGGCGGGCCGCCCCACAGGGTGGCGAGCGACATGTGGTCGATCTTGATCTGCTCGCAGGGCCAATCGGGATCGAGGGCGGTATCGGCGGGGGCGGCCTCCGCGCGGCCGGCGGCGAGCAGGACGAGCACGCAGAGGGCGAGCGCGGTTTTCACCCTCATGCACCGGCCCGGGGGCGCCGCGCCATCAGCCCGCGCGCCGGATCGTAGGCGAGAATCGCCGCGGCGGTGAAGACGATGGTGCAGGCGAGCACGACCGCAAGCGCGATCGAGTTCCAGGTGGAATAAAGCCAGAAGCGGTCGAGCTCGACCGCGTAGGTGAAGGGATTGAGCAGGCAGGCCTGGTAGAGGATCGGGCTCGATTGCTGCACCTGCCACAGCGGATAGAGCGCCGAGGAGGCGAAGAAGAGGGGAAAAATAACGAAGTTCATCACGCCCGCAAAATTCTCGAGCTGGCGGATCAGCGAGGAGAGCACCATGCCCATCGCGCCGAGCATGAAGCCGCCGAGGATCAGCGCCGGCAGCACCGCGATCCAGCCGGCATCGGGGAGGTCCACGCCCCAGAGCCAGGCGAGGATGAGGAAGGCGTAGCACTGGATCACCGAGATCGCGGTGCTGGCGGTAAGCCGCGAGACGAGCAGGAACCAGCGCGGGAAGGGGCTGACCAGGAGCACCCGCATATTGCCCATCTCGCGGTCATAGACCATCGAGAGCGAGGACTGCATGCCGTAGAAGAACTGGATCATCGCCAGCAGGCCCGGCACGACATAGGTGCTGTAGAGGATGTAGGTGTGATAGGGCGGCATGATCGAGACGCCGAGCACCTCGCGCCAGCCGGCGGCGAAGATGACGAGCCAGACGAGCGGGCGGACGAGGGCTGCGAGGAAGCGCCCGCGCTGATGGATGAAGCGGAGCGCCTCGCGCCACATCACTCCGCGCATGCAGATCGCGTAGCCGCCGAGCGTGAGGCGGTGGCGCGTGAAGCCGATCGCCCCCGCGCTCATGCGCCCGCCTCCTCGGCGTCCGGCGCGGGCACGGCCGCGCCGGTGAGCGCGCGGAAGGCCGAGCGGATATCCGCCGCGCGGGCCGCGGCGACGATCTCCGACATCTCGCCGGCGGCGAGCACCCGCCCCTGGTGCAGCACGACGACATGATCGCCCGGCTCGATCTCGTCGAGCAGATGCGTCGCCCAGAGGATGGCGACGCCGCGGCTGCGGCAGAGCGCGCGCACCTGATCGACGATGGTCGCCTTGGAGGCGACGTCGAGCCCGACGGTCGGCTCGTCGAGGACGAGGACGCTCGGCTCGTGCACCAGGGCGCGCGCGATCTCGACGCGGCGCATCTGCCCGCCCGAGAGATTGCGCGCCTTCTCGCCCGCCCGATCGGCGAGCCCGACATCCTCGAGCACCGCGACGGCGCGGGCGCGGGCCCGGCGGCGGCCGATGCCGTGCAGGGCCGCGTGGTAGAGGAGATTGTCGCGCACGGTGATGTCGAGGTCGAGGGTGCGCGCCTGGAAGACGACGCCGAGCTCGGCGAGTGCCGCGCCCGGCTGGCGGGAAACGTTGAAGCCCTGGACGCTGATCCGGCCGTGCCTTGTGTCGAAGAGCCGGGTGATCAGCGAGAAGAGCGTCGTCTTGCCGGCACCGTTGAGCCCGAGCAGGGCCGCGAAGCCGCCGCGCGGCACCGTGAGGCTGACATCGTCGAGCGCGCGCCGCTCGCCGTAGGAATGGCTCACGCCTTCGACGCTGAGCGCCGGCGTCTCCGCCGGCGTCGCCCCGGTCGGGGGCGCCCCGGTCGGGGGCGCCCCGCCCGCGGGCGCCCTCAGTGCGGCGATATCAGGACCATCCATGGCTGCTGCCCGACCGGGATGGTGTTGATCACCTTGAGATCCGAGACCCGGATCACCGAGATGTCGTTCGAAAGCCCGTTGGCGGTCAGAAGGTATTTCTCGTCCGGCGTGAATTCCATGTGCCAGGGCCGCTGGCCGACGAGGAGGTATTTCTTGACCGTCGGGTCGTAGACCGACTTCCCGGTCGAGACATAGGACAGCACCTTGTGCTCGGGCACGCTCACCACCGCGACGCGGTTGGCGGGACCGAGGGCGACGAAGGCGAGCTTGTCGTCACGCGTGATGTTGATGCCGACCGGCTGGATGAAGGTGCTGCGCAGGCCGGGAATGGTGAAATGCAGGGTGTCGAGGACCTTGAAGGTCTTGGCGTCGATCACCGTCACCGTGCCGCCGAGCTCCGAGGAGACCCAGACCTCGCTGCCGTCATGGGTGAAGGCGGCCCAGCGCGGCCGCGGCGGGACCAGCACGTTGGCGATGTTCTTCCCGGTGCTGTACGAGAAGAATTGCGCCATGCTCGTGGTTTCGGTGGTGTTGACGATGAGCTGCCCGTCGGGGCTCACCGCCATGCCCTCGGGCTCGACCCCGGTTGGCGTCTGCACCAGCATCTTCTGGGTGTCGATGTTCCACACCGTTACCAGAGCATTGTTCTCGTTGGAGACGTAGAGCGGATTGTCGCCCGGCTCGCGCAGCGCGGCGTATTCGGGATCCGGCGTATCGATCGAGCCCACGATCTTCCAGGTTTTCGTGTCGTAGATGTCGATGCGGTTCGAATCGCCGAGGCAGACGAGGAGCCGTCCGCCGTCGCTGGTCAGCGCCATGCCGCGCGGCCGCTGGCCGGTCGGCACGGTCCTCACCACCTTCATCGTCGAAAGATCGATGACGCTGACGGTGTTGTCCTTCTCGTTCGAGGCGTAGGCCATGGTGGCCCGCGCCGGCGAGCTCGCGAAGAGCGCCAGGATCAATCCGAGCGCGAATGCGTAGCGCATGGCCGCCTCCTCAGGTTTTCTGGGCTAGGTTTTCTGGGCTAGGTTTTCTGGGCTAGGTTTTCTGGGCTGCCGCGGGCCGCTTGCAGCGGGTTTCCGGCTTGTCGGTGCCGAGCGTGTCGAGAACGGTGAACTGGTGGAGGAATCCCGGCTGCGGCGACATCGAGACCACCGTGCGGCCGGAATCGGAGAGCAGGATCGCCTGGCGCACCTGGCCGTTCCACTCCCTGACCGAGAGGCTGAGGCCGCGATAGGCGCCGAGCTGGAAGTCCGCGCCGCGCATATAGGCCATGATCTTGTCGGGATCGAGCGACTGGGCATAGCTCGCCGCGGTGCCGATCATCCTGACCGCGACCCAGGCGTTCATGTCGAGCGCGGTCATGAAGCGGTGGGCGTAGGCCGCGAAGCGGTCCTGCATCTGCTTGCCGCCGAACTCCGTGCTGTTCGGGTCCCAGCTCGTCGGGATCAGCCCCGCGGAGCCGGCCACCGGCCGCGCATCCCAGGTGCGGTACGGCATGTAGCCCGCGAAGACCGAGTGTCGATCGGCGCAGACCATCACGTCGTAATCGGGCGCGTTCTGGCTGAACACCGGGAGCTGCTGCTGCAGCTCGATCAGGCCGCTGTCGGTCTCGCGCGAGCCCGCCTTGCCCTTGTATTGCCGGTCGGCGACGATGCGGGCGCCGAAGATCTTCGCGGCGCGGCGATAGGCATCGGCGAGCAGCAGGTCGTCGGGCTCCATGCCGTAGGCGAGGAACCAGCGCGGCCAGCGCTTCCAGATCAGGTACTGCGCCAGCGCATCGGCGAGCATCGCGTTGCTCGGCGCGGTGTGGATGACGTTGGCGCGGCAATCCTCCTCGCGGAGCGAATCCTCGGCCGCGCCGGCATTGAAGATGGTGACGCCGTGCGCCGCGCCGGCCTCCGCGAGCCTGAGCACGTCGGCCGCCGGGCGATCGGTGACGACGAGGCGGATTCCCCTGGCGATCAGCGTATCGAGCGCCGCCACCGGATCGTCGTTCGTGGGGACCTCGACGGTGGCGAGGGAAAAATTCTGGTTGAGGAAGTGCCCCGTGGTGTTGTTGTCGGCGATCCCGACCTCGGCGCCGGCGCGGCCATTGTCCGGCGCGGGCGTGAAGATGAGCGAGATCGTCTCGACGCCGCGCTGCCAGTGCACGTAGCCGATCGTCACTGTCGGCGTGGACCCGGCGGGTGCCCCTTGTGCGGCCGCCGGCCGCGCCAGCCCGCTGCCGACGGCGACCGCGAACGCGCCGAGCACGGCACGCCTGCCCGGAACCAGCGCTTTTCCCGTAGATTCCTTTGGAGGCAGCCCTGTCGGCATCATCGGCTCGACTTCCCCCCGGCTCCGGGCGGGGGCTTCCCCGCCAGATTTTTCCCCATCGAAGAGCAAAATCGCGCGCGGCGCAAGCGACGCCCCGCGGCGCTGCGTCGATGGCCGCCATCGCCTGCTTTCATCGGACGCATTACGGCGCGCCTTCGGCGGCCGGCGCGGCGCTCAAAAAGGGAAAGCGGATCAGAAGCTTCTCCTTGAGGCTTGGGACCAGGGGCGCGTTGGCGGGCCGCTCCGCGGCGCGGGTCGGGCAATCGGCGGCGAGCCGCGCCGGCTTGCCCGCGAGCAGGAGCAGGCGGTCGGCGAACCCGAGCACCTGGTCGAGATCGTGCGTCGCAAGCAGCACCAGCGTGCCGTCGCGGCGCGCGGCCTGCACCAGGAGGCCGGCGAGGCTCGCCGCCGATTTCGGATCGAGCGAGGCGAACGGCTCGTCGAGCACCAGCATGGCGGGCCGACCGAGGAGCGCGCGCACGAGCGCGACCCGCCGCGCCATGCCGAGCGAGAGCGCCTTCGGATGGAGGGTCTCGGTGCCGGCGAGCCCGACCTCGGCGAGCCGAGCGGTGATTTCATGCTCGGTGATTTCATGCTCGGTGATTTCCCGGTCGGCGATTTCCCGGGCAGTGATTTCCCGGGTATCGCCGCCGGCCCCGATTCCGCCAACCAGCCGGAGATTGGCCGCGACCGTGAGCCAGGGCAGCAGGCGCGGCTCCTGGAACATCACGCCGAGCCGGCCTGGCGGGCGGCGCACCTCGCCCATGAAGTCGCGATCGAGGCCGAGCACGATGCGGAGCACGGTGGTCTTGCCGGCGCCCGAGGGCGCGAGCAGCGCGATGATTTCTCCGCCGCTGCCTGCGAAGGAGACCTCGCGCAGCACCTCGCGGCGGCCGCCGGCCTGGGTCGCGTAGGATTTCGCGGCGATGCGGACGACGAGCCCGGCGCCGCCCATCTTAGCGCCGCCCATCTTAGCGCCGCCCATCTTAGCGCCGCCCACCTTAGCGCCGCCAGGCATTGGCGTGGCGCTCCCAGGGCCTCAGGAGAAGACCCTCGACCAGCAGCATGAGGACCGCGAAGGCGAAGCCATAGGCGAGGATCCCGGCGACGTCGAAGGTCTGGAAGAGCTCGTCGAGCGCGAAGCCGACGCCATTCGGACGGCCGAGCAGCTCGACGATCAGCACGATCTTCCAGGTGATCGAGAGGCCGCTGCGGCCGGCCGCGGCGAGGTAGGGCGCGAGCTGCGGGACAACGATGCGGCGCGCCCGCGCGCGCCAGGGCAGGCGATAGACGCTCGCCAGCTCGTCGAAGCCGGGATCGAGCGCGCGGGCGCCTTCGCGCACCGTCACCATCACCGTCGGCACCTTGACCAGGGCGACGGCGAGCACCGCCGCGACATCGTTGAGGCCGATCCAGATGTAGCAGAGGACGACGACGACCAGGACGGGAAGATTGAGCAGGATGACGAGCCAGGGGTCGATCAACGTGTCCGCCCGCGGCGAGCGGCCGGCGACATAGCCGATGGCGCTGCCGGCGAGCATCGAGATCGCGAAGGCGGCGGCGACGCGCAGGGTGGTGATGGCGATGTTGCGCGGCATCGCTCCCGAGAGCGTGGCCTGCCAGGCGAAGGCGAGAACCGCGGGCGGCGCCGGCAGGAGCGCCTGGTTGCGCGCGATCAGCGCCGCCGCCCACCAGAGGAGGACGAAGGCGGCGAGCGAGAGCGCGCGCAGCCGCCCGGAGCGGCTGATCATGACGCGTACCGGATCAAGATGGGTGCCTGATCAAGATGGGCGCCTGATCAAGATGGGGCGGCCCAGAACACGCCGGCAGGCAGGCGCGCGAGCCCGCCGGTGGCCGCCGCCCCGCCGACGGCGTGGAGAATGGCGAAAAGGCGGTTCGCCGCCGCTTCCTCCGCGGCCGGGCTCGCCCGCACGATGCCGGCGCGGAAGCCCGCCTTGAGCCGCGCGAAGAGACGGTCGTCGGCGGCGTGCATGAGCGGGCGGATCGCGTCCCAGGCGGCGTCCGAATCGGCGAGGACATCCTCGGCGGCTGCGCTCGCGGCGAGGAATCCGCCGATCGACGCGGCGTTCTTCTCCGCCCACGACTCGCGGAAGACATAGCCGATGAGGGGAGGATTGGCCGGCAGGCCGAGCGCCTCGGCGGCGGCTGAGACGCGGAGCAGCGGGCGGAATCCGGCGAGCTCGAGTGCGGCGGCAAAATTCCAGTAGGTCAGCACGGCGTCGAGCCCGCCCTCGGCGAGCTGGGCGCTGAGGAGCGGCGGCGCGGCATAGACGATGTCTGCCGCACGCGCGAGATCGATCCCGTCCTGCCGCTCGGCCGCGGCGCGCACGATCAACCAGGACTTGTCGTAAGGCCCGCCGGCGACGCCGAGACGGCGATGGGCGAGACCCTTAAGCGTGCGCACGGGGGCATTGCGGCCGACCACGATCGCGCCGGCGGCGGAGGAGAACGGCGCGAAGCTGAGGCCGAGCCCATGCACGCGCTCGGCGCCGACGAACAACCAATCCGAGACGATGATATCGACCGCGCCGCCGAGCAGCGCCACCTTGGCGCTGTCGTTGTTGGCGAGCGGTTCTATGGCGAGGGTGAAGCCGTGGGCGCGATCGAGGCCGTGGCTCCGGATCACGCTCGCGACCCATTGGACGGTGCCGAAAGCGAGGACGCCGAGCCGCACCGCGGGCAGCGAAGGGCCTGCGCCGGCGAGGACCGGGACGAGCGCGCCGCCCGCAGCGAGGATGGTGCGACGCAACAATGGTGGCGAGGAGTCCGAGGCCGGCACGGCAATCTATCCCCTCTCCCTTGGGCGCTTCTCCTTGGGCGCACGCGCCAAGCCGCTTGCAGCGCCCGCGGTGCAGGCTTCGCCCGCTCCACCCTTGACGCCATATCTTTCGCCCGCGCTTGCGCAGTTGCAAGATGCGGCCGCGAGCCGCGGCTGCGCGGACCGGCGCGTCACACCTCGGGAACCGCGCCCATCCGAAGATCGCGGAGACGGTTGGGGAAAACAGTGGGTGGAGGAAACAATGGGAAGGCTGCTCGCGCTCATATTGCTCGCCCTGCCCTTGTCCGCCTTCGCCGCCGCGTCCGGCGGCGGCAGCCGGGGGGACGCCACGGCCGGCCCCACGGCCGGCCCCATGGGCAACAGCGTCAACGACTACCCGACCTCGGCGCGCGCGGACTATGTGTTCGGCTGCATGGCCGTGAACGGCGAGACCCACGATGCGCTCGACCGCTGTTCCTGCGCCATCGACGTGGTCGCCTCGATCCTGCCGTACAACGAGTATGTCTCGGCCGAGACCGTGCTCCGGATGCAGCAGGAAAAGAGCGTCCTCGCCGCGGAATTCCAGACGGCGGCCGCGAAGCAGATCGTCCGCCGGCTGCGCGAGGCCGAGGCCGAGGGCGAGGTGCGCTGCTTTTGAGCGTCCCAAATCGGGCGATCCTTATGGGAGCGATCCTTTTGCCGCCGCGTCGTCTCCGCAGCGTGACAGACTGTCCCCTTTCTCCGGCCGGGCTGTCACGGCTTTGATGCGGCCCTGCGGGCGGCATGCGGCCTGCGAGCCTGCATCCTCCTGAAATCCCGCAGAGACCGACGCTGCTCGGGCATTGGCATGGCGTTTGCTTGACGTTCGGCGACACGGTCTCTCCCGACCGCCTTCGGGATGGGTCGGACGAAGGTGCGCAAGCCACCGCGGCGGAGGCGGCCGATGGATCGACCGATGGATTAGGGACCGCGCGGGTGAAGCGGCATCGCCTGCATCGTCAGCCTGACGTTTTCCGGCAAAATCCGAATGGAGAGCCCGAGCATGGCTCGAAGGGGGGAAGCGAGATGAAGCGGATGGGGAAATGGCTCGCCTGCGCGGCCCTGGGAGCGCTCGCGGGCGTGCTGCTGGCAGGACCGGCGGCTGAGGCCCAGAACGCGGCAAGCATGCCGCTCGCGCAGGCGGCGGCGAATCCGGACAACTGGGCCATCCCGGCGCTCAATTACGCATCGACGCGGTATTCGACGCTCAACCAGATCACCGCTGCGAATGCGGGCCAGCTCGTTCCGGCGTGGACCTTCTCCACGGGCGTGCTCCGCGGGCATGAGGGCCAGCCGCTGGTGATCGGGAACGTGATGTATCTTGTCACGCCTTTCCCGAACACCGTCTTCGCGCTCGACCTCAACAACGACGAGCGCATCATGTGGCAGTACACGCCGACGCAGAATCCCGAGGTGATCCCGGTGATGTGCTGCGACACGGTGAACCGCGGGGTCGCCTATGGCGACGGGAAGATCATCCTCCACCAGGCGGACAACACCGTGGTGGCGCTCGATGCCGCGACCGGCAAGGTTGACTGGACGGTCGCGCTCGCCAGCTACAAGGACGGCGCCACCGGGACCGAGGCGCCTCTGGTGATCGGCGACAAGGTGATCGTCGGCGTCTCGGGCGGCGAGTTCGGCGTCAACGGCTTCGTCGCCGCGCTCAACATCGCGGACGGGAAGATCCTCTGGAAGGCCTATTCCGAGGGACCGGACAGCCAGATCCTGTTCAATCCGAACACGACCATGTCGCTCGGCAAGCCGGTCGGCGCCGATTCCAGCCTGAAGACCTGGAAGGGCGACGAGTGGAAGATCGGCGGCGGGGACACCTGGGGCTGGTATTCCTACGATCCCAGGCTCAACCTGCTCTATTACGGCTCGGGCAACCCCTCGACCTGGAACCCCGTCCAGCGCCCGGGCGACAACAAATGGTCGATGACCATCTTCGCCCGCGATCCGGATACCGGCGTCGCCAAATGGGTCTATCAAATGACGCCCCACGACCAGTGGGACTATGACGGCGTCAACGAGATGATCCTGGCCAACCTCACGATCGACGGCCAGCAAGTCCCGACACTTGTGCATTTCGACCGCAACGGCCTGGCCTATGTGCTGAACCGGGCCACCGGCGCGCTGCTCGACGTGCACAAATACGATCCGGCGGTGAACTGGACCACCGGCGTCGAGATGAACCCGTCGAGCCCGAATTACGGGCGGCCGACGGTGGTGGCGCAATTCGCCCCCGGCTCGCGCGGGGCGAACGTGAACTATACGGGGATCTGCCCGGCGGCGCTCGGCTCCAAGGACGAGCAGCCGGCGGCGTTCGATCCCGCGACCGGCCTCTTCTACGTGCCGACCAACCATGTCTGCATGGACTACGAGCCCTATCCGGTGGCCTACACCGCGGGCCAGCCCTATGTCGGGGCGACGCTTTCGATGTATCCGGGGCCGGGCGGCTATATGGGCCGCTTCATCGCCTTCGACCCGGTGACCGGCAAGACCGCCTGGCGAATCCACGACCAGTTCTCCGACTGGGGCGGCGCGCTCGCCACCGCCGGCGGCGTGGTCTTCTACGGCACGCTGAAGGGCTATATCCGCGCGGTCGATGCCAAGACCGGCAAGATCCTCTACAGCTTCAAGACGCCCTCGGGGATCATCGGCAACGTGATGACCTACATGCATGGCGGCAAGCAATATGTCGCCGTGCTCTCGGGTGTCGGCGGCTGGGCGGGAATCGGCCTCGCCGCGGGCCTGACCGATCCGCACGCCGGTCTCGGCGCGGTCGGCGGCTATGCCGCGCTGAAGGACTACACGACGCTCGGCGGCCAGCTTACGGTGTTCGCGCTGCCCGGATCGTGAGCAGCGACGCGCCGCGAACGTAACCGGGCCTGGGCCGGCATCCTCTGGACAGGGTGCCGGCCCTTCCGTTCTCCGCGCCACATTGCAGAAGGGGAATCCGCGGCAGTGAATTGTCATTCGCGCATCTCGCTTGCAGCCTTCGTGCTCGCAGCCTTCGTGCTCGCAGCCTTCGTGCTCGCCCTGGGCGGCGGTGCCGGGGCGCTCGCCGCAGCCCCGGGCAACCCGAAGGCCGTCAAGGACGCCGGCGGCTTCTGGTTCGACCAGGACGGCGCCCCCACCTACAATATTTCCAACGATGGGACGGTGGATTGGGGCACGTTCACGGGCTACCTGCGCTACAATTCCATCTGTCTCGATTGCCACGGACCGGACGGGGCGGGTTCCTCCTATGCGCCGGACCTGACGCAGGCGCTCCAGCAGCTCGACTACTCGCAGTTCATCGCCGACGTCGCGGGCGGCATCAAGTCGGTGAACACGGCGCAGCAGCTCGTGATGCCGGCCTTCGCGACCAACCGGAACGTGATGTGCTTCATCAGCGAGATCTATTCCTATCTGCGCGCGCGCTCGACCGGCGCGCTCGGCCGCGGCCGGCCGGCGAAGCACGCGCCTGATCCCAAGGGCTTCGACGAGGCCTCGTACAAATGCCTCGGCATCCCGATGTGACGCCGGCCGGGCGGGGCCGCCGCTCGTTCCATTGCACTCGGGCAGCACCCGCGCTGCTGCTCGCGCTGCTGCTCGCGCTGTTGGCCCTCTGGGCGGGCCGCGCGGCAGCGCAGGCGCCCGGGCTCGGCATCGGCGCCGAGCTCGTCGATCCGCATGTCCTTCGCGTCTGCGCGGACCCGAACGACCTTCCCTTCTCGAACCAGGCCGAGCAGGGCTACGAGAACCGGATCGCGGTCGTGCTCGCCAAGGACCTCGGCAAGAAGCTCGGCTTCACCTGGCAGCCGCAGGTCTTCGGGTTCCTGCAGATGACGCTCGATGCCTATCGCTGCGACGTGGTGATGGGCGTCACCCAGGGCTACGACCTGGTGGAGAACACCAACGCCTATTATCGCTCGACCTACGCGCTGATCTTCCGCCCGCACACCGGCTTCGACGGAATCCGGAGCCTCGAGGATCCGCGGCTCAAGGGCAAGCGGATCGGCATTGTCGCCGGCACGCCGCCGGCGACGATCCTGGCCGAGAACGGGCTTCTCGACCACGTCCGCTCCTACGAGCTTTCGGTCAATCTCCGCTTCTTCTCCCCGGCGCGCGACATGGCGCAGGATATCGAGGAGGGAAAGATCGATATCGGCGTGCTGTGGGGCCCGATCGCGGGATATTTCGCCAGCCGCTCCGAGGGCAAGCTCGCGATCGCGCCGCTGCTGCACGAATCCAGTGACGACCCGCCGATGATGTTCAGCATCGTGATGGGCGTGCGGCAGGGCGAGGATGCATGGCGCCGGACGCTCGATGCCGCGATCGCCAAGGAGCAGCCGGAGATCACGAGAATCCTCCAGAGCTACGGCGTGCCGCTGCTCGATGAGCGCAACCACCTGATCTACGCCGGCGGATGAGCGGGGGCGGCCGCCGGCCTCGCGAGGTCGGCGAGGCCGGCCTCAGCCCTCGGAAATCTCGTCCGCGCCGACCCGCACGCCGTGCTTGCGCAGCTTGCGGTAGAGCGTGTTGCGGCTGATGCCGAGCGCCGCCGCGGTCGCGGTCGCGTTCCAGTGGCGGCGCTTGAGCTCGAACAGCAGCCGCTCGCGTTCGGCCACGGCGAGCGGGCTCGCCCCGGAGACACTTGCTCCGGCCGTCCCTCCGGCCGTCCCTCCGGCCGGATCCGGGCAGGGCAGCGCCGCCGGTGCGGGGGCAATCGCGGCCAACGGATCCTCCCCGAGGCCGCTCCCGAGATGCGGAAGCTCGATCCGCTCGCCGCCGGCCAGCGCGATTGCGGTCGCAAGCCGGTTCCGAAGCTCGCGGATATTGCCGGGCCAGCGATGGGCGAGCAGGGCCGCGAACGCATCGGGCGCGAAGGCGACGGGCTCATCCGCGTTCTCCTCTGCAGCGATCGCGCGGATGAGCCCGGCGATGTCGCGCCGTTCGCGGAGTGGGGGCAGGGTGAGCGTGAGCCCGCTCAGCCGGTAATAGAGGTCCTTGCGGAAGCTGCCCTCGTGCACCATCCGCCCGAGGTCGCGGTTGGTCGCGCTGATCACGCGGACATCGACGGTGACGGCGCGGCTGCTGCCGAGCGGCATCACCTCGTTCTCCTCGAGCAGCCGCAGCAGCCGTGCCTGCAGGCTGAGCGGCATGTCGCCGATCTCGTCGAGGAAAAGAATGCCGTTGTGCGCGGCCACCACCTTGCCGCGCATGCCGCCGGCGCGCGCGCCGGTGAAGGCGCCGGCGTCGTAGCCAAAAAGCTCGCTTTCGATCAGCGTTTCCGGGATCGCGGCGCAGGAGAGCGCGATGAAGGGCTTGTCACGGCGTGCGCTGCTCCGATGGATGGCGCGGGCGAAGGTGTCCTTGCCGGTGCCAGTCTCGCCCTGGAGGAGGATATGGATGTCGCGATCCATCACCCGCTCGGCGCACCACACATTGTGCGCCATCGCCGGATCGCCGGGACGATGGGCGGAAAGATCGGCCTGGCGGCTCGCGCGCGGCGGCGCTCCCTTCGCCGGCCAGAGCGTGGGCGGCGGCTCCTGCGGCGGCCAGATGCCGGCATAGAGGAGCTGGCCGTCGTGGCTGGTCGCCGGCCAGATCTGGTACGGGCGGGCCTGCGCATCGGCGAACAACCGGCTTGTCGGGATGTCGAAAATCTCCTCGAATCTGCGGCCGACGAGCGTTTCGTATCCGTCGAGCCCGAGGCGCGCCGGCGCCGTGCTGTCGGCGGCGCGGATGCGGCCATGCTCGTCCACCGCCAGCATGGCGGCGTGGAGCCCTCCTACCATTTCCGCCTGGTCGTGGAAGCGGACGATCCAGCAATCCTTGAAGCTGCTGGTGAAGTAGGACTGCTCGATGATCCGGGTCGAGGTGCCGACCAGCGCCAGCGTCGGCCCCTGGCTCTGGCGGCTGTCGGGGCAGTCGAAATGCGATGCGTCGAGCGCGCCGAGAAGCTGCCCGTTCGGGCCCCAGAGCGGCGCGGCGGAGCAGGTCATGCGGACATTGCGCGCGAAGAAATGCTCCTCGCGGTGCACCAGTCGCGGCCGGCGATCATGCATGCAGGTGCCGGGCCCGTTGGTGCCCTCGTGCCGCTCGTCCCAGATGAAGCCGGGGGCGAGATCGACCCGGCGCAGCAATTCCTCGTGGCCCGGCTCGCACATCCGTTCGAGGATCACGCCGTCGGCGTCGGTGAGGAGGAGGAGATAGTGCGAAGGCGCGATCTGGCCGAAGAGGCGGCGCATCTCCGCGCGCACGATCTGCGCCAGCGGCCCGAGCTGGGCGCGCCGCTTTTCCAGGATCTTGCTGCCGACGCGCTCGCTCGGCGGGCTGCCGCCGGGTTCGAGCCGGTAATCGCTGAGGCAACGTTCCCAGGCTGCGATGACATAGGACTCGGTGACATAAGGCTCGCTCTGGGGCCCGCGCAGGCGGCCAACGACGCCGGCGCAGCTCCGCCGGACGAAGTCGGCATGACTCTCCGCCTTCTGCACCGTCGGATCAGCCACCGTCGGACCGGGCTGGCCGGCCGAAACCTCCGCGTGCATCTCGGACATCTCCCTATCCCGATGATCGCCCTGTTGGGGGGCGCCGACCGGTCGTTCCGGCACTCGTTCTCGGGTACAAATTGTCCCCCTTTTCGGCAGCCCTGTCACGCCTCTGATGCAGCGGCGCCGGCCGCGGCGCCGTGGGGCGCCGACAAGCGCGTGAAATCGCAGGGGATCGCGGCGGCGCCGGGCGATGGCACGGCTCTTGCTACCATTCTGCGCAGGCGTGACGATCGGTCCTTCCTTGCGGCCGCGGCCGGAACGGGGTCTTGAATGGTGCGGTGCATCGTACCAAGAACGAGCGCGGGTGAACGGATCACGCGCGCGACGAAGCGGCGCGGCAAGGAGGGATGATGACGGACGGATGGCGGCGCGAAGCGGCGAGCGTGACGGCGCCGGCGATTCTTGGAAGGGCTCTCCTCGGCGCGATGATCCTTGCGTCGGGGCTCTTTGGCGCGCTCGCTCCGCGGCCCGCGCGGGCCGCGGTCCCGCCCGGGGAACAGCTCTTCCAAAGCAACGACTGCGTCACCTGCCATGCCATCGACCACCCGGTGATCGGCCCGTCCTATGACGCCGTCGCCAAGAAGTTCGCCGGGCAGAAGGACGCGGTTCCGACGCTCGTCGATGCGGTCAAGAACGGCCATGTCGGCACCTGGGGCATGGTGCCGATGCCGCCGCATCCCAACCTCTCGGACGCCGACATCAAGGAAATCGTGGAGTGGATTCTTACGCTCAAGTGAGAAGGACCGGGGGGCGGAGGATGACGGCCGGCCGATCGCCGCGCGCGGAGCGCGCGCTCTCGTTGCATCGCGGCCGACAAGAACCGCATGACCCCTGCGGCACCTGATTGTCGCCGTTGCCCCGCGTGACGCATCGTCCTGCGTCAGCGGTCTGATTTGCCGACGTGCCTGCCAACGCCGACGGTCTCCGAGCCGTTGACCATCGTCGGCGCGAGGAATACAGGACCACGAAAACGAATACAGGGCCACGAAAACAAGGAGGGCGTCATGTCCGAACCAGTCACGATCCATCCGGCTGTAGACGGCGGCGTGAAGCCGGCATCGGCCGACTTCGCAGGCGGCACGCTGGTATGCCGTTGCGTCGAAAAACCAGTGACAGTCGCCATCAGTGGCCAGGTCGCGCACAACCACGTTTGCGGCTGCACCAAATGCTGGAAGCCGGACGGCGTCTGGTTCTCCGTCGTTGCCGTCGTCCCGCATAGCAACGTGCGCGTGCTGGAAAATGGCGACAAGCTTGCGGTTGTGGATCCAAGCGCCGTAATCCTGCGCCACGCCTGCAAGGGGTGTGGCGTGCATATGTACGGCCCCGTCGAGAAGACCGGGCATCCGTTCCAGGGTCTCGATTTCGTCCATCCCGAACGGCTGCGCGAAGCCGGGTGGGCGCCGCCGACATTCGCCGCATTCGTCTCCTCGATCATCGAGTCCGGGTTCCCGCCGGATCGGATGCCTGGGGTGCGAGCGCGGCTGCGCGAACTCGGCCTGGAACCCTATGATTGCCTGTCGCCCGGGCTGATGGACTATATTGCCACGCATCTGGCGAAGGCCTCAGGGAAGCTGCCCGCCTGAATCGCCCGGTGACGCGTCGTTCCCTTCGCCCACCACTCCATTGAGGTGCCCGCCATGGAAACCCGCGCCGCCATCGCCTTCGAAGCCGGCAAGCCGCTCAGCATCGACACGGTTCATCTCGAGGGGCCGCACGAAGGCGAGGTGCTGGTGGAGATCAAGGCCACCGGCATCTGCCACACCGACAAATACACGCTCTCCGGCGCCGATCCGGAGGGGCTGTTTCCCGCCATCCTCGGCCACGAGGGCGCGGGAATCGTGCTCGAGGTGGGCAAGGGCGTGCGTTCGGTGCAGCCCGGCGACCACGTCATCCCGCTCTACACGCCGGAATGCCGCGAGTGCGAGTATTGCCTCAGCCGCAAGACCAATCTCTGCCAGAAGATCCGCGCCACCCAGGGAAGCGGCCTGATGCCGGACGGCACCAGCCGCTTCTCGCTCAATGGCCGGCCGATCCTGCACTACATGGGCACCTCGACCTTCGCCAACCACACCGTGCTGCCGGAGATCGCGGTGGCGAAGATCCGCAAGGACGCACCGTTCGACAAGGTCTGCTATATCGGCTGCGGCGTCACCACCGGGATCGGCGCGGTGATCTTCACCGCCAGGGTCGAGCCGGGCGCGCGGGTCGTCGTCTTCGGGCTCGGCGGCATCGGCCTCAATGTCATCCAGGGCGCGCGCATGGCCGGCGCCGAAATGATCGTGGGCGTCGATCTCAACCCGAAGCGCGAGGCGCTCGCCCGCAAGTTCGGCATGACCCACTTCGTCAATCCCAAGGGGATCGACGACATCGTCGGACACCTCGTCGAGCTCACCGGCGGCGGCGCCGACTACAGCTTCGAGTGCGTCGGCAACACCACGCTGATGCGCCAGGCGCTCGAGTGCTGCCACAAGGGCTGGGGGGTGTGCACGATCATCGGTGTCGCCGGCGCCGGCCAGGAAATTTCCACCCGCCCCTTCCAGCTCGTCACCGGACGGGTGTGGAAGGGCTCGGCCTTCGGCGGCGCGCGCGGCCGCACCGACGTGCCGCGCATCGTCGATTGGTACATGGACCACCGGGTGAACATCGACGACCTCATCACCCACACCATGCCGCTCGAGCGCATCAACGATGCGTTCGACCTGATGACGCAGGGCTTATCGATCCGCAGCGTCGTGATTTATTAGATCAAAAAACCAGGGGCTGGGCCCCTGGACCCCCCACGCGCTGCGCGGCACAAATGAACAATGGGGTCCAGGGCCTCCCATACTTGGAACCTTGGGCCCTGGCAGGGTCCAGGGGCAGAGCCCCTGGCCCTAGACCGGAAGCTCTTCTTCGCGCGGGGTCTTCGCATAACGGCGATAGACGAACGCCGGCGGCGCGGTAGTTTCGCTCTCGGCCTCCGCCAGCGCGAGCAGCCGCGCATGGTGGGGCGAAAGCGCGCAGGCCGGATCGGTCGCGCCGGCATCGCCGGTGAGCGCCATCGCCTGGCAGCGGCAGCCGCCGAAATCGATCTCGCGGCGCTCGCATGAGCGGCACGGCTCGGGCATCCAGGCGGTGCCGCGGAAACGCTCGAAGGCCTCCGAGCCCGCCCAGATGTCCCCGAGAGACCGTTCCTTAACCGAATCGAATCGCATCCCCGGGATGCCTTGGGCCGCGTGGCACGGGAGCACCAGGCCCGAGGGCGCGATATTGACGAACTGCCGCGCCCAGCCGCCCATGCAGGCTTTCGGCCGGCGCGCGTAGTAATCCGGCACCACGTGGTCGATGACGAGGCGGCCCTTGAGCCGCTCGCGCGCCGCCGCCACCACCACGACCGCCGCGCGCACCTCCTCGCGTCGGGGGATCAGGCTTGGCCGGTTGGCGAGCGCCCAGCCGTAATACTGCACATGCGCGACCTCGAGCCGGCCGGCGCCGAGCGCGAGCGCCAGCTCGATCATTTCGGGGAGATGGGCGAGGTTCTGGCGGTGCATCACCGCGTTGATGGTGAGCGCCAGGCCGGCGGCGCGCACCATTCCGGCCGCTGCGAGTTTTTTGCCGTGCCCGCCATCGTAGCCGGCGATGCGGTCGGCGTTGGCGGGCGCGGTGTCCTGGACGCTGATCTGCACGTGCTCGAGGCCCGCCGCGGCGAGGGTGGCGAGGCGCGCCTCGTCGAGCAGCACCGCCGAGGTGATCAGGTTGGTGTAGAGCCCGGCGGCGCGGGCATGGCCGATCAGCGTCGCGAGATCGCGGCGCACCAGCGGCTCGCCGCCGGAGAAATGGATCTGCAGCACGCCGAGCGCTGCGGCCTCGTCGATCACCCGCAGCCAGGTCGCGGTGTCGAGCTCGTCCCGCACGCGATCGAGCGTCAGCGGGTTGGAGCAATAGGGGCAGCCGAGCGGGCAGCGATGCGTGAGCTCGGCCAGCAGGGCGAGCGGGGGACCGAACTTGGGGCGGACCGCGTTCATGCGACGAGCAATCCCTTGTCGCGGAGCCCCTGGAGCATTTCGAGAACATCGCCCAGGACCTCCTCGCGCGGGGCGGCGTGGCGGCGGGCGAGCTCGTCGGCGATCGCGCCGATCGCCGCCGTCCCATCGCAAAGCGCCAGAATTTCGGCGGCGACCGCGTCGAGCATCAGCACCCGCTCCGGCCCGAGCAGGACCCAGCCGCCGCGCGCCGCGTCGTCCTTCATCCGCGCGTGCGGCGAGAGGCCCGGCCGGCTCGCGGCGGTGAGGGGTGCGGCGCTCATCAGCCGGCGCCGAATGCCCCGGGTGGGACATGGCCGGGGGCGACATAGGCGTGATGGAGCGCGTCGAGCTGCGCCCAGAGCAGGTCGCACTTGAAGACGAGCGCGCCGATCGCCGCCTGCTGCTGCTCGGGCGTGCGCGCATGGTGCTTGACGTAGTCGAGCGCGAAATCGGCGTCGCGCGGCGCCTGGTCGAGGCGGGCGTTGAAGTAGGCGAGCGTCTCGGGCGTGACGAAATCGTAGTTTGCGAGCATGCCGGCCACGCGCTCGGAGATGATCGCAGGCGAAAAGATCTCGGTGAGCGAAGAGGCGACCGCCTCGAGCAGCGAGCGGTCGCGGACGAAGGCGACATAGGCGTCGACGGCGAAGCGCGTCGCCGGCAGGATGCCCGCGGTCGAGGCGACGTAATCGCGATCGAGGCCGAGGCCGGAGGTGAGGCGGAGCCAGCGCTCGATTCCCCCCTCCCCCGGCACCGTGCCGTCGTGATCGACCAGCCGCTGGCGCCAGACGCGGCGGAGCGCGGGATCCTCGCAGCGCGCCATCAGCGCCGCGTCCTTCAGCGGGATTCGGCACTGGTAGTAATAGCGGTTGAGCGCCCAGGCCTGCACCTGCCGGCGGTCGAGCCGCCCGCCATGCAGCAGGGCGTGGAAGGGATGGCGGTTGTGATAGCGCTCGGCGCCGATCGCGCGCAGTCGGGCTTCGAGCTCGGCAGGACCGATCAGGCTCGTCACAGCGCGATCTCCATTCCGTCGCAGGCGACTTCCCAGCCCGCGCGCGCGAGGATCGCCCGCTCGGGCGAATCCTCGAGGATCATCGGGTTGCTGTTGTTGACATGGACAAAAACCTTGCGCGCGATGCCGAGCGGGGCGAGGCCGGCGAGCGAGCCCTCGCCGCCCGAGACGCTGAGATGGCCCATGCGGCGGCCGGTCTTCGCCCCAAGGCCGAGACGGATCATCTCCTCGTCCGTCCACAGCGTGCCGTCGAAGAAGACGAGGCGCGAGCCGCGGAGGCGGGCGAGCAGCGCCTCCGAAAGCGCGGCACAGGCGGGAACGAAATGAAAGCACGCGCCGGTTTCGTCGCTCACCGCGAGCCCGACCGTATCGCCCTCCGCGGCGCCGAGGCCCTCCTCGCCCTCCTCCTCGGCATAGAGCGCAACCTTGCCCGGGACGGCGAAGGCCTCGATGGTGAGGCCGAGCGGCCGGCCCGCGACATCGGCGAGCGCTTCCCGCCGGCCGAGCATCAACTCGCGGCGCGCGACGGAGGCGGGATCGAGCACGCGGAAGATCGGATTGGCGGCGATCAGCGTCAGCACCCGGCGCGAGGCATAGAGCGCCAGCGTCTGGCTTTCCCGCAGATGCAGCAGGCCGGCGATCGCGTCGACATCGCCGCCGCTGACGGCGACGCCCTTGATCGGGCTGGCGCGTCCGCCCGCCCGCGGATGGAGGGAAGGCGTCCCGGCGATCTGCTCGCGCAGATCCGGCGCGGCGTTGAGCAGGAGCCACGCCTCCCCGTCCGCTGAGACGGCGAGCGAGCACTGGGTACGGGGAGACGCCGCGGGCTCGCCCCGACGCGCCCGCGCGCAGTTGGGGCAGCCGCAGTTCCACTGCGGGAACCCGCCGCCCGCCGCAGCCCCGAGAACGATGATCCGCATGGTCAGCAAAACGAACGCCGGGAAGGATTCGCCCTCAATCCCCTCCCGGCGCGAGCGAAGTTCGAGACGTTCAGTCGAGATCCGCGCAGGCGTAGGCGTTGATTTCCATGCCCACGGCGATCTCCACGACCTTCGGCTTCGTCCACATGTGTTGTTCCTCCCGGGTGGATCGTCCCGAGCGCCGTATGCAATCAGGACCGGTTGCATATTGCGTCGAAACGCGCGCCGGTTCAAGCCTCGCCCGAGGCGGCCGCCCGGCGCGTCAAGATGGAGCGAACGCCCACGCAACCCGCGGAAAACAAAGATAGGATCGGCCTGAAACAAGTATCGCCCAAGGCTCGCATGAGGGCCTTGCATGCCGCGCTGCGGGGTCCGGGGACGAGGACGCCGCGCGGGGGCTTGACCGGAGATGGGCGCGGGGCCCTTTTTCCCCGGGCAGGGCGGCGCCGATCCGGCCCGCCCCGCCTTATCGCCCGCTTTCCGATCACCTGCTCCGAGGTCCCAACATGCCCCTCTTGCGCCGCTCCCTCCTCGCGGCCGCCGCGGCGGCCTCCCTCCCCGCCATCGCCCGCGCGGCCGCCAATCCCCCCGCGGGCCCGGATCCGGCTTTCGGCCTCAGGACGCTGGGCGATCCCAAGGCCAAGGTCCATGTCATCGAATATTTCTCCCTCACCTGCACCCATTGCGCCGCCTTCGCCAACCAGACGATGCCCGAGGTCGAGAGCAAGCTGATCACGCCGGGCAAGGCCTACTGGATCTTCCGCGACTTCCCGCTCGACCGAGTGGCGCTGACCGCGGCGATGGTGGCGCGGACGCTGCCGCCCGCGCGCTACGCCCCCTTCGTCTTCGCCCTCTTCGCGAGCCAGGACCGCTGGGCCTTCGCCCCGGACGTGAACTCGACCGCCGAGATCCAGAAGCTGGCGGCGCTTGCCGGCATGCCGGCCGCGACCTTCAACGCGGCGATCGCCAACAAGGCGCTCGAGAACTTCATCCTGGCCGAGGCGCAGGAGGCCCAACAAAAATATCACGTCGAACTCGACGCCGACGTTCATCATCAACGGTCAGTCGCATGCCGGGGAGATGCCCTACGCGGACTTCGCCCAGCTGATCGCCGCCGCCGGCGGCTGAAGGAGCCTGTTTGCCCGCCCGCTTCACCCGCCTGCGCTTGGTTGGCTTCAAAAGCTTCGCCGAGCCGGTCCTGATCGAGATCCTGCCGGGGCTCACCGGCATCGTCGGACCGAACGGGTGCGGCAAGTCCAACGTCGTCGACGCGCTGCGCTTCGTGATGGGCGAGACGAGCGCCCGCTCGATCCGCGGCGGCGAGATGGAGGACGTGATCTTCGCCGGCACCACCGCCCGGCCGGCGCGCAACCTCGCCGAGGTGACGCTGACGCTGGAGGCCGGCGAGGAGCCCCTGCCCGCGCCTTTCCACGCGGCCGCGGAGCTCGCGATCAGCCGCGGCGTCGAGCGCGGGCGCGGCAGCGCCTTCCGCATCAACGGCGAGGAGGTGCGGGCGCGCGACGTCCAGACCCTGCTCGCCGACCTCGCCAGCGGCGCGCGCTCCTCGGCCCTGGTGAGCCAGGGGCGGGTGGCGGCGCTGATCGCGGCGCGGCCGGAGGAGCGGCGGGCGCTGCTCGAGGAGGCCGCCGGCATCACCGGGCTGCACGCCCGGCGCCACGAGGCGGAGCTCAAGCTCCAGGCGGCGGAGGCCAACCTCGCCCGTGCCGAGGAGCTGAAGGCCGGGCTCGAGGAGCAGCTCGCCGGCCTCAAGCGCCAGGCGCGCCAGGCGAGCCGCTACCGCAACCTCGGCGGGGCGATCCGCGCGGCCGAGGCGGAGCTGCTGGCAATCGAGCGGGCGCGCGCGCTCGCCGCGCATGATGCGGCCGCGGCCGAGCTTGCCGGCGCCGGCGCGAGCCTCGCCGAGGCGACCGAGGAAGCGACCGCCGCGAGCGCCCGCGCCACCGCCTCGGCCGCGCGCCTGCCGGGCTTGCGCGACGCCGAGGCGGAGGCGCGCACCGCGCTCGAGCGGGCACGGCTCGCCCGCGAGCAGATCGAGGCCGAGGCGGCGCGGGCCCGGGCGGCGCTTGCCGCGTCCCGGGCGCGGCTCGCCGAGATCGAGCGCGACCTCACCCATTCCGCCGCGCTCGCGGCCGACGCCGAGGCGGCGATCGCCCGGCTCGCCGGCGAAGCGGACGAGATCGCCGCCGCGGCCGCGGCGGAGCCCGACCGGTCGGCGGCGATCGAAGCCGCCCTCGCCGCTGCCGCGACGGAAGCGGCCGAAGCGGAAAAGGCGGCGGACCGGGCGGCCGACGAGGCCGCCTCGCTCACCGCCCGCGCCGGCGCGCTCGAGGCCGAGTGCCGCCGGACGCGCCAGCGCCTCGCACGGCTCGGCGAGCAGCTCGTGCTGCTCGAGCGCGAACGCGAGCGGTTCCTCGCCGCCCGGCCCGATCCCGCCCGGCTCGCCGAAGCCGAGGCCGCCGAGGCCACCGCCGAGACCGCTGTGGCCGAGGCGCGCGCGGCACGCGAGCAACGCGAAGCCGAGCGCCAGGCGGCCGCGGCGGCGCACGAGCGCGCCCGCACCGTCCTCGCCGCCGCGGCGGGCGAGCGGACGCGCCTTGCCGCGGAATCCCAGGCGCTTGCCGCTGTCCTCGCGGCAGGGAAGGAAAAAGCGTCCGCCGACGGGCTCGCCGATCGGCTCGCCGTGCCGCCGGGCCTCGAGGCGGCGCTCGCGGCCGCGCTGGGCGAGGCGCTCGAAGCCGATGCCGGGCGCTGGCGCGAGCTGCCGGCGCTCACCGACGCGCCGCCGCTTCCCGATGCCGCGGCGCCGTTTTCCGCGCTCTTGCCCACCCCGCCCACGCTCGCCCGGGCGCTGGCGCTGATCGGCCTGGTCGCCGCCGAGGAGGCCGCCTCCCTGCAGGAACGCCTCGTCCCCGGCCAGGCGCTCGTCTCGCGCGAGGGCGGGCTCTGGCGCTGGGACGGGTATTCGGTCCCGCCGGGCACGCCGAGCGCCACCGCCGTCAGGCTCACCGGGCGCAACCGGCTCGCCGCCATCCGCCGCCAGCTCGCCACCGCGGAAACGGCCGCCGAGGCCGCCCGCGGCGAGCAGGAAAGCCTCGCGGCCGCCGAGCATGCCGCGCTCGCGGCCGCCGCCCAGGCGGAGCAGGCAAGGCGCGAGGCCGAGCGGCGGCTCCAGGAGCTTCGCGGCAAGGGCGAGGCGCTGCGGCGGGAGGCGGGCGCCGCGGCGGTGCGGCTCGATGGGCTCGGGGAGCAAACGGGGCGGATCGCCGCCGAGCGCGCGGAGCTCGAGGCCGGCCTCGCCCGCCTCGAAGCCGACCGCGCCGCTCTCCCCGATCCGGCGGCCGCGCGCGCAACACTCGAGGCGGCACGCCGCCTGCTCGCCGCCGCCCGCGCCCGCGAGGCCGCCGCCCGCGGCGAGCAGGCGGCGATCGCGGCGCGGGCCGCGGCACTGGCCGCCCGCTCCGCGGCGATCGCCGCGGAGCGGGAAGGCTGGCAGGAACGGCGGGACGCAGCGGGTGCGCGCGCCCGCGACCTCACCGAGCGGCGCGCCCAGGCCGAGGCCGAGCACGCCGCGCTCGCCGCCCTTCCGGACGCCATCGCCGCCCGGGAGGGCACGGCGATCAACGCGCTCGAGGCCGCGGAGCAGGCCCACCGCGCCGCCGCCGCCGCCCTCGCCGCGGCCGAGCAGGCGGGGGAGGCGGACGACCGCGCGGCGCGAGCCGCGGAGCGCAAGGTGGCGGCGGGGCGCGAGCGGCAGCTCCGCGGCGAGGCGGCGCTGGCGCAAGGCGCGGCCGCGCTCGAGGCGGTCGATCTCCGCGTCCGCGAGCGCCTCGGCGCCGACGCCGTGCTGCCCGAGCCCCAGGAGGCGGAGGAAGCGGCGCGGCGGCGCCTCGAGCGGCTGTTCCGCGAGCGCGAGGCCATCGGCCCGGTCAATCTGCGTGCCGAGATCGAGGCCGCCGAGATCGAGGAGCGGATCAACGGCATCGTCCGCGAAAGCGAGGAGCTGGCCACCGCGATCGCCAAGCTCCGCGGCTCGGTCGGCCATATCAACCGCGAGGGCCGGGCACGGCTCTCCGCGGTCTTCACCGCGGTCGACCGGAACTTCCAGGCGCTCTTCTCGCGCATGTTCGGCGGCGGGCGGGCGCATCTGGCGCTGGTCGGGGCGGACGATCCGCTCGCCGCCGGGCTCGAGATCTACGCCCAGCCGCCGGGCAAGAAGCTCGCCCAACTCTCGCTCCTCTCGGGCGGCGAGCAGGCGCTGGTCGCGCTCTCGCTGATCTTCGCCGTCTTCCGCTGCAACCCCGCCCCGGTCGCCGTGCTCGACGAGGTCGACGCGCCGCTCGACGACGTCAATGTCGGGCGGTTCTGCCGCCTCGTCGAGGACATCGTGCGCGACTGCGGCACGCGGATGATGATCACCACCCACCATCCGCTGACGATGGCGCGGATGGACCGGCTCTACGGCGTCACCATGCAGGAACGCGGCATCTCGCGGCTGATTTCGGTCGATCTCGCCGCCGCCCACGAGATGGCCGATCCCCCGCGCATGGCCGCCGAATAGGCGCCGGCCCGAGCCAGGCTCTCTCCCCGGTGCCGCGTCCTTGACACCCGGGGACGCCGTCGTTACCAAACCGGCGCCTTCCGCCAAGGCGCGACTTTGCGGAGGAGAGCCGATGGCCGAACCGCCGGCCGGACCGGACCCCTCATTCGAGGAGCGGCTCCGGGCTGCCCGGGTGAAGTCCGGGCTCGAGGCCGCGCCGCCGGAGAAAGCGGGCGGGCTCGGCTGGGCGGAAAAGCCGCTCGCGATGGGGTTCCGGGTGGCAGGCGAGATGGTCGCCGCCATGGTGGTGGCGGTGGCCATCGGATGGTCGCTCGATCGCTGGCTCGGCACCGCGCCGTGGCTGATCATGCTGTTCGTCGTGCTCGGCGCGGCGGCGGGCGTTCTGAACGTGTGGCGTCTGTTCAAGCCGCGCCACGAGCCGGGGCCCCGATCCGATCAGGGATCGGGGCGCTGAGAAGAGTTCCGAGGCGGTCCGGTGGGGCCGTCCAGCTTGGGGAGACGGGCACGGGTGGCGGCAGGACCCTCGATCGACGCACTGGGCCAGTTCCGGCTGGCGACGAGCCTCGGCCCTATCGGCGCCTCGGTGAACTTCACCAACGCCAACCTGATGATGCTGCTGACGGCGGCGCTGGTGCTGGCACTCTTCGGCTACGGCATGCGCGCGCGGGCGATCGTTCCCGCGCGCACCCAGGCGGCCGCCGAGCTCGGCTACGAGTTCGTCGCCAGGCTCTGCGAGGACATCATCGGTGAGGGGTGGAAATCCTTTTTTCCCTTCGTCTTCACGCTCTTCTTCTTCATCCTCTTCGGCAACCTGGTCGGCCTCTTCCCCTATTTCTTCGCCTTCACCAGCCACATCGCGGTGACCGCGGCGCTCGCGGTGATGGTCTTCGCGCTCTCCATCATCGTCGGGCTGGTGAAGCACAAGCTCCATTTCTTCACCTACTTCATGCCCGCCGGCGCGCCGAAGCTGCTCGCCCCGGTGCTGGTGCCGATCGAGATCCTCACCTTCCTCTCGCGGCCCGTCTCGCTCTCGATCCGGCTTTTCGCGAACATCGTCGCCGGGCACGTGCTCTGGGAAGTGTTCGCTGGCTTCATGCTGATCGTCGCCGCCGCGCTCGGCGTCGTCGGAATCGCGGCAGGCGTGATCCCGCTCGCCATCAACGTCGTGCTGGTGGGCTTCGAGCTGCTCGTGGCCGGGCTCCAGGCCTACGTCTTCGCCGTGCTCACCTGCCTCTACCTGCACGATGCGGTGCATCTGCACTGACCTTCCCACCGAAAGGAATCCGGACATGAACCCCCAGACCGCCGCCATCCTCGCCAGGGATATCGGAGCCGGCCTTGCCGCGATCGGCGTTGCCGGCGCCGGCGTCGGCATCGGCCACATCTTCGCCGCCCTGGTGAACAGCGTGGCGCGCAACCCCGCCGCGCGCGACCAGGTGTTCGGCCTCGGCATTCTCGGCTTCGCCCTGACCGAGGCGGTCGCGCTCTACGCGCTGCTGATCTCGTTCCTCATCCTCTTCGGCTGAGACGCCGCCCGGAAGCGCCCGCGATTCTCCGCATCATGCTCCGCACCCTCCCTTCCTGGCCGCTGGCCGCCGCGCTCGCGCTCGCGCCGGCCGCGGGCCGGGCCGCGGAATCGGGCGGCATGCCGCAGTTCCAGTTCGGCAACGAGCTGACGACCAGCCAGGTCGTCTGGATGGCGCTGATCTTCCTCGTGCTCTACCTCCTGCTGGCGCGCTGGGCGCTGCCGCAGGCGGCCTCGGTGCTCGAGGAGCGGGCGCGGCGGATCGCCGCCGACCTCGATGCGGCGAAGGCGGCCAAGGCGGAGGCGGACACGGCGGTGGCCGAGCTGATGGCGGCGGCGCGCAACGCACGGGCCGAGGCGCAGGCCGAGATCGCGCAAGCGACGCGGACGGCACGCGAGGCGGCCGCACGCCAGGCGGCCGGGCTGAACCAGCGGCTCGAGGCCGAGCTCCGCGCCGCGGAGGCGCGGATCGGCGCCGCGCGCAGGGACGCCATGGGCGCCTTGCGCGAGGTGGCGCGCGAGACCGCGCGGGCGATGATCGAACGGCTGACCGGCCGCGCGCCCGCTCCGGCGACGCTCGAGGCCGCGCTCACCACGACGCTCACCACGACCGGGGGCTGAGCGCGATGGTCACGACGTTCTCTCTCCTGGTCTCGCCTTTCGCCCAGTCCGTATTCTGGGTCTTCGTCGCCTTCGTGATCTTCTTCCTGATCTTCGGCAAGCGCCTGTGGTCCGTGATCGCGGGCATGCTCGACGCGCGGGCGACCACGATCCGCGCCGAGCTCGACGAGGCGACCCGGCTCCGCCAGGAGGCCGAGGCAATGCTGAAGGACGCGGCGGCGCGGCGCGCGGCGGCGCTCGCGGAGGCAAAAAGCCTCCTCGCAGCAGCCAAGGCCGAGGCCGCGCGGATCGCAGCGATTGCCGCCACGGAGGCGGAGGAAGCGGCGCGCCGGCGCGAGCGGATGGCGATCGCCCGCATCGAAGCGGCCGAAAAGGCGGCCGTCACCGAAGTGCGGATCGCCGCGACCGACGCGGCGACGCGGGTCGCGGCCGAGGCGATCCGCCGCGAGCTCGATGCCGCTGCCGACGCGACGCTGGTCAACCGCGCCATCGCCGCACTGCCGGCCGCCCTCGCGCGGAAGGTCGCCTGATCTCAAGCAAAACCAGGGGAGGCTGTCCCCTAGTCCTTCCTTAAGCTCAGCCGCGCTACCCGCAGACGAAGCAGATGTTCCCGCCGCCGGGATATTCCTGCTCACTCGCGCGGTGGCTCGCCAGGTTGGCTGTTTGCAGAGTACGGCAGGTTCTCGATCCGCGCCAAGGTTTCCTCGGGCGGGAGGGTGAAGACCGGCGGCTTCAGGAGTTGCGCCGCGGCGGCGGGGGTCGGGTTCCCGGAGAGCGCGAGCAGCGCGTTCGCCACCGCCTGCGACGGGGCATCCGGCGCGATCCCGAGCGTCTCGCGCACTTCCTCGCGCGCCTGGAGCATGGAGAGCTTGGTGAGCGGGGACATGAAGTTCCAGCGCGGGCTCGAAGAAAGCTCGCCCCCGAGATACTCGATCGCCAGCACGGCGCGGACGGCATTGATCGGGTTGCCATGGGTGCGGGCCGGATTCGAGAAGGCCCAGGCGGCGGTATTGATCGCCATGATGTCGTTGTCGTCGTTGCCGCCGAACGCGCCCGGCGGCAGCTGCGCCGTCGAGGGCGGCGGCGTCGGCGCGCAGGCGCCGAGCGCGAGCGCCGCCGTCAGGACGAGAATGCCGCGCTTCATCGCTTCGTCTCCTCGCGGCGCCGCATGCCTTCACCCCGGCCCGAGGCCGGCACGAAAGCGCTGGGCGAGTTCGGCGTAGTGGATCGCGTTGGTGTCGAACTCCATCCGCTCCTCGCGGCTCATCACGCGCACCAGGCGCGCGGGCTGGCCCATCCAGAGCTCGTTGCGGCCGATCCGCTTGCCCGGCGGCAACAATCCACCGGCGCCGAGCAGGCCGCCCTCCTCGATCACCGCGCCGTCGAGCACCGTCGCGCCCATGCCGACGAACGCCCAGTTCCCGAGCGTGCAGGCATGGACGATGGCCGCGTGCCCGACCGTCACGTCATCGCCGATCAGGCAGGGGAAGCGCCCGGTCGCCACGTGCACGATCGTGCCGTCCTGGATGTTGGTGCGCGCGCCGATGCGGATGAAGTGGGTATCGCCGCGCACCACGCAGTGGAACCAGACCCCCGAGCGCTCGCCGATCACGACATCGCCGATCACCGCCGCGGTCGGCGCGATGAAGGCGTCCGGCGCGACCCGGGGTGCGGCGCCATCGAAGGTGAAAAGCGGCCCGCGGCCCGCCGGCACGGCGGATCCCAAGGTCATCTCATGCATCGAGCGCGGCCTTCTCGCGCGCCGTGGCCGGCTCGGCGAGGCCGAGCATCAGGGCGATGTTCTGCACCGCGGCCCCCGCCGCGCCCTTGCCCAGGTTGTCGAGCAGCGCCACCAGCACCGCCTGGCGCTCTGCTTCGTTGCCAAACACGCGAAGCTCGAGCCGGTCGGTTCCGTTGAGCGCCTCGGGCTCGAGCCGCCCGTCCGCGGGCACGGCGGCGAGCGAGACCAGCGGCCTGCCCGCGTAGCGCTCGCGCAGCACGGCCTCCAGATCGCAAGCGCGCGGCCGGCCTGCCAGCAGATCGAGATGAAGCGGCACCGAAACCAGCATGCCCTGCCGGTAATGCCCGGCCGAGGGCACGAAGATCGGGCGGCGCGAAAGCCCGGAATAGCGGAAAAGCTCCGCCACGTGCTTGTGCGTGAGCCCGAGGCCGTAGAGCTCGAAGGCCGGCCCGCCGCTCGCCTCGTGCGCGGCGATCATGCTCCGCCCGCCGCCCGAATAGCCGCTGACCGCGTTGACCGTCACCGGGTAGTCCGGCGGCAGGAGCCCGGCATCGACCAGCGGGCGCAGCAGCGCGATCGCCCCGGTCGGATAGCAGCCGGGGTTGCTCACGCGCCGCGCGGCGGTGATGCGCCCGGCCTGGCCCGGCGCCATCTCGGGGAAGCCGTACACCCAGTCGGGGTCAACGCGGTGGGCCGTGCTCGCATCGATGATCTTCGGGGCGGCGGCGCCGAGCGCGGCAGCGAGCGCCACCGATTCCCTCGCCGCCGCGTCCGGCAGGCAGAGGGCGACGAGATCGACCTCGGCCATCAGAAGCTGCCGCGCCGCCGGGTCCTTCCGCTTGGCCTCGGGCAGGCTGCGCAGGGCGATGCCGTCCATTGCCTCGAGGCGGCGGCGGAGATCGAGCCCCGTCGTGCCCACCTCGCCGTCGATGAAGACCGCGTATTGCCGACCGGCCATGAAGCCCCCGTCCTCCGCCCATGCGTCCACCGCCCATATGGGCGGGCCACCGCCGGCGGCCAAGGCAAACCGCCGGGCGGGATACAATTCATCACCCTCGGGCGGGATTTCGTCAAACCGGCGCAGCAGCCGGGGGGAGAGGTGCCGGGGGGAGACGTGCCCGGGGGAGAGGGTTTGAAGCCGGCCTCGGCCGCCTGCTAGCCTCCTCCGCCGCCGCCGGCGGGGAAAGAAAAACCGCATGATCCGCAACGGTGATCAATATCGCGATTCGATCCGTGACGGGCGGGAGGTTCACGTCAACGGCGAGCGCGTCCGCGACGTAACCACCCACCCGATGTTCCGCCCGCTGGTCGATATCCGCGCCCGCATCCACGACATGGCGCACGAGGCGGCGACGCAAGATATCATGTCCTATGCAGAAGAAGGCGAGCGCCACGCCATCGCCAACCGGCTGCCGCTGCGCGGGCAGGATTGGTGGGACAAGCGCCGCGCCACCGATGCGGTGCTCGAGGATATCGGCGGCGTCGTCACCCGCGTCGGCGACGAGACGGTGGGTGAGATGTGGTCGCTCCATGACGGGCAGGACGTGCTGAACGAGGCCGACCCGCAATACGCGCGCAACATCGCCACCCATATCCGCCGCGTGATCGCGAACGATCCGTTCCACGTCTCGGCGAACACCGACCCGAAGGGCGACCGCTCGAAGCCGCCGCAGGAGCAGGACCCGGACATGCTGCTCCATGTGGTGAAGGAGACGGACGCGGGGATCATCGTCCGCGGCGCCAAATACGAAACGGCCGCCGCGTACGCGAACCAGGCCTTCGTCAAGCCGACCATCGCCAATTGGGGCAACGAGGCCTATTCCGGCTATGCGGTGGGCTTCATCTGCGATCTCGCCTCGCCCAACCTCAAATTCATCTGCCGCACCGGCTTCGCCGGCCGCGCGCCCGCCGCGGACTACCCGCTCGCCAACCGCTTCGACGAGGTGGATACCCTCGTCATCTTCGACAATGTGCTGATCCCCTGGGAGAACGTGCTCTTCCATCGCCACACCAAGGCCGCCGCCTTCATCCGCGCGACGCTGCACCGCTATTCCGCCTTCGCCTTCGTCCAGCGCAACCTCAAGCTCGCCGACATGATGATCGGCGCCGCCCTCTTCAACGCCCGCCAGACCGGGCTCGAGAAGCAGCAGGCGGTGCAGGAGAAACTCGCTCAACTCGCGGTCTATCGCGAGGGCATCAACGCCCATCTCACCGCCGCGGTGACGCTGGCCGAGCGGAGCCCGGGCGGGCTGCTGATGCCGAACCAGTCGCTCCTCTATTGCGGGCGCGTGCTCGCCTGCTCCGAGCTGCATCATATGATGCACATCGCCCGCGAGCTCTGCGGCGGGCAGATCTGCGTCACGCCCGACAAGGCCGCCTTCGAGGCCGAGGAAACCCGGCCCTGGCTCGAGAAATTCTACACCGTGAACGCCGACTGGACGGCCGAGGACCGCCGCCGCCTGCTCGCCTTCGCCCGCGACCTCCTCAACTCAGACTATGCCGGCCACCGGCTCACCTTCCAGCTCTTCGCCCAGTCCCCGCCCTTCGCGCATCTCGCCGCCGTCTGGCGCAATTTCGGCTGGGAGGGCCCGCTCGCCTTCGTCAAAAAATCGGCCGGGCTTTCGGATCGCGTCATGCGCGGGGCGACGCCGGCGGCGGGCGATCCCGCCGTGCGGCAATGGTTCGCCGCCAACCCGCCGCCCCGCAAGGCGGCGGAGTAACGAGGGGAAAATCCATGGCCCATCGGCGCCTTCGCCCCTTCAACACGCGCGACACCTATCCCGAGCAACGGCTCGACAACGACCTCGCGCAGGCGGTGGTCGCGCGCGGGCGCATCGTCTTCCTCCGCGGCCAGATCGGCCAAGACCTCGAAACCTCGGCGAGCGTCGGGATCGGCGATCCGGCGGCGCAGGCCCGCCGGGCAATGGAGAACATCCGCACGCTGCTCGCCGAGGCCGGCGCGCGGATGGAGCACCTCACCAAGCTCGTCGTCTATCTCACCGATATCCGCAATCGGGAGCCGGTCTATCGTGCGATGGGCGAATATATCCGCGGCGTGCATCCGGTCTGCACCGGCCTCGTCGTGGTGGCGCTCGCGCGGCCCGAGTGGCTGGTCGAGATCGACGCCACCGCCGTCATCCCCGACGACGAAGCCGCATGACCTTCTCGATCGTCGCCCGCTGCGCGCGCACGCAGAGCTTCGGCGTCGCGATCTCCTCCTCCTCGCCCGCGGTCGCCGCGCGCTCTGCCCACGCCCGCGCCGGCGCCGGCGCCGCGGCGAGCCAGAACATCACCGATCCGCGCCTTGGCGCCGCGGCGCTCGACCTCATGCAGGCCGGCGCGACGGCCGCCGTCGCGCTCGCCGCGATCCGCGCGCGCACGCCGCACATCGAGTACCGCCAACTGGCGCTGGTCGATCCTTCCGGCGGCACTTCCTTCTTCTCCGGGGCGCGGACGCTCGGCCGCCACCACGCGGTGGCCGGCGCCGGCCCCGGCGCCAGCGGCGTCGCCGCGGGCAACCTCCTCGCCGATGTTGCCGTTCCCCAACGCATGCTGGAGGCGTTCCTCGCCACGCCCGCGGCGGATCTCGGCGACCGCCTGGTCGCCGCCCTCGCGGCGGGCCTTGCCGGCGGCGGCGAGGAAGGCCCGGTGCATTCCGCCGGGCTGCTCATCGTCCGCGACCTTCCCTTCCCCGTGGTCGATCTCCGCATCGACTGGCACGATACCGCGCCGATCGCCGCCCTCGAAAAAGCCTGGGCGATCTACAAGCCGCAGCTCGAGGCCTACATCGCCCGCGCGCTCGACCCCGCCGCCTCCCCCGCCTACGGCGTTCCGGGCAATCCCTAAGCCCCGAGCCCTAAGTCCCCAAGCCCTCAAACCCCGAAGGCCGTCGCCAAATCGCCGAAATTCGCGGCCGCCACGTCCCAATCCTGCTCGGCGCGCAGATCCGTCGTCTGGCCCGCGCCGTGCTCCGTCGGCCGCGGCACGAAGGCAGTGCCGAGCCCGCATTTCCGCGCCGCCGCCAGGTCGCCATTGTGCGCGGCGACGAGGCAGACCTCCGCCGGCCGCATCGCCAGGACCTCCACCGTGCGCAGATAGGCCTCCGGCGTCGGCTTGTAGGCGCGCACCACCTCCGCGCCCAGGATCGCGTCCCAGGCCAGCCCCGCGCGCCTGGCGATATCGATCATCAGGATGATGTTGCCGTTCGAGAGCGGGGCGACGACAAAGCCCGCCTTCAGCCGCGCGAGCCCGGCGACGACGTCCGGCCAGGGATCGAGCCGGTGCCAGGCGAGATTCAATTGGTCGAGCTCGGCGGCCGGCACCGCAGCCGTATCGATGCCGAAATCCTTGAGGATGGCCTCGAGATTCTCGCGGTGCAGGACGTCGAGCCGGGTGAAAGGCCGCCGCCCGCATCGCACCTGCTCCATCGCCGGCTGGTAGCGCTTGCGCCAGGCATCGGCGAAGGCAGCGGGGGCGAAGGCAGCGGGGGCGACGTCCGCCTTGCCGTGACGCGCCAGGAACGGTGCGGCGTCGCGCGCGATTCCGCTCCGCCAATCGACCACGGTGCCGAAAACATCGAACACCAGGGCCCGGACATTGCTCAGCGCCATGACGCCCCACCCTCCCGCACGTCGGACGGCCTTCTTACCCCCGGCGCGTGAGGGGATGCAAAGCGGGCGCTCCGCCGCGCCTCACGCCGCGCCTCACGCCGCGCCCGCGAACCGCAGCAGCGCGTCGAGCAGCGTGGCGTCCGTGATCACGCGCGGCACCTTGTTCTGCCCGCCGAGCCGCCCGCGCGCGTCCATCCAGGCGGCGAAGGTGCCGGGCGGAACCAGCACGACCCGCGGCGCGCGGAGCCCGAACCCGCCCGCGCGGTGCGCCGCGTAATCCGCGTTGGCGCGCGCGAGCGCCACATCGAGCGCGGCGGCGAAACCATCGGCCCCCCCGCCTCCGGCCCCCCCGCCTCCGGCCCCCCCGGCCCCATCGAGCTCGACGATGAAAAGATGCCCGCCCCGCGCATCGCCCGCGTCGGGCGCAAGCGCCGCGGCCGCGTAATCGGCGACCCGCCCGCCGAGCCCGGCCGCCGCTTCGGCCACGCCCGCGTCCAGCTCTTCGCCGATCAGGTGCTCGCCGGCCAGCGAGAGCGACCAGCCGAGCCGCCCGGTCACCGCGAGCCGCGGCGGATCGCGCCCGAGAAGCCGCACCGTATCGCCCAGCACATAGGACCAGAGCCCGGCATTCGTGCTCAGCACCAGCGCATATTCGCGGCCCAGTTCCGCATTCGCGATCCAGCGCCGCTCCGGCGCCGCGCCAACCGCCTCCGGCAGTTCCTCCGGCCGCACGAACTCGTAGAAAATCCCGTTATCGAGCAGCATCCGCATCCCCTCGCCGTCGCTGCGATCGGCCACGGCGAAAAACCCCTCGCTCGCCGGATAGACCTCGCGGGTCTCGGCGCGGCTCCCTTCGAGCCAGGCAGCGAAGGACGCGCGATAGGGCGCGAACCCGACCCCGCCATGCACGATCAGCTCGAGCGCGGGATAAAGCTCCGCAAGCCGCGCCCCCGGCCTGAGCCGCGCCAGCTCGGCGAAAAACAGCAGCAGCCAGCTCGGCGTGCCCGAGATGCCGGTGACCTGGCGCTCGAGCGAAAGCGGCGCGAGCAGCGCGATCTTGCGCTCCCAGTCCGCCATCAGCGCGAGATCGCACGGGGGAAATATCCTTCCCCGTGCCCAGAACGGGACATCCGCGGCCGCGATCCCCGAAAGATCGCCGGCGGTGATCCCGGGCGCGAGGCGCTCCAGCGCCGTGCTCCCGCCGAGCAGGAAGTTGCGGCCCGCGAGCACCCGGCTTCGCGGCCGGTTCGCGAGGTGGAAGACCAGCACCTCGAGTGCGGCGCGGCGGTTGGCGCGCAGCATCGCCCGGCTCACCGGGATGCGCTTCGTCGTTCCGCCGCTGGTGCCCGACGTATTCGCGAAGCACGGGATGGTCCCGGGCCAGCTCACGTCATCGAGGCGGGGAAAATCCCCCGCCCACCATTCGCGCCAGAAATCCTCCCAGCGCCGGAGCTTTACCCGTGCCTGGTATTCGCCGACGTCGCCAATCGCGGCGAACCCGTGGGCCTTGCCGAAGCGCGTCTCCCGCGCCGCGCGCAGCAGTCCCATCAGCTCCCGGCGCTGCGCCGCCGCCGCGTCCTGGCGCGCGAGATGCGCGAGCCGCCGCCGTGCATAGGCGCGAAGAAGCGGCGTCGCATCCAGCACGACTTTAGGCCACCGGCATCAGCACCGTATGATGCGGCCAGGCGCGCGCGGCCTCCGGGCTGAGCGGCAGCGCGAGCGTGCGTCCCTCGCGCCAGAGCGGTGCCTGGTCGAGGAAATTCTCGCCGCCGAGCCAGCCGTCCTGCCCGCCGAGCAGCACCACCTGGTTCGCATCCGGCTCGGCGAGGTCGGCGAGGAAGCGGGCCGAGGCGCCGTAGCTCACCGCGTGCCGCCCGCGCACGGGCGGATGGGCGGTCTTGTTGAGCGTCTCCTTGCCCCCCGGCGCCGCCCACGCCTCATAGACGAACCGCCGCCCGAGCACGGGCACGCGCGCGAGCTGGTGGGCGAGCCGCATGCGGTGCGCCCCGCCCCAATTCCGATAGCGCCGCAGCGCCCGCCCTGCGTCCCTGAGCGCCGAGGCGAGCAGCTTCGCCAGCCCCGCATCCGCCATCGCCGCGATCTCGGCGGCGAGCAGCGCGCGCGCCGTCCAGACCGCGCCGGCGCCCTTGAGCCGTCCGCGCTGCTCGAGCCCCGCGGCGAGCGAGGCGAGCAGCACCTCGAACACCAGCGCGCCCGTGGACCCCTCCCCGTACTCGCCCTGCCAGCCCGCCAGCGCCCGCACCACCGGCAGGCGCGCGAACCGCGGCCCGATCCGCGCGAGCAGCAGATCCCGCACCGCGGGCGCGCCCTCCGCCACCACGTCGCGCTGCAGCGCCGCCAGCTCCGCGAGCCCGAGCCGCCCCGTGCCGCCGAGGAGGCGGCGCATGCGCCGTGCCCGGTCGCTTGCGGAGAAGAAAAGCCCGACCAGAATTTCGGTTTTCGGCGGCGCGTCGTTCGCCGAAACGATGATCCCCTCCGCCGGGTCGGTGCGGTGCGGCAGCTCCGCCGCGCCGAGGGTGTCGTCCCACGCCTCGGCCCGCTCCGGCGCGAGCACGAGGTCCGGCGGCATCTCGGGCGCTCGCCGCGGCAAGCGTGCCGCGAACACGTGCCCGATCCGCCCGTCCCGCCCGGCATGGAGCATGTTGAGCCCGGGCACCGCGAAGCGGGCGAGCGCGGCGCGGAAGGTCTCGGGCCCGTCCGCCCGCATCACCGCGAGCATCGCGCCCATCTCGTCGCTCGGCCGGTGGCCGATCCAGGCGAGCGCCAGCGGGCGGCGGTTCCGCAGCATCCGCCCATCGCTCACGATCGGCCCGAGCGGCGAATCCCGCAGCACCACCCGCCGCTCGCCCCCGCCGCGCACGCGGATCACCGTCTCGCGCTCGCTGATCGGAAGATCGGTGGCATCGAAAAGATCGCTGCTTGCCGCGTGCAAATTCGTGCCCGCCCAGGCGATGCTCCGGTTGCGCCCGATCCCGATCACGGGAAACCCGGCCGGCATCAGCCCGGCCGCGTGATAGCCCGGCGAGCGGAACGCGGCGATCAGCCAGACATTCGGCAGCGCCACCGAAAGATGCGGATCGGCGGCGAGCAGCCCCGCTCCGCTCCGGCTGCGCCCGCCCGCCACCACCGCGGCGTTGCTCCCCTGGCGGGCAAACGAAGTCATCGCCGCCTCGGCCACCCACTCCGCCTCCGCCGGCGGCGCTGCCGCGACCAGGCGCGGCCAGAGCGCCCGCCATTCGCTCTGCCCGAGCGCGGCGCGCGTCGCCAGCAGCCGCCCCCAGATGAGCCAGTTCACGTCCGCCGCCGCCAGCCGCGCCGCGGCGAAGAGATCGGCCAGCGTCCAGGGCGCGGGCCGGACGCCGAGCAGCGCATATTCCGCCGGCAATTTTTCCAGGCCGATCACCGCATTCACGCCGGCGACGAATCCCTCCGACCAGCGCCGCGTCTCCGCGGCAAGCCCGGCGATGATCGCGGGCACCGCGCGGGGAAAATCGATGAGCCGGAGCGCATGGTCGAGCTCCACCCCGAGCGGCCCGATCACCTCCGCGACGCGCCCCTGCGAAAGGAGCCGCAGCATCTCCATCTGCGCCAGCCGCAGATGCGCGTGCACCACCCCGAGCGCCACGGCGAGGTCCTCATCGCTCTCCGCCTCGATGAAGGGGACCAGGTGGGCGTTCCAATGGATCGTGACCGGCCTCGCCACCGGCGCAATCCGTGGCAAGGCGGCGAGCCGCGCCGCGCGATCGACCGGCGACGGCCGCCGCGCCGCGAGCGCGCGGGCGAAGAGCCCGAGCGCCGTCACGATCCCGCCCGCCCTATCCCCGAGCCCGCCGACCCGCCGCCCAATCGGCCCCAACGCCATCGCCCCGCCCCGCCACCCGGTTGCTCCGCCTTCTATGAGGGCGGCACGGGGGGCATTGTCCAGCGCCGCGACAACCGCCGCGGGTCACGCCGCGGCGAGGCGGCGCTGGTAGATCGAAAGATGCGTATAGGAAGCGGCGAGCAAGGGGGTGGCGATCCCCGCAGCGCGCCCGCGCGCCAGCAGGTCGCCCACGATGTGGTCGGCCTCGACCGGGCTTCCCTGCTGGAGATCGCGATACATCGAGGAGGCCTGGCCCGATCCTTTGGCGGTCAGCATCGCCCGCGCGATGGCAAGAAAACCCTCGCTCGGTTTTTCGCCCACCGCATTGACCACGGACACCACCTCGTCGAGGAAGTGCTCGGCAAAATCGGCGCCGCCCGGAGCCGCCTCGATCTCCCCGATGGTGCCGCGCATCAGGCAGGTGATGCCGCCCATCGCCGCCAGCAGCACCCATTTCTCCCACATCTCGCGCGCGATCGCGGGCGAGAGCCGCACATCGAACCCGGCGCCGTGCATGAAGCGGTCGAGCGCCTCGGTCCGCGCCGACGGCGCCCCGTCCATCTCGCCATAGGCCAGCTCCTGGAACTTCGCGAGCTGCACGATGCGGCCCGCCTCGTCGATCGTCGCGGCGATCTTGCAGACGCAGCCGACGACCGCCCGGGCGCCGAACCGCTCGGTAAGAAAATCGACATGCTTCATCCCGTTGAGCACCGGCAGGATCATCGTCTCCGGCCCGACCGCCGGGGCCATGTCCGCGAGCGCGGCCTCGAGCGCGAAGGCCTTCACCGTCAGCAGGACCGCGTCGTACGGCCCGGCGATCTCGCCGGCCGTGACCAGCTTCGGCGCGAGCGTCGTGTCGCCGTGCGGGCTCACGATCCGCAAGCCGCCCGCCCGCAGCTGAGCCGCGCGCCGCGGCCGCACGAGGAACGTCACGTCGCGCCCGGCCTGGACGAGGCGGCCGCCGAAATATCCGCCGGTCGATCCGGCGCCCACCACCAAGAGCCGCATTTTCTTCCTTTCGCGAACCGGCGTTATCGGAGGTTGCCGAGCAGCTCTTCAAGCTCGCCGCTCTGATGCATCTCGCGCACGATATCCGCCCCGCCGATGAACGCGCCCCCGACATAAAGCTGCGGGATGGTCGGCCAGTCCGAATAGGCCTTGATGCCCTGGCGGATGGCGGGGTCGGCGAGCACGTTCACCGCGTGGACCGCAACGCCGTGCCGTTGCAGCACCGCGACGACCATCGCCGAGAACCCGCAGAGCGGCAAGGCGGGGGTGCCCTTCATGAAGAGCACGAGCGGATGGGCGGCGATCGTCCGCGCGATCTCCGTCTCCACGTCCCGCTCATCGACCGGCGGGCTTGCGACATCGGTCATTGGCGAAATCTCCTCTATGGCTGGGCGGCGCGCCGCGCGCTGCTCAGTTCGTCACCTTTTCCGCGAGATAGCGCGCGGCCGGATGGGCGCGCGAAAGATCGGGGCCAAGCCGCAGCCGCGCCTCTGCCAGGCTGTCCCACGCCGCCGCATTCGGCAGCGAGGGAATGCTCACCGTCTCGCCCATGTCGAGCCCGGCGAGTGCTGCGTCCACCATCTCGCCCGCCTCCATGATCATCTCCGCCGGGAAGCTGTTGATGTCAGAACCCGAGCGCGCAAAAATCTCGGTGCGCGTGATGCCCGGCAGCACCGCCTGGACGCTGACGCCCCTGGGCCCGAGCTCGGCCGCAAGCGATTGGCTGAGGGCGAGCACATAGGCTTTGCTCGCGGGATAGACGGGCGTCAGCCGCTCCGGCATCAGCGCCGTCACCGACGAAAGATTGATGATCGTGCCGCGCCCGAGCCGGGCGAGGCGCGGGGCGATGGCGGCGGCGAGCCGCGTCACGGCGGTGATGTTGAGCCGGATGATCGCGTCGTAGAGATCCGGATCGCCGCTCGCGAGCGGGCCGCCGCCGGCGATCCCGGCATTGTTCACCAGCATGGTGATGCTCTCGTCCTCGCGGATCGCCCGCTCCACGCGCGCCAGCTCCTCCGCCCGCCCGAGATCGGCCGCAAGCACGCGCACCGTCGCGCCGGTCTCGGTGGCCAGCCGGTCGGCGAGCGCCTCGAGCCTCTCCTGATCGCGCGCGACGATCACGAGGTCGTGGCCGCGCCGCGCGAGCCGGTCGGCATAGACCGCACCGATGCCGCTCGAGGCCCCGGTGACGAGGGCCGTTTCTGTCTGCATGGGAGTTTCCCTTCCAAGTCCTTCAGGAGATCTCTATGGCAACCGCGGTCGCCTCGCCGCCGCCGATGCAGAGCGCGGCGATCCCGCGCCTCCCGCCCGCGCGGCGCAGCGCATGGAGCAGCGTGACGATGATCCGCGCCCCGGAGGCGCCGATCGGATGGCCGAGCGCGCAGGCCCCGCCATGGACATTGAGCCGCGCGCGCGGAATGGCGAGGTCCCGCGCCGCCGCCATCGGCACCACGGCGAAGGCCTCGTTGATCTCGAAGAGGTCGACATCCTCGACCCGCCAGCCGAGCTTCGCCATCAGCTTGCGGATCGCCGGGATGGGCGCCGTGGTGTACCAGGCGGGCGCCTGCGAATGCGTCGCCTGGCCGCGGATCGTCGCCAGCACCGCCAGCCCCTCGCGCCCGGCGATCGAGCGCCGCGTGAGCAGGAGCGCCGCGGCGCCATCGGCGTTGGCCGAGGCGCTGGCCGCGGTGATCGTGCCGTCGGCGCGAAAGGCGGGCTTCAGCGCGGGGATCCTCTCGGGCGAGACTTTTCGCGGATGCTCGTCGTGCTCGACCCGCACCGCCCCGCCCTTCGCCGGCACCTCGAGCGGCGCGATCTCCGCGGCGAAGGCGCCCTCCGCGATCGCCGCCTGCGCCCGCGTCAGCGTCTCGATCGCGTATGCGTCCTGCTCGGCGCGCGAGAACTGGTAGGCCTCTGCCGCGGCCTCGCCGAAATCGCCCATCGGCCTCCCCGGCTCATAGGCATCCTCGAGCCCGTCCAGCATCATATGATCGAACATCCGGTCATGGCCCGCGCGATAGCCGCCGCGCGCCTTCAACAGCAGGTAGGGCGCGTTGCTCATCGATTCCATGCCGCCCGCGACGATCATGTCCGCCGAGCCGGCGGCGAGGATGTCGCGCGCCAGCATCACCGCCTTCATCCCCGAGCCGCACACCTTGTTGATGGTGGTCGCACCCGTCGCATCCGGCAGGCCCGCCGCCCGCGCCGCCTGGCGCGCCGGGGCCTGGCCCTGGCCGGCGGGCAGCACGCAGCCCATGATGACCTCCTCGACCCGCTCCGGCGCCAGCCCGGCGCGCGCCGTCGCGGCGCGGATCACGTGCGCGCCGAGCGCGTGGGCGGAAAGCCCCGAAAGCTCGCCCTGAAACCGTCCGAGCGGCGTGCGCACGGCGGCGGCAATGACGATTTCTTCGGATTCGGACATGGCAATTTTCTCCATTCTCGAGGTCAATCGGCCAAGCTCAATGCGCCTCGGCCGGGGGCGCCTGCGGCGGCGCCACCCTGCGCATCAGCAGCACGAGCGGGGTCGCGATCACGAAGGCCAGCATGATGGCGCGGAACGCGTCGGCGTAGGCCATCGTCGCCGCCTCGCGATAGGCCAGCGCATGGAGCTCGCCGAGCGCTGCCGCCTCGCCCGCGCGCGCCGAGCCGAGCACCGGCCCGAGCCGCGCGGCAAGCCCGGCGAGCAGGGTCTCCATCGCGCCGTTCGCCGGCGTCAGCGTCGAGGCGATATCCAGGAAGTGGCGGTTGGTCTGGTCGTTCAGCACCGCGCCGCTGACGGCGATGCCGACCGCGCCGCCGAGATTGCGCATCATGTTGAAGAGCCCGCTCGCATATTTGAGCCGCGCCGGCGGCAGGCTGCCCAACCCGAGCGTGACGCTGGGCGCGACGGCGAAGACCTGCGGGAAGCCGCGCAGCACCTGCGGCAGCAGGAGCTGATCGCCGCCCCACTCATGGGTGATGAAGCTGAAGCTCCACATCGCCAGCGCGAACGTGGCCAGCCCGAACATCATCAGGAAGCGGAGATCGATCCGCCGTCCGAGCATGACATAGACCGGCACGCCGATCACCGAGGCGATGCCGGTCGAGAACACCGCAAGCCCGGTCTGCCAGGCGGAGAAGCCGCGCACATAGCCGAGAAAGAGCGGGGTGAGGTAGATCGTCGAGAAGATGCCGATGCCGGTGACGAACGAGACGGCGCAGCCGATCGAGAAATTGCGGTTGCCGAGGGCGCGGAGATCGACCACCGGGTTGGCAAAAGTGAGGCTGCGCGCGACGAAGAGAAGCCCGGAGACCGCCGAGATCGCCACGCAGGTGCGGATCGTCTCGTCGCTCAGCCAGTTCCAGCGCGCCCCCTCCTCGAGCCCGTATTCGAGCGTGCCGAGGAAGATCGCCATCAGCGCGATGCCGGGATAATCGGCGCCGCGCAGCAGCGAGAGGTCGGGCTGGTCGATATCGACCAGCGCCATCACCAGCCCCGCCACCGCCAGCCCCGGCACGAGATTGACGTAGAAGAGCCAGTGCCAGTTGAGCGCATCGGTGATCCAGCCGCCGATCACGGGGCCGAGCGAGGGCGCGACCGAGGCGATGGTGCCGATCACCGCCGCCGCGTAGATCCGCCGCGAGCCGGTGAAATAATGGAATGACGAGGTGAACACGGTCGGGATCATCGCGGCGCCGAGCATTCCTTGCAGGGCGCGGAAGAGGATCATGCTCTCGATGTTCCAGGCCAGCCCGCAGAGCATGCTGGCGAGCGTGAAGCCGAGCGCCGAGGCGGCGAAGAGGAAGCGCGTCGAGAAGCAGCGGGTGAGCCAGCCGGAAAGCGGGATGACGATGATCTCGGCGATCAGGTAGGCGGTCTGCACCCAGCTGATCTGGTCCTGGGCGGCCGAGAGCCCGCCGCCGATATCGGCAAGCGACGAGGCGACGATCTGGATGTCGAGCAGGGCCACGAACATGCCGACGCACATCACCGCGAAGGGCAATATATGCGAGGCGGTGAGCGGAGGCTGCGCCGCGCTCACGGATCCACCCCGGCGCGGGTCGCGACGCTCACAATCGTCGAGAGGCCGGGGCGGAGCAGGCCGAGCACGCCGTCCCGCCCGTCGAGCGCGATGCGCACCGGCACGCGCTGGACGATCTTCGTGAAATTCCCGGTCGCGTTCTCGGCCGGGATGACGCTGAACACGGCGCCCGTCGCGGGCGCCAGGCTCAGCACATGGCCGTGGAAGCTGCGCCCGGGCAGGATGTCCGCAACGATCGTCGCCTCATCGCCCGGCTTCATCCGGGCGAGCTGGTCTTCCTTGAAGTTGGCGTCCACCCAGAGCCCGCGCGCGGGCACGATCGCGAGAAGATCGGTGCCGGCCGTGACATAGGCGCCGATCTCGGCGTAGCGGTCGCCGACATAGCCCTCGATCGGCGCGCTGATCACGGTGTAGCCGAGGTCGAGCCGCGCCTGCCGGAGCCCGGCCCCGGCCGCTTCGACATCCGCCTCAGCCGCCGTGATCCCGGCCGCCAGCACGACGAGCTGCTGGCGCGCCGCGGCCAGCCCGGCCCGCGCGGCGGCAACCGCGGCCGCGGCGGATCGCGTCGCCGCCTCGGCCCGCTCGGCATCCTGGCGCGACCCGGCGTTGGCGCGCGCGAGCACGCGGTAGCGCAGGGCGTCCTCCGCCGCGAAGACCGAAGCGGCCTCCCGCGCCGCAAGCCCGGCCGCCGCCTCGCCGATCAGCGAGCGCTGCAGCGCGAGCTTCGCCGTGAGATCGGCGAGGTTCGCCGTGCGCGCGCGCAACACCGCCGCCGCCTGTTCGCGCGCCGCGTCGAAATCCCGGGGATCGAGGCGAACGAGAGCCTGGCCGGCGCGCACGTGCTGATTGTCCGCAACCAGGATGGCGGCCACGAAGCCGGAGACGTGCGGCGCGATCGGCGTCACGTCGCCGCCGACATAGGCATCGTCCGTCGTCTCGACGAACCGGCCGACGGTCCACCACCGGTATCCGTACCACGCGGCGGCGAGCAGCAGCACGGCGAGCCCGACCATCGCGACGGTCCTCAGCGAGGTTGCGCGCCGGTCCCGCGCTCCGAGCGCGATCTCCCGCCCGACCGCCTCGCCGCTCACGCCCGCCCCCCGTGCAGAAGGCGCGTCCGTTCGTCGGCCGCCGGCCCGGGCGCGGTGCGGAAGCGCGGCGGGGCGATCGCTTCGCCGCTGGTCCGATCGACCAGCACCGGATCGGCGGGTTGTCCCGTTTGCCCATCGACCAGGACCACGCTCGGCCCCTCGGGGGCGAAGTGCTTGTTGCCCCAGGCGAGCAGCGCCCACAGCACCGGGCGAAAATCCCGCCCGCGCTCGGTGAGCAGGTATTCGTCGCGCGGCGGGCGGGCGCTGTAGCGGCGGCGCTCGAGCAGCCCGGCCTCGACCAGCCCGTTCAGCCGCCGCGCCAGCATGTTGGGCGCGATCCCGAGGTCCTTCTGGAATTCGTCGAAGCGGGTGAGCCCGCGGCAGGCGTCGCGCAGGATCAGGATGCTCCACCATTCGCCGACGCGCTCGAGGCTGCGGGCGATCGGGCACTGCATCTTCTCGAAGCTCTTGCGCTGCATGGGAAGCTGGCGTCCCGGTCACTATTACGATGATAGAGACATAGGGCCGTCGCTATCGTCATGCAAGTGACTGGGTGAAGCCTACCCCTCCGGCAGCTCCCCCGGCGCCCCCGCCCCTTCCACCGCCCCTTCCACCACCGCCGGCTCGGCCATCACCTGCACCCGCGCGACCCGCCGCCCGTCCATCTCCACCACCTCGAACCGCCAGCCCCCGAACACGATGCGCTCGCCCGCCTGCGGCACCCGCCGCAGCAACGCCAGCAGCAGCCCGCCCAGCGTGTGGTAGCTGCCCTCGGCCGGCAGGCCGGGCAGGCCGAGCCGCGCCTTCACCTCGTCCACCGCCATCATCCCGTCGAACAGCAGCGCGCCCTCGGCCCGCTTCGCGCCCGGGATGCCCGGCGGCGCCATCGCGGCCGGCTCGCCGACGATCGCCTCCAGCAGGTCGCTCGCCGTCACCACGCCCTCGAAGCTGCCGTACTCGTCCATCACCAGGGCGAGCCCGACGCGGTCGGCGCGCAGCCGCTCGAGCGCGTCGAGCGCCGAGACGGTGTCCGGCACCACGATCGGCTGGCGCAGCACCGGGCTCACCGCCAGCGCCGCGCCGTCGAGCAGCCGGTCGAGCAGGTCCTTCGCCAGCACCACGCCGACGACATTGTCCACCGTCCCGTCGCAGACGACGAAGCGCGAATGCGGGCTCGCCTTGAGCCTCGCCCGGAGCTCCGCCGGCGGGTCGGTGCGGTCGAGCCAGGCGACCTCGGTTCGCGGCGTCATGATCGCCCGCACCTTCTTGTCGGCGAGCCGCAGCACGCGCTCGATCATGTGCTGCTCCTCGGCCTCCAGCACCCCCGCCTGCGCGCCCTCCGCGAGCAGCGCGCGCAGCTCCTCCTCGCTCACCGCCGGCGCCGCCACCCGCGGCACCCGGAGCGCCCGCAGCACCAGCCCCGTGGAGGCGCCGAGCAGCCACACCACCGGGGCGGCGAGCCGGCTCAGCGCGGCGAGCGGGGGGGCAATGCGCGCCGCGATCGGCTCGGCGTAGCGCAGCGCCAGCTGCTTCGGCACCAGCTCGCCGAACACGAGGGTGAAATAGGTGATCGCCAGCACCACGAGGGCGAGCGCGAGCGGGCCCGCGAGCGGCCGGAGCAGGGGGATGGCGCGGAGCCCGATCGCCAGCCGATCGGCGATCTGGGCGCCGCCGAAGACGCCGGCGATCATGCTGACGAGCGTCATCCCGGCCTGCACGGTGGGCAGGAAGCGCTGCGGCTGCTCGACCAGCCGCCGCGCCAGCGCCGCCCCCCGGCGGCCGGCCTGGGCGAGCACGGCGAGCCGGGCGCGGCGGGCCGAGACCAGCGCCATCTCGCCCATGGCGAAGAGGCCGTTGAGCAGGATCAGGAGGAGGACGAAGACGATCTCGATCACGGTCTGCATCGCGCCTGTCCCATCCTCATCCCGCCCATTCTCAGCCCCCCGATTGTTCGCCCGATCATCCGGCAACCCTATCAAAAATCTTGATTTCGCCATCTTCGGGCCGGGGCGATGCCCAAGTGCAACGTTTTATTCCCCGCTCGGCCGGGCCTTCGTCCGTGCCTGGAACCCGCCACCGCGCCATGCCTCGTCCTGCCCCCGCCAGGCCGCCAAAAATCTCGATCCACCTGCCGGTCCGCAGCGCGCCGCCGCGGCTGGTGTGCCAGACCCTCGACGCGCTCGCCCTGCTCGATTACCCCGATTTCGAGGTGCTGGTGGTCGACAACAACACCTCCGACCCCGCCCTCTGGGAGCCGGTGGCGGAGCGCTGCGCCCGGCTCGGCCCGCGCTTCCGCTTCTTCCATCTCGGGCCCTGGCCGGGCTTCAGGGCCGGCGCGCTCAACTTCGCGCTTGAGGAAACCGCGCCGGAGGCCGAGATCGTCGCCGTGCTCGACAGCGGCGAGCTGGTCTCCCCGGACTGGCTGCGGCGCATGGTGCCGGCCTTCGCCGATCCCTCGGTCGGCTTTGCCCAGTCCGCGCAGGACTGCCGCGACGATGAAGGATCGCTCTTTAAGCGATTGATATTTGCAGAATATTCCCGCTCTCTCCGCCCCAGCGCGATGACCCTGGTCCGGGTCGCCGCGCTGCGCGCCGGCAACTGGGCCGCATGGTCCATGACCGAGGAGGTCGCGCTCGAGCTCCGCCTGATGCGCCAGGGCTGGGGCTCCGTCCATGCTCCGGAAAGCTTCGGCAAGGGTCTGATGCCGGACGATTTTTCCGCCGCCCGCAGGCAAAGCTTCCGGCGCGCCTGCGGCGCGATGCGCATCCTCCGGGGCGATGGGCGGGCGCTCCTTTCCCCGTTCGCGCACGAGCTTTCCTTCGCCCGGCGCCGCCATTTCCTCGCCATCTGGCTGCCCTGGCTCGGCGATGGAATCGGCCTCGTCCTCCTCCTCGCGGGGCTCGCCTGGTCGGTCGGGCTGATCCTGGCGCCGATGCGGACCGCGTTCCCGGTCCTGCTCCTCATGCTGCCCTCGCTCGGCCTCCTCGCCTTCAAGCTCGCCGGGATTCTCCTCTGGCGCCGGCGCGTGCCCCGCGGCCTGCCCCGCGGCCTACCCGGGCGCGTCGGCGGCGCCATCGCCGGGCTCGCGCTCTCGCCCACGATCGGCAAGGCGGTGCTGTGGGGACTGCTGACGCGGCGCATGCCCCTCCCCCGCGGGCCGAACCTGCGCCAGGCGCCGGCGCCGGTGCGCGGGATCGCCGCGGCGCGCGAGGAATGCTGCCTCCTAATCCTCGCCTGGGCGGCGATGATCGGAGTCGGCGCCGTGCACGGCCTCGCGAGCTGGGAGGCCGGGCTCTGGTGCCTGATCCTGCTCGCCCAGTCGCTGCCCTGTCTCGCCGCCGTCTCGGTCTCGATCCTCGCCGCAGGACCCAGCCTGGAGCGCGGCGAGCGGCGAGCGGCACCCGTCAGGAATCGCCGATGGCACCGGAATCGGGCAGCAGGGCGGCGAGCCCCGGCGGCGCAGTGACGATCACCCGCCCGGGGCTGAGCGTCACCAGCCCCGCTTTTTCCCAGGCGCGAAGCTTCTTGTTCACCGTCTCGCGCGCCGCGCCGACCATCTCGCCGAGCTGGTTCTGCGTCAGATCCACCCGCGCCCCCGCCCGCCCGCCGGAGAGCTGAACGAGCGCCGCCGCCAGCCTCGTCCCGCTGTCGTGGAACAGCATCGCCTCGAGCGCGGACGAGGTCGCCCGCAGCCGCTTGCAGAGCAGGCGCATCAGCGCCAGCGCGAAATCCGCGTTGCGCGCGAGCTCCCCGAGCAGGGCGCGCCGGTCCACCACGAGCAGGCGGACGCGGGTGACCGCGACCGCGTCGGCCGAGCGCGGCCGGCCATCGAGCACGGCGATCTCGCCGACGACATCGCCCGGACCGAGGCTGCGCAGGATCTGTTCGCGGCCATCCGTGCCCGAGACGCTGACGCGGAGCTCGCCGGCGAGGACGACGAGCAGGAAATCCCCGGGATCGCCGCGACGGAACAGCCACTCGCCGCTCGCCGCCATCCGCTCGCGCGCCAGCCGCGCCAAGGCGGCAAGCTCGCCGGCGGGGAGAAGCGCCAACAAAGGCACGGCCGCCAGCGCCCGCACGCGCGCAGCCATTGCCGAGGCGTTCGGATCGGAAGCCTCTTCCAGCGACCGTCTCCCTTCTGGTTCGCCGTGCGCGGACCCGGACTGGCCTGGCGCCGATCTTGCTCGGGAACCGATCCGACCGGCAAGGGCGCCTGATCATTGGCAAGCCCGCATCATTGGCAAGCGCCGCATCATTGGCAAGCGCGCCTGGGCCCGGGAGTATCCTCCGCCATCGCCCACCGCGCACAGCCAGGCATGGGCCGAGGAAAGAACGATGAACCGAACTCCGCTGCTCGCGACGTTGCTCGGCCTGGCCGGGCTGCTCCCCCTCTTCTTCTGCGGCTTCGAGAGCCTCACGCGCGCGTCCGTCTGGGCGCTGCCGGCGCTGATCGGCTACGGCGCGGTGACGCTCGCCTTCCTCGGCGCGGTCCATTGGGGCTTCGCGCTCGCCCCCGGCGCTCCCGCGTCGCCGCGGGCCGAGCGGCTGCGCCTCGCGCTCGGCACGCTCCCGGCGCTGGCCGGCTGGCTCGCTCTGCTGGTGCCCGCCTGGAGCGGGCTGCTGGTGCTGATCGCGGCCTTCATCGCAAGCCTGGTCGTCGAGGCCGCCGGGCAGCGCCGCGGGCTGGTCCCACCCGGCTATATGTGGCTGCGCTGGGCCCATTCGGTCATCCTGGTGGCGATCCTCACCACCGTCCTGGTGCTGCGCCTGATCGGCGCCACCATCGTTCTTTAGGGCCCTGTCGAAATCATGCCGAACCTCAGAGAAAAGCCCGCTTCGCCGATGCCCGGCCAGGACCGGGAGAGGGAAAGGCTCGCTGCCGACCTCGCCTGCCTCATCCGCTTCGCAACCCTGATGCTGCGCAGCGGGGACGCCGCCTTCCGCGTCCGGCAGTGGACCGCGCGGCTCGCGCGGGCCATGGGGATCGACGGGTTCGCCGCCCGCATCGCGCTCGGCACGATGGCGGCGAGCGCGCGGCGCGGCGGGGACGAGGTCACGCGCCTGGTCGAGATCGCGCCGATCGGCGTCAACGCATTCCGGATCGGCGCGCTCGAGGACCTGGCGCGCTCGGCGGAACCGGGCATGACCGCCGGCACGATCGCCGCCAGGCTGGAGGCGATCGAAAGGACGCCACCGCTCCACCCGCTGCTGCTGACCGCGCTCGCGGTCGGCGCCGCGTCCGGCGCCTTCTCCTATCTCAACGACGGCGGCCCGATCGAGATCCTCGCGAGCGCCCTGGCCGGCGCGATCGGCCAGGCGCTGCGCTCGGCCCTGCTCGGCCGGCGGATCAACCAGTACGCGACCACCGCGCTTTGCGCCATCGTCGCCTCCGGCCTCTATTGCCTGATCGTCGCCCTGCTCGGCAATCTCGGCCTGCCCATGCCTTCCCACGCCGCGGGGTTCATCTCCTCGGCGCTCTTCCTGGTGCCCGGATTCCCGCTCGTCGCCGCCCTCCTCGACCTCCTCCAGCACCAGACCGAGGCCGCCCTCACCCGCCTGGCGTACGCGACGACGATCCTGCTCGCCGGCGCCTTCGGGCTCTGCACCGTGGCAAGCCTCGCCGGGCTGAGCGCAGCACCGCCGCCTGCGCTGCCGGAGAGCGAGGCCATGCGCCTCATCCTCCGCGCCATCGCCAGCGCCATCGGCGGATGGGGGTTCGCGATCCTCTACAACAGCAGCTGGCGGACCGCGCTCACCGTCGCCGCCTTGGCGCTGGCCGGCAACGAGCTCCGGCTCGGCCTGCACGATGCCGGGCTGGCGCTGGCGCCGGCGACGCTCATCGGCGCGGCCGCCGTCGGCCTCCTCGCCTCGCTCGTCCAACGCCGCCGCTCCGAACCACGCATCGCCCACACGGTGCCCGGGATCATCATCATGGTGCCCGGCACATTCGCCTTTCAGGCCATCGTCCTGTTCGACCAGGGCAGCGTGATCGGGGCGCTGAACGCGGCGGGGCTCGGCGCCTTCGTCGTCGGCGCCATGGCGCTCGGCCTCGCACTCGCCCGCTTCGCCACCGAACCGGAATGGCTCGTCGAGAGCTGAGCGGAAGCACGGCCCCGCCGCGTCAAGGCCAAGGGCAAGCCCGTGGAACCCTTCCGGTGCGTCCCGCCCTAGCGTTCGGGCGGGGCGGGCTGGCCGTGCACGAGCCGTTGCCAGCGCAGGATGTTGTGCTCCTGGCCGGCCAGGGTGCGGGCGAAGGCGTGGCCGCCGGTTCCGTCGGCGACGAAATAGAGGTCCGTGCTCGGGACCGGGTGCAGGACGGCGATGATGGCGGCGGTGCCGGGCGCGTCGATCGGTCCGGGCGGCAGGCCCGCGGCGCGGTAGGTGTTGTAGGGGCTGGGGGTCGCGAGGTCGGCCTGGGTGAGCGGGTGGGGGAGCGTGCCCCAGCCGTTGCTGGCCGCGTAAATGACGGTGGGATCGGCCTGAAGCTTCATCCCGAGCCGGAGGCGGTTGAGGAAGACCGCGGCGATCCGCGGCCGCTCGGCGGGGATCGCGGTTTCGCGTTCGACGATGCTGGCGAGCGTGAGCGCCTCGGCCGGGGTGGCGAGCGGGAGGTCCGGGCTGCGCCCGTCCCAGAGCGCCGCCAGCCTATCGACGAGGGCGGCATGGGCGCGGGCGATGATCGCCGCGCGGGGGGTGGCATAGAGATAATCGTAGGTGGCGGGCAGCACCCAGCCCTCGGCGGGCAGCTCGGCCGGGCCGGTGAGCGCCGGGGCGCGGGCGAGGAGGGCGGCGATCTGCCGGGCGGTCAGCCCCTCGGGGATCGTCACCCGGTGCTCGACGGGCGGGGCGGTGCGGAGAACGGCGAGGACGGCGGCGAAGCTCGCGTGGGCGGGAAAGCGAAGCTCGGCGGCATGGAGCGGGCCGGCGCGGGCGGTGGCAAGCGCGGCGAGGACGAAGAGCCGGGGGGCGCGAATGACCCCGGCATCGGCGAGCGCATGGGCGACCGTTTCGGTGGTGCCGGCGGGGATGACGACCGCGCGCGCGGCCGGCAGCGGGCCGGGGCTGCGGTAGAGCCTGAGCGCGCCTGCCGCGAGGGCGGCGAGGATGACGGCGAGGATGACGGCGAGCAGAAGGCTCGCCCGCATGGCCCGGCGCCGCCGTCGCGGCGGGCCGGCGGGAGGATCAGGCGGCGGCGCGGACGACGATCGAGGCATTGGTGCCGCCGAAGCCGAAGCTGTTCGACAGCGCCATCCGGATCGGCCGCTGCTGGGCGGTGTGGGCGACCCGGTCGATCACGCTTTCCCGGCTCGGGTGATCGAGGTTGAGCGTCGGCGGGGCGACGCCGTCGCGCACGGCAAGGATGGAAAAAATCGCCTCCGCGGCCCCGGCCGCGCCGAGCAGGTGCCCGATCGCCGATTTGGTGGAGGACATCGCAAGGCCGTTCGCCGCGGCCCCGAACAGGCGCTCGACCGCTTCGAGCTCGAGGTCGTCGGCGAAGGTCGAGGTGCCGTGCGCGTTGACGTACTGGATCTCGTCCGGGGTGGCGTGGCTGTTGCGCAGCGCCGCCCGCATGGCGCGGAACGCCCCGTCATGGCCGGGGGGCGGGGCGGTGATGTGGTGGGCGTCGCCGGAGAGGCCGTAGCCCGCGATCTCGCCATAGATGCGCGCGCCACGGCGGGTCGCGTGCTCGTATTCCTCGAGCACGACCACCGCCGCGCCCTCGCCCATCACGAACCCGTCCCGGTCCTTGTCCCAGGGGCGGGAGGCGCGCGGCGGCGAATCGTTGAAGCCGGTGGAGAGGGCGCGGGCGGCGCAGAAGCCGGCGAGCCCGAGCGTGCAGATCGGGGCCTCGGCGCCGCCGGCGACCATCACGTCCGCATCGCCGAAAATAATCAGCCGGGCCGCGTCGCCGATCGCATGCACCCCGGTGGCGCAGGCGGTGACGACGGCGTGGTTCGGCCCCTTGAACCCGTATTTGATCGAGATGTGCCCGGAGGCGAGGTTGATCAGCGCGGCGGGGATGAAAAAAGGAGAAATGCGGCGGATCTTGCCCTCGTGGAGGAGGATCGCGCTCTCGGCGATCGTCTGCAGCCCGCCGATCCCTGAGCCGATCATCACCCCGGTCGCGCAGCGGTCCTCCTCGTCGTCGGGCCGCCAGCCGGAATCCGCCACCGCCTCTTCCGCCGCGACCAGTGCCAGCTGGATGAAGCGGTCCATCTTCCGCTGGTCCTTGGGCGGGATCCATTCGCCGAGGTCGAGCCCGCCTTCCGCCCGGGATCCGGGCGGCACCTGGCCCGCGATCTTGGCCGGAAGCTCGGCGACATCGAAGGCCTGGATGGCGGTGATGCCGGACTGGCCGTTGATCAGCCGCTGCCAGACCGGCTCGACGCCAACGCCGAGCGGGCAGACAATGCCCATGCCGGTGACCACGACCCGGCGCATGGCGGCCCCGTTCATTGCGTTTCCTGGCCGTTCGCTGGCAGAGCGGGCCTCAGGCGGCCTTCTGCTTCTCGATATACTCGACCGCGTCCTTCACGGTGCTGATCTTCTCGGCCGCGTCCTCCGGAATCTCGACCCCGAAGGCCTCCTCGAAGGCCATCACCAGTTCGACCGTGTCGAGGCTGTCCGCTCCCAGATCGTCGATGAACGAGGCCTCGGAAGTCACCTTGGACTCCTCGACACCCAGGTGCTCCACCACGATCTTTTTCACCTTGTCGGCGATCTCGCTCATCAGCTCTCCCGCTCCTTCATGCCGGTTCCCGAGGACCGGCCCCGCTTTCCTGCCCGACGGGACAGCCCCAATCGGCGTCGCGATCCCGCTGCGAACGGCGCAAGCCGGCCGCTTAGCATGGTTTCGTTGCACCCGCCAACACGCTCCGTCCAGGGATGTATCATGTCATTGCCATCCCGCCATTGACGTGCAGCGTCGCACCGGTGATCCAGGCGGCTTCCGCCGAGGCAAGATAGACCACGGCCGCCGCCACGTCTTCAGGCGTGCCGAGCCGGCCGAGCGGGATGCGCTCGGCGAGGCGGGCGCGCAGCGCCTCGGGCAGGCCCGCCGTCATGGCGGTGGCGATGACGCCCGGGGCGATGACGTTCACGGTGATCCCGCGGGAGGCGACCTCCTGCGCCAGGGCCTTGCTCATCCCGACCAGCCCGGCCTTGGCGGCCGCGTAGTTCGCCTGGCCGGCATTGCCGGTGGTGCCGACGATGCTGCCGATCGAGATGATCCGCCCCGCCCGCCGCCGCAGCATGCCCCGAAGGGCTGCCCGGGCGAGGCGGAAGGGGGCCGCGAGATCGACCTCGAGGACCGCCTGCCAGTCCGTGTCGTTCATCCGCAGCGCCAGGCCGTCGCGGGCGAAGCCGGCATTGTTGACCAGGATCGCGAGCGGCCCGGCGAGCGCCTCCGCCTCGCCGATCAGGGTTTCGGGCGCGCCGGGCTCGGCGAGGTCGGCGGGGCAGATGAAGGCGCCCTCGCCGAGCTCCTCCGCAAGCTCGGCGAGGATGGTCGTGCGCGTCCCGGAGAGCACGACGCGCGCCCCCTGGGCGTGCAGGGCGCGGGCGATCGCAGCACCGATGCCGCCCGAGGCGCCGGTCACCAGCGCCGCCTGGCCGTCGAGCCGGAACATCGGCATTGCTTCCTAGAGCTCCTTGACCAGCGCTTCGAGCTCGGCGGGCGTGCCGGCGGCCATCACCGCGGCGTCCGGGACGATGCGGCGCACCAGGCCGGAGAGGATTTTTCCCGAGCCGAGCTCGACGAAGCGCTCCGCTCCCATCCCGCGCATCGTCATCACGCTCTCCCGCCAGCGCACCATGCCGGTCACCTGGCGCACCAGGAGCGCGCGGATTTCCGCCGGCTCGCTCGTCGCCTCGGCGGTGACGTTGACGACGATCGGCACCGCGGGTCGGGCGAGCTCCGTTTCCGCCAGCGCCGCGGCGAGCGCGGTGGCCGCGGGCTCCATCAGCGGGCAGTGGAAGGGGGCCGAGACCGCCAGCAGCATCGCCCGCTTCACGCCGTGCGCCTGGGCCAGCGCCACCGCCCGGGCGACCGCGTCGCGCGCGCCCGAGATCACCACCTGGCCGCCGCCATTGTCGTTGGCGACGGTGAGCACCTCAGGCCCCTCGGGGCCGGGTTGGGCCGCGGCGCAAAGGGCGCTCGCCTGGTCGAGCTCGGCGCCGAGCAGGGCGGCCATCGCCCCCTCCCCGGGCGGGACGGCGCGCTGCATCGCCTCGCCGCGCCTGCGCAGCAGCCGCGCCGCTTGCGCAACCGTCAGGCTGCCGGCGGCGGCGAGCGCGCTGAACTCGCCGAGCGAGTGCCCGGCGACGACCAGCGCCCGGTCCTTCAGCGCGATGCCGGCGTCCCGCTCGAGCACGCGGACGATGGCCAGCGAGACCGCCATCAGCGCCGGCTGGGCGTTCTCGGTCAGCGTCAGCTCTTCGCCCGGACCTTCGAACATCAGCTTCGCGAGCTTCTGGCGCAGGGCCTCGTCGACCTCCTCGAACAGCTCGCGCGCCGTGGCGAAGGCTGCCGCGAGCTCGCGGCCCATGCCCACGGACTGGCTTCCCTGGCCGGGAAAGATGAAGGCGTTCATGGACATAGGGGGTCCGGGGGGTTACTCCGCCGCGGTCGCGTCTGTCAACCAGCAGGGAGGTCGGGATGATTGAGCTCGAAGCGGCGGCGAAGGACGTGCTGCCGGTGGATGCAGGCGAAGCGGCACTCGCGGGACGGCTATGGCGGCCGGATGCGGGCGGGCCTTCGGTCGTGGCGGTGCGCGGCGGGGATCTCTTCGATATTTCCGCCACCTTCCCGACCATGCGGGACCTTTGCGAGACGCCTGATCCGGCGGCCTCGCTTCGGGCGGCCGGGGGCGAGCCGCTCGGCCACGTCGAGAAGATACTCGCGAACACCCCACCGGAGCAACGCAATCGGCAAAAACCCTGGCTGCTGGCCCCGCTCGACCTCCAGGCGATCAAGGCCGCGGGGGTGACGTTCGTGGTTTCCCTGCTCGAGCGGGTGATCGAGGAGCGGGCGCATGGCGATCTCGCGGCGGCCACGGCGATCCGGGCGGAGGTGACGCGGCTGGTCGGGGCCGACCTCGCGGGGCTCCGCCCAGGCTCGCCCGAGGCCGCCGCGTTGAAGGAAGTGCTGCTCCGGGAGGGTGTCTGGAGCCAGTATCTGGAGGTTGGCATCGGGCCGGATGCCGAGATTTTCACCAAATCCCAGCCGATGGCGGCGGTGGGCACGGCGGTAGAGGCCGGAATTCATTCAAAATCGTCTTGGAACAACCCGGAGCCGGAGGTCGTCCTCGCGTGCGCGTCGACGGGCCGCATCGTCGCCGCCACCCTCGGCAACGACGTCAATCTGCGCGACTTCGAGGGGCGGTCGGCGCTGCTGCTGAGCAAGGCCAAGGACAACAACGCTTCGTGCGCGATCGGACCCTTCCTGCGTTTCTTCGATGCCGGCTTCGGTCTCGACGATATCCGGCGCACCTCGGTCTCGCTCGAGGTGGCGGGCCCCGACGGATTCCGCCTTGAGGGCACCTCCTCGATCGAGCGGATCAGCCGCGATCCTGCCGATCTGGTGGCGCAGCTCTTCTCGCCCGAGCATCAGTACCCCGACGGCGCGGTGCTTTTCCTCGGCACGATGTTCGCGCCGACCGCGGACCGCGGCGCCGCGGGCAAGGGCTTTACCCACGCGATCGGCGACATCGTGACGATCGCGACGCCGAAGCTCGGGCGGCTGGTCAACCGCATCGCCACCGCCGATGCCTGCGAGCCCTGGACGTTCGGCACGGCGGCGCTGATGCGGAACCTGTCGCGGCGCGGGCTGCTGCGGTGATCAGGCCGCTCGGTCGATCACGCCTCGGGTCCGGGGACGAAGCAGAGGAGGCCGGATTCGGGAGACCAGCAGGCGACCGGCTGGCCGGCATCGTTCGGCACCTCGATCCACTCGTTCGGGACCGAGGGAAACCGCTTGCCGACGAAGACCCAGTGGACGAAGACCCAGTAGACGAAGACCCAGTAATGGTCCTTGCCCAGCCGCATCTGTGCCAGCCGGCAATCGGCGAGCGCGCAGCAGCTGATGGCGTCACGCGGCTGTGTGAGCGCGTTGCGCCACTGACCGAGCGGGCTGTTGGGATCGCCGCCGGGCGGCGGCCGCGCGTGGGCGGCGGAGGCGAGCAAAAGGGGAAGAAAAAGAGCCGCGACGGCCGATCTCATATCCTGCGATCCTTGCGTTTCCACCGGCAGGGCTGAGGGCGTGCCTGATTATTGCGCCCGGGAATTTGGCTTACGGAATTTGGCGACGAACCGGCCGTTCGGCAATTGTCGTGATGACGGAAGGCAAAAAGAACAATCCGGCTCAGCCGGCGCCGACCTGGGCTCGCGCGATTCCCCGACCGGGGGCGAGAACGCTTATCGCTGCGATGTCGTTCCGTTTGCGCCGTGAAGATGGGCTCGGTCGCGGGCGGGTCGCTGCCGGCGGATCAATGACGCCACCAGCCGTGCCAGCCGCCCTGCCCGCCCGACCCATGCCAGCCGCCGTGCCAGCCCCCACCCCAGCCCCAGCCCCACGTGCCGATCCCGATGGCGATGCTGCCGGCGTAGGGGGCGCCGTAATAGGCCGGGTACGGAGGATAGGGGTACCCGGGATAATAGGGGGGCGGGTAAGCGTAGGCCGGATAGGGATAGGGATAGGAATACGGATAGCCGTACCCGGTGGCGGCGGTGGGCGGTGGCTCAATGGTATCGCCTCTCGCGACCATGCATTGGGCGTAGCCGATGTCGTAGCGCTGCTGCACGGCCCCGGCCGAGGCGGCGGCCGTTCCGGCGCCGACGGCCGAGCCCATCACGAGGCCGCTGCCCGCCCCGATGGCAGCACCGGCGGCAGGATTGCCGGCGGCCGCGCCGATCGCCGCACCGGCGGCCGCGCCGAGCGCGGTCCCCAGCACGGCGCTGCCGACGGCGCTTTGCGTGGCTGCCTGGGAAGCTGACCCATAGCCGATCTGCGCCGAGGCATATTGGCGACAGACGATGTCGTCCTGCTGGAACGCCGCGAAATCCTTGCCCTTGCCGGGAAGCGCCATGACGGTCGGCCCGGGCGGTGGCGGGACCGCGCAGGCGGCGAGCGCGAGGATCGCGGCGAATGGGGCAAGAAGGGCGGCGCGCGGCATGGGCGTTTTTCGCAGCTGAGCGGTTTCTCCGGCGCGATCTTACGACCTGGCGGGCCGGTTCGGCCACCTCCGTCATGAAGCCGCGGCGGAACACATGGATCGTCGGCGCGATGAAGATAGGCAAGCTGCCGTGCGGGACTTCGCGGGTGCCATTGAATTCGCAACTCAACGGCGTTCTCCATCACATGTTTGCCGGGGCGTGTTTGCCGGCCGCACAGTCGAGACCCGGCGGCGGGAGATCGCGGGCCGGCACGCCGCGGGATCGGCGCGGCGTCGCGTCTGCTGGTCCCAAATGGTCCTCCGGAAGTTAACGTGACAACTCCGAATTGCTTGATATATGTCACTCTCGCCTGTTGGCGTATTCCCCCGCCTTAACGCAACAAGAGACGGGCATCGGCGATGATCCAAGCCATTCGCGGATTGCAGACATGTTTCACGCGTGTCACGCAAACACCCAATTCAATCGTATCGTCCAAAAATACGCGCACTGGATTTTCGGCAGGGATTCTCCCGAAGAGTCAGAAAACCTCTCGTCACGCGGCCGGCCACGACAGCACGCGCTGCCAGGCCTCTCCAAGCCAAACGCGAAAGCCGGATGCGAACGACCGTACGCACGGGCGAGCGGTTTCGGAATCGGCGCGCATTCCTTCCACGATCCGCGCAACGGCACGAACGGCGCGGCGCATCGGAACAGAGCTGCGGTTCAAGATCGAGATGATGGCGCGCTGGTTCGTGGGGATACCCCACCTGTTCTATGCCGTCATCGTCGTGGCCGCGGCGCCGAGTTTCATCTTTAACTGGGATTTGATCGAAAAATTGGCGCAACTCGATACTCGCCACGCAGGATGGTTCATTGACGAGACGGCGACTCTGGTCGCGATTCTGGGAATCGCCGTGATCTTCCGCCGCACCACCTTGCTGTGCTGGGAGGTTCGCCGACGCCAGGCGGCCGAGGCCGAGGCGGCTTCACTGGCACGGCACGACCCGCTCACCGGATTGCCGAACCGTCGGCTGCTGCAAGAGGTGATCGCCGCGGCCATCGACTCACTCCCCTCCGGCGCCTCACGCGCGGCCTTGATGGTGGATCTCGACGGCTTCAAGGCGGTGAACGACCGGTACGGGCATCCCTTCGGGGACGCCCTGCTGTGCGCCGTGGTCGAGCGGCTCGCCGGCCTGATGGAGGACGGAACCAACCTGGCGCGCCTTGGCGGCGACGAATTCGCGGTGCTGCTGCGGGAGGACCTCACGAGGGAGGAGGTCCGGCACGTCGCCGAGCGGATCGTGACCCGTCTGGCCGAGCCGTTCCGCCTCACGGACTGGGACGTCCAGATCGGGGCCAGCGTTGGGATCGCCTTCGCGCCTGCCGACGGGGCGGCGACCTCGGCGCTGCTGCGCGCGGCCGACGTGGCGCTCTATCGGGCCAAGGCGGCGGGACGCGGGGCGTACCGGTTCTTCGAACCGGAGATGGAGCGCACCACGCACGAGCTGGCGACGCTGAAGGCCGGGCTTCGCCAGGCGGTCGTCATCGGAGAGACCGAGCCGCTCAACCGGCCGACGAACGATCTGGTGACGGGCGCGGCTGATGGGCTCGAAGCCGCCACGCGGTGGCAGAGCCCTTGGCGCGGATTGCGGGCGCCCGACACGTTGATCCCGCTTGCCGAGGACATGCGCCTCTCGTCCGCGCTGGCCCTGTCGCTGTTCGAGAAGCTCCGCCGGAGCGCAAGACAATGGCCGAACGACGACCGCATTGCGATCAACGCCTCGCCGGGAAAGAGGCAGGATCCGAAGACCTGCGACAGGCTCGGCGCACCGATCGCGGAGGCGGGCCTCGTGCCCTCGCGCTTCGAGGTCGAGATCGCCGAGGCCGCGCTGATCCGGGATATGGAGCGCGCGCGCCGGGCGATCCGCGGACTGCGGGCGCTCGGACTTACGGTGGTGGTTGACGATTGCGGCGCCGGATGCACGAGCCCCTATCGCCTGCGCGAGGCCGCCGTCGACAAAGTGAAAATCGACGGGTCCTTCCTGCGCGGAACCGCCGCAAACCCGACGGCGGGACACCCCATCGAAGCCGTCATCGGCCTGGCCCTCGGCCGCGGTCTCAAAGTGAGCATCGAAGGAATCGAGGATGTCGACGACCTTGTCCTCGCCAAGCTGACCAGCCTCGGCTGCGTCCTCGGCCATGGCCACCTCTTCAGCGGGCCGATCGCCGCGGCGGAGGTCGATGCCACGCTCGCGCGAGTGGCGGCCCGCCAATCCGTCATCGCCAAGGCTACCCGGAGACCGAGCGCATGAGCGGCACGTTGCTCGTCGGACCCCGACCCTGCCTCGACGCCCGTCTCACACGGTTGATCCCGCGCAACGGGATTGTTTGAAGCAGATCCGCGCGGACATGTTGCCGCGCTTCGCGCCGGCCGCCGTCAATTGGCGTGGCCCCAGACATGCGTGCCCTGGTTGCCCAGGCAGTAGCAGGCGGCGCCGGACGCCACGGGAGCGTCCATCGGGCAGACATAGGCACCGGCGTCGCAGGACTGAACGCCGCCGGGCGGTGAGGCCGGGGCATAGGTCGCGGGCGGTGGCGGCGAATAGTAGGCCGGCGGCGGCGCGTACGCCGGGGGCGGGTAGTAATAGATTGGCGGCGGGTAGTACGCCGGCGGGGTCCAGAACAGCGGGAAGCCGAAGCCGATCCAGACGCGGCTATAGGCCGGCGTGGGCACGGCGAGGAGGCCGAGCAAAGCGGCGCCAAGAGCTGCCGCGGCGACCCGCCGGCGCGGGAACTGCGGTATGCCGTGTCTCATCACGGGACTGTGCCACAGCCCTGTATCCGAATTGTGACGATCTTCCGGATTGCTGCGCTTGCGTGGTCTCGCCGCGTGGGCTCGCGCTGACGCGGGCCCGGGACTCCGGGAGCCGGAAAGCCCGCCGATCTCTCCGCCACTCGAAAGGTGGCGATCGCGGCTCACGGCCCCGGGAACCTCGGTTCGTTGTGGACCAGATATGATCCGAATAAGGAACGAATTGCGCAGTGCCCCGCCCTGACGGGCACCGGGCGGAGTGGGCGCGGCACCGCGGCGCCCGGCATTCGGACCGCAGATTGCCGCGGCGATACCTGCCATCTCCGCCGCTTTCCGCGGCCTGGGCCGCATTCTGATAAGGCCGTCCTCATCTGGCGTTTTCATGATGCGTACTTGCGGACGCGACGTCCCTCGATGGCGCTTTGCTTGTGGCCCCTTCGCCCCTGCCTGCGTGCGGAATGGGTGGCGGCGATGGACCGCTCTCGTGCCCCGATGAAGATTCCATGGCAATAGCTCCAAGCATTCCGGTCGAATGTTGCAATGCGAAGCATGGCCCGCCGTGCCAGATGTGCCTGCAGGCGCCGCGACCCTCCGCTATGCCGCTTTGCTGCAACGGCGAATGCCAGAGAATGCCCGCATATCAGCCAAGCCTTCATGGGCATTCACCGCTCGCCGCGAATCATCCAATTAAAGCATGCGACTCGGATCCGCGACGCGTCCCCCGTCCGATCGGGTGTTGCGGGTGCGAGGCAGAAAAAACGGCCAAAGATCGGCCCAAAGATCGGCGCTTCGGATTTCCGGATTGCCCGATTGGGAGGACCGACCCGGGTCGGCGCGAGTTGCGCAGACGCGTTGATGCATGTCAACGTTTTGGCAAGATGGAAGTGGCATCTTGCCAACGGAGCGGCGAGCGGGACGGGAGGAAGAAATGCGCTGCGACGGCAACAAGCTGGCCGAGTTCGCATTCGCGGTCGTTCTGTTTGGGACGCTTGGCACGATCGCGATGCTGGCGCTGGGTCAGCAGATCGAGGCGACGCGGCCGGCGCTCGGCGATATCGTGAGCTTTTCGAACGTCGCGCCTGACCGGCAGCCGCCGCTGGTGCTGAGCGCGGCGCGTCCCGGCACGACGGACGGGCGGACCTGTGCGCTCGACACCGGTGTCATGGCGGCATCGGGGGGGAGTCTTTTTGTCGAAGCGCGGAACCGGGGCATACCGAGCGGCTTTCGGGTGCATTGGGCCGGCGGGCCGACGAGCGCGGGTGCGAATGATTGCGGACCGAACTCCGAGCTTGTGCTGGACGCTCATCAACTCGAGGAACTGGCTGCGGTGGCCGGTGGGTTCGGCGCATCGTCGGTGCGCGCGGCATCGTCCGGGCGCCATGCCGACCTTCAGACGGCGGGCACGCGCGTCGCCGCCAAGTAAGTGGCGGCAAACGGGCCGCATGACCGATTGAAAATGGCGGATCCTGTGCAATCCGAACGGGCGAACTTCGTCTTCTGAACGGATCGGCGGCTCTCTCCGCGCCGTCCTATGTCCGCCGGCCCACGTCGCGCCGGTCGTCATGCAGACCTTCGCTCGCGCCGGTCGCGCTGTTCTCGCCGTCACCCTCATACCGTGCTTCCATCCGGTCTCGGCGGGAGGCGGTCGTTCGGCGGGTGAGTGCCGAGGCCTGCCTTGCCCGGCAAGCCTGGGCAAGGAGGAGCGTCACAGCGAATGTACGCGATGCCCTCGGCGCTGATTCCACCCCAACCCACGAAGACAGCCAGGACACCCGGGTCGGCTCTTCAGGCCGGATCCTATCCGATATAGTTCTCGTGACCGGCGCGCCGGGATATGCCGGGGGCGCGGCGGGGGCCGACCACGGGTCATGCAGTGCCCGCAATGGCCCGAGACGCGCAAAAGGCGGAGCAGGGATTGCCGGTGGGGATACCAATTCTGATCGGCAATCATAACGACAGATCGAGCCTGGAAGAGGCGTTCAAAGGCGTCAGCCGACTTCCCTTCGTGGTAAGCGAGGGCGATGGGTGCGATGTCTTGCGCCAGCACGCCAACATGATCGGGGTGGCAGCCAGCTCCGGGATCGAGCCCATCGCCTTCACCAGCATCACCGATGTCGACGGGACATCGTCGTTTTCCTTCGCACCTGTGTATCGAGACGCCGAGCGACGGTTGGTCGAGTGCGGCGTGGAGTGGACAATTCTCAGGTGTAGCCTCGACTCCGATTTTGTGCTTGCGAATTGGCTCCGGCCCGCACGGTCCACCGGTGAAGTCTCCGTACCCTTGGGATCGGCGCGAATCGCGCCGGTCTCACGGGACGATGTCGCGGACGCGACCGCCTCGGTGCTTGCCTCGCCGGATGGCTGCGACAAAGTCTAGGCGTTGACCGGGCCCAGGTCGTGCTCGTTCGATGGGATCGCAGTGGCAGCAGGCGAAATCCTGGGCACCCCAATGGGCTGCGCTTCCTGTTCGCCGACGCTCCGCCTGCGGCGCGCGTGGACGGAAATCCGCGCCCCCTGGCCGCATGCTTTTTCGAACTTGTGCACGTCCATTTCCCAAGCTCGCCAGTGCCTGATCGCACAGTTTCGTCACTCGCGTAGCGATCACGAAACGCCGCGCCAATCAGGCACTTCGACAAACGCCTACGTGTCAGCTTTCTATGAAATCTGGCACGAGGGCAACGTGTCCACACATAGTGAGACCCTGTTGGGCAGGCCCGCCGAGAGCAGCCAAGCCTTCCGCCGTCGAACAGCGCCGGAAGCGATCACGGCCAACGGCTCGGGCGTCCGCAAGGCCTGAGACAGCAAGGCCTGAGACAGCAAGGCCTGAGACGGTCTATCTCGAGAGCGCAATGATCAGCCGTCGCGGGCCGGCTGAGCCGTTCGGCAGACCGGCGCCTGCTTGCCCCATTCATAGCCGATGAGTTATTAGTCTGCATGCCCGCCGCAGCTGATGCGCTCTTGAAGGCCCTTGCCGATCCGACGCGCCGGGCGATCTTCGAGCGGCTGTGCCGCGGCGGCGAGCAGACCCTGCGGGTGCTGACCGAGCACTCGGGCGTTTCGCAGCCTGCGGTGTCCAGGCACCTCGGCGTCCTCAAGCTCGCCGATCCGGTGCCCGGCCGGCACGAGGGACGCCAGACCGACTCCGGCGCCCGGCCGGAAGCGCGCCGCAGGTTCAATGTCCGCGCCACGCCCATGCCGCAGCGGAACGGCGTCACCGACTGCCAGGTCCTGGTCGTCGAACCCAACGAGCGGCTCTCCTATAGCTGGGACCTGTCGCGCGAGGCGACGGGGAAGGTCGAAGACCGTGGTCACCTCGACGCTCACGCCGACGAAGGGCCGCGTTCTCGTCCGGATGGAGCCGTCGGGCTTCCGGCCCGAAGACGAGGCCAACCACCAGGGCGCGAGCGATGGCTGGCAGCGGTATCTCGCGGGCCTGGAGCGGGTGGCTGCTGGGCTTGACTGACAGGACACAAGGCTGCCCCGCGTTCGCGCCGGCGGCTGATTCGGCGAAGCAGCGGCCGAGCCTGGGCGCCGTCTCGCTCGGGCGCGCCGGCCGCGGGGCGACCGCGGTGGCCCGGCGAACCGGTTCGGGGGTGACTCCGTCGTTCGGTGGCCGGCATCACCCTTGCGCCCGGCGCTCTCCGGGCCTACCGGCTTCTGCAGGAGGGGAAAGGATGGAAGCGACGATTGTTTTCTTCGACCGCCAGGACGCCGAAGCCCTGGCGGCGGTGCTCGCGGAAGCGGTCGCGGACCCAGGCGCGGCGCTCGACCACGAGGCCGCCAAAGGCGCCCTCGCCCAGATCGGTCGGGCGATCGGGCGTGGCGCGGTCTTCGTCTCGCCCGACCTCACGGGGCCGCAGCGCGCCAGCGCCAGCACGTGCTGGCAAGCGCTGGCCGGGGATCGTCAGGGCATCGACGATGCCCAATTCAAGCGGGTGCGGTCGAAACTGTCCTGAACGGATCGGCGGGCAATGCCGCCCCGGCCGAAGACTCCTCCGCATCCGGCCCGTCGCCGAGCACCCATCGACCGACCGGCCAGCCGGTCTTCGGGTCCGAGGCGCCCGCCCAGACAGATCCGAACGCCGCCTTCGAATGCTCATCGCAACCTCCTTCGTCAAGCGGTTGCGACGACCTCTTGAATCCGCACTCTGCCCTTCGATCGGAAGGATGGATAGGGCGGCCGCGCCCGAGGAGCCGCGGGGGCTCCATGCGCGGCGCGCGGCGCGCTCATATCAGTCAAGGATGAAGATCGTGGCACCGTGCTCGGTCCTGACGCGGTGGGCGGGGGTCTCGTCATCCGCCACGTGCCAGCTCATGCTGGCGACGAGGTGACAGGGCGGCCTTCCGTCCTCGTGCTCGATCGCGAGCGCGCCGGAGATGACGTAGAGGACGTGGCCTTTCGCGCACCAGTGATCGGCGAGATAGCCGGGGCCGTACTCGACGATGCGGAGCTGAGCCTTGCCCAGCTTGTGGATGCGGATGGTTGCGGTTCCGGATGCGCCCAGCACCGTGGTTGCGGAAACCCGGGACCAGTCCGTGACCGTTTCCGGCATGTCGGTGAGCCGCATGGGTTCCCTCCCGTGTCGCGGCCATAGTGCCGCCTTTTCCGCGAGAGGGGGAGCAGGGGCCGGCGGAGTGAGGGCGATCACAGACCGGCCGCGCGGGCCATGCCACGGTGAAGGCAAGGGCGGCTCGGAAGCCCGAGCGCGCGGAGGCGAAGCGCCGGGCTGCGAGCGTCGCACGATCCCAAGATCGGTTTCGGCCGGCGGCTCCGCCAGGGGCGCATCCGCCGGCGAGGAGGATCCATGCCGAGAAAGCCAGCTGGCGCGCAGCCGGCGCGCATCGAGCGCGTGATACTTCCCGAAGTGGAGAGTTTGGTCGCGGTCCGGACGGCGCCGAACGCCGTCTGCTTCCTTGGCCACGAGGCCGCCAAGGGGCAGCGAATGCAGCTCGATGCCGACGCGGAGGGCGTCGTGCGGTTCCACGCGCGGCCGCCCAAGGACGGGCGGGCGATCGCGCTCGATCTCGAATGCACGGGCGAGGACGGCGCGACGACGCGGCACAGGATCCACGTGCGCGGCGATGCGCGGGCACCCGCCCAGGGCGCGGCGGAGGAGCAGGCGGGGCCAGGCGCGCACGGGAGCGTGCGCCCGGCGCTCGCAGGCGACCTGCTCGCGCTTTCGAACCAGGAACTGGTGGCGCGCGGCTACCCGCCGCGCCCGGACCCCGTTTCGTCTCCGGCTCGTTACGCGCGGTGGCACCGGAATGTTTCGCGGCCCTTCACGATCGCCAGGCCGGCGAAGGTCGCTCATCCGGGGGTCAGCTTCGCGCGGCCGCAGCCGCGGTCGGCGGCGGCCGCGCAGGCGCATCTCCGGCCGGACCTGCCGCCGAAAATGTTCAGCCCGACGCTGCCGCTGCCGCCGCCGATGGTACGGCCGATGTTCAACGCGAACTGGAACTCCTGGAGCGGGGCCTATCTCAACAATCCGCATGGGCAGTTCTTCTGGATCGAGGCGGACTGGTCGGTGCCGGGGGTCTTTAGCCTGCCCGGCAGCCCGATCTATTCGGCGGCGGCCGAGTGGGTCGGCCTCGACAACAGCGGGACCGATCTCTACCAGGCCGGCACCGATTCGGAGTGCTGGTTCTTCCTCGGGTGGACGTTCACGAACTACTGGATGTGGATCGAGACCCTGCCGTTCGACCCCTGGGGGCTGCCCAATTTTCCGCTTTCCCCCGGCGATGCGGTTAGCGTCGATATCTTCGTTGCGGATCCGAACGGCATGACCTGGTTCCAGGACGGCAGCAACGGCGGGCTGACGCCGGCGGACAACAGCGTCTGGTTCATGATCTATAACGACACGAAGGGGCTTTCGTTCTGGGGCACCTTGCCGACGGCACCGCAGTCCGGGGGCGGCCGGCAGAGCACCGGGTTCACGGGCGCCACCGCGGAGTTCATCGTCGAGCGTCCGTTCGATACCGGCAGCAACAGCTCCTATCCGCTCGCGCCCTTCGGCATCGCCGGGATGAACAGTTGCTGGTACGGCGACGCGCTCTACGGCGACAGGCCGTGGCAGCTTGGCGCCGACGGATCGACGCCGTTCGACGGCAGCCTCACCTACATCAACATGCAGAACCGGGCGAACGGCGACCTGCTGGACATCGCGCTGAGCCTTCCCGATGCGACCAGCCCGGGCGGCTACGAGATCCTGTGGATCTGGGTCAACGACAGCTAGAGCGGGACGGGTTCGGGGGGAAAAGCGAGGCGCCCCGCCGAAGCCGGGAAGAGACCGTGCCGCGCGGGGCGGGAAGCGTGCTATCAACGGGCGGGTGGCAAGCAGGATGGGAAATCGCCGTGGCCAAAGGACAGAAGAGATCGAACCGCGAAGCCAAGAAGCCGAAGAAGACGGCGGCGGAACGGCTGAAGGAGAGCACGGTGTCGGCCAATCCGCAGATCGCGCGGATCGGCGGGAAGGCCCCGCCCAAGAAGTAGGGGGCGGTGCCGGGGGGGCTAGCCCGGCTCCTCGGTGACGAAGACGCTGACCTCCATGCCCAGCGCGGCTCCTGGCCGGCCGATGAAGGTGCCCCAGAGCGGGAGGACGCGGGCGGGATCCCAGGCCACGGCGACACGGATCAGGTTGCGGTTGCCGATGATGCTGTTGGTCGGGTCGAAATCGACCCAGCCCGCTCCCGGCAGATAGACCTGCAGCCAGGCGTGGGTCGCGCCGCCGCCCACTTCGGCGGAGCCGTCGTCGTCGGGGACGAAGATGTAGCCGCTGACGAACCGGGCCGCGAGGCCGAGCGCGCGGACGGCATCGATCATCAGCCAGGCGAAGTCGCGGCAGGTGCCGCGGCCGCGGCAGAGCGTCTCGGCGGGGCTCTGCACGCCACGCTCGCTGCGGTGGGAATAGGCGAGCTGCTCGCGGATGCGCAGCGTCATCGTCCGCAGCAGATCCATGGTGCCGATGGAGCCGTGCGCCGGCAGCAGACGGGCGGCCCAGCGATCGACCGCGAGGTCCGGATCGGCACGCTCGCGCGCGCGCACCAGGTCGGGCTCGTCCTCGGCCGCATAGGCAAAGGGGAAATCCCGGGCGCCGGCCTCGAGGCGATAGTCGGGGAGGGCTGTCGCGCTGTGCTCGAGAGTCACGACGCTTTCGAAACGAAGCTCGGTCGCCTCGCCAGCGAAGCTCGCCACGGCCACCGAATTGTCGAACACGTCGTGCAGCCAGCGCAGATGCGCGGGCCGCGGCAGGATGGAAAGCCGGGTGCGGATCAGGCGAAGATCGTGGCTTTCGCGCGGGCGGAACATCATCCGATGCTCGCCGAGCCGGACCGGTTCGGCGTAGCGATAGAGCGTGACATGGCGGACGGTGAGCAGACGCACGAAGCGGCCGCTCCAGCTCATCGCCTCGGGTTGGGTGCCGGATTGGGCGTTGCCGGGCCCGTTGCTCGCCGTCGGCTCAGCGGAGTTCGGCATCGGGATTTCTGTGAGTGCCGATCAACCTGTCCCAGAAGAAGTGGATCACCGCGAAATTGGTGTCGGCGTGGAGATGATGGACGAAATGGAGCTGGCGCTTGCGGCGGAACCAGGCGAAACGTTCGAAACGCGAGTTCTCCACATGGTATTCCTTGTCCAGCCAGACATGGGCGTAGAACGATGCGGCGCTTGCGAGCGCCATCGTGAGAAAGAGCCCGAGCGGGAGGACGAAGAAGAGGGCGCCGCCGATCAGGAACGTGGGGATGAGGAAATAGGGGGTGTTGTTGCCTTCCTCGCCGCGATAGGTGGCCGAGACGAGATGGCCGCGGGCGTAGTAGCGGTGGTGGAAGCGGATGTGGTTGCGATAGAGCGCGCCGCCGAGGCGGCGGTGGCCGAGTCCGTAATGGAGGAAGGTCTGGCCGCCCGACATCACCAGATGCGTGCAGATCGCCGTCAGCGCGAGCAGGAAGACTTCCATCATGGGCCGTTGCACCGATCCAGGGATCATCACACGGCGAGCGTGGACGGATCCGGCCGCCGCCGGTCCCTATCGCCCCCGTTCTTGTTGCCGGCGCTTAGGACACCGGCGCTTTTCACGATCCTCCGATTGGCAGCGAGAGAAGGAAGAAAGAGAGGCGTGGGGAAAAAGCGCACGACGGTGCGCCGCGAATGGCACGGGACACGACTCGACCCGTGCCGACGGAACCGATCATCGGACAATTGTCATATGCGCCCGCCAGAGACGAACAACAAGAGTGACGAACAACAAGAGTGACGAACAACAAAAGACGAACAACAGGTGACGAACAACAAGGGACGAGGGGGGGGCCGGGCGGCCCGGACGGGCGCCGCTCAGGTCCGCGAGCGCTTGACCGACTTGATCTCGCCGCGCGGCCGGCCGGAGGCGAGGGCGATCTGGCGATCCTGCGCCTCGATCACCGCCTTGATCGCGGCCTCGCCGCCCGGGTCCTCCAGGGTAAGCTGGGGAACCTTGCGGTTGGAGCTCTGGCTCCCGTCGACATAGGTCACGTCGAAGAACACGAAACTGCTGACGGCACGGCGTTTCATAAAGTGGGCTCCTCTCTCGCGCGGTCAGGGATCAGCGGATCACGAGTCGCGTGAGGGGTCGGAGTCCGGCGGCGGCGGGGTCGCCTCGCGCTCCGCCTTGCGGCGGGCGACGGCTTCCTCGCGCTCGCGCTGCTTGGCGTCCTTCTTCGCCTGGGCGAGGCGGTTCCGCTCGGCCCGCTGCTGGCTGTAGTTCGGTCTGAACACCATGATCTTCCCCTGCGTCGTTCACGATGTGGAGCGCGCCCGCCAACCCGCTCGCCTCCATCCGGCGGGACATTCCGCGCCAGGTGCCGGCCTTTCGCCATCGCCTTTCGCCGCGAGCGTCGGAGCACGGGCCTCCGCACACGCATTCGACCCGCACCCGGCGGAGCGGATTGCTTGCCGATTCTGGAGCACCGATTGCAGCAAAGCCGCGGAACCAGGCACGCACGGCCCGCGCTGGAAAAGCGCCGTTGCGGCTATATAGAGAGGCGGATCACGCTTCGCCAGAGGGTATTGCGCGCGCGGCGGATCAGGCCGCCGCCGCTCAGACCCACGCCGCTCACGCTGAGTGGCGCTTGCCTCGCGCCTTCGCGGCCGGCGCCGTCTCGGGAACGGCGGTTTTCGCCACCGGGACGCTCGGCGGGGCGGCATCGTCGATATCGTCCGCCCAGATATTGAGCGTGCCATAGACGCCGGCGGGCCTTGCGCCGAGCTTGTCGAGCGCGATCTTCTCGATGCGCTCGCGGGCGACGGCGAAGCATTGCAGAAGTTCCGCCGTCTTGAAGCAGCGCCGCTCGCTCAGGCCCTGTACCGCGGCGCGGGAAATCGCGCAGGGAATCCACTCGTCCGCGGCGATCACCTCGAAGAGAATACGGTTGCCGTCCCAGCGCGGGCGCGCGGGGCCGTTTGGCTGCTCCATGGCGGAGATCCTTGTCCGGGAGGCCTTGTGCGGGAGGCCTTGTGCGGGGTTCGGGCAGGAACGACGCGGCGGGTCTGGCGGCGAAACATCGCCCGGTTGCGCATATGATGAGCCGGGAGCGCCATTGCAACGAGCGGCCGGACCATTCCGCGGATCGGCGGCAGGCGGGCGGCGGTTGGATGGCGGTCAAACCTGGGCGCCCATCTCGCTCCGGTCTCGTTGGCGAGGGCGTCCAGCGTTGCCATGGGCCCGCTCGTGACGAGGCCGAAGCCGAGGCCGTTCCGCGCCCAGACATGGCCGACCGTGTCCGCGCCGGGCATCGGCCGCAGCGGCGGGTTGATGTCCCGCGGCTCCATCGGCCGCATCGGGAGCGTGATGCGGAGCCCGTTCGAGCCGTCAAAGAGGGTACATGTCGGCGGGGCCATGGTCGGTGGCGACGAGCCGTCCCGCGACCCGCCGGAAGCCGGACCGGGAGACGCCGGCGGGGGCGCGGCGGGATGAGGCCGGGCGCGCCCCCGCCGGCGCGTGCGCTCAGCCTTCGCGGCGGCGTCGTAGGCGGCGGCGGTCGGCACGCTTGACGACATACCGGGGCCGCGGGCGATCCGCCCCTACCCGGCGCCGACGGCGCCCGGGATCGAGGATGCCGTCGACATAGGCGCGGAGGTCGTCGTCCGTGATCGGGCGTTCCTGGTCCGTCATTTGACCCTCCGCGGGACGGGCTGAGGCGATCCCTCCACGAGGTTCCGCGGCCGGTCCCGGGCGCGGCCCAGGCCTGACATCACGGTTCCGATCGGGATGCCGAGCATGACGGCCAATTCCGCGTATTCGAAGCCCTCGGCGGCGGCGAGTAGGACGGCCTGGCGCTGCTCCGGGGGAAGCCCGGCGCGGTCGCGAACGACGTCGCGCATCGCGGTGCTCGCCGGTTGCGGCGGCGGCACGGCGATCTCCGCCGCCGCCTCCTCGGCCGAGACCACGGCGCGGATCTTCGCGCGCCGCCAGTGGTTGATGCAGGGATGGTGCATGATGGCGAAGAGCCGGGACCGAAGCTGGTCTTCCGATCGCACCATGCCGAGCTTGTCGAGGGCACGGACGAGGCAGTTCTGAACCAGATCGTCCGCCTCGCCGGCGCTGCGGAGCCGCGACCGGGCGCAGCGGCGGAGCGAGGGAATGTTCTCATCCCGGATCGCGAGCGCTGTCATCCCTGATCGCCTGCCTTCGGTGCCATGTGTGAGACATCTTGGGGCGGGTTTGCATCCCTGCCTCAATCGGGAGGCTGCTATCGGCTGGCAGCATGGGGTGGGGAGGGAAAGCCATGGGGCGTTACGAGGCGACGATCCGCTGGCAGCTTCAGGAGGGCGAGCGCTTCACCGATCGGCGCTATGGGCGCGGGCACGAATGGGCGTTCGATGGCGGTGCCAGGGTGCGTGCGTCGGCCTCGCCGCAGGTCGTGCGGGCGCCCTACTCGGATCCGGCCGGGATCGATCCGGAGGAGGCGTTGGTCGCCGCGCTGGCGAGCTGCCACATGCTCTTCTTCCTCGATTTCGCGGCGCGGGCGGGCTTCGTGGTCGCGTCCTACGAGGATCGGGCCGAGGGCGTGATGGGCAAGCGCGACGACGGGCGGGAATGGATGAGCCGGGTGACGCTGCACCCCGCGGTGGAGTTCGCGGGCGCGCTTCGGCCGACGGAAGCGGCGGTGGCCGCGCTCCACCATGAGGCGCACGAGGCCTGCTACATCGCGAACTCGGTGCGAACGGAGGTCCGGGTCGAAGGGCGTGTGGGGTGATCCGGAGGGAGGCGCGGCGGGGGAGAACTTGCTGCGGGCACGAAAAGACGGCAATCTCGGGACGGATGACTGCGGTCCGGCCAGGCGATACGGACGAGGGCGCTCCGGCGGCATCGCACCCTTCGCTGGCGCGGTCCTCTTCACTTGACCGCATCCTGCTGGTCGGCGAGGCCCCGAGCGGGCTTTCGCCAGAGCTTGAGGCGGACCGTGCGCAGGCGATCGCCGATCTGGCGCGCGAGAACCGCTTCGCGCCGGCCGGGGTGGCGCCGGGGCCCTACGAGCTTCGGCTCTCGATCGAGAACGGGCGGCTCCTGCTCGATATCCGGGACGCGGAGTTGCGGCCGCTGATCGCGCACCTGCTGGCGCTCGGGCCGTTCCGCCCCCTGATCAAGGACTACCACCTGATGGTCGAGGGCTACGCCAAGGCCGTCCAGGAGGGGCGCGAAGCGCGGCTGCAGGCGATCGACATGGGGCGGCGCGGGCTGCACAACGAAGCCGCGCGGCTGCTCACCGAGCGGCTCGCCGGCAAGGTTGCGATCGACCTCGAGACGGCGCGGAGGATTTTTACCCTCCTCGCGGTGTTGTCCCAGCGGGTATGAAGGTCAGCCAAGAACCTCCTTGTTGACGACGTTCTCGCGGTTTGGCTTGCCGTCGAAGACGCTGAGGATGTTGCCGACCGCGGCGAGCGCCATGCGCTGGGTGGCCTCGGTGGTGACGCCGGCCATGTGCGGGGAAAGGATCACCGAGGGAAGTGCCAGAAGGGGATTGTCCGCCGGCACCGGCTCGGTCGCGAAGACGTCGATCCCGGCGCCGGCGAGGCGTTTGGCGTTAAGCGCGGCGGCGAGCGCGGACTCATCGACGATCCCGCCGCGGGCGGTGTTGACGAGGTAGGCGCCGGGCCGAAGGAGGGCAAGGCGGCTTGCGTCGATCATGCCCGTGGTTTCAGCATTCTTCGGGCAGTGGATCGTGAGGAAATCGGCACGCGGGAGGGCGGCGTCGAGATCCAAGGCGGGCTCGCAGCCGGCGGCCGTGATGGACGCGGCGGGGACGTAGGGATCATGGACGAGGACGGTCATGTCCATCGCCAGGCAGCGCGCCGCGATCCGCGTGCCGATGCGGCCGAAGCCGATGACGAGCACGGCGCGGCCGGCGAGATCGACCGGCATGTCGGCATAGCGCTCGTGCCAGCGCCCGGCGCGCACCAGCGGATCGAGCACCGCGGCGCGCTTGGCGAGTGTCAGCATCATGAAGAGCGCATGCTCCGCGACGCTCACCGAATTGGCCGTGCCGGCGATCATCAGCGGCACGCGGCGCGCGGTCAGCGCCGGCACCGCGACCGAATCGTAGCCGACGCCGATCCGCGCGACGACCGCGATCTCGGGCGAAGCGTCCATCTCGGCTTCACGGAAGGGCGTGTAGGAGAGAGCGACGCCATGAGCGTCGGCGAGGAAGCGATGGAAGTCGAGCATCGCGAGCGAGGGCGGATAGGCGACGGCCTCGACATCGTCGCGCGCGCGGATGAGATCCCAGCCCGCGCGGGCAAGGTTTTCGGGAAGCAGAACCTTCTTGCGGTTGGCCGCCATGGCGCGTGTCCGTTCGTGGAGGTGGGAGAGGAGAGAAACTAGCGGTGATCGCGGGGGAGCATTCCGACGTAGCCGCGGTTCCAGGTGGGCGTGATCACCACCTCGTTGAGGCAGACATGCGCCGGCAGGCAGGCGACATAGCGGATGAGGTCGCCGCAATCCTCCGCCTGGAGCATGCGCGCGCGGTCCTCGGCGCTCACCGGAACCGGGCGCTTGTCGAGGATCGGTGTCGCAACTTCGCCGGGGCAGATCGCGGTCGAGCGGATGCCGTTGACGCACTCTTCCATGTTGATGCTGTGGCTCATCGCCACCACGCCGTGCTTGGCGGCGGTGTAGGCGGAACCGCTCAGGGGGTGGACGAAGCGGCCGGCGAAGGAGGCGGTGTGGATCAGAACGCCGTCCTTCTGCGCCCGCATGAAGGGGAGTGCGACGGTCGCGCAATAGAAGGCGGAGGAAAGATTGGCGCCGATCACCTGGTCGATGCCGGCGGGGGTGAGGCGCTTCCAGTCCCGCGCGAGGATGTTGGCGCCGGCGTTGTTGACGAGGATGTCGAGCCGGCCGAAGCGCTCGCCGATGGCGGCGCCGATGCGCGCGACGGTTTTGGCGTCCATCAGGTCGCCGGCTTCGACATGCGCCTCCCCTTTTGCCGCCCTGATGCGCTCGGCGAGGGACTCGAGCGGCGTCTCGCGCCGGCCGGTGAGGACGACCCTCGCCCCCTCGGCGGCGAGCGCGAGGGCCCCGGCCTCGCCGATGCCGGACCCCGCCCCGGTGACCCACGCCACGCGCCCTTCCAGCTTCGCCAACGACATCCCTCCCCGCGCCCGACGAGGTGATCATGGGCGCCGCGGAGAATTTTCCGTCATGCGGGGCAAGCAATCAAGCCCGGCCGCGTCCGCGCTTGCGACGGCGGCCCGCTTGTGCTGGCATCATCGGAAAGCACGGAGGAACGGAATGAAGATCAGCCAGGTCGAGACGCTGCATTGCGATGCCGGCTGGCGGAATTTCTCCTTCCTCAAGCTCGTCACCGCTGACGGCATCGTCGGCTGGTCGGAATTCAGCGAGGGTTTCGGCACGGCGGGCCTCGGCGCGGTGATCGAGGCGCTGGGCAAGAGCATCATCGGCCAGGACCCGCGGCGGATCGGGCTGATCACCGCCACGCTCTATACCAAGGTGACGCCGGCGCGCGCCGGGCTCAATCATCTCGCCATCGCCGCGATCGAGAATGCGCTGCTCGACATCAAGGCGAAGGCGCTCGGCGTGCCGATGTACGACCTCTTCGGCGGCGCCATCCGCACGCGCATCCCGCTCTACTGGTCCCATTGCGGCACCTACCGGGCGCGCAACGCGGAGCTGGTCGGCGTGCCGCCGCTCAAGACCTACGACGATGTCTTCCGGCTCGGCGAGGAGGTGAAGCGGCGCGGCTTCCGTGGGCTCAAGACCAACATCCTGCTGCCCGGCAAGGACGGCTTCACCAGCTTCAACCCCGGCTTCGGCCGCACGCCGGGATTTCCCGAGCTCAACTGGGACTATGGGGTGCTCGAAGCGGCGCAGCGGCAGCTGAAAATCTTCCGCGAGGCGATCGGGCCCGAGACCGCGCTCCATCTCGACATCAATTTCCACTTCAAGACCGAGGGCTTCCTGCGGGTGGCCGAGGCGGTGGCGCCGTTCGGGCTTTCGTGGCTCGAGCTCGACACCTACGATCCGGACGCGCTCGCGCTGATCCGCCGCTCCGCGCCCTGCCCGATCGCGTCGTGCGAAGTGCTGACTTCGCGGCGCGAGTTCAAGCGCTATTTCGAGACCTATGCGATGGATGTCGCGATCGTCGATGTGCCGTGGAACGGGCTGATGGAATCGGTGAAGATCGCGGCGATGGCCGAGGCCTACGAGGTGAATGTCGCGCCGCACAATTTCTACGGCCATCTCTGCTCGATGATGAGCGCGCATTTCTCCGCGGTGGTGCCGAATTTCCGCGTCATGGAGATCGATGTCGACAGCGTACGCTGGCGCGACGAATTCTTCGTCGATCCGCCGGTGATCGAGAACGGCGAGCTGGTGGTCCCCGACAAGCCGGGCTGGGGAATCGAGGTCAACGAGGAAGCGGTGCGCGCGCGGCCACCTCAGACCGCGGGCAAAGCCTGAGCGGGGCGATGCCCGAGGTCTCGATCCGCGGCGTGCGCAAATCGTTCGGACCGGTGGAGGTGATCCACGGCGTCGATGTGAGGATCGAGGACGGGGCCTTCGTCGTCCTGGTCGGGCCGTCGGGCTGCGGCAAGACGACGCTGCTCCGGATGATCGCCGGGCTCGAGAACATCAGCGGCGGAGAGATCGCGATCGACGGCAAGGTGGTCAACCGGCTGCCGCCGAAAGAGCGCGACATCGCCATGGTGTTCCAGAACTATGCGCTCTATCCGCACATGACGGTGCGCGAGAACATGGCCTTCGCGCTCAAGCTCGCCCGCGCGCCGGCGAACGTGGTCGAGCACCGCGTGGGACGGGCGGCGGAGATCCTCGGCCTTGCCGAGTATCTGGACCGCTATCCGCGCCAGCTCTCGGGCGGGCAGCGCCAGCGCGTGGCGATGGGCCGCGCGATCGTGCGCGACCCGAAAGTGTTCCTCTTCGACGAGCCGCTCTCCAACCTCGACGCCAAGCTCCGCGTGCAGATGCGGGCCGAGATCAAGGAGCTGCACCAGCGGCTCCGGACCACCACCGTCTATGTCACGCACGACCAGATCGAGGCGATGACGATGGCCGACAAGATCGTGGTGATGCGCGGGGGCCATGTCGAGCAGATCGGCGATCCGCTGACGCTCTATGACCGGCCGGCGAACCTCTTCGTCGCCGGCTTCATCGGCAGCCCGGCGATGAACCTCATCCCCGGCACGGTCGAGCCGGGCGGGTTCCGCGCCGAGAATGGCGGGCTCTGGCCGCTCGCCGGACGCGTCGCGGCGCGGCTCGCAGGCCAAGCGGCGATCTACGGCGTGCGGCCGGAGCATCTCGCACTCGCCGCCGACGGGTTGCCGCTCGACGTGCAGGTGATCGAGCCGACCGGCTCCGAGACGCAGGTCATCGGGCAGGTGGCGGGCCTGCCGATCATCTGCGTGCTGCGCGAGCGGCTCGCGGCGCGCCCGGGCGCGACGATCGGCATCACCGTCGATCCGGTGAACGTGCATCTGTTCGACCGCGAGAGCACAGCGCGGCTCGAGACCAACGCGGCATGAGCGCGGCCGCGGCCAACGCGCACATGACACGCACAAGACACGGCGGGAAGCACCGCCGCTTGTGGAGGAGATGCGGTCGATGGACCATTTGACACGACGGCAGTCGCTGGTGCTGGGAGGGGGGGTGCTGGGCGCGGGCGTGCTCGGCGGCGCGACCCTGCTCGGAAACGAGGCACGGGCCCAAACCATGGAGGCGGGCGTGCCGGTGGCGGACGTCAAGCCGCCCGGCTTCGCGATCGAGAAGGGCGCGAGCCTGAGGGTGCTGCGGCCGGCGAAGTTCGTCGCCCCCGACGAGACATATTTCCGCGCGAATACGACAAAATTCACCGAGACGACGGGCATTCCGGTCGAGCTCGACTTCATCAGCTGGGAACAGCTCCGGCCGCAGACGGCGGTCACCGCGAATACGGGCGCCGGTCCGGACATCATCATCGGCTGGAGCGCGGACCCGCAAATCTATGCCACCAAGCTCGTCGATATGAGCGACCTCGCCGGGTACCTGGGCGCCAAATACGGCGGCTGGTTCGACCTGGCCACGCTCTATGGCACCAAGTGGGGCAGCGGCGGGAAACAATGGATCTCGATCCCGCTGGGCGGCTCGAGCGGGCCCACGGTCTATCGCATGTCCTGGGTAAAGGAGGCCGGGTTCGATGCAATCCCGAACGACCTCAACCAGTTCCTCACGCTCTGCCAGAAGCTCAAGCAGATCGGGCATCCCTGCGGCTTCGCGCTCGGCCACGCGGTGGGCGACGCCAACGGCTTCGCCGACTGGCTGCTCTGGTCGCACGGCGCGTACGCGATCGACGAGCAGGGCAAGGTGGCGATCAACTCCAAGGCGACGATCGATGCCTTGAACTACGTGAAGGAGCTCTACCCGACGATGATCTCGGGCACCACCTCCTGGAACGACGCCAGCAACAACCAGGCTTTCGCCGCCGGCGAGATCTCGGTCACCTTCAACGGTGTCTCGATCTACTTCGTACTCAAGAACTCCTCCGACCCGCGGCTCAAGGCGATCGCCGCGGACACCAACAACGTCCTGGCACCGTTTGGAGTGGCGAAGCAGGCACCGGAATCGGCGCTGGTGGTCAACGCCATGCTGTTCCGGCACACCAGGTATCCGAACGCGGCCAAGGAATATCTCCGCTTCATGATGGAGGCGCCGCAATACGGGCCCTGGCTTTCGAGCTGCCTCGGCTACTGGTCCGAGCCGCTCGGGGCCTATGCGAAGATGGCGTTCTGGGACGCCGATCCCAAGATCGCGGCGTACAAGGCCGGCATGGATACGCCGTACTATGACGGCTACAAGGGTCCGATCGGCGCCAATTCGAGCGCGCTCGCGGCCAACTACATCCTCGTCGACATGTTCGCGAAGGTGGCGACGGGCAATGCCTCCGCCGCCGCGGCCGCGAAGTTCGCGGCCGCCCAGGCGAAGCGCTACTATCCGGGGTGACGATCGCGGCGGGAGCAGGTGATGGACGTCACGCTCGGAGAAGCGGCCGCCATAGCGGCCTGGCGACCAGAGCGGCGGCGCGAAGGCTGGCTCGCGTGGTTCTTCAACTCGCGACCGTTCCTGATCACGATCTGCCTCGCCCCCGCGCTCGGCCTTCTCGTCGTCTTCCTCACCTATCCGCTCGGCCTCGGCTTCTGGCTCGCGCTGACCGATTCGACGATCGGCCAGCGCGGCCATTTCGTCGGGCTCGCGAACTTCGTCTCGATCTTCGAAGATCCGGTGTTCCAGCTCTCGGTGTTCAACACGATCTTCTACACGGCGGCGGCGACGGTCGGAAAATTCGCGCTCGGCCTCTGGCTCGCGATGCTGCTCAACCATCATCTGCCGTTCAAGGCGTTCCTGCGCGCGCTCGTGCTGCTGCCATGGATCGTGCCGACGGTGCTCTCGGCGATCGTCTGGTGGTGGATATACTCGCCGCAATTCTCGATCATCTCCTATCTCCTCGTGAACGTGCTGCATCTGCGCACGACCTATATCGACTTCCTCGGCGCGGCCTGGCCGGCGCGCTGGTCGCTGGTGGTGGCCAATGTCTGGCGCGGAATCCCCTTCGTCGCGGTGATCACGCTGGCCGGGCTGCAGACGATCCCGCCCTCGCTCTACGAGGCGGCGCTGCTCGACGGCGCGAGCCCCTGGCAGCGCTTCCGCTTCATCACCGTGCCGATGCTGCTGCCGATCCTCTCGGTGGCGCTCACGCTCTCCACCCTCTTCACCTTCTCGGACTTCCAGCTCGTCTATGCGATCACCAATGGCGGGCCATTCAACACCACCCAGATCATGGCGACCCTCGCCTACCAGGTCGCCATTCCGGGCTCGGAGCTCGGCCAGGGCGCGGCGATCGCGATCTCGATGATTCCGTTCCTGGTGGCGCTCACCGCGCTCAACTATTTGGGCCTGGCGCGACGGAAATGGCAGCATGGGCCGGCCAATGAGTGAAGCAACCGGCGGCGGGCCGGAACTCCTCTCCTGGGACTCGCGCACGCGGCGGGTGGTGACAGTCTATGTGCCGCTGGCACTCTTCGTCATCGTCCTGCTCTTCCCCTTCTATTGGATGACGATCACGGCCTTCAAGCCGGACTCCGAGATGGAGGACTATACCCACTACAGCCCGTTCTGGATCCACTCGCCGACACTGCACAATTTCGCCGTGCTGCTGTTCCAGACGCAGTTCCCGCGCTGGATGCTGGTCACGATCGTGGTCGCGGTCGGCTCGACGATCCTCTCGATCGTCTGCAGCGTGCTCGCTGCCTACGCGATCGAGCGGCTGCGTTTCCGCGGCTCGACGCAGGTCGCACTCGCGATCTACCTCGCCTACCTGGTGCCGCCGACGATCCTCTTCATTCCGCTGGCGACGATGATCGTCCAGTTCGGGCTCTACAACAGCCCGCTCTCGCTGATCCTCACCTACCCGACCTTCCTGATCCCGTTCTGCACCTGGCTGCTGATCGGCTACTTCAAGTCGATCCCCTACGAGCTCGAGGAGTGCGCGCTGATCGACGGCGCCTCGCGCCTGCAGATCCTGCGCCGGATCGTGCTGCCGCTCGCGGTGCCCGGCCTCATTTCGGCGGGCATCTTCGCCTTCACGCTCTCGTGGAACGAGTTCATCTATGCGCTCGCCTTCATCCAATCGACCGGCAACAAGACGGTGCCGGTGGCGGTGCTGACCGAGCTGGTGACGGGCGACGTCTATCAATGGGGCTCGCTGATGGCCGGCGCCCTGCTCGGCTCGGTGCCGGTGGCCCTGTTCTATTCCCTGTTCGCCGAATACTATGTCTCGAGCCTGACCGGCGCGGTGAAGGAGTGAGCGCCGGGCGGGGGCGCAATGGGGGAGAGAAGTAGAGTGGCACGGTTCAAGGTGGTGACCCCGGTCGGGGCGAGCTTCACGGTGGCCGGCGGCGGCTACGGCTACGAGATGGAGGCGCTCGCGCGCATCGATGCCGAGATCGTCGAAGCACCTGGGACCACGGCGCAGGAATTCATCGCCGCCGCGCGCGATGCCGATGCGCTCTACGCCAAGGGCATCCCGATCACCAAGACGATCATCGACCGGCTGGAGCGATGCAAGGTGATCACGCTCGGCAGCGTCGGCGTCGATTCGATCGATATCGCGGCGGCGACGGCGCGCGGCATCCCGGTGACGAACGTGCCGGACACCTTCATCGAGGAGGTGGCGGACCACGCGATGACGCTGCTGCTCGCCACCTTCCGCGACCTCGTGGTGCAGGACCGGATGGTCCGCACCGGGCGATGGAAGGAGGGACGGCCGGCGCTGCTCAAGATCCCCCGCCTGATCGGCAGGACGCTCGGCTTCATCGCCTTCGGCCATGTCGCGCGGGCGGTCGCGCTGCGCGCACGGCCGTTCGGGCTCCGGATGCTCGCCTACGACCCGTTCGTGGAGGAGCTGGCGATGACGCCCTACGGAGTCGAGCCGGCGAGCCTTGCCGAGGTGCTCGAGCAATCCGACTTCATCTCGATGCACGCGCCGGCGACGCCGGACGCGAGCCACATGCTGAGCGAGGAGCATTTCCGGCGGATGAAGAAGACGGCGCTCTTCATCAACACCGGGCGCGGCCCGACGGTGGATGAGGCGGCGCTGATCAAGGCGCTCGAGCAGGGCTGGATCGCGGGCGCGGGGCTCGACGTTCTCGAGACCGAGCCGCCGGCCCCCGACAACAAGCTGCTGAAAATGGACAACGTGATCCTCACCGCACACGTGGCCTCGGCCTCGGCGCGCTTCGATCCCGCGCGGCGCCGGCGCGTCGGCCAGGAGTTGGCGCTCGTGCTCACCGGGCGCTGGCCGATGAGCTGCGTCAACCCGTCGGTGCTCGCGCGCTCCGAGCTCCGGCGCTGGCAACCGCAATCGATGGAGCGCGGCCCGAACAGCTGACGGTTGCCGGAACGGGAAAGGAGAAAAAAATGAAGGCGGGCGACGCGATCGCGGAAGTCCTGAAGCGCGAGGGAATCCACACCATCATCGGCTATCCGGTGAACCACGTGCTCGAGCACGCGGCGAAAGCGGATATCCGGCCGATCATCGTCCGCCAGGAGCGGATCGGGCTGCACATGGCCGACGCGATCGCCCGCCTCTCCTCCGGGGCGAGCCCGGGCGTCTTCGCCATGCAGCACGGGCCGGGCACGGAGAACGCCTTCGGCGGCGTCGCCCAGGCCTTCGGCGAGTCCGCGCCGATCCTGGTGCTGCCGATGGGCTATCCGCGGCGCATCGCGCATATCCCGCCCAATTTCAATGCCGTGACCAATTTCGCGCACGTCACCAAATGGGCGGAGCCGCTAACCAGCGCACGCGAAATCCCGAACGTCTTCCGCCGCGCCTTCGGGCGCTTACGCAACGGCCGCGGCGGGCCGGTGCTGGTGGAGATCCCGACCGACGTCTTCGCCGAGGAAATCCCGGACGGGTTCGACTACGTGCCGGTGCCGGCAACGCGCACCGGGCCCGACCCGCAGGCGGTCGAGCGGGTGGCCAGGCGGCTCGCCGAAGCGAAGCGCCCGGTGATCTATGCCGGCCAGGGCGTGCATTACGCGCGCGGCTGGGAGGAGCTCCGCAAGCTTGCCGAGCGGCTCGCCGCGCCGGTGACGACGAGCCTCCAGGGCAAGAGCGCCTTCCCCGAGGACCATCCGCTCTCGCTCGGCTCGGGCGGACGGGCGATTCCGAAGATGGTGCACGACTTCCTCGCCAACGCCGATGTCATTCTCGGGATCGGCTGCAGCTTCACCGAGACGAATTTCGGCGTCGCCATGCCGAAGGGGAAAACAATCATCCAGGCGACGCTCGACCCCGACGACCTCGGCAAGGATGTGCCGATCGCCGACGCGCTCGCGGGCGATGCGGCGCTGACGCTCGCCGCGCTCAACGCCGCGCTCGAGGACCTCCTCCCGCAGCGGCGCGACCCGGCGCCGGTGGCCGCGGAGATCGCCGCCGTGCGCCACGAATGGATGGCGCAGTGGATGCCGCGCCTCACTTCGAGCGAGACGCCGCTCTCGCCCTATCGCGTGATCTGGGACCTCGCCAACACGGTCGATCGGGCGCGCACGGTGATCACGCACGACGCCGGCAGCCCGCGCGACCAGCTCTCGCCGTTCTGGGTCTCGCCGACGCCGCTTTCCTATATCGGCTGGGGCAAGACGACGCAGCTCGGCTACGGGCTTGGGCTGGCGATGGGGGCGAAGCTCGCCGAGCCGGAAAAACTCTGCATCAATGTCTGGGGCGATGCGGCGATCGGCTTCACGGGGATGGATTTCGAGACGGCGGTGCGCGAGCGGATCCCGATTCTCTCCGTCCTTCTCAACAATTTCTCGATGGCGATCGAGCTCAAGGTGATGCCGGTCTCAACCGAGAAATACCGCGCGACCGACATCTCCGGGGACTACGCGGCGATGGCGCGCGCCTTCGGCGGCTACGGCGAACGGGTGGACCGGCCCGAGCAGATCGTGCCGGCGATCCGACGCGGGATCGCCGCGACCGAGCGCGGCCAGCCGGCGCTGCTCGAGTTTTTGACCAGCAAGGAAGTGGCGATCTCGACCTTCTGAGCGAGACCAAGCCAGGGGCTGGGCCCCTGGACCCCCTAAGCGCTGCGCGGCACATAACAAATGGATTGCAAAGGCTCCGCCTTTGCTGGAGTGCAGGGGCGAAGCCCCTGCCTGGGGCTTCAAGGGGGCAAAGCCCCCTAGACCGAAGTTCCTTCTATGCCGTTACATCAAGCCATTGATATATCGCTGCTTCTCATCAAAAAGAGGCGAAAAGGTAGCCAGTTGCTGGGTGCAGCCAGACAAGAAATTGGCGATGGGTCCCACCGGTTGACGACGAGCTCAGATCTGATAGCCTCACAAAAAGCCAGCTATCTGATTGATATCCTCTGTACCCAGTAGCGAAGCCGCCGCTTTTCGAAGAAGCGAGTTGGATCAACGAGTTGCGCTACTTGACAGTAGGAAGCTCGGCCTAGATCAAGCCGGCGTCGATGATGAAATTCTGGGCGCTGCACATCCGTGAATCATCGGCGGCGAGCCAGAGCACGAGGTTCGCGACATCGTCGGGGTAGATTTTTTCCTTGAGGCATTGTGTCTTGATGAGCTCCGCCTCCGCTTCGGGCGTAAGCCAGAGCGTCAACTGGCGTTCGGTCATGATCCAGCCCGGGATCACGCAGTTGACGCGGATGCGGTCCGGCCCGAAATCGCGCGCGAGGCTGCGGGTGAGGCCCTCCACCGCCGCTTTGGCGCTGGTATAGGCGGGCATTCCGCCGGTCTTCCGGTGCCAGCTCACCGAGCCGAAATTGATGATGGAGCCGCCGCCGGCCTCGCGCATCATCGGCCACACGGCCTGGGCGGCGAAGAACTGGTGTCTGAGGTTCACGGCGAACCGTTCGTCCCAATATGCGACCGTAACGTCCTCGAGGCGGTGGCGCTGGTCGTTGGCGGCGTTGTTGACGAGCACGGTGATCGGGCCGAGCTCGTTCCGCACCTCCTCGATCGCCCCCTGCAAGGCGGCGACATCGGTGAGATCGACGTGGCGGAAGAGCGGCTTGGCGCCGCCCGCGGCGCCAATTTTCCGCGCCAGCGCCTCGCCCGCCGCGGCCTGGATATCGAAGAAGGCGACCTTCGCCCGCTGGCGGCAGAAGCCCTCGACATGGGCGGCGCCGATGCCGCTCGCCCCGCCGGTGACGAGCACGACGCGGTTGCTGAGGCTCGGATAGAGCGCGCTTCTGTCTTCGGCCATCGACCGCTTGCCTCTCAGGCGCGGCGCGCGGCGCGGTACTCGCGGCGGACGATCTCGAGCAGCTCCTCGACCGTGGTTTCGGCCGAGTGGCTCTCGAAGGTGATCTCGCCGTGCTGCACCAGGACGACGCGGTCGCAGATATCGAGCGTCTGGGCGTAATTGTGGGCGATCATGATGATCGCGATGTCGCCGCGGCTGCGCAGCCGCTCGATGAGATCGATGATCAGGCCCGCCTCGCGCGCGCCCATGGCGGCGAGCGGCTCGTCGAGGAGGAGGATGCGGGCGTTGGAATAGACCGCGCGGGCGACCGCGATCGCCTGGCGCTGGCCGCCGGAGAGCCGCGCCACCTCGGCTTCCACGGACGGTACGCCGACCCCGATGTCATCGAGCGCGGCGGTGGTGCGGCGCCGCATCTCGCGGTGATCGAGCAGGCCGAACGGTGGCCGGCGCAGCTCCCGGTTGAGGAACATGTTGTGGTAGACGGAGAGCGTGTTGATCAGCGCGAGGTCCTGATAGACGCACTCGATGCCGAGGCTGCGCGCATGGTTGACCGAGGTGAGCGCCACCTCGCTGCCATGGACGAAGAGGCGGCCGGCGTCGGGCTGATGGAAGCCGGTCAGGATTTTGATGAGAGTCGATTTGCCGGCGCCGTTGTCGCCGAGGATGCCCAGGATCTCGCCGCGCTTGACGCGGATCGAGACGCCGTTCAGCGCGAGGATGCTGCCGAAGCGCTTGACGATGCCCTCGGCGCGGATGGCCTCGGCGCCGCCGGGGGCATCGGCGGCGATGCTTGCTCCCGCCGCAGCGCTCATCGCACGACCCCGCGCTGCCAACGCGCGAGGCGGACATTGGCGATCATCGCGATCAGGATCGCCGCGCCGATGATGCCGTCGAAGAGGAAGGCGTTGATGCCCTGCAGCGTGAAGCCGTCCTGCAGGACGCCGAGGACGATGGCGCCGATCAGCCCGCCGATGATGGTGCCGGAGCCGCCGGTGAGCGCTGTGCCGCCGATCACGCCGGAGGCGACGCCGAGGAACATGATGGTGCTGCCGCCGGCGAGGGGATCGTTCGAGCCGACGCGGTAGGCCTCGATGATGCCGGTGAATCCGGCAAGGACGGCGGTGAGGATGAAGTTGCCGACCTTGATCCGCCTGACGTTGATCCCCGCCTCGGCCGCGGCGATTTCGTTGCCGCCGACCGCGGAGGTGTGCAGGCCCCAGCGCGTATGGCGCAGCACGATGTGCATGAGGGCGACAATGAGGAACGCCCAGATAATCTCGGAATAGCCGTAGGCGCCCATGATGTTGGTCAGCAGCCCGCCGCCCGGGGGCGTCGCCGGAAAGCCGCGCGAGATGGTGAGCGTGATGCCGGTGATCAGGAAGTAGGTGCCGAGCGTGGTGACGAAGGAGGGCACGCCGAGCAGGACGGTGATCAGCCCGATCGAGAGCCCGATGGCCGCACAGAAGAGCAGCGCCACGACGATGGCCGGGACCACCGGAAGGCCGAACTTGGCGCCGAAATAGACGAGGAAGGGAGCGAGCGCGTAGGTCTGGCCGGCGGAGAGATCGATCTCCTTGCAGATCAGAAGCATGATCTCGCCGCAGGCGATGATGGCCGGGGCCGCGACGAACTGCGACACCGTGACGATATTGTCGCTGCTCAGGAAGTTGCCGTTGGTGATCTCGAAATAAAGGACGAGCAGCACCGCGACGAGGATGACGCTTGCCTCGCGCCAGACGAGGAAGCCGCCAAGGACGTGGCGGAGCCCCGAGGGGCGGGCGGAGACGGGCGGCACCGCCTGCGCGCCGCCCGCCCCCTGGGAGCCGGTGCCCACGCCTCTCAGCCGATCGGGCCGGAGCGCGGCACGATCTGGGCCTCGGCGGAGCTGCCCTCGTAGCGGGTCTTGGTGGTGAGGTAGGGCATCACGCCTTCCTTGGTCACGAACTCGAGGCCGGTGTTGATGTCCGCCGGCCCGACCAGCCCGCCCGAGACCTTGAAGGCGAACATCTCCATCACCGTGTAGAAGCCCTGCAGGTAGGGCTCCTGGTCGATGACGAAGTCGAGATAGCCGTCATGCACGTCTTGCAGCGACTTCGGCAGAAGGTCGAAGCCGCCGCCATGCACGCCCTTCTTCGGCAGATCATATTGCTGCATCACCGTGCCGACGTTCATGGTGTCGGTGGCGCCGGTGCCGAACATCCCCTTGATGTTCTCATGGCCGAGGTAATAGGCGCGGATCTTGGAGAGCGAGACGTTGGTGGTGGGATCGGTCGCGATCATGGTGGCGTTGATCGGGGCGCCCGATTTCTTGATCGCGGCGATGGCCCCATCGACGCGCGGCTGGAGGTTGAGCTGGCCGGGGGTCGCGATGAAAAGGGCGACGTCCCCCGAGCCCACCAGCTTGACGATCCGCTCGCCCATCATCTCGCCGGACAGGAAGAGGTCCTGGCCGATATAGGCGAGGCGGCGGTTCGGGCTGCCGGGCGGCGAATCGGCGTTGTAGCTGAAGACCGGGATGCCGGCATCGAGCGCGCGGCCGACCGGAGAGTCGAAGCCCTTGGGATCGACGATCGCGACCGCGATCGCGTCGGCCTTGCCGGCGATCGCCGCGTTCATCGAATTGACCATCTGCGCGACGTCGCTGATCTCCGAGCCCGTCCATTGGTAGGTGCAGCCGAGCAGCGCGCACGCATCGTGGATGCCGTACTGGGTCGGGACGAAGAACGGGTTGGTGGTGACGTGGTTGACGAAGACGAAGTGCCAGCGCGGATGGGCGGGAAACGGTCCGGCATCCGCCGCCCGCGCCTGCCCGGCGATCGCCCAAGGGACTGCGGCCATCGCGGCCACGGCGGAGGCCACGCTCACGCCATGGACCATGGCCCGCCGCGGCAGGCGCTGCGTCACACGACGCACCAATTTCTCGTCCGGTTCATCGGTCATCGGCGTTCCTCCTTCCCCAATTGCTTCTCTGTTTCGGGGTCAGGCAGAGATAGGCCGCGGGCGAAAGGAAAGTCAACGGGAGCGGGGCGATTGAGCGGGCGTTTCAGCCCGCCGATCAGCCTGCCACCGGCCCCGATCGCGGCACGATCTGGGAAGCGGCGGAGCTGCCTTCATAGCGGGTCTTGGTGGTGAGGTAGGGTGTCACGCTTCCCTTGGTCACGAACTTGAGGCCGGTGTTGATGTCCGCCGGCCCGACGAGCCCGCCAGAAACCTTGAAGGCGAACATCTCCATCACCGTGTAGAAGCCCTGAAGATAGGGCTGCTGGTCGATGGCGAAATCGAGATAGCCGTCCTGGATCGCATGCAGGGAATTCGGCAGGAGGTCGAAGCCGCCGCCGTGCACGCCTTTTTTCGCCAGGTCGTACTCGCGCATCACCGAGCCGACATTCTCGGTATCCCCGCCGCTGGTGCCGAACATCCCCTTCACCTTCGGATGGCCGAGATAATAGGCGCGGATCTTGGAAAGCCCGACATTCACCGTGGGATCGGTCGCGATCATGGTGGCGGTGATCGGCGCGCCCGATTTCTTGATCGCGGCGAGCGCGCCGTCGACGCGCGGCTGGAGGTTGAGCTGGCCGGGGGTCGCGATGAAGAGGCCGACGTCTCCGGAGCCCACCAGCCTGACGATCCGCTCGCCCATCATCTCGCCCGAAAGGAAGAGATCCTGGCCGATATAGGCGAGGCGGCGGTTCGGGCTGCCGGGCGGCGAATCGGCGTTGTAGCTGAAGACGGGGATGCCCGCATCGAGCGCGCGGCCGACCGGCGCGTCGAACCCCTTGGGATCGACGATCGCGACCGCGATCGCGTCGGCGCGGCCCGCGACCGCCGCGTTCATCGCATTGACCATCTGCGCGACGTCGCTGATCTCCGAGCCCGTCCACTGATAGGCGCAGCCGAGCAGCGCGCACGCATCGTGGATGCCGTACTGCGTCGGGACGAAGAACGGGTTGGTGGTGACGTGGTTGACGAAGACGAAGCGCCAGCGCGGATGGCTGGGAAACGGGCCGGCGTCCGCCGCCCGCGCCTGCCCCGCGAGAGCCCAGGGGACTGCCGCCAGCGCCGCCGCCGCGGAGGCCACGCTCACGCCATGGACCATGGCCCGTCGCGGCAGGTGCCGCGCCACGCGGCGCACCAATCTCTCGTCCGGCTCGTCGGTCATTGGCGTTCCCCCCTACCCCCGTGCGTCACTCATTCGGGGTAGGGCAGAGATAGGCCGTGCAGGAAAGGAAAGTCAATCTCGCGCGATTGTTTCGATTGGGTATCTTTCAGCCCCGCGGCGATCGGCGAACGGCCGCAAACCGCCCGCCCTTCCACGCGCGCCGGATGGTCTATCCGGCGATCTCGATCAGCATGCGCGTCAGTGCGCGAGGCTCTGTCACCATCGCGTCGTGGCCGGTCGGGATTTCGCGCCAGGTCCAGCCCGGCTTGTCCTTGACCCGCCGGCGCGCCAATTCGAGCGGGCCGTAAATCGGGTCGGTGCAGCATATGTAGGTGCGCGGCAGACCGTTGCCGGGAGGGTTGGCAAGGCGGAGCCGGTCGGTAAAAGTGGCGAAGGGCTGCGGGGTCAGGCGGCGGGCGAGCCACGCCGCGTCCGGCCCGTCGGGGACGCCGAAGGTCGCCGGCGGCGGCGCCGGAATGGTGAGGCCCCCGCTCGAACTCGCGCGCGAGGCGCGTGCGCTCGGCCGCCACCGCGGGCGGCAGGAGGTCGAACGGCGCTTCGCCGTTCTCGAGGATCGAGGCGTCGAGATAGACGAGGTGGCGAATGCGCTGGGGCACGCGGTCGGCCGCGCCGGTGATGACTGGCCCGGCGAAACTGTGGCCGACCAGCACCATGGCGGCGAGCTCCTCGGAGTCGAGCACATTGACGAGGTCGGCAATGAAGGTTTCGAGTGTGACAGCAGGCGAAAGCAGGTGACGGCGCTCGCCGAGCCCGGTTTGTGTCGGCGTGAAGACGCGATGGCCCTCGGCGCGGAGCGCATCGGCGACGCGCGCCCAGCACCAGCCGCCGTGAAAGGCCCCATGCAACAGGACGAAACCGCGCTCCGGCATCCGCTTGCTCCCGCTCTCGGCGCGGCGCCCAGCATGGCGCCCGGCGCCGGGCCGCGCCAGGGTCGGGTTGCGGCCCGCAGCTTGGCCCGCCGATGAGCGACCCCGACCGCGAGGCGCGCCGCTCGCTCGCCCGCCACCGGGCCTTCGCGACCTCGCTCTTGGTGGTGATGGGCGTGGTCGCGGTGGTGAGCCACTGGCTGCCGCCGGGCTATGTCTCGGGCCTCGTCGAAGCCGCCGCCAAGGCCGGCTTCATCGGCGGCATCGCCGACTGGTTCGCGGTGACGGCGCTGTTCCGCCATCCGCTCGGCCTGCCGATCCCGCACACCGCGATCGTGCCGTCGCACAAGGAGCGGCTGGGCCGCGCGCTCGGCAATTTCGTCGCCAACCACGTCTTTACCGAGGTGGAGGTGGCGCGCACGCTCGCGGGCCTCGATCTTTCCGGGATCCTCGAACGTTTCTTCGCGGACGAGCGCTCGCTCGGCGCCGCTTCCGCAGCGCTCGCCGCCCTGCTGCCGCGCGTCGCCCGGTCGGTGGAGGACGGGCGCGCCCGGCGGCTCGTCTCGCGGCTCATCCCGCGCCTGCTCGGCGGCGCCGCCGGCGGGCGGCTGATGGTCCGCGCGCTGCGCAGCCTGGTCGAGGGCGGCCGGCACCAGGAGGTGTTCGGCTTCGTCGTCGGCCAGCTCAAGGAGACGCTGGCTTCCAAGGAGGAGGAGCTGCGCGCCGCGATCGAGGAGCGCGTGCGCGAGCATGGCGGGCGGCTGGTGGGCTGGGCGGTCGGCGCGACGATCGCGCGGCGTGTGCTGGGCGCGGTCAACAAGGAGCTCGACAAGATGGGCCCCGACGGCTCGGAGCTCCGTGTCGCCTTCGACGAATGGGTGCGGCGCGAGATCGACCGCATCGAGGAGGACCCCGCGCGCGCGGCCGAGATCGGCGCCGGGCTGCGCCAGGTGCTCGCCCATCCGACCGTCCAGACATGGCTCTGGGACGTCTGGCGGCGGCTCTGCGAGGCGCTCGAGCGGGACGTCGCCGATCCGGACGGGCACAGCCTCGCGGTCATGAAGGGCCTGCTCGGCAATCTCGCCGGGCTGCTCGGCAGCGATCCGGAGGTGCGCGCGCGGGTCCAGGGCGCGCTCGAGGCGGTGGTGGTCTCGCTGCTGCCGGCGGCGCAGGCGCAGCTCTCCGGCTTCATCGCCGCCGTCGTCGCCAACTGGGACACCGAGACGCTGACGGAGCGGCTCGAGCTCTTCGTCGGGCGCGACCTGCAGTTCGTCCGGGTCAACGGCTCGCTGGTCGGCTTCCTCGTCGGCGGGCTTGTCTATGCGGCGCTGCGTGCGACATTCGGCCCCGTCAATCTGTTCTGAGGAAAGGGGACCGATGCGGCTCTCGGTGCTCGACCAGTCGACAATCGTGTCGGGGCGCTCGCCGGACAGCTCGATCCGCGAGAGCCTGGCCCTCGCACTTCATTGCGAGGCGCTGGGCTATGACCGCTACTGGCTCGCCGAGCACCACAGCTCGGAGTCCCAGGCCGGGACCGCGCCGGAAATCCTGATCGCCGCCATCGCCGCGACGACGCGCCGCATCCGCGTCGGCAGCGCCGGGGTGATGCTGCCGCACTACGCCTCGCTCAAGGTGGCCGAGCAGTTCCGCGTGCTCGAGGCGATCGCGCCGGGACGGATCGATCTCGGGCTCGGGCGGGCGCCGGGCTCGGACGGGCGCACGGCCTATGCGCTCAACCCGAACGCGGATGCGGCGGCCGAGCACTTCCCGGCCCAGGTCGCCGAGGTGATCGACTGGCTGGCGGGCCGGACCCCGCCCGAGAACCATCCGTTCCACGGCGTGCGCGCCCAGCCCGAGGGGCCGACGACGCCCGAGGTGTGGATGCTCGGGAGCTCGGATTACGGCGCCCGGGTCGCCGCCTATTTCGGCCTGCCCTATTGCTTCGCCCACTTCATCACCGACGGGCGCGGGGCGGCCGAGGCGCTCGAGATCTATCGCCGCAACTACCGCCCGAGCGCACGGAACCCCGAGCCGATGGCCGCACTCTGCGTCTTCGCGATCGCCGCCGAGACCGAGGCGGAGGCCGAGCCGCTGTTCCTCTCGCGCGCCCTGTGGCGGCTCAACCGCGACCGCGGCATTTTTCCCCCTCTCCCGAGCCCCGAGGAGGCCGCCGCCTATCCCTATAGCGACGCGGAGCGGGAGCGGATCGCGCGGATGCGGGGGCGCATGTTCGCGGGCGAAGCCGGGCGCGTAGCGGAGCGGCTGGACGCACTCGCCCGCGAGCTCAAGGTGGACGAGATCGCGGTGCTCACGGCGGCGCACGACCCGGTGGCGCGGCGGCGCTCCTACACCCTGCTCGCGCGCGAGTTCGCGCTGGCGCCGAGCGAACTGCCCGCCTGAGCTATCGCGCCCGCCAGACGAGCGTGGCGGAAACCGCGTAGTTCCACACCACGCCGATCGCCGCCCCGGCGGCGCCGGCGAGCGACCAGCCGGCGTGGCGCTGATAGAGCATCCCCGCGATCCCGACATTGGCCACCGCGCCGATCCCGCAGACCAGGACGAAGAGCAGCCTTCCCTGCCAGAGACGCGGGCCGCGGAGGCGCTGGTCGCGATAGGTCAGGCGGTTGTTGAGCTCGAAATTCGCCAGCATGGCGACCAGGGTGGCGAGGCTTTGGCCCAGCTCGAAGCCGAGGCCGGCGAATTTGGTGAGCAGGCCGAGCACGGCGAGATTGACCAGCACGCCGATGGCGCCGACGCAGGCGAAGGCGATGAAGCGCAGCGGCAGGAGCCCGCCCGAGAGCTTGTCCGCCAGGAGGGCCGCGAACTGGATCGCGACCAGCACGTCGAGCTTGCTCTCGCCGGCGAGCCGGGGGCGGAAGACGAAGGGGATCTCCACCACCCTGAGCCCCTTCCCCGCCGCCAGCACGAGGTCGAGCAGGATCTTGAAGCCGCTTCCGGTGAGGCGCGGCGCGAGGCGCTCGAAGAGCGGGCGCGGCAGGGCGAAAAAACCGCTCAGGGGGTCGGAGAGCCGGACCGGGAGGAAGAGCCGGGCGATGGCGATGCCGAGCTCCGAGACGCGGTGGCGCCAGACCGAGCCGAGCCCGGCGGCGTCGCCGCCCGCCGCGTGGCGGCTGCCCACGGCGAGATCGGCGGCGGCGGCGCGGAGTGGGGCTAGCATCGCCGGCAGCCGCGTCTCGTCGTGCTGGAGGTCCCCGTCCATCACCGCAATGTACTGGGCGGAGGAGGCGAGCGCGCCCTCGATGACGGCCGAGGAAAGGCCGCGGCGGCCGAGGCGGCGGATGCAGCGCACGCGGGCATCGGCGGCGCCAAGGCGCAGGACCTCGGCGGCGGTGCCGTCGGGGCTCGAATTCGTCGACGAAGATCACCTCCCAGGCGACCCCGGCCAGCGCGGCGGCGAGCCGCGCAACGAGCGGGGCGACGTTCGGCCGCTCGTTGTAGCAGGGGACGACCACGGTGAGCTCCGGCGCCGGCGCGGCGCTCGTCCCCACCAGCGCGGGCGCCGGATCGCTCACCGCGAGCATCGGGCTAGAGCGGCACGCCAGCGAGGTCGCGGCTGGTGCGGATCGTCTGCAGGGTGCGCACCTGGCTGACCTGGGGCGCGCCGGTCAGGCGTTCGGTGAGCTGGTTCTCGTGGGTCGTGTCGCGCGCCACCAGCCGCAGCAGGAAGTCGCCCCCGCCGCGGATCATGTGGCATTCCCGCACCTCCGGCCAGTCGCCCACCATCCGCTCGAAGGCCGTGAGCACCGCCTCCTTCTGGCTGTCGAGGCCGACGATCGCGAAGAAGGTGATCGGCCAGCCGAGCCGCGCCGGGTCGAGCTCGGCATGGTAGCCGTGGATCACGCCCGCCTCCTCGAGCCGGCGCACCCGGCGGAGGCACGGCGGGGCCGAGATGCCGGCGCGCTCGGCCAGCTCGACATTGGTGATGCGCCCGTTGGCCTGCAGTTCGGCCAGGATGCGGCGGTCTATGCCATCCAGCGCAGGCGGTTCGGCGTTGCGGGTTCTCATCAGATGATTCTTCGCGAAGGGCGGCAGGCTTTGGGACCGTTTCGACAGCCGGCGGTCGGATTGAAATATTATTGCACGGCCCGCCATCCGCAAGCCCGCGCGCCGCCCCGTCCGCATTCCCCGGGGCCGGGTCTTTTCCTTGCGTGCTGCACTGCCGCGCCAATATCCTGTTCTGTCATCCGAATGGGAAGGGCTTATGGCCGAGTCGCATCGCAGCCCCGTCCTCGTCATCGGTGCGGGGCCGGCAGGATATACGGCTGCGATCTACGCCGCCCGCGCCGCGCTCTCGCCGCTCCTCGTGGCCGGCCTGAGCCCGGGCGGTCAGCTCACGACCACCACCGACGTCGAGAACTATCCCGGCTTCGCCGCAGTGATCCAGGGCCCGTGGCTGATGGAGCAGATGGCGGCGCAGGCCGCCCATGTGGGCACGCGGATCGTCGCCGACCTGGTGACGAAGGCCGATTTCTCGCAGGCGCCGTTCCTCTGCCAGGGCGATTCCGGGGACCTCTACCGGGCCGACGCGGTGATCATCGCCACCGGGGCCGACGCGCGTTGGCTGGACCTCCCTTCGGAGCAGCGCCTGCGCGGGGCCGGAGTGTCCGCCTGCGCGACCTGCGACGGCTTCTTCTTCCGCGGCAAGCGGGTGGCGGTGGTGGGCGGGGGCAACACCGCCGTCGAGGAAGCGCTCTACCTCACCCACCACGCCGCCGCGGTGACGCTGATCCACCGCCGCGACGCGCTGCGGGCGGAAAAAATCCTCCAGGCGCGGCTCTTCGCCAATCCCAAGATCCGGGTGGTGTGGGAGAGCGTGGTCGAGGAGGTGCTGGGCCAGGGCGCGCCGGAAACGGCCGCGGGCCTCAGCCTGCGCAATGTCCGCACCGGCGAGCGCAGCACGCTTGCGGTGGACGGGGTCTTCGTCGCCATCGGCCACCGGCCGAACACGGAAATCTTCAAGGGCCAGGTGGCGATGGACAGGGAGGGCTACATCCTCACCGCCCCCGGCTCGACGCGCACGTCGGCAGCCGGGGTCTTCGCGGCGGGGGACGTTCAGGACCACGTGTTTCGCCAGGCGGTCACCGCCGCCGGGAGCGGCTGCATGGCCGCGCTGGAGGCCGAGAGATTTCTGGCGGCCCGGCAGGATCGTCCCGCCCTCGCCGCGGAATGAGTACCGGATTAAGTAGTGCCCGAATCAGTTCTGGTGACGGATCGCGGCCTCGCTTCGGCCGTTGCCTTGGCCGTTGCATTGGCGCGCCCGCCGGCTCTCCGGCCGCTCGCGGGATCGCCGCTTCCCCTCATTGGCCGGAAAAGACGCTGAGGACCTCCGTCCAGGGACGGATGCACGGGGATGGCTGACACAATGGACTGGGACAAGCTGCGCGTCTTCCACGCGGTCGCGGAGGCGGGCAGCTTCACGCACGCGGGCGAGACGCTCAATCTGAGCCAATCGGCGGTATCGCGGCAGATTTCGGCGCTCGAGGAGGCGCTGCAGGTGCCGCTCTTCCACCGTCACGCCCGCGGCCTCATCCTGACGGAGCAGGGCGAGGCGCTGAACCGCACCGTGCGCGAGGTCTTCGCCAAGCTGGCGATGACCGAAGCGCTGCTCACCGAGAGCAAGGAGAAGCCGGCCGGCCGCCTCAAGGTCACCACCACGGCCGGCTTCGGCTCGCACTGGCTGGCGCCGCGGCTGCACCGCTTCCTCGATCTCTACCCCGACGTCTCGATGACGCTGCTGCTCGACGATCTGGAGCTCGACCTCGCGATGCGGGAGGCGGATGTCGCGATCCGCATGCACCCGCCGCGACAGCCGGAGCTGGTGCAGCGGCATCTGCTCGATATGAGCTGGCATGTCTGCGCCTCGGCGGGCTACCTCAAGCGCTTCGGCGTGCCGCAGCGGGCGGAGGAGCTGGACGAGCACCGGCTCGTGCTGTTCGGCGATTACCGCCCCCCGGTCGCGGACGTGAACTGGCTGGCCGATGCCGGCCGGCGCACGGGCGGGCCGCGGCGTGCGGCGCTCGAGGTCAATTCCCTGCACGGGATGGCGCTCGCCATGCTCTCCGGCCTCGGGATCGGCGCGCTGCCCGACTACATGGCGCAGGAGATGCAGGGGCTGGTGCGGGTGCTGCCCGAGCTCAAGGCGCCCAAGGTCGGGGTCTATTTCGTCTACCCGGAGGAGCTCCGGAACTCCAAGCGCGTCGCCGTTTTCCGCGATTTTCTCCTGGCGGAGCTCGCCAACCACCGCTGAAAACGGGCGGGGTCCAGGGCCTCAAGGCCCTGGTGGGGGTCCGGGGGCGAAGCCCCCGGCCTTCCCTTCGCGGCAATCAGCCAGGATGTCGGCGAGCGTTTTTGCCCAGGGGATCTCCGGGCGCCAGCCGAGCAGGCGTTCGCCGAGCCCCGGGTCGCCGAGGCTGCGCGGCAGGTCGTCCGGCCTGAGGCGCGCGGGATCGGTGCGGATGGTGATCGGCATCTGGGCGAGCCCCAGAAGTTCGTCGAGCACGCTGCCGACGCGGCGCGCGACGCCGGATGCGAGGTTGATCGCGACCCCGGGCGGAAGCGTGTCGGCGTGGCTCAGCGTTGCGGCGTAGGCCGCGCAGACATCGCGGACATCGAGGAAGTCGCGCTCGGCGCCGAGCGCGCCCACCGCCAGCTCCGGCGGCTGCAGCCCGGCCTCGATGCGTGCGATCTGGCCGGCGAAGGCGGCGATGGCGAACGCGGACGACTGGCCCGGCCCGATATGGTTGAAGGGGCGGAGCCGGATCAGCCGCAATCCCTCGCTGGTCATCGCCGAGAGCGCCATCTCGGCGGCCGCCTTGGTGGCGGCGTAGGTGTCGAGCGGCTCGAGGGGCGCGGTCTCGGCGACCGGCCGGCCGGCGGCGGCGCGGAAGGACCGGCCATAGACGGCGGCGCTGGAGACATAGAGGAAGGATGCCTCGGGCGCGGCCTGCAGCACGCCGCGCGCGAGCGTCCGCGTGCCGGAAAAATTGACCTGCCAGGCGCGGCCCGCCTCCCGGTTCGCTGCCGGGACGGCGGCGACGGCGGCGAGGTGGATCACGGCGTCGGGGCGGAATTCCTCGAGGACCGCCAGCACCGAGGGCGCGTCGGTCACGTCCATCCGGATGACGCCGTCCGCCGCGGCATCGCCGGTGGCGAGCAGGATCGCCGCGGGGAAGGTTGCGGCGAGGCGCAGGCGGAGATGGCGCCCGACGAAGCCCGCCGCCCCGGTAAGCAGGATGCGGCGCGGGGTCACTCAATTCTCCTGGCAACGGCGGCGATGGCGTGCGAGGTCGGCCTCGACCATCTCGGCCGCGAGCGCCTCCAGGCCGCTTTCGGGCTGCCAGCCGAGCACGGCGTGCGCCTTGGCGGAGTCGCCCTGGAGCACGTCCACCTCGGCCGGGCGGAAAAGGGTCGGATCGATGCGGACGAACTCGCGGTGGTCGAGCCCGGCATGGGCGAAGGCGAGGCGGCAGAACTCGCCGACCGAGGTGCTGCGGCCGGTGGCGACGACGTAATCGTCCGCCACCGGCTGCTGGAGCATCAGCCACATCGCGCGGACATAGTCGCGCGCATGCCCCCAGTCGCGCCGCGCCTCGAGGTTGCCGAGGCGAAGCTCGCGCGCGAGGCCGAGCTTGATGCGGGCGACGCCGTCGGTGACCTTGCGGGTGACGAACTCGATGCCGCGCAGCGGGCTCTCGTGATTGAAAAGAATTCCCGAGGAAGCGTGCAGGGAAAAGCTCTCGCGGTAGTTGACGGTCATCCAGTGGGCGTAGAGCTTGGCTGCCCCGTAGGGCGAGCGCGGATAGAAGGGCGTGCGCTCGTTCTGGCGCGGCGCCTGGATCTTTCCGTACATCTCCGACGAGCTGGCCTGGTAGAAGCGGGCGCGGGGGGCGGCGGTCCGCACCGCCTCCAGCATGTGGACGGCGCCGAGCCCGGTCACCATCCCGGTGAGCAGCGGCTGCTGCCAGGAGGAGGCGACGAAGCTCTGCGCGGCGAGGTTGTAGACCTCGTCCGGCGCATGCTTCTCGAGGATGCGGATCAGGCTGCCGAGATCGCTCATGTCCCCGTCGAGCAGGACCACCTGATCGAGGATGCCGAGCCAGCGCAGCCGCTCGCCGATGACGTCGGAGGAGGCGGAGCGGCGCAACAGGCCGAGGACGCGGTAACCCTTGCCAAGCAGGAACTGGGCAAGGTAGGCGCCGTCTTGGCCGGTGACGCCGGTGATGAGGGCGGTGGGCATGGCGAGCTGGATTCCCTTGGGGCTTGCGCTGGACCCCGGGCGCGGAGGCTGCCACCCGGGCGATGGGACGATGGCTGCCCGGGCCGGCGCGGGCGTGGCGGAGAGGCGGCCACCCGAGGCTTTATCGGTCCGCGGCCGGCGCTGGCAAGGGTGGCGGCAAACGCCCAAAACAGCGGCGTGACGACAGACGAAGGCAACGCTGGGCCGGAGCCGGCGCCGCAAGCAGGCTGCGCCAGGCGGCTGGCGCAGCCGCTCTGGGCGTTGGTACGGCCGCTGATGCGACCGCTCGCCTGGCGGGCACGAAGCTTCCTGCTCGAAGCAACGCACCGGGAGCTCGCCCTGCTCCGTGCCGATCAGGAGCGGTTATCCGCGGCCCAGGAGCGGCTCGCGGCGGCCCAGGAGGGCCTGGCCGCTTCCCAGGAGCGGCTGGCCGCTTCGCTCGAGGCGGTCGCGGAGCGCACCGGCGGGATCGCCGCCACGCTCGAGAGCGCCCTGCTCACGCTCGCAGCGCCCGTCTGCCCCGCCGGCGCGCCGCGGGCGGACAGCCCGGAGGAGCCGGATCACGCCTGCTGAAGCCAATCCGCGAGCCCGCGCGAGAAGTCCTTCCAGGTCGGGATCGCGAGCCTCGCCGCCTCCGCCCAATAGCGGGCGGCGGTGGCGTCATCGCACAGCATCCGCACGGCCGCTGCGATCGCCGGCGGGTCGGTGGCGGCGAGCCGCACCTGCCCGAGCGGGGGCAGCAGGCGGATGCTGGGCATGTCCTGCGGCACGATCACCGGAATGCCGGCGGCGAGCGCCTCGAAGGGCGGCAGGCCGAACCCCTCGGCGAGGCTCGCCGTGACGAGCGCCCGGGCGCGCGCGAGGGTGGCGCGCAAGCTGGCCTCGTCGGCCTGCTCGATGAAGGTGAAGAGCGGCGCGCCGGCAAGCGAGGCGAGCAGCGCCCGCTCGCGCGCGCTGGTCTCGATCATCCGGCCGAGCAGGACGAGCGGTGCCGCGACGCCTGTCGCCCACAACGCCTGGAACGCCGCGAGGATCGCGGCGACGTTCTTGCGCGGCTCGATCGTGCCGAGCACCACGAACGTCCGCCGCGCCGGATCGAATTTTTGCCGCGGCAGGCCGAGCCCGTCGCCGCCGAGCGCGAAGACGGGCCCGTCACGCGCCCCATCATGCGCCCCGTCACGCATCACCGCGCGCCGATAATCGGCGCGTGTCTCCTCGCTGATGAAGGCGACGCGCGGGACCTCGCGGAGGGCGCGGAGAAAATCCATCCCGTGGAAACCCGGCCGGTCATGGAAGAAGCGGGGCGCGAGCCAGGGCAGCAAGTCGTAGAGCAGCCAGCTCACCCGGCGCGCGCCGCCGCGGCAGAGGCGGCGATAAAAGTCCGCGCGCTCCCTGTCATAGAAGAGCTCGGGATTGAAGACCACCCTTGCGGCCATGTCTCCGCCGAGTGGTGCCGCTTGCGCGCGCGCCGCCGCAAGTTCGGCGCCTTCGGGGCCGGACGCGCCGGCGCCGTTCCCGAGCCCCGCGGCGAGCCCCGTGGCGAGCAGCGAGGCGAGCGTGCTCTCGGGCAGCCGGACCAGGCCGGCGGAGGCGGCGTCGAACACGCAAGGAGCGAGCGGCGCCGGCCCGGGCCAATGTCGAATGAGTTCCCGCTCGACCCGCTGGATGCCGGTGCGCAGCGGATGGGCGAGCAGCTCCGAAACATCGATCAGCACCGCGTTCATGCGGCGTCCGCCTGCTCCGTCTCGAGCCCGAGCACGGCGGCGAGGCGCTCGGCGTAGCGGGCGAAGTCGTGGGAGGCCGCGTAGGCGTCGCGGGCGGCGAGCGGCCGGTTGGCGTGCATGCCCTCGGCGAGGAGATCGGCGAGCGCATTGGCGAGCAGCAGGGGGCTTATCGGATCGGGGATGCGCCGGACATAGGAGGGCGCCTCCAGCACCTCGGCGAGCTCGGCGTTGGCGACGCTGGGCAGGCCGGCGCCGATGCAATCGGCGAGCGCGCCGGAGACGTGGCCGCTGCCGAAGCCGCGGAGCTGCACGCCGAGATCGGCGGCCAGCAGCCACTCGCGGTAGGAAGCCTCGCTCACATAGCCCGCGAGGAAATGCACGAAGGGTTCGAGCGCGAGACGGCGGGCGAGCGCGCGCGGCGCGAGGCTCTCGCCCAGGCCATCCCCCAGCACGGCGCCGACGAAGACAAGGCGGGCGGGGATCTTCCAGCCGCGCAGCATCTCCAGCGCCCAGATGCAGTCCTGCGGGAATTTGCTCGCGTGCACATAGCCGAAGCTCGCCAGCAGGATCTCGCCCGGCGCGATGCCGAGCCGTGCGCGGGCGGCGGCGCGGGCGGGTGCGGCGAGCGCCTCGGCCCGCCAAGGGCGATAGAGCGCGAAGGGAAGAAAATTCTCAGGCGTGCCGTAGCGTTCGGCGGCAAGCCGCGCCGCCGGGCGCGAATGGAAGATCAGCGGCGCGCAGGCGGAGGCAAGCTCGCCGAGGAAGAGGGCGGGCAGTTTCGATTCATCGGCGAGCCAGGCTTCGATCTCCGCCGCGGCGACGGTGCGGCCGAGCTCGGAGGCGGCGGCCTCGCGCGCCCGATCCTGCCCCAAGAGGTACCGGTAAAGCCCGAGGAGCCGGACATCGTGGCAGATCGCGGCCCCGCCGTGACGCAGGAGGCGCGAAAAAATCTCAAGGTGAAACTCGGAGTTTCCCATCACGGCGACGACGCGATCGAAGGAAGCCGAGACGAAGGGCAGCGCCGAGAGCGGACGGACGCTCGCCGGACCGCCAAGGGAAGCGGGCGCGCGCGTCGGGGTGAAGACATGGAGCTCGACGCGCCGGGCAAGCTCGGAAAGCGAGGCCGCCGAATAGTCCGCGCAGCCCGAGCGGTCGGGCGGGAGCGGCGTGAGCAGGGCGATGCGCGGCCGGCGTCCCGCCTGCAGCATCGGGGCTGCGAGCCGTGCTGGTGGGGCGCGTTCGGCGATGGCGCCCCAGAACCGCCGCGCCACCGCGGCGGCGCGGAATTTTTTCCACTTTCCTTCCTGATCGGCAACGATCTGCCCGGCCCAGGCGGGTTCCGAGACGAGCCGGTCGAGCAGGCGGCGGAGCGCGGCATCGTCATCGGGGGCGAAGCGCGGTGCTGAATCGCCGATCAGCTCCGCGTGCGGCGGGATCGCCGAGGCGAGCACCGGCGCGCCGGCGGCCATCGCCTCGATCACCGGCAGCGAGAACCCCTCCGCTTGCGAGGGGCAGACGAGGACGAGGGCTTCACGATAGAGGCGCGCGAGGTCCGTATCGGAAACCGCGCCGGCGAAGCTTAGCAGGGACCGCGGCCCGCCGGCCGCTTCGTAGACGGCGGCGAGCGCCGCCGCATCGGCGGGCGGATAGCGCCCGGTGACGACGAGCGGGATGCCGGCCGCGTGCAGCGCTCGGCTCGCAGCGTGCGCCTTGAGCGCGCAGGCGACGTTCTTGCGCGGGTCGGCCCCGCCCGCGACCAGCACGTGGCGCCTCCGCGGCCCCTCGCCCCGATCCTCGAAAACCGGATCGAGCGGCGCGCCGAAGACCACGCGCCGATCCGCCGGAAAGCGGAAGAGCCGGGAAAAATCCTCCGCGGTCGCCCGCGAGTTCATCAGATGCAGCCGGTAGCGCGCGAGCCAGGCGAGCGAGACGTGATAGGCGAGCCGTGTGCCGGCGGCGGCGAGATAGCGCTCCGGAAAGGCCAGCGGGATGAGATCGTGGACCACGGCGGCGGCGAAGACGGCTGGCTGCGCCACGAGCCGGGCCGTGAACAGCGGATCGTGCGTCATCGGCGAGGGGGCGATGAACCAGGTCGGGTGCCGCATCGTCCCGGTGTCCGCGGTGACGCGCCCGGCATCGAAGAGCGCGCGCCGGGCGGGCGAAAGCGGCGGCAGTTGCGGATCGGTGAGCGCGATCAGCCGCGCGCCGGCAAGCGCGGGCATCGCCTCGCGCGCATGGGCGAGAAGGTTGGCGGCGAGCCGGCCGATCCCGCGCCCGGCATATTCGGGGTCCTGCAGGGCGCGCGCATCGACGACGACATCGAGCTCCTGACCCATCGGCAGCCTTCCGGCCGGGGCGAGCCCGGCGCTCAGACGCCGGTGCGCGGCTTCAGCCCGGCGGCCTCGATGCCCGCGACGGCGCAGGTCTCGTCATTGTCGGAGATGTCGCCCGAGATGCCGACGGCGCCCTGCACCTCGCCCGAGGCGTCCTCGGCGAGCACGCCGCCGGGAACCGGCACCACGCGGCCCTGGCTCGCCGCCGCGATCGCGTTGACGAAGGCCGGCGCGGTTTGCGATCGCGCGAGGTATTCACGAGAACCGAAGCCCATGCCGAGCGCGCCCCATGCCTTGCCGAAGGCGATCTCGGGACGCAGGATGCCCGAACGGTCCTCGCGCTCGAGTGCGACGAGATGGCCGCCGGCGTCGAGCACGGCGACGGTGAGCGGTGCCAGGCCAAGCTCGCGGCCGCGCTTGCGCGCGGCATCGACGATGGCGCGGGCTTGATCCAACGTTACTCCGGGCATCGCGCGATTTCCGCCAGTGGATGCGCGAAGTTGGACTGGCCCCACCCCGATGACAAGGCGGCGCGGCAAGGCGGCGGGTGGAGCGCCTCAGGCGCGGCCGTAGCTGTCCTCGAGGCGGACGATGTCGTCCTCGCCGAGATAGCTGCCGCACTGCACCTCGATCAGGGTGAAGGGGATGCGGCCGGGATTCTCCATCCGGTGCACCGCGCCGAGCGGGATATGGATGCCCTGGTTCTCGGTGACCAGGTGCTTCTCCTCGCCCAGCGTGACCACGGCGCTGCCTTCGACCACCACCCAATGCTCGGCGCGGTGGAAATGCTTCTGCAGGCTCAGGATGCCGCCCGGCTTCACGACGATGCGCTTGACCTGGAACCGATCGCCCAGCATCAGGCTCTCGTAGAAGCCCCAGGGGCGGTGGACGCGGCGGTGGCTCACCGCCTCCGCCCGGCCCGCCGCCTTGAGCCGGTCCACCACCGCCTTCACGTCCTGCGCGCGGTCGCGGTGGACGGCGAGCACGGCATCCTCGGTCGCGACCACCACGACATCCTTGAGGCCGACCACGGCGGCCAGCCTGCCCTCGCTGCGGACATAGCAGCCGGCGCTGTCCTCGAGGAACACGTCGCCCACCGCGACGTTGCCGGTCGCGTCCTTGGCGCCGATCTCCCAGAGCGCGCGCCAGCTCCCGATATCCGACCAGCCGAGATCGGCGGCGACGACGGCGGCACGGCGGGTCCGCTCGGCCACCGCGTAGTCGAGGCTGATGTTCGGGCAGGCGAGGAAGGAAGCCGCGCCGAGGCGGATGAAGTCCGGATCCTCGCGCCTGGTCTCGACCGCCCGCCGCACCTCGGCGAGCAGGGCGGGGGCGTGCAGCGCGAGCTCGCCGAGCAGGGCGCCCGCGGTGAAGACGAACATCCCCGAATTCCAGAGATAGGAGCCGGCGGCGAAGAGCCCCGCGGCGGCGGCGGCGTCCGGCTTCTCGATGAATCGGGCGACGGTCCGCGCCTTGGGCGCCTCGGGCAGGGCCGCGCCGGGCTCGATCCAGCCATAACCGGTCTCCGCCCGCGAGGGCTTCATCCCGAAGGTGACGATCCAGCCGGCCCGCGCCGCGGGCAGGGCGGCGGCGAGCGCCTGGCCGAGCGCGGCGGGATCGCCGATGGCGGCATCGGCGGCCATCATCCAGAGCACGGAGCCGGGGTCGGACTCGGCGGCGAGCAGGGCGGCGGCGGCGATCGCGGGCGCGCTGTTGCGCCCCTCCGGCTCGAGCACGATCCGCGCATCCGCGATCCCGGCGTTCCGCATCTGCTCGGCGATCAGGAAGCGGTGCGCCTCGCCCGCGACGATCAGCGGCGGGGCGAACGCGGCGCCGGTCGCACGCAGGGCGGTGTCCTGGATCAGCGACCGTTCCGAGACCAGCGGCCAGAGCGGCTTGGGGAAGCTCTCGCGCGAGAGCGGCCAGAGCCTGGTGCCCGCGCCGCCGGAGAGAATGACCGGGACGATGCGGCCGGCCCCCACGCCTGATGCTGGGCTTGCCGCGGCCCCGGGGGCGGGCGCGGAGCCGGGAGAAGGCGGGGGAAGGGTCATCGCGGTTTCCGACATGATTCTGGATCCTTGAAGGGACCTTTGGGACGGGACCTTTGGGACGGGACCTTTGGGACCGTGATCTCTGGCCGCGAGTATGCCCGATGAGCCTCCGCCGGACAAAACCCGGTGGCACCCGTCCGCCGTGGCTTGTCCGCGGCCCGCTCGGCTTTCATCATGCGGCGCAGCATTGCTCAAGGTTGCCCGATGGCCGAAACCGCTCGCTCGCACGACCGCGCAAATGATCCTGGGCCGCAAATCCGCGCCGCCGCGGAGCGCATCGCCCCGGAGCTCGTCGCCATCCGCCGCGACATCCACGCCCATCCGGAGCTCGCCTTCGAGGAGGTGCGGACGGCCGGCCGCGTCGCCGCGGAGCTCGACCGCCTCGGCATTCCCCACCGCACGGGCATCGGCCGCACCGGCGTGGTCGGGCTGATCGCGGGCGGGCGGCCGGGCCCGGTGCTCGCCATCCGCGCCGATATGGACGCGCTGCCGATCGCCGAGCGGACCGGCCTTCCCTTCGCGAGCGAGGTGCCGGGGCTGATGCATGCCTGCGGCCACGATGTCCACACCACCACGCTGATCGGCGTCGCCGCCGTGCTCAAGGACCTCGCGCCGCAATTCGCCGGCACCATCAAGCTGATCTTCCAGCCGGCCGAGGAGGCGCTCGGCGGCGCCGCGGCGATGATCGCGGACGGGCTGCTCGAGGAGCCCAGGGTCGATCTCGCGCTCGGCTTCCACAACCACCCCGACATCGCGGTCGGAAAATTCGGCTATTGCCGCGGCGCCTGCCTCGCCGCCTCCGACCGCTTCGAGATCATGGTCGCGGGGCTCTCCGGCCATGCCGCGCATCCCGAGAAGGCGATCGACCCGATCGTCGCCTCGGCACATCTGATCACCCAGTTGCAGACCGTGGTCTCGCGCGAGGTCGATCCGATCCAGCCGGCAGTGGTGACGGTGGGTGCGATCCATGGCGGCACCGTCAACAACATCATCCCCGACCAGGTGGTCTTCCGCGGCACCGTGCGCACGCTCGATGCGGAGGCGCGGCGCGTCGCGGAGGCGGCGATCCGCCGCTTCTGCGCCGGCGCGCTGGCCACTCTGCGCGTGCGCTGCACGGTGGACTACACGCACGGCGTGCCGGCGCTGGTGAACGACGATACCGTGCTCGACCGCACCGTGGACGCGGTCCGCGCGCAGTTCGGCGACGTCGTCGCCCCCGGCAAGCCGAGCCTCGGGGGCGAGGACTTTGCCCTCATTGCCGAGCGCGTGCCCGCGTTTCAGCTCCGCATCGGCTCCGGGCAACCCGGCCGCGACGACAAGCTCCACAATTCCGCCTACCAGCCGGACGAGGGCTGCATCGGGCTCGGCGTGCAGGCGCTGGCGCGCGCGGCGATGGAGCTGCTCGCATGACCAAGCACCTCCTCGCCCATCTCACGGCGGCCGAGGCGCGCGAGCGGCTCGCCGCGCGCCCGGTGATCCTGATCCCGCTCGGCAGCCACGAGGACCAGGGCCCGCACGCGCCGATGGGGGATTTCCTCCTCGCCCAGGCGATGGCCGAGCGGATCGCCGCGCGCGCCGCAGCACTCGGAACCGACGCGCTGGTGGCCCCCGTGGTGCCCTTCGGGGTCGCCGAGTATTTCGCCCATGCGCCCGGCGGCGTGGCACTGGCGCCGGCGACGTTCCGGGCCCTGCTCTCGGAAGTCCTCGAGGCGCTGCTCCGCCACGGGCAGACGCGGCTGATGCTGATCAACGGCCATGGCGGCAACGTCCCCGTGATCCACGAGGTGACTCTGGCGATCCGCAAGGCGCGCGGCATCATCATCCCGAGTTTTTATCTGTGGCGCATCGGCTACGGCCTGCTCCCCGGCATCCTCGGCGCCGAGACGGCGCGGGCGGCGAGCGGGCACGGCGCCGACCCGCTCACCAGCGTCGCGATGCATCTCTTCCCCGCCCTGATGCGCCCGGACCTCGTGCCGGCGCCCGCCGAGCCGGCCCCGATCATGGGCCTCGCCGTGACCGGGCTCGGCACGGCGCGGTTCGAAGGGGCCGAGATCCAGATCCCGATCGAGTTCCCCGAGGCCGCGCCGGGCGGCGCGCTCAACGCCGATGCGCGCCTCGCCTCGGCCGCGACCGGGGCGGCGCTGGTCGAGCGGCTGACCGAGCTCGGCGCCCGCTTCGTCGCCCATTACGCGAAAGAGACCGCATGAGGCTCTGCGTCTTCGGCGCCGGCGCGATCGGCGGGCACGTCGCCGCGCGCGCCTTCAAGGGAGGGGCGGAGGTTTCCGTGCTCGCCCGCGGCGCATCGCTCGCCGCAATCCAGGCAAGCGGCCTCACCGTGCGGGCGGCTGACGGAAAAATTCACTTCATCCCCGCGGCGAGCGACAGCCCGGAAAAGCTCGGGAAGCAGGACGCCGTCCTGGTGACGGTGAAAGCGCCGGCGCTGCCGGCCGTCGCCGCCACCATCGCCCCGCTGCTCGGGCCGGAGACCGCGGTCGCCTTCGTCATCAACGGCATTCCCTGGTGGTATTTCCTCCGTCATGGCGGCCCGCTCGACGACCGGCGGCTGCCGCGGCTCGACCCGGAGGACGCGCTCTACCGCGCCCTCGGCCCGGAACGGGTCATCGGCGGTGTGGTGTGGTCCGCCTGCACCGCCGTCGCCCCGGGCGTCGTCGAGGTCGCGACGCCCACCAACCGCCTCACCCTCGGCGAGCCGGACGGAACGGTTTCCACGCGCGCCCAGGCGCTCGCCGCACTGCTCACCGCCGGCGGATTGCCGACCGAGGCGAGCCCGCGCATCCGCGAGGCGGTGTGGCGGAAGCTGGTGCTCAATCTCTGCAGCACGCCGATGGCGGTGCTCGCTGAGGCCGGGCCGAACCTGCTCTATCCCGACCCCGCCTGCGCCGCGGCGGTGCGGCGGATCGCCGGCGAGGCCGCCGCGATGGCCACCGCGCTCGGCTACCCGATCGAAGTGGACGCCGAGGCCCAGCTCGAATCCGGCAAACGCCTTGCCCACCTGCCGAGCATGGCGCAGGATCTCAAGCTCGGCCGCCCGATGGAGATCGCGGCGATGTTCGAGGCGCCGCTGGAGCTCGCCCGCCTGGCGGGCGTGGCGACCCCCACGCTCGACCTTCTGGTGGCGCTGGCGCGGTTGCGCGCCCAGGCCGCCGGGCTCTACGTCTGAGGCGGGTCGCGGCGATGGGGACCGGTCCGCGCGCCGGGAGAGACGATCCGATGCGGGCCGCGCGGCTCCACGTCCGGCTGATGCGCCCGATCCAGGCGATTCCGGTGACGTTCTACAGCTATTTCATCGTCGGCGGGATCGCCGCCGTGGTCGATATCGGCGGCTTCATGGTCCTCACCGGTCCCTTCGGCGTGCCCTGGTTCTGGGCCGCGGTGGCGAGCTTCTCGGTCTCGGTCGTCGTCAATTACCTGCTCTCGATCCGTTTCGTCTTCGAGAGCGGCGTGCGCTTCCGCCGCCACCACGAGGCGGCCCTGGTGCTGGCGGTAAGCACGATCGGGCTCCTGCTCAACGAGGCCGCGCTCTGGGTGATGATCGATTTCGCCGGCTGGATGAGCCTGCCCGCGAAGCTGGTCGCGACCGCCGTGGTGTTCGTCTGGAACTACGGCGCGCGCCAGAATTTTATCTTTCGCACGCCGCGGTAGGATCGGATCGCGGAATTTCGCGGCGCGCGGGGCGCACGCGAAATGCAGCGTCACTCCGATCCTTGAACGGAGTATCGGGACGCCATGACCGATCTTTCCTCCTTTCGCGCCAGCCTCGCCGGCGAGGCGCCGCCCGCGGAGCTCTCCGGCGCGCTTGCCGCGCTCTGGTGGGACGCGAAGGGCGATTGGGATCGCGCCCACGCGCTCGCCCAGGAGAACGCGGGCAAGGAAGGAGACGCGGTGCACGCCTATCTGCACCGCAAGGAGGGCGATCCCGCCAATGCGCGCTACTGGTACGCGCGCGCCGGCCGCCCGGCGGCCACGGGCACGCTCGATGCGGAATGGGAAAAGCTGGTGCGCGAGCTCACCGCGCAGACGAGGCGATGAACGCGGATGCGAAGAAGACGGTGCTCAGGATGATCCCTTGCGGGATCTATGTTCCGACCGCGCTCGACGGCAAGGACCTCGCCTTCGCTTTCTTCCGCCCGGCCGAGCTGGACGGGGAGACAATCTCCGGCCAGGCCTTTCATACAGGCGCCAATGGCGCGCCGATCCTCGCGATGAAGGATCTCGGCGAGGCCGTGCTTTACGGCGGCCAGTGCCAGCCTTCATCGCGAGCCGACACGTAGCTGTTTGCCCAAGTGCCCGATTGACGCGGCGTTTCGTGATCGCCACGCCAATCATGGAACTGTGCGATCGGGCACTAGCCGGCCGCCGCCAACGCCGCCCGGCCGATCTCGCCGATGATTGCCTCGCCCGCATGCGGATCAGGCGGCTGGTGGCAAAAGACGCTGAGGATCAGCGGGCCGCGCGCGGTCATGACGAACCCGACATCGTTGCAGACACCCGGAACGCTCCCGGTCTTCGAGCCCCAGCGCGGCCGATCGGTCCGCTTCAGATGCCGCGCGATGCGCCGGTCGTTCTGCTGCTTCTCGAGCATCGCCACCATCGCCGCGCACGAAGCTTCCGAGGCGGCCTGGTTGCCGAGCAGGGCGGCGATCACCACGGCGTAGTCGCTCGCCGTTGCCCAGTTCTCATCCTCCGCCGCGACGGCCGCGTGCCCCTGCATCTTCCGCCGCAGCACCGAGCCGGACATGCCGAGGCTCCGCATGGTCGCGTTGACCTCGTCCATCCCGACGATATCGATCAGGATGTTGGTGGCCGTGTTGTCGCTGATCGAGATCATCAGATAAACCAGATCGCCGAAAGTGAATTCCATCTCCTCGTGGAGATGGAGCATCACCCCGCTGCCCGGCGCGCGATCCGCGGCGCGCAGGCGATACGCATCCGTCAGCGCGTGCTCCCCGGCCTCGATCCGGCGAAAAAGCGCGATCATCAGCGGCACCTTGACCGTGCTTGCGGCGACGAAGCGGCGATTTTCGTTGTGTCCGAACCGCTCGCCGGTGGGCGCGATCACGGCAACGCCGAGCGCCCCGCCCTGCCGCTCGGCGCGCGCGATCGCCTCCGCAACTCCACTCCAGTCCGTCTTCGCAACCATCCCCCTGTCCTCCAGCGCTGCCGCGCCATCAGGCCCGTCCAGAGAGCCCGCGACAAGAGGGCGGTCAGGCCGGGACCTTGGTCCGCGTTCGCACCGGCCGGGTTTCCGGCATGACGGCGAGAACGAGGACCAGCGCCGCGCCGCCGGCGGCGGCGAGTGCGAGGAAGGCCGCGCGCAGTCCGAACATATCGGCGATCCAGCCGGCGAGCGTGGTGCTGAACGTCGCCCCGAGGCTCGCCGCAAGCCCGAACGAGCCGATCGCGAGATTGAGAAATCCGGTGCGCCGCGTGAGATCGGCCGCCACCAGCGGGATCATGATTCCCATCACCGCGGCGCTGACGCCATCGAGCAGCTCCATCGCAACCAGCGGGCCGGCGCCCGGCAGCGTCGCGAACAGCAACGCGCGCAGCGGCAGCGCGGCAAACCCGACAGCGAGCAAGGGCCGTCGCCCCCAGCGCTCCGCGGCCCGCCCGAGCCACGGAGAAAAGAGCACCACCACCACCTGCGGCGCGATGATCGATCCCGTCGTCGCCAGCCCCGCTGCCCCGTGGCGCGCCGCGATCGCATTGAGCGCGATCGGCAGCAGCGCCGCATTGGCAAGGAAGAACAGCACGACGCAGAGGGCAAAGATGTGCATGTGCAGCCGGACGAAGACATGCCACGGCCGCGCCTTGCGCGCGCGCGGATGGAGCAGCGCCGGATGATCGACATGCGGATCGACATGACCCGGCCGGATCAGGAGCAGGCTTGCCAGCGCCGGCACGGTCATCGCGGCGGTCAGGAAAAATACCGCCTGGTGCGACAAATGATACGCCACCACGCCAAGCAGGGCGGCCGCGGCCGCGTTGCCGAGCGAGGCGTAGCGGGCATTGCCGCCCACGCCCTCGCCGAACGCGGCATGGCCGGACAAGGTGAGCGTCAGCGCCGCGATCGCCGGCGTCAGCACGGCGCTGCCGAACGCGTGCAGGATCTGCGCGCTCCACACCGGCGCCACGCCCGGCCGCAGCGCCAGGATCAGCGCGCTCAGCCCGACCGCGCCCAGGCTTGCCGCACAGGCAAGCCGCTTGTGATGCACGTAATCGACCAGCGCTCCGCCCGGAACCTGGCTCGCCACGCCGGCGATGGTGCCGACGCTGAGCGCCAGCCCCACCGCGCCCTGGTTCCAGCCGGCCTGCGTCAGATAGACGGCGAGAAAGGGCCCGAACCCCGTCTGCACGCCCGCGGTGAAGAAATTGAAGGCGTTGAGCCCGATCCGGCTCAATCTCTGGGGCGACGGGTCGGCCACGCGGCGCTCCTTCAGGGAGAAGCGCCGGTCAGCAAATAAACGTGCCCCGTGGACGCCTTCTGCCGCACGGCGGCTGCCGCCTGGTATTGCGGCGAATGATAGAACGCGCGGGCACGCTCGATGCTCGCGAATTCGACCAGCACGGCCCGCTTCACGTTGCGTCCGCCCTCCACCACATCCGGCTCGCCGCCGCGGATCAGGAAGCGCCCGCCGAACGCGGCGATCGCGGCGGCGGCGAGCGGCATGTACTGCTTGTAGGCCTCGGGATCGGTGATCTCGATCTCGGCGAACAGATAGCCCTTCATGTCCCTCCCCTCGTCATCCTGTCCCGCCATCCTCGCGGATCATCGCCGCACCCTTCTCGGCGATCATGATCGTCGGCGCGTTGGTGTTGCCGGTGGTGAGCGTCGGCATGATCGAGGCGTCGATCACGCGCAGCCCCGTGAGCCCGCGCACGCAAAGCCGCGAATCGACCACCGCCATCGGGTCCTCGCCCATCCGGCAGGTGCCGACCGGATGGTAGAGCGTCGTGCCGTAATGCCGGGCATAATCGGCGAACGCCTGGTCCGAACTCACCGCCGGGCCGGGCAGCGTCTCGCCGGCGCTGAAGCGCGCGATCGCAGGTGCAGCGAGGATTTTCCGCGTGAAGTGCAGGCCCGCGATGAGCCCGGCAAGATCGCTCGGCGCCGAGAGATAGTTGGGCGTGATCACGGGCGCGGCGGCGGGATCGGGCGAGGCCGCCATGATCGTGCCACGGCTGTCGGGCCGCACCGGACAGACGGCAACCGAAAATCCGGGCGCGCGCTCGAGCGTGCCGAATTTCTGCGGATCATGGCTCGCCGGGGTGAAAAGGAGCTGCAGGTCCGGGCTCGCCAGGCCCTCGCGCGAACGGCAGAACACCTGCGCGGTGGTGACGCCGAAGGTGAGCGCGCCGCGCCCGGTGAGCACGTAGCGCAGCGCCTCGCGCGCGAGCGGCAGCCCGTGCGCGAGCTGATTGATCGAAACGGCGTCCCTCGCCCGATGCGCGATGCGGGCGACGTAATGATCGGCGAGATTGCGCCCGACCCCCGGCAGCGCATGCAGCACCGGAACGCCGATCGCGGCGAGATGCTCGGCCGGCCCGACGCCCGAGATCTGCAACAGATGCGGCGAATTGACCGTCCCGCCACAGAGGATCACGCCGCGATGCGCCCGCGCCACGACCTCCTTGCCGCGCTGGCGAAAGGCGACCCCCGTGCAGCGCGTGCCCTCGAACATCAGCCGCGTCGCCAGGGCCTCGGTCTCGATGCGGAGATTGTCCCGCCCCTTGGCCGCGGCCAGAAAGGTGCGCGCGGTCGAGGCGCGGAACCGGCCGCGTCGCGTCATCTGCGAATACCCGACCCCCTCCTGCACCCGCCCGTTGAGGTCCTCGCTGAAGGCGAAGCCCGCCTCGCGCGCCGCCTCGACGAAGCGATGGGTGATCGGCAGGATGGTCCGGTAATTCTCCACCCGGAGCGGCCCGCCCTTGCCGCGCAGCTCCGCATCCCCGGCTTCGGCGTCCTCCGACTTCTTGAACAGCGGCAGCACGTCGGCAAAACTCCAGCCGCGGCAGCCCATCTGCGCCCAGCCATCGAAATCGGCCGGATTGCCGCGGACATAGAGCATCCCGTTGATGGAGCTCGACCCGCCAAGCACCTTCCCGCGCGGCCAGTGGATTCGTCTCCCCGCCGTCCCGGGGCCCGGCTCGGAGGAATAGTTCCAGTTGAGCACCGGATGGTGCATGAGCTTGAGGGTGCCCGCCGGGATATGGATGAAGGGATTGCGATCGCGCGGCCCGGCTTCGAGCAGGATCACGCGCGCCCTTCCCTCGGTCAGCCGGTTGGCGATGACGGAGCCGGCCGACCCGGCGCCCACGATCACATAGTCCGCTTCCATGGGTGGCTCGTCCCTTTTGGGCTCGTCCCTGTTGCGCCCGCCCTTGCGCGTCCGCCCTTGCGCGTCCGCCCTTGCGCGTCCGCTGGCAAAACTCTGCCGTCGTGCGCCGGCACGCGCAATGGTGCCCCCTTTTTGCGCCGCCGCAAGGCACGCCCCGCATCCTTATGCTTGCATCGGGTGCGAGCAGATGGAACGCTCGCCCTCGCGAGATCGGGAGGGGCACGGTGGCTCTCAAGGACATTCTGGTGGTGCTGGACGCAAGCGCGCAGAGCGGGACCCGCCTGGCGCTGGCGGTCTCGCTTGCGCTCCGCCACGGCGCCGGGCTCGCCGGGCTCTGCCCGCACGCGCTCCTCGCCGCGCCCGAGTCGGCGGCCGAGCCCCGCCCCTACCCCGCGCCGCTCGGCCTGCAGGGGATCGCCGACGTCGCCACCGCCTCGGCCGCGCCACTCCTCGCAACCGGACCCAGGTCGAGCAATCGGGCAGAGCTCGCCGAGCGCATCGGCGAGGGCTTCCGCGAGTCCCTCGCGCAGGCCTCTCTCCGCGGCACCTACGAGACCGAGATCGGCTCGCCCGCCGCCGCGGTGGTGCGCCGCGCGCGCACCGTCGATCTCGTCGTGCTCGGCCAGCCCGACCCTGACGACCCGCTGGCCTCGGCCGCCCGCAACGCAATCGAGGACGCGCTGCTGCTGGGCGGCCGGCCCGTCCTCGTCGTTCCCTATGCCGGGCAATTCCCGTCCGTCGGGAAGAACGTGCTGATCGGCTGGAGCGAATCCCGCGAGGCGACGCGCGCCGCGCACGACGCGCTCGCGCTGATCGAGCCGGGCGCGAAAGCGACGCTGCTCACCGTCCATCGCGGGCCGCTCACGCCGACCGGCACCGAACTTCCCGCGTCCCTTGCCGCGCGCCATTTCGCCCGCCACGGGATCGACGCGAAGCCGGCCGAAACGGTGCCCAATGGCGTCGGCGCACCATCGTACATCGTGCGGCCCGAGGTCACCGAGGCCGACGCCCTCCTCAACTACGCGAGCGATAGCGGCGCCGACCTCCTCGTCATCGGCGGCTACGGCCACTCCCGCGCGCGCGAGCTCGTGCTCGGCGGCGTCACGCGCTCGCTCCTCCACACCATGACGCTGCCGGTACTGATGTCACATTAGGACCAGGGCCCAGGCCTTACGCGGCGAGCCGGTCGAGCTCCTTCACCACCGCCGCGCCCATGGCCGCGGTGCCGACTTTGGTGCAGCCCGGTGCCATCACGTCCGGCGTGCGCAGGCCCGAGGCGAGCACGTTGGTGCAGGCGCGCTCGAGCAGCGCCGCGTCGTCCTCGAGCGCGAAGGACCAGCGGAGCAGCATCGCGAAACTCAGGATCTCCGCCATCGGATTGGCGATTCCCGCGCCCGCGATGTCCGGCGCGCTGCCGTGGATCGGCTCGTAGAGCGCGGCGCGCCGGCCCGATGCGTCCGCCGCGCCGAGCGTGGCGGATGGCAGCATCCCGAGGCTGCCCGTCAGCATCGAAGCGAGGTCGGAGAGCAGATCGCCGAAGAGGTTGGAGGTGACGACGACATCGAACTGGCGCGGGTTGCGCACCAGCTGCATCGCGCAATTGTCGGCGTACATATGGGAGAGCGCAACTTCGGAAAACTCCCTCTTGCCGAGCGCGGTCATGGTTTCGCGCCAGAGCAGGCCGCTTTCCATGACGTTCGCCTTCTCGACGCTGCAAAGCCGCCCCGCGCGCTTGCCCGCCAGCGCGAAGGCGATCCGCCCGACCCGCTCGATCTCGCCGGTGGTGTAGACTTCCGTGTTGATCCCGCGCTTCTGCCCGTCCGCCAGCGTCTCGACCCCGCGCGGCTCGCCGAAATAAATGCCGCCCGTGGCCTCGCGCACGATCATCAGGTCAAGCCCGCGCACCACCTCGGGCTTGAGCGTGCTCGCCTCGACCAGCGGATCGAGCACCACGGCCGGGCGCAGATTGGCAAAAAGCCCGAGCTCGCGCCGGAGCGTCAGGATCCCGATCTCGGGGCGCTGCGCGAAACCAAGGGAATCCCATTTCGGCCCGCCGACCGCGCCGAACAGCACGGCGTCGGCGGCCTTCGCCCGCGCGAGCGTCTCGGCCGCGATCGGCGTGCCCAGCGCATCGATCGCCGCCCCGCCGACGAGATCCTCCGAGATCTCGAACGAGACCGCGCGGTTGCGCGCCAGCCAGGCGATCACGTGGCGCACCTCGGCCATCACCTCGGGGCCGATGCCGTCGCCCGGCAGCAGCAGGAGCGTCCTGTTCGCGGCCATGTCTATGCGGCCATGTCTATGCGGCCCCGTCTATGCGGCGGCGGCGGTGGTCGCGGGCAGCCAGGGCAACGCGGCCCGGCGCTTCTCCTCGAAACGGTCGATCGCCGGGGCAAGCGCCATCGTCTGGCCGATATCGTCGAGCCCTTCGAGCAGGAGATGCTTGCGGAACGGGTCGATATCGAAATGGATTTCTTCCCCCCCCGGCCGGATCACCACCTGCCGCTCCAGCTCGATCGTGAGCCGCGCATTGCCCCCCATCGCCGCATCCGCCATCAATTGCTCGCACACCTCCGCCGGCAGGCGGATCGGCAGCAGCCCGTTCTTGAGGCTGTTGTTGTAGAAGATATCGCCGAACGAAGGCGCGATCACCGAACGGATGCCGAAATCGAGCAGCGCCCAGGGCGCGTGCTCGCGCGAGGAGCCGCAGCCGAAATTATCGCCCGCCACCAGCACGCCGGCGTGGCGCCAGGGCTCGCGGTTGAGCACGAAGTCGGGGTTCTCGCTGCCGTCCTGGTGGTTGAAGCGGAGCGGATCGAAGAGATGCGCGCCCAACCCGGTCCGCTTGATCGTCTTGAGGAAGCGCGAGGGGATGACCTTGTCGGTATCGACATGCGCCATCGGCAGCGCCGCCGCGATCGCAGTGAGCCTCGTGAATTTTTCCATGCTCAGGAAAACTCCCGCACATCGGCGAAGTGCCCCGCGATCGCCGCCGCCGCCGCCATCGCCGGCGAAAGCAGGTGCGTGCGCGCCCCCGGGCCCTGGCGGCCCTCGAAATTGCGGTTCGACGTGCTGGCGGAACGCTTGCCGCGGGGAACCTTGTCCGGGTTCATCCCCAGGCACATCGAGCAGCCGGCCTCGCGCCACTCGAACCCCGCCGCCTTGAGCACCACGTCGAGCCCTTCGGCCTCGGCCTGCTTCTTGACCAGGCCCGAGCCCGGCACCACCAGCGCCTGCACGCCCGCCGCCACCTGGCGCCCGCGCGCGATCCGCGCCGCCTCGCGGATGTCCTCGATGCGGCTGTTGGTGCAGCTCCCGATGAAAACCACGTCCACCGGGATCTCGGTCATCTTCGTCCCCGGCGTGAGGCCCATATAGTCGAGCATGCGGCGCCAGGTCTCGCGCCGCGTCGGGTCGGTGAGCTCGTCCGGGTCCGGCACCCGCCCGGTGATCGGCACCACCGTCTCCGGGCTCGTGCCCCAGGTGACCATCGGAGCGAGGTCCGAAACATCGAGGCTCACGCTGTGGTCGAACGCCGCCCCCGCATCCGTCGGCAGCGTCCGCCAATAGCCGATCGCGCGCTCCAGCGCCGCGCCCTTGGGCCCGAAGGGCGTGCCCGCGACGTAGGCGAAGGTCGTCTCGTCCGGCGCCACCAGCCCGGCCCGCGCGCCCGCCTCGATCGACATGTTGCAGACCGTCATCCGCCCGGCCATGTCGAGCGCGCGGATCGTCTCGCCCGCGTATTCGATCACGTGGCCCGTGCCGCCCGCGGTGCCGATGAACCCGATGATGGCGAGCACGATGTCCTTGGCGGAACAACCTGCGGGCAGCTTGCCGTTCACCTCGACGCGCATGTTCTTCGCCGGGCGCTGATGCAGCGTCTGCGTCGCCAGCACGTGCTCGACCTCGGAGGTGCCGATCCCGAAGGCGAGCGCGCCGACCGCGCCGTGCGTCGAGGTGTGCGAATCGCCGCAGACGATCGTCATCCCCGGCAGGCTGAGCCCGAGCTCCGGGCCGATGACATGGACGATCCCCTGCCGATCGTCGAGCACCGGAATGTACGGGACTCCAAACGCCGCCACGTTCTGCTCCAGCGTCTCGACCTGCAGCCGGCTCTCCGGCTCGTCGATGCCGTGGCTTCGGTCGGTCGTCGGGATATTGTGGTCGACGACGGCGATGGTCGCGTCCGGCCGCCGCACCCGCCGCCCGGCGAGCCGCAGCCCCTCGAAGGCCTGGGGGCTCGTGACCTCGTGCACGAGGTGGCGGTCGATATAGATGAGGCACGTCCCATCGGGCAGGGTCTCGACCACATGGCTCGCCCAGATCTTGTCGAACAGCGTGCGCGGCTTCGCCTGCGCCATCATTTCCTCCGTGTTCTCCGCGGGCGCTTTTTCGCAGGGCCGCGCCGCTACTCCGCCGCCGCGGCCGCCGGCGCTTCGGCGCGCGCCGTCTCGCTCCGCGTCCGCTCGGCGATGCGCGCCGACTTGCCGCGCCGTCCGCGCAGGTAATAAAGCTTGGCCCGCCGCACCTTGCCCCGCCGCACCACCTCGATCCCGGCCACGCTCGGCGCATGGAGCGGGAAGACGCGCTCGACGCCCTCGCCGTAGCTGATCTTGCGCACGGTGAAGCTGCTGTTGAGCCCGCGGTTCGAGCGGGCGATACAGACGCCCTCGAAGGCCTGGGTGCGCTGGCGCTCGCCCTCGACCACCCGGACGAGCACGCGCAGCGTATCGCCCGGCGCGAACTCGGGCACCGCCCGCTCGGCGGAGAGGCGCGCGACCGTCTCCGCCTCGTAGCGCTGGATAATGTTCATGGAACTGACCCCTTCGGCGTTTCCTTAAGGCGCTCCGGCCCGGCTGGCAACCGTTCCGGCCAGCAGATCAGGCCGGCGCTCGCTTGTGACCCGCTCCGCCTCCGCCCGCCGCCAGGCGGCGATCGCCGCATGGTCGCCGGAAAGCAGCACCGGCGGCACCGCCCTGCCCTCCCACACCGGCGGCCGCGTGTAATGGGGGTACTCGAGCAGCCCGCCCGAAAAACTCTCCTCGACGGAAGAGGCGCTCGCCCCCATCACCCCCGGCAGCAGCCGGACCACGGCGTCCAGCAGCACCATCGCCGCCAGCTCTCCGCCCGAAAGCACGTAATCGCCGATGCTGAGCTCCTCGAAGCCCCGCGCCTCGATCACCCGCTGGTCGATCCCCTCGTAGCGGCCGGCGAGCAGCACCACCCCGACCCCGCCGGCGAGCGCGGCAACCCGCTTCTGCTCAAGCCGCCGCCCCCGCGGGGTGAGGAAAATCAACGGCCTGCCGTCCGCCACGCGCGCCACCGCCCGGTCCACCACGTCGGCGCGCATCACCATCCCCGCCCCGCCCCCATAGGGCGTGTCGTCGACGCTGCGGTGGCCGCCGGTCGCGAAGCCGCGGATATCGACCGGCTCGAGCCGCCACAGCCCCCCGGCCAGCGCCCGGCCGGCGAGCGAGGCGCCGAGCGCCCCCGGAAAAATCTCCGGAAAAAGAGTGAGCACGCTCGCCCGAAAACTCACTCGCCGCCCTCCTCCCCCTCCACCGAAGCCGGCGGCACGACGACGACCCGCCCCCCTGCCGGATCGACCTCCGGCACGGCGGCGCGGGTGAAAGGCACCAGCAGCGCGCCGATCTCGAGGCTGGCCCCGGCGCCGTAATCATGCACCGCGCTCACCCGCCCGAGTTCTTTCCCCTCCCCATCGAACGCCTCGAGCCCGATCAGATCGGCCAGGTAGAACTCCTCGGCCTCAGGCTGAGGCAAAGCCGCCCGCCGCACATAGAGCCGGCGGTTGGTGAGCCTCGCCGCCGCTGCCCTGTCGGCAATCGCCCGCTCTTCCCCGCCCGATATCACCGTGAGCCGCGCCCGCCCCTCGCCCACCCATTCGAGCCGGTATTTTTCCCCTCTCTGGTCCTCGAGCAGGCCATACCCCCCGATCGCCGCCGGATCTTCGGTGTAGCTGGTGACATGCACGAGCCCGCGGACGCCGTGCGGCCGGCCGATCACGCCCACCAGCACGCGCCGCTCGCTCAACGGACCCTGAGGAGACGTCAGCCCGTCGCCTTCGCCTTCTTGCGCGGCACGAACTGCTTGGTCTGCTCGTGCCGCACCGGCGGGGCCGCCAGCCCGGCGTTGCCGAGGAAGCGCGCCACCCGCTCGGTCGCGAGCGCCCCCTGGCCGAGCCAGTGCGTCACCCGCTCGGAAACCAGCCGCACCCGCTCGGCATGGTCCGCCGGCAGCAGCGGGTTGTAGGTCCCGACCCGCTCGATGAACCGCCCGTCGCGGGGGCTCCGGCTGTCGGCGACGACGATATGGTAGTACGGGCGCTTCTTGGCTCCCGCCCGGGCAAGCCGGATTTTCAGACTCAATGTTTTCCCCTTTCTCTCAAAACGGCCGTCTCGGCCCGCCGGGCGGCATGAGGGCGGAAAGCCCCTGCCGCATCAGCCCCTTTTCCCCGAGCTTCTGCGCCCGCTTCATCATCACCGTGATGTCGTCGAACTGCTTGAGCAGCTTGTTCACCTCGGGGACGGTGGTGCCCGAGCCGGCGGCGATCCGCCGCTTGCGGCTCGCCTTGATGACGTCCGGATGGCGCCGCTCGCCCGGCGTCATCGAGCCGATGATCGCGGCCTGGCGCTTCAGGATCTTGGTATCAAGATTGGCCTCGGCGAGCTGCGCCTTGACCTTGTTCACCCCGGGCAGCATGCCGAGGATGCCCGAGAGGCTGCCCATCCGGCCGATCTGGCGGAGCTGGGCGGCATAATCCTCGAGATCCATCTTTCCGCGCGCCATCTTGGCCGCGAGCCGCTCCGCCTCGTCGCGGTCGATCACCTCCGCCGCCCGCTCGACGAGCCCGACGATATCGCCCATCCCGAGGATGCGCCCGGCCACCCGCTCAGGGTAGAACTCCTCGAGCGCGTCGAGCTTTTCCCCGACCCCGATGAGCTTGATCGGCGCCCCGGCGATCGCCCGCATCGAAAGCGCCGCCCCGCCCCGCGCATCGCCGTCCATCCGCGAGAGCACGATGCCCGTCACCGCAACCGCCTCTTTGAAGGCCCGCGCGGTGTTGACCGCGTCCTGCCCGGTCATCGCATCGACCACCAGCAGCGTCTCCGCCGGCTGGGTCGCGGCGCGGACCGATTTCACCTCCTCCATCAGCTCGGCATCGATCGAGAGCCGCCCCGCGGTGTCGAGGATGACGACGTCGTAGCCTTCCCGCCGGCCCGTCTCCATCGCCCTCTGCGCGATCGCGAGCGGGCCTTGTCCCGCCACGATCGGCAGGCTGGCGACGCCGGCGCGCTCCGCAAGCTGCGCCAGCTGGAGCTGGGCCGCCGGCCGCTGCACGTCCAGGCTCGCCAGCAGCACCTTCTTCCGGCTCTTCTCCTTCAACCGCAGCGCCAGCTTGCCCGCCGTCGTCGTCTTGCCCGAGCCCTGCAAGCCCACCAGCAGCACCGGCACCGGCGGCGGCGCCTCGAGGGCCAGCGGCACCGCGCCCTCGCCCCCCAGCGCCTCGACCAGCGCATCGTTCACGATCTTCACGACCTGCTGACCGGGGGTGACGGACCTCAGCACCTCCTGGCCGACCGCCCGGACGCGCACCGTCTCCGTCAGATCCCGCACCACCGGCAGGGCAACGTCGGCCTCGAGCAAAGCCACGCGCACCTCGCGCAGCGCCTCCGCCACGTCCGCCTCGGAGAGCGAGCCGCGACGGCGGAGCCGGTCGAAAACACCGGAAAGCCGGGTCGAAAGCGCGTCGAACATGAACCCATCCCAAACGAAAACGCGCCGCTGCGCGAACCCTCGCGGAGCGGCGGCGCCCCCGCACGCGGGGGACGAGTTCAAAATGGACTCGAAGGCCCCCTCAAGTCAACCGGCCAGGGGGCCTTGCCCCCTGGACCCCCACTGGGGCCTTGAGGCCCCAGACCCCCATCCGCTTTGATGCGAACCCGCCTCGTGCTCACCCCCCGACCCAATTCCCTTCGCACCTGCAACGTAGCGTAAACGCAACACAGGAATCTTACGCCCACTCCCGCCGGCCGCGCGCGCCCGCGCGCCCGAGCCCCTTGTTGCATTTGATACTTCGCACGCCCGTCCTCCCCGCTTCGCGCTGGCACGATGATTGCATTGTCACTCATGCGGCCGTCGGCGAGAACGATTCCGATCCAGTCCCCCAGGCGATTTGCGACTCCGACGGCCGCAACCTCACTTGGCTGACATCGCAAGAACGGCGCAGGGACCAGGCGCCGCGCGCGCCGCCATTTGAAACGGCCGCCGCCTCAGTTGAACCCGCCGCGCGCCGCAATCGGCCAGAGGCACTCGACGCGGCCCCCGCGCACGCCGACATACCAGTCATAGCGATCGACCGTCGGGTCGCAATGGCCGGGAACCAGCCTCAGCTTCTCGCCGAGGCGCGGCGCGGCACCGCCATCCTCGATGACCAGCTTGCCGTGCTCGTCCGAGGCACCGACATAACGCACGTCCGGCCGGCGCCAGGCCAACGGCAATCCCGAATCCACCGCAACCGCCTTCAGCCCCACATCCACCACCGCGACCTCCGGCCGCGGCCGGCTCATGACCGTCCCGAGCACGAACAACGATTGCTCGAACGTCGATACCGGCGCGCCCGCCTCATCGAGGTTTCGGCCATAATCGGCGTCCATGAAAACATAGCTGCCGGCCTGGATCTCATTGAAGACGCCCGATCCGGCCTCGAACGCGAAAGTGCCGGTCCCGCCGCCGCCGACGATCGGACAATCGAGCCCCACCTGCTTCAACTGCTCGACCGTGCGCCGTGCCTGCGCAACAGCCCCCTCGATCGCCGCCGCGCGCTCCGCGTATCGGCGGATATGCTGGGCGCTGCCGTGATAGGCCTGCAATCCGCCGAAGCGAAGGTGCGGCGATGCCGCGATGCGCTGGGCCAGCGCCACGGCCGCCGGCCCGGGGGCAACCCCGCAGCGCCCGGCCCCGACATCGATCTCGACGAGAACGGAAAGACGGATCCGCGCCGCCTCCGCCGCCGCCTCGAGCATCGCGATCTCGGCCGCATCGTCGGCGCACACCGCGACCTCGGCGATGCGGGCGAGCGCGGCGAGCCGTGCGAGCTTCCCCGCCCCCACGACCTCGTTGCTCACCAGGATATCGGGAACACCCGCCCAGGCGAGCGCCTCCGCCTCCGCGACCTTCTGCACGCACTGCCCGATCGCGCCCAGCTTCATCTGCCGATGCGCGATCACGGCGGATTTGTGCGTCTTGGCATGCCCGCGCAGCTTCGCCTTCGTCGGCTGCAACAAGCTCGCCATGCGCGCGAGGTTCGCCTCGAACGCATCGAGATCGATCACCAGGGCCGGCGTATCGATGTCTTCCTCGCGATCTCCGGGCGAAGCTGGGGGAGGCTGCTGCATCGTCAACTCCTGTCGTCGCGAGGGCCGGAGGCCCCGCCCCTGGTGCCTCGCCACGCCCGCCGGATCAAGTCAGGGGGGCCCCGGCCGAGACAGCGTCCGCGCGCCGGTGATAACCCGCCATGACACATCGGAGGCCCGCCCCATGATGACCAATCGGACGACCGACCGTTGGATCACGTTCGACTGCTTCGGCACCCTGATCGACTGGCATGGGGGCTATCGCGCGATCCTCGCCCCGATCGCCGGCGAGCGCACCGGCGCGCTGATCGCCGCCTATCACGGCTTCGAGCGTGCGCTCGAGGCCGACCGCCCGCACCGCCTCTATCGCGACGTTCTCACCCAGGGCCTCGCGCGCGCTGCCCACGAGATCGGCCTCCCGCTTCCTCCCGCCGAGGCGGACCTTGTGGTGCGCGAATGGGGCGAATTGCCGCTCTTCCCGGATGTCCCGCGGACGCTCGCAGCACTCCGCGCCGGCGGCTTCAGGATCGGCGTCCTGACCAATTGCGACGACGATCTCTTCGCCCGCACGCGCGCCCGCCACCCCGGCCTCGATCCGGACCTCGTCGTCACCGCGCAGCGGGTCGGCAGCTACAAGCCCGAGCTTGGCCACTTCCTGAATTTCGAGCGCGAGACCGGCGTCGCCCGGCCCAACTGGGTCCACGCCGCCTGCAGCTGGTTCCACGACATCGAACCCGCACGCCGCCTCGGCATTGCGCGCGTCTGGGTGGACCGCGACCGCACCGGCGACGATCCCGCCGCCGCCAGTCGGGTGATCCCCGATCTCGCGGGCCTCGCCGAAACCGCGGCTACGCTTGTGCCGCGCAGCGCTTAGGGGACCGGCGCCACGCCGGGCCGCGCAGCGCTTAGGGGACCGGCGCCACGCCGGGCCGGGCCGCGCTTAGGGGACCGGCGCCACGCCGGGCCGGGCCGCGCCAGATGGCGAAGAAAGATGGCAGCGAAGTCAGGGCGAAGCGGACCGAGGCGGCCATGGTGAACATCCTGTTGGCCGTCCTCATTGATCACGGCTCGCCGCGCGTCGGGAAGCAAAATCAGTGAGACGGAGCGCGAGCCTTGGCTTTGAAGGGCGCGGCGGACATCCAGAAGGAACTTTAGGAGTGGCCCTTCTCCCCATCCTGCCCGGCACCCAACATCTGATCCGTGCACCAACGCGCCCTGGGAGTTTAAACGGTCTCTACCAGCTACACTGAACGCCGCCCGTAATGCTGTTGATCGCGCTATTGTCCGCGAAGGCGCCGTTATAGGCGACGAACAGCCTCAACCGCTTCCCAGCATCGAAATCCGCGCGGACGCCCGCGACCGCCGCATCCCGGCCAACGGGAGGCGTATCGATCGAGAACGAGGCCCCCGTCGCGGCGAACTGCGCCGTGGTCAGGCTCGTCGTATCGAGAAACTCGTGCGCCCAGCCTAGACTGATCGATGGCGTCAAGATCATGTGGCCGAGCGTAAGGGTGCGTGCCACCTGCACCGACAGCAGAGACTGCAAGCTGGCCAGTGTCTGGCCAGTGTACTGCCCGACACATCAAGCGCGCTGCCGGCGCCCTGCGATTCCGTCAGGCTTTCACGGGTCAGGCTCAGGCCCGAGAGACCAAGGCTCGGCTCGATGTTGAAGCCCACCGCATGCAGCATGACCCCGCCGCGCACCGATCCTCCGCCGCCGAGGCCGTTGAAACGTCCCTGCGCCTCCGTTCCATAGATTGATTCGTACTGCTTGGCGGTTCCCTCCAGCCCGAGAAGCCCCGCCTGGGCATCGGCGAAGAGAATCCCCCGCTGGAGGGTGCCGTAGAGCAACCCCTCGATCGTATCGCCCGAGGCTGAACTGCCATCGCCGAGAGTGACGGTCTGGTTCAGATAGGCCATGGCGGCACCAGCCCGCAGACCTGGCCGGAATTGGTGGTCGAGGCCCGCCACCGCGCCACCGAGCGATCCCGAATAGTCGGTTGAATAATCACCGTTCACGTTGAGGAACCGCCCGAGCCCAGAGGCCCAGACCGTGCTTCCGCTCGCGATGGTGGCGGTCTGCGCAACTTGCGGGCTGATGCCAAGGCGAGAGTCCAATTCTTGATCGACGGTCGAGTTGAACGAGTTGGAATCCGTCTCGAGCCGCCAGCAGCTCGGCACCGTAGGCCTCGGTCGAGAACTGCTCCAGCGCCTGGGGAATATCGGCGGGTGATGCCCCATAGAGCGGCCCGTAAAGAGTGCCCGCGACATTGGTGCCCGCGGCCGGCCGGCCGGTATCCAGTGCCGCGCCCACCGCCGCCTCATTCGGCGTTTCCGTCAGGCCAGCAGCGCTGAGATGGGCATAGCTCGCCGGCGTCACTGCCAAGGTCAGGGCGTTCATACCATAGATGGTGTCCAACCGCGTGCCCGGAAGCAAAGAAGCGGGTTCGACGAGGCCGGCATAGCTGCCAAAGATACCGCCCGAGGCGCTGACGATCTGAAACTGCGTACCGAGCGGCGGCGTATAGTCATTGGTGGCGTTGCCGGCGATGCCGCGCAGCACCGGTACCAGGATGCCGCCGGCCGTGAAGCCTGCGCCATCGACAACGAGCCGACTGTAATTGCCTGCTCCCGTTCCCGTGCCGGTGCCATCGATATCGAATGTCGAGATCGAGCCTGGAGCCAAGGTGACCGATCCCGTCGCCGTCAGCGTGCCGGGGTCGTCGCCGGGGGCCAGCGTGCCGCCGCTGTTTACCGTGGTCGCACCATCCAGCACGCCCAGACCGCTCAAAGTGCCCCCAGACTGGACGGTCACCGGCGAGACGAGCGAGCCGAGCAGCGCGAGCGTTGCCCCCGATTGGACGGTGGTCGGGCCAGTATAGCTGTTCTTTCCCGTGAAGACGATCTCCCCGCCCGATCCGCTGTTCGCGATCGTCAGGCTGCCGGCGACGCCGGGCGCCGCGTCGGAGAAGACGCCCGAGAAGGTTGCCGTATTGCCGCGCTGGTCGATCGTGTTCGTGGATGAGGCGTCGAGCGTGAAGGATTGTCCAAAGCTCTGGCCGGTTTCGTCGATCTGCAGCCGCCCGCCGGTAAAGGCAGGCAGCACGGTCGTGCCGAGATCGCTGGCGAAATAGGTCATGCCGCTGGAAATGGCCGAGACCGGCAGCACGTTGGCATAGGCGGAGTCGCCGAGCCCCTGGTTGTCATAGCCGCGCAGGATCATCTGCCCGGTTGTGTCGTAGCCGACGATCTGCCCGGTGAGGTCCGCCAGCCCGCTATTGTCGAGGACGGCAAAGAGAACGTCGCCCTGTGGCGTTATCGAGCCGAGGAAGGTGAAGTTGCCGCTCGCCGAGCCAATGGGTGCCGCGCCCGGGCCCCAGAAATAGCCGTTGCTGTAGTTGGTGATTTTGAAGGTCGCGGTGCCGTTGGAGCCGAACAGGGTGGGGCTGACGAGGCCCCAGGTCGTGCCCTTGGTCCAATCCCATTGCGGGGAGGTGATGTTGGCCGGCATGACGGCCTGGGCCGCCGGCGGCGTAAAGCTCGCCGGGTTGTAAGGTGCCATATAGGCCCAGTGCGTCACGATGAGACTGGTTCCTGTGACCATCTGCATTTCCATCAGCGGCACGCCGCCAATGAGGAAGAGTTGGCCGATGCCGACGGTGGCCGGGCTGCCATAGGAGGTGAAGACGATCCGGATCTGGCCGGATGGGGTGACGATGCCCTGCATCGCCGTATCGCTGGTCGTCGTCCCTGATCCGATGGCGAAGGTGGCGGTGCTGGTTCCGGTGAAGAGGCCGTTCACGATCGGCCCGATGCTCCACAGCGTCTGGTCGCCGATGGGGCTCGGCGGTGGTGTGGTGAAACTCTGGCCCGATGCCGCATAGGCGACCAAGTTCGGCTGCGGGACGTACCAGTCGGTATTCGCCAACAGAGTGTCCCGACCGGTGGCTTGCGCAAAGGCACTCGCCGGGATGGCGAGCGCGAGGGCGAGGGCTGGAGCCAAGGCACGGCGAAGCACATCCGTTAAACATGTCGGTCGTGTCACGAACGGTTGGCCTTGCTTTGGCTTGGCGCGATGGCAAGCCGGAATGCAGGATCTATCCGCGCAAAGGTCCCCAACGCAACATAGGATTTGGGCGCATAGCACCCTTCGCGCATGGTCTCTAAGCTCACCCGCGGCGCTGACCTGGCGGTCGAGCGTCGCTTGGCCGAGCTTGGGCTCCGTGCCTGGGCCAGCAACGTGGGTGTGGCCGTAGGGACGCCGCCGGCCGCAGCGGCGCCAACGATCCGTTCACGCACCTCGCGGTGCGCCAGGCGCTGGCCTACGCCATCGATTGCGCCGCCATTGCACGCAATCTCGTGCAGGGCAACGCGCGCGCGATCGACGCGCCAGGCTACCCCTCGCGGTTCGGCCGCATCCAAAGTGCCCCGGTGCGCTATGAGTACCGATCCTGCCAAGGCGCGGAGCCTGCTCGCTGCTGGCGGCGATCGGCACGGGCTCGGCGCCACCCTGGTCACGGACATCCTGCCGGAGTGGGCGGGGGCGATTCAGAACCGCCTCGCCGCGGTCGGCATACGCGCGCGGATCGATGAGCTGCCGGCCGGTGCACGGCTCAGCGTGGCCGAGGCAGGCAAGGCGCCCCTCGATGTCACCAACTGGGGATTCTATTCGATCAGCGATGTGCCGGCGATCCTGCCTTATTTCTTCGCCGGCGGGCCTCGCCGAAGCCGCTGCCGCCCTTGTGCCGCGCAGCGCTCAGGGGACCGGCCCCTGGCCGGCCGCCGCCCTTGTGCCGCGCAGCGCTTAGGGGACCGGCCCCTGGCCGGCTGCCGCCCTTGTGCCGCGCAGCGCTTAGGGGACCGGCCCCTGGCCGGCCGGCCGGCCGGCCTCGCCAGCTTCTCACTCGGATCCGATCCGAGCGCCTTTCTCTGCGACGGAGCGTTTCATCACCAGCACAACGAACACCAGCGCGAGCATGACCACGGCCAGCACCCAGAACACATCGAAATAGGCGAGCGCCGATGCCTGTTGCTCGCGCAAGTTCGCGAGCGCTTGCAGGGCCAGTTGCTGCGCGGCGACCGGATCGCCGGTCTGCTGGAGGAACGGCCCGGCAGCCTGATGAAGGAAGGAACGCACTGCCGGGTTGAGGGGATCGAGCCACTCGCCAAGACGGAGGGTGTGGAATTGCTCGCGGCGCTCCTGCATCGTCTGGGCGAGCGAAGTCCCGACGCTGCCGCCCTCGTTGCGCAGGAGGCTCAACAGGCCGACCGCCGCCCCGCGCAGCTCGACCGGCGTATAGAGGTAGGCCGCCACGTTTGCCGGGGCGAAGCACACCGCAAGCCCGACGATCAGCACCACCCGCGGCCAGACGGCCTGCCCCGGACTGATGTCCAGGTTCATCTGTGACATCCAGTAATCCCCCGCGGCCATGGTTAAGAGACCCGCGGCAATCAGCCACCGCGCATCGGTTCCTCGACCGAGCGTGCGCCCCACGAACGGCATGGCGATGACGGCAAAGAGGCCGGCCGGCGACATGACCAGTCCGGCGTTCAGTGCATCGTAGCCGAACAGCGATTGGAGCAATCCGGGCAACGAGGTGCTGGCGGCATACAGCACCGCATAGGCGCCAAAGATGATGATGCAGCAGGCGGTGAAATTCCGCTCTCGCAACGGCCGGAAATTGACCACCGGACTCGGATGGCGCAGTTCCCAGAAGATCAGCGCGGCCAGGCCCACCGCGAACATGATCGCCAGCGTCTGCACACGCCAGAACGGATCGCCCAGCCAGTCCCATTCCTGGCCCTTGCTGAGCATCACCTCCCAGCAGACCATGACGACGACCAGCAGCGACAGGCCGACGCCGTCGAAGCTGAACGGTCGCCTCCGCAACTCCCTGCGCTGTGCCGTGAGGTAGTCGGGATCCCGCAGCGTGATGGCACACGCACCCAGGGCCAGGAGGCCGACGGGGACGTTGATCCAGAACACCCACCGCCAGGAGTCGCTGTCGGTTATCCAGCCGCCGAGCGTCGGGCCGACGACGGGCGCGATCAGCGCGGCCAGGCCGAACAGCGTCATGGCCATGCCTTGCCGCTCGATTGGGAAGGCGTCCAGAAGCACGCTCTGGCTCGACGGCTGAAGACCACCGCCGGCAAGACCCTGGACGACGCGGAACAGGATCAGCTGCCCGAGCCCGGTTGCCATGCCGCACAGCCCCGAGGCAAGGGTGAATACGGCGATGGAAAGCAGGAAATAGTTGCGACGCCCAAGATGCGCGCTCAGCCAGCCGGTGATGGGCAGGATGATCGCGTTGGCGGCAAGGTAGCTCGTGATGACCCACTCGCCGTCATCGACCGTGGCCGACAGCCCGCCCGCGATATAGCGCAGCGCCACGACCGCGATCGTGGTGTCGAGCACCTCCATGAAGGTCGGCACCACGACCACGGCGGCGACGACCCAGGGGCTTATCCCGGCGCGGGTTGGGGGCTTCAGGGGTGTCGACGACAGTGCCGCGCCGTTCATTGCCTGCTGCCCGACGCGCTGGCGGTCGGACCAGGGGCGGGAGATGGCGGCCCAGGGGCCCGAGGCACAGAGGTCCGGGGCACAGAGGTCCGGGGCACATAGGTCTGGAGGAACTTCCCGGCATCGGGTCCGGTCGGCGGCTTGTGGATATAGACGATGGCAACCACCGAGGTGCCGATGAACAGAGGCGTCCGATCGGGGTTGTAATCGAGGAGATCGATCCGCACCGGCAACCGCTGGACCACCTTGACGAAATTGCCGGTGGCGTTCTCCGGCGGCAGCAATGCCAGGGTCGATCCGGTCCCCATGGTGAAGCCGGCGACCCGGCCCCTGAAGATGTGCGCCCCGCCGTACATGTCGACGCTGAGATCGACGGGCTGCCCGATGCGCAGGTAGCGCAACTCGGTTTCCTTGAAGTTGGCGTCGACCCAGATGTCGCTGAGCGAGCGGATCGCCATCAGGTTCTGGCCGACCTCCACATAGTTGCCCGGATTGACGTTGCGCCGCGTGACGACGCCGTCGATCTCCGCGGTGATATCGCAGTAGCGAAGATTCAGTTCCGCCTGCGCGAGATCGCGCCTGGCGGCTTCGAGTTTCGCCTCGGCCTGCCTGACGGCCGGAGCATTGGCCGTGAACCGGGCGAACGTCGTGTCGATGTCGCCCAGTTTTTCGAACTGCTCGAGCATCGCTTTCGGGCCCTGGTCGAACGAGTGCAGGACGCCGATCTGAGCGGCGCTCTGAATGAGCTCCGCCTGCGCCGCGAGGACGGACGCAAAGGTCTCGTCGAGATCGGGCGGCACCTGGCCGAGATCGCCGCCCCCGTCGGGTTGCGCCGGCAGCCCCAGCGAGACGCGGATCTGGTAGAGTTCGGCCAGGGTCTGGGCGAGTCCCGCGCGAGCCGTCGCCAGCTCCGCTTGGCGCTGGTCGTACACCTCGCGCGAGACATCGCCCCTGGTGAAGAGCTGCCGCGCCATGTCGAATTCGACCTGCGCCAGCGCCAGTGCGGCCTTGCTCTTGTCGGCAGCAGCCATCCGCGCGTGCAAAAGAGCGATCTGGTTGTCGACATCCTGCACGGCGCGTTGCAGGTTCCAGCGCCGGCTCCTTGCCTCTGCTTCGATCGCGCGCGTCGCCGCGATGGCCGCTTGCAGGTCTGCCTTCGCGATGTCGACCGCTGCCTGCTTCTGGGAGATCGCAACCCGGTACGGCTCCTCGTCCAACCCGACGAGGAGGTCTCCCTTGTGCACACGGTTGTCGTCGTCCACCAGAACGCGCGAGATCTGTCCTGGCACGCGGGGTGCCACAAACGTCACGTGCCCACTGACGAATGCGTCGTCCGTCGAAACGGTGTTGAGCATCTCCTCGACCGAGGGGACGCCGAACACGAGGAGAGCCGCCAGGACAGCAACACCGAGCGCACCGAACAGAAGTTTGCGCTTCCGCGTAACCTTTCGGCCCCCCTGTGGCACGGCGCGGACCTCCGGCGGCGTCTGCCCGGATGTCGCGTCGTGGGCAGCCGAAGCATCGACATTTTCTGTCGGTTGCGCATCGATCGAAGTTGGCTTGTCGCTTTGCTCGGTCATGTCGGGCACCCGATGCAAGGGGTCGAAACGGACGGCCTCGATTGGCCAGCACTCGTCCTCACGGGAACGATACCTCCCGTCCCGACCGCAGGAAAGATATCTTGGCCGCCCGATCGCCGATCGGGTGATCTCGGAGCCCGATATTCGCTTTATGCAGCGCCGGCCGGCTTCGCGCCCACTGCCGCCGCAGGGCGAAAAGGCCCTCAAAAGCTATCAACCGGAACTTGGCGCCACGGCCGCGGACCTATGATCCGCAGGCGACGCCGCAGCGAGCCACGGACAGATTCTGGAGGGGCGGTTGTTCCCGCACGTCGCTCGACGACATCCGTGCCGCTGCCGCCATCAATCGGCCGAGCCACCATGCCGCGTTCGGCGACAGGCACACGCTCTATCTCAAGGCGCTTGAGGGCTATTGGCGGCCCAGCCTTGCTGCGATGCGTGCGGCGCCCGCAGACGGCGACCAAGACTTGGACGAGGCACTGATGCGCGCCTAGGACGGGCAGTTGTCGTTTTGTTTCTGGGCCGGCGGCCTGCGGCGCGGCTGCCTTGCGATCGCAACCGCGACATCCCAGGCGGTCGAAGATCCTGAGACCCGATGCGCTCTCGCAGCAGGACTCCGCGCCCGCACCGACGTCCCTCGTTCCGAACCAAGGGAAATTGCGCGCAAGGCGGTGAATGTGATCTGCCGATGACCGGCGGACACGCGCTGACCACGCCCTTCGCCCGCAAGGTGGGTTGTCTCATCGATTGAGCGCGTGCGGACCGCTGACGAACCGATTGCCGCGAACGTAGAATCGCAGCAGGCTGTCGGCTGCGCGCGTAATGCCGATCCGTTTGCCCTGGCCGATTTCGCCGCCCGCTCGACCGTCGGATCCGAGCCACAGCGGACCGGGCTGACAGAGGTCGATCCCGTCCAGTCGGCGGTCGATCTCCAAGGCAGCGCTCAGCCGTCCCGGGCCCCGTGCCAAGTCCCGCAGCCGCCCGGTGCCGCGATTTCGTTCCATGATCGTGATGCCGTCGGTAGGCTCGAGCGCCCTGATCAAGACGCCCGCGCCCACGCCGGGCGCCTCGCTGGAGACGTTGAGCATGAACGAGACGCCATAGGCGAGATAGACATATGCGTGCCCGCGCTCGAGGAAAAGCGCCCGATTGCGCGGCGTGATGCCACGATAGGCATGACCCGCTTGGTCGCCGATGCCATATGCCTCGGTCTCGACGATGCGGCCCGCCGCCACGCCTTCGGCCAATACCCGCACGAGCATTTTGCCGATGAGAAAACGAGCGAGCCGGGCGGTATCGAGAGGGATCTCTGCCCGATCCAGCAGGCGTGGGGGCGCGATTGTCGTCGCGGTTTCATCCCATCCGCTCAACCACATGGGCGCGCGAAGGTCCGGGCTCGAACGGCTCGCCAAAGTATTGGGTCTCGCGGGCCACCCTGCCATCGAGGAACTCCATGACGCTCACCGAGTAGGACGGCTGGCCGTCATAGGTGAGGATGAATTCCGTGACCCAGAGGGCGCCCGTGCCGAGGATGCGGCGCACCCTGAAGCGCTTCGCGTTCGGCTGCGCGACGCGCGAGGCCTGGATGTTGCGCCGGCCCCTGATGCGCTCGCCCGATTGCGGGTACTCGAGCACTGCGTCCTCTCGGTATATGTCGTGCTCGACCTCGAAGTCGTTTGCGTCCGCTGCCGCCCAGTGGCGATCGAGCGCCTGGCGAATCTCATTCTCATCCATGCTGCCGCTTCCGATCCCGCTCATCAAGGCCCGGCCGCTCGGTGCCATCCCACGTTGGCCGCCCCCCCGGTGAAGTCACGTGGCTCGGGGAATGAAGCCGGGCACGCCGGTTTCCACCACTGCGTTGAACCGGACGTTCGCCGTGATGCCCTCCCGCATCTCCCGCATGGCGTCTTCAGGCAGGGCCGATATCTCAAAGTTCTCCCGGATGTAGCCGGGCCTGGTCGAGGTGGTCAGGAAGGCGGTGCCGCGTTGCACGGCCCAGGCCAGCGCAACCTGCGCCGGCGTCTTGTGGACGCGCCGTGCGATGCTCGTGATCACCGGGTCGTCCAGCACTTTCGGGACCATGGCGTGTCCCAACGCCGCAAACGCCAGCAGAACAATCCCGTGCTCCCGGCAGAACTCGAGCAGCTCCCATTCGGGGAGGTAAGGATGGGATTCGACCTGCACCACGCCAGGCTTGATCCGCGCCGCCGCAACGACCTCCCGCACCGTCTCCAGGGTGACATCCGACAAGCCGATCGCCTTGCAGTGACCGTCATCGACGAGGCGCTCGAGCGCCTGCCACGTCTCGATCAGCGTCACCCCGCGATCATAGATCACCTGACCGCGCTCGTCCCTCGGGTCCTGCTCGTCGCCGGGTCGAAAGGCAAAAGGGGTATGGATGAGATAGCAATCGGCATAGTCGAGCCGCAGCCGCCGGAGGCTTGCGTCAAAGGCGGGCTTGACCCGTTCAGGACGATGATTGGTGTTCCATAGCTTGGTGGTAACGAAGACGTCCTCCCGCCGGATCGTTCCCGCCTCGAACACGGCCTGCATCGCCTCGCCAACCGCCTCTTCGTTCCGATAGCGTTCTGCGCAGTCGAGATGGCGAAATCCCGCTTCCAATGCGGTCTGCGTCGCTTGCTTGGTCGCGAGCGGATCGGGGATCAGCGTGCCGAACCCGACCGCGGGGATCGCACCGGATCCGTGGCTGAGAGGAATCCTCGTGTAGCGAAGCGCATCGGGGCTTGCCATGCTCGTGCTCCTCATTCGATCGACCCGGCGGATGCGGCCATTCCTTGGCATATCGAGCGTTGTAGATCGCCACGTCGCGCGGGCGCCAGAAATACGGCGATGGAGAAGCCAAGCGTGATGGCGAGCGCACCAACTCACGCTCAGCCTCCGGCTGTCGCCGCCAATCCCGGGATGTCTGGCCTCACCATCTTGAGCAGCGCGCGGTCGATTTCTGCACCGTTGTCGCCGTTGGACGCATCAAGGCCCGCCATCCGTCCCGGATTCGGCCAGCGCCACGCCCTTGTGCCGCGCAGCGCCCAAGGGAATGAGGTAAGGGGGTCCAGGGGCCCAGCCCCTGGCCGCCGGGCACGCGCTCGTGCAGCCTCTGCGCATAGACGTTGATGATCGGCGCGGCGAGCAGGATCAAGCCGCGGATCAGGATCTTCATGAAGCTGTCGATCGCCACGTGGTCGAGCCCGTTATTGAGCAGGCCGACCACAAGGAGCCCGAGGATCGTGTTGCCGATCCCGCCGCGGCCGGCGAGCAAAAAAAGAAGGCGGCAACGGCGCGGATCGGGGGGGAAAACGCCGGAGCGGCGCAAAAACCGGTCCCACTTTGAGGCTAGGCCCCACCGATTGCGCAAGCCTTGCCGATCGGGGAGATAGAGACCTCATGGACAAAGAGCCCTTGCGCCCACCCTCTTCGCGCCCACCCTCTTCGCGCCCGCCTCCCCGCACCGGCCCCCTCGTCGGGCTCAAGGTCCTCGAGCTCGGCCACTACATCGCCGCCCCCTTCGCCACCCGCATCCTGGCCGACCTCGGCGCCGAGGTGATCAAGATCGAGCCGCCCGGCGGCGATCCGGTGCGCGGCTGGGGCGCGCGCTCCAACGGCCATCCGGTCTGGTTCAGCGTCCATGGCCGCAACAAGCTCTCCGTCACGCTCGACCTCAAGCGCGAGCGCGGGATCGCGCTCCGCCTCGCCGCCCGCGCCGACGTGCTGGTCGAGAATTTCCGCCCCGGCGGGCTCGAGCGGCTCGGCCTCGGCCCGGAGGTGCTGCACGCCGAAAATCCCGGCCTGGTGATCGCCCGGATCTCCGGCTACGGCCAGGACGGCCCGTACCGGGACCGCCCCTCGTTCGGTGCGATCGGCGAGGCGATCGGCGGGCTCCGCCACCTCACCGGCCACCCGGCAGGCAGCACCGAGCTGCCGCCGCCGCGCTGCGGCATCTCGATCGCCGACGACCTCGCCGGGATGTACGCGGTGATCGGCCTGCTCGCCGCCCTCTGGCAGCGCGATGCCGGTCGTGGCGCAGGGGGCCGCACCCCCAATGGCCGGATCATCGACGTCAACCTCGTCGAGAGCGTGCTGAGCCTGATGGAGGGGATGCTGCCCGAGTACGCGCTCGACGGCCGCGTCCGCCAGCCCGCGGGCGCGGCCATCCCGACCGCCGCCCCCACCAACACCTACCCCACCGCGGACGGCGGCTGGCTCTGCATCGCCGGCAACTCCGACCCGATCTTCCAGCGCCTTTGTTCCCTGCTCGGCCGCCCCGAGCTTGCCGCCGACCCCCGCTTCGCGGACAACGCGGCGCGGGTCGCCAACCGCGTCGAGCTCGACCGTCTGATCGGCGAATGGACACGCGCGCGCCCCGCCGCTGACGCCGAGGCGCTGCTGGAGGCGGGAGAAATCCCCGCCTCGCGCCTCTACACCATCGCCGACTGCGCCGCCGATCCCCATCTCCGCGCCCGCGGTGCCGTCCTCGAGGTCGAGGACCCGCTGATCGGCCGCACCCTCCATCCCGGCCCGGCGATCCGTTTCGACGGCGATTCTCCCCAATCGGTGATCGCCTGGCCGGGCCCGGCTGCGGGCGCGCACAATGATTACGTCAGGGGTGAATTGCTCGGCCTGCCCATATCATCTTAAGAACTCCTCTCCAATCTATTGCTTTTTCTCTCTGAATCGCTCATAATCCGGCCTCATGGGATTCTCCATGAGGCACGGCTGCGCCTTGCTGCTCCTGCTCGCCCTCGCCGGCTGCGGCGGCGGGTCACGCCCCTACGCCTCCATCGGCAGCCCGACCGACCTCACCTGCGTGCCCTATGCCCAGGAAGTCACGGGCATCGGCCTCACCGGGGATGCCTACACCTGGTGGCGCGAGGCGGCCGGCCGCTATCCGCGCCTCCACCGCCCGGAGGTCGGCGCGGTGCTGGTGTTCCGCCCGACCGGGGCGATGCCGCTCGGCCATGTCTCGGTCGTCACCGCCATCATCTCCTCGCGTGAGATCCTCGTCGAGCACGCCAACTGGGTGCCCTATCGGATCACGGTGGACCAACCGGTGCTCGACGTCTCGGCCGCCAACAACTGGTCCCGCGTGCGCGTCTGGTATCCCCCGATCGCGGCCCTTGGCACCAGCGTCTTTCCGGTCTACGGCTTCGTCCTGGCGCGGCCCGTGGGCGAGCTTGCCCGCCTCGGTTCTTGAGGGTGACAACGCCCCTTGCCGAGCCTAAGTAAGCAGCGCGGACGACCGGGAGGCGAGCCTCCGGTGGAGGAACAATGGGTAGCTTGAGCATCTGGCACTGGATGGTGGTGCTGCTGGTCGTGCTGCTGCTGTTCGGCAGCGGCAAGGTCAGCAACCTGATGGGCGACTTCGCCAAGGGCATCAAATCCTTCAAGAAGAACATGGCCGAGGAAGAGCCGGAGGACAGTTCGATGGCGGCCAGCGCCGACCGTACGCCGGGCTCGATCCCGGGTCCGGGCGTCAGCGCTTCGTCCGCCACCCGCTCGAAGGCGGAGACGCGCGTCCAATAGCGTCCAATAGCCGCTCGCGCGCGCGCGAGATGGGCCGGATCGTCGGTTCTGTCTAAAGACACAAATTTCCGCATCCTGAGCCGTGGGACAGCAGGGCCGCTCGGCGGCGGGCGCCTCCAGCCTGGACAGCGAAATACCCCCCTGATCAGAGTTTCGTGGTGATGGAACTCACCGAACGCCTGGGCGAATACGGCGCCGCCGAGCGCACGCGCCCGCTGCCCGATGCCGTCCGCCACCATGCCAAGCGGGCGCTGATCGACTGGTTCGCAACCCTCCTGCCGGGCTCCCAGCTCGCCCCCGCCACGCTCCTTTGCCGCGCGCTGGCCGACGAAAACAACCCGGACGGGGCGATCGTCTATCCCACTTTCCGGCGCGCAAGCCTGCGCTCGGCGGCGCTGATCAACGCAACCGCCGCGCATACGGTCGAGTTCGACGATATTTTTCGCGACGCCGTCTATCATCCCGGCTGCCCGGTGATCGGCGCCGCGCTCGCCGCCGCCCAGGCGCGCGGCGCGGACGGCGAAGCATTGTTGTGCGCGATCGTTGTCGGCTACGAGATCTCGACCCGCATCGGGCTCGCGGTGCAGCCATCGCATTACCGCTTCTGGCACACCACCGGAACCATCGGCACCTTCGGCGCCGCCGCCGCCGTGGCCTCGATCCTGAAGCTTGCGCCCGCGCCCTTCGCCCACGCGATCGCTACCGCGGCGACCTTTGCCGCCGGCCTCCAGCAGGCCTTCCGCTCGGACGCGATGTCGAAGCCGCTCCATCCCGGCCACGCCGCCGAGGCCGGGGCGCTCGCGGCCCTTGCCGCCGGCGAGGGCGTGACCGGCGCGCTCGACGTGCTCGACGGGCCGGCGGGCTTCGGTGCCGCGATGTGCGAGAAGGCGGACTGGACGGAGGCGACGGCCGGGCTCGGCGAGCGCTACAACATCACCGCGATGACCTTCAAGAATCACGGCTGCTGCGGTCATATCTTCGCCGCCATCGACGCCATGCTCGAACTCAAGCGCCAATACGGGCTCACTCCCGAGGCGATCCGCCGCGCCCGCATCGGCACCTATCGCGCAGCCCTCGACCTGACCGACCGCCCGCGCGTCGCCACTCCGTTCGAGGGCCGCTTCAGCACCCAGTTCTGTGTGGCGAGCGCGCTCGCGCACGGCAGCGTCCGGCTCGACGCTTATTCGCCCGAGCGGCTCGCCGATCCCGAGGTGCAGGCGCTGATGCCGCGGCTCGTGATGGCGGTCGATCCGGAATGCGATGCCGCCTTCCCCCGCCGCCGCTCGGCCGTCGTCGAGGTCGAGACGATGGATGGAAAAACCCTCCGCCACGCCCAGCCGACGCGCAAGGGCGACCCGGATGCGCCGCTCTCCGACGATGAGCTCGCGGAGAAATTCTTCGAGCTCGCGGTGCCGGTCATCGCCCGGCCGGCCGCGAACGGCCTGATCGCGGCGATCCGCACCCTCGGCCCCGGCGCAAGCGTGGATTTCCTCGGTAGCCTCCCCCACCCCGCCCGCGCAGTGGCCTGAATCCGATGGCACGACACAAAATCCCGGCGACTCCGAAAACCATCCATTGGGGGATGTTCGACGCCGCCCTGCCCCCCGTCGCCACCATCGAATCGGGCGATACCGTCACCTTCGAGTGCGTCTCCGGCGGCCCCGAGGTGATGCCGCCGCCCGCCTCCGGCCTCACCGTGCCGCCCGCGCTCGCCGCGATCCACGAAGCGAACCCGCCCCGCCTCGGCGGGCACATCATGACCGGCCCGGTCGCGATCGCCGGCGCCGAGCCGGGCGACATGCTCGAGATCCGGATCGAGGAGATCGCGCTCGGCGCCGATTGGGGTTTTTGCGGATTCCGCCCGCTCGCCGGCACGCTGCCGGAGGATTTTCCCAAGCGCTATCTGAGCCACATCCCGGTCGACCGGGCGCGGAATAGCTGCCTGCTGCCCTGGGGAACCGAGCTTCCGCTGGCCCCCTTCTTCGGCGTCATCGGCGTCGCGCCGCCCGCCGCCTACGGCCGGATCTCGACCGTCGAGCCGCGCGAGCACGGCGGCAATCTCGACAACAAGGAGCTCACCGCCGGCAGCACGCTCTACCTGCCCGTCCACAACCCCGGCGCCAACCTCTCGGTCGGCGACGGCCACGGCGTGCAGGGCGACGGCGAGGTCTGCATCAACGCGCTCGAGATCTGCCTCACCGGCACCTTCACGCCGATCCTGCACAAGACCGCGCCGGGAGCGCGCGCGCCCCTCCTTCGCTACCCGCGCGCCGAAACCCCCACGCATTTCATCAGCATGGGCATGAACCAGGACCTCGACCTCGCGATGAAGCAGGCGCTGCGCGAGATGATCGCCTTCATCACCGCACGCAGCAACCTCTCGCCCGAGCAGGCCTACCAGTTCTGCTCGCTCGCGGTCGATTTCCACGTCACCCAGACGGTGAACGGCGAGAAGGGCGTGCACGGCATGCTGCGCCGGGGCCTTCTCTTCTAGGGTCGGCTCGGCTATATGCGCCACCCGCCGGAGTGTAGCTCAGCCTGGTAGAGCACTGTGTTCGGGACGCAGGGGCCGGAGGTTCAAATCCTCTCACTCCGACCAGGGGCCCTGCCCCCTGGACCCCCGCCAAGGGCAAGCCCTTGGAACCCCATACTTTCGGCGACCTTAGAGGGAAATGATCGGCATGGAGATTTCGCTCGCAGGCCGGACCGCACTCGTGACCGGTGGCAGCCGGGGGCTCGGACTCGCCGTCGCAACCGAATTCGCCGCCTCCGGCGCCGATGTCGCCATCCTGGCGCGCCGCCCGGACGTGCTCGCGGACGCAAAGCAGGAAATCGCCCGCACCGCGAAGGGCCGCGTCGCCGCCTTCGCCTGCGATGTCTCGCAGGCGGCCGACATCGCCCGCGCGCACGAAGCGGTCATGGCCGAATTCGGCCACGTCGACATCCTCGTCAACAATGCCGGCACCTCGCGCCACGGCGCCTTCGAGGACGTGACCGATGAGATCTGGCAGGAGGATCTCGACCTCAAGCTCTTCGCCGCGATCCGCCTCACACGGCTCGTCTGGCCTGGCATGAAGGAGCAGCGCTGGGGCCGGGTGATCAACGTGCTGAACGTCGGCGCCAAAGCCCCGCCTGCCGGCGGGGCACCGACCGCCGTCTCGCGCGCGGCCGGCATGGCGCTCACCAAAATCCTCGCCGGCGAAGGCGCGCCCCACAACGTGCTCGTCAACGCGCTCCTCGTCGGGATCATCGTCAGCGAGCAATGGGAGCGCCGGCACGCCACCGAAGGCGCCACCACGAGCTTCGATGACTTCGTCGCCCGCATGGGCGAGTCGGTGCCGCTCAAGCGCATGGGACGGGCGGAAGAGTTCGCCGCCCTCGCCTGCTTCCTCGCCTCCGACGCCGCCTCCTACGTGACCGGGACGGCCATCAACGTCGATGGCGGCCGCTCCCCGGTGGTCTGACGGCCAAACCTCAGGCGACGCGCGCGGCCGGCTCGCCCGCGCAGGAAAAATCCGGCCGGCGCGTCCGCGTGCCCATCGCCTCCTCGAGGCGGTGCGCGACGCGCAGCACGAGCGCCTCGCTCCAGGCCGGCCCCATGATCTGCAGCCCGAGCGGCAGCCCCCGCGCCGTGAAGCCCGCGCAGACGACGGCCGCTGGGATCGCCGCCACGTTGGCCGGTGTGGCAAGGAAGGGAATTGCGAACCCCTCGTCCGGCCGCTGGTCGCGAAGCAGCGGCGCCGGCCCCGGCGCTGCCGCCGAAACCAGCAGGTCGAAGCGGGTGAAGGCGCGCGCGGTCGCGGCGATCAGGTCGGTCCGCCGGCGCTGGGCGGCGAGATAGTCGGCCGCGCGGATCAGCCCGCCCGCCAGCACCCGCACCCGGAAGGTGCGCGAATAGTCCGAAAGCCGCGTCTGCAGGTTCGCCTCGTGCAGCGCATAGGCCTCGGCCGAGATGATGACGCGGCCGACGGCATTGTATTCCTGCACCGCGGGCAGGCTCGCCTCCTCCACCCGGCAGCCGAGCTCCCCGAGCCGCCGCGCCGCGGCCGCCACCATCTGGAGCATCTCGGCGCCCGCCGGCACGTCGCGCTCGTGGAAATGGCGGAGAAGGCCGATCCGCAGGCCCTTGACCGGCAGGGCGAGCGCCCGGGCGTACGATCCCTTCGGCACGGCGAGCGAGGCCGGATCGCCCGGATCATGCCCGGCGAGAGCGTCGAGCAGGAGCGCGCAATCCTCCGCGGTCCAGGCCATCGGGCCGGCGGTGTCGAGGCTCGGCGCGAGCGGGATCACCCCGCGCCTGGAGACCAGGCCGGGCGTCGGCTTGAGGCCGGCGATGCCGCAATAGGCGGCGGGAATACGGATCGAGCCTGCCGTGTCCGAGCCGAGCGCGCCCAGCGCCAGCCCGGCCGCGACCGCCGCGCCCGAGCCGGACGAGGAGCCGCCGGTGAAGCGCTCGGTGTCCCAGGGGTTGCGCGCCGGCGGCCAGGGCAGGTCGAAGGCCGGGCCGCCGATCGCGAATTCGTGGGTGGCGAGCTTGCCCAGCATCACCGCGCCGGCCGCCGCCAGCCGCCGCACCGCCTCGGAATCCTCCTTCGGCACGTTCTCGGCGAGCAGGCGGGAATGGGCGGTCGTGCGGACGCCGGCAGTGGCGTAGATGTCCTTGTAGGCGAGCGGGATGCCGAGCAGCCGGCCGCGCCTGCCCGCCATCACCGCCTTCTCCGCCGCCCGCGCCTGCGTCAGCGCGTGGCGGGCCGTCACCGTGATGAAGGCGTTGAGCCGCGGATCCAGCCGTTCGATGCGCGCGAGCAGCGCCCGCACGAGCTCGACCGGGGAGAGCTTCTTCGCCGCGATCAGGCGCGCAGCTTCGGCGATGGTCAGCGGACCAGGATCCCCCCCGCTCATCGGGGCGGCGGAGCCGGGCGGAAAACGAATGAAAAATCGTCGGCGAGCGGACGGGCCCGCGGGATCGCCGCGATCAGCACGGCCATCTGCCGCCAGGTCAGCACAAGGTCGGCGAGCTGGCCCGGATTGAGCGCGAGGCCCGCGCGCGCCACCAGCTGCTCCATCTCGGCAGGAGTGACGCCGGCGCCGTTGCTTGCGGGACGAACGGACATGCCAACCCCGGGCTGCCCCGACTGCTTCCCAAAAGATGGGAATCGTTTCGCGGGAAAGCCTAGCCAGTCGCGGCGAGTCCGGCAAGCGGCTCGACCGCAGCGGGATCGAGGCGGCCGCCGCTCTCGGCATCGAAGACGTGGAGCTCGGCCGCCGCCAGCGCCACGTGGAGCGCCTCGCCCAGGGACGCCTGCGCCGGCGCCGCCCCGGCGAGCTTGACCACCAGCGCCGTCCCGTCCACGAGCCGGCCATGGAGGAGGGTCTCCGAGCCGAGCGGCTCGACCAGATCGACCGCAAATTCCATCCCCTCCCGATCGAGGAGCAGGTGCTCGGGGCGGATGCCGATCGTGAGCCGCCGCCCGTCCGGCCCCGGGCGCGGCCCGTCCGCGAAGAGCATTGTCGGCCCCATCGTGGCGGGCGAAGCCGCCAGCGCCGCACCGCGCCCGCCGGCGGCGAGCCGGGCCGGGAGAAAATTCATCGCCGGCGCGCCGATGAACCCGGCGACGTAGGTGTCGGCGGGGCGGGTGAACACCTCCATCGGCGTTGCCACCTGTGCCGCCCGTCCCTCGCGCATCACCACCAGCCGATCGCCGAGCGTCATCGCCTCGACCTGGTCGTGGGTGACATAGAGGCTGGTGATCCCGAGTCGGCGCTGCAGGCGGCGGATCTCGGCCCGCATCTGGACGCGGAGCTTGGCGTCGAGGTTCGAGAGCGGCTCGTCGAAGAGGAACAGCTTCGGCTCGCGCACGATCGCGCGGCCCATCGCGACCCGCTGGCGCTGGCCCCCCGAGAGCGCCCGCGGCTTGCGCTCGAGCAGCGGCCGCGAGCCCGAGCATCGCCGCCGCCTCGTCCACGCGCCTTCGGATCTCGGCGCGCGGGAGGCGGCGGATCTTGCAGCCCGTAGGCCATGTTGTCGAACACGCTCATGTGCGGATAGAGGGCGTAGTTCTGGAACACCATGGCGATGTCGCGCTCGGCCGGGTCCCGCCCGGTGATGTCTCGCCCGTCCAGGACCACCTTGCCCCGGCTCGGCTGCTCGAGCCCCGCGACCAGGCGGAGCAGGGTCGATTTGCCGCAGCCCGAGGCGCCGACGATCACCAGCATCTCGCCGTCGCCGACCGTGAGGTCGATCCTGCTCGCAGCACGATGTGCGTGCCGAAGCTCTTCGCCAGCCCCTGGAGCTCGAGGGTGGCCACTACTTCTCCACCTCGGTCAAGCCTTTGACGAACCAGCGCTGCATTGCCACCACCACCACCACCGGCGGGATGATGGCGAGCACCGACATTGCCATCATCGTGTTCCAGGGCGTGAGCTGGAAGCCGGTGTCGATCAGCTGGACGATGCCGATCACGATCGTGTCGAGCCTGCGGGTCGGTGGCGACGAGCAGCGGCCAGAGATACTGGTTCCAGCCATAGACGAACAGGATGACGAAGAGGGCGGCGAGGTTCGCGGCCGAGACCGGGACCAGGATGTCGATCAGGAAGCGGATCGGGCCCGCCCCGTCCATCCGCGCCGCCTCCACGAGTTCGTCCGGGATCGCGAGGAACACCTGGCGGAGCAGCAGCGTTGCGGTCGCCGAGGCGATCAGCGGCACGGTGAGGCCGGCGAAGCTGTTGATCATGTGGAAATCCGCCATCACCGCGTAGGTCGGGATGATGCGCACCTCCACCGGCAGCATCAGGGTGATGAAGATCGTCCAGAAGGCGAGCATGCGGAAGGGAAAGCGGAAGAAGACGACCGCGTAGGCCGAGAGGAGCGAGATCACGATTTTCCCGACCGCGATCCCGAGCGCCATGCAAGCCGAGACCATCAGCATGTGCCAGACCGGCGTCGGGCTGTCGCCCGCGCCGTGGCGGAGCACGGAGAGGAAGATGCCGAGATGCGAGAGCCGCGGCAGGAGCGAGAGCTCGCCGCGGTTGATCGCGCCCGCGTCCTGCGTCGCGCCGGCGAAGATGAGCCAGACCGGGAAGGCGAAGAGGATGACGCCGAGCCCGAGCACGGCATGGGCGAGCCAGTCCGTCCGGGCGCGGTTCACGCGCCGGTCCGCCGGTCGAGGAAGCGGAACTGGGCCGCGGTGAGCCCGATGACGAGCAGCATCAGCACCACCGACTGCGCCGCCGAGCCCGAGAGATCGAGGTTGATCACCCCGTCGCGATAGACCTTCACCACCAGGGTCTCGGTCGATTGGCCCGGGCCCCCGCGGGTCAGCGCCATGATGGTGCCGAAGGTTTCGAAGGCGGCGTAGACGAGGTTGACGATGAGGAGGAAGAAGGTGGTCGGCATCAGCAGCGGCAGGACGATGGTGCGGAACCGATGAAAACCCCGCGCCCCGTCCATCCGCGCCGCCTCGATCACCGCGCGCGGGATCGATTGCAGCCCGGCCAGGAAAAAAACGAAATTGTAGCTCACCTGCGTCCAGGCGCTGGCGACGATGACGAGGCCCATCGCCTGGGTTCCGTCCAGGGTATAATCCCACGGCACGCCCGCGCGGTTGAGCCGCCGCCCGATGATGCCGACCTCGGGATTCATCACGAACATCCAGAGCACGGCCGAGACGGCCGGCGCCACGGCGTAGGGCCAGATCAGCAGCGTGCGGTAGAGGGCGCGGCCACGGATCTCGTGATCGGCGAACACCGCGAGCACGAGCGCCAGGGAAAGTGCCAGCAGCGTCACCAGCGCACAGAACACCCCCGTGCGGGCGAGGGTCGCGAGATAGGTGGGGTCGGCAAAGAGGGAAACGAAATTCGCCAACCCCACGAAGCGCGTGTGCAGCCCGAAGGCGTCGGTCGAGGTGACGCTCTGATAGATCGCCTCGCCGGCCGGCAGCAGGAAGAAGAGGATCGTCACCACGAGCTGCGGCAGCACGAGTGCTGCCGGCAACAGCCGGCCGCCGAAGAACGTGCGCCGTTCCACGCGCGGCCGGCGCCGCCCGGCTGCGCCCTACCCGCCGAGGGAGCGCTGGAAGTTGCGCAGCACGACATTGCCCCGCGAGACCGCGTTCGCGAGCGCCGTCTTCGCGTCATAGCCGCCACCGAGCTGCTTCTCCCACTCCTCCTCGATGATGACGCGAAGCTCCGGCATGTCGCCGAGCCGGATGCCCCGCGAATTCTCGGTCACGGGCAGCCGCTCGAGCTGCCGGATCGGCAGGTCCGTGCCGGGATTCTTGGTGAAGAATCCTTGCGTCTTCAGGAGATCCGAGCCGCCGAAGGTGACCGGCACGTAGCCGGTGACGGCAGCCCAGTCGGCGTCCTGGGCCGGCTCGCCGAGGAAGGCGAAGAAGGCGGCGACCCCTTTGTATTCCTCTTGCGTGCGGTGCGGCGCGGTCATCGTCCAGAGGCTGGCGCCGCCGATGATCGAGTTGATCGGCTGCTTGATGACCGCGGGGTCGTAGGGGAGATAGGCCTCGGCGAAGCGGAACTTTGCTGTCTTCACCAGCGCGCCGCGGCTCGCTGAGGAATTGAAGGCAATCGCCGCCTGGCCGGAATAGAAGACCGGGTCGGGGAGGTTGTCGCGCCCCGCGTATTTGAAAGTGCCCGCCTTCGCCATGTCGAGCAGGCGCTGGAGGTTGGCTGCAAAGGGCCCGGAATCGACCAGGAGCTTCACGTCCAGCCCCTTGAAGCCGTCCGCCTCGGTTGCGTAGGGAACATTGTGGATGGCGGCGAACTGCTCGAAATGGATCCAAGTCGGCCAGGAGGTGCTGACCGCGTATTCGGTGACCTTCTTGGCCTTGAGCGTTTCGGCCGCCTGCACGAGCTCCGGCCAGGTCGCGGGCGGCTTTTCCGGATCGAGCCCCGCCTGCTCGAAGGCATCCTGGTTGTACCACATCACCGCGGTCGAGGAATTGAAGGGCATCGAGGCCATCCGCCCGTCGGCGAGGCTGTAATAGCCGCGCACCGAGGCGATGTAGCTGTCGCGCTTGATCGGCGCGCCGGTCTCCTGGACGAGCTGCCAGAGCTGCTTGACCGCCGGGCCGGCGGCGATCATCGAGCCAGTGCCGACGTCGAAGACCTGGAGGATGTGGGGCGCCTGGCCGGCGCGCCAGGCGGCGATGCCGGCGGTGAGCGCGTCCGCGTAGCCGCCCTTGAAGATCCCGACCACCGTGAACGTGCTCTGGGAGGCATTGAACCGGGCGATCAGCTTGTTGAGCTCGTCCCCGAGCGCGCCGTTCATCGAATGCCAGAGGACGATCCGGGTCGCGGCGGCGGCGAAGGCCGGCCGGGCGAGCGCGAGCGCGCCGGCGCCCGCCAGCAGAGAGCGGCGTTTCATACGGTGGTCCTCCCGTTCAGAGACCGCTCGCGGCGTAGCCTCGCCGCGTTACGGTGCGAGGACAGGAATATGACGATTGGGCGAAGCCGGGAAGGGGGGTGGCTCGGGCGGGGCGCGGGCTGGGCGGGGCCCAGGCGGGCACGGGCCGCGCCCGGGCGTCGCCCGGATTGGCAGAAATAGGAAGGGACGAGCCACAGCTCGCCCCATTTGGCGCTTTTCAGCTTGTTAGCGGGAGGCCCTTAATCGGCAGACCGCTACGTCGGCAAAACCTTCCGCGCAGACGCATCATCACAACGGTGCGCATTTTCCCTGAGCTGACCCCGATTTCGCTGGACACGATATTGTCGAGAGGCAAGGGAGTCGAGGGGGTGGCGCTCGCGCGTGTACCGACTCTGACGGTTCGTTTCCTCCCGTCGTCACGCCTGCGAAAGCGGGCATCCAGGGCTGCGGCGCGCGGATTCCGGCTCTCCGCTTCGCTTCGGCCGGAATGACGCTGCTAAGAACGGAAGCAAGCGTGAGAACCACAACACCAGCGCGGCTGCACCAGATGGCAGGCGTCGCGCAATTCGCCGCGGATTGCCGAGGCCTTTCCCGCTCATCCCGCCATCCATCCAAGTATCGCCCGCTCGTCCCGAGGCGTGACCATAAGCATCATGGGGTCGAGCGGCGAGGGCTCGAAGCCAAGGGCCGGGTGGACGGCTTTGGCTTGCTCCGAAATCGCGTGAACGACGATGCATCGGATGGCGAGAATGTCGGCCGCGTGCATGATTCGTGTGGCGCAGTCGCTGACCACGGCACGGCCCAATCCACTTCCCGGTCAGGCGCGATCTATCGCGAGGCGGGCGAGCAAACCAATCGGGATCGGCTCCGGCATGTTGCGCCATAATCGGTCTAGTGCTCTGCGTCGTTGATTTTGCGGTTGATCTCTGAATCGATGCTTCCGGGAAGCCTGGAGATGCGTCGTGACCGCGAAACAACCTACCGTAAAGAAATACATCGTCACACTCGGTGCCGACGAGCGTGAAAGGCTCAACGCGTTGATCCAAAAGGGCAAAGCTCCTGTCCGGCAAGTGCTGAAGGCGGACGCGTCGGAGGCAGGGGAAGCCTGGAGCGACGGCCAGATCGCCGAGGCGCTGGATACCAGCCTCGACACCATCGCACGCACGCGCCAGCAACTGGTCGAGGGTGGGATCGACGCCGCGCTGACCCGCAAGCAGTCCCCCAACTCCGCCAGAAAGCGCATTTTCGACGGTGCCGCTGAGGCCAAACTCATCGCGCTCGCCTGTTCCGCGCCGCCCAAGGGGCGCAAGCGCTGGACGCTGACGCTGCTGGAAACCGCCGTGGTGGAGCTGAACATCGTCGATCGCGTGAGCTGCCCCCGATTTCTCTGGACACGGCATTGTCGAGAGAAGAGGGAGCAGCTCACCCGGTCGCTTCGGGATCAGCGATGGGGCGACGACAACGCACTCATGACCAACCCCGGCGATCTGCCGATGCAACCCGTAGCCGGCCGTAGCCGGTCGGTCCAGCTTCATAGCAAAAGCGGAGCTTCGGGTAACGTTTTGCCAGCTTGTTCGCCGTCCGCTCAACCACCCCCGGCGCACTGTCGATGTCACCGAGGAAGCGCACCTCCCCCTGGCGACCGGACTCGGCAAGGGCCACGGAAATCTTGCACTTCGAGGTATCCAGACCGACAAAAACTTCGCTATCCTGGTCCACGGCTGGTTGTCGCTATGTGTGAGGCCCTACGCTGGCCGGTCCAGCGCAACCCTCGCTCGTCGCATGCCGCAGGGACGAGCCACCTGCTCGGCCATGAACATACGGTCTAGCGTGCCTCCGGGACCGATGCCGCCGGAGGCGACAGCCTCATAGGCACAGCGTCATAGGCAAGGATGCGGCTTCCCTCCGCAATGACGGACGTGCGGGTCGCGCCGTTGGCTTGGTTGCCACGCGCGCATCGCTTCAGCCAGTCGTCGAGCGAAGGCACGCCAGAGTAGAATTCCGCCAGATCGTGCGCATCGGCAAGCGGTTCCGGTGCGGTGAGCGGCACGCCTATTCCCAAGGGGGTGGGCGTCCGGATTAGCCCGCATTTCTCACCGATAAGGGGTGCATCGGGGCTCTAAATTCGGCGAAAGTTCTTTTGCGACAAAGCCTTGCGGCGAAGCAGAGGAGTTCCCCGATGCCGACAGAGTGTAGCGCAGTGCGGTTCGAATTTGCACCGGTTGATGGGCGTCGGGTGGTGGCGGCCTTCGATGGTGGGGCGATCACGTCGGATGCGGGTGCGCTGCTGTTGGGACAGACCGATCGGGCGATCCGGTTGACCGAACGCTTCGCCTCCTGCTTTGTGGACGGCCGGCTGGCGGCGCTGGTGGAACACCAGGTCAGCGCGATGGTTCTGCAGCGCGTGTTCGGCATCGCGCTGGGCTACGAGGACCTCAACGACCACGATGAAGTGCGGCACGACCCGGTCATGGCGGTGCTGGTGGGCAAGCTGGCGGCCAAGCGCTCGGATTGTGCGCCGCTGGCGGGTAAATCGACACTCAACCGGCTGGAGCTGAGCCGGCCGGAGCCGACGCGCTATCACAAGGTCAGCCATGACCCGGCGGCGGTGGAGCGGTTGTTCGTCGATCTCTTCCTGGAGGCCCACCCGAAGGCGCCTGAGCAGATCATCCTCGACCTCGATGCCACGGATGATCCGTTGCACGGCAGCCAGGAAGGCCGCTTCTTTCATGGCTACTATGACTGCTACTGCTATTTGCCGCTCTACATCTTCTGCGGGCGCCACCTTCTGGCGGCGAAACTGCGGCGATCGAACATCGACGCGTCGGCCGGGGCGGTCGAGGAGATTGCGCGGCTCGTGGCGCAAATCCGGCGTCGCCGGCGGAAGACGCGCATTCTGCTGCGCGGCGATTCCGGTTTTGCCCGCGAGCCGCTGATGGCGTGGTGCGAGGCGAACCGGGTCGACTACCTGTTCGGACTGGCGCGCAACGAGCGCCTGGAGGAGGCGATCAAGGCCGAGCTGATCGCGGCGACGATCGAGAGCATTCGAACCCGCAAGCCGGCGCGGTGCTTCCGGGACTTTACCTACGCGACGCTGGACAGTTGGAGCCGCAGCCGGCGCGTCATCGGCAAGGCCGAGGTGACCGGAGGCGACGCCAATCCGCGCTTTGTCGTCACATCGCTCAGGTCGGCCGAGGTCGGCGGGCGGTATCTGTACGAAAAGATCTACTGCGCCCGCGGCGAGATGGAGAACCGCATCAAGGAATGTCAGCTCGACCTGTTCGCCGACCGGACTTCGGCGGCGACCATGCGGACCAACCAACTGCGCCTCTGGTTCGCGTCCATCGCCTATGTGCTGCTCTGCGCACTGCGCCGCATCGGCCTCGCGCATACACTGTTCGCCGAAGCAACCTGCGGGACGATCCGGCTGAAGCTGCTGAAACTAGGCGCCCTGGTGCGGGTCAGCGTCCGCCGGATCAAACTGGCAATGGCTTCGGCTTGTCCCCATCAGCACGAGTTCAGCCTCGCCCATGCCCGATTGCGAAACGCCGCGGCCTGATACGAGCCAGGCACCGCATAGGCGCCATCCACCCCGACAACGCTGCCCTCCCCGCGGCGATGCAGCCGCTTGGCCGATTACTGCCTCCGCATCGGCACTCCACCCCCGCCTCACATGCGCCCCGTAGCCCCGCCCTTTTCCCGCCTATCTACCCCGAGTGGTAGAGTCGAGGAGAGGCGCGGTGACGCGTACGCGCTCCGTTTCCCCTGCCCGCTCATCAAACGCAGCGTGCGGATTTCCCGCACTGCGCTTTCCGACTGGCTTCATCCCGCGGCTATCGGCATCGGGCCAAGATGAACGCGACGTAGTCGTAGCACGCCGAGGTCATCTGAACACCGCCTCATCGCTGAAGCGGCGCGTGCCTTGCGATTGCACTTTGTGACGCCGTCTCAGGAAGCGTCGTACCGCTGTGGTAGACGTGGTTGTCGGCGGCCCGGTAGGCCGTCAGGCGCGTGCCGTAACTGAAGTACGAACGTCCAGCCGCGCAGCAAGCTGTTCAGCTGGTCCCGCACGTTCGGCCCACGGCGCCTGGTTGCCCGGCACCAGGATGTCGCCAACGCTTTTGCTTAAGTCTTTGCACGCTCTTCTTCGACGGACCGGCACCCAGATACCAGTGACCATCCTTCCGATAATGGTGCGGCCCAAACGCTATAACCAAGAAAATCGAAGCACTCTTCCCGAGCGTTCCGGACCGAGGTCTTCGTCCTCGTTGAGCGTCAGACCAAGCTTGGTCATCACCTGCCCCGTCCACTTCCTGGCCTCTTCCGCGTGTCCGCGGCTGAGGATGACGAAGTCATCGGCGTAGGAGACGACGTGGGCTTGATAGGCTCTGTCCCGTCCGCTCGATCGCCAGTGCCTTCAGGAACCTATTCATGTAGACGTTAGCCAGCATCGGGCTGGCAACACCACCTTGCGGGGTACCGCAGGTGCTGCGTGTTCCGCCGCTCATGCGTCGATTCCCTCTCTCGTCCCGTTCGTCGACCGGCGTCTCGAGCCACATCTTGATGAGGCGCAGGACGTTGCGATCAACGATGCGCCGGGCAACTGATCGCATCAATTCCTCGGTGCGGGATCGTATCGAAGTATTTGGACAAATCCGCGTCTACTACATCGGTGTAGCCGCGGCAGATCAGCGCGTGGACTTCCTTGACTGCGTCAAGCCCGCTCCGTTTCGGGCGGTAGCCGTAAGCACTCGGATCAAGGTCCGCCTCGAAGATCGGCTCAAGCACCAGCTTGGCAGCGGCTTGCACCGTCCGGTCCCGTATCGTCGGTATCCCGAGCGGCCGCTCGCCCTTGCCCCCGGGCTTCGGGATCATCACCCTCCGCACCGGCGCCGGTCGATACGTCTTCTCTTGCAGCTCCTTCCTGATGCCGGACAGCCACTCCTCCCGGCCCTGCGCCTCGATCCTGGCGAAGCTCACCCCATCCACCCCTGGCGCGCCATCATTCGCGCGCATCAGGTCATAGGCGTGGTGGAGGATGTCCTCGCGGTAAATCTTGTCGTAGAGCAGGTAGAAGCGATAGTCCGGCTCTGCCTTCGCCTTGAGATACAGCTTTCTCTGAAGCGATCCGGATCTTATCGGGTGTTTGCAGGCTCATCGCCAATCACCAATCCTCTTCTCCGTCCAAAGCACACCAGAAGTCAGGGTCCTTTCCTCCGCCGGTATTACCCGGCCTCGACGGTCTTACGACCCTGTCCGACTCCCGCGCGGACCGGCACCTGACGATGCCGTTGAGGCCGCTGCCCTCGCCCAACACGGGTCTCCCCCAATTACCCGACCCACCTTTCCGACATGCCGTGCCCACTACCCCGACGGACCGGAACAGGTGCATTTGTCGGTTGCTTCCCTGTTCCACGCGGGCCTTCCCCGTTTTCAGGCGGGTCGGCGTCCATGACTTCACTTTCGAGGCCTGCTCAGGCTTCACTCGCGTTACGGCCTGCTGGATTGCTCAACCGCCCAAGGCGGCCTTTGTCACGAGGCTCCGACCCGTCCGGTTACCCGTCCAAGCCGCTCGTCAGCTACCAGGTCCTACCGACAACTTCCTGGGTGGATCCTTCCTCCACTGGTCAATCGCGCCGTTGGGGCGCACTGAGAATTGCGGGCTAGGCACCGCGGCTCGTCATTGGGATGAGGCGCTTCGTCACGGCGCGCCCGGAAGGTGTCGAAGGTTTCGGGACCGACAACGAACGGCGTGCGCTCCAGCAGCGCGTCCTCTGCCGCGCGGCGGGCGGCTTCGAGCACGAGATCGACCTTGGTCTTACCGGCGTGTTGGGCGGCGCGGTCGATAAGCCCCTGGTCATCCGGCTTGATACGGAGTTTGAGGGTGTTGCGCCGGCCGGCCGGCTTCGGGTTGGGCATGGGAACGTCCATCGAAAATATCCCAGCAGGGCCTAACGCCCTGGCCATTGCAACCCGACGGCCGCCGCCGGCGGCTGGTCGCCCGCGGGCGCCGGCCCGCTCACGCCGGCCGGGTGAAGCCGTCGGCGCTCCAGCTCTCACTGCCGACGCCGTGGTGAACGAAAAAGAGACCGTCGGGATCGTATTTCCGCTTCACGTCGCTGAGTTGCGGATAATTCTCTCCCCAGAATGCATTTTTCCAGGCAGGGTCGAAGAAATTGCTCTCCGAGACGTAGGAGCCGGCGTCCGGCACGATTGTTCTGAGCGCGTCGCCGGCCGCCGCAATGGAGGCGGCGTTGCGGCGCGCGAGGGCGAGGTCGGGCGGATGGCCGAGCAGGTCCGCGTAGGCCCCCGCATCCCCGCCCGCAATGATCGCGAGCGCAAAAGCGCTCAACACCGCCGGGTTCATCGCCGTGTCCCGCGCGGCCGCCACGCCGGCGGCGCCGGCGCCGGCAAGGCCCTTGTTGAAGTGGAGCGCCACGGCCCAGTGCCGCGTCGCTGAAAACAGCACGTCGGCGAAGCGCGCCTGCTGGCCCTCGTTCAGCAATGACGCCGGCAGCCAGACGGACTGGAAGCCGTGGAAGAATGCGCCGAGCTCGGTATTTTGTTCCGCGAACCACATATTGTCCTCCGGCGCTCCCGGCCGCCCGTCGAAAAACACCTGATCTGGCCTTGCCTTCCTCCGGTATGCGGGATTCCACCAATCCCGCGCCGGTGTGACGCGAACCGCCAAGGCCGAAGCGACGGTAAAGTCACGCGGCGAGGCGGCGATCCAATCGACGAGCGGCCGCCAGACATCCTGTGCCTGCGCCTGGTCGAGCCCCTGGAACACCATCGTGACGGCGAAACTGTTGTCGGCCGCGAAGGTGACGCTCTCGCCCCACTGCCGGGTCAGGAGGTTCGCTTCGGAGAAGCCGGCGAACCGCGCGATGAGCCGGCGGAACGCGGCATCGGAGCGCGCCTGGATTTTCAGGTTCACATTGCCGAAGAAGGCCGGGAGATCGCGTGTCCGGAGCGTCAGCCTGGTGACGACGCCAAGGCTGCCGCCACCGCCGCCCTTGATGCCCCAGAAGAGGTCCGGGTTCGTGCAGGCATTGGCAATGCGGACGGCGCCGTCGGCGGTGACGATCTCCGCTTCCAGCAACCCGCCGGCAGCGGTGCCGTAATTCTTCGAGAAGCTGCCGAACCCGCCGCTCTGGATCAGCCCGGCGACACCGACGGTCGCGCATCCACCGCCCTGAACATAGCGGCCGGCTTTCGTGGTCACAGCGTCGTAGGTGTGCATCCAGACCGCCCCCGCCTCGACCGTGACGGCGGGCTCGGGCACCGTCGTGCCGGCGCAACCTTGGGGCACGAAGGCGTCGTGCAGCACGATGCTGCTCATCGCCCGTGTCCAGATCAAGAGCGACTCGGCCGAGTCCGAGGTGCCCTGATAGCTATGCCCGCCTCCCTTCACGACGAGGCGCAGCCGGTTCTCGCGCGCGAAATTGACGGCAGCGGCGACATCCGCGCTCGTCCGCGCCGCGACGGCATAGACGCTGGGCGCCGACATCCACGCGTCCACCCAGCCGACGGTCTGCGTCCCCGCAGGCTGATCGCCGACGTAATAGGGATTGCGCAGCGCCTTGAGCAGCTCCTCGCAGGCGGTGCTCCCGCCCGCGTCCACGCAGGCAGCGAGCAGCGGCTGAACCGTGATCAGATGCCCGCCAACATCGCGATCAAGTTTTTCCCAGAGCGCAGCGCTTGGCCAATCGGCGTCGGATGGCCGAACGCGACGGAACGGGTTGCCTGCAGATACGTTGGCGGCTGACGCTGCAGAGGCGGGCCAGAGGACGGGCAGGAGCGGAATTGCCGCAAGGCGTGCGAGCAGATTTCTTCTGTTCATTGGGACACAATCCCCACCGGAGGCCGCGTCCACAGGCCGCCGGGCTTACGGCGAGGAAAGGACACGGCACGCCGTGTGGAGCCTATAGAGGGAATTGCGCCAGGTCGAGAGCGATCGGGCTTTCGCGACCCGCGTGAACGCTCGGGTTCGCACGCGATTCCTCAGCCGCCCGAGGCCGCCGCGGCAGCCAGGAGCCGCCGGCGGTTCTGGAGAAACTCCTCGACCGCGGCGACGAGATGCTCGCATTCCGCATCGCCGGTCGGCAGCGAGAGATTGATCATCCCCCGCCGCGCCATCCAGATGCCGGCAGCAAGGAGGTCGAAGAAGAAGAGCTCCTTGAGGCGCGGATCGGAAACGGCCCAGTCCTCGGGCGCCCGGATCGGTTGAGACGTGAAATGGACCGTCATCATCGAGCCGATGCCGGTGAACTGCATCGGCGCGGCGTAGCGCCGGCAGAGCGCGTTGAGCCGCGCGCGCAGGGCCTCGCCGCGCGCATTCAGCGCCTCGGCTGCCGGCTTCGTGTAGATTTCCGTGATGCCGGCGTGGCCGGCCGCCATGGTGAGCACGTTGTTGTTGAAGGTGCCGGCGTGGGGAAGCGCGTCGGGGCGGCGCGGATCGAAACAGTCGAGCAGCGCGGCGCGGCCGCCGAAGGCGCCGAAGGACATTCCGCCGCCGACATATTTCCCGAGTGTGGTGAGATCGGGGTGGAGGCCGTATTTGTCGGCGAGGCCGCCGGGCGCGAGGCGCGAGGTCATCACCTCGTCGAAAATCGCGACCGCCCCCACCGCGTGCGCGGCCTCGATGAGGGCGGCGAGGAAGTCCGGCTCGGCCGGGATGCAGCCGCCGCCGCCCAGCATCGGCTCGACGATCACCGCGGCGAGCGCATCCGCGTGCTCCTTGATCGTCGCGACCGCACCCGCGGTATCGTTGTAGCGGGCGAGGACGAAATCGAACGGCGCATTGATCGGCGAGCCGCCACCGGCGAAGGTGAAGACACCGCCATGGTAGCCGCCGCGGAACGCCAGCACCTTCCGCCGCCCGGTGACGGCGGCGGCCGTGACGAGCGCCATCAGGTTGGCCTCGGTGCCGGAGTTGGTGAAGCGCACGCGCTCGAGCCCGAAGCGCTCGGTGACCGCCCGGGCGAAGCGCGCCTCGAGCAGATTATGGCCGCCGAGATTGATGCCGCCATCGAACGCCACCTCGACCGCGCGGCGGATCACGGGATGGGAATGACCGTAGATTCCGGCCGTGTATTCGCCGAGGAAATCGATATAGCGCGCGCCGTCGAGATCGGAGACAGTGGCCCCCTCGCCGCCGGCGAGCCCGAGCGGAAACGGGGCGTAGAAGAGCACGCTCCGCGTGTTGCCGCCGGGCATCACCGCGCTCGCCTCGACGAAGCGGGCGAGGCTTCTGGGGTTGCGCGCGACATAGGCTTCGCGCACCTCGGCGAGAGCCGAATCGAGGTCGGCGTTGCTGAGCCCGAGATCGTCCATCCTGTCCTCCAACCGAAGCGGCAGCGTCCGCGCGCGGCGCCATCGGACCACCAAGACGACCCCCCCGGCAATGGCCCGCCCCTATCGGATGGCCGCGAGCGGATTGCGGGCGGTGGCGGCGGCGCGATAGATACCGGGGGCGCATGAGCCCGAATCGCGCGCGACGAACAGGGGAACGCTGCATGGACCTCCGAGATCACATCCGCGGCATTCCCGATTTCCCCAAGCCCGGGATCTTCTTCTACGACATCTCAACCCTGCTGCGTCACGCCGACGCCTGGCAGGTGGCAATGGATCGGATGGCCGAGGCGGTGCGGCCCTACCGGCCCGACCTGCTCGCCGGAATCGAGGCGCGTGGCTTCCTCATGGCCGCGCCGCTCGCGCTCAAGCTCGGCTGCGGGTTCCTGATGCTGCGCAAGCGCGGCAAGCTGCCCGGCCGCACCGTCGGCCACGAATACGCGCTCGAATACGGCTCCGATCGGGTGGAGATCCAGGCCGACGCGGTCGGCGGCGGCGAGCGTGTCGTGCTGGTGGACGATCTGCTCGCCACCGGCGGCACGATGGCCGCCGGCGTGGCGCTGCTGCGCCATGTCGGCGCCGAGGTGCCGGCGGCCGCGGCGCTGATCGAGCTCACCTTCCTCCAAGGGCGCGCGCGCCTCGACCTCCCGTTCGAATCCCTCATCCAGTACCGATTCATGATCGCCGGTCCTGACCACGGGCGACACCGGTTTGATTTGACATAAGGCTCGGTCCGCGTAGGAGTGCCAGTCCCAAAAGGGGGAGGGCTGATGCGGCTGGGTGAGACCCCTTCGCGGCGCACGGCGTTGCGGTTGATTCTGGGATCATGCGGGGCGGCGCCCTTCCTGCGTGGGAGAGGCGCGCGCGCCGCGACCGCGATGGCGGCGGTGCCCTTCCCGAACGGCGCCGCGGTGCTGGTCGCCGGCACGCCGGATGGGCCGCTCGATCACTGGGCGGGCGCGCTGGTGCCCGCGCTCGCGCACGCCCTTCCGCCCGGAACGCGGGTCAGCCGGCAGAACGCGATCGGCAATGACGGCGTGACCGGCGCGAACCAGTTCACGGCGCTCGCGGTGCCCGACGGCGCGACGGCGCTGCTCGTGCCCGGCGCCGCCGCGACCGCCTGGCTGGTCGGTGATCCCCGCGCACATTTCGACATGGCAAGCTGGATCCCGGCGCTGAACGCCCTCGCGCCGGCCGTGATCGTCGGGACGGTGCCGCTCTCGGCCCTCGCCCCGGACCAGGGCCCGCGCATCGCCGCTTCCGGACCGACCGGGCCGGACCTTCCGGCGCTGCTCGCGCTCGACCTGCTCGGCACGAACTTCACCGCCGTCTTTGGCTTAGGCGAACCGGACCGGGCGCGCGAGGCGCTGCGGGACGGCGCCGTCGATCTCATCTTCCTGCACGGCGAGGACGTGCCCGAACGGGCCCGCGCGCTCGCCGACGTGGGCGCCGTTCCGCTCTTTTCGTTCGGCGCGGTGAATGCGGCGGGCCAGCAGACGCGCGATCCGCTGATGCCGGAGGTACCCTCGCTCGAGGAGGCCTCGGTCTCGCTCCTCGGCCATCCCCCGCGCGGCAAGCTGCTCGGCGCTTGGAAGGCCGCCGCGGCCGCCACCACGCTCGACTACGCGCTGGTGCTGCCGGCGTTGACGCCGCCCGACATCGTCGGCCTCTGGCGCAGCATGAGCGCGACGATGGCGGCCAGCCCCGCCGTGCACGCTCTCGCCGAGGCGACATCGGTGCGCATCGAGACTACGCCCAACGTCAACAGCGGCACCATCGCGATCGCCGCGAGCTCGGCGACGCTGCTCACCCTTCGCGGCTGGCTTGCCAGCCGCTTCGGCTGGGACCCGACCTGATAAAAAAGGCCACGGGCCCCCGGCTCCGGCCTTGCCTTCGGCGGGTTTAGGCGGTGGCCGCGGCGGCCGGGACGATGCCGGCGAACGCCATGCCGGCGAGCGCGATGTCGGAGTGCTGCGAGGTGAACTTGCAGGTCTCCGTTTCCATCTCGCGCAGCTTCTGCTGGCGATGGAAGAATGGGCTGGTCGAGGCCGGGCAGAAGTGAGTGACCAAGCTCCGCCGGGTCCGTTCCGGCTGGGTCACGCGCGAGCCGCCATGGGCGAGGTCGGCGTGCCAGATCAGCACGTCGCCCTTGCGGGCGAGGAACGATGCCCTGGCATGATTGTACTGGCGGGCGTCCGTGTGCAGGCTGGCAAGGAACCGGTCGTGCTCGACCCCGTAGTCGTCGTCGGCGGTGTTCATCCACTTGCTGACGCCGCCGAAACGATAATCGGGGGCGTGGTGGCTGCCGACGAAATACTCGAGCTCGCCGGTGCCGGGCTCGATATCCTCAAGCGCGAGCCAGGTCGCCGCCAGCGCCAGCGGGTTGCCGTCCACCCGCACATAGGCGGTGTCCTTGTGCATTGGTTGCTGTGAGCCCTTCCAGAAGTTGAGGCTCTGGAAGGCCTGCGGCTTGTCCTCGAAGATCGCACGCAGGAACTCGATCACCGGCGGCGCGCTGACGGCGGCGCGGGCGGCCGCCGAGAAGGCATAGAGGTCGAGCAGCTTGGTGCGGCCCGGGCGGCAGGCGACGTCGGGCACGAGCACGCGGAGCTCGCCGTCGGGCTCGTGCGTCTCCATACGCATGGTCGCCGGCGGGTTCTCCCACAGCCACTCGAGGTCTTCGTTGATGCGGTTGCAGACCACCGCGGGGACGGCCTTCTCGATCACGAGGTAGCCGTCGCGCACGAAGCGGTAGAGCCGCTCGGCCAGAACGTCCGAGACGAGGCCGAGGCGGTGACGCTCCGCGAGCCGGTCGATCCAGTCCGCACGGTCGATCCAGAGCCCGCCGAAACGGCTGCCCAGGGCGCGGGCGCCAGGGCTCGCCCCGGCGGCGAGCGGCTGCGCGGGCAGGTTGAGAAAAAGGTCGGTCTCGGAAAAGCGAACGCGCACCCGCGCCGCCTCCGCCTCGGTCATCTCGGGCGGAAAATCGAAGCGGAACTCGCAAAGCCCGTCGCCGTAGCCCGAGGCCTTCACGTCCTCGCGGTTCCCTTCGGCCCGGCATTGGCCGATCGTCTGCCCGTCGAGCACGACATCGAGCAGCGGCCTGATCTCGGGCGCCCCCGTGACCGTGATCCAGCCGCTGAGGCCGTGGCGGTCAAGTCGCTCGAAGGCACCCCGGATGTTCACCCTAGGCGCCGGCATGGCCGTCGCGACGACCTCGTCCGCCGCCGCCACCTTCGTGGGCACGAATACCTCGGCCGCCCGCCGCACGCTGCGACGCTTCACCTGCTGGTGCATGATCCCCGGCTGCTCCGCTCTGGATGAAACATCGTGTGCCGCTTGACGTTGCATTTCGGTACGACGATGAGTTAACACTTGTCAACAAAAATGCTCCTCTTCGCGGAATCGTCATGCTCCCCGCGCGGCCCGCGCGGTCCCGGCCGGGTGGGCACCCGCCCGCGCACCCGGCGCCGCGCCCGCTTGCGCGCAGCCATCACCCAAGGACAAGCGTGAACGCATGAAGGAACTTGTGCTCCATCTCGGCATGCCGAAGACCGGCTCCTCCGCGCTGCAGGTGTTCCTCGCGCGCAACCACGCCTCGCTGCTCGCGCGCGGGGTGGACTACCTGCCCATCGGCGAGTTCGCGCTCGGCGTGAACGGCCGCATCTCCGCCGGCAACGGCGCCTATCTCGCGCGCACGCTCCTTGCCCCCGAATCGCCGGCACGCATCCCCGAACCCGAGCGCCATCGTGCCGAGTTCCACGCCGCGATCGCGCGGAGCAGCGCCCGCATCGGCATCGTCTCGAGCGAGCTCTTCATCGACGCGCGGCGCGACGCGCTCGCGGCGCTGATCAGCGCGCTCGGCGAACGCGGCGTCACCGTCAAGGCGCTCTACTACATCCGCCGGCACGACCAGTTCCTCGCCTCGGCCTATATGCAGCAGGTGAAGCGCCACGGCTGCACCGACTCCCCCGAAGCTTACACCCGCGTCGCCTACCGCCAGCATCCGTTCCTGAAATACCGCAGCTTCTACGGCTATCTCTCCGAAATGTTCGGCGCCGAAAACATCCTCTGCCGTACCTACGAGGGCACGGTGATGCAGGGCGACGGGCTGTTCCGCGACGCGCTTGCGACCCTCGGCATCGCCGCCGATCACCTCGCCTTCGAGGTGCCCGACATCAATACCAGCCTGACCCCCGAGGAAGTGGCGATCATGCTGCTCGTCAACCGCTACAAGCCGCGCATGCAGTTCTCCGACCTCGTGGTCGAGAACACGATCAGCACCGGCGCAATGAAGGCCGGCATGGAGCACCATATCCTGCCGCCGCCGCTCGTCGCGGAGGTGGAAGCGTATTTCCACGACGAGAACCAGGCCATGGCGCGGGACTACTTCAAGCGCGAGCAGCTCTTCCGAACCCCGCCCTATACCGGCCCGGTCGAGCCGATCGCCACCCCCTCGCTCTCATTCGAGGATGTGATCGGCTTCTTCGGCGGCCTCATGGTCCGCTACGACCAGCGGCTCGTCGAGCTCGATCAACGCATCATCGAGATGGGCAAGGTCATCCGCGCGCTGCGCGCCGAACTGCTCGCCCCCGAGGCCGTGCGCAACTAGCCCGCCCCGCGCAACCCTCCTCACCCGCCTAACCCACCTCGCCCCGCCTAACCCACTTCGAGCGTGCCGAGATGCTTGGCGAAGAAGGCCACCGTGCGGCCCTTCGCCAGCACCGCATCCGCCTTGCTGTGGCTCGCCCGGTCGTCGCAGCCGAAGCCGTGCTGCGCCTTCGGATAGGTGTAGATCTCCACACCCGGCTGCGCCTCACGGATCAGCGCGACATCGCTCATCGGAATCGAGGCGTCAGCCTCGCCGAAATGCATCTGCACCGCGCAGTGCGGCGTCTCGCCACGCGCCAGCGCGATCCCGCCGCCATACCAGCAGGACGCCGCCATGAACCGCTGCGCACGCGTCGCGCCATACCAGGCAACCGTGCCGCCGAAGCAATAGCCGACGATCCCCACCCGCCGCTTGCCGTGCGCCGCCGCCGCCGCCTTGATGTCGAGCAGCACGTCCTTGTCGGTGAGCTTGCCGCGCAAGTCGCGGCCGCGCGCGACGTCGTCCGCGCCGTAGCCGAGCTCGACCCCCCGCTCGGCGCGGTCGAACAGCGCCGGCGCGATCACCGCATACCCCGTCTCCCCGGCCAGCGCGTCACACACCCGCCGCATATGCACGTTGACGCCAAAAATCTCCTGCACCACGACGAGGCCGATCGGCGGATCGCCGCGCACGCTGAGATAGCCGTCGAGGGCGTGGCCGTCCTCGGCCTTGAGCTGGATCCTGGCAGGCATGCCGGCACCTCCGCTTGCGTCGCAATCGGCGGCGAGAATGATCGGTTTCCCCCCCCGGTCAATCTCCCCCGGTCAATCCCCCCCGCCAATCTCCCCCGTCATTCTCCCCCGCCGACTCCCCAGTACCCGCGCCCAGCATGGACATAAGGATATGTTTATGTAATATTGGGCCATGGACAGCCTCCTCGCGAGCCTGCGCGCCGCCGCCGAGCCCACCCGCCTCCGCCTCCTGGCCCTCGCCGCCCGCGGCCCCTTCTGCGTCAGCGAGTTCACCGCCATCCTCGGCCAGTCCCAGCCGCGCCTCTCCCGCCACCTCCGCCTCCTCTGCGAGGCCGGTCTGCTCGAGCGGGCGCGCGAGGGCGCCCACGCCTGGTTCCAGCTCCCCGAGGCCCCCCCCAACGGCGCCTTCAACGGCGGCGCCGACTCCGGCCTCGCCCACGCCCTCCTCGCCCGCCTCCCCGAGGACGACCCCGTCCTCGCCGCCGACCGCCGCCAGGTCGCCCGCGTGCTCGCCGAGCGCGCCCGCATCGCGTCCGAGAGCTTCTCCCGCCAGGGCGCGGACTGGGACGAGATGCGCGCCCTCGACCTGCCCGCCGCCGACGTAGCCGTTGCCCTCCTCGCGATGCTTCCCTGCACCAGCCTCGGCCGCCTGATCGATATCGGCACCGGCACCGCCAGCCTGCTCTCCCTCCTCGCCCCGCGCATCGAAGCCGGCCTCGGCATCGACGCCAGCCCCGCCATGCTGGCCCTCGCCCGCACCCGCCTCGCCGGCGCCGGCCTTACCCATTGCACCGTCCGCCGCGCCGACATGTACCGCCTGCCGCTGCCCGACGCCGGCGCAAACGCCGGCTTCAACCTCGCCACCCTCCAGATGGTGCTCCATTACGCCGAGGACCCGGCCGCCGTGCTCGCCGAAGCCGCCCGTGTGCTCCGCCCCGGCGCGCGCCTCGTCATCGTCGATCTCGCCCCGCACGACGCGGCCGCGACTGCCCGCCTCGCCCATCGCTGGCCCGGCTTCACCGACGCCGAAATCGCCGCCTGGCTCACCGCTGCCGGCCTCTCGCCCGCCCCCGCCCGCTCGGTCGCGGGCCCGCTCACAATCCGCATCTGGCCCGCCCAACGCACCGCCGCCTGAAGGGAAAACAATGCCGCGCCCGCCGCTGCTCGAGCTCCTGCAAAACCGCGTGCTCCTCTGCGACGGCGCCATGGGCAGCCGCGTCCAGGCGCTCACCCTCGATGTCGAGCGCGATTACTGGGGCAAGGAAAACTGCACCGACATCCTCAATCTTTCCCGCCCCGACCTCGTCCGCGAGATCCATCGCGGCTATTTCGCGGCCGGCGCCGACATGGTCGAGACCAACACCTTCGGGGCATCGCCGGTCACGCTCGGCGAGTTCGGCATCGCCGAGCGCGCCCGCGAGATCAACCGCATCGGCGCCGAGCTCGCCCGCGAGGCCGCCGGCCAATTCTCAGACTCCCGCCCCCGCTACGTCATTGGCAGCGTCGGCCCCGGCACCAAGCTGCCGAGCCTCGGCCACATCGCCTACGACCCGCTCGAGGACGCGCTCGCGCTGCAATGCGCCGGGCTGATCGAGGGCGGCGTCGATGCGATCCTGATCGAGACCTGCCAGGACACGCTGCAGATCAAGGCCGCGGTCAACGGCGCCAAGCGCGCGCGGGTCGAGGCCGGCACCGATACGCCGATCTTCGTCCAGGTCACTGTCGAAACGACCGGCAGCCTGCTCGTCGGCCCCGACATCGCCGCCGCCGCCACCGTGATCCACGCGCTCGACATCCCGCTGATGGGCCTCAATTGCGCCACCGGGCCCCAAGAAATGGCCGAGCATATCGGCTGGCTCGCGCGCAACTGGCCGCGCCTGATCTCGGTGCAGCCCAACGCCGGCCTGCCCGAGCTGGTCGACGGCAAGCCGTACTATCCCCTGGCACCGGCCGACCTCGCGACCTGGCTCGAGCGCTATGTCGTCGAGGACGGCGTCAACCTCATCGGCGGCTGCTGCGGCACATCCATCCCCCACATCGAAGCCCTCGATGCGATGCTCCGCCGTCAGGCCGAGCCACGCCCCGCGCCCGTGCCGCGCCAATCCATCTGGCTCCCCGCCGTCACCAGCCTCTACGGCCAGGTTCCGTTGCGCCAGGAGAACAGTTTTTTCTCCATTGGCGAGCGCTGCAACGCCAACGGCTCGAAGCGTTTTCGAGAACTCCAGGAAAAGCACGACTGGGACGGCGCCCTGGTCATGGCGCGCGAGCAGGTCGCCGAAGGCTCGAACGCGCTCGATGTCTGCACCGCCTTCGTCGGCCGCGACGAGCTCGCCGAAATGAACGCCGTCGTCCATCGCCTCAACGCCGGCGTCAACGCCCCGCTCGTCATCGACTCCACGGAACTCCGCGTGCTCGAAAGCGCGCTGAAAATCATCGGCGGCAAGCCGATCCTCAACTCGATCAATTTCGAGGACGGAGAAAAGCCCGCCGCCGACCGGCTTGCGCTCGCGCGGCGCTTCGGCACCGCCGTGATCGCGCTCACCATCGACGAGGAGGGCATGGCGAAGACGCCCGAGCGCAAGCTCGCCGTGGCCCGCCGGCTGGTCGATTTCGCCGCCCGCCACGGCCTCTCGCCCTCGGACCTGCTGATCGACCCGCTCACCTTCACCATCGCCACCGGCAACGAGGAGGACCGCAAGCTCGGCCTCTGGACGCTCGAAGGCATCAGCATGATCCGCGAGGCCCTGCCCGAGGTGCAGATCGTGCTCGGCCTCTCCAACATCAGCTTCGGCCTCAATCCCGCCGCGCGTGCCGTCGTCAACTCCGTCTTCCTCGACCATGCACTCCGCGCCGGCATGACCGCCGCGATCGTCCATGTGAGCCGGCTCCGCCCGCTGCACGAGATCCCGCCCGAGGAAGCCCAGGTTGCCGAGGACCTCATCCTCGATCGCCGCCGCGAGGGCTACGACCCGCTCGCCCGCCTGCTCGAACTCTTCGCCGATCGCAAGGCCGCATCCGCCACCGCCCGCAAGCAGGCCGAAACGCCCGAGGAGCGGCTCAAGGAACGCATCATCGCCGGCGACCGCAAGGGCCTCGCCGAGGACCTCGACGCCGCCCTCAAATCCCATCCCGCCCTCACCATCATCAACACCATCCTGCTCGACGGAATGAAGGTCGTGGGCGAGCTTTTCGGCTCCGGACGCATGCAGCTCCCCTTCGTGCTGCAAAGCGCGGAGACGATGAAGGCCGCGGTCGCCTACCTCGAGCCCTTCATGGAGCGCGTCGAGGGCCAGGAAAAAGGCACCATCGTGCTCGCGACAGTAAAAGGCGACGTGCACGATATCGGCAAGAACCTGGTCGATATCATCCTTACCAACAACGGCTACCGCGTCGTCAATCTCGGCATCAAGGTGCCGCTCACGGACATGCTCGCCGCCGCCGCGCAGCATCGCGCCCACGCCATCGGCATGTCCGGCCTGCTCGTCAAATCGACCGTGGTGATGCGGGAAAACCTCGAGGAGATGTCGCGCCAGGAAATCGAGATCCCGGTCCTGCTCGGCGGTGCTGCGCTCACCCGCCGCTATGTCGAGGAGGTCTGCACCGCCTCCTACGCCTCCGGCCGCGTCGCCTATGCGCGCGACGCCTTCGACGGCCTCTCGCTCATGGAGAAGGTCACCGGCAACGCGTTCGACGATTATCTCGCCGCCATCGCCGCCCGCCGCCCCAAACGCGGCCGCAACGCCGCCCGCACGCACTCACGCACCTTGGGCGAGGCCGACCCGCGCGCCTTCCGCCCCGTCGATGTCGCAAAAGTCCAGGCCCGCCGGCGCCGCCTCACCGCCGCTTCGCCCGCGCCCCCCTTCTGGGGCGCGCGCAGGCTCGAGGCCGACCCGCGCGCGATCGTCCCCTTCCTCAACGAACGCAGCCTCTATCAGTTCCAGTGGGGCTTTCGAAAGCAAGGCCGCTCGCTCGAGGATTTCCTCGGCTGGGCCCGCCAGGAGCTACGCCCCGTCCTCAGACGCATGCTCGCGATCTGCGAGCAGGAAAAAATCCTCAGCCCCCGCGCGACCTACGGCTACTGGCACGCCGCCGGCCAGGGCAACGACCTCATCCTCTTCGACCGCGACGAAACCACCGAGCTCTGCCGCTTCAGCCTGCCGCGCCAGCCGCGTGAGGACGGCGAATGCATCGCCGACTTCGTCCGCGACATCGACGACGGGCCACGCGACGTGATCGGCCTTCAGGTCGTCACCGTCGGCGCCCGCGCCTCGGAAATCGCGCGGGCCTGGTTCGAGGAAAACCGCTACCAGGACTACCTCTATCTCCACGGCCTCTCGGTCGAGATGGCCGAAGCCATGGCCGAATACACCCACAAGCGCCTCCGCGCCGAACTCGGCTTCGCCGCCGCGGACGACCGCGACATGGAAAAAATGCTCTCCCAAGGCTACCGCGGCAGCCGCTACTCCTTCGGCTACCCCGCCTGCCCCAAACTCGAGGACCAGGTGCCGCTGCTCCAACTCCTCGAAGCGGACCGCATCGGCATCACCCTCTCGGACGAGTTCCAGCTCGAACCCGAACAATCGACGAGCGCGCTTGTCATCCTCAACCCGCACGCGAAGTATTTTACAGTCTAATTTCAGGGGCTTTGCCCCTGCACCCCACCAGGGCCTTGAGGCCCTGGACCCCTCGAGCGCTGCGCCGCACGCGCATATGCTCGGAAAGCGTCGCCTGGTTCACGCCGAGCTTCGCGCCGATCAGGCACATACCCCGTCGCGCACCAGATCGCCATCCACCTGGCGCGAAAAATGCGCCCGCGCATCGCGGAGCCAGCCGAGACTCCGGAGCCGCCGCTCATTCGCCAGCGCGCGAAGGCCGTCGCGATCTGCACTCAGGGACTTCGCCAACTCCCGAATTCATGTCAATTCCCCTTCCCCGCCAGTCCACGGAGGAGACGATGCCGGCCACCCCCCCGATCGACCGTGACCGCATCGCCGCCACCGAACGCCTGATCCGCCCCTATATCCGCCACACCCCGATCATCGAGACCGCCGCCGCCGATTTCGGCCTCGGTCTCTGTCCCTCCGCCCCCATCCTCTTGAAGCTCGAGCAGCTTCAGCACACCGGCTCGTTCAAGGCGCGCGGCGCCTTCGCCACCCTCCTCTCGCGCCCCATCCCGCCCACCGGCGTCGTCGCGGCCTCGGGCGGCAACCACGGCGCCGCCGTCGCCTTCGCCGCCCGCCGCCTCGGCGTGCCCGCCGCCATCTTCGTCCCCTCGGTCACCCCGCCCGCCAAGCTCGCGCGCATCCGCGCCTACGGCGCCGAGTTGGTCATCGCCGGGGACCGCTACGCGGACGCGCTCGCCGCCAGCGAGACCCGCGTCGCCGCCACCGGCGCGCTCGCCGTCCACGCCTACGACGCGCCCGAAACCCTCCTCGGCCAGGGCAGCATCGGGCTCGAGCTTGAAGCCGACGCGCCGGCGATCGAAACCCTGCTCGTCGCCGTCGGCGGCGGCGGGCTGATCGGCGGAATCGCCGCCTGGTACGCCGGAAAAATCCGCATCGTCGCGGTCGAATCCGAAGGCGCCCCCACCCTCGCCCACGCCCTCGCCGCCGGCCATCCCGTCGATGCGCCCGCCGGCGGCATCGCCGTCGACAGCCTCGCCCCCCGCCAGGTCGGCAGCCTCATGTTCCCGATCGCGGAGGCCCATCTCGACCCGCGCGTCATCCTCGTCACCGACGACGAGATCCGCCACGCCCAAGGACTCCTTTGGGACGTGCTCCGCATCGCCGCCGAGCCGGGCGGCGCCTGCGCCTTCGCCGCCCTCCTCTCCGGCCGCTACACGCCCGCGCCCGCCGAGCGCGTCGCCGTGCTCGTCTGCGGCGCCAACACAGCTGATGTCCATCTTGGCGATGCGCATCTCGGCGATGCGCATCTCGGCCAACCGTGATAAGCGACGCCCTCGCCCCAAGTGATGAACCCGCAATGGCAGTCCCGCGCAAACGCGTAGGCCTCCTCTTCGGCGGACGCTCCGCCGAGCACGATGTATCGCGGCTCTCGGCCGCGAACATCCTGCGCGCGCTCGACCCGAACCGTTACGAAGTGATCCCCATCGGCATCGGCCGGGATGGGCGCTGGATGCTCTGCGACATCGGCAACGGCGCCGGCACCGGCGCTCCGTCCCTCGACATCCCCGAAGCCGCGCCCGAGCTCGCCCTCATCCCCGGCGGCGGCGGAGAAATCGTCGTTCTCGACCGCGCGTCAGCCAGCGCCCCCGCGCGCCTCAGCCTCGATCTCATCTTCCCGGTGCTCCATGGCCCGAACGGCGAGGACGGAACCGTCCAGGGCGCGCTGGAGCTGGCGGGAGTCCCCTTCGTCGGCTCGGGCGTCCTGGGCTCGGCGGCTTCCATGGACAAGGATGTCTCCAAGCGGCTGCTGCGCGAGAGCGGCATCCCGGTCGTGCCCTTCCTCGCGATCACGGCCCGCGACCACCCCTCCTTCCTCCAAGCCACCGCAATGCTCGATTCTCACGAGCTCTTCATAAAACCCGCGAACATGGGCTCCTCCGTCGGCGTCTCCCGCGCGCGCTCGGCCGAGGAGTATGCGCACGCCTGCGCACACGCCTTCCGCTACGACGAGAAGCTGCTCGTGGAGCGAAGTGTCGCCCGCGCCCGCGAGATCGAGTGCTCGGTGCTCGAATATCCCTCCGGCGAAATCCGCGCCTCGCCGCCCGGCGAGATCGTGCCGTCCGCGTCCCACGGCTTCTACACCTACGCCGCCAAATACATCGACCCGGAGGGCGCGCTCCTCCGCGCGCCGGCGGGGCTTCCGCCCGACCTCGCCGAGCGCATCCGCGATCTCGCCCTCGCCGCGTTCCGCGCGCTCGGCTGCGAGGGGCTGGCGCGCGTCGATTTCTTCGTCGATCCCCATCGCGCCGACTTCGTCTTCGTCAACGAGGTCAACACGCTCCCCGGCTTCACGGCGATCAGCATGTACCCAAAACTCTGGGAGGCCGCCGGCCTCTCGCAGCCGGACCTCATGGACATCCTGATCGCCCACGCCCTCGCGCGCCATCGGCGCCGCGGCGCGCTCGCCTGGGCCTGAAAGCCTCGCTCCCGCTCAGAAATAGCTCCAGATATCCGCCTTGCGCGCGTCCTCGGGCGTCGCGTCAAACACGATCTGTCCGTTGTTCATGATCACCACGCGGTCGGCGACCGCGAGCGCCGCCGCGACATTCTGCTCGACCAGCACCGCGCCCACCTCGCGCGATCGGCAGACCTCCGCGAGCTGGCCGAGCAGCCGCTCCACAAGGTTGGGCGCAAGCCCGATCGAAGGCTCGTCGAGCAGCAGGCAGCGCGGCGTGCCGAGCAAAGCGAGCGCCAGCGCCAGCATCTGCTGCTGGCCGCCCGAAAGGCTGCCCGCGCGCGTCGTGCGCCGCTCGACGAGCGCGGGGAAAAGCCGCAGCACAGCGGCGACGCCGAACATCGCGCCATCGCCCGCCGCGTTGCGCGCCGCGACGATCTCGAGATTCTCGCCCACCGTGAGTGCGGCAAAAATCCCCCGTCCCTCGGGCAAAAGCCGGAGGCCGCGCGCCACCCGCTCGGCAACCACTGCCCGCCCCAGCCCCCGCCCGGCAAACGCGATCTCCCCCCCGCGCGCCTCGATCAGCCCCATGATCGCGCGCAGACAAGTCGTCTTTCCCGCGCCGTTGTGCCCGAGCAGGGCCAGGATCTGCCCGGGCTCGAGCGCGAACGAAACGTCGCGGATCACCGTCTTCGCCCCGTAGCCCGCCGCCACGCCGGACAGTTGCAACAGCATCGGGCTCAGATCGCCCCGCCGAAATAAATCTCGGCAAGCCTCGGGTCGGCGACGATCGCCTTCGGCTCGCCCTCGGCGATCAGCTGCCCCTGGTGCAGAAAGAGTACGTGATCGGCGATCCGGCTCACCACGCGCGTGTTGTGCTCCACCACCAGGAGCGATTTTCCGTCCTCCTTGAGCGCAAACAGCAGCGCGATCATCGCCTCCAGCGCATCCTGCGCCAGCCCCGAGGCCGGCTCGTCCAGCAGCAGGAATTCCGCGCCCGTCGCCAGCACGCGCGCGATCGAAAGCAGCTTCTGCTCGCCGTACGAAAGGTTGCGCACCCGCTCGCGCGCCTGGCGCGCCAGCCCGACACGCCCGAGCAGCGCCTCCGCCTCGTGCTGATTTCGTAGCTGTTCGCGCGCGGTGCGCAACGGGCGGAAAATCGCCGCCGCCGGCCCCTCCCCGAACTGGCCCGGCAGCGCCAGAATCACGTTGTCGCGCACGGTGAGGTCGGTGAAGAGGCGGAGGTTCTGGAACGTGCGCGCGATGCCCGCCGCGACGATCGCCTGCGGCCTCATCCCGTCGAGGCTCTCGCCGCGAAACCGCACGCTGCCCCGATCCGGGCGCAAAAAACCCGTGATCACGTTGAAGATCGTCGTCTTGCCGGCGCCGTTCGGCCCCACCAGGCAGGTGATGCGCCCGGAAGCGGCGGCAAAGCTCAGCCCCGCGAGCGCCGCCAGCCCGCCGAAGCGCTTCTCCACGTCCTGCACCTCGAGATAGGGCGCGCTCACAGCTTCTCGCCGAGGATGCCTTGCGGGCGGAACAGCATGAAGAGAACCAGCAGCCCGCCATAGAGAAGCTGCCGCGCCGGTGCTGCGATGACCGTCGGGATGTTGATCAGGTCGAGCAGCTGCGGCAGCCCGACGAGCAGGAAGGGCCCGAGGATCGCCCCCTTGAGCGTGCGCGCCCCGCCCACCACCACCATCGTCAGCAGCAGCACCGAGGCGTCGAGATCGAACGACGAAGGGTCGATGAAGCTCAGGAAAACCGCATAGAGCCCGCCGGCGACACCGACGAACGCGCCCGAGAGCGCCGCCGCCGCCACCTTCGCGCGCAGCACCGGCTTGCCGAGCGCGGCCACCGCCAGCTCGTCCTCGCGCACGGCATGCACCAGCCGCCCGAACGGCGCGCGCATGAAGAGCCAGAACACGGCGATGCCGATCGCGAGCAAGCCGCTGGTCAGCGCGAGCAGGCCCGGCGTGCTCTCGATCGCAACACCCCCGAGCGAGGCCGGCGGAATCCCTGGCAGGCCGTTCGCCCCGCCCGTCGCCGCCGTCCAGTTGGTGAACACGGCGGTGGCGAGGAGCTGGATGCCGAAGGACGTCACGACGAAATAATCGCCCGCCACGCGAAGCGATGGGAGCGAGATCAGGATGTCGAGCCCGATGCAGCCCAGCGCAGCGACCACCAGCGCCGGGACGAAGCCAAATCCCGCCTGCATCGTCAGCCCTGCCACCAGGTAGGCGCCGACCCCGAACACCGCCGCCTGCGAGACCGAGAAGATGCCGGCAATCCCGACCAGAAGGTTGGTGGAAAGCGCGGCCAGCACATAGATCTCAGCCAGCACCAGGTAGCTTTCGAGGAACGTCACGACGCGGCGAAGAGCCCCTGCGGGCGGAACAGCATGAACACCACGAACACCGCGAAGGTGCTGCCGATCGCCCATTCCCCCGGCATGATCAGCAGCGAGAGGTTCTGCAGCACCGCGATCGCGATCGCGAGCGCGAAGGCGCCGGTGAGGCTGCCGATGCCGCCCGCGATCATCGCGATCGTCGCCTCCAGCAGCGGCGTGATCCCCGCATAGGGCTGCAAGCCGAGATCGAGCGGCACCAGCATGCCCGGCAGCGCCACCACCGCCGAGGCGATCGCCATCACCACCACATAGACGCGCCGCGGCTGAAGCCGCGTGATCTCGGCGAGGAACGGATTGGCCGCCACCGCGCGGATCTCTGCGCCGAGCAGCGTCCGCCGCGTGAGCAAGAGCAGCACAGCATAGGCGGCGATGCCGGCCGCCACCGTCGCCAGCTGCGCCCGCGTCAGCAGGAGGCCCGCGACATGCACCACGCCGCCCGCCCAGGCTCCCGGAAATTGCAGGATATCGGCCGAATAAACGCCCGCGAGCACGTTCTGGATCACCGCCAGCACGCCGAGCGAGGCGATCAGCACCACGAGCCCGCTCGCCCCCCGCCGCTGCAGCGGCGCATAGATCAGAAGCTGGATCAGCGCGCCCGCGGCCGCGGCCGCCACGATGCCCACGGCGAGCCCGGCCACCAGCGGCAGCCCGGCCCCCATCGCCGAGTAGGCGGCATATCCCGAGAGCGTCCAGACGCCGGCATGCGCGACGTGAAAGATCCGGAGCGTGGAATAGACGAGCGCGAAGCTCATCGCCACCATCCCGAGCCCGATCCCGGTGACGAGGCCGTTGACCAGCAGCTGCAGGATCACCATGACGCGCGAGGGCCCGATCCGGGATGCTCAGCCGGACGTCTCGCGCTTGAAGAGCACGTCCTTGCCGCCCTCGAAACGGTCTACGTCGATCTCCATCGTCGCCGTGTTGCTCGTGAAGTCGAGCGGCAGCAGCCCGGGAAAGTGCCGGATCTCGAGGATCCCCGCGCGCAGGTTGGCCCCCGTGAGCGGCTTGCCTTCAGCCACCGCCTTGGCGATCACGGCGAGCACCATGTTGGTCGCGTTGTAGTATTGGCGGCTGAAAAATCCGAAGTCCGCGTCCGGGAATTCCTTGCGGAACGCAGTCGTCAGCGCGGCCGGCTGGTCGATCCGCATCTGCGTGTGGTACCAGCCCTCCGCCGCCGGATCGGCGATCGTCGTCGGGTCGTTGAGGAAGGTCGTGCCCGTCACCGGCGTGGTGATGCCGAGCTGCTTCTTCTGGTCCGCGAGCTCCCGGCCGCCCTGGGTAATGACGACGAAGAGCACGTCCGGCTTGCCGCCGGCGAGCTTGAGCAGCGTCGGGCGGAAGTCGGTCTCGCCGAAGGGCACCGGCTCGACACCGGTGATCGCCCCGCCCGCCGCCTTGAAGTCCTTGAGGAAATCGTCGCGCCCCGAGATGCCCGCCGCGTCGTTCTCATAGAGCACCGCGGCCCTCATGGTCTTGAGGTCGTTGATCATGAAGCGCGCCATCACCGCGACCTCGCCGACCTCCTGCGGGATCGCGTTGAAGAGGTAGGGCGAGGCGGTCGCAAGCTGGTCCGTCTCGGCGCCGGCGTTGATGAGCAGCGTCTCGGTGCGGGTCGCCAGCGGCGCCATCGCCAGGCTCGGCCCCGAATAGCCGGTCAGGATCACCGGAACGCCGTTCAGATGGACGAGCTTGTTGAAGGAGAGCACCGAGAGATCGGGCTTGGCCTGGTTGTCCTCGAACAGCACCGCGATCGGGCGCCCGCCGATGCCCCCCTTGTCATTGGCCTGCTTCACCGCAAACTGGATGCCGCGCTGCTCCTCGGTGCCGATCACCGCCGCCGGCCCGGTGAGCGGCAGGATCGCTCCGAGCCGGATTGGTGCTGCGGCGCGCGCGGCGATCGCCGGCAGCCCGGCGACAAGGCCGGTCGAGGCGCCCAGGAAAACGCGGTTGAAGGCGCGGCGGCCGCAAGACGTCATGGTTTCCTCCCACGGAGACGGCTTTTCGTTTGCGGCCACGCTAGCGTGGCGCCACGGTTCGCGGCAATGGGGTCGGGCGATTATTCGCCCCGCTTATTCTCCGGGGCGCGCCTCGAGATGGCACGCCACCCATTGCGCCCCGCCCCCGCCATCCTCCACGCCATCCTCCACGGGCCTCAACTGCGGTTCCTCGGTCCGGCAGCGCGCGAACACGTGCGGACAGCGGGTGTGGAAGCGGCAGCCCGAAGGCAGGTTGACCGGGCTCGGCACGTCGCCCTTCAGGATCGTCCGCTTCCGGCTCGCCGCCGGGTCCGGCACCGGCACCGCCGAAAGCAGCGCCTGCGTATAGGGGTGCCACGGCCGGGCGAAGAGGCTCCGCCGGTCCGCCATCTCGACGATCCGGCCGAGATACATCACCGCCACGCGGTGCGTCAGGTGCTCGACGATCGCGAGGTCGTGGGTGATGAAGAGGAGCGAAAGCCCGAGCTCGTCCTGCAAATCGGCGAGCAGGTTGACGATCTGCGCCTTCACCGAGACATCGAGCGCCGAGACCGCCTCGTCGCAGATGATCACCTCCGGCTCGGTCGCCAGCGCCCGCGCGATCCCGATCCGCTGGCGCTGCCCGCCCGAGAACTCGTGCGGAAACCGCCCCGCCGCGTCCGCGGGCAGCCGCACCGTCTCCAGCAGCCGCGCAATCCTTTCCGCGAATTCGTCGGGCGTCCGCGCAAGCGAGAAATTGGCGATCGGCTCGGCGAGGATCGCGCGCACCCTGAGCCGCGGATTGAGGCTGCTGAAGGGGTCCTGGAACACCACCTGCATCCGCCGCCGGAGCGGCCGCAGCTTCCCCCCCGGCAGGTTGTCGATTCTCACCCCGTCGAGCCGCACCTCGCCCGCGGTCGGCTTGAGCAGGCCGAGGATCATGCGGCCCACCGTCGATTTCCCGCAGCCCGATTCCCCCACCAGCGAGAGCGTTTCGCCGCGCCCGATCGCGAAGCTCACGTCATCGACCGCATGCACCCGCGCCGCCTTCTGGCCGGGATAGCGCCGCGGCAGCGGGAAATATTTCTTGAGCCCGGTGATCTCGATCACGGGCGCCGCGATCGCCGGACGCGCCTCGCTCATCACGCGGCACCCGCGTGGTGGCAGGCAGCCTGGTGCCCGGCCGCGCGCGCGAGCAGCGCCGGCTCCTTCCGCCTGCAGAGCTCGGTCGCGCGCCCGCAGCGCGGGGCGAACGCGCAGCCGACGATCGGCCTGCCGAGATCCGGCACCTGGCCCGGGATCTCCGCGAGCCGCCCGCGCACCCCGTTGGCCGCCCCGCCGCCCCCGCCCAGCCGCGGCACCGCGCCCAAGAGCCCCTGCGTATAGGGATGCAGCGGCGCGGCGAAAATCGAAGCCGTCGGCCCCTCCTCCACCGTCCGCCCGGCATAGAGCACGACGACCCGGCCGGCCATCTCGGCCACCACGCCGAGATCGTGCGTGATCAGCATGATCGCCGCCCCGATGCGGGTCTTGAGATCGCGCATCAGGTCGAGGATCTGCGCCTGGATCGTGACATCGAGCGCCGTCGTCGGCTCGTCGGCGATCAAGAGCTTCGGGTTGCAGGCAAGCGCCATAGCGATCATCACCCGCTGGCGCATCCCGCCCGAAAGCTGGTGCGGATACTCGCCGAGCCGCCGTTCCGGCTCCGGAATGCCGACCAGCGCCAGCATCTCGCCCGCGCGCGCGCGCGCCGCCCGGCTCCCGAGCCCTTGGTGCAACCTGAGCGTCTCGCCGATCTGCCGCCCGACATTCAGGACCGGGTTGAGGCTGCTCATCGGCTCCTGGAAGATCATGCTGATCTCGTTGCCGCGGATCTTGCGCATCTCGCCTTCCGAAAGCCGCAGCAGCTCGCGCCCCGCGAAGCGCACGCTGCCCGCGATCCGGGCCGGCGGCTCGGGCACCAGGCGCAGGATCGACATCGCCGTCACCGACTTGCCGCAGCCCGATTCGCCCACCACCGCCAGCGTCTCGCCCGCGCCGATCGTGAACGACACGCCCTGCACCGCGCGGACCACGCCATCGCCGGCGCGGAAATGCGTCTGCAGCCGCTCGACCTCGAGCAGCGCCATTATTGGCGCTTGGCGAGGCGCGGATCGAGCGCGTCGCGCAAGCCGTCGCCGAGGAGATTGACCGCGAGCACCGTCGCCGAAAGAAAGAAAGCGGGGAAAAAAACGATGAACGGCTTGACCTGCCAGAGCGCGCGCCCCTCGGCCATGATGTTGCCCCAGCTCGGCACCACCGGCGGCGTCCCCGCGCCGATGAAATCGAGGATCGCCTCGATGATCATCGCCGAGGCGCACACGTAAGTCGCCTGCACGATCACCGGCGCCAGCGTGTTCGGCACGATGTGCCGCCAGATCAGCCGCGGCGTGCGCGTGCCCGCCGCGATCGCCGCCTCGACGAAGGGCTGCTCGCGCAGGCCCAGCACCATGCCCCGCACCAGCCGCGCCACCTGCGGCACCTGCGAGATCGTGATCGCGATGATGACGTTGCCGACCGAGCCCTGCGTCAGCGCCATCAGCGCGATCGCGAGCAGGATCGCGGGGATCGCCATCACCCCGTCCATGACGCGCATCAGCACCGCATCCAGCGGCCGGACGAACCCCGAAACGAGGCCGATCGCCATCCCGCCCACCGAGGCCGCCGCCGCCACCGCGAAGCCGACCACGAGCGAGACCCGCGCCCCGTAGAGCACCCGCGAATAGATGTCCCGCCCCAGCATATCGGTGCCGAACCAATGGCCCGCCGAGGGCCCGATCAGCATGTTCGCCGGATCGAGCGCCTCGGGATCGACCGTGCCGAGCCAGGGCGCTGCGATCGCAAGCAGCGTCATCAGCCCGACCAGCGCGCCGCCGATCGCGATCCCGGGATGGCGGAGCGCGAAGCCGGCCACGCGCCCGTGCGAAGCCGCCGACGGCAGGATCTCCGGCAGCGCCGCCGCTTCTTCCGGGAGCGAAACCTCGCTCACAGCCGGATCCTCGGATCGAAGACGCTGTAGAGCAGATCGACGATCAGGTTGACGAGCACGTAGGAGAAGCTGAACAGCAGCACCACCCCCTGGATCACCGGATAATCGCGCTCGAGGATCGCATTGACGGTGAGCGTGCCGAGCCCGGGGATCGCGAACACCGTCTCCGTCACCACCGTGCCCCCGATCAGCAAGGCGACGCCCAGCCCGGCCACCGTCACAATGGGGTTGGCCGCGTTCTTGAGCGCGTGGACAAACAGCACGCCCCCTTGCCCCACGCCCTTGGCGCGCGCCGTGCGCACGTAATCCTGCGCCAGAACTTCCAGCATCGCCGCCCGCGTGATCCGCGCGAGCAAGGCGACATAGATCGCGCCTAGCGCCACCGACGGCAGAATGAGGCACCGGAGGAACGGCCAGAACCCCTCGCTCAGCGGCGCGAACCCCTGCACCGGCAGCAGCCGCAGGCTCAGCCCGAACACGTATGCGAGGAGATAGGCGATCACGAACACCGGCACCGAGAAGCCGAGCACCGCGAACACCATCACCGCGCGGTCGATCCAGGTCCCGTGCTTCCACGCCGCGATCACGCCCAGCGGGATCGCAACCGTGATCGCGATCAGCATGGTCAGCACCATCAGCGAGAGCGTGGGCTCGATATGCTGGGCGATCATCCGGGTCACCGTCTGGCCGGTGAAGACCGAAACGCCGAGATTGCCGTGCACCACCTGCCAGACCCAGTGCCCGAAGCGCACCAGGTACGGCTGGTCGAGCCCGAGCGAGGCGCGGATCCTGGCGATCTGCTCGCTCGTCGCCTGGTCGCCGGCGATGATCGCCGCCGGATCGCCGGGGGCGAAATAGAGGAGGGAGAAAACCGTGAGCGCGACGATCCCCATCACGGGGATCGTCGCCAGCACGCGGCGGACGACATAGCCCAGCATCGTCCCGCCGCAGCCCTATCCCTGGTCAGGCACGACGCACGCTCCACGGATAGGGCGACGCCCCGTCGATGATTCCCGTGAGCGTGTTGCGATAGGCCGTGCGGATGAAGAACTGCCCGAGCGGCACGGTCGGCACGTCGTGGAACGCAAGCGCCTGCATCTTCGCCCCGATCGCCTGGCGATCGGGGGCGGTCGGCGCCGCGAGCCAGTCGGTGTTCAGCGCCATCATCGCATCGCTCTTGTACCAGCCGAACCAGCCCTTGAGGCCCTGGCCGAGAATGATCGGGTTGACAGCGGGGTTGTAGAGCGAGATCCCCTCCCACCAGGTGTGGAAGATCGTCCAGCCGCCCTTGTCGATCGGCGCCTTGCTCGCGCGCCGCTGCACCACCGTGCCCCAGTCGGTCTCGACGAGCTGGACATTGAGCCCGAGCTTCTTCAGCGTCGCGTAGGTGATCTCGCCGAAGGGCTGGATCGAGGGGAAATCGGTCGGGTTGATGATGACGATCTTCTCGCCGCCGTACTTGGCGGCCTCGATCAGCTTCTTCGCGGCCGCGATATCCGGCCCCTTGCCCATCGGATCGGGATTGGGCGGAATGCCGTAGGTCGTGCCGATCGGGAAGAAGGAGTGGCAGATCGTGAAGTTCTTGGGATCGTTCGCGGTCACCGCGCGCATGTACTCGGACTGATCGGTCGCCATCAGCACTGCCTGGCGCATCAGCACATTGTCGAACGGCGGAAAGAGCTCGTTGAAGCGGAGGCAGCCCATATAGCCGGTCGGGTTGCCCGCGCCGATCACCACGTCCTTGTTCGCCGCCAGCAGCGGGATCAGGTTCGGCAGCACCAGCTCCCACCAATCGACCTCGCCCGATTGCAGCGCCGCCACCGCCGTCCCGGGATCGGCGATCACGTGCCACTCGACGCGGTCGAAATTCACCACCTTGCCGCCGGCGGCCCAGCTCGGCTTCTCCTGCCGCGGCACGTAGCCGGCGAACTTCGAGAACACCGCGCGGCTGCCCGAGACATACTCCTTCGCCTCGAACATGCAGGGGCCGGAGCCGATCACCTGGTCGATCGTGATCGCCTGCGCCGCCGGCTGCGCGGCGATATGCGCGGGCATGATGAAGGGCACGTTGGAGGCCGGCTTGGCCAGCGCCGCATCGAGCAGCGGGAACGGTTTCTTGAGCCGGATCTCGAAGGATTTGTCGCTCTTCACCACGTAGCTGTCCACCGCGGCGGCGAGATCCTGGCCGAACGGATCGACGCTCGCCCAGCGCTTGATGCTGGCGATGCAGTCCGCCGAGCGGACCGGGCTCCCGTCGTGGAACTTGAGCCCGTCGCGCAAGGCAATGGTCCAGACCCGCTGATCGCTCGAGACGCTGTGCCCCGCGGCCATCTGCGGGTGCGGCACGAGGTGCTCGTCCACCGCATAGAGCGTGTCCCAGACGTAATATCCGTAGTTCTGCGTCACCGCCGCGGTGGTGGTGATCGGGTCGAACAGCGTCAAATTCGCCTGCGGGACGAATTTCAGGACGCTCGGGCTCGCCGAGATCGCCGGACGCGGCAGGGCGGTGGCCGCAGCCATCCCTCCAGCCGCGCCCAAAAGGGTGCGCCGTTTCATCATCGCCATCGCCTCCGTTGGATTTTTCGCTCTCCCGCGCTCAACGGTAAGGGAACCCCCCAGGCCCGGCAAGCAGGAAACCGCCTACGCCGGCAGCGGCGGGGCCATCCCCTCCGGCAAGGCCGCTCCGAAGGCGTTGAGCGTCATCGCCACCATCGTGTAGTAGCCGACCAGTCCCACCAGCTCGACTATGCCGCGCTCGCCGAAACGCGCGAGCCCGCGGCGAAAGAGCGCCTCGTCGATCCCGTGGGTCCGGTTCAGCGTAACGGCGAGCGCGTAGGTCAGCCGCTCGTCCTCGTCCGCGAAGTCCGGCTCGCCGCGCTGGGCGATCGCGTCCGCCACCGCCGGCGCGAGCCCTGCCGTCTCGGCGATCGGGCGGTGCATGTACCACTCATATTGCGCCGTCGTCGCCCGCGCCGTGACCAGGATCGCGAGTTCCCGGAGCTTGGCCGGCAGCCCGGACTCGAAGCGGAGGAAGGCGCCCAGCCGCTGGGCCGGGTCGGCGAGCCCGGGGCTTTTCAGCCAGAACGGCACCGGCCCGCGCACGCTCCCGCGCGGCCCCGCCACCACCGCCTCATAGACCCGAAGCTGTTCGGCATCGAGTTTTTCCACATCGATCGGCGCCAACCGGCTCATCGCTTTTCCGTCCTCCCTACCCTCTCGCGTGCGCTCTCCTTACCATGCCCCGGGTCTTGCCAGGAGGGGTGAGAATGGCCGTGATTGAGCGCCTGCTCGCCGGCTTCATCCGAGAGGGCCGTCTGACCGTGCTCACCGCGGGCGGCCGAAAGCTCACCTTCGGCGCCCCGGCGCCCGGCCTCGCCGACATAACCATCCGCTTCCGCGACCGCGCCAGCCTGGTCCGGGTGGCGCTCCGTCCGACGCTCTATTTCGGCGAGGCGTACATCAACGGCGACCTCGTGCTCGAGCAGGGCCGGCTGGCCGACCTCTTCGAGCTTTGCGGGCGCAATCTCCGCAATCGCGGGCGTTCGCGCCGCGGCCCGTTCCGCCGCCCGCTGAGCGCCCTTGGCCGCGAGCTGGCCCGCCGCCTCCAGCAGTACAACCCGATCCCCACCGCGCGGCGCAACGTCGCCCACCATTACGATCTTTCGGAGACCCTCTTCCGCCTCTTCCTCGATTCCGACCTCAACTATTCCTGCGCCTATTTTGCCGCGCCCGATCTTTCGCTCGAGGAGGCGCAGCGCGCCAAGCAGCGCCACATCGCGGCCAAGCTCCTCCTCGCGCCCGGCCAACGCGTGCTCGATATCGGCTGCGGGTGGGGGAGCCTCGCCCTCGCGCTCGCCGGCATGGCGGAGGTCGGCGTGGACGGCGTCACCCTCTCGGTCGAGCAGCACGCGCGCGCCGCCCAGCGCGCCGCCGCCGCCGGCCTCGCCGATCGCGTCCGCTTCTCACTCGCCGATTATCGCGAGGTCGAGGGTATGTATGACCGCATCGTCTCGGTCGGCATGTTCGAGCATGTGGGCTCGCCGCATTACGAGAAATTCTTCGCGACCATCCGCCGCCTGCTCGCCCCCGACGGCGTCGCCCTGGTCCATGCAATCGGCCGGATGGACACGCCCGGCCTCACCGATCCCTGGACGCGCAAGTATATCTTTCCGGGCGGCTACATCCCCGCCCTTTCGGAAGTACTTCCCGCGGTCGAGCGCGCCGGCCTCTGGGCGACCGACATCGAGATCCTCCGGCTCCATTATGCCGAGACGCTGCGCCACTGGCGCGAGCGCTTCCTCGCCAGGCAGGCCGTGATCCGCGACATCTATGACGAGCGTTTCTGCCGCATGTGGGAGTTCTATCTCGCCGGCAGCGAGATGGGCTTCCGCCATGGCGGGCTGATGGTCTTCCAGCTCCAGCTCGCCCGCCGCGTCGAGGCCCTGCCGCTCACCCGCGATTGCATCCGCGCTCCAGCTCCTCGATCAGCAGCTTCAGGCCGCGCTCCATGACCTTCTCCCTTCTCAGCACGAGCGCGATCTCGCGCGAGAGGCGGGGCCTGAGCGCGATGGCGAGCGTCCCCGCCACCGCCTCGCCGAGTGCCAGCCCCGGCAGGACCGAGGCGCCGAACCCTCCCCCCACCAGCACCTTGATCGCCTCGACGCTGCCGAGCTCCATCACCGGCCGTGGCGCCAGCCTGGCGCGGCGGAACCAGCCATCGACGATCGCGCGCGTCGCCCCGCCCCGCTCGTAGAGGATGAGCGGCAGGCGGGCGAGCGCCGCTGCCCCCAGCGTCGCATCCTCCGGCAGCCGCCCGTCGCTGAGCACCTCCTCCGGCACGACCGAGGCCGGCACCAGGGCGAGCAAGGGGTCGGTGAGGAGCCGCCGGGCTACAAGCGTCCGCGCCAGCGTCCCGGCGCGCGTCACCAGCGCCGCGTCGAGCTCCCCAGCGGCGACTCGGGCCAGCATCTCCGGCGTGTTGCCGGTCGCGACGACGAGTTCGAGCCCGGGCAGGCGCTGGCGCAGCGCGGCGAGCACGGGCGGGAGGAGATGGATGCAGGCGGTGGCCCCGGTGCCGAGCCGCATCCGCCCGGCCCCGCCGCTCTTGTGCACCCGCGCCGCCGCCGCGGCTTCCTCCGCCGCCGCGATCGCCCGCCGCGCCGGCCCGAGCACCGCGGCCCCCGCCGCGGTCGCGATCACCCGTCCCCCGGCGCGCTCGACCAGCCGCCCGCCGAGCATCCGCTCGAGCGCGTGGATCTGCTGGCTCGCCGCCGGCTGGGTCACGTTGAGCGCCCGCGCCGCTTCCGAGATGCTGCCGCTTTGGATCACTTCGAGCAGGGCGCGGAGCTGGCGGAGGGTTGGGCTCGTCATAAGCAAAGCTTATTCTGATGCACGTGATAAGAAAAATATTCTTTGAGTCCGCCGCTCCCGCGCCCACCCTCCGAAGATGTCCGAATCGCCCCGCCCGGGCCGTCTGACGCTCGCCATCGGCACCAACCAGGTGATTTCCTGGGGCGTCAGCTTCTATCTCCCGGCGATCATCGCCGCTCCGGCCGCGGGGAGCCTCGGCGCCTCGCGCCTCGCCGTGGTCGGCGGGATCTCCTGGGCCCTGCTCGTCGCGGGCACCATCGCGCCCAGGATCGGCCGCCAGATCGACCGCGCCGGCGGCCGCCGCGTGCTTGCCGCCAGCACTGTGGTCCTCGCCGCCGGGCTTGCCCTGCTCGCCGCCTCTCCCGGCCTGACACTTTGGTATTGCGGCTGGACCGTGCTCGGCGTGGGCATGGCGATGGGCCTTTACGACGCCGCTTTCGCCACTGTCGGCTGCCTGCTCGGCGCCGGGGCGCCCCCGGTGATCACCGGGATCACCCTGATCGCGGGCTTCGCGAGCACGGTTTTCTGGTCGCTCGGCGCGGTTGTCGCCGCGGTGATCGGCTGGCGGAGCCTCCTCCTGTTTTATTCCGTAATCGAACTGATAATCAACCTCCCGCTGATCCTGATCTTCGTCCCCCGGGCACCCTCAACTGGCCCCCTGACTGCCCAAACTGCCCACTCTGACCCGCCTCTCGGCGGCCGGACCCGAACGCTTGCCTGCCTTTCCGCGTATTTCACGCTGCGCTGGCTCATCACCTCCGCGATCGCCGTTTATGTCCTCGAGCTCTTCACCGGCTTCGGCCTCGCCCGCGGCCAGGCCGTCTTCGTCGCCGCCCTTTTCGGCCCGAGCCAGGTGGCGGGCCGCATCGTCGACTGGGCGCTCGCCCGCCGCCTCGCCCTCCTCACCCGCGCCCGGATCGCCGCCGCTTTGCTGCCCCTCGGCGTCGTCCTGCTGCTGCTCGGCGGGCCGCGCGCGGCGCCCGTTTTCGCCATCCTCTACGGCATGAGCAACGGCGTCCTCACCATCAACCGCGGCACCCTGCCGTTGGCGATCTTCGGCCCGCTCGGCTACGCGACGCGCCTCGGCTGGCTCGCCATGCCTGTTTTGCTCGCCCAGGCCGCGGCGCCGACGCTCGCCGCCCCCGTGCTCGCCGCGCTGCCGCCCGCGGAATTTTTCCTCCTGGCCGGCCTGCTCGCCGCCGCGGCCGGGCTCTTCCTCCTGCCGCTGCGCATGACGAGGCTTTCTCCGTCATGAGCAGCGGCCTCCCCCGGTTCACCTGGCCGACCCCCGGCCTCGCGCGGCCGATGGCCTGCCCGCAATGCGGCGCGGCGGGGGAAAAGCCCGTCCTCGTCTCGATCGGCTGGTACACGGAGAAAAATCCGGACCGCCGCAACGACGTGCTCGCCTGCCCGTCCTGCGGCGCCGCCTTCTACGACAACCTCACCCCGCCCGATTACACCGACCCCAACATCGCCGAGCAGGGCCGGACCGAGTTCTACCTCCAGCAGGGCACCGGGCTCTGGCACAGCGCCGGCCTCCTCGCCCGCATCCAGCACCCGGCCGGCGCCCGCTATCTCGAGGTCGGCTGCGGCCTCGGCTTCGGGCTCGATTTCGCCATCCACGGGCTTGGCTGGCAGGGCCGCGGCTTCGATCCCTCGCCGATCGCCGAAGCGGGCCGCGCGCGCCTCGGCCTGCCGATCACGCTCGACTATTTCCGCGGCACACAGGACGAACCCTTCGACGTGCTGATGGCCGCCGAGGTCATCGAGCACGTCCCCTCGCCGCGCGACTTTCTTTCCCTCCTGCGCGGCGCCCTCGCCGATGATGGCGTCCTGGTGCTGACAACGCCCGACGCCGCCGCGATCCGCCCCGAAACCTCCTCCGGGGCGCTCGTCCCGCTGCTTTCGCCGGGCCTCCATCTCATCCTGCAGACCGCGCCGAGCCTCGCCCGCCTGCTCGAGGAGGCCGGCTTCGCGCATGTCGCGATCGAGCATGATTCCTTCTCGCTCGTCGCCTTCGCCTCGCGCGCCCCGCTCGCTCTCCGCACCGACCGCGCGACGGCCCGCGCCCGCTACCGCGCCTGGCTCCGCGATCGCGCGGCCAATCTCGCGCAGGATCCCGGGCTCCAGGTCGCCTTCGCCGGCCACGCGCTCTGGGAAGCGGCGAACGATGCGGATTTCGCGACCGCGCGGGCGGTCGTGCCCCCGCTCGCCGATGCGCTCGCGCGCCGCTTCAGCATCGCGATCGACGCGCCCCTGCCGCTCCCCGCTTCGATCGGCCAGGCTTCGCTCGACGGCCTCGCGGCGCTGATGCCGCTCAACCTGCCGGCGATCCTCTTCGCCCGCGCGATCATGCGCCTCCAGGCCGGCGAGCCCCGCGCCGATGTCCGCCCGCTCTTCGCCGCCGCCGCCGAGGCTGCCCGGGCGCTCCGCCGGGCGCTCGCCGCCCGCATGCTCGAGGATGGCGAGACCGAGGACATCGCCTGGACGGCAATGGCCGAAGCGCTGCTCTGCGACGCCGAAGCCGGCGCGTCCGGCATCCTCGCCGGCCTCGCCGATCTTCCCGCGGCCCCAGGGGCCGGGACCGAACGAAGGCGCGACATCGTGCGCCGGGCGTTGACCGGCCTCGTCAATGCCGGCCACTACGTCCCCGCGCGCGCTCTCGCGCGGGCCGAGGCGCTCGATCGCGAGGGCGAGACGCTGCTTAGCGCCGGCCCCCTCCCCGCGACCCGGCGCGACATGCTCTTCGCGCTGGCCATGCTCGAAACCCAGCCGGGCGGAGATCCCGCCCGTGCCCGGGCGCTCTTCGCCCGCGTCCGCGCCGCCCTTGAAACCGACGATCCGGCCCATCTCGAGCTCTATGCGGCGTGCCTCCGGGGCGAGGCGCTCGCGCGCGATGGCGCGCGCCATTGGATCGGTCCCCGGCGCCGTGCTAGGTTTCCCTGACCAGGGGAAACGTTGCCGAGGGTCCCGATCGACTACGCACCGGCACTTGTCGTGCTGTCCGTGCTGCTCGCCATCCAGGGCGCGTTCGTCGCCCTCGTGCTGGCCACCCGCATGCGCGCCGCCGCCGGAAGCGGCCGCCTCGCCCTCCTCGCCGCATCGGCGGTGACGCTCGGGGTCGCGATCTGGGCGATGCATTTCGTCGGCATGCTGGCGCTCTCCATGCCGGCTCCCGCGCACTACCTTCCCGGCCCGACGGCGCTCTCGTTCATGGTGGCGATCCTCGCGGTCGGCGGGGCCATCGCCCTGGTCGCCAGCCGCCCGCTCTCGGCCGCGTCCTTCCTGCTCGGCACGCTGCTCATGGGCGCGGGCATCGTGGGGATGCATTTCATCGGCATGTCGGCGCTCAGCGCCGGTTTTCTCCTCACCTACGACCCCGTCACCGTCATCGCCAGCACGATCATCGGCATCTCCGCCTCGGGGCTCGGGCTCCATCTCGCCTTCCGCACCGGCAGCAAGCGGCGGCCGCCGGTGCTCGCCGCAATCCTGATCGGGCTCGCGATCTCAGGCATGCACTACACGGCGATGGAGGGGACGACGATCCTCTGCGTCCCCTTCGCCCCGCCGGGGGCCGGGCTCTCGCCGCGCCTCTTCGCGGCCCTGGTCTCGGTCGTCGCGCTCGGCATCTCGCTCGGGTTCCTGCTCATCCTGAACCCCGCCCGCGTGCTGGAGGAGGCCGCCGAGGCGTTCCCCTGGGCGAGGCCGCCTCCCGGAGCGGTGGCGGAGCCCGAGCCCCCCGAGGAAATACAGGCTCCGCCCCGGCTCGCCCGGGCGCTGCCGGCCGAGCGCCAGGGCCGCACGGTCTATGTCGCGGTCGAGCGGCTGCGCGCGGTCCACGCCAACGGGCACTACACGACGCTCGCCGATGCCGACGGCGAGGCGCTCTGCCTGCTCTCCATCGGCACGGTGGAGGCGAAGCTCGATCCGCAGCTTTTCCTCCGCGTCCATCGCAGCCATCTCGTGGCGCTGGACGCCGTCAGCGCGATCGAGCGGACGGGCGATGGCGGGCTCGCCTGGCTCGCCGGCGCCGCCGCGCCGGTGCCGGTCAGCCGGAGCCAACTCGCGGCACTCCGCGCCGGGCTCGCCGCGCGCGCGGAAGGACAGCCTGGCTGACGCTTTTCGTGCAGCCCGGCCGCCATTCGCGCGAAGCCCACCGCATCCGGAGATTTTCACCGGCTGCCCGGGCATTCGCCCTTGGCCGCGGCGGCGGAGCCTCCGCATACTCCCGCCCAGAAAACCCAAAAAAGGGGGGAAAAATGATCCCGGGCGCCTTCGCCTATCACCGACCGAAAAACCTCGCCGAGGCGGTCGCCCTGTGCGCCGCCCATCCGGATGACGGGCGAGCGCTCGCGGGCGGCCACAGCCTCGTGCCGATGATGAAGCTGCGGCTCGCCACGCCCGATCACCTGATCGATCTCGGCGCCATCGCCGAGCTCAAGGGCGTGCGCCGCGACGGGGCCGACTGGATCATCGGCGCCACCACCACCCAGGCCGCGCTGATCGCCGATGCCGCGCTCGCCGCCGCGATCCCGATCCTGCGCGAGACCGCGCTGCAGATCGCCGATCCGCAGGTGCGCGCCTGTGGCACGCTCGGCGGCAACCTCGCCAACGGCGATCCCGGCAACGACATGCCGGCGCTGATGATGTGCCTCGGCGCCACCTATCGCCTCGCCGGGGCGAACGGCGAGCGGGAGGTGAAAGCGGAAAAATTCTACCAGGGCGCCTATCTCACCGCGCTCGCGCCCGGCGAGATCCTCACCGAAGTGCGTATCCCGAGCCCCCCGCCCGGCCACGGCTACGGGTACGAAAAACTCAAGCGCAAGGTCGGCGACTACGCGACCGCGGCGGCCGCCGTCATGCTGACGCTTGCCGGCGGACGGATCGCGACCTCGGCGATCGGCCTCACCAATGTCGCGCCGACGCCGCTGCTCGCCGCGGACGCCGCCGCGGCGCTGATCGGCCGCGCGCCCGATGCGGCCGCCTTCGCCGAGGCCGCCCGCCGCGCCGAGGCGATCACCGAGCCCGCCGAGGATGGCCGCGGCCCGGCCGACTACCGGCGGAAGATGGCGGGCGTGATGGTCCGCCGCGCGCTCGCCCGCGCCGCCGCGCGCGCCGCGTGAGGGAGGGGAAAAAATGGCAAAAACCGCGATCGCGCTCAGCGTCAACGGCGCCGAAGTGGAGGCGCTGGTCGAGCCGCGCACGCTGCTCATCCATTTCCTCCGCGAGCAGCTCAACCTCACCGGCGCGCATATCGGCTGCGACACCAGCCATTGCGGCGCCTGCACCGTCGATCTCGATGGGCAGTCGGTCAAATCCTGCACGCTCTTCGCGGTGCAGGCGGATGGGGGAAACATTCGCACCATCGAGGGCGTCGCCGGGGCCGACGGCACGCTCCATCCGCTGCAGGAGGGATTTCGAGAGATGCACGGGCTGCAATGCGGCTTCTGTACGCCGGGGATGATCGTCCGCGCCTGGCGGCTGTTGCAAGAGAACCCGCGCCCCACCGAGGACGAGATCCGCATCGGCATCTCCGGCAATCTCTGCCGCTGCACCGGCTATCAGAACATCGTCCGTGCGATCCAGTTCGCCGTCGCAAAACTCGCCGGCGATTCGCTTAAGGAGGCCGCCCAGGAGGCCGCCCAGGAGGCCACGGTATGAACGAGATCAGCGAGACAAGGGAATCGCGGGAAGCCCGGCTGGAAGGGCTCGGCTGCAAGCGCAAGCGGGTCGAGGATATCCGCTTCACCCAGGGCAAGGGCAATTACGTCGACGATCTCAAGCTGCCGGGCATGATTTATGGCGATTTCCACCGCTCGCCCTATGGCCACGCGCGCGTGAAATCCATCGACACATCGAGGGCGAAAGCCGCGCCCGGCGTGCTCGCCGTGCTCACCGCCGAGGACCTCAAGCCGCTCAAGCTCGACTGGATGCCGACGCTCGCGGGCGACGTCCAGGCGGTGCTCGCCGGCGAGAAGGTGCTGTTCCAGGGCCAGGAGATCGCCTTCGTCATCGCGACCGAGCGCTATCTCGCCGCGGACGCGGCCGACCTGATCGAGGTCGAGTACGAGGCGCTGCCGGCGCTCGTCGATCCCTTCAAGGCGATGGCGCCCGACGCGCCGATCCTCCGCGAGGACATCAAAGACAAGACAGAGGGCGCGCACGGCCACCGCCGGCACCCCAACCATATCTTCACCTGGGAGGTCGGCGACCGCGAGGCGACCGATCTCGCCTTTCGCGACGCCGAGGTGACGATCAAGGAGCTGATCTCCTATCAGCGCGTGCATCCAAGCCCGCTCGAGACCTGCCAGTGCGTCGCCTCCTTCGACAAGATCAAAGGCGAGCTGACCGTCGTGGGCACCTTCCAGGCGCCGCATGTCGTGCGCACGGTGGCCGCGATCCTCTCCGGCATCCCCGAGCACAAGATCCACATCGTCTCGCCCGATATCGGCGGCGGCTTCGGCAACAAGGTCGGCGTCTATCCCGGGTACGTTTGCGCGATCGTCGCCTCGATCGTCACCGGCAGGCCGGTGAAATGGGTCGAGGACCGGATCGAGAACCTCTCCGCGACCGCCTTCGCGCGGGACTACCACATGACGGCCGAGATCGCGGCGACGCGCGCGGGCAAGGTGACGGGGCTTCGCGTCCACGTGCTCGCCGATCACGGCGCCTTCGATGCCTGCGCCGATCCTTCGAAATGGCCGGCGGGATTCTTCAACATCGTCACCGGCTCGTATGATTTCCCGACCGCGCATGTGAGCGTGGATGGGGTCTATACCAACAAGGCGCCTGGTGGCGTCGCCTATCGCTGCTCCTTCCGTGTCACCGAGGCGGCCTATTGCATCGAGCGCGCGATGGACATCCTGGCCCAGAAGCTCGGGATCGATCCCGCCGAGCTTCGGATGCGCAACTTCATCCGCCGCGAGCAATTTCCGTACCATTCCGCGCTCGGCTGGGAATACGATTCCGGGGACTACCACACGGCGATGCAGAAGGCGCTGGATGCGGTCGGGTACCCGGCGCTGCGGGCCGAACAGAAGGAAAAAAGAGAAAAATTTCGGCGCGGCGAGACGCGTGAGGTGATGGGGATCGGGCTTTCGTTCTTCACCGAGATCGTCGGCGCGGGCCCCTCGAAGAACTGCGACATCCTCGGCATCGCCATGTTCGACAGCGCCGAGATCCGCATCCACCCGACCGGGGCGGCGATCGCGCGGATGGGCACGAAAAGCCAGGGCCAGGGCCACGAGACGACGTACGCGCAGATCATCGCCTCCGAGATCGGCATCCCGGCGGACGACATCATGATCGAAGAGGGAAATACCGACACCGCGCCCTACGGCCTCGGCACCTACGGCTCGCGCTCGACCCCGACCGCCGGCGCCGCGACCGCGATGGCCTGCCGCAAGATCAAGGCCAAGGCGCAGATGATCGCGGCCCATCTGCTCGAGGTCCATCACGACGATGTCGAGTTCGATATCGACCGCTTCCGCGTCAAAGGCATGCCGGAGCGGTTCAAGACGATGAAGGACATCGCCTGGACCGCCTACAACGCGCCCCCGCCCGGGCTCGAGCCCGGACTCGAGGCGGTGAGCTATTACGACCCGCCGAACATGACCTTCCCGTTCGGCGCCTATGTCTGCGTGATGGATATCGACCTCGATACCGGGGTCGCGAAGACGCGCCGCTTCTACGCGCTCGACGATTGCGGCACGCGGATCAACCCGATGATCATCGAGGGCCAGGTGCATGGCGGGCTCACCGAGGCCTTCGCGATCGCGATGGGCCAGGAGATCGCCTATGACGAGATCGGCAACGTCAAGGGCGCCTCGTTCCTCGATTTCTTCCTGCCCACCGCGGTCGAGACGCCGAAATGGGAGACCGACTTCACCGTCACGCCCTCGCCGCACCATCCGATCGGTGCCAAGGGCGTCGGCGAGAGCCCGAATGTCGGCGGCGTGCCGGCTTTCTCCAACGCGGTGAACGACGCGCTCTCCTTCCTCGGCGCGACGCACATCCAGATGCCGCACGATGCCTGGCGTATCTGGAAGGCGGCGGAGGCGCTGGGGGTCCAGACCTGAGTGGAACGATGCCGCCCCTCTCGCGCGAGCAAATCTCCGAACGCCTGGCCGCCACCGGCTACATCGCCGACCCCGAGCTCGCGACCGCGCTTTTGCTCATGGAGATGCTCGAGCGGCCGCTCCTGATCGAGGGCGCCGCCGGCGTCGGCAAGACGGCCGTCGCGTACGCGCTCGCCGCCCTGCACGAGGCGCGGCTGATCCGCCTGCAATGCTATGAGGGGCTCGACCAGGCGAGCGCGCTCTATGAATGGAACTACCAGCGCCAATTGCTCGCGATCAAGGCGCGCGAGGGCGAAGGCGGGGCGCGCCGCGCCGAGGACATCGAGGAGGCGCTCTTCAGCGAGCGCTACCTGCTCGAGCGCCCGCTGCTCGCCGCCATCCGCGAGGAACGAAAGCCGGTCCTGCTGATCGACGAGATCGACCGCGCGGACGAGGAGTTCGAGGCCTTCCTGCTCGAGCTTCTCTCCGATTTCCAGGTCAGCATCCCCGAGCTCGGCACCATCCGCGCGCGCAGCATTCCCCGCGTCGTGCTCACCTCCAACGCGACGCGCGAGCTATCCGACGCGCTCCGCCGCCGCTGCCTCTATCATTATCTCGACTATCCGGAGATCGACCGCGAGGTGGCGATTCTCCGCGCCCGCCTGCCGAACCTCGGGATCGACCTCGCGGGCCAGGTCGCGCGCCTGCTCGCCGCGATCCGCAAGGAGCAGCTCCGGAAAATCCCGGGCGTGGCCGAGAGCCTCGACTGGGCGGCCGCCCTGCTCGGGCTCGGCATCGGCAACCTCGCCGATGAACCCGAAGCGCTCTATGAGACCCTCATCTGCGTGCTGAAGACCCACGAGGACCGGGCGCAGATCGACCGCCTGACTTTTTCCCAACTCATCGGGAAGGTCGCGTGATGCCGGCGACGGCCGAAGCCCTGATCGCAAGGCGCATCGCCGCCTTCTCGGCGAGCTTGCGCGATGCCGGCTTCAGCCTCGGCCTCCCCGAAACCGAAGACGCCGCGCGCATCCTGGCCTCCCCGCTCGCGCGAACGCCGACCAGCCTCCGCCCCGCGCTCCGCGCGCTCTTCGCGGCAAGCCGCGGCGAATGGGAGCGGTTCGATGCGATCTTCGACGCGGCCTTCGTTGGCCGCCGCCTGCGCCACGCGGTGCGCACGAGCGGCACCCCGCCCGCGCCCGGTCCGCGCTCCTTGCGCGAACTCGGCGGGGGCAGCGGCGGGCCGCGGCGCGGCGAGATGGAAGACGCAGCCGCGAACGACGCCGAAATCGAAACCGAGGGCGCCGGCATGCAGGGCGGCGCCTCGTCCTCGGAGAACCCCGCCGAGCGCGACCTCCGCCGCATCGCCGATCCCGACCTGCTCGCCGCCGCCGAGGCGGTCGCGCGCGACCTCGCCGCCCGGCTCCTCGCCCGCCATGCGCGGCGCCGGCGCCGCGCCCGCCGCCACGGCAGGCTCGATCTGCGGCGGACCATCCGCGCAAGCCTCGGCCATGGCGGCACGCCCTTCGCGCTCGCCTGGCGGCGCCCGCGGCCGCAGCCGCTCCGCATCGCGCTGCTGATCGATGTCTCGGGGTCCATGGCGCCGTACACGTCCCTTTTTCTCCGCCTCGCACTCGGCTTCGTGCGCAGCGCCGCGCGCACCGAGGTTTTTCTCACGCATACGCGCCTTGTCGCCGCTTCGGAGGCGATGCGCGATCGCGACCGCGCGCGCGCGCTCGACCGGCTGACGCTGCTCTCCAAAGGGGTCGGCGGCGGCACGCGCCTCGGCGAGTGCCTGGCCCTGTTCAACCGCCTGCACGCGGCGCGCGCGCTCGCCGGGCGCGCCGTCTGCCTCATCGCCTCGGACGGCTACGAGACCGGGGATCCCGCCCTGCTCGGCCGCGAGATGGCCGCCTTGCGCCGCCGCTGCCGCCGCCTCGCCTGGCTCAACCCGGCCGCGCTCTCTGCCGGCTACGCGCCGGTGGCCCGTGGCATGCAGGCCGCCATGCCCCATCTCCGCCTCTTCGCCGCCGCCGGCACGCTCGAAAGCCTCGCCGCGCTCGCCGAACCCTTCGCCCGGCTCTGATCGGCCCACGGTCATGAAACAGACGGACGAGATCCTCGACCTGATCGGCACGCTCAAGACGGAGGGCGCGCGCTTCGCCGTCGCCACCGTGGTGCGCACCACCTCGCTCACCGCGGCCAAGGCCGGCGCCAAGGCGGTGATCCGCGCCGACGGGACGATCGAGGCGGGCTGGATCGGCGGCGGCTGCGCCCGCGGCGCCGTGCTCCGCGCCGCCCGCGCGGCGATCGCCGACGGGCGCGCGCGCCTCGTCTCGGTCCAGCCGCCCGACCTTCTCGACGCCGGCGGAATCGCCGCGGGCGAGGACCGCGATGGCGTCCATTTCGAGAAGAATCTCTGCCCGAGCCAGGGCAGCATGGATGTTTTCGTCGAGCCCGTGCTGCCGCGGCCCGAGCTCCTCGTCTGCGGCGCCACACCCGTCGCCGCCGCGCTCGCGAGCCTCGCCCCGCAGTTCGGGTTCCAGGTGCGCAGCGCCGGCCCGGAGTCCGGCTATCGCTTCGACGATCTTCCCCCGGCCGAGCGCTACATCGTCGTCGCGACCCAAGGGAGCGGCGATCAGGCAGCACTCGGCGCCGCGCTCCGCGCCGAGGCACGCTATGTCGGCTTCGTCGGCTCTCGTCGAAAAATCGCGGCACTGCGCGCCGCGCTCACCGGGGCGGGAACCGATCCCGCGCGGCTCGATGCGCTGCACGCGCCCGCCGGACTGCCGATCGACGCGGTGACGCCCGAGGAGATCGCGCTCTCGATCCTGGCCGAGATCACCGCCGTCCGCCGCTGCCACGACCGCACGGTACCCTGACCAGCGCGGCTCGTACGCAGAAGGGCGTATTCACGCCCGCCGAAGCTCCGACCATGGCCGGTCTCGTCTCTACTCACCCGACCAAGGAGCGAACCCCTCCGTGCCAACAAAGATGAGACATCGCCTCCCCGGGAATTTAGACTTGAGGGCGCGGAAGGATCACTTCAGTCATGCCCATGCCCATGACCCAGATCGAAGCGGTGGCCGGCGCCGGTGCGGGGCTTTCGGTCGGCGACCTGCATTTCAGCCAGGGCGACGGCGAGATCACCTTCTGCGGCGCGATCGAGATGCCAGGCTGGATCCATCTCCGGATATCCAGCCTGATCAAGGGCGGCTCAAGATCTTCACCTTCGACATCTATCCGGGCGCCGGCGACCCGAGTACGATGGTGCCTGCGGGGCCCGACGTGCTGATCGCCCCGGACAAATGATAGGGCGCGACGCATGCCGGCCTACGACTACGCCTGCCCCTCCTGCGGGCCCTTCACCGCCTCGCGCCCGATGGCCGAGTACGACCGGCCGCTCGCCTGCCCGGGCTGCGGCGCCGAGGCACCGCGGGCGATCCTCGGCGCACCCTTCTTCTCCGGCATGGACGGGGCGCGCCGCGCCGCCTTCGCGGTCAATGAACGGAGCGCCAACTCCCCGCGCCGGTCCGGCGCCCACGCGGCGGGCTGCGGCTGCTGCGCGCCGCGCCGGCTCAGCGCCGACGATGCCGGGATGAAGTCCACGGCCTCGCGTCCCTGGATGCTCGGCAATTGAGGGCAGGTCGATTGCTCGGGTAAGGCCGGGGCCCAGGGCCCCGGTCGGGGGCTCTGCCCCCGACACCCCCGCCAGGGCCCGGGGCCCTGGACCCCCCCAACTTTTGAAGCAATGGATTGCGACGGTATTATGTAGCGGCGGCCACCAGAGCGCCGTCGCTTCACGGTGTGAGACGGTGAGACGGCATTAAGAACCCGAGCAAGCCCCTCTAGACCGATCCTCTCCACCATCTCCGCCAACGCGACCTGATCGGGTTCCGGCAGGTCGGCCACGCGGTCGGCAAGCGAGGGGGGGAAGCGTGTAGGATACCAAGCTCGGCTCTGGTCGGGAGCGTTTCATGTGGCCACACGCTCAAGCGCTCGCGCGACGATCGACGGCTCCCGCGCGATCACACGGAGGTACGCCAGCGCTGGCGCGTCGGGCTGCTTCCTGTTCTGCTCCCAGTCCCGCAGCGTGCCGACCGGAATATGGAAGCGGGCGGCGAACTCAGGTTGCGAGAGGCCGAGCCGGCGCCGAATCGTGCGGGCCAGCGCCGCAGCCGTCTCGGCATCGGTCAGGATCGGCGCCGCATCCGGGTCGCTGGCAACCGCACGCGCGATATCATCGTCAGTCAGCGCATCCTGCGCCGCCCAGTCGGTCTCACGCACCGCCTGCTCAGCCATTGCGCGGGTGACCTTCACTCTAGCCATGTCCGTTGCTCCCGCCGGTTCGCTTTACGAACCGAGATCAGCCGGTGAGTTTCACTGCGCATCGTGTAGGTGCAGACGAAAAGCCGTTTCTCGACGAGGGCGAAAGCGTTGATGTGAACCTCGCCATAGTCACGTCGATCGTCCTGAACCTCTCCAATGCAGTTTTCGAGAACGATCAAGCCAAGGGCGAGTGAGACGCCGTGCTTGCGCCGGTTCGCCGCGCCCTTGTCAGAGTCGTATTCGATATCCACGGCCGTATATACGGCTTCGCCGTATGATGGTCAAGCCCGCAGCTGCACGTTTGGTCAATTTTCTCCCCATTTGCTATTGCATTTTTCCGAAATACGCGTCTCGCCTCGGATAGCGCTTATTCTCGCCACCGGAGGCGCCATGTCCGTCACCCTTGCCATCGTCGAGCCCCGTGCGCTTCCCGCCATAGTCGAGGCCGAGGCGGACGCGGCCGGCTGCGGCTGCTGCGCGCCGCGCCGGCTCAGCGCCGACGATGCCGGGATGAAATCCACCGCGTCCCGCCCCCGGATGCTCGGCAGTTGACAGGCCAGGGGCTGGGCCCCTGGACCCCCCAAGCGCGCTGCGCGGCACAATGCGCGGCCCAACAAAAAACAGCCACGTCTGTGACCGCGGGTCCCGTGGCTGAAGTCGCTGCCGGCCGGAAGGGCGATCAGTGCCGCATCGCCGGCGGCGCCTGGACCAACGGCGCCGCCGCCTCGAGGATCGCTCTCCGATCGCCCGAGCGCGGTGGATAAATCCGCCGGCAATTGATCGTCTGCTTCACTTGCTTCGCATTCTCGCCGCTCAGCACCACATGCCGGTCCCAGCCTTCGGTATAGACGGCACCCCACGCGCCAAGGTCGAGGACGGTGACGTACCAGTCGATGCGGAGCGGCAGCATCGGTTCGCCGAGCAGGTCGCAAACGACGTTGTGCCCCGCGAAGCGGCCCATCGGGCGGGCGTGCTGGCAGGACATCACGGATGAATGCATGCCATCGAGCTGCAGCCACGCGGCGTCGCCGGCGGCGAACTCGGCATCCAGCCCCTTCACCTTGAGACATTGGTCGACCGGCAAGCGGCCGAGCCGGTCCCGGGAGACCGGAAAGCGCGCGCACAAGGGATGCGAGCGCATGCCCGCGCACCAGACGATCGTGGCGGCCTCGATCCGCTCGCCGGTAGCCAGCAGCGCGCCCTCCGCATCCACCGCGGTCAGCGCGACGCCCGGGCGGGCTTCGATGCCGAGAGCGGCCAGCGCCTGCGCGATCACCGGGCGCGCTTCCTCGCCCATGTCGGATCCGATCCATGGCCCGCGGTCGGCAAGGATCACCCGGCCGCCGGCGAGCGCGGCAAGACGGCCCGGCATTTCCGTTGCGACCTCGATCCCGGTGAGGCCGGCGCCGACGACGAGCACGGCGCTGCGAGCGGGCGACGCGGGCCGCGCCGGCAGAGCCGCGAGGTGGTCTTCAAGCCGGGCGGCGCCCTCATAGGTATCGACATCGAATGCGTGCTCGGCGAGCCCGGCCAAGGGAGGCCTCTCGAGCCTGCTGCCGAGGGCGAAGACCAGGCGATCATAGCCGAGCGGATCGGACAAACCGTGAATGGCGACGCGGCGCCGATCGAGATCGATATCGATGACCTCGCCCCGCACGCGCCTTATGCCAACGGGCGAAAGAACGTCGTCGAGGGGGAGGCGCACGGCGGCAAGATCCAATTCGTAGTTGCGCACGCGGATCGCATGCCAGTCGGTGCGGTCGACGAGAACGACCTCGACCTGGTCCGATGGGATGCCGAGCTCGTCGAGCTTACGCACGGCGCCGACCGCGCTCCATAATCCCGCGAATCCCCCGCCCAGGACGACGATCCTCTTCATCGCGCCTCACCTCCCTGCGAAGGGTTTTCCCGCTCGCCGTGAGGGGTTGCATTATCAGCGGACGGGTCCGAACGCCACGCCCCGTCCGCGCTGCGCGCCTATTCTTGTTGTGCCGCGCAGCGCATTTGGGGGGTCCAGGGGCCCGGCCCCTGGTGCCGCGCAGCGCATCTGGGGGGTCCAGGGGCCCAGCCCCTGGTGCCGCGCAGCGCATTTGGGGGGTCCAGGGGCCCGGCCCCTGGACCAGCCCCTCCCGGACGGACGCATAAACCATTCTTCTGAATTTCATGGGAATTTCGCCAGGCCCTGCGGCTTGCGCGAGGCCCCGGCGCCGCCGACATCAGGGCGCACGCGCGCCCGACGCTCGGCATGGGCGCGCGTGGGGAGGAAGGAGAACCGCCCATGATGCAGTCATATGTCGTCAACGTGGCCGGAACCTTCGCCGGCGCGGCCGTCCGCACCCTTTCGCGCCACGGCGAGAGCTTCCGCTTCGTCGCCGTCGATCCGCGGGTTCGAGCGCTCGATCAGAGCGAGTGGCCCTCGCTCGCAGCGGTGCGGCACGTCGTCGCGCACCTGCTGCGCACCGGCCGGCTGCCGGAGAACGCCCCGCGGGCGTGAGCTTTTTTCCGCCTGCCGGTCCCCGGGGACGGTGAACTCGGCGGCGAGCTCGGCGGTGAGCTCGGGGGGACGCATGCTCGCGCACCGTCGCACGCCCACGACCTGCCGCAGGTTGCCCTCGATCAGCCCGAGCATCTCGCTGGAAACACCGGCGAGCCTGATCTCGACCGCGAGCGCGCCGCCTTCGAGCCTTGCCGCGAATTTCTCGGGCACGAGGTTGCGCCGCGCCAGCGGCTGGAGCAGCCGCGGCAGCACGCCCGGAGCAAAGTCCGCCACAACCTCGAAGAGAACGGAAGACGCGGCCTGCGCGGCCGCGGATACATCGTCAGACATGGAACGCTCCGAATGGAGAGTGAAAAACCGCGCGGAAACCCGAACCCCGGCTGCTCAGGCAGCCGGGTGGCTAATTCGCGCGCTCTCCATCCGCCGATCCATTTTTCCCCGCTAGCACATCCTGCCCGGCCGCGCCATCATCTTCCCGCTTGCCTGCCTTGCCCCGTTCGCCTGATTCTTCGCCCGCCCCCCCTGGCGCCGGCTCGCGCCAGCCGGAGAGGCTTCTATGTCAGCCGCTTTTCCATCAGGAAATTGCGCAGCGTCTGCCCGGGTATCTCGACCCGTTGCGCGGTGATGACGCGAAACCCGGATGGTTCGAAGAACGGCCGCGCCGTGATGCTGGCCTTGGTGAAAATCCGTGGCAGGGCCTGTTCGCGAGCCAGGTCGGCCGGCCGAGGCGCCGCGCCCGCCATCCGTCGCGGTTCGGGTAAGCCCGGGCATCGATTTGCGCTTGGTTGTAATCCCTGATCGCGACCTCCCGGATGGCTCTCAGGAAGATGTCGATCACGGCGTCGAGATCGCTCGGGCGATAGGGCCTTGTCGAAATTGCGTCGCTCACACCAGCCCGAGCCGGGCGAGAAAAATCGCCGCCGGCGGCACCACCGCCTCGCCGAGCGCGCGCAGCACCGCGGCAAGATCCGCCTCCGCCACCACCCGCACCGGCTCGTATTCGCCATCCCCGAGCCGCGCATGCAGGGCGAGCGCCGCCGCTCCGTCGAGCGGCAGGGAGACGGGGATCCCGATATCGAGAACGTGGCTCCCGGGATGCTCGACGATGCAGATCGGCGAGCCCACCCACGCCCGCTCCGCCGTGATCCCCACCTCCTCGCGCAGCTCCTTCAGAAGCTGTGCCACGACGTCGATCCTTCCGCCTTCATCCACCGCCCCCGGATCGACGCTCCCGGCCGGCGGAAGCTGCCACTTCCCCGCCTGATACGCCGTCCTGAGGCTCCGCCGCCCGATCAGGATGCCGTCCTCGAGCCGCACCACCCCGTTCACCGCGAGCGGCCGCAGCCCGAGCGCGCCGAACAACGCCGGCCGCGCCACCTGGGCGACGATGCGGCGGAATTCCGTGAAATGCCCCGCGACGCGGCCGCGCATGATGCGATCGGCGCTGAACACCCGTCCGTTGAACAAGGCGCCGCCGAGCCGTGCCTGCGCTGCGGCCCACAGAGCCTCGATCTCGTCCTCGAGCGCTGCGCCGAGCGTGGGCAGCTCGCGCTCCACCACGACCTCGAGCGCAGGATCGACCTCGTGCACCACCCATTCGCCCATTCCCGGCATGACGATTTCCCCTGGGACCCTCCGCTTGAGCCCGGCGCCCGCGCCCGGCACTCTCCCGGTCGGACCGCGCGCCGAGCGAGGGGAACCCCAACGGAACACCGTCTGGAGGAAAAATGTCCGCCGAGGAAGCCTGGAACTTTCGCCTGATCGGCCATGACCGGACCGCCGCCTTCGGTGGCGGCAGCCTGGTCGAGATCCGCCGCGGCCACGCCTATGTCGGCGCCGTCGGCGGCTCCTCCTTCGACGGCGCCGAAGGCTTCACCGTCCATGACGTGCGCGATCCGCGCGCACCGAAGAAGGTCTTCGAGTTCCGCGCCCCGCCCGGCATCCACATGCACAAGCTCCGCGCCGTTGACGGCGACTTCCTCTACGTCAATGCGGAACGAATCCCTGGGCGCCTCGCCGGCGAGCGGAATTCGCGGGCCGGGTTCTACATCTTCGACATCTCCATCCCCGACGAGCCGCGCGAGGTCGGCTTCTACGACATGCCGGGCAGCGGCCCGCACCGCTTCGGCGTCGATAATGGAAAAAAGCTCGCGTTCTTCCCCAACGATGCGCCGGGCTGGAACCGCCGCGTCATCTGGACGATGGACATCTCCGATCCGCTCAGGCCCGAGATCGTCAGCATCTGGGGCCTGCCCTGGCAGAAGGCGGAGGGCGAGGGCGCCGGCAACGACCCCCATCCCGCCGAGACCGAATGCACGCTGCACGGCCCGCCGATGATCCGCGGCAACCGCATGTTCGCCGCCTTCTGGGGCGGCGGCGTCGCCGTCATCGACTGCACGGATCTCGCGGACATGCACCTCGTCGGCCATGTCAGATGGTCGCCGCCCTTCGTCGGCTCGACCCACACCGCCTGGCCGATCGGCGACCGCCCCTACCTCGTCGTCACCGACGAGGCGCGCGCCAAGCAGAATTACTGGGACAGCCAGTTCATGTGGATCCTCGACATCCGCGACGAGGCGAACCCGCTGCCGATCGCCACCTTCTTCCCCGACCGCGAGAAATATTTCCATCGCGGCGGCCGCTTCGGCGCCCACAACATCCTCGAGACCATTCCCGCCGACGGCCATCTCGCGAACATCGTCTTCCTGACCTACTTCAATGCCGGGCTGCGCGCCGTCAACGTCGCCGACCCGCTCCGCCCGCGCGAGGTCGGCTATTATGTCCCTGCCTGCCCCCCCGGCCAGGCGGCGATCCAGTCGAACGATATCGGCATGGACGAGCGCGGCCTCCTCTACCTCATCGATCGCTGGGGCGCGGGCATGCACATCCTCGAATACACCGGTTGATTGCCGGGGCTGATCCCGATGTGCGAAGCCTGCCTCTCCTCGCTTGCCGCCGGCCGGCCCTCCGTGGCACTTCTCGCCCGCGCCCGCGCGATCGAGGCGGCGCTGCCCGGCGAGCGCGTCCCGCGCGAAGCCTGGGAGATCTTCGCCGGCCACGCCGGCGGCGCGATCGAATTCCGCCACTATGAGCGCCTGCTCCGCTGCCGCGACGCCGCCGCGGCTTCCCACCGTGCTCGGCACTTCTTCTCCTGCGCGCCCGACGCGTGACATCTTCCCGGGGGTGGCCGTAATATTCGGCGCGCGCTGGGGCGGCGGTTCCTCTCGCGGACGCCCGCCATCGTGACCCGAACCTGGAGGGGCGCCGTGGATCGCCGCAGCTTCCTCAAATCCGCCGCCGTCGCCGCGGGCTCGCTTGCTCCGCCTTCCGCCTTCGCCGCTTCGCCCGTCACGCTCAGCCTCGATACCCGCATCATCGAGGTGAACGGCAAGCCCGCCTCCGTGCTCGGCATCCTCCAGCCGGACGGGACCCCCGGCCTCGCGATCGATGTCGCGCAGCCCTTCCGCGTCGAGGTCCGCAATCGCCTCGACCGCATTTCTCTCATTCACTGGCACGGCCTCACGCCGCCCTACCGCCAGGACGGCGTGCCCTATCTCGCCGCCCCGCCGATCCCCGCCGGCGCCGCGCAGGGCTACGATTTCAAGCTCGATTTCGCCGGCACGTTCTGGATGCATTCGCATGTCGGGCTGCAGGAGCAGGAGCTGCTCTCGGCACCCCTCATCATCGGCGACGCCGGCGCGCCTTCCGCCGGCATCCAGGAAGTCGTGGTGATGCTGCACGACTTCACGTTCGAAAATCCCGACGACATCCTGGCCGGGCTCAAGGGCAATCCGGCCGCGAAGAACGGGGCGGCCAAGAACGGGGGGGCCCCGGCCGCGATGACGTCCGGCTCGGGCATGCCCGGCATGAACGCCCCGGGCGCAAAACCCGATCTCAACGATGTCGATTACGACGCCTTCCTCGCCAACGACCGCACCCTCGCCGACCCCGCCGTGATCCGGGTCGACGCGGGCGGAAAAATCCGCCTCCGCCTGATCAACGCCAGCGCCGCGACCAACTACTGGATCGGGCTCGGCGCCTTGCGCGGCACGCTCATCGCCGTCGACGGCACGAGCATCCGGCCGATGGCGATCGGCGCAACGATCCCGCTCGCGATCGCGCAGCGCGCGGACATCCTCATCGATCTCCCGCCCGGCCCGGGCGCCTATCCCATTCTGGCCCAGGTCGAAGGCAAGGCGGACCGCAGCGGCATCGTGCTGGCAACCGCAGGCGCGCCCATCGCGCGCGTCCCGCTGCTCGCGAGCCGGCCCTCTGCCGCGCTCGACCTCGCCCTCGAGCGCGCCCTCATCTCCGCCGAGCCGCTCTCACCCCGGCGCGCCGACATCACGCGCGACGTCCCCCTCACCGGCGACATGGCGGCCTATGTCTGGATGATGGACGAGCAGGTCTATCCCCGGATCACGCCGATCATGGTCACGGCAGGAAAGCGCGTCGAGCTGGTCATGCGCAACGAAACGATGATGTCGCATCCGATGCACCTGCACGGCCATCGTTTCCAGGTCGTCGGCATCGACGCCCAACGCTTCCCGGGCGCCGTGCGCGACACCGTGCTCGTCCCGCCGCTCAAAACCGTGACCATCGCCTTCGAGGCGGACAATCCCGGCCGCTGGGCCTTCCATTGCCACAACCTCTGGCACCTCGCCGCGGGCATGATGACCGTTGTCGACTACGAAGGCATCCCGATGCCCACCCTCCCGCCGGACGCCGCCGGGTAACCCGGCTTCGTCACGCCCGGCCGGCACATCGGGGCTCCGAGTGGAGGAGGCGTTTGCGCGGGAGCGCCCGCGACCGGCGGCCCGTTTCCTTTTGGTTGCCGGAGCGGTCGCCACGCCGCCTCGACGTTCGCGAAGGTGAAGCGGGCGGCGGATTCCGGCTTGCCGCTCTTCCCGGCGCCGACGATCGGGGCGCGGCGCTCCGCGGGCGACGGATCAGCGCTGATGAGGGTGTTCACCGCAAACGGCACGCCGCCTCTCCGATCGTCCTGATCGACCGGCGCCAGGCGCCAGGCGAAATTTGCAACGCGGGGCGCTTCCGCCAATTGCGCTTGACGCGCGCAACCCCACCCCCGATGACCACCCCGGCGCCCCCCGCCCCTCCGACATAACGCCCCATGCCACGCCCCTCGCCCGCCCCGCCACCCCTCCGCCGCGCCCAGGACCTGCTCGCGGGGGCCGCCGCCGCGGCCTCCGCCGGCGCGTCCGCCCTCGCCTCCGCGCTCTGGATCGCAATCTGCGCCGCTGCCCCGGAATTCATCTGGCGCGGCCTCCGCCTCACCATCGGCCATCTCGACCGCCCGACTCTCATCTCAGCCCTGCTGATCGGCCTCTTCCTCGCCTTTTTCGTCGAGCCCGCCATCGAGCGCCTGCGCGGCCTCGTCCACGGCCACCGCCATGACGCCTCCGGGCATCGCGTCGCCGCCGCGAAACAACCGCGCAGTGCCCTCTTCGCCGCCGCCATCGGCATTTCTTTCGCCTTCGCCTCGGTCTGTCTCCACGCCGCGATGGCCGCCTACATCGCCGAACGCGCCGGCGAACACACGCCGACCAGCGCCGGCCTCGACGCCGCCATCGGGCTGACCACCGCCTGGGCCATCGTCCCCTTCGCCGTCACGCTTGCCTGGCTCGCCTTCGGCCGCCTGTGGCGCGCCGCGCCGCTCGGACTTGCCGCCGCCGCCTCCCCCTTCTTCACCGCCTGGCTCTTCCGCTGGACCGCGCAGGACCTGATCGCGACGATCATCCCCTGCCTCTGCATCCTGCTCCTCGGCTACCGCGTCGTGGCGCGCGAACCGGGGGAGCGCGCTTTCATCCGCTGCGCCTGGAGCGTCGCCGGCACCGCCGCGGTCTGGCTCGCGCTCGCCCTCCTCCTCGACGCATTCCTCGCCTCCCTCCGCCTCGACCGCCTCGCGCTCTACGATTCCCCGAACTTCTGGATCGACGTGCGGTTCTATATCGGCTGGACGCTCGGCCTGCTCTTCGCGCCCTTCCCCCATCGCGCCGCCACGTCCGCCGCCACGTCCGCCGCCGGGCTATAAGACGCTCCATGCCCGCCGCCCCGCCCCACCCCGCCGCCGACGCCCGCCCCTGCTGCGACGCCCGTTGCCCTTGGGCCGCCGGCAGCCCCGCCATGATCGCCTATCACGACCGCGAATGGGGCACGCCTCACCATGAGGATCGCGCGCTCTTCGAGCTCATCACCCTCGAAGGCGCCCAGGCCGGCCTCTCCTGGCGCACCATCCTCGCCCGCCGCGAGGAATACCGCCGCACCTTCCATGAATTCGACATCGCCCGCATCGCCGCGATGACCGACAGCGAGCTCGAAACCGCGCTTCGCCAGTCCGGCGTCATCCGCAACCGCCTGAAAATCTTCTCGGTCCGCTCGAACGCCGAGGCCGCACTCGCGGCGATCGCCGCCCACGGCAGCCTCGATGCCTATCTCTGGTCGTTCGTCGGCGGCACGCCGATCGTCAATCGCTGGCGCGCCATGGAAGAGGTCCCCGCCCGCACCGCCCTTTCCGACACGATGAGCAAGAGCTTGCGCAAGGCCGGCTTCCGCTTCGTCGGCTCGACCATCTGCTACGCCTTGCTCCAGGCGAGCGGCATGGTGGACGACCACCTCGCGACCTGCTTCCGCGCCCGAAGCGGTTGACGGCAGCGGACCCGCCGGGGGAGAACCGCCCGCCAGCGACCGGCGCGGCAACCGGCCCGGCGACCGGCGCGGCAACCGGCCCGGCAAGCGGCGCGCTGCCGGCCTCGGGCGTCCCGCTTCGCAGCCGATATCGCGCATCCAACCCGGGGAAGACCCGAATTCCACACCCTCCGAGAGCGGCAGTGTCCGGGCGAGAATGAACCCGCCAACCGTGACGCCCACGGTGATCGATGTCGCCCGCCGCGCCGGCGTCTCCGCCGCGACGGTCTCCCGCGTGCTCAGCCGCAGCGCCCGGGTCAGCGAGGCCACCCGTGCCCGCGTGCTGGCGGCCATCCAGGACCTCGCCTTCCGTCCGAACCCGGCTGCCCGCGCGCTCCGCCTCGGCCGCAGCAGCACTGTCGCCCTCCTCGTCGGAGACATCGAGCAGAGCGTCTATGCGGGCCTCACCAAGCATGTCGAGGCGATGCTCGGCGAGATCGGCCTCGATCTCCTCCTCTACGACCTCGGCCACAGCGAGGCCCGGCTCGAGCGCATCGTCGAGCGCGCCCTCGCACTCCGCCTCCGCGGCGTCGCCATCGCCTCGACCGACCGCCTGCCCGTCCCCCTCCTCACCCGCCTCGCCCAAAGCCTCCGCGAGAGCGGCATCGCCATTCTCTCGCTCCGCCAGCGCCTCCAGGCGCACGGCATCCCCTCGATCGTCCAGAACGACCGCGCGGCGACGCGCCAGGCCGTTCGCCACCTCCTCGGCACCGGCCGGCGCGCGATCGCCTATGTCGGGCGCATCGCCGGCTCCGCGCTCGGCGCCGAACGCTACCGAGGCTACCGCGACGCGCTCGCCGAGATCCCGCTTTCCCACCGCCCGGACCTCGTCACCGACGCCTCCTACCGCTACCGCGCCGGCTACGAGGCGCTCGCGCGCATGCTCGAGTCCGGCCGCCGCCCCGATGCCGTGCAGGCAGGCAGCGACGAGATCGCGCTCGGCGCCATCGCCGCGATCCTCGATCGCGGGCTCGCGGTCCCGGAGGACGTCGCGGTGATCGGATTCGGCAATGTCGATTGGAGCGCCCATGTCCGGCCCGCCCTCACCACCGTCTCCGATGACGCCCAGATGCTCGCGCGCAAGGCGCAGGACTTCTTCCGCCTCGTCGAGGCGGGCGGCGAGCCGCCGCCGCTCACCGTCATCGAGCGCGCGCTCATCCTCCGCCGCTCGGCCTGAACCAAGCCGCAGGGGATCCGGCCGCCCCGACCCCGGCGAGCGCGGTCGCCATCGCCGGGCAGCGTCATGAGCACGCTCACGATCTTCGGTCTCGTCGCCGTCACCGCAATGCTCGTCTGTTACGCCCTCGAGAGCCGAAGCCCCTGGTTCATCCTGGGCTTCGCGCTCTCATGCGCGCTGGGGTCCACCTACGGGTTTCTCCAGGGAGCCTGGCCGTTCGGATTGGTCGAAGGGGTTTGGACCGTGGTCGCCCTTCATCGCTGGCGGGGCCGGATATCACGCTGAGGGACGCGCCTGAAACGCGTGGGCTTGCGCCGCCGGATGAAATCGATTACACGATGCCCTCCCCGCCGCCACCCGGCGGCGGGCCACCCGATCACCGAAGTCGCTGGCCAGCACGCGTGGGAAACGAGACAGCCCTGAAGCGGCAAAGCCCCGAGCCGGGCCCACGCGGCATCGCGCCCCCCGGCGCGTCGCCCGCCCCCTCGCGTCCCGGGATCGCGCTGCTCGCCGCCTCCAAATCCTACGGCCAGGGGCCGCGGGCCGTCCGCGCCCTCGCCCCCGTCACCCTCGCCGTCTCCGCCGGCGAAGCGGTCAGCGTCGTCGGCCCGAGCGGCTGCGGCAAGAGCACGCTGCTCCGGATGATGGCCGGCCTCGAGCCACCCACCGAAGGCGCGGTCCACGCCAACGGAATGCCGGTCGCCAGGCCGCTCGCCGATGTCGGGATCGTCTTCCAGCGCGATCTCCTGCTCGATTGGCGGACGGTCATCGAAAACGTCCTCCTGCCGGCCGAGATCAAGCACCTCGAACCCGCTTCCGCGCGCGCCCGCGCGCTCGATCTGCTGAAACGGCTCGGCGTTGCTTCCTTCGCCGCCCGCCATCCCTGGGAGCTCTCGGGCGGCATGCGCCAGCGCGCCGCGATCGCCCGCGCCCTCCTGCCGCAACCCTCCTTCCTCCTGCTCGACGAGCCTTTCAGCGCGCTCGATGCCCTGATGCGCGATCAGATGAACGTCCTCCTCCAGGAGGTGCAGCTCGCCGAGGGCGTCGGCGCGCTGCTCATCACCCACAGCATCGCCGAGGCGGTCTTCCTCGCCGATCGGGTGATCGTCATGTCCGGCCATCCCGGCCGCATCCTCGACGAGATCCACGTCGATTTCCCCCGCCCGCGGCACCTTGCGCTCCGCGAGGAGGTCGAATTCGGCCGGATCGTCCGCCGCATCCGCCGCCATTTCGAGCAGGCCGGGATCCTCGTCGGATGAGCGCCTCCCGCGCCCTTGCCAGACGCCTCGCCGCCGCCATCCTCGCCCCCACGACGAGCCTCCTCGTCGGGCTTCTCGCCTGGGAGCTTCTCGTCCGCGCCACCCGGCTCCCCTCCTACGTCTTTCCCTCGCCCGCGCTCGTGCTCGCGCAGATGGTGGACAATGCCGGCCTGCTCCTCTCCCAGCTCGCCGTGACGATCGCCGCCGCCACCGCGGGATTCCTGATCGCGCTTGCGCTTGCCCTCACCGCCGGCGCGCTGATCGCCGCCTCCCGCACGCTCGACCGCGCGCTCACGCCCTGGCTCGTCGTCGCCCACGCCGTGCCGAAGGTCGTCATCGCGCCGCTCTTCCTCGTCTGGTTCGGCTTCGGCCTGCGGAGCGAGATCTTCTTCGTCGTCACCTTCACCTTCTTCCCGATGATCGTGAACACCGTCGCCGGGCTGCGCTCCGCCGATCCCGAGCTCGTCGAGATGGTCCGCTCGATGGGCGCGAGCCCCTGGCAGGTCCTGCGCAAGATCCGCTTTCCCGGCGCGCTGCCCAGCATCTTCTCCGGCATAAAGATCTCGATCACCCTCGCCCCGGTCGGCGCCGTCATCGGCGAGTTCGTCGCCTCCAACCGCGGGCTCGGCCATCTCCTGGTCCAGTCCGTCGGCGATATGGAAACCCCGCTCGCCTTCGCCGCGGTCACCGTCTTCTCGATCTTCGGCGTCGCCGTCTGGAAATTCGCCGAATGGATCGAACGGCGGGCGCTGCCCTGGCAGGCGAGCGAGCGCGAGCGCCGCCGGACGCTCGAGCAGGCCACCGCCTGAAGCGAAGCCCCTGAACGCCCCCATCCGAACACGAGGACAATGGAAATGCCGCTTGGCCGATTTCGTCCCGCCCGCGCGAAAATCCTGCTCGGAACGATCGCCGCGCTGCTGCTGCTCGCCATCGCCCCGGTCCGCGCCGCCGAGCCCGTCCGCCTGGTGCTCGACTGGTCGTGGCTGCCCTACCATTCGCCGTTCCTGATCGCCAAGGCGCGCGGCTACTACAAGGCCGAAGGGCTCGACGTGGATATCGAGCAGGGGCGCGGTTCGGCGACCAGCGCCTTGCTCCTCGCCCAGGGCGGGTTCGACATCGCCCATCTCAACGTCACCAACGCCGCCCAGCTCATCGGCAAGGGCGCGCCGATCACCGTCGTCGCGATCTACCAGCACAAATCCGGCGCCTCCTTCGTCGGCATCAAGGGCCACGTCAGCCTGACCGGCCCGCAATCGCTGCTCGGCCCGCGCATCGGCAGCACGCCCGGCGGCTCGGACGGGCTCAGCCTGAAAGTCTTCAGCGCGATCTTCCATATTCCCGCGAGCCGGCTGAACATCGTCGCGCTCGACACGACCGCGAAGACCGCCGCCCTCTTCAGCGGCTCGATCGACGTCGTGAGCGGCGACGCCCCCGCCTACGACACCTACGTCCGCGCCACCGGCCAGCAGCCCGAGACGCTCCTGCTCTCCAATTACGGCGTGCCGCTGATCGGCTTCGGCTTCGCCGTCAACAACGCCTTCATGAAGGCCCACCCGGACGCGATCCGGAAATTCCTGATCGCGACCCGCCGCGGCTTCATCGCGGCCGCCGAGGACCCCCACGCCGCCTGCGTCTTCATGCATTCGCAGGTCCATCTCGCAGGCTCCGACGCACGCTGCGTCGATTACTTCGACAGCCTCCTCGCGCTCTCGACCTCGCCCGGCGATCCGAGCTGGGGCCTCCAGAGCCCGACCGAATGGCAGCGTCTCGTCTCCACCCTGCAATCGGTGGGCGAGATCACGTCGAAGCGCCCGGCGAGCGACTATTACACCAACCAGTTCGTTCCCCGGTGAAACATGCGTTGAGGCAAGAGTGAGCGAAGCCCCGCCCGCGCTCGCGGCGCCGGTGATCGGCGCCGCGCCGAACTACGAGGCGATCATCGTCGGCGGCGGCCATAACGGCCTCGTCGCCGCCTCCTACCTCGCCGCCGCCGGGCTCGCCGTCGTCGTCCTCGAAGCCGCGCCGCGCCTCGGCGGCCCGGCCGCGACGGTCGAGTTCATGCCCGGCTACCGCACCGCGATCAGCAACTCGCCGGGCTCGCTCGAGCCGAAGATCGTGGCCGACCTCGCGCTCGAGCGCCACGGCCTGCGCTTCATCCGCCCCGATCCCACGCTCGTCCATCCGCTGACCGACGGGCGGCTCTATGTCGGCTGGCGCGACCAGGCGCGCAACGCCGAGCAGCTCGAGCGCTTCGCCCCGGGCGAGGCCGCGCGCTACAAATCCTTCTTCGACTATCTCCAGAATTTCGCCGAGCGGCTCGGCATCTCCCTCTTCGCCCCGCCCCCCACGCTCCACGAGCTGGTGCGGAACCTCGCCACGCTCGCTGATCAGGAAGCCTTCGCGCGCATCTTCTTCGGTAGCGCCCGCGACCTGATGGACGAGTTCTCCCTCGCCCCCGAGACCCAGGCCCTGATCGCCCCCCTCGCCGTGGTCGGCGGCCAGGTCGCGCCCTCCTCCGCCGGCACCCCGCTCAACCTCCTGATCCGCCCGCTCTCGCTCGCCTCGGTGCGCGCGGCGGCGGACCATGATCCGCGCCGCATGCCGCTCCGCGGCTCCACGGGGCTTCCGGTCGGCGGGATGGGCGCCATCGTCACGGCGATGGCGGCGAGCCTCAAGAGCCGCGGCGGCACCGTCCGCATCGCGACCCCGATCGCACGCATCCTGACGCGCGACGGCGCCGTCGCCGGCGTGCTCACCCGGGCCGGCGAGGAGATCGTGGCCCCGATCGTCATCGCCGCGATCAACCCGCGCACCACCGTGGTCGATCTCCTCGCCGACGATCCGGAATGGAGCGAGCTTCGCGCGAGGATGCGCCGGCGCGCCATGCGCGGCCGCGCCTTCAAGATCGTCCTCGCCCTCGATGGCCCGCCGCGCTTCGCCGCCGCCGGTGCGGCGGCCCCGGCGCTCGCCGCCGCCCAGTTCCGCATCGCCCCAAGCCTCGATTATCTCGAGGAGGCGCATACCGACATGATGCTCGGCCGCCTCTCCGAAAAACCCGTCATCTGGGGCCTCTGCCCCTCCGTGACCTCACCCATGCTCGCCCCTCCGGGCCGGCACGTGTTGAGCCTCAATATAGGCAACGCGCCCTATCGCCTCGCCGCGGGAAGCTGGAGCGCCCAGCGCGAGCTTTTCGCGCAGCGCTGCATCGCGGCCCTCGCCGAATACATGCCCGGCCTGCCGGACCTCATCACCGACTATCGCTGCATCGATCCCGAGCAGTTCGAGCGCGAATACGGCCTGGTCGAGGCCAACATCACCCATGGCGACGCGCTGCCCTGGAACATGTTCTGGATGCGCCCGCTGCCCGGCCTGCACGCCTACCGCACGCCGACACGGGGGCTCTATCTCAGCGGCAACGGAACCTGGCCCGGAAACTATGTCTCCGGCATCGCCGGCCACAACGCGAGCGCGGCCGTGCTCGCCGATATCCGCGCCGGGCTGATCCGCGCCGGCGCGCCCGCTTGACCCCGACGGTGATTCCCGGGGCCTGACGCCCACGCGCAACTTGCTCTCCATTCGCAGCAGAGGACGACGCAGCAGATGCTGATCGACGGCTTGCAGTGCGGCCATTTCGACCGCGCCGCGTTCGAGGGACTTCGCCAGGGCGATGTCGGGTGCGTGACCGTGACCTGCGCCTTCTGGGAGGGGCCGGTCGAGACCATGGACCGGATCGGCCAGTTCCGCGAGCTCGCCCGCGCCCATGCCGACCTCGTGGACATCGCAACGAGTGCCACCGAGATCCGCGCCGCCGCCGCCGCCGGCCGCACCGCTCTCATCCTGGGCTCGCAGAATTCCGAGCTGCTCGGCGGGCGCATCGGCTTCGTCGAGCTCTTCGCGGATATGGGGATCCGCGTGATCCAGCTCACCTACAACAACCAGAACGCGCTCGGCGGGAGCTGTTACGAAGCGGAGGATTCCGGCCTCGCCCGATTCGGCCGCGAGGTGATCCGCGAGATGAACCGAACGGGGATTCTCGTCGACCTCTCCCATGTCGGCAACCGAACCACGCTCGATGCCATCGGTTATTCCGAAAAGCCCGTCGCCATCACCCACGCCAATCCGGCGAGCCTCTTCCCCCACCAGCGCAACAAGACCGACGACGTGCTGCGCGCGCTCGCCGAAAAGGGCGGCGTGCTCGGCTGCGCGACGTACCGCAACATCACCGGCGACGAGTATCTGAGCTCGCTTGGCGCCTGGTGCGGAATGATCGCGCGGACCGTCGATCTCATCGGCATCGACCATGTCGCGATCGGCACGGACCGCAGCCACAACCACACGCTCGTCGACTATGACTGGATGCGGAAGGGACGCTGGACCCGCGGCATCAATTACGGCGCGGGCTCCCCCGCACGGCCGGGCAAGGTGCCACCGGCTTCGTGGTTCGCCGAGCTCCGCCAGATCGGCACCATCCCCGAAGGCCTCGCCGAGGTCGGCTTCTCGCCCGCCGAGGTCGAGAAGATCGCCTACGGCAACTGGCTCCGCCTCTACGAAGACGTGTTCGGGGCCTGAGCGATGGAAGCGATCGCGCTCGACGTCCATGCCCACATCGTCCCCGTCCTGCCGGCCCGCCTCGGCGCGCTCCCCGGCATCGCCTGGAACGGCGAAGCCCTCGCCGTGGACGGCGCTCCGATCGGCCTCGAGCCGGCATCCCGCCCCGAGGCGCTGATCGCCTGGATGGATGCGAACCGCGTCGAGCGGGCCTGGATCTCGATCCCGCCGACGCTCTACCGGCTTGCGCTCGGCCCCGCCGCGGCGCGGCACTGGGCGGCTTACGTCAATGACGGGCTCGCCGAGGCGACCGCCCGCTTCCCCACCCGCCTGGCGCCGCTCTTCCACCTCCCCCTTCAGGCGCCGGAAATCGCAATCGAGATCGTGGCCGAGGCGGCCGCTTCCGGCCGCGCCCGCTTCGCCATGCCGGCCGGCGCGGCCGAGCGCGAAATCACCCTCTCCGATCCCGCCTACGACCCGCTTTGGCCTGCCCTCGACGCCGCCCGCGCCTTCCTCTTCCTCCATCCCTGCAAGGGCTGCGACCCTCGGCTCGATCGCTTCTACCTCCACAACCTCCTCGGCGGCCCGGGCGAAACGGCGCTCGCCGCGGCGCATCTCGCCATGTCCGGCATCCTCGAGCGAAATCCCGGCATCACGATCTGCCTCGCCCATGCCGGCGGCACCGCCGCCGCCGTGGCGGGCCGGCTGGAGCGCGGCCAGCTCACCGGCCGGCCCGGCGCCGACACGGGTGCGGAGCGTGCCCGCCACGCCTTCCGCCGCTTCTGCGCCGACTGCATCGCCCACGACTTGGCCGCCCTCACCCTCGCCGCCGAGCGCTTCGGGGCCGATCACATCCTCTTCGGCTCCGATTGGCCCTACGGCATGGGCCTGCCCGAGCCGCATCGCCAGCTCGCCGACCTCGATCCCGCCTTCCGCCGCCGCATCCTCTGGGACAACGGCGCGCGCCTGCGCGCCTCCGCCGAAGCCGGGTAGCATCGTTCCGGCCGCGGGCTTGATGTCCTCCGAAGCGGGGTCTAGAGCCGCCCCATGGGCCAAATACCGGTTGGCCGCTCTCCTCTCGGCCGCCGCCCCCTCCTCGCCGCTTCGCTCCTCGCCGCGTCTCCGCTCACTGCCTGCGGCCGGGACCCGAAATGGCACAATGTGGACGTGAGCGGGACTTTCCCCCCGCTCGCCTTCACCATGGAGCGCGCCGGGGATGGCCGCGAGGTCGCGCAAACCGATTACCGCCATCGGGTCGACCTCCTCTATTTCGGCTACACGAACTGCCCTGATGCCTGCCCGACCACGCTCTCCAACATGGCCGCCGTCTTCAAGGGGCTGGGCCCGCTGGCGAGCCGGGTCACGATGTTCTTCGTCACCGTCGATCCGAGCCGCGACACGTTGCCGATCCTCGCCCGCTACGTTGCCCTCTTCGCCCCCGAGATCGTCGGCCTGCGCGGCACGCCCGACCAGCTCGCCGCTCTCGCCCGGCGCTATCGGGTCGCCTATTCGGTCACCCCGGCGAGCAAGTCGAGCCCCTACGAGGTCTCGCACAGCGCCGCGATCTATGTTTTCGACAAGGAGGGCGCCTGCCGGCTGATCATCCCCTCGATGGACAGCCGGAGCCCGGATATTGCCGGCACCACCGCGGATCTCAAGACGCTCGCAACCGAATCCCCGCCCGGGCTGCTCGCCCGGATCCTCCGCTCGATCTAGCGGGATCCGCCGAGCGAAGCCGCCTAGACCGACAGATCGAGCAGCGAGCCTCGCGGAAGAATTTTCCCGCCCTGCGGCGCCGCCGGCGCACTCAGCAATTGCTGCGGCGCGCTCGTCGATGGCGTATTGCGCCCGCTCGCCGCCGAACTTTCGGCTCGCGCCGGCGTGACCGGCCGCGCCGCCCCTATGGCGCCTGGCTGCACCGAGAAAGCGGCGAGCGCGTTGCTTGCGATCATGTGGAGGATGATGCGGCGCATCGGATGAACGGCAGGTAAATCCCGGAAGCGTTGCGGCTCGTCGCTCCCGCATTTACCCGCCGTTAACGTTTTGCGCCACGCCCTGCCGCTACACTGCTGCGTGAGCGGCCGCCCCTAGCGGATCAGCGCCGCCACCCCCGGCAGCGTCCTTCCCTCGAGCCACTCGAGGAACGCGCCGCCGGCGGCCGAAACATAGGTGAGCCGCTCGGTCGCATGGGCGAAATTCAGCGCCGCCACCGTATCGCCCCCCCCGGCCACCGAGCAGAGTTTTCCCGCCTCTGTCGCCGCCGCCACCGCCTCGGCAATCGCCACCGTCCCGGCGGCGAAGGGCGGCGTCTCGAACGCTCCGACCGGCCCGTTCCAGACCAGCGTCTTCAGCCGCGCGAGCCGCGCCTCGAATGCCGCCACGCTCGCCGGGCCGACATCGAGGATCATCAGCGTCGCCGGCACCGCCCCCACCGCCACCACCTCGCTCGTCGTCCCGGGCTCGAGCACCGCCGCCACCACCGCGTCGACCGGCAGGAGGATCTCGCAGCCCGCCGCCTTGGCCAGATCCAGGATCTTCAGCGCCTCCGCGTGGCTTTCCGCCTCCTCGCGCGAGCGGCCGACGGCGATCCCAAGCGCTGCGAGGAAAGTGTTGGCCATCGCGCCGCCGATCATCAGGAGATCGACCTTGGCGCAGAGATTGCCGAGCAGGGCGAGCTTGGTCGAAACCTTGGCCCCGCCGACGATCGCGCCCACCGGCCGCGCCGGGTGGCCGAGTGCCGCGTCCAGCGCCTTGAGCTCCGCCTCCATCAGCCGCCCGGCATAGCTCGGCAGCAGCCGCGCCACGCCCTCGGTGCTGGCATGGGCGCGGTGCGAAACCGAGAACGCGTCGTTGACGAAGATCTCGGCGGGTTTCGCGAGCTCGGCGGCAAACGCGGGATCGTTCGCCTCCTCGCCGGGGTAGAAGCGCGTGTTCTCGAGCAGAAGAACGCCGCCGTCGGCGAGCCCGGAAGCGGCGTGCCCGACCTCCTCGCCGATGCACTCGGTGCAGAACACCACCGGTCGGCCGAGCGCGTCGGCCAGCGCCGGGGCCAGTGGCGCAAGCGACATCTCCGGCCGCCGCTTGCCCTTCGGCCGGTCGAAATGGCTGCAGACGATGACCCGCGCGCCCTTCTCCGCGAGCTCGCGGATGGTCGGCACGAGACGCGCGATCCGCGTGGCGTCGGCGACCCGCCCGTAGCGCAGCGGGACGTTGAGGTCGGCGCGCAGCAGCACGCGCCGTCCCGCGACCGCGGCCTCGTCCAGGCCGTGGATGCGCCCGCTCACGGCGCGCGGCTCAGAGGCTGCCGAGAAGGGCTGCCGTATCGGCCATGCGGTTGGAGAAGCCCCACTCGTTGTCGTACCAGCCCATCACCCGGGCCAGCGCGCCATCCACCACGGCGGTCTGCGTGGCATCGAAGCTGCACGAGGCGGAGACATGGTTGAAGTCCACGCTCACCAGTTTTTCCGTGTTGTAATCGAGGATCCCCTTGAGCGGGCCGGCGGCGGCGGCCTGCATCGCGGCGTTGATCTCGCCAACCGTCGCCGGGCGGGCGAGATTGGCGTCGAGCGAAACCAGCGAAACATTCGGCGTCGGCACGCGGATCGCCGTCCCGTCGAGTTTTCCCCTCAGATCCGGCAGGACGAGCCCCACCGCGCGCGCGGCACCCGTCGTCGTCGGGATCAGCGAGACCGCTGCCGCCCGCGCCCGGTGCAGATCCTTGTGCAGCGTATCGACCGTGCGCTGATCGCCGGTGTAGGAGTGGATCGTCACCATGTAGCCGCGGAGGATGCCGAAGCTGTCGTGCAGCACCTTCGCCATCGGTGCCAGGCAGTTGGTGGTGCAGGACGCGTTCGAAACGATCGTCATCGCCGGGCTGAGCACGTCCTGGTTGACGCCATAGACGATCGTCGCATCGACCCCATCCGCCGGCGCCGAGACCAGCACCTTGCGCGCGCCGGCGCTCAGCAGCGCCGCCGCCGCCTCGCGCTTGGTGAAGAGCCCGGTGCATTCGAGCGCGACGTCGACCCCCGCGAACGGCACCTTGGTCGGGTCGCGCTCCGCCGAAACCCGGATCGGCCCGTAACGGCGGTTGCCGTGGCGGATCTCGATCCCTTGGCCGTTGACCGCGACCTCGCCCGGAAAACGGCCATGGACGCTGTCGTAACGAAAGAGATGGGCGTTCGCCTCGACGCTGCCGAGATCGTTGATCGCCACGGGAACCACATCCTCCCGCCCGCTCTCGACGATCGCCCGCAGCACGAGCCGCCCGATCCGCCCGAACCCGTTGATGCCGACCCTGACCGCCATCGCCGAACCCCTCCCCTCACCCGCTCCGGCCGCGGACCGCGGCGGCCACGGCCTCGGCGGTGATGCCGAAATGCCGGTAGAGATCCTCGGCCGGCGCCGACGCGCCGAACCCCCTCATGCCGATGAAAATTCCCCGAGGCCCCAGCCAGCGCTCCCAGCCGAAGCCGCCGGCCGCCTCGATGCCAACCCTCAGGCCGGTGCCGAGCACCGCCTCGCGATAGGACGCGTCCTGGGCGGCGAAGAGCTCCCAGCACGGCAGCGAAACGACGGCGGCGCCGATGCCGGAGGCCTCCAGCGCCTCTCGCGCCTCCATCGCGATCGCGACCTCCGAGCCGCTGGCGATCAGCGTCGCCTGCGCCCCGCCGGCAGCCTCGGCCAGTACATAGCCCCCGCGCGCCGAAAAATTCTCCCCGGCCTGGAAACGCAGCGCCGGCAGGGCCTGGCGGGTCAGCACGAGCCCGCTCGGCCCATCGCTCCGGCGGAGCGCCAGCTCCCAGCACTCGGCCGTCTCGATTGCATCGGCCGGCCGGAACAGGAAAAAATTCGGCATCGCCCTGAGGCCTGCGAGGTGCTCGACCGGCTGATGCGTGGGCCCGTCCTCGCCGAGACCGATCGAATCATGTGTCAGCACGTAGATTGCCCGCGTCTCCATCAGCGCCGCAAGCCGCATTGCGGGGCGCATGTAATCGCTGAAGACGAGGAACGTTCCGCCATAGGGGATGATCCCGCCATGCCGCGCCATCCCGTTCATCGCCGCGGCCATGCCGTGCTCGCGCACGCCGTAATGGATGTAGCGCCCGGCATAGCGGCCCGGGCCCACCGCCACCATCCCGCGCACCTCGGTCAGGTTGGACGTGGTGAGGTCGGCCGATCCGCCGATCAGTTCCGGCACCGCCGGCACCAGCGCCTCGAGGACCTTCTGGCTCGCCTGGCGCGTCGCCAGCCGCGGCCGGGTGGCGACCAGCTCGGCCTTCAGCGACGCAAGTGCCGCGTAGGAGGCATCCGGCAGCCGGCCCGAAATCACCCGCTCGAACTCGCCGCGCAGCGGATGGTGCGCGAGCCTCCTGAGCCAGGCGCGCCGCTGCGGGGCGCCGCGCGCGCCGGCTTCCCGCCACGCGGCGGCGATCTCGTCCGGCACCGTGAAGGGGGGCGCGTCCCACCCCAGCGCCTGCTTCGCCCCCGCCGCCTCCTCCGCGCCGAGCGGCCCGCCGTGGGCGGCTTCGGTGCCGGCCTTGTGCGGCGCGCCATAGCCGATGACCGTGCGGCAGGCGATCAGGCTGGGGCGCTGGGAGCGGCTGGCCGCCGCAAGCGCTGCCCCGACCGCCCCGGGGTCGTGCCCGTCCACGCGCTTCACCGCCCAGCCGAGGGCGGCGAACCGCTTCAACGGATCGTCGGAGAGCGTGAGGCCCGTCGGCCCGTCGATCGAGATCGCATTGTCGTCGTAGAGCACGGTGAGGCGGGCGAGCCGGAGATGGCCGGCGAACGAGGCTGCCTCATGGCTGATCCCTTCCATCAGGTCGCCATCCGAGACGATCGCAAAGGTCCGGTGATCGACCAGGCTCCGGCCGAACCGCGCCGCCAGAATTCGCTCCGCCAGCGCCATCCCCACAGCCGTCGCCAGCCCCTGCCCGAGCGGGCCGGTGGTGGTCTCGATCGCGGGATGGAGCCCCGCCTCCGGGTGCCCCGCGGCCGCCGAATGGAGTTTTCGGAACCGCCGCAGCGCCCCCATCTCCATCCCGGCGAAGCCGGTCAGGTGCAGCAGCCCATAGAGCAGCATCGAGCCATGCCCGGCCGAGAGCACGAACCGGTCGCGGTCCGGCCAGCTCGCATCGGCGGCGTCGAACTTGAGGAAGCGGGTCCAGAGCAGGCTCGCCGCGTCGGCCATGCCGAGCGGCATGCCGGGATGGCCGGACTTCGCCGCCTCGACCCCGTCGATCGCCAGCGCCCGCAACGCATTCGCCAGAACTCGGCCCCGCCCCGTCCGCCTGCGCCTGCTTCCCGGGCGGCGCGGCAAGGACCGCACTCTCCGCGAAATTCGCCATGCGCCCTCCTGCCTGCGGCGGCTATAGGCGGCCGTCCGAAGCCCAGCAACCCCCGTCAGCCGCCGTCCGGGGTCCCGTAGGCGCGGAACGTCTCCGCCGCCTCGGCGACCTCCGCCGCGCTCAGGAGATGCGGCCCGCCGATCGCGAGGCTGAGGCAGTAATGCCGGGCGATCGCCTCGAGCTCGATCGCCGCCAGGAGCGCACGCGCCAGGTCGCGGCCGAAGACGATCATCCCATGGTTGGCGAGCAGGCAGGCCGAGCGGCCCTCGAGCGCCTCCAGCGCATGGCGCGAGAGCGCCGCACTGCCGAAGGTTGCATAGTCGGCAAGCCGGACATCGGCCCCGCCGAACTTCGCGATCATGTAATGGCAGGCCGGGATCGCCCGGCGGGCGATGGCGAGCGCCGTGCAGTAGGGCGGATGGGCATGGACGATGGCCCCCGCCTCGGGCCGGGCGCGCAGGATGCCGCGATGAAAGCGCCACTCGGTCGAGGGAGGGAGCGGGCCCTCCCAGCGCGCATGCTCGCCCTCATCATCGACCGTCATCGCCGCGATGTCCGCGGGCCGCATCGCCTCATAGGGCACGGCGGACGGGGTGATCAGCATCGTCGCGCCATGGCGGACGCTGATATTGCCCGATTTTCCCTGGTTGATCCCGGCCGCGTTCATCTCCCGGCAAGCGGCGACGATCGCCGTCCGGATCCCGGCCTCGGTCACCGGCCCACGCTATTTCCGCCGCCGCTCGGGCAGCGCGCCGCTCGCCCTGATTTTCCCGACGCTCTCCGGCGCGACCCCGTGCTGCGCCAGCACTTCCTCCGTATCGGCGGCGAAGGCAGGCGGCTTGCGGCGCACTCCGCCCGGCGTGCGCGAAAATTTGATCGGGGTGCCGAGCCCGCGATAGCCGTCGAGTTCGGCGAGCATCGCCCGATGCGCGGTGTGGGGCGCCTGGGCGGCCTCGTCCACGGCGAGCACGGGCCCGACCGGCAGCCCCGCGGCCAGCAGGCGCTCGGCCAGCGCATGCCCGTCCTCGGCCGCGAAGCAGGCGGCGAGTTCGTCGATCAGCGCCGGGCGATGGGCGAGCCGCTCGGCATTGGTGAGGAAGCGCGGGTCGCTCGCCAGCGCCGGCCTGCCGATCTCGCGCGCGAGTTTTCCGAATTGCCCGTCATTGCCGATGGCGACGAAGATATCGCAGGTCCGCGTGCGGTATTTCTCGTACGGCGCGATGTTCGGGTGCGGGTTGCCGAGCGGGACCGGCCGGCGCCCGTTGAGGAAGAAATTGGCGGCCTGGGGATGAAGCAGCGCCATCCCGCAATCATAGAGCGCCATGTCGAGGAACTGGCCCCGCCCCGACCGCGCGCGCTCGTGGAGCGCCATCAGGATGCCGACCGCGGAGAAGAGCCCCGTGGCAAGATCGACCACCGGCGTGCCCAGCCGGACCGCCCCGCTCGCCGGCTCCCCATTCACGCTCATCAGCCCGGTCATCGCCTGGAGGATCGCGTCATAGCCGGGCATCCCGCCGAGCGGCCCGTCGGCGCCGAAGCCCGAGATGCGGCAATGGACAAGTCGGGAAAAACGCGGCGCAAGGTCCGCCGCATAGCCGAGGCCCCAGCGCTCCATCGCTCCCGGCTTGAAGTTCTCCACCAGCACGTCCGCGTCCGTAAGCAGCGCCAGCAGCACCGCCCGCCCCTCGGGCTTGGCAAGATCGAGCCCCACCGAGCGCTTGTTGCGGTTGACGCCGATGAAATAACTCGCCGTGTGGTCGGCATCGAAGGGCGGGCCCCAGTCCCGCGTCTCGTCGCCCTGGGGCGGCTCGAGCTTGATCACGTCGGCCCCGTGATCGGCGAGGATCATGGTGCAGTACGGCCCGCCGAGCACGCGCGAAAGGTCGACGACCTTGAGCCCGTCGAGCGCCCCCATCAGGCGGCCGGCCGGCGGCGCAGGATTTTTCGTTGTTCTTCCGTCGCCTCCGGCGTTTCAACGAGCGACTCGGCGACATCGTAGTCGAAGCCCGTCGCCGCCCGGATGCTCGCTTCGCTTTCCCCGGGATGCACCGAGATGAGCGTGAACCGCGCCCGCGCGGGGGAAAAGCGAAAAATCGCCCGCCCGGTGACCAGCGCGTCGGCGTGCCCGCGCCGGAACACGCCCGGGGCCGAGGTGCCCGGGGCCGAGATGTGCGCGACGCGCGGCACCAGCACCCGCTTCGAGTGCTCGCGGCGAAACAGGATCGTCCGCGGCACCAGCATGTACATGAAAGCCGAGCCGAAGCTGCCGGGGAACCGCACGGTCCGGCCCGGCCATTCGCCGGTGCCGATCAGGTTGATGTTTCCCGCCCCGTCGATCTCGCCTCCGCCGAGGAAAAAAAGATCGATCCGGCCCTGCGCGGCGAGGTCGAAAAGCTCTCCGGTGCCGTCGGTGAAAGGATTGCCGCGGCGCTGGTAAAGTAATGAAACCCGTATGTTACCTGCCATTTCTCGCGCCAGGTACGCAGCCGCGGTCGGGATCGGGCTCGCCGCCCCGATCGCCACGTGCCGCGCCGGCGGGATCAGCCGGGCGATCGCCGCGATCAGCCCCTCGTCGCTGATCCCTGCCGTCATTCCGCGGCCTCGGCCGGCCTGTTGTAGACATAGCGCGCGAGATAGGTCCGGAACCCCTCCTCGGTCCGCGCCAGCGCCGCGTATTCCGCGAGATGGGCAGCATCGTCCGGATATTCGTCCGTCAGCCCGCCCGGCCAGGCGCCGCGCTCGGCGACGGCGACCGCCTCGATATAAACTCCGCTTATCGTTCCGGGCGCCATCCGCTCGTCGTCCATAAGATTTTCCTTGATCACGCGCTCCACCGTCACGAACGTCCGGCGCGCCGCGTGGGCCATCACCGCGAGCTCGCGGTGCCGTCCCACCCAGACATTGCCGCAGCGGTCGGCCATCACGGCGTGGAAGACGGCAAAATCGGGCACGAGCGCGGGCAGCAGGACGATCGGGTCGCGCGGGGAAAAAGGGTTCTCGATCACAAGCCAGTCGGGCCGATGGGCGAGCAGGTCGCTGCCGAGGATGCCGCGGATGGGGATGAATGGGATGCCCTTGGCCGCCGCCTCGAGCATCGCGTGCATGGCGGGGCAGGTCGCGTCACGCATCCGCAGCGTACCGGCCTCGATGGCACGCGTGAAGCAGGGCGCGAGACCTGCCTCGTCGAGCGAGACCGCGCTCGACTGCACCTCGGCGACACAGCCGGCGCCGATCAGGAGGTCCGTGGCATAGCCTGACACCGGGACTCCCACCAGACAGAGGGAGGAAGCGGCCCGTGCCAACGCGCGCGCGAAGGCCGCCGGCGTCGCCGAATTGTCCGGCGGAATGGCGAGCACCGCACCCGCCGGCACCATGCCGGCCAGGGTATCGAGATCGACCAAACTCATGGTTTAGTTCTACTCCTCACGCGCCCCGCACCGCCAGGGCGCCCCCCTTCACGAGATGGACCCGATCATGCAACGCGAAGACCTGGTGTTCGCCGGCATCTGCGACTGGGCGGGCCTGGTCCGCGGCAAGGCTTTTCCGGTCGCCGACACCGAGGCCAGGCTCGCCAAGGGGGTGGGGCTCACCCACTCCAACATCATGATGTCGTGCTTCGGCCCGATCTACACGACGCCGTTCGGCACCGCCGGGGACCTCATCATCAGGCCCGACCACCGCGCCCATGCCGCGGTGCCGTTCGATGACGGGACGGCCGAGCGCTTCTATCTCGGCGATATCCAGAACACCGACGGCAGCCCCTGGGAATGCTGCCCGCGCGACTTCCTCAAGCGGGCGATCGCGGCACTCGCCGGCTACGGGCTCGGGCTCAGGGCGAGCTTCGAGCAGGAGTTCGTCTATACCGGCATCGAGGACCGGCCGGGCGCCACCTACGCCCTCGACGCCTTCCGCCGCCAGGGCGGCTTCGGCGAGGCGCTGATCGCCGCCCTCAACGCGGCCGGCCTCGCCCCGGACAGCTTCCTCCCCGAATACGGGCCGCGCCAGTTCGAGGTGACCGTCGCCCACGAGCCGGCGCTCCAGGCCGCGGACGGAGCGGTGATCATGCGCGAGATGGCGCGCGGGGTCGCCTGGCGGCTCGGGCATCGGGCGATCCTGGCGCCGATGATCGAGCCGGCGGGCATCGGCAACGGGACGCATATCCATATGAGCCTCTGGGAGGGGGCCAAGCCGGTCACCCACGACCCGGCGCGGCCCTATGGCGTGAGTGCCCGCGCGGAACCCTTCTTCGCCGGCATCCTCGCCCACATGGCGGCGATCTCGGCCTTCTCCGCCGCCTCCGTCGCCTCCTATTTCCGGCTCACGCCCAACCGCTGGGCGCCGGTCGCCGCCGATCTCGGCGTGCAGGATCGCGGCTCGGCGTTGCGCATTGCCCCGGTCTTCGCCACCGCCGCAACCCCGCCCGCCGAGCAGTTCAATGTCGAGTTCCGGGTCGCCGACGCCTCCTGCTGCCCCTACCTCGCCCTGGGCGCGTTGATCCATGCCGGCGTGGACGGGCTCAAGCGGGGCCTGGCGCTCCCGGCGCCGGGCGCCGCGGCGCCGCTGCTGCCGCGCAGCCTGGCGGAGGCGCTGGCAGCGCTCGCCGCCGACGAGGCTGCCCTGGGCTGGTGGAGCGAGACGGCGATGGCCGCCTATCTCGCCTTCAAGAAGGCCGAGATCGCCGCCCTTGCCGGCCTGCCGGATGCCGAGATCTGCGCCCGCTATGCGGCGGTCTATTGAGCCGGCGCCGCTGCTCGGGCCGGGCGAACCGGCGCCGGCGCGGCGGCTGAACCCGGGGGGCGCGAGCGATTTCCTCCTCACGGCCGACCATGCGGGGCGGCGGATCCCCGCAGCACTCGGCGATCTCGGGCTGGGGGCGGCGGAGCGAAGCCGCCATATCGCCTGGGACATCGGCATCGCCGGGGTGACGCGCGGGCTGGCGGCGCGGCTCGATGCGGCTTCGGTCATGCAGCGCTATTCGCGCCTGGTGATCGATTGCAACCGCCCGGCGGAGGCGCCGAGCGCGTTTCCGGAAATGTCCGAGACGACAATGGTTCCGGGCAACGCCCGACTGACGGCCGCGGAGAAGGAGCGGCGGCGGCGGGCGATCTTTGCCCCCTACCACGCCGCGATCGCGGCGATGATCGCGGGCAGGCGGGCGGCCGGGCGCCGGACGGTGTATGTCGCGATGCACAGCTTTACCCCCATTTTCAAGGGTGTGGCGCGGGGAATGCACTGCGCCCTGCTCTACAACCGCAAGCCCCGGCTCTCGCGGGCGCTGGCTGCGCTGCTGCGCGGGGAGAAGAACCTCGAGGTGGGCGAGAACGAGCCCTATCGCGTGACCGACGAGACCGATTACGGCGTGCCGGTTCACGCCGAGCGGGGCGGGCTCGACTATCTCGAGATCGAGATCCGCCAGGATTTGATCGCCGCCCCGGGCGGCCAGGCGGCTTGGGCGGAGCGTTTGGCGCGGCTTCTTCCTTTGGCTCTGGAAAGCATCGGAGAGAATTGAGAATGAAGAATTTTTCTCTTAGCCGCGATGTCCCGGTGGAAAAGGGAAAAACGGCGCTCCTCTTCATCGACGTGCAGAAGCATTCGGCGCCGGGCGGCGGCGCCTATGCGGGGCTTTCGCCCGCGGAGGTCGCGGCGACCTACGGCTTCTTCCTCGCGGAGATGCGCGCGCGGGCGGTTCCGAACATGCGCAGCGTGCAGCTTGCGGCGCGGGCGGCCGGGGTCGAGGTGATGTACACGGTGATCGAGGCGCTGACCCGGGACGGGCGGGACCTCAGCCTCGATTACAAGATCTCGCGAATTTTCTGCGCCAGGGGATCGCGCGACGCGGAGATGCTCGACGAGATCGCGCCCGAGGGAGACGAGATCGTTATCCCGAAGACTTCATCCTCCGTCTTCATCTCGACGAACATCCACTACGTGCTCGGCAATCTCGGGGTGAAATACCTCATCATCGCCGGCGTGCTGACCGACCAGTGCATCGATTCGGCCGTCCGCGACGCCTGCGATCTCGGCTACCTGGTGACGCTGGTGAGCGATGCCTGCGCCAGCTTGAGCGCGGCGCGGCAGGCAAGCGCGCTGGCCAACAACCGCGGCTATTGCCGGCAGGTGACGACCGCGGGGATTTGCGCCGAGCTCGCCCGCCTCGGTTAACCGAGGACGGTGACGAGGGCCTCCGCGGTGCGGCCGTTGGCGATGGTCGCCGCGCGGCCGTTCCAATGGATGCCGCCGACGCGCGCGAAGGCATGCCCGGCGTTGGGATAGACGTAGGTGCTGATGAGCGGATGGCCGGTGGTCGCGGCGACGACCTTGGCGCGGCCCTCGGCGGGAAAGAACTCGTCGCGATCGGCGATATGGACGACGAGCGGCCTGGTCACGGCCGGGAGCCCGTCCAGCAGGCTGTCGAGCGCGACGCCGTAATAGGAGACGTTGATGTCCGCGTCCGACTGCTCGGCCATCATGAAGGCGGCGGCGCCGCCGAGGCAGTAGCCGAGCGTCCCGACTTTGCCGTTGGTGATGGGCCCGTTGGCGCCGGGGAGCGTCCGCGCCGCGGCCAGGGTCGCCTTCAGATCCTCGATGCCCTTCGCCCGGTCGAACCTCTGGAAGAGCTCGAAGGCGCGCTTCCACTCGGCCTCGCTCTTGTCCGTGATGTCGATCCCGGGCTCGATCCGCCAGAAGAGGTCGGGGCAGATGGCGACGAAGCCGAGATCCGCCACCCAGGCGGCGGCGGCGCGCATCGCGTCGTTGACGCCGAAGATCTCCTGGATCAGCACGACGGCGCCGGCGGGCGTGGCCTGCGGCTCGACCACCAGGGCCGCGAAGCTGCCGGACCCGTCCGCAGCCTTGATCGAGATCGTCGCCATCCGGTTCGCTCCGCTGGAAGCCTGTCTGCCAAGCATACGCCGGCGGCGGGATCGGGCCATACCGGGGGCGAGCCCTTCCCTCGTCACTTCCCCTGGAGGGGGCGTCCATGCTGGAATTGCCGTTCAGGCCCGCCGGAATTGGGGCCGCCAAGCCGTCCCGCCACGGAGAACCGAGATGAACGTCGTCAGCCGCCCGGCCGCCCGCTCCGGCATCACGGACGAGGAATGGCAGATTCGCTGCGACCTCGCCGCGCTCTACCGGCTGCTCGCGCATTTCCGCATGACCGACCTCATCTACACCCATCTCAGCGCGCGCATCCCCGGCCCCGAGCACCATTTCCTGATCAACAATTACGGCACCTTCTTCCACGAGATGCGCGCCTCGGACCTGGTGAAGATCGATCTCGACGGCGCCATCGTCGAGCGGGACGAGCAGCAGACCAGGCGGGTCAATGCCGCCGGGTTCGTCATCCACTCCGCCATCCACATGGCGCGGCCCGACATTCTCTGCCTGATCCATACCCACACCGCGGCCGGCATCGCCGTCTCGGCGCAGAAGAAGGGGCTGCTCCCGATCAGCCAGCACGCGCTCAAGTTCTACGGCCATCTCGCCTACCACGATTACGAAGGCATCGCCCTGGATCGGGCCGAGCGCGAGCGGCTGATCGGCGATCTCGGCACGCACAAGGCGATGATCCTGCGCAACCACGGGCTGCTCGTCGGCGGGACCTCGGTCGCCGACGCGTTCGACCAGGTCTACATCCTCGAGCGCGCCTGCCAGGCGCAGATCGCGGCGCAGGCGGGCGGGGCGAAGCTCGTTTTCCCGGCCAAGAGGGTGCGGCGGCACACGGCCGCGCAGTTCAACCGCGAGGGAGACGGCGGGCATGTCGATATGGCGTGGGAGGCCTCGCTCCGGCTGATCGAGAACGACCAGCCGGATTATCGGAGCTGAGGCCGGAACCGACCTCCTTGGCGGCGGCGGGCGCGGGTTGACGGAGCTGCTCCGGATAGAAGGGTTGCGCACGGTCTTCCGCCAGAAGATGGGCGACGTTCCGGCGGTGGACGGGGTCGATCTCATGGTCGGGCGCGGCGAGACGCTCGGCATCGTGGGCGAATCGGGGTGCGGAAAATCGGTGCTCTCGCTCTCGATCATGCGGCTGATCGCCCCGCCGGGGCGGATCGGCGCCGGGCGCATCCTGTTCGAGGGCACCGACCTGCTGGGCCTGCCGCCCGCCGCGATGCGCGCCGTGCGCGGCAACCGGATCGCGATGATCTTCCAGGAGCCGATGACCAGCCTCAACCCGGCCTTCACGGTGGGCAGGCAGATCATCGAGGCGATGCGCGCGCATGACCGCTCGCTCGGCGCGCGGGCGCTCCGCACGCGGGCGGTCGAGGCGCTGGCGCGCGTGCGGATCCCGGCGCCGGAGCGCCGGCTCGACGAGTATCCGCACCAGCTTTCGGGGGGGATGCGCCAGCGGGTGATGATCGCGATGGCCCTCGCCTGCCGCCCGGACCTGCTGATCGCCGACGAGCCGACGACGGCGCTCGATGTCACGGTGCAGGCGGAGATCCTGGCGCTGCTCGGCGATCTCCAGCGCGAGACGGGGATGGCGATCATCCTGATCACGCACGATCTCGGGGTGGTCGCCGAGACCGCGGACAAGGTCGCGGTGATGTATGCGGGCCGGATCGTCGAGCAGGCGCCGGTCGGCACGCTGTTCGACGACCCGCAGCACCCCTATACGCTCGGGCTGCTCGGGAGCATTCCGCGCCTGGAACAGACGCGCGAGCGGCTGCTGTCGATCGAGGGCACGGTGCCGCCGCCCTTTGCGCTGCCCTCGGGCTGCCGCTTTCATCCGCGCTGCGTGTTCGCGGGGCCGGAATGCGCGGCGAGCGATCCGAAGCTCGCGGGCGTCGGCGGGGCGGCGGGCAATCACCAGGTGGCTTGCCTGCGGGCACCGCTGGAAAAGTCGGTCAGCCGCGCGGCATGATGGAAAAACTGCTCGAGGTCTCCTGCCTCGCCAAGCATTTCCCGCTCCAGCGCGGCATTCTCTTCTCGCGCCGGCAGGGCGAGGTGCGCGCGGTGGATGGCGTTTCCTTCTCGCTCGCGCGGGGCGAGACGCTGGCGCTGGTGGGCGAGTCCGGGTGCGGGAAATCGACGACGGCGCGGCTCGTGCTCCGGCTCATTGCCCCGACCGCGGGCAGCATCCGCTTCGACGGGACGGACATCACGGCGCTCGAGGGCGAGGCGCTGCGGCAACTGCGCCGGCGCATGCAGATCATCTTCCAGGACCCGTTCGCCTCGCTGAACCCGCGGATGACGGTTGCGGAAATCCTCGAGGAGCCGCTTCGGGTGCATGGGATCGGCGGGCGGGCGGAGCGGCAGGCCCGCGTGCGTGAGCTTCTCGGGCTGGTGGGGCTGGCGAGCTACCACGCAAGCCGCTACCCGCACGAATTCTCGGGCGGGCAGCGCCAGCGGATCGGGATTGCGCGCGCGCTCGCGCCCAGCCCGCAGCTCGTGGTGTGCGACGAGCCGGTCTCGGCGCTCGACGTTTCGATCCAGGCGCAGGTCGTCAACCTGCTTGGCGATCTCAAGCGCGAGCTCGATCTTTCCTATCTCTTCATCGCCCATGACCTGGCGGTAGTGAAGCATGTCGCGGACCGGGTGGCGGTGATGTATCTCGGCCGCATCGTCGAGATGGCCGGGAAAGACGCAACTTTCGCCGCACCCCGGCATCCCTATACGCGGACGCTGCTGGCGGCGATCCCGCGGCCCGACCCGCGCCTCAAGCCGGCGGCGATCGCGCCGGGCGACCTGCCGAGCCCGCTCGCGCCGCCGGCGGGCTGCCATTTCCACACGCGCTGCCCGTTCGCGATCGCGCGATGCCGCACGGAGAATCCGAAGCTCGCGGCGGTTGGTGGTGGCAAAAATGGCGCGGCGGAGCATCTCGTCGCCTGCCATCGCGCCGCGGAACTGCCGCCGGCGTCCTTGCCCGGCGCGGCGGCGGCGATGCCGCCGAACGCCGAGCGGCGGCTTGCGCTTTATGCGGCGATGAGCCGGAGGGCGTGACGCAGAAGGCCGGCTGGGGGCGGGTCGAATCCGGGCCGGGGCGCTACCGCGCCTCGCATTCGCAGGCAGCGGCCGGTGCGTCCGCCCCCGGTTCTGAAGCCGGATCCGACCACGCTGAACGAGCCGATGTCGCTGTTGTCTGGCCGCATCCGCCGGGTCGATCGAATGAGGAGCATGAGCATGGCAAGCCCCGATGCGCTTCGCTACACGAGGATTCCTCTCAGCCACGGATCCGGTGCGATCCCCGCGGTCGGGTTCGGCACGCTGATCCCCGATCCGCTCGCGACCAAGCAAGCGACGCAGACCGCATTGGAAGCGGGATTTCGCCATCTCGACTGCGCAGAACGCTATCGGAACGAAGAGGCGGTTGGCGAGGCGATGCAGGCCGTGTTCGAGGCGGGAACGATCCGGCGGGAGGACGTCTTCGTTACCACCAAGCTATGGAACACCAATCATCGTCCTGAACGGGTCAAGCCCGCCTTTGACGCAAGCCTCCGGCGGCTGCGGCTCGACTATGCCGATTGCTATCTCATCCATACCCCTTTTGCCTTTCGACCCGGCGACGAGCAGGACCCGAGGGACGAGCGCGGTCAGGTGATCTATGATCGCGGGGTGACGCTGATCGAGACGTGGCAGGCGCTCGAGCGCCTCGTCGATGACGGTCACTGCAAGGCGATCGGCTTGTCGGATGTCACCCTGGAGACGGTGCGGGAGGTCGTTGCGGCGGCGCGGATCAAGCCTGGCGTGGTGCAGGTCGAATCCCATCCTTACCTCCCCGAATGGGAGCTGCTCGAGTTCTGCCGGGAGCACGGGATTGTTCTGCTGGCGTTTGCGGCGTTGGGACACGCCATGGTCCCGAAAGTGCTGGACGACCCGGTGATCACGAGCATCGCACGGCGCGTCCACAAGACGCCGGCGCAGGTTGCGCTGGCCTGGGCCGTGCAACGCGGCACCGCCTTCCTGACCACCTCGACCAGGCCCGGCTACATCCGGGAGAACTTTGAGATATCGGCCCTGCCTGAAGACGCCATGCGGGAGATGCGGGAGGGCATCACGGCGAACGTCCGGTTCAACGCAGTGGTGGAAACCGGCGTGCCCGGCTTCATTCCCCGAGCCACGTGACTTCACCGGGGGGGCGGCCAACGTGGGATGGCACCGAGCGGCCGGGCCTTGATGAGCGGGATCGGAAGCGGCAGCATGGATGAGAATGAGATTCGCCAGGCGCTCGATCGCCACTGGGCGGCAGCGGACGCAAACGACTTCGAGGTCGAGCACGACATATACCGAGAGGACGCAGTGCTCGAGTACCCGCAATCGGGCGAGCGCATCAGGGGCCGGCGCAACATCCAGGCCTCGCGCGTCGCGCAGCCGAACGCGAAGCGCTTCAGGGTGCGCCGCATCCTCGGCACGGGCGCCCTCTGGGTCACGGAATTCATCCTCACCTATGACGGCCAGCCGTCCTACTCGGTGAGCGTCATGGAGTTCCTCGATGGCAGGGTGGCCCGCGAGACCCAATACTTTGGCGAGCCGTTCGAGCCCGGACCTTCGCGCGCCCATGTGGTTGAGCGGATGGGATGAAACCGCGACGACAATCGCGCCCCCACGCCTGCTGGATCGGGCAGAGATCCCTCTCGATACCGCCCGGCTCGCTCGTTTTCTCATCGGCAAAATGCTCGTGCGGGTATTGGCCGAAGGCGTGGCGGCGGGCCGCATCGTCGAGACCGAGGCATATGGCATCGGCGACCAAGCGGGTCATGCCTATCGTGGCATCACGCCGCGCAATCGGGCGCTTTTCCTCGAGCGCGGGCACGCATATGTCTATCTCGCCTATGGCGTCTCGTTCATGCTCAACGTCTCCAGCGAGGCGCCCGGCGTGGGCGCGGGCGTCTTGATCAGGGCGCTCGAGCCTACCGACGGCATCACGATCATGGAACGAAATCGCGGCACCGGGCGGCTGCGGGACTTGGCACGGGGCCCGGGACGGCTGAGCGCTGCCTTGGAGATCGACCGCCGACTGGACGGGATCGACCTCTGTCAGCCCGGTCCGCTGTGGCTCGGATCCGACGGTCGAGCGGGCGGCGAAATCGGCCAGGGCAAACGGATCGGCATTACGCGCGCAGCCGACAGCCTGCTGCGATTCTACGTTCGCGGCAATCGGTTCGTCAGCGGTCCGCGGGCGCTCAATCGATGAGACAACCCACCTTGCGGGCGAAGGGCGTGGTCAGCGCGTGTCCGCCGGTCATCGGCAGATCACATTCACCGCCTTGCGCGCGAAGCCTCAGGCATCAAGCGAAAGCGGTTCGGCCGGCACGGCGATGCAGGGGAGGCTGTCGCCACTCCGCAGGGGAGCGCTGGGCGCGCGCACGCGCGCTCCGCGTTTCCCTCCCGGCACCCTGGGCCGGCTCGGCGCGTCAGCCTTCGCGGTTGGGTGTCCCAAGCACGTGGGTCTTGGGCGGCAACATCACTTCGTCGAAGGTCTGCGTGAACATCGCTGCCGCAAAGAAGGCAACGGCGCGCAAGGTGCCGGTGCCCACATTGGCGAGGTCGTGCCGCACATTGGCCGGAAGCGCGAATACACTGCCCGGGCCGACCTTATGCTTCCCGTCCTCCATCATCAGCTCGCCGGTGCCGGCGAGGATGTACTGCGTCTCCTCGGTCGCATCGGTGTGCCAGCCGAGATGCCCGCCCGGCTCGATCTCATAGACGATGGTCGAGGACTGAACCGCTCCGTGCGCGCCGCATGTTGCAAATGCTCCGGCCCAGCGGACCGACTTATCCTGCGATCCCTCCACGTGAGCACGCTCGAGCTGTTCCGACGCAACGACTGGCACCATGACATCCTCCAAGCTTGCGATCGTGTCCGCCGATCCGGCTCTCGGGGCAACCGAGATGTGGGCGACGCGGAGAGGATACTCTACTCCCGATTGTCCTCGCCATGACATGCTGTTGCCGCCCATGCGGCTCGAGGGCGGCGCGCTGTCTCGGCTGCGCGTCCGTCCCGAGGGACGCAACCCGGATCCGGGGCAGCCGCTGCGCGCGGCATATCGTCACCGGCGCGATCCGCCGGGTTTGGTCCGGATCGCGCCTCGGATTTGTCAGGCCGGCAGGGGCTCGCTTCTGATGAACGCGAGCAGGTCGGCATTGATCGTTGCCGCTTCCGTGGTGGGCATGCCGTGCGGGAAGCCCTGGTAGGTTTTCAGGGTTCCGTTCTTCAGCAGCTTGGCCGACAGCGGCCCGGACGCGACATAAGGCACGATCTGGTCGTCCTCGCTGTGCATGACCAACACCGGGACGGTGATGCTCTTGAGGTCTGCCGTGAAATCGCTCTGGGAGAAGGCCACGATGCCGTCGTAATGCGCCTTGGCGCCGCCCATCATGCCCTGGCGCCACCAATTCTGGATGACGGCCTCCGAGGCTTTCGCGCCGGGCCGGTTGTAGCCGTAGAAAGGCCCGGCCGGCAGGTCGCGATAGAATTGCGAGCGATTGGCCGCAAGCTGCGCGGCCAGGCCATCGAACACTTCCTTGGGAAGGCCGAGCGGATTGGCCGCCGTCTTCAGCATGAGCGGCGGCACCGCGCTGATCAGCGCGGCCTTGGCCACCCGGCTTTCGCCATGCCGTCCGAGATAGTGCGCGACCTCGCCGCCGCCGGTGGAATGGCCGACATGAATGGCGTTTTTCAGCTCGAGATGCGCCGTCAAGGCCGCCAGGTCGTCGGCATAATGGTCCATATCGTGGCCGTCGGTGGTCTGGGTCGAGCGACCATGGCCACGGCGGTCATGGGCGATCACGCGGTAGCCATGATGGAGGAAGAACAGCAACTGCGTGTCCCAATCATCGGCCGACAGCGGCCAGCCATGGCTGAAGACGATCGGCTGGCCCGAGCCCCAGTCCTTGTAGAAGATCTCGGTGCCGTCCCCGGTGCTGATGGTGGGCATGTAAACTCCCGTGAAACGGGTGGATTCCGTTTCCGTTAGAGTTGCAGCTCGCGAACGCTGGCACGTTTCTCCGGCCGTCCGGAGGTTCCGGATCGTGCGGCCGACATGCATCAGGTTAAGTTAAAGATGCTCTTGACCCGGGTTTGCCCCGATGGCTGGCCTGCTCGCCCGCCGCGAGGATAGCTTAGACGCCGATCCCTGCGTCCTGCAACGACCGGATCGGCAACGAGCCCGACGGGTCCCCGCCGACGGGCCGGGGCTCGCCGCGATGTTTGCCCTGGCGGGGCGTGAGCCCGCTGCGCCACTATCGCCGCCATGCTAACCGCCACGCTGACCGATCGCCAGCGCCGCTTTCTTGCCGCCCGTCGGGTCGGCCATCTCGCCACCGCCGGGCGGCACGCCGAACCGCATGTCGTCCCGGTCTGCTTCGCCATCGACGGGCTGACGCTCTACGTTGCCATCGACCGCAAGCCGAAGCGTGCCGTCCAGCTTCTGCGGCGCATCGCCAACATTCTTCACAATCCCGCCGCCTGCTTCATTGCCGATCGCTACGACGAGGACTGGACGCGCCTCGCCTGGGTGATGCTCCGCGGCAATGCCGAGATCCTCACGGATGGTTGCGAGCACGACACGGCCCAGGCACTGCTCAGGACGCGCTATCCGCAGCTCGAGGCAATGGACATCACCGATCTCCCCGTCATCGCGCTGCGCATTGCCCGTGCGAGCGAGTGGGGCGAGCTTGCGGAGGCGGCGGCGGATGCGCCTCGGGGAGGCCGGACGTGACGCTGCGCATCGCAGCTGGTTCCGAGGCGATGGGCGCGCCCAGCCCGGAGCCTTGCGGACGGTCTCGCCAGCTGACGCCGCCGGGCCGCGGGCGGGCGCGACGCCAGGAGACCCAGCGGCTCATCAGCAAACCGCCGGGCTTTGGCGAGCCATGTCATGCAGGAGAAGGCAGTGCCCGGGACACGAGATGAAACACCCGCGAGAACGGCCGAGGAAGCGCGTCTGGCGGAGGCCCGCGAGCGCGGCGTGCCGTGGAAGCAATGGGGGCCATACCTCAGCGAACGCCAGTGGGGCACGGTCCGCGAGGATTACAGCGAGAACGGGGATGCGTGGAATTATTTCACCCACGACCAGGCCCGGTCCCGCGCCTATCACTGGGGCGAGGACGGCCTCGCCGGCTTCAGCGACGATCACCAGCGTCTCTGCTTCTCCGTGGCGCTGTGGAACGGCAAGGATCCGATCCTCAAGGAGCGGCTGTTCGGCCTGACCAACAGCGAAGGCAATCACGGGGAGGACGTCAAGGAATACTACTTCTATCTCGACAGCACGCCCACCCATTCCTACATGAAGTATCTGTACAAATATCCGCAGAATCCCTATCCCTACGGCGATCTCGTCGAGACCAACCGGCGGCGCGGGCGGAACGATCCGGAATATGAGCTGCTGGAGACCGGCATCTTCGACGAGGACCGCTATTTCGACGTTTTCGTCGAGTATGCGAAGGCCGGGCCCGGCGACATCCTGATCCGGATCAGCCTCCGCAATCGCGGGCCTGACGCCGCGGAGGCACATGTGCTGCCGACCCTCTGGTTCCGCAACAGCTGGACCTGGTGGCCGGATCAGCCGAAGCCCGGCCTGCGAGAGGAAAAAAGCGAGGCCGGCAGGCTCACGATCGCTGCCTCCCATGCCGAGCTCGGGGAATGGTTCCTGCGTTGCGAGGGAGACGCCGCACTGCTTTTTACCGAGAACGAGACCAACGCCGCGCGGCTCTTCGGTGCGGAAAACCCGACACGATATGTCAAGGACGGGATCAACGACTACGTCGTCGCGGGGAGGCGGGATGCCGTCAACCCCGAGCGGAGGGGAACCAAGGCCGCCGTGCACCACCGGCTGAGCGTCCCCGCGGGGGAGACCGCAACGATCCGGCTGCGGCTCAGCAATGACGCTGCCGCTCCGCCTTGCGGAGCCGGGTTCGAGCGGATTTTCGCGCAACGCCAGCGCGAGGCCGATGCATTCTATCGCGCGATCGCGCCTGCCGGGATCGGCGACGACGCGGCCAACGTGATGCGCCAGGCGCTGGCCGGCATGCTGTGGACCAAGCAGCACTACCTGCTCGACGGCGACAAATGGCTCGCCGAGCACGGCGTCGATCCGCTGCGGCCGGCGGCCCGCCAGGTTCGCAACCGCGAGTGGTTCCACATCATCGCCGATCATGTCTTTTCGATGCCGGACAAATGGGAATATCCCTGGTTCGCCGCCTGGGACCTGGCCTTTCACGCGCTTGCCTTGGCGGCCGTCGACATCGATTTCGCCAAGGAGCAGCTCGAGCTGCTCCTCGACCAGGTCTACCTGCACCCGACCGGACAGATCCCCGCCTACGAGTGGAACTTCAGCGATGTCAACCCGCCGGTGCAGGCCTGGGCCACGATCTTCGTGTACCGCACGGAGCAGGCATTGCGGGCCGCGACGGACATCGATTTCCTGAAGCGCGTCTTCGGCAAGCTCGGGGCGAATTTCGGCTGGTGGGTGAACCGCAAGGACCGTTTCGGCAGGAGCCTCTTCGAGGGCGGATTTCTCGGGCTCGACAATATCGGCGTCTTCGACCGCAGCGCGCCCTTGCCCACCGGCGGCCATCTGGAACAGGCCGACGGCACCGCGTGGGTGGCGCTCTTCTGCCAGAACATGCTCGAGATCGCCTTCGAGCTCGCGGCGCACGACCCGACCTACGAGGATCTGGCGATCAACTACGCGATCAAGTTCCTGCTGATCGCGCGGGCGATGAACGGGATCGGCGCCGAGGGCATGTGGGACGAGGAGGACGGGTTCTATTACGACGTCCTTCGCCTGCCCGACGGACGCGCGAGGCGGCTCAAGGTCCGCTCGATGGTCGGCCTTCTGCCGCTCTGTGCCGCCACGATCGTGGAGCAGCGCCAGCGCGAGCAGGCGCCCGGGCTGGTCCGGAAGATGCTCGAGCGCGTCAGGCGCATGCCGGAGCTCCTCGCATCCATCCATGCCACCGGCCCCGGGCAGCTCGGCGTCGCCGAACGCGGCATCATCGCGCTGGTCAATCAGGATCGGCTGCGGCGGATCCTCGCCCGCATGCTCGACGAGGACGAGTTCCTCGGTCCCTACGGGATTCGCTCGCTGTCGCGCTATCACGCCGAGCATCCTTATGTCTTTTCGACGGGCGGGCAGGACTATCGGGTGGGCTACCTGCCGGCGGAGTCGGACAGCGGAACGTTCGGCGGCAACTCGAACTGGCGCGGGCCGATCTGGATGCCGGTCAACGCGCTCATCATTCGCGCCCTGCTGCACTATTTTTCCTATTATGGAGACAGCTTCCGGATCGCGTGCCCGACGGGCTCGGGCAACCTCATGAACCTCTTCGAGGTCGCCCGCGAAATCTCCGATCGCCTGACCCGCATCTTCCTCCGCGACGCGCAAGGCCGGCGGCCGGTGTTCGGAGGCGCCGAGAAATTCCAGTCGGATCCCGCCTGGCGCGACCACCTGCTGTTCTATGAATACTTCCATGGCGACAACGGCGCCGGCATCGGCGCCAGCCACCAGACGGGCTGGACCGGACTGATCGCCGGCCTGATGCGAATCTTCGGCAACCTCGATGCCGAGGCGTTTCTCCATGCGGGCCGGGAGGCGACGTTCGGCGGGGGAAAGGGGACGGGCTGAATCGATCCCGATCAATAGGGCCGGATCGATATGGCCGGGCTGTCGGGCGGCGCTCGATCGTTGCTTATTATTGGCCGCGGGGGAGCGAGGCGCCGGCTGAGGGTTGAGGGAAGGCGAGCACCTCGCTGGTGTAGGTCTCGACCACCACGCTGAAGGGCGTGCCGTCGGGGAGCGTCAGCACCGCGCGGTGCTGGAGCACCGCGTGGGGAATGGCGAGCGTCGCGCCCGGTTCCCTCGGCGTGGTGGCGCCCATCTCCCAGCCTTGCGGCAAGGGCGACCAGAGGAGCTCGGCGGAAAGCGTCCGGCGGCGGAAATCGAGCGCCTGCACGGCCCGGCCGAAAGCGGTGTCGGTGGTGTCGAGCACATGGTTCATCGCGGGCGTCAGGCGGGAGGGCACGTACCAGTTATCCGCCTCCGAGAGGACGTGATCGCCGCAGGCGAGCCTCACCCGGCGGTAGCGGATGGGCTCCGCGGCGCTCGCGCCGAGGAGCCGGCGCTGCTCGGCGCTCGGCGGCTTGTCCACGCCATGGACCCGCTCGGCGATCACCCGCGCCGGCGCGGCGAGCTTGTGGAGGGCGCACCAGCGGTCGAGCGTCAGGGTGGCGCTCGCGTGGCTCAGGAGATCCGCGTTCAACGTCTCGAGAAGGGCCAGCGCCTCGAGGCGCGTGGTGAAATTGTCCTGCCAGGCGGGCGCGGCGGGCGCGGCGGCGGTCGCGGCACGGCCGGTGAGAATGAGGACGAGCAATGGGAGCGCAGTGTGGAGGGGTCGGCTCATGTCTGCTCCGGTTGGCGTTGGGTTGGCGTTGGGGCGCCGGCCCCTAAGACCGCTGCGGACCCTACCCGAAATTCGACGGGTTTGGCCCGCCCAGGTCGGCTACGATGTCGCGGGAGCATGTGTGCAAGGGAGGCAGCCATGATGCTCACGCCAAAGCTGGCACTTCTCGCGGTCGGGGGAAGCGTTGCCTATCTCGGGCTGGCGGTTCTCGGCTGGGGCGGGTTTGCCGCCTTCTTCGCCGACCCGGCGCGGATCGCGCTGGTGATCGTGTTCTTCGCATTGGTCGTCGCTTCGCTCTTCACCAGCGGCAACCTCAGTGCCGGCGAGCAGGAGGACCGCTCCAACCGCTGGGTCCTCATCGCATTGACGGCGATCGGGCTGCTCGCCGCGTACCTGCCGGCCTACACGGAGCGGGTCGGGTTCTGGGTTTTCGGGGGCGAGGGCGTGCGCTGGCTCGGCGTCTTTCTCGCTGCCGTCGGCGGGGCGCTCAGGATCTGGCCGGTGTTCGCGCTTGGCCGGCGCTTCAGCGGGCTGGTCGCGATCCAGCCCGGGCACAGGCTGGTCACGACGGGCGTCTATCGCTTCATCCGCAACCCCAGCTATCTCGGCCTGCTCGTCGCCTCGCTCGGCTGGGCGCTGGCGTTTCGCTCGGGCGTCGGCGTGCTGCTCGCGCTCGTTCTGCTCCCGCCGCTGGCGGCGCGCATTCGCGCCGAGGAGGCGCTGCTGCGCGCGCATTTCGGCGCCGAGTACCAGGGGTACTGCGCCCGGACGTGGCGGCTCGTTCCGGGACTGTACTAAGCTTTCGCCCGAGCTTTTGGCGGGGCTTTTGGCGGGGCGCGGGCGTCCTGGCGCAGGCGGTGCTCGCCGAGGAAGAGCAGGATGGGGGCGGCGATGAAGATCGAGGAGGAGGTGCCGACGACGATGCCGAACAGCATCACCCAGGCGAAGCCGGAGAGCGAGGCGCCGCCGAACAGCGCCAGGGGCAGCGCGGCGAGGAAGACCGTGGTGGAGGTGCCGACGGTCCGGCTCAGCGTCTCGTTGATCGAAAGATCGATCAGCTCGCGCAGCGGCATCGATTTGTATTTGCGCAGATTCTCGCGCACCCGGTCGTACACCACCACCTTGTCGTTGGTCGAATAGCCGAGGACCGTGAGGATCGCCGCGACCATCACGAGATCGAACTGGAGGCGCGTGATGACGAGGAAGCCGATCGCCTTCGTCATGTCGAGGATGAGCGTGACGACCGCGCCGATCGCGAACTCCCACTCGAAGCGGAACCAGATATAGACGAGGATCATCAGCAGGCTGAGCCCGAGCGCCAGCAGCCCCTTCCGGAAGAGCTCGGCCGAGACGGTGGCGCCGATCGCGCTGGTGCCGAGAATGCGGGCGCCGGGTGCGGCCTTCTGCAGCGCGGTGCCGATCCGCTGCACGGCCGCCTCGGTCGCCGCGTCGGACCGCTGGGCCTCGAGGCTGATCATCACCTCGTTCGGCGAGCCGAGCCGCTGCAGCCCCGCGCCCCCGAGCCCGGCCGCGGCGAAGGCAGCGCGCAGGCGCACGAAATCGGCCGCGTGCGGGGTCTCGGCCTGGATCACGACGCCGCCCTTGAAGTCGATCCCGAGATTGAGGCCGGGATAGAAGAAGAGGACGACGGAGGCCGAGGAAAGCACGGCCGAGACCATCAGGCCGAGGAACCGCCCGCGCATGAAGCGGATCTTGGTGTTGTCCGGGACCAGGCGGAAAATCGGGCGGAGGAACATGCGCATCATACCGATCATACCGGCAGGGCGGCCGGCCGGATCGCGACATACCAGCGCGCCATCAGCAGCCGGGCGACGAGGGTCGCGGTGAAGAGGGTCGAGATGATGCCGAGCGTGATGGTGACGGCGAAGCCACGCACCGGACCGGTGCCGAAGATGAAGAGCATCACGTGCGCGAGCAGGGTCGTCGCGTTGCTGTCGATGATGGTGCCGTAGGCGCGCTTGAAGCCCGTTTCCATCGCCGCCAGCGGCCGCTGGCCGAGCCGCGTCTCCTCGCGGATCCGCTCGTTGATCAGGATGTTCGCATCCACCGCCATCCCCAGCGTGAGCAGGATCCCGGCCATGCCGGGCAAGGTGAGGGTCGCCTGCAGGACCGAGAGCAGCGCCATCAGGATGATCAGGTTCAGCACCAGCGCGATGTTCGCGAGCCAGCCGAACAGGCCATAGAAAATGCCCATGAACACGATGACGAGCACGAAGCCGACGGCGAGCGAGATCGTCCCGGCGCGGATCGCGTCCTGGCCGAGCTCGGGGCCCACGCTCTGCTGCTCGACGACGGTCAGCGGCGCCGGGAGCGCGCCGGCGCGCAGCAGCAGTGCCAGGTCGGTCGCGGACTGCGCCGTGAAATTGCCGCTGATCTGGCCGCGGCCGCCAAGGATGGGCTCGCGGATCACCGGCGCGCTGATCACCTGGTTGTCGAGGACGATCGCGAACGGCCGCCCGACATTGGCGCGCGTGATGTCGGCGAATTCCTGCGCGCCGAGCGAATCGAAGGTGAAGTTCACCACCCACTGGCCGGTCTGCTGATCCTGGCCCGCCTGCGCATCCGTGAGGTTCGCCCCGTCGACGGAGACGAGCTGGCGGACCGCGAGGCTGCCGCCGGGCTGACCCTGCACGGGCAGGAACTCATCGCCCGGCGGCGGCGGACCGCCGGCGGCCGGGTTCGTCGCCGGGTCGATCAGATGGAAGGTGAGATGCGCGGTGCGGCCGAGGAGCTGCTTGATGCGGTTGGGATCGCCGATCCCCGGCAGCTGCACCATGATGCGCGTGGCGCCTTCCTGGGCGATCTGCGGATCGACCACGCCCGTGCCGTCGATGCGGCGGCGGACGATCTCGATCGATTGCTGCATGGCCGAAGCGGCGCGGGCCAAGAGGGCCGGGCGCGAGAGGGTGACCGCGACGCGCCCGTCCGGCAGCGTCGAGACGGCAAGCTCGGGCGTGCCGCCGGGCGCCACCTGGCCCGCGGCCATCGTGGCCAGCGCCGCCCGCACGGCATCGATGTCCCCCGGCGCGCGCGGGGTCACCAGGACCCGGCTGTGGGCTGGGTCGGACGCCAGGCTGTGATAGCCGGTGCCGGAATGGAGCAACGTGGTGCGCACGCTGTCGAGCGTGTTGCCGAGCTGCTCGTTGACCACGGAATCCATGTCCACCTGGAGGAGCAGGTAGCTGCCGCCCTGGAGATCGAGCCCGAGCCGCACATGCCGCCACGGCAGCCAGGGCGCCGGCGCGGGGATCACATTGGGCAGCGAAAGCAATATGCCGAGCGCGCAGATCCCGAGGATCAGCGCCATCTTCGCTCGGGTGAAGAACATCATGACGCGCCGCCGGACCTATTTCTGCTGAAAAGAGGGGCTCTGCCGAAAAGGGGCCGGAGAATGGCCGCCTGCCGCGGTCGATGCAACCCGGCCTCGCCCCGGGAACGCCGGCCCCGGCCGGGACCGCCGGTTTGTGCGCCGCACGGCTGTTTTTTGCGCCCACGCCCTGGCCGGGCGCATGATGGGTGCATCAGCGGCCGAGCTCTCTACCACAAGGCGAGGGCCGGCCCAAATCAGGGGGCCCGGGGCCAGCACCGCCCGGCCTCCCTGGAGATGGGAAGGAGTTCGTTCATGACAGTCGCGGCCATTCTCAAACACAAGGGGCACGAGGTCATATCCGTCGGGCCGACGGCAAGCATCGCCGACGTCTCCCAGGTGCTCACCAACCGCCGGATCGGCGCCGTGCTGGTGCTCGATGCGGAGGACCAGCTCCTCGGGATCGTCAGCGAGCGCGACATCGTCCACAGCCTCGCCGCCAACGGCAGCAGCACCCTGAATATGACCGCGGGACAGCTGATGACCCGGGTGGTGCGCACGGTGACGCCGCGCACCACGGTCCACGAGGCGATGACGACCATGACGGCGGGCCGGATCCGCCACCTCCCGGTGGTCGAGCGCGGCAACCTGATGGGCATGATCAGCATCGGCGACGTGGTCAAGGCACGCATCATGCAGCAGGACCACGAGGTCGACAGCCTCCGCGCCTACGTGGCGGGCGCCGCCTAAGGCAAGGAGACCGCGCCGCCTCGCTCCTGATGCATGCCTTAATGCACGATGCCGCGGCGGCGGAGGTTGGCGATGACCTCGTCGGCGAGCGATTCCGGCGTGTGGCCGAGGGTCGGAAGGTGGATCTCGGGGTTTTCCGGGGCTTCGTAGGGGGCGTCGATGCCGGTGAAGTTGCTGATCTGCCCCGCGGCGACCTTGGCGTAGAGGCCTTTCGGGTCGCGCCGCTGGCATTCCTCGATCGGGGTGTCGATGAACACTTCGAGGAAGATGCCCTCCTCGAGGCCTGAGCGGGCCATGGCGCGGTCGGCGCGGTAGGGCGAGATGAACGAGGCGATGACGATCAGGCCGGCGTCGGCGAAGAGTTTTGCGACTTCGGCGACACGGCGGATGTTCTCGACGCGGTCCGCCTCGGTGAAGCCGAGGTCGCGGTTGAGGCCGTGGCGGACATTGTCCCCATCCAGGATGTAGGTGTGCCGGCCGAGGGCGAAGAGCTTGCGTTCGACGAGGTTGGCGATCGTCGATTTGCCGGCCCCCGAGAGGCCGGTGAACCAGAGGATGGCCGGCGCCTGGTCGTTGAGCGCGGCGCGGGCGGTGCGATCGACGTCGAGATGCTGCCAGGTGAGGTTGGTGCCGCGGCGAAGGGCGAAGTCGATCGTGCCGGCGCCGGCGGTTTCGTTCGTGAGCCGGTCGATGACGATGAAGCTGCCGAGGGTCCGGTTGGTCGCGTAGGGCTCGAAGGCGAGCGGCGAGGCGAGCGAGAGGTTGACCACCCCGACATCGTTGAGGTGCAGGTCCTTGGCCGCGAGGTGCTCGTGGGTATCGACGTTGATGCGGTGCTTGATGGCGGTGATGCTGCCGGCGACGGTGCGCGTGCCCGACTTGAAGAGGTAGGAGCGACCGGGGAAGAGCGGGGTTTCGCTCATCCAGACGAGGTGGGCGGCGAATTGGTCGGCGACGGGCGCGGGGGCGGCGGCGGCGGCGAGCACGTCCCCGCGCGAGACGTCGATCTCCTCGGCGAGCACGAGCGTGACCGCCTCGCCGGCGCTGGCCTGGGCGAGATCTCCCTCGGCGGTGACGATGCGCGCGAGCGTGGTGGTCTTGCCGGAAGGCAGCACGGTGAGCGCGTCGCCCGGGCGGATGCGGCCGCCGGCGACGGTGCCGGCGTAGCCGCGGAAATCGAGATGCGGCCGGTTGACCCATTGCACCGGCATCCGAAACGGCGCGGCCGCGGGGTCGGTCCCGGTCGCGGCGGTCTCGAGGCGTTCGAGGAGGGTCGGGCCTTCGTACCAGGGCGTGTTGGAAGAGGGGCGGGTCACGTTGTCGCCGAAGCGGGCGGAGAGCGGGATGGCGCCGAGGCTGGCGAAGCCGAGCCCGGCGGCGAAGCGTTCGTACTCCGCCCGGATCGCGGCGAAGCGGGCCTGGTCGAAATCGATCAGGTCCATCTTGTTCACCGCCAGGATGACGTGGCGGATGCCGAGCAGCGAGACGATGAAGGAGTGGCGGCGGGTCTGGGTGACGAGGCCCTTGCGGGCGTCGATCAGCAGCACGGCGAGCTCGGCGGTCGAGGCGCCGGTCGCCATGTTGCGGGTGTATTGCTGGTGGCCGGGCGTGTCGGCGACGATGAAGCGGCGCCGGTCGGTGGCGAAGAAGCGGTAGGCGACGTCGATCGTGATGCCCTGCTCGCGCTCGGCCTCGAGCCCGTCCATCAGCAGCGCGTAGTCGATATGCTCGCCGGCGGTGCCGAACTTGCGGCTGTCCTGCTCGAGCGCGGTGAGCTGGTCCTCGAAGAGGGTGCGGGTTTCGTAGAGGAGCCGGCCGATCAGGGTCGATTTGCCGTCATCGACGCTGCCGCAGGTGAGGAAGCGGAGCAGGCTCGCCTCGGGCGGGAGGAGGAGGATCGCGGTGGCATTTCCGGCGGCGGGCGCCATCGCTGTTTCGGCCATCAGAAATATCCCTCGCGCTTCTTGCGCTCCATCGAGGCGGTTTCGTCGCGGTCGATCAGCCGTCCCATGCGCTCGGAGGTGCGGAAGCCGAGCATCTCGGCGATGATCGCGGGCAAGCTGTCGGCGGTGGAGGCGAGCGCGCCGGTCAGCGGGTAGCAGCCGAGCGAGCGGAAGCGCACCAGGCGCGTCTCGGGCGTCTCGCCGGGGGCGAGGCGCATCCGCGCGTCATGGACGACGATGAGCTGGCCATCGCGCTCAACCACCGGTTGCGGCTTGGCGAAGTAGAGCGGCACCAGGGGGATGCTCTCGGCCAGGATGTACTGCCAGACGTCGAGCTCGGTCCAGTTGGAGAGGGGAAAGACGCGGATCGATTCGCCCTGCCGGATGCGGCCGTTATAGAGGCTCCAGAGCTCCGGGCGCTGCTTCTTCGGGTCCCATTCCTGGGCGGCGCTGCGGAAGGAGAAGACGCGCTCCTTGGCCCGCGAGCGTTCCTCGTCCCGCCGCGCGCCGCCGAAGGCGGCGTCGAACCCGCCGGCGGCGAGCGCCTGCTTGAGCGCCTCGGTCTTCATCACCTGGGTGTAGTGGGAGCCGTGGTCGAAGGGGTTGATCCCCAGGCGGACGCCCTCCGGGTTGGTGTGGACGATCAGCTCGAGCCCGAGGCGGCGCGCCGTCTCGTCCCGGAAGGCGATCATCTCGCGAAACTTCCAAGTGGTGTCGATGTGCAGCAGCGGGAACGGCGGCCTGGCGGGATGGAAGGCCTTCATCGCCAGGTGCAGGAGCACCGAGGAGTCCTTGCCGATCGAATAGAGCAGGACCGGCCGGGCGAACTCGGCCGCGACCTCGCGGAAGATGAAGATGCTCTCGTCCTGCAGGCGCTTGAGGTGCGGGCTGAGCGCCGGGCTTCCCGCGCGGCCGGGCGCCGGCGCACGGGGCGGGGTCAGGCCGGTCGGCGCCGGATCGCCGAGCGGCGATAAGGCTCCCGGGCGGGCGTCGGGCATTCAGGGGTCCTTGCTACGGTGTTCAACCCTTGGTGTTCCATGCGTATCACTGGGCCGGCACCGGAGGAAAGCGAAGATCATGAATGGCGGCCAGGAGCGGAGCGGCACGTTGATTGTTCTCATTTGGCGAACGATAGGACAAAATCGTTTTGTTTGATCTATCTTCCAAACCGCCCACCATGATCCGCACCGCCGATCGCGGCGGCGAAGCATCGAAACAGGATCATCATGCCCGGCGAAGTCATCGCGCTCTCCGAACCCGTCGGCGATACGGTCAAGGCGACCACCTGCTACATGTGCGCCTGCCGCTGCGGCATCCGCGTCCACCTCAAGGACGGAAGGATCCGCTATATTGAGGGCAACCCCGACCACCCGGTGAACCGCGGCGTGCTGTGCGGCAAGGGCTCGGCCGGGATCATGACGCAGTATTCCCCGGCGCGGCTGAGGAGCCCGCTGCTCCGGGTGGGCGAGCGCGGGGAAGGCGCCTTCAAGGAGATCGGCTGGGACGAGGCGCTTGGGATCGCCGCGGGCTGGCTGGGCAAGATCCGCGCGACCGATCCGCGAAAGCTCGCCTTCTTCACCGGCCGCGACCAGAGCCAGGCGCTGACCGGTTTCTGGGCGAAGGAGTTCGGCACCCCCAATTTCTCCGCCCATGGCGGGTTCTGCTCGGTCAACATGGCCGCCGCGGGGCTCTATTCGGTCGGCGGCAGCTTCTGGGAGTTCGGCGAGCCGGACTGGGAGCATGCCCGCCTTTTCCTCCTCTTCGGGGTCGCCGAGGACCACGATTCCAACCCGATCAAGATCGGGCTTTCGCGCCTCAAGGAGCGGGGGGCGCGGATCATCTCCATCAATCCGGTGCGGACCGGCTATTCGGCGATCGCCGACGAATGGGTCGGGCTCCGCCCCGGCACCGACGGGCTCTTCATCCTCTCGATCATCCATCTGCTGCTGGCGGCCGAGCGGGTCGATCTCGATTTCCTCGCCCGCTACACCAATGCCGGCTGGCTGGTGGTGCGCGATCCGGGCGGGGCGGGCGACGGGCTCTTCGCCCGCGACGCCGATGGGCGGACCCTGATCCGCGATCGCGCGAGCGGGGAATTGGTCGCGGCGGGACGGACCGGCGCGGCGCCGCGGCTTGCCGGGGAGGTCCGGCTGGCGGACGGAAGAACGGCGGTGCCTGTGTTCCAGCTCCTCGCCGAGCGCGCTCTGGACCCCGCCTACGCACCGGAGGCGGTGGCCGGGCGCTGCGGGATCACCGCCGAGCGGATCCGCCGCATCGCCGCCGAGATCGCCGCCGCGGCGGCCGAGCAAGTCATCCTGCCGCACCCCTGGACCGACGCCGCCGGCACGCGGCATGCGGAGATGCGCGGGCGGGGGGTGGCGATGCACGCGATGCGCGGCATCTCGGCCCACAGCAACGGCTTCCAGACCTGCCGGGCGCTGCATCTGCTCCAGATGCTGCTCGGCGCCGTCGATACGCCCGGCTCCTGGCGCTACAAGGCGCCCTTCCCGCGCCCGACGCCGCCGCACGCCCCGCCGGGCGGCAAGGAGGTGCGGCCCGACACGCCGCTTGCGGCCATGCCGCTCGGGATGCCGCGCGGGCCCGAGGATTTGCTGGTCGATCCGCAGGGCGGGCCGCTCCGCATCGACCACGCCTTCTCCTGGGAAGCGCCGCTCGGGCTGCACGGGCTGATGCACACCGTCATCGCCAACGCCCATGCCGGCGACCCGTACCCGATCGACACGCTCTTCCTCTACATGGCGAACATGGCGTGGAACTCCTCGCCGGAGCCCGCCGAGACGGCCCGCCAGCTCGCCGACAGGGACGAAAAAACGGGCGAGTACCGGATCCCGCACGTGATCTATGCCGATGCGTATTTTTCCGAGACCGTCGCCTATGCCGACCTCGTCCTGCCGGACACGACCTATCTCGAGCGCTTCGACTGCATCTCGCTGCTCGACCGCCCGATCGGCAACGCCGAGGGGCCGGCGGATGCGATCCGCCAGCCCGTGCTCGCGCCCGACCGGGACGTCCGGCCCTTCCAGGACGTGCTGATCGATCTCGGCGGCCGGCTCGGCCTGCCCGCCTTCGTCACGCCGGACGGCACCCCCCGCTACACCAGCTATGCCGACTACATCGTCCATCACGAGCGCCGGCCGGGCATCGGGCCGCTCGCCGGCTGGCGCGGCGACGGCACCCAATCCGGGCGCGGCGCGCCCAATCCCGATCAGCTCGAGCGCTACATCGCCAATGGCTGCTTCTGGCGCCACGAGCTGCCGCCGGCGGCGCACTACTTCAAGTTCGCCAACCGCGACTATCTCGAGGCGGCGACCGCGCTCGGGCTGATCGAGAAGCCCGAGCCGATCACGCTCCAGCTCTATGCCGAGCCGCTGCAGCGCTTCCGCCTGGCCGGGCTCGGCCATGGCAGCATCCTGCCTCCCCCCGACCTTCGCGAGCGCGTCGCCCGCTATTGCGACCCGCTGCCCTTCTGGTACCCGCCCTTCGAGCAGGAGGCGGTCGACGAGGCGCAATTCCCGCTCTCGGCGATCACCCAGCGGGCGATGCCGATGTACCATTCCTGGGGCTCGCAGAACGCCTGGCTCCGGCAGATCTATGACCGCAATTTTCTCTACATCGCCCCCGAGACCGCGCGCGGGCTCGGCCTCACCGACGGGGATTGGGTGACGGTGACCAGTCGGAGCGGCAGCGTGTCCTGCCCGATCCGCCTGATGGAGGGAGTAAATCCGTTGACGGTCTGGACCTGGAACGCCATCGGCAAGCGTGCCGGGGCCTGGATGCTCGCCGCGGACGCGCCCGAATCGCGGCAGGGTTTTCTCCTCAACCACGTGATCGCGACCTTCCTGCCCGAGCGGGACGGACGGCGCCTGCCGAGCAGCGACCCGGTCACCGGCCAGGCCGCGTGGTACGACGTGCGCGTGCGGATCGAGAAGGCGGCGAAGGGGACCGTGGAGACCGCGCCGCGGCAACCGCCGGTCCTGATTCCACCAGGGATGAGGGCCCACGCATGACCTCGCTCCCCACGCCGCGCCCGGGTGGAAAAAAACTCGGGCTCGTCATCGATCTCGACACCTGCGTCGGCTGCCATGCCTGCGCGGTCAACTGCAAGGAGTGGAACACCGGCGGGCATCCCGGGCCGCTGCCGGATTACGACCCCTATGGCGCGAAGCCGGACGGCGTCTGGTTCAACCGTATCCACACCTACGAGGCGGGCGAGGGCGCGGCGGGGCGCACCGTCCATTTCCCGCGCTCCTGCCTGCATTGCGACGAGCCCGCCTGCGTCACCGTCTGTCCCACCGGCGCGTCGTACAAGCGCGCCGAGGACGGCATCGTGCTGGTGAATGAAGATCTCTGCATCGGCTGCAAGCTCTGCTCCTGGGCCTGTCCGTACGGCGCGCGCGAGTTCGACGAGGACGAGGGGGTGATGAAGAAATGCACCCTCTGCATCGATCGCATCTACAACCAAACGATTCCCGAGGCCGAGCGCGTGCCCGCCTGTGTGGCGACCTGCCCGGCGCATGCCCGGCATTTCGGCGATCTCGGCGATCCCAACAGCGCGGTTTCCGAGCTGGTGCGGAGCCGCGGCGGCTACGACCTGATGCCGGAGATGGGCTACCGCCCGGTCAACAAATACCTGCCGCCGCGGAAGAATACATGCAGCGCGCCAGCCCTTCCCGAGCCGGCGGCGAACGGCAGCGGCGTCGGCGAGCGGCTGCTCGCCTGGCTCGACCGCGCGCTCTCGGGCTGAGGGGCCGCCATGACGCCTGCGCTTTCGGTCATTTTCTTCACCACCGCCTCGGGCGCCGGATACGGGCTGCTCGCGCTGCTCGGGCTGCTCGCGCCGTTCGGCCTGGTGCCCGCGACGCCGTGGTTCGGAATCGTCTCGCTCGCGCTTGCGCTCGCCCTCGTCAGCGCCGGGCTTCTCTCCTCGACGCTGCATCTCGGCCATCCCGAGCGCGCCTGGCGCGCGGTGAGCCAATGGCGGTCGTCCTGGCTCGCGCGCGAGGGGCTTTCCGCCCTGCTCACCTATCTTCCCGCGCTCGGCTTCGGAGCAACCTGGTTCGCAGCCCGCCGCGTGGACCCGGCCGCCGCTGCCCTCGGCGCGCTGGCCGCCGCGGGCGCCGTCGTCACCATCTTCTGCACCGCGATGATCTATGCGAGCCTCCGCCCGGTGCGGCAATGGCGCAATGCGTACGTGACGCCCAATTTTTTTCTCCTGTCCGGCTTCAGCGGCGCGCTTTGGCTCGCCGCCATGGCGCGCGTCTTCCAGGCGAGCACGCCGCTGCCCACGATACTGTCCTCTGGGCTGGCCTCTGGGCTGGCGCTGCTCTTCGGGCTCGCCGCCCTCGCCGCGAAGATCCTCTATTGGCGCGTGATCGACCGCACGCCGGGCGCGAGCACGGCGGAGACCGCGACCGGGCTCGGCCATCTCGGCCGGGTGCGCGCGCTCGAGGCGCCGCACACCGAGGAGAATTACCTCCTGCGCGAGATGGGGTTTCGCATCGCGCGCAAGCATGCGCGCCGGCTGCGCGGCCTTGCCGTCCTCATCGGCTTCGCCGCCCCACTTCTTCTCACCGTCGCCGCCCTGATCCTCCCTGCCCTCCCCGCCCTGATCGCCGCCATCGCCGCGGCGCTCCTCGCGCTCGCCGGAATCTTCGTCGAGCGCTGGCTTTTCTTCGCCGAGGCCACGCACACCGTCATGCTCTATTACGGCCGGGCGGCATGATCGTCCCTTCCGGTCGACGATCCGGATCCAAGCGGTGACCGGGACGATCGAGACCGCGAACGAGGCGGGATCGCGGAGGGCTTCACGATCGACGGCCCCGCCTGCACGGCGGGCATGAGCCGGCGGACCTTCCTGCGCCGCTTTCACGAAGCGACCGGCACGACGCCCGGTGCCTGGCTTCTCTCCGCCCGGCTGGAGCGGGCGCGCTCCCAATCGAGGACATCGCGACACGCGCCGGCTTCGGCTCGGCGGAGACGCTGCGCCACCATTTCGGGGAACGCCTCGCGACGGCGCCGACCTCCTATCGCCGGCGTTTCTCGCGAGAGCGGATCGCCTGACGCGCCCCCGTCACAGCGTGAAGAGCCGCCCCACCCCCGCCACGGGCTCCGCAACACCCGCCAGCCGCAGGCAGTGCCAGGCGAGCGCGTGGTCGCTCGAGGTCACAGGCACGCCTGCCTCTGCCTCGATTTCGGTCACGACCTCGGCGAGCCGAAGCGAGGTGCACGAAACAAAAACGCAATCGAGCGGCGCGGCGGCGAGCGCCTTCACGCCCGCGACGATCGAGCGCATGTCGATGCGCGCGGCCTCGCGATCGTCCGGCCGGTTGAAGCTCGCAAAGGCCGCGACCTTCGCCCCGCCCGCCTCGAGATAGGCGCGCACGGTCGCGTTGACCGCGGGCGCGTAGGGCGTCAGCACGCCGATCCGCCGCGCGCCCAGCGCCTTGAACGCCGCGAAGGCCGCCGTGACCGGGCTCGTGCAGGCAACCTCCGGGCGCACTTTTCGAATTTCGGCGAACACCGCTTCCTCGCCCAACGTCATCGCCGCCGAGGTGCAGCCGAAGCCGACGACGTCGAGCCTGAGGCCAGGCAGCAGCAGGGCCGTTGCGGGAGCGATGCGCGGGGCGATCGCGCGCAGGGTTTCGGGCGTGATCTCCGCATCGTTGTGGAGCCGCGCGACATAGAGCCCGACGCCGGGCAACCGCGCGAGGCGGGCGAACTCGTGCTCCATCGTCTGGTCGGTCGCGAGCACGAGCAGCCCGATCGCGGCGCGCGGCGCGATGCCGGCATCGAGCGTCGCGGCGAGATCGATCGTCTCCAGCATGTCTCCCCCCGTCATATCGCAGGCGTGCGCCCGGCGATCAGGTCGGCGGTGATACGCGCGGTGCCGTGCGACATGGTCCACCCGATATGCCCGTGCCCCGTATTGAGGAAGAGGTTTTGGTAGCGGCTCCGCCCGAGGATCGGCAGGTTCGAGGGCGTCATCGGGCGGAGCCCCGCCCACATCTCGGCGCGCGCGTAATCGGCGCCATCGGGGAACAGCCCCTGCACCACCTTCAGCATATGGGCGAAGTCGGCGGGCCGGTGCGACGTATCGTAACCCGCGATCTCGGCGGTCGCGGTCACGCGGATGCGCTCGCCGAAGCGCGAGATGGCGACCAGGTTGTCCTCGTCGAGCGTGGCCATGGCGGGCGCCGCGCGATGATTGCCGATCGGAATCGTAAGCGAATAGCCCTTGACCGGGTAAACCGGCAGGTGAATTCCGATCGGGCGGGCGAGGAACGGGCTCTCGCAGCCGAGCGCGAGCACATAGGCGTCGCCCCTAACCGGCCCCGCCTCGGTCTCGAGCGCGGCGACGCGGCCGTTCTCGACGCGAATTCGCGTGATCTCCGTGCCGATGCGGATCTCCGCCCCGCGGGCGCGGCAGATGTCGGCGAGGGCATGGGTGAAGAGGCGGCAGTCCCCGGTCTCGTCGGTCGGGCAATGGATGCCGCCGGCGATCGTTTTCGCCTCCGCAAGCGCGGGCTCGAGGGCGGCGATGGCGGCGCGGTCGAGGACGCGGATCTCCTGCCCGCATTCGGCGAGGATCTGCATATGGGCGACCCCGCGTTCGAGGGCGGCTTGGCTGGCGTAGAAATAGAGGATGCCGCGGGTGTTGCGGTCATACTCGATCGCCTCCGCCGCCAGCGTCTCCTGCAGCACCGACTGCGAATAGGCGGCGATCCGATGCTTGGCGCGCGTGTTGCGCGCCGCCCGCGCCGCGGTGCACTGGGCGAGGAAGAGCGCGGACCAACGCCAGAGGGCGGGGTCCAAGGAAGGGCGGAAGCGCAAAGCCTGGTCGGGCAGGACGAGCGATTTGAGGAGGATCATCGGCGCGCGCGGCGAGGACCAGGCGAAGGAATGGCCCGGCGCGATCATCCCCGCGTTGCCGAAGCTCGTTTCGCCGGCGACCTCGGCCTGGCGCTCCAGCAGCACCACCTCGTGCCCGTCGCGAAGAAGCTGGTACGCGGTGGTGACGCCGACGACACCCCCGCCCATCACGACGATTCTCATGGGGATATCTTACAGGGGGCTTTGCCCCCTGCACCCCTACTGGGGCCTTGAGGCCCCAGACCCCCGTCCATTTTAAGCGAATGGATTGCAAAGGCTCCGCCTTTGCCGGGGTCCAGGGGCAGAGCCCCTGGCAGGGGCGAAGCCCCAGAAATTTGATGCACCACTTCTCTAGCCTAACGGCGCCGTCTCGGCTTCGAGCCAGGCCCGGTCCTCGGCGGCGAGCATCGGGCCCACCGTTTCCAGCACCCGGGCATGGTAGGCGTCGAGCCAGGCGCGCGCCTGCGGCTCGAGCAGTTCGGGCACGACCAGCGCACGGGCGAAAGGGGCGAGCGTCAGCGTCTCGAAGCCGAGGAATTTCTTCCCGCCGTTCGCCGCGGCCGCCGGCTGCACCAGGAGGAGGTTCTCGAGCCGGATCCCGTAGGCGCCGGGGAGATAGAACCCGGGCTCGTCGGAGAGGATCATGCCCGGCTTGAGCGCGACCGGCGGGGCCTGGCGCGAGATCCGGGCCGGGCCTTCGTGGACGGAAAGAAAGCTGCCGACGCCATGGCCGGTGCCGTGATCGAAGTCGAGCCCGGCATCCCAAAGCGCCCGACGGGCGATGGCGTCGATGTGCGCGCCCGCGACACCTTCGGGGAAACGGAGCGTGGCCAGCGCGATGTTGCCGGCGAGGACGCGGGTGAAGCGCTCGGCGAGCTCGCGCGGCGGCGCATCCGGGCCGGTCCAGACGGTGCGGGTGATGTCGGTCGTGCCCTCGGGGAACTGGGCGCCGGAATCGATCAGGTAGGCCTCGCCCGCGCGGATCGGCCGGTCGCTCGCCGGGCTCGCGCGGTAGTGGATGATCGCCCCGTGCTCGCCGGCGCCCGAAATGGCGGGAAAACTCTCCCCGGCGAAGCCTTCGAGCGCGGCGCGGAAGGCGAGCAGCCGGGTGGCGGCCGAGCACTCCGTCTCGCTGCCCGCCGCACCGGCGCGCGCGAGCCAGGCGAGGAAGCGCGCGACCGCGATCGCGTCGCGCCGATGGGCCACGCGGGCGCCCTCCTGCTCGGTTGCGTTCTTGCATGCCTTCGCGAGCAGCGTGGGATCGGGCCCCTCGCTCACCACGGCCCCGGCGGCGCGCAAGGTGGCGGCGAACCAGGCGGGCGTCTCGGTGGGATCGACGCGCACCCGCCGGCCGGCGAAGCGGGCCAGCGCCGTCCCGAGCGAGGTGGGCGGGGCGAGGCTCACCTCAGGGCCGAGCCAGGCGCGGGTCTCGGGCGGAACTTTTTCCTCCTCCATGAAGAGCTGCACCGTCGCGTCGGCGGCGAGGATCGCGAAGCCGAGCGCCACGGGCGTGAATTCGAGGTCGCGCCCGCGGATGTTGAGCAGCCAGTTGACCGCGGCGGGGTCCGCGAGCACCGCCGCATCCTCGCCGGCGGCGGCAAGCGCTGCGGCGAGGCGGGCGCGCTTCGCCGCCGATTCCTCGCCGGCGAAGGCCAGCGGATGCGGCGTGCAGGCCGTCCGCGGCGGGGCCGGGCGGTCGTTCCAGAGCGCGTCGATCGGATTCGGGGCGAGCGGCGTCATTGCCAGCCCGGCCTGCTCGAACCGCCGGAGCGCGGCCTCGCTGACCAGCATGGGGTCGTAGCCGATCCGCGCCCCGGGTGCCGTCCGTGCGAGCCAGGCCTCGGGCGGATCCTCCTGGATGTGGCGCCGCTCCCAGAGCGCCTTGTCCGTCTCCGCCTCGGCCTGGAGCGTGTAGCGCCCGTCGGTGAAGAGCACCGCCCGATCCGCCAGCGCCCCCGCCAGCACGACGGCGAGGCCGGCGCTGCCGGTGAAGCCGGAGAGCCAGGCCAGGCGCTCGGCGGAGGGTGGCACATATTCGCCGAGATGCTCGTCCGCCCGCGGGACGATGCACCCCTCGACCCCGCAAGCCACCAGGGCGGCGCGCAGGTTGGCGAGCCGGGGGGCCCGGCTGGAAGGCGGCTCGGCCACGAACATGTCACGTTCTCGTCATAGCTGTGGCAATTACCATGAGATTATTGCATGGCTGACGGGGGCTCTTCCCGCAGGTGCGAAGGCGGCCGCAAGTCCATATTCCGGATTGAAAAGATCGGCCGCCGACGCTCCTCCAGAGAGGGTGGCGGGCCGTTCTTCCAAAGACAAGGACCCTTGCGCCATGACCGCCCTTTCTCCCCGGCAAACCGCCACCACCTTCGCCGAGGCACGCATCTCGCGTCCGGCGGGCACCGGATACGACCTGCCGGTTCCGGCCTACCGGCCGGCCCCGCTTGGCGCAGTCGGCCGCGGCTTTGCCGCCATCGCCGCCGGCATCCGCGCGTATGCGCGCCGCCAGCAGGTGATGAGCGAGCTCTCCCGTCTGACCGACCGCGAGCTTGCCGATATCGGGCTCACGCGGACCGACATCGGACAGGTCTTCACGTCCGAATTCGCCGCCCAGCGCCGCGCCGAACGCGGCGCCTGAGGTCGGCCCCCGTCGCCGGATCAAGGCGGGCGCCCCGGCCGCCGGGGCGCGCTCGCCGGCGGCGGCGAGATCGCCATGGCTTTGGCGGTCAGCGAAGCGCCGGGGAGCTCGCGAACGCGTTCGCGGGGTGCCCCTTCCCCGCCAGAATCCATATCGGTCTAATGCAGGGTCGGCGCGCGGAGGAACTGGGCGCGGTCCGCCGAGCGCACAGCCACCGTGGTGGTGATGTCGTCGCGCAGCAGCCGGAGCCGGACCTCGGCCCCCGCGGTGCCTGCCGACCATACGGTCTGCCAAAGCGTCGCCAGGTCGCCGCTCTCGTCCTCGCCCACCGCGAGGATCCGATCCCCGACCTGGATGCCCGCCTTGTCGGCCGGACCGCCCTTGGCGAGCCCGACGACGACCACGCCCTCCTCCTGTTCCGCGGCGAACACCCCGAGCCACGGCCGGCTCGGCTTGTTGACCCGCCCGTAGGTCAGGAGATCGTTGAGGATCGGCGTCAGATGGTCGATCGGCACGCACATGTTGATGTCCAGCCGGCGCCCCTGGCCGTCGCCCCGCTGCACCAGCAGCGAGCCGATCCCGAGGAGCTTGCCCTCGCCGCCGATCAGCGCGGCACCACCCCAGAAGGGATGCGCGGGGGCGGTGAAAATCGCATCGTCGAGCAGGTATTCCCAGTAGCCGGCGAATTCCTGCCGGGCCGCCACCTTGGTCGCGATCGCGTGCGGCCGGCCGCCGCCCGAGGCGAGCACCGTGGCATCGCCGACCCGGAGCAGGTCCGACCGGCCGAGCGGGAGCGTCGGCAGCGCGAGGTGGCCGAGCGCCTGGACCAGCCCGAAGCCGGTCTCCTGGTCGTAGGCGAGCGGGTGGGCCGGGGTTCGCAGTCCGGCCACCGAGCGCAGCCACACCTGCTCGGCCTCCGTGATGAGGTAGCCGATGGTCAGGACCAGCCCGTCCTCGCGGATCACCACCCCGCTCCCGACGCGCTCGGTGCCGAGCGTCGTGGCGGTGAAGGCATCCGCCGGCACCGCGGCGCTCAAGCCCACCACCGATTCGAGCGCACGATCCAGGTCGAACGAATAATCGTCCGGATCCGGCTGCAGTTCGGGGGGGATTTCCCAGTCCCTGTCTTCGCTCACATGTTCGCTTTCATGCCCAGGCGATTCCACGCCGGGAGCCGCCGGCCAAGCGGCGGCTCATGCCGCCCGTGCTCCCGTCTACGCCGATCACTATAAACCGATCGCAAAGCCGGCGGCACGACCGACATGCGCCGCTCCCTTGATTCCCGCACATCTATGCGAAAGCGCGCCAGCAAAGGACGAGCGCGCCGGGACTCCGCCCCGCGAGCGCCCATCCGGCGCCGAGCAGCAGCGGCTCCAGCGCCGCGCCACCCGGCACCGCGGCGGTGAGAAGACCGAGCCCGCGGCCCCGCGCCGCCCGCTCCGCCTCGGCGAGCATGGCCGGCCCGAGCCTTTTTCCGGGCTGATCCGGGGCGACGAGCAGCCGCTCCAGGCGCGCGGCCCCATCGTCCGCCAGCGCCAGCTCGAGGCTGCCCGCGATCACGCCTTCGTTCCAGGCGACGATCAGGAGGCGCCGGCCGGTGGCGACCTCGGCGGCAAGCTCGCGCCAGTGCGCCTCCGGCTGCGGCGCCAGAAGGCCGAGCACCCGCCCGGCGGAGGCCGCGCCGGCGGCGCCCAGCGCCTCGGCCACGATCCCCGTGAGCGGCTTGGCGTAGCCGAACTCGAGCGAGTTCGAGCGATCGGCGAGCACGCGCAAGGGGCAGACGCGGACATAGCTCCGCTTCTCGTAGAAGCGGTGGGCGGGGCGGAAGCGGGTGTCGCTCCAGAGACGGGCGCGGCGCGCTCCGGCCGCACGCGCATGCGTCTCGGCCGCATCGAGCAGGCGATGGGCAAGGCCGGTGCCGCGCTGCGCCCGCGCGACATACATCCGCGCGATCTCCCAGGCGCCGTCCTGATCGAGCGGGGCGGCAGCAACCATCCCGACGATCCGGCCCATCCCATCGACTTCGGTCCAAAGGGCGCCGCCCTTTGTCTCATAATGTGAGACAGGAGCGCGGAGCTCGGGCGCTTCGCCGGCGACATCGAGAACGACCCCGGGATATTCGGCCCAGCAGGCGCCGATCAGGGCGATGATGCCGTCCGCGTCCTCGTCCCGACCTGACCGAATCAGGTGAGCCCCGCGGTGAATTCGGCGATCCGCCGGCAGGCCTCCGCGAGCGCCGCCTCGTCGGTCGCGTAGGAGATGCGCACATAGGGGCTCATCCCGAAGGCCGCGCCGTGGACCACGGCGACATGCGCCTCCTCAAGCAGGGCCTGGGCGAAATCCTGGTCGGTCGCGATCGGGCGGCCGCCGGCGCTGGTGCGGCCGATGCAGCCGCCGATATTGGGATAGACGTAGAAGGCGCCCTCGGGCTTGCGGCAGGTGATGCCGGGCGCTTGGTTGAGCATGGCGACCACGAGATCGCGGCGGGTTCGGTAGATGGCGCGGCGCTCGGCGATGAGGTCCTGCGGGCCTTCGAGGGCGGCCACCGCGGCCGCCTGGCCGATGGTGGAAACCCCGGCGGTCACCTGGCCCTGCATATTGACCATCGCCTTGATCAGCGCCCGCGGCCCGCCGGCGAAGCCGATCCGCCAGCCGGTCATCGCGTAGGTCTTGGAAACCCCCGCCACCGTGACGACGCGATCGGCGATCTCGGGCACCGCGGCGGCGAGCGTGATGAGGGAGAAAAAATCGTCGTAGACGAGGTGCTCGTACATGTCGTCCGCGACCACCCAGAGCTGGGGATGGCGGCTGATCACCGCGCCGATCTCCGCGAGCTCGGCCCGGGTGCAGGCCGCCCCGGTCGGGTTGTTGGGCAGGTTGAGGATCAGCAGTTTTGTCCGGGGCGTGATCGCCGCATCGAGATCCTCGGCGCGGAGCTTGAAGCCGTTGTTCTCCGGGCAATTGACGGAAATGGGCACCCCGCCGGCGAGCCTCGTCATCAGCGGATAGGCGGTCCAGCAGGGACGCGGGATGACCACCTCGTCGCCGGGATCGACGGTCGCCATGACGGCGTCGTAGAGCACCTGCTTGCCGCCATTGCCGACCATGATTTCTTCGAGTCCGAAATCGAGACCGTTCTCGCGCCGGAATTTTTTTCTCACCGCCTCCTTGAGCGCCGGGACGCCGTCCTGCGGCGGATATTTCGTCTGGCCCGCCAGCGCCGCCTTGTAGCCGGCCTCGATGGCATGGAGGGGGGTGGGAAAATCGGGCTCGCCGATGGTCAGGGAAATAATTTCCGCGCCGGCTTCGCGCAACGCGCGGGCGCGGATCGTCATCGTCACCGTCGCGGCGACCGGCGCCGTTCCCAGCCGTTCGGCGAGCGCGGGCATCGGCCGGGCTAGGAGAGGTTGGCGCAGAAGCGCTGGATGCGCGTGCAGGCCTCGCGCAGAAGCTCGGTCGCGGTCGCGTAAGAGACGCGGAAATGGCCGGGATACATGAAGGCCGCGCCGTGGACCACGGCGACGCCTTCCTCGTCGAGGAGCGCGGTGACGAAGGCCTCGTCGTCCTCGATCGCGACGCCGCTGCGGCTGGTCTTGCCGATGCAGCCATGGATCGCCGGATAGACGTAGAAGGCGCCCTCGGGCTTGTGGCAGGTGATGCCGGGCGCCGCGTTGAGCATGCCGACCACGAGGTCGCGGCGCTCGTTGTAGGCCTTGACCATCGGGGCGATGGAGTCCTGGGGCCCGTTCAGCGCCTCCAGGGCGGCCGCCTGGCCGATGCTCGAGGCGTTGGTGGTGGACTGGCTCTGCAGCTTGTCCATCGCCTTGATCATCGGCACGGGGGCGCCGGCGAAGCCGATCCGCCAGCCGGTCATCGCATAGGCCTTGCTGCAGCCGTTCATGGTGATGGTCCGCGCGCGCAGCCGCGGCTCGACCTCGACGATGGTCGCCGGGCGGAAGCCGTCATAGACCAGCTTCTCGTAGATATCGTCGGTGAAGACCCAGAGATCGGGGTGGCGGAGCAGGACGTCGCAGATGGGGCGGAGGTCGGCGGCGGAATAGGCGGCCCCGGTCGGGTTGCAGGGATTGTTGAGGATGAACCACTTGGCCTTCGGCGTGATCGCCGCCTCGAGGTCCTCGGCGCGCAGCTTGAAGCCGTGGTTCTGGCTGCACGGCACCAGCACCGGCTTGCCCTCGGCGAGCGAGACGATGTCCGGGTAGCTCACCCAGCAGGGCGAGGGGATGACGGCCTCGTCGCCGGGATCGATCGTCGCCAGCATGGCGTTGAAGATGACCTGCTTGCCGCCGGAGGAGACGATGATCTCCTCGGGCGCGTAGTCGAGCCCGCTGTCGCGGCGGAATTTGTCCGCCACCGCCTGGCGGAGCACGCGGGTGCCGGCGACGTCGGTGTATTTCGTCTCGCCCGCCGCGATGGCGCGGATCGCCGCCTGCTTGATGTTCTCCGGCGTGTCGAAATCGGGCTCGCCGGCGGAGAGGCTGATCACGTCGCGGCCGGCGGCCTGGAGCGCGCGGGCCTTGGTGGCGATCGCGATGGTCTGGCTCGGGTTGATGCGGTCGAGCCGTGAGGCGGTGAGGTGCATGGGAGATCCGGGGAGGCTTGGGAAGAAGGGGCTGGGGACGAAGCGGGACCCTATCGTTCCGCCCCGGCGGCGGCAACCGCCGGCCGGAGGAACGCAGCCTCTCAATCCGGCATGCCAGCCATCGCGCGGACGGCGGCGGGCGTTTGCCCCGCTTCCCGCAAGGCCCTGAGGCTCGCCGCGCCGTCGCGCTTGGCCAGCCGCCGGCCGGCGGCATCGGTGCGGAGCCGGTGGTGCGCGTAGGCGGGCTCGGGCCAGCCGAACAGGGCCTGGAGCAGGCGGTGCACGGCGGTGGCGGGCTTGAGGTCCTCCCCGCGGGTCACCAGCGTCACGCCCTGGGCGGCGTCGTCATGGGCGACGCAGAGATGATAGCTCGCCGGCGCGTCCTTGCGGCCGAGGACCACGTCCCCGAATTGGGCGGGATCGCAGGCGCTCCGCACCCCTTCTTCCGCGAACGAGAGCGGCGGCACGAGGGCGAGCGCCGCCGCCATGTCGAGCCGCAGCGCATAGGGGCTGCCGGCTTCGATGCGCTGGGCGCGGTCTTCCGCGGTGAGGCGGCGGCAGGTGCCGGGATATCCCGGCCCTTCCGGCCCCTGTGGTGCGGCGGAAGCGCGGGCGATGTCGGCGCGGGTGCAGAAGCACGGATAGAGGAGCGCGCGGGCGGAGAGCGCGGCCAGCGCGGCGCGATAGGCGGAGAAATGCCCGGATTGGACGCGGACCTCGCCATCCCAGTCGAGCCCGAGCCAGGCGAGGTCCTCGAGGATCGCCGCGCGGTATTCGGCGCGGCAGCGGGCGGCGTCGATGTCCTCGATGCGGAGCAGGAACCGCCCGCCGGCGGCGCGCCCCCGGCGCCAGGCGAAGAGCGCGGCATGGGCGTGGCCGAGATGGAGGAGGCCGGTGGGGCTCGGGGCGAAGCGGGTTACGGTGGACATGTCACCATCGGGCACATGATACTGGGCTGACGATACCGGGCCGACGATACCGGGCTGACGATACCGGGCCGACGATACCGGGCCGACGATACCGGGCTGACGATACCGGGCCGACGATACCGGGCCGACGATACCGGGCTGATGCCTGCGGCGCGGCCGGCGCCCGGGCGGGCGGGCGTGAGAGGTGGTTATGGCGGGCTTCTTCACGCGGTTCTTTTCGCGTTCCACCAACGGCCCAGGCAAGCGGCGCGGTGCCCGGCCGGCCGCCGCGGCGGCAGCGCCGGTCCCGCAGACCGCGCCGGTCCCGCAGACCGCGCCGGTCCCGCAGGCGCCGGTCCCGCAGGCGCCGGTCCCGCAGGCCGCGCCGGTCCCGCAGGCGCCGGCCTCGCGGACGCCGGACGGCCGGCCCCTCACCGTCTTCCGCTGGGGGCCGGAGAGCGGCTATTCGATCGACGCGATCGTCTTCCTCTGCCATGGCATGGGCTCGAACGGGGAAAACATCATCCAGATCGCGCCCAAGCTCGGCGCGGTGCTGAAGCGGGCGCTGTTCGTCGCGCCGAACGCGCCACGCGAGGCCGCGGACGGCAGCGGCGCGCGCTCCTGGTTCGACGCCCGCGACCGCAGGCCGGCCGCGCTCGAGGTCGGGGTCCGCGGGGCCGCGGTGGCGCTCAACGCCACGATTGACGCCGAGATCGCGCGCGTCGGGCTTTCGCCGGACGCCTATGCGCTGGCCGGCTACAGCCAGGGGGCGATGACGGCGCTCTTCACCGGGCTCAGGCGCAATCCCGGCCCGCGCGCGATCTTCTGCTATGCCGGGGCGCTGATCGCCCCGGAGACGCTGGAGGACGAGCTTGCCAACCGGGCCCCGGTGATGCTCGGGCACGGGCTCGCCGACCCGGTCGTGCCGGCCTTCTATTCGCGCGACGCCGAGCGGACGCTCCGCGCCGCCCGGGTTCCCGTGCAGGGCGTCTACCTGCCCGGGGGCGGGCACACCATCGATGGGGCGGGGCTCCAGGCCGGCAAGGAGTTCCTCCGCCGCTGGCTGGTGGCGGACGCGGCGGAACCGGCGTCCGCCCGCCGCTCCCTCGCCGACGGCTGATGCGGATGGCTGAAGCGGGAGCGCTGCTCGATGGCCCGCGATTCGGGCCCCGCGGCGGGCGGCGGGCTGAAGAGCTCGTCGTGCTCTGCCATGGCCTGGGCGCCGACGGCCACGACCTGATCGATCTCGCGCCCGCCTGGGAAAAATCGCTGCCTTCGGCCTCCTTCGCCGCGCCCGACGCGCCCGAGGCGAACGGGATGGGGCCCTATGGGCGGCAATGGTTCGATCTCGCCGACCGTTCGCCGCCTCGCCTCGAAGCGGGCGTGCGCCGGGCGGCGGCGCACCTCGACGCGTTCATCGATGGCGAGCTCGCGCGGCTCGGGCTGCCGGCGGACGCCTATGCGCTGATGGGCTTCAGCCAGGGGGCGATGACCGCGCTCTTCACCGGGCTCCGTCGCGCGCCGGGGCCGCGGGCGATCCTCGCGTTCTCGGGCGCCCTGATCGCTCCCGAAACGTTGGCCGCCGAGCGCGCGAACGAGGCGCCGGTGCTCATCGTCCATGGCGAGGAGGATACGGTGCTGCCGGCCTTCCTCTCGCGCCAGGCCGAGCAGCAGCTTCGGGAAGCGGGCGTGGCGGTTGAGGCGCTCTATGTTCCGCGGCTCGGCCACGGCATCGACGATGGCGGGCTTTCCGCCGGCGCGCTCTTCCTCCAGCGGGCCTTCGCGGGCGGCTGAGGGGCGGGTTGCGGCCGGGGCGGGCCTCTGCGATAACCGCTCGCGACTCTGGTGGCGTACAAGCGTTCGTGGGTCACAGAACCGTAACCTACCAGCGCTTGTTCCGCCTTTCCCGCCGATAGGAGCGGTGATTGCCGGACGGTGGCCAACAGTTTCCCGCGCTGGTGCTCAACGCGGATTTCCGCCCGCTCTCCTATTTCCCCCTCTCATTGTGGTCGTGGCAGGACGCCGTGCGCGCGGTCTTCCTCGACCGCGTCGCCGTGCTCAGCGAATACGAGGTCGAGGTGCGCTCGCCCTCGCAGGCGATGCGCCTGCCGAGCGTCATCGCGCTCCGGGACTATGTCACGACGGCGCGGCGCCCGGCCTTCACCCGGTTCAACGTCTTCCTGCGCGACGGCTTCACCTGCCAGTATTGCGCCGTGCGCCATCCGGCGCCGGACCTCACCTTCGACCATATCATCCCGCGCTCGCGCGGCGGGCGGACGGTGTGGGAGAACGTCATCACCGCGTGCGGCGCCTGCAACCTGCGCAAGGGGGCGCGGCTGCCGCGCGAATGCCGGATGTATCCGCTCCAGCCGCCGCGGCGGCCCAGCACCTGGGAGCTGCAGGATCGCGGGCGCGCGTTTCCGCCCAACTATCTGCACGAGAGCTGGCGCGACTATCTCTATTGGGACAGCGAGCTGGAAAGCTGAGGCGGCGGGCGCGGCTGGCGGGCGCGCCGGTTGTAAAATCGCGCCGAACGATGACCCCATCCGTGCGGCCGCTCAAACCCAAGGGCTCAGGCAGGAATCACGGGCAGCAGAATGTACGACTTGCTGCGCCCTCCGCTGTGAAGTGTGACCGTGCCGCCGAAGACGTCGGCGGGTCGGTCGCTAAGGTCTTTATGAACGAAAGGACCGGACCCGGTCAGGGGAACCTGCAAATTGGGCTGCATGGCCGCTGCGCCGGGATACACGTAATCGTGTCCTTGCACGTCGAGCGCAAGCGAATACCCGGCCGGCAGGTTAACGCTGGTCGGCAAAATCTCGACGTCCACCTCGCACGCGGCTGCTGGTGCGAGCGGCTCGGCGCGGGCGTGCCGGTGCACCGGCAGGAAGGGCCGTGACTGGTTGTTGTCCAAAGCCCGGTGGGAGACGCGCAGCCACCCGTGCGCTATCGGAGTGTGCGGATCGATGGCGCCTGGGTAGACGATCTCCGTGCCATCGGGCGAGAAGGCTCGCACCACAAGGAACAGGTCCGCGTCGATGGTGGAGCTCTCGACGTACAGCCGCGCCGCCACCGGCCCCGCGATCTCAAGATCTTCCGGACAAACATAGGTGAAACTGAGCCGACCTTGCCCGGCCTTGTAACTCTTCGACGCTTCGACGGTGGGCTCATCCGGTCGCATCGAACCGTCGTTCGCGTCGAGATACAGACGGGTCCACGCCGTTTCGGGAAGAGGCCAATGCGAGGCGGTCCGCTGTTCGGTGTGGCCATCGACGTGGCGCGTCCGCAGTTGCACGCGGGGTTGCCGCGCCCAGCCGGTATCTTCCCCCTTGAGGAAGCAGCCGAGAAAGCGCTTCTGCAGGTCGAGCCCGTACTGCGCGTAGAAAGGCGACCAGTGCGTGCCGTCGTGCATCTCCAGCCACTTGGCGGCCGACGCAGCCAGCTCGAATCCGCGCGTGCTTCCACGAAGGTGGAGCCCCTGCCCGCCCCAGTTCCCGGCGGACAGCAGAGGCACATCGATCCGCGACCAGTCGGTCATTCGGCTGCGATAGCAATCGTCGAGAAACGGATGCTCGCTGACGACGCGGACAAGGTCGACGCGCCGTTGCGCCAGTTCCTCCGCGGAGAACGTCTCATCGCCGCAGATCAACTGCCCGGTTAGGGATTTCGCCCGGCCCTCTCGCCCAGGCCGTACTGCGTGGCCAGCACCGAACGGTAGTAGCTCGCGACAAACGAGGACCTGATTCCCCCGTGATACGCGGCGTCCCGGTAGAAGTCGCCCGCGCCTTCCCACACACAAATCGCGGTCAGATGCGGCGGTCGAAGCGCGGCGACGCACCACTGGTTCATCGCGTAGAAGGAAATGCCGTTGAGGCCTACCCGTCCGTTGCTCCAAGGCTGACCTGCGGCCCACTCGATGCACTCGTACAAGTCGCGGGTTTCGCGCGGGGAGAACAGATCGAGATGGCCGGGCGAGCGTCCGGCCCCGCGGGAGTCCACGCGAATGCAAACCTACCCGTCCGGCACCCACTTCTCGGGATCGACAACCTCCCAGTTCTGGTATTTTCCGCTCGACCCCTCGACGACGTCGGGGTGTTCGGCGATCATCGTCTGCCAGGCCGCGGGGAATCCTTGCTGGAAGGGCAATCCCTTGGCGTAAGGTCCATAGGTGATGATGGCCGGGTAGGCGCCGGTCGCGGTGGGACGGAAGACGTCCGCACGCAGGGTGATCCCGTCGTCGGTCTCGATGGGGACGTCCCACTCGATGGTCATGTCGTCGACCAGGTCGACGCGGAAAGGACTGCGGAGGTTGGTTTCGCTCATAGTAGCACCCTTGGCTTCGCGAGCAATTACTTCGCTGCGAAGTAACTCGCCCGATTGAGCTCGACGAGCAGCTCTGGTCCGGTTGGCTCCCAACCTAGCTGATCACGGGTGCGATTACTGGAGGACGGATTGTCCGTTGCAGCGAAGTCGGCGAGATAGCCAAACTGTTTTGCCGCCGCCGCAGGCGATATGGAGCCGGCCGGAATGTTTAGCTTCCGACCGATCACTTCGGCGATCGAACGGAACGGGATTCCCTCTTCCGCCACACCGTGATAGCGCGCCCCCGCGACGCCTTTTTCCAGCGCAAGCCTGAATAGCCGCGCCGCATCACGCCGATGCACGGCGGGCCAACGATTCCCGCCTTCGCCGATATAGGCGGAGTTGCCTTTTTTGCGCGCGATGCCAATCAATTGGGGCACCAATCCGGTATCGCCGTCGCCGTGAACCGACGGCGCAAGCCGAACCATCGTTGCGCGTACGCCTAAAGATGCCAGGGCCTCGACCTTTTCCTCCGTCTTTGCGCGGATTATGCCGGGCGAAAGGGGATCCGGCTCATCCTCTTCCGTCGCCGGCTTCCCGGCACGAAATCCCACATGCGAGAGGCCCATCGTGCCAAACGTAGTCACCAGCGGCCGTCCCGAGCCCTTCAAAGCGGCGCCTATCGCAGCGATTGCGCGGCGGTCCGCTTCGGCTGATACCGCCATGAACCGGGCGACAATGCCGGTTGGCAGTCCCCCGAAGAAAACCCCCATGCGCCGCGCGAACGGGATTTGTGAAGGGCCATGCATGAAGGCGAGATGGATCACCCCGTCCGCCGCGCCGGCTGCGCCGCGCAGGCTTTCCATATCATCGAGGTTGCCAAGATGTGGCTGGACCCCTTTTGCCGACAACGCTTTTGCTGACTTTTCCGATCGCGCGAGGGCGGTAACGGAGTGTCCGGCCCCGATGAGTTCCTCAACAACGGCAGATCCAATGAACCCGGTTGCACCGGTGACAAAAACCCGCATGTGATTTCTCTTATTTCTTGCCCGACCGGCTTTGGTCCGTGATCCGACGGGCTCTTTCTCGGTCCGCTAAGGATGAGTATAGGTGCGTGAACCAGGATCGTCTATAATCGAAAATCCAGGTTGGCTTATCAGGAGTCCAAATTGGATCCTCTATCTCAAATCATCGGACTGTTGAAGCCCCAGGCGGTCTTTTGGCGCGTTGTCGAGGCACATGACGGATGGAAAATCAGCTTTCATCCAACCGACGTTGTGGTGTTCGGTCAGATTATTGAAGGAGCCTGCCACGTCGAACGTGAAGACGGGATCGGTTTCGATATTGAGGCCGGTGACTTCATGCTGATGGCCGCGCCGCCGAACTGGACGATGGCAGCCTTCGGTGGGGACAAAGCGGTCGAATTCAAGGCCGCTTTGGAAGACCCTGGGTTACTTTTGTCGCCTGCACACCCAGCTCATGTCACGCGGTTCATAGCCGGAAACTTCAAATTCGCAACCGCCAATCGCGATCTCATCTCGACCCTGATGCTGCCCATTGTCCATGTGCGGGGTAATGAGATTGCGGCCCGCCGGTTGGGCGCGCTGCTGGCGACGTTGGGCTGCGAAGCGCTTGCCGACCGGCCTGGCCGTTCGCTTGTGCTTGATCGTCTCCTGGAGGTCATTCTTATTGAGGCGCTGCGATATCGTCCCGCCGATATCGGCGCCGGCGGCCGCGGCCTGCTGGCTGGCCTCGCGGACCCAAAAATCGGGCTTGCGCTTCGCATCATGCATTCCGACGCAAGGCGGCCATGGACCCTCGTTGCGCTCGCCCGCGAAGTGGGTATGTCTCGGTCCGCGCTCGCATCACGCTTCGTGCAGATGGTCGGCGTTCCGCCGATCGAATACCTGGCCAACTGGCGAATGACGCTGGCGAAAAGCGCGTTGGCCTCGTCGGAAGTACCTATGGCCGATATCGCTAAGATGGCCGGCTATCAGTCGGTGAGTGCCTTCAGCACGGCATTCAAACGTCAGACCGGCTCCTCTCCGACGCTCTATGTACGGTCTCTTCAGGTGTAAGATCGCGCCGAACGACGAGCCCACCCGTACGTCCGCCAGCCTATTGATACGAAATCGGAAATGCCGGCTCGACGAGGTCGGGCATCGCGCGAAAAATGGCCCCTCGAATTGGCCCGTGTCCACGTGGAAAACAACCGGATATGGCGAGACGGAACCGGGGTCGTTATCCAACGCGATTTTGCCATCCCCGTAAGGCCCATGTAAGCGCGTCCAGCCACCGTGGGCTGGTCGAACCAACCCACGGAGACCCTGATGCGCCGTTTTGATGGCGCGGGGTGGTTCGATCCGATCGAGGCGGGCGTGCGGGAGCGGATGCGCGGGTTGATTGAGGCGATGCTCGAGGAAGAGCTGACGGCGGCTCTCGGGCGCGCTCGTTATCGGCGTGATGGCGGGCCTGCGGACGGCTATCGGCACGGTGTGCGGCATCGCCGGCTCGTGGGTTCGTTCGGACCGCTCGAGATCACGGTGCCGCGGGGCCGGTGGCCGGGCGGACATCGAGACACGGGTAGAGAACGTTGAGCAGGTTGCTCTGACGGCAGCGTATTGCGGATTGACTTCCGGGCTCGGCCCTATTAGGTGTTTACACACAAACAGATAGTTCACCTATCAAACACATTGCGCGAAACCGCAGGCTGACTGCTGCATGGGAGTGTGTTCCATGAAGGATGCGTCGTTCCGCGGCGTTGTTCCAGCGCTAACCACGCCGTTCCGGCCCGACCTATCGCTCGATGCCGAGGGGTTCACCGCCCTGGTGGACACGGTCATCCGTGATGGCGTGGACGCGTTGCTGGTCAATGGCTGCACCGGCGAGAGCTGGGCGCTGAGTGCTGACGAGCGCGCGGTGGTGTTCCGAACCGCCGTCGAGGCGGCGGAAGGCCGCGTACGGGTCATCGCCGGTTGCAGCGGCCTCAACGCTGCCGAGGCGATCGGCAAGATCCGCCAAGCGGAGAAGGCGGGCTGCGACTTCGCCATGATCTCCCCGCCCTGGTACGTGATGCCGGGTCCGGACGAGATCATGGACCACTACCGCGCGGTGCTCGACGCCACCGAGCTCCCGATCGTGCTCTACAACATCCCACGCCGCACTGGCGTGCAGCTGACCCCGGACATGGTAGATCGGTTGGCCGATCATCCGAAGGTGGTAGCCATCAAAGAAAGCTCGAAGGACTGGGGCATCCTGTCCTCGGTGATCCGCCGCAGCGGGGACCGAATCAGTGTCTTCGCCGGCTATGCCAGCTTTTTCGGTCTGGCAGCGATCACCGAAGGCGCGGTCGGCTACATGGATTCGGGTACGCCGGTGTTTGGCGCCCGCTCGCCTGAATTCTATCGCGCGGCGGTGGCAGGCGATCTGCCGAGCGCCCGGCGCATCCAGGCGGAAATGGCCGCCATGCTCGATTCCTTCTTCAAGCTGGGAACTTTCCCTGCCAGCGTCAAAGCTTCGCTCGATCTGATCGGTCGGCCCGGTGGCCCGACGCGGCCTCCGATCAAGCCGCTGGACCCGCAGCAGCGGGAGACGCTGCGTCGGGCCATGATGGCTGCGAACTTCATTTCGGCTGACCGTGTGGCCGCGGAGTAGTGCCGGATGAACGTGCGGGCGGAAGCGAGGACAGGCGAGGATTACGATTTCAATGGGACTTTGATCGCCCAGCGTTCGGCAGAACTTGTCGCTCGCGTGGCAAGGCGAGCGTTGATGATGACCAGGTTATCCAGCTGCGGCTCCGCGGTGTTTGCGCTGGATGCGTTCAAGCGCATCGTCCATAACTGAAGGAACTGGAATGGCCGAACTATCGTCCGGCTTGGCCGGCAAGGTGGTACTGGTGACAGGTGGCGGCACCGGCATCGGAGAGGTGATCGCGGGTGCCTTCGTGCAGGCGGGCGCCACGGTGGCGGTCGCGGGCCGCACCGTCGATCGGCTTGAAGCCTCCACCGCCCGCACCGGCGCCCATGCCATCGCCGCTGACGTGGCGGACGAGGCGTCGGTGCAGGCGCTGTTCGCCCGGATCGACGAGCGCTTCGGCGGGTTGGATGTGCTGATCAACAATGCGGGCGTTACCGGCCCGGTCGCCCGGGCGGAAGAAATGGACATGTCCGCCTGGGACGACACCATCGCCAGCAACGTCCGCGGCATCATCCTCTGCATCAAATATGCGGTGCCGCGCCTGCGCCATCGAGGCGGTGGCGCGATCGTCAATATGTCTTCGTTGATGGGCCTGCGTGGGTATCCGGCGCGCAGCGCCTACACTGCCAGCAAGTTTGCCGTGCTTGGCATTACCGAGGCCGTGGCGCAGGAGGTTGGGGTGGACAATATCCGCGTCAATGCATTGTGCCCGGGTGCGGTGAACGGTGAGTTGATGCAGCGGGTCATTGCCGCCCGCACCCAGGCCGAGGGCCGTCCCGCGGAGGAGATCATCCGCGTGAACTACACCGACAAGGCGGCGCTGCGCCGCTGGGTGGAGCCGGAGGAGGTCGCGGCAGCGGCACTTTTCCTCGCCAGTCCGGCTTCCGGCGCGATCACCGGCGAGCGGTTGCGGGTGGATGCCGGCCGCATGTAACGGCCTGCATGGCGGCGCCATGGCCTCGCGGCCTGTGTGCCGTCAAGGGGAAAACCGGCGCCGGCTCAGGCGTCGAGGATGCGAAGATCGAGACGGTACAGCGCGCCGCTTTCCGCCTCCACGATCAGCAGCCATCGCCCGTCCGGACTGAAGGCCACCGCCGTCGTCCAGGCGCCGCCGGGCACATGGATGCGGTATAGCGCATCACCGTAACGGTCATAGATCCAGGCGCGGCCAATCTGCGACTGCGCCACCGCCAGCCGTCCTTCGTGATCCACCGCCAGCCCGTCCGGGCCGAGCCCGCCCGAGAGATGCAGATAGACCCCGACCATCGGGAACAGCGGATCCGGCGCATCTGCCAGCAGCCGCCAGACGGCATTGGCGCGGGTCACGGCGACATAGACGAATTTCCCATCCGGACTCAGCGCCACGCCGTTGGGATAGGGCAGGTTCGTCAGCACGAGCTCCGGCTGCTCCTGCCCGGCACGCAGGCGGAACAGTCTTCCACTCGGGTCGGACAGGCTGCTCCGGCCCGAATCGGTGAACCAGAGATCGCCATTCGGGGCCCGTGTGATGTCGCTCAGGCCGCGGAACGGCTCGGTGTTGACGCGCTCGCAGATCGGCGCGTGCCGGCCGGCCGCCGCATCAAACACCAGCAGGCCGTGGCGATAATCGGTCAGCGCGAAGCGAGCTCCGTCGAGCCGTGCCAGACCATGGGGCTCGCCAGGATAAGTATAGGCGACGGTCCATTCGCCTGTCGGACTGATCCGGAACAGGCGACCGTACGGCACATCCACCAGCCAAAGATTGCCCTCGCCGTCGTAGCACGGCGCTTCGAGGAATGAGTGCAGGCGCTGTCCCGGTCGGGTGGTCCGCACCCATTCGGTGGGCTCGCCGCGATAATGCAACGCCTCGGGCAGCGCTGTGAACAGGCTGGCATCGACGTCGCGCGGCAGCAGCGGAGCGGCAGGGCGCATTGCGCAGAGGTCCGGCATTGTTTCTCTGGCGATCATATGTTTTAAACACCAACACGTCCAGCCGCCGCATGAACGGGAATATTTGATGAGCGCTGTCCTGCACCGCCGTCTTGACGCCACGCCGCGGACCGCCGTCCGCGGCGAGGGCGCCTATCTGATCGACCGTGACGGCAGGCGCTACCTCGACGCATCCGGCGGTGCTGCCGTATCATGCCTCGGCCATAGCCACCCGGCAGTGATCGCGGCCGTGCAGGCGCAGGTGGCGGCGCTGCCCTACGCGCATGGCGGCTTCTTCACCAACGAGCCGGCAGAACAGCTCGCCACGCATCTGATCACCCGCGCTCCGCCCGGCTTCGGTGCCGGGCGCGTCGCCTTTGTCGGCAGTGGCTCGGAAGCGATGGAGGTCGCTCTGAAGCTGGCGCGCCAGTATTTCGTCGAGCGCGGCGAGCCGGACCGCTCGCATTTCATCGCCCGGCGCATGAGCTATCATGGCAACACCCTCGGAGCGCTGTCGGTCGGTGGCCACATGCAGCGCCGCGCGGCCTATGCGCCGATGCTGATGGATGTCAGCCACATCCCGCCCTGCTACGCCTATCGCGACCGGCGAGACGACGAGACCGAGGCGGCGTACGGCCGGCGTGCCGCCGACGCGCTGGAGGCCGAGATCCTGCGAATCGGGCCGGAGCGCGTCGCCGCCTTCGTCGCCGAGCCGGTGGTGGGCGCGACGCTCGGCTGCGTGCCGTCGGTGCCCGGCTACTTCGCGCGCATCCGCGAGATCTGCGACCGTTACGGGGTGCTGTTCATCGCCGACGAGGTGATGTGTGGAATGGGGCGCACGGGTACGCTGTTCGCCATCGAGCCGCATGGGGCGTGCCCCGACATCATCACCGTGGCCAAGGGGCTGGGAGCGGGCTATCAGCCGATCGGCGCCACGATGGCCTCGGCGCGGGTGGTCGAGGCCATTGCGGTCGGCTCCGGCGCGCTGGCAAACGGCCACACCTACATGAACCACGCCGTCGCCTGCGCCGCCTCCCTCGCGGTCATGCGCGCGATCGAGGCGGAGGACCTGCTGGCCAGCGTCCGCCGCCGCGGCGCCGAGCTCCGGGCGGCGTTGGACGCCCAATTCGGTCAGCATCCGCATGTCGGTGACATCCGCGGCCTCGGCCTGTTCCAGGCGCTCGAGCTGGTTACCGACCGGCAGACCAAGGCACCGTTCGAGCGCGCCGCCAATGTGGCGGAGACCATCAAGGCCGCGGCCCTGGAAGACGGGCTGGTGTGCTATCCCGCCGCTGGCGGAGCCGACGGGCTGCGCGGGGATCACGTGCTGTTGGCGCCACCCTACATCGTCAATGGCGCGCAGATCGCCGAGATTGTCGATCGCCTGGCCGGCGCCATGACCCGCGCCCTGCCGCTCCATCACTGATCGCGACGTTTGATTGCGGAGCACGCCCATGCCCACGCCGACGATCCTTACATGCGCCGTCACCGGCAACCAGACCACTCGGGCCCAGCATCCCGGCCTGCCGGTCACGCCCGCCGAGATCGCCACCGCCGCGATCGACGCGGCCAGAGCGGGCGCCGCTGTGGTGCATCTGCACGCGCGCGACCCGCAAACTCAGCGCGGCAGCATGGACGGCGCGCTGTTCCGCGAGATCGTCTCGCGCATCCGTCAGTCCGGCTGCGACGCCATCCTCAATCTTTCCACCGGCGAGGGCGGCCGCTTCGTCCCGGCAGAGGACGAGCCGAGCCGGGCCGCCGCCGGCACCACGCTGACCCGGCCGGAGAAGCGGGTCGCGCACGTCGAGGCGCTCTTGCCAGAGATCTGCACGCTCGACTTCAACACTATGTTCTCCGGCAGCTCGGTCGTCATCAACACGCCGCACAACCTGGAGATCATGGCAGGGCGGATCTATGCCGCCGGGGTACTGCCGGAGATCGAGATCTTCGACACTGGCGACCTGCAGCTCGCCAACAGCTTCCTTGAGCGCGGCGTCCTGAAGCGGCCGCTGATGCTCCAGATCGTGCTCGGCGTGCGCTACGGCGCGGTCGCCGATCCGCAGACGTTGCTCTACTACGCCGCAAGGCTGCCGAAGGACTGCATCTGGGCCGCCTTCGGGATCGGCCGCATGGAGTTCCCGATGCTGGCGCAGTCCTTCCTGCTCGGCGGCCACGTACGCGTGGGGCTGGAGGACAACGTCTATCTCCGCCGCGGCGAGCTCGCCCGCGACAACGCCCAGCTTGTCGAGAAGGCAGTGACGCTGGTGGAGGGCCTCGGCGGCACCATCGCCGGCCCGGCCGAGGCGCGGCAGATCCTCGGCCTGAAAGAGAGCTAAGGCATGAGCCCGGACGGGCCGCCTACCCTGCCTGGACGAGCCGCGGCCCCGGGGCGTGCGGCGGCGTGTAGCCAAAGCGCATGGAGATGCGCATGGCAGCGCTGCGCACCTCGTTCAAGTAGCGGCCTCGCAGCTCCGCCAGATTGAAGGCGCTGTCAGGGCCGGAGATATCGATCGCCGCCACCACCAGCCCATTCTTGTCGAACACCGGCGCCGAGATCGAGCTGCCGCCGGGCTCGACGATGCCGCGGCTCAGCACGTAGCCGTTGCTCACGCTCTCGGCGACCCGCTGGGAGAGCGCCTGCACATCGACCGGCGTCAGATCCGTGAGCCTCTCGAACGTTTCGCCGGCGAACAGCATCGCGAGCTCGCGGCTCGACAAGTCGGAAAGCAGCAGCCAGCCCATCGGCGCCGCATAGGCCGGCAGGCGCGTGCCGACATTCATATTGCTGAGAAAGCCGGAGCGGCTCTGGACGCAACTGAGATAGAGCACCTCCCGCTTGTCGCGGATGGCCAGATGCGCCGACACGTTGGTGTTGTTGCGGAGGATCTCGAGGTCCGCGCGCGCCAGTTCGATCAGATCCTGCGAGGCAAGGTAGGCGAAACCGATGTTCAGCACGCGCGGACCCAGACGGAACAGCCTCGAGCCCTCGGTGGCCTCGATGAAACCGAGCTGGCTCAGCGTATAGGTCAGCCGGAACGTCGAGGACCGGCTGAGACCCAGCTCGCGCCCAAGCTCGGTCACCGTCAGCGGCCGTCGTGCCGCGGCGAGCGCCTCCAGGATCTGCAGGCCACGCTGCAAGCCTGGAACGAAATAGCTGTCGTGGTTCTTATGAAGCGGCCGCTGCCAGGCTTCCTGCATCGCGGTCTTCTCCTACTCGGCCCTGTCACGCATATGGTTTGGTCCGTTGCAGCCTTCCCGAGGTCAGGCCGGAGGGGGTCTCGATCCGTGCCATGTCGCAGCTTCTGGCCTCCTGCCAAGGCACTGTCCAGCGGATCCATCAAGGCGGTTGACAGGGGTTCCTGATTTTGTTTGAAATATGAACGAGCGTTTTGTTAGTCAACCCGATCATATGGGAACAGGGATGAGCAGTCGGAGCTACAAATCGGGCCGGGGCAGCTTCGGGCGGCGCGCCCTGCTGGCCGGGTCAGGGGCAACGATCGGCGCCCTGGCCTGCCCCCAGATCGTCCGCGCCCAGGGCAAGGCGACGCTGCGCTTCTGGACCAGCCAGGGTGCGCCGGCGCAGATGGCCGCCTGGGAAAACATCTTCGCCCGGTTCGAGAAGGCGAATCCCCGCTTCAAGGTCGCAATCGAGCTCTATTCGGACGATACCCTCTGGCCGAAGCTCACCGCCGCCTTCGCCGCGCACGATGTGCCGGACCTGATATCCTTCGTGCAGGCTTACACGGTGGCGACGCTCGCCGCCAATGACCTGCTCGAGCCGTTCGACGAAGTGGTCAAGGCGGTCGGCGAGGACGACTTCTTCCCACGCATGCGGGACATCTACAAAATCAACGGTCGCTATGTGGCGGCAACGTTGAACAACGCCACCAGTTCCAATCTCTGGTATCGGAAGGATCTGTTGCTCGAAGCCGGCCTGCAACCGCCCACGACCTGGAACAAGCAACTGATCGCAGCGCGAAAGCTCACAAAGGGCAGCATCTATGGCAACAGCCTGCCCTATGGCCGCACGTCGTTCACCAGCACTATGATGGTGAACTTCGTGCACCAGGCCGGCGGGCTGATCGTCAACCCGGACGGCAGCGTCGGGTTGAACTCGCCGGCGACGGTTGCCGCACTGGAGTTCCTGAAGGAGATCGCACCGTTCGCGCCGCCCGGCGCCACCAATTACTCCTGGGGCGAGGTGCTGAATTCCTTCGTCACCGGCCGTGCAGCGATGGCGCCATATACCGGTCGGCCGATCGCGATCGTCGCCGAACAGAATCCGAAGATCCTCGACGACATCTCGGTCGTGCCCTACCCATACCGCAAGGCAGGACACCCCGCCTTCGACTGCCCGTTCAACTCGCTGTTCATCCCGAAAGGCGCAGCCAACGTCACCGGCGCCAAGCTGCTGGCGATCGCTCTGTTCCAGAAGCAGAACTACATCGAGTTCCTGCACACCACACCGGGGCATATCCTGCCGTCGCTGAAGTCGATCAGCACGTCGCCGGAGTTCTTCGCCCAACCGCTGATGCAGAAGTTCCGCCCTGAGATCGAGCTGATGATGCGGTCGACCGCACAGGCGCGCAACCTGGTGAAGGAATCGGATGCCTCCCCCTATGATCTGAAGGCGGGGGACATCTTCAACAGCGGCCTGCTGGCGGACATGCTGCAGGACGTCGTGGTGAACCAGATGCCGGCGAAGCAGGCAGCCGCCAAGGCGGCGGACAAGGTCGCCGACCTGCTGAAGGGGTGATGTTGTCCCGGCAAGGACGGGACCAGGCGCTTGGGTTTGCGCTGCTATCGCCGACGGTGCTGCTGTTCGGGCTGCTCATCTTCTACCCAATGGCGCAGAGCCTGTTCCTCAGCTTGCACAAGGTCAGCACGCTGACGCTGCGCGCGCAGTATGTCGGCTTGGCGAATTTCCGGGCGCTGCTGGCCGACCCCACGTTCCTCACCTCGTTCGTGAACTCGGTCGTGTGGACCGCCGGCACCGTCTGCCTGCAATTGGTGCTGGGCATCGGTGCGGCGCTGCTGTTGAACGGGCGTGTCATCTGCCGTTCCGCCGCGCGCGGGCTGGTGCTGTTTCCGTACCTGCTGCCGACGGCGGTGGCGGTACTGGTTTGGCGCTGGCTGTTCAACGACCTCTACGGCCTGGTCAACGCCGAGCTGATATCGGTCGGCCTGATCAGTGCGCCGCTGCCGTGGCTGTCGGCATCTCCGGATGCGATGATCACGGTCATCCTGGTCGGCACCTGGAAGTTCTTCCCCTTCGTGGTGATCGCCGTGCTGGCGCGGCTGCAATCGATACCTGAGAGCCTGTACGAGGCGGCGCGGATCGACGGGGCCAGCCGCTGGGCGCAGTTCTGGGACATCACTCTGCCGCAGCTCGCAGCCGTGCTCTCAGTGGTCGTTCTGCTTCGCAGCATTTGGGACTTCAAGGAGTTCGACCTAGTCTACCTGATGACCGGCGGCGGCCCCGGGATCACCACGCAGACGCTGCCGATCCTGGTCTATCGCGAGGCTTTCCAGCTATTGAATTTCGGTCGCGGTGCCGCGGTCGCGGTGGCGATGTTCGCCTTCATGCTGCTGTTCTTCGCGGTGCATATCTGGGCCGATCGCCGCAGCGAGGCAGGCAGCCCATGAAGCGGGCGAGCCTCGGCTTCGCGCTCTACAACCTTCTGGTCTGGAGCTTCGTGCTCGTGGTCATCTTCCCGCTGCTGTGGATGATCAGCACGGCGCTGAAGCCGGACGACGAGACTTTCGCCGTCCCGCCGACGCTGATCCCGGTGCATCCGACGCTCTCGCAGTTCCACCGCCTGCTGACGCAGACGCCGTTCCTCACCTATTTCTTCAACAGCCTGGTGGTCGGGCTGGCCACCACGGCGCTGGTGATCGTCGTCGCGATCGCTGGCGCCTACGGCCTGGTCCGCTTCCGCTTCCCCGGCCGCAGCCTGATCGCCCATCTTGTGCTGTTCACCTACATGCTGCCGGCGGTGGTGCTGCTGTTGCCGCTCTATCTCATCATTTCCGCCATCGGCCTCGCCAACAGTCTGCTCGGCTTGGTGATCGCCTACACCACCTTCGCCTTGCCGTTCGCGCTGTGGCTGATGCGCTCCTTCATCGCCGCCATCCCGCTGGAGCTGGAGCAGGCGGCCATGATCGATGGCGCCGGGCGCATCCGTGCCTTCATCGAGGTGGTGCTACCGCAGGCGCGGCCGGGCATCATCTCCACGGCGTTGTTCTCGTTCATCCTGTGTTGGAACGAGTATCTCTACGCGCTGGTGTTCATCAACGTCGACGACCGCAAGACGCTGCCGCCGGGGGTGCTGACCATGCTCAATCAGAACCAGAACGTGGAATGGGCCCTGCTCATGGCGGCATCCGTGTTGATGTCGGTGCCCGTTCTGGTGTGCTTCGCCTTCGTGCAGAAGCACCTGACACGCGGCTTCGGCGCGGGCGTGAAGGGCTAGGCCATGTCCTCGGTCCACCTGAATGGGCTGCGCCGCGCGTTCGCCGACGGCACGGTTGGGCTGCATGGCCTGTCGCTGGACATCGCCGATGGCGAGTTCCTCACCTTCCTTGGGCCGTCCGGCTCCGGCAAGACAACCACGCTGCGGATGATCGCCGGGCTCGAATACCCCACTTCCGGCGAGATCCGCTTCGACGGGCGCCGGGTCGATCAGCTCTCCCCGGCCGACCGCAACGTAGCGATGGTGTTTCAGAACTACGCGCTCTATCCGCACATGACGGTGCGGCAGAATTTGGAATATCCGCTGCGCAAGCGAGGCGTTCCGGCGGCGGAACGGGCTGCACTGCTCGCCGAGACGACGGCGCTGCTGCAGATCAGCGCTTTGCTCGACCGCCGCCCCCGCCAGCTCTCGGGCGGGCAGCAGCAGCGCGTGGCGCTCGGCCGCGCGATGGTTCGCCCCAGCGACGTCTTCCTGCTTGACGAACCGCTGAGCAATTTGGACGCGGAGCTGCGGGCGCACATGCGGGCGGAGCTGATCCAGCTGCATCGCGGCCTGCGCCGCACCATGATCTACGTGACGCACGACCAGATGGAGGCGATGACGATGTCCACCCGCATTGCCGTGCTCAGCCAGGGTCGTTTGCAGCAGGTGGCGACGCCGCACGAGATCTATCACGCGCCGGCCAATCAGCTGGTGGCGAGCTTCGTCGGATCGCCGGCGATGAACATGCTCGCCGGCACGCTGGAGCAGAAGAGTGGAGTACTCCACTTCGTCTCGCCACATCTGATCGTGGCGCTGCCGCCGCAGCGCCATGCGGAACTGTCGGGTGCGCCGGCGTGCGTACTGGCGGGCGTGCGCCCGGAGGATCTATCTTTGGTACCCGGCGGCGCCGCTGAGGTCAGGGTGGTGGAGCGGGCCGGGCACGAAACCCTGGTCTGGCTCACCCTTGCCGGCGAGCGCCTGGTCGCCCGTACCGATGCCGGGACGCGGGCCGAAAGCGGGGAGAGGGTCGGCTTGTCGGTGCCCGGCGAGCGGCTGCACCTGTTCGCAGCCGAAGGCGGCGAGCGCCTGATCGGTCCCTCTCACGATCTGCCCTGAACCGCTCGCGACGAACGTCCGCATTTGCGACGCCGGCCGTACCATTCGGCGCGTCCAGCGGATCCCATCCTCGGTGCGGCCGCGTGGGTGGTACTCGGCGCCGACCCAACCGCCATAGCCCAGCCGGTCCAGCTCGGCCCCGAACGCGGCGCAGTCCAGTTCGCCTTCGTCGGCTTCGGCCCGGCTCGGTACCGCTGCAATCTGCACGTGGCCGATCAAAGGCAGCAGCATCCGCAGCCGGGTGAACACGTCACCCTGACCGATCTGCACATGGTAGGCATCGAACTGTAGTCGGAGATTCGCTCGCCCCACACAATCGATGAGCGCCGCAGCCTGCTCGACGGTAGGCAGGGCGTGGCGAGGATTCCCGCGGCCATTTGGCGGCTCGATCAGGATCGTCAGCCCGCGCGGCGCGGCAAGTTCCGCGGCATAGGCCAGATTGTCCGCGAACGCGGCGCGCACCGCCGCGTCCTTCGGGTCGCCCTCGCCTGCCGTCACAGGCAGAGCGCTGCCGCCGATCGCCGCCGAGCAGCTGATCGCCTGCTCGATTCGTGCCCGCGCTTCGATCTGCCGCCCCGGCACGGCAGCGAGCCCGCTGTCCCGATCCCCCGGCATGCCGTCGCTCGTGTTGATGTCGAGCATGGTCAACCCGGTCCGCTGCAGGTGCGCACGGACCAGCTCCTCCGGCATGTCGTAGGGGGAGTGGCATTGCACCGCACGAAATCCGGCGGCCACAGCGGCGGCGAAACGCTCGAGAAATGGCCGTTCGGTGAAGAGGATCGAGAGATTGGCCGCCAGCCGCGGCATCAGAATCTTATGCTGGACGGCAGGTTTGATGGATCGAGTCCCGATTGCCGCATCGCCGTGAGGATCGCTTGCTTGGCCTGACCGGAGGCACGGTACTGCTCTGCCCAATCCTGGCAAAACTTGGCGAACCGGTCGTCGCCGTCGCGGCGCGTCCCGGCCATCGAAGGCTGGCTCAGCAACGGCTGCAACACCACCGGAGAGCCCAGATTGGGCGTCTTCTTGCTCGCCATCATGCCTGACAGCACGGTGTTGATCATGGCCTTCGAGTTGCCGGACTCGATGTCGAGGATCGCATCCGCGGTGGATTTCAGAGCCCGGATGTTCGCATGCGGCAGCATCTTGCGTGCCGCCTGCTCATCGGTGCTGCCGAGCACCACGGCGACGGAGATCGAGGGTTTGTCATAGTCCGCCCAAGCGTCGCCCGGATCGAAGCCGTGCGTGTTTATGGCACATTCCGGCAGTGCGTAGATGGGGCCGATGAGGCTGATCGCGCGCCGCCGCTCCGGCGAGGCGGTCAGGCCGAAATACAAGTCGAGCTTGTCGGCCTGGATGTCCAGGATGACAGTCTCGAGCGAGGTTTCCACATAGGTTGGCCGCAGCGGCTTCTGCATCGAGGTGCTGACCGCCTGCATGCAGTCGAGGCCCATCTGGATAGCGAACCCGACCCATTTTCCGTTCTCGAAATCATGGTACGGAGCGTGGTTCTGCAACACCCCGAAGCGGATCGTGCCGCGTGCCGCGATTGCCTCCCAGGTCGAGTTCGCCGCCCGGGCCGGCCGGGTGGCGAGCAGTGCAGAGGCGCCGGCCGCGGCGGCCATCACGGCGCGGCGGGTGGGCAGGACATCACGTCTCTCGGTCATGCGTCGTCTCCTTCAGGCGTTGCGCGATCAGCCGACCCGCACAGAGATGCCGGCTTCGATTTGATGGAAGCGCCCGACGAACGCACGGGTGCGTGCCTGCGCCGGCCGGCCGATGACCTCGTCAGCGGTGCCGTCCTCGACGATGCGCCCGCCATCCATGAAACTGACGTGATGCGCCACATCGCGAGCAAAACGCATCTCATGTGTGACGATCACCATTGTCTTGCCCGCTCGGGCCAGCGCCAGCATCACGCCGAGCACCTCCTGCACCAACTCGGGATCGAGAGCGGAGGTCGCCTCATCGAACAGAATCACGGCGGGCTCCATCGCCAGGGCACGGGCGATGGCCACGCGCTGCGCCTGTCCGCCGGACAGGTGGCGCGGATAGGCGTCGTGCTTGTCGGCCAGCCCGACCTGAGCCAGCAGGTCGCGCGCCAGTCCGGCCGCCTCGGCACGGCGCATGTTCTTCACCAGGCGCGGCCCGGCCATGACGTTCTCCAGCGCCGTCATGTGCGGGAAGAGATCGAATTGCTGGAACACCATGCCGAGCCCGGAACGGAATGATTTCAGTCGCGCCGGCTTTGGCAGCCTCAGGCCCTGGCCGAAGGTGAAGCTGTCGGCCCCCACCTGCACCTGGCCGCTGTTCGGCTGCTCGAGCAGATTGATGCAGCGTAGCAGGGTGGATTTGCCGCAGCCGCTCGGTCCGATCAGCACCCGCACCTCGCCCATGGCGACATCGAGCGACACGCCACGCAGCGCCTCGACCGGGCCGTAGGATTTGTGGATCCCGACCAGGCGGATCATCGGGGTCATCGGTCGAAGCGCGCCTCGAGCCGCTTCGCAGCCAGGGTGGAGGGAAACAGCACGGCGAAATAGATCACCGCAACGGCGGTGTAGGTTTCGAGCGGGCGGTAGGTACGGGCCGTGAGCGTGTAGCTCGTGTACATCAGGTCGGGCACCGCCACGACATACAGAAGCGAGGTGTTCTTCAGCTGCAGCACCGATTGGTTGACGAAGGGCGGCACCATGCGGCGCGCGGCTTGCGGCAGGATGATGAAGCACATCATTCGAAAGTGGCTCATGCCGAGCGCGCGGGCGGCGTTCCACTGGCCGCGATCGATGGAGATGACGCCGCCGCGGAAGATCTCGGCACAGAACGCGCCCATGTACAAGGTAAGCCCCAGCCCAGCGGCAATGACGGCAGGAATCGCGAAGCCGGTCAGGATCGGCAGGGCATAGTAGAACCATACCATCTGCACCATCAGCGGCGTACAGCGGAACACCGCGACCAGCAGCCCGGTCGTGCCGCGGATCGGCGCGCGTGCCGAAAGCAGCAGCAGCCCACCGGCCACGCCAAGCATCAACCCGGCCAGGATCGAGCCGACGCCGAAGGCGATCGAGACGCCCAGCGCCCGCAGCCACAGCCCGGGAAGCAGCACGCTGCTCCAGTCGAACTCATAATGCATGAGGCCCGGTATACTGCGGAGGTGGCACGAGGCGGGGCCCTCTCATTCGGACAAATGTTTTGCAGGCGGATTCTAAAGCCCGGTCACGATGGCGTCAACGGTAGACATTTGGAAGAAACCCCTCACTGCTCTCTGGACAGGCGTTTGTTCTATCAAACATACTGGTTCCGCCACACGGCAGGAGACAACAGCATGGCCACGAACGTCCTGGTGCGGGGCAACGTCCCTGCGGTCGTTACACCATTCTCGGCGTCCGGCGATCTCATGATCGATGCCTATTCCGAGCTTGTGCACTGGCACCTGGAGCAAGGGGCCGACGGCATCTGCGTCGCCGGGGACAACGGCGAGATCTGGACGCTGTCGGCCGAGGAACGTCAGCTCCTGGCCGCCACCACCGTGAGGCTTGTCTCTGGCCGCGTACCGGTCGTGATGGGTGTCAGCACCACCACGGCGAAGCAGACCACCGTGTATGCCGAGATCGCCGCCGCTGCCGGCGTCAACGCGCTGATGATCGGGCCGCAGAGCTACGTGATGAAGGCGACCACGAAGGAGCTGGTGCAGCGGCTGGAGGCCATCCATCGCGCCGTGCCGCTGCCCATAGTCCTGTACAACTCACCCCGCCGCACCAACATCAGCCTGACGATCGAGTCGATGCAGGCGATCATCGGCGCGGTGAACGTCGTGGCGCTGAAGGAAGCGTCGCGCGATTTCTTCTATCTGTCGCATGTCCTGCGGCATTTCGCCAACCGGCTGGCGGTGATGGTCGGGCCGGCGCCGTACATACTGCCCGGCCTGGCGCTCGGTGCCGCCGGCTTCATCTCCAGCGGGCCGGAGCTCATGGGCGGCATCGCAGCGACGCTGATGCAGACCGCCGCGGCTGCGCCCACGCCCGCGCTGCGCGACATCCAATACCGCCTGACCCGCGTGTACGAGACGCTGATGAGCCTGGGCACCTGGCCGGCTGCGCTGAAGGCGGGTCATCACCTGATCGGCCGGAACGCTGGCATGCCGCGCGATCCGGTGCTGCCGCTCGAGGCGGACGCTGTCGCCGTGCTATCCGCCGTCCTGCGCGAGTGCGGCGTGCCGCTGGCCGCCGAGCCGCGGCTGGCGGCGGAGTAGCGAGGCGCGTTGGGCACTGGCGGGGCGACCCCGCACGAAACAGAGATCCCGAGATCCCGTGCAGGAAGGCCAAACCTCGCTGCGGCGGGCCTCACGCCGCAGCAGACTGCGGCACGATCGCCCGAGCCGGGTCGAAGATCGGCATTTCCGGCTCTTGCCCGAGAATGCGCTGCGCCAGCAGTCGACCCATGAACGGACCGATGGTAAAGCCGCCACGCACGCCGCCGATCACGTAGGCTTCCGGCGCATCGGGCAATTCACCGACAATCGGTAACGCATCCTGTGTGTTGCCCTCGAGCCCGAGCCACGTGCGCACGATGCGCGCGCAGCGCAACGCAGGGATAGCGTAGCTCGCCAGCCGCAGGTTGCCGAGCAGGTTCTCCGGGATCAGCTCGCGGCCGCCGGATTCCGGGTCCCCCTTGCCCTGCCAGCCCCCGCCGATGATCACGGTGCCGTTCTGCGACTGTTTGAGTGTTAGCAATCCGGTCGCAACCCCGAGCACCCGCCGCATGATCGGCGGCAGGCGCTCGGTGACCGAGACCTGGTTCACTCGGCAGATCAGTGGAATGTGAATGCCAAAATCCCGCCGCAGCAACGCTTCCAGCCATGCCCCGCCGGCCAGCACCACGCGGGTCGCGCGCACCGCTCCCGCCGCGGTCCGCACGACGTAGCCGCCGCCCACTCGGTTCAGCCCGTTCATGGCGGTGAACTCCCGCATCTCAACTCCGGCCCGCGCCAACGCGCCGCGCATGATAAGGCCGAGCTCGTTGCTACTGGCGTAACCGTCGAGCGCGCACCAGCTTGCCAGCACCGGCTTGTCCGACAGACCGGGTTCCAGCTCGTGCGCCCGGTTCGGACCGATTATCTCGATCGGCGCGCCGTTCTGCCGCCGTGCCGCCATGCGCTCGCTCAGCATGGCCGCTTCCTCTTCGGTGAAGGCGAGCGTAACGCCACCGACCTGGTGAAAGCCGGCGTCGCTGCCAAGCCAGCTGCGTGCATCCCGCCATAGCTCCCACCCACGCAGCGCGTAGGGGATCAATGCGGCGCGTTTGATCTGGATCGACAGCGTGCCGGCGTTGACGCCGGAGGCCTGCATACACAGGCCACCTTTCTCGATCAGGATCACCCGCTGGCCGGCCCGCGCGAGATAGACGGCAACGGTGCAGCCCATGACGCCTCCGCCGATCACGGCGGTATCGTAGATGTCTGTCATCTCGGCGTCTTCCGATCGCAAGTTGTGGCCTAGGCTGATAGCAGCGGCGGGCGGGGGATATCCTCATAGGTGAATTCGCCCAGCATCGCATCCAGCGGGATGGGTCGCAGCGGTGCGCGTGCCGTCCACGTTCCGACCTCGGCGCGCGGCCGGCCGACATCCGCAGCGACGATCTCTGCCGCAGCGTCGGCGCAACTGCGGCCCTGGCACGGCCCCATGCCGCAACGGGTGGAGGATTTCAGCTGGTTCACGTGCCGCACCCCTCCAGCCACCGCCTGGTCGATGGCGGCGCGGGTGATGTCCTCGCAGCGGCAAACGATCGTCTCGGCGGTCACGCCACGTGCCAAGCCGGGACGCAGCGCCATCAATGCGCTGATCGCCGCGCCAAAATGCTCTGCGCGCCGCCAGCGCCGTCGCAGCGGCCGTCCCAGCGCCGCGTGCCGAGTGGCCGTCAGGGCGCCAAGATCACGCGCCGCCGCCAAGCCGGCGAGTGCGCCACTCAATTCCGCGGCCGCGGCGCCGGAAATTCCGGCGCAGTCACCGGCGATGTAGACTCCGCTGGCGGCCTGCCGATCTTCGGAGAGGATCGGCACCCACCCCCCGCGTCCAGCGCTGTAGCAGTGAGGCAGGCCAAGCAGCCGCGCGAATTCGCTCGCCGGGGTGAGGCCGTGCCCGATTGCCACGCTGGCCGCGCGGACGAGCCGGCTCGCGGCTCCCGGAACGGGCGACCAGTCCGCCGCGACGCGAACGACTTCCGCCGATTGCACCCCGTCCGTGCCGTGGATCGAAGACACTGTCGCCCGATGGTGGATCGGCACGCCGCTCGCCCGCAGGCTGGCCAGCCAGCCTAGGCCGCGGGCTAGCAGGTCGGGGCGGCGGATCAGGCCCGGCAGCGCTGCCACCCATTCCGCCGGATGCGATAGATCGACGATGGCGGCGAGCTCGCCGCCAGCTTTCCGTAGCCCGGCACCGACCGCATAGAGAAGTGGGCCGACGCCGGCGACCAGGGTGGGGCCACTCGGGACCACCCCATGCGCCTTCAGCAGGATCGTGGCGGCCGCCAATCCAATCGTGCCAGGCAATGTCAATCCCGGCATCGGGATCACGCGCTCGGTCGTGCCGCAGGCGAGCACCAGCGCCTTCGCTTGCAGCCAGACCGGCCCCTGCGGGCCAAGGCAATGCACGCGCATCTCCGGCGTAGCGGCCCAGGCCCGATGCCAGGACAGCACGTCCGCGCCGCTGGCAGCGAGCGTGGCGCGGAGGTGTTCGCCCCGAGCGAGATCGGCATTCCCCGCAATGTCGGCGGGGCGCACCGCGTCGCTTGGGGCGCGGTAGATCTGGCCTCCCGGGAACTGTCCCTCGTCGACCAGCGCGACCTGCAGCGCATGTCGGCGCGCTGTGATGGCCGCCTGCATGCCGGCCGGGCCACCGCCGATGACGACCAGGTCGTAGCTTCTCATTTGTTGCGCTGGTTGGAGGTGCGATTGAGCCGGCTTAGCTCCACCCGGAGGCCGGCCCGCACCGGTTCAAGGCAGGCAAGTCTCGCCTCGCCGTCGACATGGACGAGGCATTCTTGGCAACTGCCCATCAAACAGAACATGCCGCGCGGCGTGCCGGCGTTGGGGCTGTGCCGCAGGGTAAGTCGCCCGGAAATGGCCAAAGCGACTGCCAGGCACTGCCCTTCCGGCGCTTCGATCTCCACGCCGTCCACCGAGAACGTCATCGAACGCTGGGTCGGCCGGCCGATGCTGCGCCGCCACCTCCGGTCTGGTGCGCTGCCGACCGGTATCGAACTCTCGCATCGATTACGATCCGCCACGACTCATCTCGCTGGCAAAACTCATCTTCATATATAAACACTCGCCTCCGCTAGGCTTGTCAAATTGCTTTCTATCTCTTCGCAATAGGCGGTCGAGCTCACGGCGTCGTGTTGTTCCTTTAATGGGACTGCTTCACTCTCGGCGGCTCTTCCTCAAACTGTGCGGGGTCGCGTGATCTCGGTCCTGAGGAGCGGTTGTTCGGGCGGGGGCGATGGTGCGCTGATGCCCTATGAGAGCAAAGGCAGAGCGGGCGCCGAGAGGAGGGGCGCGGCCTGGGTCGTATCCGCCGAGGAGCTGGGATTGGGGCGCTGCCCCACGTGCGGCGCTCAGTCGCGGGTGGGTCACGGTTCCTATCTCCGCCATCCAGAGATCTGCCGGTCCAGGGGGCGAGGCTGATGCTGGGGCTCCGGATAGAGGTGGCCGGCTTCGTCGAGACAGCGTTTCGCCTGCGATATGCCCAATCGCGCTGAATGACGACGCCGGTTCTGTCTCGCTATATCCCATTGTTTTCTCAGCGGAAACGGTCGAATCTGCGGGGTCATTTTTTGCGCGGTACCCGACCCCGTCGCGTAAAGATGTCCCATTTTGTATCAATAGGCTGGCGGCCGCGCGGGTGGGGTCATCGTTCGGCGCGATTTTACATCCCAGGGCGCGTTGGCGAGCGCGCCGCCATCCCCGTAAGGCCCATGTAAGCGCGCCCAGCCACCGTGGGCTGGTCGAACCAACCCACGGAGACCCTGATGCGCCGTATTGTCCTTATCGCCTTCGCCGTTTCCCTCGCTGCCGCCCCGGCCGCCTTCGCCGAGCAGAGCTGCCAGCTCTCGGGGCCGCCGATGTCCCGCGCCGACATGGAAAAAAGCCTGGTCGCGCAGGGCTATTCGACCATCCGCAGCCTCCAGTACCACAATGGCTGCTACGAGGCGCAGGGCCTCGACAAATCCGGAAAACGCTTCGAGCTGGAGCTGAACGCCTCGACCGGCGCCGTCAACACCCGGGAATAGCCCGAGGAGGAGGCGCCATGCGCCCGTTCGCTCTCCCCGCTGCCCGGCAGCGGACGCTCCCGGTGTGGGATCCGCTGGTGCGGGTCCTGCACTGGGCCATCGCCGCGTTGGTCTTCACGGCGTTCCTCTCATCGGACGCCAAGCATTTCCACATCGTGGTGGGATACACGGCGGTCGGGCTCGCCCTGGCGCGGGTGGCGTGGGGCTTTCTCGGCCCCCGCCATGCGCGCTTCCGCGATTTCGTCCGCACCCCGCGCGCCGTGCTCGAGTACCTCGTGTCACTCGCGGCGGCCGCGCTGGGGCGCGGGCGCGCGCCGCGCCATCTCGGCCACAACCCGGCCGGCGGGGCGATGATCGTGGCCCTCCTCGGCCTGATCGGCCTCGCCGGCTTCTCCGGCTGGCTCTCCCAGACCAACGCCTATTTCGGGATCCTCTGGGTCGAGGATATCCACGCCTTCGCCGGCAACGCGATCATCTTCCTGGCGATCCTGCATGTCGGTGGCGTGCTCGTCTCGAGCCTGCTGCACGGGGAAAACCTCGTCCGGGCAATGGTGACGGGGCGCAAGCCGCTCGTCTCAGGGAGCGGCGAGCTTCCGGTCGAGCTCGAGGATGAAGGCGGCGCCGCCGCCTTCGCGCGCTTCCGCCCGGACTGAGCCGCCATGCTGGCGCGCGATCTCGGCGACGATCGCGAGCCCGAGCCCGGCGCCGCTGCCGCCATTGTTCCTGGCGGCCCGGGCGCCGCGGCGGAAGCGGGCGAAGATCGCCTCCGCCTCCGCGGGCGCCACGCCCGGTCCGCGGTCGCGCACCGCGATCCGCCCACCGGGGCCGATTTCCACCTCCACTTCGCTTCCCGCCGGCGCATGGGCGAGCGCGTTCTCGAGCAGGTTGGAGAGCGCCAGCACCAGGCCCGCATGGTTGCCCTCGATCGTCGCCGCTCCGCCCTCCGCCAGCGACAGCGCGATCCCGAGGCGCACCGCCAGCGGGGCGAGGGAAGAAATCGCCTCGATGGCGGCCTCGTGCAGGTCCACCGGGCGCTCCGCCCCAAGCGGCAGGCCCTCGAGGCGGGCCATGAGCAGCATCTGCGAAACCAGCCGGGCCATCCGCTCGACATCGCGGCGGAGGTCCTCGCCCTCCGCCACGCTCTCGGGCAGCGCATCGAGCCGCGCCATCAGCACCGCGAGCGGCGTGCGCAGCGCGTGCGCCGCCTCAGCCGAGAAGCGCCGCTGCACATCGAGTTCCCGCTCGAGCCGCGCCAGCGCTTCGTTGACGGCGTTGACCAGCGGCACCAGCTCGCGCGTGAGGCCGGCCGTCGGCAGCCGGAGGCCCGGATGCGCGGGCCCGACCCGCATCGCCGCGGCGGAGGCCTCGCGCAACGGGCGCAGACCGTTACGTAAAGTTAGCACGGCGATCGCCATTGCGGCAAGCGCGATCGGTGCCAGGAGCCAGAGCGAGGCGGCGAGGAATTCCTGGAGCAGGGTCCCGATCAGCGCCTCGCGCGGCTCGCTTGCCTGCAAGACGGCGACGTCATAAGGCCCGGCGCGATCGAGCCAGCCGATCATCGCCTGGCCCGCGACGCCGGCGCCGGGGACCTGGAAGAGCCCGCCGCGGGCGGGCAGGAATGGCCTCACCGCGGCGGCGGCCTGCGGATCGGAGCCGGCGAGGAGGCGGTCCGCGCGGTCGAAGACGAGGAAGAGTCCCTGGCCGTCGCCGTTGCGGAACTGCGCCGCGAGCGCGGGCGGCAGGGCGACCCGGACGCTGCCGTCGGGCGCCGGGGCGAGGTGGGCGGCCACCGCGCGCGCCTGCGCGTGAAGGGCCGCATCATCGATCTCCCGTACGGTCGCAATTGCCCTCCACGCCACCGCGGCGGAGGCGACGCCGACCGCGACCAGCATCAGCGCGCCCAGCCGCCAGGCGAGCCGCAGCGTCAGCGACGGGGCCGCTGCGCGCGTGTTCATTCGGGCGCCTCGAGGAAATAGCCGACGCCCCGCAGCGTGTGCACCTCTGCCGTCGCCCCGGCCTCGCCGAGCTTCCGCCGTAGCCGGTGCACCAGGACCTCGACCGCGTTGGAGCCGAGCATCGTCTGAAAACTATAGAGCCCTTCCTCGATCGCCCCGCGCGTCACCACCCGCCCGGCGCGGCGCAGCAGGACCTCGAGCAGCGCCGCCTCCCGCGCGGTGACCCGGAGCTTCCGTCCCCCCACCGTGGCGCTCCGCCCGATCGGGTCGAAGGCGAGGTTACCCGCCTCCAGGACCGGGCCGGTGAGGGTGCTCGGCCGGCGCAGCAGGGCGCGGATGCGCGAGATCAGCTCCGGCATGTGGAACGGCTTGACGAGATAATCGTCCGCCCCGGCGTCCAGCCCCGCCACCCGCTCCTCCGGCCCGTCGCGGGCGGTGAGCACCAGCACCGGCAGCCCGGCCGCGCCCGGCGCGGCGCCGCGCCGGAGCCGGGCCAGCAGCGTGAGCCCGTCGCCGTCGGGCAGGCCGAGATCGAGCACCAGCGCCTCATAGGCCGCGAGGCTGAGATGCTCCTCCGCATCGGCGAGATCCGCGGCCAGGTCGGCAGCGAAGCCGGCGCGGCCGAGCGCGTCGCGAACGAGGAGCCCCAGCTCGGGCTCGTCTTCCACCACCAGAATACGCACCGCGAAGACCTATCCCCCGCCAATCATAATGCCTCTGTCATGAACCCTCTGGCAGGCTGCCCTTACGGCGAACTTACGGCGCCAGCCTGCCGCCCGTGCTTGCGGTCCGGGCTCCCGCGGCCGATCGTGGGCAGAGGAGAGACCGATGGGGAGCGCACCATGAGCTGGCTCACCGAGGCGACACCCACCACCGCGCCCGGACCCTGCAGCGCCGTCGACCTCGTGGTCGAGCCGGGCGTCAAGGATCTCGGCGGGTTCCGCGTCCGCCGCGCGCTTCCCACCGCCAAGCGGCGCATGGTCGGGCCCTTCATCTTCTTCGACCATATGGGCCCGGTGCAGTTCGCGCCCGGGGACGGGATCGATGTGCGGCCGCATCCGCATATCGGGCTCGCCACCGTGACCTACCTCGTCGCCGGCTCGATCATGCACCGCGACACGCTCGGCAGCGCCGAGCGGATCGTGCCGGGCGCGGTCAACTGGATGACCGCCGGCCGCGGCATCGCCCATTCGGAGCGGACGGACGGCGCGGCACGCGCGGGCGGCCAGACGATGCAGGGCATCCAGAGCTGGGTCGCGCTGCCGCGGGCCGATGAGGAGACCGCGCCCGGTTTCCATCATTATGCGGCCGAGAGCCTGCCGACCTTCGGCGAGGCCGGCTTCGAGGCGCGGTTGATCGCCGGCGCGGCGTTCGGCCACACCTCGCCGGTCCGCACCTTCTCGTCCATGTTCTATCTCGACGTGCGGCTCGATCCCGGCGCGGCGATGCCGCTCCCCGCCGACTATCCCGAGCGGGCGGTCTATCTCCTCGAGGGCGAGGTCGAGATCGCCGGCGAGACCTTCGCCGCCGCGCGGCTGCTCGTCTTCCGGCCCGGCGATCCCGTCAGCCTCCGCGCCCGCGTGCCGACCCGGCTGCTCGCGCTGGGCGGCGAGCCGATGGACGGGCCGCGCCACATATGGTGGAACTTCGTCTCGAGCTCCCAGGATCGGATCGAGCAGGCCAAGGCGGACTGGAAGTCCGGCCGCTTCGGCCTGGTCCCTGGCGACGAGCGCGAGTTCATCCCGCTGCCCGAGTGAAGAGATGACGAATCCCATGGGTACGCCCCGCACTACCGGCCGGCATTGTCGCGCTGGCGCTGCTGCTGGGGGCTTGCGCGTACAACGGCCCGACCGTGCAGGCCCCTGGTCCTGCCGGTTCGATAGCGCCGGTGGAGACGGGGGCGCCGCCGCCACCCGGCATGGGTGCCGCGCCGGCGCCGGCGCCGCAGAGTGGCCAATATGCCGGCTCGGGCTTTGTCATGCGGAACGAGGGCGCCGTCTGCTCCCGGCAGATCAGGGTCACGAATTTCGTCGTCACCGGCGAACCGCGTGAGCTTCGGCGCCTATCGCGGCACCATCCAGCCGGACGGCTCGCTCCACATGCAGGCGGGCCCGACCTATGTTTACGGCCAGTTCGTCGGCAGCCATTTCGACGGGCGGTTCTGGCGCCCGCCGCCCGGCTGCACCTACGACCTCTCGCTCGATCCGGTGGGCTGAGGAGCCTGCCCGGCTAGCCCGAACTTCCTTCTTTGAAAACGCGCAAGGCCCTAACTTGGTACGACAATCTGCCGCCGGGGCCGTGCGTTACTGGCTACATCCGACGCCGAGGAGGGTGAGTGCCTTGTGCTGGATCGGGGTTGGCCTGGTGACGACGGTGAGCGGATAGTCGGGCGTGATCGCGGTGATGATGGTGTTGCGCGCCACTGTGGCGAGATCGGCCAGGAGAGAGCGGAAGCTGTGCACCGGCAGGCCGTCGGGGGTGAGACCCGTCGTCTGTTTGGTGACGGCGGCCGGCGAGCGCTGGGCTTGGGCCACCACGCTCGGGCGCAGGGCTTCGGCGGCCTGCTTGTCGGTGTCATCGAACAGCATCGGCGCCAGGCGCTGGCGCATATGCCATTCGAGATAGTAGGCGAGCATGCAGAGGCAGACATGGGCGCGCACCCGATCCGCCACCCAGTGATGCACGGGTCGCACCTGGAGATCGACCGTCTTCAGGCAACGGAACGCCCGCTCCACCAGGCTCAGGGATTTATAGCTGCGCACGGTCGCGGCGTCGTCGAGCGCTGCCGCGGGCAGGTTGGTGCGGACGACGTAGATGCCGTCGCTCGCGGCCTCGGCGGCGATCTCGACGGTCTTGCGGGCGAAGCCGAAGGCGGTATCGGTGATGGCGAGCTCGAAATGCTTGGCCATCTTGTGCTTGTCGAGCACTGCGCCGACCGCGAGGGCGATGTTGGTAGCCCCGCGCAGGGGATGGTGCTTGCGTGCCACCGCCGCCCGGATGCGGGCGAGGTCGCGCTCGGTGGCGGCGAGCAGGTCTTGGCGTTTGCGGGTGCGCTCGGCGGCGAGATCGGGGTTGCGGCAGACGATCAGCCGTTCGCCGGGAAAGTCGGGTGCGGTGATGCTGGCCATGTCGCGCTGGTCGAACAGCGAGAGCTGCAAGGCCCCGGCCGCCAGCAGCGCCTTGATCGCCGGCGCGCGTAGCGCGGTGATCCAGTCCAGGCCTGCCGCCTTGATGTCCTCGGTGATCCGCGCCTGAGTGATCATGCCGCGATCGCCGACCAGGACCACATGGTCGAGGTGAAAGCGCTGCTTGAGCTTCTCGACCTGTCTCGCCAGCGTCATCGGGTCGGCGGTGTTGCCATCGAAGACCTCGATGGCGACCGGGCAGCCATCGGGGGCGCAGAGCAGGCCGTAGATGATCTGCAGCGTGCCCTTGCGGCCGTCGCGACTGTAGCCGCGCTTGGCAAGCGGGCAGCAGCGCCCCTCCAGGTAGCTCGACGAGACGTCGTAGAGCACGAGCGTGCCGTTGGTCAGATGGCGTTTGGCCAGGGCGGTCTCGATGGCGGGCTGGCGCTCGAGCAGCCAGTCCAGCGCGGCGTAGAGTTCGTCCTCGTCGACCGCGCCAAGGCCGAGCACCTCGCCAAGGCTCGAGGCCGCCGTTGCAGGGGAGAGCGCACGGGCGGCGGCAAGCTTGGATGCGGGTTCGAGGATCCGGCCGACCACCAGCGCAAGGACGAGATCGCGACAACGATTGCCGTCGGGGCCGAGGATGCGGTCAAGGCCGATCCTCCGGGCGGTGCCGAGAGCGGCGGCAACGTGGCCGTGCGGTAAGCTGCGGATGACAGTGAATGCCTCGCGCCCGGCGGGGATGACGGTCCCCCCTTTGAGCACGCCGCGCAGACCTTCGATGTGGGCGGCGGGCCAGTTCGAGAGGTTGCAGAGCGTGCGCTTACGGACCTTGCCACCCTCGCGGTAGCTCTCGCGCAGGAGCACGGCAGGGGGTGAGCTCCGGTTGGGGACCGCTTCAATATACATGGTGGAGCATAAGCACTCCGCCCGCTGGAGTACAAGCCCTAAATTCTCTATTACATGTCTACCTTTAAGGGCGATCCCTCGTCATCTTGCGAGCCCAATCAACGGCTTGGTAGTGGTTAGAAGAAGGAAGCTCGGGCTAGCCTCCGGGCGCGTATTTGCCCGCGAGCTGCGGCGTGTATGGACCTTCGCCGCCCTGCTCGCGGTGCTCGAGGCGGGTATGGCGCGCCCAGCGCCGCCGGAGATCGTCGCGGACGCGGATCGCGAGCCGGCCGAGCCCCTCGGTCTCGAGTTCGACCGTGTCCCCGTCCTGCAGGCCCGAGAGCCCGCGATGGTTGGTCCCGGTCGCCAGGAGATCGCCCGGGTCGAGGCGATGGATCGATGACACCCATTCGATGCAGCGCGGGATCTTGTGCGCCATGTCGCTGGTGGAAAAATCCTGCCTGAGCGCGCCGTTGGCGGAGAGCTGGATCCGCAGGTCCTGGGGATCGGCGATCTCGTCCGCGGTGACGAGCCAGGGGCCGATCGGGGCGAAGGTATCGCGCGACTTCATCTGGTAGAACACATTCTGTGCCGGTGGCAGGCCGCGTGCCGAGCCGTCGATGAAATTGACATAGCCGAACACGTGCTCCATCGCGCGCGCCGCCGGCACGTGGCTCGCGGGCTTGCCGATGACCAGCGCGAGCTCGGCCTCGCCCTCGAAGATGCCGGCCGGAACGTCGGGCAGCACCATCGTATCCCCGGGACCGATGATCGCGTTGGCGGTCTTGGGGAAAGCATTGATCGGCGGCGGCGCCGGCAGCGTGCCGTTCTCCATGTAGTTCACGGCCATGCAGACGATGTTGCCCGGCCGCGGCAAGGGCGGGCGCAGCCGCACGTGCGCGAGCGGGATGGCGGGCCCGGTCCCGGCGGCCGCCTCGATCCGCGCGCGATAGCGCTCAAAGCGGGCGATCAGGCCGTTGATCAGGTTGCCCGGATCGGTGTGGGGGATGTCGGCGACGGCGTCCATGACATCGACCAAGCTCTCGCCCGTCACCACGCCAAGGCGGAAATCGTCGAAATAGGCAAGCTTCATCTCATCCTCCTGGAGCCGCTCACCGCCCGACGAAGCGCGGCTTCTGCTTGGCAAGGAAGGCGCGGAACGCGTTCTGGAAATCCGCCGTCTCGGCGAAGCGGTTGGCCTCCGCTTCCTCGGCCGCGGTGAGCGGGAGCGGGCCGCGGAGGCGGCGGATCGCCTGCTTGTGGAAGCGTGCCGAAAGCGGGCTCCCCTCGGCGATCCGTTGCGCGAGCGCTGCCGCCTCCGCCACCACGGCCTCGTCCGGCACGACGCGTGAGAGCAGCCCCTTCTCGTACGCCTCGCGGCCGTTGAAGATGCGCCCCTCGATCAGCAGCTCGGCCGCCACCCCGCTGCCGGCGAGCGAGAGGATCGGGTCGATCTCGGCATAGGCGTACCAGATGCCGAGGTTGCGCGCGGTGATGCCGAGGCGGATTCCTTCGCCGCCGACACGGAAATCGCACATCGTCGCGATTCCCGCGCCGCCGCCGATGCAGGCCCCCTCGATCAGCGCCACCACCGGATGGCGGCAGAGCCGGATCGAGTGCATGGCGCGATGGATGATCTCGGCATAGCGGTCCTCCAGCGCGCGGGTGCCGCGCTCGGCCGCGAAAGCGCCGATATCCGCGCCGGCGGAGAAGGTGCCCCCGGCGCCGCGCAGCAAGACGGCGCGGAGCGCGCCGTCCGCGGAGAGCTCCGCCATGGTCTCGCCCAGGCCCTCCCACATCCCGCGGTCGAAGGCGTTGCGCACCTCCGGGCGGTTGAATGTCACGGTGGCGATCGCGCCCTCGCGGGAGACCGGCAGAAGGGGGTGGGGCATCCGTGTCGTCCTCGTTGGGGAGGGTTGCCGGCCGGCGTCGCCTGCCCTTCTCCCTCCCGGGCGAGGGTGTCACGAGGTCCGGGGACCGTCCATCCCGCCCCCGGGGCCGGGAAGATCCTGCCCGGGCGGCGAATCGAATGCTTGCGCCGGCTGAACAAAGCTGGAACGGTGTGCTCGCGCCGCTACGGCTCGCGCGGGAAATTCACTCTATGTAGTGGCAAGGACAAAGCGCTCTCACTACATGTTGTCAAAGCCGGCGCGATGCGCGCATGATGTGCTTCAGCCAGTCGATAGGGGGTCCGCCGTGCTCGACGCCGTTCAGATGCAGGGTCGCCACCAGGTTCGCGTGGACCACGCGCGCGACTCGGCCGTCACCGATTTCGGCCGTGCGACACTGACCGACCGCTACCTGATGCCGGGCGAGGGCTTCCAGGACCTCTTCGCGCGCGTTGCCAGCTACTACGGCGACGATGCCGCGCACGCCCAGCGCATCTACGACTATATCAGCCGCTTCTGGTTCATGCCGGCGACGCCCGTGCTCTCGAACGGCGGCACCAGCCGGGGGCTTCCGGTCAGCTGCTTCCTCAACGAAGCCTCCGACAGCCTCGAAGGAATCGTCGATCTCTGGAACGAGAATGTCTGGCTCGCCTCGAAGGGCGGCGGGATCGGGAGCTACTGGGGCAATCTGCGCTCGATCGGCGAGAAGGTCGGCCAGAACGGCAAGACCTCGGGCGTCATCCCCTTCATCCGGGTGATGGACAGCCTGACGCTCGCGATCTCGCAGGGCTCGCTCCGCCGCGGCTCGGCGGCCGTCTATCTTCCTCTTTCTCATCCCGAGATCGAGGAATTCGTCGAGATGCGCCGGCCGACCGGCGGCGATCCCAATCGCAAGGCGCTCAACCTGCACCATGGCGTCCTGGTGCCGGACGCGTTCATGCGCGCGGTCGAGGCGGACGAGCAGTGGCCGCTCCTCTCGCCGAAGGACAACAGCGCCGTCCGCAGCATCTCCGCCCGCGCGCTCTGGATCCGCATCCTCACCGCGCGCGTCGAGACCGGCGAGCCCTATCTTGTCTTCAGCGATCATGTGAACCGAGCACGGCCCGAGCACCACAAGCTCGCCGGGCTCGAGGTCAAGACCTCCAATCTCTGCAGCGAGATCACTCTGCCCACCGGCCGCGATCGCGACGGGCGCGAGCGCACCGCCGTCTGCTGCCTCTCCTCGCTCAATCTCGAGACCTGGTTCGAGTGGCACGAGCATCCGCTCTTCATCGAGGACGTGATGCGCTTCCTCGACAACGTGCTGCAGGACTTCATCGACCGTGCGCCGCCGGAGATGGAGCGGGCGAGATATTCCGCCATGCGCGAGCGCTCGGTCGGGCTCGGCGTGATGGGATTCCACGGCTTTCTCCAGTCCCAGAACGTGCCGTTCGAGAGCGTCATCGCCAAGGTCTGGAACAAGCGGATCTTCAAGCAGATCCGCGCCCAGGCGGACGCCGCCTCGCGCATGCTCGCCGAAGAGCGCGGGCCCTGCCCCGACGCCGCCGATTTCGGCGTGATGGAGCGTTTTTCCCATAAGCTCTCGATCGCGCCCACCGCCTCGATCTCCATCATTGCCGGCAATTCGAGCCCCGGGATCGAGCCGATCGCGGCCAACGTCTTTCTCCAGAAGACGCTTTCCGGCAGCTTCGCCGTGCGCAACCGTTTCCTCCAGCCGGTGCTCGCGGCGAAGGGGATGGACACCGAGGAAGTCTGGTCCTCGATCACGCGGACCAACGGCAGCGTCCAGCACCTCGGTTTTCTTTCGGAACAGGAGAAGGCGGTGTTCAAGACCGCCTTCGAGCTCGACCAGCGCTGGGTGATCGAGCACGCGGCCGACCGCACGCCCTATATCTGCCAGAGCCAGTCGGTGAACCTTTTCCTTCCCGCCAACGTGCACAAGCGCGACCTGCACCAGATCCATCTCATGGCGTGGAAGAGGGGGCTCAAGTCGCTCTATTACTGCCGCTCGCTCTCGCTTCAGCGCGCCGACAACGTGGGCGAGAAGGCGGTGCGCCCCGCCGAGTTCTTGCCCGTCGCCGAGGCCGAGCTGCCGCTCACCCTGGCGCCGAAGCCGGTGGCGGCGAAGGTGGCGGACTACGAGGAGTGCCTCGCATGTCAGTGAGTTCTGAGCAGAATCACCCGACCAACGATGATCTCTTCTCCTATCGGCTCTACCAAAGAGCCTTGGTACTCGAGCGTGCTCGCTTCAAGCGGTTTGTGCTTTGCGGAGCGGTGATTCAGCAGAGCGGCAGCGAATTCTACCATGGGGGAGGATCCGGCCCCGGCACGGTTGACTTCCGCAGGTTCCGCGATGCCAAGGCCAAGCATGAAAGGGCAAGGCGGCGATGCTGCCGCCTAGTAAAGATCGCCGCTCGATAGGAAACTGAGCGGATCGGATGAAACGGACTCGAAAGAGTCGTAATGATTGAAGTGCGAGATGAAATCCGATCTTCTTACCGAAAACCCAGTCTACAAACCCTTCCGCTACCCGTGGGCCTATGAAGCCTGGCACACGCAGCAGCGCGTCCATTGGCTGCCCGAGGAGGTTCCGCTCGCCGACGACGTCAAGGACTGGCACAAGAATCTGACGAAGGCGGAGCGCAACCTGCTCACCCAGATTTTTCGCTTTTTCACCCAGGCCGATGTCGAGGTGAACAATTGCTACATGAAGCACTATTCGCAGGTCTTCAAACCGACCGAAGTGCTGATGATGCTCTCCGCCTTCTCCAACATCGAAACCATCCATATCGCCGCGTACGCGCATCTGCTCGACACCGTGGGGATGCCCGAGATCGAGTACCAGGCCTTCCTCAAATACAAGGAGATGAAGGACAAGTTCGACTACATGCAGTCCTTCCGGATGGACAGCCGCCACGAGATCGCAAAAACGCTCGCCGCCTTCGGCGCCTTCACCGAAGGCCTCCAGCTCTTCGCCTCCTTCGCGATCCTCCTCAATTTCCCCCGCTTCAACAAGATGAAGGGGATGGGCCAGATCATCTCCTGGTCGGTGCGTGACGAATCGCTGCACTGCAACTCGGTGATCCGCCTTTTCCGCACCTTCGTCGAGGAGAACCCGGAGATCTGGACCGTGGATCTCAGGCGCGAGATCACGGAGATCTGCGCCACCATCGTCACCCACGAGGACGCCTTCATCGACCTCGCCTTCGAGCTCGGCGCCGTCGAGGGCCTCACCGCGCCCGACGTCAAGCGCTATATCCGCTACATTGCCGACCGCCGCCTCACCCAGCTCGGCCTCGAGCCCCTCTACAACATGGAACGGCATCCGCTGCTCTGGCTCGACGAGATGCTGAACGCGGTCGAGCATGCCAATTTTTTCGAGAACCGTGCCACCGAGTACAGCAAGGCCGCGACCGTCGGCACCTGGGAAGAAGCCTTCGGCCCTCAGGTTTCCGGCAATGGCGAGGCTGCCGCAGCCCTGGCGCCCGGCGGATCGTTTCGCGATTCCAGCGGACGCCATCATGATATAGATTTGGCGGCAGGCGCGGGGTGACCTCCCCCGACCGGACGCCGCCTGGGCTGCCGGCCGGCGGAGCGTTCGGTCTTTCCCGAATTGCAGGAGACCATGCTCCGGGTCATCCGCCGGACCGCCCGCGGCCTCTCCTCGCCCGGCGCCGGTGGTACCTTCGGCCTCGCCGTCGGCGGACCTTTCTGGCTGACGGACACCCGTGGGCACAGCGTCACCGACGCGAGCTTCCGCGGCCGCTGGATGCTGGTCTATTCCGGCGATACCTCCTGCCCCGATATCTGCCCGACCGAGCTTGCGACGATCGCCGCCGTGCTGCGCGCGCTCGGCCCGGAGGCCGACCGGGTCGCGCCCCTCGTCATTACGATCGACCCGGCCCGGGATACCAGGCCCGGGATACCAGGCCCGGGATACCAGGCCCGGGATACCAGGAAGGTGCTGGCCGCCTATGACCGGCTTGTTCGACCCCCGGCTGATCGGCCTCACCGGGACGCCGGGCGAGATCGCCGCGGCGGCGCGGGTCTATCGTGTCTTTTACAGAAGGGTGGCGCCGCGTGACGGAAATGCGTATCTGATGGATCAGTCGTCGTTCGTCTACCTGATGGGGCCGGATGGCAGGGTCGTCGAGCTGTTCGATCCCGGCACCCGGGCCACCGATATCGCCGCCTCCATCCGCTCGCGGACCGGGTGGGGGCGCTGACCGGAAGAACAAGGATGTCAGGAACAAGATCCTCCGACACTGGACATACCGTGGTCCTTGGCGACATGACGGCCGAGATCGCTCCCTTGTCCTCGCTGCCGCGCCATACGCGCCGGCTCTCGGACAAGATCCTGATCGCTTTCCACCAGGCCTGCGATCAGGAGGACCTCGAGGTCGCTGAGCAGCTGCTCCATATTCTCGAGCTCATGCTCGCGCGGCGGCCTTCGGCACCGGACCAACAGCGCCGGCGCAGCATGGAGGGGCTCGTCGCCGCCTATGAGCGGCTCTGGTACCTCAAGCACAAAGAGCGCGTGGCCGGTTGAATGGAATTCAAAGGGGGGCCGACTTCGGGGGGGAGGAGCGAGCGCGGCCCCGCCACGCAGGAGCGCTTCGGCCTCGGCCGTGAACCGCCCGTCCGGCCCGTGCAGCACCAGCCCGGCCAGCAGCGTGAGCGGGCCCCGGCCGCCGCGGACCGCGCGGACGAGGACGAGCTTTGCCGGACTTCCGAGTCGCGGCCAGAGCGGCAAGAGCGCTGCGCTGCCGCAGCCGGCCGCCGCCGTCGCGGCCAGCGCCTCCGCCACCCGCGCGGCCGGCAGAATGAGCGTGAGCGTGCCCCGCCGCGCGATCCGCCGCGCCAGCGCCGCGATCCACCCCGCGAGCCGCTCGCCGCCGCGCTTGGCGCGCACCCGCCCGGGATGGGAGGGCGGCGTGCAGGGCCCGCCATGCCAGGGCGGATTGGCGAAGGCATGGGCGAATTTTTCGCCGTCCGCGAGTGCCTCGATATCCTCCTCCAGGACGGCGATCCCGCAAAAGCCATTGGCCGCCAGGTTCTCCCGTGCCAGCCCGGCCAGGAGCGGATCCCGTTCCACGCCGGCCCCGCCGATGCCGGGCACCCGCCAGGCCAGGCAAAGAAGCCCGGCGCCGGCGCCGGTTCCCGCCTCCAGCACCCGCTCGCCCGGCCGCGCCGGCACCCAGGCGGCGAGCAGCACCGGCTCGATCCCGCTCCGGAATCCCTGCCGCGGCTGGCAGTAACGGACCTTGCCGTCGAGCAGCCAGCCCGCGCTCGTGTCGCTCACGCCTCGCCGGCCTGGCGGAGCACGCGCCGGGCCTGGGTCTCGTCCTCCTCCGCCACGGCCAGGCGGCGCGGAAACACCCCGATGCCGCCCTCGGCGGCGTTGATATAGCCGTCCAGCACCACCGAACGGATGCCCGCATCGTTCAGCAGCGCGACGAGGAAAGAAAGCCGTACGGGATCGTTGGACAGGGCGATCACGCGCATGCACCGGACTCCGCGCCCGCCGGCCGTTCTTGACCCTCTTTCCGGCCGGCCGATATGGTGACGATGTCTTTCGCACAATCAAGCCGGGAGAGCGATTTGGGCGCCGCGGTCAGCTTTGCCGAGCCGATCCAGGCGCCGGCCGACGCACTCGCCGAACTCTCGGCGAGTCTCGCCGACGACCTCGCCGACTGCAACCGCACGATCATCGAGCACATGCAGAGCCCGGTGCCGCTGATCCCGCGCCTGGCCGCCCATATCGTCGCCGCCGGCGGCAAGCGGATCCGCCCCTTGCTGACGCTCGCCTCGGCCCGCATGTGCGGCTACCCGGTCGAGGCGGACCGGGCGGGGGATCGGCCCGGGGATCGTCATGTCCGGCTCGCCGCCTGCGTCGAGTTCATCCACACCGCCACCCTGCTGCACGACGACGTGGTGGACGAGAGCGCACTGCGCCGCGGCCTCGCCAGCGCCAATGCCGTCTTCGGCAACCAGGCCTCCGTCCTCGTCGGCGACTTCCTCTTCGCCCGCGCCTTCCAGATGATGGTCGCGGATGGCTCGCTCCGGGTGCTCGCAATCCTCTCCGCGGCCGCGGCCACCATCGCCGAGGGCGAGGTGCTGCAGCTCGCCACCCAGAACGACCTCGCAACTCCGGAATCCCGCTACCTCGAGGTGATCGACGGCAAGACGGCCGCCCTGTTCGCGGCGGCGTGCCGGATCGGGCCCGTGCTTGCCGCCCGCCCGGAGGCCGAAGAGGAAGCGCTGACCCTCTATGGCCGCAACCTCGGCATGGCCTTCCAGCTCACTGACGATGCGCTCGACTATTCGGCCGACCAGGCGGCGCTCGGGAAGACCGTCGGTGACGATTTCCGCGAGGGCAAGGTGACGCTGCCCGTGCTGTTTGCCTTCGCCGCGGGCGATGCCGCCGACCGTGGCTTCTGGCGCCGGGTCATCGAGGAGCGCGCGCAGCGCGAGGACGACCTCGCCCGCGCGCTCTCGCTGCTCGAGCGCCACGGGGCGATCGCCGCCACGATCGGGCGCGCCGCAGAGTTTGCCCGCACCGCCCAGGACGCGCTTGCCCCCCTGCCGCCCTCACCCTGGCGCGCGAGCCTCGCCGAGGTCGCCGAATTCGCGGTCAAGCGCAGAAGCTGATGCCCTTGCTGCCGGCGTCCTTCGGGCTCGTCGCCGCCGCCGCGCTGCTCGGCACGGTCCTCGCCCTGCTCCATCTGCGCCCCGCCGGCCGAACCCCGCCCTGGCCCCTTGGCGCGCTGCACGGAGCGATCGGCGCGGGCGGCCTCGCGGCACTCCTCGTCGCGCTTGAGGGACCGCCCAGGGGCGTCGCCTTCGGCGTCGGACCCTTCGGCACCTTCTCCGCCGCCCTGCTGGCCCTCGCCCTGCTCGCCGGCCTCCTGCTCCTCGGCGCGCTCCGGCTCGGCCGCCGCTCCGGCTTCGTCATCGCCGTGCACGCGGCCCTCGCGGTCACGGGGCTGGCCATCCTCGCCGCCTATACGTTGCTGGGATAGCCCGCGACAGCCCGTGGCGCGATGACCGCCGAGCTTCTCGCCACCCCGATCGCCCGCCACGTCTGGGAGCAGCGCTACCGCAGGGGGGGCGCGGGCGAGGCCTCCGTCCGCGCCACCTGGCGCCGCGTCGCCGGTGCGCTCGCCGCCGCGGAAGGCAGCGCCAGCGCGCTCTGGGAGCGGCACTTCCTCGACATCCTCGACGGCTTCGCCTTCCTCCCCGGCGGCCGCATCCTCGCCGGCGCCGGAACCGCCGCGCGCGTGACCCTCTTCAACTGCTTCGTCATGGGCACGATCGAGGATTCGATCCCCGGGATCTTCCGCGCGCTCGAGGAGGGCGCGGTCACGATGCAGCAGGGCGGAGGCACGGGCTACGATTTCTCGACGCTCCGCCCGCAAGGAACGGCAGCGCGCACCGCCGGCACCATCGCCTCCGGCCCTGTCCCCTTCATGGAGGTCTGGGACGCGATGTGCGCCACCATCCAATCCACCGGCGCCCGCCGCGGCGCGATGATGGCGACGCTGCGCTGCGACCATCCGGATATCGAAACTTTTATCGCCGCCAAGCGCACACCGGGTCGGCTCGAGCACTTCAATCTTTCCGTGCAGGTGACGGACGCATTTCTCGACGCCGTGACCGAGGGCGAATCCTGGCCGCTCGTCTTTCCCGCGGGCGCGATCGCCGGCGGGGGCGAAACCGTCCCGCGCCTCTGGACCGGTGCCGCCGCGCCCGGCCCCTGCCGCGTGCTGCGCCACGTTCCGGCGCCTGCGCTCTGGGAGAAGCTCCTGCGCGCGGCCTACGAAACCGCCGAGCCGGGCGTGCTCTTCATCGACCGGATCAATGCCCAGGACAATCTGCGCTACTGCGAGCGTATCACCGCGACCAACCCCTGCGGCGAGGTGCCGCTGCCGCCCTACGGAGCCTGTTGCCTCGGCTCCATCAACCTCGCCCGCCTCGTCGACTCGCCCTTCACGCCCGCCGCGCGCCTCGACTTCACCCGTCTTGCGGCAATCGCGGGCCCCGCTGTCCGACTGCTCGACAACGTGATCACCGTCTCGCGCTTCCCGCTCCCCGCCCAGGAGCAGGCCGCCCGACGGAGTCGCCGCATCGGCCTCGGCATCACCGGCCTCGCCGACGCCTTCCTGATGCTCGGCCTTCGCTACGGCGGCGACGAATCGCTCGCGCTGGCGGGCGAGATCATGCGCACCATCTGCACCGCCGCCTACCGCGCCTCGATCGCCATCGCCGCCCAAAAGGGAACCTTCCCTGCCTTCGCCCGCGAGCCCTACCTCGACGCGCCCTTCATCCAGGCGCTGCCCGAGGACATCCGCGACGGCATCGCCCGCTCCGGCATCCGCAACAGCCACCTCCTCGCCATCGCCCCCACCGGGACCATCAGCCTGCTCGCGGGGAACGTCTCGAGCGGGATCGAACCGATCTTCGCCGCCGAAACGAACCGCACGGTGCAGGACAGCCACCCCTTTCCCCTCACCGACTACGCGGTTGCGCTCTGGCGCAGCCAGTCCGGGGGCATCCCGCCCGCCCTCGTCACCAGCGCCGAACTCCCCGCCGAGGCCCACCTCGCCATGCAGGCGAGACTGCAAACCTATGTCGACAACGCCATCTCGAAGACGATCAACCTGCCCGCGACAACGCCCTTCGAGGCCTTCGCGAGAGTGTTCGAACACGCCCGCGCACAGGGCCTCAAAGGCTGCACCGTCTTTCGCCCCGACCCGAACCGCGCGGCGGTGCTCACCCCGCGGTAAGCGAGCAGGCAGGGCCTGGGGCCCTGGCGGGGGGCCAGGGGACAGCGTCCCCTGGCCTGTCCACTTAGCCGACCAGGGCGAGCTTCTCGCGGCGGAGCTCCACGGCGAGCTCGTCGAGGGCGTGGCCGATGCGGGTGAGCATTTCGTCCACGTCCGCCTCGGTGATGATGAGGGGCGGGCTCAGTCCCATCGAGTCGCCTGCCATCAGGCGGCCGATCACGCCGTGTTTTTCGAGCAGTTTCGAGCAGCGCGGTCCGATCTTCCGCGCCGGGTCGAAGTTCTTGTGGGTTTCCTTGTCCTCGACGAGCTCCAGCGCGGCGATCAGTCCGACGCCGCGCACTTCGCCCACCAGTTCGTGTCCGGCGAAGCGGCGCCGCAGCTCCTGCTGGAGGTGGGGTCCGACCCGGCGCACGTGGCCGATGAGGTCGGTCTCGTCGTAGATCTTCAGCGTTTCGATCGCCACCGCCGCCGAGACCGGATGGCCTGAGTAAGTGAAGCCGTGGCCGAAAGTGCCGATCTTGTGCGATTCCTCGGCCAGCCCCTGGAACACCCGCTCGTTTATCATCACGGCGCTGATCGGCAGGAACGAGGCGGAGAGCGCTTTCGCGCAGGTGAGGATGTCGGGCCGGATTTCGAGGGTCTGGCTGCCCCAATAGTTGCCGGTGCGGCCGAACCCGCAGATCACCTCGTCGGCGACGAGCAGGACGTCGTATTTGGACAGCACCGCCTGGATCTTCGGGAAGTATCCGCGCGGCGGCACGATCACGCCGCCGGCGCCCATCACCGGCTCGGCGAACATCGCCGCGACCGTGTCCGGCCCCTCGGCGAGGATCAGCGTCTCCAATTCGTCGGCGCAGCGCGTCGCGAACTCGTCCTCGGTCTCGCCCGGGTTGGCGCCGTGGTAGAAATGGGGCGTGATCGTGTGCACGAAGCCCGGCAACGGCACATCGAACGAGCGATGATTGGCCGGCAGGCCGGTGATCGACGAGGCGGCGAGCGTGATGCCGTGATAGCCCTTGAGCCGGCCGACGATCTTTTTCTTCTTGGGCCGACCCAGCGCGTTGTTGAAGTACCAGATCATCTTGATCGCCGAATCGTTGGCCTCCGAGCCGGAGTTGGCGAAGAACACCTTGCTCATCGGCAGCGGCGCCCGCTCGATCAGCATCTCCGAGAGATCGATCAGCGGCTCATGCGATTTGGCGGTGAAGGCGTGGTAGAAGGGCAGCTTGCGCATCTGCCGCGCCGCCGCCTCGACCAGGCGCTCGTTGTCGAAGCCGAGCGAGGCGCACCAGAGCCCGGCCACGCTCTCGATATATTCCTTGCCGCTCTCGTCCCACACCCGGACACCCTTGCCGCGCGTGATGACCAGCGGCCCGGTCTCCAGATGCGCCTTGAGGTCGGTATAGGGATGCAGCGTGTTGGCGATATCGCGGGCGGCGGCGGAATTCGCGCGGGGCGGGGTCATTGATGGTCTCCACAGTGGCGTCCCGGCGGACGGGCAGCCGCGCCGGTCGTTCCACTCTCTCTCGGCACTCTACTCCCGCAGCCCCCCGGGCGTGAACCCCGGCCCGCGGCTTCTTGTCGGCCCGGAGGGATCGGCGCATTTTCCCGCCGATGAGATGCATCGGATGACCGAGCTTAAGGCCCACGCCGCGCATTGGGGGGCGTTCACGGCCGTGGTCGAGGATGGCCGCCTTGCGGCGGTGCGGCCGTTCGGCCCGGACCCCGCGCCGCCGCTTCTGCTCGGCAGCATCGCGGCTTCGGTCCACGCGCCCTCGCGGATCGACCGGCCCTATGTGCGGGAGGGCTGGCTTGCGGGCGATCGCGCCGGCGGCACGTCGCGCGGCGGCGAGCGGTTCGTGCCCCTGGCCTGGGACCGGGCGATCGCGCTCGTCGCCGGCGAGATCGCCCGGGTGCGCGAGGGGCACGGCGCGGCCAGCATCTTCGGCGGCAGCTATGGCTGGTCCTCGGCGGGGCGGTTCCATCATGCCCGCCAGCAATTGCATCGCATGCTTTCGGCCGCCGGCGGCTATACCGCGCAGATCACCAACTACTCCTACGCCACCGGCATGACGCTGATGCCGCATATCGTCGGCGACAATGCGTCCATCACCGGGCCGTCGATCCAGTGGGGCGACATCGCGCGCCACGCCCGGCTGATGGTCTGCTTCGGCGGCATGCGCTACGGCAACGGCCAGGTCCATTCGGGCGGCGGCGTCGAGCACATGATGCGGGGCTCGGCGGAGCGCGCCGCAGCTTCGGGCGTGCGGCTCGTCAGCGTCTCGCCCATCCGGGGCGACGCGCCCGGGGAATGGCTGCCCATCCGCCCCTGCACCGATGCGGCGCTGATGCTGGCGATGGCGCATGTGCTGCTGGCGGAGGGCCTGGCCGATCAGGAATTCCTCGCCCGCTGCACGGTCGGGTTCGAGCGTCTTGCGGCCTACGTGAAGGGCGCGGCGGATGGGGTCGCGAAGACGCCCGCCTGGGCCGCGCCGATCACCGGGATCGCGCCCGATGTCATCGCGGCGCTCGCGCGCGATTGCGCCCGGCTGCCGACCGCGCTCAGCGCCACCTGGGCGTTGCAGCGGGCGGAATATGGCGAGCAGCCCTTCTGGATGGTGGTGGCGCTGGCAGCCATGCTGGGCGGCATCGGCAAGCCGGGCCTCGGGTTCGGGTTCGGCCATGGCAGCATTGCCGGCATGGGCACCGCGCGCGCCGAGGTGCCCTCGGTGTCGCTTCCCGGCTTGCGCAACCCGGCGGAGAGCTTCATCCCCGTAGCCCGCCTCGCCGACATGCTCGAAAACCCCGGCGGCGAGTACCGAGTATAACGGCCACCGCCTTCGCTATCCGGATACCAGGCTGATCTACTGGGCGGGCGGCAATCCGTTCCACCATCATCAGGACCTCAACCGCCTGCTGCGCGCCTGGGCGAAGCCGGAGACGATCGTCGTGCACGAGCCGTGGTGGACGCCGCTCGCCCGGCACGCCGACATCGTGCTGCCCGCGACGACATCGCTCGAGCGCGACGATATCGGCTCGAGCGCGCGCGACCGTTATATCCTCGCGATGCACCGCGCCATCCCGGCGCAGGGAGGGGCGCGCGACGATTTTTCCATTTTCGCCGACATCGCCGACGCCCTGGGCGTGCGCGATCGCTTCACCGAACAGCGTGATGTCGCGACGTGGCTGCGGGTGATGTACGAGCGCATGCGCTCGGCCGCTTCGCGCGCGGGGCTGGAGATCGTGGATTTCGACCGTTTCTGGGAGGCGGGCTTCGTCGAAATTCCGGCCCCGCCTGCTACCGACGTGCCATTTTCCGCCTTCGTCCGCGATCCTGCCGCCCATCGGCTCAACACGCCTTCGGGGCGGATCGAGATCTTTTCCGAAAGAATCGCCGGCTTCGGCTATGATGATTGTCCCGGACACCCGGTCTGGAAGGAGCCGCGCGAGTATCTCGGCGCGCCGCGCGCTCAACGCTTCCCGCTGCATCTTGTTTCGGTCCAGCCGGCGACCCGTCTGCACGGGCAGATGGACCAGGGAACGCTGAGCCTCGAGAGCAAGATCGCGGGAAGAGAGCCGCTCTCGATGCACCCTGCGGATGCCGGCGCGCGGGGCCTCGCCGCCGGCGATATCGTGCGCGTCTTCAACGATCGGGGTGCCTGCCTTGCGGGCCTCCAGCTTACCGAGGATGTCCGGCGCGGCGTGGTGGTGCTGCCCACGGGGGCTTGGTTCGATCCGCTCGAGCCCGGCACGCCGGGCAGCCTTTGCGTCCACGGCAATCCGAACGTGCTGACCCAGGATGTCGGCACGTCGCGGCTTGGCCAGGGGCCATCGGCGCATAGCTGTCTCGTCGCGGTGGAACGCTGGGATCGGGAACTGCCGCCGATCAAGGTGCATCATCCGCCGCCGATCGCGGAGAACGCGTAGTCTTGGTGTGGGAGGGGAGCGAAGGTGGTCGATATTGCGAAGCTCGACGCGATTGGCGGCGAGTACCAATGCCTGCATGAACTGGTGGCGGCGGCGCGCGCGCGGCTGCCCGATCATTCCTGGGATTATCTCACCGGTGCTACGGAAACGGAAACCACGATGCGCCGCAACCGTGCCGCGCTCGATCAGGTGGCGTTCCGGCCGCGCGTCCTGCGCGATGTCTCGCGCGTCGACGCCGCGGGTCCGATCCTTGGCACGCTTGCGCGCCTGCCGGTCTTTCTCTCGCCCGTGGGCTCGCTCGAATCCTTCGACGCCGGCGGTGCTGCCACCGCGGCGCGCGCCGCGGCGATGTTCGGCGTGCCGATCATGGTAAGCTCGGTGACGCAGCCGGGCCTCGAGGCGGCCGCCGAGGCCGCGCCGGCGCGCCGGTTCTTCCAGCTCTACAAGCGCGGCGATGAGGCATTTGCCGACGACTTCATCCGCCGCGCGGTTGCCGGCGGCTACGAGGCCTTCTGCTACACCGTCGATTCCGCGGTCTATTCCCGCCGCGAGCGCGACATCACCAGGCGCTTCGCAAAACCCTGGCGGCGCGGTGGCGCCGGGATGCACTTCCAGGCCGCCTTGAGCTGGGACGAGATCAAGCGCTTCAAGGACAATTTTTCGCTTCCGCTGATCGTCAAGGGCATCGCTACTGCTGAAGACGCCGTGATCGCCTGCGAGCACGGGGTGGACGTGATCTATGTTTCCAACCACGGCGGACGCCAGCTCGACCATGGAAGGGGCACGCTCGAAATGCTGTCCGAAATCGTCGCCGCGGTGACCGGCCGCGCCCGCGTGTTCGTGGATGGCGGATTTTCCCGTGGCAGCGACATCGTCAAGGCGCTGGCGCTCGGGGCGGAGGCGGTCGGCATCGGCCGGCTCTATTGCTACGGCCTTGCCGCGGCCGGCGAGGCCGGCGTGCTCAGGGTGCTCGAGCTGCTCGAGATCGAGATGATCGAGTGCCTCGCTTTGCTCGGCCTCACCAGCACCGCCGCGCTCGAGGCTTCGTGCCTGCACGCCGCGCCTCGGCTCACCGAGCCGCACGTGATGAGCGCCTTTCCCCTGCTGCGCCTGCCGCGATGATGGAGGAGAGGATGCACGCCGGATCTTATGAGCTCGACATCATCGTCCAGGGATATCCCGGAAAGTCTGTCTGCCATGGCGGCCTCGGCTGGAGCACGATCGCGCTCCTGCGCGGCGAAGGCCACATCGCGCTGATCGATGTCGGCGCCTTCGCCCAGCGCGGCCCGATCCGCGAGCGGCTCCGCGCGCGCGGGCTCTCGCCCGCGGACGTTACGGACGTCATCCTCACCCATTCGCACTGGGATCATTCGATCAACTGGGTGATGTTCCCGAACGCCACCACCTGGATCGGCGCCGGCGAGCTCGCCTGGTCCATCGCACAGCCCTGGGGCCACAACACGGTGCCCGAGCTCTATGTGCGCGAGCTCGATCGGGATCCACGCACGCGCCGGATCGAGCCGGGCGATACGATCCTTCCCGGCATGACCGCCGAGCTTGCGCCCGGCCACACGCCCGGCCATCTCTTCTTCATTCTTTCCGCCCCGGAGCGCGAGATTCTCTTCACTGGAGATTCCGCCAAGAACCGCGCCGAGCTTCTCTCCCTCACCGCGGACATGACATACGACGCGGCGCAGAGCCGCCGTTCGATGGAGACGATCTGGGAGCGCTGGCGCCTCCGCCCCGGCACGCTGCTGGTGCCGGGCCATGACGTTCCGATGCGCCTCGAGAACGATCGTCCCGCCTATATCGGTCCCCGCGAGGCGGCGATATCCGCCTGGTTCGAGGGCGACCTCGAGCGCACCACACTCTTTTCGCTGACACTTCCGGAGGCCTCGCCCGCTCGTGCCGCCGCGGAGTAGGGCCCGGAATCGCGGGCGGGCTGCGAATTCAATATAATCTCTAGGCTGCGATGACCGCCGGGCGAAGGCTCTGACGAAGCCCGTCGAGCATACGTTCGATCGAGCCGGCGATTTCGTCGAGAGGCCGTGGCGCGGTCGCGCCGACCCCTGCGGCCGGCGGCTCGAGCGCGGCATCCGCGCCGTCGGGCACGGCGGCCATCATCAGCTTGCGCGCATTGTCGGCGAGTTCGAGGCACTCGCAGAGCGCCGGCATCGCTTCCGCAGCAAAGCCGCCCTGGGCGAGATGGCAGGCCATGCGCAGCTTGCGTTCCGCCGCCCCGAGGAGTTCCGCGCCCTTGGCCAGGCACTCCCGCTCGTGCTCCGCCGCCGGGGCGGCAAGCGAGGGCGAGCGGAACAGCTCCTGGCGTTCGTCCGGTGGTGCCCGCAGCACGCCGGCATCGGAGAGGCGGCGGATCGCCGCGTAGGTGCTGCGGTCGAGCACCTCGACCCGCGCCATGCCCGGTTCCGGCGGGCGATGGCGCTCCGCGGCGGCGCTCTCGCCGTCCTCCAGCACGGCGAGCAGGATCTCGCTGCCGTCGGCCGCGCGATGGCTCTCGAGCAGGAGGAGCGCGTCACCGTGTCGCTCGATCAGGGCGTCGCGGAGGCCACGCTCCGTCTCGGGTTCCGGGGCCGGAGCCGGAGCCGGCGGAGCCATCATCGCGGCCATGCGCTCGACAAATGCCCGGCGGCCGGACGGCAGCGCCATCGCCTTGAGATCGCCATGCCCGTCGAGCACGCCGTCGGCGAGCGCCTGCTTCTGCGCGAGCACATGCAGCATCGCGTGCTCGATGCTGTCCTCGGTCACGAGGTTGATCACATCGACGGTCCGGGGCTGGTTCTTGCGCCAGGCGCGGGCGATGCGCTGCTCGAGCTTCGCAGGGTTCCACGGCAGGTCCAGGTTGACGACCGCACTCGCGGCCTGAAGATTAAGGCCGACGCTCCCGCTGTCGGTGGAGAGGAACAGGCGGCAGCCGGGATCGCGCTTGAAGCGGCCGATCTCGGCGCGGCGTCGCTCCTGCGGCACCGAGCCGGTGTGCCAGGCGAACTCGATGCCGATGTCCTCGGCGAGCTCGCGCACCAGGCTCAGCATGCGCTCCCATTCAGAGAAGACGATCACCTTGCGCCCTGGCTCGGCCAGGAGCTCCGCGAGCACCCGCTCCAGCTCCTCGATCTTGGGACTGACGCGGCAGGCGTGATCGAGGATGAAGGGCGTGTCGCACAGCATGCGCATGCAGGCGAGGAGCATCTGCAGTCGCTCGAACTCCTGCTGCCTGAGCGGCCGGCGCTGGGCGAGCTGGACCAGGCGTGCGGCCTGCGCCTTGTATTCCTCGTAGCGCAGACGCTGCTCGTCAGCCATGCCGACCAGATAGTTGGTGACGGTGCGGCCGGGCAGCTCGGTCTCGACGTCGTGCTTGCGCCGGCGCAGCATGACCGGCTTCAGCCGATGCATCAGCGCGTCGAGGTTCTTGTACCCGACCGGGCGCCCGCGCTCATCGAGTTCGTAGAAATCGCGGTTGAAGCGGAAGAGCGGACCCAGCAGCTCAGGATCGAGGTACTGCACGATGGAATAGATCTCGTCGATGCGGTTCTCGATCGGCGTGCCGGTGAGCACGAACGCGTAGGGCGCCGCGAGCGACTTGACGGCGCGGGCCGTCTTGGTGGGCCAGTTCTTGATCCGCTGCGCCTCGTCGAGGATGACGATGTCCGGCCTGACGATGCGGTTGATGTCGGCAGCGTCGATCACGACCTGCTCGTAATTCACGACCGTGAAGAAGCCTGGGCGGGCGTATTGCGCGAGCCTCGCCGCGCGGCTGCCGGCGACGAGCACGGTGGACGCGCCGCTGAAGCGGGCGATCTGATCCTGCCATTCGCCCTTGAGCGATGCCGGGCACACGACCAGAACGCGGGCGATCCCGCTTAGCCGGCGCAGCAGCTCCGCGGCGGCGATCGCCTGGATGGTCTTGCCGAGGCCCATGTCGTCGGCGAGGAGGGCGCGCTCGCCGAAGGCGAGGTGCAGCATGCCGTCGCGTTGGTAGGGCAGCAGCGGATGGCGCAGCAACTCGAGGCTCTGCCGGCCGGCGGCGACCTCGGCAAGGAAGCGTGTCCGGGCTTCGACGCGCCCCGCCCGCCGCCGCGCCGCGGTGATCCAGGGATTGAGATAGCGGGAGACGCGCACCTGGGCCTCTGCCGGGTCGGCGTTCGCGACGGCCCGCAGCACCGCTTCGATCGGCTCAGGCGAGGGATCCGCGAGCCGGCCGTCGGCAGCCAGGAACGGCGCGAGGATCGTCCGCGCCTCTCCGAGCGCTCGCTGGTCCGTGGGCCAGAGCAGCCGCGGGATGGCGTCGCCGGCACGCGCCAGGAAAAGCTCGGCCCGCGGGGCCCCGTCGCGGAGTGCCGAGGCAAAGGCGCGGGCGCCGCGCCGCCTGAGCTGCGCCAAGGTCCCCTCGATGTGCTTGCAGGTGCCGAGACCGTTGACCCGATGGTCGGCGCAGCCGCAGGAATTGATCGGCTGGTCGAGCGAGCGGATTTCCACCTCGTAGCTGCTGCCGCCGACGGAACGGACGCGAAAGCGGCCGAAGAACCGGTGGTCCGGCTCCAACGCCTCGATCCGGGCAATCTCGGTCTTGCCGCGCCAGCGCCGCCGCTCGATCTCCTCGGCATCGCTCGAGAGCCAGCCGACCATCGCCGGCGCGCGCTCGACGCGCGATCCGGCAGTGTTCCTGCGCTCTGCCGGCGCCGGCCTTGCCACGCTCCGCCGGTTCGTTTTCGCCAGCCGCGGCGAGATGTCCAATATCGCTTCTCCCCCTGATCGAGGCTGACGGTCGTCAGCGCAGCGACGGCCAGGACCACAACATCTTGAACGAAGGAGCACGCCAAACGCAAGATCTCGGGGAGCCTGAGCCCCATGCCCTCCAGGCGGACCTCGGAGTCCGGGTGGTTGGTGTCACATCGATCTCTCCGATAATGAGGCGTATGCCGGACCTGCGCTTGAAAGGCCCGACGGGTTTCTCGAGCGGCACCCTGACTGAAGCATCGGGTCTCTGCGGCGCCCGGTGTCCTTCGCTTGCCTTGGGGGACGCAATGGCGGAGCGCTCGATTGGGCTGCTGCGTGAGCGGGGCGAGAAAGGAGCGCCCGTCACCGCGATCGAGCTGTTCGTCGATCTGGTTTACGCGCTGGCGATCACACAGCTCACGGACGGCCTGCTCCATGACCTGACGCTCGCGGGCGCCGGCCGGAGCCTGCTCCTGCTGCTGGCCGTCTGGTGGACATGGAACTACACGGCCTGGTTCACAAATTACTTTGATCCCGAGACGCTGCCGGTCCGGCTCGTTCTGGTCGGTCTGATGTTGGCCAGCCTGGTCATGTCGGGCTCCTTGCCGCAGGCGTTCGGTGCGGATGGGCTCGCCTTCGCCGCCGCCTACGTAGCGATCCAGATCGTTCGAACCGCCTACGCCGTCACGGTCCTGGGGCGGCATGCGCTTGCGGCGGTATTTCAGAGAGCTGTGGTCTGGTGGTCGGCGACGAGCCTGCGGTGGTTGATCGGCGGCTTCGCGCACGGCGATGTGCGCGTGGCGCTGTGGGCGGCCGCCATCGCCGCCTTCATCAGCAGCGTCGCGCTATGGGCCGCCTACTTCAACCAGGACGCGGAAGCCGGGCGGCTGGCAATCGCGAGGGCGGCTGACCCCGGGAGGCTCGGCGTCTCGGCCTTCGGCTATTTCGACATTCCGATCCTGGCCGGCATCGTGGTGGCGGCCGCTGCAGACGCGGTGACGATCGCCCGCCCGACGATCAATGCGACCTTCACGTCGGTCGCATTGATCGTCGGCGGACCGGCGTTGTTTCTCCTTCGCAGCGCCCTCTATGGGCGGACGCTCAACGGCATGGCGCCAACCCATCGCCTGGCAGGGCTTGAGGCGCTCGCGGTCCTGGCTCCTGCCGCGATCTTCCTCTCTCAGCTCGGCTTGCTGACCGGTGCGACGGCGATCGTCCTCTCGGTCGGCATATGGGACTTGCTGGCGCCGCGATCGAAACCCTTCCGGCAAGGTCCCGGATAGGCATCCGCCCGAGGCGGGCAGGGCGCAAACACGCCCATTCAGGGGCCTTTGCGGGCCCCGGTGGCTGGGGCGGGAGGATTCGAACCTCCGGATGGCGGAATCAAAATCCGCTGCCTTACCGCTTGGCTACGCCCCAATGCCGGCGCGCGAAGTCTATTCGAGGCGGTCGAGCGTGGCGAGCCGTCCCTCGCCCACCCTCAGCATCTCCGCCCGCCCGCCAAGCGGCCGGAAGGGCTCGGCATCTGTGCCGGTGAGCAGGATCTGGGCGTCATGGCCGGCAAGGATCGCGAGCAGCGCCGCCCGGCGCGCGGCGTCGAGGTGCACCGCCGGCTCGTCGAGCAGGAGGAGGGGGGCGAAGCCGCGGCGCTCCGCAACCAGCGCCGCATGGGCAAGCACGACCGAAAGCAGCAGCGCCTTCTGCTGGCCAGTGCTCGCCCGCACCGCGGCCCCCCCGCTGGCCGCGTCGCGGATGGCAAGGTCGCTCCGGTGCACGCCGAGGCCGGCGCCGCCCGTTGCGCGGTCCGCCGCACGGCGGGAGGCCAGCGCGCGGGCGAGCCATTCCTCGACCGCCAACGCCGGCTCTCCTTCGAGGCGTCCGCCGATCGGGCAGCTGAGCGCAAGCTCGGCTATCGGCAGCCCGGGCGCGGCGGCAGGCAGCACCCGGCGCAGCCGCGCAAGCACGAGGTTGCGCGACGCGGCCACGGCAACCGCGTGGCGGGCCATCGATTCCTCGATCCCGGCGAGCCACGCCGGATCGGCGTCCGGTCGGGCGAGCAGCCGGTTGCGCCCGCTCATCGCCGCCTCGTGGGCGGCGAGCTCCCGCGCGTGCCCGGGCTCGAGCGCATAGACGAGGCGATCGAGGAAGCGCCTGCGCCCGGCCGGCCCCTCGAAGAAGAGGCGCGCCATCTCCGGGGTCAGCCAGACCATCACGACCCGGTCGGCGATCGCGGCCTGGCTCGCGGGCTGGCCGTCGAGGCGCAGCACGCGCCGTTCGGTTGGCCCCTCCGGAAGCGTGCCGGTCGCGACCTCGACCGTGCCTTGCCAGGGATGCTCGAAGCGGCCGGCGACGGCCCAGCGGCCATCGGTGCCCGGACTCCGGCGGGCCAGCTCGCCGAGCCGCGCGCCCCTGAGGCCCCGCCCCGGCGCCAGCAGCGATACCGCCTCCAGGAGGTTGGTCTTGCCCGCGCCGTTCGGTCCGGTGATGATCGAGATCGGCGCGCCGGGCTGCCAGGCGAGGGCGTCGTAATTGCGGAAGGCCCGGAGCGCGATCCGCCGCAGACGCAGCCCCGTCGGCATCGGGCTACTCGCGGGCTCGCGATGGCGGGGGGGCGCTACGTATCAGGAATCGTTGCGGAATCGAAAATGTGCCCTGCGGTTGGTTCAGACGCGGATTGGCATCAGGACATAGAGCGCGCTCGCGTCCGCCGCGTCCTGCACCACCGTGGGCGCGGTGCCGTCGGCGAAGCGGAACTCGACATCGCCGTCGATCTGGTCGGTGATGTCGTTGAGGTAGCGCGCCTGGAACCCGATCTCGAGCGGCCCCGCGTCGTACTTCACCCGCTCCGCGTCCAGTTCCTCGCTGGCCGAGCCTTGTTCGGGGCTGATGGCCGACAGCACCAGGAGGTCGCGCGAGAGGCTGAGCTTGACCGGGCGTGAGCGCTCCGAGGAGATCGCCGCCACCCGCGCCACCGCGTCCGAGAAATCGCTCTTGGCGACCCGCAGAACCTTGTCGTTGTCGCGCGGAATCACCCGGTCGTACTCGGGGAAGGTGCCGTCGATGAGCTTGCTGGTGAGCGTCACCGGGCCGACGCGAAACTGGATCCGCGTGTCCGAGAGCGCAATCTCCACCGTTTCGTTCGTCTCCTCGAGGAGCTTGCGCAGCTCGAGCACGGTCTTGCGCGGCACGATCACGCCGGGCATGCCGCTCGCCCCCTCCGGCAGCGGCTCCTCGACGCGCGCCAGCCGGTGGCCGTCGGTGGCGACCGCGCGGAGGACGGCAACGCCTTCGCTCTCGGTGGCGTGGAGATAGATGCCGTTCAGGTAGTAGCGCGTCTCCTCCACGCTGATCGCGAACCGGGTGCGGTCGATGAGGGTGCGCAAGACGTTGGCGGGGAGCGCGAAATGGTGGGGGAGGGTTCCCGCGGTCATCGCCGGGAAGTCCTCCGTCGGCAGCACCATCAGGCTGGTCACGTAGCGGCCGGCGCGCAGCTTGAGCGGGGCGTCGCCGGCGGGATGGTCGAGCTCGACCTCCGCGCCTTCGGGCAGGCGGCGGACGATCTCGTAGAGGGTGACGGCGGGCGCGGTGGTGGCGCCGTCCTGGCTGGTGGTCGCGGCGACCTCCTCGACCACGGCGATTTCCATGTCGGTCGCCGTCAGGGCGAGCCGGCCGTCGCGCACCGCCAGCATCAGGTTGGCGAGAATGGGGATGGTGTTGCGCTTCTCGACCACGCTCTGAACATGGGCGAGCGCCTTGAGCATCGTGGCGCGATCGACGGTAAACCTCATGTCGCTCTCGTCCCCAGAAGGCGCCCGCCGTGCTTTGCCTTGGACCCTGACGCGATGAACCCCCGCCCGAGCAGACCCAGCCGGACGCCGGTCATCCGAGTCTCGCTTTACTGTAGCAACCCAGCGGGGCGGCGCAAGGAAGCCAAGGGAGGGGACCAGCCGGCAGGATCAGGCGTCCGGCCGCCCGCGCCGGCGGTCACTTCTTCCGGGACCCGGGCCGGCACCCCGGCCCGGCCGGCCCCGTCAGCCCTCCAACATCCGACGCAGGAGCTCCACCTGCTCGCCGAACGCGGCATCCCGTTCGATCAGCTCGCCGACGCGCGCCACCGCATGCATGACCGTGGTATGGTCGCGGTTGCCGAACCGCCGGCCGATCTCCGGCAGGCTGCGGCTGGTCAGCTGCTTGGCGAGATACATCGCCACCTGGCGCGGCCGCGCCACCGCGCGCGCGCGGCGCGAGGAGGCCATATCGGTCAGCCGGATGTTCCAATGCTCCGCCACCTTGCGCTGGATCTCCTCGATCGTGATGCGCCGGTCATGGGCGCGCAGGATATCGTGGAGGACCTCCTGCGTCGTCTCGAGCGTGATTTCGCGGCCGAAAAGATTGGCGTGCGCGATCAGGCGGTTCAGCGCGCCTTCGAGCTCGCGCACATTGGAGATGATCCGCTGCGCCAGGAACTCCAGGACCTTCGGCGCCACGTTCACGGCCGCGGCGACCGCCTTGGACTCCAGGATCGAGATGCGGAGCTCGAAGGTGGTCGCATGCAGATCGGCCACCATTCCGCAACCGAGCCGGGTTCGGAGGCGATCCTCGAGCCCCGAGAGGTCGGAGGGCGACTTATCCGCGGACACGACGATCTGCTTGCCCGCATCGACGAGTGCGTTGAAGGTGTGGAAAAATTCTTCCTGCGTATTGTCCTTGCCGATCAGGAACTGAAGGTCGTCGACCATCAGCACGTTGACGCTGCGCAGCTGCTCCTTGAACTCGATGGTCGACTGGCTGCGGATCGCGGCGATGAAGCGGTACATGAACCGCTCGGCCGACATGTAGATGACCGACGCCGGATGCTTGCCGCGCCGCTCGTCGAGTTCCCAGCCGATCGCATGCATCAGATGTGTCTTGCCGAGGCCGACGCCGCCGTAGAGGAACAGCGGATTGAATCCCTGGGAGGCGGGCCTCTCGGCGACGCGCCGGGCGCAGGCGTACGCAAATTCGTTCGGCTTGCCGACGACGAAGCTCTGGAAGGTGAATCGCGGTTCGAGCGTAACGGCCAGCTGATCCCGCGCCTCCATTCTTTCCTCCGCCCGCGCTCCGCTCGGCTGCACCGGCGCTCCGGCGCTTTTCGCAGGCGCCGGCGACGCGGCCAGACTTTCCGCCAGCCCGCCCGCGGATATCCCGCGCCCGACCCGGATATCCACTCTACGGATGGCCGGGTCCTGGCCGTGCCAGAGCGCATTCAAGCGATCACCATAATGGCTACGCACCCAGTCACGCAGAAACCGCGTCGGCAGGTGCACGGTCACTTCGTCGCCATCGACGTTGCCGAGCGTCATCTGCCGGAGCCATGTGCGATACTCCGCTTCACCCACCTCGAGCTGGAGCCGCTCGCGGATGCGATTCCACTGGCCCGCCAGCTTGTGCGCATACTCCGCGTGCAGAGAGGCCTCGTCCCGGTGAGCCTGCGTTTCCGTTGCGCCGCCGTTCGCCGTCACCGACACCCACCCGCCAGCGGCAGCCCGATCCCCGCCGCTTCCCCCTGCTTCCCCGCCGTTGAAACCGACGGAGCCGATCTGGAAGGGTCCGCTCCACGTTGCGGACAGGTGACAAGGCATACCGGCACTCGCAAGAAGAGGCAATTCAAATCTGCCGGCGCTGAGCAAGGGCCCAAATAATCAGACAATTGTGCGAGGTGTGCCACGAGACCACGCATGTAACGCGCTGATGAGGCGCTTGTATCAAGGAAAATTAAATGAATTCAGAAAAGGAGACGTTCGCCGCGATTCTTCGCAGAAACTTTTTCGGTACTTTCGGGTCCTACCTGAGCGTACCGATCATCGACCCAGTCAACCAGCGCCGAGGCCCTTGATGCGCGCGGCAAGGCGCGAGAGCTTCCGTGCCACATTGTTCCGGTGCACGACGCCCTTGGTGGCGGCCCGCTGCATTTCGGGTTGCGCTTCCTTGAGCGCCGCCCGCGCGATCTCCCCATCGCCGCTCACGATGGCCTCCTCGACCTTCTTGACAAAGGTGCGCACGCGCGCGCGGCGCGCCCGGTTGCGCGCGGTGTGGCGCTCGGTCTGACGAATGCGCTTCTTGGCGGAAGCCGTGTTGGCCATTGCGATTGGCTCCGTCCGCTCCACCCGGAGCGGTTCTAGGGATCGATGCAGGATGCGAAAGGTCGCGAAGATTGCCGCTTCGCGGGGGAGCCTTTCTAGGGAGCGGGCCCCACGGAGTCAAGCAGGCCTGTCAGGCAAGCCGGCGCCCCGCGGGAAGCGCCCTGCGGGAGGCGGCGTCGGAAGCGGCGCAACGCTTTGGCCCGCCGCGCGGAGCTTCAGCCTTCACGGAACCGCGGGGTGCGCTTCTCAAGAAACGCGCCCATCCCCTCACGCTGGTCCGGGGTGCCGAAGAGCGAGAGAAAGAGCTGGCGTTCGTACTGCACGCCCGCCCGGAGAGTCGTTTCGAAGGCAGAGTTAACCGCCTGCTTCGCCATCGCCACCGCCACCGGCGAGAGCCCGCCGATGCGCAGGGCGAGCTTGATCGCCTCGCCGAGCAGCTCCGCCGCCGGCACTACGCGCGCCACGAGGTTAGCTCGTTCCGCCTCCTCCGCCGTGAGCATGCGTCCGCTCAGCACCATATCCATCGCCTTCGCCTTGCCCACCGCGCGGGCCAGCCGTTGCGTGCCGCCCGCACCGGGGATGATGCCGAGAGTGACCTCCGGCTGGCCGAAGCGTGCGGTGTCGGCGGCCAGCACGATGTCGCACATCATTGCCAGCTCGCAGCCCCCGCCGAGCGCGAAACCCGCGACCGCCGCAATGACCGGCTTCCTCACGCGGAGAATGATCTCCCAGCGCGCGGCGATGAAATCGTCAAGGAACGTATCGGGATAGAGGCGGTCCTTCATCTCGCGGATATCGGCGCCGGCGGCGAAGGCGCGTTCCGATCCCGTGATGATGATGGCGCCGATCGCGGGATCCCGATCGAATGCGAGCAGGGCGGCGCCGAGCTCCGTCATCAGCGCGTCCGAGAGCGCGTTGAGGGCGTCCGGCCGGTTGAGCCGCACCAGCCCCGCCTTGCCATGCTTTTCGGTCTTGACCAGCCCTTCGTCCGCTGCGGCGCTCATCCCAATTGTCCTCGCTCCCGGCCCGCGGCTTCTAGCTAGCGCTGCCGGCGCGGGCAATAGAAGCTGGCGCGCCCGCCCTGCACGATCCGCGCAATGCCGCGGCAGAGCGGCGGGCCCGGGCAGACCGGGCAGCGCTCCCGGCTATAGACGCGCCAGGCATGCTGGAAATAGCCGAGCTCGCCGTCCGGCTGCACGTAATCGGAGAAGCTCGACCCGCCGGCGGCGATCGCCTCGGTGAGCGTGGCGCGGATCGCGGCGTGCAGCCGGGCAATCCGCTGCAATCCGAGATTGGTGGCGATGCGCCGCGGGCTGATCGCGGCACGGTAGAGCGCCTCGCTGGCATAGATGTTGCCGAGCCCGGCGACGAGGTGCTGATCCATCAGCGCCGCCTTGATCGACGTGCGCCGCCCGGCGAGCGCCCGCGCCAGCACCGCTTCGGTGAATTCCGGGTCGATCGGCTCGGGGCCGAGCCGGGCGAGCCGCGGATCGTTCTCTTCCCCTGCCGTCGCCAGCAGGTCGACGAGGCCGAAGCGGCGCGGATCGATCAGCCCGACCCGGCATCCGTCCTCCATCTCGAGGACGAGATGCTCGTGGGCGAGGGGTGCGGTGTCTCCGGTGGTGAGCCTGATCCGTCCGGACATGCCGAGATGGAGCAGCAGGCTCTCCCCGCCCGAGAGCCGCGCCAGGATATATTTCCCGCGCCGGCGAAATCCCTCCACCAGCCGGCCGCGGAGCCGTTCGTCGAGCCGGGGAGGCAGCTTCCCGCGCAGGTCGCCGCGCGCCGCCCGCGCGCGCGCGATGCGGCGCCCCGCGAGCCGTGCCGCGAGCCCGCGCATCACCGTTTCGACCTCGGGGAGTTCCGGCATGGCGTGCGGGCAGGGTATGCTGCGCCGGCATGAGCGACAATCCCGCCACCGCCGACTTCGGCTTCCGCACCGTCCCGCGCGGCGCCAAGGGCGAGATGGTGCGGGCGGTCTTCGCCTCGGTGGCGCCGCGCTACGACCTGATGAACGACCTGATGTCGCTCGGCATCCACCGGCGCTGGAAGCGCCGGCTCGTCAGCCTGCTCGCCCCGCGTCCCGCCGCGAGCCTGCTCGATCTCGCCGGCGGCACCGGCGATATCGGCTTCGCCTGGCAGGATCGGGGTGGCGGCCCCGTGGTTCTCTCCGACATCAATCCCGCGATGCTGGCGGTCGCGCACAGCCGGGCGGTCGAGCGCGGCCGGCTGGCCGGGCTTTCCCTGCTCGCCGCGGACGCCGAGCGCCTGCCCCTGCCGGACCGCCTCTTCCATGCCGTGAGCATCGCCTTCGGCTTGCGCAACTGCACCGACAAGGCGTCCGTGCTGGCCGAGGCGCGGCGGGTCCTGCGACCGGGGGGCCGCTTCTTCTGCCTCGAATTCTCCCGCCTCGACATCGCCGCCCTGGCGCCGCTCTACGAGGCCTGGTCCTTCGCCGTGCTGCCCGCCCTCGGCCGCCTCGTCGCCGGAGACGCCGCGAGCTACCGCTACCTCGCCGAGAGCATCCGCACCTTTCCCGACCCCGAGACCCTCGCCGCGATGATGGACGAGGCGGGTTTTTCGCGCGTCGGGGTCGAGCGGCTGTCCGGCGGGATCGCCGCCATCCATTCCGGCTGGCGGCTCTGAGGAATGAGCGCGCTCGCGGGCAAGAAGATCCTGCTGATCGTCTCCGGCGGGATCGCCGCGTACAAGGCGCTCGAGCTGGTGCGCCTGCTGCGCGCCGAGAACGCGACCGTCCATGGCGTGATCACCCGGGCGGGAGAAAAATTCATCTCCGCCCTCTCGCTCCAGGCGCTGACGGAAAATCCCGTCTCGACGGACCTCTTCTCGCTCGATGCCGAGAGCCGCATGGGCCATATCGAACTCTCGCGTGCGGCCGACCTCCTGGTCGTCGCACCCGCCTCTGCGGATCTCCTGGCGAAGATGGCGGCGGGCCTTGCCGACGATCTCGCCTCCACCCTGCTGCTCGCGACCGACAAGAAGGTGCTCGTCGCGCCGGCGATGAACGTGCGCATGTGGCTCCATCCCGCGACGCTCGCCAACCTCGCCCTGCTCGCCGGCCGCGGCGTCGCGGTGGTCGGGCCGGATGAGGGGCCGATGGCCTGCAACGAGTACGGTCCCGGCCGGCTCGCCGAGCCGCCGGCGATCGTCGCGGCGATCGCCTGGCTCCTGGCGGGGACCCTGCATGGGGCCGGCCCGCTCGCCGGGCGGCACGCGCTCGTCACCAGCGGGCCGACCCGCGAGCCGATCGACCCCGTCCGCTACATCGCCAATCGCAGCTCCGGCCGCCAGGGCCATGCGATCGCCGCCGCGCTGGCCGGGCTCGGGGCGCGCGTCACGCTGGTCTCGGGGCCGGTCGCGTTGGCCGATCCGCCGGGCGTCGCGGTCCGCCGGGTCGAGACGGCGGCCGAGATGCTCGCCGCCTGCATCGCTTCCCTGCCTGCCGACATCGCCGTCTGCGCCGCCGCGGTCGCCGACTGGCACGTCGAGGGCGCCGCCGGCCACAAGATCAAGAAGGAGCCGGGCGCCGCCCCGCCTGCGCTCGTGCTTGCGCCCAATCCGGATATCCTGGCGACGCTCGCCGCACCCGGTCCTGCCCGGCCGCGCCTGGTCATCGGGTTCGCCGCCGAAACCGACGATCTCAGGGCCAATGCAATGGCGAAGCGGCAGCGCAAGGGCTGCGACTGGATCATCGCCAACGATGTCGCCTCGGGATCCGGGATCATGGGCGGAGAGGAGAACGAAGTGCTGGTGGTAAGCGTTGCCGGGGTCGAGGAATGGCCGCGCCTGCCCAAGGCCGAGGTCGCAAGGCGCTTGGCGCTCCGCATTGCCGGAGCGCTCGGCGCATGAGCGTGCCTCTTTTCGTCCGCCGGCTCGCCCACGGCGCGGACCTGCCGCTCCCTTCCTACGCGAGCACGGGCGCGGCCGGGATGGATCTGCTGGCGGCCGTCACCGCCCCCCTCACCATTCCGCCTGCGGGACGATCCCTCGTGCCCACGGGGCTTGCCGTCGCGCTGCCGCCCGGCTTCGAGCTCCAGATCCGCCCGCGCTCGGGCCTCGCACTTCGCGACGGCATCGTGGTGGCGAACAGCCCGGGCACGATCGACGAGGATTATCGCGGCGAGCTCCAGGTCATCCTGCTCAACGCGGGCGATGCCCCGTTCACCGTCACGCGCGGCATGCGGATCGCCCAGGCCGTGCTCGCCCCGGTGGTCCGCGCCGCCTGGCAGGAGGTCGATGAACTCGCGCCGACCGCGCGCGCCGAGGGCGGATTCGGCAGCACCGGGAGCTGATGGAACCCGGTCACGGAAATGCCACGCGCCGCCTCGCGCGCGGGTGCTGACAGGGCGCGCGGAACAGGCTAGAGGCGGCGCGCACGCCCAACCCGCCTCCACCCGCAGCCACCCGCCCCTGAGGGGGAGCTTCCCCAATGTCGAGCAGCGCCTATCCTGCCCTGGCCGCCGGACGGCGGCTGCCGAACGCCTGGGACTTCGTTGCCATCGCCTGCGTGCTCGGCGCGCTGATGGCGATCGCGCCGGCGGTGCGCGGCACGCTGGCACCGCTCTCGGCGCCGGGTGCTGTGACGGTGCATCTCGATCCTGCGTTCCTGCCCTATTACGCCGTGCGCACGACCTTGCGCATGTTCGTCGCCCTCATCTGCTCGATCGTCTTCACCTTCACCTACGGCACGCTCGCGGCGAAGAGCCGGCGCGCCGAGATGATCCTGGTCCCGCTGCTCGACATCCTCCAGTCGGTCCCGATCCTCGGCTTCCTCTCCTTCACCGTCGTCTTCTTCGTCAGCCTCTTCCCCGGCCGCGTGCTCGGCGTGGAGTTCGCCGCGATCTTCGCGATCTTCACGAGCCAGGCCTGGAACATGACCTTCAGCTTCTACCAGTCCCTGACCACCGTTCCCGCCGATCTCGACGAGGCGGCCAAGAGTTTTCGTCTTTCCGCCTGGCAGCGCTTCTGGCGCCTCGAGGTGCCGTTCGCGATGCCGGGCCTGGTCTGGAACACGATGCTTTCGATGTCGGGAAGCTGGTTCTTCGTCGTCGCCTCGGAGGCGATCACGGTCGGCAGCCATACCTGGTCGCTGCCCGGCATCGGATCCTTCGTAGCCCTGGCGCTCCAGCAGCAGGATATCGGCGCGATCGGCTGGGCGATCGCGGCGATGCTCGTCGTGATCCTCCTTTATGATCAGATCCTCTTTCGTCCGCTGGTCGCCTGGTCGGCGAAATTCCGCTTCGAGACCACGGCCGCGGCGGCGCCGCCCGAACCCTGGGTGCTGGCGCTCATGCGGCGGACGCAACTCCTCCGCGTCGCGAGCCGCCTGATCGGCGCCCTGCTCGACGCCATCGGCGGCCTCAGGCTCGCGCCGCGCCGCCTGCGCTCCCCCGTGCGCCGCGCCTCCTCGCGCCTCGGCGATGCGGTCTGGCTCGGCTTCGTTTCTCTGCTGGTGGCCGCGGCCCTTTGGCGGATCATCGTCTTCATCTCGACCGGCCTCACTCTCTCCGCCTTCGGTGCAACCCTGGTCGATGGGCTGATCAGCCTTGCGCGCGTGCTGTTCGCGGTCTTCGTCTCATCGCTGGCCTGGGTTCCGATCGGCGTCTGGATGGGGCTCCGGCCGCGATTTGCCCGCCTCTCCCAGCCGGCGGCGCAGTTCCTCGCCGCCTTTCCCGCGAACCTTATCTTCCCGCTCGTGGTCGTCGTCGTGGTCCATTACCGGATCGACCCGAACATCGGGCTCACGCCGCTGATGATCATCGGCACGCAGTGGTACGTGCTCTTCAACGTGGTTGCCGGGGCCGCCGCGTTCCCGGGCGATCTCAAGGAGGCGGCGGAGAATCTTCATGTCCGCGGCCTGCTCTGGTGGCGCCGGGTGATGCTGCCCGGGATCCTGCCCTATTTCGTCACCGGCGCGATCACCGCCACAGGCAATGCGTGGAACACTACGATCGTTGCCGAGGTCGCGACCTGGGGCAAGACCACGCTCGTCGCCCGCGGCCTCGGCTCCTATATCGCGGAGGCGACGGACCAGGGCAACACCGCGCACATCGTGCTCGGCGTCGCCGTGATGGCGGGCTTCGTGATCGTCGTCAACCGGCTCTTCTGGCGGCCGCTCTATGATTTCGCCCGCCGCCGCGCCACTCTCGGCTAGAGCCTGGCGACCAGAGCCCGGCCCGGTGTGCGCAAGCTTTGCTTGACAGCGATGGCGCCGCCAAAGAAACGGACCGGACACGAGGGAGGCCCCGGATGGACACCGTCGTTGCCCGCTCCACCCTGCTCGAGGTGCATAACTGCCGCCAGTCCTACCGCACGGACACCGCGACCGAGCTGGTCGTGCTCGACAAGGTCGATCTCGCCATCGTCGAGGGCGAGATCGTCGGCCTGCTCGGCCGGTCCGGGTCGGGAAAATCGACGCTGCTCCGCGTCGTCGCCGGCCTTCTCCAGCCGACCGCCGGGGAGGTGCGCTGGCGTGGCACGGCGCTGCGCGGGCCCGGGGAAGGCATCGCCATGGTCTTCCAGAGCTTCGCCCTCTTCCCCTGGCTCACCGTGCGCGAGAATGTCGAGCTCGGCCTCGAGGCGCAGGGGCTGCCCGCGGACGAGCGCCATGAGCGGGCAGAGCAGGCGATCGACCTGATCGGCCTCGGCGGCTACGACAGCGCCTATCCGAAGGAGCTTTCGGGTGGCATGCGCCAGCGGGTCGGCCTCGCCCGGGCGCTCGTCGTCCATCCCGACCTCCTCCTGATGGACGAACCCTTCAGCGCGCTCGACGTGCTCACCGCCGAGACGCTCCGCACCGACCTGATCGATCTCTGGTCGGAGGGAAGGCTGCCGGTGAAGTCGATGCTGATGGTCACCCACAACATCGAGGAGGCGGTCCTGATGTGCGACCGCATCCTCGTCTTCTCGGCCAATCCGGGCCGGATCGCGAGCGAGCTCAGGGTCCCGTTCCCGCATCCGCGGAACCGGCTGGACAAGGCCTTCCGCCAGATGGTGGACGATATCTACGCGCTGATGACCCGCCGCGCCCAACCCGCCGAGACGCGGGTCGCGGCCCAGCCGGCCCCGGCCTTCGGCTTGGCGCTCCACCCGGTCTCGACCAACCTCCTCGCCGGCCTGATCGAGACCCTCGCCGCGGCGCCCTACGAGGGGCGGGCGGACCTGCCCGCGCTCGCCGCCGCCCTGCAGCTCGAGGCGGACGAGCTGCTGCCGCTGGGCGAGGCGCTGGCCCTGCTGCGCTTCGCCGAGGTCGAGGAGGGCGATATCCGCCTGACCGAGCCCGGGCGCCGCTTCGCCGCGGCGGACACCGACACCCGCAAGGCGATGTTCGCGACCGCCTTGCGCGCCTACGTGCCGCTCGCCGCCACCATCCGCCAGGTGCTGGAGGAGCGCTGGAACCACCGCGCCTCGGCCGAGCGCTTCCGCGACGAGCTCGAGGACCACATGTCGCCCGACTATGCGCACGACACGCTGCGCACAGTGATCTCGTGGGGCCGCTACGGCGAGCTCTATTCCTATGACGAGCAGGCCGACCAGTTCAGCCTCGAAGAGCCCGATTAGGCCCGAATAGCCCGCGCATCCCCGCAGGCCGCAGCCGGCCTGTCCCCCACCCATATACTGCTTGCGTGCTCGGTATGCCTCTGGGCCGGAGACGCGGCGGGGCCTATACTTACCCGCCTTCCCGACAGCCCACGAAGGAGCATCGCGCCGGCATGTCCGGAAACGCCGCCAGACCCCTTGAGCCCACTGCACCCGAGTCCCAGGTCCCGGATCCTCAGGCCTATGACGCGGCCTCGATCTCGGTGCTGCGCGGGCTCGACGCCGTGCGCAAGCGCCCGGGCATGTATATCGGCGATACCGACGATGGCTCGGGCCTGCACCATATGGCCTTCGAGATCATCGACAATGCGCTCGACGAGGCCCAGGCCGGATTCGCCCAGCACATCGCAGTCACCCTCAACGGCGACGGCAGCGTCACGGTGCGCGACGATGGCCGCGGCATCCCGACCGACATCCACGCCGAGGAGGGCATCTCGGCCGTCGAGGTGGTGCTGACGCGCCTGCATGCCGGCGGGAAGTTCAACCAGAACTCCTACAAGGTCTCGGGCGGGCTGCACGGCCTGGGCGCTGCCGTCGTCAACGCGCTCTCCGAATGGATGGAGGTGCGCATCTGGCGCGAGGGCCAGGAGCATCGCATGCGCTTCGTCAACGGCGATGCCGAGGCGCCGCTGGCGATCGTCGGGCCCTCGGAGGCGCCCGCCGGCACCGAGGTCGCGTTCAAGCCGAGCCCGGCGATCTTCACCCGCACCGATTTCGATTTCGCCGTGCTCGAGCGCCGCCTGCGCGAGCTCGCCTTCCTCAATTCCGGGGTCGCCGTCACGCTCCGCGACGAGCGCCACGCGCCGGCGCAGGAGGCCGCCTTCCGCTACGAGGGCGGGCTGGTCGCCTTCGCAGCCTGGCTCGATCGCGCCAAGAACCCCGCCTTCGCCCCGCCGATCTCCATCGCCGGGGAGGACCAGGGCATCAAGGTCGAGCTCGCGATCTCGTGGAACGACAGCTACCACGAGACGATGCTCTGCTTCACCAACAACATCCCCCAGCGCGACGGCGGCAGCCACCTCGCCGGCTTCCGCAGCGCGCTGACGCGCGTCGTCAGCCGCTATGCCGAGGGCATGGGCAAGAAGGAGGGGCTCGCGCTGGTCGGCGAGGACATGCGCGAGGGGCTCACCGCAATCCTCTCGGTCAAGGTCCCGGACCCGAAATTCTCCTCCCAGACCAAGGACAAGCTGGTCAGCTCCGAGGTCCAGCCGATCGTCCAGGCCGTGGTCGCCGACGGCCTCGCGCACTGGTTCGAGACCCACCCCAAGGAAGCCCGCGCCATCATCCAGAAGGTGATGGACGCCGCCGCCGCGCGCGAGGCCGCGCGCAAGGCCCGCGAGCTCACGCGGCGCAAGGGCGTGCTCGACATCTCGACGCTGCCCGGCAAGCTCGCGGACTGCCAGGAGCGCGATCCGGCGAAGTGCGAGATCTTCATCGTCGAGGGCGATTCGGCCGGCGGCTCGGCCAAGCAGGCGCGCGACCGGCGCAACCAGGCGATCCTGCCGCTGCGCGGGAAAATCCTCAATGTCGAGCGGGCGCGCTTCGACCGCATGCTGGGCTCGGCCGAGATCGGCACGCTGGTCACCGCGCTCGGCACCGGCATCGGCCATGGCGAGCCCGAGCAGGGCGGGTTCGACATCGCCAAGCTCCGCTACCACCGCATCGTCATCATGACGGACGCGGACGTGGACGGCTCGCACATCCGCACGCTGCTGCTCACCTTCTTCTTCCGCCAGATGCCCGCCCTGATCGAGCGCGGCCATCTCTACATCGCCCAGCCGCCCCTCTATCGCGCCAAGCGCGGGTCCGAGGAGCGCTATCTCAAGGACGATCGCGGGCTCGAGGATTACCTGATCGGCAAGTCGCTCTCCGAGGCGGTCCTCGCCTATGGGGATGGGCCGGAGCTCTCCGGCGCGGCGCTCGTCGCCGAGGCGGGGTTCCTGCGCGAAGCGACGCTGCGGCTCAGGCTGCTGGCGACCGAAGCCCCGGTGCCGGTGCTCGAGCAGGCGGCGATCGCCGGGGCGCTGACGCCCGATCCCGCCCGCGCCGCCGCTTCGGCGGAGGACCTCGCAAGGCGGCTCGACGCGCAGGCCTTGCCGAGCGAGCGCGGCTGGCAGGTCGCCTGCGAAGCGGGCCGCCTCGCCATCGGCCGCATGGTGCGCGGCGTGAGCGAGCAATACGTGCTCGACGCCGCGAGCCTCAGGAGCGCCGAGGCGCGCTGGCTCGCCGAGCGGGTGGCGCCGCTGGCGGAGAAATTCGCGCGCCCCGCGACCCTCACGCTCGATGGCCACGCCGAGACCGTGGCCGGCCCGGCGAGCGCCTATGAGCGCATCCTCGCGCAGGGCCGCAAGGGCCTCGCCATCCAGCGCTTCAAAGGATTGGGCGAGATGAACCCCGATCAGCTGTGGAAGACGACGCTCGATCCCGCGGTGCGAACGCTGCTCCAGGTGCGGGTCGGCGATGCCGAGGACGCGGCCCAGGTTTTTTCGACCCTGATGGGCGACGTCGTCGAGCCGAGGCGCGAATTCATCACCAGCAACGCGCTCAAGGTCGCCAACCTCGACGTCTGAAGGCCGCCCGGGCGCGGGTGCCGAGGAACGGGGCGAAGGGCGTTGGATTCGCTTTGCGTTTCGCGCTGCCCAGGCGGGAGGAAAGTGGGCGAAGTGGGCGCACCGTCCCCCGCTTTGGATTTGAAATTGTTTTAGAATCAATGGGTTGATTTCGAGGAAGGGGCTGGAAAGGGAGATTTCGCGCCCGTTTCCGGCGCAATCCCGGCGGGTCAGGGGCTCCGGGCGAAATCCGCGACCCGCTCGCCGATCATGATCGAAGCGGCATTGGTGTTGCCGGAGACCAATGTCGGCATGATCGAGGCATCGGCGACGCGCAGCCCCGCGATGCCGCGCACGCGGAGCCGCGAATCGACGACGGAGAGCGGATCGGGGCCCATCCGGCAGGTGCTGGTGGGGTGGAAGACGGTGCCGCCATAGTCGCGGGCGAAGGCGAGGAGCTCTTCGTCGGCCTGGAGGGAAGCGCCCGGCAGATATTCCTCGGCGATGAGGGCGCGCATCGCCGCGCCCTCGGCGATGCGCCGTCCGAGGCGGAGGCCGGCGATCAGCGTCCTGCGGTCGAGATCGGTCGCGAGATAGTTGGGATGGATCGCGGGCGGGGTGCGCGGGTCGGGCGCGCGGAGCCGGATCTCGCCCCGGCTCTCCGGGCGGAGCTGGCATATGGTGGTCGAGAAGCCCGAGAACTTGTGCAGCCCCTCGGCCGGGCGGTCGGCGGAGAAGACGATGAAGTGGAACTGGATGTCGGGTGTCGCAAGCTCGGGGCGGGTGCGGGCGAAGAGCCCGACCTGGCCGGCGGCGATGGCGAGCGGGCCGCGGCGGAAGAGCAGCCAGGTCAGGCCGGCGGCGAGCTTGCGGAGCGGGCTCCGCATGATGTCGTTGACGGTGATCGGGCGGGTGCAGCGATGGACGATGCGGGACTGGTAATGGTCCTGGAGGTTCTGCCCGACGCCCGGAAGGTCGGCGATGACGGGGATGGCGAATTCGGCGAGGTGCGCGGCCGGGCCGATGCCGGAGAGCATCAGGAGCTGGGGCGAGTTGACCGCGCCGCCGGAGAGGATGATTTCGCGGCGGGCGCGGACGAAGGTTCGCTGCCCGTTATGGGTGAATTCGACGCCGATCGCGCGGGTTCCCGCGAAGCGGATGCGCTCGGCCAGCGCCCCGGTCACGACGTGCAAGTTCGTGCGGCTGCGCGCCGGGCGGAGATAGCCGATCGCGGTCGAGCAGCGGCGGCCGTTGCGGGTGGTGAGCTGGTAGTAGCCGACGCCGTCCTGGGAAGGGCCGTTGAAATCATCGTTGCGCGGGAGGCCGGCGGCGAGCGCGCCGGCGATGAAGGCCTCGCAGAGGGGATGGCGGTCCTTGAGATCGGAGACGGCAAGCGGGCCGCCCGCGCCGTGCAGCGCATCGGCGCCGCGCTCCTGGTCCTCGGCGCGCTTGAAATAGGGAAGCACGTCGGCGAAGGACCAGCCTTCGTTGCCGAGCTGGCGCCAATGGTCGAAATCCTCCGCCTGGCCGCGGATATAGACCAGGCCGTTGATGCTCGACGAGCCGCCGAGCACTTTTCCCCGTGGCCAGAAGATGCGCCTGCCGCCGAGATTGGGATCGGGCTCGGTCTCGTAGCACCAGTTGACGCCGGGGTCGGTGATCGTCCGGCCGTAGCCGAGCGGGATGTGGATCCAGATGTTCCGATCCGGACCGCCCGCTTCGAGGAGGACGATGTCGGTGCGCGGATCCGCGGAGAGGCGGGCGGCGGCGACCGCGCCGGCCGATCCGGCGCCGACGATCACGAAATCGGTCTCGATGGTCGTTTCGGTCATTGTCTGCTCAGCGGCGCGAGAAGAAGCGCTCGAGATCGGATTTCGAGAGCTTGAGGACGGTCGGGCGGCCATGGCTGCAGGTCGCGGCGCGCGGGGTGGCCTCCATCCGGCGGAGCAGCGCATCCATCTCGGGCTGCGAGAGAAGGCGGCCGGCGCGGACCGAGCCGTGGCAGGCCATGCGCGCGAGCACCGCGTCGAGGCGCGCGGACAGGACGGTTTCCTCGCCGCTCTCGGCCAGCTCCTCGGCGAGGTCGCGGACGATGGCGGCGGGGTCGGGCAGGCCGAGCGCGGCCGGCAGGGCGCGGACGAGGACGGCGCCGGGGCCGAAAGGCTCGAGCACCAGGCCGAGCGCGGCGAGGTCCTCGGCGTGGGCGGCGAGGCGGGCGACGTCGGCGGGCGGGAGATCGACGACGGCGGGGAGGAGCAGCGGCTGGGCGCGGACGCCGCCGGCGAGATGCTGGGCGCGGAGGCTCTCATGGGTGAGGCGCTCATGGGCGGCGTGCTGATCGACCAGCACCAGCTCCTCCCCTTCGGTGACGGCGACGATGTAGGTGCCGAAGACCTGCGCGACGGCGGCGCCGAGGGGGTGGGACGCGTCGGGGGGTTCGGGCGGGACCATGCGCGCGGCGGGCGCGGCGCCGAGGGGGAGGGTGGATTCGGCGAATCCGGTGGGGGCGAAGGCGGGCGGGGCGAAGGCGGGTGGGGGGCTCAGGTGGAGCGGCTCAGGTGGAAGGAGGGGGCGGGGAGCGCGGCGCCGGTCCCCAAGGCCCCGGAGAGCGCCGTGTTGAGGGCGCCGATCACCAGCGAGCGGATGGCGGCGGGGTCGCGGAAGCGAAGCTCGAGCTTGGCGGGATGGACGTTCACGTCCACCTCCTCGGGCGGCAGCGTGAGGGTGAGGGCGGCGACCGGATGGCGCCGATCGGCGATCACCGGGCGATAGGCGACGCGGATCGCGGTCCGGAGCACGGGATCGGCGACCGGGCGGCCATTGACCGCCATGAACTGCCCGGAAGGCGTCGCGCGGGTGAGGGTGGGCGCGCCGGCGAAGCCGGTGAGGCGGAGCGGGCCGCGCGAAGCCGAGAGCGGGATCAGGGAGGCGGCTTCGCCGGGCCCGAGGAGGGCGGCGATGCGCGCCGGCGGGTCCTGCGATGGCAGGTCGAACAGGACGCGGCCATCGTCCTCGAGGCGGAAGGCGACCGCGGGGGCGGCGAGTGCGAGGCGGCGGACGACCGCCTCGGCGTGCTCGGCCTCGGTCCGCGGATGCTTGAGGAACTTCCGCCGCGCCGGGGTCGCGAAGAAGAAATCGGTGACCAGCACGCTTGTGCCGGGAGGGCCCGAGGCCGGCTCGATGGGGAAGACGCGGCCGCCCTCGACGCGGATGCGGCTGGCGTGGGGCGAAGAGGCGGGGCGCGAGGTGATGGCGAGGCGCGCGGCGGCGCCGATCGAGGGCAGCGCCTCGCCGCGGAAGCCCAAGGTCGCGATGCGGACGAGATCGTCGCCGGCGAGCTTCGAGGTGGCGTGGCGCTGGACGGCGAGGGCCAGCTCCCCGGCCGGGATGCCGGCGCCGTCGTCGGCGACCTCGATCGCGGCGATGCCGCCTTCGGCGAGGGATACCGCGATGCGCCGCGCCCCGGCATCGAGCGCGTTCTCGACCAGCTCCTTGACCGCGGCAGCCGGCCGCTCGATCACCTCGCCGGCGGCGATGCGGTTGGCGAGCGTCTCGGGAAGGATGCGGATGGACGCCAGTCCGGCCTCCTTGCGGCGGATGGGAGGGATGGTTGTCGCGGGCGGCCGAGGCCTGTCAAGCCGGACGTGGGGCGCCTCCCTGAAGCCGGGGCGCCTCCCTGAAGCCGGGGCACCTCCTTGAAGCCGGGGCCCGATCTTGCCACGTTGCGGCCATGGCCCATCGCGAACCGCCATTGCTCGATCTCACGCCGGAGGGCGAGTTCCGCCGGGCGCCGTCCCCCTCCGGGCCGCCGTTCGGGCGGCCGAGCTGGGCGGCGCGGCTGGCCGCCAGGGCGCTGGTCGTCGCGCTGATCGTCGCGCTGATCGCGGGCGGGCTCGCCACGGCGGCCTTGGCCTTCTGGCTCGCGCTGACGCTCATCCCGATCGCGATCGCAGCCGGGCTGGTCGCCTACGTGGCCTTCCGCTTCAACCTCTGGCGGACCGGGCGCTAGCGACCGAAGCGAGGGGGCGGGGCGATGGCCGAGGCCGTGCCGCGCCGGGCTTGCCTCCAGGCAATGCCTCTCGCGCTGGGCGCGCTGGCGGCCCTGACCGCGCTGCGCCTGGCGGTTGCGGGCATGGCGCCGCTGGCGCCCGACGAGGCCTATTACCGGGTCTGGTCGCTGGTGCTCCAGCCCGGCTATCTCGACGATTCGCCGATGGTGGCGTTGTGGATCCGGCTGGGCACCTGGCTCGCCGGCCCGGGGGCGCTCGGGGTCAGGCTGCTGGGCCCGATCGCCGCCGCCGCGGGCAGCTTGCTGCTGGTCCGGGCGGGGACGGAGCTTTTTCCCGAGCGGCGCGGGGTCGGGCTGCGGGCGGCCCTGTTCATCAACGCCAGCCTGCTGTTCGGCGCGGGCAGCGTGATCATGACCCCCGACACGCCGCTGCTGTTCTTCTGGACGCTCGGCATCTTCGCCATGGCAAAGCTGCTGGCGAGCGGGGACGGGCGCTGGTGGCTGGCGGCCGGGCTCGCCGCGGGCCTCGCGCTCGACAGCAAATACACCGGGGCGCTGTTCCTCGCCGCGGTCGGGATCTGGCTGCTGGCGACCGACCCGGGGCGGCGCTGGCTCGGGCGACCCGAGCCGTGGCTGGGGCTGGGGATCGCCGCGGTCGTTTTCGCCCCGGTCATCGCCTGGAACGCGAGCCATCACTGGGCGAGCTTCCTCAAGCAGGGCGGGCGGGTCGGGGACTGGCGGCCCTGGGATGCGCTGCGCTTCGAGACCGAGCTGGTGCTCGGCCAGGCGGGGCTCGCGACGCCGTTGATCTTTGTGCTGGGCGTTGCCGGGACGTGGCAGCTGGCGGGCGCTTGCCGGCGGCAGCGCGACCCCGAGGCGGCCTTGGTCAGCCTGCTCACGCTGGTGCCGGCGGCGCTTTTCGTGCAGCACGCGCTCGGCGACCGGGTCCAGGGCAACTGGCCTTCGGTGCTCTACCCGACGGCGGCGATCGCGGCCGCCTGGCTGCCCGGCGCGGGCTGGCGGCGCTGGCGGGTGCCGGCGGTGGGGCTCGGGCTGGCGCTCACCGGGCTGGTCTATCTCCAGGCGCTCGCCGCGCCGCTTGCCCTGCCCGCGCGGATCGACCCGAGCCTGCGCCAGCTCGGCGGCTGGCCGCGCTTCGCCGCCGCGATCGAAGCGCGCGGGCGGAGCGCGGGCGCGGGCTTCATCGCCACGCCGAACTATGGCGACGCCGCCGAGCTGGCGTTCCTCCAGGCGGTGCCGGTGGTCGGGCTGGGGCCGCGCTGGGCGTTCTTCCGGCTGAAGCGGGCGGCGATCGCGGGAGAGACGGGGCTTCTGCTGCTGCGCGCCGGCGCAGCGCCGCCCGATGCGGCTGCCTGGGTCGTGCTCGGGCGGGACGGCGCGATCGTCCGGGCGCGGGGCGGGGCGGTGGCGGAGAGGTTCGTGCTCTACCGCGTCCGGGCGCGGCGCGGGCTCGCCGGGGCGCTGCTGCCGGGGCCCGGTTAGGCCGGTCTTAAGCAAGGTCTGCGACGCTGCCTTCGGGCAAGAGCACGGCGGGCGGATGGGCGTGAGAGGCCGGAAGCAGGGCAACGGCAAAAGGGCCGGGATCGTCATCCGCAGGGAAGAGGCGACGGCGGAGGCCCATCACGGCGGTTCGTGGAAGATCGCCTACGCGGACTTCGTGACCGCGATGATGGCCTTCTTCCTGCTGATGTGGCTGATCAACGCGACCACCGAGGCGCAGCGCAAGGGGCTCGCGGATTATTTCGCCCCGTCCAACGTCTTCAGCCTGACCTATTCCGGATCGGGCAAGCCGTTCGGCGGACGCACGCCGTTCTCGCACGGCATGATGGTCTCGGACACCGGAGCGCTTCAGGTGATCACCGGCCCGGCCGAGCCGGAGCCGAACGCGCGGCCCGATCCGGCGAGCCGGACCCCGGGAACGGTCCCGCCGGAGCGGGCGCGGCTGCCGCCGGTCCACCCGGGCCCCGCCCCGGGCCCCGTGACGATCGCGCCGACGGTCGCCGCGACCATTGCCCCGGGGATGGCGGCCAAAGGCGGGGCGGGTCCCGACATCGGCGCCCCGGCGCTGAAGCCGGCCGCGGCCACGGTTGGGGCGGCCACGGTTGCGGCCGCCTTCGCCCGCGCGGCCGCGGACGTCCGCGCCGCCCTCCGCCGGGATCCCGCGCTCGCCGGGATGGCGAGCCAGGTGGCGATCGACGTCACCGCCGCGGGGCTCCGGGTCCAGATCATGGACGCGAAGCACCGGCCGATGTTCGCCCTCGGCTCGGCGGCGCTGACCAGGCCGGCGCAGGACTTCGTCGCCCGCCTCGCGCCGATCCTCGCCCGCCTCGCCGGGCCGATCGAGATTTCCGGCTACACCGACGCCGCGCCCTACCACGGCAGGGGGACGTCCAACTGGGACCTCTCGACCGAGCGCGCCAACGCCACCCGCGCCCTGCTGGCCGCGGACGGGCTGCCTGACGCGCGGATCGCCCGCGTGGCAGGCTATGCCGATCGGGAGCTCCTGCTGCCGGCCGATCCGCTGGCGGCGGCGAACCGGCGCATCGCGATCCTGGTGACGAACGCGAAGAGAGGCGCGCCGGCGCCCCAGCCGCCGAGCATCCCGCGCTAGGCGAAAGCCGTGCTGGCACTCGTCGGCCTCGCCCTCCTGCTCGCCTGCGTCTTCGGCACCTTCATCGTCGAAGGCGGCAGCATCGGCCCGATCCTCGCGGCGCTGCCGTTCGAGTTCGTGACGATCGGCGGTGCCGCGATCGCCGCCTTCGTGATCGCCAACTCGATGCACGCGGTGCGCCACACGCTCGGCGGCTTCGCCAAGGTCCTGCGCGGCGCGATCTTCGCCAAGGCCGACTATGTCGAGCTCCTGAGCCTGCTTTTTTATTTCGTCCGGCTGGCCAACACCAAGGGGACGATGGCGCTCGAGGCCCATATCGAGCAGCCCGGGGAGAGCCCGGCATTCAGGAAATTCCCGAAGATCCTGGCTAATCATAACGCTAAAGAAATGATATGCGACTATCTCCGGATGGTCGGGATGAACGCCGACGATCCCCACCAGATCGAGGACGTGATGGCGCGCGAGCTCAAGAAGACGCTCCAGGAGGAGCTCCATTCGGCGCACGCCCTGCAGGTGGTGGCCGACGCCCTGCCGGCCTTCGGCATCGTCGCCGCGGTGCTCGGGGTCATCAAGACGATGGCGCACATCGCCGAGCCGCCGATGGTGCTCGGGCGGATGATCGGCGAGGCCCTCACCGGGACCTTTCTCGGCGTCCTGCTGGCCTATGGCATCGCCGCGCCCTTCGCCTCGCGGCTGCAGGGCGTGGCCGAGGAGGAGGCCAAGTATTTCGAGGTGATCCGCGCCGTGCTGGTCGCCCACCTGCACGGCAATGCGCCGCAGGTGAGCGTCGAGACCGGGCGCAAGATGGCGCCCAACCAGCACATGCCGAGCTTCCAGGAGCTCGAGACGGCGATCCAGTCGCTGCAGGTCGAGGGGTGATCCGGCGGTCCGGGAGCCCGGCTCAGCCGGCCTGCCGGCGGAGCCAGGCCCCGGCCTTCGCCACCGCCTCGCGCGCCCGCGCCACCCGCTCGGTCGCGCGGAGGAAGCCGTGGATCACGCCGGGAAAGATCTCGCATTCGACCGGAACCCCGCAAGCCGCGAGCTTCGCCGCCAGCGCCTCGCCCTCCGAGCGCAGCACGTCGAGCTCGGCGAGCTGGACGAGGACGGGCGGCAGCCCCGCCAGATCGGCCCGGAGCGGCGAGGCCAGCGGATGGAGCCGGTCGGCCGGGCGCGGCGCATAGACGCTCCAATAGAAGCGCATCTTGGCCGCGGTCAGCACATAGCCCTCGGCGAACTCGCGATAGCTCGGCGTGTCCAGCCCGCCATCGCACACGGGATAGAGGGCGAGGATGCCCTTGAGCGGCGGCCCCGCCCTCTCCCCGAGCCCGGTCTCGCGCAGCAGGAGCGCGGCCGCGAGCGCCAGGTTGCCGCCCGCCGAATCGCCGCCGACGAAGAGCCGCCCGGGATCGATCCCCCAATCGGCCCCGTTCTCGGCGAGATGGCGCACCACGCAGGCGCACTCCTCGGCCGCCTGGGGAAACTGGGCCTCGGGCGAGAGCGCGTAATCGACGCTGACCACCGCGACATCGCCGGCGGCGGCATATTCGCGCGCCAGCCGGTCATGGGTATCGACCGAGGACCACACCCACCCCCCGCCGTGGAAATAGACCAGCACCGGGAGCACCCGGTCGGCGCGCGGGCGATAGAGGCGGCAGAAGATGCGCCGCCCGCGCGCCGCGACCCAGCGGTCGGCCTGCTCCGCCATCGCCGGCCCGCCGATGGCGGTGAGTGCCGCGAGCGCATCGTTGATGGCGCGCTGCGGCGCGAAGGGAAATTCGAGCCGGATCGGCGGATAGGCGGCGGCCGCCTCGTCCTGCGCGCGCTGGGCGGCGCGCATCTCCGGATCCCAGCGTGAAACCTCGTCCATCCGTCCCTGTCTCCCGAGCGTTGCGCCGAGACGTCCCTGCCCTCCCGGCATGCAATTCCATGGGGCCCGGCTTGGCAACCACGAATCGGCCGCGGGGAGCGCGCTTTCGTCCGTCCGCTCGCCGGCGGAACGGCGGCGGGACCGGCTTGCCCGCTGGCTCGAGAGCGGTCACAACAGCGCCGCGGGCGGACCGGGAAGGCTCACGCCCGAGGAGGGGTGATGGGTCAGCCTGCCAGCCTGATGCGCCGCCGCGCCCTCGTCGTCCTGCCGTCCGCGCTGGCGCTGCTGGCCCTCGCCGGCTGCGAAGCGGCGCCGACGGGGCCGGTGGCGCTGAGCCTCACGGTGCAGGCAGAGCCCAGCCAGAACCCCGATCCGCTGGGCCACGGGACGCCGGTCGCGGTGCGGCTCTACCAGCTCACGGACACCGGCCGCTTCGAGCAGGCGGACGTGTTCGCGCTGCTCACGCACGGGCAGGAGACGCTGGGGACCGACCTGCTCGGCTCGGAGGAATTCGTCGTCGCCCCCGGCACGACCCGGACCATCACCCGCACCCTCGCCGCGGGCACGCGGTTCGTCGGGATCGCGGTGCTCTTTCGCGACATCGACCATGCGGACTGGCGCGTCGCCGCGCCGGTCGGCGGAGCGAGCGCGCTCACCCTGAGGATTTCCGGCCTCAAGGCGACGCTCACGTCGGGCGGCTTGTGAGCGGGCCGGCCCTCCGCTTCGCCGTCCGTTGCCCAGCCGGGGCGCATCCCGGGGCGCATCCCGGGGCGGGCTGAGCGGGCTGCGCAGGGATCCCCAAGGCCCTTCCCGTTCTCCTGCCCCCGTGACTATGCTCCGGGCGCATAGAGGGAGAGCAAAAATGCTGACACGTCGCACGCTGCTGGCTGCCGGGGCCTCCGGGGCGGCCGCCGCTGCCGCGCCGCTCGCCCCCCGCGGGGCCGCGGCCGCCACGCCGCCGGGCATCGTCGTCATGGCCAAGGAGATCGACGACATCATCTCCTTCGACCCGGCCCAGTCCTACGAATTCTCCGACACCGAGGTCGATGCGAACATCTACCGCAAGCTGGTCTCGCCCAATCTCCAGAACCTCAGCCAGATCGATCCCGACCTCGCCAGCGCCTGGGAGGTTTCGGCGGACGGCAAGACCTTCACCTTCCATCTGACCCAGGACGCGGTCTTTCCCTCCGGCAAGCCGATGACCGCGGCGGATGCCGAGTTCTCGCTGCGCCGGGTCGTCACGCTCAACCTCACGCCCGGCTTCATCGTCACCCAGTTCGGCTTCACCAAGGACAATGTGGCGCAGCTGATCCGGGCGAGCGATGCGCATACGCTGGTGATGGAGCTGCCCAAGCCGGCGGCGACCAGCTTCGTGCTCTACTGCCTCTCGGCCAATGTCGGCGGCATCGTCGAGAAGGCGACCGCGCTCGCCCACGAGGTCAAGGGCGATCTCGGCAATCACTGGCTGACGAGCCATTCGGCGGGCAACGGCCCCTACCAGCTCACCTCCTGGTCGGCGAACGACCATGTCGTCATCGACGCCAACCCGCATGCGGCCGCAGCGCCGCTGACCAAGCGCGTGTTCATCCGCCACGTCAAGGACCCGGCGACGCAGGCGCTGATGGTCCGCCACGGCGATGCCGACATCGCCCGCGACCTCACCCCGGACCTGCTCGCCGCGGTCGCCGGAGATGCCAACCTCTACCGCCTCACCACGCCCTCGACCGACCAGATGTATCTCGCCGCCAACGAGGGCTACGCGCCCTTCGCCAAGGCGGGGGTGCGCCAGGCGGTCAAGTGGGCGATCGACTATGCGGGGATCCAGAAGAACATCGTCCCCGCCACCTATGTCGTGAACCAGGGCTTCGAGCCGAGCATGATCCTCGGCGCGGCGACGACGACGCCGTTCCAGAAGGATCCGGCGAAGGCCCGCGCGCTGCTGGCGCAGGCGGGCTACGCGGACGGCTTCACCGCGACGCTCGATCATTTCTCCGACCACCCCTACACCGACATCGCCGCGGCGATCCAGGCCGATCTCGGCGCGATCGGCATCAAGGTCGCGCTGCTGCCCGGCACGCGGAGCCAGGTCTTCACCAAGATGCGGGCGCGCCAGCACCAGTTCATCCTCTCGGAGTGGTACCCGGATTACTTCGATCCCAACTCGAACGCCCAGGCCTTCTGCGCCAACCCCGACGATTCGAACAACAGCCCGCTCAAGATCATCGCCTGGCGCTGCCATTTCTTCAACCCGACGCTGACCGCCGAGGTCGCGGCGGCGGCGCGGGAGCTCGACACCGCCAAGCGGGTCGCGATCTATCAGACGATGCAGCAGCAGTTCTGGGACTCCTCGCCGATCGCCTTCATGCTCCAGGAGAACCTGATCGCGATCGTGCGCAAGAACGTCACCGGCTTCGAACTCGGCGCGCAGTCGGACTTCACCCGCTACGACAAAATCGAAAAGTCGTGAGCGTGCGGCGCGGAGCAGGGCGGCTCCGCGCCCTTTCGGCGAGCGTCGCCAGCATTCCGCTCACCCTGTTCGGGCTGATCCTCGTCACCTTCCTGATCGGGCGCGTGATGCCGATCGATCCGGTGATCGCGATCGTCGGCGACCACGCGCCCCCCGACGTGGTGGCGCGGGTGCGCGCCGAGCTCGGGCTCGACCGCCCGCTGCCGGTGCAGTTCGCGATCTATCTGAAGCGCCTCGCGGAAGGCGATCTCGGCCATTCGGTGATGACGAGCCATCGCGTCACCACCGATATCGTCGAGTTCTTTCCCCGCACCTTCGAGCTGGCGACGGCGGCGATCGTCATCGCCGTGCTGGTCGGCGTGCCGGCGGGGGTGTTCGCCGCCGCCCGGCCGGGCTCGCGGCTCGATCATGTCGTGCGCGTCGTCAGCCTCGCGGGGCAATCGATCCCGGTCTTCGTGCTCGGGCTGATCTCGCTCCTCGTGCTTTACGCCGAGCTCGGCTGGCTGCCGGGCTCGGGGCAGATCGGCGTGCTCTATGAGGGGACGGTGCCCGCCATCACGGGGATGCTGGTGGTCGATGCCGCGCTCGCCGGGAACTGGGGCGCCTTCGGCAGCGCGCTCGCCCACCTCGTCCAGCCGGCTTTGGTGCTCGCCCTCTTCAGCCTCGCCTATATCACGCGGATGACGCGCGCCTTCATGCTGGAGGCTCTGGGCTCGGAATATATCGTGACGGCGCGGGCGAAAGGCGTGCCCGAGCGGGCGGTGCTGTGGCGCCACGCCTTCGGCAATATCGCGGTCGGGCTGGTGACGGTGCTGGCGCTCGCCTATGCGAGCCTGCTCGAGGGCGCGGTGCTGACCGAGACGGTCTTCTCCTGGCCGGGGCTCGGGCTTTATCTCACGACCTCGCTGCTCGATGCCGATATGAACGCGGTGCTCGGGGCGACGCTGGTGATCGGGCTCATCTATGTCGGGCTCAATCTGCTCGCCGATGTCGCGTACGGGCTGTTGGATCCCCGGGTGCGATGACGGGCGTGCGATGACGGGCGTGCGATGACGGGCGTGCGATGACGGGCGTGCGATGACGGGCGTGAGATGAACGAGGGGACGAAGCCCGCCGCCGCGACGCTGCCCGCCGGCCTGTCGCTGCGCGCCTGGCTGCTCGCCGAGGACCCGGCGTCGCGCCGGCAGACCGCCTGGGGCGAGCTCTATCGCGGCTGGCGGCGCTTCGCCGCCAACCGGCTCGCACTCGGCGCGCTGATCGCGGTGGTGCTGCTCATCCTCTCGGCCCTCGCCGCGCCGTTGCTCGCACCGTACAACCCCTATGCGCAGAACCTCGCCGAGCGGCTCCAGCCGCCCTCGGCCGCGCACTGGCTCGGCACCGACGAGCTCGGGCGCGACCTGCTCTCGCGGCTGATCTATGGCGGGCGGCTCACCCTCGGCATGGTGGCCGCGGTGGTGGCCCTGGTGGCGCCGTTCGGCCTCGTGATCGGTTGTGTCGCCGGCTATCTCGGCGGCGCGCTCGACCGCGTGCTGATGCGCCTCACCGATATTTTTCTCGCTTTTCCGCGGCTGATCCTCGCCCTCGCGTTCGTTGCGGCGCTGAAGCCCGGGATCGGCAGCGCGGTGATCGCGATCGCGCTCACCTCCTGGCCGCCCTATGCGCGGCTGGCGCGCGCCGACACGCTGACCATCCGCGACGCGGACTTCATCGCCGCGGTCCGGCTGATGGGTGCGAGCAGCCCGCGCATCATCCTCCGCCACATCGTCCCGCTCGCCCTCTCGAGCGTCATCGTGCGGATCAGCCTCGACATGGCCGGCATCATCCTCACCGCCGCGGGCCTGGGCTTCCTCGGCATGGGCGCCCAGCCGCCGGCGGCGGAGTGGGGGACGATGATCGCGACCGCGCGGGACTATATCCTGGTGCAATGGTGGGTGCCGACCGCGCCGGGCATCGCGATCTTTGTCGCGGCCCTCGCCTTCAACCTGCTCGGCGATGGCCTGCGCGACGTGCTCGACCCGAAGGCGCGCTGAGCCGTGCGGGTGGAAATCGAGGATCTCCATATCGGCTTCCGCGGCGGGATTGCCGGCTCCGGCGGCCGTCACGCCGAGCCCCATTGGGCGGTGCGCGGCGTCGACCTCACCATGGGCACCGAGAAGCTCGCCATCGTCGGCGAGTCGGGGTCGGGAAAATCGCTGACCGCGCGCGCGATCATCGGGCTGGCACCGCGCGGGGCGGTGGTGCGGGCGAAGAAGCTGCTCTTCGACGGGATCGACATCATCGGCGCCGCGCCGCGCGCGCTCGGCGCGATCCGCGGCCGCCGCGCCGGGCTGATCCTCCAGGACCCGAAATTCGCCCTCAACCCGGTGATGACGGCGGGGGCGCAGATCGCCGAGCCGCTGCGCCAGCATCTGCGCCTCTCGCGCAAGGCGGCGCGGGCGGCGGCGGCCGAGCTCCTCGCCCTGGTGCAGATCCGCGACCCGCGCGCGGTGGCCGAGCTCTATCCGCACGAGCTTTCGGGCGGGATGGGCCAGCGGGTGATGATCGCGATGATGCTGGCGGGCGATCCCGAGCTTTTGATCGCCGACGAGCCGACCAGCGCGCTCGATGCGACCGTGCAGGCCGAGATCCTGCGCCTGATCGAGGATCTCGTCGCGCGGCGCGGGATGGGCCTGATCCTGATCAGCCACGATCTGCCGCTGGTCGCGCATTTCTGCGACCGCGTGCTGGTGATGTACGCCGGGCGGGTGGTCGAGCGGCTGGCGGCCGCCGACCTCGTGCGCACCCGCCATCCCTACACCCAAGGCCTGCTCGCCTGCCTGCCCAGCCTCAACCGCCCGCGCCGGCGCCTCCCCGTCCTGGTGCGCGATCCCGCCTGGGCCGCGGCCGGCGCCGCCCCGGGGGCCGTCCCGGGGGCCGTCCCGGGGGCCATAACGTGATCGCGCCATGATCGCCGTCGAGAAGCTGGATATCCGCTTCGGCGGATTCGCGGCCGTGAAGGGGATTTCCTTCGTGGTCGGCAAGGGAAAAAGCTTCGGCATCGTGGGCGAGTCCGGCTCGGGCAAGTCGAGCGTGCTGCGCGCGCTCGCCGGGCTCATCCGCGATTGGCGCGGGCGCATCCTGCTCGATGGCGCAGCACTCGCGCCGCGGCGGCCGCGCGCCTTCTTCCGCCGCGTGCAGATGGTGTTCCAGGACCCCTACGGCTCGCTCCATCCCCGCCAGACGATCGATCGCCAGCTCGCCGAGCCGTTGATCGTGCATGGGATCGGCGGGATCGACACGCGGATTCCCCGCGCGCTCGAGGAGGTGGCGCTGGCGCCCAATCTCCGCTTCCGCTACCCGCACCAGCTCTCGGGCGGCCAGCGCCAGCGCGCAGCGATCGCCCGCGCCCTGATCGCGGGGCCGGAGGCGCTGCTGCTCGACGAGCCGACCAGCGCGCTCGACGTCTCGGTGCAGGCGGAAATCCTCAACCTGCTGGCCGAGCTGCAGGCCGCGCGCGGGCTGACCACCATCCTGGTCAGCCACAACCTCGCCGTTATCGCCCATCTCTGCCCGACGATCGGGGTGATGCAGGCGGGCGAGCTGGTGGAGGTCCTGAGCGTCGAGGATCTCCGCGCCGGCCGCATCGCCCATCCGCACACCGCGAGCCTCCGGGCGCTGGCGGTCGAGCTCGAGGCGGCGTGACGATCGCGCCGCGACCGGCGGCACGGCGCAAGCCGCCCGATCCCGGGAACCGCATGCTGTGGTGGGGCGCGGCCGCCGGCGCGCTCCTGATCTTCTCAGGCGTCTACTTCTTTTTCCTCGTGCCGCCAGGCTTGCCGATCGTTCCTGCCGACACCGCCGAGATCCTGGCCGCGCACCCGACGCACCTGCTCTTGTTTCGCTTCCGTCCCGATCCCGGCATCATCGTGCTCGATGTCCCGAGCGGGCGCGAAGAAGGCCGGATGCTGAACCGGGTCACCGCCTTCCTCGACAAGGCGGGCGTCCCGCACGATCGGGTGCTGAGCGAGTCCGAGCTCGCGGCCGCGATCCGCGCCTCCGGCGCGACGCCCGAGACCTATGCCGCGCAGGCCTATCCTGCCGCCGGGCTCGTGCGCTTCTTCCGGACGATGACGCTCGACCGGGTCGCGCCGAACCCGGAGGAAAGCCGGCTCCGGGCGCTGCTCGGGGAGCTTCGCTGGTTCGCGCCGGGCGCGGTCGGCGCGCTCGTCGCCCTTCCCGGCCCCCACCCGCTTGCGCACGCGCTCGCCAACGCCGCCTGTTTCGTCAGCCCCGCCTACGCCGTCCATGCGCAGCATTTCTTCCACGACGTGCTGACGCCGGCGGAGCAGGATCTCTTCCGCCGCTTCCTCGCGGCCAAGGGCGCGGATACGGGCCTCACCGACCTCGTCGTCAACCAGGCCCAGGCCTATCTGCTCGGTTCCCATGCCGGCGCGATCGGCATCGCGCCGGCGCGGCTCGCGGCGCTGCGCGCGCGCTACGTGCAGGGCATCCCGCTCGACTGGCTCGCACGGCGCGTGCGCGAGCCCCCGCCCGCCCCGCCATCGCCTGGCGCGGGGGGGCGAGCGCCGGGCGCCCCCTGCCCTGCCCTCCCCGGCGCTGCGCGGCGCCTGCGCCTGCGCTTGCCTGGCGAGCTGAGCCTAACTCCGCCAGCGGCGGGTGGAGCGCGGGTTGGCGGTCATCGCCAGCGTTGCCGCGCCGCCGGCGCAGACCAGGCCGGCGGCGGCCGGGAGCAGCCAGGCCGGGCGGATCAGGACCGGCACGATCAGCCGGTCCCAGAGCCAGGGCGTGAGGTGGCGCTGGATCCCCGCCTGGAGGAGGTTGAGGATTCCGGCATCGACGCTGTAGAGGAGCGAGCCGAGCGGCATGTCCGCCGGCTCGAGGGTTGCCAGCGCGAACGCCGCCACCAGCAGCATCGCGGCACAGATCGCCAGGGTCCTGCGGAGAATCACCGGAGCGTCACCGGAAGAGTTGTTGTCCCTTGATGCCTGTATACAGGCTGGCGACCCATTCGCCATAGCCGTTGTAGATCTGGGTCGGGACGACCTTGTCGAAGCCGATCAGCCGCTCGCGCGCCTGGCTCCAGCGCGGGTGGGGAACCGCCGGGTTGACGTTGGCCCAGAAGCCATACTCGCTGCCGTCCACGGCCTCCCAGAAGGTGACGGGCCGCTTCTCGGCGAAGGTCACGCGGACCAGCGCCTTGGCCGATTTGAAGCCGTATTTCCACGGCACGGCGAGGCGGATCGGCCCGCCATTCTGCGGCGTGAGCGGCTTGCCGTAGAGGCCGACGGCGAGGAAGGCGACATCGTTCGCGGCCTCCGCCATGGTCAGCCCCTCGGTATAGGGCCAGGGATACCAGACCTCGCGGATGCCGGGCATCGCGCGGCGATCCTCGATGGTGCGGAAGACGACATATTTGGCGGCGGCGAGCGGCTCGGCGATGGCGAGGAGCTGGCGGAGCGGGAAGCCGGTCCAGGGGATGGTGAGCGCCCAGGCCTCGACGCAGCGGTGCCGGTAGAGCCGCTCCTCGAGGGTGACCCGCTTGAGGAGGTCGTCGAGGCCGATGGTCTGCGGCTTCGCCACCAGCCCGTCGATGCGGATGGACCAGGGCGCCAGGGGCAGCGCCTGGGCCGCCTGCCAGATGTCCTTCTCGCTGCCGAACTCGTAATAGTTGTTGTAGGTATAGACATCCTTGGCGGGGGTGATGGCGCGGCCGGGGACGAAGCGCGGATCGACCGGCGCGGACATCGGGCCGGGAAAGGCGGGGAGCGCGGGCGTGGCCGCGAGCGCGGCGCGGGCGAGGATGGTGGGGGCGAGGATGGTGGGCGCGACCAGGCCCGCCGCAGGCGCAGTCAGGCCCGCCGCAGGCGCAATCAGGCCGGCGCCGAGCAGGGCGCGGCGGCCGAGGCCGGCGGCCTTGGACGCGGCGCCCTCGGGGGTGGCCCGGCTCTCGGCGATCTCCCAGCCCCGGCGGTGGCGGATAAGCATGGATTTTCCCCTCTCTCTTCGCATCATACGAGCGAGGCGGGTCCGGGGATGCAGCCGGGCTTTGCCAGCCACTCGGCGAGCCTGGAATGGCGGAGCCGGGCGCCGCGGGTCTTGACCGCGATCGCCAGCGCCCGCTTCTCGCCCACCAGCACGACCAGGCGCTTGCCGCGGGTGATGCCGGTGTAGAGCAGGTTGCGCGCCAGCATGAGGTAATGCTGGGTGGTGAGCGGGATGACGACGGCGGGATATTCCGAGCCCTGGCTCTTGTGGATGGTGGTGGCGTAGGCGAGCTGGAGCTCGTCCATCTCGCCGAAGGCGTAGCGGACCTCGCGGCCGTCGAAGGCGACGACGACCTCGCCCTGCTCGGCGTCGATCGCGCGGATGAAGCCGAGATCGCCGTTGAAGACATCCCGCTCATAGTCGTTCTCGACCTGCATCACCTTGTCGCCGGGGCTGTAGGTGAAGCCGAAGCGCTCGATGCTGGCGCCCTCCCCGGCCGGGGCGGACCCCTCGGACACCGGGTTGAGGGCCTGCTTGAGGGCGAGGTTGAGGGTGCGCGCGCCGAGCGCGCCGCGGTTCATCGGGCAGAGCACCTGGATGTCGCGGACCGGGTCGAGGCCGAAGCGGCGCGGGATGCGCTCGGCGACCAGCGCGACGAGCTTGCGCGCCAGGGAGAGGGCGTCGGAGGCGGCGATGAAATGGAAATCGGACTCCTCGCCCGCGGGCTCCGTCTCGGGCATCAGGCCCTGGTTGATGCGGTGGGCGTTGCGCACGATGTGGCTCGCGGCGGCCTGGCGGAAGACCTCCTGGAGGCGGATGACGGGGACGGCGCCCGAGGCGATGATGTCGCCGAGCACCTGGCCGGGGCCGACCGAGGGGATCTGGTCGACGTCGCCCACGATCAGCATGGCGGCGGAGTTGGGGACGGCGCGGAGCAGGGCGCGGGCGAGCGGGACGTCCACCATGCTCGCCTCGTCGAGGACGAGGAGGTCGCAGGCGAGCGGGTTGGCGGGGTCGCGGCGGAACTGGCCGGTGGCGGGGTTGATCTCGAGCAGGCGGTGGATGGTGCGGGCCTCGAGCCCGGTGCTCTCGGCCAGCCGCTTGGCGGCGCGGCCGGTGGGGGCGGCCAGCGCGACGCGCGCGCCCTTGGCGCGGAGGATGCGGAGGATGGCGTCGAGGAGGGTGGTTTTGCCGACGCCGGGGCCGCCGGTGATGACCAGGAGCTTGCTCGCCAGCGCCAGGCTGAGGGCGGCGCGCTGGCTGGGGGCGAGGGTGAGGCCGGTCTTGCGCTCGACCCAGGGGATGGCCTTGGCGGGGTCGATCGCGGGCCAGGAGAGCGGGCCAGCGGCCAGCGCCGCGAGTCGGGCGGCGATCTCCTGCTCGGCGCGATAGAGCCCGGCGAGGAAGATCGCCGGCGTGCCGGCGAGCCTATCGGCGATGACGGCGCCCTCGGCGAGCTCCTGGACGAGCGCCGACTCGACGGCGGGGCGCGGCACCGCGATCAGCTTGGCGGCGAGGTCGAGCAGGTGCTCGCGCGGCAGGCCGCAATGGCCCTCGTCCATCGCCTCGGCGAGCGCGTAGCCGATGCCGGCGCGGATGCGGATCGGCGCGTCCTTGGCGATGCCGAGCTTCTCGGCGATCGTGTCGGCGCTGATGAAGCCGATGCCGCGGATGTCGCGCGCCAGCCGATAGGGGTTCTCGCTGATGACGCGGACCGCCTCGGCGCCGTAGGTCTTGTAGATCCTGACCGAGCGGGCGGTGCTGACGCCGTGGGCATGGAGGAAGAGCATGATCTCGCGGACGATCTTCTGCTCGGCCCAGCCTTCGCGGATGCGCAGCTGGCGCTTCGGCCCGATGCCGGGGACCTCGGCCAAGCGGGCGGGGGATTGCTCGATGATGTCGAGCACGCCGGCGCCGAAGCTCTGGACGAGGCGCTTGGCATAGACCTGGCCGATGCCGCGGATCATCCCCGAGCCGAGATAGCGGGCGATGCCCTCGGCCGAGGTGGGCGGGGCGGATTTGAGGAAGCTGGCGCGGAACTGCAGGCCGTGGCGGCGATCGTTCTGCCAGGTGCCGCTCGCCTGGATGAACTCGCCGGCGGCGATGGCGGCGGCATGGCCGATCAGGACCACGAGCTCGCGCTGGCCGCGGGCGCGGACGCGGAGCACGCAGAACCCGTTGTCGGGATTGTGGTAGGTCACCCGCTCGACGGCCCCGGTCAGGAACTCGCCGGCCGGCTCGGCGCGCGCCGCGTTTCCTTGCACCCCATCACCTCCTGGGCGAGAGCAAGGTGGGGCCGCGGAAGAGGTTGCGCAACGGCTGCCGCCGCTTCCGGGGCCTCTTCCTCCGGGAGGCGCGAGCCGGCATCATCCCGACCGCCCGCCCCCGACCGACCCCCCCGACCGACTGCCGAGGAGACGAAAATGGAAAGACCGGTCCTGCTGGTGACACGGCGCCTGCCGCAGGCGGTGGAGGCGCGCGCCGCCCGCGACTTCGCGGCGCGCCTCAACCCGGAGGACCGGATGCTCGGCCGCGAAGAGCTGCTTGCGGGGGCGGCGGGCGCCGATGCGATCCTGTGCAGCCCGACCGATCGGATGGACGCGGCGATGATCGCGGCGCTGCCGGCGAGCGTGAAGGCGCTCGGCACCTTCAGCGTCGGGTTCGACCATATCGACCTCCAGGCTGCGCAGGCGCGGGGCATCGGCGTCTGCAACACGCCGGAGGTGCTTTCGGTCGCGACCGCGGAGCTGGCGATGCTGCTGATCCTCGCCGCGGCGCGGCGGGCGGGCGAGGGCGAGCGGCAGGTGCGCGCGGGGCAATGGGTGGGGTGGGGACCGACGCAGCTGGTCGGGACGGAAGTTTCGGGGCGGCGGCTCGGGATTTTCGGGATGGGCCGGATCGGGCGCGAGCTTGCGCGGATCGCGCGCGGCTTCGCCATGGAGGTGCACTACCACGACATCGCGCGGCTGCCGCCCGAACGCGAGGGAGGGGCGAGGTTCCATGCCGGCGAGGAGAGCTTTCTGGCGGCGAGCGAGGTGCTTTCGCTGCACGCGCCGGGCGGCGCGGCGACGCGGCACTGGCTCAATGCGGAGCGGATCGCGATGCTGCCGCGGGGCGCGGTGATCGCCAATGCGGCGCGCGGCAGCCTGGTTGACGATGCGGCGCTGATCGCGGCGTTGCGGTCGGGGCATGTGGCGGCGGCGGGGCTCGATGTCTACGAGGGTGAGCCGCACCTCGATCCCGGCTATCTCACGCTCGAGAACGCGGTGCTGCTGCCGCATCTCGGGAGTGCGACGACAAGCACGCGCAACGCGATGGGGTTTCTCGCGCTCGACGGGATCACGGCCATTCTCGCGGGCGGGGCGCCGGCGAACCGGCTGGCGTAGGGCCGCGCCCTTGGAAGCCTTCCGCGCCCGCTCAGTCTTGGCCCTTCGTCTCCGGCGCGGCGTGGCGGCATAGAGTCTTGATGTAGGCGAGGGTCTTTTCCGCCTGAAGCTGGGTGAGGGCGCCCTTCCAATGCGGCATCGGCGCCGCGGGCGGAGCCCCTTGGCCTCAAGCGAAGATCGTCGCACCTTCGTCGGCGCCGTTGACGCTGCGGCGGAAGAGGGAAAAAAGATCGCGCCCGAGGCCGGTCTCGTTGCCGGAGAGGTCGGGCTCCGGGAGCGCGCGGGCGGCGAATTCCGCGGGGTCCATCAGCACTTCGAGCCGGCCGGCGGGGCAATCGAGGCGGATGCGGTCGCCGTCGCGCAGGCGCGCGAGCGGTCCGCCGGCGGCGCATTCGGGGGTGACGTGGATGGCCGCCGGGACCTTGCCGGAGGCACCCGACATCCGTCCGTCGGTGAGCAGGGCGACGCGATGGCCGCGGTCCTGGAGCACGCCGAGCGCGGGGGTGAGCTTGTGCAGCTCGGGCATGCCGTTGGCGCCGGGGCCCTGGTACTGGATCACCGCGACGAGGTCGGAGGTGAAGGCGCCGGCCTTGAAGGCGGCGAGGAAGTCTTCCTGGTTCCGGAAAACCCGTGCCGGCGCCTCGATTATCTGGTGCTCCGGCTTGACGGAGGAGGTTTTGATCACCGCGTGGCCGAGATTGCCCCTGAGGATGCGCAAGCCGCCGTCGGGGGAGAAGGGATGGGAGGCGGCACGGAGCACGGTTTCGTCGGTGCTGGCGGGCGCGACCGGGCGCCAGGCGAGCGTGTCGTTGGCGAGCTCGGGGCGGGCGCGGTAGGGGGCGAGGCCTTCGCCCCAGACGGTTTTCGCGTCCTCGTGGAGCAGGCCGTGGTCGAGCAGGGTGCCGATGAGGACGGGCATGCCGCCGGCGCGGTCGAACTGGTTCACGTCGGCGCTGCCGTTCGGATAGATGCGCGCGAGCAGCGGGACGTGCTCGGAGAGATCGGAGAAATCCTGCCAGGTGATGCGGAGTCCGGCGGCCCGCGCCATCGCCACGAGATGGATCGTGTGGTTGGTCGAGCCGCCGGTCGCGAGCAGGCCGACCATGCCGTTGACGATGGCGCGCTCGTCGACGAGGCGGCCGATGGGAGAGAATTCGTTGCCCTGGCCGGTGATCGCCATGATCCGCCGCGCGGCGGCGGTGGTCAGCGCGTCGCGCAAGGGCGTGTTGGGGTTGACGAAGGAGGCGCCGGGCAGATGGAGCCCCATGATCTCCATCAGCATCTGGTTGGAGTTGGCGGTGCCGTAGAAGGTGCAGGTGCCGGGGCTGTGGTAGGATTGCTCCTCGGCTTTGAGCAATTCGTCGCGGCCGATCTTGCCTTCCGCGTAAAGCTGGCGGATGCGGGTTTTCTCGTGGTTGGAAAGGCCTGAGGGCATCGGCCCGGCGGGGACGAAGATCATCGGCAGGTGGCCGAAGCTCAGCGCGGCGATGACGAGGCCGGGGACGATCTTGTCGCACACGCCGAGCATCAGCGCGCCGTCGAAGACGTCGTGCGAGAGGGCGATGGCGGCGGCGAGCGCGATCGCGTCGCGGCTGAAGAGCGAGAGCTCCATGCCGGCACGGCCCTGGGTGACGCCGTCGCACATCGCCGGGACGCCGCCGGCGAACTGCGCGACGCCGCCGGCTTCGCGGACCGCGCGCTTGATGATCGCGGGGTAGCGCTCGAAGGGCTGATGCGCCGAGAGCATGTCGTTGTAGGAGGAGACGATCGCGATGTTGGGCTTGGCGGTGAAGCTGAGATCCGCCTTCTCGGGTGCGGCGCAGGCGGCGAAGGCGTGGGCGAGGTTGCCGCAGCCGATGCCCTCGCGATGCACGCCCGCGCCGGCGGCGGCGGCGAGGCGGGCGAGATAGGCCTCGCGGGCGGCGGCGCTGCGGGCGCGGATGCGGTTGGTCAGGGCGAGGATTTCGGCGCGTGGCATGCTCGGTCTCCCTCAGGTGCCGTCGATCTGCTCCTCGAACCAGGTGCGGTTGTCGCGCTCGATGAGCGCGATCGCCGCCGAGGGTCCCCAGGTGCCGGCGGTGTAGGGCCGCGGCCGGTCGGCGGTCTCCGCCCACGAGCTCAGGATCTGGTCGATCCAGGCCCAGGCCGCCTCGACCTCGTCGCGGCGCATGAAGAGGGTGGCGTTGCCGCGCACCACGTCCATCAGCAGCCGCTCGTACGCGTCGGGGAATTTGCGCTTGAAGGTTTCGGCGAAGCTCAGGTTGAGCGCGGCCATGCGCAGGCGGAGCCCGCCTGGGCCTGGCTCCTTGGTCCAGAGATTGAGGCGGATATACTCGTCCGGCTGCACCCGGATCACCAGCCGGTCGGGCGTCGCCTCGCCGCCGTTGGTGGGGAAGACCCAGTGCGGCACGGGGCGGAACTGGATGACGATCTCCGAGACTTTCATCGGCATCCGCTTGCCGGTGCGGAGATAGAAGGGCACGCCGGCCCAGCGCCAGTTGCGGATCTCGGCCTTGATCGCGGTGAAGGTCTCGGTGGTGCTGGCGCCGGCGACGTCGGCCTCCTCGAGGTAGCCGCGGACGGGCGCGCCCTCGATCGCCCCGGCGCGGTACTGGCCGCGCACCGTCTTGTGCCCGACATCGGCGGGCTCGATCGGCGCGAGGGCATGGAGCACCTTGATTTTCTCGTCGCGCACCGCCTCGCGGTCGAGCGAGGCCGGCGGCTCCAGCGCGACCAGGCAGAGGAGCTGGAGCAGGTGGTTCTGCACCATGTCGCGCAGCGCGCCGGTATGGTCGTAATAGCCGCCGCGGCTCTCGATGCCGATGCTCTCGGCAACCGTGATCTGCACATGGTCGATGTGCTGGCTCTGCCAGAGCGGCTCGAAGAGCGAATTGGCGAAGCGCAGGACGAGGAGGTTCTGCACCGTCTCCTTGCCGAGATAATGGTCGATGCGGAAGATCCGGTGCTCGGGGAAGACGGCGCCGACCTCGTCGTTGATCTGGCGGGCGGAGGCGAGGTCGTGGCCGATCGGTTTTTCGAGGACGACGCGGGCCTCCGGGCAGAGCGCACCGGAGGCGGCGATGCGCCGCGCGATCGGGCCGAAGAGATGGGGCGCGGTCGCGAGGTAGAAGACGCGGACCTCGCGCGGCGATTCGTCGAGCAGCGCGACGAGGTCGGGCCAGCCGGCCTCGGCGGCGGCGTCCATCGTCACGAAATGGAGGCGCTCGCGGAAGCGCGTCCAGGTCTGGCCGTCGACATCCTCGCCATCCATGAACTCGTGCAGGTTCTTCTCGACGAACGCCTGGTAGTCGGGGCGGGAGAAGCCGGCGCGCGCCGCGCCGATGATGCGCGAGGGGGGCGGGACCTGGCCGTCGCGGTCGCGGCGGAAGAGGGAGGGGAGCAGCTTGCGGGTGGCGAGGTCGCCGCTGCCGCCGAAGACGACGTAATCGAACGGCGGGATGTAGGGGTTGTTGAAGTTGGTTGCCATGCCTGTGCGGACCTCCGCGAGAGCCTGTTCGGGCCGACCATCGGGGCCGACTATAGGTCCGCTGCGGGTGCGAAGGCGAGCCGCGCGCCTTGGTCCAGGAGGAGCCGCACCGCCGCGCTCCAGGAGAAATCGGCGCCGCCGAGCCCGGTGCCGTCGCGCGGGTCGAAATATTCGTGAAAATCTCCGCCGAGGATCATCTCGATGGTCGAATTCGGCGAGGGCGCCGGCCGTCTTGGCCTCGCCCAGCCGGGCGAAGCCGTCCGCCAGCATCCAGTTCACCACCGGCCAGGTGGGGCCGCGCCAATAGCGCCGGGGCTCGAAGAGCGGCGAGGACGGAGAGGTGGAGGGGACCGGCCAGGCGACGTCCGCCGACCAGGCGGTGACGGTCGCGGCCATTCGCGCGGCGTGCGGGCGGAGCCCGGCGAAGGCGGGCAGCAGCCCGGCCGCGCCGGGCACCGGGATGGGTGCGTCCGCGACCAGGTCGTAGGAGTGGTAGAGCCCGTCCGCCGGGCTCCAGAGCCGCCCGAGCGCGGCCGTCTGGCGGGCGATCCGGGCCTCGATCTCGGCGGCCTCAGTCGGCGTGCCGAAACGCCGCGCGAGGAGCAGAAGATCGGACTCGGCGCGCAGCAGGATGGCGTTGGTGCCGATATCGGCGACCCGGAAGGGCGATCGCGCGAGCATCCGCGGCGCGTCCCAGCCGAGCTCGCGGAAGAGATCGACGAGGTGGATGTAGCGTTGATATTCCACCGCGCGCGGCCGTTCGGCGGCATCCACATGCCCGGTGTCCCGCCGGACGATGGGGGTCGTGGTTTCGCCCGGCACCAGCGCGAGGGGGGCGTCCCAGGCCGGGGAGTTGTCCATCCCCGTCTCCCACGGATGAAGGGTCGCGACGAGGCCCGTGGCCGCCGGGTCGCGCGCGCGCGCCCACCAGCGATGGCTGGCGAGGAGGCGCGGATAGAGCGCCGCTGCATGCGCCTCCGAGTCCGTTGGGCTCCGCGCCCGCGCGCGCATCGCCTGCACCGCGCTTGCCAGGATCGGCGGCTGGGTGATGCCGGAGGTCGGCACGCCGGCCCGCCGCGCGCCCCACACCTCGGGCCCGGGGAAATAATCCGCGGAGGGCGCGTGGAACACGATGTGCGGGACGAGGCCGTCCTCCCACTGGCCGCGGAGGAGCATCTCCAGCTCCCGCCAGCCGCGGGCCTCGTCGAAGGTGGCCCAGCCCATCGCGACTAGGCCCGAATCCCAGTTCCACTGGAACGGGTAGAGCCGCGCCGTGGGCACGGTGTAGCCGCCGCGGTCGTTGGCGCGGAGGATGGCGCGTGCGGTCTCGATACCGGCTTTCATGGGCCGGCTTTCATCGGCCGGGTTCATCGGCCGGAGTTCATCGGCCGGAGTTCATCGGCCGGAGTTCATCGGCCGGAGTTCATGGCTGGCCGAGCGCCCGGCCGCTGGTTGCGTCCATCCAGCGGATCGCCGCCGGATCGAGCGAGAGGGAGAGCTCGGCGCCCGCGGCGACCGCGGCGTCGGGCGCCAGCACCGCGCGCAGACGCTGGCCCTCGGCCTCGCCGGTGAGCAGGAGGCAGGTCCCGAGCGGCTCGACGACGGCGACGCGGAACGCGAACCCGCCCGCGGCGACCGGCGCCAGCGCCTCGGGCCGGATGCCGAGCAGAACCTCGCCCGCGCCCACCGGCGCGGCGAGCCGGAGCGCGCCGAGCGCGACCGTCGCGGCGGCGGCGCGGAGGCGGAGGAAATTCATCGGCGGGCTGCCGACGAAGCCGCCCACGAACACGTTCGCCGGGCGGCGGTACATCTCCATCGGCGCCGCGACCTGCACGATCCGTCCTTCCTCCATCACCGCGATCCGGTCCGCGAGCCCCATGGCCTCGGTCTGGTCGTGGGTGACGTAGAGCGTCGTCGTCCCGGCGGCGCGCAGCACCGCCTTCAGCTCCGCCCGCATCTCGAGCCGGAGCAACGCATCGAGGTTCGAGAGCGGCTCGTCCATCAGCAGCACGGCAGGCTCGACCGCGAGCGCGCGCGCCACCGCCACGCGCTGGCGCTGCCCGCCGGAGAGCTGGGCGGGGTACCGGGCGAGCAGCGTCTCGATATGCAGCAGCGCGGCGGTGCGCGCGACCTGGCGCTCGATGCGCGCCGCCGGCGCGCGGGCCATCGCCAGCCCGAAGGCGACGTTCTCCCGCACCGTCATGTGCGGGAACACGGCATAGTTCTGGAACACCATGGCGAGCCCCCGCGCGCGCGGCGGCAGCGCCGTTACGTCGCGCGCGCCGATCAGCACGCGGCCGGCGCTCTGCGCTCTCCAGCCCGGCGACGATGCGCAGGAGCGTGGTCTTGCCGCAGCCGGACGGGCCGAGCAAGGCCACGAACTCGCCGTCGGCGACGCGCGAGCGTCGCCTCCGCCAGCGCCTGGTGTGGCCGAAGCGCTTCGCGACGCGATCGATCCGCAGCGCCGCCATCATCCGCCCTCATCCCGGCCTCATCCGCCGACTGCTCCCCACATCGCGAACAGGTAGCGCCGCACCAGGAAGATGAACGCGACCGAGGGCACGATCAGCAGGAACCCGCCGGCGAACTGCATGTGGAGCGGCGTTTCCGACAGCACGGTGAGCAGGATAGGCGGTCAGCGTCCGGTGGCGCAGCGTCAGCACCGCGGCCGCGAACACTTCGTTCCAGGAGATGCACGAAGGCAAAGATCGCGGTCGCGGCGATTCCGGGCATGGCGAGCGGCAGGACGACGCGGCGGAAGGCGCCGGCGCGCGAGCAGCCGAACACCCAGGCGGCCTCCTCGAGCTCGCGCGGGATGCCGGAAGAGGCTTGCGAGTACCAGCACCGCGAAGGGCAGGGCGAGCGCGGTGTGCATCAGTGCGACGCCGAGCGGCGGAATCGTAGAGCCCGAGCCGGATGAAGGTGAGCGCGAGCGGCAGCGCCAGGATGCCGACCGGGAAAGGCGCGGGTGAGCAGGATGCACGAGCCGGTAGGCGGTGGCGCCGCGGAAGCGGAAGCGCGCGAGCGCGTAGCCCGCCGGCGCGCCGAGGGCGAGCGAGAAGATCACCGTGAGCACGGCCACCTTCACGCTCTGCGCCGCGGCCTCCAGATCCCGCCGATATTGACGAATTCATCGAAGGTACGGGCGGAAAGGTTCTCCGGCAGGAACGATTTCGGCCAGGCATTGACCGCGTCGGGCCCGCCGAAGGCGGCGATCGTGATCAGATAGATCGGCACCAGGGTCCAGGCCGAGAGCAGCGTGACGGCGGCGGCGAAGAGCCAGGCCCGGAGCCGCCTCATCCGCCTTCTCCGGCCCGCTCGCCGGCGCTCGCTGCCGCGATTTCCCCGGGCCGGGGGCGGAGTGCGATCAGTAGACCAGCGTCGCGGCCAGGGAGATCAGCATCACCAGCACCGCATAGGCGGCGGCCACGCCATAATCCTGGTTGGTGTCCTGCCAGTTGATAGGCCTGGCTGATCAGCACCGGGAAATTCTGCCCGCCGAGCGCCAGCACCACCGCGAACATCTCGAACGCCAGCACGGTGCGCAGGATCAGCGCGGTCTGGATGCTCGGGCGGAGCAGCGGCAGCGTGACGCGGCTGAAGCGCTGCCAGGCGTGGCGCCGAACACGGCGGCGGCCTCGCCGTATTCCTGCGGCATGAGCTGCACGCCGGCCACCAGGATGACCAGCGACGATCGCCGTCGCCCGCCAGATCTCCGCCACCAGGATCGCGAGGAAGAGGGCGAGCGGGGTTTCGTAGGTCAGCCAGCTCTGCGGCCGGTGGATCACGCCGAGCTGGAACAGCACCGTGTTCAGATATCCCTGCTCGGTGAGGATCGCGAGCCAGACCAGGCCGGCGGCGAGATCGGAGATGCCGAGCGGGATCGACCAGATCCACAGCATGAGGTCGCGGCCGCGGCCGATGTGCCGCAGCATCATCGCCATCGCCAGCGCCAGCACGAGCTGCAGCGGCACCACCACGACCACCAGCGAGAGCGTGTTGACGACGGCGTCGCGGAAATCGAGTCGCCCGCCATGCGGGCGAAATTGGCGAAACCGAAGCCCCCGCCGCCGGTGAAGGCGAGCGCCACCGTCTGCACCAGCGGCACGAAGAAGATGACGGCGAGGAACAGGACCGACGGCGCCACCAGCAGATAGGGCAGGAGCCGAACCCGCATCCCGGCTATCGCACCTGGCAGGCGCCCCGGCTCGGCGGATCGGGCGACCAGCACGGCGCGCCCGCCGCGGCGAGCACGCGGTCGAGATCGGCGGCCTCGATCCCGAGCGCCTGCCTGATCGGCTGGCCGCGCAGCACGATGCGGCGGAACGTGTCCATGTAGATCTTGCCGAACTCGCCGCCATGCTGCCCGAGCCCGACCGGCAGCAGCGCGACCTTCGCGTCCGGCGCCGCCTGCATCGCCTGGATCGCCGCTGCCTCGAGCCTCATGCCCGGATCGAGGTCGCTCGGCATCGCCGCCTTCACCACCGGGAAGAAGCCGGTCGCCTTCAGCGTCAGAAGCTGGGTTTTCGGCGCGAGGAGGTAGTCGATCAGCGCCGCCGCGCCCGCCGGGTCAGGCGCGTCGCTCGGCGATCGCGAGGCCGGCGAGCACCGGCATGTAGACGCGGCCCTTCGGGCCCGCCGGCGCGGGGAAGGCCACGAAATCGTCCGGGCTTGCGGCGCAGCGCATCGAGCAGCCGCGATTCGTGGTCGAAGGCGATCCAGACGTCGCCCGAGAGCAGCGGCTCCTGCATGAAGCCGTAGTTGGTGGAGTTCGGATTGACGTATTTCCAGAGATTCTGCGAACTAGGCCCACATCGCTTCAGCCTGCGGGCTGCGGAACGTGCACCACCACGCCGCCGGTGAAGGAGGGGTAGAGATAGCCCTCGAAGAAGCGGGCATCAGCCCTTTCGGGCCGGCCGGAAATCCCAGCATGCGCTTGCCGGTCGCGCGGGTGATGTTCGCGGCCCATTGGGCGAGCCCGGCATAGCTCAGGCGATCGAGCTCGGCGCCCTGCGGCAGGTAGGGCAGTGCCTTGCTGTTCGCCGCCATGATGTAGGTGGCCTGCATCCACGGCACGTACATGGCGTGCGGCGTGCCGAGGCGCGCGAGCGTCATCAGGCTCGCCGGCATGCCGAGCGCGGCGAGCTGCGCGCTCATCGGGTCCACCGGCGCGAGCAGCCCGGCCGCGACCAGCGGCGCGATCTCGCCGTGCAGGCCGCCGAGGACGTCGAGCGCGGGCCTGGCGCGCTTCGCATCCGCCGTTGCCTGCACCAGGAACTGCTCGGGGAAGGTTGGAATGAAGGCGACCTTGCCCGGGAAATCCTTGAGGATCACGGTGCGCACCCGCGTCACCTCCTCGACGGGGCGAAGCTGGGTCGAGAGGAAGCCGATGGTCTGCGCCTCGGCGCGCGGCGCGCCGAAAAGGCCCGGCGCGGCCAGCGAGAATGCCAGCGGCAATGAGAGCAGCAGCGCCCGGATGGGCGCGCGCGGAGACGCTCGGCGCGAACCCTTCTTTTCAGCCTTCCGGATCGTCCAGGCGGTCCGGCGCGCCCCGGCGTCTCGTGCTGGCATCGTCTCCTCCCTCGAGCGTGCGGCTTTTCCGATGATCGGCCCGGCCGTTTCCTTCCCCGCGCCGCCTCACGCCGCCGACGGGACCATCCGAGGCGCGCGGGATCAGCACCGGCGCGCGGACTTCGGCGAAGGCGGCGGGGCTCGCGCCGCCGATCAGGGCGATCAGCATCTCGACCAGGCGCGCGGCCATCGCCCCCAGCGGCTGGTCGATCGTCGTCAGCGGCGGGTCGGTGTAGGTCGCGATCGGCAGGTTGTCGTAGCCGATCAGCGAGACGTCGCGTCCGGCCCTGAGCCCGGCCGCGGCGAGCGCCGCGAGCGCGCCCACCGCCATCCGATCGGTGGCGCAGAGCACCGCGCTCGGCGGGTCGCCGCGCGCGATCAGCCGGCGCATCAGCAATTCGCCGCCCTCCTCGGAAGGCTCGGCCGCAAGCATCGGCCCGGCCTTGAGCCCCGCCGCGGCGAGCGCGTGCCGCCAGCCCGCCTCGCGGTGCCGGGCGAACATGTATTCGGCGGGCGCATTGATCAGCCCGATGCGGCGGTGGCCGAACCCGATCAGCCGCTCGCCGGCCATCCGGAACGCGGCCTCGCCGTCGAGGTCGAGATGCGCGTAGGCCCGCCGCGTCTCGGTGCGGCCGTGGGCGACGAAGGGCACGCCGCAGCGGAGCAGATAGGCGATGCGCGGATCGTCCTTGCGGGTGCGCGCGAGCAGCACGCCGTCCACGCGGTGCCCTTCCACGAGGTGGCGGTACGCGTGCATCTCCTCCGCTCCGGGGCGGCCGGACATCATCACGAGACCGAGCCCCTGGCGCGCGAGCCGCGGGCCGACGGCCGCGAGCATGCCGAGGAAGAAGGGATCGAACCGTCCGGGCTCGGCCGGCACCACGACGCCGATCGCGCCGCTGCGACCGCTCTGCAGCCGCCGCGCCGTCTCGTTCGGCACGTAGCCGATCCGCCGCGCCTCGGCCGCGACCCTAGCGCGGGTCGCGCCGGCGACATCGGTGTAGCCGGCGAGCGCGCGCGAGACGGTGGTCACGGAAATGCCGAGCCTGGCCGCGATGCGGCGTTGCGACACCACCCGTTTCCTCCCCGTCCAAAACGTTTTGGACGTGACCCCGGATAATCCCGCCCGCCGCCCGGGTCAATGATCTCCTGCCGGCCCGGGCAAGCGGGGCCGGCGTCGCAAGCGGGGCCGGCGTGGCAGGCAATTGACGATGGTAGGCCGGTCCCATAGCCTTGGCGCCACCTGGGAAGAGCAAGGCCGGCCGCAAGGGAATCCGGCAGGGGAGGATCGATCGATGAAAAGCGCCGTGATCGGCGGAATAGCAGCCCTCGCGCTCGCCGCGACCAGCGTGGCAATGGCCGGTGCGGCGATGGCGCAAACGCCGCCGAAGGAAATCGTCATCGGCGAGCTCTATGCCTCGACCGGCCCCTTCGCCTCGATCTCCATGCCGGTCTATGACGGGCTCAAGCTGTGGGTCGCCGAGACCAACGCCGGGGGCGGGGCGTACGTAAAGGCGTATGACAGGAAGATCCCGCTCCGCATCGTCTCCTACGACGACCAGAGCAACACCGCGACCACCGCCACGCTCACCAACCAGCTCATCACGCAGGACAAGGTCGATGTGCTGATCGCCGATTCCGGCTCCGTGCTCGCCTCCGTCTCGGTGCCGGTGGCGCGCGAGCACAAGATGTTCCTCATCGATCCCACAGGCACCGGCTCGCCGCTCTTCAGCAAGGACAACCCGTATATCGCGCTGGTCGCCGACCCCGCTTCCGTCATCTGGCCGAAACACCTCGCCGACTTCCTGACCGACGAGGCGGCCAAGGCCGGGCTGACGCGTATCGCCATCCTGTACGCGACGAACGACTTCACCGGCACGCAGGCGAGCGCGCTGAAGGGCTTCGTCGAGGCCAGCCACTCGCCGGCGAAGATCGTCTTCTACCGGGGCGTGCCGACCTCCACCTCCGACTATACGGTGATGATCAACACCATCGCCGCCACCCATCCCGACATCGTCGTCCAGCTCGGCTATGTCGGGAACGACATCGCCTTCCTGCGCAATCTCCAGGATTCCGGCCTCAAGTTCCGCGGGGTCTTCGCGATCTATCCGGGCTCCGAGCCGGAGGTCCTGGTCAAGAACGTGGGGGTTGCGGGCCTTGCCGGCGTCTTTACCTATTCGCCCTCCAACTTCATGCATTACAAGCCCACGGCGGGGATGGACGTCGAACAGTTCCATGCCCTCTGGGACAAGGCCTATCCCGGCGGCAAGGTCGCCTTCGGCCTCAACTCGGATGCCGGCTATGTCACCGGGCTGGCGATCGGCCAGATGCTCGCCAACGCGCCCGATCTCACGCAGCTTGGTTTGCGCAAGGGGCTGTTCGCGGCGTCGGGCAAGATGACGACGCTCGCCGGTCCCTTCTCGCTCAACGAGATGGGCGAGCAGACCGGGGAATTGATGCCGATCGGCCAGCTTTCGCCTGCCGGGGCGAGCGCGGTGAAGCTCACGGTCGTTTATCCGCCGGAGGTGGCCGACGGCCAGGCCGTGTTCGGCCCGAAGTGAGCCGGGGTTCGCGATCGGGCCAGGGGGCCTTGCCCCCTGACGGGGCCCCCGGCAAAGGCGGCGCCTTTGCAATCCATTCGCTTAAGTGGGATGGGGTCCAGGGGCCCAGCCCCTGGCCTTCGTCTTTTCTGCGCTAGGCGCACCGTCCCGGATGCTCCAGCAGGCGATCGTCTCGGGGCTCGTGTTCGGTCTTTATTTCACCCTCGTCGGGCTTGGCCTCAATCTCATCTTCGGCGTCATGCGCATCGTCAACATCGCGCATGGCGATTTCCTGATGCTCGGCGGCTATGCGGCCTACTGGCTTTTCACCCTGTTCGGCATCCATCCGTTCGTGGCCGCGGTGCTGGTGCCGGTGGTTTTCCTTGGCGTCGGCTGGCCGCTCTATTACCTGATCGTGCCGCGTCTTGCGCTGGCGCGCGATGCCGAGATGCTCTCGCTCATTCTTTTCTTCGGCCTCTCGCAGGTGATCGAGGCGCTGGCGACGATCGCCTTCGGCACCACCGAGCATTCGATCCCGGGCCGCGCGCTCGGCATCGGGTCCTTCGATTTTCTCGGGGCGATGCTGCCGAAAGCCTGGGGTATCAGCGCCCTCGTCTCCGCCCTCGCGGTCGGCGCCATCGCCTTCTATCTCTATCGCACGCGCCTCGGCCGGCTGACCCGCGCGGTGATGGTCAATCGGGACGAAGCGCTGGCCAGCGGCATCGACACCGATCGGGTCTCGGCGATCGCCTTCGGGATCGGCATCGCGCTTGCCGGCGTCGCCGGGGTTTTCGCGCCCTTCATGCTCGGCAGCATCACGCCCTCGATGGGCGTGGATGTGAACCTCGCCGCCTTCGCCGTCATTGTCGTGGGCTCGCTCGGCAATCCGCTCGGCACCGCGCTCGGCGGCATGATCTACGGCGTCTCGCTGCTCTTGATGCAGACCTATCTCAGCTCTTGGGCGAACCTGCTGCCCAACCTGATGCTGATCCTGGTGCTGCTGGTCTGGCCCACGGGACTCCTGGGACGCGCGGTGCGGCGTGCGTGAGCGCGGCTGGCGCGATCTCGCCTTCGCCGGCCTGCCGGTGGTGGTGCTGGCGGCCGCCGCGCCGGCCTTCTACGGCAATCAGCTCCTGCTCTTCAATTTCGTGACCTTCCTTGCCCTCGCCCAGGGCCTCAACGTCATCTACGGCTTCACCGGCTATCTGCCCTTCGGCTATGTCGGATTCTTCGGAGCCGGGGCCTACGGTTTCGCGATCGCCGTGATGGACCTCCATCTCGGGCCGGGGCTCGGGATGGTGATGGCCGGCGCGGCCGCGCTCGCGCTCGGCCTGCTGCTGAGCCCGCTGCTCCGGCTTTCCGGCGCCTATTTCGCCATCGCGAGCCTGGCCGGCGCGCAGGCGCTCTATGACGTGATCGCCAATCCCGCGCTCGACGATGTCACCAAAGGTCCTTACGGCGTCTCGCTTTCCTCGGTCTTCGCGCCGGGTCTTTCCTACGCCGTCGCAATCGGCATCCTCGCCTTCGCGACATTGCTCGTGATCTGGCTGCGCAACGCCCGCTTCGGCCTGGCGCTCTGCGCCATGCGCGACGATCCGGTGAGCGCTGCGATGGCGGGGTTCCCGGTGGTGCGCGGGCGCGCCATCGCCTGGCTGCTTTCGGCGCTGATCGCCGGCCTCACCGGCGGCGCCTATGCCTGGCACATCTCGGTCTTCTACCCGGAGACCGCCTTCGATATCAGTTTTTCGATTTTCGCCGTCGTCTTCACCCTCTTCGGCGGCGCGGCCACCCTGCTCGGCCCGGTCTTCGGGGTGCTTCTTCTCTATGGCCTCTACAACGCCATCGGCATCGCGCTGCCGCAATATTTCCAGCTCATCTACGGCCTCCTGATCATGGCGCTGGTCCTCTTCCTGCCCGACGGCCTCGCCTCGCTCCTGACAAGGCGCGGCATCCGTGTCCCCTGAGGCAGGGCCGATCCTCGAGGTCGCGGCGCTGGTGAAGCGCTTCGGCGGCTTCCGCGCGCTCGACGGGGTGAGCCTCAGCCTCCATCCGGGCGAGGTGCTCGGCCTGGTCGGGCCGAACGGCTCGGGCAAGACGACCTGCATCAACGTGATCTCCGGCCTCTATGCGCCCGACGGCGGGGCCGTCCGCTTCGCCGGCCGGCGGGTCGGCGGGCTCGCCCCGCACGCTTTGTCGCGGCTCGGCATCAACCGCACCTTCCAGTCGCCGCACTGTTTTCTTTCCCTCACGGTGGCGGAGAACGTCGCCGTCGCGGCCGCATACGGCAATGGCGGCGAGGCGGTGGATGCCGCGCGGCTGCTCGACGAGCTCGGCCTCGCGGCGCTGGCCGACCGGCCGGCGGGGGCGCTCAACAGCGCCCAGCAGAAGCGGCTCGACCTCGCCCGCGCACTGGCCACGGGGCCGCGGCTCCTGCTCGTCGACGAGCTTGCCGCCGGGCTCAACCCGGCCGAGCTCGGCGCGATGGCCGAGCGGCTGCGCGCGCTCGCCGCCGGCGGCATGGCGCTGCTGGTGGTCGAGCACCTGATGGGCTTCATCGACAAGGTGACCGACCGGGTGGTCGTGATGAATGCCGGGCGCGAGATCTTCGAGGGCAAGCTGGCGGACGCGACGCGCGACCCGACGGTGGTCCAGGTTTTTCTGGGACGGCGCCATGGCGGATGAGCTGCCGGACGAGCTGCTTCGGGCCGCTGCGATCGAGTCCGGCTACGGCCGCGTGCAGGTGCTGTGGGGGGCCGGGATCGCGGTCGCCGCGGGCCAGACCGTGGTCCTGCTCGGCGCCAACGGCGCGGGCAAGACGACGCTGCTCAAGGTGCTGCTCGGGCTGATGCCGGCCTGGCGCGGGACGGTTTGGTTTGCCGGGGCCGACATCACGGCGGAGCGGACGGACCGGCGGGTGCGGCGGGGCATCGCCTACATGTCGGAGATGGCGGTCTTCGCCGGGCTCTCGATCGAGGAGAATCTGCGCATCGGGGGCCAGTTCTCCGCGCCCGCCGCGCTCGCCCGCCGCATCGCCGCGCTCTATGGGACCTTCCCCGACCTCGCCGGGCGGCGGCGGAGCCTCGCCGGCAGCCTCTCGGGCGGGCAGCGCAAGATGCTCGGCATCGCCAAGGCGCTCGCCGGCAGCCCGCGCCTGCTGGTCATGGACGAGCCCTCGGCCGGGCTCTCGCCGCTGTTCGTCTCCGAGGTCATCGCCGTGCTCGGACGGTTTCGCGGCGAGGGGCTCTCGCTGCTGGTGGCCGAGCAGAACGTGCAGTTCCTCGACCTCGCCGACCATGTCTTCACGATCGAGGGCGGCCGCACCCGGTTTTCCGGCACCGTCGCCGAGCTCTCCGCCGACGACCATCTCCGCCGCGCCTATTTCGGCCTCGCCGGGGAGGATGCCTGAGCGAGCAGCGGTCCGTGATATAGGCGCCGGCCATGCGCGTCCTTTTCGTCGCCCCGAGCCGGATCGGCGATGCCGTCCTTGCCACGGGCCTGATCGACCACATCCTCCGCCACCACCCGGAGGCGCGGATCACCGTGGTTGCCGGCCCGATCTCGGCCGAAATCTTCGCGCGCATGCCCAACCTCGAACGCCTGATCGTCATCGAGAAGCACCGCTACGACCTCCATTGGCTGCGCCTCTGGACCATGGCGGCGGGGCATCGCTGGGACCTCGTGGTCGATATCCGCGGCTCCGGGCTCGCCTGGTTCCTCCGCGCCCGGCGCCGGGCGATCATGCGCGTCCGGTCCGGGCCGAAGATCGCCCAGCTTGGGCGGATCCTGGGGCTCGACCCGCCGCCGCTGCCGGTCGCCTGGACGGCGGCGGAGGACCGCGCCCTCGCGGCCGGCCTGCTGCCGCCCGGCCCGCCCATCATTGCGCTGGGCCCGACCGCGAACTGGTCGGGCAAGATCTGGCCGCCCGAGCGGTTCGCCGCGCTCTTCCGCCGCCTCGCCGACGGCCCGCTCCGCCCGGCGCGGGCCGCCATCCTCGCCGGGCCGGGCGCGGCGGAGCAGGCGCTTGCGGCGCCGCTGCGGGCAGCACTCCCCGAGGCGATCGACCTCGCCGGCCGCCTGACGCTGCCCGAGGCGGCCGCCTGCCTCGCCCGCGCCGCGCTGTTCGTCGGCAACGATTCGGGCCTGATGCACATCGCGGCCGCGGCGGGCACGCCGACGATCGGGCTTTTCGGCCCGACGCCGGCGGACGAATACGCCCCCGCGGGACGCGCCGCCGCGGCCGTCCGCTCGCCCACCAGGCGGATGGAGGACCTCACGGTCGAGGATGCCGCCGCCGCCGCGCTTGCCGTGCTCCGTTTGCCCTCCGCGGCATGAGGCTCGCCCAGATCATGGCCGGCGCCCACCATGGCGGCGCCGAGCTCTTCTTCGAGCGCCTCTCGATCGCGCTGCACCGCGCCGGCGAGAGCGTGCTGCCGCTGATCCGGAGCGACGCCGAGCGCGCCGCCCGCCTCGCCGCCGCCGGCCTCGCCCCGCTTGAGTTCCGCTTCGGCGGCCCCCTCGATTTCCTCACCCGCCCGCGCCTGGCCCGCGCCCTCGGGGCCTTCGCCCCGCGCGTCGCGGTGAGCTGGATGAGCCGCGCCGCCGATCACGTGCCGGCGGGGCCGTGGGTTCATGTCGGGCGACTCGGCGGCTATTACCCGCTCCGCCACTACCGAGGCTGCGATCATCTCGTCGGCAACACGAAGGGGCTGGTGGCGTGGTTCCGCGCCAATGGCTGGCCCGAGGCGCGCAGCCACTTCCTGCCCAATTTCGTCACCGACCATGGCGATGCGCTGCCGGCCGCGGACGTTCCCGCCGCTGTTCCGGGGGGGCGGCCGCGCCTCCTGGCGCTCGGGCGCCTGCACACGGACAAGGGGTTCGACGTGCTGATCCGCGCGCTCGCGCGGCTGCCGGCGGCGAGCCTGCTCATCGCCGGGGACGGGCCGGAGGGACCGGCGCTGGCCCGCCTCGCCGGCGAGCTCGGGATCGCCGAGCGGGTCCGCCTGCTCGGCTGGCGCACCGACGCGGGCGCGCTGCTCAAGGCGGCCGATCTGTTCGTCTGCTCCTCGCGCTCCGAGCCGCTCGGCAATGTCGTGCTCGAGGCGTGGTCTGCGGGCTGCCCGGTCGTCGCGGCGGATGCCGACGGGCCGCGCGAGCTGATTGCCGACGGCTCGGACGGGCTCCTCGTTCCGCGCGAGGACGAGGTGCGGCTGGCCGAGGCGATCGCGACGCTGCTCGCCGCACCCGAGCGCGCGGCGGCGCTGGCAGCGGCGGGGCGGCGGCGCTTCCTCGCGGAGTTCGCCGAAGCCCCCGTGCTCGCGGCCTGGCGGCGCTTCCTCGCCACCGTTCCGAAATGATCGTGCTCCAGGTCCTGCCCGCGCTCGAGGGCGGGGGGGCGCAGTTGAGCGCGCTGGAGACGGTGGCGGCGATCGCCGCTTGCGGCGGCACCGCACTGGTGGCGAGCGGCGGCGGACGCCTGGTGCCGCTGATCGCCGAAGCGGGCGGGCGCCATATCCTGCTCCCGCTGGAGACGAAGAACCCGCTGGCGGTCTGGCGCAATGCCGGCCGGCTGGCAGCCCTCGTTCGCGCCGAGCGGGTCGCGCTCGTGCACGCCCATTCGCGCGCGGTGGCCTGGTCGGCGCTGTTGGCGGCGCGGCGGACGGGCGTGCCCTTCGTCACCACCTGGCACGGCGCGTACGGGGAAAACATCCCGCTCAAGCGCCGCTACAACGCGGTGATGGCCGCCGGCGATCGGGTGATTGCGGTGAGCCGGTTCATCGCCGCGCGCATTGCCGCGCGCCACGGATTGGCGCCGCCGCGGCTGCGGGTCGTGCCGCCCGGAATCGATCCCGCGCGGTTCGATCCCCGGGCGGTCGCGCCCGGGCGCGCCGCGGCGCTGGCGCGCGCATGGGGCCTGGCGGAGGGGCGAGCAGAGGGGCGGTGGCCAGAGGGGCGAGCAGAGGGGCGAGCAGAGGGGCGGCCGATCATCATGCTGCCGGCGCGGCTGGCCCGCTGGAAGGGTCAGGGCGTGCTGCTCGCGGCACTGGCGCGCATGGCCGAGCATGACGCGTTTCTCGTGTTCGTCGGCCCGCTCGCGGGGCGGGAGCGGTACGTGGCGGAGCTCCGGGCGCAGGCGGCGGCGCTCGGACTCGCCGACCGCGTGCTCTTCGCCGGCGGCAGCGACGACATGCCGGCGGCGCTCTCGCTTGCCACGATCGTCGTCAATGCCTCGACCGAGCCGGAGGCGTTCGGCCGCGTCGTCATCGAGGCGCAGGCGATGGCGCGGCCCGTCATCGTCGCCGACCACGGCGCCGCGCCCGAGACGGTGAGCGAGGGAGAGACCGGCTGGCGCGTGCCGCCCGGCGATGACGCGGCACTCGCCGCGGCACTCGACCGCGCGCTGGCGCTGCCGCCGGCCGCCCGCGCCGCGATCGGCGCGGCCGCACGCATGTCGGTCATCCGTTCCTACAGCCTCGCTGCGATGCAGGAGGCGACGCTCACGATTTATCGCGAGCTTCTTGGCCGAAGCTGATGCCGCGCCGCCTGTTTCGGTGGCGGACCGGATCGCCGTGGCATGGGGAGCGCCGCGCGCACGCCGCGCACGGCTATTCGGGCAGGCCGGTGATCAGATAGAGCGCCTTCAGGGCCGGGCCCGGCTGCGCCTGGGCGCCGAAGGCATGGGTGAAGATGGCCGCGATCTGCCCCGAACGGTAGATCTCGGAGAGAGCGCGATCCACCGCCAGGCGAAACTTCTCGTCGCCGAGCGGCAGCGCCAGCGCAAAGGGCTCGATCGAGAGAAGATTGTCGGCGAGGATCGCCTGCGCCGGCGCCTGGCCGGTCGCGATGAAGTAGGCAAGCGTCGCCCGGTCCGCGAAATAGGCCGCGATCTTGCCGCTGCCCAGCATGGCCAGGCCCTCCGCCTGCGTCTTCACCGTGACGATATCGGCGGTGACCCCGGCCTGCTTCAGGCTCGCCCGCAGCTCCTCTTCCGTCGTCGTTCCGGTGAGCACGCCGAGCTTCTTCCCCGCGAGCTGCTGCAAATTCTGCGGGCCGCCAGGGCGGATCATGATGCCGGCGCCGTCGACGAAGGTCGGAAGCGAGAAATCAACGACCTCGCGCCGCGAGAGTGTTTCGCTCGTCGATTCGCAGAGCAGGTCCGCCTTGCCCTGCTCGATCGCGGTAAAGCGGTCCGCCGCGGTGACCGGAACATAGATCGCCTTGAGGGTGGGGCGGCCGAGCTGCCGGGCGATGTTGTCGGCGACCGCATGGCAGAGATCGATCATGAAGCCGACCGGCGTGTTCGCCTTGTCCAGATAGGAGAAGGGCGGCGCATCGACGCGATAGGCGATCCGGATCGTCCCGTCCTGGCCGAGCCGCGCGAGCACGCCTCCCGGGGCTTCCTGCGCTCGCGCCCCGCCGGCGGCGACCAGCAGCGCCAGACCGAAAAGCCACGCCCCCCCTCCCATCATGCCTCTCATCACGTCGGCTCCCTCCCGATGATCCTGAACCGAGAGCAAATCACGCCCCGCGGGAATCGTGAAGCGATTGCGCGGGCGGGCTTTGAGCCCGATCGCGAGAACGCCCGGGAACGTGTTCTCTCCGATCGCGCCTACGCGAGCGCGCCATCGGGCTCCGCACCGATGCAAATGAATTGCTCGCGATATGCGATCACAATTTGACAGACTCGCGACACGACGATAAACGAAACGTGCGGGGGATGTCGTTTGCCTAGGGTACTTTGCGGTGGCACAGATCGCTTTTGCTCGCTCCATCCGGACATTTCGAAATCTGCGTGAGGCCCTCGGCGACACGAAGGACGATGTCGTCGATATAGGTAGAGCGGAGAAGCACCCTGATACGCTGATCGTGCGGCGCGCTGGCGAGGTCGGCAATCGCAAGCGGAATCTCCAGCGGGCCGCGTTGCCGGGACATCGCCGAATCCTGGGAACGCTTACGCTGCTTCCCTTTGCGTGCATCTTGTCCGGATGCGCTGCCGTTGTGCTCGGAGCGCTCGGCGGCGCCGGCGCGCTCGGCTATAGCTACGCATCGGCGAACAACCGTCCGCAGGCCACGCAATCGGCTGCGGTGGATCCGCCGACTGACCCGCCCGCCGACCCGCCGACCGTCACCGCGGCGAACCTGGCAACCAATCCCTGGACACCCACCCGGACCGATTCGTCGCCAAGCATGACGAGCGTGCCGCTCTCGGTCGAGGTTTACCACCGAAGCATCGGCACGGCGGGCGAGGCTTCCGAACGGCCAGGCGCCGATTCGGCGCCGAACACCGCCGAGGGGAACCTGCCATCCACCATCGCGGCAAACTACCCCTACAATGAGACCAACGGCCCGCCCAACCCGTTTGCGTCTTATGAGATCCCGCGGCCCATCGACCCCGGTCTCGGCAGTCTCGCCTCGGCAACGACCTTCACCATCCAGGCCCAGACCGACAATCACTCGGTGCTGCGACTGTCGCAATGATCGCCCGGGCGCGCACGTAACGCGGGGCGGGATGCGGCGGTTGGGCCGGCCCGCCGAGCACCCGGGGCCCATTCACGGTCCCGAGCCGGCACAAATGTTCCAAACCCGCCCGGGATGCGCGAGAGCGGCGTTTTTCCGGCTCCGGCATCCGCGAGGGCGCCCCGGTTCCGGGTAAGAGGGGATCGGGCGGCGCCCCGGCCGGCGCGAGCTGGTGGTTCTCCGCAGTTGCCCATGGCGGAGCCTCCAGTTTTTTTGCATCATTGTCCGCGCGGGGGCGCCGGTTGGGTCCAACACGCGCGGATCGCTGTCTATATCGGGAGGAAACGCATGTGCAGGTATTCCGTTATCGCAGGCATCTGCCTCCTGGCGCTTGCCTCGTGCGGCGGGCCGTCTGAACCCCAGGCGGCGACCGCGAGCACCGGAGGCTCGCAGACGAGCGATGCCGGAGACCTGAGCGGACAGGCATTGACGCAGGCGGTCGTCGGGCGGCCGCTCGCGAGCAAGACCATCCACGGAGTCGCATTCACCATGAAGCTCGATCCCAGCGGAACGGGAACCCTGACCTTCTCCGGAAAATCCGCTCCGATGACCTGGGTCGTCAAGGGCGACATCCTGTGCTTCGCGGCCACCGTAGATGGGCAACGTCAGGCCGAGTGCGACCGGGTCCGTCCCGCCGGCGCACAATACCTGTTCCTGGACAGCACGACGGGCGCGCTGAACAATGCTTACACGCCGCTATAGCCGGGGATCGCCTCCGCGGCCCGCCAGCCGCGACGGGGAGAGCGGATCGCGCCTGAGCGGACTCGCGAAGCGGTCCGGCGAAACCCGTATTGTTCCGCCGCGGCGAGCGTCAGACTTCAGAGCTGGAACCTGATCGGCACTTCGAGAAGGATCTTCGCCACGGGGTTGTTCGGCCCGACACCGATACCGGCGCCCAGGTTGACGTTGACGTTCTTGCTGACCGCGAATCCGACCCCGAAGTTGAAAGTGCCGAAGTCGTACGAGGAGCCGCCGAGCTGCGTGCCGTTCTCGGTCGTCGGCCAGACATGCTCCTGCTGGTAGCTGAATGTCATCGAGGTTTGATCGTTGACGGCGAAGCCGACGCCGAAGGTCCCGGAGATATAGTTGCCCGGCCCGATCGTTGCCGTGGTCGATGCCGCACCGGCGATGTTCTGGATCTGCACGCTGCGCGAGAAGTTGATCCCGTAAAGAATGTTGGCGAACAGCACCGCCGGCGAGGTCGGCAGAAGGATCGTCACGTTGGGCTCGAGCGAATAGAACCCGCTACCGGTCGGGAGCGTCTTCTGGATCCCGGCGATATAGGTCCCGTTCGGGTCGTTGGTGGTGTAGATCGGGACATCGAACGGACTGGTGCCCGTGGTGGTCTTGAACAGCAGGTTGCCGAGGAAGATCGGCCAGCCGTCGTTGCCGGCATTGATCTGATAGCTCGCGCCCATCTGGATATCGCCGATATTGAAGGCGCTCGCTCCGGGCGAGAACACCGACGCATTGGGTCCGAGCGGCTGGGTGGTGGTCGAGCCGGTCGCATAGACGACGGGAACCTTGAGGTTCACCTCCAGCCGGTTGGTCACGCCGTAGCGGAGCGTGACCGCTGTCGTCTCGTAGTTCGCTTGGACACGCTGGACGTTGATGTTGCCGAAGGTGATGCCCGGAACGACCGAGAAGCCGGCGATATTGACCTGATTCTGGTTCCAGTAGTCGGTACTCGAGCGACGGGTCGACGACGAGGTCGCCCTTCGGGGTCAGCACGCCGCCGGTATTGGAAAGTTCGTGCGCCGTCTGCAGCACGCGCCGCTCTTCCTGCTGTTGCGGGCTCGGCCCGGAGATCGGCGCCGAAGATGGCGCGGCGGGCGAGGCAGGCGTGGCCGCCTGCGCGGTCTGCGTTGCACCCGGGACCCCGCCCGGAGACGCTTGCGCGGTTCCCGCCGGCTCCGGCTGGGACGCGTCGGCCGCCGTGCCCGTTCCGGTGCCCGTCAGCTTCCCAAGCTCGGCATTGAGCAGGCTCTGCTGATCGTTGAGGCGCATGCTCTGCAGATAGAGCTCGCGCTGCTGCGCCTGGATCTGCTGCTGCTGCTGGAGGATCTCCGCGCGCAGCTTCGCCGCTTCCTGCGGGGTGAGCGGCGCCGCGGCGGACTGGGGGTCGGACTGCGCATAGGCCGGGACCGAAAACCCCGCGAGGCAGACGGCCCCGTAGAGTGCCGCGCGCCATGGGTTGCGGAGCGATCGGCTCCGCGCGAACCGGCCGTCGCCCGAAAGCACGATGGCTTGGGCATGGCAGGACAAGCGTTCGGCCAGCATTGTGTTCCTCCAGAAGGGTCGGCGTTGCGAATCGGCATCCAACGCGCACACGAATTCTTGGATTTGCAAGCCGACAATACTCCACCGTCGCAACTCGTGAAAGCACGACCGCAAACAACTCTGGGTGAAGATATTGAGATCGCAGCGGAAAATGGTTCCGTAACATCGCCGGAAATGCGCTAAGTCCGTTTCATTTGTATCGCGGTAACAACGATACCCCCGGCGCGATGATACAGTGTCGTTCCCGCTCGCGCCGGACCCTATTGACCCGTGCCGGTGCTGATGGTGACGACGGTGTTGCCGATCGAAGACGGCGAGAAGGCGCCGAAATCGTCCCATAGCCGGACCGTGGGCTCGGTGATCGGGATATGGACGCCGGCCTGGCTGCCGAGCCCGATCCCGCGCGCCGCTTCCTTCGCCATCTCGCCGACCGGCAGCGGCTCGACGCCGGCGAGTGCCGCAAGCACGAGCTGATCGCTGGATCCGAGTTCACCGGCACGTGCGGTCCCGGCGGAGACCACGGCGGCGAAGAGCGAGAGGAGAAGGAAAAGCGCCCCGGACAGGACATAAGGTCCTCGCATTGCGTTCGATCCTATGCTCCCTCTCGCTCCGGCCATCCCCTGATCTCCCTGTCTCGCGCCTTCGTCTCCCGGTCCGCCACTGCCCTCGCGCTCTTTACGTCCCCTGTGTTTGGGTCTCTCGTCGGTCAGGGCCCCCTGACCGCCCGCATGATGCTGTTGAAGGCGGAATTCACCGCCTGTTCCGCGGTGATCGACTGGACAAGCCCGGTTATGCCGAACGTCATGATCGTCGACTGGTCGATCAGCTGATTGTTGGCGATATTGCCGATGCTGTTGACAAGTCCGTTCGGGCCGAGCTGGGTCGTTACGACGGTCTGGCCGTCATTGGCGGTACCGCTGATCGTCGTCGTCTTGCCCGGCGTGAGGGTTATCGGAGTCCCGCTCCAGCCCTGCGGCGCGCTCAGTGTCCCTTTTCCGTTCGTCACATTGTAGCTGACGCTCGTCGCCGACTTGCAGGCAGTGCATGTCGTGCTGCCGAGAGTGCCCTGGTACGCCGAGGCTGCGCCATTCTGCACCAGGATGCCCGAAACCACGACGCCATTGACGGTGGTGACCTGCTCGAACCCGAAGTTCAGCATTGCACCGTTCGGCAGCTCCATTCCGCCCCGAACGGTGTTGAGCTGACGATTGCTCATCGCGTACTGCCGGAGCCCGACAGTGGCGACGAAGTCCGCGCCCGTCCCGGCACCCAGGGGGGAAACCATCGCGGGCAGCATAGCCGGTGCAACGACCGTCACTTCGGGGATCGCCGCCACGCCGGAAGCGGCGAAGGGGCCGGCGTTCGGCTGACCGGCGGCGTGGGCCGGGAGACCTGCCCCCGCCAGCCACAATGCAGAGGCCGCGGCACTTAGAAGCGCGCTTCGCACCTTTCCTCGTCCGGACATGTTGCCTCCTAGAAGATAGTTGAGTTGCCCGCGCCAACCTGGCGCAGCTCCGTGAGATCGAGCATGAAGCGTGTCAGCGAGCCGGGCGCCTGAGGCGCAAGAGACCAGTTTTGTTCCTGGTTGAAGCCCGCCCGCGCCTCGGTCGCATGGTTCAGGATCAGGAAGAAGATTCCGCTCCATTGGCCCTGGAAGACGCCCACCCGCTCGCTGCGCATGCCAACCGCGGGATCCGCGAGCAGCACGCGCCCATCCTCGATCCCGGTGATCACCACGAAATGGTGGTACCCGCGCTCGTTGACCAGCACGATCGCCGGCACCCCCACGGATGCGAGCTTCGAGAGCGGCGCGCGGAACCCGCCCGAAGGAAGCCCCACTCGCTGGAGGTAATCCTTCATGTCGAGAAGCGAGAAGCCGTATTTCTCGATGAGATCCCGGTTTCCATGCACGATCATGCTCTGGAAGACGGGCATCTCGCCCACCGGCATGCCGTAGCTGTAGGTGAGGAGCGTTGCCAGCGCCGCCGATCCACAGGAATAGTCGAAGCGCTGCGGAATCACGGCGCTGAACCGCCGCGCCTGGTAGCTTTGCACCGTGACCGTCGGCGACATCCCGCCGGGGATGCCCGCGATCGGGCCGCTGATCTGGATCTGTGCGGCCCGCGCCGGCCCGTCCGCGCCAAAACACAACGGCACCACCATCGCGAGCGCGCCGGAGATCCGCCAAATCCAGCGCTTCATGGCTGTATCGCCCCGGTTGACCTCACCTACTGAGCATTGATGAAGATCGACATGCTCTGGTTGATCTGGACGAGATTGCCGGTGTTCGAGGCCTGGTTGAAAATCCCCGAGCCGCCACTGACCGTGTTGCTCGCAATGCCCCACCCGTTCATGTACCCGGCATTTATGGTTCCATCCAGCGAGCCGCCGCTCGAGGCGGTATCGTTCAGCGTGTTGGTCGTCGTGTTCGCCGAATTGAACAGGGTCACCGAATTTCCACCGCGCGCGCTGCTCAGCTCAGCCGTGGAAAGCTGGCTTCCCGAAAGCGCCGCGAGCGGGCTGTCCGCTGCACTTGCCTTGCTCGGCGCTCCGCCCGCAAACGCAGGACCTGGGATAGCGAATGCCAGCGCCGCGACAAGAGCGGCCCCGGTCGAAATCACCTTCACACTGCTCATTTGTTACTTCCCTCGCTTGCGGCCCGGATCCGCGATTCTGCGTCGGGGATGAAGTGCCGCACCGCCCGGCTACTGCCGGACGGTGCGGTTCGTCAATTCACGACAAGGTCAGATAAGGCTGTCAGTGGCTGATGAGCGTCGCGCCACTGTTGACCGCGGCGACCGAAATGGCCGTGTTGAACTGCGCGATGTTGTTCCCTGCGTTCGACTCGGACGTAACGATACCGGTCGAGCCCGCGGTGAAGGTCGAGGAGACCGAGCCGTTGTAGTAGGAGCTGTCCGAGTAGCCGCCTCCGGCGGTGCCGCTTGCCCCGCCATCCCCGCCAGTGGCGCCCAGGCCGACGCCGACACCGATGCCGCCGCCGCAGTGGAAGAAGCAAGATACGCCTGTGCCGCTGCCGACGCCGACGCTCTTGCCGCCGTCACCCGCGATGGAAAGGCCGCCGTCCGGATGGCCATTCTGGTTGTTGTTGATGACCAGGCCACCATTGTGCCCGCCGGCGCTGGCATTGGCCAGCGTCACGGTGACCGAGGTATGGTTGTTCGAGTTCACCTCAGCCATCAGGCTGTTGTTGAGGATCGCTCCACCATCAATGGCGAAGTTCCCGAACGAGCTGTCGTTCAGGTTGTGGTTCGGCGAGTCGACCGTGTTGCCGTTCAGGTCGTGGCTGAGGTTGCCGTTGTTGACCGCGTTGCCGTTGAGGGCGTGGTTGACGTTGGTCGACGTGGCGTGCTGCCGCTGCCGGTCGTGACTGCAACCGGGATGTTGGAGAGGAAGCTGGACGCGCTCGCCGCGCTGACGCCGAAGCCGAACATGCCGAGGGCAAGGGCGGCCGTACTGGTGAGGAGTGCCTTACGCATGGATTTCTCCGTTGGTGTTGGTGTCACGTGACCTCGCCCGTGTGACGGCAGAGGCCGTGGCCGCCAGATTCGCGAACGCGGGTGGGTTGACCGGATCCCTCCCCGCGGGCTCGTGCCTCTGCCGCCGGCTTACTTGTAAGCAATGTTCGTGCCAGCCGCCGGCGCACCGCTTCGCCACAAAAAAACCAAGCTTCTACCTAGGATATGGCCTCCGGACCCCGGCGACCGCCGCCCGCTCCACGTAACTTTTGGCTGTTAACGTTGCGCTGCGTTACATCGGAATGCGCCAGCCCGGAGGGCCTCGCGCGCTTGCCTCCGAGCGCTGCGCGGCTGCCTGCGGACGCCGAATTCCGGGGCGACATGTCAGCACGCCGTCACGCAACGTTGCGCCTCGGGTCCGCCGTGCACAGTCTTCACGCATTAGTGACTCGCATTGCCCACCACAAGCGACCGCAACCCACGCGTGTTTGTGCGGCGCGGCGCATCACCCTTCGGTCCGCATCTTGCGCCACCGCCGGCCACCCTTAGCGGCCAGCCGGTTCCTTCTTTCTCACGTTTCTGCCGAGATTTTCTTCTCGGGCGGCGAGCCCCCGATGCGTGCCCCAGCGGCTCCTCGAGGGATGCCGCCTATGCGTTAAAATCCCTGGCGGGATTTATCACTGCATTCAAATGTTACATGCAAAGGATACAGCTACTCTTGTGACGGCAAAACAATCTCACTTTGTTTTATCTTCTCGGCAGCCTAAAGGGGGCTCTAGTATGGCTTCACGTTCAGTGTCGCCGGATGGGGGGTCTCGTTGATGCGTGCCTCTGAGACTGATCAGTCCTTGGTCGCCGCCTACTCCGGCCGCCGGCCGCACAAAAGGGCCGGCGGTGTGCCGGCCCCGACGCTGGTGACCGAATCTGCCCCGGAGGGCAACGGGGAAGAGCAGCCCGCACGCGCCCCGGCGGCGCAGCGCGAGCGGCAGTTCATGGTGGGCAACAGCCCCGCCATGCGGCAAGTGTTCGAGCTGATCCGCCGCTTCGCGCGAACCGATGTCCCGGTCCTCATCACCGGCGAAAGCGGCACCGGAAAGGAGCTCGCCGCACGCGCGGTCCACGACTACTCCTCGCGCAGCGGCGGCCCGTTCGTCCCCATCAACTGCGCCTCCCTCCCGCCGGAGCTGATCGCCTCCGAGCTCTTCGGCTACGAGAGGGGCGCCTTCACCGGTGCGACCGCCCGCAAGCACGGCCTTGTCGAGACCGCGAACGGCGGCACCTTGTTCCTCGACGAGATCGGCGATCTCGGCGTGAGCCTGCAGGGGCACCTGCTGCGCTTCCTCCAGGAATCGCGCATCGTCCGGGTCGGTGGCCACGCGCCCATCCCGGTCGATGTGCGGATCATCTCCGCCACCAACATCGACCTGACGAAGGCGGTGGCGGAGGGGCGCTTCCGCGAGGACCTCTTCTACCGGCTGAACGTCCTCAACCTGCACATGCCGGCGCTCCGCGAACGCGGGGACGACATCTACGTGCTCGCGATGTTCTTCCTCCGCCGCCTGGCGGCGGATTTCGGCCGGGAGGTGAGGGGATTCGACACCGAGGCCTTCACCGCGATGTGGAAGCACCCCTGGCCCGGCAATGTGCGGGAGATGATCGCTGCCATCCGCCGCGCCGTGGTCGTCGGCAATTCGCCCCTGATCTCGGTTGCGGACCTCGCGTTGGCGCCCTCGGCGCAGAGCTCCCGCTCACGCAAGCGGCTGAAGCTCGGCCCGGGCTCGATCGAGGAGCGCGAGGCCCTGCTCGCCGCGCTCGACCGCCATCACCATGTCGTGGCGCACGTCGCGGAGGAGTTCGGCGTATCGCGGGTGACGCTCTACCGCATGCTCTATCGCCACAACCTGCGCATGCGCGGGCTGCGCCCCTTCCGCCCGTTGGATCATCCCACGGAGGACCCCGCGGGCGCCCATCCGTCCGCGGAGGCTGCCGCGCCCACCGGGAACGGACCTGGTCCGGAGACCGAGCAGAGCTAGTCCGGCGGGCTTGCGGAATCAGCGCGGCACATTCCGACACGGCCGGGAGGAGCCTAAGCATGGCAGCGGAAAAGACGCCGCCGTCACAAGCGGTTTCGGTCCCCATGGCATCGCCTCTCGGGCGACTCGGTCCGCTCACCGCCCTCGGCCGGGAGGCGAGCACCATCCGGACCTGGCAGGATTCCGTCCGGCGGGCGTCCGACACTCCCGCCGCGCCCGGCGGGCCGGTCCTGGTGCGCCCCGCGGCGCTCGACGGCATGCCAGCGGAGCGCAAGCGCGCGAGCGCGACGCATGTGAGGATGGGCGCGAGCCTGCTCGCCGCCGGCAAGCCGCGCCAAGCCATCGCCGCATTCCGCCAGGCGATCCTGCTCGATCCGGACAATCCGTCCACCCACAACGATCTCGGGATCGCCTGTCTGCGCGCGACGCGCATCGCGGAGGCGGTCGCCGCCTTCCGCCAGGCCATCACGCTCAAGGAGACGCTCTCCTCCGCGCACTACAATCTTGGCCTGGCGCTCGAGGAACAGCGGGACGACATCGCGGCGATCACCGCCTATCGCCGCGCCGTCGCGCTCGCCCCGAATTTCCAGGAAGCCCATGAGCGACTCGGGACCATCCACACCATAACCGCCTGCCCCGACGAGGCAGCGGAGAGCTTCGAGCGCGCCGCCGCCGCCAAGCCGACCTCCACCTTGGGTCGCCTGTCGCGGGCGCAGGCGCTGCGCATCAAGGGCCGCCTCGCCGAGGCGGAGGAATGGTTCCGCCGTGCCATTGCGGGCGATCCGAGGAACGCTTACGCGCTGGCGGCCTTCGGCATCTTCCTCACGCATAGCGGCCGGCTGGACGAGGCGGCCGACTGCTTCACGCGCGTCCTCGCCCTCGACCCCGCCGATGCGAGCGCCTTCTTCAACCTCGCCAATGCGAGGAAATTCGCCGCTCCCGACCGCCCCCTGGTCGGTCGGATGGCAAAGCTCGCCGAAGCCGGCGGTCTGAGCGACATCCTCACCGAGATGCTGCATTCCGGGCTCGGCAAGGCCTTCGACGATCTCGGAGACTACGCGCTGGCGATGCGGCATTTCGATGCCGCCAATGCTGTCGGTGCCGGCACGCTGCGCTTCGACCGGCTGGTCTTCACCGCCCGCATCGATCGGATGATCGCCAGCTTCGGCGCGGCGGCACCGGCCGGGCCCGTCACGGCTGGCGCGGAGGACCGGACACCTGTGCTGATCGTCGGCATGCCACGCTCCGGCACCACGCTGGTCGAGCAGATCGTCTCGAGCCACCCCGAGGTTGCGCCCGGCGGCGAGCTTGGTTACTGGGAGCAGCGCGGCCTCGCCTGGGAGGTCGCCGCCGCCAAGGGCAACCCGCCAAGCGCCGAGGCGTTGGCGGACGGCTATCGTGCGGTGCTGCGCGCGATCTCGCCCGACGCCTTGCGCGTGACCGACAAGATGCCCACCAACTTCGTCTGGCTCGGCCTGGTACGCGCGGCCTTTCCCGGCGCTGCCATCATCCATTGCCGGCGCCACCCGCTCGACACCTGCCTTTCGATCTACAGCAAGCGATTTCCTGGCTCGTTCTATTCGCGGGACCGTTCCAGCCTCGTCTTCTTCTATCGCCAATACCAGCGCCTGATGGCCCATTGGCGCGCCGTGCTGCCGCCCGAGCGGTTCCTGGAAGTGGATTACGAGGCGCTGATCACCAACCAGGAGGCGGAAACCCGCCGGCTGATCGCCTTCCTCGGGCTGGAATGGGACGATTCCTGCCTCGCCCCGGAGCGCAACCGCCGCCTGGTGAACACGGCGAGCATGTGGCAGGTGCGCCAGCCGGTCTATGCGAGCTCGATCGAACGCTGGCGACGCTACGAGCCCTGGCTCGGCGAACTCCGCGAATTGCTGGCCTAGATCCTAGATTATTTCGGCTCCGGATCGAAATCCGGAGCGTTGCGGGGGCGGGATCAGTGCCAGGATGTGCTGGTGTCGATCGCGGCGGCGTTGCCCATTCCCGACAAGGACCCGGGCCGGTCGATCTCGTCCCACAGGATGACCACCGGCGGCTGAATGACCGGCCCGTTGGACGCCATCGGGTCGGGGACACCCTTCGCCACCTCGGTTGCAAGCTCCCGATCGTTGATCGGCGTGGCCTGCAGCACCATCATGCCCGCGCCACCGCTGGGCGTGACCACCGTCAGGTTCGCCGTCTCGACATTCGGGCTTGCCGCCCACGCGCCGGCGGGCAGCAGCAGCAACCCTAGCAGGCCAGCGCCCAGCGCGGCGCGCCGGAGCCGGGCATCCCATCCGGAGCCCATCCCCGCGGCTTTCGTCCTGTCGTGCCGTCGAGCGACTCGCATCGCAGCAAACCCTCTCCCGGTTGCTGCATCCTAACCCTCTCGCCGCCATTGGCTCAAGCCCCGATTGCCGGATTGCCCGCCGGTAATGTTTCGGCCATGCGGGCGCTACCGGAACAAAACCTCCCCGGACCCCGTCACGCGGGTCGCCCGCTGCGGCGGGTTGCCGAAGACGATGAACTCGCCCGAGCCGGTCAGCTCGGCCTCGACGCTCGCGCTCGCGAAGGCTCGGATCGAGCCCGAGCCGGTGATCGCGGCGCTGACATCGGCCGCCCGGATCGCCGCCACATCCACATCCCCCGAGCCGCTGAGACGGATCCCGATGCGCCCGACCGCGCCGTTCGCCGCCACCGCGCCCGAGCCGGAGAGCGAGATGCTGAGATCGGGGCCCGAGAGCCCGGTGGCCTTCACCCTGCCCGCCCCCGCCAGGCCGATCGCCGCGAGACCGGGTCCGCGCACCGCGACCAGGATCGGCGAGGCGAGCACGACCGACCCCCGCAACCCGATGACCAGGGTCCCGTCCTGCACCTCGGTCTCGATCAGCGCCAGGATGTCCGCCGGCGCCGTGACCGTCACGTGCGGCGTGGCCGCGGGCGAGAAGGTGACCTCTGCCGGCGCGTCCACCTCGATACCCGAGAATACGGCGACCGTCCGCTCCTCGGTCTTGATCGGGCCCTTGGCGACCGTCACGTTGGTGCTGCCCGAAACGACGTGGCCGTTGATCACGACCGTGGAGGAAGACCCCTCGGTGGTGATCACCACCGTCCCCGCCCGGGCACAGCACGCAGCGCTCGCGACCAGGCCGCTCGCCGCGAGCGCCGCCCGCATCGTCGTTCTCGCCATTGCCCGTTCCCTCCCCTGACCTCGATCGGCCCCCGCCCTCGGTCAACCGGCGCCTCAGGCGAGCGCGCGGCCCGTGAGGCGCTCCAGCACGCGGAGCGGGGCGAGCGCGGGCTCGGCCATCGCCGCGACCGGCAGGTGGAAGGTCTGCTCCAGGGCGAAGCGGCCCGTCAACGCGGCGTGGAGGACCTGGTCGGTGTAGACGATCCAGCTCGTGCCGGGCGGGAAGGCAAGGCCCGCGTGCGGCGCCTCCGCCTGGTAGCGCGCATCCTGCTTCATCGCGTCGTGCAGCCCGAGCATGATCGTGTCATAGGCGCTGCGCCGGCCGCGGGTGAGGCCGAGCCGCTCGATCAGCCAGGCCGAGCCGGCCCAGCCGGGCTTCACCCGCGGGAGGAATTTCTCGGCGAAATCCGGAAAAGGCTCGCCCACCTCCCAGCGCCGCTCCGCCCCGTCCGGGGCGATGTTGCTGAAGACGCGGAGGATCCGCTCGCCCCGCGTCGGCCGGGTCGGGAACGCGTCCACGTGCAGCAGCCGATCGTCCTTGCGGACCGAGCTTGCCCGGTCCTCGATATCCGCCGGGCGGAAGCTCGTCCGCGCGCGGCGGAGCGCGCCCGCATAGCAAGGCGCGATCGCCCGCACCAGCGCCTCCGCCTCGCGGGCGAAACGCTCGAGCATCGCCCCGAGGCGGGCTGCCTCGGCGCCCGCATAGGCGCTTCCCTGGCACTCTCCGCTCGCCGGGTCGAAGCTGACGTTCTTCCGCCCCGGCGCCAGCGCCGCCGGCGAGAGGAATTGTCTTTCCGTCTCTTGCACGGCGAAGCTGAGGGCCGGGAAGAAGAGAACGCGCCCGTCCTCGAGCGCATGGGTGGCCCGCGCGCCCTCCGCCGGGTCGATCACGCCGCCCCATTCGGCGATGTCCAGAACCGCGAGAACGCCCGCTTCGCCCATGCCGCCTCTCCCGCTCATTCGCGCGCCAGGATCCGGTCCGTGACGAAGGAGGCGAGCCGGTTGGCCCGGAAGTCCCGCCGCAGAGCCTCCTCGTCGTAGTCCTCGCGCAGCCAGTCGGCGAAGGGTTTTTCCTGAGCCGCCCGGTAGTGCCGGAAGAACGCGTCGAGCACCCCGGCCCGCGCCGCCCGGACATGGCCGAAGCGGAGCGAAAGCTGCGCCAGCGCCGCATCGGCGCTGCCGCCGGCGGCGAGCACGAAGATCCCGGCCGCGAGCCCGGTCCGGTCCGCCCCCGACTTGCAGTGGATGAGCGCCGGCTCGGCCATCGTCCGATAGACCTCCATCAGGCGGAGGATGCGCTCGGCCTGCGGCACCCCGCGGCTTTCGAGGGCGAGGTTGACGAAGGCGAGCCCGAGCCGCCCGGCGGCCTCGCGCGAGAGCGCGTCCGAGCCGTTGCGCGCCTCGCCGCGGAGATTGATCACCGTCCGGAGCCCGTGCTCTCGGGTGAACCGGGCGAGCCAGCCCGGCGTCGGGTGGTTCGAGCGGTAGAGCCGCCCCGGCGCGACGGCGGCGAAATTGGTCCATGCCAGGCGGAAGACGCCGTGATCGACGAACAGGCAGTCGATCCAGGCGAGCCGCCGGCCGGCCGGCGAGGCGAGCTCGCCGCGGAAGATGGAATTCATGCGATGGCCGGATAACCGCTCGGCATGCCCGCGGCAAGCGGGATACGCTCGCCTGCCATGGACGCGCCGACGCCCGCAATGCCCGAGCCCCCGCCGCCGCGGCTCTATCTGCCGTTCGAGCCAGGCCCCTGGCGGATGGCGATGGGCCTGCTCGCGGCCCCGATCTCCGCCCTCTTCGAGATCGACGGCGACTACGCCGAACAGATGGCGCTCCGCCGCCGCCTGCTCGCCGAGCGCCCGGCGGAGGTGTTCGCCGCACTGCCGGAGTCCGCCGCCGCCCGCCGCGCCATGCTGGAGCTCGCCGCCGCCCATCTGCCCGAGCACCATCCCCAATGGTTCGCCCGCGCGGGCTCGCGGCTGGTCAACCGCCTGACCGGCGAGGAATGGGACCTCGCCCTGCCGCCCTGCGATCCGCTGGAGCTGGCCGGGCGCCTGGTGCAGGAGGATCTCTGCCTGCTCGAGCCCGATCCGGCGGGGCCGCGCCTCACGGCGGCCGTGCTCTGCTTTCCCACCCGCTGGCGGCTGGGAGAAAAACTCGGCCGGGCGATCGGGGGCATCCATGCGCCGGTGCCGTTCTTCGCCGAGCGCCTGGCCGGCCCGGTCGAGCGCTTCATGGCGCGGCTCAAGCCCGGGCGGCTGGTCGAGCGGTTCAACTGGTCGGTTCTCGACGACCCCGCGCTCTTCCAGCCCGGCGGGCACGGCCGGACCGCCCGCGACCCGGCCTTCACCGCCGGGAACGCCGGGGAAAAACTCTGGCTCCGGGTCGAGCGGCAGACCCTCTCCCGGCTGCCCGGAACGACGGCCATCCTGTTCACGATCAAGATCCTGCAGCGGCCTCTGGCCGCGGTCGCGGCCGATCCCGCGGTGGCCGGGCGGCTGGCCGAGGCGGTCCGCGCGCTGCCCGAGGAGACCACGCTCTACAAGAGCTTCCTGCCGTTTCGCGCCGCCCTGCTCGGCTTCCTAGATCACCGGGCCGCCACCTGAGCGGTGGCGCCAGGCGAGGACCAGGCGGCGCGCCGCCAGCGGCAGCAGGCCGAGAACCGCGAACGAGGCGAGGATGCCGGGCGAGAGGATGCCGGAGAGGCTGTGCAGGCGCCCGAGCATGCGCCCGGCATTCACGTAGGCCATGATCGCCGGCAGCATGCCGATCGCGCTCACCCAGGCGAAGGTCGCGAGCCGGAGCGAGGTCGCGCCCATCGCCAGGTTGACGACGAAGAACGGGACCGCGGGGATCATCCTGAGCGCGAAGAGGTAGAAGGCGCCCTCGCGCTCGAGCCCCCGCGCCAGCACCGGGAGGCGCGACGGCAGGTACCGGCGCACGGCGCCGCGCAGCAGGAACCGGCCGGTCAGGAAGGCGCCGCAGGAGCCGAGCGTGACCGAGACGGCGACCAGCAGCGTGCCGGCGACGAACCCGAAGATGGTGCCGGCCGCGACCGCGAGGAGCTCCGCGCCGGGCAGGGGCAAGGCGGAGAAGGCAGTGCAGAGGATCGCGAAGAGGCCGCCCGCCCGCAGCGGATGCGCCGCGCCGTATGCCCCGAGCGCGTGCATGTGGGCCTTCAATCCGGCGAGCGAGGGCGGCAGGTAGCGGGCGAGCGCGGCCGCGGCGAGGCCCGCCAGCGCCGCGGCCAGCAGCCAGGCCAGACTCCGGCGCACCCGCATGGCCGCCCTTATAGCCGATCCCGCCCTCCCACCCCGGAGCCTCGGCATGGCATGATCCGCTCCGGGCTCGCGCGCGTATCTCGGAAGCGACCGTTCGCGAGAAGGAGTGCGCCATGACCCCAGCCGGCCCCGCCTGGACCCGCTTCCACACCATGGCCGTGCTGCTTTTCGGCATCGGCTGGGCGATGGACGCCTTCGAGGTGACCCTGATCGGCAATGTGCTGGGCGCGCTCAGGGCGCGCTTCGATCTCGGCGCCAACGCCATGTCCTTCGTGCTCGGCGCCTGGTTCGTCGGGCTGATGCTGGGCGCGGCCGGCTTCGGCGTCCTCGCCGACCGCTTCGGCCGCCGGCGCATTTTTCTTGGCAGCCTGGCGCTCTATGGCGTGGCGACCCTGGCGACGGCATTCGCCCCCGATCTTGCGGCCCTGCTGGCGCTCCGGCTGATCGCCGGGATCGGGGTCGGGGCCGAATATTCGGCGATCAACGCGGCCATGGCCGAGATCGCGCCCGACCGCTCGCGCGGCTGGGCGGCGGCGCTGATGCTGAATTTCTGGCCGCTCGGCAGCCTGCTCGCCGCGCTGCTCTCCTGGCTCGTGCTCACCGCCCTGCCGCCCGATCTCGGCTGGCGCGCCGTCTTCGCCTGCGGCGGGCTGATCGCGCTCTCGTCGGCCTGGCTCCGCCGCGCCATCCCGGAGAGCCCGCGCTGGCTCGCCGTCCGCGGCCAGAGGGCGGGGCTGATGACGCTGCTGCGCCGCTATCCCGGCCGGCTCGCCCTCGGCGCCGTGCTCGATTTCGCCGAGGCCTCCGGCTATTACGGGCTCTTCGCGTTCCTGCCCCTCGTCGTGCTGCCGGCGCTGCATCTGCCGCCGGCGCGGCTGCCGCTCTTCTACCTCGCCGGCAGCCTGGGCGCGCTCGCCGGCGGGTTCGCCGCCGCCCTGCTGCTCGATCGCGCCGGGCGGCAGGCGACCGTGCTCGGCTTCTACCTCGCGACCGCGCTCGGCACCGTGGCGTTCGCGTTCGCCACGCGCTACGGCGCGGGCGTGCTGATGCCGGGCTTCGCGCTGGTCAACCTGCTCGCCACGGGAAGCTGGATCGCGGCCTACCCCACCTTCTCGGAGCTCTTCCCGACCGCGCTCCGGGCCAGCGGCATCGGCGCCTCGGTGGCGGTCGGGCGGATCGGCGCGATCCTTTCCCCGTTTCTGATCGGCGCGGTGGGTGCCCGCAGCATGGAAGCGGCGCTGATGATGCTGGCCGGGTTCTGGCTGCTCGGCGCCGCGGCGATGCTGGTGTGGCGATGGGGCGGCGGGATCGAGGGCCGGGGCCTTGCGCTGGAGCGGATCGCCGAGGCGCCGCACCATGCCTGACGGCACCCGGAGCGCCGCGCCGGACCGCCCGATGCGGATGGTGGCCGACGGCCCGGTGCTCGTCTTCGGCGGCTGCTACAGCAACCGCGAGGCGACCGGGGCGCTGCTGGCCGAGGCCGCCCGGCTCGGCGTGCCGGCCTCGCGGATGATCTGCACCGGCGACGTGATTGCCTATGGCGCCGATCCGCTGGCGACGCTCGACCTCATCCGCGGCGCCGGGATCGCGACCGTGATGGGCAATTGCGAGGAGGCGCTGGCCGCGGAGGCCGCCGATTGCGGCTGCGGCTTCCCGCCCGGCTCACCTTGCGCGCGGCTGTCGGACGCCTGGTTCGCCCATGCGGACGGCGCGGTGGACGAGGCGGCGCGGCGCTGGATGGCGGGGCTGCCGCGGCGGATCGAGCTCGAGCTCGGCGGGCGGCGGATCGCGGTGGTTCATGGGGCGCCGAGCCGGATCAACCGCTTCGTCTTCGCCTCGACGCCCGACCCGGAGATCGCGGCCGAGCTCGCGCTCGCCGGCGTGGACGGCGTGATCGGGGGCCATTGCGGCCTGCCCTTCACCCGCCGGGTCGGGCGGCAGCTCTGGCACAATGCCGGGGCGATCGGCATGCCCGCCAATGACGGCACGGCGCGCGGCTGGTTCAGCCTGCTCACGCCGGGGCCGGATGGGATCGCGATCCGAACCCTCCCGCTCGCCTACGACCACTGCGGCGCGGCGCGGGCGATGCGGGCGGGCGGCCTGCCGGAGGGCTATGCGGCGGCGCTGGAGCGCGGGATCTGGCCGAGCTTCGACATCCTGCCCCCGGAGGAGCAGGCGGCGACCGGGCGCAGGCTCGACCCGGCGACGGTGATGTGGGGCGAGGAGGGCCTCGCCGCAGCCCTGCCGCATGCGCAGCCTCCTGGGGCGCGCCGCTTCGCCGACCCGCTCCGCACCGCAGCGGGCGAGCCCCATGCCGAGGTGGCGCTCGAGCGGCTGGAAACCCTCTGGTTCAACACCGGCACGCTCTGCAACATCGCCTGCGCCGGCTGCTACATCGAGAGCAGCCCGCGCAACGAGCGGCTGGTGTTCCTTTCGCGCGCCGAGTTCGACCGCTTCCTCGACGAGGCGGACACGCGGCACCCCGAGCTTCGCGAGATCGGCTTCACCGGCGGCGAGCCATTCATGAACCCGGCCGTGCCGGGGATGATCGCGGCTTCGCTCGGGCGCGGCTATGAAGCGCTGGTGCTGACCAACGCGATGCGGCCGATGCAGCGCCACCAGGCCGAGCTCGCGCGGATGCGCGCGGCGCATGGCGGGCGGCTGGCCTTGCGCGTCTCGCTCGATGGGTCGACGCGGGCGGACCATGAGGCGATCCGCGGACGGGGGACCTTCGCTCCCGCGCTCGCCGGGCTTTCCTGGCTCGCCGGGAACGGGTTCCGGGCGAGCGTCGCGGCGCGGCTGGCGCCGCGGGCGGAGGCGGCGGACGTGCGGGCCGGATTCGCCACGCTCTTCGCGAGAAGCGGCATTGCGCTCGACGCGTTCGATCCCGCCGCGCTCGTCCTTTTTCCCGAGCTCGCGGCGGAGGAGGCGCCGCCCGAAGTGGGAAAAGCCTGCTGGCAGGCGCTTGCGGAGAGCGGTCGGACGGTGATGTGCGCGAACGCGCGCATGGTCGTGCACCGCAAGGGCGAGGCGGCGCCGAGCGTCGTCGCCTGCACGCTCCAGCCCTATGAGCGGCGCTTCGATCTCGGCCCGACGCTCGCCGCGGCGGCGCGGACGGTGACGCTCAACCACCCGCATTGCGCGCGGTTCTGCGTTTTCGGCGCCGCTTCGTGCTCCGCCGGCACGACCATGGAGGTCACGTCATGACGCTGCTGGTGCTCGCCGCCATCGTCTGGATCGCCGTGCATTCGGGGATCGCCGGGACGCACGTGCGCGGCGCCCTGGTGCGGCGGTTCGGCGAGGCGCGGTTCCGCGCCGCGTTTTCGGTGATCTCGATCGCCACGCTCGTGTTCCTGATCGTCGCCTATCGCCGCGCGCCGGTGGTGCCGGTCTGGCTCGCGCCGCGCGGGCTGCGCGACTTCCTCACGCTCGTCATGCTCGCCGCCTTCGTCCTGTTCGCCGGCGCCGTGAGCACGCGCAACCCGACCGCGATCGGCGGCGAGCGCGCGGCGCCCGAGCCGGCCCGGGGCATGCAGCGCGTCACGCGGCACCCGATGCTCTGGTCCTTCGCGCTCTGGGCCGCGGTGCACATGATCGCGCTCGGCACCGCCGACGGTTTTTTGTTCTTCGGCGCCATCCTGGCGACCGCGATCTGGGGCATGCCCGCGATCGACGCCAAGCTTGCGGCGCGCAACCCTCCGCTCTGGGCCGAGCTGGCGCGCGGCACCTCGATTTTTCCCTTCGGCGCCATCCTCGCCGGCCGCAATCGCCTCGTGCCTGCCGAGATCGGCTGGATCGGGCCGCTTGCGGCGCTCATTGTCTGGATCGCGTTCCTCGCCTTCATCCATCGCTTTCTCTTCGGCGTGAGCCCGCTCGGCGGATGAGCGCGCCCATGGAGCGCACGCCGATTGCGCACGGGAAGATCGCGGCCAACGGCGGCGCGTTCCACGTCGCGCGCGTGGGCGCGGGCGCCCCGCTCCTGCTCCTGCATGGCTGGCCGGAGTTCTGGCTGACCTGGGAAAAGGGTATGCAGCGCCCTGCCCCGGCGCCCGCGCTCGTCGGCGCCACGCGGGGGAGCTGCGCAGCCTATATCGGCGAGACTTTTTCGGACCTTGATTTTTCCCTTTTCCCCGGCGTCGGGCATTTTCCGCACCGCGAGGACCCGGACCGCGCGGCGGCAGAGATCGCTTCGTTCTTCGCCCGCATCGGCTGGCGTTGAAGCGGCGGGGCTTCCACCGCTCATCGCCTCGCTTGCCGCAGCCCGCGCCGCCTGCGGCAGGGTCACGCAGACGGCCTCGAGCGCGTCCCGCAGTGTCCGGAACCTCGCCACGCTCACCGCCTGAGGAGTCGAACCCTCACGCTCGGCCCAAAATCACGTCAATCCAATAGCACCGGAAATCGTAAATCGTTACCGGGACGAGCTCCCGGGGAGCCTCCACCTAAGCGGAGGCTCGTTCCAAGCCGGTCCCCTTCCGTTCCCGGTCAGGACCGCACCGGACGGATGTCTGCTCATCAGCCTGATGTCCGAAAGCGGGCAGACCGGTTTGCACCCTGCCACCTGCGGTGTCGCATAACTTGTAGAACCTCTGACAGTTTACGGGCGGATGAGGGCTTGCGTAATATACGGAAATCCCGTATAGTCATAGCCCATGACGGAGGACAGATTCGGCCCCGCCAAGGATGCGGCCAACCGCGATAGGCACAAGCTGCCGCTGGCCTTTGGCGACCGGATTTTTGAGGACGACAACCACCTGGTTATTCCCGCCATCCGCGAGATCGACGGCGAGGAACGGTTCAAGGTGGTCGGGATCGTCGCCGAGAAGCTGTTCACCGGCGTTTTCGTCTGGCGGGGCGGGCTGCCCCGCTTCATCTCGCTGAGAAGGAGCAACAAGGGTGAAGAACAAGCATATCGCGCTGCCTGCTGACCCGGCCGACGCTGAAGATTTCGACGTGACGGCCGAAGCGCTGGACCGGAGCCAGCGCGCCCGCCTGATCCGCAAGACGAGGACCGGGCTTGGCCTGTCGCAGTCTGAGTTCGCCAGCCGCTTCCGGGTTCCGGTCGGCACGCTGCGCGATTGGGAGCAGGCCCGGGCAACCGCCCCGGATTTCGCCATCGCCTATGTGAGGGTAATCGGCCGGCATCCGGACATGGTGGCGAAGGCCCTGGCATAGCTGGCGCTGCCATGGGCATTTTGGCTTGCATGTCGCGGGTTTCCTAAGTCGTGCGACATCAAGCGCGACCCGCAACCGACGTTCACGCTAGACATCCATGGTTGAGTAAGTTTTCTGGAGAGGGGAAAGCGAAACGTACATGTCAGCTACCGAAGCTGAGTATCTTCGCCTGATTGGCGAAGTGGGTGTTCCCGGGATGGCGTCGGCGGCGCGGTGATGCAATCGCTCGCGCGCCGGGCGCCGGGGCGCATCGCCGGGTTTTTCTTCTTCGATTTCGTCTATCCGGGGATCGGTGCGCGCATCGGCGAGCCCGGCCGGCTCAACGAGATCTGGTACCAGTCCTTCCACCAGATGGCGATGGCGCCCGCGCTGGTCGCCGCCACGCGGGAGAGCTGCTCAGCCTATATCGGCCATTTCCTCCGCCATTGGGCGCACCGCAAGGACGCGTTCGACGACGTGTTCGAGGACTTCGTCGAGAACTTCCTCAAAGCGGGCAATCTCGAGGGTGGATTCGCCTATTACCGCGCGGCGCATGCCGGGCGGATCGCGATAATGCGGGGCGAGGCGCCAAAGCTGCCGCCGATCCGCGTTCCGACCGCCGTGCGCTGGGCCGAGCGCGACGTGCTGTTTCCCGCCGCCTGGACCGATCGTCTCGGCGAGACTTTTTCCGACCTTGATTTTTCCCTTTTCCCCGGCGTCGGGCATTTTCCGCACCGCGAGGACCCGGACCACGCCGTCGCCGAAATCGCCGCGTTCTTCGCCCGTATCGGGTGGCGTTAGAGCGGATCGCAGAGTTTCGTCACTCGGGCCGCGATCACGAGACGCCGCGTCAATCGGGCACTTGGACAAGCACCGAGCTGTCAGCTTTCCCTGAACGCTGGCACGAGAGCATTATCGCCCCGATTGGCGCAGAACGCGCCGCCACGCCTCGTCCATGGCGGCTGTGGGGCTGCCGAGCCAGGGAAAGTGCCCATAGGCGAAGGAAAGCTGTTCGCCGGCCTCGGCAGGCGTCCGGTGCGCGATCCAGAGCTCGTAGAGCGCGGCGACGAGGCCCGAGCGATCGGCCCCGCCCTGGCAGTGGATCAGGATCGGCGTCTCGGCACCGCCAAGCACCGCGCGAATTTCTTGCAGCTTTGCGGCACTCGGGACATAGGTTGCCGCCATCCGAAGATCGATGTGCCGCGCACCCATCGCCGCGCTCGCGGCAAGCTCGTTCTCGTACCAAGGCTTTCCCCGGTTGGCGCCGCGCAGATTGATCACGGTCCTGACATGGAACCTTTCGATCACGTCCTCGAAGCCGCCCTTGCCGAGCTCGGCGGAACGGTAGAGCTGGCCCGCGATCACCGTGTGCACGTTGCCGCTCGCCTGCAGATATACGACCCAGCCCGCCACGCCCGATCCCGCCGCGAGGACTGCCAGTCCGAGCGCCATCGCGGCGCGGCGGAAGAAGCGAAGCGCCGCGGCCGTCACCGCCAGGGCAGCAGCAGCGAAGAGCCGGCGTGGTGGATGTGGAGCGTGGGCGGGCGTCCGTGTGGTACCTGGGCGAAGTGGTCTCGGTCCGCGCCGGCGAGCGAGAGCCGGATGCGGCTGGCGGCGGAGAAGACCCACGAGGTGGGCAGGAAGGTGATGCGGAGCGAGACCGGGACGTCCGGCGCGAGTGGGGCGGCGTCCGCGCGCGCGTGGCTGTGCCACGGCCAGGCGGCGCGATAGTCGGGGGGTGCGGGACGTTCGGCGCGATGGAGCGCGCGCAGGATTCCCTCCGTGACGTAGCGGACGGTGCCGTCGGACTCGATCTCGGAGAGATAGGCGAAGAGCCCGGCATCCGCTTCGCTGACGGAAAGGCGGAGCGAGAGGACCGCGTGGCCGGTCATCTCCGCCGGCTGCGTGAGCGGCGCCGAGACATAATGCAGCATCGCCCGGCTGTGGTCCGCCCAGTCCGGATAATATTCACGCACGTCCACCGCGGCGAGGCGCTCGTAGCGCGTGTTCGTGCCGGTGCCGGCGGTGAAATCGGCGAGGAGCATGTCGGTGCATTCGCTGCCGGCGGTGAGTGAGAGGGTTGCGGCGGAGTTGAGGAAGAACTGGCGGGTCGGGGGGAAGGGTGGCCAGGACTCCGCGGCTTGCCATCGCTCGGCGTGGAGGGAGAAATAATGCACGGGCTTCTCGGCATCGAGGCCGTTCGGACGGTTGGCGAGGTAGTGGTCGAAGAAGCGGAGCAGCGCGCCGGCGAGCGGGAATTGCGGCAGCGCAGATTTGCGCCAGGGCGAGACATCGATCCGCGCGCCGTGGTCCCAGGGGCCGAGCAGCAGGTGGCGTTTCGGGTTGGGCAGGGTGAGGAAGCGTGCGATCGCGCCATTTGCGTAGCCCGCGCCGTCCATCCAGCCGGAGATCGAGAAGACCGCGATGTCGGGCGGGATGCCGGCGGCGAAGCCGCAGGGGCTGAAGGAGGCGGGCGTGAAGCGCGCGTCGTAGGGCAGCGCGGAATCGCGGAACGGGAACTCGGCGATGAAGGCAGGCATGCGGAAATTGGCCCCGTGCGCGGCGACCGCCTGGTCGCGCGCCGTTGCGTCCGGGTCCTCGTCCACCGGTTGCGGCCCGCGATAGTTGGGGTCGCGGAAATAGGCGAACGAGGCGAGCGCCTCGCGCCGGTCGCGATCGAGCGCCTGCATCAGATGATCATATTCGCCGGCCAGCCGGTCGAGCAGGATGCCGCCGGGATAATAGTGATCGGCGTAGGTGTCCCACACCGCCGAGATCGGCGCGATGGCGCGGACCGCGGGGTGGCCGGTGGAGGCGAGGAAATCCGCCGCCGCGCCGACATAGGAGATCCCCGTGGCGCCGATCAGCCCGTTCGACCAGTCCTGCCCCGCGATCCATTCGGCGATCGCCTGGCAGTCGGTCCGTTCGCGCGGCGAGCGGAACGCGTCGCGCGTGCCGAAGCTGGCGCCGCTGCCGCGCAGATCGACCACCACCAGCGCGTAGCCGCGCGGGACGAAGAGATCGCGCCAGCGCCCGGCATTGGGGCTCGGCTCGGTTCCCGCCGGCGCGCCGGGGGCGAGGGCGAAGCGCCGGTAATAGGGCGTGAGGAGCAGGATTGTCGGCAGTTTTTCTCCCGCGCCTTGCGGGAGGTAGAGATCGAGCGCAAGCCGGCAGCCGTCGGCCATCGTGAGATAGCGCGAGAGCGGCCGCGCGGGCGGTTCGTGCAGCCGCGGCCTCTGCTCGAGATAGCGGCCGGGCGGCAGGGCCCACGCGCCGTCACCGTCGTCGTCGGACACTGTGAGAACTCCGAATCGATTGATCTCTTGATTTCCCGGCGACCGGACAGGCGCGCGCGGCCGGAACGGCGCGATCCCGCGACCCGGCGCTATTCCGCGGCGCTCGGCGCGAACGCGCCCGCCGCGGGCTCGAGCGCACGGTCATGTCCGTCGAAGAGCCGTTCCTCGGCGGCAGGCCAGTGCAGGCTGACGCGCGATCCGACCGCGGCGCGCGGGGCGGCGTCCCGGCCGAGCCCGGGGCCGCGCACCAGCACGTCCTGCCCGGTGTCGAGGCGCACCAGATGCTCCACCACGGCACCGAGATAGGTGCAAAGCTCGACCGTGCCCTCGGTTTGCGCATCCGCCGCACCCGGCGGCCCGCCGGCCGGGCCGATCCGGATGCTCTCCGGGCGGATTGCGAGCGTCCCGGCGCCGTCCGCCTCATATCGCCCGGCGAGCGCGACGCTGCGGCCGCCCTCGATCGCAAGACGCTCGCCCGCGACGATGCGCCCGATGAGGATATTGCTCTGCCCGATGAAGCGCGCGACGAACGGCGTCGCCGGCTTCTGGTAGAGATCCTCCTGCCGGCCGATCTGCTCGACGCGCCCCTCGCGCATCACCACCAGCCGGTCCGCCATCGCCATCGCCTCGGCCTGGTCGTGCGTCACCATCAGCGTCGTGATGCCGCCCTGCCGCTGCAACAATCGGATCTCGCGCGCCATTTCGAGGCGGAGCGACGCGTCGAGGTTCGAAAGCGGCTCGTCCAGCAGCAGCACCTTGGGGCGGATCGCCAGCGCGCGGGCGAGCGCCACGCGCTGCTGCTGCCCGCCCGAAAGCTGCCGCGGCAGGCGCTCGGCGAAAGCCTCGAGCTTGACCAGCCGCAGCATCTCGGCAACGCGCGCGGCGATCGCGTCGGCCCGCATCCGGCGCATCTCGAGCCCGAAGGCGACGTTGCGCGCAACGCTGAGGTGGGGAAACAGTGCGTAGCTCTGGAACACGATGCCCATTTCGCGCCGGTACGGCGGCAGCGCGAGAACGCTGGCTCCGTTGACCCGCACGTCGCCGCCGCTGGCCGCCACGAAGCCCGCGATCATGCGCAGCGTGGTCGTTTTGCCGCAGCCCGAAGGGCCCAGCAGCACGATCAGCTCGCCCGGGGCGACCGCAAGCGAGATCCGATCGACCGCAAGCTGCGCCCCGAAGCGCGCGCTGAGCGCCGCGAGATCCAGCGAGGCGGCGTCCCGCCGCACATCCCCCACCCCGGCTCCGAAGCCGCTATCTCCGTCCGTCGCGCGCATGTGCGATCCTTGTCCGGCCCCGCTTTCCGCGTCAAGCGCGGACCCTCATCCGTTGCTTGCGGGCGGGGCCTCGGCCGGTTACGGTCTGCCTCGCGCGCGCCATAATGAGCGGAGGGCAGCGCGCGGCCCGTCAGGGCCCAAACCGCGCGAGGGATGGCAATTCGGGGGTCGGAGCGAAGCACGCGTGTCGGCACATTCGCATGGCGCGTCATCAGCCGCGCCGCTGAACGCGCGCCCGCCCCCGATGTTCGGCCGGCTTAAGCTCGGGCGCCTGGCGCTCGGCCTCCTCGGCGCCGGCGGCCTCGTGCTGATCTTCCTGCCCCTCGTGCTCACCGTCTATCTCAGCTTTTTCAACGAGCAGCTGATCATTTTTCCGCCGCGCGGCTACACGCTCGGCTGGTACGAAGCGGTGGTGCCGCATTTCGCGGCACCTCTCCTCACCACACTCGAGGTGGCGGCGATCGCGGTGCCGGCGAGCCTCCTGCTGGGCGTGCCCGCCGGCCTCGCCCTGGTGCGCCGAAGCGTCCCCGGCAAGACCGCCATCGCCACGCTGCTGCTCGCGCCGCTGACGGTGCCGCTCATCGCGGTCGGCCTCGCCATCTACCTCTTCGCCGTCAGCGTCGAGGAAGTGACCGGCGCGGCGCTCGCCGGCTCGTTTTTCGTTCTCCTCGCCGGGCACATGATGATCACCACGCCCTGGGTGGTCCGCCTGGTCGTCGCGAGCCTCGTCAACCAGGACCGCGCCGCCGAGGAAGCGGCGGCGAGCCTCGGCGCGCCGCCCTGGGCGGTGTTCCGCCGCGTCACCCTGCCGGCGATGCGCCAGGGCCTGATCGCCGCCACGCTCTTCTCCTTCATCGCGACGTTCGGCGAGCTCGAGATGACGCTGTTCCTCGTCAGCCCCGGCATGACGACCCTGCCGATCGCCATCCTCGGCTACCTCAAATACCATATCGATCCGCTGATCTCCGCCACCACCGTGATGCAGATGGCCTTGATCGGCGCCGGGCTGCTGATCATCGATCGCTTCGTCATCCGGCTGGGCAGGATCGTGAGATGAATGCCCCCGGGAACGGCCCCGGGGAAGACCCTGCCTCGCCCTCGAGCGCACGCTTTCCACCCCTTGCAACCGGAGATCCCAGAGCCATGACCAACCAGACGATCCCGCCCGCGTCCATCCTCTCCCGCCGCCGCCTGCTCGGCGCCGCCGGCGCCGCGCTCGCCGCGCCCGCGCTCGCCGCTCCCGCGCTCATTCCCGCGGCCGCCCGCGCGGCCGGCCAGCGCGTCGTCGTCGGCACCTGGGGCGGCGATTACCAGCACCTCCAGCAAATCAACGTCGTCGACCCGATCCTCACGCCCAAGGGCCTCGACGTTGTCTGGGCGCCCGCCAACGAACCGCCGCGCATGGCGCAGATCATCGCCCAGCGCATGCTCCCGCGCGGCACGCTCGATGTCGCGGCCGTCGAGGCGCCGGCGGGATACCGGCTGGCCAAGCTCGGGCTGCTGGAGCCGCTCGATGCGAGCAAGATCCCGAACCTCGCCCATGTCGATCCGGTGCTGCGCTCGGACTTCCTCGCCCCGCACATCTACAGCGCCCAGATCCTGATCTACGATCCGAAGAAGCTCGCAACACCCCCATCGAGCTTCGCCGACCTCATGAACCCGGCCTATAAGGGCCAGATCGGCGTGCCGACCTTGAACGATTTCTACATCATGATGGCGGCTTCCCTGTATGCCTCCGGCAACGTCGATGCCTTCGACAAGGCGAAGCCGCTGATGGAGAAGGTCAACGCGAACGGGCTGCGCCTCTATCCCGAGACCGATTCGATCGGCCCCGCCTTCAAGTCCGGCGAGATCGAGCTCGGCGTGATGTGGCTCGCGCGCGTGGCGATGTGGCAGAATGCCGGGATCGATGTCGCTGCCGCCTTCCCCAAGGAGGGCAGCGTGCTCTATGTCTCGGGCTTCGTGGTGCCGAAGAATGCGCCGAACAAGGACGGCGCCTACGAATATCTCAATGCCCTCCTCGATCCTTCGGCCCAGCGCGGATTCGCCGCGACCATGGGCTATCTGCCGACCGTGGACAACGCCCCGCTCACCGGCAAGATCGCGACGCAGCTCGCCTTCCCGACACCGAAGCCGAAGCTCGTCGTCCCCGACTACGCGTTCGACGTGAAGGCGCTGCCCGAGGTCAACGCCTGGTGGAACTCCACCATCGCGCGGGGTTGAGCATCGCCGGCCGATGGAACATGCCCTTTCGGTTGCCGCTCCCGCCGTCGCCCGGCGGCGGGAGCTCTCGGCCGGCGTTTTGCTCGGGCCCGCGAGCGTGCTCATCCTCGTCACGCTCGTCGCGCCCCTCATGCTTCTTTTCCGCTACAGCCTCGACCGCTTCGACCCGACCGAGATGGTCATCCAAGCGGTCACCGCGGCCAATTACGCCGCCTTCGTCACCAATCCGTTCTATCTCGGCATCCTCCGCCTGACGATCGAGGTTGCCGCCGGTTCCACCCTGCTCTGCCTGCTGTTCGGCGCGCCGATCGCCTATCGCCTGGCGCGCACCGAGAGCCGCGCGAAATCGGCGATGGTCCTCGCCCTCATCCTGCCGCTCTTCATGGGCGCCACCGCGCGCACCGTCGGCTGGATGATCCTTTTCGCCCACGGCGGAATCCTGAGCCTCGCGGCCGCCACGCTTTTCGGATCGACGCGCTTCGACCTGATGTACACGCCGAGCGCGGTGGTGATCGGCATCGTCTCCTTCAACCTGCCCTACATGGTGCTGATGCTGCAGGCGGTTTTCGAGCGCATCGATCCCGATCTCGAAGCCGCGGCCGCCAGCCTCGGCGCGGCGCCGGGGCGCGCCTTCCGGCGCGTGGTCTGGCCGCTCTCGCTTCCCGGCCTCTCCATCGCGACCATCCTCTGCTTCATCCTCAGCATGAATGCGTACGCGACGCCCGTCCTGCTCGGCGGGCCGCGCTTCCATATGATGGCGACGCAGGTCTACACGGAGTTCGCCGACAACAACAACTGGCCGTTCGCCGCCGCCATCGCCTTCATCCTGATGGCGACGACGATCATCCTCGCCATCCTCGCGAACCGCCTGATCCCGGAGCGCTACCGCGCCCCGTGAGGCTCAGAGCAGGTTCTTGACGAACCGGCCCTCCAGCATGATGGCGGGGATGCGCCGGCCCTCGCCGAGGAGAAGCGAAAGCTCGCGGTAGGGATCGCCGTCCACCACCAGGAGATCCGCTTCCGCGCCCGGAACGATCTCGCCGAGCCTGCCCTCGCGGCGCACGATCTCGGCATTGACGATCGTCGCCGAGCGGATGATCTCGGCCGGGCCCATCACCGCGCTGCGGATGGTGAACTCGTTGCACTGGTCGTTCTGGAGCTGGCCGAGAAGGTCGCTACCGAAGCCGATTTTCACGCCCGCCTCGCGGCAGATCTCGAGCGAGCGCAACCCGGCCTCGAGCACGATCTCGTTCTTCGCCAGGCTGTAGCGGGTCAGCCCGTATTGCGGCCCGCGCTTCTTGAGCGAATCGTAGGCGACCAGCGTGGGGACGACATAGGCGCCGCGCTCGGCCATCAGCCGCGCGGTCGGCGGGTCGATCAGGTTGCCGTGCTCGATCGTGCGCACGCCGCCGCGCACCGCGCGCGCGATCGCCTCCGAGGTATAGGCGTGGGCGCAGACATAAGAGCCCCAGCGCGTCGCCTCCTCCACCGCGGCCTCGATCTCGTCCATCCGGTACTGCACGCTCTCGAGCGGGTCGGACTGCGAGGCGACGCCGCCCGAGACCATGATCTTGATCTGGTCCGCGCCCTTGCGCAGCTCGTCGCGCACCGCCTGCACCACCTCGGGAACGCCGTCGGCGACGCGCGCGGTCCAGGCCCGGCCGTTGCAGCAGGGGCAGCCGAAGCGGGTTTCGGTGCGGCGGCGGAAATCGGCGTGCCCGCCGGTCTGGCTGATCGCCTGGCCGGAGATGAAGAGCCGCGGGCCCTCGAAAAGTCCGCTGTCGCGCGCGGCCTTCATCCCGAAATCCGCCCCGCCGGTATCGCGGAGGGTGGTGAAGCCGCGCATCAGCATCGCCCGCATCGCGACCGAGCCCTTGGCGGCGAGCAGCGTCAGCGGCACGTCGGAGAGGAGGGCGAGATTGACCTCGGCGAGCACGATATGGATGTGCGCGTCGATCAGCCCGGGCATCAGCGTCCGCCCGCCGAGCGCGATGCGCTCGGCCCCATGCGCCGCGATCGGCCGGTCGGAGACCTCCCTGATCGTCCCGTCTTCGACCAGGACCTCGATTCCGTCGAGGAGCTCATCGTGCCGCGGATCGAGGAACCGCCCGCCGGTGAAGAGGAAAGCGCTCACGCTGCCCGCTCCTTCGCGCGCCCGGAGTCGGGCGAGGCGGGGCCAGGCAAGGCGGGGTCGAACAGCGCGGCGAGACCGCTGGTCAGCCTCGCCGCCGCGCCCGCCTCCGCCCATGCCGCCGCCACGTCCTCGAAGGCGGCCGCCGCGCCGAGGTAGATCTGCGCGGCACCCGCGTGCCCGAGGAAGCGCGCGATCTCCTCCATCTCGCCGACGAAGCGGTACGCCTTCGGATACATGCGCGGCACGCCGCGGGCGAGAAAGGCGAAGAGCGCGGGCTGGCTCGCCGCAAGCTCGGCCCTGAGCGCGCCGGCGACGCCGGCCGCCGCCGCCCCCTGCCCGGCCGCGACGCCGAGCGCGGCGAGGCCCTTGGTGAGCGCGGCGTAGGAGAGCTTGAGCGCCGAGGCGGCGCCGACCCCGCCCTCCATCGGCCGCACATCGAGCCCGAACGGCACGAGCTCCGCGAGGCGCGCGGCGCCCTCGCCCGAGGCGTAGAGCCGCGGGCCGGCGTCGTCGCCTTTCGGCGGCCCGCCGATGATCCCGGCATCGGCGAACGCGGCGCCGGTCGCGGCGATGGTTTTCGCGATCGCGCGGACCGTTTCCGGGGCGACGGCGTTGCAGTCCGCGTAAAGGATTTTTCCGGGTGCGCGGGCGAGCGCGGGGGAAAAACGCTCGGCGAGCGCGCGCGCCCGGTCCGGCGGCACGACGGAGAGAAAGACATCGACGCCCTCGATCAGCGCCGCGTCATCGTCGATCACTGTGATGCCGGCGGCGGCGGCACGGGCGCGGCTGGCCTCGCTCCGCCCGGCGAGGCTGGTAAAAACCTCCGCCCCGCGCGACTTGAGCCGCGCGGCGATGCCGCCGCCCATCTCACCCGTCGCCACCACGGCAATGCGCATCGTCCGCTCTCCGGCTCGTGTGTACGCGGAGAAGCATAGGCCCGCTCGCGGGGGCGGCAGAAGAGGGGGGCCCTTGCGGAGGGGCGGATCAGGAAGGGCTGATCAGGTCTCGGCCGCCGACTCCAGTGCGCCTTGGGCGAAATAGCGCCGGGCGCGGCCCTTCTGGTTCTCGTAGATCGAACCCTGCTGCGCGGCCGGCGGCAGCGGCAGGCGCACCGGCACGGCGGCGAGCCGCGGCTCGAGGGTGGGCCGCCCGGCCACCATCAGCGCATCGAAGGCCGCGATCCCGCCGGGAAAACCGAGCAGCGGCCAGGCATCGGCGGCGCGGAACTGCAAGAGGAGCAGCCGCCGGTCGCGCGGGGACGTATTCGGCGCCGAGCCGTGCACCGCGCGCACGTGATGGACGGTGATCGCGCCGGCTTTGCCGGTGAGCGGGACGGCGGCGGCGAAATCGACCTCGGCCCGCGCCGGGTCCATCGCGCCGCAGAACACGCCTTGGGCATGGTGGTCGAAAACCGGACCGCGATGGCTCCCGGGCACGATGAGCAGCGGGCCGTTGGCGAGCTCCATGTCGTCCATCATCACGCCGACCGCCGCAAGATCGTCGTTGGTATGCGGATAGAAGGCCCAGTCCTGGTGCCATTCCACGGCCGCGCCGAAGCCGGCCGATTTCATGTTGAGCTTCGCCGTGTCGAAGCGGATGTCCGGTCCCCAGAGATCCTGGAGCACGGCGATGATCCGCGGATGGCGCACGAGCTCAGCGAAGGCCGGATGGTGCAGATGCGGCGCCTTGACCCGGCGCACGCGCGGTGAGGCCGGCGTGTGGCTGTCCTCGAGATCGTAGATGTCGGTATGGCTCGCGAGGCCGCACGCGCCGGCGACGAAGCCGTCGGTGACGCGCGCAAGCTCCGCCACCTCCTCTGTGCTCAGCACGTCCGGCACGACCACCGCTCCGATGTCGCGATATTCGTCGATCTCCGCCCTCGTCAGCATTTTTTTCTCCCCCCTCTGTCGAGCGACAGACCTTAGCAGCCGGGGCGGTCCCGGTCTATTGACCGCGCTCCCCCACCATGCTGGCCTCGGGCGCAGAAAGGGAAAAAACGGCCATGACGATTATCGCCAACCGCGCCTTGCGCAAGCTTGAGGCGGGAGAACTCGCGCTCGGCTTCGGCCTGCATCACCTGCGCACCGCCGCCGCCCCTCAGCTCGCCGCGGCTGCCGGCTTCGACTGGCTTTTCATCGATACCGAGCACGGCGCGTTTTCGGTCCAGGAGGCGACGCAGATCTGCCTCGCCGCCCTTCCGACCGGCATCACCCCGATCGTGCGCGTCTGCGCCGGCGCGATCGACGAAGGCACACGCGCGCTCGACAATGGCGCGATGGGAATCGTCGTCCCCCATGTGGATACGCGCGCCGAGGCCCGGCGCGTCGCCTCCGCCTTTCGCTTTCCTCCGCTCGGCCACCGCAGCTGGGGCGGACCGCCGGCGATCTACGGATTCCAGCCTCCGCCCGCGTCCGAGGCACAGGAAGCGATCAACGGCGAGATCCTCGTCTGCGTGATGATCGAGACCCCCGCGGCGGTGGCCGATGCGCGCGCGATCGCCGCCGTGCCGGGGATCAACGCGCTGATGATCGGCACCTCCGATCTCAGCGCCGAGATGGGCGTCTCCGGCCAGATCGGGCACGAGAAAGTGCAGGCCGCCTACGCGGAAGTTGCCGCCGCGTGCCGCGCCGAGAAGAAAATCCTCGGCATGGGCGGGGTTTATGACGAGCAATGGGCGGCGCACTATATCGGGCTCGGCGCGCGCTTCATCCTCGGCGGCGGCGATCACGGTTTTATCCTTGGCGCCGGCGCCGCCCGCAGCCGCTTCCTCCGCGGCCTGGCGGGCGAGAAGAAAGACTGACGCTGTGGGGTCCAGGGGCTTTGCCCCTGCCGGGAGCTCGGCCCCTTGGTGTCGGTAGGTCTTACGCCTCGCCGCACACCGCGAGCATGGTGAGCATGTAGATTTTGACCATGTCGATGAAATCGACGATGTCCACGCGCTCGTCCGGCATCGTGTTGTAGCGCCCGCCCGGGCCGCAGACGATCCCTTCCATGCCCCCCTTGCGGAAGAGATGCGCCGCATCGGTGCCGTAGAACCCGGGCGGGGTGACCGCTCCGGTCGGCTGATCCACGCCCCGCACCTCGCGGTACGCCGCGTTGATCGCGCGCACGATCGGGCTCTGCTTCGACACCTCGAAGGAGGGCATTGCCGGCCGGCCGAGCTGGTGCTCGGGTGTCAGCGTGGCCTTCAGGCCGGGAAACCGGTTCTCGAGGGAATCGAGTGCGGCGCGCAGATCGGCGAGCGCGCCTTCCTCGGTCTGGCCCGGTGCGTACCGGCCCGAGCCCTTGATGCGCACGAAATCCGCCACCTGCGGCGGCCGCCATTCATGCAGCTCATGGCCGAGCGCGCCGTGGACCACGCCGACATGCACGCGGTTGATCGCTTCGTGCGCGGGCGATGGCGCGTGCGAGAATTTCATCGCATCGAGGCGGGGGATCAGGTCGCAGGCCGCAAGGATCGCATCCACCGCCTCCTCGCGCTTGGAAAGATGCCGCGTCTTGCCGACGAGCTCGATCAGGAAGGTGAAGGCCGCCGCGTGCATGGTGAGTGCCGCGAGATCGGTCGGCTCGGAATTGACGAAGTAATCGGCGCGCAGGCCCTGCTCGATCAGCGCGAGCGTGCCGACGCCGCCCTGCAGCTCGCCGACGACGAAGGTGAGGATGACGTCGCCCTTGAGCCGCACACCGGCTTCGATCAGCGTGCGCACCGCGCAGAAATAGGCCGCATCGCCCGCCTTCATGTTGGAGACGCCGATGCCGTAGATGAATTTGTCGTCGACCTTGCCGCCCCAGGGATCGACCGTCCAGCCTTCGCTTGCCGGATTGGTGTCGAGATGGCCGTTGAAGAGGAGGCTCTTGCCGCCGCCCGCGCCGCGCCAGATGCCGACCGCATTGACCCGCTCGCCCTCGACCGGCCGCAGCCCGGCCTCGAGCCCGAGCCCCGTCATCTGCCCGGCCATCAGGGCGGCCAGCGTCCGCTCGCCTTCGGTCTGGCTGTAGCTCTTGTGGCGCGCCATGCGCGAGAGGAAATCGAGGCAGTATCTCGTATCGACGCCGGCAAGCAGTTCGTCGTGAGTCATCGGGCGGTCCTTCATGCAGCGAGGGGAGGGGGAGAGGCGGCGATCAGCGCGCGCGTATAGGGATGGACCTCGCCGGTTCGTAGCTCAGCGACCGGCAGCAGGTCCACCAGCCGGCCGCGGTACATCACCGCCACGCGGTGCGCGATCTCGGCGATCAGGTTGAGATCGTGCGTGATGAAGAGATAGGCGGTGCCGTGCGCGGCGCGGAGCGCGAGCAAGAGCTCGATTACCGATGCCTGCACCGAAACATCGAGCGCGGCGGTGATCTCGTCGCAGATGACGAGGCGCGGTCGGGCGGCGAAGGCCCGCGCGATCGCCACGCGCTGCTTCTCCCCGCCCGAAAGCTCGTGCGGATAGCGCGCGGCATGGCCCGCCGGCAGCCGCACCTCCTCGAGCAGGCGGGGGATCTCGGCGACATCGCCGCCGAACAGCCGAAGCGGCCGGGCGAGGATCTCGCGCACGCGCTGGCGCGGATTGAGCGAGGAATCGGGGTTCTGGAAGACGATCTGCACGGCCCGGCGATAGGCGTGGTCCATCGCGCCCGGGCTTGCGATCGGCCGGCCGGCGAAGCGGATCGTGCCCTCGAAGCGCACCAGGCCCGTGAGCGCGCGGGCCAGCGAGGATTTGCCGGAGCCCGATTCGCCGATGACGCCGAGGATCTCGCGCTCATGGACGGTGACGCTCACATCCGCCGCACCAGGCGTGGAGCGGCTGCGAAAGAGTCCAGGCCGGGTGTAGCGAATGGTGAGATGATCGAGCCCGAGCAGCGGTGCGTCGCCGGCCGCGTCCGCCGTCAGCCGCCGATCGGGACGCGGCGCCGCGGCGGCGAGCAGGCGTGTGTAGGGATTGCCCGGGTTACGGAAAATCAAGGCGGCAGGCTGCTCTTCCAGGATCCGGCCGCGACGGATGACGGCGATCCGCTCGGCCACGCGCGTGACGAGCGCCAGATCGTGCGAGATATAGAGCCCGGCCATCCCGATCTCGGCGCGCAGCCGGCGAAAGAGCTCGAGGATGCGGGCGCCGGTGAGCACGTCGAGCGCGGTCGTCGGTTCGTCGAGCAGCACGAGGTCGGGATGGCAGGCGAAGGCCGCCGCGATCACCACGCGCTGCTTCTCCCCGCCCGAGACCTCGTGCGGGTAGCGCGCGAACAGCGCCTCCGGGTCCTGGATCTCGACATGGCGGAGCATCGCGATCGCCTCCGCCCGCGCAGCCCGGGGCGCCAGCCCGCGATGGGTCTCGAGCACCTCGCTCACCTGCCGCCCGAGCGTCAGCGTCGGGTTGAGCGCGGTCGCCGGGTCCTGGAAGACCATCGCGATCCGCCGCCCGCGCATCTCGCGAATGCGGCGCCGCCCCATCGCCCGGAGATCCTCGCCCTTGAGCCGGATCGCCCCGCCGCCCTCGCGCGCGTTCGCCGGCAACAACCGCATGACCGCCGCGGCGAGCGAGCTCTTGCCCGAGCCCGATTCACCGACGAGGCCGAGCACCTCGCCCTGCGCGATCGTGAGCGAAACGTCGTCGAGCACGCGGACCGCTCGACCGCCGCTCGTATAATCGAGCCGATAATTCTCGATCGCGAGCACCGGGATCATCGCCCGACCCGCGGGTTGAGCGCATCGCGAAGTCCGTCGCCGATCAGGTTGAAGCCGATGGCGGTGAGCGCGATCGCAGCACCGGGGGCGACGATCATCCACGGTGCCTGGTGCAGATATTGCCGCCCCTCGGCGATCATCAGCCCCCATTCCGGCGCCGGCGGCTGGGCGCCAAGGCCGAGGAAGGAGAGGCTCGCCACCAGCATCACCGCGAAGGCGACGCGGATCGTGCTCTCCACCACCACCGGCGCGATCACGTTCGGGCCCATCTCGCGGAAGACGATCCAGCCGACGCCCTCGCCGCGCGCAAGTGCCGCACTCACGTAATCCTGCTGCCGGGCCGCGAGGGCGACGCTGCGCGTGATTCGCGCCATGCCCGGGGCGAAAGCGACGGCGATCGCGAGGGTCGCGTCCGCCGCTCCCTTGCCGAGCGTGCTCAGCACCAGAAGCGCGAGCAGCAACGCAGGGATCGCCATCACCGCATCGATCGTGCGCATGATCGCCTCGTCGGCGCGGCCGCCGAGATAGGCGGAGACAGTGCCGAGGGCAGCGCCCGAGAGCGTGCCGAGGAGGGTTGCGGCGAGCGCGGTCCCGACGCTCTGGCGGGCGCCGACGAGGACGCGGCTCAAAAGATCGCGGCCGAATTCGTCGGTGCCGAGCCAGAAGCGGAGCGAGGGCGGGGAGAGCCGCGCGGTGAAGCTGATCGCGTCCGGATCGTGCGGCGCGAGCACCGGGCCGAGCGCCACGGCGAGTGCGATCGGCGCGAGGATCAGGACGCCGAGCGCGCCCTGCCGGGTGCGGAGCAGGCGCCAAAGCCTCTCATTCATAGCGGATGCGCTTGTCGAGCACCGCGTAGGCGACATCGGCGAGGAAGTTCACGCAGGCATAGGTCGCGGCCATGATCACCGCAGCCGCCTGGATCGCCGGCAGGTCGCGCGCCTCGATCGCCACGATCAGCGCGCGGCCGATTCCCGGAATGGCGAAGATCTGCTCGACGACGATGATTCCGCCGAGCACGTAGCCGACATCGAGCGCCACCACCGTGATCACCGGCAGGAGCGCGTTGCGCAGTGCGTGGCGGAACAGAACGACCCGCCAGGAAAGGCCCTTGAGGCGCGCAGCGCGCACATACTCGCTCGCCAGCACGTCGATCATCTCCGAGCGCAGCATGCGCGCGACATGGGCGATCAACACCAGCGCCACCGTCAGCACCGGCAACGCGAGGTGGCTGAGGGCGGCGACGGGGTCCCGCGCCAGCGGCACATAGCCGGTCGCCGGAAGCCAGCCGAGCCGATCGGCGAAGACCATCAGCAGCAGCGTCGCGGTTACGAACTCCGGCAGGGAGACGCCGAGATAGGAGACGAGGCCGGCGAAAAGATCGATCGGTCGGCCGCGCCCGAGGGCGGCCGCGAGCCCGAGCGGAACCGCGACCACCAGCATCAGCAGGATCGCCCCGCCGGCGAGCAGCAACGAGCGGCCGAGGGCGGCGAACATCTCCGGCCCGACCGGCTGGCCGGTGCGCATCGAGATGCCGAAATTCCCGTGCAGCGCCGGCCACAGCCAGTGCCAGTATTGCAGCCAGGCGGGATCATCGAGGCCGAGCCGCGCCCGCACGGCGGCAAGCGCCGCCGGCGTCGCGTTCTGGCCGAGGATCACGACGGCCGCGTCGGCCGGCAGGATCTGCGTGATCGCGAACACCACCAGCGAGACGACGAGCAGGGTGTACGCGATCAGCAGGACGCGCCGGATCAGCCAGCGAAGCGTCATCCGCGGTCAGGCCGGTCTCTAGCGCTTCGGGGCGCCCGCCCGGAGCGAGACGAAGTCCAGTCGGAACACCGCGCCGCGCGGATTGAGCGCATAGCCTTGCACCCAGCTCCGCTCCGCGGCGAGCAGGTCGAAGAACACCGGGATCACCGAGGGCACCTCGTTGCGCTGCAGCAGCTGCGCCTGGTCGTAGAGGCTGCGGCGCTTGGCCTCGTCGGTCGTCTGCCGCGCCGCGCCGACGAGCGCGTCGAACTGCTTGTTGTTCCACTGGGTCTCGTTCCAGGCGGAATCGGAGGTGTAGAGGAGCTGGTAGATCGCATCCGCCGTCGCCTGCATGTTGTAGAAGCCGACGTAGAATGCTCCCTTCTTCCATACCTGCGCGAGATAGGTCGCGTGCGGCATCGTCTGCACCTTGATCCGGAATCCGGCAGGCTTGGCCATTGCGCTCAGCGCCACGCCGAGCTCGGTGCGGGTCGGCGGCGTGTCGGAGGCGATGAGCGTGAGGTCGAGCCCGTCCGCATGCCCGGCCGCGGCGAGCAGCGCCTTTGCCTTGGCGATGTCGGGCTGGCGGAGCGGAATCTTGTCGTAGAAGTGATAGGCTGGGCTGATCGGCGTGTCGTTGCCGGGCGTGCCGTAGCCGTCGGCGACGAAGCCCACCATGTCCGGCCGGCTCGCGGTGAGCGCCAGCGCCTGGCGCACGCGCATATCGTCGAACGGCTTCTGATCGCAGCGCATATTGACGTTGAGGAACTGGCCGGAGGGAACGCGCAGCGCCCTCACGCCCTTCGCTGCGGCGAGCCGCTGATACTCGGCAGGCGCAGTCGCTGCCATGAGGTCGATATCGCCTGCGATCAGCGCCGAGGCCTGCGCCGTCGGATCCGGATAGACCACCACCTCGACTCGATCGAGATAGGGTCGCGGCGCGGCGTAGTAATGCGGGTTGCGCGCGACGACGATTTCGCGGTCGGGGGCGAAGGAGACGAGCGTGAAGGGGCCGGTGCCGACCGCCGTGCGCGCGAGTTTTTCCATTCCGGCTTCGGTTGCGTAGGAAGCGGGGATGATGCGCGCGTTGGTGTAGGCGAGCGCCACGGGCATGTCGGCATAGGGCGATTTCAGGTGGAAGACGACAGTGGCCGCGTCCTTCACCTCGACGCTGCCGATCGGCCCGACATTCGTCCGCCCCGGCGAGGCCATCTTCGGATCGAGGATCGCGGCGAAGCTGGCGGCGACATCCTTGGCGGTGCAGGGCGAGCCGTCATGGAAGACGAGGTCGGGCCGGAGCCGGAACGTCCACTCCGTGAGATCTTCGTTGGCGGACCAGGAGGCGGCGAGATCGGGCTCCGCGGTCATCGTCTCGGTGAGCCGGGTGAGGCCGCTATAGAGAAGCTCGGCCACCAGGTATTCGGGATTGACCCGGGTGAGCAGCGGATTGAGCACGCTCGCGGCCTGATCGACCGAGATGCGTAAGCTGCCCCCGGGCGCCGGCGCGGCGGCCCGTCCGGGGCGCGGCCATGCGGCGAGTGCGGCGGTTGCCGCGAGGAACCCGCGGCGGGCGATCGAAGGATGGTTCATTTTTGTCTCCCATTTTGTTTTTCCGCCATGAGGTCGGGCGAAAAATCCGCCGCGAGATAAAGGAGGATGCTGCGCGCGAGCGATGTCAGATCCTCCATGGTCGTGAACTCGTCTGCCGCGTGAACGTTGTTGTCGGGCCGGCCGAGGCCGCCGAGCAGGATTTCCTGCACGCCGGTGCGCTGCACCCAGCCCATGTCGGAGGAGGAGGAGGCGCCCCAGGCGCGGAATTCCTCGTCGCGCCAGCCGAACCCCTCCGCGCAGGCGTGCTGCCAGCGCGGCCAGTGCGGCCCGGTGGGATCGGAGACCGGCGCGAGATGGCCGACGAGTTCGGCGCGCATCGCCAGCTCCGCTTCCCGCGCCGCCGCCGCGATCACGGCTTCGATCTCGCCGCGCGCCGCAGTAAAATCCTCCTCGGGCGCGTAGCGGCGATTGAGGAGGATTTCGAACCGCGCCGGCACGGCGGAGCCCTTGTCCCCGCCATGCGCCGCGGCGATGGTGAGCCGCGCCGTGAGCGGCGCCTTCCCCGGGCGTGGCGGCAGCGCCGAGCGCCGCCCCTCCACCACCTCCTTGAGCGCGGCGAGCCGTGCGAGCAGCGGCACGGCACGCTCGATCGCATTGCGGCTCCCCTCGCCGTCCCCCGAATGGCCGCCCTTGCCCTCGATCCGGATCAAAAGGTCGAAGCTGCCGAAGCAGCCGGCCCAGATGCGCGGCGCCGCGCTGCCGTTGAAGCTCAAAAGATGCCCGCCGATCATCCCCTGCTCGGCGAGATAGCGGATGCCGGGATAGAGCCCGCCCTCCTCGTCGGTGCAGAGCAGGAGCTCGGGATCATAGGCGAGCGCTAGTCCCGCCGCGGCGGCCGCCTCGAGCGCCAGCACCGCGGCCGCGATCGTCCCTTTCATATCGGCGCTGCCGCGGCCATGGAGGCGCCCGCCCGCCCGCGTCAGCGCGAACGGCGGATAACTCCAGCCGTCGCCCGGCGGCACCGTATCGACATGGAAATAGAGGCTGCAGACGGGTTTCCCGGCGCGCCGCGCGGCGATCAGGTTGACCCGCTCGCCGCCCACCCCGCCCGACAGCTCCGGCGGCACCGTCACCCGCCGCGCGGCGAAGCCGAGCGGCGCAAGGCGCGCCTCCATGAGCCGGGCGAAGGGCACATAGCCCGTGCCCGGGGGGAAGGAGGTGTCGATCGCGATCATCCGGGCGAGATCGGCCACCGCGCCCTCCGCCCCGCGCGCGAGGCGGCCGAGCGCCTCCCCGAGGCGGGCGGTTGCGATGGCATCGGACATGAGCTTCCCGGGCCGGCAGATATTTCTATAATGTTTATATGAACCACCCCGACGCCGCGCAAGCGCCCCGCCCGCTGCCGCTCTACGAGCACGTCAAGCGCCAGCTTTCGGAGGCGATCCTGCTCGGCCAATATCCGCCCGGGGCGCAGCTGCCGGGCGAGATCGCGCTCGCCCGGGACTACGGCGTCGCTGTCGGCACGATGCGCCGCGCGCTCACCGATCTCGCCGCCGAGGGCATGCTGGCGCGTCGGCGCAAGACCGGCACAATCGTCACCGGCCGCCCGCCGCACCACTCCTTGCGCTTCTTCTTCCAGTATTTCCGCCTGCGGGGCGCCGACGGAGCCCTGCTGCGCTCGGAGCCGGTGGTCCGGCGCCTGCACCGCATCCCGGCCGGCGCGGAGGAGGCCGAACGCCTCGCCCTGCCGCCCGGATCGCCGCTCATCGCCATCGACCGGCTGCGCCGCCTCGCGGGCCGGCCGGCGATGCACGAGCGCTTCCTTCTGCCCGCTTCGCGCCTGCCCGATTTCCCCGAGCATGCGGCGGGCGTGCCCGACCTGCTCTATCTCCATCTGCTCGAGCATTACGGCATCCGCATCTCCGCGGTGCGCGAGTGCATCACCGCCGCACTCGCCACCGCGGAGGATCGCCGCCTGCTCGCCCTGCCCGCGCGCGCCGCGATCCTCGTCATCGACGAGATCGCCTACGACCAGGGCGGCCAGCCGATGATCCTCGCACACCACCGTGCCGCCACCGACGGCCTCTGCTACATCAACGAGGTGCGCTAGCGCCGGCTTTCATAGAAGGCCGGCACTGGCTCTTTGTCTTAAGTATCGGATCGACGCGGCGTTTCATGCTCGCTCCGCGAGAGACGAAACTCTGCGATCCGATACTAGCGTTTCCAGAACCACATCACGGTCGTCAGCAGCGCCGTGATCAGCACCGAGATCAGGAGGCACGATCCGAGCGGGATGAAGAACCGCACCCGCCCGCGGGTGAATTCCATGTCGCCCGGCAAATGGCCGAACAGAGGAAAAATCAGGCCGAGGAGGACGAGGCCGACCCCGGCGATGATCAGCAGCCGCCCGGCCATGGGTCTATTCCGCGGCCTTGACCCGGCGCTCCCAGTCCGCGACCGCGATGCGCGGCATCTCGAAGCGCTCGCGCGTGCGCGCGTACCAGCCGCGCCCGTGCATCCGTCCGATCAGGTCGAGCGCCGGCGTGTCGATATAGCACTTGGCCGCGTCGAGCACCGCCTCGTCCTGCACATGCATCGCCACCACCCGGCCAAACACCACGGAGCGGTCGGTGCCGAGCTCCACCGTCACGTGCCGCACGCACTCGAACGCCACGGGGCTTTCGGCGATGCGCGGCGGCTTCACCTTCTTGGAGGCGATCGGGGTGAGGCCCGCCTCCTCGAGCTCGCGCACTTCGGGCCCAAAGTCGATCGCCGTGACGTTCATCGCCGCGGCGGACTCGGCGCTGACGAGGTTGACGACGAACTCCGGCGTGTTGCGGATATTGACCGCCGTATCCTTGCTCTCTCCCGGGCCGCGCCCGCCGATCCCGACCACCACGATCGGCGGATCCCCGGAGACGGCATTGAAGAACGAGAAAGGCGCGGCGTTCACCCGCCCCTCGAGATCGACGGAGACGACCCATGCGATCGGCCGCGGCACCACGGTGGAGACCAGGAGCTTGTAGCGGTTCTCCGGGCTGAGCCGGTCGAAGTCGAAGAGCATGGCGGCGTCCTTTCGGTTCCTTCGGGCCTGGTCCCTGGGCCCCATCATAGCGCGCCACTTTATGCCGCGCTGCGGCAGACCGCGCCGCGGACCGGGGTCGGGGCGTGCTTTCGTCTTGAAAGCCGCTTTCTTTCGCCATACAAGTCCCGCCGCCTCACGCCGCCAGCGGTGAGGCCAAACCTCGGGGAGGGGCCCCGGGAAAGGAAACGCCGCGTCTGTCATGCCGGATCAGAGCACTCTCCGCCGGGCATCCGCCCGCGCCGACCCGTGACCATCGGGAACGCCAGCGGGAGTCCCAATGGGAGCCCCAATGGGAGCCGGAGTGCCGTGCTGCAGCGCCGATTGAAGATCGCCGAGTGGATCCGCCGGCACGGCCAGATGCGCGTCGACGAGCTGAGCGCGGCGCTCGCCGTCTCCGCCGTCACCATCCGCGGCGACCTCAACTATCTCGAAGAGCAGGGGTTGCTGGTCCGCAGCTTCGGCAAGGCGATCGCCGCCAAGGGCACCCAGCCGCGCGAGCGTCCGGCGATGGCCCCGCTCGCCAAGTCCCAGGCGCTGCCGATGCTGCGGCTCGCCAGCCGCGTCATCGAGGCGGACCACACCCTGCTCGTCGGCCACGGCGAGCTGCCGGCGCAGATCATCCCGCTGCTGGCCGAGATCCCGGGGCTCACCGTCGTCCTCGCCTCGCTCGACGCGGTGCCGCTGGCCAAGGTGCTGCTCGACGGCCGCGTGCACGTGCTGGGCGGCGAGATCGGCGCCGACGCCGTCTCGCTCGAAGGCTCGCTGGCGCTGCGCAGCCTCGAATTCATGCCCCTCACCCATTTCGTCATGCAGGCCGAGATGCTGAGCAGCGACGGCAGTCTCCTGCTCCGCTCGAAACCCGCCGAGCGCTTCTGCACCGCGGCCTCGCGCCGTGCCGCGCGGCGCATCGCCCTGGTCGAGCGCACCACCCTCTCGCTCGAGAAGCGCCCCTCCGAGATCCCGCTGGCGCTCCTCACCGACGCGATCTTCCCCACCCCCCCGAGCGCCAGCGCCCGCGAGGTTCTCGCCGCCGGCGGCTTCCGCCTCGCCGGTGGGGAGCCCGGCTCGGCCGCCCATTTTTCCCGCTTCAGCCCAAGGCCCGAAAGCCCGCCCGAAAGCTCGCCCGGGGACGCATCATGACCTTGCCGCCGGTCAAGCCCGGAAAGATCGTCACGATGGGAGAAATCCTCGTCGACATCATGGCGGTCGAGCGCGGCCGGGGCTTCCACGAGCCGCTGAACCTCAGGGGCCCCTTCCCCGGCGGGGCGCCGGCGATCTTCGTCTCCCAGGTCGCCCGCCTCGGCCATCCGGCCGGCATCATCGCCGGCGTCGGCGACGACGATTTCGGCTGGCTCAACATCGAGCGGCTGAAGCACGACGGGGTCGATGTGAGCGCCGTCCGCGTCCATGACGACCACGTCACCGCGACCGCCTTCGTCCGCTACCGCGAGGACGGCGAGCGCGATTTCCTCTTCAACCTCGCGCGGAGCGCCGCCGGCCGGATCGAGCTCGACGCGCCGGCCCGCACGCTGCTCGCCGAATGCGGCCATTTCCATATCATGGGGTCTTCGCTGTTCTCCTTCCATCTCATCGACGAGGTGAAGAAGGCGATCGGGATCGTCAAGGCCAGCGGCGCCACCGTTTCCTTCGATCCCAATATCCGCAAGGAGATGATGGATATTCCCGAGATGCGCGCCGGCGTCGAGCTGATGCTCCAGGACTGCGACATCTTCCTCCCGAGCGGCCCGGAGCTTTTGGTCCCGACCGCGGCGCGAAGCGAGGAAGAGGCGATCGAGGCGCTCTTTTCCCTCGGCATCTCCGCGATCGTGGTCAAGCGCGCCGCCCGCGGGGCGAGCTACTACGACCGCACGCGCGCGATCGACCTGCCGAGCTGCAAGGTCACCGAAATCGACCCGACCGGCGCCGGCGACTGCTTCGGCGCCACCTTCATCACCTGTCTTCGCCAAGGCATGCCGGTCGAGGCGTGCGTGCGCACCGCCAACGCCGCGGGCGCGCTCGCGGTGAGCCGCCAGGGCGCGATGGAGGGTATTTCTACCCTCGCCGAGATGCAGGCCCTGATCGCCCGCTCCACGCAGGGCTGAAACGGGCGATGCAGGAGGCGGCGATCGGCGTCGATGTCGGCACCGCGAGCGCGCGCGCCGGTGTCTTCACGCTCGCCGGCACGCGCCTCGGCCAGGCGTCCCGCCCCCTCGGGCTCTGGCACCCGCGCCCTGACCAGGCGCAGCAATCCTCGGCCGATATCTGGGCCGCCGTCACCGGCGCGGTCCGCGCGGCCCTCGCGGAGTCCGGACCCGTCCGGGTCCGCGGCATCGGCTTCGATGCCACCTGCTCGCTCGTCGTGCTCGATGCGGCAGGAAACCCGCTGCCGGTCGGCACCGACGATGCCCGGGAAGCCGGGCTCATTCAGGACGTTATCGTCTGGATGGACCACCGCGCGATCGCCGAGGCCGCGCGCATCGACGAGACCCGCCATCCGGTGCTGCGCTATCTCGGCGGCCGCATCTCGCCCGAGATGCAGGCGCCGAAGCTGCTCTGGCTCGCGACCCATGCGCCAGAAATCTTCGCCCGCGCGGGCTTCTTCTTCGACCTTCCCGATTTCCTCACCTGGCGCGCCACCGGCGCCGGCTCGCGCTCGCTCTGCTCAAGCGTGTGCAAATGGACCTATCTCGGCCATGAGCGGCGCTGGGACGAGAGTTTTTTCCATGCGATCGGGCTCGCCGCGCTCGCCCGCGAAGGCTTCTCGCGTATCGGAAGCGAAATCCTGCCGCCGGGCACGCCCGCAGGCGCCGGTCTCACGGTCGAGGCGGCCGCTGCGTTCGGCCTGCCCGCCGCGACCCCGGTCGGCACCTCGGCGATCGACGCCCACGCCGGCGGCATCGGCGTCATCGGCGCCGCCCTCGATGGCCGGCCGCCCGACGAGGCCGCGCTCTCGCGCCGCCTCGCCCTGATCGGCGGCACCTCGAGCTGCCACATGGCGGTCTCCGCCGAGCCCCGCTTCGTGCCCGGGATCTGGGGTCCCTATTTCTCCGCCATGCTGCCGGGCCTCTGGCTCAACGAGGGCGGCCAGTCCGCGACCGGCGCGCTGATCGACCACGTCATCACCACCCACGCCGCCTATCCGGCGCTGGCCGAGGAAGCGCGCGCGGCCGGCGCCTCGATCTATGAGCGCCTCAACGCCCGCCTCGCTGCGCTCGCCGGGGAAAAACCCTTCCCCGCGGCGCTGACCGCCGATCTGCATGTGCTGGCGGACTTCCACGGCAACCGCTCGCCGCGCGCCGACCCCAGCCTCCGCGGCATGATCTCCGGCCTCCGCCTCGCCGCCGGAACCGACGATCTGGCCCATCTCTACATGGCGACGGTGCAGGCGATCGCCTACGGCACCCGCCATATCGTCGAGACGCTGAACGGGCACGGCTATGCGATCGACCTCGTGCTCGCGACCGGCGGCGACACCCGCAACCCGCTCTTCCTCCGCGAGCACGCCGACGCGCTCGGCTGCCCCATCGTCCTGCCGCGCGAGCCCGAGGCGGTGCTGCTCGGTGCCGCCATCCTCGGCGCCGTCGCCGGCGGCGCCCATCCCGGCATCCGCGCGGCCATGGCCGCGATGAGCCGCCCCGGCGCGACGATTTCCCCCGCCGGCGGCCCCGTCGCCCGCTTCCACGCCGCCAAATACGCCGTGTTCCAGCGCCTCCACGCCGACCAGACCGCCTATCGCGCGCTCATGGAAGAGGTGTCGAAAGGGAATTGACTTTCCAAACGAAAGCAATCTAGCTTCGAGTCATAAGCAAGAACGAGGGCCTCGGCCCCCGCCCACGGAGGAGACGTTCGATGGAAACAACCCCGTCGCCCGCTTTGCGTGCCCCGCTGCTCGCCGCCTCCCTCGCCGCCCCTTCCTCGCCGCCGCCTTCCTCGCCGGCAGCGCCCAGGCGGCCACCCTCACCATCGCCACGGTGAACAACCCCGACATGCTGGTGATGCAGAAGCTCTCGCCCGAATTCACCAAGGAGACCGGCATCAAGCTCAACTGGGTGGTGCTCGACGAGAACACGCTGCGCCAGCGCGTCACCACCGACATCGCGACCAAATCGGGCACCTTCGACGTCGTCACCATCGGCACCTTCGAGGCGCCGCAATGGGGCAAGAACGGCTGGCTCGACCCGATCGGCGATCTCGGCGCGTCCTACGACCTCAACGACATTTTTCCGAGCGTCCGCGCCGGGCTCTCCTACAAGGGCGCGCTCTATGCCGTGCCCTTCTATGCCGAAAGCTCGATGACCTATTACCGCCGCGACCTCTTCCAGGCCGCCGGCCTCACCATGCCCGCCCAGCCGACCTATGACGACATCGCGAAATTCGCCGACAAGCTCACCGATCCCGCCAAGGGCATCTACGGCATCTGCCTCCGCGGCCTGCCCGGCTGGGGCGAGAACATGGCCTTCCTCACGACCGTCGTGAACAGCTTCGGCGGCGCCTGGTTCAACATGAAGTGGCAGCCCCAGCTCACCAGCGCGCCGTGGGAGAAGGCGATCAGCTTCTATGTCGACCTGATGAAGCGCGACGGGCCGCCGAACGCCACCTCCAACGGCTTCACCGAGAACCTCGCCCTCTTCTCCACCGGCAAGTGTGGCATGTGGATCGACGCCACCGTCGCCGCCGGCTACCTCTACGATCCGACGAAGTCGAAGGTCGCGGCCGATGTCGCCGTCGCCCCCGCGCCGATCGACGTCACCCCGCGCGGCGCGCATTGGCTCTGGTCCTGGGCGCTCGCCATTCCCTCGACCTCGCGCCAGGAAGCGGACGCCAAGACGTTCCTCGCCTGGGCGACCTCGAAATCCTACATCGCCCTGGTCGGCACGACCGACGGCTGGGTCGCCGCGCCGCCCGGAACCCGCCTGTCCACCTACCAGAACCCGAACTACCTGAAGGCCGCGCCGTTCGCCCCGCTGGTCGAGCAGTCGATCCTCAGCGCCGATCCCGAGCATCCCACCCTCGATCCGGTGCCCTATACCGGCGTGCAGTTCGTGGGGATTCCGGAGTTCCAGGGCATCGGCACCAGCGTCGGCCAGGACGTCGCCGCGGCGCTGGCCGGGCAGACGAGCGTGAGCCAGGCGCTCGCGAAGGCCCAGGCCGCGACGAAACGGGCGATGACCGAGGCGGGTTACCTGCAGTAGGCCAGTGGGGCAATAGGGCGCGCCGCCCGCCCGCTTCGCGCGCGGCGGGCGGACCCTTTGCTGGATTTGGGCGGGGTCTCGCGATGGACGCAAGGGCAATCTCCGGCGAGGCGATCGGGTCAGGCTCGCTGGCGCCCGGCCGCCGCCGCGTCTCCCGGCTGCTGCTCGCGCCCTCGGTCGGACTGCTCGCCCTCTGGGCGTTCGTCCCGCTCGCCCTGACGCTCGCCTTTTCCTTCCAGCGCTACAACCTCCTCTATCCCGAGCGCCGCGGCTTCGTCGGCTTCCGCAACTACGAATACCTCCTCACCGATCCCTCCTCCTGGACCGCCATCGTCAACACCCTCGTGCTGGTGCTCGGCGTGCTCGCCGCGAGCATAGTGCTCGGCACGCTTTTCTCGCTGCTCCTCAACCAGAATTTTCCGGGCCGCGCGGTCGCCCGGCTGATGGTGATCGCACCCTTCTTCGTGCTGCCGCCGGTCGCCGCCCTGATCTGGAAGAACCTCCTCTTCGATCCGCTGAACGGCTTCATCGCCTGGCTCCTCCACCTCGCCGGCCTGCCCGCGATCGCCTGGTTCACGCACTTCCCGATGCTCGCGCTGATGGTGATCGTCGCCTGGGAATGGACCCCCTTCGCGACCCTGATCCTGCTCACCGCGCTGCAATCGCTCGATCCCGAGCAGCTCGAGGCTGCGCGCATGGACGGCGCCGGCCCCGTCAACCGCGTCATTTACATCGTGCTGCCCCACCTCGCGCGCCCCGCCGCGATCACCATCATGATGGAGTCGATTTTTCTCCTCTCCATCTTCGCCGAGATCCTCACCACCACCGCCGGCGGGCCGGGCGAGGCCACGACCACGCTGACCTACCTCATCTATATCCGCGCCCTGCTCAATTTCGACATCGGCGGCGCCTCGGCCGCCGGCGTGCTGGCGATCGTGCTCGCCAACATCGTCGCCTTCTTCCTCATGCGCGCCGTCGCGCGCAACCTCGAGCAGTAGCGGAAAATGAACGAGCAGCGCGCCTCGCTCCCCGGCACGATCGCCGCCTGGGCGGTCGCGTTCGTGATGTTCTTTCCCATCCTCTGGATGGCGATCACCGCCTTCAAGACCGAATCCGAGGCGGTCGCCATCCCCCCGCTCCTGTTCTTCCGCCCCGTGCTCTCGAGCTTCGCCGCGGCGCTGGCCCAATCCGGCTACCTTCACTTCGCCGCCAACAGCATCATCGTCAGCTTCGGCTCGACAATCCTCGCCATCCTCATCGCCTTTCCCGCCGCCTACGCGATGGCCTTCCAGCCCGGCCGGCACACCCAGGACCTCCTCGTCTGGATGCTGTCGACGAAAATGCTGCCGCCGGTCGGCGTGCTCGTCCCGGTCTACCTCATCTTCCGCGACACCGGCCTGCTCGATACGGTCGCCGGCCTCATCATCGTCGATACATTGATGAACCTGCCGATCGTGATCTGGATGCTCTTCTCCTTCTTCCGCGACATCCCGCGCGATATCCTGGAGGCTGCGCACATGGACGGCATCGGCCCGCGCAAGCAGATGATGCACCTGCTCCTCCCGCTCGCCTCGCCCGGCATCGCCTCGGCCGCGCTGCTGGCGATCATCCTCTCCTGGAACGAGGCCTTCTGGAGCATCAACCTCACCGCCGCGCACGCCGGCACGCTGGCCGCCTATATCGCCCGCTACTCGGCCCCCGAGGGCCTCTTCTGGGCCAAGCTCTCCGCCGCCTCGGTGCTCGCGGTCGCGCCCATCCTCCTTTTCGGCTGCCTCGCCCAGCGCCGCCTCGTGCGCGGGCTGACCGTCGGCGCGGTGAAGTAGCGCCATGGCCAGGCTCGAGCTCAGAAGAGTTCGGAAAATTCTACGGCGGCTTCGAGGCGGTGAAATCCATCGACCTCACCATCGAGGACCGCGAGTTCGTCGTCTTCGTCGGCCCCTCCGGCTGCGGCAAGACGACCCTGCTCCGCATGATCGCGGGCCTCGAGGATATCAGCTCGGGCGATCTCTTCATCGACGGCGCGCACGCCAACGCGGTCCCGCCGGACAAGCGCGGGCTGGCCATGGTCTTCCAGTCCTACGCCCTCTACCCGCACATGACGGTCGCGGGGAACATGGGATTCGCGCTCAAGATGGCCGGGGCGCCGCGGACGGAGATCGAGGAGAAGGTGAACGAAGCCGCCCGCATCCTCCAGCTCGAGCCGCTGCTCGGGCGCCGGCCGCGCGCCCTTTCCGGCGGCCAGCGCCAGCGCGTCGCCATCGGCCGGGCGATCGTGCGCAGCCCGAAAGGGTTTCTCTTCGACGAGCCGCTCTCCAACCTCGACGCGGCGCTGCGCGTGCAGATGCGCACCGAGCTCGTCAAGCTGCACCAGGCGCTCGCCGCGACGATGATCTACGTGACGCACGACCAGGTCGAGGCGATGACCATGGCGGACCGCATCGTCGTGCTCGAGGGCGGCCGCGTCGCGCAGGTCGGAACCCCGCTCGAGCTTTATCACCGGCCGGCCAATCTCTTCGTCGCCGGCTTCATCGGCTCGCCCAAGATGAACTTTCTTTCGGCGCGCACCGTCGCGGTCGGCCGCGGCGAGCTCACGCTGGAGCTCGACGGCGGCGGCACGCTCGCGCTCCCCGCGCCTTCGGGCGCGCTCGCGGGGGCGCTCGCAGCGGGCGCCAACGTCACCCTCGGCGTCCGGCCCGAGCATCTCCTGCTCGCCGATGCCGGCCCGCTCGGCGGTGTCGTCGATGTCGTCGAGCATCTCGGCGTCGAGACCCTGGCCTACGTGAAAGTCGCGGCCGAAGGCACGGTCATCGTCCGCACCGACGATCTCTCCCGCATCCGCCAGGGCGAAACCGTCTCGCTCACGCTCCGTCCCGGCCGCGGCAGCCTGTTCGACCCGGCGGGCAACGCGCTCTTCCACCTCGCCCCGCCCTGAGAACACCCGCCCTGAGAACGCCCGCCCCGAGAACAAAGGATCCCGGATGTACCTCGAAAAATACGATCTCTCCGGTCGCGGCGCGGTGGTCACCGGCGGCGGGCGCGGCATCGGACTGGCCTGCGCGCACGCGCTCGCCGAGGCCGGAGCGCGTGTGGTCATCGCCGATATCGACGAGACGGTCGCCGCCGAGGGCGAGGCGGCGCTCGCCGGGGCGGGCCATTCCGCCGTGGCCATCCGCCTCGACGTGACCGACCCCGACGCCGTCCGCGCCGCCGCCGCCGAGCTCAACGACCGCTTCGGCGGGATCGACATCCTCGTCAACAATGCCGGCATCGCCCGCTCCGGCACCGCCGCCGAGGAGGTCGCGGACGAGCACTGGCGCAACGTGCTCGACGTCAACCTCAACGGCACCTTCTGGTGCGCGCGCGCCTTCGGCGCTGCGATGCTGGCGCGCGGCCGCGGCGCGATCGTCAATATCGGCTCGATGTCCGGCTTCATCGTCAACAAGCCGCAGAAGCAGAGCTTCTACAACGCCTCGAAGGCGGCCGTGCACCATCTCACGCGCTCGCTCGCCGCCGAATGGGCCGATCGCGGCGTGCGCGTGAACGCCGTCGCGCCGACCTATATCGACACCCCGCTCACCCGCTTCGGCATGGAAGACCCCGAGCTCAACAGCATCTGGCTGGACATGACGCCGATGCACCGCGTCGGCCGCACCGACGAGATTGCCTCGGTGGTGCTCTTCCTCGCCTCGGACGCGGCAAGCCTGATGACCGGCTCGATCGTGCTCGCCGACGGCGGCTATTGCTGCTGGTAGGGCCATGAACGGCAGGCTCAGGGGTCGCTACGCAGCGATCACCGGCGGCGCCGGCGGCATCGGCCGCGCCATCGCCGAGCGCTACGCCGCGGAGGGCGCCCGCGTCTGCATCGCCGACATCTCCGAGCAAGCGGCCACGCAAACGGCCGCCGCGATCGGCAACGATGCCCATGCCTGCCGGCTCGATGTCGCGAACCTCGCCTCGATCGCCGCCTTCGCCCAATTCACCGAAAGCCGGGGCGGGCTCGACATCCTCGTCAACAACGCCGCCGTGTTCGACCTCGCACCGATCCTCGAGGTCACCGAGGAAAGCTTCGACCGCGTCTTCGCCGTCAACGTGAAGGGCCTCCTCTTCACGCTGCAGGCCGCCGCCCGGCAGATGATCGCCCATCGCCGCCGCGGCGCCATCATCAACCTCGCCTCGCAGGCGGGCCGCCGCGGCGAGGCGCTGGTCGGCGTCTATTGCGCGAGCAAGGCCGCCGTCATCAGCCTCACCCAATCCGCCGGGCTCGGCCTCATCGGCAAGGGCGTGCGCGTCAACGCCATCGCCCCAGGCGTCGTCGATACGCCGATGTGGGCGGAGGTGGACGCGCTCTTCGCCCGCTACGAGAGCCGGCCGATCGGCGAGAAGAAACGCCTGGTCGGCGAGGCCGTGCCCTATGGCCGCATGGGCCGTCCCGACGATCTCGCGGGCGCGGCCGTCTTCCTCGCCTCCGACGACGCCGAATACGTCGTCGCCCAGACCCTCAATGTCGATGGCGGCAACTGGATGAGTTGATAGGGATGGGCCCAAGGGTTCAAGCATGGGAGGCTCGAGACCCCCATCCGTTTTATGCCGCGCAGCGCATTTGGGGGGTCCAGGGGCCCAGCCCCTGGGGGGTCCAGGGGCCCAGCCCCTGGCCCAGCCCCCTGGGGGGTCCAGGGGCTGGGCCCCTGGCCTTACCCTGCCTCTTCCTTGCACCAGCGCGCGATCTGCTCGTGGGTCGCGAACCAGCACCCGCCCTTCGCCTTCATATGCGCGATCAGCCGCGCCAGCACCGGCAGGCGCGAGCGGTGGCCGCTGATATGGGGATGCATGGTGAGGATATAGAGGCCGCGCTCTTCCCAGGCGCCGTCGAACTCGGCGCGAAAGATCTCCTCCACCGCGGAGGGCGGCGTGTACGGGCGAAGCCCGCTGAAGCGCACCATGTTGAAATAGACCGCATCGTCGCGGATCCATTCCGGCGGCAGCTCGACGATCCCGGTGGGCGAGCCATCCGAAGTCAGCTCGTAGGGATCGTCGTCGGCCATCAGGCTCGAATCGTAGAGCAGCCCCATCTCGCGGATGATCGCCAGCGTGCTCGGCGAAAAATCCCAGCTCGCCGTGCGCATCCCGACCGGCTCGCGGCCCGCGAGGCTTGCCAGCACGTCGGCCGCGCGGCGGGAAAGGTCGCGCTCGACGGCGAGCGGCAGGCTGGTGTTGCGCTCATGGATCCAGGAATGGATCCCGATCTCGTGGCCCTCGGCGGCGAGGCCGCGCACCTCGTCCGGATAAAGGAGCGCCGAGACCGCGGGATAGAAGAAGGTCGCGGGCACTTCTTCCTGCGCCAGCAGCCGGCGGATGCGCGGGATCGCCTGGCGCGAGCCGTACTGCCCCTGGCTGATGCGCATCGGGCTTTCGTCGGCGTCGCGCAGCGGAATCGTGTCGTGGTCGGCATCGAACGAGAGCCCGACCGCGCAGCGCGCGCCGTCCGGCCAGCGCGCGGGCTTGAGGCTCCGCCCGGCACGGGCGCGGCCGACGATGCGCCGCCACGTCTCCTCGGGCCATTGCCACGGCTCGGGGGCGGGGTTGTCGTTCATAACGATGCGTCCCTTGCAATCGGCCCGAACATAGCCCCGCCTTCCTCGCCCGCAAGCCGGCGGCTATAAATCCGCCGTTCCCGGACCGCGAGGCGACGATGTTCGAAACGACGATCGCCGGCAGCCTGCCCAAGCCCGCCTGGCTCGCCGAGCCCACCGTGCTCTGGGCCCCCTGGCGCCTCTCGGGCGCCGATCTCGCCGAGGCGCAGCGCGACGCGACGCTGCTCGCGATCAAGGAGCAGGAGGATGCCGGGATCGATATCGTGACCGACGGCGAGCAGTCGCGCCAGCATTTCGTGCACGGCTTCCTCGCCTTCGTCGCCGGCATCGATTTCACGCGGCGGGTCGAGATGGGCATCCGCGACAACCGCTACAAGGCGATGGTGCCGACCGTCACCGGCGAGCCGCGCCTCACCGGCCGCGTCCACGCAACCGAGGCCCGCCTTGCCCGCGCGCATACCAAGCGCAAGCTCAAATTCACCCTGCCCGGGCCGATGACCATCGTCGATACGGTCGCCGATGCGCACTACAACGACCGCGTCCGGCTGGCGATGCGCTTTGCCGAGCTTCTGAATGAGGAAGCGCGCGGCCTCGAAGCGGACGGCGTCGATACCATCCAGTTCGACGAGCCCGCCTTCAACGTCTATCTCGACGCGGTGAAGGAGTGGGGCATCGGCGCGCTCGAGCGCGCCGCGGCGGGGCTCCGCTGCAAGACCGCCGTGCATATCTGCTACGGCTACGGCATCAAGGCCAATCTCGACTGGAAGGAGACGCTCGGCGCGGAGTGGCGCCAGTACGAGGAGATTTTCCCGGCCCTGGCCGCCAGCCGCATCGAGCAGGTCTCGCTCGAGTGCCGCAATTCGCACGTGCCGATCGACCTCATCGGCCTGCTCGAAGGCAAGGACGTTCTGGTCGGCGCGATCGATGTCGCGAGCGACGTCGTGGAGACGCCGGAGGACGTGGCGGAGACCATCCTCGCTGCCGCGCGCTTCGTGCCGAAGGAGCGGATTTTTCCCTGCACCAATTGCGGGATGGCGCCGATGCGCCGCGACATCGCGATGGCGAAGCTCGCGGCGCTCGGCGCCGGCGCGGCACTCGCGCGGGCGCGAATCTGAGGATGGAGGCGACCGATCCGGCGCTGATGACCGCCGAGGAGCTGCTCGAATGCTACGCGCGGCGCGCCTTGAGCCCGGTCGAGGCGCTCGCCGCGGTGAGCGAGCGCATCGAGCGCCACAACCCGCTGCTCAACGCCTTCGTCGTGATGAATCCCGCCGCCGCCGCGACCGCCCGCGAGAGCGAGCAGCGCTGGCAGGCCGGCCGTCCGCTCGGCCCGATCGACGGCGTGCCCTGCACCATCAAGGACCTCATCGATCTCGCGGGCTTTCCGACGCGCCGGGGCAGCCGGCTCAGCTCCGCCGACCCGGTGCCCGAGGACGCGCCCGTCTCGCTCGCCGTGCGCTCGGCCGGCGCCGTCATCCTCGGCAAGACCACCACCACCGAGTTCGGCTGGAAGTCGCCCGGCGATTGCCCGCTCACCGGCATCACCCGCAACCCCTGGAACCCGCGCCACACGCCCGGCGGCTCCTCCGCCGGCGCCGCCGCGGCGGCCGCGGCCGGCTTCGGCCCGCTCCATATCGGCACCGACGGCGGCGGCTCGATCCGCATCCCCGCCGCCTGGTCGGGCATCGTCGGGCTCAAGCCGAGCTTCGGGCGCGTGCCGCAATGGCCGGGCGGCGCCTTCGCCGCGGTCGCGGTGGCCGGGCCGATGACCCGTTCGGTCCGCGACGCCGCCCTCCTGCTGTCCGTCATCGCCCGCTTCGACCATCGCGATCCCTACGCGCTGCCCGACGATCCGCGCGACTGGCGCGCCGGCATCGAGGACGGCGTCGCGGGAATGCGGGTCGCCCTCCTTTCCTCGCACGGCTTCGCGGCCCCGCTCGATCCCACCGGCCGCGAGGCGCTCACCCACGCCGCCCACCTGCTCGCCAAGGCCGGTGCCGTGGTCGAGGAGGTCGATCCCGGCCTGCCCGACACAAGCGCCATCTTCGGGCGGATCTGGGGCGTGGCGCTGGCGCGCCTGGTCGCCTCCTTTCCCGAAACCCGCCGCCGCATGCTCGATCCGGGCCTGCTCGAGGTCGCGGCGCGCGAGGGCGGCATGACCGCCGCGGACTATCTCGACGCCGAAGCGCTCCGCCTTGCCGTCGCGCACGCCATGGCGCGGCTGCACCAGCGCTACGACCTGGCGCTCTCCCCGAGCGTTCCCGCCCGCGCCCCGCTCGCCGAGCAGCCGCCGACCAATCCAATGGACGCGCTCTGGCGGGAATGGGCGCCCTGGACCTTCACCTTCAACCTGAGCCGCCAGCCGGCGATCAGCGTGCCCTTGAGCGTGGACGATATCGGCCTGCCGCGCTCGGTGCAGATTTCCGCCGCCCTCTACCGCGACGACCTCGTGCTCCGCGCCGGGCGCGCGATCGAGCGCCTGACCGATCCTCTCGGCTGCGCGGCGCTTGTCTGAGAGACCGTCTCTCACCCGCGCCTCAGTCCATCGCTCAGGCCACCTCGCCCATGGCCTCGCCGAGCAGCGCGACCCCGAGATCGATCTCGTCTTCCGCAACGGTGAGCGGCGGGGCGATCCGCATCACCCCGCCCGAGGACCCGGCGCGGACGATATTGGCCGAGAGCCCAAGCTCGAGCGCCCGGTCGGTCACCGCGTCCGAAAGCGCGGCCGCCGTTCGCCCCCGCCCGCCCGTCTCATCGACGAACTCGACCCCGCGGAGCAAGCCCCGGCCGCGGACATCGCCGATCCATTCGTAGCGCGCCTTGAGCCCGAGCAGCCCCGCCTCGAGCCGCGCGCCCATCGCCGCGGCCCGCGCCGCGAGCCCGTCGCGCACCACGATCTCCAGCACCTTGAGCCCGACCGCGGCGGGCAGCGGATCGTTCACATGCGTCGTGTAGAAGAGGAAATCGCGCGCGTCGCACGCATCGCTGATCGCCGCGCTCGTCATCACCGCCGCAAGCGGCAGGCCCGCGCCGAGCGTCTTGGAGAGAACCAGAATGTCGGGCACCACGCCCTCGCGCTCGAAGGCGAACATCAGCCCCGTCCGCCCGAGCCCGGTCTGCGCCTCGTCGAGGATCAGCATCATGCCGCGCTCGGCGCATTTCCGCTTGAGCGCGCCGAGATAGCCCTCCGGCAGCTCGATGATCCCGCCGCTCGAAAGGATCGGCTCGGCGATGAAGGCCGCGAGGTTGCCGGTGCTCTGCCGGTCGATCAGATCGAACGAATCGTCGAGCTCGGCGCGCCAGTCGATGCCGGCGAATCGCGGCCGGAACGGATGCGGGGCGGGGATTGCAAACGAGCCCGCCGCCGCCGGCCCGTAGCCGCGCCGCCCGGCCTTGTAGGTGGCCGCGGCGGCGCCGCCCGTCATCCCGTGCCAGGACTGGGTGAAGCCCACCACCTCCCAGCCGCCGCTCACCAGCTTTGCGATCTTGATCGCGGCCTCGTTCGCCTCTCCGCCGGTCGAGAGCAGCATCACCTTGGGCAGCCCTGGGACATGCCTGGCCAGCGCCTCGGCCAGATCGACCACCGGCGCGCTCAGCATCGAGGAGAAGAGATGGTCGAGTGTGCGGCTCGCGCGCGCCAGGACCTCGGCGATTTCGGGGTGGGCGTGGCCGAGGATCGCGCTCATCTGGCCGGAGGTGAAATCGAGCACCCGCCGGCCCGCTTCGTCGTAAAGGAACGAGCCGGCGGCGCGCACCGGCACGAAGGGGACGAACTGCCCGCCATAGCGCAGCATGTGGCGCTCCGCCCGCGCCTGAAACGAAGCCGCGCCCGCGCTCACCACCGCATCCATGTCCCGCTCTCCCGCCTTGCCGCCGGGCAAGGATAGGCGCGGCCCATCGGCTGCGAAACCCGCGATGTTGACAGGCCCCCTGTATCGTCCGACCTCATGACGCACCCTGCAAGGAGCAGCGACCCCGTGAGCGCACCCGTCATCGCCTGGCTCGCCGAACAGCGTCCCGCCATGATCGCGCTGCTCGGCGAGATCGTCTCGATCGACAGCGGCAGCTACAACAAGCCGGGGATCGATGCGGTCGGCGCCGCACTCCGCCGCTTCCTCGAGGGAAACGGCATCACGGTCGAAACGATCCCCCAGGCGAAGCACGGCGATTGCCTGCGCGCGCTCGTCCCCGGCCCCGCCGCCAAGGGAAAGATCGTGCTGATGGGCCACCGGGACACGGTCTATCCCGACGGCGAGGTCGCCCGCCGCCCCTTTGCCGTCGCGGACGGAGTGGCGACCGGCCCGGGTGTGGCCGACATGAAGGCGGGGCTGGTGATGAACGCCTTCATCCTCGCCGCCTTCGCAAGCTGCGGCGGCGCGGATGGATGTCCCCCGGGGCCTCTGGTCGGCCTCTTCACCGGCGATGAGGAGATCGGCAGCCCCGAGGGCCGCGCGGTCATCGCGGCCGAGGCGCGCGGCGCCCGCGCCGTCTTCAACAGCGAGCCCGGGCGCCTTTCCGGCAACGTCGTCAACCGGCGCAAGGGCGGCGTCTTCATGGTGATGCGCATCGCCGGCAAGGCGGCGCATTCCGGCGGCAGCTTCACCGACGGCATCAGCGCGATCGAGGAGCTGGCGCGCAAGGTCACGGCGATCCACGCGCTCACCGACCTCGCCCGCGGCATCACGCTCAATGTCGGCCTCGTCTCGGGCGGCCAGAGCGTCAACACGGTCGCGCCCTGGGCCGAGGGCCAGATCGACCTCCGCTATGTGGAGCCGGCCGACCGCGACGCCCTGCTCGCCGAGCTTCGCGCCGTCGTCGCCCGGAGCTTCGTCGCCGGCACGACCGCCACGCTCGAAATTCGCGGCGACTTCCTGCCGTTGACCGAGAGCGAGGCCTCCGCGCGCCTGCTCGCGCTCTACGTCGAGGCGGCGGCCGCGAGCGGCTTCGCGACGAGCGGCGAGTTCTCGGGCGGCTGCGCCGATTCCGGCTTCACCGCCGCGGTGGGCGCGCCGACGATCTGCGCGGTCGGCCCGATCGGCGGCAAGGCCCATAGCCCCGACGAGTTCCTCCGCCTCGACAGCCTGGTGCCCCGCGCCCAGGCCTGCGCCCGCGCGATCCTCGGCCTCGCCGAAGCCGGCCTGTAACAGGAGCCGCCCCCATGAGCGCCACCCGGGAAGCGTTCGAAAACGACGGCGTCGTCTGCCTCCGCCGGATCCTGGCGCCGCACTGGATCGCGCTGCTCGCCGCCGGCGTCGAGCGCAACCTCGCCGAGCCGGGACCCTTCGCCAAGCGCTACACGCCGGAGGGGAGGCCCGGGCGCTTCCTCGGCGATTACTGCAACTGGCGCCGCATCCCCGAATACCGCGAGTTCCTCCACCACTCGCCCGCCGCCAGGCTCGCCGGCGAGATCATGGGCGCGCAAAAGATCAACCTCTTCCACGAGCACGTGCTGGTGAAGGAGCCCGGCACGCTCGAGCCGACCCCCTGGCACCACGACCTCCCGTACTGGACGCTCGACGGAACGGCCGCCTGCAGCCTCTGGATTCCGCTCGATCCGGTGAGCCGCGACAGCTGCGTCGAATACGTCGCCGGCTCGCATAAATGGGGCGCCTGGTACACCCCCAAACGCTTCACCGACGGCAACGCGCACGAGACAAGCGACTCCCGCCTCGCGGCGGTGCCGGATATCGACGCCGACCGCGGCCGCTACACCCTCCTCGGCTGGGACCTCGAGCCCGGGGACGGAATTCTCTTCAACGGCCTCGTCCTGCACGGCGCGCCCGGCAACCGCTCGCCCCACCGCCGCCGCGCCTTCGCCGCCCGTTTCACCGGCGACGACGTGCGCTACGCGCTCCGCCCGGGCTACATGTCGCCGCCGCCGGAAGCCTTCCCCGGCGCGCCCGAGCCCGGCCAGCCGATGGACAGCGAAGCCTTCCCGATCGTCTGGCGAAGGCCAGGGGACGCTGTCCCCTGGACCCCTGCCAGGGCCTGAGGCCCTGGACCCCATCCATTTGGCGGGGGTTCCAAGGGGGCAGAGCCCCCCGGCCTTACTGCCGGTGGCAGATCGCGTGCAGCTCCCACCCGCCCATGCTCGAGCCGCGGACGATCTTGAGATCGCCGCTGCTCCGGTCGAGCGTGTAGAAGCCCTGATCTTGCGTGTCGTGCCAGGCGATCAGGCGCTGCCCGACCGTCGCCGGGTAGCCGTCCACCGTTGCGTTTGCGGAATCGAATTGCAGCGTCCAGCGGGCGCCGCTCTCGGTGTTGGCGCAGCGGAACATGATGGTCGCGGCGGCGGCCGGCGCGGGCCGCGCCGAACCCGCGATACAGAGGATCGCCGCCGCCGCGAGCGCGCGAAGGCGCCGGGCTTTCCCTGGTCTCGTCATCATGCGCCAACCATGCCACGGCCCGGCGGAGACGGCGAGAAGGCGCCTCAGCCGCGCTGCGATTGCGACTGCGCCTGGTCCTGGTCCTGGTCCTGCCCGGCTGTCCCTGATCCGGCGCCAGCGGCCGCCAGTCGCGGAAGAAGGCGGTGCCGATCTCCGCGGCCAGCCGGATCAGCCCGCGCTGGAGGTTGTCGAGGAAGGCGTGCAGCCCGCCGGCGGAGAGCCGCTCCGTCTCGGCCCCGGCGATCAGCGCGCGCAGCTCCTCCGCCTGCTCGAGCGCCGCGCGCGTGCCGCCGAGCCCGTGGCGGACGCGCAAGCTGGCGAGATGCCGCTCGATCTCCTCGAGGCAGAGCCGGACGCTGCGTGGGAAGGACCCGTCGGTGAGCAGGAAGGCGACGACGTCGGCTGGGGAAAAATCGACCGGGGCGACGCGCCGGAACGCGTGATACCCGGCCGCCGCCCGCAGCACCGAGCCCCATTGCGCAAGCTCGACCACCCGCCGCTCCTCGCGCGCGTAGGGCACCAGCACGTGGAACTTGATGTCGAGCAGCCGCGTGGTCTGGTCGGCGCGCTCGATAAGCCTGCCTAGCTCGTAGAAATGCCAGCTCTGGTCACGGAAGAACGTGCCCTCGGTGATGCCGGTCTGCGCCTGCACGCCCTCGCGGATGCGGTCGGCGAGGCGCGAGAGCGCGTCGCCCTCGAGCTCCGCCGGCGCGATCGCGGTGAGCGCGTGGTGGAACTGGTTGAGCTGCTTCCACATCTCGGTGCTGATCAGCGGCCTGACCACGCGGGCATTGGTCCGCGCCGCCTCGATCGCCGCCGGGATCGAGGTCGGGTTGTCCGCCTCGGTCAGGTAGAAGCGCTTGATCGCCTCGGGGTCGGCGGTGCCGTGCGCGCGCGAGAAACTCTCCTCGTCGGCATTGATGCGCACCAGGGCGTACCAGGATTCGCTCTCGCGCCCCGGGCTTTCGAAGGTGTACGTGACCTCGATCAGGCGGGCGAGGTTCTCCACCCGCTCGAGATAGCGGGCCATCCAGAACAGGCTTTCGGCGTAGCGCGCGAGCAGCGGCGGCGCCAGGTTCACGCCGGCGCCCCGCTCGGCGGTCCATCGGCCGGCGCCCCCTCGGCCAAGACCCAGGTATCCTTCGAGCCGCCGCCCTGCGAGGAATTGACGATCAGGCTCCCATGCTTGAGCGCGACCCGCGTCAGCCCGCCCGGCAGCACCCAGCTCTCCCGTCCCGTGACGGCGAAGGGACGGAGATCGAGATGCCGCGCCCGGATCCCTTCCTCGCAGAGCGTCGGCCCGACGGAAAGCCCGACCACCGGCTGGCTGATCCAGTTGGCCGGGTCGGCCGCGAGCGCCGCCCGCGCCCGCTCGAGCTCGGCGAGCGACGCGCGCGGGCCGATGGTGATCCCGTAGCCCCCCGATTCGCCCACCGGCTTGACGACCAGCTCGGCGAGATGATCGAGCGTGTATCTGAGCCCCGCCGGCTCGCGGCAGATATGCGTATCGACATTCGGCAGGATCGCGTCCTCGCCGAAATAATAGCGGATGATCCGCGGCATATAGGCATAGATCGCCTTGTCGTCGGCGACCCCGGTGCCGACCGCGTTGGCCAGCGCCACATGCCCGCGCCGCCAGGCGGCGATCAGCCCGGGCACGCCGATCATGCTGTCGGGGCGGAACACGGTGGGGTCGAGGAAGTCGTCGCCGATCCGCCGGTAGATCGTGTGCACCGGCCGCGGCCCGGCGATGGTCTGCATGAAGACGCGGTCGTTCTCGACATGGAGGTCGCGCCCCTCGACCAGCGGCACGCCCATCTCGCGGGCCAGGAAGACGTGCTCGAAATAGGCCGAATTGTAGATCCCGGGCGAGAGCAGCACGACCTGCGGATCGAGCACCTCGCCCGGCGCGATCTCGGAGAGTGCCGCGCGCAGCCGCTGGCCGTAATCATCGACCGGGACGAGCCGCATGCCGGCCATCAGGTCGGGGAAGGCGCGCAGCATCAGGTGGCGGTTCTCGACCACGTAGGAAACCCCCGAGGGGGTGCGCGCATTGTCCTCGAGCACGCGGAATTCGCCCGCCTCGTCGCGCACGATGTCGATCCCGGCGATGTGCACATAGGTCCCGAAGCGGACCGGGAACTCCTCCATCTCGCGGCGGTAGTTCGCATTGCCGAGCACGAGGTCGGCCGGCACCACGCCGTCCTTGAGGATGTGCCGCGCGTGGTAGATATCCTCGAGGAAGGCGTTGAGCGCCGCCACCCGCTGGCGCACCCCGCGATCGAGATGCGCCCACTCCGCCGCGGTGACCAGGCGCGGGATGCAGTCGAACGGCAGGATCCGGTCGATCGCGTTGGCCTCGGAATAGACGGTGAAGGTGATGCCGAGGTTGAAGAGGTCGGTCTCGGCCGCCCGCGCGCGGTTGCGCAGGCTGGCCAGGCCGATGGCGGCGATGCGGCGACGGATCAGCGAAGCGGCCCCGCGATCCCCCTCCCGGCCGGCGGCGAGCTCGCAGAAGAACGGGCCGCAATCATAGCCAAGGAAGGGATCTTCGGCTGGCAGGTCCATCGTTGGGTCTTCCCTGCCGCGGCGGGTTGACACGGCGCAACAAGCCTACACGCTTCGCGGAACCCGAAGGAAGCCGCTTTCCCCCCGCAACGCCCTGGCCCGGCGGGGCGAGAAATCCGGGCTCGCCGCGCCGGGCACGTTTAGGCACTATCGCGCCTCCCTCAAGCCTGAGCGCCCCCCCGCATGTCGATCCACGCCGCCCTGACCCACCGCACCACCTACCGTTACGATCGGCTGGTCGCGCTCGGGCCGCAGGTGATCCGCCTGCGCCCGGCGCCGCACGCCCGCACGCCGATCCTCTCCTACGCGCTGGCGGTGGCGCCCGACCCGCACTTCCTCAACTGGCAGCAGGACCCGCAGGGCAACTTCCTCGCCCGCGTGGTGTTCCCCGAGCGGGTGCAGGAATTCACGGTCGGGGTCGACCTCATCGCCGACATGGCGACGATCAACCCGTTCGATTTCTTCCTCGAGCCGGAGGCCGAGACCTGGCCCTTCGCCTATGAGCCGCTGCTCGGCCAGGAGCTCCTTCCCTATCGCGCCGGGGCCGCAGCGGGCCCCCTGCTCGCCGCCCTGCTCGCCGAAGCCCCGCCTGGTCCGGTGCGGACCGTCGAGATGCTGATCGAGCTCAACTGCCGGGTGCGCGACCGCATCGCCTATATCGTGCGCCCGGAGCCGGGCATCTGGGCGGTCGAGGAGACGCTCGGCAAGGCCCGGGGCTCCTGCCGCGATTCCGCCTGGGTGCTGGTCCAGGCGCTGCGCCACCTCGGATTCGCCGCCCGCTTCGTCTCCGGCTACCTGATCCAGCTGGTGCCGGACGAGAAACCGCTCGAAGGCCCGCCCGGCCCGGCGTCCGACTTCACCGACCTCCACGCCTGGGCCGAAATCTATCTTCCCGGCGCCGGCTGGGTCGGGCTCGACGCCACCTCCGGCCTGCTCGCCGGCGAGGGCCATATCCCGCTCGCCGCCAGCCCCGATCCGATCTCGGCCGCCCCGATCACCGGCATGGTGGAGCCCAGCGAGGTCGCGTTCGACCACCACATGGAGGTGCGGCGGATCCGCGAGACCCCGCGCGTCACCAAGCCCTATGCCGCGCCCGCCTGGCGCGCGATCGGCGAAGCCGGCGAGCGTCTCGACCGCGTCATGGAGCGCTCGGGCATCCAGCTGACGATGGGCGGCGAGCCGACCTTCGTCGCCGCCACCGACCGCGACGCCGCGGAATGGAACACGACCGCCCTCGGCCCGACCAAGCGGCGCTATGCCGGCCGGGTGCTCCGCCGCCTCGCCCCTCTCTGGATGCCCGGCGCCGCCCTGCAATACACGCTCGGCAAGCATTACCCCGGCGAGCAATTGCCGCGCTGGGCGCTGTTCGCCCATGGCCGCGCCGACGGCGAGCCGGCCTGGCGCCGCCCCGAGCTTTTCGCGGCCGACGAGGACACCGATACGGCAACGCCCGCCGACGCCGCGCGTTTCGCCGCCCTCCTCGCCGAGCGCCTGCAGATCGATCCCGCCTTCCTGCTCGCCGCCCACGAGGACGTGCACTACTACCTCTGGCGGGAGAAGCGCCTGCCCGCCAACGTGCTCGCCGAGGCGAGCATGCTCGCCGATCCGCTCGAGCGCGCCCGCCTGGCGCGCGTCTTCGGCCGCGGCCTCGCCGCCGCCGCGGGCAGCGTGCTGCCGCTCCGCCGCGCCGCCAACAACGGCGCGCGGCGCTGGCAGTCCGGCAAATGGTTCTTCCGCGCCGGCGAGATGTTCCTCGTCCCGGGCGATTCGCCGATCGGGCTGCGCCTGCCGCTCGAAAGCCTGCCCTGGGTCTCGCCCGAGCGGCTCGAGCAGGAGACCGCGCCCGATCCCTTCGCCCCCCGCCCGCCTTTGCCCCCGGCGCAGCTGTTTCACCGTGTCCCCTGGCGCGTGGCCCGCCCCGAAAGCGGCCCTGGCGGCCTCGAGTCCGGCCTCTTCCGCCCCGTCGCCCAGCCGGCGCCCGAAATCGGCCGCGAGGAGCCCGACATCGTGCGCACCGCGCTCGCCATCGAGCCGCGCGAGGGCAAGCTCCACATCTTCTTCCCCCCGCTCTTCGCCGCCGAGGACTGGCTCGACCTCGCCGCCGCGATCGAGGACACCGCCGCCGAGCTCGACCGCAAGGTGGTCCTCGAGGGCTACCTGCCGCCGCGCGATCCGCGCCTCGTCCATTTCTCCGTCACCCCCGATCCCGGCGTGCTCGAGGTCAATATCCCGCCCGCGCGGAGCTTCTCCGAGCAGGTCCGCCGCACCGGGGAGCTCTACCGCATCGCCCGCGAGGAGGGGCTGGCGGCCGAGAAATTCATGCTCGACGGCAGCCATGTCGGCACCGGCGGCGGCAACCACGTGGTGATGGGGGCGGCCGAACCGGCGGCGAGCCCCTTTCTCCGCCGCCCCGACCTGCTGCGCTCGCTGATCGGCTTCTGGCACAACCACCCCGCCCTCTCCTACCTCTTCAGCGGCCTCTTCATCGGCCCGACCAGCCAGCACCCGCGCCTCGACGAGGCGCGCGAGGACCAGCTCCACGAGATCGACATCGCCTTCGCTGAGGTCCACCCGGGCGGCGCGGCCGGGCCGTGGGTCGTCGACCGCATCTTCCGCAACCTCCTCGTCGATGCGACCGGCAACACCCACCGCACCGAGTTCTGCATCGACAAGCTCTACGCCCCCGACGGGCCGGCCGGCCGCCAGGGCCTGGTCGAGTTCCGCGCCTTCGAGATGCCGCCGCATCCCGAGCTCTCGGCGGTGCAGATGCTGCTGATGCGCGCGGCGCTGGCCGCCTTCTGGGAGGCGCCCTACGAGCGCCGCCTGATCCGCTGGGGCAGCCGCCTCGGCGACGATTTCATGCTCCGCCATTACGTCGAGGCCGACTTCGCCGATGCGCTGGCCGAGCTCGCCGGGCGCGGCTTTCCCCTCGATCCCGCCTGGTTCGCGCCCCATCTCGAGTTCCGTTTCCCCGAGATCGGCGCCGTCACCGCCCACGACATGACCCTCTCGCTCCGCCACGCGCTCGAGCCCTGGCACGTGCTGGGCGAGGAGGCGGCCCCCGGCGGCACGGTCCGCTATGTCGACAGCTCGGTCGAGCGGGTCGAGGCGCGGGTCACCGGCTTCTCCCCGGAGCGCTTCGTGCTCGCCTGCAACGGCGCCGCGGTGCCGCTCGCGCCGACCGAGACCGCGGGGCTCTACGTCGCCGGCGTCCGCTTCAAGGCCTGGGCCCCGCCGGCCGCGCTCCACCCCACCATCGGCATCCAGACCCCGCTCGTCTTCGACCTCTACGATCGCTGGAACGGACGCAGCCTCGGCGGCCTCACCTATCATTCCGCCCACCCGGGCGGGCGCAGCTACGAGCGCTTCCCGGTCAACGCGGGCGAGGCCGAGTCCCGCCGCCGCGCCCGCTTTTTCCCGTTCGGCCACACCCCCGGCCGGATGGAGGAGCCGCGCGCCGCCCGAGCGGACGCGGATGGCCGCGAACATCCCCGCACGCTCGATCTCCGCGCCCTCCCCTAACGATATCGTGCCTCTGCCCATGAACGACGCGCCTTTCTCCGGCGGCCCCTTCTTTGGCGGCCCCTTCTTTGGCGGCATCGACGAGATGGTCGATGGCCAGGGCCGGCTTCGCCCGCACTGGCGCCCGGTCCTCGGCGGCGTCGCCGCCCTCGGCGAAGGCGGCCTCGCCGAGCGCGCCCGCCGCCTCGACCTCGCCTTCGAGGAGGAGGGCGTCGCCGCCGTCCTGCCCGGCGGGGGCGAGGCCGGAAAATTATGGCGCTGCGATCCCGTGCCGCTGCCGCTCGCCAGCGCCGAGTTCGCCGCGCTCGAGGCCGGCCTGGTCCAGCGCGCGCGGCTATTGGGGGCGATCCTCGCCGACCTCTACGGCCCCCAGCGCGTGCTCGCCGAGGGCTGGCTTCCGCCCGCGCTCGTCTTCGCCAATCCCGGCTTCCTCCGGCCCTGCCACAGCGCGGCACCACTCCCCCCACCCGACCTCCAGCTCTGCGCCGCCGATCTCATCCGCGGCCCGGACGGCGCCTGGCGCGTGCTTGCCGACCGGGTCGCGGGCCCCTCCGGCCTCGGCCTCGCCCAGGAGAACCGCCGCCTGCTCGGCCGCGTCGTCCCGGAGCTCTTCCGCGGCGCCGAGGTCGCGCCCCTTCGCCCCTTCTTCGAGTTCTGGCAGGACGCGCTCTACCGCCTTGCCCCCGCCGGCCGCGCCTATCCCGGCATCGCGCTGCTCTCGCCCGGCACCGACGACCCGCTCTGGTACGAGCACATGCTCCTCTCGCGTGCCCTCGGCTCGGCGCTGGTCGAGGGCGCGGACCTCACCGTCCGCTCCGGCGTCGTCTTCCTCAAAACCCTCAAGGGCCTCCAGCAGATCGACGTGCTGCTGCGCCGCCTGCCCGGGGCCACCCTCGATCCGCTCGAGCTGCAGGCGAGCAGCCCGAACGGCGTCGTCGGGCTGATGGCGGCGATGCGCGAGGGCGCGGTGCGGATCGTCAACCATCCCGGCGCCGACCTGCTCGAAGCCCCGGCACTCGCCGCCTTCCTGCCCGCGCTCTGCCGCCGCCTGCTCGCCGAGGAGCTGCGCATCCCCGCGGTCGAAACGCTCTGGCTCGGCGATCCCGCCGCGCTCGCCCGCTTCCTCGCCGCCCCGGAGTCCTGGCTCCTCCGCCCGGCCCTCGAGGGCGGGGCGCCGGCGCTCGCCCCCGCCGCGCTCAGCCCCGAGGAATGGCGCGGGATCGAGGCCCGGCTCCGCCATCGGCCGTGGGATTATGCCGCGACCGCCCCGCCCGCCCCCTCGGTCGCCCCCTCCTTCACGCCCGTCGGCAGCGGCGCGAAGGAAACCATGTCGCTGGCGCCGCGGCCGCTCATCCTCCGCCTCTTCGTCGCGGGGGGCGGCGAGCGCGATGGCGGCGGGCGGCCCTGGCGCGCCATGCCGGGCGGCCTCGCCCGCCTGATCGAGCCCGCGGACATCCTCGCCGGCCGGCTGCCTGCGAGCGGGGTCGCCAAGGATGTCTGGGTGCTCGCCGACGAGGACAGCGACCTCGTCGGCCCGACCATGTCCGCCCTGCCGCCGGTTCCGATCCGCCGCACCGTGGGCGAGCTGCCGAGCCGCGTCGCCGACGATTGCTTCTGGCTCGGCCGCTATGTCGAGCGGCTCGAGGACACGGCGCGCCTCGTCCGCGCGGCGCTGGCCCGGATCGAGCGCGGCCGCAGCCTGCCGCGCGAATATGTCGAGCGCCAGAGCCTCGACCGCGTCCTGATCGAGGCCCGCCTGATCGACCGCGACGCCGCCGCCTCGCCCGCCGCGCTCGCCGCCCAGCTCCTCGCCGTGGTCCGCGCCGGCGGCGCGGTGCATGGCTGCCTCGAGGAGCTCGCCCGCCTCACCGAGCGCACCCGCGACCGCCTCACCTCCGACATGTACGCCGCCTTCACCCAGAGCCTGCGCGCCGCCCGCGCCGAGGCCGGGCGCGTCGGCCGCAGCCTCGATGCGCTCGCCCACGCGATGACGACGTCGCTCCGCTTCTCGACCATCGTCGCCGGCATCGCCGCCGAGAACATGGTCCGCGGCGGCACCTGGCTCTTCCTCGAGCTCGGCCGCCGCCTCGAGCGCGGGCTCGCCGTCTCCCGCATCGCCGCCCAGGCGCTCGCCGAGCCGCCCCTCAGGATCGAGACCGGGCTCACCCTGATGCTCGATCTCTGCGATTCGGCGATCACCTACCGCAGCCGCTACCTCACCCTCATCCAGCCGGCGCCGGTGCTCGACCTCGTCCTCGCCGACGAGACCAATCCCCGCTCGCTCGCCTTCCAGCTCGCCGCCATCCGCACCCTGCTCGGATCGATCGCCGCCGGCGCCGAGACCGGCCTCGCCGAGGAGGCCGCCGCCCTGCTCGCGGAGACGCAGGCGCTCGTCGCCCGCCTCGAAGCGAGCCCCGACCAGGGCATCGAGGCCGCCGTGCTGCCGCCGCGCCTAGCCGCGATCGGCACCCGCATCAGCGCGCTGTCCGACCGCCTCTCGCGCCGCTATTTCGCCCTGCTGCCGGCCGCCCAGGCGCTCGGCTTCGGCGAGCTCGCGGCATGAGATCGTCATCATGAAGTACCGGCTCCGCCACGTCACCGCCTACCGCTATAGCGACCCGGTGGACCTCGCGACCCACATGCTCCACCTCGCCCCGCGCCGCCGCCCCGGCCAGGAGGTGCTGCGCGCGGCGATCACCACCAGCCCCGACCCGGCGCGCCGCAGCGAGGGCCTCGATCATTTCGGCAACCGCGTGACCTGGCTCTTCCTCCACGCGCTCCACCAGGATTTTTCCGTGATCAGCGAGGCCGACGTCGCGGTTTCCTTCGCAGCCCCGCCCGCGGACGCGGCAACGCTGGCCTGGGAGGAGGTCGCAAGCCTCGCCGCCGCCGCCGGCGCCGAGGCCTGGGACGCGGCAGAATTCCTCTTCGACAGCCCGCACGCCCCGGCGGATGCGACCGCGCGGGCCTGGCTCGAGCCCTCCTTCCCGCCCGGCCGGCCGATCCTCGCCGCACTCCGCGACGTGCTGGCCCGCTTCCGCGCCGATTTCGCCTTCCGCCCCGGCGTCACCGGCATCGCCACGCCGGTGGCCAAGGTCGTCGCCGCCCGCGCCGGCGTCTGCCAGGATTTTTCCCACGTGATGATCGCCGGGATGCGCGCGCTCGGCCTGCCCGCGCGCTACGCCTCGGGCTATATCCGCACCCGCCCCCCGCCCGGCGCCGCCCGCCGCCGCGGCGTCGACCAGTCGCATGCCTGGGTCGAATGCTGGCTCGGCCCCGCCCAGGGCTGGCTCGGGCTCGATCCCACCAACGACCTCGTCGTCCAGGAGGAGCATGTGCTGATCGCGCTCGGCCGCGACTATGCCGACGTGAGCCCGGTGCGCGGCGTCATCCTCGGCGGCGGGGCCCATACGCTGACCGTCAGCGTCGACCTTGAGCCAATCGCCTGAGTTGTCCCCCCGAACTGCGAGAAAATACGATGCCGAGCAGCGCCGAAGCGATCATCGACCTCGAGGCCGCGAAGAGAACCCTGGAGGGCCAGCGCGCCGGCGGCGGCGAGTCCTCCGCCCCCAGCCTGCTGATCGCGATCCAGCGGATCGCCGACGAGATCATTGGGCTCAAGGAGGGGGCGGGGAAACCCGCCGCGCCCGCCGCCGCGGCATTCGGACCGCGGAGCGACGCGTTCAAATCCCCGACCGTCGCGGGCAAGGCCTTCGCGGGGGAGCTCGAAAGCGTGGCGGCGGAGTTCGCTTCCGTTGCCGCCGTGGCGCCGGCCCTGGACAAGATCCGCCGTTATATCGGTTGAAACGGGGGGGCCGGCAGGATCCGGCCCGGAGACCTCGCCCCCGCGGCGGCCGCTTGGACGTGTGACATCCATCACACCGAAGCGGGCGCGGCGCCCCTATCGTCCGCGCGCCGCGGCCGCCTGGGGCGGGCGGATCAGGGAGGACAGCACGCCATGGGCTCATACGCGCCGCTCGCCGATCTCGCCCCCGCCGGAGCCGGCTCCGTTCCGTCCCAAGCGGAGCCCGAGTCCGAGCCAGAGCCTGAGTCCGAGTCCGAGTCCGAGCCCGAGCCTGAGCCTGAGCCTGAGCCTGAGCCTGGGCCCGAGTCCGAGTCCGAACCTGGGCCTGGGCCTCAATCGCCGACCCGATTCGCCGGCCGGATCCTCGCCCCCCTCCGCGACGATCTCGGCAATTTCGACGGCTTCGTGCTCGAGACCCTGCACGGCACGGAGCGCTGCTTCGAGACCCGCGATCCCGGGATCGCCGCCGTCATCGAGCGCGCCTGGTTCGAGCACCGCTTCGTCTCGGTGCTGGTCGCGCCGGGCCAGCCCCGCCGTCCCATCGCGGTCATCCTCGACGCGGCCCCGTCCGACCCCACGTCCGGGTGCCAGCTTTGATAGAAAGCTGACACGTCGGTGTTCGTCCACGTGCCCGATCGACGCGGCGTTTCGTGATCGCTGCGCGAGTGACGAGACTCCGCGATCGGGCACCGGAGTGCGCCGACTTCAGCTCGTCACGCTCCAGGTCTTGGTTTGGCGATCGATTTCATGGCTTTAGCGGATCGCCCCGGCGCCAAGCCGGAAGCCATGGTGAGCTGCCGCGCAAACCGGCGGCATCGCCGCGCGCCCCGGTCACTGGACCGCGAATGCGCAAGTGCAATAGATACGCTGGTGTCACCCGGAGGTGGCGGGACGCGGTTGCATGAGCTCGGCGGTCTTCATCAGCCACTCGAGTGCCGACCGGAAGGTCGCGGACGCGATCTGCGCGGCGCTGGAAACCCGCGGCGTGCCGTGCTGGATCGCCACCCGCGACGTTCCGCCGGGAGCGAATTTCGGCGAGACGATCTCGCAGGTGATCCGCAACTCCAAAGTGATGGTGCTGGTCTTCTCCGAGCACACCAACAATTCGGACGAGATCAAGAAGGAGGTCGTGCTGGCCGGCCGCAGCCGCTGCGCGGTCATCCCGCTGCGCGTCGAGGATGTCGAGCCGACCGGTGCCTACGAATACGAGCTGGTGACCCGGCAATGGATCGACCTCTTCGTCGGCTGGGACCAGGCGATGGAGCGCCTGATCCGTCAGGTTGACCAGGTCGTCGGCCGCGCCCAGGCGGTGCCCGCGGGCGGCCCGCCGGGCCGCGAGGCCGAAGCCGTCCCGCCCGCTCCTCCGGCGGCCCGCGTCGAGGCGCCGCCCCCGCCCGCTCCCGCCGCCCCGGCTGACGCCGGACCCGCCCAGGCCGCGCCCGCCCGCTCTGCACCCGCCGAGGCCGCGCCCGCCCGCTCTGCACCCGCCGAGGCCGCACCCGCCGAGGCCGCACCCGCACGCAAATCATCGCGGTGGCCGCGCATCCTCGGCGGCGCAGCGGTGCTCGTCGTGATCATCGTCGGGCTCCTCATATGGATAGGCAGCCGTCAGCCGGCGATCAACAAGCCGCCGACGCCCCTGGCGACGACCCAGAAGTCTCCGCCGCCGGTCGTCGCGGCCGCGAAACCTCCCGCGCCCGTCGTCCCGGCCCAGAAGCCGCCCGCGCCGCCGGTCGCGGTGGCGACGATCAAGCCGCCCACGCCGCTGCCCGCCACCGCCCAGCCGATCCCCTCGCCCAACCTCGGCGCGGCCGAGCTCTACACCAACGGCGACAACGCCTTTCGCCAGCGGGACTATGCCGCCGCCCTGAGCTGGTTCGAGAAGGCCGCCGCCCAGGGCAGCGCACCCGCGGAGAACGGTATCGGCTGGATCTACCAGAACGGCCTCGGCGTCCCGCGCGACTACGGCCAGGCCATGAGCTGGTTCCGGAAGGCCGCCGACCAGGGCAACGCGCTCGCCGAGAACAATATCGGCTGGATCTACCAGGACGGCCTCGGCGTGCCGCGCGATTACGACCAGGCGATGAGCTGGTTCCAGAAGGCCGCCACCCAGGGCTACGCGCTCGCGGAGACCAACATCGGCAATCTCTATGAGAACGGCCTCGGCGTCCCGCGCGACTATGGCCAGGCCATGAGCTGGTACCAGAAGGCCGCCGCCCAGGGTGACCCGCTCGCCGAGAACAATATCGGCTGGATCTACCAGAACGGCCTCGGCGTCCCGCGCGACTATGGCCAGGCCATGAGCTGGTACCAGAAGGCCGCCGCCCGGGGCAGCACGGGGGCGGAGAACAATATCGGCTGGATCTACGAGAACGGCTTCGGCGTCCCGCGCGACTACGGCCAGGCCATGAGCTGGTTCCAGAAGGCCGCCGACCAGGGCTATGCGCCCGGGCAGAACAATGTCGGCTGGATCTACCAGAACGGCCTCGGCGTCCCGCGCGACGACGACCAGGCGATGAGCTGGTTCCAGAAGGCCGCCGCCCAGGGCTACGCGCTCGCTGAGACCAATATCGGCAATCTCTATGAGAACGGCCTCGGCGTCCCGCGCGACTACGGCCAGGCCATGAGCTGGTACCGCAAAGCCGCCGATCAGGGCAACGCGCTCGGGCAGACCAATATCGGCTGGATCTATCAGAACGGCCTCGGCGTCCCGCGCGACTACGGCCAGGCGATGATCTGGTTCCAGAAGGCCGCCGATCAGGGCAACGCGGCAGCGCAGTACAATCTCGGCTATCTCTACGAGCACGGAAACGGGGTTGCGCAGGACTACGCGCAGGCGATGGGCTGGTACCGCAAGGCCGCCGCCCAGGGTGACCCGGCGGCAGAGAACAATCTCGGCTATTTCTATCAGAACGGCCTCGGCGTTCCGCGCGACTACGCCCAGGCCATGAGCTGGTACCAGACGGCCGCGACCCAGAACTATGCGACCGCGCAGTACAACATCGGCTACCTCTATGCGAACGGCCTCGGTGTCACGAAGGATCTCATCCAGGCGCGCGAATGGATCAGCCGGGCCGCCGACGCGGGCGATCCGAGCGCCAAGACCTGGCTCGCCTCGCATTAGGTTCCGCACATCTCCCATCCTGCCCCCGCATCGGGGGCTCGGTTCGATAAGGCAATGGAACGCATTTCCGAACGCATGGCCCGGCGAATCGCGCTCGCGGCCCAGGGGATCGGCCACGCCCGCCCCGCGGCACCCGCGCGCCGGCATGTCCTCGGCATGGTGCGGAGCCTCGGCGCGGTCCAGCTCGACAGCGTCAACGTGCTGGTGCGCGCGCACTACATGCCGGCCTTCTCCCGGTTCGGCGCCTATCCGCCGACGGCGCTCGACGCGCTCGCCTGGGGCAACCGGCGCGAGCGCGTGCTGTTCGAGTATTGGGGCCACGAGGCCTCGCTTTTGCCCCTCACGGCCCAGCCCCTCTTCCGCTGGCGCATGGCCCGCGCCGCGCGCGGCCTGGGCCTGTGGTCGGACCTCGCCCGCTTCGCCGCCGAGAACAGGCGCCAGGTGGCCGCGGCACTCGCCGAGATCCGCGCCGGCGGCGCCATGGCCGCCGCCGACCTCGCCGATGGCGGGCCCGCGCGCGGCGCCTGGTGGGGCTGGAGCGACGGCAAGCGGGCCCTCGAATATCTCTTCCGGAGCGGCCGGCTCGCCATCGCCGGACGGCGGGCCAATTTCGAGCGCCTCTACGACCTCCCGGAGCGCGTCCTGCCGGCCGCGATCCTCGCCGCCCCCACGCCCGCCGAGGCGGACGCGCAGCGCACCCTGATCTCGATCGCCGCGCGCGCGCTCGGCATCGGCACGGACGGCGATTTCGCCCGCTATTTCCGCCTCGGCCCCGAGGCCCGCGCGCGCGTGCGCGAGCTCGCCGAGACCGGCGCGCTGATCCCCGTCGAGGTCGCCGGCTGGAACCAGCCGGCCTACCTGCACCGCGACGCCGCCCATCCCCGCCGCCTCCGGGCCAACGCGCTCGTCTCGCCCTTCGACCCGCTGCTCTGGGAACGCGATCGCGCCGAGCGGCTCTTCGGCTTTCGCTACCGGATCGAGATCTACGTGCCCGCGCACAGGCGCACCCACGGATACTACGTGCTGCCTTTTCTCATGGGCGAGCGCTTCGCCGCCCGCGTCGATCTCAAGGCCGACCGGCAATCAGCGACGCTGCACGTCCTCGCCGCCTACGCCGAGGAGGAAGCCGATCCCGCCGCCGTCGCCGCGGCGCTCTCCGCCGAGCTTTCCGCCCTCGCCGCCTGGCTCGGCCTTTCCCGTATCGACATCGCGGCGCGCGGCGACCTCGCCCCGGCGCTCAAGGCGCGCCGCTAGCGCCCGATCGCGGAGTTTCGGCGCTCGGGTCGCGATCACGAAGCTCTGCGATCCGATACCAGGCAGGGTGCCCCCGCCTTCTTGCCGGCCGCCCCCTTGTCAACCCTGCGCCCTGCGGCAATCTTCCGCCCGCCCCGCCGCACCCGCGAGAGTGACGGAACCGGTAGACGTACGCGACTCAAAATCGCGCGGCCGCAAGGCCATGGGGGTTCGAATCCCCCCTCTCGCATTCCCGCCCCCGGAGCGTCTCCAGCCAGGCTGAACGCGCTCTTGCCTCCTTCCGCCGAGCCGATCGCCGCCGGGGAGACCCGGATCATCATCCCGACCGTCTGCCGCAACGAGCATGCCGGAAGCTCGAGCAGCCTCGCCAATAGCCTCAACCCCGATTCATTCACGCCCGTTTCGGGCGTTGCCCGGCTCTTCGTTCATCGGACCGATTCCACGGACCTCGACCGCGCCCGCCTTCTTGCTCGTCACAACGCCTTGCGCGACCCAGCCGACGACATCGGGTTGCGCATGGCGAAGGAGGGGAGGCGGTCGCTTAGCCGCGGTCCCGGCTTTGCCCCAACATCCCCGATAACGGCGGTGGGCCATTTTCAAGGTCGCCTGCCGGTCGTAAGGCCACTGGCTGGATTGCAGACGGGCCGGTTTCGGAAAGAAGGTGGAGAGTTGCCGGTCGCCGCCGCGCAGCGGGCCATCCGGTTCCGGTGCTCAAGAAGCCATGCCATACCCTGCCACCTCGGTCGATCCGGCGAAGAAGGAGGCTCCAATCATGGCCGACGCCACGCCCACTCCGGCGATCAAGACGGTCCCCAGGCCCCGCGACCGGCACCTGCGGGATATGGCCGACTGCATCCGGTTTCTTTCCATGGACGCCGTGCAGCAGGCGAAGAGCGGTCATCCCGGCGCGCCCATGGGCATGGCCGACATCGCCACCGTTCTCTACCAGGATTTCATGCAGTTCGATGCGGCCGATCCACATTGGTTCGACCGCGACCGTTTCGTGCTGTCGAACGGACACGGCTCGATGCTGCTCTACAGCCTGCTCTACCTGACCGGCGTCAAGGATATGACGTTGGACGAGTTGAAGCGGTTCCGCCAGATCGACAGCAAGACCGCCGGCCACCCCGAATACAAGCACGCCGACGGCATCGAGACGACGACCGGCCCGCTCGGCCAGGGCATCGCGAACGCGGTGGGCTTCGCCCTCGCCGAGCGCATCCTGAACGCCGGGTTCGGCGACGCGCTCTGCAAGCATTGGACCTACGTCTTCATGGGCGATGGCTGCCTGATGGAGGGCATCAGCCAGGAGGCGATCTCCATGGCGGGCCACTTCAAGCTCGGCCACCTCATCGCCTTCTGGGACAACAACTCGATCTCGATCGACGGCGCGACCAGCCTCGCGGTCTCCGACAACGAGGTCGAGCGCTTCCGCGCCTCCGGCTGGCACGTCCAGGAGATCGACGGCCACGACACCGACGCGATCCGCGACGCCATCACCGCCGCCCGGGCCGTCACGGACCAGCCGTCCATGATCGCCTGCAAGACCATCATCGGCTTCGGCTTCCCGACCAAGGCCGGCACCCAGAAGGCCCATAGCGACGCCCCCGGCGAAGAGGAAATCGCCGGTGCGCGGAAGACCCTCGGCTGGGAGTCTCCCCCGTTCGTGATCCCCGCGGAACTGCTCCGCGCGTGGCGCGAGATCGGCGCCAAGGGCCGCGCGGCCCGCATGGCCTGGGCCGATCGCGTCAAGGCGGCGCCGGCCGAGCTCCGCTCCGAGTTCGAGCGTCGCATCAACGGCGCGCTGCCGGCCGGGTGGAAGAAGGCGATCGCGGCGGCCCGCGCCGAGTTCATCGCCGGCGGCAAGGACATGGCGACCCGCTCGGCCAGCGGCGCCGTGCTCGACCATCTCGCGGCAGCCATTCCCGAGCTGCTGGGAGGCTCGGCCGACCTGACGCCTTCGAACAACACCAAGGCGAAGGGCATGATCGAGATCAGGCCCGGCGACTACAACGGCGCCTACATGCATTACGGCGTGCGCGAGCACGGCATGGCCGCTGCCATGAACGGCATCGCGCTGCATGGCGGCCTGATCCCCTATGGCGGCACCTTCCTCTGCTTCTCCGATTACTGCCGCCCCTCCATCCGCCTCGCCGCCCTCATGCAGATCCGCACGATCTTCGTCATGACGCATGATTCCATCGGGCTCGGCGAGGATGGCCCGACCCATCAGCCGGTGGAGCAGCTGGCGGCGCTCAGGGCCATTCCCGGCCTCGCCGTCTATCCGCCCGGGCGATCCGGTGGAGACCGCCGAGTGCTGGGAGCTGATCCTGGACGCGCCGCGTCGCCCGGCCCTCATCGCCCTCTCGCGCCAGCCGATGCCCCTCCTGCGCCGCGAGCCCGGCTGCGAAAACAAATCCGCCAAGGGCGCCTATGTCCTGCTCGAGGCCGCGGGCGGCGAGCGCAAGCTCACCATCCTGAGCACCGGCTCGGAACTGCATCTCGCGGTCGAGGCGCGGGATTTTCTCCAGACGGAAGGCATCCCGACGGCGGTCGTCTCCATGCCGTGCCGCCTGCTCTTCGAGGAGCAGGACGCCGCCTACAAGAAGGCCGTCCTCGGCACGACCCGCGCGCGCGTCGCGGTGGAAGCGGCGGTCGAGCTGGGCTGGGAGCGCTATATCGGCCTCGAAGGCCGCTTCGTCGGCATGCACGGCTTCGGCGCCTCCGGCAAGATCGCTGACGTCTACAGGACGTTCGACATCAACGCCGCCGCCGTGGTGCGCGCCGCGCACGAGACGCTGGCCGAGCTCGCCGCCCTCTGACATCGCCGCACGGCGCCGGCCCGGGCGGCATGCGCGATGGCGGCGATATGCGGCGATATCCTCGCAAATTCCCCGGACCAAAGTGCCGGCTCAAGCCCGGCGGAACCAGTTAACCTGACATCGCCCGACGGTGGGTGTTCAAGAATCGCTCGAGCACTTCGTTGAACCGGCCTGTCTGCTCGATGTTGGGCAGGTGCGCCGCATGCTCGAGAATGGCCAATTCCGAGCCGCGGATTGCCGCATGCAACGCATCGGCCTCCGCGATCGGAGTGGAGCGGTCGTCGCGACCGACAAGGATGAGCGTGGGCACGACGATCGTGCGGGTCAGCGGCTCCAGGTCCATGTCCCGGATCGCCATCGCGCAACCGAGATACCCTTGCTTCGATGTCGTGCGGATCATGTCTCGCAAGCGCTCGACGATCTCCGGATGGGCCGCCGAGAATGACGCCGTAAACCACCGATCGATCGAGGGCTGCACCTGCGGCTCGATCCCGTTCGCTGCGATGGCGGCGATCCGGGCATCCCACATTGGGCGGTTCTTGCGCATGGTGGTGTCGCACAGGGTCAGCGACGCGAACCGCTCCGCGTGACGGGCGACGACGCACTGCCCGATCATGCCGCCGAGCGAGAGGCCGACGTAATGCACGCGCGCGATGCCCAGGCAATCCAGCAGGCCGACAACATCATCGGCAAGTTGCTCCACGGAGTAGGGCGGCTCCGAAGCGCCCGTGCTTCCATGTCCTCGCGTGTCATAGCGCAGCACCCGCCAGTGCCGGGAAAAATGCCGCGCTTGCTCGTCCCACATCGCTGTGCTAGTGGCCAGCCCATTGCCAAACATCAAAATGGGGGCATCCGGCGGGCCTTCCGAGGAATAGTGCACGGCAACGCCATTCACCGAAATCACGTGAGCGCTCCGACCATGCGGCATTGCCACCCGGCGGTTCCTTCATTGCTGTCTAACAATGTGCGATCTCGCGCACGCGATGGCGGCGATATGGATGGATGCAAGGCACATGGCCGGGCAACGCCCGTCGATACCTCTCAGGATCGGTCACCCGGTGTCGTCGGCCGCGGCTTTGCGCATCACGCTCTCCAACCAGGCCGGAGCCTTGCCACGCTTCCGCCGAGCTCCGTGATAGCGAGCGGTCGGGCGAGGCCGCGCGCCCATCAACACGGGAGCAAGTTGATGAACCGGCGCCACGGGTTCGATCAGGGGCCGCCATCGGCACGGCGGGCGTAGAAGTGCCATGCCAGGACGCTCCTCGCGCGCCAAGCCGCCCCGCTTTCCTTCCGGCCATGTCAGCACGATCGACAGCATTCGCCGCGCCCTGGAGGACCTGAACCGCGCCGAGCGCCAGGTCGCCGAGGTTGTCCTCGCCGATATCGCCGTCTCCACCCGGATGAGCACGAGGGAACTGGCGAAGCGGGCCGCCGTGAGCGAGCCCACCGTGGTCCGCTTCGCCCGCCGGGTCGGCTGCCGCGGCTTCACTGATCTCAAGCAACGCCTCGCCGAGGATTTCGCCACCGCGCGCATGTTCGTCCCGTCGGACAACGCAAAAATCTCGCACGACCCGGACGTGGTTGCCAAACAGGTGTACGAAGCGACCGCACAGGCGCTCGCCTCCAGCTTCTCCCAGCGCGACCCGGCGGCCCTCAAGCGAGCGGCGGCCGCGATCGATGCGGCGCAGAGGGTTTTCTGCATGGGAACGGGCGGCAGCTCGGCCAACATCGCCGAGGAGGCCGAGAACCGGCTGTTTCGATTCGACATCCATGCGACGGCCCTGACCAACTCGTACAAACAACGGATTGCCGCCGCGACCTGCAACGCCGAGGACGCGCTGCTGCTGTTCTCCGTGACGGGGTTGCCGCGCGCGCTCGTCGAAAGCGCCGGCTCGGCCCGCGAGGCCGGGGCGCAGGTGATCGCGGTCACCAGAACAGGCAGCCCCCTGGCAGCCGCGAGCACCATCCTGCTGCCGCTCCATATTCCCGACAACGATCAGCACTTCGAGATCCCGAACCGGAGCCGCTACGGTCAGCTCTACGTTCTCGACTGCCTGGCGACGTTGGTGGCGTCGCGGCGGCTCGAGCGCTCGGCGCCCAAGCTGCGTCGCGCCCGGGCGGCGCTGCGGCGATTGCACGGCGAGACGGAGCACCAGCCGATCGGGGACTGATCCGTCAGGCGGAATGTAGTCGCATTTCATATGGTCCGGCCCCAGCCCGCTCATTCTGGGCATCCCGCGGGCGATTTCAAACAAAAAAGTTGCAAAACTACATTCGTGTCCATACGGTGGCGGCGGGCTTCCACGGCTGCGCCGGCCGGATAAGCCATTGGAGTTGCGTGGAACGGGGAGTTGCGTGGATGGCCCCGACCGTCACGGCCGGATCGAACAGAAACAATGACTTGCGCCGCGGCGGGGGTCGCCGCCGGGATGTCTTCAGGCTGCGCCGCCTCCTCGCCTTCGAAAGCACCTCCTTTGGCTACCTGCTGAATGCTCCCTCGATCGCGGCGATCGCGGTCCTCGTCGCCTTCCCCATCGTCGATTCGGCATGGATCAGCCTGCACCATTACAACCTGATGCGGCCCCACGCATTCGCCTTCATCGGGTTGAACAATTTTCTCCGGATTCTCGCCTCGCCCGAGTTCTGGGCAGCACTTGTGGTGACCGCGAAGTTCACCAGCCTGGCCGTGGTGCTGGTGAGCCTGCTTGGCGTGGGCGGCGCGCTGCTGCTGAACTCGCCCTTTCCGGGCCGCGCCGTCCTGCGCGTCCTGATCTTGATCCCATGGGCCATTCCCCCGGTCGTCAACGGCCTGATGTGGCAATGGATCTACGATCCCAAGGTCGGCGTCCTCAACGGGCTCCTCAAGGCTCTCGGAGCGATTCGCCACTATCAAGGCTGGCTTTCCTCCTCCTCGGGCGCGCTCCTGGCCCTGGTCTCAGCCCATGTCTGGAGCATGTTCCCGCTTGCGGTCATCCTCCTGCTCGGAGCGTTGCAGCGCATCCCGGGCGAGCTTTACGACGCGGCGCGCATCGACGGATCCGACGAGCTCGGCCTGTTCCGCCACGTCACCTTGCCGTGGCTCGCGCAGCCGCTGCTGGTCGTCCTCATTATCGAGACGATGTATGCCCTGCATGCCTTCGATGTGATCTATGTGCTCACGTCCGGCGGCCCCGGGACCGCCACCACCACGCTGACCTGGCAGACATACATCACGACCTTCGAGAACCTCGATTTCGGCCTCGGCGACGCCTACGCGTGGCTGATCACCCTGCTCACGGCCGGTCTTTCGGTGATCTATTTTCGCGCCCTCTATCATCGCGGTGAGTTCGAGACGTGAGTTCGCTCCGGCTCGCCGCTTCCTGGCGCAGGCGGCGACGTACCGCGCTTCTCGTGATCTTTGCATTTCTCCTTTCGATCTTCATTCTGGCGCCCTTCGCATGGCTGGTGCTGACCAGCTTCATGCACGAAAAGGACGCAGTTTCGGTCCCGCCGCAATGGATCCCGGCGCATCCGACGTTGAGCAACTACCTGTCCTTTTTCAATCCTTCCGGCGTCCGTGCGCTGGTGGGGAGCCAGGCGGCGGCCGACACCCTGCACGGCATCGTCAATTCATTGATCGCGGCAACCGGCGCTGCGCTCCTCAACATCGTTCTCGGCGCCTTGGCGGGCTACAGCTTCGCCCGCCTGCAATTCCGGGGCCGGAGCAGTCTGCTGATGCTCTATCTCGGATCGCGCATGGTCCCGGGCATTGCGCTGATCATCCCTCTTTACCTGATGGTCAGGCTGCTCGGCCTGCTCGACACTCTGCCGGCACTGATGCTCACCTACCTGACATTCACCCTGCCATTCACGATCTGGCTGTTGAAAAGCTACTTCCAGGCGATACCGCGCGCGGTCGAGGAAGCGGCGCTGGTCGACGGATGCACATGGGCCCAGATGCTGTTCAAGGTGCTGCTGCCGATGGCCAGGCCGGGCCTCGCGGGGGCGGGGATGTTCGCGTTCATGACGGCGTGGAACGATTATCTGTTCGCCGTGATCCTGACCAACACGATGGCGTCCAAGACCGTGACGGTCGTCGTCGCCGGCTTCGCGACCGATGTCACCACGGCGCGCACGTTGATGACGACGGGCGGCGTTCTGGCGGTGATTCCACCGCTCGTGCTCGCCTTTATCTTTCGTAAATTCATCGTCGAGGGACTGACCGCAGGCGCGGTCAAGGGGTGAAAGAGATGACACGCCCTTCGCACCGCGCTCAACCACGGAGGTAGCAAAGCATGCATGGAGAGATCGCGAAGCGCACGGGGCTCGCCCGGCGGACATTGTTGCTCGCGGGTGCGGCCGCCGGGGCCGGACTTGGCGTCGAAGCCGCCGGTCTGCGACCCGCCGCCGGCGCGGCGCAAACCACGGTGACGTTCGATGGCTGGGCGTTCGAGCCGCAGATCGTCGCCGCTTTCCTGAAGCGGTTCATGGCCGAAAATCCCGATCTGCGCGTCAAATATACGCCGCTCGACCTGCAGCTCTATGCCGAGAAGATGATTGCCTTGCTCAACGCCGGCGACCAGTCGGACGCTTTCTATGTCCGCGACATCGACCTCGGCGCATGGGTCGAGGCGGGCTGGCTGCAGCCGATCGATGGCATGGCGGGGCTCGCCGAGCTCGACCGCGACATCTATCCCTTCAACCTTGAGGCCCTCTATTACAAGGGAAAGCAATACGGCACACCGTACTACGGCGACATTTTCGTCTATATGTACGATAAGAACGCGCTCGCGAAGGCGGGTGTGGCAAAGCCTCCGGTGACGCTGGAGGAGCTCAAGAATGCGGCGCTCGCGGTCAGGAAGGCGGGCATCGCGGACTACCCGATCCTGAAGGGATACAAGATCGACGTTGACGGGCTGGACGAGCTTTGGTCCATGGTCTTTGCATCCGGCGGCCATCTCTTCACTCCGGCATTGGATCCGGTCTATCCGGATGAAGACAAATCGGCGCTGCTGGTTCTCGAATGGATGGTCGAGGCGATGCACGGCTGGCATATCCTCGACCCACGCGGGCTGCAGCTCGATCAAACCCAGGCGCGCGATGCGTATCTCAGCGGCCAGGGAGTGTTCACCTCGAATGTCGGGAACGTCATGCCGCGAGCCAATATGGCTGCCTACAGCACGCGTGCCGGCAGCATCGCGATGACCCGGTTCCCTGGGCTGACCGACACCGGTCACGGCCCGATGGGATGGACGCGCCTCTACGGGCTCAGCCCGAAGACCAAAGTCCGCGCCGCGGCAGAGCGTCTCCTCTACTATGTCGGCGGCAAGGATGCGAGCGGCCACTACTACACGGCCAAGGAGTGGTATCTGAAATACGGTGTGGGGTACGCGTTCAAGTCGCTCGACAGCGACCCCGATATCATCCGGGCACAGCAAGGATGGGGCTACGATCTGGCGTTGCGAAGCCAGCAGTACCGGCTCGGCGCGGGCGCGCGAGAACATCGCAGCGACCTGGTATGCGGAGTGGGACCGCTTTACCCAGCAGCGGGTGCAGGAGGCGCTTTTGCGCCAGATCACGCCGCACCAGGCGCTGACGGCGTCCGCCAACAAGGCGCAAGCGCTGAAGAAGAGCCTCTAGGCTATGCACTGCGTCGAACGTGGCGGCACCGGGCTCCCGGTGGTCTTCCTGCACGGGTTCTGCCAATCGAGCGCCTATTGGGAGCCAACGCTCGACCGGCTTGCCCACGCCGGCAGGGCGGGGCTCGCCCCCGACCTGCCGGGATTTGCCGGGTCCGCGCGGCTCGGCGGTCCGTACACGATGGAAACCTACGCCGATGCGCTGGCCGGAGTCCTGGACGACCGGGGGATCGACTGCATTGTCCTCGTCGGGGGATCGATGGGCGGGGTGGTGGCGCAGCACTTCGCGCTGCGCCACCCGGACCGCCTCGCCCGCCTCATGCTGGTCGCCACCGGCGCCTTCACTGCCGACCCGGAAACGGCGCTCGGCAAGGCGGATGCTCTGGCGAGGGCCGAGTGGAACGAGGCGACGGTCGCCCCGGTGGTCGCGGGATTTTTCCACCACCCCCCGCCGGCCGAAGAGATGGGTCGGTTTCGCTGCATTGCCCTGAGCGCGTCGCAGCCGGCTGCGGTCGATGCCGCACGGTCCAACGCGCGCGCCCGGACATTCGAGCATCTCGGGCGAATTGCCGCGCCGACGATGATCATTCAGGGCCGGCACGATCGCGCGCGCACGCCCGCGCACGCGCTCGCGATGCAGGAGCTGATTCCCCAATGCCGGGTGGTTGTTCTGGAGCGCTCCGGCCATACGCCTCAGCTCGAGGACCCGGAGGCGTTCCACGCGGCCGCGGTGCCGTTCCTGACGGCGGACGCGCAATCAGGCCCGCACCGCTCATCGCCGGACAAATGAAATTCTTGCGGCCAAGGGGACGGGGGTAGTCATTTCCATGGAGGATCTGCGGGGCAAGGTCTGTCTGATCACCGGCGCCAGCCAGGGGATCGGCGCGGCCGCGGCGCGCGGTTTGGCCGCGGCGGGCCTGCGTGTCGGTGTCCACTACCATCGCAGTGCCGCGGCCGCGGCGGCGCTCGCCGCCGATATCGCGGCGGCGGGCGGAGAGGCGCTCGTGATGCAGGGCGATATTCGCACGCCGGGCACGTTGGAGCGGTTGATCGAGGAGACCGTTTCTCGCTTTGGAAAATTGTCGATCCTGATCAACAATGCCGGTGACCTGATCGAGCGCCGGCCGGTGGCTGAGACGTCCGACGAAATGTTCGATCAGCACGTGGCGCTCAATATGCGTCCGGTGTTCGCCGGGTGCCGTGCCGCCATGCGGCAGTTCCGGAGGCAAGGAGACGGGGGCGTCATCATCAATCTGAGCTCGGTCGCGGCCCGTACCGGAGGAGGTGGCGGTTCGTCGCTCTACGCGGCGAGCAAGGCGTTCGTCGCCACCTTCACCCGCGCGTTGGCAAAGGAGGCGGCGCCGTACGGGATTCGGGTGAATGCGGTCTCCCCGGGCGTGATTGCAACACCGATGCAGGATCGAACCACCTCGCGCGAGGCCCAGGAGGCGGCGCGAAAGATGATCCCGCTCGGCCGGATCGGGGTGGCCGAGGAGTGCGTCGGCGCATTTCTCTATCTCTGTTCGGAGCGGCTGAGCGGCTATGTGACCGGGCAAATGCTCGAGGTGAACGGCGGACTCGCGATGCCATAGCCCTTGGGTGATTCATCCTCGGACAGCTCGCTTTATCTGCCGGAGGTTCATGACACCCTCCGCAGACTTGGCCCCCGCTGCTAGCCCCCGCTGCGCCAGACTCTTGCGGTCGCTGCGGCCCCCGGCCGCTCCCTGCCTCTCTCGTTGTCGTCCATGAAGCACCTCCTACGCGGAAATCGTCCGCTTACGAGATGTCTCGTTCAACCGTGGGGCGGGGGAGTCGGTAGCTTGCCTTTGTAGGCTGCCTTCCTATATGCCGCTCATGCCCATCACCGAGCATGAGCCCGATGCCGATGCCGACGCCGATGCCGATGCCGACGCCGATGCCGATGCCGGCGCCGATGCCACCTGGGCCCAGGCGCTCGCCGGCGAGCTTCGCTGCGTCCTCGGCACGCTGAAGCGGCGGCTCCGCGAGCAGGCCCATCCCGGGGACCTGACCTCGTCTCAGATCTCGGCCCTCCTCCGCCTCGAGCAGGACGGTCCCGCGACGGTGACGACCCTTGCGCGGGCCGAGGGCGTGCGCCCGCAATCCATGGGCGCCACCATCGCCACGCTCGAGGCGGCCGGCCTCGTCGGCGGCGCGCCGGACCCGAACGACGGCCGGCAGACCATCCTTTCCCTCACCCCCGCCTGCCGGGAATGGATCGCCGCCGTCCGCGCGGCCGGCGAGGACTGGCTGTTCCGCGCCATCCGGACAAACCTCGCCCCGCACGAGCTCGATCAGCTCGCGCGCGCGATTGCGCTGCTCAAGCGCCTCGTCCGCCCTTAGCGCGCGAGAGGTCTTCGCGCGCGACAGGCGCCCCGACCCCCATCACCGCAAGGAATTCGCCATGGCCGTCACCACGCTCGACGCGAAAACCGCCCTCATCCTCATCGATCTGCAGCAAGGCATCGTAGCACTGCCCACCGCGCACCCGGCCGACGCGGTCGTGGCGCGCGCCGCCGCCCTCGCCGATGCGTTCCGCCGCCACCACCTCCCGGTCGTCCTCGTCAATGTCGCCGGCGGCGCGCCGGGCCGCACGGAGCAGCGGGTCCGCGTCGGCGAATTTCCCCCCGGCTGGACCGATCTCGTCCCGGAGCTGAACGCCCAACCGCATGATCACACGCTCACCAAGCGAACCTGGGGCGCCTTCACCAACACCGGGCTGGCTTCGCACCTGGAAAAACTCGGCGTCACCCAGGTCGCCATCGCCGGCGTCGCCACCAGCATCGGCGTCGAGTTCGACCGCGCGCCAGGCGCACGAGCACGGCTTCAACGTCACCCTCGCCACCGACGCCATGACCGACCTCAACGCCGATGCCCACATCAACAGCATCACGCGGATCTTCCCGCGGCTGGGCGAAATCGGCACGACCCGGGAGATCATCGCCCTCCTCGACGAACAAGCGTCCCCACGCGCGGCATGACCCGCCTCGCCGCCGCGGCCGGCACGCCATCGCGCGCCCCCGCCATCTCCCCCTCCTACAAATGGTTGGCGCTCTCCAACACCACCATCGCGGTCCTGCTGGCGACGATCGATTCCTCGATCATGCTGGTGGCGATGCCCGACATCTTCCGCGGCATCCGGCTGAACCCGCTCGCGCCCGGCAATTTTTTCTATCTGCTCTGGATGATCCTCGGCTTCCTGATCGTGAGCAGCGTCCTCGTCGTGAGCCTCGGCCGCCTCGGCGACATGTTCGGCCGCGTGCGGATGTACAATCTCGGCTTCGTCATTTTCACCGCGGCCTCGCTGGTGCTGACGCTCGATCCCTTGACCGGCCGCGCCGGCGCGCTCTTCCTGATCGTCGGGCGGGTCGTCCAGGGCATCGGCGCGGCGTTCCTGCTCGCCAACTCCGCCGCCATCCTGACCGACGCCTTCCCGCCGAACCAGCGCGGCCTCGCCTTGGGCATCAACAACATCGCCGGCATCAGCGGTTCCTTCATCGGCCTGATCCTCGGCGGCGTGCTCGCCGCGATCCACTGGCGGCTCGTCTTCCTCGTCTCCGTGCCGTTCGGGCTGTTCGGCACGATCTGGTCGTACCTCAAGCTCGCGGAAGTCGGCGAGCGCCATCGCGCCCATATCGACTGGGCCGGCAACATCGCCTTCGCCGCCGGCCTGATCCTGATCATGATCGGCATCACCTCCGGCATTCAGCCGGCAAACGGACATGACATGGGCTGGACCAGCGCGCCCGTTCTTTTCCTCCTTGCCGCCGGCGCGGCCTCGCTCGCCGCCTTCGCGATCATCGAAAGCCTCGTCCCCGCGCCGATGTTCCGGCTCTCGCTCTTCCGCATCCCGGCCTTCACCTTCGGCACGCTCTCGACCTTCCTCTCCGCGATCGGCCGCGGCGGGCTGATGTTCATGCTCATCATCTGGCTGCAGGGAATCTGGCTCCCCCTGCACGGCTACAGCTTCGAGCAGACGCCCCTCTGGGCCGGCATCTTCATGCTGCCGCTGACCTTGGGCTTCCTCCTCGCGGGCCCCGTCTCCGGCTATCTTTCGGATCATCTCGGCGCGCGCTGGTTCGCCACCGGCGGAATGATCGGCGCCGCCGCGAGCTTCCTTCTCCTCATCCTCCTCCCGGTCGATTTCTCCTACCCGAGCTTCGCCGCGATCCTCCTCTGCATCGGGCTCTCCATGGGCGCCTTCGCCGCGCCCAACCGCGCCGCCGTCATGAACAGCCTTCCCGCGCGCGACCGCGGCGCCGGCGGCGGCATGAACGCGACCTTCCAGAACGCCGCCCAGGTCCTCTCGATCGGGATCTTCTTCACCCTCATGATCATCGGGCTCTCGCGCACGCTCCCGCCCACCCTGACGCAGGGCCTGCTCCGGCACGGCGTCCCCGCCGCCGCCGCCGCCCGCATCGGCGCCCTGCCGCCGGTCTCGATCCTCTTCGCGGCCTTCCTCGGCTACAACCCGATCGCGACGCTCCTCGGCCCGGGCGTCCTCGACCATCTTCCGCCCGCCGACCGCGCCGCGCTGACCGGGCACGCCTTCTTCCCCGACCTGATCGCAGCACCCTTCCATGCCGGCCTCACCGCGGCCTTCATCTTCGCCGCGATCATGTGCCTGATCGCCGCCGCCGCCTCCTTCTCGCGCGGCAACCGCCCCGTTCGCGACGCAACCTGATCAAACCGCCTCCCGAACACTCCTCTTCTCCAGAACCTCGAGGCATGCCTCGGCGGCAAAAACCACCGAGCTCATGAGATCGCGAAACCGCCGGAGATCGGCAAGGCTCAGGGTCGGCATCACGGCGGCCACGCTTCCCCACGGCTCGCCCGCCTCGACCCCCTGCTCGAGCGTGAGCGCGACATGCCCCGCCTCCGTCAGCCCCGCTTCGAAGCGGAGCTCCTCCCGCGCCAGCCCCGAACGGTCCTCCAGTCGGAGCGTCGCCAGCGTGATCATCGTCGCCTCCCCTCCCCGGCCAGCTCATCCGCCAGCGCCTCGTCGCCGAGCTCGGCCAGCCGCGCCAACCCGTCGCAGAGCGCATCGATCGCCAGCGCGAGCAGGCTCGCCGCCCCGTCCGCGGCGCTGACCGCCTCCGGCCGCTCGAGCGTGCGCGTGCTCTGGGCGAGCCCGTTCGCCAGGCGCCCGATCAGCCAGCGCGCCCGGGCGAGCGCCCGCACGCTCCGTTCCGTCGCATCGCGTGCGTTCGTGAGCCGGCCGTCCATGGGGCGCAGCATGGCCGGTAAATGGCCATTACGTCAATCACAATGAATGCTGTGGCCGTTTCGGCCATATTGCCCTGCGAAAACACCCCTCCTACTGTCCAAATCGCCCACGTCACCGCCCAGGATTCCGATCCTTGCCAGCACCTCCCTCGAATTTGCAGTGGGGCGGCCGCTTCGCCGCCGGCCCGGCCGCAATCATGGCGGAGATCAACGCCTCGATCTCCTTCGACCAGCGCCTCTGGCGCCAGGATATCGCGGGCTCGCTCGCCCACGCCGCCATGCTCGCCGCCGTCGGCGTCCTCAGCCCCGCCGACGGCGCCGCCATCCGTGACGGCCTCACCGCGATCGCCGCCGAGATTGCGGAGGGAAAATTTACCTTCGACCCCGCGCTCGAGGACATCCACACCAACCTCGAGGCCCGCCTCATCGCCCGCATCGGCGAGGCCGGCCGCCGCCTGCACACCGCGCGCAGCCGCAACGACCAGGTCGCGACCGACCTCCGCCTCTGGCTCCGCGACGCGATCGACGGGCTCGACCGCCAGCTCGTCCTGCTGATGCAGGCCCTCGCCGACCGCGCGCTCGCCCACGCCGCCGACCCGATGCCCGGCTTCACCCACCTCCAGCCGGCGCAGCCGATCACCTTCGGCCACCACCTGCTCGCCTATGTCGAGATGCTCGCCCGCGACCGCTCCCGCCTCGCCGATTGCCGCCGCCGCCTCAACGAATGCCCGCTCGGCGCCGCCGCCCTTGCCGGCACCGCCTTCCCCATCGACCGCGCCATGACGGCGGAAACCCTCGGCTTCGACCGGCCATGCCAAAACTCCCTCGACGCCGTCTCGAGCCGCGACTTCGCCCTCGAATTCCTCGCCGCCGCCGCCATCCTCGCCACCCACCTCTCGCGGCTGGCCGAGGAGATCGTGCTCTGGGCGAGCCCCGGCTTCGGCTTCATCCGCCTCTCGGACGCCTTCACCAGCGGGAGTTCCATCATGCCGCAGAAGCGCAACCCCGACGCCGCCGAGCTCGTCCGCGCCAAAGCCGGCCGCATCGCCGGCGCCTTCATCAGCCTCCTCACGGTGCTCAAGGGCCTGCCGCTCGCCTACGGCAAGGACCTCCAGGAGGACAAGGAACCGGTCTTCGACACCGCCGACACCCTCTCGCTCTCGCTCGCCGCCATGGAAGGCATGGTCCGCGACCTCACCCCCGACACCGCCCGCATGCGCGCCATGGCCGGCGACGGTTTTTCCACCGCCACCGACCTCGCCGACTGGCTCGTCCGCACGCTCGGCCTGCCCTTCCGCACCGCCCACCACGTCACCGGCCGCCTCGTCGCCAAGGCCGAAGCCCGCAACGTCGCCCTCGCCGAGCTCACGCTGGCCGAAATGCACGCGGAAGAACCCCGCATCACCGAGGCGATCTACGGCGTGCTCTCGGTCGAAGCCTCGCTCGCCTCGCGCACCTCCAAAGGCGGCACCGCCCCCACCAACGTCGCCGCCGCCGCCGAGCACTGGCAGCAGGGGCTCCGCCCCTGCACCCCGCCAGGGCCTTGAGGCCCTGGACCCCGTCCCTTACGCGAACCTCACCAGCCGCCCGGCCGGCGCGCCGAGCACCTCGTCCTCACGCATCACCACCCGCCCCCGCACCACCGTCATCACCGGCCACCCCCGCACCTCGACCCCCGCGAACGGACTCCAGCCGCAGGGCGAAACCAGCCACTCGGGCTCAATTCTCCGCCGCCGCCCCATGTCCACGATCGTGAAATCGGCGTCATACCCGGCCGCGATCCGGCCCTTGCCCACCACCCCATAAACCCGCGCCGGCCCCGCGGACATGAGATCGACCAGCCGCCCCAGGCTCAGCCTTCCCGCATTCACATGCTCGAGCATCACCGGGACCAGCGTCTGCACCCCGGTGAGCCCGGCCGCGCACTCCGGCCATGGCCTCTCCTTCGCCGCGCGGCCGTGCGGGGCGTGATCCGAGCCGATCGTGTCCACCGTGCCGTCGCGCACGGCCGCCCACGCCGCGTCCCGATGGCGTGGCCCGCGGATCGGCGGGTTCATCACCGCATAGCCGCCGAGCGCCTCGTAGGCGTCCGGAGCGACCTGCGTCAGGTGGTTCACCAGCACTTCCACCGTCGCCACGTCGCGAAACTCCCCGAGATACGCGAATTCCTCGGCGGTCGAGACGTGCAGGATATGCGCCGGCCGCCCCGTCTCGCGCGCCAGCGCCATCAGCCGCCGCGTGCCGAGAAACGCGGTCTCCTCGTCACGCCATTCCATGTGCCGCGCATAGGGCTCGCCGCTGTGGAAAAGCCCCCGCCGCGCCCTCAGCCGATACTCGTCCTCCGAGTGGTAGGCGATCCGCCGCCGCCCGGCGCGCATCACCCGCTCGAGGCTTTCGTCGTCCTCGACCAGCAGATCGCCCGTCGAGCTGCCCGCGAAGACCTTGATCGCACACACCCCGCGCCCGGCCTCAAGCCCCGCCAGCGCGCCCACGTTCCCCTTCGTCGCCCCGACATAGAGCCCGATATCGCACCACGCCGCGCCCTCGACATAGGCCTGCTTCCAGGCGAGCTGCGCCGCGTCCGTGATCGCGGGGCTGGTGTTCGGCATGTCGAAGACGGCGCTGAGCCCGCCGAGCACCGCGCCCCGCGTGCCGCTCGGAATGCTCTCCACCGCCGGATCGCCGGGGTCCCTCAGATGCACATGCGGATCGATCAGCCCGGGCAGCACCGTCAGCCCCCGTGCATCGACGATCTCCGCCCCCTCCGCCGCGCCCACCCCAAGCCCGGCGATCCGCCCCATGCGCACCCCGATATCGAGCGCCTCGGTCCCCCACGGCAAAACCACGCTGCCGCCACGAACGACGAGATCGAAATGCTCCGCCACGGCCCGTCCTCAATGCACCGAGAGCGTCTCGAACACGTCCCCGCAGGGCAACAGCCCCTCCACATGCCGCCGATGCCAGAGCGCGTAGAACAGCAGCGCCCAGGCGGCAAAACCCTCGCGGCGCCCCGCGGCGTTGCGGAAGAGGGCGGTGACGCGCGCGGGATCGGCGATCTCGCCGATCGCCGGCGAGGCGGCGACCAGCGGGCCGAGCCGCGCGCCCGCGGCCGCGATCCACGCCCCCACGGGAACCGTAAAGCCCTGCTTGCGCGCAAACGGCCGCGCCGCGGGCAGGGCCTGCTCGAGCCAGCGCCGCAGCAGCCACTTGCCCTGGCCGTGGCGGACCTTGAGGTGGTCGGGCAGGCGGAACGTCGCCTCGGCGATGCCGCGATCGAGCAGCGGGGTCCGCCCCTCGACCCCGTGCGCCATCAGGCACCGATCGAGCTTGAGCAGGAGGTCGTTCGGCAGCCAGCCGGCGACGTCGGCCGCCTGAACGTTGGCCAGCCGCGTGCGGCCGGCGCCTGCCCCCGGACCCATCCCCGGATCCGTCCCCAGAGTCGCCGTCCGCCAGAGTCCCGCCCAGAGTCCCGCCCAGAGTCCCGCCCAGACTCCCCCCGTGTGTCGCCGTCGCCTCGTCGGCGGCCAACCCGTCCCGCCAGCCGCTCGGGCGCGTCCTGAGCACGTCCAGCCGGTCGAAGGTGCCGCGGGCGCGCATCATCCGCCCGCCCAGCCACCAGGGCCGCATGGCGGTGCGGTAGCGGCCATAGCCCGCGAACATCTCGTCCCCGCCCTCGCCCGACAGCACCACCTTCACATCCCCGCAAGCGCGCCGCGCGAGCAGCCAGGTCGGGATGATCGCGTAGTCGGCGGCCGGGTCGTCCATGCAGGCGACGATCTCGGGCAGATGCTCCCAGACCATCGCCTCGGTGATCTCGATCGTCTCGTGCCGGGCGCCGACCGCCCGCGCGACCGCCGCGGCCGCCGCGCGCTCGTCCGCCGCCCCGGGGGCGGCGAATCCCGCCGTGAAGGCCAGCACCTCCTGGTTGGTCAGGCGCCGCATCATCGCCAGCACCGCCGAGCTGTCGATGCCGCCCGAGAGGAAGATGCCGTAGGGCACGTCGCTGCGCAGATGCAGCTCGACGCTCTCGGCGAGCGCCGCGTCGAGGCGCGCGAGCGCCGCCTCCTCGCCGATCTCCTCCGGACCGCCCTCCGGCAGCGCGGCGATCCGCCGCCGGTCCAGCACCCGCCCATCGGCGCAGGTCAGCGTCTCGCCGGGCAGCACGCGGCTGATGCCCTCGAAGATCGTTTCGGCGCCGGTGACGAACTGAATCTGGAGCAATTCTTCCCGCGCCGCCGGCCGCACGGTCCGCGGCACCAGCCCGGCCTCGAGCAGCGCCTGCGGCTCGGAGGCGAAGGCAAGCCCGGCGGGGATCTGGGCGAGATAGAGCGGCTTGATGCCGAACGGGTCGCGCGAGAGCGTCACCGTCCGTCCCACCCGCTCATGCACCGCGATCGCATACATGCCACGCAGCGGCTTGGCGTATTCGGCGCCGTCCCGCAGCCAGAGATGGAGCGGCGACTCGCAATCGCTCCCGGTCGCGAAATGGGCTTCGGGCATCGCCGCCCGAAGCTCGCGAAAATTGTAGATCTCGCCGTTCGCCACCAGTGCCGCGGCGCCGGCGAACAGTGGCTGGTCACCGCCCTCGAGGTCGATGATCGCCAGCCGCGTGCTGAGCAGCGCGATCCGCCCGACCATCGTCTGCCCGGTGCCGTCCGGGCCGCGATGGGCGAGCGCGCGCGCCAGCCGCGCCATCGTCTCCGGGGCCGGCGGCGCGGCATCGGCTTTCAGGACGAGGCCCGCGATCCCGCACATCAGCCTTTCTCTCTCTCCCTCGCGACATGCTCGGCAGGCCCCCTGCCTAGCACGTCTTGCCGGCGCGGGCGCCAGGGCCCAATTCCTGGCGCATGGTCCTCCTTGCGCGGCTCCCCGAACGCGGTGTCCTCGCCGTTGCCGGCGACGACCGTGTTTCCTTCCTCCAGGGTCTGGTCTCCAACGATGTCGCCGCGGCGCAGCCGGGCCGCGCGGTCTGGGCGGCGCTGCTCACGGCCCAGGGCAAGTGGCTCGCCGATTTCTTCATATTGGCTGACCCCGGGGCGGACGCCGGGCGACTGCTCCTCGATTGCGAGCGCGGGCAGATCGAAATGATCCGCGCCCGGCTGCAGCGCTATCGCCTCCGCGCCCGGGTCGCGCTCGCCGATGTTTCCGCCGACTTCGCCGTCCACGCCGCGTGGAACGGAACGCCCGACCTTCCCCCCTCCCTCATCGCAGCACCCGATCCGCGCCTCGAGAATGCGGGATGGCGCCTGCTCTCGCCCGGCCCCCTCATCGCCACCGCCTCCTTCGCGGACTGGGACCGCCACCGCCTGGCCCTCGGCCTGCCGGACGGCTCGCGTGACCTCGAGGCCGAGCGGACGCTGCTCCTCGAGGCGGGATTCGACGAGCTGGCCGGGGTTTCCTGGACCAAGGGGTGCTACATGGGCCAGGAGCTGACGGCGCGGACGCGCTATCGCGGCCTCATCAAGCGGCGGCTGCTGCCGGTTGCGATCGCGGGCCCGCTGCCCGCGCCGGACACCCCCGTGACCGCCGCAGGCGTGGCGCGCGGGACGATGCGTTCGGGCCTCGGCGACCGCGGCCTTGCCACGCTTCGCCTCGACTCCCTGGCCGGGCCGCTCCTCTGCGGCGAGGCGGCGCTCACGCCCCGCCCGCCGCCCTGGCTCCGCCTCGCCTCCTGAATGGCGGATCGTCCTGCCTTCCTCGACCGCCTCCGCCCCGACGTGCCGGACATCGTCGTCCCGCGCGGCGTGGTGCCGTTCTTCCTCGCCCGCCGCGGGATCCGGGGCCGCCTCGTGCGCCTCGGCCCGCTCGCCGAGGCACTGCTCACCCGCCACCCCCATTCCCCCGTCATCGCCGCACTCGCCGGCCAGGCCCTCGCGCTCGTCGCCGGCCTCGCCATGCCCTCGAAATTCCGCGGCACCTTCAGCCTTCAGGTGAAGGGCGACGGCCCGGTTCCCCACCTGCTCGCCGACTGCACCGATGCGGGCGCGCTCCGCTTCTACGTCCGCATCGCGCCCGAGCGCCTCGCGCCCCTCCTCGCCGCCGACCCCTCCCCGCCCGCCTCCGCCCTCCTCGGCCGCGGCTATCTCGCCTTCACGGTCGATCCCGGGACCGGGGCGCGGCCGCACCAGGGGATCGTCGCCATCGGCGGCGAGAGCTTCGAGGAGATGGCGCTCGCCTATTTCCGCGAAAGCGTGCAGCTCGCCGGCCTCGTTCGCCTCGCCGCCGCGCCCGGTCCCGGCGGCTGGCGCGCCGGCGCGCTCATCCTCGAGCGCGTCCCGAGCGCCGGAGGTTCGCCAGCGCCCGACGCCGGCGGCCCCGGCGAAGCCTGGCGGACCGCCACCGCCCTCGCCGCGACCCTCTCGGACGGCGAGCTCCTCGACGACGCCCTCGCGCCCGAGCGGCTGCTCTACCGGCTCTTCCATAGCGAGGAGGTCGCGGCGGACCGGCCGCTCTCCCTCGCCTATGGCTGCCGCTGCACCCGCGCCCGGCTCTCCGGCGTCCTCGCCGGATTCGGCCCCGACGACCTCGACCACATGACGACCGACGGCACGATCACCGTGACCTGCGAATTCTGCAACCACGATTTCCGCTTTCCCAGAGCCGAGCTGCCGGGCCGCGGCGCCGCCGATTGACCCCCGATCAACCCCGCGTCAGGCTGGATCGGGCCACGCCCCTCGAGGAGCCTCCTTCATGACCGTTCGCGGCCTGCCCCGCCGCACGCTGCTGGCGTTGACGTTGAGCCTGGCCGGCTGCGGCGGCGGGCCGGCGCCCGCGAGCTTCGCCCTGCTCCGCTACAATTACCTGCCGGTGCTCAAGCTCAAGGTCGCCGCGATCTCGATCCAGGACCAATGGCAGCCGGGCGGCGACGCCGAGCATGTGGAATCCCTCTCGCCCGAGACTCCCGAAGCGGCGCTCCGCCAGATGGCGGAGGACCGCCTGGGCGCGTACGGCACGTCGGGCAAGGCGGTGTTCGTGATCGAGGACGCCTCGCTGGTCGAGAACGGATCGGACCTCGAAGGCTCCTTCGCCGTCCGGCTCGACGTCTATTCCGCCGACGACACCCGGGCCGGCTTCGCCGAGGCGCGCGTCACGCAGACCGGGCCCGCCCCCTCCGGCGAAGGCCCGGCGCTGCGCCAGGCGCTCTACGACCTGACGCGCCACATGATGGACAGCATGAATGTCGAGTTCGAATACCAGCTCCGCCGCAGCTTAAGCGACTGGCTGGTCCAGGGATCCGCCGCACCAACCCCGATCCAGGCCCAACCCCTCCCCGCCCCCGGCTCCTCCGCCATCCCCGCCGCACCACCACCACCAACCGCAACCATCCCTCAAGGCGGCATCCTCGGCACCCTCCCCCTCGGCCCGACCCCGGCGCCGGCCACGCCTTAAGAAAGGCCACCGGGGGCTCGGCCCTGGGACGCCGTCCGGGTCGGCGGAAGCTGGCTGGGCGGGCCACCGGCCGGCGCCGATCGACCGCACCGAAGGCGCGCCCGGGACTGCGCAGGCGGCTGGTGGCCTCGTCGCCGCCGCCGGCGGTTCAGGTGCCCATGTGCTTCTTCAAAATCTCCGGGCTGATATTATCGGCGCCCTTCTCTTCGATATGCCGGGCGATCCGCGCGGTCACCGCCGACCTCGACCGACCGACAAACTCGTCGCGATTGGCCCGTGCCCATTCCAGCGAGAGGTCGCGTCGAGTATTGAGCTCCTGGAATTTCGGCATCACATAGCGGGCGAACAGCTCATAGGAGTGCTTGGTATTTTCCCAGGCGGCCCAGTTGTGCGCGAGCTGCACGAAGCAGCCGAAGCCGCCCGTCTGCTCCTCCAGCCGGGCGATCTGCGCGACCGCATCGTCGGGCGTGCCAACCACGGCGAAGCCGGATTGTATGAGCGATTCGATCGGGTCGGGGACGTCGGCCGGCACGATTGGCAGCGCGACGACCTTGGTGAAGTAGAACAGCCATTCCGCCAGTCCGAAAGAGAGGTTCTCGCGTGCCTTCTCGCGCGTCTCGGCGATATGGATCGGCCCCACCAGCCGCCATCGCGACCGCTCGACGGCGGTGGCGTGCTGCCGGGCCATTTCCTCGGCGATCGCCCAATTCGAGGCGAGCGCGTTGAAGCCACCGGCGGTCGTCGCGCCGATCGAAAGCAGGCCGACACCATGCCGGCCCGCCGCCCGCGCGCCGGTCGGCGAGACCTGACTGGCCACCGCGATCTCGACCGAAGGCCGCGTATAGGGGGTCATCTGCAGGCGTGCGTTGTCGAGCGTGAACCAATCGGTCTTGCGGCTGACCGTCTCGCCGCGCAGCAGCGGCACCAGCACGTCCAGCGCCTCGTCCATCATGTCGCGCTGCCTGGCGATATCGATGCCCATCATGACCGCGTCGGACGGAAGGGCGCCAGGGCCGACGCCGAACATGACACGCCCGCGGGTGACGTGATCGAGCTGATTGATCCGATCCGCTAACATCAGCGGATGATGATAAGGCAGTGACGAGACCCCGGTGCCGAGGCGGATGAATCGGGTCCGCTCGGCCGCGGTTGCGATAAAGAGCTCCGGCGAAGCAATGATCTCGAAGCCGGCGGAGTGATGTTCCCCGATCCAGGCTTCGTCGTAGCCGAGCCTGTCCATCCACTGCACCAGCTCAAAGTCCCGTTCCATCGCCAGAGTCGGGTTCTCACGGGTGGGGTGGAATGGCGCGATGAAGGCACCAAATCGCATCTTCCCACTCATCGTACACACCCTCCCATATCACTCTCTTTCGTTATACGAACGACTCGGACTGGCGCCGGGGACCGCCTGCGGACAATTGCGGCGACGGGCGCGGGTGCGCATACATTGGTCGATTGCATCGTTTGACGCAATGCCACCGCATGAACGCGCGGACCGCGGCGTGATGGGGCGGCTTCGGGAGGAAGCCGCGATCACCCCTTGACGGCGCCCCCCATCGAGAAGCCGCCGGTGAACGGGCGCGACATCAGAAGGTACAGCACCACGACCGGCAGCGAGTAGATGAGCGAGAACGCCGCGATGTTGCCGTAGCGGACATCGGAGTTGCCGATCAGCCCGTAGATCTTGATCGGCCCGGTGATCTGGCTCGGATCGCTGATCAGCACCAGCGGCGGCAGGAACGCGCCCCAGGCATTGATGAAGCTGAAGATCAGGGCGGCGAAGATGCTCGGAAGCGCCACCGGGACGGTGACGTGAAGGATCACCTGGAGCACGTTCGCCCGCTCCATCCGCGCCGCTTCCTCCAGCTCCTTCGGAACCGCGTCCATCCCGGTCTTGATCAGCCAGAGCGCAAAGGGAAGGCTGCTCACGCCGAGGAAGACGCCCGTCGCCCAGAGGTTGAGGAGGTTGTATTTGGCGTAAATCTGGAAGACGGGCACGATCATGATGGCGAGCGGAATGCCGGTCAGGAACAGGATCGCGACCATCAGTTCGTCCGCGAGCGGGACGCGGCGCCGCGACAGCGCATAGCCGCCGAGAATGGCGGCAACCGTCGACACGGCCGAGGCGACGAGAGACAGAATGAGCGTGTTGCCGAGCGAGACGAGGAAGTCGCCGCGCGTCACCTCGCGGAAGTGCTCGAGAGTGAAGGCAGGCCAGGCGAGCTTGTAGCTCGCATTGGCGTCCACCGAGGCGAAGAATATCCAGAGCATCGGCGCCAGGAACAGGATGCCGACCGCGCCGAGAATGAAGTTGAGGACCAGCGCCTCGCGCCGCTCCGCCCCCGAGCGCGTCTCCTCCGGCACGGCACGCACCACCGCCGCCGCGGCCGGGTAGGCGGCGATGCTCTCTGTCATGCGGTGGCCATCCTCGAGGTGCGGGACACGCGGACATAAAGATAGGCGAAGATCGTGGAGATGATGACGACGACATCGCCGATCAGCGCGCCGTAGCCGAGCTTGCCGAACACCAGCGCCTGCTGATACGAGTAGATCGGCAGGATGTTCGTCGCATTGCCGGGACCGCCCGCCGTCATGATGTAGATCAGGGAGAAGTTCGCCAGGCTGAGAAGCGTGACCAGAAGGATGTTGGTCACGATGGTCGGTTTCATGATCGGCAGCGTCAGCGAGCAGAACACCCGCCAGCGCGACGCGCCCTCCATCCGCCCCGCTTCGAGAACCTCCGTCGGCACGCCACGCAGCCCGGCCGACAGCACGAGCATCGAGAACCCGGCGGTCGCCCATATATTGGCGAGGCAAACGACGGTCATGGGAAAGTTGTAGAGCACGTCGGAGTGCGATCCGGCGAGCAGGCTCAGCGTGCCGCCCGGCGTGCTGAAGGCGTACCAGATCAGCGCCGCCGTGAGCGGAGGCAGCATCCACGCGACGACGACGACGGCGCCCACCGTCGCCCGCAGCCACGCCACCGCGTGCTGCATCATCACGGCCAGCGCCATGCCGACCACCGTCACCCCGACGATGGCCGATGCGGCGACGAAGATCGCCGTCAGTTGCAGCGAATGCCAGAACAGGGTGTCGCGCATCAGCCGATGCACGTTGAACATGCCGGTGAAGCGGAAGTGCACCGCCGTCGGGCCCATCAGAGCGATGTTGGTGAGCCCGAGATAGAAGGCGAACAGCACCGGCCACACGAACAGGGCCAGGAGCAGGACCGCCGTCGGCAGCAGGAGAAGAAAGGCGACGCCATCGGGCCCTTCTCCAGTGTCTCCCTTCATCTCCTGCCTCCTTGCCACCGATACCCGTGACATCACACGGCGACTATGCGTGCCCGCCGCTCACTTCAGCGTCTCGACTTGAGACGGATCGAGCTGGTTGCTCACGTAGTTGGAGAGGATGCCGATCGCCTGGTCCACCGTCGTGTTGGGATGCTGAGCCAGCGCGCCCGTCGCCTCCTGCGCGCCGCGCGACCAGACGAGATAGTCCCCGCTCGGCGGCTCGATGACGCCGTAGGGCAGGACCACCGCCGAAAGCTCGTTGTAGGGTGCGGCGAAGTTGATGAAGGCCGGGTCCTTCACGTAGTCGGTGTCGGCAGGCACGAAGCCGGCCCAGTTCGCCGCATCGATCTGGTTCTGCTTGTTCATCATGAAGTCGAGCAGCTCAAGGGTGAGCTTCGGATTCTTTGTCTTTGCGGAGACCGCCAGGTCCCAGCCGCCGATCGTGGTCGAGATGTTCGGCGCCTTGCCGTTGACCGTCGGCACCGGCACGACGGCGGCAACCTGCGGCGCCTGCGGCCAATACGGCGTGCTGACCAGCTTCGACCAGTTGCCGCCGTAGAAGTTGGAGCCGAAGGTGATCGCGATCTGGTTCTTCGGGATCATGAAGACCGGGTCGGTGACGCCGGATTCCGAGAAGAGATCGCTGACCTTGGCGCCCAGGCCCTCGCTGAAGACGGAATGATAGAAGCCGAAGACCTCGCGCAGGCCGGGGCTGTCCACCACCCATTTCTGCGTCTTCTGGTCGAAGATCGTCGGCGTGGACGAGCCCGCGAGCATCGTATCGACGCCCATGAGCACCGTGTTGTCGCCCGAGCCGGTGCCGGCGAGAATCCAGATCGGCACGACCCCCGGAAGCTTGGCCTTGATCACGCGCCCGGCGGCCAGGATATCGTTCCAGGACATCGGCTTCCACGGCACCGGCAGGCCCGCCTTCTTGAACAGCTCGACGTTATAGTAAAGCATCGAGTTGTTTTCGCCGGTGTTCACCGAGTAGATCTTGCCTTGCCAGCCGCCCTCGCTCTGGATGACGGGCGGAAACTTCTTCCACCAGTCCGTTGTCGCGAGAAAATCGTCGAGCGGCAGCAAATAGCCGGACGAGGCGAACCGGCCCACGGTCGGCGTCGCCATCTGGGCAATGTCCGGCGCCGTCGCGGGCGAGCGGTAGAGCAGGCTCAGCTTGTTGACGATGTCGTCGTAGCCGCCCTGGATCTGCACCAGCTTAATGGTGACGTCAGGATGCGTCTTTTCAAACCCCGCCTTGATGCCGCCCCACCACTTCTTCGTAAGATCCTCGTTATCGAAGACGTAGGTCTCGCTATAGGCCAGCGAGATCACCGTATTCTCGGCGGCCCGCGCCGGGCGGGACGTGCCGGCGAGCGCCGCCGCCGCGGCAAAGACGGCGACGCAGAGAGGCCCGAGACTCTGCTTGGACATGGGCTTAGGCATGATGTGCTACCTCCAATCTGTGGTCGCGCTGAAGATCGCTGGCGTTCCAGCCGGACCGGTCGATGAGCGCCTCGCCCGTCTCCCGGTCGAAGGCGTAGAGATGATTGCTGTCGAGTGCGAGGCTGACGCTTTCGCCGGTCCGCAGCCGGAAGCGGCCCGGGGCGCGGCAGATCAGGCTTTGCGAACCGCAATCGATCGTCAGGAAGGTCTCGGCGCCCATCGGTTCGACCACGTCGATACGGCCGGAGATCGGCCCCTCCGAGGGCCCCGCCGCGAGCTCGATGTCGGTCGGGCGGATGCCCACGGAAATCGGTCGCGGCAGCTCCTGCGGCTGGCGCAGCGCCACCCAGCCGGGCAGACCAATGGTTTTCCCGAGGCAAGTGACGGTGAGACCGTCGCCGCCGGCGGCAAGGATTCCCGGCAGTATGTTCATCGGCGGCGAGCCGATGAAGGTGGCGACGACGAGGTTGTCGGGGTCGTCGAAGACCTGCTGGGCCGTGCCGGTCTGCTGCAGCCGGCCATGGAACATGACGGCGATCTTGTCCGCCATCGTCATCGCTTCCACCTGGTCGTGCGTGACATAGACGGTGGTGATGGGAAACTGCCGGTGCAGCCGCACCAGCTCCGCCCGCACCTGACCGCGCAGCGCGGCGTCGAGGTTGGAGAGCGGCTCGTCCATCAGGAACAGCTTCGGGCGCCGCAGCAGCGCGCGGCCGAGTGCCACGCGCTGGCGCTGGCCGCCGGAGAGCTGGCTCGGGCGGCGATCCAGCAGCGCCTCGAGCCCGAGCACGTTGGCGACCTCGCCGAGCGCCTTCTCCGTCGCCGCCCTGTCCTCGCGGCGGATGCGCGGGCCGAAGGTGAGGTTCCGGCGCACGGTCATATGCGGGTAGAGCGCGTAGCTCTGGAACACCATGGCGATGTCGCGCTTGCCCGCCGGCACGTCGTTGACGACGAGATCGTCGATCCTGATGAGCCCGGCGCTCGGCCGCTCCAGCCCTGCAAGCATCCGCAACGACGTCGTCTTGCCGCAGCCTGACGGCCCCAGCAGGACGAGAAATTCTCCGTCCGTGATCTTGAGGTTCAGATCCGACACGGCGACGTGCGGACCGAAGCGTCTCCAGACCTGCTCGATCGAGACGGCCGCCATTGCGTGCCCCGTCACATGAGAGGCAACAGGAGGGCCGGGATGCCCGGGCAGGCGTTGGCGGGAAGCCCGCGAGATCGAATCTGATTGCTGTGCTCGGCGGATTTCATCAACGTTCCCAGGCCTGGAACGCGCTGCAGCTCGAGACTGCGGCTCCAGCGAAGGAGCATGATCACACTCCTTTCCGCGCACCCCAAGGCGGGCGCGGCTTCGCCAACAGCCCCAAAATCAAGCCGCGTGCATTATTCGCGCGCGCTCTGCAAGACGCGCCCTCCCCACACGATACGCTAGAGACGCCAGATCGCCGGAAACAGGTCCAGTTGCCGCCAAAGTGAAGGGACCAGTTGAACGATGCTCTATCTCGCCGTGTCTTCCAGCAGATCGCGCAGGCTCTTGAGGCCGGCATGCATCTCGGCCTCGCGCAGCGGAGCGAAGCCGAGGATGAGGCCTTGGCGCGGTCGGCCGTGATGGTAGAACTCGGAAAGCGGCGTCAGAACGATCGAGCGCCGCCGTGCCTCCTCGGCGAGGCGGCGGTCATCGAGCGGCGGGCGCAGCCACCAGCTCGTCTGCATCCCGGCATAGCCCTCGATCGGTTCCAGCCAGCTTGCGAGATAGCTTTGGCAGAGCTCGCAAAAGAGGCGCCGCCGCTCGGCGTAGAGCAGCCGCATGCGCCGCAGATGGCGGGCGAAATGCCCCTCGTCCATGAACGCGGCCAGCGTCCCTTGCAGCACGAGCGGCGCATGGGCGCCGGCATAGAACACGGCGCTCTCCAGGCGCCCGGCCAGGGCGTGAGGCAGCACGACGAAGCCGATGCGCAGCGCCGGAAACACCGCCTTCGCGAAGGTCCCGAGATAGATCGTGCGGCTGGCTGCATCGAGGCCCTGGATGGCCGGCAGCGCGGGACCGGCAAAACGATACTCGGCATCGAAGTCATCCTCGATCAGCCATGCGCCGCTCCGCCGCGCGATCTCCGCCAGAAGCCGCCGATGCTCGACGACCATGGTGACGCCGAGGGGCGCATGGCAGGAGGGAGTGAGATAGATGACGCGCGGCAGCGCCCCGGCGACGCGATCCGCATGCCATCCGAGCTCGTCCACGGGCAGCGCGGCGATGGCGGCGCCTGCGGCCGCGAAGGCGTTGTGCGCTCCGGGGTAGCCGGGCTCCTCCATCCACACCGTCTCGCCCGGATCGAGCAGCAGCCGCGCCAGCAGGTCGAGCGCGGCTTGCGCTCCGGCGGTCACGATCACCTGGTCCGGATCGCACCGCACGCCGCGCGAGGTCGCCAGGTTGCGGGCGATCGCCGCGCGCAGCCGGGGATGGCCGGAGATCGAATGGTAGCCGAAGACAGGCTGCGTCGTCGCCTGAAGCTGGCGCGTGAGAAGCTTCCGCCAGACCTTGAAGGGAAACAGGCGGAGATCCGGCGTGCCGGGGTGGAAAGCGACCTGGCCGGGGATCGCCGTATGGACGATCTGCCCCGCCATCAAAGTCCCGCGGCGCGAGAACAGGCGCGCATCGCCCGCCGATGGGAGCGTCTGGACGGCTTCGTCCGGCGGTGCGCTGAGGGAGGCCAGGATCTGGCAGCGGCTCCCATGGCGGGCCATCACCAGCCCGTCGCTTTCGAGCTGGGCATAGGCGGCAACCACCGTGTTGCGGGAGACGCCGAGATTTTCCGCCAGCCTTCTCGTCGCGGGCAGCCGGGTCTCCGGCGCCAGCACGCGGTGCGCGATCAGGTCCCTGATATAGTCGTAGAGCTGGCGATGAAGCGGCGTCTGTGCCGAACGGTCGAGCACGCTGCCATCGAACAGAAGATCGCTCATCGGGGAAGTGGTCCCTTCGCTTTCGGCCCAACTGGACCTGGATCGAGTATTCTCCAGGTCGTTAACATTACTCAACCAGTTTCACGTTCCGTCCACCGGAATGCGCGCGAGAAGGCACGCCGTTCGTTCGCCCCCTCGGCAGTGTGCCCGCCCGATCAGGCCGGCACGACAAGGCGTCTGCAACCGCCTGACGATGGGGACGAGATCTCCGGCTCGCAGCGCCTCCAAACCGCGAGAACCGCGCCATGAACACGATCGACCCGATTGCCCTCCCGAACGCGCCGGCGCTGATGAGCGAGGCGTTTGCGCATTGCATCTTTCCGCTGACCGACATGGCGGAGCTCGCCCAGGACGGGCCGACCATCTTCGCGGAGGGATCGGGCGCGACGTTGAGCGACGTCAACGGCAAGCTCTATCTCGACATGATGGGCTCGGTGTCGCGCGCCAATTCCCTCGGCTACGGCAACGAGGAGATCGCGCGCGCGATGTACGAGCAGGCGCGGCGGGCGCACTATGTCGGCACCGGCAGCGCGCTCTCCGAGCCGATGGTCAAGCTCGCCTCCAAGGTGGCCTCGCTGGCGCCCGGACAGCTCTCGAAGATGATGTTCGTGAGCGGCGGCTCGGAGGCGGTGGAGACGGCGCTCAAGCTCGCCAAGCAGTATCAGCAGCAGAGCGGCCGCAAGCCGCGCGCCTACAAGGCGATCTCGCGCTGGAACGCCTATCACGGAGCGACGATGGGCGCGCTCTCGGTGACGGACTGGCTGGGCGTGCGCGAGGTCTTCGATCCGCGCGTGCCGGGCCATAGCTTCGTCGCCAATCCCTCCTGCTACCGCAACCCCTACGGGATGGAGGACGAGGAGGAATATGCGGAGCTCTGCGCCAAGCACCTCGAGCGGCAGATCCAGTTCGAGGGGCCGGATCTGGTCGCGGCTTTCATCGGCGAGCCGATCATGCAGGCGAACGGCGTGCAGATCCCGCCCAAGAGCTATTGGCAGCGGGTGCGGGAGATCTGCACCAAGTATGGCGTCATGATGATCGTCGACGAGGTCATCTGCGGCTTCGGGCGCGCCGGCTACTGGTTCGTCTCGGAATATTTCGGCATCGAGCCGGACATCATGACGATGGCGAAAGCGATCACGGCGGGCTATGCGCCGATGGGCGCCGTGATCACGCGGAGCGAGATCGTGGATGCGATCCCGCTTTTCCGCCACGTCCACACCTTCAGCGGCCACGCCGTCTCCTGTGCGGCCGCCAATGCGGTGATCGCCATCAAGGAGCGCGAGGGGCTGATCCCCCGGGCGCGGGAGAACGGCGAATACTTCCTCGCCGCGCTGAAGGATGCGGTGGGCAAGCACCCGATCGTCGGCGACGTGCGCGGCCTCGGCCATTGGCACGCGGTCGACTTCACGGCGGACAAGAAGACCCGCGCGCCCTTCGCCGACGACACCGTCAAGGCGGTGGTGCGGCGGATGCGCGAGCTCGGGGTCATCGCCGGCGCCATGGGCTCCGCGATGGAGATGGCGCCGCCGCTCATCGTCACCCGCAGCGAGCTCGACCGCGCCGTCGCCGTCGCCGCCCAGGCCATCGCGGAAACCGCCCGCAGCCGCGGATTGAGTTGAGCCCCCCTTCTGCCCGCTCCGACTTCCGCTTCCCATACGACCATCGCGACGGAGAGGCTGAGCATGTATATCGTTGGCGAGGAGGAGATCGCGGCGATCGCGAAGGTGCTGCGGTCGGGAGCGCTCTTTCGCTACAATGATCGCAGCGAGTGCGAACGGTTCGAGCGCCGCAATGCCGAATGGCTGGGCGCCCGGCATTTCGCCCTGACGGTGAGCGGGACCTACGCCCTGACCGCTGCCATGATCGGGCTCGGAATCGGGCCCGGCGACGAGGTCCTCGTCCCCGCCCATACCTACATGGCCACCGCCACGAGCGTGCTCGCCGTCGGCGCCATCCCGGTGATCGTCGACATAGACGAGAGTTTGACGATCAGTCCGGAGGCGGTGGAGGCCGCCATCGGCCCCTGCACGAAGGCGGTCGTCCCGGTGCATATGTGGGGCGCCGCCTGCGACATGGACGCGATCATGAGCATCGCCCGGCGCCATCGCCTGCTGGTCGTCGAGGATGCCTGCCAGGGCGTCGGCGGTGGCTATGAAGGGCGCAAGCTCGGTGCGATCGGCGATGCGGGCGCCTTCAGCTTCAACCACTTCAAGAACATGACCTGCGGCGAAGGCGGCGGGGTCGCCACCTCCGACGATCGGGTGGCGGAGCGCGTCCGCTGCGCGATCGATCCCTGCCATTTCTACTGGCAGGGGCGGCAGGACTCGATGCAACCCTTTGCCGGCAATGGCGGCCGCGCATCGGAGATCATGGGCGCCATGCTCAACGTGCAGCTCGACAGGATCGATGGCATGGTGGGCCGGATGCGCCGCGAGCGGCAGCGGATTCTCGCCGGGACGCAGCATCTCGGCAATCTCGGCCTGCTTCCGACGCCGATGAACAGTCCCGACCATGACTGCGCCACGCACGTCATGTACATCCTGCCGGACGCCGGGGAGGCGCAGCGTTTCGCCGCGCACGTTCCCGGCGTGGTCGCCAGCGAGACGGGGCGGCACAACTATACCGAATGGGACCAGGTGCTGCGCGGCCACGGTGCCGCCCATCCGGCGATGAATCCCTTCGACATGGAGGCCAATGCCGGCTGCCGGCGAACCTACACGCGGGAGATGTGCGCCGGCTCGCTCGATATCCTGCAGCGGACGGTGATGATCCCGACCCATCCGCTTCACACCGAGCAGGAGATCGAGGACACGATCCACGATATCGCCCTCGCCGCGCGCTACGCCCTCGAGCCCGGCTCCTCCGCGCCGCAGGGACTTCGATTGTCCCGAACCGTGGACAAGCAGAAGTTCGACGTCGCATAAGAAATCCCTCGGGCAGCCGCGGGTGCAGAGTCCGGCAGGCTCCCGCCGGGACGGCAATCCCGGCGCTGCCGGCCGGATGGAGCGAGTTTCCACTCGCGTGGCCTTCTTCATCTCCGGGTTCGGCACGGCCGCCTGGGCTCCGCTCGTGCCCTTCGCGAAGGCGCGCGTCGGTCTCGGAGACGGCGCATTGGGGCTCATGCTTCTTTGCGTCGGCACGGGCTCGATGCTCGCCATGCCGCTGGCCGGAGCGCTGACCGCCCGCTTCGGGTGCCGCGCCGTTCTCGTCGCGGCGTCAGGCCTGATCTGCCTCACCCTGCCCCTGCTGACGATGGTCGCGAGCCTCCCCCGCCTGGCCGCGGCATTGTTCCTGTTTGGCGCCGGCGCCGGCGCTCTCGATTGCGCCATGAACATCCAGGCCATCATTGTCGAGCGGGCGGGCGGCCGCCCGATGATGTCGGGCTTCCATGCTCTGTTCAGCATCGGCGGCATCGTCGGCGCGGGCGCGGTCAGCCTCCTGCTCGCCTTGGGTGCATCCCCCTTCTTCTCCGCTCTCGGCGTTGCCATCTTCATCGTGCTGGCCCTGCTGGGCGCGGAAGCGCATTTTCTTCGCTATGGGATCACCGGGGAGGGGCCGGTCTTCGCGATCCCCCGCGGGATCGTTCTGTTCATCGGCATTCTCTGTTTCGTCGTCTTCCTGACCGAGGGCTCGGTCCTCGACTGGAGCGCCGTTTTCCTCACTTCGGTGCGCGGCGTGGAGCCGGCCTATGCCGGCCTTGGCTACGTCGCCTTCGCGGCGATGATGACGATCGGCCGGCTGAGCGGAGATACCATCGTGCGACGGCTCGGGCGCGGCAAAGTCGTCGTCATGGGCGGGCTTGCCGCCGCAAGCGGCCTGGCGCTCGCAGCGCTCGTGCCAAGCTGGAAGGCCGGGCTCCTGGGATACGCCCTGGTCGGGGCCGGCTGTGCCAATCTCGTGCCGGTTCTCTATACGGCGATCGGGCGCCAGAAGGATATGCCGGAGCATGTCGCGGTGCCTGCGGTCAGCACGCTCGGATACGCAGGGATACTGGCCGGCCCGGCGGCAATCGGCTTCCTCGCCCACGCGGCGAGCCTCCCCGCCGCGTTTCTGGTCATGGCGGTCCTGCTGTCGGGCGTCGCCATGAGCGAGCTCGTCTTGCGGGCTTACATCGGATGACGGGGCGCAGCCGCGCCCACGCCTTAGGAGGGCGTGGCGGGCGTCGGTGCCGGGCCGAGGGGGATGCCTTGTGGGTTGAGGCGGTAGCCGCCGCCTTCGGTGATCAGCAGGCGGGCGCGGGTCGGGTCGGGTTCGATCTTTTGGCGCAGCCGGTAGATGTGCGTCTCGAGGGTGTGCGTCGTGACGGCTGCGTTGTAGCCCCACACCTCGTTCAGCAGCACCTGTCGGGCGACCGGCCGGCTGCCGGAGCGGTAGAGGAACTTCAGGATCGCGGTTTCCTTTTCCGTCAGCCGGATGCGCCGGCTACGGCCCGGTTCCTGCAGGAGCTTGGCGGCCGGTCGGAAGGTATAGGGCCCGATCGCGAAGACGGCGTCCTCGCTGTTCTCGAAGATGCGGAGCTGGGCCCTGAGCCGGGCCAGGAGCTCGGCCAGCCGGAACGGTTTGGCGATATAGTCGTTGGCTCCGGAATCGAGGCCCTGCACGATGTCGGCTTCCTGGTCCGAGCCGGTCAGCATGATGATCGGGATCTTGAGCCCCTGCCGGCGGAGGCGGACGCAGAAATCGCGGCCGTCCCCGTCCGGGAGCCGGAGGTCCAGGATCAGGGCATCGAAGCGTGCTTCGCCGCCGCCAAGCAGCGTCTCGGCATCGGCGAGCGTCGCCGCCTCGATGGCGGCGAATTCTCCGTCCACCGCGAGCTGCTCCGCCAATGTGGCGCGCAGGGTGCGATCGTCGTCGACGACCAGAATCGGGCGCTCACCCGCCATCGTCCGCTCCTTTTCAGCCCCGAACCCGGTCGCCGGGGCCTGGATGGCCCCAGGGGTCAACCACCGGCATCATTCCCTGAGAAAGTGATACCGGTGTGGCAAGCCGACCTTACAGGGGGCCGGTCGCCGCTACCTTAACAGAGCGCACAAATCCGTGAGCGGTGGCAAGGGAGGCGGGGGCGAGACAAGCCGTGCAAGGCACCATATATCGTCGCCTATGACGCATCTTCGGCCCCGTGTCGCGTTTCACGCCGTCCGCCGCGCGGCTTCCGACCTGGCGGCCGGGATGCCCGTGCTTCTGGATGGCGAGGCCGGGGCGGTCATTCTCGCCGTCGAGACCGCGACCCACGGGGCGCTCGCCGAATTTGCCAGGCTCGCGGCGGGCCCGCCCGTCCTGCTGCTGGCGCCGGCCCGGGGCGCGGTTCTTCTCCGCCGGCCGCTCGAGCGCGACGCGGGTGTGATGGGGCTCAGCCTCGGCGCCAACCCGCTCGATCCGGAGCTGCTGCTGAGGCTGGCGGACCCGACGGCCGGTGAGCCCGTCCTGAGTGGCGCGCTCGCGCCCGGCCCGCTGCCCGCCTCCGCCGCGGCGGCGCTGGCGCTGGCCAAGCAGGCCCGGCTTTTGCCTGCCGTCCTCGCCGCGCCCACTGTTGATTCATTGGGCCGGCCGGAGGTCGCGGCGGTCGCCGCCCGCCTGCAGATCCTTGTGGTGGCGGCGGCGGATGTGCTGGCTTGCGCGGAGAGCGCGCCGTTCCATCTTCAGCGTGTCTCGGAGGCGCGGGTCCCGCTCGAGGCGGCATCCGACACGCGGATCATCGCCTTCCGGGTTCGCGAGACCGGGGTCGAGCACCTGGCGATCCTGATCGGCCGGCCCGAGGAACGGGACGCCCCGCTCGTGCGGGTCCATTCCGAGTGCTTCACCGGCGATCTCCTCGGCAGCCTGCGTTGTGATTGCGGGGCGCAGTTGCGCGGGGCCATGGCGCGGATCGCCGGGGAGGGTGCCGGCGCCCTGCTCTATCTCGCCCAGGAAGGGCGGGGGATCGGGCTCATGAACAAGATCCGGGCTTACAAGCTGCAGGAGCGGGGCTTGGACACGGTGGACGCCAATCGGGCGCTCGGCTGGGGCAAGGACGAGCGGAATCATGGGCTCGCGGCGGGAATTCTGCTCGATCTGGGGCTCAAAACCGTGCGTTTATTGACGAATAATCCGGAGAAACTGTCCAAATTACGGGGCTTAGGCATTGAAATCATTGAAAGGATACCCCTCGTTTTCCCGCCCAACGGCGTCAACAATTCCTACCTCGAAACGAAATCCGCCCGCCTCGGGCATCTCCTGGCATAAGATTTTCTCTGAGTGAGGCGCCTCGAAGATAAGCGGTTCCTCATCGGGGCGGGCCGGTTCGTCGATGACCTGACCGCGGAGGGCGCGCTCCACGCCTGGGTGGTGCGCTCGCCGCACGCCCATGCGGCGATCGAGCGGATCGACAGCGCGGCCGTCGGGACCGTCGCCTGGGTGTTCACGGCGGCGGATCTCGCCGGGCTGGGGCCGCTGCCCTGCGTCGCCCGGCCGAAGACCGTCGCGCCGCTGGTCGTGCCGCCGCGCCACGCGCTGGCGGTGGACCGGGTGCGGCATGTCGGCGATCCGGTGGCCTTCGTGGTCGCCGAGACGCGCGAGGCGGCGCGCGATGCGGCCGAGCGCGTGGAGGTGAGCTACCGGGCGCTACCTTCCGTGGTGGACGGGCGGGCGGCGCTGGAGCCGGGGGCGCCCAAGGTCTGGGACGGCGGCAACCTCGCGTTCCGGTTCGAGGCGGGCGACCGGGCGGGAGCCGAGGCGGCGCTGGCGCGGGCGGCGCATGTCACCAGCCTCGCGCTGGTCAACAACCGGGTCGTGGTCGCGCCGATCGAGCCCCGCGCGGCGATCGCGGCTTACGACCAGGCTTCCGACACGATGCGGCTCACGCTGACCGGGCAGGGGGTGCAGGGGATCCGCCAGGAGCTGGCCGAGGCGGTGTTCCGCGTGCCGCTCGAGCGGATCCAGCTGCGGGCGCCGGATGTCGGGGGCGGATTCGGGATGAAGAATTTCCTCTATCCCGAGTGGGTGATGCTGCTGTGGGCGGCGCGGCATCTCGGCCGGGCGGTGAAATGGGTGGCGGAGCGGTCGGAGGGTTTTCTCTCCGACACCCAGGGGCGGGATATTTTTTCCCAGGCGCGGCTGGGGCTGGACGGGGAGGGAAGGTTCCTCGCGCTCGCGGTTGAGACGGTGGCCAATCTCGGCGCCTATCTCTCGTCCTACGGGCCCGGGGTGCCGACGAACATGACCGCCATGGGCGGGGTCTATGCGATCCCGGCGCTGGCGGTCGCGGTGCGCGGGGCCTTCACCAACACGGTGCCGGTGGATGCCTATCGCGGGGCGGGCAAGCCCGAGGCGAACTACCTGATCGAGCGGCTGGTCGAGCGGGCGGCGCGGGAGACCGGGCGGGACCCGGTGACGCTGCGGCGGAGGAACATCGTCACTTCGTTTCCCTACCGGAACGCAGCGGGCACCCTGATCGATGACGGGCGGTTCGCGGCGAACCTCGAGGAGGCGATTGTGCGGGCGGACTATGCGGGCTTCGCGGAGCGGCGGGCGCGGGCGGACGCGGCGGGAATGCTGCGGGGGATCGGGGTCGGCTGCTATCTCGAGACGGCGCGGGGCGCTACGGACGAGAATGCGGCGATCCGGTTGGCGGAGGACGGGGCGGTGGAGCTGCTGCTCGGGACGCAATCGAACGGCCAGGGGCACGAGACGAGCTTTCCGCAGATCGCGGCCGAGCTGCTCGGGCTCGAGGTAAAAAAATTCCGGCTGGTGCAGGCGGACACCGAGCGCGTGCCGGAGGGCAACGGGCATGGCGGGGCGCGCTCGATGCATATGGGCGGGACGGCGCTGGTGCGCGCGGCCGAGCAGGTGATTGCGAAGGGGAAAAAAATTGCCGCGCACCTGATGCAGGCGGCGGAGGAGAGGATCGTCTTTCGCGACGGGTGGTTTCGCCGGGAGGGCGACCAAGCGGGCGGGATCGGGTTTTTCGCAGTTGCGGAGGCAGCGCGCGACCCGGCCAACCTGCCGCCTTGGATGGCGCCCGGGCTCGACGGGTTCGCGCGCAACCACTGCGAGGTTTTTACCTTCCCGAGCGGCTGCCATGTCGCGGAGGTCGAGGTCGATCCGGAGACCGGGCGGGCGCGGCTCGTCCGCTATGTTTCGGTCGATGATTTCGGGCGGCTGATCAACCGGATGATCACCGAAGGGCAGCTCCAGGGCGGGGTGGCGCAGGGGATCGGGCAGGCGCTGCTCGAGGAGACGGTGTACGAGGCGGGGTCGGGGCAGCTGCTCAGCGCCTCGCTGCTCGATTACGCGCTGCCGCGGGGCGATGATCTGCCTTCGTTCGAGACCGTGCTGGCGGAGGGGCTGCCGAGCACGGCCAACCCGCTCGGGGTGAAGGGATCCGGCCAGGCGGGGTGCATGGCAGCGCCGCAGACGGTGGTGGCGGCGATCCTCGATGCGCTCGCCCCGCTCGGCGTGCGGGCCTTGGACATGCCGGCGACGCCGGAGCGGATCTGGCGGGCGATCCGGGAGGCCCGGGGGCGTTCTCCCCGGACCACCGTCGCGGGCTCTGCCCCCGACACCCCCGGCTTAAGGCCTTGAGGCCCCAGACCCCCAAACTCTTTCGGTCATGGACGCAAAGGGTCCGCCTTTGCCGGGGCCGAGCTGCGCAAAGCCCGTGCAAATAGGCCGGACCAGGGCCGCGGACCAGAGGTCGAGCTTTTCATTATGGACATCAGCAAGCTGCTGAACGGGCTCAATAAAGTCTGGCGGATGGCGGTCCTGGACTGACTACATTGCGAACCCGACGCCCAGCGGTTCGAAGGCGCGGGCTTGAAGGGCGCCGGCTTGCTCGGCAGATCGAAGCAGTATTTTTGATAGCTGGGCAGGGTGACCTTGTCGAGGCAGAGGGTGGCGAGATCATCGAGCAGGCTGCGGACGCTGGGCACCGGCAATCCGTCGTCGGTCCGGCGGGTGGCGGCTTTGCGGTTGGCCGCGGGTGAGATTTCCGCCGGGGCGACGATCGATGTGCGTTCGGCGGCGGCCGCGGCGCGGTCATGGTCGTCGAACAGGATCGGTGCCAGGCGGCTTCGCATATGGAATTCGACGTAGTGGGCGAGCATGCACAACAGGACGTGAGCCCTGACCCGCGGCGCCGTCCAATGGAAGACCGGGCGGATGTCGAGATCGACGGTCTTCAGGGGAGCGAAAGGCGCGCTCGGCTATGTGCTGATGTACGGCGCCTTCGGCCTCCCCGGCCAGGGCGCGCGCGGCAGCGGGCTTGCCAATGTGCTGGTCTGGTGGCCCGCGGCCGCCGGTTACCTGGCCCTCGTTCGCTTCGCGCCCTGCTATCCGGGCCCTTCCCGGCGCCGCGGGCGGCGGCGCCTCGATCCCGCGATCATGCCGATGCTCCTGCGGCTCGGCCTGCCCATGGCGGGCAGCGTGCTCATGGAGGTCAGCATGTTCTCGGTCGCCGGGCTGATGATCGGGGGCTTGGGCGAGGACGCGGTGGCGAGCCACCAGGTCGCGCTCAATCTCGCCTCGGTCTCGTTCATGGTGCCGCCGGGCGTGGCGCTGGCGACGACAGTGCGCGTCGGCAACGCGGTTGGCCGCGGCGACGCGGCGGGCATGCGCCGCGCGAGCCTCGCCGGGATCGGGCTCGCGGTGCCGGCGCAAACCGGCTCCGCCGCTCTCATGTTCGGCATCCCGCTCGGCTGGTGGCTCGGCCTGCACGGCGCGTTGGGCGCGCGCGGCGTCTGGATGGGGCTGATCGCCGGGCTCGCCACGGCGGCCGCGCTGTTGCTGCTCCGCTTCGATCTCCTCTCGCGGCGATTGCCGGCGCAGTGCGCGGCATCCGCGCGGACATAGGGAGGCCCCCTCAGCTCCCCGTCGACACCGCGAGCGGGCAGAGCAGCCCGAACACCATCGGGGCGCTGTGCAGCGCGGTGACATGGGCACGGTCGAACGATGCCGAAACGCCCACGAGATCGGCCACGACTTCGGCGCGCTTTGGCCGGGGAACGAACCCGCTACGCGGGAGAGGTGCAGGTGTTGAGGTACAAGTAGAGGCCCAGCTGATGCGTCTGGATTGAGCGCAGCCCGGTGCGGGCGAAGCATTTCGGCTCCCTTCAACCGAGAGGAGACGACCGATGGACGAGTCAATTCGCACCGCTGCGATCAGCCCGCTGCGCCAGCGCCTGATCGACGACATGAACATGCGCCGGTTCTCGCGAGAGAAGCAGCGCAACTACGTTCGAGACGTGGGGCGCTTTGCAACGTTCCTGGGACGCTCACCTGATACGGCGGCGGCGGATGACGCGCGCCGGTTTCAAATCGAACAGCGCGATGGCGGCGTGCCGACGCCGACCATGAACAGCATCGTGTCGGCGTTGCGGTTCTTCTTCACCCACAGCGTCGACCGGCCTGACCTGGCACGCAAGCTGGTCCGGGTCGAGCATGGCAAGGGTGGCCGGTATCGCAATGCCATAGTCCCGGCAGATCTGCTCACCCTGCTGCGCGAGTGTCGGCATCACCGCCGTGCTCCATACCTGGGGATCGGCGATGACACACCATTCGCACATCCACATGATCGTGCCGGGCGGCTGCATCACCATCGATGGACAGCGCTGGATCTCCTCGCGACCAGCATTCCTCGTGCCCGTGCGCGTCCTGGGCAAGCTGTTCCGCCGCCTGTTCCTCACCAAGCTGATCGCCCTTCACGACGCCGGCAGGCTTGCCTTCTTCGCCGGCCTCGCACCACTCGCCGACCGGCTGGCCTTCCAGCGCCACCTCTCGCCGGTCCGCCATAAACGCTGGGTGGTCTACGCCAAGCCGCCCTTCGCTGGGCCCGAAGCCGTGCTGGCCTACCTCTCGCGCTATACCCACCGGGTTGCCATCTCGAACGGGCGGCTGCTCGCCTTCGACAAGACCGGTGTCACCTTCCGCTACAAGGATTATCGCCGCGACGGGGCGGGCCGCCAGCAGGTCATGACGCTCGGCACCAACGAGTTCATTCGCCGCTTCCTGCTCCACGTCCTGCCGCCTGGGTTCCACCGCATCCGCCACTACGGCCTGCTCGCAAGTTCGGCGCGCAAGGCCAGCCTCGTGCGCGCCCGCGAATTACTCGCCGTCACGCCGCCGCCCGATGACGACATGCCAGAAGAGCCGCTCGACGCCCGTCCGCCGTGCCCATGCGGCGGTGGCCACATGATCATCATCGAGACATTCGAGCGCTGGCGTCAGCCCCGCGCACCACCGCACTGCACGCCGCCAACCGGGAGACATTCGCCGTGACCCGGCACGGCCTGCCAAAGCTCCCGCCCGCACCACCCTCATTGCGGCCAACGCCCGAGTTCGCGCCATCCGTCGTCAACGACGCCTCCAAGCCCCTCTCGCCGCTGATCCCCACCGGCAACGCCATCCGATGCAGCGACGATCCAGACAGATCGCATCACGTCCCGCGTTTCCCACTGCCGGTCGTGACCTCGCCAGGCTCAGCCGAAAACCGAAATACCCATCGACCATCGTCTGCGGCCCGCAGGTTCGTTCCTCGGAGACTTTCGTACACCGGCCGGCGCCCGAAACTCTTCACGAGAGCGGCCCGTCTGCTCCGGATTCGGCGCTTTCGAAAGCGGACCTCCCTTATCGTCATGGTATTTGGTCTGGATAACCTGGCCCCGGTCGTCGTACCAGAGGCACCAAACGCTTCTCATTGCTTGCAATTGCTTTGCTCGAGGAGCCAATCGTAAGCAATGTGAGTGGGTCGCCGCGCGTCGGGGCGCAACGGCAACAGCCAGTATGAGACCGCAGGACGTTCCTGCTCCGTCACCGGCGCGACCAGACGCCCGTTCTGGACATGCTCGTGCGTAAGAATGCCGCTCTCCAGGACCACGCCCACGCCCTTCACCGCCGCCTCGATAGCCACGTAGGAGGGATCGATCTGGAGGTGCTTGACGGCCCAGGGCTCGAAGCCGACCCCACGCTGGGCGAACCAGTCGTTCCAGGAAATGGCGTTGTCGCGGCTGTGGATCAACGGCTTGGCGAGCAGTTCACGGGCCCCGATCGCGGCGGCGCCGGCCAAGAGGGACCCGGCCAAAAGAGATGGGGCGCAGTAGGGACGGTACGTCTCCTCCAACCATGGCCGGGCCAGGCCCTGGATGCGCGGCGGATTGCCGTAGGCGATGGTGATGTCGAAATCATCTTCGTTGCCGTCGCCAGTGCGGATCGCGATGACGCGGATGTCGATGCCGGGATGGGCGTCGAGGAACGCCGGCAGCCTTGGCATGAGCCAGTGCGTCGCGAGCGAAGGCGGCGTCATGATGCGGACGATACCGGCCTTGGCTTGCTGGCCTCCCCTGGCGGCAACCGCGTCCGTGGAGGCCCGCACGCCATCGAGCAGGCCGTGGAGACGTTCCGCGTACTCCGCGCCGGCCGGTGCCAGCGTCACGCCGCGGCTTTCGCGTAGGAACAAACCCACGCCCAATTCCTCTTCGAGGGCGCGAATCTGATGGCTGACGGCCGACGGGGTGAGATGCAACGCGTCGGCAGCCGCCTTGAAGCTGCCGAGCCGGGCCACGGTTTCGAACACCGAGATCGCCCGCAACGGCAGCCTGGATCGCGCCATCTGACCTTCGCCGCCTCTGTCTGGCGGAATGATGAGATTTTTTCACCTCGAAGGCAAATTCTTTGCAGTGGCAAGCGGCCCCACCTCGGGCCAATCGTGTCGTGGACGGACGAACCCCCTCTGGAGGGATCCCCCAATTGGACCAGGTGAGCCGGTCGGACGATCAGTTCTGGACGCGAGCCAACCGACACAGGGTGCATTTCGGGTGCGAGTTCGCCTCGTTCGGTCCCGCGCGGGCCCAGGGTCGCTACCTTTATACGGAATGCCCTTGCGACCGAGGGGGGCCTGCAATCCGCCCCCCGGTTGGGCTGACCCATGCCTTCCCACCTGCGGACGCGTACGATGGACGCGGTTGATCGTCGAACGCTCGAACGCGCCGTCCGCCATCTTTGCACCGGGGCCGACGCCGTTTGCAACGACATGAAGTCCGGCGGGGTGCCTCGCCTCAACGCCATGACGGGCGGATACACCTGGGACGACGACTATGTCTGGAACAGCTGGGCCAACTTCCAGTGGGCCGGCTTCCTGGCTGGCCGGCTCTGGCTCCTGCACCTGCTGACCCATGAGCAGCGCTACGCGGAGGCCGCGATGCACATCTGCGAGCGGATCGGCCCGGTCCTTGCCGAGCACCCGACCGTGTTCTCCTCCACTGGCATCGACATGTATTACGCGCTGACGCTCGGCCACCAGATTACAAAAGACGAGAGGCTCAAGAGATGGGCGCTCGCCGGCGGCGACAACTTCGCTGCAATTTTTGACCACAAGGCAGGCGCATTCCTCCAGATCGCCGGCGCCGACCGTATCGTCATCGACACGGGTCTGAATCTGCCCTCGATGCTGTGGGCGTCCCAGTGGGAACCGGATCGGGCGGCTCTTGCCTACCGTCACCTCGACACCGTGCTCGAAGTGGGCCTGGTCCGCGCGGACGGCTCGAACTGCCACGCGGCTTCGCTCGATCCGCACACCCGCGCCGTCACCCGGCTGTTCAGTCTCCAGGGCTGGAGCGACACCAGCGTCTGGGCGCGCGGGCAGGGCTGGGCCATGCTCGGCTTCGCGCATGCCTACGAGGCGAGCGGCAAGACGCAATACCTGAACGCGGCGCGACGGGCGGCCGACTGGTATGTCGAGCACGCGCCGGAAGGCTGGGTGCCGCGATACGACTACGACGACCCGGACCGTGCGACGCTGCCATACGATTTGTGCGCCGCGTGCATCGCGACGTCGGTCCTGATGCGTCTGGCCCGGTGGATGCCGGACCGGGCCGAACGCTACCGAAGCGTTGCCCAGGCAACCCTGAAAGCCCTGATCGCCGACTTCCTCACGGTTGGCGGCGTCGTGTTGCATGGAAGCTGGGGACGCATGAGGCACATCGAGCCCGGCAAGCCCCGTCTTGGCCGGTTCCCGCAGGAGGACGTCATGCCCTACGGCAACTACTGGATTGCCGAATGCCTTTACCGCGCCTTGTCGGATGACTGGTCGGTGCTGTCCCTCAACGGGTCGAACTGACCGACGCCCTAGAGCGGGATGGGTTCGCCCGCGCTCACCCATCTCGCTCCAGGTTGTTGTTTTATCGCGTGATTCAGACCTACGGCGCCGGGGTCCCCGCGAACGAGTTCGCGGGGTGCCCCGATCCCGCCTTCGGTCATCACGCTCTAGGACCAAAAAGCCATGACATACACGCCAAACGGCATCTGCACGGCCCTCGTCACCCCCTTCACGAGCGCCGACGCGTTCGATGAAGCCGCGTTCCGCAAGCTGATCGAGTTCCAGATCGGTGCCGGCATCTCCGGGCTGCTCGTCATCGGCGGCAGCGGCGAATTCGTCAGCCTGACGCCGGCCGAGCGGCAGCGTGTCGTCGAAGTCGCGATCGACCAAACGGCCAGGCGCGTCCCGATCCTGGTCGGCGCCCTGGCACCCGGGACGCGGGAGGCGCAGGCGACGGTCCGCGATGCCGCGAAGGCCGGGGCGGACGCCGTTCTCGTGCTGCCGACCTACTACATCAAAGCCAGCGCCGACGGCGTTTGCGAGCACTTCGCGCGTGTCGCCGACACGGCTGCGATCCCGATCGTCGCCTACAACAACCCGGGGCGGACCGGCATCACGCTCGACGTCGGCATCCTGGAGCGGCTCGCCCGCATCCCGTCCATCGTCGCGCTCAAGGAGTGCGAACGCGACCTGGCCGTGGTCTCCGCAAAGATCACGGCCGTCGGCGAGCGGATCGCCATTCTCTCCGGGGACGACGACCTTGGATTCCCCAGCTTCCTGCTTGGCAGCCCCGGCGGGATCTTCATGAGCGCCAACCTGATCCCCGCCTTCCACCGCCGGCTTTTCGAGGCTGCGGTGAACGGACGGACCGCCTCGGCGCGCAAGGCGCACTTCGCGCTCCTGCCGCTGATCGAAGCCCTCTACACCGCAAACCACCCCGGCCCTTTGAAGGATGCCATGGCGTTCGTCGGCCATCCCGTCGGGCCAGCCCGGGCGCCCCTGCAAAGGGCCAGCGCCGAAGCACTTCAGCGCGCCGAGCTCACGTTACGACAGCTGGCCGCTCATGAGTTCTAGGGCAGCCCGCCCGCCCCAGTCCCGATCGTCACCGCCGCCACGAGGAAGCACCACCATGCCGACGATCACTCCGCTTCACCCGCTCTTCGCCGCCCGCATCGGCGGGCTCGACCTTACCCAGGATCTGGACGACGCCACCTTCGCTGCCGTGCGCGACGCGTTCGAGCGCCACTCCGTGCTCGTCTTCCCCGGCCAAGCGATCACCGACGGCCAGCAGGTCCGCTTCAGCGAGCGGTTCGGCCAGCTTGAGGCGACGCGGGCCGGGGCGAACGGCGCCGGCAGCAAGCTGATCGTGCTGACCAACATCGCAGCCGACGGCAGCATCGCCGCGCCAACCGACACGCAAGTGCTGAGCAACCGTGCGAACCAGATCTGGCACACGGACTCGTCGTTCAAGCCGATACCGGCCCGAGCATCCTTGCTCTCGGCCCGCGAGATCCCGGCGCAGGGTGGCGACACGCAATACGCCAGCATGCGCGCTGCCTACGCCGCCCTGTCCGATGAGGACAAACTTCTGGTGGAAGGGCTGGTCGCCGTGCATGATTTCGGCTGGTCGCGCTCCCGCGTCGATGCGGCACTCGTGACCGATGCCGAGCGGGCGGACAACCCACCGGTGCGGCAGGCTGTCGTGATAGAGAGCCCGAACGGCAAGGCCCTGTATCTCGGGGCACACGCCCGCTTTATCGAGGGTATGGACGAGGCCGAGAGCCGGGCGCTGATCGACCGGCTGATCGCATTCGGCACGCAGGAGCGGTTCGTCTATAGCCATCGCTGGGCGTCGAATGACCTCATTCTTTGGGACAACCGGGCGGTGCTGCACCGCGCGACGCCCTTCCGGAGCACCAACGAACGCCGTCACATGGTGCGCACCACAGTGGCCGGCGCCTAGCCCAAGCTGCACACCGCCGCCGCCGCACAAGCCGCGGCGCAGGCGTCGGACATGGCCGAAAGGGACGACACGATGGACGAAGATCTTCGCGACGCCGCCAAGGAATACCTGGTGCGCTATGGCGGGGACGTGTTCCCGAACCTGTTCCGCTCCGCCAAGGGCACGATCGTGAAGGACAGTGACGGTCGCGAGTACCTGGATTTTACGTCCGGCCAGATGTGCGCCACGATCGGCCACAACCACCCCGCCATCGTCGCGGCCGTGCATCGGGCGGGCGAGAAGGCGTTCCACTTTTTCAGCGGCATGATTCCCGAAGTGGTGGCGGAGCTGGCACGGACCCTGGCGCATGACTGGCTGCCCGGCGATCTCAGGCGGACGATCTTCATCAACACCGGGTCCGAGGCGACCGAAGTCGCCTTGCGGATGGCGAAGATGTACACTGGCGGCTACGAGATCCTGGTCCTGGGCGGCTCCTGGCATGGCATCACGGGCGGCGCCAGCGCCGTCTCCATGGCGAGCGATCGCAAGGGCTACGGCGTTCCTACGCCGGGCGTCTTCGTCATCCCGGAGCCGAACGCCTACCGCCCCCTGATGCCCGGCCTCGATGCGGAAGCGTCGGCGCTCGCCGGCCTGGACCTCGCGCTGAGGCTGTTCGACATGCAATCCGCCGGGCAGGGTGCCGCCATCATGGTCGAGCCGGTGATCAGCGCCGGTGGTGTCCTGGTGCCGCCGCGATCATTCATGCAGGCGCTGCGCAAGGCTGCGGACGAGCGTGGCATGCTGCTGATCTTCGATGAGGCGCAGACGGCGTTTGGCCGCATCGGCACCCGCACCGGGTCCGAGCATTTCGGTGTCGTGCCGGATATCATGACGATGTCCAAGACGCTTGGCGGAGGCCTTCCGCTGGCCGCGGTGGCGACGACCGCGAAGATCGAGGAGGTGCTGCACGACCGGCACTTCACGTTCTACACCAGCCATGTCTCCGACCCGCTGACGGCGGAGGTCGGCCTGGCCGTGCTGAAGGTGATCGCCGACGAGCATCTCATCGAACGGGCCAACGAGATGGGCGCCTACCTGCGCAGCGGCTTGGAGCAGCTCCGGCAGCGCCACGAAGCGATCGGCGACGTGCGCGGGTTGGGGCTGCTGCTCGGCGTGGAACTGGTCGAGGACCGGAAATCGCGCGCCCCGGCCCACAGGCTTGGCGCATTGACGACGCAGAAATGCTTCGAGAAGGGGCTGAGCATGAACATAAGGCGGCGCCCGGAACGCGGCTCGGTCTGGCGGATCGCCCCGCCGCTGACGGTGTCACATGACGAGATCGATCGCGCCGTCGCCATTCTGAGCGAGGCGTTGGGTGAAAGCCTCGATGAATTGGCTTCGGGTGCCGCCTGATGCTGAAGGGCATGGCAGCAACGTCCGCGCTCGGGGTTGTCGTCAGCAGGACTTTGTTGACCGACATGGCGAAGGTTTTCGGATGCCGTCAGGCGCACGAAAACCGCCCGAGCACGAACCCGCGGACCCGACGCGGTGGCCTATGGGGATTGCGTGCTGACGTGCATCGATCCCAGCCCCAAGCCGAAGCGGAGATCCTTGGCATCGCGAAAACAGCCCTCGATCTCCCAACGCCTGGCGTACAGGTTGATCAGAGCCCGCGCGGGTTCGCAGGTGGTGCTGGCCGCGAGGCGCCACGGCTCCTTCATGCCCTTCGCCCGGACGCACACCACGGTGGCGACGCGATACGCGTCGGCGGTGACCTCGATGTTGCCGCGAAAGCGGATGACGAAGTCGAACTTCAGTTCCTCGGTCGGCACCCGGTAGAGCTTCTGGTCGCCGAAGCCGCGATCCGCCACGATGCGCACAGCGACATCGGCGGGGAGGATTTCGGCCAGGCGCGCCAGCACCTGGTATTCGTAGCCGTTGCGGCGGTTCTTCAGCGTGGCCTTATCGACAGTCAGCTACGCCAGCGGCGTCGCCCGCCCATGGCGCGACAGCAGCGACAGCATGATCGTCGCCTGACCGTCGGCGTCGAACTCGGTCCAGTCCATTGCGACCGTAATGCTGTCGCGGCTGCCGATCACGTAAGGCACCCAGTGGGCCAGCAGGGCATCGACATCGATCCCGCGGTTGGACAGCAACCGGTCGACCTGCTTGACCGCGTGCTTGGTCAGCCGCCCGCGCGCCAGGGCCAGACCCTGGCCGATCAGGCCGACCGCCAGCGACGCGGACTGGATCGCCCCGAGCGTGGCCCCGGCCAGCGATTTCACCCGCTTGGGGTGCAGGTCGTCGCCAAACAGCGTGTCGAGGAAGCCGTGAACACCTTCGAACGGGAGCGACTGACGAATCGCCATAGCATGGGTCCCAGCGGAGGATGACCTGCCCGTGGGAACGCAGATCAACGGGCTTGGCAACGCCGTCGCCGCAATTAGCAACATTCGACCGAACGGCGCCGCTGCCCAATTCTTTCCACAAATACGGTAACGGCTGCCGGATTCTTTTCAGTCAGATATCGTTGATCCGGAATGAGGGGAGGCATGAGCTTGTGTCCCCCACCTCACCCTGCCCTCTCCGCCCCAGGGGCGGAGAGGGTAAATGGCGCGCATCCACTGAGAAATCCGGGCCAGCGGCAGCAAGACTCCTGGCCAAGCGGGTTCTCCGGCCAAGGAAGCGGCAGGCACGCGCAAACGGCGCCAAGGGTGGGCGCCGAACGGAGAGCCCGCGGGTCCCACGGTGCGGTTTAGTTGCCGAGCAGGGCCGCAATGGTGCCGCGCGGCAGCGTGATGCTCGAGAAGTCCGGTGGCGGAACCAAATTGTCGGGCGGCACCGTGGCCTCGGTTACCGAGTCCGCGACCACCTGGGCCGACCCGCGCGAATCCTGTCCGGACAGCGCAAGTGCGATGCCATTGCGAGTGAGGCAGGTTGTACCGCTCGCCTGTTCGCTTAGGACGAGGTAGCGCGTGCAGCGCAGCCCGGCGATGGTCGCCTCTCCCAAAGGCGTGAACCGGGCGGCTCTCGCGCTTTGCAGGATAGCCGCCAGATTGGCGAGATCGAGCTCGGTTACCACCACATGCATCTGCGGCACCACCAACGCCGCGCTGGCATCGCGGAGATCAACCAGGAACCAGAGGCCGTGTGCCGGATCATCGATACGGAGCCGTTCGCTCTCGGCGCTGAACGAGAGATTGTAGTCGTGCGATGGCCGACCCGGCGCGGTCACCGTGTAGTGGACCTCGACGTCCCTGTCCGGCAGGAATTGTGGGATCATGGAGGCATCAGCGCCGTGCGGTTGAAACAGCATCACCCCGATGAGCAGGGCGAGCTCCATCGCGCGCAGCAGCGCCGTAAACGCCGCGCGTGGTGCCGCACTTGCGGGTGACGAGCGGGGCGGCAGTGTCATCATGCGGTCAAGGTCTCTTTTTGGAAGACGCAGGCGTTCCGAGGAATTGCCGCAATCTCTTCGTCGATCACAGCCGGGCTCGCGGGCAGAGCCCCACCCTGCCCTCTCTACCCCCCAGGGCGGAGCCGTGGCAATTCCTTTGCCTTAAGGGAATGGGGGTCTGGGGCCTCAAGGCCCCGGTGGGGGTCGAGGGGGCAAAGCCCTTTCGTCAGAGGAGTTTTTCGAGGGTAATCGGGAGCGCGCGGATGCGCCTGCCGGTGGCGTGGAAGACGGCGTTGGCGATCGCCGGGGCGACGCCGACGATGCCGATCTCGCCGACCGCCTTGCCGCCGAGGATCGAAGCGTGGGGGTCGGGGATGCCGACCGAGATGACCTCGAGATCGGGGATGTCGGCGTTGGTCGGGACGAGGTAGTCGGCGAGGTTGTTGTTGATGACGCGGGCGTGGCGCGGATCGACGATGCCTTCCTCGAGGAGCGCCTGGCCGATGCCCATGACGATGCCGCCCTTCCACTGGCTCTCGGCGAGCTTGGGGTTGTAGAGGCGGCCGGAATTGAAGGCGGAGACCATGCGCGCGACGCGGATGGTGCCGAAATCCTCGTCGACGCGGACTTCCACGAAGTGCGCGCACCAGGAATGGCGGGAATAGTCGCCCTCGGTGGCGGAGCGCATCGTCGCGACGGTGGTGAAGTTGCGATAGCGGTCCTCCGCGGTGCGGGCGTCCTCGGGGAGCGTGTCGCGGAGCGCCTCGATGCTGTCGCGGCCGGTGCGGCGCATGAGCTCGGCGATGGGGATGGCGGGCCCGCCGCCGCGCGGGAGCGAGAGGCGGCCATCGGCGATGACGAGCGTGTTGGCCCCTGCTCCATGGAAGGGCGAGGCGGGGTGGCTGATGGCGAGCCCGATCAGTTCGTCGCGGGCGGCCAGGGCGGCCTTGTGGACGGCGCCGGCGAGGAGGTTGGCGAGCTGCGAGCCGCCGGCGACGGGGGCGCGCGGCAGGGACGAGTTGCCGAGCTTCACGGCGAGGGATTCGACGGGCACGCCGAGGGCTTCGGCGGCGGTCTGGGCGAGGATGGTGTAGGTCCCCTGCCCCATGTCGATGCCGCTGCTCGCGACCTCCGCGGTGCCGTCGGCGAGGATGCGGACGAGGGCCTCGCTCGGGGTGGTGTGGACGGGAAAGGCGCCGGCGGCGACGCCCCAGCCGATGAGTTTCTTCCCATCGCGCATCGAGCGGGGGGCTTGGGTGCGGCGCGACCAGCCGAAGCGTTCGGCGCCGGCGGCGAAGGCCTCCCGGAGGCGCCGCGTCGACCAGGGTTTTCCCGAGTTGGGGTCCTCCTCGGCATAGTTGCGGAGGCGGATCTCGAGCGGGTCGATGCCGAGCGCATAGGCGAGCTCGTCGATCGCGCTCTCGATGCCGAAGGCGCCCGGGTTCCAGCCGGGAGCGCGGAGCGCGCCGGGCAGCACCGTGTTCACCGGGACCATGGCCTGGCGCGAGCTGAGATTGGGCGCGGCGTACATGACGGAGACGACCGGGCCCAGCGGCTCGAAGGCGGCGCCGTCCATCGAGGTCTCGGTGGCGCCGCGATGGAGGATGGAGAGGAGTTTGCCGTCGGGCGTGGCGCCGAGGGCGATCGTCTGGCGCGTGGCGGGGCGGCCGCCAAAAGCGAAGAAAGTCTGGGGGCGGGTGACGGCGAGCTTGACGGGGCGGCCGAGCCGGCGCGCGGCGATCACGGCGAGGGCGCCATAGGCGAGCGCGAAGGCCTTCGAGCCGAAGCCGCCGCCGATATAGGGCGAGACGATGCGGACGTTCTCGAAGGGGATGGCGAACCACTCGGCATAGGTGCGCGCCATGCCGTCGATCCACTGGCTCGGCTCATGGATGGTGAGGAGGTCGCCGTGCCATTCGGCGATGAGGCCGTGCGGCTCGATGGGGACGTTGTATTCGCGGGGGGTGCGGTACTCGTGCTCGATGCGGATCGGGGCGGCGGCGAGCGCGGCGGCGGCGTCCCCCCGTTCGATGGTGAAGTGGTCGAGGGGAATCGCGGGGGCGGCGTTGGGAGCGTCGAGGCCGGAGATGGGGGGCGTTTCGTCGTAGGTGAGGCGGAGGAGGCGGGCGGCCTCGGTCGCCTGCTCGAGCGTTTCGGCCACCACGGCGGCGACGTGCTGGCCGGAGAAGAGGATTTCGGGTGTGAGCGGGCGATAGCGGGGCTCGGAGGGCGGGGTGCCGAGCCAGCTCGTCGCGGCGTTGAGGGCTTCGGTGTTGTCGGGCGTGAGGACGAGGAGGACGCCCGGGGCGGACGCGGCTTCGGTGGCGTCGATCGCGCTTATGCGGCCGGCGGCGATGGTGCTTTGGATCGTGACGGCGTGGACGAGGTTTTCGGGGTGGTGCTCGAGCGCGTAACGGGCGGCGCCGGAGATTTTTGCCAGCCCGTCGATGCGCGAGAGGCGCGCGCCGAGGGGGCCGGTGAGGGCGGTGGCGGCGCCGTCGGAGGCGTCGCCGTGCTTGGCGTGGGGTTGGGCGCGGGGTTGGGCGCGGGATTGGACGCGGGATTGGGCGCCGGCTTTTGGGAGGCTCATGCGATGTCTCCGAGAGAGAGGATGGCGCGCGCGACGACGCGGGGCGCGAGCGCGATCTTGTAGTGGTTGGCGCCGTGGGCGACGGCGCCCTCGATGGCGAGGAGGCTGGCGCGGGCGATTGTTTCGGGATCGAGTTTTTTCCCGAGGAGCGCCTCCTCGACCGCGTGGCAGCGCCAGGGTTTGGTCGCGACGCCGCCGAGGGCGACGCGGATATCGGCGATGGTCTCGCCGTCGGGGGCGAGGGCGAGGCCGATTGCGGCGGAGGCGGCGGCGAACTCGTAGGAGGCGCGGTCGCGGATTTTGAGGAATGTCGAGCGGCGGGCGGCGGGCGAGGCGGGAATGGTGATCTCGGTGATGAGCTCGCCGTGGAGGAGTGCGACCTCGTGGTGGGGCGTGGCGCCGGGAAGGAGGAAAAACTCGTCGGCGGGAATGGCGCGGGGCCCGATATGGATGACGGCGTCGAGGGCGACGAGGGCGACGGCGAGATCGCCGGGGTACGTGGCGATGCAGGCATCGCTCGTGCCGAGGACGGCGTGGCTGCGCGTCGCGCCGCCCTGGGCGGCGCAGCCGCTGCCGGGCGTGCGCTTGTTGCAGGCGGGGAAGGTGGCGGGGTCGCGGAAATAGGGGCAGCGGGTGCGCTGGAGGAGGTTGCCGCCGATCGTTGCCATGTTGCGGATCTGGGCGGAGGCGGCGAGCGAGAGGGATAAGGCGATGGCGGGGAAGTTCGCGACGATGCCGGGATGCGCGGCGACGGCGCTCATTTTCGCGAGCGCGCCGATGGCGGCGCTTTCGCCGGTGACGGTGATGGCGTCGAGGCCGGCGATGTGGGTGATGTCGATGACGCGGGCGGGCGTGGCGACGCCGCATTTGGCGAGGTCGAGCAGCGTGGTTCCGCCGGCGAGGAGGGCGGTGGTGGAGGCGATGGATAAGTGGCGCGCTTCGTCGATGGAGGCGGCGCGGAGGTAAGAAAAATCCATCATGGGGTGGCCTCCGCGGCCTGGCGCACGGCGGCGACGATGTGCGGATAGGCGCCGCAGCGGCAGAGATTGCCGGACACGTATTCGCGAATTTCGTCGTCCGATGTGGCGTGACCTTCGCGGATGCAGGCGACGGCGGACATGATCTGGCCGGGCGTGCAGTAGCCGCACTGGAATCCGTCCTGCTCGAGGAAGGCGGCTTGCACGGGATGGAGGGCGGCGCCGGGGGCGGAGAGGCCTTCGATGGTGGTGATGGCGCGGCCTTCGGCCTGGGCGGCGAGGGTGAGGCAGGCGAGGATTCGGGCGCCGTCGACGTGGATTGTGCAGGCGCCGCACTGGCCCTGGTCGCAGCCTTTCTTGGTGCCGGTGAGGCCGAGATGCTCGCGCAGCGCATCGAGGAGGGTGACGCGCGGCTCGAGGGTGAGGGCGTGGGGGCGGCCGTTGATGTCGAGGCGGATGGGGATGGTGGTTGGTTGGGGGGTGAGATGGGGGGCGGGTTCGGTCATTGGGAGGCTCCGGGGCGGGCGGCTTGGGTGCGGGCGGCGGCGAGGCGCGGTGGCGAGGCGGTGGGGGGACAGGCGGTCATGACAGGGTGTCTCGGCGGTGCGATAAGGGACGGGGTGCGACAAGGGACGGGCGGCAAGGGTCTTGCATAAGCGGAGGGCCCTCCGATTATAGCGACATGGGGACCGAATTGGGCCGTTCAAGCCCGTCCATTCCGGAGTTGATCGTTGCGGGCGAAGCGGCCGGCAGTGGCTGAGGCGGCCGGGCCGGCGGGGCGGGAGCCGGCGCAAGGGGAACCGGCTCGGAGGGAACTCAGGGCCGACGCGCAGCGGAACCGTGGGCGGCTGGTGGAGGTCGCGGCGGCGGAGTTCGCGGCGCGGGGGGCCGAGGCGTCGCTCGAGGAGATCGCGCGGCGGGCGGGCGTGGGGATCGGGACGCTCTATCGGCATTTCCCGACGCGGGAGCACCTGGTCGAGGCGGTGTATCGGCGGGAGGTCGAGGCGCTCTCGGTGGCGGCGGAGGAGCTGGCGCGGCGGCACGAGCCGGATGTCGCGCTCGCGGAATGGATGCAGCGCTTCGTCGATTACATCGCGGCGAAGCGGGGGATGGCGGAGAGCCTGCGCATCCTGCTCACGCAGAAGGCTGATGTGTTCGCGGAGACTGGCGGGGTGGTGGGGCGCGCCATGGAGCGGCTGGTGGCGGCGGCGGTGGCGGATGGCTCGATCCGCGGCGATGTCGAGAGCTCCGACGTTCTGCTTGCGCTGTCGGGGATTTATGCGGCGCCCGACACGCCGGACTGGCACGCGCGCTCGCGGCGGCTGGTGCGGCTGCTGATGGATGGGTTGCGGTTCGGGGCAAGGGGCGAGCGGGCCACGAAAAAGATGCGAGAGGGGTGACGGGTTTGCTGCCGGATCGGAAAGAAATACGGATTCTGTTCGCGCACGCGGCGTATCAGATGCAGGAGCGGTTCGCGGCGCGCGAGACGGGGATGGCGAGCGTGGAGGTGCGGAGCCGCGAGGCGCTCGAGCGCGAGATCGGGGCGGCGGACGTGCTGCTGATTTCCGGGCTGTGGCGGAACGAGCTTCTGGAGCGGGTGGGGCGGCTTGCGGTTCATCCAGTCGATTAGTGCGGGGGTAGATCAATATGCGAAGGATGCGCTGGCGGCGCGGGGCGTGCGGCTGGCGAGTGCTGCGGGGGTGAATGCGCGGGCGGTGGCGGAGCATGCGATGGCGCTGGTGCTGGCGCTGGCGCGGAAGCTGCCGGAGGCGCGGGACAACCAGGCGCGGCAGTTCTGGCGCGGGATGATGGGCGAGCGGGCGCGGCGCGAGGACGAGCTGGGCGGGAAGGTGATGGTGATCGTCGGGCTCGGGCGGATCGGGGGGCGGCTCGCGCGGCTGGCGAAGGCCTTCGAGATGCGGGTCGTGGGGACGCGGCGCGACCCGGCGGCGGGGGCGAACGGGGCGGATGCGGTGTTCGCGACGGGGCAGCTTGGGGAGCTGCTGCCGGAGGCGGATTTCGTGGTGCTGTGCTGCCCGCTGACGCCGGAGACGACGGGGCTGATCGGGGCGGAGGCCTTGGGGCGGATGCGGCGCTCGGCTTATCTGGTGAATGTGGCGCGCGGGGCGTGCGTGGACGAGGCGGCGCTGGCGGCGGCGCTGGCGGAGGGGAAGATCGCGGGGGCGGCGCTCGATTGCGCGCGCGAGGAGCCGCTGGCGGCGGGGGCGGCGCTGTGGGGGGTGCCGGGGGTGTTCATCACGCCGCACACGGCGGGCGAGACGCAGGCGTATGAGGACAATGTGCTGGATTTGCTGATGGAGAATCTGGGGCGGTTGTGGCGGGGGGAGCGGGAGCTGAGGAACGGGGTGGTGTGAAGGGGGCGGAGTGAGTTGGAGAATGGCTTTTAGTCCAGGCTTGGCGTTCCGCGACGTCTTGGATTTGCGATTTATCTTTCTGGCGGCGGCGGGCGGGCGGCGCTGCACGTTAGCGTACTGCATTGTAGCGGCTGCGGACTTTCGGCAAGTTTAGACGGATTCCTATCACCGAGGTGCCCAGCGTGGTCAAAGAGAGGACGCCCGTTCGCCCGGTTCGAAACACGGCAGCGTGCGTGAACTCGATGCCCGTATTCGCCGCAGGGGACGTGGCCGACGGGGCGCCGCTCGCGCGCCAGGCTACATCAAGCTTGGCGACTCACGATAGGCCGTTTCCTGTCGATACTAGTCCTGCGCTGCGCCGCCTTATGCTGCAATTTGCCGCGGGTGGTGCTCCAATCGAGATATCGTTCCGTCGCTTAGTACCGTGGGTTAAAATTGGTGAGCGGGCCACTCACTGAACCGCCCCGGATTTGCCGGAGGCCGTTTGGTTTGAGTCACGCTGCCATGGCTGGCTCTTGTAGCATAGCGTAGTAGCGTTGTTCGGCTTCTGCCGGCGGGATATTGCCGATGGGCTCCAGCAGCCGGCGGTGGTTGAACCAGTCCACCCATTCCAGTGTGGCGAACTCGACGGCCTCGAACGACCGCCATGGCCCACGCCGATGGATGACCTCGGCCTTGTAGAGGCCGTTGATGGTCTCGGCGAGGGCGTTGTCGTAGCTGTCGCCGACGCTGCCCACGGACGGCTCGATACCGGCTTCGGCGAGACGCTCGGTGTATTTGATCGAGACGTATTGGCTACCCCGGTCGCTATGGTGCACCAGCCTCCCCTGACACCGCGGCCGCCGGTCATGTAGGGCCTGCTCGAGAGCATCGAGCACGAAGCTCGCATGTGCCGTTCGCGAGACACGCCAGCCGACGATGCGTCGGGCATAGGTATCGATGACAAAGGCGACATAGACGAAGCCCGCCCAGGTCGCGACATAGGTGAAATCCGCGACCCAGAGCGCATTCGGCCGCGGGGCCTTGAACTGGCGGTTGACGTGGTCCAGCGGGCATGGTGCCGCCTTGTCGCCGATCGTGGTTCTCACCGGCTTGCCGCGGATAGCACCGTGCACACCCATGGCTTGCATCAGGCGCTCCACGGTGCAGCGGGCGACTTCCTGGCCTTCGCGTTTCAGCTGCCGCCAAACCTTCCGCACGCCATAAACCTGGAAGTTCTCATCGAACACGCGCGCGATCTCCGGCTCCAGCCTGGCATCGCGCTTGGCCCGTGCCGGTAGCCGCGACGGGTCGGCCCGCCTGGCAGCATGGACGTGATAGGTCGATGGGGCGATCGGCAGCACTTCGCAGATCGGCTCGACCCCATACGCCCCGCGGTGATCGTCGATGAACGCAATCATGGCTTTTGTCGGCGGTCGAGCTCCGCCTGGGCAAAATACGCCGACGCCTTGCGCAGGATCTCATTGGCCTGCCGCAGTTCCCGGTTCTCCCGCTCCAGGGCCTTGAGCCTCGCGGCCATCTCCGTCGTCACCCCGGGCGCCCGTCCGCTGTCACGCTCCGCCTTCTTCAGCCACTCGTTCAGTGTCTGCCCGGTGCAGCCGACCTTGCCGGCAATCGAGGTGATCGTTGCCCAACGCGACGGGTGCTCCCGCTCGTGATCCAGCACCATCCGAACCGCCCGATCACGCACCTCTGGCGAAAACTTGTTCATTGTCTTGCTTGTCATCGCTCCACCTTCTCAGGAGTTGAAGCCTCCGGCGAACCCGGGGCGGTTCAGGGCGCCGAGTATGGAGGAGTATCTGGCGCTACGCGATGCATTGAGCGAGCTCGTCGGACGAACGGTCGATCTTGTCATGGCAGGCGCCGTCGAGAACCCGTTCGTTCGCGCCGGCATCGAGCGTTCCAGGCGCGCAATTTATCAGGCGTAATCCGCGCGGTCGGCTTTTGCCTAGGATTTGGCGGGGTGCGGCGGTGCGACGCTCCGCGGGAGACTGCTTCGTCGCTACGCTCCTCGCAGTGACAGCGTTTGGAGGCGGGGCGGGCGGCATCCGGAGAGAGGCCGCTTCGGCGGCGCGCTCGTCGCGGTGGCAGCCTTGTTTGTGGGGGCGATCAGCCGAGGTTTGGGGTCGTCGCCTGGTAGCTTGGCAGGGCCTGGATACGCTCCCACCAAGGGGAAAAACCGTTCACGGAGAAGACTTCGGCCGCGTCCGGGGTGAGACCGACGTAGAAGCAGATCGGGGCGAGGTAGAAATCGCCGATCGAGGGGCGGGCGCCGGCGATGAAGGGGTCGTCGCCGCGGAGCTTCATCAGCTCCGTGAGGACGAGGCGGCTGGTGGCGATCGATTGGCGCCGCGCGTCCTCGTTCGGGCCGCCGATGAAGTCGGGGAAAAGGTGGAAGGCGGCGACGCCGACCAGCGCGCCGTAGCCGTAGGAATCGACGATGCCCATCGTCATGTGCATGCGCGCGCGGTCCTTCGGCGTGTCCGGCGTAAAGGACGGACCTGGAAGTACCTCGTCCAGATAGGGCGCGATGGCGCTCGTCTCGATGATGCGGAACCCATCGAAATCAAGCACCGGCACCTTGCCGAAGGGATGGCGCGCGCGGTGCTCGGGCTGGCGCGGCTCGAGCTTGAGCACATGCACGGGCACCTGCTCGTATGCGGCGCCCTTCTCGGCGAGCAGCATGCGGACGGTGCGGACATAGGTGCTGCCGTCAAAGCCGTAGAGGATGATCTTGGGCATTTCGTTTCCTTTCGCTGAGGAGCCGGCATGGGGCGGTTTGGCTTTGGTGCGATTTGAGGCGTTCGATTTGAGGCGTTCCATTTGAGGTGTTCTGGGGCGCCCCGGGGCGCGCGCGCGTGCCGAAACGTTGGGCTTTGAGATCGGTCTGATGATGTCAGATGCGAGGGGCCCGGCCAAGCCGGGTGGGCCGCGAATTCCGGCTCTCCGCGGCGGTTCGGGGAACGGGGTGGCAGCCTCGCCCCGCTCGCCGGCGCCCGGCTCGATGCCTGGGCGGCCGAGGTGCCGCGTGGCAGGATGATCTCCCTGCCCGTGTCTGCTAAGCTCGGGGCGCGATCGGAGCGCGAGAATGAATCAGGCGTCGAAGATCGAGATCCCCGTCGAGGAGGCCGCCGCGGCCGCGCTCTCGGACGCGCGACGCCGGGAGGCTGTCGGCCGCCTCGTTGACCGGCTGGTCCGACCGGGTGCCGATGATCCGTTGATCGCGCTTTTCGAGCGGACGGAAGCCGACGCACGCGAGGCCGGTCTGACCGAGGCGGAGATCGAGGCCGAGCTGGCGGCCTACAATGCGGAGCGCCGGGCCTGAGCATCTACGTCATCGATGCGAACACGATTGTCTCGGCCGCCCTCAATCCGAACGGAGTCCCCCGCCGCACTGTGGCAGCCGCGCGGACAAAGGGCAGCATAGCCCTGTCGGAGGCCGTATACGGGGAGGTCTCTGAGGTTCTGGGGAGGCCGAAGTTCGCGCGCGTGCTCACCGCCGATCGGCGCCGCGAAATCCTGGAATTGTTGAGTGCGGCAGCGCTTTGGGTTGAAGCGAAGGAGACGGTGCGGGACTGCCGGGACGGCAAGGACAACCGTTACCTCGAACTGGCCCTGGCTGCCGATGCAGCCGCGATCGTGTCAGGCGACGAGGACCTTCCGGCGCTAAATCCATGGCGGGGAATTCCGATCCTATCTCCGGCGGAGTTCCTCGCCGGCTTTTGAGCACGCGATCGGGCCGGCCGAGGGGCCGCGGGGGCGAGGCTCGGGTGGGGATCGCTGCCCTGGGTGGGCCGTAACGCTTGAAGGATTGGGAGCGAAATGCCCTGATGGGCGCGGGAACGGGGCTCAAGGAGGGCGAAGGTTGGAGAGGCCGGCTCGGGTGGTCCTGCTCAACGGGGTCGGGAGTTCCGGGAAAAGCTCGATTGCGAAGGCGTTGCAGGCGATCACGGCCGAGCCCTTCCTGCATGTCGAGATGGATGGGTTTCTCCGGATGCTGCCGGAGGCGAGATTCGGGCAGCCGGACGGGCTCACCTTCGATGCCGTGGAGGAGGGTGGAAAGCCTTCGGTCGTGATCAGGACGGGGCCGGTCGCCGCGCGGGTCTTCCGCGGCATGCGGCATGCGATCGCGGCCATGGCCGGGCAAGGGAACGATCTGATCGTCGATGACGTGCTGGTGGGGCCGGAACGGGCGGAGTACGCGGAGCTTCTGTTGCCGTTCGAGGTTTTTCTCGTGGGCGTTTTTGCCCCGCTCGCGGTGCTCGAAGCGCGGGAGCGGGAGCGCGGGGACCGGATGATCGGGCTGGCGCGCTGGCAGTACGACCGCGTCCATGCGGGGATGCGTTACGACCTCACGCTCGATACGAGCCGCGCCACGGCCGCGGACTGCGCACGGGTGATCAAGGAAAGGTTCGGGCTTTAGGTGGTGGGGGAAGAGGCGGCAGCTGGTGGGGGAAGGGGCGGCCGCGGCGGGCGCGGGCGCGGGCGCGGCTTATCAGGAAAAACTCTCGGCGCGGGGTGTTCCGGCCGGAGGCGGTGGCGTTGCGGCGGGCGGCGTTGCGGCGGGCCATGGAGGGTGTGGCGAAAGGCGGCGTGAGCGGGAGGGAAGGACATGCTCCAGGGTGTGATGCTGCTGTGGTTTGTTCTGACCGCGCTTTCGGTCGCGTTCGTGGCGATCGACATTCGCAGCACGCCGGAATCCCCCGTGCTGAAATGGGGTTTCGTGCTGGTGACTCTCTACACGGGGCCGCTCGGGGCGTTCCTTTACGTGCTCGGCTGCCGCGAGCCTTTGCCCGGGCTCCACGAGCGCTATGTGGCGGCGACATGGCGGCAGGTGCTCGGCTCGACGATGCATTGCGTCGCCGGCGACGGGATCGGGATCATTGCGGGGGCGGTCATCGCGGGGATTCTGGTGCTGCGGGGCCCGGCGGAGATGGCGCTCGAGTATGCGCTGGGATTCGGGTTCGGCTGGACGATCTTCCAGGCGCTCTTCATGCGGCAGATGGCGGGCGGATCCTTCGCCCGCTCGCTGCGGACGACCTTCGCGGCGGAGCTGCTCTCGATGAACCTGCTGATGGCGGGAATGCTTCCGGTGGCCGCTTCGTGGCGCGCGGTGGTGCCGGCGGCATCGGACGCGGCGCGGCCCGAATTCTGGTTCGCCATCAGCATGGCCCTGCTGGTGGGGTTCGTGCTCGCCTATCCGATGAACTGGTGGCTGGTGACGAACGGGCTCAAGCACGGGATGCTGACGGTGCGGGAGAGTGGGCGGAAGGGCGGGGCGCAGGCGGGCGAGGCGATGGCGCACGGCATGGAGGAGATGGAGGGGACGGAGGGGATGGAAGCGATGAGGACGGCGGCGCCGTCCGTGCTGCCGATGGGGGCGCTCTCGTTTGCCGCACTCGCGGCCGGTGTGGCCGTCGCGGTGAGGCTCGGGGCGTAAGGGGCGTCAGGCCGGGCGGGGGCTGCGGACCAGGGAGACGGCGCCGGCGATCAGGGCGAAGAGAGCCAGCATCGCAAAGCCGCTCTCGACCGCGCCGAGCAGAGGGTGGCCTTCGAAGATCACGGCGCTCGAATGCGCGCCGGTGGCTGCCTGGATCCGCCATGAGAGCATCGACGAGGCGGCGACGATGCCGAGGCTGGTGCCGAGGACGCGCATCAGGTTGAGCATCGCGCCGGCCTCGCCGGCGAGATTGGCCGGGGCGGCGCTGATGGTCGCGCTGGCGTTGGGGGCGATGAAGATGCCGAGGCCGGCGCCGAAGAGGGCGAGTGCTGCCATGAAGACCGGGTGGCTCGCGCGGAGCTCGGTTGCGATGAGCAGGAGGATGATCAGGGCGGCGATGCAGATCGCCATTCCGGCGACGCTCACGGCGCGCGCACCGAAGCGATCGGCGAGCGCGCCGCTGAAGGGGGCGACGATGCCGAGCGCCACCGGGACGATCGCGAGCCGGAGCCCGACCAGGGCGGCGGGATCGTGGTAGCCGCGGACGAGGGCGAAGGACATCAGGAAGAACATGCCGTAGAGCAGCGCGTATCCCAGCACGACGCCGACGACGCCGCAGGAGAAGGCAGGCGCGGAGAAGAGGCGGAGATCGACGAGGGGAAAGGCGAAGGCGCGTTCATGGCGGACGAGGAGCGCGATCAGCAAGGCGAAGGCGGCGAGGCAGAAGAGCAGCGCCGGCGAGGCGAGGCCCCAGGCGGAGACCTGGTTGAGCGCGAGGACGAGCGCGACAAGCGCCGGGGTGAGATAGAGGGCGCCGCGCCAGTCGAAGATTTTTTCCGAGGCGAGGCCGGTGGTTTGCGGCAGCGCCAGCCAGCCGAGGATTGCGGCGGCGGCGCCGAACGGGACCGTCACCCAGAACACCCAGCGCCAGCCGCAGGCGCCGACCAGCACGCCGCCGATGGCGGGGCCGACGCTGACGCCGACCGCCTGGGCGGCGGCGAAAATCCCGAGCGCGCGGGAGCGCCGGCTCGGGCCGATCGCCTTGACGAGGATGGAGATGCTGTTCGCGCCGAGCAGCGCCCCGCCGATGCCCTGCAGGACGCGAAAGACGACCAGCCAGGCGAGGTTCGGGGCGAAGCCGCAGAGCGCGGAGGCGAGAGTGAAGAGGAGATAGCCGCAGAGATAGAGGAGCTTCCGGCCGAACATTTCGCAGAGGCGGCCGAAGATCGGCAGGAACGCGGCGAAGGCGAGAAGGTAGGCCAGCGCGACCCAGCTCACGGTTTCGAGCGCGGCCTTGAAGACGGTTCCCAATGTCGGCAAGGCGAGCTGGACGATGCTGGCGTCGAGCTGGCCGATGAAGGCGCCGATGCAGGTGATGCCGATGATCAGCCAGGGATACCAGGGAAGGCGGGCGATGCGTTCCAGCGGCGGGGGTTCGGCGCCGTGGCGGAGGACGTCCGCCGGCCGAAAGCCGCGTGTGGGCGTGGCATCTCCGACGCTCATGTGGTCCCCCGGTTCGACAATGTCCGTTCCCGAGCGAGGGACGGCGCGGTGCGGCGCTCGCGCGACATGTGGCCGCGCGACATGTGGCCGCGCGTTGGCGAGGTTAGGGCGGGCTCACGATCGGTGCCACCCCGTTTCCGGACGGAGGGAGGGTGCGGCCGCGGCCGGCCGGGCGAGGCGCGCTAGTCCTCGAGGATGAAGGTGACGTCCATCGTGACGCGGTATTCCGCGATCTTGCCGTTGGTGACGCTCGCCTTCATGTCGAGCACGTGCAGGCCGGTGATGCCGCGGAGCGTCTTGCTCGCGCGCATCACCCCGTTGCGGACGGCGGCCTCGAAACTGTCGGGAGAAGCCGCCCGGATTTTCGACACGCTCGCTACTGCCATCTCCGCCTCCATCGCTCGCCGGGATTGCTCGCCGGGATTGCTCGCCCGGGTCACTCGCCAAATCGGGCAGAAGGGCTGCCCGATCGCGGGCGGCATCAGTGTAGCGCGCGGGAGGCGCTGTGGTTGAGAGGTTTTGGGGAGGTCAAGGGCGGCGGGAGGTCAGGTGCGCTCCTTGGTCGCGCTGAAGCGGATGCCGGGCCATTTCTCGGTGACGTAATTGAGCTCCCAGGCGTTGCGGGCGAGGAAGACGGGGGCGCCGTCGCGATCCTCGCTCATCGCGTGGCGGTTGGCCTCGATGAACTCCTTGAGGCGGAGCGGCTCGGCGGCGCCGATCCAGCGCGCGGTGTCGTAGGCGGCCGGCTCGAGGCCGACGCGGAGCTTGTATTCCTGCTCGATCCGGGTGGTGAGCACGTCGAGCTGGAGCGCGCCGACGGCGCCGACGATCCACTCGGAGCCCACGAGCGAGCGGAAGACCTGGACGACGCCCTCCTCGGCGAGGTCCTCGAGCGCGCGGCGCATCTGCTTGGCGCGCATGGGATCGTCGAGGCGGACGCGGCGGAGCAGCTCGGGCGCGAAGTCGGGCACGCCGGAGAAGCGGATGCGCTCGCCCTCGGTGAGCGTGTCGCCGACGCGGAGGGTGCCGTGATTGGGGATGCCGATGATGTCCCCGGGCCAGGCTTCCTCGGCGAGGGAGCGGGTCTGGGCGAAGAAGAAGATGGGGGATTGGACGGACATCGTCTTGCCGGTGCGGACCTGGTGGAGCTTCATGCCGCGCTGGAAGCGGCCGGAGCAGATGCGCATGAAGGCGATGCGGTCGCGGTGGTTGGGGTCCATGTTGGCCTGGACCTTGAAGACGACGCCGGTGACCGCCGGCTCGGAGGGGGCGACGGTGCGGGTGTCGGCGGGCTGGCCGCGCGGGGGCGGGGCGTGGGCGACGAGGGCCTCGAGCAGCTCGCGGACGCCGAAATCCTCGAGCGCGCTGCCGAAATAGATCGGCGTGAGGTGGCCGGCGCGATAGGCGGCGAGGTCGAAGGCGGGATAGCCGGCCGCGATCATCTCGGCATCCTCGCGGAGTTCTTCCGCTTGGGACGAGGGGACGAGCGCGTCAAGCGGGGTGGCGGTGGCGGCGGCTTCGTCGCCGGGGCGGCTCAGGCCGATCAGGCGGTCGCGCCGCAGGTCCCAGCAGCCGCGGAAGAGCCCACCCATGCCGATCGGCCAGGTCATGGGGCAGACATCGAGGGCGAGGGTCGCGGCGATTTCGTCGACCAGCTCGAAAGGATTGCGGCCCTCGCGATCGACCTTGTTGATGAAGGTGGTGATCGGGATGTCGCGGAGCCGACAGACCTCGAAGAGCTTCTTCGTCTGCAGCTCGATGCCTTTCGCAGCGTCGATGATCATCACCGCGGAATCGACGGCGGTGAGGGTGCGGTAGGTGTCCTCGCTGAAATCCTGGTGGCCCGGCGTGTCGAGGAGGTTGAAGACGGTGTCCGCGAACTCGAACGTCATCACCGAGCTGGAGACGGAGATGCCGCGCTGCTGTTCGATCTTCATCCAGTCCGAGCGGGTGTGGCGGCGCTCGCGCCGGGCCTTGACCATGCCGGCCTCGCGGATGGCGCCGCCGAAGAGCAGCAGCTTTTCGGTGAGCGTGGTCTTGCCGGCGTCGGGGTGGGAGATAATCGCGAAGGTGCGGCGCGGGCGCGGCGGAGCGAGCGCGGCGGCGGCGGCGGGCGCGGCGGCGGCGGGCGCGGCGGCGGCGGACGCGTTCTCGGAGGTGTCGCCCGGAAAAGGCGGCGCAGCGTCGTTCATCGTGATCCTCGTTCCCCGGCATCCGGCGCGGCCCCGCGTTCGCGCGGCGCGCTAAGGAAGGCCCGAGAGAGACAGGGGGAAGGGCGCGCGAGCCTCGGGGCGAAGCCGGAGCAGGCCCGGCGGGCTATATAAGGGGGCGCGGGCCGATTGTGTAGAGCGTCATATCGCGCCAGGATATCGCGCGAGAATATAGCGATAGAGAAGAGCGCGGCGCCGCGCGGGACCCATGGGGCCCTGGCGCTGCCGCGGGGAGAGTCCGGGAATGCCGGGTGCGGGAGCGATCCGCGGGGCCGTCGATGCAAGATGAGGCGCTGAAGGCCGGGGCGGGCGCCGGCGCGCCGGGGGTCGATGCCAAAGCGGTCGATACCGGAGGGGTCGACTGGCTTGGGCGGGTGAGGGCGCTGGCGCCGCGCATTGCCGCCGCGGCGGCGGAGATCGAGCGCGAACGGCGGCTGCCGGAGCGGCTCGTCGCGGAGCTGCGCGCGGCGGGGATGTTCAGCCTGCTGATCCCCCGCCCCTTCAGCGGCGCCGAGCTCGATCCACCGAGCTTCGTTGCGATCCTCGAAGCGATCGCCGCGATCGACGCGAGCACGGCCTGGTGCCTCGGGCAGAACAATGTCTGCGCCTCGGTCGCCGCGTTCATCCCCGCCGATGCGGCGGAGGAGATTTTTGGCGGCGAGCAGCCGGCGATCCTCGCCTGGGGCGCGGGGTTTGGCGGGAGGGCCGCCACGGTCGCGGGCGGGTACCGGGTGAGCGGCAAATGGTCCTTCGCGAGCGGCGGGCATCACGCAGGCTGGCTCGGCGGCCATTGCCTGGTGACGGAGGAGGACGGGCGCGAGCGGCGTGGGCCGGACGGCAAGACGGTGACACGCACCATGCTGTTTCCGGCCTCCGCGACGGCGCTGCAGGATATCTGGCACGTGATCGGGCTGCGCGGCACGGGAAGCGATTCCTACGCGGTCGAGAATCTGTTCGTGCCGGAGGCGCATTCGCTGGCGCGCGACGAGCCGGCGGAACGGCGCTATTCGGGGCCGCTCTATCAATATTCGAGCAACAGCCTGTTCGGGTCCGGGTTCGCGGGCGTGGCGCTCGGCATTGCGCGGGCGATGCTCGATGCGCTGATCGCGCTGGCGCGGGAGAAGACGCCGCGCGGGCTGGCGAACCCGATGCGGCTGAGCCCGGTGAGCCAGTACCGAGATCGCCGAGGCGGAGGCGCGGCTGCGCGCCGCCCGGATGTATTTGATGGGCACGATTTCTGAGGTCTGGCAGGAGGTGCTGCGCGCCGATAAGGTGACGCTCGAGCAGCGCATCGCGATCCGGCTCGCGGCGACGCACGTGATCCGCGAGGCGACGCGGATCGCGGACTTCGCCTATTCCTGGGCGGGGGCGACGGCGATTTTCGAGACCAGCCCGTTCGAGCGGCGGTTCCGCGATATGCACGCGGTGGCGCAGCAGGTTCAGGGACGGTCGTCGCATCTCGAGACGGCGGGCCAGTTCCTGCTCGGCGAGGAGCCCGATATGTCGTTCGTTTAAGGTTGGGTTTGTTTAGGGTTGGGTTTGTGTGAGGCGGGCGCGCGAGGCAGGCGAGCGCGGCGAGCGCGGGGCCTGCACCGTCATCATGAACGGGTTCGCGACCCGCTCCTGCGTGATGCCGATCGCCGCGACCAAGGGTGCCAGGATCGTCACGCTGGAGGGGCTCGGCACGATCGAGAAGCCGCATCCCCTGCAGAAAGCCTTCATCGCGGAGCAGGCCGCGCAATGCGGCTATTGTATCAACGGCATGATCATGGCGGCCGCGACTTTTCTCGATCGGGAGCCGCATCCGAGCCGTGACGGCATCAAGCAGGCCCTCGATGCCAATCTCTGTCGCTACGGCACGCATTATGCGGATCGTGCCCGCCGTCGAGCGCCCTGCCCGCGAATGAGCGCGAGGCCATGAGCGCGCGCCAGAGCGAAAGGCAGGGCGAACGGCAGGGCGAACGGCCGGGGGCGATCGCACCGGCGCTGGGACGGCGCGGGTTCCTCGAGGCATCGGGTGGGCTCGTCATCGCCTGCGGCCGGTTCGGGCCGGCCGCGGCGGATGCGGCGGCATCGGCGCGGGGAAGCGCCGCACCGGGCAATATTTCGCCGCCGCCGGCGGGGAAACTCTACGCCTGGCTCGCCGTGAACCCGGACAATAGCGCGACCCTGTTCACCGCGAAGGTCGAGACCGGAACGGGCGTGGCGACCGCGCTCGCGCGGATCCCGGCCGAGGAGCTCGATTTTCCGGTAGATAAGGCTTGACGTCGTGATGGAGACGAGGTCGGAGACGGTGGATCAGGGCCCGAGCTGCGGCAGCCGCACCATCCGTTATGCCGGCCCGCAGATCCGCCAGGCGGCGGGACGATCTCGCTCATCGGTTCGCCCGGCTGCACGACGACATACGGCGCGCTGGTCGCCGGCCGGCGTCTCAATTACGAGATCGGCGCCAGCCTGCTCAGCGTGGACGAGAGCGGGCTCAAGGAGATCCCGGGGTTCGTGCAGCTCATGCGGCGCGACAACTTCCTTGGCGTCGTTGCCGAGACCGAGTGGGGACCATCCAGGCACCGAAGACGCTCGGTTCCACGCTTAACCCGAGCGGCCCGGCGGCGGGTCAGGCCACATGGTCGGCCTGGAACGGCTCGCCCCGCCGCCGCGGACGGTGAAGGCGACCTACCGCACGCGGTTCGAGGTGCACGGCTCGATCGTCCCGTCCTGCGCCATCGCCGATGGGAGAAGCGATGCCGATGGGAGAAGCGCTGCCGATGGGAGAAGCGCTGCCGATGGGAGAAGCGCTGGGGCGACCTTCTGGTCCTGCGCCCATATGCCGCACGAGGCGCGGCGTGTGATGGCGACGCTGCCCGGCATTCCGGCCGAGCGGATCGTGCCGCGCTGGTTCCACCAGGGCGCCGGGGCCTATGGCCGCAACGGCTTCGATCATGGGAACGCCGACGCGGCGCTGATGTCGCAGGACGTCGGCCGGCGCGCTGGACGCGAACGGGCGCGTGACGGCTTGGTTCCGATCGCCGGCGCAGTTCGAGACGACCTTAGCCATGGAGGCGTTCATGGACGAGCTGGCGGCGCCGGCCGCAACGCCCAGCCGGCCGGCATACGGGTGGCGAAGGGTCGCGGGGTCGCCTGGGCCAACCGCGACACTGTGCGCGTCGCGACCATCCTCGATCTCACCGTCGATCGGGAGAGCGGCGCGATCAAGGTCGGGCGCGTGGTGCTCGCCCATGATTGCGGCCGGTCATCAACCCCGACGGGCTCAGGAACCAGATCGAGCGCCACGTCATCCAGTCGATCAGCCGCACGCTGCACGAGGAGGTCACGTTCGATACCGCCCATGTGACCAGCGGCGACTGGGTCGGCCATCCGATCCTGCGTTTCGCGGAGATCCCGCACAGCATCGAAGTGGTGCTGGTCAACAACCGGCCCGAATATCCCGCGTACGGGGCCGGAGGGCCCTCGACCTGGCCGACGGCGGGCGTGATCAGCAACGCGGTGTTCGACGCCACGGGGGTCCGGCTGCGCGAGACGCCGTTCCGGCCCGATCGGGTCAAGGCAGCGATGAGCTGAGGGGCGGACGCCGGTTCGGGAGGGGGTCGGCTATTCCTCCGGCTCGGTCGTGAAGAGGAGCGGATAGCCCTTGGCGCGGCCCGCGTCCGTTGCCTTGGTCGCCTTGGTCTCGGCGACGTCCTTCGTGTAGACGGCGACCACGCAGGTGCCGCGGCGATGGGCGGTGATCATCACCCGGTTGGCCTGGTCCTCGCTCATGCGGAACTCCGCCTTCAGCACCGTGACGACGAATGCGCGCGGCGTGAAGTCGTCGTTGAGGAGGATCACCTTATGCAGCCGCGGGCGTTCCGTCGCCGGCTGGTTTTTCGTGCGTGGCCTGGTTGAAATCTCACTCACCGGAGCAGCCCCTCGCGATCACTCCAAAGGTCGCACGCCAAAGGCGGCACACCAAAGGTGAACGGCAGACCCGAACCCGCGAACAGGTCGCATAGTCCGGGCTGATTGTCCACCAGGCGCGGCGTGCGAACCTGGTTGATTCAGCTTCCGGCGAGCGCGATCGAGCTCAGCACCAGGGCCGCGATCAGCCCGAGCACGCGCAGGATCGTGCGGAATTCCTTCCCGGAGCTCGGGCGCGGGCTCGCCGCGGTTGACGCCCTCATGTCGCGGAGAGCGCGGGGTTGATGCAAATCAATGCCAGGCGCCGCGGCGCCTGCGAGCCTGCCGGCACCGGAGCAGGTGCGGCGGCGCGGCCGCCGCGAATGCGGATTTATGCGCGCTGAGAAGGAGCGTTCCATGCCCAACGATCAACCCCAGATCTCGGTCCAAACGCCGGCCAAATTGCGGAAACGCTATGACAATTTCATCGGCGGCAAGTGGGTGGCTCCGGTGAAGGGCCGGTACTTCACCGATTCGAGCCCGATCGACGGCCAGGTTCTGGCCGAAGTGGCGCGGTCCTCGGCGGAGGATGTCGAGCTCGCGCTCGATGCCGCGCACGCGGCGCGCGACGCCTGGGGGCGGATGGCGGCGGCGGAACGGGCCCGGCTCCTCAACCGGGTCGCCGACCGCATCGAGGAGAACCTCGAGCTTCTGGCCCACACCGAGACGATCGACAACGGCAAGCCGATCCGCGAGACGCGGGCGGCCGATATCCCGCTCGGGGCCGATCATTTCCGCTACTTCGCGGGCTGCATCCGCGCCGAGGAGGGTTCGCTCGGCGAGCTCGACAACGACACCGTCGCCTATCACTTCAAGGAGCCGATGGGCGTCGTCGGCCAGATCATCCCGTGGAACTTCCCGTTCCTGATGGCGGCGTGGAAGATGGCGCCGGCGCTCGCCACGGGCAACTGCGTCGTCATCAAGCCGGCATCGGACACGCCGCTCAGCCTCGCGGTGTTCATGGACCTGATCGCCGACGTGCTGCCGCCGGGCGTGCTGAACGTCGTCAATGGGCACGGCTCCGAGGTCGGCGCGCCGCTCGCTTCGAACCCGCGCATCGCCAAGATCGCCTTCACCGGCGAGACGACGACGGGGCGGCAGATCATGCAGTACGCCTCCGAGAACCTCATTCCGATGACGCTGGAGCTGGGCGGCAAATCGCCCAACATCTTCTTCGGCGACGTGATGGCGGAGGATGACGCGTTCCTCGACAAGGCGCTCGAGGGCTTCGCCCTTTTCGCCTTCAACAAGGGCGAGGTCTGCACCTGCCCGTCACGGGCGCTGGTCCAGGAATCGATCTTCGACAAGTTCCTCGAGAAGGCGGTGGCCCGCGTCGGCAAGATCAAGCTCGGCAATCCGCTCGATCCGACGACGATGATGGGCGCCCAGGCGTCCCGCGGCCAGCTCGAGAAGATCCTCAACTACATCAAGATCGGCAAGGACGAAGGGGCACGGCTCGCCATCGGCGGCGAGCAGGCGCATCTCGGCGGCGGGCTGGAGAACGGCTTCTACGTGAAGCCCACCGTGTTCGTCGGCGACAACAAGATGCGCATCTTCCAGGAGGAGATCTTCGGCCCGGTGCTTTCGGTGACGACGTTCAAGACGCTCGAAGATGCGATCGCGATCGGCAACGACACGCTCTACGGCCTCGGCGCCGGCGTGTGGACGCGCAACGGCACCACGGCGTACCGCGTCGGCCGCGAGATCCAGGCCGGCCGCGTGTGGACGAACTGCTACCACATGTATCCGGCGCATGCGGCGTTCGGCGGATACAAGCAGTCGGGCTTCGGGCGCGAGACCCACAAGATGATCATGGAGCACTACCAGCAGACGAAGAACCTGCTGGTGAGCTACAGTCCCAATTCCATGGGCTTCTTCTGAACCCTCAGCGCGAGACGCCGGGCGGCGGAAATTCCGCCCGGCCCTTTTCCGCCGCCATTTCCTGGAGGTGCCGGCATGAAGCCGCGGGTCATCGTCACGCCGGAGGCCGCCGCGGTGATCCGCCGGCTCGAAGAGCAGCATGGATCGCTGATCTTTCACCAATCCGGCGGCTGCTGCGAAGGCACCGCGCCGATGTGCTTCCGCCGGCGGGATTTCCATGTCGGCGCGCGCGACGTTCTGCTCGGCGTGATCGCGGGCTGCCCATTCTATGTCGGCTGCGCGGCATACAAATACTGGGAGTATTTCGAGCTCACGATCGACATCACCAGCGGCGGAGGCGACAGCTTCTCGCTCGAGGCGGCGGACGGCGTGCGCTTTCTCACCCGTTCACGGATGTTCAGCGACGCGGAAGCCAAGGAACTGGATGCAGTCGGGCCGCCGCCACGGGGACCGGAGGCGTTCCGGCCGGTGGCTGCCGACGCTCAATAACCGCCGTGGCCGGCGCGCCGCCGCGGGTGTTACACTGAACAAATCGAGCAGCGGGGGAGGCGCGATGGCCGAGGATGGTCTCTCCGTGGGCACCCGGGCAGTCATCGGGCGCGATGGCGTAGGCGCGCTGATCGCGGCTTTGGCCGGACGCGGTTGGCGGGTGCTCGGACCGCGGGCGCGGGACGGTGCGATCGTCTATGTCGACGTCGCCGGAATTGAGGATTTGCCGGAAGGCTGGACCGAGACGCAGGAGGCGGGACGGTACCGGCTCGAGCGGCGCGCCGATGCGGCGTTGTTCGGCTATGCGGTCGGGCCGCACTCATGGAAGCGATTCCTCCATCCGCCGGTCGAGCTTCTCTCGCGGGCGCGGCGGGAGGGCGACGGGGTCGTGGTCGCGGCGGCGGAAGAGAACGAGGAGAAGGTCGCGTTCCTCGGCGTCCGTGCCTGCGAGCTCGCCGCGATCGCCGTCCAGGACCGCGTGTTCATCGAGGGGCCCTATCCTGATACGGCCTACCGAAAGCGCCGCGAGAGCACCTTCTTCGTCGCGGTGAATTGCGGCGAGGCGGGCGGCACCTGCTTCTGCGTCTCGATGAAGACCGGGCCGAAAGCGGAGGCAGGGTTCGACCTGGCGCTCACCGAGTTGATTGAAGGCGGGTCGATCGAAGGCGGGCGGCACAGGTTTCTCGTCGAAGTCGGGAGCGAAGCGGGCGGCGCGGTGCTCGCCGGCCTGCGGCACGTGCCGGCCTCGCCGGAGGACATCGCGGCGGGCGAGGCGGTAACGGCACGGACCGCGAGCCGCATGGGCCGCAAGCTCGAAACCGACGGGCTCAAGGAATTGCTGCAAGGCAATCCCGAGCATTCGCGCTGGGACGAGGTCGCGCGGCGGTGCCTGGCCTGCGCCAACTGCACCATGGTCTGCCCGACCTGCTTCTGTACGACGATCGAGGATGTGAGCGCGCTCGACGGGACCGCGGAGCGCGTGCGCAAATGGGATTCGTGCTTCAGCCTCGATTTTTCGTATATCCACGGCGGCAGCGTGCGCAAGGAGACAAAATCGCGCTACCGGCAATGGATGACGCACAAGCTCGCGAGCTGGATCGACCAGTTCGGAACCTCCGGGTGCGTCGGCTGCGGGCGCTGCATCACCTGGTGCCCGGTCGGCATCGATATCACCGAGGAGGCCGCCGCCATCCGGACGAGCGTGGGGCAAAGGCAGGAGGCAGGGAATGGAAGGGCTTGAGCGGATCGTGCTCGCGCACCCATTTTTCGCCGGCTTCGAGGCGGAGCTGGGCCAGGTGGTTTCCGGCTGCGCGCGCAATCTCCGTTTCAATCCCGGAGACTACCTGTTCCATGGCGGGGACGAAGCGAACGAGATCTTCCTCATCCGCCAGGGCGTGGTTTCGATCGAGGTAGCGCCGCCCGGCGAGGCGCCGACCGTGTTCGCGACCGAGCGCGAGGGCGAGATCGTCGGCGCCGCCTGGCTCGTGCCGCCCTATCGCTGGCGGTTCGACGCGCGCGCCACCGCGCTCACCCGCGCGATCGGGATCGATGCGCGGTGCCTGCGCGAGAAATGCGAGGCCGACAACCATCTCGGCTACGAGATGATGAAGCGGTTCCTGCCCCTGGTCGCCCGCCGGCTCGACGAGACGCGTCTGCAGATGCTCGATGTCTACGGAAAGCGCGGCAAGTGAGCGCTGCCGAGGATCCCTTCATTCCCCTCCCCTATCGCGTCGGCCGCGTGCGGCGCGAGACCGGGGATATTTCGACGCTGGAGCTTCGTCCTCTCGGCGGCGAACGGCCGGGGTTCAGGGCCGGGCAATTCAACATGCTGACCGCGTTCGGCGTGGGCGAGGTCGCGATCAGCATGAGCGGCGATCCGGCGGCGGCGGCGGGCTTCGTGCACACGGTGCGCAATGTCGGCGCGGTGAGCGGCGCGCTCGCCGGGCTCGAGGAAGGCGCGGTGCTCGGCCTGCGCGGGCCCTTCGGCACTTCCTGGCCGAGCGAGGAGGCGGAGGGCGCGGACGTGGTGATCGTGGCCGGCGGGCTCGGCCTCGCGCCGCTGCGCCCGGCGATCTACGAGGTGCTGGCGCGGCGGGAGCGCTATGGGCGCATGGTTCTGCTGTACGGCACGCGCAGCCCGAGGGATATCCTTTACCGGGCGGAGATCGGGCGATGGCGCCGGCGCCTCGATGTCGATATCGAGGTCACGGTCGATCACGCCGACGCCGGATGGCACGGCAATGTCGGCGTCGTGCCGAAGCTCATCCCGCGCATGAGCTTCGATCCGCACAACACGCTCGCCATGGTGTGCGGGCCGGAGGTGATGATGCGCTTCACGGTGAGCGCGCTCCATGAGGCGGGGGTGCCGTTCGAGCGCATCTGGCTCTCGATGGAGCGGAACATGAAATGCGCGGTCGGCCTATGCGGCCACTGCCAGTTCGGCCCGAGCTTCATCTGCAAGGACGGCCCCGTGATGCGTTACGACCGGATCGCCGCGCATCTCGCCGTCCGGGAGATCTGAGGTGGGCGAGGTCGGAAAAAAACGGCTCGCGGTCTGGAAGTTCGCCTCGTGCGACGGCTGCCAGCTTTCGCTGCTCGATTGCGAGGACGAGCTGCTTGGGCTCGCCGAGGCAGTGGAGATCGCCTATTTCCCCGAGGCCTCGAGCCGGATGGCCAAGGGGCCTTACGATCTCTCGCTGGTCGAGGGATCGATCACGACGGCACACGACGCCGAGCGCATCCGCAAGGTGCGGCGGCAATCGAAATTCCTGGTGACGATCGGCGCCTGCGCCACCGCCGGCGGCATTCAGAGCCTGCGCAATTTTGCCGACATCGCGGAGTACGTCGCCGCCGTCTATGCTTCGCCCCAATACATCAAGACGCTTGCGACCTCGACGCCGATCTCGGAGCACGTGAAGGTCGATTTCGAGCTGCGCGGCTGCCCGATCAACAAGGTGCAGCTCCTCGAGGTCCTCTCGGCGTTCCTGGTCGGAAGGAAGCCGGCGATCAGCGGCGATGCCGTCTGCGTCGAATGCAAGCAGCGCGGGACTGTCTGCGTCATGGTCCAGGGCATCCCCTGCCTCGGGCCGGTGACGCATGCCGGGTGCGGCGCCCTCTGCCCGGCTTTTCGGCGCGGCTGCTATGGCTGCTTCGGCCCGACGGAGCGGCCGAACACCGCCGCGCTGGCCGCGGAGTGGCAGAGGCTCGCGGCCACGCCGCGCGACATCCAGCGCGCGTTCCGCACCTTCAATGCCGCCGCGCCTGCCTTCCGCACGGAGAGCGAGGCCCATGGCGAGTAGGACCATCCGCGTCGAGGCCATCGCCCGCGTGGAGGGCGAGGGCGCGCTCGATCTGCAAGTGCGGGATGGCCGAGTCACGCGGGCGCATCTCGATATTTTCGAGCCGCCGCGGCTCTTCGAAGCGCTGCTCCGCGGGCGCGGCTTCGCCGAGGCGCCCGACATCACGGCGCGGATCTGCGGCATCTGTCCGGTCGCCTACCAGATGAGCGCAGTCCACGCGATGGAGGACGCGCTCGGCGTCACGGTAAGCGGCCAGCTCCGGGCGCTCCGCCGGATGCTCTATTGCGGTGAATGGATCGAGAGCCACGCGCTGCACGTGGTGATGCTGCATGCGCCGGATTTTCTCGGCTATCCGGACGCGATCGAGATGGCCCGCGAGCATGGCGAGGCGGTGCGGCGCGGGCTGGCGCTGAAGAAGGTGGGCAACGCGCTGATGCGCCTCCTCGGCGGGCGGGAGATCCATCCCGTGAACGTGCGCGTGGGCGGGTTCTACCGCGCGCCCGGGCGCGGCGAGCTCGCGGCGATGGCGGACGATCTCGCGCGGGGGCGCGACCTGGCTGTCGAAACCGCGCGCTGGGTCGCGAAATTCCCGTTCCCGGAGTTCGAGCGCGACTACGAGTTCGTCGCCCTTCGCCACCCCGAGGACTATCCGTTCAACGAGGGGCGCATCGTCTCGAACCGCGGACTCGATATCGAAGCGCGCGAATTCGATGCGGAGTTCGAGGAGCGGCACGTCGCCCGCTCGACCGCGCTGCAATCGGTGCTGAAGCGGCGGGGGAGCTACCTGGTCGGGCCGCTCGCCCGCTACAGCCTCAATTTCGACCGCTTTCCCCCCGAATTGCAGGCGCTGGCGCGCGAATGCGGGCTGGGGCCGCAATGCCGTAACCCGTTTCGCAGCATCGTCGTGCGCGCGATCGAGGTGGTGTATGCCTGCGAGGAGGCGCGGCGGCTGATCGCCGCGTACGAGGAGCCCGAGGCTCCTTCGGTCGCGCTCGCGCCGCGCGCCGGTGTCGGACATGCCTGCACCGAGGCGCCGCGCGGCATCCTCTATCACACCTACACGCTGGCCGAGGACGGGAGCATCCGCACGGCGCGCATCGTCCCGCCGACCTCGCAGAACCAGCTCAGCATCGAAGAGGATATCCGCGACGTGGCGAGTGCGGCGCTCGACCTCGCGGACGATGCGCTCCGCGACCGCTGCGAGCAGGCGATCCGAAATTACGATCCCTGCATCTCCTGCTCCTGCCACTTCCTGCGGCTCAGCCGGCACCAGGAATGACCCTCGTCATCGGCGTCGGCAATCCGGACCGTGGCGATGACGGGATCGGCGCGCTGGTGGCGCGGCGGATCGGCGCATGCGCGCTGCCCGGCGTCGCCGTGCTCGTCCGCAGCGGCGACGTGCTGGGGCTGATCGAGGATTGGGCGGGGCAGGACGCCGTGGTGCTGGTGGATGCGGCTATGCCGAACGGACGGCTTCCGGCGCCGGGGCGGGTGCATCGGATCGACCTTCTGAAGGAGAACCTGCCGGCTGACCTCTCTCTCGCCTCCACCCACATGCTCGGGGTCGCGGAGGCGGTCGGTCTCGCCCGCGCGCTCGGGATGGTGCCCAAGACGATGATCGCCTACGCGATCGAAGGAGAAAAATTCGCGCCGGGCGCGGGGCTCAGCCCGGAGGTCGCGGCCGCGATGGACCTGGTGGTCGCGCGCGTGGGCGAGGACGTCCGCGTGCTGCCGGGCATGCCGGCCGAGGCTTGAGCGGGGACGGCGTGCGCGGTGCGGGGCGCTGGGCTAAACTTCAACGATGCCCCTGCCCAAGCCCCTGGAAGCCGTCATCCTCGACATGGACGGAACGCTGCACGACACCGAGGGCGTCTACCATGCGGCGCTGCGGCGCGCCGTCGCGGCGGTGGGATTCTCCGTCACCGAGGGCTTCGTCCATTCGCTGATCGGGATTCCCGGAAAGGAGACGGACGAGATGCTGAAGGCGCATCTTGGGCCCGGCTTTCCGTTCGACGAATATGACCGTCTTTACGATGAATATTGCGAGGCGTCGCTCGCCGAGGGGGTCAGGCTCAAGCCGGGGGTGACGGAACTGCTTGATCTCCTGGAACAGCGCGCGCTGCCCGTGGCGATCGCGACCTCGGCGAGCCGACGCGCGGCGACGCTGCATCTTGCGCGCTCGGGGCTCGGGGCGCGGATCGCGCGGGTGGTCACGCGTGACGATGTCACCCGCGGCAAGCCGCGGCCCGATGTCTTCCTCGCGGCGGCACGGCTGGTCAGCGCCGCACCGGAACACTGCCTCGCCGTCGAGGATTCATTCAACGGCGTCCGCGCCGCGCACGCGGCCGGCATGATGGCGGTGATGGTCCCCGACATTCTGACGCCGACCCCGGAGATCCGCGCGCTCTGCGTGACGGTGGCGGCGGATCTCCACGCCGTGCGGGGCCTTATCGCCGCGGGCTGAGCGCGCGCGGAGGATCCGGGCCTTGGCAAGCCAGGAGAAACCGCCTTGCATAGCGCCCGGACAGAAAGGGGCAGAGGCGGATGGCGGCGCTCGACGAGAATACCACCGCACGCCCCAACACCCCAACCCCCTACCCTTCCGGCATCCCCCGCGCCCCCGGCAAGCTGCCACGGGGCGTGCGCGGGGCGCTCTCGCTCGAGGACCTGGAGCCCGCCGCGCGGCGACACCTGCCGCGGTTCCTCTACGGGTTCATCTCCGGCGGGGTCGAGACCAACGCCGCCCGTGAGGGCAACCGCGCCGCCTTCGCGGCCCGGCGGTTCGTCCCGCGCGTGCTCGTGGACACCACCGCCCGCAGCCAGGCCACCCAGCTTTTTGGCCACGCCTACGCCTCCGCCTTCGGGATCGCGCCGATGGGCGGCGTGGCGCTCGCCGCCTTCGAGGGCGATCTCGCGCTCGCGCGGGCCGCCGCCGCCGCCAATATCCCCTACGTGCTGAGCGGCGCCTCGCTGGTCACGCTCGAGGCGATCATCGCCGCCAACCCCAGGGCCTGGTTCCAGGCCTATATCCCGGGCGATCGGGTGCATATCGGGGCGCTGATCGAGCGCGTCGGGCGCGCCGGGTTCGAGACGCTGGTGGTCACCGCCGACGTGCCGGTCTCGGCGAACCGGGAGAACAATGTCCGCAACGGCTGGTCGCTGCCGCTGCGGCCGAGCCCGCGGCTGGCCTACGAAGGCCTGATCCACCCACAATGGCTGTTCGGCACGGCGCTGGCCAGCTGGCGGAAGAACGGGATGCCGCATTTCGAGAACATGGCGGCAAGCCGCGGCGCGCCGGTGCTCTCGGCCCAGGCCGAGCGCAGCTTCGGGCGGCGCGACGCGCTTTCCTGGGCCGACATGGCGTGGATCCGGAGGCGCTGGCCGGGCAAGCTCGTCGTCAAGGGGCTGCTCGCCCCGGAGGATGCGCGGATGGCCCGGGAGAGCGGGTGCGACGGGGTCATCGTCTCGAACCATGGCGGGCGGCAGCTCGACTTCTCGATCGCCTCGCTCGACGCGCTGGCGGGGGTGAAGGCGGAGGCCGGGGAGATGACCGTGATGCTCGATGGCGGGGTGCGGCGCGGCACGGATCTGCTGAAAGCCCGCGCCCTCGGGGCCGATTTCATCTTCCTCGGCCGCCCCTTCCTCTACGCCGCCACCTTGGGCGGCGAGGCCGGCGCGCGGCACGCCATCTCGCTCCTCTCGGAGGAGATCGACCGCGACCTCGCGCTGATCGGCAGCAGGAGCCTGGGCGCGCTCGACGCCAGCTTCCTCACAGGTACTTGAGCGCGGCGAAGCCGCCGACGATCCCGAGCAGCAGAAGCGCCACAACCAGGCTGAGCCGGCGCTCGATGAAGTCGCGCACCTGCTCGCCCCAGCGGCGAAGCAGCACGGCGATGAGAAAGAAGCGGCCGCCGCGGGTGGCGAGGCTCGCCGCCATGAAGAGGGGAAAATTGAAGGCCGCCGCGCCCGAGGCGATGGTGACGATCTTGTAGGGGATCGGGGTGGCGCCCTTGACCAGGATCACCCACAGGCCCCAGCGTCGGTAGAGCGCCTGGAAGGCGGCGAAGGCGTGGTCATAGCCGTAGAAATGGATGAGCGGGCGGGCCAGGCGATCGAGCAGGGCATAGCCGATCAGGTAGCCGAGCGCGCCGCCGGCCACGCTTCCGGCGGTGGCGATGGCGGCGAAGCGCCAGGCGCGGCTGGGGCGGGCGATCGCCATCGGGATGAGCAGCGCGTCGGGCGGGACGGGAAAGACGCTCGCCTCGGCGAAGGCGACGGCCAGCAGCCACCAGCCGGCGTGGCGGCTCGCCGCGAGCGCGATCACGCGCTGATACCAGCGCTCGAGCATGGGGGCCCTCCGGTGCCGGGAAGCCCTGCCCATGCCATCGCCGGGCGGACGGCGCAACCGGAGTGTCCAGCGCAACCGGAGTGTCCGGCGCAACCGGGCGCGTCCGGGCTGGCCCCGGCCGGTGCAGCCCCGCTAGAGTGGCCCGCCTTCCATACCTGACCGGAAACCCCATCGATGTCCCTGCCCGGAGAGGCCTTCCTCGCCGTCTGGAACGACGTGCCGCCGGACCTCGAGGACGAGTTCAATGTCTGGTACATGCGCGAGCACATGCTCGAACGCGTGGGCGTGCCCGGCTTCCTCGGCGGGCGGCGCTATGTCGCCTGGGACCGCAGCTTCCACCGCTACTTCGCGCTCTACCCGACGGCGACGCTGGCGGTGCTGAACGGGGCGGAATACCTCGCGCGGCTCAACGCGCCGAGCCCCTGGACCGAGAAGATGTTCCCGAAGCTGCTCAACTACATGCGCGGCGCCTGCCGCATCGTCGCCAGCCGCAGCGAGGGCATCGGCGGCTTCATCGCCACCGTCCGGCTCTCGCTCTCGGACGCGGCGCTGGGGCTGGAGAAGTCGGCCAGCATGGCGGCGGCGGCGGAAATCCACGGCCTCGACGGGGTGACGGGGGTGCATATCGGCGTCGTCGATCCCGAAGTCAGCGGCGTGCAGAGCATGGAACGCCAACTGCGCACGGCCGAGGCAAGCTTCGACGCCGTGGTGCTGATCGAGACGACCAGCCACCGCAGCGCCGAAGAGGCGATGCCGACGATCGAGGAGACGCTGACGGCGCTGCCGAACATGGCGCCCAAGCGCACCAGCGCGATCTACGGCCTTTCCCATCTGTTCGAGCCCCCGGCGGACTGAGCGGGGCGCGGGCCATGATGCAGGGCAGCCCCATTCTCGCGCAGCCACGTCTTCCCAAATCGATCGCCACGGTCTGCCTCAGCGGCGCGCTGCCGGAGAAGCTGGAGGCGGCGGCGATCGGCTTCGACGGGGTGGAGATCTTCGAGCGCGACCTGCTCGCCTTCGAAGGCCCGCCCGCGGAGGTGCGGCGGATCGCCGACGGGCTCGGCCTCGCGATCCTGCTCTTCCAGCCCTTCCGCGACTTCGAGGCGATGCCGGACGAGCGGCGCGCCCGCAGCCTGGACCGCGCCGAGCGGAAGTTCGACGTCATGGAGGCGCTCGGCGCCGAGCTTGTCCTGGTGTGCAGCAACACCCAGGCCGCCGCGCTCGACGACGCTGCCCGCGCGGCCGGCGATCTCGGCGAGATGGCGGAGCGCGCGGCCCGGCGGGGCCTGCGCGTCGGCTCCGAGGCGCTGGCCTGGGGGCGGCATGTGAGTCGCTGGGGGCAGGCCTGGGAGATCATGCGCCGGGCCGGCCACCCGGCGCGCGCTCGGCGCATTCCTGCGGACGCCCGGCTTCCGCCATGCGGGGCGCCACCGCACGAAATCGGTGGAGCTCTACCGCCAGGGCCGCATCAACCTCGCGCTCAACAGCGAACAGGACAGCGCCGCCGCCGAGCATTTCCAGATGCACGGCCCCGCGGTCTGCGCCATGGGATTGCGGGTGGACGATGTGGCACAGGCCCCGCCCTGCGCGCGGATGGACAGCTTCGTCCTGTTCTACCGCGCCCTCTTCGGTTTGCAGCCGGAACCGCTCTGGGAGCTGCCCGACCCCTACGGCCTGATCCTGAGCCGCACCATGGTCAGCTCCGGGCGCAGCGCGCGCGCCTGCCGCTGAACGTCTCGGAGAGCCGGAGGACCGCGACCGGCCGCTTTCTCTCGACCTACGCGGGTGCCGGCGTGCAGCACATCGCCTTCGCGACCGGCGATATCGTCCGCGCGGTCGCGCGTATGGCCGTGCTCGGCGCCCGCATGCTTGCCATTCCCGCCAACCACTACGACGACCTTGCCGCGCGCTGGGGCCTCGACGAGGCCTTGCTTGCGCAACTGCGGCGGCTCGAACTGCGCGACGACCGCGACGGGCACGGCGAGTTCCTGCACGCCTACACGGATGTCTTCGCCGAGCGCTTCTTTTTCGAGGTGGTCGAGCGGCGCGGCGGGGGATCCGAGCTCCCCTCGCGCTAGCGCGGTGGGGACCCGATCCGGGGACAGAGCCCGCCCGGTCCGGAGGAGCGGCCGATCACGAGCGAGGGGCGCAGCATGACCGAGGCCATTGTCCGCTCGTTTTCGAGCTGTCCGAGGAGCAGGTCGATTGCGTTCGCGGCGATCGCGCTCACCGGGTGCTCCACCATCGAGATCGAGGACGAGGGGATCCAATAGGGGCTCGTCACGCCGTAGCCGACGAGGGAGACGTCGTCGGGGCAGCGCAGGAGGCTGGCGTGAAGGCTGCGGATCGCCGTTAGCAGCGATGAGTTGCTGAGCGCGAGCACGGCGGTCGGGCGCGCGGGCTGGCGCAGGCGCTCGCTCAGTTCCGTCTCGCCCACATCGCTCGAGCGCCGGACATGGATCAGGAGCGTCTCGTCGAGGGCGAGGTTCCGCCGGCGGGCGGCGTCGCGGACGCCGGCGAGGCGGTCAACGGTGGTGCTGCGTTCCATCTCGCCATGCACGATCGCGATCCGGCGATGGCCGAGCTGGCAGAGATGGTCGAACCCGAGGGCGGCGCCGGCGCGGTCATCGACGACGACGTGGGGCAGCGCCAGGCCGGCGAAGTAGCGGTTGACGAGGATGGTCGGGATGCGCCGCTCGAGGAGGAATGCCGCGCTCGCGCGGGCGACCGGGGCGAGGATGATCCCGTCCACGCGCTGCGCGCTCATCGCCTCGACGATCCGGCGCTCGCGCTCGCCCTGCTCCTCGCTGTTGGCGAAGATGACCTGAAAGCCCCGCGCCTCGGCCGCGCGCTGGACGTGGCCGGCAAGGGTGGCGAAGAACGGGTTCTCGATGTCGGAGACGACCAGGCCGAGCATCGAGGTGCGGCCGCGGCGGAGGCTGCGCGCGATGCTATGGCCAGAATAATTCAGCTCGCGGATCGCGGCGAAGACGCGCGCGCGGGTCTCCTCCGTCACCTTGCGCGTGCTGTTGATCACGTGCGAGGCGGTCGCGGTCGAGACGCGGGCGCGGAGCGCCACGTCCTTGAGCGTGGCGGCGGCGCCCGGCGGACGGGAAGCCCGGCGGCTCAGCTGGCGACGACCCGGCAGGCCTGGACGGGCAGATAGACGTCGATCCGGTCTCCCACCTGGTGGCGCGTCTCGGGCGGGACGGAGGCGCGGATCCGCGTGCCATCGGCGAGCGCGACGAGGTAGTCCGCGGCATCGCCGAGATAGGAAGCGCGCTCGACGCGGCCCTCGAGCCGGTTGGAAGGGCATTCCGGGGCGACGCCGAGGGCGATGCGGTGGGGACGGACGCAGACCGCGACCGGGAGGCCGGCGGCGGCGCCGGAATCGTCCACCACCCGGATCGTGCTGCCCGCGGCGGTGACGACGCCCGGGCCCACGAGGGTGCCGGAGAGCGTGTTGGAGCGGCCGATGAAGGAGGCGACGAACTGGGTGGCCGGCCGCTCATAGATCTCGAATCCGGTGCCGACCTGCTCGATCCGGCCCTTGTTCATGACCGCGATCCGGTCGGCGCAGACCATGGCCTCCATCTGATCGTGCGTGACGTAGATCATGGTGACGCCGGTGGTCTCGTGGAGCTGGCGGATCTCGAAGCGCATCTCCTCGCGGAGGCCCGCATCGAGGTTGGAGAGCGGCTCGTCAAGGAGCAGGATTTCCGGATCGACCGCAAGCGCGCGGGCGAGCGCCACGCGCTGCTGCTGGCCGCCGGAGAGCTCGGCCGGATAGCGCTCCGCGAGGTGCTCGAGCCGGACGAAGCTCAGATTCTTCTTCACCCGGGCGGCGATCTCGGCTTTCGGCAGGCGGCGGACGTGGAGGCCGTAGGCGACGTTTTCCGCCACCGTCTTGTGCGGCCAGACGGCGTAGCTCTGGAAGATGAGCGACATGCCGCGTCGCTCGGGCGGCACCACCCTGTCGGGGCGGGAGAGGACGCGGTCATTGACGCGGATTTCGCCCCGGGTAGGCGCGATGAAGCCGGCCATGAGCTGGAGCGTGGTGGTCTTGCCGCAGCCGGATGGGCCGAGGAGGGCGATGACCTCGCCGGCGGCGATGTCGAGGTCGAGGGATTCGACGGCGACGAAGCTCCCGTAGGTTTTCCTGAGACCGCGTATGCTGATCATGACGTTTCCCCCGGGGTCTTCCCGGATGCTCCGGATCGCGGGCGGGCGCAATCGATTGCTCGCGCCGGTTAGCAGCATCGGAGCGGGATCGTCAATGAATGGCCCGGCGCTCGGCCGGGGCGTGGGGTTGACAGGCTGGTGGGCGGGTCATAGCGTCAGGCAATCGATTACGTTTCCTGATATTGTGGGTGAGCTCGGAACGCAATCGATTAAGCGGTCGGGGGAAGGAATGCCAGGAAGAGACGCGGCGATGCCGGAGCAACCAAGGTGAGCGGCCCCCTCCACGGCATCAAGGTGGTCGATTTCACCCACGCCCGCGCCGGCCCCCAGGCCACCATGATGCTGGGCGACATGGGCGCCGAGGTGATCAAGATCGAGCGCCCGGGCGGCGAGATGAGCCGCCAATGGGGCCCGAGCTTCGCGGGCGAGCGGATCGACTTCCTCTCGGTCAACCGCAACAAGCGGAGCGTCGTCCTCGATCTTGCCACGGACACGGATGCGGCGCTCGCGCGCGCGCTGATCGCCGAGGCGGACGTGCTGGTGCAGAACCTCCGACCCGGCGTGATGGCCTCCTTCGGCCTCGACGCCGAGACGCTCTGCGCCCGGCACCCGGCGCTGATCTATTGCTCCATCAACGGCTATGGCCCGAGCGGGCCGCTGGCGGCGGAGCCCTCCTACGACAACGTGATCCAGGCCTATTCGGGCCTCATGAGCATCACCGGCACCGCGGAATCGGGGCCGGTGCGCTCCGGGCTGCCGCTCGCCGACCTGCTGAGCGGGGTGTTCGCCGCGCTGGCCGTGCTCGGCGCGCTCTATGAGCGCACCCGCTCGGGGCGCGGGCAGCACGTGCAGGCCTCGCTGCTGCAGAGCCTGGTCAGCCTGATGAGCTTCCACGGCCTGACCTATTTGCTGACCGGGAAGATTCCGGGCCTTGCCGGCAACCATCATCCGATCATGGCGCCGGCCGGACTCTATGCGGCCGCGGACGGGCAGATCGTGATCCAGGTCTCCAACGATCCCGAGTGGCGACGGCTCTGCGGCGCCCTTGGGATCGAGGAAAGCGCCGGGCACCCGCAATTCGCGACCAACGACGCGCGGGTGGCCAATCGCGCCGAGATGAACGCGCTGCTCACGGAAAAGCTCGTCCGGCGGACGCGGGCCGAGTGGGTGGCGCTGCTGCGCGCGGCGCGGGTTGCGGCCGGCATCGTCCACAACGTGGGCGAGGCGCTGGACGATGCGCAGGTGCGCGCCAGCGGCCTCGTGATCGAGATGGAGCATCCGCGGCTGGGCACCATTCCCGTGCTCGGCTTTCCGGTGACGTTCGCGCGCACGCCCTGCGAGATCCTCCGCGCGCCGCCGCTTCTCGGCGAGCACAGCGCGGAGGTGCGCGATGCCGGACGCTTCTGAAGCCCCGGGGGGAGCGGCCGGCGGGCCGCGCGCGCCGGGCGTGCGCCTCGATGTCGAGGGCGCGGTCGCGACCATCACCATCGAGAGGCGCGAGGTGCTCAACGCGCTGAGCGAGGCGGTCCTCGACCAGATCGAGGCGGCGGTCGCGGAGGTGGGCGGGCGGGGCGATCTGCGCGTCGCGATCCTGCGCGGCGCCGGCGAGCGGGCCTTCGCCTCCGGGATGGACCTCGCGGCGCTGCGCACGTTCGACCCGGCGCGCACGCAGCATCATTTCGACCAGCTCAACCGGGTTCTGCGCGCGGTCGAGGAAGCGCCGTTCCCGGTGATCGCGATGATCCATGGCTATGCGATCGGCGGCGGGTGCGAGCTCGCGGCCGCGTGCGATCTCAGGATCGCCGGATCGAGCGCGCGGATCGGCGTGCCGATCGGCCGGTTCGGCCATTGCGCGGACCGCGAGAATCTGCGCCGGCTGCTGCGGCTGATCTCGCCCGCTGCCGTCAAGGCGATGATCATGACCGACACGCTGTTCGACGCCGGCGCGGCCGAGCGCATGGGGTTCTTCCACTGGGTGGTGCCGGACGCGCAGCTCGAGGCCTTCACCCGCTCGGTCGCGCTCACCGTCGCCCAGAAATCCCCGCTCGGCCTCAGCGCGCTCAAGCGCGCCATTGCCGAGGTGCTCGAGGGATCGATCGCTCATGCCGAGGTCCCCGAGGAGGACCTGATCACCTCGCTCTGGGCGACGGAGGATTTCCAGGAGGGCGTGGCCGCCTTCTTCGAACGGCGGGTGCCGCAATTCCGGGGCCGCTGAGCGTGGCCGCGCTGGCATCGGCGGCGCGGGCGATGCAGCGCCGCGCCGAGCAGACCGCGACATCGCTCGAGGACGGATTTCCCCATTGGGCGGACCCGGCGAGCGGAGCATGGACGACGACGCCGGACGGCGACTGGACCGGGGGCGCGCTGCCCGGGATGCTCTGGCTTACCCATCGAGCGAGCGGTTCGGCGTGGATGGCCGAGCTCGCCCGGGCCTGGTGCCTGCGGCTTCGTCCGCGCGCGCGGCTGCGGACCGCGTTCAAGGGCTTCGGCTTCTATTACGGCGCGGCGCTCGGGCGGATCCTGGCGGGCGACCCGGTGGCCGCGGAGCTCGCGCTCGAGGCCGCGTTCTCGTTGCGGGATCAGTTCGACCCCGATCTCGGGCTCATCGCTCTCGGGGCGGAAGCGGAGGAATCGGCGCGGGTCGGGAACAGCGTCAGCAGCATCGATTCCCTGCAGGCGAGCCCCCTCCTCTTCTGGGCCGCGCGCGAGACCGGCGAGAGGAGTTTTTCCGAGGTCGCGGCGCGCCATACGAGCCGCGTGCTCGAGATCCATTGCCGCGAGGACGGCGGGATCATCCAGTCGAGCGAGCTTTCCGGGAACGGCAAGGTGATCCGCCACTTCACTCACAAGGGCGTGAGCGATGCCAGCGTCTGGGCGCGCGCGCAGGCCTGGGGCATGCTCTATGCCGCGATGGCCTATGCGCGGCGGCCGGAGGAGGAACGCTGGCTGCGCCACGGGATGAAGGCCGCGGACTGGTGGCTCGCGCATGTGGACGCGAGCATGGTCGCCTACTGGGATTTCGACGATCCGGCGATTCCGAACACCGAGCGCGACACCGCGGCGAGCGCGATCGTCTGCGCCGCCCTGCTCAAGCTCGCCGAGCTCGCCCCGCAACCGGGCGAGCGGGCGCGCTATCGCCGCGCCGCGGAGGGCACCGCGCACGCCCTGGTCTGCCGCTACCTGACGCCGATCGGCGCCGCGGATACCCGGGCGCCGGGCCGGCTCGTCGGCGGCTGCTTCACCAAGCGCCGCGACGCGCGGGCATCCGACGATGTCGGCAATGCCGAGCTCATCTTCGGATCGTACTACCTGCTCGAATCGCTGTCGGTTCTCGCCGGAAACCTGGGGGCCCTGGAGATATGAACGACCGCTTCGCCATCGGAACCGCGCTCGATCGTGACTGGGAGGTCGAGGACGCGATGACCGTCCGGGCGCACGGCGCGATCGACATCCCGGTGCTGGCGACGCCGCATCTCATCTTCATGCTGGAGGATACCTGCGTCCTGGCGATGAAGCCGTCGCTCGACGCGGGCGAGATCACCGTCGGCGTCGCCGTGCATGTCGATCACGTCGCCTCGGCACGCGTCGGGCAGGTCGTCGCGGTGCGGGCGGAGCTCGTCTCGGTGCGCGGGCGGCGGCTCGTCTTCCGCGTCGAGGGGCGGTGCGGGAAGATCGTCGTCGGGCGCGGGCTGCATGAGCGGGCGGTGGTGAACGAAAAGGAGTTCCTCGCCGCCCAGATGCAGTGAGGCGCGGAGGCGGAGGGACGTCTTCGTGACCAACCCGATGTATGGCGAGGCGCTCGATCTCCTGGCGCGCAAGCTCGCCGAGGACGAGGCCGGGCTCGGGATCGCGTTCCCCTATGTGACGGACGAATCCGGCGCGTGGCAGACGATGCTGGCCTCCGTCTCGGCCGGGTACGCGGGCGAGGCATGGAGCCACGGGAACTGGTTCTCCGGATTCTGGGTCGGGCTGCTGCTCGCGGCCTATCTGCACACGGGAGAGGAAAGCCACCGCAGGATCGCCGAGGAGCGGCTCAGGCTGATGGCGATCCGCGCGGCCGACCCCAACACGCATGATATCGGCTTTCTTTTCTACAGCAGCGCGAAGGTCGCCTTTCACGTGAGCGCCGAGCCGGCCCATCGCGGGCTCGGCTTGCGGGCGGCGCGCGGCTTGCGCCGGCGGACGGTGGTGAGCGATCGCGGCGCCTATATCGCGGCCTGGGGACCGCTGGACGACCCGCGCGGGCGGCGCAGCTCGGCGATCGACACGATGGCGAACATCCCGCTGCTCTACTGGGCAGCGGGCGAATCGGGCGATGACAGTTTCCGCCTCGCCGGCGAGGCGCACGCGGCCGCGACGTGGCGGGCGTTCGTGCGCGCCGACTTCTCGACCTTCCACGCCGTGGAATACGCCCTGCCGTCGGGCGAGCGCGCCCGCGGCTTCACCTTCCAGGGCCACGCGGATACGAGCTGCTGGTCGCGCGGCCAGGCCTGGGCGATCTATGGGTTCGTCGCGACCTTCGCCGCGACCGGCCGGGACGAATATCGGGAACGGGCGGAGCGGCTCGCCGAATACTGGCTTGGTCGGGTTGGCGAAGACCTCGTTCCGTACTGGGATTTCGACGATCCGGCGATCCCCGATGCGCCGCGCGACAGCGCCGCGGCGGCGATCGTGGCATCCGCGCTGGTGGATCTGGCGCACCTGCACCCCGATCCGGCGCTGGGCGCGCGGTGGCGGGCAACGGCGGAGGCGATTCTCGACGTGCTCTGCGACGAATATCTCGCGCGCGAAGCCGGGCACCGCGGCCTTCTGAAGCACGGCTGCTATTCGCGCCCGCACGGGATCGGCGTGGATGCGGCGGTGGTCTTCGGGGATTTCTATTTCGTCGAGGCGCTCTGCTCCATCCTCATGCCGGGCCGCTTCAAGCCGTTGCCCGCCTGTCCGGGCCCGGACACGTGGGCGTGAAAGGACGGAGGCAGTGAGCGAGAGCGACGAGCTGATACTGCGGAGCGAGCCCGCGCCCCATGTGCGCCAGCTCAGGATCAACCGCCCGCGCAAGCGCAACGCGCTCAGCAACGCGGTGATCGCGGAGCTCGCCGCCGCGTTCGGCCAGGCGGCGGGGGACGAGGCAGTGCGCTGCGTGGTGCTCTGCGGGGGGCCGGATTTCTTTTCGGCCGGCGCCGACATCCAGGAGATGCGCGAGCGCGGGTTCGCCGCGATCGACAATGACGCGCGCAACGAGGCCTGGGCGCGGATCGCCGGATTTCCGAAGCCGCTGATCGCGGCGGTCGAGGGCATCGCCTATGGCGGGGGCCACGAGCTGGCACTGCTGGCCGATTTCATCATCGCCGGGCGGACCGCGAAATTCGCCCAGCCGGAGATCAGCATCGGGATCCTGCCCGGCGACGGCGGGACGCAGCGACTGACGCGAGTCGCCGGCAAGGCGCTGGCGATGATGATGATGCTGACCGGTGAGCCGATCGACGCCTTGACCGCGCTCGGCGCGGGCCTGATCGCCGAAATCGTGGAGGAGGGGGCGGCAGAGGCGCGGGCGGTCGGGCTCGCATGCCGCATCGCGGCCAAGAGCCCCGCCGCGGCCCGGCTGGTGAAGGAAGCGGTGCTCGCGGCGTACGAGACCACGCTCGCCGCGGGGCTCAGGCTGGAGCGGCAATCCATCCGGCATGCCTTCACCACGCCGGAGCAGCGCGAGGGCATGGCGGCGTTCTTCGCGAAGCGCCCGCCGCGCTATGGCGATGGTGATGGCGGGCAGGGGTCGGGCGCTTGACAACGACGAATTGCCAAATTAGCATCACTTAATCGATTACGTGCGCCGATAGCTAGGCATTGGCGCATCAATCAATCGATTACTCAAAAAAAGGGCAGGCTTGCCGCCCAGGGGGAGTGAACCATGACCAAAGGGCCGTCCAGGACGTCCGACCACGCCGCCGAGCGGCATCGCCTCATTTCCCGCCGCCAGGTCCTGGCGGCCTCCGCCGCGGGCGCATCGGCCGGGGCGATCGGGATGCCGCGCGCCCGCGCCCAGACGGCAACGGGCGCTCTCTACGAAGCGGCAAAAAAAGAAGGCAAGTTCGTGTGGTGGTGCGGCTGCTACGACCAGCCGACGGTGCGTGCATTGACCAACGCCTTCAAGGCGACCTATCCCGGCGTCGGGGTCGATTATATCTGGGCGACCGGAGAGGTCATCTATACCCGCGTCCAGCAGAACCTGCGCGCCGGCGTGAGGGAGGTCAACGTGTTCTCGACCTCGAACGCCGGGCACTGGCCGCAGATCAAGAGCCAGAACGCGCTGATGCCATTCCACCCATCCGAGGCCTCGTCGCTCAGCAAGCTGTTCCAGACGGTCGATCCGGACCACACCTTCCGTGCCTGCGGCGTCGAGACCGTCGCCATCAATTACCGCAGCGACAGGGTGACGGCGCCGCCCAGGAAATGGACGGATTTTCTCAATCCGGAATGGAAGAACAAGCTGACCTTCGGCAGCCCGGTGTTCTCCGGCGACATGTGCAATTGGACCGTTGCGATGATCGACAAGTACGGCGACGACTACCTCACCCGGCTGGCCGGCCAGAATCCGAAGGTCGGGCGCTCGATTCTGGGAACCGGCACCGATATCGTTTCCGGCGAGCGCCTGGTGGGCGCCGGGCTGATCGAGAACACCACGCTTCTCAAGAAGGGCGGGAGTCCGATCGGCATACAGATCCCCGAGGACGACGTGATACTCGCCCTGAACTTCATGGGCATCCTCAAGGCCGCGCCGCATCCCAATGCCGCCAAGCTGTTCTCTGGCTTCGTCGATTCGAAGAAATACTCCGAGACCCTGACGACGACATATCGCTTCCCGATCAGGGAGGATGTGCCGTCCGCCAACGGATTCGATCTGAACACGCTGCCGACGTACAAGAGCTCGATCGAGCGGCTGGCGAAGGGCACCGCCGGCGCGATCGCGCAATGGCGCTCGGCGCTGGGGATCTAGATCACCAAGGCTTTGGCGGGCCGCGACGCGCCCGCCCCGATGACGACGCCGGGGGAGCGCGCCGTGACCGAGGGACAGGATCGGCCGCGTCCCGCCCTCGCGTGGCGCGGCGGGCGGCCGGACGTGACCAACGCGATCCTGCCGACCGCCGCCATCGCGCTTGCGTTCATGGTTCTGCTGCCGATCGGCTGGCTCGTCTGGATGAGCTTCCATTCGGACACGACCGGTCTCTTCACCTGGCAGAACTATCGCGACGCCTTCCTCTCGGCGGGCAGCCGCAGGGCGGTCTTGAACAGCCTCATCCTGGCCGTGTCCGCGGCCGGCGTGGCAACGGTTGGCGGCACGCTGCTCGCCTGGCTCACCACCCGCAGCGACATGCCGCTCCGCGGTCTCGTGCGCGGCCTCGTGCTCGCGGGTTTCGTGACCCCGTCCTTCCTCGGCGCGCTGGCCTGGATCATCCTCGCCAGCCCCAATGCGGGATGGATCAACCAGCTCTGGGTCGCGCTCACCGGATCGGGCACGCCGCTGCTGAATGTCTTTTCCCTGGATGGCGCCATCTTCGTAATGGCCATCTATGCGATCTCATACCCGTTCACTTTGGTCGCCGCGACCCTGGAGCAGGTGCCGAGCGAGTACCAGAACGCGGCGCGCACCCTGGGGGCGGGCCCGTTCCGGATCACCGCGACGATCACGCTGCCGCTCGCGATGCCCGCCATCGTTTCGGGATTCATCCTTGTTTTCCTGGAGACCGTGGGCTCGTTCGGCGTCCCCGCCTTCCTCCTGATCCCGGCCCGGGAATCCGTCATCACGATTCACCTCTTCTCCTTCTTCGCGGAATTTCCGCCGAGCGTCGGGGAGGCGGCCGCCTACGGGATCCCGTGGCTGACGATCACCGCGCTGCTGCTCGTCATGCAGCGAAGGATTCTCAGCCGCCGCGGATACACGCTGATCGGCGGCAAAGGCGGCGTGCCGCGCCGGGTCCGGCTCGGCGCGTGGCGATGGCCGGCCTTCGCGCTCGCGATGATCGTGCCGGTTCTCGCCGTGCTCCTGCCCTACGCCGCGATGCTGCTCGGCTCGCTGATGCGCGTGTGGGGGAAGCTGCCTTTCGCGCCCGGCAATTTCTCGCTGCAATGGTATGTCCAGGCGATCTTCCAGAGCACGGCGACGAGCCAGGCCCTCCGGCACAGTTTTCTCTACTGCGCCGCGGCGGCGACGATCTCGGTGATCCTCGGCACGCTGGTCGCGTACGGGCGCGTCCGCCGCGCCGTTCGGGGCAGCGCCGTTCTCGGCTTCCTGGCGATGGCGCCGATCGTGGTGCCGGGCATCGTCCTCGGAATCGGGTTCTACGCGGCCTACGCCAACCCGCCGTTCCAGCTCGTCGGCACGCCGTGGGTCCTGATCATCGCGTTCGCCACCCAGTTCCTGCCGATCGCCTATGCCAACGGCACATCGATGATGAGCGCGCTCGGTGTCGATCTCGAGAACGCCGGACGTATCCTGGGGGCCAACCGCGCGCGCGTGCTCGCCGGGATCGTCGTGCCGCTCTCGCGCGGGTTCCTGCTCTCGAGCTGGCTCCTGATCTTCATCTCGGCGTTCCGCGAGCTTTCGACGGCGATCTTCCTCTTCGTCGGGAACACCGCCGTGATCACGACGGCGATCTTCGACTACTCCGCCTCGGGTCCCTACCAGCCGCTGTTCGTGCTTGGGATCCTCATGATGCTGATCGTGCTGGCGGTCTCGATCGTCATCTATCGCATCTTCGGAATGCGGGCGACGCCGGTCGCCGGCTGAAGCCAAGGGGACGCTGTATCCGGTCGAGGCATCGGAAGCTCGGTCCGACATGGCGGGGCGAGCGCTATGGCCCCCGCCATGAACGCCGCCCCGCAAGGTCCGCCAAATGAGTGGGGTCCAGGGCCTCAAGGCCCTGCCCCCTTGGTCAGGCGGAGAGCGCCTTCGGTTCGGTGCGGGCGCGTTTGACGAGGAGCTTGTTGAGCGCGTGGAGGTAGGCGCGGGCGGAGGCGACGATGGTGTCGGTATCGGCGCCCTGGCCGTCCACGAGTTTTCCATTTTCCTCGAGCCGGACGGTGACGCGGGCCTGGGCGTCGGTGCCTTCGGTGACGGCGCCGACCGAGTAGAGCCGCAGCACCGAGTCGTGGGGGAAGAGGGCGCGGATGGCGCGGAAGGTCGCGTCCACCGGCCCGTCGCCCAATTCGGTGGCGCCGCGGATCTCGCCGTCCACCGCGATTTCGAGCGTCGCGGTGGGCTTGGCCTTCGAGCCTGCGTGCACGTCGAGCGAGATGAAGCGGATGCGGTCGTGGTCGCGCATCACCTCGTCATCGACCAGGGCGACGATGTCGTCGTCGTAGACGACCTTCTTGCGGTCGGCGAGCTCCTTGAAGCGGCGGAAGGCGTCGTTGAGCTGGTTGTCGCCGACATCGTCGTAGCCGAGCGCCTTGAGCTTGTCGCGGAAGGCGGCGCGGCCGGAATGCTTGCCCATCACCAGGCTCGATTTCGACCAGCCGACGCTCTCGGGCGTCATGATCTCGTAGGTTCCGGCGTGCTTGAGCACGCCGTCCTGGTGGATCCCCGCTTCGTGGGCGAAGGCGTTGCGGCCGACGATCGCCTTGTTCGGCTGCACGTCGAAGCCGGTGATGGTGGAGAGGAGCTTCGAGGTCCGCAGGATATTCTCGGTGGCGATGGCGTTGTCGGCGGGGATCGCGTCGCGGCGGGTGCGGAGCGCCATGACGATCTCCTCGAGGGCGGCGTTGCCGGCGCGCTCGCCGATGCCGTTGATCGTGCACTCGACCTGGCGGACGCCGGCGCGGATCGCGGCGATGGTGTTGGCGACGGCGAGGCCGAGGTCGTTGTGGTTGTGGGTGGAGAGGATGATCCGATCGGCGCCGGGCACGCGCTCGCGGAGCATGGTGAAGATGCGCGTGATGTCCTCGGGCAGGGCGTAGCCGACGGTGTCGGGGATGTTGATGGTGGTGGCGCCGGCCTGGATCGCGGCCTCGACGCAGCGGCAGAGGAAATCGGGCTCGGTGCGGCTGCCGTCCTCGGCGGACCATTCGACATCGTCGGTGAAGCGGCGGGCGAGGGTGACGGAGCCGGCGACCGCCTCGAGCACCGCCTCGGGCGTCATGCGGAGCTTGTATTTCATGTGCAGCGGGCTGGTGCTGAGGAAGCTGTGGATGCGCGGGCGGGCGGCGGGGCGCACCGCCTCGGCGGCGCGGAGGATGTCCTCGCGGCCGGAGCGGGCGAGGCCGGCGACGACCGGGGCGTCGGGGGACTGGAATTTGGCGGCGATGGCCTGGACCGCCTCGAAGTCCCCCGGCGAGGCGATCGGGAAGCCGGCCTCGATCACGTCCACGCCGAGTTCGGCGAGGGCCTCGGCGAGGCGCAGCTTCTCGGAGAGGTTCATCGAGAAGCCGGGCGACTGTTCGCCGTCGCGCAGCGTGGTGTCGAAGATGATGATGCGGTCCTCGGCGACTTCGCCGAAGCTCGGATGGTTGATAGAAGCCATTGCAGGCACTCCCCGGGTTCGGTGCGACGGCGACTTCGATCCCCTGAACGGTGCCCGGGCCCCATGGCCCGCGGCGTCACGCCCAGGGGGGAATAAGTCGCGTGCTGAGGCGGAGGAGGAGGCCAAGGGCGGCGAGACGCAGAACCCCGCGTGCGCAGCGGCACGGGATGCGGGCCAAACAGATGGCGCCTCGGACCATGGAGCCATTTTAGCGATCGGCGGGCGCGCGCGCAAGGTCCGTGCGGCGGCGGTTGCGGTATGGCGCGAAGGGTAGACTTTTCGCCCGCGCGTGCCTTATCTCGACGGATCGGCGCGGCGGGCGGTCCCGCCGCTTTTCCGCCGAAGTTTGCCGCGATAGCCACAGCCTTGCCAATGTCCGCCGTGTCAATCCTGCGCCGCCGGTTGCTGCCTGCCGTCCTGCTCGCTTCGGCCGTGCTCGGCCTTGCGGCATGCAGCGGCAGCTACTCCCCCAACACCTATGCCGCCGCCGCCGCCCAGCAGGCGAACGCGGTGACGCGCGGGGTGATCATCGGCGAGCGGCCGGTGATGATCACCCCGAACGGGACGGTGGGCGCCGTCGCCGGCGGCGCGGCGGGCGGCGTGGCCGGATCGCAGGCGCCGGGCGGCGTCGTCGGTTCGGCGTTCGGCGCGATCGGCGGCTCGCTGCTCGGCGGGCTGGCCGGGAGCGCGGCGGAGCAGGCGGCCGACAACACCAAGGGCTGGGAATACATCGTCCAGCAGACCGACGGAAAGCTGGTGTCGGTGACCCAGACCGACCGCAAGCCGCTGGCGATCGGCACCCATGTGCTGGTGATCGCCGGCAAGCAGGCGCGGGTGGTGCGGGATTACACGGTGGCGCTGCCGACCAAGGCCACGGCACAAACCGAGCCGACGCCGGCGCCGATCATCGTCATGCCCCTCTCGACGCCGGCCGTGGCGACGGACCCGCCCTCGCCCGGCGCTTCGGGAGCCCCACCGCGGGCCGCGGCGGCCCCCGCGGCTCCGGCGTCCTCGCCCTGAAGGCCAGGGGACGCTGTCCCCTGGACCCCTGCCAGGCCCCATGGGTTCAAGTATGGGGGCCCTGGACCCCATCCATTTGGCGGCCGCGGAAGGGGCGGTTCCAAGGGCTCAGCCCTTGGCGGGGGGTCAAGGGGGGCAGAGCCCCCTTTGGTCATCAGAGGAGGGCGAGCTGGCGGGCCTCGGCGGGGCGGCCGGGGGCGAACTGGCTGGTGTCGAGCGGAAGGGGGCGGTCGGCGAGGCCGTATTTCTGCGCGGCGCGGGCGAAGCGGGCGGCGATCAGGCCGGCATAGGGGCCGCTGCCGCGCATCCGGCCGTGGAAGCTCGGGTCGTTGAGCCGGCCTTCGCGGGTCTGGCGGACGAGGCTCAGCACGTGGCGGGCGCGGTCGGGCATGTGTTCGTTGAGCCAGCCCTCGAAAAGCGCTTTCAGCTCGTGGGGCAGGCGCAGCAGGACGAAGGCGGCGTAGCGGGCGCGGGCCTGGGCGGCGGCGGCGAGGATGCGCTCGAGCTCGGCATCGTTGAGGCCGGGGATCATGGGGGCTGCCATGACGCCGGTGGGGATTCCGGCGCGGGAGAGCTCGGCGATGGCGGCGAGCCGGCGGGCGGGCGAGGAGGCGCGGGGTTCCATGGTGCGGGCGAGCGCAGGGTCGAGGGTGGTGACGGAGACGTGCACGCGCGCGAGGTTGCGTTTGGCGAGGCGCGTCAGGATGTCGATATCGCGGAGCACGCCGGCGGATTTGGTGACGATGGTCAGCGGGTGGCCGGCGCGCTCCAGCGTCTCCAGTACGGCGCGGGTGAGGGCGAGCCGGCGTTCGACGGGCTGGTAGGGATCGGTGTTCGAGCCGAGCGCGATCGGGCGGACGACGTAGCCCGGCTTGCCGATCTCGCGCTCGAGCAGGCGGGCGATGTCGGGCTTGAAGAGGATTTTCGTCTCGAAATCGAAGCCGGGGGAATAGCCGAGATAGGCGTGGCTCGGCCGGGCGTAGCAATAGACGCACCCGTGCTCGCAGCCGCGATAGGGATTGACCGCGCGGTCGAAGCCGATATCCGGGCTTTCGTTCCAGGCGATCGCCGAGCGGCTGGCGTCCCGGATGAGGGTGGTTTCGAGCGGGGGAGGATCAGGCATGCCGGGCGCCGCCCAGCCATCGTCGAACGCCTCGGTCTCGCGGGCTTCGAAGCGGTTGGGCGGGTTGAGGGTGGCGCCGCGGCCCTTGCGCGCGAGGCCGGGGTGGCGGGCCTCGGGGGCGGGCTCGGGCAGGCCGGAGCGCTCGAGGGCGGCGAGGGCTTCGGCATCCCGATCGGCCATCGAACCATGATGGGTGGGGAGCATGCTCATGTTCCCTGTTCGTTCGCGTTTGACTTTGCGCCCGGGAGACACCCGAGTCAAGAACACAATGCGAACACGAGGCTTGCCCCATGAGTCTCACGATCGTGATCCCCGCCCTCGATGCGGCGGCGACGCTGGCGGCGGCCCTGGCGGCGGCCCTGGCGGCGGCCGGAGATGTCGAGGTGGTGGTGGTGGATGGCGGGAGCCGCGATGGGACGCGCGCGGTCGCGGCGGGGCTCGGCGCGCGGGTGGTCGCGGCGCCGCGGGGGCGGGGGACGCAGCTCGCGGTTGGGGTGGAGGAAAGTGCCAGTCCGTGGGTTCTGCTGCTGCATGCCGATACGCGGCTGGAGAGTGGCTGGTGGGCGGCGGCCGAGGCGTTCATGGGTGATCCGGTCAATGCGGGGCGAGCGGGGTATTTCCGCTTCGCGCTCGAACTCGGAGGATCCACGGGCGCGGCGCCTCGAGCGGCTGGTGGCGTGGCGCTGCCGGCGGCTCGGGCTTCCCTACGGCGACCAGGGGCTGCTGGTGGCGCGGGCGACGCTGGCGGCGGTGGGGGGGATCCGGCCTCTGGCGCTGATGGAGGATGTCGATCTCGTGCGGCGGCTGCGCGGACGGCTCGTTGCGCTGGCGCCGCGGGCGGTGACGTCGGCGGCGCGCTGGGAGGCGGCGGGGTGGTATCGGCGCTCGGCGCGCAATCTGCTGTGTCTCGGGCTCTGGTATGCGGGCGTGCCGGCTTCGCTGGTGAAGCGGATCTATCGGTGAGGGACACGGTCTTCGTGTTCGCCCGCGCGCCGCGGCTGGGGACGGTGAAGCGGCGGCTGGCGCGGGGGATCGGGGCGCGGGCGGCGCTTCGCTTCCATCGGGAGATGCTGGTTGGACTGCTAAGGCGGCTCTCCGCGGAGCGGCGTTTTGCGGTGGTTCTGTGGGTGACGCCGGACCGGGCGCGCGTGAGGCTTCCGGGCCGGCGCGTGGCGGTGCGCGCGCAGGGGGCGGGCGATCTCGGGGCGCGCATGGCGCGGGCGTTTCAGAGCCGCCGGAGGGGGCGCGCGGTGCTGGTCGGGAGCGATATCCCCGGGCTCGGGGTGGGGGATGCGAGGGCTGCGTTTGCCGCGCTCGGGCGGGCGGATGCGGTGTTCGGACCGGCCGAGGATGGCGGCTACTGGCTGGTGGGGCTCGGGCCGCGGCGGCCGGCGCGGCCGTTCGCCGGAGTTCGCTGGTCGGGCCCGCACGCGCTCGCCGACACGCTCGCCAACTTTCGCGCCCGCCGGGTGGCCTTGCTCCGGCGGCTCCGCGATGTCGATACGGAAGCGGATTATGACGCCGCGCGCGCCCTTGCGGCACGGCTCCGATGCCGATAGGCCGCCCTTCTGAGATTTTCCGCGGGGAGAGGTCGGGGGATGGAAGAAGGAGTGCTGGACGGCGGGCGGCCGCGCGGGAAAGGCTGGTTGCCGCCGGTGTTGTTGCCTCCAGCCTGGCAGCGCCGGATCCTCTTCACCGTCGGCGCGGCGCTGGTCGCGCTGGCTGCCCTCGTCCTCGCCTGGGCCGCCGATTTCGCGACGACGCTGCTCGCCCGGTTCACCCACGGCCGGATGTGGGCGATCTTCATCATCACCCCGCTCGGCCTCGCCTTCTGCACCTTCCTTACCCGCACCGTCTTCCCGGGCGCGCAGGGCAGCGGCATTCCGCAGGCGATGGCCTCGCTCCACATGGAGGATCCGCGCCACATCAACAAAGTGCTCTCGCTCAGGCTCACCTTCGGCAAGCTGGTGCTGACGATCCTCGGCCTCTTGTTCGGTGCGACGATCGGCCGCGAGGGACCGACGGTGCAGATCGGCGCCTCGATCATGAATAGCCTGACCCGGCTCGAGGTCATGCGCGGCAAGGAAATGCAGCGGGTGCTGGTGCTGATCGGGGGCGCTGCCGGGATCGCGGGGGCCTTCAACACGCCGATCGCCGGCGTGATCTTCGCGATCGAGGAGCTCGGCCATTCCTTCGACAGCCGCTACACCGCAGCGCTGCTCGGCGCGGTCGTGGTCGGCGGCGTCACCACCCTGATCTTCGCCAGCCACTTCTATGCCGGCGGCTATGTCTATTTCGGCACCGTCCACGCCACGATCCCCTTCGGCATCGGCTATGCCGCGGTGCTGATCGCGGGCGTCGTGGGCGGCGTGCTCGGTGGGGCCTTCGGCCGCATCCTGGCGCGCGCGCCCGAAGGGTTTCCCAAGATTGTGGGCCGCTTCGCGCTGCGCCGGCCGGTGATCTTCGCAGGAGGCTGCGGCCTCGTCGTCGCCGCCTGCAACTACGCCTCCGGCGGCACCACCTTCGGCTCGGGCTACCTGCCGGCGCGTGCCCTGCTGCACGACGATCTTGCGGTCGGGTATGCGTTCGCGGCGCTGAAATACGTGGCGCTGACCGCCTCCTATCTGAGCGGCATCCCGGGCGGCATCTTCTCGCCCTCGCTCGGCATCGGCGCCGGGCTCGGATACTGGTTCCACGGGCTCGTCCCCGGGGTCTCGCTCGCCGCTTTCGCCATGCTCGGCATGGCCGGCTATTTCGCCGGCGCGGTGCAGACGCCGATCACCGCCGCGGTGATCGTGATGGAGATGACCAACAACCAGGGCATGCTGGTCCCGGTGACCGCGACGGCGCTGCTGGCATTCGTCGTCTCCCGCCTGATCTGCCCGCAGCCGGTCTATGGGGCGCTGGCGGAGAAATTCCTCGCCGCGATCGAGCCCGGCAACCCGGCCTCGCATAGTTGAAGGACGCTCCGGGGCTTATCGCGTTTCGGTTGCATACCCTTCGACTGCATGCCATTTTTCGTGAGGGGTGAGGTCGGGGAGCTGGTCCCTTGCGCTGGTCTCGGTTCATGCCCCGGCGCGCGGGCCGCGCGGCCGCCGGGGACGAGCGCCTTGCCGCGGGTTTTGCGGAGACCGCGGTGGCGGCGCTGGCTGCGCCGCGGCGAGAGGGGTCCGCGACCGAGGCCGCGATTGCCGCACTCCCGTTCCCGAGCACCGGCCCGCAGGGACATCGCGCGCGGATGCGGGAGAAGCTGCTCACGCGCGGTCCCGACGCGCTCGCCGACTACGAATTGCTGGAGATGCTGCTCTTCTTCGCCATGCCGAAGGGCGACACCAAGCCGCTGGCGAAGGCGCTGATCAACCGCTATGGCGGCTTCGCCGACGTGCTCGCCGCACCGCAGGGGGAGCTCTTTTCGACCCCGGGCCTCGGGGTGCACAGCGTGGCGGCGCTGAAGCTCGTCCAGGCGGCGGCGCTGCGGCTCGCGCGCGCCCGGGTGATGCAGCGTCAAGTCCTGGGAAACTGGGACCAGCTCATGGATTATCTGAACGCGGCGCTGGGGCGCGAGCGCATCGAGCAGTTCCGCGTGCTCTTCCTCGACGGCAAGAACCATCTGCTTGCCGACGAGGTGCAGGCGCGCGGCACGGTCAACCACACGCCGGCCTATCCGCGCGAGATCCTCAAGCGCGCGCTCGAACTGCACGCGACCGCGCTCATCCTCGTCCACAACCATCCGAGCGGCGACCCGACGCCTTCGCGCCCGGACGTGGAGATGACGCGCGAGATCGCGGAGGCCGGGCGCGTGCTCTCGGTCGTCGTGCACGACCATGTCATCGTCGGCGACGGACGCTGGACGAGCCTGCGGCGGGAGGGGATTCTGTAGGCGGGACGGCCGCGAGCTCCTGGACCAGGCGGGCGATGGCGCCGGCCGCCGCGGTCTGGCGGATCTGCGCCGAGCGGGCGAGCACGATCGCGGCGAGAGGCGGGCGATCGGTGAGGGGGGCGGCGGAAAGCCGCCCGGCCGCCACGGCGTCGCGGACGAGCGGACAAGGCAGGATCGCGTGGCCGAGGCCGGCCTCGAGCAGGGACAGGGTTGCGCTGTCGGAATCGATCTCGGCGGCGATGGAGAGGGTGATTCCGGCTTCGTGCGCCGCTTCCTCGAGCGCGCTGCGCAGCCCGTGGCGGCTTCTCTCGACGATGAGCGGGAGGCGGGCGGCGGCGGCGAAGGAGAGCGGCACGGTGGCGCCGGGCCGTCCGGTGGCGCCGGGCCGTCCGGTGGCGCCGGGCCGTCCGGTGGCGCCGGACCGTCCGGCGAGGCAGAGCGCTTCGGAATAAAGGCTGACGGCGCGGTGCTCGGGCCGCGCTTCGGCGGCGAAGATGGTCGCGAGGTCGAGCCCGCCGCCGGCGAGCGCCTCGACAAGATCGCCGCTCCGCCCGTCCCGCAGCACGAGCGAAATCTCGGGGAAGCGCGCCCGCGCCTCCGCGACGAGGCGCGGGACGAGCGGGCGGCAGAGCCAGGGCAGCAGGCCGAGCCTCGCCTCGCCGGCGATCGTGCGCGCCGGGTGCACGATCTCGTCCTTGAGCTCGCGCGCCGCGTCGAGGATCCGCCGTGCATGGCGCTTGAGCTCCAGGCCCTGCGCGGTCGGGTGCACGCCGCGGCCGTCGCGGCGGAGGAGCAGGCAGCCGAGCTCGGCTTCGAGGGCGGTGATCTGGGCCGAGAGCGACGAGGGCACGGTGCCGAGCAGCGCGGCGGCCTTGGTCAGGCTTTCGACCTCGGCGGCGATGAGGAACTGGCGGAGCTGGCGGAGCGTGGGCATCGGTGCGTCCGGCGGGGCGCGCGGGATATAACAAAATCCGAAAGCTGATAAAATAAGGCGATCGGTTCCCTCTTTCCGCCGCGCGCGGCAGGGTGTGGCACGAAGCAAGCGGCGCCGGCGGCCACGGTAGCGACGGCAGCCCCGGAGCGCCCGGAAAGAGGGAGGAATGGACGCAGCGATTTTACCCCGCCGCCTTTATCCTGCCGTCGCGGCATGACGGGCCGCAAGCGCGCGTACCGAGGCGATGACCTGTCGGGCGGCGAAGCTCTGCGGGCGATGGGCGAGGCGCGCGATGACCAGCCGCCGGGCCAGCGGCGGCGCGCCGATCCGGCGCACGGCGAGCTGCCCCGCCGCGGCTTCGCGCACCACCGTGAAGGCCGGCAGGACCGTGTGGCCGAGCCCCGCCACCACCAGGTTCTTGATCGCCGCGACCGCATCGAGCTCGACCGCGACGCGAAGCCTGAGGCCGTGCCGTGCGGCCTCGGCCTCGAGGAGCGCGCGCAGGCCGCTTTGGGCCGAAGGCAGGATGAGCTCGATCCGTTCGAGCGCGGCGAGCGGGATCGTCGGCTCGGCGGAGATCGCGTGCCCGGCGGCGCTGACGAGGCAGAGCGGCTCGTCGATCAGCGTCTCGACGGCGAGGCGCCCGAAATCGACGCGCTGATGCAGGATCGCGACATCGGCCTCGCGCGCCTTGAGAAGCTCGATGGCGGCGCTGGTCGCGGCCTCGGTCACGCGGAGCGCGATTCCGGGAAATTGTCGCCGGAGCGTGGCGTAGAGGTCGGGCAGCAGCCCGTCGCTGATGCTGGCGGGAAGGGCGAGCGAGACGGCGCCGATCGGCGCCGCCGGCCCGTGGCGGAGCGCGGCCGGCAGCGCATCGAGATCGGCGAGGATCTTGCCCGCCTCCGCGGCGAAGCGAAGCCCGGCTTGCGTCGGCTGCACGCCGCGGCCGGTGCGCCGCAGCAGCGGCCGGCCGAACTCGCCTTCGAGCGCCTGGATCCGGCGGCTGAGCGCGGGCTGGGTGATGCCGAGCGCGGAAGCGGCGCGCGAGACGCTCTCGAGCTCGACCGCCTTGAGGAAATAACGGAGGTCGCGGGTTTCCATCGCGGCGCCGAATAGAGCGAGGACAAAGGATGCCGGGACGGCTTGAAGGTCAAGTGGCGCTCGTGTTCGGGGCGGGTTCGGTCGGGCCCGGCTGGGGCAACGGCAAGGCGACGGCGGCGCTCTTCGCGCGCGAGGGCGCGAAAGTCGTCGCCATCGACATCAACCCCGCGGTGGCCGAGGAGACGCGGGGCGTCATCGCAGGCGAAGGCGGGGCGTGCGAGGCGGTAGGCGCGGATGTGACGAACTCCGCGCAGGTGCGCGCCGTCGTCGATGCCGCGGTGCGCCGCCACGGGCGGATCGACATCCTGCACAACAATGTCGGCATCACCGAGATGGGCGGGCCGGTCGAGCTTTCCGAGGAAGCCTGGCACCGCGTGCTCGACATCAACGCGACCGGCATGTTCCTCACCTGCAAGCACGTGCTGCCGGTGATGGAGCGGCAGGGCAAGGGGGCGATCGTCAACATCTCCTCGCTCGCCGCCATCCGCTACACCGGCTATCCCTACATCGCCTATTACGCGGCGAAGGGCGCGGTGAACCAGTTCACGGTCGGTCTGGCGCTGCAATACGCGGCCAAGGGCATCCGGGTGAACGCGATCATGCCCGGCTACATGAACACCCCGCTCATCCACCAGCAGATCGCGGGGCAGTACGCCACGCCCGAGGAGATGGTGCGGGCGCGCGACGCGCTCTCGCCCACCGGCAAGATGGGGACCGGCTGGGACATCGCCCATGCCGCGCTGTTCCTTGCCTCCGACGAGGCCGGCTACATCACCGGTGTCTGCCTGCCGGTCGATGGCGGCGTGCATTGCCGGGTCGGATGAGCCGCGGATGAGCACCGAGCGCCTGGAGGCCGACTACGCGATCGAGACCGCCTTCGCCCCCGAGGAGGCGGCGACGGTGATGGCGGGCGAGCAATCGAGCGGCACCTTCGTCGCGGTGCCGGGCGAAACGCCCGAGCTTCTCGCCCGCGCCGCCGCGCGCATCGAAGGGATCGCGATCGAGGGCGAGGTCGCCGAGCCGTCGCTCCCGGGCGCGGCCGTCCCGCCCGAGCGCGGAAGGCGCCGGGTGCGCGCGCGCGTGACGCTCTCCTGGCCGGTCGAGAATTTTTCCGAGTCTCTGCCCAACCTGCTCGCCGCGGTCGCCGGCAATCTCTTCGAGCTCCGGCAGCTCTCGGGCATCCGGGTCCTCGATCTGCGCATCCCGCCCTCGTTCGCCGCCGCCTATCCGGGCCCGCGCTTCGGGGTGGCAGGAACCCGCCTTCTCGCTGGCGTGCACGACCGGCCGCTCCTCGGCACGATCATCAAGCCGAGCGTCGGGCTGCATCCGGAAGCGATCGCCGGGCTCGTCCGGACGCTCGCCGCCGCGGGGATCGATTTCATCAAGGATGACGAGCTGCAATCGGACAGCCGGCACGCGCCGTTCGACGAGCGCGCCCGGGCGGTGATGCGCGAGATCGGCGAAGCGGCGGCGCGGAGCGGGAAGAAGGTGATGTACGCCTTCAACATCACCGGCGATCTCGAGCAGATGAAGCGCCGGCACGACCTCGTGCGCGATCTCGGCGGAACCTGCGTGATGGCCAGCCTCAATTCGGTCGGGCTCGTCGGCATGCTGGCACTCGCCCGGCACGCGGAACTGCCGATCCACGCGCACCGCAACGGCTGGGGCGCGCTCTCGCGCCATCCCCTGCTCGGCTGGTCCTATGTCGCCTGGCAGAAGATCTGGCGGCTCGCCGGCGCCGACCACATGCACGTGAACGGGCTCGCCAACAAGTTCGCGGAAGCGGACGAAAGCGTGCTGGAATCCGCGCGCGCCTGCCTCGCGCCGATGTTCGCGGAAAACCCCTGCATCGCGATGCCGGTTTTTTCGTCGGGCCAGACCGCGCGGCAGGCCGCGGGCACCTATCGCGGGCTCGGCTCGACCGACCTGATCCATCTCGCGGGCGGCGGCATCCTCGCCCATCCCGGTGGCCCCGCCGCCGGGCTCGCGAGCCTCAGCGAAGCCTGGAAGGCGGCGATCGCGGGCGTGCCGCTCGAGGAGCACGCCCGCGCCCACCCGGCGCTCGCCCAGGCGCTGGAGAGTTTCCGGTGAACGCGGAGCGGCCTCTCGTCGCCCCGCTTGGTCGCCCCCTTGGTCGCCCCCTTGGTCGGATGGTACGGCGACGACTTCACCGGCGCCGCGGCGGTGATGGAAACGCTCGCCTTCGCCGGCGTGCCCGCGGTGCTGTTCCTCGACGTTCCGGATGAGGAACAGATCCGCCGCTTCGCCTCCTGCCGCGCCTTCGGCATCGCCGGCATCGCGCGGGCGAAGAGCCCCGCCTGGATGGACCGGGAACTCCCGCGAATCTTTCGCGCGCTCGCCGGATTCGGAGCCGCGATCGGCCAATACAAAGTGTGCTCGACCTTCGATTCCGCGCCCGCGATCGGCTCGATCGGGCATGCCGCTTCGCTCGCCGCACCGATCCTGGGCGGGGCCTGGACGCCGCTGCTCGTGGCCTCCCCCGCGGTCGGGCGCTACCAGGCCTTCGGCAACCTCTTCGCCCGCGCCGACGGCGCAATCTGGCGCCTCGACCGCCATCCGACGATGCGGCGCCACCCGGTCACGCCGATGACGGAGTTGGATTTGCGGGTCCATCTCGCGCGCCAGACGCCGGCGCCGATCGCGCTCATCGACCTCGTGGCGATGAAGGCGGGGCGCGGCGATGCGGCGCTCGCGGCCGCCCGCGAAGGGGGGGCGGAGATCATCGCACTCGACGTGGTTGACGACGAGACGCTCCGCGAGGCCGGGCGGCTGATCTGGGAGCATCGCGGCGAGCGGCTCTTCGCGATCGGCTCGCAGGGAATCGAGGAGGCGCTGATCGCCCATTGGCGGAGCATGGGCCTGCTCGGCGCCGCGCCGCAGCCGCCGCATGCCGGGCCGGTCGAGCGCGTCGCCGCCGTCTCCGGCTCCTGCTCGCCGCTCACCGCCGCACAGATCGACTGGGCCGCGGCACACGGGTTTCGCGCCATCCGCCTCGATGCCGCCGGCGCGGTCGATCCCGCGCGCTGGGAGGGGCTGGTGCAGGACGCGGCCGCTGCGGCGCTCGCGAGCCTCGCCGAGGGATACGACCCCATCGTCTTCACCGCCCGCGGGCCCGACGAGCCGGAGGCGGGCGCGCTCGGCGCGGCACTCGCGGCGAGTGGCGCCGATGCCGACACGGTGCATGGGCGGATCGGCGACGGGCTCGGCCGCATCCTCGCCGAGATCCGGCGCGCGGCGAGGATCCGCCGCCTGATCATCGCCGGCGGCGACACCTCGAGCCGCGCCGCCGGCGCGCTCGGCCTCACCGCACTCACCGCGGCCGCGCCCACCGTCGCCGGCGCCGCGCTCTTCGAGGCGCACGAAGCGGACACGGCGGCGCCCAGGCTCGAGATCGCGCTCAAAGGGGGGCAGATGGGGAGCGAAGACTATTTCGCCCGCATCAAGGCCGGGCAATGACCATGGGCCGGGCAATGACCAAGGGCCGGGCAATGACCAAGGGCCGGGCCCCTGCCAGGGGCTGGGCCCCTGGACCCCCCCCGCGCTGCGCGGCACAAAAGCAGCACCAAAAAGGGGGGAAACACATGGAAAAGTCAGCCGGCGCCGCGCCGGTCGCGCCGCCGGGCGCGTGGCAGCCGGCATCGCCGGGCGCCCTGCCCCGCCTGATCGAATGGCTGGAGACGGCGCTCGCGCTCGCGACCGAGGTGCCCGCCGCGGCGCTCGTGATCGCCGAGGTCGTGGTCCTCTTCACCGGCGTCATCTTTCGCTACGTGCTCGACAATCCGCTGGTCTGGACCGACGAGCTCGCCAGCGCGCTCTTCCTCTGGCTGGTCATGCTGGGATCGGTGATCGCGCTCCGCCGCGGCCAGCACATGCGTCTTTCCGCTCTCTCGCGCTGGGTCTCGCCCGCCTGGCAGGCCCGACTCGATTCGCTCGCCGCGATGTTCGCCGCCCTCTTCGTGCTCGAGATCATCGTTCCGGCTGCGGATTATACCACCGCGCAATGGGCGATCATCACGCCCACCCTGCAGATCCACGACAGCTACCGGGTGGCGGCGATCCTGCTCGGCAGCGTGCTGATGCTGGCGGTGGCGCTGCTCCGCCTCGCCCGCGCGGCGCACCCGCGCGAGGCGGCGATCTCGCTCGGCATCATCATCGTGCTCGGGCTCGCCTTGTGGGCCGCCGCGCCGGCGCTCGAGGCGATCGGCAACGACAACCTCGCGATCTTCTTCGGCGTCATCGTCGCCGCCCTGGTCGCCATCGGCTGCCCGATCGCCTTCGCCTTCGGCATCGCCACCATGTCCTACCTCGCGCTGGTGACGAGCGTGCCGCTCTCCATCGTCGTCACGCGCATGGACGAGGGCATGTCCTCGCTCATCCTGCTCGCGGTGCCGCTCTTCGTCTTCCTCGGGCTGCTGATCGAGATGACCGGGCTGGCGCGGGTTCTCGTCACGCTGATGGCCTCGCTCGTCGGGCATCTGCGCGGCGGGCTCTCCTACGTGCTGCTCGGGGCGATGTACTTGGTCTCGGGCATCTCCGGCTCGAAGGCGGCCGACATGGCGGCCGTGGTGCCCGTGCTCTTTCCCGAGATGCGCCGCCGCGGCATGCGCGACGGCGACCTGATCGGCCTGCTCGCGACCTCGGGCGCGATGGCCGAGACGATTCCGCCGAGCATCGTCCTGATCACCATCGGCGCGGTCACCGGCGTCTCGATCGCCGGGCTGTTCGCGGCCGGCCTGCTGCCCGCCCTGATCGGCGCGCTGGCGCTGGCCTTCACAGCCTTCCTCCGCGCCAAGGACGATGTCGGGCGGGAACCTCGCCGCGCCTCGCTCCGCGAGGTTCTGCGCGCCTTCGTCACCGCCCTGCCCGCGCTCGTCCTGCCGCTGCTCATCCGCTGGGCGGTGGTCGCGGGGGTGGCCACCGCGACCGAGGTCTCGACGATCGGGATCGTCTATACGGTGCTGATCGCGCTCCTCGTCTATCGCCGTTTCGATTGGCGCCGGCTCTTTCCCGTCCTCGTCGAGACGGCCTCGCTCTCGGGCGCCATCCTGATGATTCTCGGCACCGCGACCGCGATGGCCTGGGCGCTGACCCAGTCCGGCTTCGCCGGCGAGCTCGCCCAGACGATGGCGCATGTGCCGGGCCACGCGATCGGGTTCATGGCGATCTCGGTCGTCGTCTTCGTGATGCTGGGAAGCATCCTCGAGGGCATTCCGGCGATCGTGCTGTTCGGCCCCCTGCTGTTCCCGATCGCCGGCGAGCTCGGGATCAACCTGATCCATTACGCGATCGTCGTCGTGCTGGCGATGGGGCTCGGCCTCTTCATGCCCCCGCTCGGCGTCGGCTTCTACACCGCCTGCGCGATCGGCGACGTGCCGCCCGAAAAGGCGATGCGCGCCTGCTGGCCCTATGTCGGGGCGCTGTTCTGCGCCCTCGTCATCGTCGCGCTCGTGCCCGCCCTCTCGATCGGGCACTTCTGATTTTTTCCCCTTGGCACAACGGAACGGAGGAAACCCGATGCGGACACAAATGAAACGACGCGCGCTGATGGGCAACGGGCTCGGGCTTGCCGCCGGCGGGTTCGGGCTTGCCGCCGGCGGGCTCCTCGGCGCCCCGCGGGCGTCCGCGGCGGAGAAATTCACCTACCGGCTCGGCGACGATCTGCCCGTCGCCCATCCCCTCAATGTCGAGCTCCGCGCCGCGGCGGCGAACATCGCCGCACGCTCGAAGGGAAGGCTTACCATCCTGCTCTTCCCGAACAACCAGCTCGGCGGCGATACCGACATGCTCTCGCAGATCCGCTCGGGCGCGGTCGAGATGCTGACGATGTCCGGCAACATCCTGGCGACCATGCTGCCGGTGGAATCGATCTACAACATGCCCTTCGCCTTTCCCGACTACGATCATGTCTGGGCGGCGATGGATGGCGGGCTCGGCGATTATCTCCGTGGCCAGCTCTCGACGATCGGTTTCCACGCGCTCGAGAAGCACTGGGACAACGGATTCCGCCAGATCACCAGCGGCGAGAAAAAAATCTCGACCCCCGCCGACCTGCACGGCTTCAAGATCCGCGTTCCGGTGAGCCCGCTCTGGCTCTCGCTTTTTCACGCGCTCGGCGCCGCGCCGACACCGATCAACTGGAGCGAAACCTACACCGCATTGCAGACCCACATCGTCGACGGGCAGGAAAACCCGCTCGTCGTGATCGAGACCGGCAAGCTCTACGAGGTGCAGAAATACACAGCCCTCACCAACCATATGTGGGACGGCTTCTTCCTGCTGCTCAACAAGGCGGCATGGGAGCGCCTGCCGGCCGACCTCCAGCAGATCCTCGCCGAAGAGCTCAACGCGGCGGCGCTGCGCCAGCGCAAGGCCATGGTCGCCATGAACGATACCCTGCAGGCAACGCTGACCGGACAGGGCATGCTCTTCAACACGCCGGACCGCGCCGCCTTCCGCCAGACGCTCGTCGCCGCCGGCTTCTACGCCCGGTGGAAGAAGACGTTCGGGCCGACCGCGTGGACGCTGCTCGAGAAATACTCGGCGCCGCTCGCCTGACCGCCGGGCCGCCCGATCCGATATCGAGCGCCGGAAGGACCGAATCTCAAGGGAGACCAGGGGACGCTGTCCCCTGGATCCGCCTCTGCCGGCCTGGTGCGCCTGCCGGCCTGGTGCGCCTGCCGGCCCCCCTGGTTGCCGGCCCCCCTGGTTGCCGGCGGGGCCCGCGCGCCGGGCAGCGCGGACAGAGAGAAGAACTCAATCCAGCTTGCGATATCCTGCTTTGACGCATTGAGGATAGGCCATAAGACTGCCCTGGTGGTGCCCGATCGCAGAGTTTCGTCACTCGCGTAGCGATCACGAAACGCCGCGTGAATCGGGCACTTGGACAAGCACCTACGTGTCGGCTTTCTATGAAAGCCGGCAGTAGCGTGAAGGCGATCGGTGTCCAACCGAGGAGGTTATCCGCGGACTCCGACAGCTCCGCCGACGGCGCTCGGATCCGCCGAGTCATGTCCTGCGGGACGATCCGGCGGAGCTCATGATGCCCGGCCACGATGCACACAAGGGGGAGTTAGAAGCGGATGACGACGAAGATCGCGATCCTCGACGACTACAACAAGCTGGGTCTCTCGATCGGCGATTGGTCGTCGCTGAAGGATTGCGAGATCACCGTGTTCGAAGACCACGTCTATGGGGAGGACGCGCTGATCGAGCGGCTCAGGCCCTTCGACGTGGTCTGTGCCATCCGCGAGAGGACGCCGTTTCCACGCAAAGTCTTCGCGAACCTGCCGAACCTGAAGCTGCTGAATGTCACCGCCGGGCTTCACTCATGGGTCTTCGACTTCGACGCCGCGCAGGAGCACGGAGTCATCTGCTGCAGGACCGATCCCGACCTGCCCTATCCGGATGGTTCGAAGCGCCCCGGCACCATGATCGAAGTCACATTCGGCCTGATCATCGGGTTGACCAGGCAGATGATGGCCGGAGATCGCGCGATGAGGACGGGCGGCTGGATCTCGCCACTCTGCTACCGGCTCGCGGACCTGACGATCGGCTTCGTCGGATTCGGAAATATCGGCGTGAAGACCGCGAAGCTGGCGCAGGCCTTCAACATGAAATGCCTGGCGTGGAGCGAGAACCTCACCGCGGAGCGCGCGGCTGCCGGCGGGGCGGAGCTGGTCGGCAAGGATGAGCTATTCCGCCGCTCGGACGTCGTCACCGTGCATCTTCGCCTCAGCGATCGCACCCACGGGCTGATCGGCGCGCACGAGTTCGGCCTGATGAAGCCGACCGCCTATTTCATCAACACCTCGCGTGGCGGGATCGTCCGCGAAGCGGAGCTGATCGATGCGCTGCGGGAACGCAGGATCGCCGGTGCCGGTCTCGATGTTTACGAGGTCGAGCCGCTGCCGACGAGCTCTCCCCTGCGGAAGCTCGATAACACGCTTCTGACCTGCCATATGGGGTACTCCACCCCATCGCAATTCGAGTGCTTCTATGTCCAGATGGTGGAGAACATCCGCGCCTGGCTGGCAGGCAAGCCGATCCGAAAGCTCCGGGAGTTCGTTCCCGGAAAGACACGCTTCGACGGCTTCTGGGTCGATGAGGGGACAGGCTCGGAACAGGCGCGCTAGCGAGAGAATGAGTGGGCGCGCGGGGCGCGCCGACAATTCTCGCCGCGACAGCCTCCCGCTTGCGCACGCCGCGTCGACCCCCGTCCCGGCGGATCGGCCGCCCAGCCCAGGTTGACAGCTCCCGAAGCTTCGTGTGAGCTTTGTTGAGGGAGTGAGACGCGATGGGATGGCGCCTGCCGCCGTTAAATGCGCTCAAGGCCGCCGAGGCCGCCGGCCGCCATATGAGCTTTACGCGCGCCGCCGACGAACTCCACGTCACGCCCGGAGCGATCAGCCGGCAGGTCAAGCTGCTCGAGGACTTCCTCGGCACGACCGTGTTCGAGCGGAAGAACCGCGAGCTTCGGCTCCTCGAAGAGGGCAAAGCCTATCTTAAGTCCCTGAGCGAGATCTTCGAGCGCCTCGACACGACGACGCGGCGCTTCCAGCACACCCGGCGGGCGCAGCCGCTGCACATCCACTGCTCGATGACCTTCACGCTCCGCTGGCTGGTCCCGCGCCTCACCTCCTTTCATGCCAGCCACCCGACGCGGGAGATCAGGATCACCACTGCCGTGGTCCCGATCACCTCACAGCTCGGGACCGGCGATGTCGATGTGATGATCGAGCTGGGGAGCGGAGATTGGCCGGAGCTGATCTCCCATCGGCTGGCGGACAGCGAGCTCATCCCGGTGTGCAGCCCAAAGACGGCGAGCGCCTTCAGCCGGCCGGCGCGGGTCTCCGCGCTCGCCGGCCATACGCTGCTGCAATCGCTGGCGCGGCCGGATGACTGGGCGAGCTGGCTCAAGGCGGCGGGCGGGACCGGAATCGACCCCTATCGCGGCCTCCGCTTCGAGAGCTCGAGCCTCGCCTACCAGGCCGCCATCGAAGGCATGGGGATCGCGATCGCGCAGCGCTGCCTGATCCGGGAGGATCTCAAGGCCGGAAGGCTGGTGATGCCGTTCGATTTCTCGCTCAAGGACGGCTGGGGCTATTACTTCATCTATCTGCCGGGCTCCGCCCAGGAGGGAAGGCTGGTCGAGTTCCGCGAATGGCTCCTCAGGCGGGAGGCAGCCGCGCCGGAGATCGCGGCCGCTCCGCGCAAGCCCCTGATGCGGCGCACTGGATGATGCCGCGTGCCGCGAGATCCGCGATCGTGGACGCGTCATAGCCGGCGAGCTCGCGCAGGATCTCCGCGGTGTCCTGGCCGACCGCCGGAGCGTCCCCCACGCTCGCCAGTGGCGTCGCCTCCATGCGGAACGGATGGCCCTTGACGAGCGCGCCGTCCGGCGTGCCGAGCAGGCCCAAGGCGGGAAAGCGAGGATCGCGGTGGGCCGTGTCCCCGTCGGCCATGTCCCCGTCGGCCGTGTCCCCGTCGGCCGTGTCCCCGTGGGCGATGTCCCCGCCATCGCGCACGGGCGCGGCGGCGATCCCCGCGGCCGAGAGAGCCGCGAGGCGGTCCGCTTCCGTGCCGGCGCCAACCCATTCGGCGAATTCCGCGGCCAGCGCCGCGGGCGGCACGGGCGACGAACGGCCGAGGCAGGCCGCGAGCGCGGGCAGGTCGTGCAGCTCGACAGTGACGGCGATCCAACGCCCGTCACCGGCGCGGAAACAATCCTGCAAGAAATAGGGCGGGTCCGCGTTGCCGAGCCTCGCCTCGGCGTCGGCCACGGCGCGTGCCGCGAGGAATTTCTCGCCCAGCATGAAACTCGTGAGCTCGCGCTGGCAGACATCAAGCACGGCGCCGCGTCCGCCGCGCGCGCGCGCGAGCCAGGCGGCGAGCACGGCGCCGGCGGCGAAGAGGGCGACGACCTGGTCCGGATAGTTCAGCTCGCGTCCGCTGACGATCGGCCCCTCCCCTTGATAGCCCGTCACCCAGGCGAGCCCCCCGACCGCTTCCAGGGTGCTGCCGAATGAGACCTGCCCGGCATCCGGGCCGGTGACGCCCTGGCTCGAGATGGAGAGCACGATGATGTCCGGATTGGCCGCGCGCAGCGCCGCGAGGCCGAGGCCAAGCCGTTCGAGCACGCCACGGCGGAAATTCTCGAGCACGACATCGCTCTGCGCGACCAGGCGCAGCAATGCCTCACGCCCCTCGCTTTGCTTGAGGTCGATGCTGATCGCGCGCTTGCCGCGGTTGTTGCTGCGGAAGAAGGGCGAGACAGCGTCGTCCGCGGCCCCGCGCCGGAAGGGCCAGACACGGAAGGGATCCTGGTAGGACGGCGATTCGACCTTGATCACCTCCGCGCCGAGATCGGCGAACAGCGCGGAGGTCGCGGCGCCGGCCGTGATGATGCCGAAATCCACGACCCGGCAGCCTTCGAGCGGCCTAGGCATGCGAAGGCGGAAGCAGCGGGGGAATGGGGCCCGGCCGGAAGCGCGCCCCGTTCCAGGTGAGCGGCAGGGAGACCATCGGCGCCGTCGTGCCGTCCGGCATCGTTGCCGGCACGAAGACCGAACGCGCGCGGTAGTGCCGGTCCTCCAGGAGCTCGGCCAGGCTCCAGACCGGCCCGAGCGGCAGGCGGGCGGCGAGCGCGCGACGGCGGATCTCCTCGCGGGATTGGCCCGCCAGGCCGGCCTCGATGATGGCGGCGAGCGCGCGCCCGTTCGCCAGCCGCGCGGCGGCGCTCGAGAACCGCTCCTCCTCCAGCCGTGCGTCGCCGACGAGCCGGCGGAGCCCCACCCAGTCGTCCGGCTGGTAGATCACCGCGACCCAGCCGTCCGCGCAACGGACCACCTGCCATTCCGCGGCACTTCCACGGCGCGACGGGACCTCCCCGGTGGCGTGGCTCGCGACCGCGCTCTTCCAGTTGATCCAGAGCATGGTCTCGAGCATGCTGACGCGCACCGTCTCCCTCGCCGCCGCGTGCGCGCGGGTCTGGCAGAGCGCGGCGAGAAGACCGGTGAAAGCCGAGAGGCCGGCGCTGTATGCGGCCTGGTGGCCACCGAGCTTCAGCGGCTGGCGTTCCGGATCCCCGACGATATCGAGCACGCCGCTCAGCGCCATGACGGTGAACTCGGAACCGCGCGCGCCCGCGCGCTCCTCCCCGCAAAGCGAGAGCAGAGCGAGGGCGCGCGGCAGGGAAGCGGCGCGGAGCAGGAGATGAGCCCCGACATCGAGGATGGCGGCGTCGGCCGTCGCCAGCAGCGCGTCGCGCCGCGCCCCGCTCGCCGCAATGGCGGCCTTCCCGGCATTGAGGAAGGAGAAGAGCGCGCTGCCGCCGCCGGCCATCGGCGGAACCTGGCGCAGCCTGTCGCTGCCCGCGCGCTCTCCAGGGGCGGCATCGTCGTAGAGGACCTCGGCGCCGAGATCGGCGAGCAGCCGGCCGGCGAAGGCCCCGGCGATGCAGAGCGCAAGCGGACCATCGGGATCGTAGACCTCGATCACCCGGATGCCTTCGAGCGGTCTCACGCAAGTCCTCGGTTTGCCGCACGCCGGCCGGTCTTGTCGCGCGGCAAGCCAGCGATCGCGAACCGATCGAAGCAGCGCGTTGTCGATGCCCGCAAATCTTCCTCCGCCGGGAGCAGGCGAAGACTGTCGGCAACGAATCGCTCGGTCAAATGATGAATATGCAAGCGGCATTGAGATTGACGCGACTTTCCCCGCCACCGCTTCTTTCAAGGAAACTCAACCGCATTTGCGATATCCTGCTTTGACGGCGCGTTTTGCCGCGAAGATGCTGCCTCTCGCTTGGTGAACGGATCGCAGGAATGAGCCTCGCGCGCGTGGCGGCGGTCGTCGGCGTCGGCCATACCGACTGGAGCAGCGATTACGCCGCGGTCCGTGCCGGCGAGAAGCCGCACGATTCCTACGGGTACGGCGCGCTCGCGTTCACCCGTGCGCTGGCGGACGCCGGGCTGCGGCGCGGCGATATCGATGGCCTGATCGTCGGCCCGACCACGGCCTATGAGCGGGTGGGCGAGATTCTCGGCCTCGACGTCCGCTGGGGCGGCCAGGCCGACGCCGTGCTTTCCGTCATCCAGGCGTGCATGGCGATCCATGCCGGCCTTGCCGAGGTCGTCGCCCTTGTCTACGGCAACGACCAGCGCTCGGCGGCCGTCAATTACGGCGGGGCCAACGCCGCCGGCGGCGATGCCTTCCTCTCCTACGTGTACCACGCGCCCTGGGGCTTCACCTCGCAGGGCGCGCTCTACGCGATGATGTTCCGGCGCTACATGGCGCTGATGGGGCTCGCGCCGGCCGAGCTCGGCGAGGTCGCCGTGGCGCAGCGGCTGGCGGCGAGCCGGAATCCGAACGCGATCATGCAAAAACGCATCTCGATCGAGGACTATCTCGCCTCGCCCTTCATTTGCGAGCCTCTGCATCTCTTCGACTACTGCCTCATCAATGACGGCGGCGTGGCGCTGATCGTCGCCGAGGCCGGGCGCGCGTCCCGGCTCGCCAGGACGCCGGTCGCGATCCACGGGGTGGGCCGCTACGACCTCAACAGCGGCGCGACCAGCCTCGAGCCGCGCTTGCACGAATTTTACCGCCCGGCGCAAGCGCGCGCGGCCGAGCAGGTGTTCGGCATGTCGGGCATCGGGCCGAAGGATGTCAGCGCGCTGCAGGTCTATGACAGCTTCTCGTGCCACATTCCTCTGGCGCTGGAAGGGTATGGCTATTGCCGCGCCGGCGAGGCCGGCCGCTTCATGCGCGAGACCGGGATCTCGCTCGATCGGGGCCTTCCCGTGAACACCAGCGGCGGCCATCTCTCCGAGAGCTACATGCAGGGCTGGAACCATCAGGTGGAGGCGGTGCGCCAGGTCCGCGGCGAATGCGGAGCGCGCCAGGTGCCGGATTGCCGTTTCGTGCACTACAGTTCCGACGTCGCGGGAAAGGCAGTCTCCATCCTTTACGGGAGGCAGGGATGAGCCGCTCGCAGCCGGCGGTCTCGCTCTACGACGTGCCGATGTGGGACAGCATCGAGCGCCACGCGCTCGCCTTGCAGCGCTGCAGCGCATGCGCGCGCTTCCGCTATCCGCCCGGGCCGGCCTGCCCCTATTGCCTCGGTCTCGAATCGGTGTGGGCGCCGGTCTCGGGGCGCGGAAAGATCCTCTCCTGGGTCGTCTTCCACCGCCAGTATTTCGACGACTACCCACCCCCCTACAACGCCGCCGCGGTCGAACTCGAGGAAGGGCCGATCGTCGTCACCAACCTCGTCGGTCCCGAGCCGGCGGGAAGCTGGATCGGGGCCGAGATCGACCTCTGCTACGAGGTCCATGACGGCCGCACGCTGCACCGTGCCCGATTGCGCAAGGCGGGCTGAGCGCACCCTCCCCTTCCCGGTTGACGGGCGCTCAAGAGCGCGGGCCGATTTGTCGTTTGACCGCGCGGGCGCCCGGCCCGGATGATCGGGCCTTTGCCGCAGCTTGCAGGCCGTCGTCAGGCGGCGGGAGGGAGAAGCCGGTGGTCGAGTTCGAAGTTCGCGGTCCGATCGCCACCGTCACGCTCAACCGGCCGGCGGCGATGAATGCGCTCGACGGCGAGACCCGCGCGTCCCTCGCGGAATGCTGGCGGCGGATCGCGGCGGACGACGAGATCAGGGTCGCCATCCTCACCGGCGCCGGCGAGCGCGCCTTCTGCACCGGCGCCGATCTCAAGAAGACCATGCCCCCGCCGGAAAGCGCTGCCGAGCTCGCGTTCGGTGCCGAGGAGGACGCCTCGGGCTTCGCGCCGTTCGCCAGCGACAAGCCGAGCCTCTGCGCGATCAACGGCTACGCGCTCGGCGGCGGGCTCGAGCTCGCCCTCGCCTGCGACATCCGCATCGCTGTCCCGGCCGCGCGCTTCGGCCTTCCCGAGGTCCGCGTGGGCAGCATTCCCGGGGCCGGCGGGACGCAGCGCCTGCCACGCGCGGTCGGCCTCGGGAATGCGTTGCTGATGATGCTGACCGGCGAGCCGATCGACAGCGCGGAGGCGCTCCGCATCGGCCTCATCAGCCGGATCGTTCCGGCCGACCGGCTGCTCGAGGAGGCGCGCGCGATCGCCGGCAAGATCGCGGCGAATGCGCCGCTCGCGGTGCGCGCGGTCAAGCGCCTGGCGGTGCAGGGCGCCTCCCTTCCGCTCGAGGCCGCCATCCGCTCGGAGCGACAGGCCTGGGGATTGCTGCGCGACACCAAGGACCGTATCGAAGGGCGGGTCGCCTTTCGCGAAAAGCGCAAGCCCATCTTCCGCGGAAGCTGAGCCGGGCTCGGCGACACCCCGGGCTCGGCGACGCCCCGGGCTCGGCGACACCGCGGGCGAGGCAGCCCGGGTGGCGGGCGGCGCGTTCGCGAGGCGCGATCCCGACGGCGGCGCGCCGGACGAGAACTCAACGGCTCTTGCCATATCGTGCTTTGACACCCCGCCAGGCCCCCAGGACACTGCCCTGGGACGCGGCATCGCCAAGGAGGCGGACCTGATCGACGCGCTGCAGGAACGCGAAATCGCGGACCCCGGCCTCAACGTCTTCGCGATGGCGCTGCGGTCGCTCGCTTCGCCCCTGCGCAGGTGCGTGAACACCGTGCCCGGGCGCAAGCGCTCCGCCGGCTTCCTGACCGACGGGGGGCGGGAGCTGGAGCAGGCTCGCTGAGCATCTGCGGCACGCAATGCTGACGCCCGACGGCGAGCGGAAGCGGAACGACCGTCCTGGTCGCGGACGGAGAGAGGGGGAGACGGACAATGGCAAAAGATACATCACCACCGCATGGCGGGAACGGCGCCCACGGCGGGGCCGCGCGACGAACCGGCCGGCGGCGGGTCCTGCAATCGGCCGGCGCGCTCGCCGGCGCCGGGCTCGCCAACGCGCTGCCGCTGGCCTTCGTCAGCTCGGCGCACGCGGCGAGGACCGAGCTCCGCTACCTCAATGTCGAATCGGATCCCCAGTCGGTCGCCTTCCTGAGGAAGCTGGCGCAGGAATACCAAGCCGCGACCGGCGTCAGGGTGGTGGTCGAGACGATCGTCGGCATCACGCTCTGGACCAAGGTCACCACCGCGATCAAGATCGGCCGGCCGTACGACATCATCGATTTCGCCCAGCCGACGCAGACCGCCCTGCTGGCGCAGCAGGGCCAGCTCGTGCCGGTGACCGACATCATCAACGAGATCGGGATCTCCGATTTCGACCCGGTCAGCCTGGTGAAGTACAAGAACGACCAGTGGTACTTCCCTTACATCTACAACCTCTGCTGCCTCTATTATCGGAAGGACTGGCTGCAGGACGCGAAGCTGCCGGTGCCGACGAACTGGGCCGAATTCGCCGAGGTCGCCAAGGCATTCACCATCGCATCGAAGCGGCGCTTCGGCACTTCCTTCCCGTACTCCATGGGCGTCACGCCCTGGGGCAACACCGGCTTTCTCTGGGCAAGCGGCGTCGAATTCTACGACAACGACTGGAACGTCCTTCTCGACACCCCCGCCATCAAGCCCAGGCTCGCCCGCGCGCTGGAGCTCCTGCTCAAGGTCAATCCGTATAACGCGCCCGGCCAGTTCAATATGAGCCTGTTGCAGATCGCGACCAATTTCCTCACCGGCACGGCCGGCATCGTCGCGAACTCCGGCGGCCTGATCCAGGACATCGCCCTCAAGACCCCCAATCTGGTGGACGAGTTCGTGATCGCGCCCTACCCGGCCCCCGACGGCGGCAAGGGGACGGTGGTGTACGGCGGCAAGGGCATCGGCATCGGCAAGTCGGCGAACAGCCAGGCGGCGCTCGATTTCCTGCGCTGGTTCACCGTCAAGAGCGGGAAGATGATCGATTACCAGCTCTCGCTGCCGATGTACATGCAGCCGGTGCAGTATTCGACCTACAAGAACCCGCGGTGGCTGAACGATCCGACGATCAGGAAGTTCCGCCCGTCGATGCAGACCATGCAGGGCTTCCTCGACCCGAAAATCGTCAATATCGACGCCGTCCAGCTCCAGGGGCCCCGGATCACCGTCAATCAGGGCCTGATCGTCAATTCGGAAGTGATCATGCACATGTACCAGAACGTTCTGACGAAGCGGATGACGATCAGCCAGGCGATCGACAATTGCGCCGCGGAGGTCCGCAAGTTCACCGAAAAGAGCACCTGAGGGTCGCTCGGCGCAGGCGGCCGCGCGCCGCGAACCGGACGATGAGCCTCTCGAGCCTTGCTCCTCCGTCACGGCGCGCGGCGCCGGGCAGGATCGCCAGGCGAGGATCGATCGCCCGAGGGGAGCGGTGGCTGTTCCGGGGGATGGTGGCGCCGGGCTTCGTCATCAGCCTGGCGATCATCCTTTTCCCCGTTCTCTATGCGATCAGGCTCAGCCTCTATGCCGCCCAGTCGTTCATATCGAAGTCGACGTTCGTCGGGCTCGACAATTACATCAAGATCTTCAGCGAGCCCCGCTACTGGCAAGCATTCGCCCACAGCCTGCTTTACGCGACCACGACGGTGAGCCTGCAGCTCGTCATCGGCATCGCCATCGCCTCGGTCCTGAACCAGCAGTTCTACGGCCGCAATCTGCTGCGCGGCATCGCTTTGCTTCCCTATGTCCTGCCGACCGTCTCGGCGGCCTATGTCTGGCAATGGATCCTCGATCCCAGCAACGGCGTGGTGGCGGCGATCCTGACCAGGCTCGGCTTCGGCGTGGTGGACTGGTTCGGCACGCCGGGAACGGCCTGGATCTCGCTCATCTTCATCAGTGTCTGGCAGTGGACGCCGTTCGTCACGATCACCTATCTCGCCGGGCTGCAGGGCGTTCCGGTCGAGCTCTACGAGGCGGCAAGGCTGGACGGCGCGACGAGCTGGCAGTGCTTCGTCCGCATCACCCTCCCGGCCCTCAGGCCGGTTTTGATGGTGATCATGTTGCTGCGCGGCATCTTCATGTTCAACAAGTTCGACATGGTCTGGCTGCTCACCGCCGGCGGCCCCCTGAACGCGACGGAGAACCTTCCGGTCCTCGCCTACCAGCAGACCTTCAACACCTTCGACATCGGCGGCGGGGCCGCCACCGCCTGCTCGATCTTCCTGATGCTGGTTTGCGTGATCTGGCTGGTCTTCCGCCTCATGCCGATCGAGGACGAGGCGCAATGAGCGCGCGGTCGGGCCGGGCACTCCGCAAGACGTTCTTTCCGGTCGTGGTGGCGGTGATCGCCGTCTATTCGTTCTTCCCGATCTACTGGATGGTGATCTCGAGCCTGCGCTCGGCGAGCAGCCTCTACAGCGCGTCCTTGCTGCCCGGCCCGTTCGGCTGGGGCAGCTATCAGACGCTTTTCACCCTCACGAACTTTCCGCGCTACCTGCTCAACAGCGTCATCGTCGCGGTCGGCGCGACCGCGCTCACCGTTCTCGTCGCCACGCCGATGGCCTATGCGCTGATCCGCGGCCGGGTGCGCGGTGCCAGGCTGATGGTCCGCTGCATGCTGTTTGCCTATATGTTCCCGGCCCTGCTGCTGCTGATCCCGCTCGACATATTCTTCGTCCGCACGGGCCTCGACAATTCCCTGGCCTCGCTGATCATCGCCTACCAGTCATTCACCCTGCCGCTGGCGGTGTGGCTGCTGTGGAGCTTCTTCAAGACGTTTCCCTTCGCCATCGAGGAGGCGGCGCTGGTCGATGGCTGCACACGATGGCAGGTCCTCTCGAAAATCATCGTTCCCGTCAGCCTGCCCGGGATGCTGACGGTGACAATTCTCTCCTTCCTTCTGGCATGGTCGGATTTCGTCTTCCCGATGATCCTGACCTCGAGCGACAGCATGAGGACCATTCCCTACGGGCTGACGCAGATCGGCGACATGTACGCCTCGGACTGGGGCGTGCTGATGGCCGGGGCGACGCTCGCGGCCCTGCCGCTGATCGTCATTTTCATGTTCCTCGGCCGGTATTTCATCCGTGGCCTGAGCGCGGGCGCGGTAAAATAGCCGCACCGTTCCCGGGGCCGGGAATCGCCTTCGCTGCGGGTGAGCACCCTCCGGCGGAGCAGACCAAGCGATCCGCCAAAGCCCTGAAAACGATGGGCAGACATCCGGCACACGCCGATTCGCGGCACGCGGATCAGTAGGTCGCCCAGATTCCCGGTGTCGCGAGCTCGATGAGATGGGCGTCGGGGTCGCGGAAATAGAGGCTGTGGCCGCCGCGCGGCCAATCGGTGCGGCCAATGATGGCGACGCCGTGGCGGGCGAGGTGGCGTTCCCAGTCGGCGACGTCCGCGGCTGAGATGGCGAAGGCCGTGTGAATCCGCCCGGCGCCGTCGTGCGGCGGGATCGTGCCGCCCGGCAGGTGCACCGTTTCGTTCGTGCTGCCGGCGAGGAAGAGCAGCAGCACGCTCCGTCCGCCGACATCGAGCGCGCAGAGCCGCTCGTCCGCGACGAGGACGGGAAGCTGCATCACCTCCTCGTAGAAGCGCCGCGCCGGCGCCAGCGCCGCGACATAGAGCGCGGTCTCGAGCACCGAGGCGAGGCGCGGCATCACCTCACCCGAGCTTGCCGCCGAGCTCGTCCTCGATATGCACGCGGATGATGTCATCGAAGGATTTTTCCGCGACGAAGCCGAGCGCCGTGGCGCGCCTGGGGGAGAAATTGCGCGGCCAACCGGCGACGATTCCGGCGATCACCGGGTCGGGCTGATGGCGGATCCGCCGCACGGCCGCCTCGCCGGCGACGCGGCGGAGTGCGGCGATCTGCTCGCCGACGGTGGCCGAGAGGCCGGGCATCGAGAGCGCGCGGCGCGCGCCGAGCGGGGCGAGGTCGATGGTCGCGGCGTGGAGCAGGAAGCCTGCGGCGGAGCGCGGGCTCGCGTGCCAGTGGCGCACGTCTTCCGAGACCGGCAGCACGGCCTCCTGCCCGGCGAGCGGCTCGCGCAGGATGCTCGAGAAGAAGCTCGAGGCCGCCTTGTTCGGCTGGCCCGGGCGGATCGAGATGGTGGGCAGGCGGATGGCGATGCCGTCCATAAAGCCGCGGCGCGTGTAATCGCAGAGCAGCAACTCGCCGATCGCCTTCTCGGTGCCGTAGCTGGTGAGCGGGGCGGTGAGGAATTCGTCGTCGATGGCCTCGGGGAAGGGCGCGCCGAAGACCGCGATCGAGGAGGTGAAGACCACGCGCGGCCGGTAGGGCTGCTTTTGCCCTGCGTGGCGGATCGCCTCGAACAGCGCGCGCGTGCCGTCGAGATTGACGCGATAGCCCTTTTCGAAATCCGCCTCCGCCTCGCCGGAGACGATTGCGGCGAGATGGACGACAATATCCGGCCGGGCCGCGACCGCGCGCGCCGCCTCGCCGGGCAGCGAGAGATCGGCCGCGCGCCTCTCCACCGTGCCGGCGAAGGCGGCCGGCTTCTCCGGCGGCACGACGTCGAGCAGAGTGAGCGTCGTGATCGGCTGCCCGCCGAGCCCGCCCTCCGCCGCGAGGCGTGCGGTGAGCTTGCGGCCGACCATGCCCGCCGCGCCGATGATCAGGACATGCACGATGGCTTCCCCCCGCTCCGCTCTGCTCAGTCGAGTGCTGATACGGGCCGCCCACCCCGTCAAGACGCCGCTCCGTCATCCCCCGGCGGGTGCGGCGCGCGGGGAAGATGCTAGCCTGCGGCGATGAGCGGTTCCGATGGGCAGCGCCGCCGCCGGCGGGGCCGGGCGTGATCCTCCGTCCCGGCGACGCTGTGGCGATCCTCCTGCCGGCGGCGCAGCTGCCGGACGCGGAGGCTGGCCTGCTCGAGGACGCCTCGCATGTGCTCGAGGGCTGGGGGCTCCGCGTGGCGATGCGCGCGGAGCGGACACATCATTTCTATCTCGCCGGGACCGACGCGGCGCGGGCGGCGCATCTCGACGCGGCGCTCGCCGATCCGGCGGTGCGCGCGATCTTCGCCGCGCGCGGCGGCTATGGCTGCATGCGGCTCCTGCCTCATTTCGAGCTCGGGCCGCGGCGGGCGGAAAAATTCCTTGTCGGGTTCAGCGATGTCACGGCGCTGCATCTCGCGGGGAAGACGCTCTGGCCGCGCGTGCGCGCGATCCATGGACCCAACATCGCTTCGCGGCATTTTGTCGGGCCCGGGCCGGAGGCGGAACGGAATCGCTCCGCGCTGCGCCGGGCGCTGTTCGATCCGGCGTATGCGCTGGAGGAGCCGGTCGCGTTCCTGCGGGAGGGGCGTGCGAGGGGTCCGCTTGTCGGTGGCTGCCTTTCGCTCGTCGCGGCGATGGTGGGGTCGGGACACGTTCCGCGGGCGCGAGGAAGCATTCTTTTCCTCGAGGATGTCCGCGAGGCGCCGTATCGGATCGACCGGATGCTCGTGCAGCTGCGCGCTGCCGGGGTGTTCGAGGGGGTCGCGGGCGTCGTGTTCGGCGAGATGCACGAATGTGCGGACGGCATCAATGATTTGCGGGAGGTCATCAAGGACGTGCTGGAGGAGGGCGCGTTCCCGATCGCCTTCGGCCTGCCGGCCGGGCACGGGCCCACGAACATTGCGCTGCCCCTGGGCAAGCGCGCGGTGCTCGACTCCGCGCGCGGACGGTTTCTATTGAAGTAATGGATTGCAAAGGCGGAGCCTTTGCTGGGGGTCCAGGGGGCGAAGCCCCCTGGCAGGGGCAGAGCCCCTGCAAATTGACTTGCCAGCCTCACTTTCTAATCGGCGGCGCCTTTCTGGTGCTCCATGAGACGCGGCATAAGCTCGACGAGGTTGCAGGGAAGGTGCCGGGCATCGAGCTGGAAGAGGAGGATATCGTCCCACGCATCCTTGACCGCGCCGGTGCTGCCGGGCAGGGCGAAGAGGTACGTGCCCGCGGCGACGCCGCCGAGCGCGCGCGACTGCATGGTCGAGGTGCCGATCTTGGCGTAGCTCAGCATGCGGAAGAGCTCGCCGAATCCCTCGATCTTCTTCTCGAGCAGGCGCTCGAAGACTTCCGGCGTGACGTCCCGCCCGGTGATGCCGGTGCCGCCGGAGGTGATGATGACGTCGACCGCCGGATCGCCGATCCAGGCCCTGAGGCGGGCCTCGATACGGGCGGTGTCGTCGCGCTCGATGGCGCGCGCGACGAGGCGGTGCCCGGCGGCGACGATCCGCTCGGCGAGCGCGTCGCCCGAGGTGTCGTTCTTCTCGGTGCGGGTGTCCGAGATCGTCAGCACCGCGATGTTCACGGGCAGGAACACGCGGCTCGTATCGATGCCGGCCATGTGCTTATTCTCCCTGGGCGGCCAGCATGTGGGTGAAGCGGGCGCTCAATGCAACGCGAGCGAGGCCTCGGCCATGCCGCCGGTGTTCGCCTCCGCCGTGAAGCGCGGGAAGCTCCCTTGCGCCAGCGCATCGAGGCTCGGCTCGGGCAGGCCGAGCCGCATCGCGTAGATCCAGGTATAGGCGAGCGCGCTCTCGACGAAGTGGCGTGTCTGGCCGTTCGGGATCGCCTCGATGAAGAGGAGCGGATCGCCGCCGCCCCGGATCGTTTGCACCCATTCGGCGAAGGCCCCGGGTCCGCCATTGTAGCTTCCGAGCACATGGAGGAGATCGTCGTCGACGCCCGACTGCCCGGCGAGGTACTGCATGTAGCGCTGGCCGAGCTCGAGATTGACGCCCGGATCATCGAGCGGGCTGCCCCAGTGGCCCACCGCCGCGGCCGCGGCCACGGGCATCAATTGCATCAGGCCGCGCGCGCCGGAGTTGGAGACGGCGCCGGCGTCGAAATTCAATTCGAGGCGCGTCAGCGCATAGACCAGCGCGGGATCGATCGTGAAGCCGCCCGCGGGCGAGAGCGTGGGCATCGGCACCGCGGGCACGCCGGCGAGCTCTTGTCCGGGGCCGACGGAGATCAGTTCCGAGAGCCGCGCGGTGAGCCCGGGCAGCCCGGCGCGGGAGGCGACGAGCATCACCGCCCGGCCGAAGGGATGGTCGTTCTCGATCCGCGGCCAGAGCGTGGCGAACTCCAATTCCGCGAGCGCGGGTTCCCCCACCTCGATCAGGGCGAAGGCGCGCCAGCCGGCGGCGGTCGCGGCGACGGCGTCGATATCGGCCTCGCCGAGCGTTGCCGTGCCGGCGCCCGCGTCGCCCCCCGGACCGCCCCCCGGACCGCCCCCCGGACCGCTGAGATCCGGCCCGAGGCCCAGCATGCGCCCGGCGAGCAGCCCGTAGAAGGTGCCGTTCTCGGCGGCCGCGCGCTCCATCCAGGGCAGCCATTGCCGCGGCTGGCGGAGGTAGAGCGCCGCGCGGGCCGCCCAGAACGCGGCGGCGGCGACCAGCGGCGGCTCCGCGTCGGTCGCCGTGGCGGCGGCGCGGAAGAAGTTGCGGGCGTCCGCGAGCCTGCCGAGCCGCCAGGCGGCAAGGCCGGCGACATAGGCCGAAGCGCCGTCCTGCCCGCCGGCCGCGTCGTAGGCGGCGGAGGCAAGCGAGAGCGCCTGCTCGTCATGGTTGGCGACGAAGAGGGCGCGCGCCACGATCGCTTTCAGCGCGCCGGCATGGGGAACCGTGAGGCCGCCGATGCCGCGGATCATCGCCAGCGCGGAGCTCGTCTCGCCCCGGCCGGCGCGATCGGCCACGGCGACGGCGAAGGAGGAAACCCCGTCCGTCTCCGCCTCGACCGGGTCGGAGAGCGAGGGCGGCGGCCCCGAGAGCACAACCGGCGCGGGCAGCTCGGCGACGTCCGGAGCCGGCGGCAGGCCGGCGCCGCGCGGCAGCTTGCGCGCCAGCAGCGCATAGATCGAAGGCGCCGGCGCCTGGTCGCCGAACCGGCGGAGCCAGTCCGCGAGCTGGGAGGCGGTGGTGAGCGTGTAGGGCCCGAGATAGCGGTCGGCGAGGATGCTGCCGAGCAGCGTCTGATCCGAGAGCTCGGACGTCGCCTGCACGGCAGCCTGGATCCGGCCGCGGTCCTGGAGCGCGAAGATCCGGCGGACGAGGGCCGCCTGGCTGGGTCCGAGCGGCTGCGGCAGCGCCACCTCGGCGCCATTGGGCGGCGCGGTGCGCGGCACCGCGATGGCGGTTTCCGGCGCAGATTGGGCGTGCGCGGTCGATGCCGCGGCTCCCGCGAGTAGCGCGGCCCCGGCGACCATGGCCCGGGCGGCGTTCAGGCGGGAGAGCGTGCAACCGATCCCTCGCATGGGTTCGGCCCTACACGGCGGAGGGGGCTCGGGCAACCCTTTCCGGCGAGACGAATCCAAAAATGCGGGATGGTGCGGCGCAAAACCGCGCCTTAGCGGACGATCCGGTGCTCACAAATTCGTGAGCGCATGCGATTTAACAATATCAGCATCGCGCGCACGGCGCAGCGCCAGCAGGTCCGCCCATGCCTCCCGCTTGGCGGCGGGCGTGCGGAGCAGATAGGCCGGATGGTAGGTGGGCAGCGCCGGCACCGTCTCCGCCAGCCCCGGCACGGTGACCTCGACCCAGCGTCCGCGCAGCCGGCGGATGCCCTCGGTGCGGCCCGTCAGCGCCCGCGCGGCGAGCGCGCCGAGCAGGACCAGGCGCCGCGGCCGGACCAGGGCCAGGTGGCGGAGCAGGAACGGCAGGCAGAGATTGACCTCCTCGTCGGTCGGCGTGCGGTTGCCGGGCGGCCGCCAGGGCAGCACGTTGAGGATCAGCGCCTTCTCGCGGTCGAGCCCGATGCTCGCCAGCATCGCGTCGAGGAGCTGGCCGGAGGGGCCGACGAAGGGCAGGCCGGCGCGGTCCTCCTCGGCGCCGGGGGCCTCGCCGATCAGCACCAGCCCGGCATCGGGGTTGCCGTCGGCGAAGACGAGGCTGGTCGCGGTCGCGGCGAGCGCGCAGCCATCGAAGGCGGCGAGCGCGGCGCGCAGCTCGGCGCGGCTGGCGGCGGCGTTGGCAAGCTCCCACGCCCGCGCCGTCATTGCGCCACCCGGGGCCCCGCCGGGCCGGGGAAACTCGGCCGGCGGAGCGGGCGGCGGGAGGCCCTGGCGTGGGCCTGGCGCGGGCGCCGGCGGGGCCAGGCGGTCCTGCGGCGTCTCGGCCAGCGCCTCGTCGGCCCCCCAGGCGAGTTGCAGGCTGAGCGCCTGCAACGCTTCCACGGACGCTATCTGCCGGCCTGCTGCATCGCGAGGTCGGTGTAGTGGGCGGCGCTGATCAGGTCGTTGCCGCCGAGCGCCTGGAGCGCGGACTGAATGTTCGACACCAGCGGCGAGGCGTCGGGCTGGCCGGCGGCGTTGTACTGGACCGAGCGAGTGAGCGCCTGCGTCTCGGCGTTCTCGAGCGCCTCCTGGGCGCGCCCGGTCTGGCCCGCGGTCAGGGCGGCGCGCGCCACCGAGAGATATTGCCCGGCGGTCGCATTGGGGCCGAGGCCGGTGCTCGGCAGCGCCGGGGCGACCGGCGAGGTGATCGGGCTCGTCGGCAGGTTGCTCGCCTTGGTCGAATAGGGGTTCTGGCCGTAGGGCGGGCCACCTGGCATCTGGGCCGGCATCTGGGCCGGCATCTGGGCCTGGGCGGAAGCGATGAATGAAGGGACGACCAGGGCCAGCCCCGCGATCGCCGAGCAGCACAGCAGGGTCCGTCGCATCGTCATCTCGCTCTTCTCCTCAATCCTCTGCCGCGGCCCCTGCCGCGGCCTCCGGCCGTGAATATAGGCACTTCGCGCCTCCCGGGCCTTGCCGCTCTCTCCGCCCCGAGGGTAACAGCGCCCGATCGGGTTACATCCCCTGGCGGCGAGGAGAGATGGTGGAAGACCGCGAAGCGATGGCCTTCGATGTCGTGGTGGTGGGCGCCGGACCGGCCGGCCTCGCCGCCGCCATCCGGCTCAAGCAGTGCGCCCCGGAGGCCACCGTTTGCGTGGTCGAGAAGGGCGCCGAGGTCGGCGCGCATATCCTCTCCGGCGCGGTGATCGAGCCCCGCGCGCTCGACGAGCTTCTGCCCGACTGGCGCCAGGACGACCCCCCGCTCGCCCAGCCGGCCACGCAAGACCGGTTCCTTTTCCTCACCGCGACCCGCGCGGTCCGCCTGCCGACGCCGCCCCAGATGCATAACCACGGCAATGTCGTGGGCTCGCTCGGCAATCTCTGCCGCTGGCTCGGCCGCCAGGCGGAGGCGCTCGGCGTCGAGATCTACCCGGGCTTCGCCGCCGCCGGGCTGATCGAGCGGGATGGGCGGATCGGCGGGGTCGTCACCGGCGATATGGGGGTGGAGCGGTCGGGCGAGCGGGGGCCGAACTTCCAGCCCGGGATGGAGCTCCGCGCCCGCTTCACGCTGTTTGCCGAGGGCTGCCGCGGCTCGCTTGCCAAGCGCCTGCTCGCCCGCTTCGGGCTGGCCGAGGGACGCCAGCCGCAGACCTACGCGCTCGGCATCAAGGAGCTGTGGGAGGTGCCGAAGGAGACGCACCGTCCCGGCCTCGTCCTCCATTCGGTCGGCTGGCCGCTCGATCGCGCGACCTATGGCGGCTCGTTCCTTTACCATTGGGGGGAGAACCTCGTTTCGACCGGCTTCGTCGTCGGGCTCGATTACCGCAACCCCTGGCTCTCGCCCTTCCAGGAGATGCAGCGCTTCAAGACCCACCCCGCGATCCGCGGAAATTTCGCCGGCGGAAGGCGGATCGGCTACGGCGCGCGGGCGCTGAACGAGGGCGGGCTGCAATCGATCCCCCGCCTCGTCTTTCCCGGCGGCGCCCTGATCGGCTGCGCCGCTGGCTTCCTCAACGTCCCCAAGATCAAGGGCACCCACACGGCAATGAAGTCGGGGATGCTGGCCGCGGAGGCGGCGGCCCTCGCGCTGCGCGGCACCGGTACGGAGCTTGACGGGTACGAGGAGACGCTCCGGGCGAGCTGGGTGTGGGCGGAGCTTCGGGCCGCGCGCAACCTTCGCCCCGCGTTTGCCCACGCGGGGCTGTGGGGCGGGCTCGCCTACGCCGCCCTCGACACCTATGTTTTTCGCGGCCGCGCGCCCTGGACGCTCCGCCACCGCCATCCCGATTGCGAGACGCTGGTGCCGGCCGACAGGGCGCCGCGGATCGACTATCCCCAGCCTGACGGCGTGCTCACTTTCGACCGGCTTTCCTCGGTCTTCGTCAGCAACACCAACCACGAGGAGGACCAGCCCTCGCATCTCCGCCTTGCCGACCCGGCGTGCGCGATCACTGTCAACTGGGAGCGCTACCGCAGCCCGGAAACGCGCTACTGCCCGGCGGGGGTGTATGAGATCGTGGGCACGGAAGGGGGCGGCGCCGATGAGGGCGGGCCGCAGCTCGTCGTCAACGCCCAGAACTGCGTCCATTGCAAGAGCTGCGATATCAAGGACCCGACACAGAATATCGACTGGGTGCCTCCCGAAGGCGGCGGCGGTCCCAATTATCCGCCCGGCATGTAGCCCGCTGAATAGCGCCCCCGCCCGACCCCTGGTATAGGATCGCCGAATGTCGAAGCTACGCCTGCTGCGCCGTCCGTTTCTTCTCGTCCTCAGCCTTCTCTCGGCCTGCGCGGCCGGAGGCGCTCCCGCGGCGGATAGCGGCAGTGGTTCCGGCCGGGCGTACGGTGCCTTCCTCGATGCCCGGTACGCCGACAGCCAGTTCGCGCTCGGCCAGGCGGCGCAGTATTACCGCGACGCGTCGCGCGCCGATCCCGCCGATCCGGTGCTCCGCCAGCAGGCCTTTCTCTCCAGCCTGATGGCCGGCGATCCGGATGCCGTGAGCCTGGCGCGCGCGGTGCCCGACAACCAGGTGGCGATGCTGCTGCTGATCGATCAGTCGGTGCTGGCCGGCGATTGGTCCGGGGCGATCACGCAGATCCGCGCGCTGCCGCAGGAGGGCCTGACCCAGATCCTGGCCCCGCTCCTGCTCGCCTGGGCCGAGCAGGGCGCCGGCCGGACCGATGCCGCGCTGGCGACGCTGCAGAGCTATCTCAGCGGAGCCCAGGCCCGCGGCATCGACGCGCTGCACGCGGCGCTGATCGCCGACCTCGCCGGGCGCACTTCGCTCGCCGACAAATATTACGCCCTCGCGGGTCAGGGCTTCGCCGTGCCCAACCTCCAGGTCGCCCGGGCGATCGCGAGCTGGCAGGCCCGCCAGGGCCATCTGACGCAGGCGCAGGCGACGATCGCGGCACTCGGCACGGGCGAGAGCGACCTCGGGATGGCCGTCCCGGGCCTCGAGCGCGACATCGCCGAGCGCCCCGTGGCGAGCCCGGCCCAGGGCATGGCCGAGGCCTACCTCGCCATCGGCGCCAGCCTCCGCCAGGAGGATGCGCCCGACTTCACGGTGATCCTCCTTCGCCTCGGCCTCACGCTCAATCCCGATCTCACGCCGGCACGGCTTCTGCTCGCCGACGTCTTCGACAGCCAGAACCAGCCGCAGACGGCGCTCGACGTGCTGGCCCCGGTGCCCGACAGCGACCCGCTCGCCCCGATCGTAGCCCTTCGCCGGGCGGTCCTGCTCGACCATGTCGGCAAGCTCGCCGACGCCCTCGCCCTCCTCGACCACGTCGCCGCGAGCAATCCCACCCGGCCGGAGCCGCTCGAGGTGAAGGGCGATATCCTGCGGGCGCATGAGCGCTGGCAGGAGGCGCTCACCGCCTATGACGGGGCGGTCGCCCGCCTCGGTCGGCCGCAGCCGCCGGATTGGACGCTCTTTTACGATCGCGGCATCGCCTACGACCAGGTGAATGACTGGGCGAGGGCGGAGCCCGACTTCCAGGAGGCGCTGCAGCTTCAGCCCAACGAACCCTATGTCCTGAACTATCTCGGCTATTCCTGGGCGGTGCAGGGACGGCACCTTCCCCAGGCGCGCCAGATGATCGCCAAGGCGGCGGAACTCCGGCCGAATGACGGGGCGATCCTCGACAGCCTCGGCTACGTCATGCTCCGCCAGGGCGATACCGCCGGGGCGCTGCACTGGCTCTTGCGCGCGGTGACGCTGGAGCCGGACGATCCGACCATCAACGGCCATCTCGGCGATGCCTATTGGGCCGCCGGCAACAAGCTCGCCGCACGCTACCAGTGGCACTTGGCGCTCTCGATGCACCCGAGCCCGAGCGAGGCGGCCACGCTGCAATCGAAGCTGGGCGGGGATTACGGCGATCTCGGCGTGGTTCCCGCGCCGGGCGCCTCGACGGCCGAGAGCCACAAGCCATAACCCTGCGGCTCGCGGAGCTGGCCCCGGCCAAGGTCAACCTCTTCCTCCACGTTACCGGAAGGCGGGCGGACGGCTACCACACGCTCGACAGCCTGGTCGTTTTCGCCGGAATCGCCGACCGGCTCGCGGGTGCGGCGGACGGGCTTTCGCTCACGCCGGATCTCCTGCTCACGATCGACGGGCCCTGCGCCGCGGGGCTTTCGCCGGGCGAGGACAATCTCGTGCTGCGGGCCGCCCGGGCGCTGGCCGAAGCCGCCGGGTGCCCGCCCCGGGCGGCGCTCGCGCTGACGAAAAACCTGCCCCGGGCGGCCGGGCTCGGCGGCGGCTCGGCCGACGCGGCCGCGAGCCTGCGCCTGCTCGGGCGGTTGTGGGGGGTCGACGGGTTCGGTGCCCTCGCCGCCAGGCTCGCCGCAGGATTGGGCGCGGATGTGCCCGTCTGCCTCGCTTCGCGCCCGGCGCGGATGGCGGGGATCGGCGAGATCCTTTCCGCCCCGCCGCGGCTGCCGGATTTTGGCCTCTGCCTCGTCAATCCCGGCGAGCCCGTGCCCACCGCCCCGGTCTTCGCCGCGCGGCGCGGCCCCTATTCGCCCGCCGCATCGCTCCCCGCCGGCTGGCCCGACGCCGCCGCGCTCGCCGCCGATCTCGCGCGGCTCGGCAACGACCTAGAGGCGCCGGCGATCGAACTCTGCCCTGCCATCCGTCCGCTTCTCGCGGGGCTTGCCGGGCAGCCGGGCTGCCTGCTCGCGCGCGTCAGCGGCTCCGGGGCGAGCTGTTTCGGCCTCTTTCCCGATGAAGCGGGCGCGGCGCGCGCGGCCGCTTCGCTCGCGCGGCCCGGCTGGTGGTGCTGGGGCGGCGGGCTCGCCGGCCAGCACCGGCTTTCATGGAAAGCCGGTGCCGGCTCTTCGTCTTAAGTATCGGATTCACGCGGCGTTTCGTGGTCGCTCCGCGACCGACGAAACTCTGCGATCCGATCCTAGACTTGCGTGTCGTCGCTGCCGAAGCCGCCCGGATCGAAGTTTCCCGAATCGAAATTTCCCGGGTCGAAGCCCGCCTGGGTCGGGTCGATGCCGCCCTGATTGGGATCGAAGGCCGCCTGGGTGGGATCGAGGCCTGCCTGGTTGGGGTCCAAGCCCGACTGGTTCGGATCGAAGTTGCCCTGGTTCGGGTCGGCGCCCGCATTCGGGTCGGCCCATGGGCTCGCATTCTCATTGATGACGGTCACGTTCTCGGGCGTGCCCCCAAAGGGCCCACCGCCGAACCCGCCGCCAAAGGCGCCGCCGCCAAAACCACCACCGCCAAAGCCGGCATGCGGCGAAAAGAGGCTCATCAGCGCATTGCCGGCAACGACGCCGCCGGCGACGCCGGCCGCCGTCGTCAGGGCGGAGCCGAGAAAGCCCGAGCCGCCGCGCTGGAACAGTCCGGGCTGGTACCCCGGCGCGGTGTAGGGCGGCGGTGGCGCCGAGGGGGCGTAGGGAGGCTGGGGCGCGGACTGCGCGGCGCCGGCGCCGAAGAGCCCGGAGAAGAAGCCACCGTGCGCGGCTGCGGGCGGTGCGGCCGGGTGGGCGGCGAGCTGGGCCTGGAGCGCCGTGATCCGCTCCTGCGCCGCGGCGAGCGCATGCTCCTGCACGAAGGCCGTCTGGGCGAGCCGGTAGCGCGCCTCGGGGTGGCGGGCGAGGAGATCGCCGATCAGCGCGTCCGCCTCGGGGTCCACCGGCGGCAAGGATGCCGTGGTGGCGGGCACCGAGCCGCCGCCCGTGCCCGCGACCCGCTCGATGAAGCGGGTGATGATGTCGCGTTCCTCGTTGGTCATGGTACCGTTTCGCCCTGCATTCAGGCCCCGGATGTGGCGAGGGGCCCGACGTCAATCAAGCGGGCGCAATCAAGCGGCCCGCCGGTTCCTTGCCCGACCTTGGCGGGGTCCGTAAGCTGCGCCGCATCATCCCGCCGCGGCCGAGAGTTCTAAGGTTCAATGGACGCGACCCGACCAAGCAGTTTCCAGGAACTCATCCTCCGCCTCTCCGCCTACTGGGCGGAGCAAGGCTGCGTGCTGCTCCAGCCCTACGACGTCGAGATGGGGGCCGGCACCTTCCATCCCGCGACGACGCTCCGCGCGCTCGGCGAACGGCCCTGGCGGGCGGCCTATGTCCAGCCCTCGCGCCGGCCGACCGACGGGCGCTACGGCGAGAACCCGAACCGGCTTGGGCATTATTATCAGTTCCAGGCGCTGATGAAGCCGGTGCCGCCGGACCCCCAGGGCCTGCTGCTGGCGAGCTACCGGGCGCTCGGCATCGACCCGCTCGCCCACGATATCCGCTTCGTCGAGGATGACTGGGAGGCGCCGACCCTTGGCGCCTGGGGCCTCGGCTGGGAAGTCTGGTGCGACGGGATGGAGGTGACCCAGTTCACCTATTTCCAGCAGGTGGGCGGGATTCCCTGCGCCGTTCCCGCGGTGGAATTCACCTATGGGCTCGAGCGGCTGGCGATGTACGTCCAGGGCGTGGAGAATATTTTTGATCTTGATTACAACGACGCCGGCGTGACCTATGGCGACGTGTTCCGCCGCGCCGAGCGGGAAATGAGTGTGTACAGCTTCGAGCGGGCCGATCCGGCGCTGCTCGCGCGCCATTTCGCCGACGCGGAAGCCGAGTGCGCCTCACTGCTCGAGGCACGGCTGGCGGTGCCGGCCTATGACCAGTGCATCAAGGCGAGCCACCTCTTCAACCTGCTCGATGCGCGCGGGGTGATCAGCGTCGCCGAGCGGGCGGCGATGATCGGCCGGGTGCGGGCGCTGGCGAAGGGCTGCTGCGAGGCCTGGCTCGCCGGCGAGACAGGCTGAGTCCATGCCCGAGCTGCTGATCGAGCTCCTGAGCGAGGAGATCCCGGCACGCATGCAGGCCCGCGCGGCGGAGGATCTTTCCCGGCTGCTGGCCGAGGCGCTGGCGCCGCTCGCGTTCGAGCGTGCGCGGACATTCTGGGGGCCGCGGCGGATCGCGCTCGCAGCCGAGGTGGCGGCCGCCCTGCCCGCCCGCCGCGTCCGCGAGCGGGGGCCGCGCCAGGGCGCGCCCGAGGCGGCGATCGCGGGGTTCCTGCGCAAGCACGCTGCCGAACGGACGGACCTCGTCGCCGAGGCGGGCTACTGGGTGCTGGAGCGCGGGGAGGCGGCGGTGCCGACGCGGGCGCGGATCGGCGAAATCCTGCCGCCCCTGCTGCGCCGCTTCCCCTGGCCCAAATCGATGCGCTGGGGTACCAGCGCCTTCACCTGGGTGCGGCCGCTCCGGCGCATCCTCTGCCTCTTCGACGGCGAAGTGGTGCCGTTCGGCCTCGCCGAGGGCGAGGATGACGGGCACGGGCTGGTTGCGGGAAATCTGACCGAGGGCCACCGGTTCCTTGCCCCCGGCGCCTTCCCGGTGCGCTCGGCGAAGGAATGGGAGGACGGGCTCAGGGCGCGCCGGGTCATCGTCTCGGCGGAAGAACGCCAGCTTTGCATCGAAGCTGGGATCGCGCGGCTGGCAGGCGAGGCCCAGCTCAGGCTCGCGGAGACCGACGCGGCCCTGCTCGAGGAGGTCGCCGGCCTCGTCGAATGGCCGGTGCCGCTGCTCGGCACGATCGACGCGGCCTTCATGGACCTGCCCCCCGAGCTGATGCGCATGACGATGCGGGTCAACCAGCGGTATTTCGCGCTCGCCGAGCCGGACGGCGCCTTCGCGGGCAAATTCGCCTTCATCGCCAATATCGAGGCCAAAGACGGCGGCGCGGCGATCATCGCCGGCAACGAGCGCGTGCTCAGGGCGCGGCTCGCCGATGCGCGGCATTTCTATGACCTCGACCGGCGGATGCCCCTTGCGGCCAGGGTGCCGAAGCTCGAGCACGTGACCTTCCACGCGAAGCTCGGCAGCCAGGGCGCGCGGGGGCGCCGGATCGTCGATCTCACGCGGCGGATCGCGCCCGCGATCGGCGCGCCGCCGGCGCTCGCGGAACGCGCCGCATTGCTTGCCAAGGCCGATCTCGTGAGCGGGATGGTGGGCGAGTTCCCCGAGCTGCAAGGCGTGATGGGAAGCTATTACGCGCTGAACGATGGCGAGCCCGAGAGCGTGGCCACGGCGATCCGCGAGCACTATGCGCCCAAGGGACCCGACGACGAAGTGCCGACGGCACCGGTTTCCGTCGCTGTCGCGCTCGCCGAAAAGCTCGACCTCCTCTGCGGCTTCTTCGCGATCGGCGAAAAGCCGAGCGGCTCGGCCGATCCCTATGCGCTGCGCCGCGCGGCCCTCGGCATCGTCCGCATCGTCCGCGAGAACGGGCTCCGGCTCAGGCTCGTTCCGCTGATCGAACGCTGGCGCGCATTCGCAGCCCTCGAGCGCGCGGAGCAGCGGACGATCCGCCCCGATCCCGAAGCGCTCGAGACGTTGTCCGAACAGGTGCTTGCCTTCATCGTCGAGCGCCTGCGGGTCCAACTGCGCGCAGAGGGCCAGCGGCACGACGTGCTCGCCGCCGTGTTCGCGGCCGGCGGGGACGACGATCTCACCCGGCTGCTCGCGCGCACGAACGCGGTGGCCGCCCTGCTCGGAACCGCTATCGGCACGGACCTCCTGACCGCCTATCGGCGGGCGGCCAATATCCTCCGGATCGAGGAGAAGAAGGACGGACCGTTCGATGCGCCGCCCGAGCCCGGCCTTCTGCACGCGGCGGAGGAGAAGGCGCTCGCCGCATCCCTCGACAATGCGCGGCGCGAGGCGGACGCCATGTTGAAGGACGAGCACTTCGAAAAAGCGCTCGCCGTGCTCTCGCCGCTGCGCGACCCGCTCGATGCGTTCTTCGAACAGGTCACGGTGAACGCGAGCGCGCCGGAATTGCGCCGCAATCGGCTGCAACTCCTGCAAGGCATGCGAAGCACCATAGACCGCATCGCCGATCTCTCGAAGATTGAAGCTTGAGACCGACCCAAAGACGGGACGGATCCAAAGGGGAGCAGGTTCGAGCATGACGAAGTGGGTCTATAGCTTCGGCGCCGGCCTCTCCGAGGGGCGGGCGGAGATGCGCAACCTTCTCGGCGGCAAGGGCGCGAACCTTGCGGAGATGGCCTCGATCGGCCTGCCGGTGCCGCCCGGATTCACCATCACAACCGAGGTCTGCAGCGTCTATTACCGGAACGACCGGCAATATCCGGACGCGCTGCAGGACGAGGTGGCGGCCGCGCTGCACCGCGTCGAGGAAACCACCGGGCGGCGCTTCGGCGATCGCGCCAAGCCGCTCCTCGTCTCGGTGCGCTCGGGCGCGCGCGCCTCGATGCCGGGAATGATGGACACCGTGCTCAATCTCGGCCTCAACGACGCGACCGTGGAGGGCCTCGGCGCGGGGGCGGACGATCCGCGCTTCGCCTGGGACAGCTACCGCCGCTTCATCCAGATGTTCGGCAACGTGGTGCTCGGCGTCGACCATCACCGCTTCGAGGAAATCCTCGAGCACGTGCGCGATGATGCCGGGGTGAGCACGGACCCGGAGCTCCGCGCGCAGGACTGGCACCGCGTGGTCGCGGCGTACAAGGACCTCGTCGAGGCGGAGACCGGCCGGCCCTTTCCGCAGGACCCGGAGGAGCAGCTCTGGGGCGCGATCGGCGCGGTGTTCGGCAGCTGGATGAACCCGCGCGCCATCACCTATCGCCGCCTGCACGAGATCCCAGCCGAGTGGGGCACGGCGGTCAATGTGCAGGCGATGGTGTTCGGCAACATGGGCGAGGATTGCGCCACCGGGGTCTGCTTCACCCGCGATCCTTCGACCGGGGAGAATGTCTTCTATGGCGAGTACCTGGTGAACGCGCAGGGCGAGGATGTCGTCGCCGGCATCCGCACGCCGGCGCCGCTCTCCGGGGCGCGCCCGCCCGTGGGCATCCACACGGCGGAGCGCAGCATGGAAGAGGCGCTGCCGCAGGCCTATCGCGAGCTCTCCGCGGTGCGCGAAACCCTCGAGCGGCACTACCGCGACATGCAGGACATCGAATTCACGATCGAGCGCGGCCGGCTCTATCTGTTGCAGACGCGCAACGGCAAGCGAACCGCGGCGGCGAGCCTCAGGATCGCCGTGGAGATGGCCAACGAGGGGCTGATCGAGGAGAGCCAGGCGGTCGCGCGGGTCGATCCGGCGAACCTCGACCAGCTCCTCCATCCGACGCTCGACCCCAACGCGCCGCGCAGGCTCCTTTCGCGCGGCCTGCCGGCGAGCCCTGGTGCCGCCTCGGGCGCGGTGGTGTTCAGCGCCGACGAGGCGGAGCTGCGCGCCTCGCGCGGCGAGGCCGTGGTGCTGGTGCGGATCGAGACCAGCCCGGAGGACATCCACGGCATGCACGCCGCGAGGGGAGTCCTCACCACCCGCGGCGGAATGACCAGCCACGCCGCCGTGGTCGCGCGCGGCATGGGGCGGCCCTGCGTCGCCGGCGCGGGCGGGGTCACCGTCGATTACGGCGCGCAGACGCTCTCGGCGGGCGGAATGACGGTGCGCGCGGGCGAAACGATCACCCTCGACGGCGCGACCGGCGAGATCTTCGTCGGCACCGTCGCGATGGTCGAGCCGGCGCTCTCGGGCGATTTCGCGACGCTGATGGAATGGGCCGACCGCTTCCGCAGGCTCGGCGTGCGCGCCAACGCGGAGACCCCGCTCGATGCCGAGACCGCGCGGCGCTTCGGCGCCGAGGGGATCGGGCTCTGCCGCACCGAGCACATGTTCTTCGAGCCGGAACGGATCGGCGCGGTGCGGCAGATGATCATGGCCGCCGACGAGGCCGGGCGCCGCGCCGCCCTCTCGCGCCTGCTGCCCTTCCAGCGCGCCGACTTCGTCGCCCTCTTCCGGATCATGGCCGGCCTGCCGGTGACGATCCGGCTGCTCGATCCGCCGCTGCACGAGTTCCTGCCGCACGCCGAGGCGGAGCTCGCCGAGGTGGCGCTGGCGCTCGGCGCCGATCTCGAGGCGATGCGCCGGCGGGTCGCGGAACTCGCCGAGGCGAACCCGATGCTCGGGCACCGCGGCTGCCGGCTCGGCATCAGCTATCCCGAGATCTACGCGATGCAGGCCCGCGCGGTCTTCGAAGCGGCGATCGCTGTCGGGCGCGAGACCGGCAACGCACCGCTGCCCGAGATCATGATCCCGCTGGTCGCGACCAGGCGCGAGCTCGAGATCACCCGCGCCCAGGTGGAACGGGTGGCCAAGCAGGTGTTCTTCGCGGCCGGGCAGGAAATTCCCTACACGATCGGGACGATGATCGAGCTGCCGCGCGCGGCGCTGACGGCCGACCAGATCGCCGAGGCCGCCGACTTCTTCAGCTTCGGCACCAACGACCTGACGCAGACGACGTTCGGGCTCTCACGCGACGATGCGGGAAAATTCCTGCCCCACTATGTCGAGATCGGCGTGCTGGCGAAGGACCCGTTCGTCTCGATCGACATCGAAGGCGTCGGCGCCCTCATCCGCATCGCGGTCGAGAAGGGCCGCGCCCGCAAACCCGGGCTCAAGCTCGGCATCTGCGGCGAACATGGCGGCGACCCGGCGAGCATCGCCTTCTGCGACGCAACCGGGCTCGATTACGTCTCCTGCAGCCCCTACCGCGTGCCGGTGGCGCGGCTCGCCGCGGCGCAGGCCGCCCTCGCGGCGAAACGGACGCCCGCCCCGACCGCGTAAGGAAGGCCAAGGGACGCTGTCCCCTTGGCCGTGCCTTACGCGCTCGCCCGTGCCGTGAGGGCGTCCACCGCCTGTTCGACCAGCTCGGCGATGATCGCGGCGATCGGCTGGACCGCCGTGACCATGCCGACCGATTGACCGGCCATCACCGAGCCCTGCTCGACATCGCCTTCGAGCACCGCGCGCTTGAGCGCGCCCGCCCAGAAATGTTCGATCGCGAGCTGCGCGTCCTGGCGGCTGAGCTCGCCGGCCTGGAAGCGGGCGAGCGTGGCGCGCTGGTGCTCGAGGAAATGGTGGGTGCCGGCGTTCGCCAGCCCGCGCACGGGAATGACGGGAAAGCGGTCGTCGAGCTGGATCGAGGGAACGGCGTCGCGCGCGGCGGCGCGAACGAAGGCCTCCTTGAAGCGGGGATGGGCGATCGATTCGCGCGAGGCGGCGAAGCGGGTGCCGAGCTGCGCCCCCGCCGCACCCATCTCGAGGAAGGCGAGGATCGCCTCGCCGCGGCCGAGCCCGCCGGCGACGAAGACCGGAACCTCGCGGATATGCGGCAGGATCTCCTGGGCGAGCACGGTCAGCGACACCGGGCCGATATGGCCGCCCGCCTCCGAGCCTTCGATGACGAGCGCGTCGGCGCCGGCCTTGACCAGGCGGCGGGCGAAGACGAGCGCGGGGGCGAAGCAGATGAGCCTGGCGCCACCCTCCTTGACCATGCTCGCGGTGCGGACATGGGGCACGCCCCCGGCCAGCACCACGTGCGTCACCCGCGCTTCGAGGCAAACGCGGATCAGCGCCTCGAGCGCGGGGTGCATGGTGATCAGGTTGACGCCGAAGGGACGCGAGGTCAGCGCCTGGGTCGCGGCGATCTCGGAAGCGAGCTGGTCGGGGTTCATCGCCCCGCAGGCGATGACGCCGAAGCCCCCGGCATTGGAGATGGCGGCGACGAGATGGCGCTCGCTCACCCAGGTCATCGCGCCGCCGAGAATCCCGACCTCGCAGCCGAGAAAACGCGTGCCGCGCTCCCAGAGCGCTTCCAGCCGGGCGCGGGCAAAGGCGCGCGCGGCCTCGCCGGTGGTCATTCGCGCAGCGATCGGGGGCGCGGGGATCGGGGGCGCGGGGACGTCAGGCGACATCGAGGCCGTATGCCGTATGCAGCGCGCGCACCGCAAGCTCGGTATATTCGGCGCCGACCAGCACGCTCACCTTGATCTCGCTGGTTGAAATCACCTGGATGTTGATCGCCTTGTCGGCGAGCGCGCGGAACATCGTGCTGGCGACGCCGGCGTGGCTGCGCATCCCGACGCCGACGACGCTGATCTTCGCGACATCGGAATCGGCCGCGATCTCGGCATAGCCGATGGACGCGTGCGCCTCGTCGAGGAGCTTGCGCGCGCGCGGCAGGTCCGCCTTGCCGAGCGTGAAGGTGAGGTCGGTGGTGCCGTCGGCCGCGACGTTCTGGACGATCATATCGACATTGACGTTGGCGGCGGCGAGCGGGACGAAGAGGGCGGCGGCGATGCCCGGCCGGTCCGGCACGCGGCGCACCGTGATCTTCGCTTCGTCGCGCGAATAGGCGATGCCGGCGACCATCGGCTTTTCCACGATCTCATCCTCATCGACGACCAGCGTGCCCGGCGCGTCCGTGAAGCTCGAGCGCACCTGCACGCGCACGCGTTCCTTCATCGCCAGCTCGACGCTGCGGGTCTGGAGCACCTTCGCGCCCACCGAGGCGAGCTCCAGCATCTCCTCGTAGGTGATCCGGGCGAGCTTCCTCGCTTTCGGCACGATCCTGGGATCGGTCGTATAGATGCCGTCCACGTCGGTATAGATGTCGCAGCGCTCCGCCGCCAGCGCCGCCGCCAGCGCCACCGCCGAGGTGTCGGAGCCGCCGCGGCCGAGCGTGGTGATGCGCCGGTCGGGCCCGAAGCCCTGGAAGCCCGCGACCACCGCGACCTGGCCCGCTTCCATCCGCCGGACCAGCGCTTCGCCCGCGATCCGCTCGATGCGCGCCGCGCCGTGCGCGCCGTCGGTCGCGATCGGGATCTGCCAGCCCTGCCAGGAGCGCGCCTCGACGCCCGCGGCCTGGAGCGCGATCGCCATCAGCCCGGCGGTCACCTGCTCGCCGGTCGCGACCACGGCGTCGTACTCGCGGGCGTCATGGAGCGGGGACAGCGCCTGGCACCAGCCGACGAGCCGGTTGGTGACGCCGGCCATCGCCGAGACCACCACCGCCACCTGGTTGCCCGCGGCAACCTCGCGCGCGACCCGGCCGGAAGCGGCGCGGATGCGGTCGAGGTCGGCGACCGAGGTGCCGCCGAACTTCATGACGATGCGGGCCATTCCGTTCCTTTCCTCCCGTGCCTCCTGCCTCGGGCCGGTTGCCGGCGGCGCGGGGCGGCACACATACTGGCGGGCGCGGAAGGGGACAACAGACGCCAATGCAGGGCACGACCGCCGATCCGGTGGAGATCGCCCGCTTCGGCGGGCTCGCCGAGGGCTGGTGGGACCCCTCCGGCCCGATGCGGCCGCTGCACCGGATGAACACGCTCCGCGTCGGCTGGATCGCCGCCCGCGCGCGCCGCCAGCTCGGCGCCACCGCGGGGCTCGGCTTGCTCGATGTCGGGTGCGGCGCCGGGTTGGCGGCCGAGGCGCTCGCCCGCGAGGGGTTTTCCGTGCTGGGAATCGACGCCGCGGCGCCGCTCATCGCCGCGGCGGAGGCGCATGCCGCCGGCCAGGGCCTGCCGCTCTCCTACCGCACCGCCCTGCCCGAGGACCTGGCCGCAGAAGGCGCGCCATTCCGCGTGATCACGGCGCTCGAGGTGATCGAGCACGTGCCCGACCCGGCTTCCTTCCTGGCCACGCTCGCCACGCTCCTTGCCCCGGGCGGGCTCCTGTTCCTCTCGACCATCAGCCGGACGCTGGCGGCGCTGGCGGTGGCGAAGATCGGGGCCGAGTACCTGCTCCGGCTGCTGCCGCCCGGCACGCATGACTGGCGGCGGTTCATCCGCCCGGCCGAGCTGGACCGCCTCCTCGCCCAGGCGGGGCTCCGCACCGCCGAGCTCGCGGGCCTGAGCTACGACCCGCTCCGCGGGACCTGGCGCGAGAGCCGCGACCTCGCGGTCAATTACATCGTCATGGCCTCAGGCTAGTACCCAGCTTTCATAGAAAGCTGGTACTGGCTCTTTGTCTTAAGTATCGGATTCACGCGGCGTTTCGTGGTCGCTCCGCGACCGACGAAACTCTGCGGCCCGATACTAAACGGCCTTCGCCGGCCAGGTGAAGACGGCGCGCAGCCTCCCGACCGCCCGGTCGGTCATCGCCTTCGCCCCGCGGATGCGCTCGCGCCGGCCGAGCATCTCCTCCAGCCTCTCCACCCGCCCCTCGTCGATGCCCAGCCCCGCCTTCTCGGCCCCGATATCGCATGTCCGGTCGAGCAGCGCGATCGCCTGGCGCCAGTACCACGGGCGGGTGGCGGCGTCGGGCGCCTCGGTCGCGCAGAAGCAGAGCAGGCTCGCCACCGCCGCGGCGAGCTTGCAGCGCGCCGCGCCGTCCCCATCGACGTCGCGGGCATGGGTGAGATCGAAGAGCCGGCTGCTCAATTCGCGGAACTCGGTGGTCCGCCGCCAGCCCCGGAGCGAGCCCTTCGCCAGGAAGTCCGCACAGATGCGCGGCAGGATCTCCCGCTCGGTGATGTCCCGAAGCAGGGTCGCGCGCTCGCCGTCGCGCCCGTCATTGGTGCCGATGATCCGCGGCACGAACGGCTTGAGCTCCTGGCGCATGGCCGCGGGCATCGCGTCGTTGATCCTCACCGCAAGCTCGCGGATGAGGGCAGACGCGGTGGCCGGCCGGTCGGAATGGCCCTCGCCGGCGAGATAGGCGACGAAGGACATCACGCAAAGCTTGCCGCTGCGCGGATCTCCGGCACCCTTCACCAACTCGACCTGTCGATAGAGACGCTCCAGTGTTTCATCGATGATCATGGTTTATCTCCATGGGAGAACGATGCCGGCCCGCGGCCGCGCGCGGCGCCGCGCTCCGCGGCTCGCGCGATGCACCCGGTCGGCTCCTTGGGCGGATAGGGCAGGATTGCGCGGATAGGCCAGGATTGCAGGGCGACGAACTCTGCCGGGCGCCGAGGGGCGAAAAACGCCTCCCCGCCTCGAGCCCGAGAGCTCGTCCGCGACCGTCCCCGGCGTCGTCCTACCGGCGTCGTCGTACCGGCGCATCCGGGGAGATGGATCCCCGTCATCATCGGACAAATCATTGGGCGCCGAGCCCGGTTGCGTCAAGCATTACGCAGCGCGGCCGGCGCGCGAGCGCCTCAGACGATCAGTTCGATCAGGAACGGCCCGGGCCGCGTCAGCGAATAGGAGAAAAGCTCGCCGAAACGGTCCATCGTTTCGGCCCGCGCCGCCTCGACGCCGAGCCCGCCGGCGATGCGCGGCCAGTCGAGATCGGGATTCGTGAGATCGAGCATGTCGAGCGCGGTGCGCCCGGGATTGGCGCCGACATTGGCAAGCTCGTGCAGCAGGATCGCGTATTTGCGGTTCGAAAGGAGCACCGTCGTCACGTCCAGCCGCTCGCGCGCCTGCGTCCACAGCGCCTGGACCGTGTACATCGCCGAGCCGTCCGCCTGCAGCCCGATGACGCGCCGGCCCGGCGCGCCGACGGCTGCACCCGTCGCCAGCGGCAGGCCATCGCCGATGGCGCCGCCCGTGATCTGCAACCAATCATGCGGCGCGGCCGCGGCGGCGTCGGAGAAGATGCTGCGGCCGAAGCTCACGCTCTCATCGACCACCACGGCCTGGTCGGGCAGCAGGGCCGAGAGCGATTGCGCCACCGCCTCGGGCGTCGGCGCACCCTTGGCCGGCGCCGGGCGCGGCTTCGTCGCCGGCAGCGGAACTTCGGGCGCGCCAAGCTCCTCGGCAAGGCGCGCCAGCGCCTCGGCAACGTCCTGCTCGGGGCGGGCGAGCACGTGCACCGCCGCGTCGGGCGGGAAGAGATAGCCGGGCTTGCCGGGATAGGCGAAGAAGGCGACCGGCTTCACCGCGCCTGCCAGCACGATGTGCTTGAAGCCATCGAGCGCGGCCAGCGCGCGGTCCACCGGATAGGGCACGCGCTCGATCGGCACCCGCCCGGCGCCGTGGGCGATCCGCGCGTTGGACATCTGGGCGATCAGCCTGGCACCGGTCGCGGCGCGAATGCGGTGCGCGAGCGCCAGCCCCTCCGCCGAAAGCGCCGCACCGGCGAGCACGAGGATCGCGGGCTCGTTGCCCCGCAAGGTGCGGGCGATCCCCGCCAGCGCGCCCTGATCGACCCGCGGGGCGGGCGGCGGGGCGAGCGGTTCGGCCACCACGCCACCCTCGTTCCAGGCGGTGTCGGCGGGCAGGATGAGCGTCGCGATCTGGCCGGGGGCGATGCGCGCCGCCTGGATCGCGGCGGCGGCGTCCGCACCCACCTGCCCGGCACTCTGCGCGGTGCGCACGAAGCCCGAGACCGGGCGCGCCCAGCCCTCGGTATCGGCGGTGAGCGGCGCGTCGAGCGGGCGATGGTAGGTCGCCTGGTCGCCGACGATGTTGACGATCGGCGAGCCGGCGCGGCGCGCATTGTGCAGGTTGGCGAGCCCGTTGGCGAGCCCGGGGCCGCAATGGAGCAGCGTCGCCGCCGGCTTGCCGGCCATGCGCGCATAGCCGTCGGCCGCGCCGGTGACGACGCCCTCGAACAGGCCGAGCACGCAGCGCATGCCGGGAATGCGATCGAGGGCGGCGACGAAATGCATCTCGCTGGTGCCGGGATTGGCGAAACAGGTATCGACGCCGCCCTTCAGCAGCGTGTGCACCAGGCTTTCCGCGCCGTTCATCCGCTCCCCCGAAAATTCCGTGAGCGCGAAGGCTGGCAAAACAAGGCCGGTTGCGCAACCCGACCCGCGCCCGCACGATCGCGGGGTTTTTTGCGCGGGAAGAAATTCGCCCATGACGCTCACGGTGCTCTACCCCGAGGCGATGTACCCCGATCTCTCCGTCGAGCACCGCCTCTACGGCCCAAAGGTGCGCGTGCTGATGCGCGCCACCGAAACCCTGGCCGGGCTCGACCCGGCGGAGTGCGCCACGGCCGACGGGCTGATGATCTTCCGCCACTTCCTCCGCGCCGCCGATTTTTCCCGCTTTCCCCGCCTCAAGGCCGTCGTGCGCATGGGCGTCGGCTACGACCGCATCGACCGCAAGGAAGCGGCGGCGCGCGGGATCATCGTCTGCAACGTGCCGGATTACGGCACCACCGAGGTCGCCGACCACGCGCTGGCGCTCGCACTCGCCCTCCGGCGCGGGCTCCTGCTGCACCACGAGCGCCAGCGCGCAACCCCGCCCGCGCCCTGGGCATGGTTCGCCGATCCGCTGATCAAGCGCTCCTCGGCCCAGACCTTCGGCATCCTCGGGCTCGGGCGCATCGGCACCGCCGCGGCGCTGCGGGCCAAGGCCTTCGGCTTCCGCGTCCTCGCCTACGATCCCTACCAGCCGAACGGGGTCGAGCTGGCACTCGGCATCGACCGCGTCCGCACGCTCGAGGACCTGCTCCACGCCAGCGACGTCCTCTCCGTCCACGCGCCGCTGACGCGCGAAACCCATCTCATGCTCGGCGCGGCCGAGTTCGCCGCCCTCCCGCAAGATGCCGTGGTCGTGAACACCGCGCGCGGGCCGATCATGGATTTCGATGCCCTCATGGCGGCGCTCGAGCGGGGAAAAATCGCCGGCGCCGGGCTCGACGTGATGCCCGACGAGCCACCCGTGGAACCGATCCCGGCGCTGCTCGCCGCCTACCGCACCCGCGCGCCCTGGCTCGAGGGGCGGCTCATCGTCACCCCCCACTCGGCCTTCCACTCGCCGCACGCATGGGAGGATATCCGCACGAAATCCGCCGAAACGATGCGCGCGGCACTGCTCGGGCCACGGCCGCAGAACGTCATCTTACCAGAGATGGACTGACCACCAGGGGCTGGGCCCCTGGACCCCCTAAGCGCTGCGCGGCACAAGGCTTAGGGAGTCAGGGGCCCGGCCCCTGGCTGGTCATCCAAATGTCATCGAACCGCTTGCCGTATCGCAACATAGCGCCGGCCATATGCGCCGGCCAAATGCGCCGGCCAAATTCGCCGGCGTGTCTGGGCACCGGCAGGAGAGGCAGGAACAGTTTGACGCAGAGGAGCGAGGGGGTCCACGTGCCCCGACTGTTCCGCGGATGCCGGCCGTGGCATGTTGCACACGTGTGCATAGCCGCCGGCCCCAGCCGGTGCCTGGTCGCCGCGGAACAAAAAAGCGGGGGAGACGCGGGCGATGCCCCGTGACAACCAGCGTGACAGCGAGCGTGACAACGAGCGTGACACCGAGCGTGACAGCGGGGCTGCGAGCCGCGGCGCCGAGGTGGCGCTCAGCGGCGTCAGCAAGCTCTGGGGCAAGGTCCGCGCGCTCGACGATGTCTCCTTCGCCATCGCCCCCGGCAGCTTCACCGTTCTCCTCGGCCCCTCCGGCTGCGGCAAAACGACCTGCCTCCGGCTGATCGCGGGGCTCGAGACGGCCAGCGGCGGGCGGCTCACGATCGCCGGGCGCGACGTCACCGCCGCCCCGCCGGCGGAGCGCGGCGTGGCGATGGTCTTCCAGTCCTACGCGCTCTTTCCCCATCTTTCGGTCGCCGAGAACGTCCTTTTCGGGCTCAAGGCGCGGCGGGTGGCCGCGCCCGAGCGTGCCCGCCGCCTGGAGAGCGCGGCCGGGCTGCTCGGCATCGGCGAGCTATTGGCGCGGCGCCCGGCCGAGCTTTCCGGCGGCCAGCAGCAGCGCGTCGCGCTCGGCCGGGCGATCGTCGCCGAGGCGCCGGTCTGCCTGATGGACGAGCCGCTCTCCAATCTCGATGCGAAGCTGCGCGCCGAGATGCGGGCCGAGATCGTGGCGCTGCAGCGCCGGCTCGGCATCACGATGATCTACGTGACGCACGACCAGACCGAGGCGATGAGCATGGCCGATCGGGTGATCCTGCTCAACCGCGGCCGGATCGAGCAGGACGCCCCGCCCGACGCGCTTTATGGGCGGCCGCGGACGGTGTTCGCGGCCCGCTTCGTCGGCACGCCGCCGATGAACCTCCTGCCGCTCGTCCGCCAGGGCGAGGCGATGGTGGTGCGCGGCACGTCAGGGCCGGCACTGGGCGTGCCGCCGATCGCCATGGCAGGTGCGAAAAACCTGCTCGCCGGGATCCGCCCCGAGGCGATGGAGATTGCCGAGGCGGGGCTGCCGCTCCGGCTCGAGCGGGGCGAATATCTCGGTGCCGACACCGTCCTGCATTGCCGCTGCGGCGAGGAGGCGCTGCCGGTGCTGCTGCGGCCTCCGGGGCGCGTCGACCTCGTTCCCGGCGCGCTGCTCCACGCCGCCTTTCCCCCCTCCGCCGTCGCGCTCTTCGATGCCGAGAGCGGCGAGCGCGCCGCCTGAGCGGATCCGACGCCTGATCGCGAAATAAGGAGCATTGCCATGTCCGCCATCCGCCGCCGTTCCCTGCTCGCCGGCACCGCCGGCGCCGCCGGCCTCATCGCCGCGCCCGCGATCCTGCGCGCGCAGGAGGTGAAGGAGCTGAACTTCTTCTACCCCGTCACCGTCAGCGCGCCGATGGCGAGCATCATCGCGGAGTATTGCGCGCAATACACGAAGGAGACCGGGGTTGCGGTCAGGGCGACCTATGCCGGCACCTACCCCGACACGCTGACCAAGGCCGTCACCGCGATCCGCGGCGGCAACGGGCCGCAATTCTCGGTCATGCTGACCGCCGACATCCACACCTTGCAGGCGCTCGACGTCGTCGTCCCGCTCGAGGATATCGGGCTCGACAAGGCGGACGAGGACTGGATCGCGAGCTTCTGGCCCGCCTTCATGGTCAACACCCGCATCGGCGGCAAGACCTGGTCGGTGCCGTTCCAGCGCTCGACCATGGTCCTCTTCTACAACAAGGCGGCCTTCACCAAGGCCGGGCTCGATCCGGACCATTACCCGACCGATTGGAAATCGCAGGCCGAGGCGGCGAGCAAGCTGACCAACCGCGGGGCCTCGCCGGCGAGCTGGGGCATTCAGTTCCCCGCCGACATCACCAACGGGCACTGGACGTTCGGCGCGCTCTGCGGCGGCAACGGGTTCGACCTGATGAACGCCGAAGGCACCAAGGTTTTCTTCGACGACCCCAAGGCGATCGCCACGCTCGAATACTGGGTGAGCCTCTCCAAGACGTATCATGCGACGCCGGCCGGCGTGAGCTACTGGTCCTCGCTGGTGCCGGGCTTCCTGCGCGGCAGCACGGCGATCGTCTGCACCAGCTCGGGCAATCTCGCGACCATCACGGCGAGCGCGAAATTCCCCTTCGACGTCGCCCTGCCGGCGGGCAACCCCAATCCGGGCACGGTCGTCGGCGGGGGCAATATCTACATCTTCAAGCACGCCTCGCCGGCCGAGCGGCGGGCCGCGCTGCGTTTCGCGCAGTGGCTGACGACGCCGGAGCGCGCGGCGGACTGGTCGATCCGCACCGGCTATGTCTGCGTCACCGAGCCCGCCTTCAGCGCGCCCAACATGCAGGCCTATATCGCGAAGAACCCCGTGGCGGCGCGGCCGAAGAGCTTCCTGCCCGCCGCGCACGGCGAGCTTTCCACCTTCCAGGACGCCCGCGTGCAGGTCGCCCTCGAGAACCAGATCGCCGCGGCCCTTTCCGGTACCGTGACACCGGCGGCGGCGCTCAAGGCGGCGCAGGCCGACGCCGACGCGATCCTCCGCCCCTACCAGCACGCCTGAGGCCGTCGCTTTCTGATGGACAGTGCTGACGGCGAGACGAATCTGGGCGGCTGGCTGCTGGTTTTGCCGGCCGCCCTCTTCATCTTCGCCTTCACCAACGTGCCGCTGCTCGCCACCCTGGCGAGCAGCCTCTACGCGACGCCGATCGCCGGGCATGGCGGCGGGTTCGTCGGGCTCGCGAATTATCTCGACCTCTTCGCCGACCCGAGCTTCCGCACCAGCCTGATCAACAACCTCGTCTATGCGGCCATCACCGTTCCGGCCTCCGTCGTGCTGGCGCTCGCGATGGCGCTCGGCGTGAACCGGGCGATCCCCGGGCGCGCCACGCTCCGCCTTTTCTTCTTCCTGCCCACCATGCTGCCGATGATCGCGGTCGGCGCGATCTGGCTCTTCTTCTTCACCCCGCAATACGGGCTCCTCGACCGCCTCACCGGGCTGATCGGACGCGGCGACATCAACTGGCTCGGCGATCCGGCGACGGCGCTGCCGGCGATGATGATGGTGGCGGTCTGGAAGCAGGCCGGCTTCTTCATGATCTTCTACCTGGCGGCGCTGCAGAACATCCCGCCGGTGCTGCACGAGGCGGCGTCGCTGGAGGGTGCTTCGCACCGCTATTTCTTCCGCCGCGTCACGCTGCCGCTGCTCGGGCCGACAACGCTCTTCGTGATGGTCACCGCGACGATCAATGCCTTCTGCGTCGTCGATCACGTGGTGGAGATGACCCAGGGCGGGCCGGACAACGCCTCCTCGCTCCTGCTCTATTACGTGTACACCGCCGGCTTCCGCGACTGGGACATCAACAGCGCCGCGGCCGCGACGATCGTCCTGGTGGTGATCCTGAGCACGCTCGCCGCCCTGCTCTTCGCGCTCTTCGGACGGCGGGTGCATTACCGATGAAACGCAGCATCGCGGCGGCGCCGATGTGGCTCTTCGGCCTGATCTGGGCGCTGCCCCTGCTCTATGCGCTCTGGAGCGCGGTTCATCCCTCCGCCTATTCGACGGTCTTCGATCCGCTCGCGCCGCTGACCTGGGCGAACTTCGCGCAGGCCTGGAATGCCGCGCCCTTCGCGCGCTACTTCCTCAACACGATCCTCCTCGTCTCCTTCACCGTCGGCAGCCAGTGCGTGCTTGCCACGCTCGCCGGCTTCGCCTTCGCCCGGCTCCGCTTTCCCGGGCGCGACCTCCTTTTCGCCGCGCTGCTGCTTCAGCTCATGATCTCGCCCAGCATCCTGCTCGTCTGGAACTACCGTGAGATCAGCTGGCTCGGGCTGGCCAACACCATTCCGGCGATGGGCATTCCCTATCTCGGTTCCGCGCTCGGGATCTTCCTGCTGCGGCAGAATTTCCGCACCATCCCGAGCGAGCTCGACGATGCCGCCCGGCTCGAGGGCTGCTCGCTGCTCGGGCGACTATGGAAGGTCTATGTGCCGCTGAGCCGCGGCACCTACGTCGCCTTCGCGCTGACTTCGGTCGCCTACCATTGGAACGACTTCCTCTGGCCGCTGGTGATCAGCGATTCGGTGAGCACGCGGCCGCTGACCGTCGGGCTCGAAATTTTTGCGACACCCGATCAGGGCGTGCAATGGTCGCTCGTCACCGCGGCGACCCTCCTCAGCAGCGCGCCGCTGCTGATTTCCTTTCTCATTTTTCAGCGCCAATTCGTGCAGAGCTTTCCTCCGCGTCGGAATCCGCTAGGAGGCAGTGGCTCCGCCCCTGCACCCCGGTCGGGGGCTCTGCCCCCGACGCCCCTGCTGGGGCCTTGAGGCCCCAGACCCCCATCCCTTTGCCATTTCCTTTTTGTGCCGCGCAGCGCTTAGGGGGTCCAGGGGCCCAGCCCCTGGTCCCAGGCTTCGGGGACGAGGGCATAGCTGCCGGCGCTCCGCGCGACATAGGCAAAGCCGGGAAAATGCACGTGCATGCCGGCGATCAGCAGACGTTCGCTCGCCGCCATGTCGAGGGCGCGCCTGCGCGTCGCGACCGCCGCGTCCGGGTCGGTGTCGAAGGCGATCGTCACCTCCGGACGCGGTATCTGAATCTCGGGCACGTGGCAGATATCGCCCCAGATGAGCAGGCGTTCGCCGCCCGAAGCGATCATGTACCCGGTATGGCCGGGGGTATGGCCATGCAGAGGCAGCGCGGTGACGCCGGGGAAAACCTCCTCGGGGCCTGAGAAGGTGTGAAGCCGGTCGCGATAGGGCGCCATCTGCTCGCGGGCGGCCTGGAAATAGAGCCGCCGCGCCCGCTCGTCCGCCCGCGCCATCGCCGCATCGTCGTTCCAGTGGCGCGGCTCGTTCTCGTGCACGACGAGCTCGGCGTTGGGAAAATTGCACCGCCCGGACGGCATCTCGGTGAGGCCCGCCGAATGGTCCGGGTGCATATGGGTGAGGATCACGCGCTCGATCGCGGCCGGATCGATCCCCGCTTCGGCGAGGTTGCGCGCGAGTTTTCCCGCCGTCGGCTGGAGATAGTTGCCCGAGCCGGTCTCGATCAGCGCGAGCCGGCCCGCCGAGTGGATCGCGTAGCAGTTCACCGAGGTGCGACGTCCCCCGCCTGTCATGCCGGGGAGCTCGGGGCGGAAGGCGGCGTGGAGAATGCGGGCCGATTCCTCCACGGTGATGTTGCGCAGCATCTCGAGCCCGCCGTCGAGATAGCCGTCCGAGAGCGCGGTGACGGCGATCTCGCCGATGCGCCGGTGATAGACGCCCGGAATCTGCTGCTTCGGCGGCGCGATCATGCGCTCACCGGCCAGACCGCCTTCTCGGCCGCCATGTCCCCGGGGAACACGGTCATCGGCCGGCCGTTCCGCCATTGCACGAGCACGAGCTCGGCGCCGATGCGCCGTCCCTTGGCGTCGAACTGGATGTGATGGCCGGGGAAGTAGATCGCCGGCCCGTCGGTGATGTTCATCCCGCGGATCGCCGTGGCCACTTTTTCCCTCTCCGCCGATCCCGCCTGGTTGAGCGCCCAGGCGAAGATCATGACATGCGCGTAGGCAAAGATGTTGTCGTGGCCGAACCAGGGCTCACCGGTGCGCGCGACAAAGCGGGCGGAGAGTGGGGCAAGGTCCTTGCCGGGCCAATTGGCAAGCCCGATCAGGATGTCCTCGAGCACCGCGGGGCCGGCGGCCTTGAGAAGCTCGGGGTTGGCCCAGTGCCCGCCATTGCCGATCAACGGCATCTTGCTTCCCGGCATGCCGTATTCGCTGAAGGTGTCGGCGAGGATCTTGTCGTCGCCGCCGTTGGTCGAGAGCAGCAGCACGAAATCGGGGCTGGCGGCGCGGATCGGCTGCACCAGCGTCGTCGCGTCGGCGAGCGGCGGGGTGTAGATTCTTTTCACCACGAGATCGAGTTTTTCGTCTTTCAGGATATGGCCGAGCACCGGCTTGAGGAAGCTCACCGAGGCGGCAGTGTTGTCGCCGACGATCGCGACCTTGCTCGGCCGCTTGCCGGTGGTGACCTCGGCCAGCTTCATCGCGATCGGCACGGTCTGCTCGGCCTGCGCGTTGCCGGTGGGCGAGGTCTGGAACACGTAGTGGAAGCCGCGATCGGTGATCGCGTCCGAATAGGAGAGCGTGAGCCAGGGAAGCCTGGCGCGCTCGCTCACTTCGGTCGCCGCGAGCGTGAAGGTGGAGAGCCAGCAACCGAACGCGCCCGCGAGCTTCGGGTGGTTGGCGATCATGCGTTGTGCCGCGTCCTTCGCCGTCTCCGCGGTCGAGCCGGTGTCGAAGATGACAAGCTTGAGCCGGGCCCCGCCGAGCGCGCGGATGCCGCCCGCCTGGTTCAAATCCTCCACCGCCATCTCGGCGCCGAGCTTCTCCTGCTGGCCGTCATAGGCCCAGGGGCCGGTGAGCGGCACCAGCATGCCGATCTCGATGTCCGGCGGCGCGGCGCGCGCCGCGCCCGCCCATGTCGTTCCCGTGAGCGCCGCGGCGCTCAGTGCGAGTGTCGTCCGCCGACCGATCCCCTGCGTCATCGTTTTTTCCTCCCGGCTTGATTTGTTTCTCCGGCCGTTCTCAGAGACCGTCTGAGAATGCGCTGCGGTGAGTCGGAGGCGCCGCAGGCGCCGGTCCGGCGCGGCTTTCGAGAACCGGAGCGGAGCGGCCTTGCTTGGCCGTGAGCACCGGAAGCGCAGATTGCCACGTCGGACGACCACCGCAGTAGCATTCTCACACGGTCTCTCAACCCGCGCCGAGGCCGAGATAAGAGCGCCGGATGCGATCGTCCGCAAGCAGCGCGCGATAGGACCCCTCCAGCACGACCCGTCCGGTCTCCAGCACATAGCCGTGATCCGAGAGCTCGAGCGCTTCCGCGACCCGCTGCTCGACGAGCAGGATCGCCAGCCCCGCCTCCCGGTGGATCTCCGCGATCCGCGCGAAAATCGTCTCGGCGATCGCCGGCGCGAGCCCCATCGAGGGCTCGTCCAGCATCAGCAGGCGCGGCGCCGAGGCAAGGCCGCGGCCGATCGCGAGCATCTGCTGCTCGCCGCCCGAAAGCGTCCCGGCGAGCTGGCCCGCCCGCTCGGCCAGCACCGGAAAGAGGGCGTGGATGCGTTCGCGCGTCCGCGCCCAGGCAACCCGCCCGGCGCGTGGCCAGGCACCCATCTCGAGGTTCTCCCGCACCGTGAGTGTCGGAAAAACCTGCCGTCCCTCCGGGACGTGGGCGATGCCGAGATGGGCGCGCGCGGCGGCAGGCATGGCGAGCAGCGATTTTCCGTCCCATGAGACGGTGCCGGCGAGCGCGGGCACGATACCGGAGATCGCCTTGAAGAGGGTCGTCTTGCCCGCCCCGTTCGGCCCGACGACGGTGATGAACTGGCCCGCCGCCACGCTGAGCGAAATTTCTCGAAGAGCGATGAGCCCGCCATAGGCGACCGAGAGGCCGCGGACCTCAAGCATTCTGCCGGGCCAGGAACTTGCTGCCGAGATAGGCCTCGATCACGAGCGGGTCCTCGATCACCGCGCCCGGCGCGCCCTCGGCCAGCACCCTTCCGTGATCGAGCACGAGGAAGCGGTCCACGAGCCGGAGCAGCGCGTGCATCGTGTGCTCGATGATGACGATGGTCATGCCGCGCGCGCGGAGGTGGCGCAGCACCGCGAGCAGCTCGTCGCACTCCTCGCGGGCGAGGCCGGCGAGCGTCTCGTCGAGCAGCAGCAGGCGCGGCTCCCCGGCGAGCGCGCGCGCCAGCTCCATCAGCCGCAGCTCCTTGTTGGTGAGCCGGGCGGCGGCGATCGGCGCGCGCCCCGCGAGCCCCACCGTATCGAGCGCGGCCAAGGCGGCGGCGAGGGCATCGTCGTCGCCGCGCCCGGCGCCATAGGCGGCGACGATCACGTTGTCGAGCAGCGAAAGGCGGGGAAAGCTGCGCACGACCTGGAAGGTCCGCCCGACGCCGAGCCGCGCGATCCGGTGCACGCGGCACCCCCTGAGCTCCGCCCCCGCGAGGCGGGCGCTGCCGGCATCCGCCGCGAGCACGCCGTTCAGCAGGTTGAAGAGCGTCGTCTTGCCGGCGCCGTTGGGGCCGATGATGCCGAGGATTTCTCCCATCGACACGGAAAAGCTCACATCCTCGACGGCGCGGAGCCCGCCAAAGGATTTTCCGAGGTGCTTCACCTCGAGCAAAGTTCCGGGCGCCGATTCGCGCGCCGGCGGCGGCGCCCGGGCGCCCACTGGCACCGGCAGCTTCCTTACGGTAGCGGGGAAAAAGCGATCGCGAATCGTCCAGTAGAGCCCTTCGGGCGCGGCCAGCATCACCGCGATGATCGCCGCGCCGTACACCACGCCCTGGATGCCCGGCACGATATTGCCGAGCTTGGCGTTGAGCGTTTCCGCCAGCGGCACGAGCACCGCGGCCCCGATCAGCGGGCCCCACACCGTGGCGACGCCGCCGAAGATCGTCACCACCAGCGCCTGCGCCGAGACGATCACGCCGAACACGGAGTCCGGGGTCACCACCAGCAGCACGCAGGCATAGAGCCCGCCCGCCGCCGCCCCCATCGCCCCGCTCGCCACCAGCGCGCGCATCTTCCACCGCCAGGTGTCGAGCCCCGCCGCCTCGGCCGCCAGCTCGTTCTGGCGGATGGCGAGCAAGGCCAAGCCGAAGCGGCTGTTCTCCACCAGCATCGCCGCGATCATCGCCGCCGCCAGCAGCCCGACCGCGACGAGGGTCGCAAGGCGGGGGTCGTTGAATTGCAGGAACAGCGCCGGGTGGTGCCGATGCATCGGCAGCGGCACTTCCTGGAAGCCGAGATATTCGAGCACGTAGAGGATCGCCAGCGGATAGGCGAGCATCGAAAGCGCGAAATAATGCCCGCGCAGGCGGAAGGTGGGCAGGCCGATCAGCCCCGCCGCCACCGCGCCGAGAACCATGCCGAGCGGAATCCCGAGCCAGGGCGTGAGGTTCCCATAGACGAGCGCGAGCGTGACCGTATACGCGCCGATCCCGAAGAACGCCGCCTGGCCAAAGGAAATAAACCCGCTCATCCCCGAGATCACGTTCCAGGAAAGCCCGGCCACCGCCCAGATCGGGATCAGGGTGAGCAGGAGCTGGTCGTAGCTGTTGCGCACCATGGCCGCGAGCGCGAGATAGAGGAGGCATGCGAGTGCCAGCACCAGCCCGTCGCGCTTCAGGCGGGCGGCGCCGCCCGCCCTCATGCGCGGTCCGCCGAACGGCCGAAGAGGCCCTGCGGGCGGAAGCCCACGATGAGGAGGAAAACGACGAAGATGGCGGCATTCTGCAATTGCGGCGGCAAAACGAGCGCCGAGACCTGCTGCACGAAGCCGACCGTGAGCCCGCCCCAGAAGGCGCCGAGGATGCTGCCCATGCCGCCGAGCACGACGCCGGAATACATGATGATCACGTAGTCGAGCCCGACGAACGGGGTGAAGGAAAGGTAGGTCGCCATCAGCCCGCCGGCGATCCCGGTGATCGCCGCACCAAGGCCGAAGGCGAGGCGATAGGCCCGCCCGACATCGACGCCGACGTAGGTCGCGGCCACCGGGTTGTCGGCGGCGGCGCGCAGGCCCCGGCCCGGCCGCGTCCGCTCCATCAGGAACCACAGCGCCGCCGCGACGACGATGGCGACGAGAGAGGCGAAAAACCGCGCCTGGTTGAGGAAGAGCAGCGCGCCGCCGAAGAACGGGCCGAGGATGAAGGCGCGCGCCGAAAGCGGCGTGAGCACGCTCTCGGGCGTCGAGCCGAAGAGGATCAGCCCGCCATTCTGCAGGATCAGCGAGAGGCCAAGGGTGACGATGAGCTGGCCGGACGCGCCCTGGTCGAGCCTTGCGGCGGTGCTCAGCCCCGAGACGCGCGAAAGCAGCAGGCGGTGCAGCAAAGCCCCGCCGGCGAACAGCACGGGCCCCGCGATCAGTGCGGCGACGAACGGCGCAACCACCGGCCCGAGCACGTTCAATACCGCAAAACCGCCCACCAGATAAAGGCTGACATACATTCCGAGCATCAAAAGCTCGCCCTGGGCGAAGTTCACCACCCGCATGATGCCGAAGATCAGCCCCAGCCCGATGCACATCAGGCCGTAGAGGCAGCCGATGATCAGGCCGGCCGCGAGCGCATTGATGATGTTCTCGATCAGGACGAAGTTCCCCCGCGGCCGGATGGTGCCGGGGTTTGCCGGCGGATGTCCACGATGTCATCCAACGGCCAGGAAAATATGGGGATTTCGCCTTGCGATCGCTCCGCCCGCGAGCCAGCTTGGGCGGATGGGAGGCTGAATTGGGCGAGCTCAGCATCTGGCACTGGCTGGTCGTTCTGATCGTGGTGATGCTGCTCTTCGGCAGCGGCAAGGTCAGCACCCTGATGGGCGACTTCGCCAAGGGCATCAAATCCTTCAAGAAGACCATGGCGGAGGACGAGAAGCCCCCGCCGCCGCGGGCGATCGCGCGCGAGGACAGCATCGAGGCGCCGCCCATCGGGTCCGAAAATGGCGAGAATCATCTCGCGCAGTAGGGCATAATCCCCGCATGCATCTCGACCGCGAGGCCTGCCACCGGGCGCTGCCGAGGACGGCCGCCGCCCAATCGGGGGTCCGGCTGACCCTGCCGTTCAAGCCGCCCTATGACTGGCCGGCGCTGATCGGGTTTCTTGCGGCCCGCGCAATCCCCGGCGTGGAGTCCGTCGGCGCGGATTTTTATGCGCGAATCATCTCATTCGACGAGACGGTCGGAACGATCGTGGTTCGCCCCGACCTGGCGCGGCATTGCCTGACCGCCACGATTCGGTTTCCCCTGATCCAAGAGATGGGCCGGATCGTCGGTTGTACCCGCTGTCTCTTCGATCTCGGCGCCGATCCGTGCCTGATTGCAGCTCATCTTTCCGCGGACCCGGAGATGGCGGTGCGCGTGCAGGCCCGGCCTGGCCTGCGCGTGCCGGGCGCCTGGGACGGATTCGAGCTTGGCGTGCGCGCGATCCTCGGCCAGCAGATCAGCGTCGGCGCGGCGAGCCTGCTGGCGGGCAGGCTGGTCGCCGCGTACGGCACCGCGCTGGCGGCGGCAGATCCGGCGCTCGCAGGGCTCAGCCACGCCTTCCCCTCCCCGCTCAGGATCGCGGAGGCCCGGGACCTCGCCGCCACGCTCGGCATGCCGCGGGCGCGCGCGGCGGCGCTCACCGCGCTCGCGGCGGCAGCGCTGGCCGATCCGCATTTGTTCGATCCCGGGCGGGGGCTCGAGGCGAGCGTCGCGCGGTTCTCGGCGCTCCCCGGCATCGGCGCCTGGACCGCGCAGTACATCGCCATGCGGAGCTTACGCGAGCCCGACGCCTTCCCCGCCACCGATATCGGCCTCCTCCGCGCCGCTGCAGGCGCCGAGGGTCGGCCGAGCCCGGCGCGGCTGCTCGCGCGCGCGGAGGCGTGGCGGCCGTGGCGCGCCTATGCCGCGTTGCATTTCTGGGCGTCAGATGCGGCCGCGCGGCAGGGAAATCGGGAGAAGCGGAATGAAGTTGTGGCTCGATCGCCTGGCATCGCCGATCGGGACGATTCTCCTCGTCTCTGACGGCGAGGCGCTGCGCGCCCTCGATTTTTCTGACTACGAGGAGCGCATGCGCGTCCTGCTGCGGCGGTATTATGGAGATTTTGTGCTGAAGGAGGGTGCGGCCGGCGAGGCCGGTCGTCATCTCGGGGGCTATTTCGACGGCGATCTCGCCGCGCCGGAGCGGATCGCGATTCGCACTGAAGGCTCAGCCTTTCAGCGCCGGGTGTGGGCGGCGCTGACGAAAATCCCGCCGGGCGGGACGAGCAGCTATGGGCGCCTCGCGGCGGCGATCGGCGCGCCCACGGCGAGCCGCGCCGTCGGCCTCGCCAACGGGGCCAATCCGATCGCCATCGTCGTGCCCTGCCACCGGGTGATCGGGGCGGATGGCAGCCTGACCGGCTATGGCGGCGGCCTCGCGCGCAAGGCCTGGCTGCTACGCCACGAGCAGGGCGGCGATCACTCCGCCGCGGAACTGAGCGAGGGATCGACCGCGACATAGGGCCGGCGGCGAACCCGGTCGAGATTCATCCCCTCGATCCTGAGCAGGCGGGTCGCCCCGTCGCGCCGCGGCGAGTGGAGCGCGCCCGGCTCGTAGAGATAGGCCGTGCCCGGCGTGAGCGTGTAGTCCTGGAGCCGCCGCGCCTTGCCCGGCGCCGTCTCGGTCGGGCGGGCAACGCATTCCCAGTCGGTCATAATGGTCTCGCCGGAAGCCTGGCCGTAGATCGCCCAGGTCGGGCCGTGGTCGTGCGGGTTCGAGTTCTTGGCGCCCTGGTAGGCGTGCGCGAGGATGGTGAAGCCGAGATCCGGATCTTCGTAGAGGATCCGACGATCCGGCCCATCCATATGTATGTGGGTGGCGATGAATTCTTTATCTTGAAGGACTTCGCGGACGATGTTGCAGATTTCTCCGCGCCCCGCCGGCCCCGGATCGGCCATCAGCGCCGCGCGGCAGGCGGCGGCGAACTGCTCCAGCGTATACGGCATGACCTTCCTCCCTCGTCCGAAGAGGGGTTGAGTATAGCAGCGGAGCGCGAGGAGACGGGAGTGGACGATGCGGCCATGCGGCGGCTCGGCGCCTGGCTCGGAGGCGCGGTCCGGGACCTCGAGCGGCTTTCCGGTGGCGCGATCCAGGAGAACTGGGGGCTGGTGCTGACGCGCGCGGACGGGCGCTGCGAACGGCTGGTGCTGCGGCGGGACGCAATTTCCACCATCGCCGAGAGCCGGAGCCGGCGGGAAGAATTTTCCCTGATCGAGGTCGCCCAGGCAGCGGGGGTGCCGGTCGCCGAGCCGGTGGCGTTTTGTAGCGATGCTTCGGTGCTGGGCGGGCCGTTCTTCGTGATGCGGCGGGTGGCGGGGGTGGCCGATCCGCGGCGCCTGGTGCGCGACGATACGCTGATCCCGGACCGCGCGGCTTTCGGCGCGGCGCTGGGGACGACGCTGGCGCGCATCCATGCGATCCGGCCGCCGCGGGCGGAGCTGGGATTTCTCGGCGCCGCGGAGGCGGACCCGGCAATGGCGCGGATCCGGGTGCTGCGGCGGAGCCTCGATGCGCTGGCGGCACCGCAGCCGGCGATCGAATATGTGCTGCGGCGGCTTGAACGGAGCCGACCGAGGCCCGCCGCCATCACGCTCGTCCATGGCGACTACCGGATCGGCAATATCATGGTTGCGCGGGAAAAAATTTCCGCTGTTCTAGACTGGGAATTTTCCGGATGGGGCGACCCGGACGAGGATCTGGGGTGGCTCACGGCGCGCTGCTGGCGGTTCGGGCGGGAGGACCGCGAGGCGGGCGGGGTGGCCACGAGGGAAAATTTCTACCGCGGCTACGAGGCGGGGTCGGGGCGGAAGGTCGCGGTGGAACGGGCGCCCTATTGGGAGGCGATGGCCGCGATCCGCTGGGCGATCATCGCGCTTGAGCAGGGCGAACGGCATCGCGGGGAGGAAAAACCGGGACTGGAGGCGGCGCTCAGCGGGCGGATGGCGCCCGAGCTCGTGCAGGAGGCGATGGGGATGCTCCGGGAGATCGGCGATGCGTGACGGACCGGACGGGGCGGTGCTGCTGGCGATCGCGCGCGCCACGCTGCTCGATGAGGTGCTGCCGAACGTGCCGGCGGGGCAGGTCTATGCGGTGCGGATGATCGCGGGCGCGATGGCGATCGCCGCGCGCGAGCTGGCGGCCGGGGAGGACGCCGGGGCGGGGCGGGTTCTTTCCCTCTATCGGCAGGCGGGAATGGCGGCGCCGGCGGGCGAGGTCGAGCGCGCGTTCGCGGCGGATATCCGGGCCGGGCGGTTCGACGCCCACGAGGCGGCGCTGGTGGCGCTGCTCGAATGGCAGGTGGACGGGCGGCTGGCGCTCGCCAACCCGAAGCGACGGGGAAAACCTGGGATTAAGGGCGGCGCGGGGCGGTGCTAGCGTGCCGGGAAAGACGGACCGGGAGAAAACGATGGACGCGAGCCAGCCCGCCTACGACACGCCAGGCTATCGCAGCACCAGCTTGCGGGCGCCGCTCCAGGCGCCGGTGGCCTTCGCCGGCGGCATCACCGAGGCGCGCGGGCCGCGATTCTCGGCCATCCACTTCCCCCCCCTGGCCGACCTTACGCGGGTCGAGGGCGGGGAAGGGCCCCAGGGAGAAGCACCCAAGGGAGAAGCACCCAAGGGAGAAGCACCCAAGGGAGAAGCACCCAAGGGAGAAGCACCCAAGGGAGAAGCACCCAAGGGAGAAGCACAGGGCCAGCGGATCATCGTCGCCGGCCGGGTGAGCGACGCGGACGGGCGCGCGGTTGCGAACACGATGATCGAGCTCTGGCAGGCCAACGCGGCCGGGCGCTACCGCCATCCGAGCGATCGGCACGACGCCCCGCTCGACCCTCATTTCCGCGGCGCCGGGCGGGTGTTCACCGATGCGCGGGGCGAGTACCGGTTCCTCACGGTGCGGCCCGGATCCTATCCCTGGCGCAACCACGAGAACGCCTGGCGGCCGAGCCATATCCATTTTTCGCTGTTCGGGGCGGGCTTCGCGCAGCGGCTGATCACCCAGATGTATTTCGCGGGCGATCCGCTGCTGGCATTCGACCCGATCTTCCATTCGGTGCCGGACCGGGCGGCGCGGGAGCGGCTGGTGGCGCGCTTCGAGATCGGGCTCACCGAGCCGGAATGGGCGCATGGCTACCGCTTCGACATCGTGCTCGGCGGGCGCGGCGCGACGCCGCTGGAGGGCTAGGATCGGGGGCTGACATCGCGGGGTGAAGCCGGCGAACCCGCTGCGTAGGAATTCCCATGGACAAGCTCACCCTGGCCGTCACCTCGCGCAACTACTTCAACCTGCCGGCCTGGATCGCCCTGCATGCCGGGCTGTTCGCCGCGGAGGGGCTCTGCGTCACGATCGAGCACCTCGAGGCGATCGACGCGGTGAACCAAGCGGTGAGCGACGGGCGGGCACAGTTCGCCTACGGCGTGACCGAGCATGTGATCCTCGATGCCGAGGCGGGCGGACAGCAGGTGATCCTGGGCGGCAACGTCAACCGCCTGCCTTTCTCGCTGATCTCGGTGCCGGAGGTGCGGCGCTTCGCCGACCTGCGCGGCAGGACGATCGGCGTTTCGTCGCTGCGCGCCGGCAGCTCCTCGCTGGTCATGAAGCTGCTCGCCGCGCGCGGGCTGCACTACCCGGAGGACTACGGCATGCTCGCCTGCGGCCCGATCCTGGCGCGCTGGGACAAGCTGCGCAGCGGCGAGATCCAGGCGGGGCTGCAGGGCGTGCCGCTCAACTACATTGCGCTGGACCAGGGCTTCAACACGCTCTGCGAGCCGCGCGAGGAGGTGCCGTGGTTCCAGTTCACGTCGCTGAACGCCGACCGGCGCTGGCTCGCCGCGAACCCCGCCCTGGCGCTCCGCTTCCTGCGCGCCTTCCTCCGCGCCCATGAGCGCTTCTACGACGACCGGGCGAATGCCAGCGCGATTGCCGAGCGGGAGAGCCGCGTCGCGCCGGAATATGCCGAGCGGGCGTGGGCGGAGTACGCGGCCGCCGGCATCTTCCCGCGCGACGGCGAAGCGAGCGCCGAGGCCGTGCAGGCGCTGATCGAGACCTCGTCGCTGATCCGGGAACTGCCGGCGCGCCGACGCACGCGGGCGGAGGATTATATCGACCGACGGTGGCTCGCCGAGGCACGGCGCTCGCTCGCGGCGTGAGCATCGCGCCGGCTGGCCGATGCCGGGAAATTGATTGCCGGGACGAGGCGGGCGCATGATGAGCAAGCGAGCCGATGGGCACGGGAGGGGGGAGGTTGAAGGCGGAGACGGCGACGGCGCAGCAGACGATCGGGCCCTACTGGCACCTGATCGAGGATCCGGGCTGGGCGGACCTGACGCGCTTCGGCGCGGCGGGTGCGGCGCCCGGGGCGGCCCCCGGGGCGGCCCCCTGGGCGGCCCCCGGAGCGACCCCCGGAGCGACCCCCGGAGCGACCATCGTGCTGCAGGGGCGGGTGCTGGACGGGGCGGGCGCGCCGGTGGCCGATGCGTGCGTCGAGCTCTGGCAGGCGGACCCGCCGGCCTCCGAGGCGTTTGCGGGGTTCGGGCGGAGCGGGACGGATGAGCGGGGAAAATACCGGTTCCGGACGCTGCGGCCGGGGCCGCTCAGGGGGCGCGGGAATACCGCGGAGGCGCCGCACGTGGCGCTTGCCATCCATGCGCGCGGGCTGACCCGGCCGCTCTTCACGCGGGTTTATTTCGCCGGCGAGGCGCTCAACGAGGTCGATCCGCTGCTCGGGCTGATCGAGGACCCGGCGCGGCGGGCGAGCCTGATCGCCGCGGCGGCGGGCGGCGATGTCTGGGAGCTCGATATCCGGCTGCGGGGACCGGGCGAAACCGTGTTCCTGGAACTCTAGGCGCAGGGGGGAAAAGGGCGGCGATGAAGGCGCTCGTCTATACCGCGCCACGGGGGCTCGCGTGGCGCGAGGAGCCCGAGCCGGTGCCCGGCAACGACGAGGCTGTGGTGAAGGTCGAGGCCGTGGGCATCTGCGGCTCGGACATGCACGCCTATCACGGCCATGACGAGCGCCGGCCGCCGCCGCTGGTGCTCGGGCACGAGGCGGCGGGGACCGTGCTCTCGGGCCCGCGCGCCGGCGAGCGCGTGGCGATCAATCCGCTGGTCTCGTGCGGGCGCTGCGCCGCCTGCCTGGACGGGCGGGGGCATCTTTGCCGCGAGCGCCAGGTGCTCTCGCTGCCGCCGCGGGCGGGCGCCTTCGCCGAGCGCGTGCGGGTGCCGGAGGCGAACCTCGTTCCGCTGCCGGCGGGGCTCGGCGTCGTGCAGGCGGCGCTGGCCGAGCCGATCGCGGTTGCGTGGCACGCGGTGCGGCTTGGCGTGCGGGGGCTGCCGCGGCCGCTCGCCGCGTCGCGCTGCGTCGTGCATGGCGGCGGCGCGATCGGGCTCGCGGCGGCGCTGGTGCTGGCGCATTTCGGCGCGCGCGATGTCGCCGTGGCGGAGACCAACGCGCTCCGGCGGAAGACGGCGGCGGCGGCGGGGCCTTTTTTCCCGTTTGCGCCGGGAGAGGCGGGAGAGCCGGAAGCGGGGACGGTCGATCTCGTGATCGACGCGGTGGGCGCGGAGGCGACGCGGGCGGCCGCGTGCCGGCTGGCCGCACCCGGGGGGATCATCGTGCATATCGGCCTGCTGCCCGGCGCGGGCGGGCTCGACGTGCGCCGGATGACGCTGCAGGAGATCGCCTTCCTCGGGTCCTATTGCTACACGAAGGTCGATTTCGCCGAAACGGTGGCAGCGCTCGGCGCCGGCCGCTTCGGGCCGCTCGGCTGGATCGAGGAGCGCGGGCTCGCCGACGGCGCGCGGGCCTTCGCCGACCTCGATGGCGGGCGGGTCGCGGCGGCGAAGATCGTGCTCAGGCCGTAGCGATCCATGACCTCTCAAGCCGGTCGTAGCGTCGCGGCGTGATCCTCCTCGAGACCGGACGCTCTCTGGCGTATCCCTTGAGCCGTCCGCGCCCATATCGCTCGATCCGCTGCCCTCGGGCACCCGGCAGCAGGCCGTCCCTTGGTTCGTCACGCCTTGCATCCTATCCCGACCCCTGACGTATCTTGTCAGTGGGTGGTCGTAGAAGGACATCGAAGGTCCGGATGATCCATGTCCCGTTCCACCCGCCTCCTCAGCCTGCTTCAGGCTATGCGCGGCCGCCGCCAGCCGGTCACCGCCGCGCAGTTGGCCGAAGCGTTGGAGGTTTCTGAACGGACGATCTACCGTGACATCGCCGATCTGGTGGCGCAGGGCGCGCCGATCGACGGGGAGGCCGGCGTCGGGTACATCCTGCGGCCCGGTCTCTTCCTGCCGCCGCTCATGCTGTCGGAGGACGAGGTCGAGGCAATCATGCTGGGCCTGCGCTATGTTGACCAGCGCGGCGACGACGTGTTGCGGGCGGCTGCGTCCGTCGCCTTGGCGAAAATCGGCGCGGTCGTGTCGCCTCAGGCCCAGGCGCGCATGGTCAGTCCGCTCTCCTTGCCCGGACCGCCCCGGACCTTTCCGCAGAACGCAATGCCGCTCGATGATCTGCGCACGTCGATCCGTGACCGGGTGCGGCTCGACATCCTCTATGGGGACGAACAGGAACGACGGACCGAACGCATCGTCTGGCCTATTCAGCTCGGCTTCCTGGACCAGGCGCGCGTGCTCTGCGCGTGGTGCGAGCTGCGGCAGGATTTCCGCACCTTCCGCACAGATCGTATCATCGCGATGACGCGGCTGGACCGTTACCCGGCCCAGCGTGCGGACCTCGTGCGCCGCCTCCGCGCTCATCTCGACAAGCTGGCAGACTGGCGAATCTCTCCTGACGGAAGCTGACGGGAGAGAGCGCTAAAAGCCTTCGCACCGTGAGAACGAAGGAGATCGCCGCCGTGACGACCGACATCACTCATAATCTGCCCAAGGTGGTCGCTGAGCACATCGCCGCCTGCAACGCCCATGATGCGGAAGCCTGGATGGCGACGTTCGCCGCGGACGCCATGCTCAATGATATCCGGCGTGAGTTCATCGGGACCGACGCGATCCGCGCTTTCGCCGACAAGGAGATTTTCGGGGACAGCGTGACGATGGCCGTCCAGCGCGCCTGGGATCGCCATGGCGACGTGACCGTCCATGCCAAGCTCGGCGGGACTTACGACAAGACCGGGCTGCCCGATCCGTTGATCCTGAGTTTCTACTTCAGCCTGCGGCGGGATCAGATCACGCAGCTCATCATCATTCACAACAAGACCGAGGTCTGATCCAGAGTTTTTGAAGAAGGATTTCATGACGACCTACACGCTCACCGTACAGTTCCGGGGCGATTTGATTGGTCCCGCATGCCCTGTTGGGCATGCGAAGCTTAAAGCTGGGATCACGCTATTTCCGCACCGGGACAGCGGCGAAATGGTCTATCGTTCGTCACGGCTGAGGCCGGGTATTCCGCCGCACGCGGTCAATTCCTATCTTCAACAAAAATACGGCGCAGACGCCGATGTCGCGTCGATCCTCGGACAGGTCGAGCAGATGGGAGCGGAAGCGGGCCTCACCTACAAGATGGCGAATACGCTGGCCGGCGATACAATGGACGCCCGTCGGGTCGTGCATTTTGCAAAGCTCCATGGTCTGCATATGCAGACGGTCGAGCGCCTTCACTTGGCTCGTTTTGCCGAAGGGGCTAACATCTTCGACAAGGATACGCTCGTTCGTCTCGCAGGCGAGGTTGGGCTCGACCGCGGCGAGGTCGCCTCGATGCTCCAAGGGAACACGCTCAAGAAGGTTGTCGAAGCCGATGAGGCAGCTGGTCAGGACGTGGGCGCATCGAGCGTCCCATTCTTCCTGATCAACGATCGGTTTCCTGTTCAAGGCAGTGAAGCGCGTGAACGGATTCCTGCAATTCTGGGTCAGGCATGGAAGGCTCAAGCGGAGCGTCCATCAGGCCGCGACAAGGGCCTGTCAGCGCGTTCCGCGTAGGGACGGCCGATAATGGGCGACACCCCTCGAGAAGCGCAGGCGCCTTTACGGCGGTGAAATTGCGCGAGCTGTGACGCCCTGCGCGATTCGGCGTATATCATTGATCAGGCTTGCCGAATATCCCGCGGTCGGCAGCAATCAGCCCGTCCCGCAACTCTTCGTCAGACGACGTCCGCCGTCGTCGGGACGTATCATCCCGCCCGGGTCCTCTCCAGGGGGCCCAATCCAGGCCCTGGCCTTGCCGCCTTTTTTCCGGAGCTCGCCCTGCGGCATCGCCTGGGCCCCCAGGCGGGGGCGTTCAGTGCAGCAGGTTGGGCCATAGCCCGGTGATGCCGATGACGATCAGGTAGACGGCGATGACATAATTCAGCACCCGAGGAACGATCAGGATCAGGATTCCGGCGATCAGCGCGATCGCGGGCTGCAGCGAGCTGATGCTGAGGTGAACGTTCATTGTGCGCGGCTCCGTGTTGGGGGTGGCGGATGGCAGACCGGCATTCCTTAGATCACTATGGCTTGTGGCGGAATCGAGGCACCCCGCGAACCCGTTCGCGGGGACCCCGGCGCGGAGCGATCGGCCAAGGCCATGAGATCGATCGCCAAACAAAGACCCAGGTGGCCGCCGCAGGCCGTGATTTCTCCCCTCCCCGGCAGCGCGAGTGGGCCCGGCGGCACCAGCTGCGCCGCGCCGCCGGAACATTCCGGTTGGGTGTGAGCCTCGTCACTCGCGCAATGGGCGAAAACGCGCATGGTCGATCTCCCGGCGCCGGCGTACCCGGCGGACGATCGGCTCGGACCCCGCGCCCCGGGCAGCGATCGTCCTCCTGCGCGGCAGGGCGCCGAAACCGGATCGAAACGGGGCGGATCATGTCAGGGATCAAGGTTCTCGTCGTCGCCGACGGGCTCTACCAGTCGCCCACGCAATCGGGCATCAATTTCGCCGGCGGGCAGGACCCGACGGACGACACGTTCACGGTCTCGGAATTCATCTATCTGCTGCAGACCAGCACGGCGGCGGACATCGCGGTGGATACCGCGCACCGGCGCAGCTCCGCCAACGCAACGTTCCAGAACTTCAACTTCGCCACTGCCGATCTCTCGCAGTACGACGTCATCTGGATCTTCGGCTATGAGGGATACAACTCGGACTATGTCGGGACCGCGATCGGCGAGGACGAGGTTCTCGCGATCACCCAGTTCATGAACGCGGGCGGCGGGGTGTTCGCAACCGGCGATCATCTCGGCATGGGCTCCTTCATATGCGGGCAGATCCCGCGCGTGCGCACGATGCGCAAATGGTTCGGCCAGGCGGGCGACCTGCCCGCCGACTATCCCGCCACGGCGCTCAATTACGCCGGCGCGAGCGTGACCTCGGTCAACTGGCAGGGCCTGTCCTCGCCGACACTCGGGTCGCGGGCCGACACGGTGCAGAAGAACCCATCGGACAGCGCAACGGAATTCGCCTTCGAGGACCAGTCCGACAATATCCCGCAGGTGCTCGCCGTGCTGGGGGCGGTCCATCCGATCCTGCAAGGGCCGAACGGCACGATCAGCCGCTTTCCGGACCACATGCACGAAGGCGAGGTGGTGACGCCGGCAAGCCTCGACCAGGTCCTGCTGATCGCCGGGAACCCGATCGCCGAATACCCCTCCGTGGGCGGCAGCCGGCCCGCGCCCAGCGTCATCGCGACCGGCAGCTTCGTGCCCGGCCATACGACCAAGGTCGACCAGAACACCGTCACCTGCGTGCAGACGAATTTCACGACGGACACGACGCCGACGCCGGCCGGGACGATCGGGACCATCTGCGTCTATGACGGGCGGCCGGTGGGCGTCGGGCGGGTGGTGACGGATTCGTCCTTTCATCACTATCTCGACCTCAACCTCAACGGCGATCCTTGCGGATCCACGCCCGACCGGAAGGCCGGCTTCGGACCGGCCAAGACCATGCCGGCGGCGGGCGGCGTGCTGGCCGACCTCCAGGCCTTCTACGCCAACACGGTGGTGTGGCTGGCGAAGCCGGTGCAGGATTGCCGGCTCGTGCTCGACAAGACGACGTTCGGCGAGGACGAGGTCAAATCCACCGCCCTCTATCCCGCCGCGGGCTGGGTGGAGATCGATGGCGCCAGCGCCAACGATCTCGGGCTCACTGCCAATAATCTCGCCAACCCGCCGCCGGGCCGGCTCCCGGCCATCTCGCTCGCCTTCGATCCGACATTGTCGGGCGCGGAGCGCGCCGCGCTCCAGGGGATGCTGCAGGTCGAGATGCAAATCAATTCCGTGCAGCCCGTGGTGCCGGTGGTGGCGCTCAACGCCGGCAACCTCGGAGAGGCGCAGACATTCTTCTACCCGGTTGCGGTCTCGTTCGCCGGCACCAACGGCTTCACCCTGCTCGGGTCCGGCAACACGACGCTGGTCGAGGTTTCGGCAACCGCGACGACGGTGGGCGGCGTGACGGTCGGGAATTCCGCCGAGCTCACGCTCACGAGCGCGGAGGATCCGTTTTTCGAGGATGTCGATCCGACCAACCCCACCCAGCCCTCCTGGCTCAGCTTCGACCTCCGCTTCTTCAAGATGGCGGTGACGCCGGAGGGCACCGCATCGCTGTTCAATTCCACCATCGGGACCGACCCCACGAACGCGACGACCGGGGCGCCCGCCTTCATCACCAACGTGATCGGCCAGCTCAACACCAACAACCAGGCGATCGGCGGGGATGCGTGGTTCGCGGGCCTGCCGCAGCTCGAAGAGAGCGCGAAAATGGAGTTTCAGCAGCAGGACGATTCTGGGAAACTACGCCTTCAACTTCGCCGTGGCACGGGTACGGCTGCAAACGACGGCGGCGGCGACCGCGAGGATGGTGCGCGTTTTTTTCCGCCTCTTCCAGGCACAGAACACGGTCAGCAACTTCGACACGGCGACGACCTACCGCTTCGCCGACGGGCCGCATGTACGGCCGCAAGGTCCCGCTGCTCGGCGTGCAGAACGACGAAAAGGGCGAGGCGGAATACGTGACGATCCCGTGCTTCGCGGCGCCGCGCATCAACCTCGGCGGCCCCGCGGACATGCACGGGCAGCACGACGACGCCAATGCCTTCGACATCGCCACGACCGGCGGCGGCGCGGTCTATCGCTATTTCGCCTGCTGGGTCGATATCAACCAGCCGCAGCAGGTTTTTCTCCCGGCGGCCCCGCCGAGCGCCGCGAGCGGCGAAAGCGTCGATGGCCCCTGGACCGGCGAGTGGCAGCACCAGGCCACCGAGCTGCAATCGATCCAGACCGCGATCACGGCGGCGCCGCACCAGTGCCTGGTCGCGGAGATCCGCTTCGACGATATCCCGGTGGCGGCGGGAGCGACGACGGGAACCTCCGACAAGCTCGCCCAGCGCAACATCGCCTGGATCGACGGGCCGAACCCGGGGGCCGTGGCCTCGCGGCGCATGCCGCACCCGATCCAGGTGCGGCCGACCCCGATCGAGGCGGAGAATCCGGACGAGCTGATGATCCTCTGGGGCAACACGCCCAAGGCGAGCGAGGCCGAGCTCTATCTTCCCGCGCTCGCGGCCACCGACATCATCCACCTCGCCGATCTCCGCTATGCCACGCACCGGCTGCGGCGGGTCGATGCGCATACGATCTCATGCCCGGCGGAGGCGGCGACGCTGATCCCGCTTCCCAAGGGTGCTGCGCTGGCGGCGGGGCTGCTCAGTGTCGCGCTGCCGGCGGGCATCCGCAAGGGCGAGCAATACGCGATCGAGCTGCGCCAGCTCTCCGATGCGACCGCTTCCCTCCGGCCGCCGCCGCCACCCCCGCCACCGCCGCCGCAAATCCAGATCGCGGGCGCGCCGCGAGCGCCGGCGGTCGCGGCGACGGCCGCGACGAAGGGGCAGCCGAGCGAGATCACCTGGCGGCGCGTGCTCGGCGGCTGCCGCTTCGCGATCGCGATCAGCACGAAGGAAGAACTGCTTCTTCCCGAGGAGCGGCTGCTCGCGGTGCTGCGCTGGATCGCGCAGACGATGCCGCACGGCAAACGCTGGTACCCGGTGCTGCTGCGCTATATCGGGGAGATCGCGGGGAGGGTGCACGGCTTCGGCGGCGATCCGACGAAGATCCTCCCCTCGCCGACCGGGCAGGTGCCGGGATGGCACGTGCCGCAGCCCTCGCCGGGCGGCGGCCATGGCGGCCATGGCGGTATGATCGAGGAGGTCACGGGCAAAATCGAGGGGATCATCTACGATCGCTTCGGCGACTTCGAGGGTTTCGTCCTCGAGAGCGAGTCGGGCCGGCGTCACCGGTTCGCGAGCCGCGAGGAACCGATGCTGCGCGTGGCACGCGCGGCGCTGAACCGGCGGGCGCGCGTGACGGTGATGAGCGAACGAGACCGCCCGCACGAGGCGATGCGGATTGTTGTGCACGCGGCGCCGGTGCCGGAGTGGGAGTGAGCGACCAAGAAAGGGGGGACGCTGTCCCCCTTGTGTCTTCTGAGTGAGGGATAATGGGGGTGCCGTGGGGGTGTGGATGTGAGCCCACCCCCACGGTGCGTTCCGCAGGCCGGTGCCCCCTTGGCTGAGAGGCCATGGTCCAGCGAGGCCGCGGAGCGCCTTCCCGAGTTAAGCCGAGCAGTTGTCCGGGGTCCTGACCCCGCACAAGCAAGGCAGGGAGCCGAGGATGGCACAGTCTGCACCGGTTGTCGGCGTTGATTTGGGCAAGCGGCGCTGGGACGTGGCGATCTTTCCCGATCAGATCGAGGTGGCGTTCGCGACTGGCGAGGCGGGCCATGCGGCGCTGGTGGGCTGGCTGGCCGAGCACGCGCCGGGATGCGTGGTGGCCTGCGAGGCCTCCGGGGGCGTCGAGCGGGCACTGATTGCGGTTTTGACCAAGGCGGGGATCGGGGCGCACGTGCTCGATGCAAGGCGGGTGCGTCGGTTTGCCCAGGCGGCGGGCAAGCAGGCGAAGGACGACCGCATCGACGCCGCCATGATCGCGTGGTTCGCGGCCAATTTTCCCGGCCCCCCGGTGGTGGTGGATGCGGCGCGCGAGCGGCTGGCCGAGCTGGTCAGCATCCGCGATCACCTGCTTGCCGAGCTGCAGGCGACCCGCAACCATGCGGCCCGTCTGCGATTGCCTTTGGCCAAGCAGGTCCTCACCCAGCACATCGCCAGCCTGCGCCGCTGGCTGATGCGGGTCGAGGCAGCGATCGCCGCTACCATCGCCGAGGTCCCGGCCCTGGCTGCCCGCGCCGCACTGCTGCGCAGCGTGCCCGGCATCGGCGCGGCCGTCGCTGCGCGGCTGCTCGCGGCGCTGCCCGAGCTCGGGGCCATCGGCGGGCGCCAGGTCGCCGCCCTGGTCGGGGTCGCTCCCTACGACCGCGATAGCGGCCGCCGTCGCGGTCACGGTCGCCAAAATCTCGCCGGCCTCGCCCGCGTCGTAGGCCCTCTCCCCGAGCGCGAACGCAAAAATCCGTCAGAACTTGCAGATGTTGCATGACAACGGCTATCTTGAATTTGTTGGAAGGGGAAGCTATAAGTTATCAGATGGAGAATATTGATCTCCGCCCCACCTGAGGGCATCGCAGGATGTCGTGGTTCATCAATCACTACCTATGCGAAAGGTGCCAAAATAAGTGGGAGGATGAATGGTCAGCAATGTGTGAGGACGATTGCCCGCGTTGTGGTGCGCGACATATGGAGCCCTATGACAGCACCGACTTGACGCTAGTGATAGAGAAGGATGAGGGCGGCTTCATTGTTCTGAAATCTCTGGACGTTGCCGAAGACGCGCCCGCCTACAAGATACTTATTGACTTTGCGACCCGAGAAGAGGCCGAAAGGTTCCTGAACCGAGATTCCCCCGATGAGCGGCCAATTCCGCCACGACGCGAGTAGCATAAGCCCCGATTCCAGCATCCGCCAACGGCTGGATCGCCCATAGGCCCCGAGCACCCTGGCGACCTGCCGGCGAAGGCGGCGGGTCCGGGAATCTGGGGGGCCCAAATCCGCATCTGGGCGCGCGTCTCCTGCCGGCATTCAGGCTGGCGGGTGGCGGCGACGCTCAACATCGGACCGACGGCGATGGGCGCAGCGCAGCGACGGCGCCCAGGACTTGCTGGAATAGCGCGGGTCACCATCACCTCGGCCATTTGTAACGCGATCGACCACGGCGCGCATCGCCGGATCAAGAGCGAGACGATCGGCGCCGTTTACGCCCTCATACCCGGCGCGGCGGCCGAACACCGGGTGGCGCAGCAGGCCGGTTAGCAGATGTCGGGTGTTCTTGCCCCGGTGACATTCCGACAGCGCGCTGCCAGCCAGATCGGTCAGCCCGAGTGCATTGTCCAGTTCCCGGGCCCAGTTCCCGGTAGGCAATGCAGACTGGCGTCGGACGTGATGCGGCTGCCGTGGAATTCGAGCCTCAGCCGGCAGTCGAAATCGACCCGCAGGGAACCGTCTTCCGTTTCACCCGATGGGTGCTCCATCCGCCTGCGCCCCTCTCGACGACAACACGCTGAAATTCATGCCAGATCGGGCTACACCGTACAGGAAAATATGCACTCATCCGGGAAATCCGGGTTTTGCACTCTTTGCGCAGGTAACGATTGAGGAACGAAGACATTTTTGAGGCTTTCAATCAGGTTAGAAATCAATCCGTTCTGCCTGATAACCTGTAGATTCCTCTACCGACAAATTCAAGATAGCCGTTGTCGCGCAATACCTGCAATTTCTGACGAATCTTTGCTCTGGCATGCTGATTATCAGGATATGCATCGGCCAGATCGTTCTCGAAGCCATACACTTCGTTAAGGGAGAATTGGCTTTTTCCGAGCTCTTCGATGCATCGCATCACGTGCACCAGCCAGCCTTTTGCTTTGAGATCGCTCTGCTTCCGAAGAAACAGCGTGTGCTTCCATCTGCTCATCACATCTGGCTTCGGTTCAATCACTCCGCTCCGTATCATCGGAATTCGCCCCGCCTTCGGGATTCCTTGAAGCACTATCCTGCACCCAACCCAGCCGGCGCGCCGAGCAGTCGGCGGAAGAGGCTTCCTTTCTTCGATCATGCCGACCGTGACAAAGTGCTTTGGAATAATGACCAAGTCGGTCACGGCCAGTCTTCCGACATCGTAGTTGAGCAAGAACATATTGGGATTTGCGTTTCCGCTTAGTCGCTCGAGCATCGCTCGATACCCACCATCGTCGACCTTCGTCGCGAATGGCGTCTGTTTGCTCTTCAATTCATAGTTTTCTCTGCAAACCGAACAGTAGAAATCGCCAACTCGACTGTTATTGCCGTACCTAGCCAGCGGAAAGCAACCGCAGTTCGGGCAATATGCTTGGCGTGCGATCCAAGGTTCAGTCAGCACCCTCGCCCGTTGCCGACCGCTGTGATAGGCACCGGCGAGGGCTGCCTCAAGATACAAGTCCATGTTCTTCGCACCGCGATTCGGCCATTCCGCGGGGAAACCTATCATCGGTCCAATGCTTGCACCATGTCGCGTTGAAAACGCGGACCCACGCTCGCCGTGCGGCGCACAAATAGGGCCCACGAGGCCGGCCGGTGTTTCTGCAATTACGCGGCCGCCACGAGTTGATTGTAAGCCGTGCGTTCCCTGAGTTGGGAAAGGCGTGCTATCGAAATACTCCCTGAAATAGCTCATGATTTGGAAACTATCTCGGACCGAACGGGGAACGGCAGTAAGCACCTAGGCCAACTCGGGAAGCCCCAAGCTGGAGTCCGATTGGCCGCGCACGAAACCCGTACTATGGGCCTGCTCCCGGCCGTTGCGCTTTGATTGCGAGACGGTCTCTGATCGCGTTTCCGGACACGATCGTGACTTTCCACGAAGGAAAAGCCGTGCTCGCTGAGGTGGAAGCCGCCGAAACGGATGAATCCAACGAATTTTCCGCCGAGTGAGCGCCGCGAATCACCCTGCACGCCGCTCCCATCCCCGAGTGGGAGTGAGCGCTCGCAGGGGCGGTCAACGGATGGGGTCCAGGAGCCCAGCTCCTGGCGGGGGATCCAAGGGGGCAGAGCCCCCTTGGCCTTCGGTGGGTGCAGGAATATTGGGCGCCGAGCTCCATCGTGCCGAGCTCGGTGTTGCAGGTGGCGTTGTCGTGGAGCGGGCTGCCGTAGCCGTAGCCAAGGCAGTTGGCGGTGAAGTCGCGCGCGGCTTCCTGTTCGGTGCCTGCGTCGGCGTCGCGGTCGATGCGCTCGGTCGGATGGCCGCCGAGGAAGCTGAGCTGCAGATCGAGCTTTTTCAGGATTGGCGGCAGGAGCGCGTTGACGCCGGGCCCTTGCGACGGCGGGCGACGGCCCCATTTACCATCCATATGGATGGTGTGGGGATGGCGGCGATGGCCAACGACGTGCAGGAACCGCGGTCCAAGGCCGGCGGCGACACCGAGAAGATCACGATCAACCTCGGTTACGTCGATCTCGGCCATATCGATCTGCTGGTGCAGGACGGCTTCTATTCGAACCGCACGGATTTCATCCGCACCGCCATCCGAAATCAGATCGAGCGGCACGCCGATGCGGCCAAGCGGTCGGTGGCGCGCAGGAACCTCGACCTCGGCCTGCGGCAATATAGCCGCGAGGAGCTCGAAGCCGCACGCGCGGCCGGACAGCCGCTCGCCATCCGTGTGCTCGGTCTTGCCAGCATTGCATCGGACGTCTCCCCCGACCTGGCTCGCGCCGCCATTGCCCGCGTTTCGGTGCTGGGCGCTCTCCAGGCCAGCCCGGCGGTAAGGGCGGCATTGACTGACCGGATGCGCTGACGACCCCCTGGCCTCGCCGCTGCTCCCGGAACTCAACCCGGACCGAGGGCGGGCTCTCCGAACCGGGCCCCGCCGCCGGACCCGTGCCGAAAGACCTGCACCATGCCCCGCATCACCCCCATGACCTCGCCCGACATGACCTCACCCGACATGATCGCGGCGACGCGCCTCACCCGCGAAGGACGGCTCGCCGAGGCGAGCGCGTTGCTGCGCGGCGTGCTCGGCGGCAAGGCGGCGCCCGATAAAGCGGACCCCTCCGCCCGCGCTGCCCCGCCGGCGCGCGGGCCAGGCGGGATGGCTCGGCCGGCGACGCCCCGGGCCTTGCACGATCTGTTCGGGAGGTTGACGCGAGGGGACCTGGCTGAGCGGCCTGCCGGGCATGTGCCTGCCCCGATCGCGGATGGCGCCCGGTTCATGGCGGCGACCTTCACCAGCGAGGCCGGAAGCCGCCCCTACAAACTCTATGTCCCGAGCCGTTATCGCGGCGAACCGGTGCCGCTGGTCGTCATGCTGCATGGCTGCACCCAGTCGCCCGATGACTTCGCCGCCGGCACCCGGATGAACCAATTCGCCGAGGAGCGTGCCTTTCTTGTCGCCTACCCGGCGCAGCCGGCTTCCGCCAATGGCCAGAAATGCTGGAACTGGTTCAACCCGGGCGACCAGGGACGGGGCCGGGGAGAGCCGGCGCTGATCGCGGGCATCACCCGCCAGGTCATGCGGGACCATGCGGTCGATCCGGCCCGCGTCTATATCGCCGGGCTGTCGGCCGGCGGTGCGACGGCCGCCATCATGGGAGCGGCCTACCCCGATCTGTACGCCGCGGTGGGCGTGCATTCCGGCCTCGCCTGCGGGGTGGCCCGCGACGTCGCGTCCGCCTTTGTCGCCATGCGCCAGGGCGGAGCGGCGCCGAGCCCATTCGGCGCCCGATCGGCGAGCGAGACGCCCGATCGGCTCGTCCCGACGATCGTGTTCCACGCCGACCGCGACACCACGGTGCATCCGACGAATGGCGACCATGTGGTGGCGCAAGCGGCCCGGTTCGCCGCAAGCGCGCTGCGGCCAACCGTCGAACGCGGCCAAGTCCCCGGCGGCCATGGCTACAGCCGCACCGCCTATGCCGATGCCGCAGGCAGCCCGGTGCTGGAGCAGTGGGTCGTTCACGGCGGCGGCCATGCCTGGTCCGGCGGCAGCCCGAACGGATCCTACACCGACCCCCGGGGGCCCGACGCATCGCGCGAAATGCTCCGCTTCTTCTTCGCCCACCGGCATCCCGCCGAGCGTGCGTGAGACGCCCTGCTAGGCCGTTGCCGTTGCTGCAATGGGTGGCGCTCGCCAGGCTCCGCTCACGCGCCCCGTCCGGCCGCGAGTGAGCGCGACCGCGGCGGTCCGGCGCGGGGCGTCCTCCGCGGAGCGCGCGGCGACGACGGCCGCGTTCCTCGCCAGCGGCCTCGGCATCGGCGCCTGGGCGGCCTCGATCCCGACGTTCAAGATCGCGCTGGCGCTGTCGAACGGCGCGCTCAGCCTCGCCCTGCTGGGATTCGCCGTGGGCGCGGTGCTGGCGATGCAGTTCGCGGGCCTGCTCGCTCATCGGCTGGGCGCGGCGCGGGCGACGCGGCTGGCGATGCTGCTCTTCGCCGCCGCCCTGACCTTGCCGCCGCTGGCGCCGAGCCTGCCCTGGCTGGTGGCCGGAGCGATGGCGGTCGGCGCCGGGCAGGGGTTGCTCGACGTCGTGATGAACACGGAGGCGAGCCTGGTCGAGCGCGCCTGGGGGGCGCCGATCATGTCCTCCTTCCATGCCGCCTTCAGCGGCGGCGGGCTGGCCGGGGCGGCGCTCGGCGGGGCCTTCGCGGGCGCGGGGAGCGGGCGCGGAATGGCACTCGCGGCGGTGGGGGTCCTGGCGCTCGCCGCGGCGGCCTGGGCCGGGCTGCGGCGGGGGACGGAAAGGCCGGCGCCGCGGCGGCGGCTGATGCTGCCCGAGCGCGCCGTGCTGGCGCTCTGCGCGGCCGCCCTGCTCTGCATGCTGTGCGAGGGCGCCATGGGGGACTGGAGCGCCGTCTACCTAGCGACCGTGGCGGGGGCGACGGCGGGGCATGCGGCGTTCGGCTATGCCGCGTTCTCGGCGGCCATGGTGGCGGGCCGGCTCGCCGGCGACCGCGTCGTCCGCGGCGTGGGGCGCGCCCGGGTCGTCACCGCCGGGGCGCTGATTGCCGCGGCCGGCCTTGCGCTGGCGGTCGCCTGGCCGATCCCCGTGGCGGCGAGCTGCGGCTTCGCGCTGGTCGGGATCGGTCTTTCCAATGTCGTGCCGGCGATCTACAGCGCGGCCGGGCGGCGCGGGGCGACCCCGGCGGCCGGCGTGGCGATGGCGGCGACCGCCGGATATTCGGGGTTTCTCGTCGGCCCGGTGGCGATCGGGGCCGCCGCGCAATCCGTCGGCCTGCGGGCGGCGGTTCTTCTCCTCGTCGCCTGCGCCGCGACGGTCGCCCTGCTGGGCAAGGCGGTGCAATCCAATCCGTGACCCGCGCAACGTCGCGCTCGCGGGGCCGGCCGGTTCGGCCATCCGGGAAGGAAGGCGGCGGGGCGGGCGGAAGGGCGGAAGGGCGGAAGGGCGCCGGCTCAGGCGGCGGCGAGGACCGGCTCGAGGGAGGACAGCACGGGGCCGATGCGCCAGGCGTCGGGGCTGGCGAAGAGCTGCTCGAGCAGGCGGCGATTGAGGGTGTGGCCGGAGCGATGGGCGCGGAAGCGGCCGCGGATCGGCAGGCCGGCGAGCGAAAGATCGCCGACCGCGTCGAGCAGCTTGTGGCGGACGAATTCGTCCGGCATGCGCAGGCCCGCGGGGTTCAGCACGCGCGCCTTCTCGACCACCACCGCATTCTCGAGCGAGCCGCCGCGGGCGAGGCCGGCCTCGCGCAGGCCGGCGATGGCATCGGCGGTGGTGAAGGTGCGGGCGGCGGCGATCTCGCGGCGGAAGCCGGCCTCGGTGAGATCGAGCGAGAGCGCCTGGCGGCCGATGGCGGGCGCCGAGAAATCGATCGAGACTTCCATCGCCAGGCCCTGGGCGAGGCCCTGGGCCGAATGGGGACCGGCGTGCGGGAGAAGTTCGACGAAGGCGTTGCCCTCGGCGACGAGGACGGGGCGGAGGATGGAAAGCTCGCGGCGCGGCGCGTCCTGCTCGGCGAGGCCGGCGCAATCGAGCAGGAAGACGAACGGAGCGGCGGAGCCGTCGAGCACCGGCACCTCGGGCCCGTCGAGCGAGATGCGGGCATTGTCGACGCCGAGCGCCGCCAGGGCGGCGAGCAGGTGCTCGACCGTGCCGACGCGGATTTCGGGGGCCAGCGGCGCGGCGAGCTGGGTCGCCAGCCGCGTGTCGGAGACGCAGGCGAAGCGGGCGGGAACCTCGACCCCGGCATCGCGGCGGTAGAAGACGATGCCGCTATCCTCCGGCGCGGGGCAAAGCTCCATCTCCACCCGCACGCCGGAATGCAGGCCGATGCCCGCGCACCCGATCGGCTTCAGGAGCGTGCGCTGCCTTGCGGGTGTACGCGGAAGGGACGGGAAGGATCCGTGCATGCATCGAGGCTAGGCGGCAAACGCGCCCGGGCAAAGTCAAGGTTTATTTCAGCATATTTCCGTCCATTTATTTGATTCTACGGCATTTTGTGCGCTGCTCGCGGCTCCTGTCACGAGGTCTGCTTGCGCAGGAACGCCGGGATGTCGAGCCCGAGCCCGTCGCTCCCCGTGAGGCGGACCGAGGCGTGGGGCGAGTCCGGCACCGGGGCGCGGGTTCTGTCGAGGATTTTTACAGAGAGCGCCGCGACGCCCGGCATAACTCGTTGAAAAGGCTCATGGACAAGGGTCAGGCGCCGTTCTTGCAGGAGCAGACCTTCATCGATTCCGAAAAGCGGGGAAATCATGTGGCGCAATCGGGGAATGGCGGTTGCGGCGGTGCTGGCGGTCGGGATGCTGGTCCCGGCGATGGCGCGGGCGGACGCCGTCAGCAGCTGGGACTTCACCGGCACGCTCAACGCGTCGTTCGACGGCAGCGACAGGGCGAGCGGGACCTTCACCCTCGACCAGACGACCGGGGCGATCACCGCGTTCGACGTCACCATCCCCGGCGGAACGGTCACGTCGAGCGACTGGGCGGCCTATACCGTTGATTTCAATTCCACCTCGCCCAACGGAACGTTCGCGGAAGTCGACTTCGTGACGCCCGGCGCCAATTCCGAACTGGAGCTGGTGTTCGCCGGGCCGATCGCATCGTTCGCGGGCGGCTCGCTCGTTACGGAATTGCTCAGCGCTCCCACCTTGGCCACCGAGGCCGGCCTGTTTTGCGGCGGCGGCGACCCGCAGTGCGCGTCGGGCGCGCAGGCCGCCGCGACCTTCGAGAGCGGGACGGCGACGCCGGCCACCGCGGTTCCCGAGCCCGCCTCGCTCGCGCTCCTCGGCACCGCCCTGGCCGGGTTCGCCGTCGCGCGCCGGCGCCGGCCGGCTTGAGCGGCGGGCCGGGCGGCGAGGCCCGCCCGTCCCGCGCGGCCTCGCTTCAGGAGGTCTGCTTGCGCAGGAACGCCGGGATGTCGAGCCCGAGCTCATCGCTCCCCGTGAGCCGCACCGAGGCGTGCGGCGATTCCGGCTCCGGGGCGGCCTGGTGCGCCGGGCGGGCGGGCTCGGCGTCGGCGGAGCGGCGGAGGACGGAGGTGACCACCTGGAAGATGCTGCCGCGGCGCGGCGCGGGGCTGCCCGCCTGAGCGCCCCCGGGGGCGTGATGGGGCGAGGGCGGCGCGGTCCAGGAGCCGGGCGTTGGGCCGGCGTCGGTGAAGAGGCCGCGTCCTTGGGGGGGCGCGGCGGGCGGGTACGGCGCCGCCTCGTGAGCGGTCGGGCGGTATTCGCGCTGAGCCGCGGCGAGGGCCGCATGCTCGGCCGCGCGCAGGCGTTCCTGCTGCGCCATCCGCTCCGCCAGGATCGCCCCCACGGGACCGCCGATCGGGGGATTGGCGATCGGGGGATTGGCGGCCGGGGGATTGGCGGCCGGGGGATTGGCGGCCGGGGGATTGGCGGCCGGACGGGGCGGGGCGACCGGGCCCGGCAGGGTCCGGGCATGGGCCCGGCCTGCCGCGGCCGCGTAGGCCGCCGGCGGATGGGCCGGTCCCGCGTGCGCGGGCGCCGAGAGCGGCGCGGCGTGGGTGGGCGCGAAGGCGGGCTCCGCCGTCTGCACGATGCTGAGCGGCCGCGGATCGACCCCGTTCGGGCCGGCGGCGGCGTGCAGGAACGAAGGCTGGGTGCCGGCGAGCCCGCCGCCCACCGCGACGAGGCGCGGCCGCTCGGCCGCCGGGCGGTCGATGCCGGTGGCGACGACCGAGACGCGCATCCGGCCGGCGGCGTTCTCGTCGATCGAGGAGCCGAAGAGGATGTTGGCCTCCTCGTCCACCTCCTCGCGGACGCGGTTGGCGGCCTGGTCGACCTCGAAGAGGGTCATGTCGTCGCCGCCGGTGATGTTGATCAAGAGGCCCTTGGCCCCCGACATGCTGGTGTCCTCGAGCAGCGGATTGTTGATCGCGGCCTCGGCGGCGCGGGTCGCGCGGTTCTCGCCCTCGGCCTCGCCGGTGCCCATCATCGCCTTGCCCATCTCCGCCATCACGGTGCGGATATCGGCGAAGTCGAGATTGACGAGGCCGGGCGAGACGATGAGGTCGGTGACGCCGCGCACGCCCATGTAGAGCACGTGGTCGGCCATCTTGAAGGCCTCGCGCCAGCCGGTCCGCTCGTTGGCCAGCCGGAACAGGTTCTGGTTCGGGATGATGATCAGCGTATCGACGAATTGCTGGAGCTGGTCGATCCCGGATTCGGCGGAGCGGCCGCGGCGCACGCCCTCGAAGGTGAAGGGTTTCGTCACCACGCCGACGGTGAGGATGTTGCGCTCGCGGGCCATCCGCGCGATCACCGGGGCCGCCCCGGTGCCGGTGCCGCCGCCCATGCCGGCGGTGATGAAGAGCATGTGCACGCCGTCGAGATGGCGCTCGAGCTCGTCGGCCGCCTCCTCGGCGGCGGCGCGGCCGATCTCGGGGTTGGCGCCGGCGCCGAGCCCCTGGGTGAGGTGCGGGCCGAGCTGGATGCGGCGGTCCGCCTTCGAGTGCATGAGCTGCTGGGCATCGGTGTTGGCGACCACGAAATCGACGCCCTGGAGGTTGAAGGCGATCATGTTGTCGACGGCGTTGGTGCCGCCGCCGCCGACGCCCATCACGGTGATGCGCGGGGTGAAGTCGGTGTGGACCTGCTTGGGGACGGTGAGGTTGAGGGTCATCGGCGGATCTCTTTCGCGATGGTGGCGCGGGGGCTGAGGTTGCGGGAGGGACCAGGAATCCGACGTGGCTGCATCAGACGCGCTGGCGGAAGAAGTCGATGACGCGGCCGAGCAGGCCGCGCGAGGCTTCGGGCGTGAGGTCGATGTCCTGCATCGTCTGGCCGGCGCCGGCGGCCCAGGCGAGCATGCCGGCCGCGGTGGCGAAGGCCGGGCCGGATGCCGCCTCGGGCAGGCCGCGCAGACCGTGCGGGCGGCCGATGCGGACCTGCCGGCCGAGGATGTGCGCGGCCATCTCGCGGGCGCCGGAAAGCTGGGAGGCGCCGCCGGTGAGCACGACGCGGGTGCCGGCGATGCGCGAGAGGCCGCTCGCCTGCAATCGTTCCTTGACCATTTCGAAGGTCTCCTCGAGGCGCGGGCGGATGATGCTCACCACCATCGCCCGCGGGACGCGCGCGATCTGGTGCTCCTCCTCGCCGACGAGCGGCACGGGCAGCATCTCGCGCTCGTCGTCGGGGCTCGATTCGGCGTTGCCGTAGAGCGTTTTCAGCCGCTCGGCGTGGGCCACGGGGGTCGAGAGGAGGCGCGCGAGATCGTTGGTGACGTGGATGCCGCCGAGCGGGAGCATCGCGGTGTGGAGGATCTGGCCCTCGCCGAAGACCGCCATGCCGGTGGTGCCGCCGCCCATGTCGACCACGGTGGCGCCGAGCACGCGCTCGTCCTCGACGAGGACGGAAAACCCGGCGGCGAGCGGGGCGGAGACGAGGGCGGTGATGTCGAGATCGGCGCGGGCGAGGCAGACGCCGAAATTGCGCAAAGCGGAGGTGGCGGCATCGACGATGTGCAGCCGCGCGGTGAGGGTGTCGCAGTGGAGGCCGCGCGGGTCGGCGACATCGGAGGTTTCGTCGACGGCGAAGGAGAGCGGCAGGGCGTGGATGGTTTCGCGGCCCTCGGAGAGCGCGCGGGCGCGGGCCTCGTAGACCACGCGCTGGACATCCTCGGCGGAAACGGCGCGCCCGCCGACCGGCCATTGCACGTTGAAGAGCCGGCTCTCGGGCTGGCCGCAGGAGAGGTTGGCGGTGACCGCGCGGAGGCTGGTGTCGGCCATGTCCTCGGCCTGGCCGACGGCGGCGCGGATCGCCTTCTCGGCCTCGGCGAGGTCGGTGACGCCGCCGCCGCGCACGCCGCGGCCCTTCTGCCAGCCGAAGCCGATGACGCGGAGCGAGCCGTCGGATTCGGCGCGCCCGATCAGGCAGGCGACCTTGGTCGAGCCGACATCGAGCACGCCGAAGAGGCCGCCGCGGGCGAGCCGGCGCGGCGGCTCGGCGGCGGACTCGGGCGGCAGGACACGGCGGGGGGAAAAATCATTCATGGCGCGTCTCCCTCAGCCTTTTTCCTTGATGGCCGGCGCATTGGGCGCGGGCGGCGGCGCCGGCCAGGGGCGCAGCACCAGGCGATCGCCGAGACGCATGTCCACGACCGCGAGCGGGCGATCGAGCAGCGCGTATTTGGCATCGAGCGCGGCCAAGCGGGCGAGCGCCACCGGCGCATGATTGTCCGGCAGCTCGATCGTGGTGCCGTCCTTGAGGACGAGATTCCAGCGCCGCCCGCCGACGCGCACCGCGGCGGCAACCCGCCTTCCGATGCCGGGCAGGCCGGCCAGCGCATCGAAGAGCCCGGCCGCGCGTGCGGGCGCGCCGGGGCCGACGACCAGCGGCAGCGCGCGATAGGCGCGGACGTGGCGCTCGGTCACGGTGTCGCCGTCGCGGTCGATCACCGAGAAGCGCCCGTCATGCTGCCAGAGCGCGAAGGGGCGTTTTTCCGTGAGCACGACGAGGACGGTGTCGGGCAGGCGGCGCTCGACGACGGCGCTCTGCACCCAGGCCAGGCTCTCGACACGCTGGCGGGCGGCGGCGAGCGAGAAGCCGAGGATCGGCTCGCCCGGGGTGATGCCGAGCGCCGCGCGGAGCAACGGCTCGGGCGTGTTCAGCCGGCCGCGGATGACGATGTGGCGCACGCTGAGGCCGGCGACGCCGGCGATCGCGCCCATGCGCTCGCGCCAACCCACGAGGCTCGAGGCGGGGTCGGTGGCGCGCACCAGCGCGGAGACGCCGAAGAGGGCGACGGCGAAGGCGCCGGCGATGGCGAGGATGCGCAGCCTTCCCTTCTGGCGGCGCAGCAGCAGCGCCCAGCGCCACGGCCGGTCCTTGACGCTGTTGCGCGGCGCGCTTTTCTTCACACGCGGCATGCGGCGTTCTCCACCATCCACGTGCAAAGTTCGGAAAAACTCATGCCGCGATGGGCGGCCTGCTCAGGCAGGAGCGAAGTGGGCGTGAGGCCCGGCTGGGTGTTGATCTCGAGCAGGACGAGCCGGCCGGGCTCGCCCGCGCTGTCGTCGTAGCGGAAATCGGCGCGCGAGGCGCCGCGGCAGCCGAGCGCCTTGTGCGCCGCGGCGGCGAGGGCGAGGGCTTCGGCATAGGAGTCGGGATGGATCGGGGCCGGAATGACGTGGCGCGAGCCGCCGGGCGCGTACTTGGCCTCGTAATCGTAGAAGCCGTCGGCGGGGCGGATTTCCGTGACGGCGAGCGGGGAGGAGCCCATGACGCCGACGGTGATCTCGCGGCCGGGGACGAACTCTTCGACGAGCGCGAGCGGGCCGAAATCCCAGTCCGCGACGATCTCGGCCATGCGGTTGTCGCCGGGATGGACGATGGCGACGCCGACCGAGGAGCCCTGGTTCGGCGGCTTGACGACGAAGGGGCGCGGCAGCGGATCTTCGTGGGCGAGGCTTGCGATCTCCACGAGGACGTGGCGCGCGACGGGGATGCCGGCGGCGGCGAAGGCCGCCTTGGCGGCGACCTTGTCCATGGCGAGCGAAGAGGCGCGGACGCCGGAATGGGTATAGGGGATGCCGAGCCAGTCGAGCACGCCCTGGATCGCGCCGTCCTCGCCGAAACGGCCGTGCAGCGCGTTGAAAACCGCATCGGGCGGCGGGGTGAGGGCGGCGATCAGGGCCGAGAGATCCTCGCCGACGGTGATCGGCACGACATCGAAGCGGGCGGCGCGGAGGGCGGCGATCACCTGCGCGCCGGTCGAGAGGCTGACCGCGCGCTCGGGCGAGATGCCGCCCTGGAGAACGGCGACGCGCTTCATCGGCCGGCCTCCGGGGACGGCAGTCCCAGGCGGCGAATTTCCCACTCAAGCGCCACGCCGGTCGCGGCGCGGACCCGGGCGCGCACCTCCTCGCCGAGCCCCTCAAGGTCGGCGGCCGTGGCGGTGCCGGTGTTGATGAGGAAGTTGCAGTGCTTGTCGCTGACCGCGGCGCCGCCGCGGGCGAGGCCGCGGCAGCCGGCGGAGGCGATCAGCTCCCACGCCTTCATGCCGGGCGGATTGGCGAAGGTGGAGCCGCCGGTGCGGGCGCGGACGGGCTGCGTCGATTCGCGCGCGGAACGGATGGCGGCGATGCGCCCGGCGATCGCGGCGCGCTCGCCGCGGCGGGCGGCGAAGCGGCCGCGGACGACGACGGCGCCCGGAGGGAGCGCGGAGAAGCGGTAGGCGAGCGAAAGCTCGCCGGCGGAAAGGCGGCGGATCTCGCCCGAACGGCTGACCACCTCGGCCCAGTCGAGAACGGAGGCGACATCGCCACCATAGGCGCCGGCGTTCATCGCCACGGCGCCGCCGACGGTGCCGGGAATGCCGGAGAGGAATTCGAGGCCGGCGAGGCCGGCCTCGGCCGCATGCTCGGCGACGGTGACATCGAGCGCGGCGGCGCCGGCGACGATGCCGCCCTCCTCGACGGTGATGGCACCGAAGCCGCGGGCGGACAGGCGGATGACCACACCGGCGATGCCGCCGTCGCGGATGATGAGGTTGGAGGCGGCGCCGATCACGGTGAGCGGCACCTCGGGCGGAAGGGCGGCGAGAAACGCGGCCAGATCCTCCGTGTTCGCCGGCCGCACCAGCGCCTCGGCGGGGCCGCCGACGCGGAACCAGGTGGAGGGACCGAGCGGCGCGGCGGGGACGACGCGGCCACGCAGCGGCGGCAGCATGCCGAGGAGGCCGGGTAGGCCTGGGCCGGGCGGGGCGCTGAGCGCGGCGCTCATCGGACGCCTCCGCCGGCGCGACGGGGTGCTGCCTGCAGCAGCGCGAGCTCGGCGGGGAGGGCATTGGCCCACTGGGTGATGCTGCCGGCGCCGAGGCAGACGACGTAATCGCCGGAGCGGGCAATCGCGTGCACCATCTCCGCCAGGTGCTCGGGTCCGGACAGCGGCACCACGCTCTTGTGCCCGCGGCCGCGCAGGCCCTCGACCAGGGCATCGCCCGTGATGCCGGGCATCGGCGCCTCGCCGGCCGGATAGACGTCGGCGACGATGACCGTGCCGGCGTCGTTCATGCAGGTGCAGAACTGATCGAAGAGCGAGGCGAGCCGGGAGTAGCGGTGCGGCTGGACGACCGCGATCACCTCGCGCGCGCCGGCCTGGCGGGCGGCCTTGAGCACGGCCGCGATCTCGACCGGGTGATGCCCGTAATCGTCGATCACGGTGATGCCGCCGACCTCGCCCGTTTTCGTGAAACGGCGCTTGACGCCGCGAAATCCGGCAAGCGCGGTCTGCAGCGTCGCCTCGGGGATCTCCATCTCGAGGCCCACCGCCAACGCCGCAAGCGCGTTCTGGACGTTGTGGCTGCCGAGCATCGGCAGGCGGAACGGCCCGAGCCGGCGGGCGCGACGGGTCTGGCGATCGGTCACCGCGAGCTCGAAGGTCGAGCCGAGCTTGTCGTTGATGACGCGCTCGGCCCGCACGTCCGCCTGCAGCGAGAAACCATAGGTCACCAGGCGATGATCGGAGAGCGAGGGGATCATCTGCTGGACCGCCGGATGGTCGATGCAGAGCACCGCGAACCCGTAGAACGGCACATTGGCGACGAACTGGCGATAGCCCTCCAGCATCGCCTCGTTGCTGCCCCAGTGATCGAGATGCTCGGGATCCATGTTGGTGACGAGCGTGATCACCGCGGGCAGGCGAAGGAAGCTGCCGTCGCTCTCATCGGCCTCGGCGACCATCCACTCGCCGGCGCCGAGCCGGGTGTTGGTGCCATAGGCATTGACGATCCCGCCATTGATCACGGTGGGATCGAGATTCGCCGCTTCCAATACCGCCGCGACCAGGCTGGTGGTGGTGGTCTTGCCGTGCGTGCCGCCGACCGCGATCGACCAGCGCAGCCGCATCAGCTCGGCGAGCATCTCGGCGCGGCGGACGATCGGCAGGAAACGCGCGCGCGCCGCGGCGACCTCGGGATTGTCGCGGCGCACGGCGCTCGAGACGACGACCACCTGCGCCCGGCCCAGATTCTCCGCTTCATGGCCGACGGCGACAGGAATTCCCGCCGCGCGCAGGCGCAACACATTGGCGCCCTCGGCAATGTCGCTGCCCTGCACCGCGTAGCCGAGATTGTGCAGAACCTCGGCAATCCCCGACATGCCGATGCCGCCGATGCCGACGAAATGAATGGTGCCGATGGAAAGCGGCAGCGCCCTCATGACCCGCTCCCCAGCGATTCGACCAGATCGGCCAGGCGCTCGGCGGCATCGGCGCGCGCGAACCGCGCGGCGGCGGCGGCCATTTTTGCGAGTTGCGCGGGATCGGCCAGCAATCCGGCCACCGCCTCCCCGACCCTCTCGACCGTCAAGCCGTCCTGATCGAGCACGACCGCCGCGCCCGCTTCCGCGAGCTTCGCCGCATTGGCGCGCTGGTGATCGTCGATCGCGCCGGGCAGCGGGATGAGGAGCGACGGCCGGCCGCACACCGCAAGCTCGGCAATGCTCGAGGCGCCCGCCCGCGCGATCACAAGATGCGCCGCCGCAAGCCGCGCGGGCACGTCACCAAAAAACGCCGCCAGCTCCGCCGCGACCCCGGCCTTCTCATAAACCGCGGCAACCCGCTCGAGATCCTCGGGTCGGCATTGCTGCACCACACGCAACTTCGCCCTCTGCCCCGCCAACGCCTCGGGCACGAGATCAGCCATCACCCGTGCGCCGAGCGAGCCGCCGAGAACCAGAACCTCGAATTTTCCCTCGTCCGGCAACGCATAGGGCGCGGCCCGCACCTCCGCCCGCACGGGATTCCCGACAACGACCGCCGAGCGCGGCGCATGGCGCGTGCCCGCGAAGCTCACCGCCACGCGATCCGCCCACACCGCCAATGCCCGATTCGCGCGGCCGAGCACGGCATTCTGCTCGTGCAAGAGAACCCGCGGCCGCCGCGCCATCAATCGCGCCGCCACCACCGGGGCCACCGACGGATAACCGCCGAACCCCACCACCACGCGCGGACGCAGCCCGACCATCATCCGCCGCGCGGCGATGACACCGGCCGCCATCGCGCCAACCGCCGCAACCCCACGCCACAGACCACGCCCGGCAACACCCGCGCCCTTCAGGACATGCCGCTCCGCACCCGCAAAGCCACGCCCGGCCGCGCGCCGATCGGTCAACACAACCGACCGCCAGCCCCTCGCCCGCAGCACCGCAACCAGCGCCTCGGCCGGGAACACATGCCCCGCCGTGCCGCCGGCGGCGACGACGACGGTTTTAAAGCCAGGGGACGCTGTCCCCTGGACCCCTGCCAGGAGGCGGGCTCCTGGACCCCATCCGTTGGCGGAAGCGGAGGGCGGTTTCCAAGGGCTCAGCCCTTGGCGGGGTTTCGGGGCTCCCATCGCGCCTGCGCGATGGGGACCCGACAACGGGCGGAGCCCCTCGGTCTTTGCCACGTTCATCATCGGTCGGCGTGATGCCGGCGGCGGGTGAGCGCCAGCAGCATTCCGATTTCGAGGCCGATCGCGAGCATTGACGAGCCGCCGTACGAGATGAACGGCAGGGTCATTCCTTTCGCGGGGATGAGAGAAAGGGAGGTGGCCATGTTGATGAAGGCTTCGAGGCCGAAGCTCATCAAGAGGCCGCCGGCGGCGAGCAGGGTGAAGAGGTCGTGTTCGGCGAGCAGACGCAGCAGGCCGCGCAGCACGATGAAGGCGAAGATGCCGATGATGAGCAGGCAGATGATGAGGCCGAATTCCTCGCCGGCGACGGCGAAGACGAAGTCCGCGTGGGCGTCGGGCAGGATGTCCTTGATCCGGCCTTCGCCGGGGCCGGTGCCGAACAGGCCGCCATTGCCGAAGGCCTCGAGGGCGGTGTGCACCTGGTAGGCGCCGACGGCGTTCGGGTGGAGGAAGTCGGCGACGCGTTCGCGCACGTGCTGAAAGACCATGTACGAGGCGACGCCGCCCGCCGCGATGAATGCGCCGCCGAGCCCGACCCAGATCACGTTCAGCCCGTTGAGGAAGAGTTGGGCGAGGAAGACGGCGCTGACCAACCCCATCAGGCCGACATCGGGCTGCGATTTCAGCAGCAGGATGATGACGACGAAGAGGCCGAGGGCGATGGCCGTGCCGGGCAGGCGTGGGGTGCGCCGCTGTTCGGAGAGCAGCCAGGCGGTGACGACGATGAAGCAGACCTTGAGGAACTCGCTCGGCTGGATCGAGAATCCGAAGAAATCGACCCAGCGCCGGGCGCCCTTGATCTCGACCCCGTGCACGAGGGTGAAGGCGGTGAGCAGGAGTGCGGCGAGCCCGCCGAGCAGGGCGATGCGGCGGATGGTGTGGGGCGAGAACAGCGAGATGGCGACGATCTCGAGCCCGGAAAGGGCGAGGAAGGTGATCTGCTTGACGATGAGGAGGTCGCGCGGGTCGCCGATGCGCACGGCGACCGAGGGGCTCGCCGAGAGCACCATGACGTAGCCGAAGCCGAGCAGCGTGGTGACGGCGATCAACGTCCAGCGATCGACCGTCCACCACCAGCGGCCGAGCACCGAGGTATCGGCGCGGGAGGGCGCGGCCATCAGGCGGCCCTCCCCGTTTGCGCGCAGAGGGTGCGGGCAAGGCGGGAAAAGCGCTCGCCGCGTTCGGGAAAGCCCGGGAACTGATCGAAGCTGGCCGCGGCGGGCGAGAGCAGCACGACGGAGGCCGCGTGGGCACGCGCGGAGAGGAGCGCGGCGGGCACGGCTTCGTCGAGGAGACCAATGATCCGGTGCGGGACGGCGTGGCGGGCGAGGGTGGCGGCGAAGAGCGGTGCGTCGCGGCCAATAAGGAGCGCCTCGGCGATGCGCGGGAAGAAGGGGGCGAGCGGCTCGATGCCGCCAACCTTTGCGATGCCGCCGGCGATCCAGACGATTCGCGGATAGCAGGCGAGCGCGCGGGCGGCCGAATCGGCGTTGGTGGCCTTGCTGTCGTTGACGAAGGCCACTCCATCCGCGTGGCAGATCAATTGCTGGCGGTGCGGCAGGCCGGGGAAGGAGCGGATCGCGGCGGCGATCGTCGGGCGCGCGAGGCCGAGTGCCCGCGTTGCGGCGGCGGCGGCGGCGGCGTTCTGGGCGTTGTGCGTGCCAGGCAGCGCGGCGGCCTCGTTCATGGCGAGAATGGAACCGGCACGATCGCAGAGCGTGCCCGATTCGCACCAGACATCTGCGGGGCGCTCGCCCGAGATACAAATGAGACGCGAGGTCAGGGTGGCGGCGAGGTCGCGGGAGGGCGGATCGTCGACGCCGAGGATGGCGAGGCCGTCGGCGGCGCGATGCGCGAAGATCTGCTGCTTGGCGGCGACATAGCCTGCCATGCTGCCGTGGCGGTCGAGATGGTCGGGCGAGAGGTTGAGGAGGATCGCGATGTCGAAGCGGAGCGCGGCGATCCGCTCCAGCATGTACGAGGACATTTCGATGACGTAATGTCCGTCGTCCTCCAGGAGGGGCAGCGCGAGTGCCGCGGGCCCGAGATTGCCGCCGGCCGCGTGCGGGATGCCGGCCGCGTTCAGGATGTGGGCGATCAGCGCGGTGGTGGTCGATTTGCCGTTGGTGCCGGTGACGCCGATGAAGCCGGCCTTGGAGCCGGCGGCGCGGACGGCGCGGAAGAGGAGCTCGGCGTCCGAGAGGATCGGGATGCCGAGCGAGAGGGCGCGGGCGGCGGCGGGGTGGGGGCTGGGGAAGCTGTGGGGGATTCCCGGCGAGAGCACGAGCGCGTCGGTGGTGGGGGGGATTTCGAGCGAGCGGGCGAGGCGGATTCCGCGGGCGGCCTGGCGGGCGGCGGGATCGTCGTCCCACGCGGTTACCTCGGCGCCCATCGCGGCGAGCGCGCGGGCGGCGGGAAGTCCGTTGCGGCCGAGCCCGAGGACGACGAAGCGCCGACCGGTAAAGATGGGAGGGAAAGCCCGGCTCATCGGATCTTCAGCGTGGCGAGGCCGACGAGGGCCAGGATCACCGAGATGATCCAGAAGCGGATGACGATGGTGGGCTCCGCCCAGCCCTTCTTCTCGAAGTGATGGTGCAGCGGGGCCATCAGGAAGACGCGCCGGCCGGTGCGCTTGTACCAGAAGACCTGGACGATGACCGACACCGTCTCGAGGACGAAGAGCCCGCCCGTGATCGCGAGCACGATCTCGCTCTTGGTCGCAACCGCGACGGCGCCGAGCGCGCCGCCGAGGGCGAGCGAGCCGGTATCGCCCATGAAGACGGTGGCCGGCCAGGTGTTGAACCAGAGGAAGCCGAGGCCCGAGCCGATCAGGGCGGCGCAGAACACGGCGAGCTCGCCGGCACCGGGAACGTTATCGAGCTCGAGATAGTCGGCGAAGATGCGGTTGCCGACGAGATAGGCGATGAAGACGAAGACGGCGGCGACGATGATGGTGGGGACGATGGCCAGCCCATCGAGCCCGTCGGTGAGATTGACCGCGTTCGAGGCGCCCATCATCACCAGCGTGCCGAAGATGGGGAAGGCCGGGCCGAGCGGAATCAGGACGTGTTTCAAAAGAGGCACGGCGATGCCGGTGCCGAGCGCGCCGCCGGTGGTGCGCGCGATCGCGTAGGAGGCGACCAGGCCGATCGCGGCCTGCGCCGCGAGCTTGACGCGCGGCGAGACGCCGTGATGGTCGCGGCGGACGAGTTTTCGATAATCGTCGGCGGCGCCGAGCAACCCGTAGCCGAGCGTGACCGCGAGCACCGCCCAGACATAGACGCTTTCGAGATCCGCCCAGAGCAGGGTGGAGACGGTGAGCGCGATCAGGATCAGCAGGCCGCCCATGGTGGGCGTGCCGATCTTCTCGATCAGGTGGCGTTCGGGGCCGAGCGCGCGGATCGGCTGGCCGTTCTTCTGCACCTGCCTGAGGCGGCGGATCAGGCTGGGGCCGAGGACGAAGCTGACGACGAGCGAGGTGAGGCAGGCCGCGCCGGAGCGGAAGGTGAGGTAGTGCAGCAGGTTGAAGAAGAGGACCTGGTGCGCGTAGGGGTGGGTGAGGAGATAGAGCATCAGCCGCCCTCCCCGCTTGCCGGCAGCGGCGGTTTTTCGAGTGCGGCGACGATCCGGCGCATGCGGCTGCCGAGGCTGCCTTTGACCAGCACGACATCGCCCGGGGCGATGGCGGCGGCGACGATCGGCGCGAGGGCGGCAGAGTTGGCGGCGTAGGCGCCGCGGAGAGGCGCCGGCGTGAGCGCGAAGAGGCGGCGCATCAGGGGTCCGCAGGCGAAGAGGAGGTCCGCCGATTGCGCGACGGCGGGCGCCAGCGCTTCGTGCTCGGCGGATGCCGTCTCGCCGAGCTCCAACATGTCGCCGAGGACGGCGATGCGCCGGCCCGGCTTGCCGTTCAGGGCGAGGACGGAAAGCGCGGCCGTCACCGAAGCGGGTGAGGCGTTGTAGCTCTCGTCGAGGAGGGTCGCCTCGCCGCCGGGGAGCGCGATGATCGTGCGCGCGCCGCGGCCGGCCAGCGCGGCGAAGCCGGCGAGGGCCGAGGCGGCGTCGCGCGGGGAGAGGCCAAGGACGACGGCGGTGGCGAGTGCCGCAAGCGCGTCGAGCGCCATGTGGCGCCCGGGGGCGGCGATGCGGAGGCGGACGGTCTCGCCCGCGATTACGGCGGTGAGCGTGGCGCCGGTGCGGTCAGTCTCGGCGGCGAGGAGGCGGGCCTCGGCGGTGGGGTTTTCACCGAAGGTGATGATAGCGCAGCCGGGCGGGACGCGGGCGGCGAGGCGGGAGAGGAAGGGAGAATCGGCGGGGAGGATCGCGGTGCCGCCGGGCTCGAGCGCGGTGAGGAGACTCGATTTCTCGTCGGCGATGGCCGCGAGGTCGGGGAAAAAACCGATATGGGCGCCGGTGATTGCGGTGATCACGGCTGCGTGTGGGCGGGCCAGGGAGGCGAGGGGAAGAATCTCGCCGGGATGGTTGGTGCCGATCTCGAGGATAGCGAAGGCGGCGTCGGGCGGCAGCTCGGCCAGCGTCAGCGGCAGGCCCCACTGGTTGTTGTAGGAGGCGCGGGCGGCGTGGGTCGGGCCGGCGGCGGAGAGGATCCGGCGCAGCATCTCCTTGGTGGTGGTCTTGCCGACGCTGCCGGTGATGGCGGCCACGCGCGCGCCGGCGCGGCTGCGGGCGAAGGCGCCGAGGCGGGCGATGCCGGCGAGCGTGTCGTCCACGACGAGGAGCGGCGCGCTCGCGGAGAGGCCGGCGGGGATGTGGCTCACCATCGCGCCGGCGGCTTCGCGGCCGAGCGCGTCGGCAACGTAGGCGTGGCCGTCGCGGCGCTCGCCGGCGAGCGCCACGAAGAGATCGGCCGGGCGGAGCGTGCGGGTGTCGATCGAGAGGCCGGCGGCGGAGAACGGCACGGTCAGCCGTCCGCCGGTGGCCTCGGCGAGGGCGGCGGCGGGCCAAAGCATCGTCATGGGGCGCCTACGAGGCGGCGGATGACGGATAGGTCGTCGAAGGGGAGGATTTCCGTACCGACGATCTGGCCCATCTCATGTCCTTTGCCGGCGACGGCGAGGACGTCTCCGGGGCAAAGATCCGAGAGGGCGGCTTCGATCGCGCCCGCGCGATCGCCGATTTCGGCCGCCCCCGGGCAGCCGGCAAGGACGGCGCGGCGGATGCGGGCGGGATCCTCGGTGCGGGGATTGTCGTCGGTGACGATGACCCGATCGGCGCCCGCGGCGGCCGCGCGGCCCATCGCGGCGCGCTTGCCGGGATCGCGATCGCCGCCGGCGCCGAAGACGATGACGAGGCGGCCCTGCGTGTGGGGGCGGAGCGCGGCGAGCAGGTTCTTCAGCGCATCCGGGGTGTGGGCGTAATCGACATAGGCGCAAGCGCCGTTGGGGAGCACGGCGGCGCGCTCGAGCCGGCCGCGCACGGGGCGGAGTTTTTCGAGGCGGGAGAGCGCGGCCGGGTCGCCGAGCATGGTGGCGAGGGTCGCGGCGAGGACGGCGTTCTCGGCCTGGAAGCGGCCGGGGAGCGGGAGGAAAAACTCCGTGCCGGAGACGGTGAGGCGCTGGCCCTCGGGGACCGGCGCGGCTTGCTCGAGGCGGGCGATCTCGAAGCGGAGGCGGCGGCGGCGGGCGATGGCGCGGAGCGCGGCAAGCGTCGTCGCGTCGAGGGAGGCGGCGGCGATCGCGGCCGCGCCCTCGGGGAGAAGCTCGGCGAAAAGGCGAAGCTTTGCCGCGCGGTAGGCGGCCATGTTCGCATGGTAGTCGAGGTGGTCGCGGGAAAAGCTCGCGAAGCCCGCGGCAGCCAGGGAAAGACCGTCGAGGCGGAACTGGTCGAGGCCGTGCGAGGAGGCCTCGATCGCGACGCGCTGGATGTCGGCCCGGGCGAGGCGGGCCATGGTCTCGGCGAGGACCACGGGGTCGGGCGTGGTCAGCGCGCCCGACTGACAGCCCAAGACGGGCTCGCGGCCCTCTTGGGTGATCAGGCCGAGGGTGCCGAGGCTGGCGGCCTGATGGCCGGCGAGCGCCCAGAGCTGGCGAAGGAACTCGACCGTGCTCGTCTTGCCGTTGGTGCCGGTGACGGCGGCGATGGTCTTCGGGGCGGGGCCGGCGAAGGCGCTCGCAAGCTCGGCGAGCCGCCGGCGCGGCTCGGGGTCCTCGATCAGCGGCCGCGGCGGCACGCCGGGCGGCCAGGCGGTGCCGGCGGGGGCGAGGATGGCGGCAGCCCCGTTGGCCACCGCATCGGCGATGAAGGCGCGTCCGTCGGCGCGGGCGGGACCGCCCGGTCTTCCCCCGCCGAGCCCGGGGAGGGCGGCGAAGAGAAAGCCGGGCCGGACGCGGCGGCTGTCGGCGGCGATGCCGGCGAGCGCGATGCCGCCGAGCGCCCGCCAGCCGGGCGCTGCGGGGGAAGGGCGGCGAGCGGGGGCCAGCTGCGCCATCAGCTCAGCGACTTCGAATCGGTGGCTTGGGCAAGCTCATGGGACGCGGCGTAGCGCTGGGCACCGCGCGGGGCGAGGCCCCCTGGAGCTCGATGCGAAGCCGACGGGGCATTCGCCGCGTCGGCCGGATAGGGATGGTCCGGGCCGAGCGCGACCACCCCCGGCGGGGCCGTGGGATGGAGCGGCAGGGCCAGCCCGGCATCGATCGCCTTGATCTCGACCGGGTCCGTCACCGGCAGCAGCCCGAGCATCGGGGCGATGCGGGCGATGGTGTGGGCGACCGGCTTGGCCGAGATCTCGCCGCCGGTGCTGAAGCCCTGCGAGAGCGCGTTCGCCTTCGGCGAATCGACCATGATGTAGAGCGCGTAGCGCGGCGCCTCGATCGGGAAGGCGGCGATGAAGCCGGCCCGGTTGGTGTGCAGGCGGTAGCCGCCCATCTTGCTCACGACCTGCGAGGTGCCGGTTTTCCCGCCGACGAAATAGCCGGGGACCCTGGCGAAGATGCCGGTGCCGAGGAGGACGACGTCGCGCATCATCCGGCGCAGCGTGTCCGAGGTGTACTCGGGATGGTCGAGGACCATCGTGCCGGCCCGCGGCGTCGCGGGGTCCTGGTAGATCAGGGTGGGGGCGAACATCACCCCGCCATTGACCAGCGGGACGGTGGCGTTGAGCAGATGCAGCGGCGTCATGGCGATGCCGTTGCCGAAGGCGACGGTCATGATGGTCGCCTTGCCCCATTCGGCGTCGGTCTGCACCAGCGGCATCGCCGCCTCGGGCAGCTCGATCGGGACGCGGTCGAAGAAGCCGAGCTTCCTGAGCCAGGCGCGCTGGCGTTGCTTGCCGACGATCAGGGCGACGTGGGCGGCGCCGATATTGGAGGAATAGGCGAGGATCTCGGGCAGATAGAGCCAGCGGTTGGCGGGCTCGTAGTCGGTGATCTGGAAGCCCCCGATGGCGATCGGGTGGGTGGTGTTGAAGCGGTCCCAGACATGGACGAGGCCCGAATCGAGCGCCATTCCCATCGTCTGCAGCTTCATCGCGCTGCCCGGCTCGTAGACGCCGGTGGCGACGCGGTTGAAGCGCTCGGCCGCGGGGGCGGTGGAGAAATCATTGGCGTCGTAGTCGGGCAGGCTGACCATCGCCAGCACTTCGCCGCTGCGCACATCCATGATGACGCCGGCGGCGCCCTTGGCCTGAAAATCGTCGAGCGCCTTGGCCATCTCGTCGCGCAGCACCGCCTGGACCCGGACATCGAGCGCGAGGCGAAGGGGCGCCGGGTTCTCGTTGAGGCGGCGGTTGGCGAATTTTTCGATCCCCGCCACGCCGTTGTCGTCCACGTCGGCCCAGCCGAGCACGTGGCAGGCGGTGCGGCCGAGCGGGTAATGGCGCTGCTCCGCCGGCAGGAAGCTCACCCCGGGGATGCCGAGATCGTTGATCGCGAGCTCCTGGTCGGGGCCGACCTCGCGCGCGACATAGACGAAGCTCCGGCCGGGCATGTCGAACTGGGCGAGGAGCGCGGCGGCGTCGATCGCGGGGAGCACGGATTTCAGGCGGCGGACGGCATCGGCGCGATCCATGATCTGGCGCGGATCGGCATAGACCGACGCGGTCGGCAGCGAGATCGCGAGGATCACGCCGTTGCGGTCGACGATCATCGCCCGCTGGCGCCGGGCGACGAGGGCGGGCGTCGCGCCGGCGGTCTCCTGCGGCACCGGCGGCGGCAGGACCGGGCTGATCACGGTGGCGTCCGTGAGCTTGAGGCCGAGGGCGGCAAAGAGGCCGGCGAAGCCGGTGGCGGTGGCGAGCAGCCGGCGGCGGCTGGTCTCGAGCGCGGCCCGGCGGGCGAGGTCGGGCGCGGTGACGCGGACGGTCTCGAGGCGCGGGATGGCGCCGGCGCGCGGCGTGCCGGGCGGGCGGGCGGGGGCGAAGCGCGGATCGGCGCGCTGGGGAAGCGAGTCCGGTGGGGGCGCCCGAGGGGGATCGGCATGGGGTGGTTCGCTCATCGCGGCGTTGGCCTCAATGGGCGCCGGAAAGGGGGGCGGGCGGCGGCAGGCTGGGGTAGGCGCCGCCGAGCGCGGTCGCGAGCACGGGTGCGCCGACGGGGGCCTCCGGGGACCCGGAGACGCGTGCCGAGACGCGTGCCGAGGCGGGGGCCGAGGCGGGGGCCGAGGCGGGGGCCGAGGCGGGGGCCGAGACAGGCGCCGAGACGCGTGCCGAAACGGGGCGGAACACCGGTTGGGGCACGGGATAGGGCACGGGCGCGGCCACGGCCCGCGGGACGGAGGGCAGGGCGGCCGAGGGGACCACCAAGGGCACCGGAGGCGGCAGGCGCGGCACGGGCGGCGCGGCGGCCGGGGCGAGCGAGGCGACGACCGCCGGCGGGGGAGCTGGCGATGGCGTCGGCGGGGCGGATGGCGTTGGTGGGGCGGCCGAGGCGAGCACCGGCGTGGGGTCGGACGATGGCGGGACCGGCCCGCCGCCGAGGAGGTCGAGGCTGGCGAAGGCGGCGAGCGCCGGGGAGCCCACCGGCTCGGCCGCGAGCAGGGGCAGCAGCGGCCGGGCCACCCCGTTGGGCGGGGTGGGCGTGGTGCCGGACGGGGCGGGCGGCGGCAGGTGGGCGGCAAGCTCGGAGAAGCTCAAGGCCTGGGACGGCTTCATCGGCTCGAGGGTGAGATAGCGGCCGGCGAGGTCGGCGAGGCGAATGGGAGAATTCTCGAGCGCCCACTCGGCGCGGAGCAGCGAGATGCGGGTCCGGGCGGTCTGGATCTGGCCCTCGATCGCCGCGATCCGGTCGTCCGCGATGTGGGTGCGGTGCTTGGCCTGGTAGAGATAGAGCCCGCTGCCGGCGGCGAGCAGGGCGGTGAGGACCGTCACCGGCCGGATCATTGGAGCCTCGGGCCGGTGGGAAGCCCCTGGCCGGTGGGAAGCCCCTGGCCGGTGGGAAGCCCCTGGCCGGTGGTGGCCTCGGCGAGATGCTCGATGGCGCGCAGCCGGGCCGAGGCGGCGCGGGGATTGGCGGCGATCTCGGCGTCCTTCGGACGGAGCGGACGCGGGGTCAGCAGGCCGAAGCGCGGGGCCGCCGGGCGAAGCGCGGCCGGCGCGTGGCGCGAGGGCAGCGGCGCGCGGCCGGCGGCCTCGACCATGAAGCGCTTGACCAGCCGGTCCTCGAGCGAATGAAAGGCGATGGCGACGAGGCGGCCGCCCGGCGCGAGCAGCGCGGCCGCCTGCTCGAGGCCGCGCGCGATCTCGCCCAGCTCGTCATTGACGCGGATGCGCAGCGCCTGAAAGCTCCGCGTCGCCGGATCGATCCGCCCGCGCGGCGCGGCGGCCTCGCGCGAGGGCGGCAGCGCCGCGCGTATGATCCTCGCGAGTTCGGTGGTGGTGGCGATCGGGGCCTCGGCGCGGGCGGCGAGGAGGCGGCGGGCGATGCGGCGGGCGTGGCGCTCCTCGCCGAACTCGGCGAGGACGGCGGCGAGCTCCGCGGCGGGAAGCCGGTTGACGAGATCCGCGGCGGTCGGGCCGTCGCTGCCCATCCGCATGTCGAGCGGGCCGGCGAGGCGGAAGCTGAAGCCGCGGGCGGCGTCCTCGAGCTGGAAGGAGGAGACGCCGAGATCCATCACGATGCCGTCGAGGCTCGTGACGCCGGCGCGGCCGAGGAGATCCAGCATCGCGCCGAAGCGGCCCTCGATGAGGGTGAGGCGGCCGGGGAAACGGGCGGCGAGCGCGGCGCCGCGGGCGATCGCCGCGGGATCGCGGTCGATCGCGAAGAGGATGCAACGCGCGGCCTCGAGGATCGCCCCGGCATGGCCGCCGCCGCCGAAGGTGGCGTCGAGATAGGTGCCGCCGTCACGCGGGGCGAGGACGGCGAGGACTTCCTCGCGCATGACCGGGATGTGGCTCATCCCGCACCGCCCGCCGGCGCGGCGGCGCGGGCCTCGGGCGAGGCGGCGCCGGGGCCGGCGCCCGGCAGCGTCAGGTTCTGGGTGCGGACGCGCTCGCGGGCCTCGGCGCGGCGGCGCTCGGCGGCGGCGGGTTCCCAGATCTGGAAGATCTGGCCGAGGCCGACGAAGGCGACCGCGCCATCGAGATCGGCATGGCGCACGAGCCCCTCAGGCAGGATGATGCGCCCTTCCTTGTCGGACTCGACGGGGAAGGCATCGGCGTAGAGGGTCGTGGCGAGGTCCTCCTGGTCATTGCTGAAGAAGTCGAGCTTCTTGAGAGGAACGGCGAGGCGCTCGAATTCGCTGACCGGCCAGGCCTCGATGCAGGAATATTTGTGGGAGGCGCGCAGCACGACCGTAACGACATGGTCCTCGGCCTTGCCGTCGCGGAGCGCGGCGCGAAAGGGCGCAGGGATGGAGACGCGGCCCTTGCCATCGCGTTTGTTCTGATGGGTGCCCCAGAATTGACTCATCCGGCTGGGTCCGTTCGCTCCTTGGGATTGGCCGCATCTGCAGGCCTCATGCTCCCGCGCGGTGCCGCGATATGGTCCCGATTTTGGTCCCGATCTTGGTCCCCATTACGGTCCGCGCATGGGAAGACGTGGGATAACATGGTCAGCGATGGGCGGTAAAGAAGATTCGCGGCCGCGTTGCGATCATGGGCGGCCATCATGGAGCGTGTCTTCGATTCGCCTTCTTAACATTTTGCTCGTCTTTGCCTCGAAATTGAGCGGCTTTCTCGTCGGGCGGACGGCTTTCGCGTTTTGTTCCGCTCATGGCGCGAGTCTGCAACGGGGAAAAATGCCCGGGGGAAAAAATGCGGGGGAAAAATGCGGGGGAAAAATGCCGGGGGAAAAATGCCAGACGGCCTGTAAGCCGGGTTCTGTCCGCCCGCGCGGATTTCTCCGCGGCAGGCGGGACGGCCATTCCTCTAGGACGCGCCTTGCGGCGCGCCTCGTGCGACCAACCCGGGCGGCGGGTCGAGAACGCCCCTGGCGGCTTGCACCGCCGGCCGCCCCTATTCGGTCTTGCTCCCGGTGGGGTTTACCCTGCCACGCCCGTTGCCGGACGCGCGGTGCGCTCTTGCCGCACCATTTCACCCTTGCCGACAGCGCCCGTTTGGCAGTGCCGGCGGTTTGTTTTCTGTGGCACTTTCCCTGGGGTCGCCCCCGCCGGCGGTTGGCCGGCACCGTGTTCCCGTGGAGCCCGGACTTTCCTCCCGCGCGCGCCGCGAAGCGCGCGCCGGCGGCCGTCCGGCCGTCTGGCGGGGCAGAGATGCGGCCGCGGCGCGGGTTCGTCAATCGGGTGTCGGGTGGCGGGCGCTTGCCGGCGGCGGCGGGTGGCCGATAGTCTGCCGCCGCTGCCGGGAGGGGGCGATGCGTTCCGGCGAGGGGCGGGCGTTCTTCGAGACCGCGAGCGTGGCGGCGTTGCGCGCGCACCAGCTCGCGCGGCTGAAATCGGTCATCGCGCGGGCCTATGAGCGGGTGCCGCACTACCGCGAAAAATTCGCGCAGGCGGGCGTTCATCCCGACGATCTCGGGGGGCTCGACGACCTCGGAAAATTCCCTTTCACCAGCAAGGAGGATCTGCGCGCCACCTATCCGTTCGGCATGTTGGCCGTGCCGATGGAGGAGATCGTGCGCATCCATGCCTCGAGCGGCACCACCGGCAAGCCGACGGTCGTCGGGCTTACGCGGGGCGATCTCGCGACCTGGGCGGGGCTGATGGCGCGCTCGATCCGCGCCGCCGGGGGGCGGCCGGGCGACAAGATCCACAATGCCAACGGATATGGCCTGTTCACCGGCGGGCTCGGATTTCATTACGGCGCCGAGCATCTCGGCGTGGCGGTGATCCCGGCGAGCGGCGGCTTCACCGGGCGGCAGGTGCAGCTGATTCACGATTTCCGGCCCGACATCCTCGCCGCGACGCCCTCCTACGCGCTGACGATCGCCGACGAATTCGCCCGCCAGGGGCTCGATGCGCGGGCGTGCGGCCTGCGGATCGGGATGTTCGGCGCCGAGCCCTGGAGCGAGGGCATGCGCGCGGAGCTCGAGCAGCGGCTGGGGCTGACCGCGCTCGACCATTACGGACTTTCCGAGGTGATGGGGCCGGGGGTGGCGCAGGAATTTCCCGACGAAAAGGGGGCGCTGACGATTTGGGAGGATGCTTTCTATCCGGAGATCGTCGAGCCCCAAACGGGGCGGCGGCTCGCCGAGGGCGAATTCGGAGAGCTGGTGCTGACGACGCTGACGAAGGAAGGGATGCCCGTGATCCGCTACCGCACGCGCGACCTCACGCGGCTGATGGCGGCGACGTCGCGGCCAGCGGACGGTCCGCGGCCCATGCGGCGGATGGAGCGCGTGCGGGGACGAAGCGACGACATGCTGATCGTCCGCGGCGTCAATGTTTTTCCCTCGCAGATCGAGGCGGTGCTGGCGAAGGACGCGCGGGTGGCGCCGCACTACCGGCTCGAGCTCAGCCGCCCCGGCCGGCTCGACGAGCTCGCCGTGGTGGTGGAGGCGCGGGCGGCCGCGACCAACGGCGAGCACGCCGAGATCGCGGGCAATGTCGAGCACCTCATAAAAATGTTCGTGGGCGTGACGACACGGGTGCGGGTGGTGGAACCCGGGACGATCGCGCGCTCCGAAGGCAAGGCCGCGCGGGTTTTCGATCTCAGGCCGAAAGGCTGAGGCGACGATGAGCGTGGAGGCGGCGCCCGGGGCGATGATCGAGGCGACGATCGCGGCGGTGGGGCTGCCACAGGCGGAGGTGGCGGTGTGGCTCGCGCGCGAGCCGGAGGCGGCGGGCGGGTTCGTTGCGGATTGCCCGGCATTTTCGGAGTTCTGGCTGCGTGCCGAGCGGTTGATTGCGCGGCTGCCGCAGAAGAAGGCGCGGACGGAGGCGGAAGCGCGGGCCGCCGAGATGGTGCGGGCGCGGGCCCGGGCGTCCCGGGCGCGCTTCCTCGCGGCGCATGCGGAGGAAGCCTACGCCGCTCTCACCGACGGGTTCTCGCGGTTCGTCCGCCTCGATGAGCTGGCGCTGCTGGCCGCGGAGCGGTTTCCGGGGCTCGTGCCGACGGGGCGGCAGCTCGCCGCCGAGGCCGATACGCTCCAGCGCGACAAGGACGGGCTCGAGATCGACCAGGGTTTTCTCCTCTCCGCGATTTTCGCCAGCGAGCGGGCGGGGCTTCATCTCTGCCACGCCATGCTGCTGGCGCGGGCGGAGAGCCTCGAGCGGTTGGAAGAATTTTCCGCGCGCGGCGCGATGGATCTGGGCCCCGCCAGGCTGGAGCGGCGGGGCAAGGGCGTGCTGCTGGTCGCGGGCAATCCGCGCTTCCTCAACGCCGAGGACGAGACGACACTCGATGCGATGGAAACGGCGGTCGATCTCGCGATTCTCGATCCCGCCAGCGAGATCGCGGTGCTGCGGGGGGCGAGGGTCGAGCACGCGAAACATCGCGGCCGGCATATTTTCGGTGCCGGCATCAATCTGACGCATCTTTATCAGGGAAAAATTCCTTTCTTGTGGTTCCTTCGACGGGACCTCGGCTTCGTCCACAAGCTCCTGCGCGGCGTGGCGCGGCCCGATCAGCTTCCCGACGACGTGCACGGGCGGGGGATCGAGAAGCCGTGGATCGCCGCGGTCGACGGGTTCGCGATCGGCGGGCATTGCCAGATTCTTCTCGCCGTGGATTACGTTCTGGCGGCTGACGATGCCTGGCTCAGCCTGCCGGCGCGCAAGGAAGGCATCATCCCCGGCTTCGCCAATCTGCGCCTGCCGCGCTTCGCCGGCGAGCGGCTCGCGCGCCAGCTCGTTCAGTACCGAGCGGCGGCTGGCCTGCGACAGCCCCGAGGGGCGGCTCCTATGCGACGAGATCGTGCCGGCGGGGGAAATGGACGCGGCGATCGCGCGGACCGTTGATGGGCTCACCAACTCCGGTTCGGTGGGCGCGGTCGGGAACCGGCGCGCCTTTCGGGTGGGCGCCGAGCCGCTCGACCTCTTCCGCCGCTATTGCGCAACCTACGCGCGCGAGCAGGCCGAAGCTCATTTCAGCCTGGCGCTGATCGCCAATCTCGAGCGCTACTGGGACGCGCAGAACCGCAACGGGTAGCAGGAATGCCCGCGCACGGCGGACGCGGGGCTTGATCCAATGGGGATCGGTACGTATCCTGCCGAGGCTGCGCGGCGCGATTTTTCGTCGATCCCCGCGCAGGCGAATTGGTCCCGCCGCACTCGTCGGGGGGGGTGTGCCTTGTGGCGATCGACCCCCTGTGGCGATCGATGCCCTGTGGGGGGGGCATGCCCCGCGCGGGCGTCTGCCTGGCCGGGATGTGCAGCCCGGCAGACGCTCGGGCAGAGGCGGGGTCCGCCAGCCGAGGAGGTCGTGACCGGTCTCGGCGGGCCTGCCCCTCTCGCGCCAGTCGCGTGTGGGCTCGCCCGTGACGACGGCTTTGAGCAGCGCACGGCGGAAGGTTTCCAGCCCATCGCGCGCCAACTTCAGTGCTCGCTTGCCCACCTCGATCTCGGCGAACGGCGGGTCGATGCGTTCAACAATGCGACGCTGCTCGGCGATCGGGGCGAGCGGAACCGTGAAGCTCGCAGCCGCTTCGAAGTTTACGTGCGGCCGGTCTCCTGACGTTACCGCAGACACCGACCCCACGAACCGGCGCCCGTGCATAACATATTGCAAATATTTATTAGCTCTGCACAAAGGCCTTGACGGGTTGCCGGAGCAGTTATCCTGGCCTTCTCAGCCTCAATACCGCCGGGTTCTGGTCCCCTGCGGATGGACGGCTTTGGGTGGTCTTCTGCCGGTCTGCTTCCGCGTCAGGATGCGTGGTAATCGGACATTCGGTTCAAGGTCACGCCCGGCTGGAGCAGAAAGTCAGGTGGATGGCAAGACCGGACTGCGGACCTTTGAAGGATATCGATCGCGACGACAACCTGCCCCTCGCGGCCCTGGATCACGCGGCGCGGTGCGACATCCGCTTTCGGCTGCTCTCTCGATCGCGGCGATGATGCGATGCACCTCAACCGCATCATCGAAGCTCGGCGCGGTACGGGTGCCGTCCCGTAGATCTTGGGCCATTCTGGCGTAGAGGCGGGCGACGTTCCCCGGCTCCACCTCCTCCGGCCAGCCGGAACGGTATGAGGCCGGGATCTCCAGCGGCCGAAGCACCTTCTCCTCGCCCCGCGCGCCCTTTAGGGAAAGCTGCACCATCTGCGTGTGGCCGGAGGGACCCGATACCCGGATGTCGCCTTCCGTGCCGTTGATCTCCCAGAGCAGACCATCGCCGTCCCGCGCCGCACCGCCGCGATAGTGGATGGAGAGAGGCGCGCCGCTGACGAGGAGCCCGCTGACGAGGACCTGATCCGGGGCGGATACAGGCAGCGTCTCCCCGGTATCGGCCGCGAAGGCCGTGGTCCGCCTTGTGGCGAGCACTGCGGAGACCTCCGCGACCTCGCCGAGCACGCTCGTGAGCGCCGCGAGCGTATGTCCCAGCGGGATCGTCAGCATGGTGGCGCCGTTGGCGCGATCCAGCAGATAGGCATAGATTTTCTTGTCGGGGATGGTGCCGCCGCCCGGCATAGCGCCTCCCCGCGCGAGCAGTGTGGTCGACAGCACCTCGCCGACGAAGCCGTCCGCGATCAGTTGGCGCATATACTCCATCTCAGGCGCGAGCGGCGCCTGCGTTCCGACCACGCCCAAAACCCCTTTGGCTCGGGCGAGCGCGGCCATTTCCTCGGCCTCGGCCAGGCCATTGCCGAGCGGCCACTCGCAATAGACGTGCTTGCCCGCTTCGATCGCCGCCTTCACGATCTCGAAGTGAGGGGGCACCTTGACCGCGACGGTGACGATGTTGACCTCCGGCGCCGCGATCAGTTCGGCGATGTTGGCGAAGGCCCGCGGTAGGCCGGTTGCGGCAGCGGCCGCTTCGGCGCTGGCCCTGCTCGTGTTGGCGACACCGACGACCTCGAACGTCTCGGACAGCGCGCGCAGCGCGGGAATATGGGCGTGTGCGGCCCAACTCCTGCCCGGCTGCAACCCGATGATGCCGACCCTGAAGCGTTGTCCTGTCATGGTGTTCGGTTCTCCTTCGCGCAACCGGCCTTGCCCGCCATTGGTGGCTGGCTTTGCTTGGAAAATACGTTCATGCGCTTTCTGCGACAATTCAGTATATATGCAAGTGATCCGTGAGATTTCGCGCAGATGGTCGATTGGGAAGACGTCCGGCATTTCCTGGCCGTGGCACGGAGCGGCACCCTCTCCGCCGCAGCCCGTAGCCTGAAAGTGGACCATGCCACGGTCAGCCGCCGACTTGCCGCGCTTGAGGCCGCACTTGACGTGCGGCTTGTCGATCGCCTGCCGCGATCCTGCCGCCTCACCACGGTCGGAAGGCAGGTGTTCGAGCGGGCCGTTGAGATGGAGGCTGGAGCCCACGGCGTTGCCCGCCTTGCCAAGGCCGCCCATGCGCCACTTGTCGGCCGGGTCACGCTCAGCGCGCCACCTGTTCTGGTCGCGCATCTTCTCGCCGGGCACCTCGCGCGCTTTCGAGCCGAATATCCGGACATTCGGCTTTCGCTCGCTGCCCAAGGGCTGCAGGTTTCGCTGAGTCGTCGCGAAGCCGACGTCGCTGTACGGCTCGTGCAGCCGGATGAAGCGGGCAGCGTGACGCGGAAGGTAGGGACAATGGCCTTCGGCCTCTATGCGCACCGGTCCTATGCCCATTTGACCGCGCCCGAAAGGTGGCAGTTTATTGCCTTCGATCAGAGCTTTGCCGAGATGCCGCAACAACGGTGGCTACTCGGCATCGCCGGCGACCGTCCTGTGGCATGCGAATTGAACCACATCAGCGAGCATCTGATCGCCGTGCGGGCCGGGGTGGGTGTGGCCGGCTTGCCCTGCTTTCTCGGGGACAGAGACCACGATCTCATCCGAATCCATGAGGATGTTCCATTCTTCGCGCGCGATATCTGGATCGTGGTTCACCGCGACCTGCGCAAAACCCCTACAGTACGCGCAGTGATGGATTTCGTCGCCGCAGTCGTTTCCGAGCATCAAGATCTGTCTAACCGATAGATGGGCCCGGAGTCGCAAGACGTCATATCGTTGAGAGATGGCGACCAGCTATCGGCTCCTGAACGATGGATGCGGACTCGTCGGCGCTCAGCCATGCTGAACGTCCGATTTCTGGATCGCTTGGTGGGCCGGCCCTATGGCGGAGTTGGGTCGGAAGCGGCCCTCCCCTGCTGAGAGGCGGTGGTAGAGGCGAGCCCACCAACCCGTCAAAACCTCCTATGTTGATCCTTGCGTCCTCGGTCCAATTGGCCTTGGGCGTTTGATCCCGGCCGGCAGCCCGTTCAGAACCTGGTCCTCGAGACCGTCACAGAGCAGGCGGCGCCGGCCGGTTCTTCCGCCGAACCCGAACAGTCGCCAGGACCTCGAGCCCGTATCCAGGAAGCAGGGACGAAGACGACCATAAAAGCAAATCGCCGCGGTAGAAGCGGCTCCCGGCGCTCTTCATCTCCCTCAAGGGTTTCGCTCGGAGGATGTTCGTTCCTTCCGGTTCGATGTCGTCCACGCCCAGGAAGGCGAAGATCACCGTCGGCGCGAGGACCGGCTTTTTCTCTACGCAGGTCCGCAGCTTCGATGGGAGTCCGTACCCCCCTCCGGCATCGGCCGCGGCCCTTCGCCCCCCGATCCTGCCGGCGCGCGATCGGCGCCAGGCCGAACGGCCGAGGCTCAGGCTGCCCAATCCTCGCGGGCGAGGCCCGGGACGCGGAGGGCGGATTTGTTCCGCTCGCGCCGGGCGCTCCTTTCGTAGCCATGGATCATCTCGAAGAGCACGATGACGGGCACGCCGATCTCCTCGCCCGCGCCAAGCTCCTTTGCAAGGCGCGCGCGCGCGCGCCGGGCGGTTGCTCAGCACGGCGATGATCGCGTTCGTATCCAGGCACGTCATGGGTCGAAAAAGACGCGCCGATCCGGCACGGCCGCGCGATCCCCGCCTGGCTCGACCTCGGGAAAGGAGCCGCCTTCGAGCAGCCGATCGATCTCGGTAAAGACGGCCGGCACCTCCGCCGGGTCGCGTCCGATGGGCTCGAGAATCACGCGGCGCCCCTGCCGGCTCACCCGCACCTCCGTGCCGGGCAGGCGAAACTCCTTCGGCAGGCACACCGCCTGGCTTCGGCCGTGGGTGAACAGCTTTGCCGTCCGCGAGCCGGGCAAGGCAGCCTCTCCCTCGTATTTATCGAGATAGATGCCGGGCGACCAACGTCTCGGTCAAGCTTTCGAGGGGCGCCGGCACCTGCCCGCCGAAGAGGGTCCGGGCTTTGACGATGCCGCCGCGCGCGGTGAAGGCCGGCGCATCCGAGAGATCGGCGGGCTCGATCGCGAAGCGCGGGGAGCCAGGCCAACCGCTCCCCGGCGTGCGCGGCGGACGCCAGGCTTGATCCAATGGGGATCGGTACGTATCCTGCCGAGGCAGGGTGGCGCGATTTTTCGTCGATCCCCGCTCAGGCGAATTGATCCCGCGGCGATGGACGGCGGCCGTTCGGCGTGCCCCTGCGCGCGGATCGCAGGAGGCAATGGAATGAGCAGCCACAGGACGGGGCGGGCGCCCGGCCGAGCGGCAATGCCCAAAGGCGACGTGGTGCGCGGACCCGACGGCAAGCGGCGCTCGCGCGCCACCGCCGGGGCCAAGCGGCGGTTCCTCGCCGCGCTGGGCGCCACCGGCAGCGTCGTCGCGGGCGCCGTCGCCGCCGACCGGTCGAAAGGGGCAGTCTATGCGTGGCGAGACGCCGATCCGGTCTTTGCCCAGCAATGGGAGGATTCGCTGACCGTGGCGCTGGCCTCGCTCGAGACGGAGGCCTACCGGCGGGCGGTGGAGGGCCGTGAGGTGCCCGTGGTGAGCGGGGGAAAGATCGTGACGACGGTGCGGCGCTACAGCGATCACCTGCTCGGCCTGCTGCTGCGCATGCACGCGCCCGAGCGCTACGCCGCGCGGCGGGCGGAGATTGCGCGCGGGGTGCAGGGCCCCGCGAAGAAGCCGGTCCAGTTTACGTTCCGGATCGGAAACGTGCCGCCGGGCGTGGCCGGCGAGGGCGATGCGGGGCCGGAGATGGATGGCACGCTCGAAGCCGCCATGCGGGGCGACGGTCCGGGTGGCGGAGATCGGTCTCCCGACGCGGTGTGAGGCATTCCGCCGGGCCCGGCGCCGGCGCGAATTCGCGGCCGTTCGGATCCGGGACCGCGATCGGAGCGCGAGCGGTGGATGCGCTTGCGCTCACGCCGAGCGGGCGGGCGCGGAGGGACGCGGGTGAGTGCCCGCCTGTTTGACAAGCGTGACCGGGATGCGGGCGAGATGGACCACCTGCGTCGCGACCGAGCCCAGCATCAGTCCGCGCAACCGGCCGAGGCCGCGGGTGCCCATCACGATCTGATCGGCGGCGGTGGTGCGGGCGACGCGGTCGATCGTTTCGGCGATCCGACCAAATTCCGCCCGTGCCTCGCAGCGGACCCGGCGCTCCCGGCACGCCTGGAGCGGTCCCCGCAGCAGCGAATTCGATTTGCGGGCGGCGCGCGCAAGCTCATCGCCCGTTCGGACCGCGATGTCCGAGAGCTCGAGCGTCTCGGCGTTCTGGACGTTGAGCAGGATCAGCAGCGCGTCCGGGCGATCGGAGGCGAGCCAGAGCGCGTGATCGAGCGCGTGCCTGGACGCCGAAGACCCATCGAGCGGGACGAGCAGCTTCATCGGCCGTCACACCTCTCGCTCAGCCCGACCGGCGTGCCGGCTCCCGGCGGACGAAGCTCCGCCGTGCCTGAAGGCTACCATGCCGACCCGGGCCAAGGCGCCTGGCTCATCGCCACTCGGGAATCGCGGGAACGCGAAGCCGATCGACCTCGGGAAGGTCGAAGCCGAAATGCGCGACGAGGAGGGCGCGCAGCGCGGCGCGGTCGGCAAGCTCGGTTGAGCGAGAGCTCCCGTGCTCGGTGATCGTGACGCAGCGATCGGCGACGGTGACGCGTCCGTCTTTCTTGAAGATGCTCATCATGATGCGGTTGACGAACGGCGAGCCCGGATGGGTCGATGTGAAGTGGTTCGCCATCTCGAAATCGACCGGGTTGTCCTGCTCCAGCGTCGAGACCCAGGCATCGCGGGCGGTGTCGCCCGCCGCCGCGCGCAGCACCCAGCCGGCGTCCTCGCGCGCCATCCAGTGCGTCGCCTCTCCGGGGCCTTCGCTGCCCGCATCGACGAGCGGGATCGGAAGCGAGGTCCCCGGCCCGCCGAAGCCGGGGTCCGCGACGAACCGTCCCTCGGGGAGGCTCACGGTGAGGAACATATGCGTGCGGGGCGATAAGGCGCGCGGAAAGAACAGGAGCACGCGCGCCGAGTGGCGGACGGGCCGGAAGCCAAGCGCCTCGATCGCGGCGGCGAAGAGGGTGGAATGCTCGAAGCAATAGCCGCCGCGCCGCGCGGCCACGAGTTTTCCGCGGACCCCGTCAAGGTCGAGCCGCACCGGGCGGCCGAGCAGGACGTCGAGATTCTCGAACGGAATGGCCGACATGTGGGCCCGCAGCAGCCCGGCGAGGGTTTCCAGTGTCGGCGACGTGACGCCGCCCCACGCGATCCGTTCGAGATACGCGTCAAGCGCGGGTGATGTCGTCACCGGACCCTCCCATGATCGCTCGGCATCGGGGCGGCGACGATTATGGCGAAATCGACATGAGGTTCAAAGCGCCGGTCGTTGCGGGTCCCGCCGGTGCGCTCCGGCCCGCGCTGTTGACGAGGCATTCCGTTTCGCCCCAGCGCTGCTCGGCGGCGCGCACGGCGGCGGTCATGAGGCTCCTCCTGCCAGGGCTCTGCCCCCTGGAGCCGAACATGGGAGGCGCCAGACCCCGATTCGCCTTCAAGCAAATGGATTACAAAGGCTCCGCCTTTGCCGGGGTTGCAAGGGGCGGAGCCCCTGCCCTCCTGAGACGGCCTTCCATCACATCCCGAGGAGCCGGCAAAGCGCGGCGAGCCTCAAGCGGGTGCCGGCGTCGGCGCGGGCGGTGATGGATTCCGGGCGCCAGTGGCGTTGGAAGGCGGCGAGCACGATCCCGAGCGCATGGTCCCAGGCGCCTTCGGCGGCGACGTCATAGCCGATGGCGGCGAGGTCGCGGCGGATCGGGGCGAGGGCTGCTTCGTCGGTGAGGATTTCGCCGCTGCCGAGGTCGGGGACGCCGGCCGGGAAGAGGCCGATGCCGTGGCGCGCGAGGAGGGAAAAATCGAAGAGCTCGCCGGGGTCTTGCTTGCGGTCGGGGGCGATGTCGCTGTGGGCGAGGACGTTGCGGGGCGCGATCGGGTGGCGGGCGAGGAGCGTCGTGCAGAGGGTGATGACGGCGTCGATCTGCGCCGGCGGAAAGGGACGATAGCCCCATTCATGGCCGGGATTGACGATCTCGATTCCGATCGAGCGCGAATTGATGTCGCTGTGGCCGCGCCAGAAGGAGGGGCCCGCGTGCCAGGCGCGGCGTTCGTCGGGGACGAGTTGCCAGATGGTGCCGTCCTCCTCCACGAGGTGGTGCGAGGAGACGCGCGCGGCTTCCTCGCAGAGGCGATCGAGTGCGGCCGCGGCGCTTTGCATGCCGGTGTAGTGGAGCACCAGCGTGTCGATCGGGGTGCCGGGGGAGCGTTGGTTGTGGTTGGGGCTCGGGCGTTGCCTCAAAGGCCCCGCTCGCGCTTGATTCTATCCCACGCGGCGTTGATGCGCGCCACCTTCTCGCTGGCCTTGGCGATGAAGGCCTCGGGCACGCCGCGCGCGGCGAGGCTGTCGGGATGGTTCTCGCGCATCAGCTTGCGCCAGGTGGCGCGCGCCTCGATGTCGGTGGCGCTCGGCCTGAGGCCGAGCACGGCGTAGGGATCGCCGGTCTCGGTCGTGTACCGTGGGGCGGCGCCGCGGGCGCGGTCCCAAGATCCCTGGTCGAGGCCGAAGGCGCGGTACACGCGGGCGAGATAGGCCTCCTCGCGGCCGTTCTCCGGCCCGTCGGCGCGGGCGATGACGAAGAGGGCGGTCAGCACCTCCTCGAGCGTGCCGCGATTGTCGCCGAAGGTCTGGGCGAGCTGCTCGGCGAATTCCTCGTATCCGGAGGCGCTCTCGCGGGCCTGGTCGAACAGGCGGCCGACGTGGCGCACGGACTCGGGCGGGACGCGGAAATGCCGCTTGAAGGCCTCGATCTCGGCGCGGTTGACCGTGCCGTCGCACTTGGCGAGCTTGGCCGCGAGGACGACGACGGCGATCGCGAAGACCTCGTCGCGCCGGCCGAAGAGGGCGGCGATGCGCGCCGGGCCGAGCGGCGAGCGCGGGCCGCCCAAGGAGCCGCGCATCGAGCCGCTCACCTGGCGGCGCAGATCGCCGAGCACGCCGGCGTCCGCCGCGTGGCCGAGGGCCGCGCCGACGACGAAGCCGACCGGCCCCCCCATGGCCAGGCCCGCCATGCCGCCGATGATCTTGCCCCAGTATCCCATGCCGTCCTTGTCGCCGCGCCAGTGAGCGTAGCATGCGCCGGTTGACAGCGGCAAAATCGCCGCACCTTGCCGTGGGAGGCCGGCCTCTCCATCCTCCGCGCCCTTCGGGGCGACGGATTGGGGGCGATGGCGGGCTGGCAGTTCTGGATCGATCGCGGCGGCACCTTCACCGACATCGTCGCCCGCGATCCCCAAGGCCGGCTCTCGGCGCGGAAGCTCCTGAGCGAGAACCCGCGCCAGTACCGCGACGCCGCCATCGCCGGCATCCGCGCCACGCTGGGGCTGGCCGCGGGCGCGCCGATCCCGGAGGGCGCGATCCAGGCGGTGAAGATGGGCACCACGGTCGCGACCAACGCGCTGCTCGAGCGGCGCGGCGAGCGCACCCTGCTCGTCGTCAATCGCGGCTTCGCCGACGCGCTCAGGATCGGCAACCAGGCGCGGCCCAGGCTTTTCGACCTCGCGATCACGCTGCCCTCGATGCTCTACGAGGCGGTGATCGAGGTCGGCGGACGGATCGGCGCCGATGGGGATGAGATCGAGCCGCTCGACGAGGCCGCCGCCCTGGAGGCGCTCGGGCGCGCGCGGGGGCTGGGCATCGGCGCCTGCGCGATCGCGCTGATGCATGCCTGGAAATATCCCGGGCATGAGCGGCGGCTGGCGGCGCTGGCAGGCGAGGCGGGTTTCCCGCAGATTTCGGTCAGCCACCGGGTGAGCCCGCTGCTGCGGCTCATCCCGCGCGCCGATACCACCGTTGCGGATGCGTATCTCTCGCCGATCCTCCGCCGCTATGTCGCCGAGGTCGCGGGCGAGCTGGCCGGGACGAAGCTCTATTTCATGCAGTCGAACGGCGGGCTCGCCGCGGCGCAGGGGTTTCAGGGCAAGGACGCCGTGCTCTCGGGGCCGGCGGCGGGGATCGTCGGCGCGGTGCGGACCGCCGCCATGGCCGGGTTCGCGCGGGTGATCACGTTCGACATGGGCGGCACCTCCACGGATGTCGCCCTCTATGCGGGGAGCTTCGAGCGCAGCTTCGCGCGGGTGATCGCAGGGGTGCGGATCGCCGCCCCGATGCTCGCGATCAACACGGTGGCGGCGGGCGGCGGGTCGATCCTCGGCTACGACGGGGCGCGGCTGCGCGTCGGGCCCGATTCGGCCGGCGCGGATCCGGGGCCGGCTGCGTACCGCAAGGGCGGGCCGCTGACGGTGACGGACGCGAACGTTTGCCTCGGGCGGATCCAGCCCGCGCATTTCCCGGCGATTTTCGGGCCGGGCGGCGACGAGCCGCTCGACGCGGCGCTGGTGGCTGAGCGTTTCGCGGCGCTGGCGGGCGAGGTCGCGCAGAGCCGCGGCGAAGCCCCGCGCGCGCCGGCTTCGCTGGCGGCGGGGTTCCTGGAGATCGCAATCGCCAACATGGCCAACGCGATCAAGGAGATCTCGGTCGCCAAGGGGCAGGACGCGACCACCTGCACGCTGGTCTGCTTCGGCGGCGCCGGCGGGCAGCATGCCTGCGCGGTCGCCGATGCGCTCGGGATGGAGACGGTGAGCCTTCATCCGCTGGCGGGCGTGCTCTCGGCCTATGGCATGGGGCTCGCGGCCCAGACCCAGCTCCGCGAGCAGGCGGTGGAGATCCCCTTCACCGCGGAGGCGCCGGCGGCGCTTGCGCTGCTGGCGGCACGGCTGGCCGAGGAGGCGCGCGCGGCGCTGCTGGACCAGGGGGTTCAGCTCGGCGCGGAGGCGGGGCGCATCACGACCGAGGCGCTGGTGCATCTGCGCTATCAGGGGACCGATGCGCCGATCCCGGTGCCGCTCGGCACCTTCGCCGAGATGGTGGAGGAATTCACCCGGGCGCACCGGGCGCGCTTCGGGTTCGCGACACCCGAGCGGCCGCTGATCGCGGCGGTGGTCGCGATGGAGGCGAGCGCCGGCGGCGAGGCGGTGGCGGAGGCGCCGCTGGCCCGCCGCGCGGCGGGCGCGGCCGAGCCGATCGACACGGTGGCGATGTGGAGCGCGGGCGCGTGGCAGCAAACGCCGGTGTTCCGGCGCGGCGATCTGCTCGCCGGCGATCGGATCACGGGGCCGGCGCTGATCGCGGAGGAGAACGCGACGACGGTCCTGCTGGCGGGCTGGCAGGCGGAGATCGCGGCGACGGCGACGCTCGTGCTGCGGCGAATTGCGGCGCGCGCGGGGCGGCGGACGGACGATCCGAGCCGGCCGGACCCGGTGCTGCTCGAGCTCTTCAACAACCTCTTCATCAACGTCGCCGAGCAGGCCGGGGCGGTGCTGCAGAACACCTCCCTTTCGGTGAACATAAAGGAAAGACTGGATTTTTCCTGCGCGGTGTTCGACGGCGAGGGAAACCTCGTCGCCAATGCGCCGCATGTGCCGGTGCATCTCGGCGCGATGGGCGAGAGCGTGAAGACCGTGCTCGCGCGGCGCGGCGCGAGCCTCCGCCCCGGCGACGTGGTCGCGCTCAACAATCCATACAATGGCGGCACGCATCTGCCGGATGTCACCGTCATCACGCCGGTGTTCGATGAAGCGGGAAAGGAAAAGAGATTCTTCGTGGGGGCGCGCGCCCACCACGCCGATATCGGCGGGATCACGCCGGGATCGACCCCGCCCAATTCGCGCACCCTGGAGGAAGAAGGGGTCGTGATCGACGATTTCCTCCTCGTCGCGGAGGGAAAAATCCGCGAGGCGGAGTTTCGCGCGCTGCTCGGCTCGGCGCGCTGGCCGGCGCGCAGCCCGGACGTGAACGTCGCGGACGTGAAGGCGCAGGTGGCGGCGAACGAAAAGGCGGCGCAGGAGCTGGCCCGCGTGATCGCCGAGCAGGGATGGGAGACCGTCCGGGCCTATATGCGCCATGTGATGGACAATGCCGAGGAGAGCGTGCGCCGGGTGATCGCGCGGATCGGCGATGGGCGCTTCGAGTACATGATGGACGACGGCGCGAAGCTGGTGGTCGCGGTGAGCGTGGATCGCGCGCGCCGGAGCGCGGTGGTCGATTTTTCCGGGACGGGCGCGCAACGGGACGACAATTTCAACGCCCCCGCGGCGGTGACCAGGGCGGCGGTGCTCTATGTGTTCCGCTGCCTGGTGGGCGAGGACATTCCGCTCAACGATGGCTGCCTCAAGCCGATCCGCCTCGTCATCCCGCCCGGGACCTTCCTCTCGCCCGCGCCCGGGCACGCGGTGGTGGCGGGCAACACGGAGGTCTCGCAGGCGGTGTGCAACGCGCTGTTCGGCGCGCTCGGGGCGATCGCCTGCAGCCAGGCGACGATGAACAATTTCCTCTTCGGCGACGCGGCGCACCAGTACTACGAGACGATCTGCGGCGGCACCGGCGCCGGGCCGGGCTTCGACGGCACCGCGGCGGTGCAGACCCACATGACCAACACGCGGATGACCGATCCCGAAGTGCTCGAGCTCAATTACCCGGTGCGGCTGGAGCGCTTCGCGATCCGAAGCGGCTCCGGGGGCGCGGGGAGATATCGCGGCGGGGACGGCGCGGTTCGACGCATCCGGTTCCTCCGGCCGATGACCGCGGTGATCGTCGCCTCGCGCCGGGCGGTGGCGCCGTTCGGGCTCGCCGGCGGCGAGGACGGCGCGGCGGGGCGGCAATGGGTCGAGCGGGCGGAGGGGACGATCGTTGCGCTCTCCGGCACCGATCAGGCCGAGCTTGCGGCGGGCGATGAATTCGTCATCGAGACGCCTGGCGGCGGCGGCTACGGCTACGGCGGGGGCGGCGGCGGGCGAGCACAATTCCGGGGGGCCCTGAGCCGGTGCGCTACGCGCGCGCTCTGGGTCTGGCCGCGGCCGCGGTGGTCGTGCTGGCGGTCGCGGCGGTGGCGGTGCTGCCCGCGGTGCTCGACTGGAACCGCTATCGCGGCACGCTCGAGATGCTGGCGAGCGACGCGCTGGGGCGGCCGGTGACGATCGCCGGGCCGATCGCGCTCTCGCTGCTGCCCGAGCCGGTGCTGACGGCATCGCGCGTGCGCGTCGGCGGCGGGGGGGATGGGGCGCGCATCCTCGTCGCCGAGCTGCGCCTGCGCGTCGCGCTCATGCCGCTGCTCTCCGGGCAGGTGGACGCGCGCGAGCTGACGCTGCGCCAGCCGAATTTGCGCCTGCCCTGGCCGCCGCGGCTCGGCCTGCCCTTCGCGACCCCGCCCTGGCTCGCGGCGCTCTCCGCGCGGATCGAGGACGGTGAGATCACGGCGGGCGGCCTGACGCTCACGCACGTGAACGCGACGCTGGCGGCCGGGCGGGGCAGTGCGGCGCTGGTGCTCGCGGGCAGCGCCACCACGGGTGCGAGCAGCTGGCAGCTCGATCTCAGGCTGGACGATCCGCAAGCGGACGGCAGCGCGCCGATCGAGGCGAACCTGAGCGGCGCCGGCGCGGCGGCCGGGACAGCGGCGAAGCTGACGGGCCGGCTGGAGACGAACGGGCAGATCAGCGGGCACGTGGCGCTCGAAGGGCCGGACCTCTCGCGGCTGATAGCCGCGCCCGCCCTGCCCTTCCATGTCGACGGCGCGATTCTGGCCGGCGCGGGCGCGGTCCATCTCACGGGACTGGCGCTGACGCTGGGCGGGGCGGCGGCGAGCGGCGGCGGGACGCTCGCGCTCGAGCCGAGCCCGCGGCTCAACCTGGCGCTGGCGAGCGCGGGGGCGGTGCCGCTCGATCCCTGGCTTGCGGTGCTGCGCGGGGGCGGCGAGAGCCGCCTGCCGGTCGGGCTGACGCTCGCCGCGCCGCGCGCGACGCTGGCGCGGGGCTTGCTTCGGAACGTCCGGCTGGCGGTGGTGTTCGCCCCCGGCGGCGCCCGGATCGGCGCCTTCCAGGCGATCCTGCCCGGCGATGCGCAGTTCGATGCCGAGGGCCAGCTCGCGCCGGTGCAGGGGAAGCCCATCGCCTGGCAGTTCGTCGGCACCGCGCATCTGCATGCGCCGGCGCTCGGGACGACGGCGCACTGGCTGGAGGCGGCGGCCCCGGGGGTGCTGCCGCGGCTTTCCCCGCTGGTGCTGCGAACGGCCGAGCTGAGCGCGCGGATGACGGTCGATGACAGCCGGATCGCGCTCGAGGATATCGCCGGGACCTTCGATCAGAGCCGCGTCGCCGGGGGCCTGAGCGTCGGGCTGGGCAGCCAGCCCGCGATCAGCGCCGGGCTCACGCTCGACACGCTCGATCTCGGCCCGTGGCTGCATCCATGGCTGGCGGGCGAACCGGGCGGGAAGCCGCCGGGGCTGGCCGCGCTGCCCAGCCTTTTCGCCGGAATGTCGGTCGAGCTCAGGCTTTCGGTCGGGCAGGCGGCGCTGGGCCGCACGACGATCAGCGGCCTTGCCCTCGACGCCGCGGCGGAGCCGGATCAGGTGATCGTGCGGCGGCTCGATGCGACCATCCAGGGCATGCGCGCCATCGCCTCGGGCACGATCGGCGCGGGCGGGGTGGTGACGGCGGGCCGGCTGGCGCTGACGGCCCCGGGCACGGCAGCGGTGGCGGCGCTGCTGCCGGCGCCGCTCGGGCCCGCGCTCAAGCGCTGGCCGGGGGCGCTGACGCTGGATGCCGCGGCCGCGGGACCGCCCAAGGCGCTCCACCTCTCGCTCGATGCCGCGCTCGGCGACCTCCGGCTGACCGCGGCGCCGGTCGTCGACCTCGAGACCGGCGCCTGGCAAGGGCTGATGACGCTGCGCCATCCCGGGGCTGCCCAGATGATCGCCCAGATCATCGCCCAGGTCATCGCGGTGAGCGGGCTTCCCGACCCGGCGGGGTGGCTCGGCCAGGGTTCCTTTTCCCTCATCGGCCGGGCGGCGGGGGGCCCGGATTCGTGGAGCCTCGATGGTTTCCGGGTGATCGCGGGGGCGCTCACGGCGCGCGGCAGCCTCGGCCTCGCGATGGGGCAGGCCGGGCCGGTGATCTCCGGCACGGTCCGGGCGAGCACGCTGCCGGTACCGGTGCCGATGCCGGGCGATCGGGAGCCGCTGGCGTTGGCCCTGCTCGCGGGATGGCGCGGGGACGTCCGGTTCACGGCGGGCTCGGTGCTGGCGGGGCCACGGGTGATGCTGCGCGACGCCGCGGGCAGGGTGAGCGCGGAGGACGGGGCGCTGGCGCTCGAGGTGAGCGGCAGCCCTCCCGGCGGGGGGACAATGACGGCGGCGCTTCGGATCGACGCCCGGGCGGCGCTGCCGCAGGTCCGGCTCGGCGCGGCGTTCGCCGGGGTGCCGCTGGCGGGCGGGCTGTTCGGCACGCCGCTCGACCTCGGGGCGGGCAGGATCGCGGGGCGGCTCGGGCTCGCGGCCGAGGGCTATAGCCCGGCCGCGCTGCTCGCGACCTTGCGGGGAACGGCGGGGCTCACCGCGGAGGGGGGCGTGGTCTCGGGCGTCGATCTGGGCGGGGTGCGGGCGGCGCTGGCGGGGCTGGCGGGGCTGGCGGGGAAAGGGACGAGCGCGGAAGGCGCGCTCGTCCGGGCGCTCGCGGGCGGGCAGACGGCGTTTTCGCGGCTCTCGCTGGCGGCCGCCGGGAACGCCGGACGGTTCGCGCTGAGCCAGGGGACGCTCTCGGGCAAGGACGGGACGATCGGGGCCGCCGGCAATGTCGATCTGCCGGGCGGGACGGAGGATCTCAGGCTGGCGCTGACGGCGGCGGAGCGGGGGGCGCCGGAGGTGGTGGTGCGGCTGGCCGGGCCGATCGGGCGGCCGAAGCGGTATTTCGAGGTGTCCGAGGCGCTGCACTGGCTCGCGGACGCGAAGAAGGCCCAGGGGACAGTGAAATCAGGGCATTAAGCGGAAAACTGGGCGATGTGGGCGCAGCATGGTGCCCACATCGCCCATCTCATAATTGAAACAAGGCGGGCGGCTCCTCCCCGACCGCGAAGGCGAGGCGGACCAGATGCCCGGCGGCTTTGTCCATGCCGGCGCGGTCCGCCTGCTCGGCAAGCGTGATCAGGCGATCGATCAGCACGAGCGGGCTGAATGAGGGGGAGGATGGGAGGTCGAGCAGCGCGGGAGGAGGCATGTTTCACCTCAAGTCCGCCAAGGTTTTGCGGCAGTTCGGCGATCATGGTCCGACGAGTCGGTTGCGCAAGGATTAACGGGAGGGAGGATTGTCACGGAGCGCGCGGACGCGGAGCGCCGAGGCGAGCGAGCGCTCGGGCAGGCGGGCGGCATCGGTCTCGGCGACGAGGGCGGAGAGCGAGCGCCTGTTGGCGGCGGCGATGGCGGCGAGCACGGCCCAGAATTCGGCCTCGAGGGCCACGCTGGTGCGGTGGCCGGAGAGGGTGAAGCTGCGCTTTTCGAGCATCAGGCGACGGCTTCGAGCCGGGCGACGGCTTCGAGGCGGGACGAATTCGAGCCGGGCGACGGCCCAGCCGGCGGCCTCGGCGACGACGGGATGGGGATCGGCGGCCAGCGCCCGGGCGGATGGGATGAGGGCCGGGTCGCGGGAATTGCCGATGGCGATGAGGACGTTGCGGACGAAGCGGTCGCGGCCGATGCGCTTGATCGGCGAGGCCGAAAAGCGGGCGCGGAAGCCCGCCTCGTCGAGGGCGGCGAGCGCGGCGAGATCGGGTGCCGCGAGGTCGGGGCGGGCGGCGAGCTTGGCCTCGCGGCCGGCGGCGGCGAAGCGGTTCCAGGGGCAGACGGCGAGGCAATCGTCGCAGCCATAGATGCGGTTGCCGATCGCGGGGCGGAATTCCTCGGGGATCGGGCCGCGATGCTCGATGGTCAGGTAGGAGATGCAGCGCCGCGCATCGAGCTGGTAGGGCGCGGGAAAGGCATCGGTCGGGCAGGCGGCGAGGCAGCGGCGGCAGGTGCCGCAGCGGTTTTCGCCCGCCGGGTCGGGGGCGAGGGCGAGGGTTGTAAAAATCTCGCCGAGGAAAAGCCAGGAGCCGTGGCGGCGCGAGACCAGGTTGGTGTGCTTGCCCTGCCAGCCGAGGCCGGCGCGCTCGGCCAGCGGCTTCTCCATGACCGGCGCCGTATCGACGAAGATTTTTACCCCCGCGTCGAAGCGGGCGGCGACGAAGCCGGCGAGGTTCTTGAGGCGGCCCTTGAGGATGTCGTGGTAGTCGCGGCCGCGGGCATAGACGGAGATGTTGCCGCGATCGGGGCGGGCGAGGGTGGCCAGCGGGTCGTCGGCGGGGGCGTAGGAGAGGCCGACGGCGATGACCGTGCGGACCTCGGGCCAGAGGGTTTGCGGGTCTCCGCGCGCGGCGTCGCGGCGGGCGAGCCAGTCCATCTCGCCGTGGCGGCCGGCGGCGAGGAAGTCGCTGAGGGCGGCGCGGTGGCGGGGGGCGAGCGTGGCCTCGGCGAACCCGACCTCGTCGAAGCCGAGCGCCCGGGCGCGGGCCCGGATGACCTGTTTGCTATCCTCGGCCACGGTAGGGCGCGACCGCCTGGGGCGGCAGATAGAGGCCGGCGGGCGGCTCCCCGGTCTGCCAGAAGACGTCGATCGGGATGCCGCCGCGGGGGAACCAGTAGCCGCCGATGCGGAGCCAGCGCGGGGCGATTGCCGCGACGATGCGGCGCGCGATCAGCATGGTGCAGGCCTCGTGGAAGGCGCCATGGTTGCGGAAGCTGGCGAGGAAAAGCTTCAGCGACTTGCTTTCGAGGAGGAATTCGCCGGGCACATAGTCGATCACGATGTGGGCGAAGTCGGGCTGGAAGGTGATCGGGCAGAGCGCGGTGAATTCGGGGCAGGTGAAGCGCACGGCGTAATCGGCGGCGGTGTCCGGGTTGGGCACGCGCTCGAGCATGGCCGCCTCCGGGTTGGGAGGCAGCGGGACCGGACGGCCGAGCAGGGTGGGCTGGTCCATCGGATGGCTCTGGCATGGCTCTCGGGGCGGGCCGCGATGATAGCCCGGATCGGGGGGGCGGTGGGCAGCAATCGGGGGTTTGGGCGGGGGTCAGGCGGCGGGGTCAGGCGGCGGGATCGCCCGTGTCCCAGGCGGCTTCGAGGGCGGCGATGTGGGCGGGGAGATCGCCGGCGATGATCGCGGCGCGGAGGCCCTGCATCAGCGATTGGTAATGCTGGAGGTTGTGCCAGGTCAGCAGCATGGCGCCGAGCATTTCTCCGGCTTTGAAGAGGTGGTGGAGATAGGCGCGGGCGTGGCGGCAGGCGGGGCAGGCGCAGGCGGGGTCGAGCGGGCGCGGGTCGGTCGCGAAGCGGGCGTTGCGGAGGTTGAAGACGCCCTGTGACGTAAAGGCGCGGGCGGTGCGGCCGGCGCGGGTCGGGATCACGCAATCGAAGAGATCGACGCCGCGGGCGACGGCGGCGACGAGGTCGCGCGGCGTGCCGACGCCCATCAGGTAGCGGGGGCGGTCCACGGGGAGCGCGGGAAGCGTTGCGTCGAGCACGGCCAGCATGCGCGCCTGGCCTTCGCCGACGGCAAGCCCGCCGATCGCGTAGCCGTCGAAGCCGAGGGTGGTGAGGGCCGCCGCCGAGGCCAGGCGGAGCTCGGGGAAAATGCTGCCCTGGACGATGCCGAAGAGGCCGTAGCCGGGGCGGGGCTGGTAGGCGGATTTGGAGCGCGCGGCCCAGCGCATGGAAAGCTCCATGGAGCGGCGGGCGGCCTCCGCGGTGGCGGGGAATGCGGTGCACTCGTCGAGCACCATGGTGATGGTGGCGTCGAGCAGGTGCTGGATTTCGACGGCGCGCTCGGGGGTGAGGTGGTGGCGGGCGCCGTCGATATGGGAGCGGAAGACGACGCCCTGTTCGGAAAGTTTGCGCAAGCCGCCGAGGGACATCACCTGGAAGCCGCCGGAATCGGTGAGGATGGGGCCGGGCCAGTCCATGAAGCGGTGGAGGCCGCCGAGGGCGGCGATGCGCTCGGCGCCGGGGCGGAGCATGAGGTGGTAGGCGTTGGCGAGCACGATCTCTGCACCTGTGCCGCGCAGGCTGTCGGGGGTCATGCCTTTGACGGTGGCCTGGGTGCCGACGGGCATGAAGGCGGGCGTGCGGACGGGGCCGTGGGCGGTGTGGAGGGTGCCCGCGCGGGCGGTGGCCGGCGTGGGTGGCGGCGATGGTGATGTGGAGGGGTGGGGTCATGGGGGTGGGGGCTTTTAGCCCGGGGGCGCGCAGGCAAGAACCGGCGGGGGCTGGGCGGGGGAGCGGGGTTCGAGGGCGCTGATCGTTGGGGCGGACGGTGGATGGTGGTAAATTCGTGCCTGGCGGAGGACAGATGACGCGCACGACGCTGACGCTCGATGACGGATTGTCTCGAAGGCTCAGGCTCTCACGGGAATTGCGGAAAAATCGGCACTCGTCCATGCGGCCTTAAAAGCCTTGGTCGAGCGCGAGACCGTGCGGCGCCTCGCCCGTCTCGGCGGCGCGAGCCCAGGCTCGCCGTGGCGCCGCGGCGGCGGCCGGCGAAGGGGTGATCCTGGTCGACACGTCGGTATGGGTCGACCATTTGCGGCATGGGGACGAGAGGTTGGCGGCGCTGCTCGAGCGCGAAGGCGTTCTCATGCACCCCTTCGTGATCGGTGAGCTGGCGCTGGGGCATCTGCGGCAGCGCGACCTCATCGTAACCAGCCTGCAGGACCTGCCCCAGGCGAGGGTAGCGGCAGACGACGAAGTGCTGCGCTTCATCGGCGAGCGTCGTCTGTTCGGGCTCGGTATCGGGTACGTCGATGCACATCTTCTGGCGGCGGCGCGCCTCGCGGCGGGAGCGACCTTGTGGACGCGTGACGCGCGGCTGCTCGGCGCTGCCAGGCGGCTGGGACTGGCTGAAGGCCCGTGACGTCGGATGCGGGAAAAGAGGTCGGTACGCCATCTGAGGCTTAGCGGACCCGCCTTGCGCCGGTGATGTCGTCAAGGAATTCGCGATGCGGGATCGACCCCGGTGACCAAGAGGTGGTCGCGGGCCCGCGTGCAGGCGACGTAGAGAAGATGCCGCTCGGTGTTGTAGGCCTCTTCCAGATCCGCATCGTCAGCCGACCTTTCAATGCGCTCCTGGGACGGGATGACGTCGTCATCGCAGGCCATCACGGCGACGGCGCGGAATTCCAGGCCCTTGGCGAGATGCATCGTGCCGATAGAGACCTGGCCGGCTGGCGACTTCCATCGTACTCGGTCGAGCTCCGACGGCTCGACCCGCCGCGGCTTTGGCCGCGGCACGGGCGCGTTCGATCTCGGCCGGCGAACGCACGAAAAGGCCGATCTCGTCGGGCTTCGACGCCGTCCTTCGGCACGCTCGGCGATCCAGCGTCCCGACGGCTGCGCATTCCTCGTGCCTGCATCAGGGAGCACCGATGACCATCGGCGGCGGGCCGTTGAAGACGGAAACCGTTCGCGCGCGTTTCTCCGCGTTGCCATCCACGTCGGTGACTGCGTGGCCGAGCAGACGGTCCGCCTGCAGGTCCGGATCTGGTGGGATGTGCGGTAATTGATCTGCAGGGTGTGCGACCGGCCGCGGACGTCGACGCCCGAGCGACTTCCAGGAGAATGGCTGCTGGAAGATGCGCTGGCCGAGGTCGCCCGCGAAGAAGAGGCGCATCGGGACGGTCCGCGCCCAATGAGGCGAGAAACCGAAGCTGCGGCGACGCTGATGTCCTGTGCCTCGTCCACCACCGCGAAGTCGAAGGGCGCTTCTTGGCCCGTGGGCGAACGCGCGGCGAGCGGCGCGAACACTCCGGCCAGGTGAGCATGTCGCGCGCCTTCAGGGCGTGCCGGACGCGCTCGAAGATCGACCAGAGCAGCTTCGCGCTGTGGCTGCCGGCGAGCCGCGTCTTGCGGCCGAGGCGGGGGACGTCGCGATAGGCTTCCCACGCGGAGCTGCCAGGCGTCCACCACGTGGTCCCACTCGGCGAGCAGGAAATGCAGGCGTGAAGCTTGTGGCCTTCGACGCTCCGGCGGCCGTCCTCGAAGCAGCATGCGCGTACAGCTCTGCGGCTCCACGATCGTCGGCTGGCCGAATGCCTTCCGTATAAAGCGTGCGGCCGATGAAGCGCGATCGAGTGCACAATGTCGATGCGCTCGGCGATCCGCGGCTCGTTTCCGAGGAGATGGTCGCAGCTTCATCCGCAGGGCGCTCGCGAGCGTTGCCGAGAATGTCGTCAGCAGAACCCGCGCGTCGCGGGTTCGCGCGGGCGAGGATGGACGGCGCGGTGAAGTGCTACGATCGTCTTTCCGGTGCCGGCGGAGCCGGAGACGCGCGCCGGTCCGGGTAGATCGCGTCGACCAGACTGGCGCTGGTCGGGATGGAGGAAGACCGTCCATTTCTCCCAGGGGTAGTCGAGCGCGCGCGCCAGTTCCTCCGACGCTCGCGACCACGCGGAAGCGGCGCTGCGCGTCGGGGTGGGCGAAGGGGTCGGCAGCGGGCGAGGCGCAGCTCGGGCAGCGCGCGGCTTGGCGCCCGTGGCAAGGTCGAGAAGCGCCTCCGCCGCCTCCTGCGGGCAGGTGGTCGACGCGAGGTCGAGGATCGTGTCCTCGTTCGCCTGCGAACGTCGGCGAGCCATTCCGGCGGCACGCCATAGGCGAGCAGCTCGTGTCGGGCATCGGCGTCGAACAGGCGCGGCTTGGGCGGGGCGATCAGCGGCCGGGTACCGCGGATGCGGGATAAGCATCTCCTCGGTCCGTCTCGCGGATCTCGACGAGCTGCGCGGCGCCGGTCTTGGGATGACGTCTCGAGCTTGCGCCGTTCCGCCCAGGCGTAGGCGTCGTCGTGGTGGCCGGCATAGCAGAGCAGCAGGCTGCCCTCGCTCCGGTGCACGATGAGCCGGATATCGCCGCTTGACCCGGACGGACCAGAAATTCTTGTCCTTTGCTCGGTCGAGCTTGTGGAAGCTCATGGCCCGGGCTCGCCGGATCGAGTTGCAGGTCGAACGCCGTGGTCTTCACGGCCTTCTGCTCCTCGCCGCTGAGCCGGGCGAGGCTGTCGGTGAAGGTATCGGCGATGCGGAATTCCATGATTTCAGCCCAACTGCTTCAAAGGACACAAATTCTGATACAGAGACAAAACGCGCCTTCATTTGCTTTGGTATTAATAAATTCGTTACCAGAAAAGAGACTTCTTCTCCATTAAATCCAAAGTAATCTCCTACAGTGGCAATCTTGAACGCAGATGTGAAGGCTACGAATACGGCCTCATCCAGAACCGGCGAAAGCGATTTTGCTACAATATAGTTTTCAAATCCACGCCTCACAATCCTAAGGACGCTCAATATGGCCCAAGACGAACTACCAAATCGAGACCTGAAATTTGCACTTGGATCGAAGTCGATCCCTTTCATCCCTCTTGCATAGCTCAAAAGTTCGAGCGTAGCTTCCCGCGCTCTCGCTACTGGCAACTGATACGACGAATAGTTGTTCGCGGATTGAGAATTGTCAGTGCACGGATGTTTTGGCCACGGCCAGCCGATCTCATCGAAGAATACTCTACTTCCAAACTTGTTCTGATAATAGAAGACCTTGGCGCCACAAACTGGGCAAGTTGCATTTGGCTGAATGAAGCAGGCAGACCAACTCTTGTTGGCTCCGCTACCGGCAAGAACTTTATCAGACTGGACGCAGTCAGCAGCAATCGACGGCAACCGAGCAGAGTATCCATTGCTGCCGGTCTTAAAACACCAACCGCACAAGCACCAGCGATAGTGATTGTATCCAGGCATTTTATCAGACTCGGAACACCTTCATCACCTCGTCGCCGAGGTGGTTGATCACCTTCACGGCGATCCGGCCGCTCTTCGGGCTTGTCGAACGGGCGAGAGGTGTCGCTGTGCAGCGTTGCCCAGGCTTCCGCGTTGATCTCCGCCTTCAGCGTGGTCTTCAGCGCGCTGTAGGGTCGTTGGCGCCGAGGAAATAGGCGTGGCGGACGAAGAAGCTCTCTTCGTTGTAGTCGGTGTCGATGAACCAGCAGGCGATGCCGTCGGCGCCGTCGCTGTCGACTTCGCCGGTCTGCGGCTTGAACACGTCCACGCCGTTGACCTTCACGCGATCTGGCCGTCGTCCTCGCGTCATCGATGTCGATGTCCGGCTCGCCGAAGATCACGAACAGGTTGCCCTTGCCGGTGTTCTTGAGGTCGTCGGCCATGTGCAGGTCGGCGTTCATGCGGGCCTTCAGCACCGGGATGCGGCCGAGCTTGTTGAATTCGGTGGTGTGGGCCTCGTAGTTGAAGGCGCAGGCGATCAGCACGTCGAAGCCGGCGTCGCCGGCCTCGCGGGCGGCGGCACGAGGTCGGGGCGCGGGACGGTGCCGAACTCGGGGCCGATGAAGATGGCGGCGCGCTTCTCGCGCTTGTCGCCTCTCCATGAGTAGCGGCCTTCGGCGCAGACGTAGCTCGCCGGGCCAGGCGGTGAGGGCGGTGAAGGTGATCCGGTCTTCCTTGTGCGCCTGCTGCACGCCGGCGGTCTTGAGTTTTCCAGGATCATCTGCGGCGAAGTCTGATCTTCGTCGCGTCGAGCCGGTGCGTCGCCTTCGGCGGCGTCGAGCTGTCGATCAGTTCGTCGTTCTCGTCCACGCCCAGCACGCGGTGGGGCGAGAGGCTCTCGACGGTGAACGGGCCGGCGACGCGGACCTTCTTCTTGTCGTCGTAGGGCTTGTCGTAGAGGTATTCGAACTCGGCCTTGGCGGCGATCGAGGCGTCGATCTCCTTCTGCCGGGCGATGCGTGCCTGCCACCAGTCGGCGTGCAGCTTCTTCGCCGCCTCCGGCCACTTGGCATCGGCCTCGCGCGGAATTTCCCATTCCTGCCAGTTCTTGCTTGAGCGCGGCGTTCAGCTTCTGCGCGCAGCGGCTCGAGCGTCTGCCTGCCACTGGTCCCAGATGACATCGATCTCGGCGTTGTTGGCGATGGACTTGAGCGTGATGTGCGGCACGCGCTCGTAGACGAAGCCGTGGCGGATGTTGCCGTGCGTCGGCGCTCGGACTCGGCGCCGTGCGCGGTGACCTCGGCTTCCTTGATCTGGCCTTCGCGGGAATCGGCCAGCAGGTAATACGGATAGCGCGCGCCCATGATGCGGGCGCGGGCCAGCGCCAGGGCGACGCGCGACGTGTCGATGGTGATCCAGCGCCGGCCCCATTGCTCGGCGACATAGGCGGTGGTGCCGGAGCCGCAGGTCGGGTCGAGCACGAGGTCGCCGGGGTCGGTGGCCATGAGGATGCAGCGTTGGATGACCTTTGGTGCGGTTTGAACCACATAAACTTTGTCCTCGTGAAGCTCCGCTCCGATGTCGTCCCAATAGTTCGACACTGGATACGACGGGAAAGTCATCAAGTAGTCGCACGATACCTGAAGTGCTTGCTCGTTGCGACGATGAGTCGTCCAGCTCTTGCCAAGCCGCGTCCATGCCACTCTGCGGTTCGTCTTCCAATGACCTGTTCCAGGGCGAAGGTCTGCGTCCCTTGAAATCGAAATGACTACATCGACTCGTTGTGACGGCCGTTGACTCGATCAGGTTGTCACGATCGCAAGACGTCTGCTGATCCGGCTCAATCTCGATCGGCTTCGTCATCGCGGTTCACTCGTACTGCTTCGAGTCAGTCGCTCAGCTTCGTCGGACTTCGCGTAGCTGAGTTGTACCCGGTTCCCGCAGCTCTTTCGATCAGATGGCTGTCTGAATTTCAGTGCTGCTCGTGTTCTTTGCGTACCAAAGCATGTAGTCGTACATTCGACAGGATATGCTCGCGTCGAGCTCGCGTCGTCTTCTGAAACGATATCGTGACGACGAAGTTCTCGTCTCCGAACACCTCATCCATCACCGCCCGGACGCGGTGCACATTCTCATCGCCGATCTGCACGAAGATCGAGCCGGAATCGGCGAGCAAATCGCGCGCGACGGTGAGCCGGTCGCGCAGATAAGTCAGGTAGCTGTGGATGCCATCGCGCCAGGTGTCGCGGAACGCTTTGACCTGCTCCGGCTCGCGGGTGATGTGGTCGGCGTTGCCGTCCTTCACGTCGCGGCTGGTGGTGGACCACTGGAAGTTGCTAGTTGAACTTGATGCCGTAGGGCGGGTCGAAGTAGATGCACTGCACCTTGCCGCGCAGGCCCTCGCGCTCGGCCAGGCTGGCCATGACCTGGAGCGAGTCGCCGAGGATCATGCGGTTCGACCAGTTCTGGTCGTGCTGGTAGAACTCGGTCTTGTCCATCGCCTTCGGGCATGCCGTTGAAGTCGGCGAACAGGTCGGGCTGCGGCGTCCGTCGCTGCTTCGCGCGTGCCTTGCGTCTGGCGCAGCAGGTCGTCGATCAGCACCTTGGGGTGGACCTTCTCCTGGATGTAGAGCGGCGGGGCGTGGACGACGAGGTCGCTCCAGTCCTGCTCGTCCTTGCCGCGCCAGACGAGCTGCGGGTCGAGGTCGCGATTGCGGCGCTCGTAGGCGACGCGGATCGGGCTCTTGTCCTCCTGCCGCATCACGGACTCGAACTCGGCGGTCGGGATGTTCCTCCGCTTCGCCTCTGTGTGCTTCAGCGTCTCGACCTTGATCTCTGCCTTTGCCATGATCTCCCCGACCCGCCCTTTCGTTCAGTCTTGCTTGCCGTGGTTTCGGCCCGCGCATTCGCCGGCGCGAGGGAGCGCAGCAGCGTCGCGAGGCGGTCGATGAGAGAAAGGGCCTCGTTCAATTCGGCAACCGTCGGTTCGGGCTCGGGCTCGCTCTCGGTCGGGTAGCGGTAGACGACCCCCCAGGCGGTCCACCGCTCTATCGGTCTTGCCAGTCCCTCGACGGCGGGAAACCTGGCAATGACGGACGCCGCAAAGCGCGTTGAGGTCATGGGTCTTGCGGAAGCCGATGTTCGCCCGCACCGGGAAGCCCTTAAGCAGCTTCTCGGCGGCCTGCTCGCAGTGAAATGCGGCGCCATCGGCGAGTGGCGGGTCGCGTGCCAGGCAAAGACGGGTCGCCTGGCGGTCCGACTCCGCTACGCGGAGCCACGCCAGAACCTCGTTCCAAAGCGCGGTGGGGTCATCTCCGCTCATAGACGACAATTCCCTCAAGCGTGGCGGCACGCGAGAGCGTTCCCGGTATTTGCGCCCTTTGCCGGAACGCTCTCCTCGCGGACCGGGAATCACGTCGTTGGGCTCGGTGATAGCCGATCGCCGGGATTCGACGCCTGCCCGCAACGTCACCTTCTCACGCGGCGTTCGTCGTCGACGATGACGAGAAGGTCGAAATCGCTGTCGGGTCCCGCTTCGCCGCGGGCGCGGGAGCCGAAAAGGATCACCCGGCACGGGTGGAAATAGGCCACGACGCGGTCGAGCAGGTCGGCTGGAACGAGCGGCGCAGTCATGCGGGCTAGTGCCATGACGCCGCCTTTGTTGCCTTCAGCGGGAGGGCGATTGTCTCCAGCGTGGTCAGGTCGAGACGCGCCGGGAGGCATGGTCTATTTCGAAGCCGGCCAGCCTCGCCCGCGTCGTCCGGATCGACGTCGAGGCCCTCGGCGGTCTGGCGCCGCGCCTCGGCGCCGGGCTCAGGCTTGAGCTCGATGTAGAGGCTATCGGTCTCCGGGTAGTAGCTGGAGCTTCGATCATGTGCCCTCGGCCATCCTCCGACGCCTTCATGCGGCCACGGCGGTCTTGATCAGACCGGCGATGAGCTTGGTCGAATCCCGCCTCGATCTCGTAGACGCCGTGAACTCGGCGAAGGCCCAGCGGCCGAACTTGCCGAGGTTGTTGACGCCGGGCACCCAGTAGGCGCGCATGGTGTTGGCCTTCTCCTTGGCGTCCTCGCCGCGAAAGCCCTTGATCTCGACGATCAGGTTGCAGCGGATCGTCGGCCTGGCCGTCGTCGACCTGGACGATGAAGTCGGGCAGGTATTTGCGCGGCGTCGAGCCCATGCAGGTAGGGCACTTCGAGGCCGAGGCTCTGGTTCTTGACGTAGGCGCAGGACGCTGCGGGTGCGCCTCGGCGACGCGGCAGAACTCGGCCTCCCAATCGCTGTCGCAGACCACCCAGTTGACGTGGCACTTGCGCGGATCGGTCTTCCAGCGGGTCGTCTTGGACGTGGTGAAATTGACGTGGCGGTCGAGCCGGTCGGGTTGTAGGCGTCGAGGATGGCCTTGATCGGGCTTGTCGCCCGAGAGCGTCTCGGTGATGGCGGCCTTGATGCGCTCGCAGGCCATGTCGGCAATTTCGCGATAGAGGAGCTGGGCGGGATAGGTGCCGCCGGTGCAGCGGAGATAGCCGCCGTCCAGCCATTGGCGCGCGATGCGCTTGAGCTGGCCGAACAGATGGAGCTTCGGCTCCTCGCCGGGGTCGCGGTATTTGGTGTAGAGCAGATGCCTGGCGAGGTGGAAGAGCATGGTGGACGGGCGCATGTCGTTCAGGTGTTCGAGCGTAGGTCGACGCCTTCGCCGATGATGCCCTGGTTCGTGGTGATCGACGGGCCGACCAGGTCGGGCGTCAGTCCCAGCACGGAGTCGTCGGTCGAATTTGGCGGTCGAGGCCGCTCCTCCGGCAATTCGACGCGGTAGCCCTCGACCCGGGGAAAGCGGATTTCCAGCGCGTCGCGGTCGGGCCGCACGGCGTGGACGCGGACGGTCTCGCGCGGCGGCTTGCGGCGGCGCGACGACGGGCTTGGCGGTGAAGTCGAACGGAATGCCGAGGATGTCGGCATATTCGACGTTGAACAGGCCTTCCTCGTTCAGGTCGTAGGACTGGCGGCGCAGCGCGCGGCCGACGACCTGCTCGCACAGGAGCTGGGTGCCGAAGGCGCGCACGCCGAGGATGTGGGTGACGGTGTTGGCGTCCCAGCCTTCGGTCAGCATGGAGACGGAGACGACGCAGCGGATCTGCTCGCCGAGCCTGCCCTTCTTGCCGACGGTGTTCATGACTTCGCGCAGGAGATCCTGCGTCGGTGATGTTGTCGGCCTGCGCGCACGTCGCCGGTGCGTTCGATCATCTCGCGGCGGAACCGTTCGATCTCGTCGGCGGCCATTTCGCGGAAATCCTTGTCGAGCGCTTCGCCGGATTCGAGCTGCTCGCTGTCAATCAGCAGCGTGCTGGGGCGCGGCAGGCGGTTGCCGTGTTCGTCGTAGTTGCGGAACAGCGCGAGCCGGCCGTTGTCGAAGCGTGCGTCGTGCCGTCGTCGTCCTGGCGCGGTGGAAGCCGGAGATGTATTCGTAGACGAGCTTCGAGGTGGAGGTGTTGTTGCAGACGACGATGAAGACGGGCGGCACGTCGATGCCGGCCTTCTGCCAGAGCTCGAAGGTCTTCTCGTAGTGGCCGTAGAGGGCTTCGAGGGCGGTCTGCAGTTCGACGGGCAGGTTGAGCGGATCGAGGTCGCCGGCCTTGCCGCGGCCCTTCTTCGGCATCTTCTTGCCGATGTGCTCCCAGAGGTTGCGGAACATCGGCATGTCGCCGCCGGGAATGTTGTCGGCGACCGGAACGCGCGGCAGCTTGACGATGCCGCATTCGATGGCGTCCATCAGCGAGAAATCGCTGACCGTCCAGGGAAACAGCGTGCCTTCGGCATAGCCGGAGCCGCGCAGGAAGAATGGCGTGGCGGAGAGATCGTAGACGGCGCGGACGCCGAGCTTGCGCTTGACGGCTTCGATGCCGGAGATCCAGAGCGCGCGCGGCCTCGTTGTTCTTCTCGGCTTCGTCCTTCTCCTCGCCCTTCAGGTCTTCGTCGTCCTCGTCCGTCGGGCTTCTCGCGGTAGCAGTGGTGGGCCTCGTCGTTGATGACGACGATGTTCTTCAGGCCCATCAGTTCGGGCATGACGCGCTGGAGCATCTGGCCTTCGGTTTCGAGCGGTCTCGAAGGTCGTCGCCGCGCGCCCTTGAGCAGCGCGCGGCCGACCTTGGAGACGTCCAGGCGCTCGCGCAGCTTGAAGGCGTGGTAGTTGGTGATGACGATCTTGGCGTGGTCGATGTCGGCCAGCATGTCGCCGGGCACGAGTTCGCGGTGTGCGGTAGTAACTGTCGGGGTCGTTGGGCAGCAGGACGCGCAGCCGGTCGCGGATGGTGATGCCGGGCGCGACGATCAGAAAGCCGCGCGAGAAGTGCTTGCTGGTCGGGACGGCGGACGGCGTTGACGGTCTGCCACGCGATCAGCATGGCCATGACGGTGGTCTTGCCGGCGCCGGTCGCGAGTTTCAGCGCGAGGCGGAGCAGCTCGGGGTTGGCCTGCTCGTTGGCGCCTTGCGATGTGTTCCAGGAACTTTGCGCCGCGCTTGCCCAGCTTCGGCGCGACCTCGGTCAGCCAGATGGCGGTTTCGACCGCCTCGACCTGGCAGAAGAACGGGCGGATGCTCTGGAATTGGTGAGTGCCGCCAGTGTTGGAGAAGCCGGGCGGTCTCCGGCGTGACCTGCCATTGGTCCGGGTTGGGCAGCTTCCGCCATGCGTCGACGTAGCGCGCGGATTTCGTTGATGATCGGGGTCGGGTTGTATTGCTGCTCCGCGGTCGAGAGACTCTTCGCTCGTCGAAGACGATTTCGGCCCTGGCCGCGTCCCTGGCGCTTCTTCGGGCTTCGGGACCGGCGTGATGAGCGAGGACCGTCGGCGCCGGTCTCGAGGATCCGGCTGGTCGGCTGGCCATCCGCGTCGAGTTCCCAGTGCGGCCGGGATAGCGTAGGGCGAATTGAGGATCGGGCGTTCGAAGAAGGAGTCGCTCATCAAATTCCGGCCTGACGTGTCCTGCGTGTCTTTTGCTGCCGCCGGCAGGGCATGGGTGCCTCCCGTGACCCTGCCGCGGCCGGCGGCCCCGAGAGGAGGCAATTCAGCGGGATTTCGCGCGGGATTGTGATGGTGGTAATGGAACGTAACAGGAACGCGCCCGCGCGGCAACTGGATTTGGCGCGGCGCGGGTCTGGGGGGCGGGTGCGTCCTGCCCCCTCCCCTCACCCTCCCACGCTTCGCGCAGGCGAGGGGCAGGAAGGGCGGGCGTGCGGGTCATCAATCCATGGGATGGTCGTGTCCCGGCTGGTGGTGCGGGAGCCGTGGACAGGTAGGTGGGCGGCGTCGCGGCCGATGGCGCTTGCCTCAGAACCGGCCGAGGAGACGGCGCGGCAGGCTGCCGAGCAGCCTGAGATGCATCCAGGCGAGCAGGAGGTTGTCCCGCCCGTAGCGGAAATGCGAGACGCCGCCCTCCTCGGGCCGGAAATAGCGCACCGGGACCGGGCGGTTGACCGCCCGCAGGCCGCGCCAGGCGAGCCGCACCGCCGCCTCGGGCTCGAAGTCGAAGCCGCGCATGAAACGGGTCTCCGCCATCACCGCCAGCAGCGCGGCGATCGGATAGACGCGAAAGCCGCAGAGCGCATCGCCGATGCCGGCCCCGAGCGTCTCCACTGCGGCGCAGAAATTGGAAATCCGCCGCCCCTGCACCCGCGCGGCGGGCGCCTCCGGCCCGAAGAGCGGCCGGCCCAGGATCATCGCCTGCGGATCGCGGGCCGCGGCTGCCATGAATTCGAAAATCGCGGCGGCGGGATGCTGGCCGTCCGCATCCATGGTCAGCACATGGGTGAAACCGCGCGCCGCCGCGACCCGCGCCCCCGCCTCGACCGCTCCCCCTTGCCCCGGTTGCGGGCGAGCACCAGCACCTCCAGGGCAGGCTCGGCGGCGGCGAGCGGCGCCAGGCGCGCCGCCGAGCCGTCGCTGCTGCCGTCGATCACGACCAGCACCGGGCGCCAGGCCGCGAGCGCGGCGCGCACCGTCTCGACCAGGCGCGGGCCGGTGTCGTAGCTCGGGATCAGCACCAGGCGGGTGGCGTCCGCCGGCTCAGCGCTCACCATAGCGGGCGCCCCCGGTCATCTCCTCCCGGAAATAGCGCTCCAGCCGGTCGCTGAAGGCGACGGGATCCTCGCTCACCATGAAGCGCCGGCCGAGCCGGACACGATAGACCAGCGGCAGGGCGGGGCGGTGGAGCAGCTTCCATTGCTTGCCGAGGAACGGGGTCGCGGCGTCGATGAAGACCGTCTGCACCGGGGCGCGGGCCTGGCCCGCGATCAGCGCGAAGCCCGGCTTGAAACGATTGACCGGGAAGCTCTGGGTGCGCGTGCCCTCGGGGAAGATCAGCAGCAGGCGCCCGGCGGCGAGCGCCGCGCGCGCCTGGCGCACCAGGCGGAGCGGAGAATTGTTCGGCAGATAGCCGGCAAGGCGCGCGCCGCCGCCGAGCAGCGGATTGTTCCAGATCGCCGGCTTGGCGATGCAGACGGTGGCGGGCAGACGCGAGAGCAGCAGCACGACATCGAGGAGCGAGGGGTGATTGGCGGCGATGACCAGCCCGCGCTCCGCGCGCAGCCGATCGAGAGCGCCGAGATCGGCGCGCAGCAGACCGGCGCGCCGGAGCATCCCGAGATAGAGGCGGAACCAGCAACCGATCATCCGTTGACCGAGCGGCGCGCCGATGCGCGCCGGCAGCACGACGGCGAGAAGGAAGCAGCCGAGCCCAAACCCGAAGCAGCCGATCGCGAAGACGGCGTAGAGCAGGTAGAAGGCCAGAGTCTCACGCAGCCAGCGCCCGCCTGCCGCGACCCGCCGCCAGAGCGTCGGGTTATCCGCGCCCGAGACGATCACGGCGCAGCGATGCCGGCGCGACCCGGCCGGCGGTCAGCCATGCGGCGGGGGGAAAGCGTCACCCGCAATCGGGCGGTTGATTTTGCATGGGCCGCTGCATCTGCCATGGCCCGCGACCATAGCGGGCGGCTCAGGCCGCCGGCAAATCCACCCCTGCCACGGCACGCGATGCGATCTCGGCGGACGGGTGCGGACGAAGCTGCGGGCATCGCGGCAGGTTCGCGGGGCAGGCGCCGGCGGCGCGCGGGCCTTGCGAAGCCCCATGATGGACAGGTGCGGCGCGGGATCCTAGAGTTGCCAATACCCTTGCGGCCAGCCGACGCCGCGCCACTCCGATGCCGCAGAGACCGATGCGCCGACTTGCCACCAAGGCCGGTACCGGACGGTTGGCTGCCTGCCGCGAGCGGGCATGAGCATGATCGAGCGTTCGGCGTCGCGCGCGGTCGGGAGCGCGCGGCAAGGGGCCGGGCGGATGGCGCCGCGGCCGCTGATACGATTCTCATGCCTGCTGCACCTTGGCTGCCTGGCGGCGCTGGCGGCCTGGCCGGGCGGCTGGCCGTGGCTGCTCGGCGCGATCCTCGCCGATCATCTGGCGATTGGCGCCCTCGCCGTCTGGCCGCAGAGCCAGGCGCTGGGCCGGACGGTGACGCGGTTGCCGGAGCCGGCGGCGCGGCAAGGGCTGGTGGTGCTCTCGTTCGACGACGGCCCGGATCCGGCGGTGACGCCGGGCGTGCTCGAGCTGCTCGCCCGGCACGGCGCCAAGGCGAGCTTCTTTTGTGTCGGATCGCGGGTGCGCGCGCATCCCGAGCTGATGCGCGAGATCGTGCGCCGCGGCCACAGCGTGGAAAACCACAGCGACCGCCACCCCTTGCTGTTCGCGTTCCTCCTGCCCGCTTCGTTGCGGCGCGAGATCGCGGCCGCGCAGGCGGCGATCGCGCAGGCCACCGGCCGCGAGCCGCGCTTCTTCCGCGCCCCGTTCGGCGTGCGCGGCCCGCTGCTCGCGCCAGTTCTGGCGCGCCTCGGGCTCTGCTCGGTGAACTGGACGCGGCGCGGGCTGGACGCCGTGAGCCGCGATCCGGCGCGCGTGCTCGGGCGGCTGACACGCGGCCTTGCGGGCGGCGACATCCTGCTGCTGCATGACGGATCCGCGGCCCGCACCGCCGCCGGCGAGCCGGTGGTGCTGGCCGTGCTGCCCGAGCTCCTCGAGCGGATCGCGGCCGCGGGGCTCAGGCCCGTTTCGCTGGCGGCGGCCGGGCTTGCGGGGCGCTGAGCCCGACCGGCGGCGGATGCTGGCGCTGGCGGCGGCCACGCCGCTCCTGCTGGCGCGGCGGGCCCGCGCGGGCGGGGCCGAGCTCAACGCCGCGGCGGCCTTCATCCGGAGCACCGGGCAGGAATTCGAAGCCGCCGCGACGGCTTCCTGCCGCAGTGTCGCCGAACAGCAGGGGCTGCAACCTTTGATCGACCGGGTGGTGGATGTGGACGGCCTGGCACGGTTCTGCCTTGGCCGCTTCTGGCCGCGCGCCACGGCCGGCCAGCGCCGGGACTACCTCGCCCTCTTCCATCGCGTGCTGGTGCAGCAGGTGGTGGGTTGGGCCTGCCTCTATCCCTACCGCCCGGGCCAGGTCGTGCTCGGCGCGCCGAAATGGCAGGGCAGGGAGATCGCCGTGCCGATGACGGTGACGAAATCGGGCGCGCCGTCGGTGGCGCTGGTCTGGATGGTGCGGGCCGAAGCCGGGGGCCTGCGCATCACCGACCTTGTCGCCGGCGGGGTCAGCCTGCGCCTGCTCGTGCAGAGCGATTATTCCTCCTTCATCGCCCGCCACGGCGAGGATATCGGCCGGCTCATCGAGGCGCTCGGCCGGCAGGCGGCGAAGGGCTGAGGAGGGCTCTCGCGCCGCCATCAGCCGAGCGAGGCTGCCGCGGGCGCCAGGCGGTAGCCGAGGGCGCAAAGCAGCCGGAGCAGATAGTAGGTGCCCTTGAAGGCGAGCAGCGGCACCTGGAATTCGCGGCGCGGATCGAGATTCCCGGCGAGCACCGAGACGACGCCGTCGCGCATGCGCATGCGGTTGCCCGGCGAGAGCAGCATCGCGCGCATCACCGGATCGTTGATCCGATAGATGAGCCAGCTCAGGCGGTCCATCCTGGCGGCAGTCCGCCGCTCCATCCGGCGCGCCAGGGCCCGTCCGGCGGCAGGGTCGGCGAGCCATGCCGAGGCGACCTCGGCGCCGAGCTCGCCCGCGCTCATCGCCAGCAGAACCCCGCTCGAGAATACCGGATCGATGAAGCCGAAGGCATCGCCGATCATCAGGTAGCCTTCGCCCCAGGCGGTGCGGGCGCGATAGGAGTAGTTGGCGGCGGTCATCACCGCGGAGACGGGGCGGGCCAGGCGCATGCGCGCGGCCACGGTGGGGCTCCGCTCGATGCGCTCGAACAGGAGCTCCTGCGTGGTCCCGCGCCGGTCCTTGAAGGCGGCGCGGTTGCCGACGAAGCCGACGCTCGTCACGCCGCCGGGGAGCGGGATGATCCAGAACCAGCCATCCTCGACCAGATGCACGCTGATGCAGCCGGAAGCGGCATCGGCGCGCCGCTCCACGTCGTGGAAATGCGCGAACACGGCGGCGGTGCTGTTGTGCTTGTCCGCCTGCTTGAGCCCGAACCGCCCGGCGAGGAACGCCTCGCGGCCCGAAGCGTCGAGCACGAAGCGCGGGGCGAAGCGATGGGCATCGCCGGCGGCGTCTTCGGCCAGGACCAGGGCACGGCCGCCTTGGGAAAAGGTGATGTCGGTGACCCGCGCCCGTTGCCGGCAACGCGCGCCGCGGCCTTGGGCGTGGGCGAAGAGGAGGGCGTCGAATTCGGCGCGCCGGACCTGGTAGCTGTACGTGTATTCGCGATCGATGCCGGTGGCGAAATCGAACAGGGTGCGGTGGCCGGCGGGGTCGGAGACGAACTCGGCTCCGGGCTTGATCACGCCGAGCGCATGGACGGCCTCGGCGATGCCGAGCCGCTCGAAGATGGCGAGGTTCCTGGGCAGCAGGGATTCGCCGATATGGAAGCGCGGATGGGCGTCCTTCTCGAGCAGCACGACGTCGCGGCCGCCTTCCGCCAGCACGGCCGCCGCGGTCGATCCCGCGGGGCCCCCGCCGATCACCAGGACATCGCACGCCTCGGGTTCGGCCGCGGCGATCCCGTGGGCGGGCGGCGAGGCTGCGCTCATTCCCGATCACTCCCCTCCGGGCGGCCGCATGATCATCCCGCGGGCGGCGAGGAGCAGAATACCGCCAGCGGAATGAACGGTGAAGCGGTAGATCAATCCGCCTGCCTCCCTCTGTTCCAGCCGGGCTTCGAGCGCAAGCGTGCCGAGCGCGGGATCGTCGAGCCGGTCGAGGTGGATTTCCACATCGCGCAGGCGCGCGAGCAGCCCGGGTCGATCGGGGGCGGCGCCTTCGAGGATCGCGCCGTGCAGCGCCATCGCCTGCAGGCCGTATTCGATCCCGGCGATGGCGCTGAGCCGCCCCTCGCGCCGCAGCGGATTGTCCGCCGCGAGATGCGAGCGGGCATGACAGAGAATGAACGACCCGTCCCAGGCGAGCGCCGCATCCAGGAGGCACATGCTGCCCTGGTGGGGGATCAGCGCGAGGATGCGGGGCCGGTCGAGCACGGTTCGAAACGAACGCTGACGCGTCCGTCCAGGAGGGCCAGGGGAAACGCGTCGGGCTCGGCGCGCGCCAGCGCTTCAAGCAGGCGGAGGGCGCGCGCGGCGGCGTTGCCGCGGGCCAGATCGGCCAGCGCCGGAACGTGGGGCGCGGCATCCTCCGGGGCGGCGGGACGCGCCTCATAGGCGAGGGCGATGCGGCCGAGCGCCGCGGTGGCGTTCGCGGGCGCCAGCACGAGGCTGCTGGCGAAGGCGCAGGCGGTCGGGCGCTCGGCGCCGAGCGGCCCGGGAATCGGCACGTCGTAGACAGAGAGCAGCAGCGCGCGGTTTTCCACCACGACCTCGGCCACCGCCTTGAGCAAGGCCGCGGCGAAGGTTCCGTCGTGGCAGCCGAGATAGTTGGCGGCCGCGGTCGAGCCGGTGCCGATGCTCCAGTACCCGGCGGCGGCATTGTGCACGGAATTGTGGAACTGGGTGGGCGAGAGCGCGGGATCGGCGCTGGCCAGGGTTTCAAGGATCGCATGCAGCACGGCGCCGTCGCCGTTGGAGGTGGCGAACAGGCTCGGAATGCTGCCGGGTGGCTCCGCGGCGTGCTCCATCGCTTGCTGCGACACCGCCAGGGCCAGGCGCACGGCCAGGCTGGCGCGGCGGCGCTCGGTGGCGGGGAGGATTGCCGGCGGCGGCATGGCGTCGCGCGCCACATAGGCCGCGCGGCCGGCAAGGATCGGCCGGCTTGCCGCCCAGCCTTCGAGGCCCGGTCCCCAGAGCCCGACGCCGGTGATGGCCGCGCGCATCATCCGAGCGCGCCGAGGACGAGGCAGCAATTGACGCCGCCGAAGCCAAAGGAGTTGGTCATCACGCGGCGGACCGGCCGGGCGCGATTTTCCTCCAGCACGTGCATGCGAAAGCCCGGATCGACCCGGCTCAGGTTCAGGCAGCCGGGGAGGAAGCCGTGGCGGATACAGATCGCGGCGATCAGCGCCTCGATGATTCCGGCGGCGCCGAGGGTGTGCCCGGTGAACCCCTTGGTCGCGCTGACGGGCGTGGCGGGTCCGAAGATCTCGGTCACCGCCAGGTCCTCCATGGCGTCGTTGGCCCTCGTGCCGGTCCCATGGAGGTTCACGTAGTCGATCGCGGCGGGAGCGAGGCCGGCGGCGGCGAGGGCCTCGCGCATCGCGGCGATGGCGCCCGTGCCCTGCGGATGGGGTGCCGAGAGATGATAGCCGTCGCTCGAGGCGCCGGCGCCGAGGAGGCCAATGCCGGAGGTGCCCGGCTCGAGCAGGGCGAAGCCGGCCGCCTCGCCGATCGAGATGCCGCTGCGCTCGGCATCGCACGGCCGGCACGGCACCGGGGAGATCAGCTGGAGCGCGGAAAAGCCCCTGAGGGTCAGCCGGCACAGGCTGTCCGCGCCGCCGACGACGGCGGCATCGGCGATTCCGGCCGCGATCAGGTGGCGCGCATCGATGAAGGCCCTGGCGCTCGATGCGCAGGCGGTGGAGACGGCGAGCGCCGGGCCGCGGAGGCCGAGCGCTGCGCGCACGAAGCGCGGCAGCGAATAGAGATCGTGCGTGTGCGCGAAGTCGAAATCCGCCGGCAACGCCCCGGTCGCCGGGTCGCGGGCGCGGTACGCTTCCTCGCTGGCGAGCACGCCCGAGGTGCTGGTGCCGAGCACGACGGCGATGCGGTCCGCGCCGTGGCGCTCGCGCGCTGCCGCCACCGCTGCGGAGAAACCGTCGGTCCGCAGCGCCAGGTCGGCAAGGCGGTTGTTGCGGCAATCGAAGCGCGCCAGCGCCGGCGGCAGACGGTGCGCCTCGAGCCCGGCGACGCGGCCGATATGGCCCGCGCGGATCTCGGCGAAATCGCAGGGCGCAAGACCGCCTTGGCGGCGCTGGAGCGCGGCCAGCGTTGCCGCCTCGCCACGGCCGATCGCGCTCACCATCGTCGCCGCCGCGAGCACGAGCGGGCGCATCAGGCCGCGGCCTCCGCGGCACCGGGTCGCGGGCCGGCGAAGAGGAACGCGAAGGCGAGTGCCGCGAACGCGCCGATGGCGACGGTGAGCCCGATCTGATTGAGCAGCGGCGTGCGGCAGAGCGCCAGGAGGCCGAAGCTCAGCACGGTCATCGTGTTGCAGGTGAGAAGCGTGCGCAGCGTGCGCGCGCGCTCCTCGGCGTCGCGCTGGGCGCGGGCGAAGAAGAGGGCGTAGTCGAGCCCGACGCCGGCGACGAACTGCAGCGAGACGAGGTTGATAAGGGAAAGTCGCATGCCGAAGGCGGTGAGCAGGGCGACGGTGACCACGAGGGCGGCGGCGATCGCACCGGCCACCTTGAGCAGACGGGCGGCATCGCGCAAGCCGACGGCAAGGGCCAGCAGCGCCGCCGCGGCGCCGGCACCGAGCCAGCGCCAGGCGGTGCCCGTGTAGTCGGCCAGGATGGCGTTCATGCTCGCTCCGACATCGATGTAGTCGGCGCCGGCGGCACGGAGCGCGGCGGCAAGGCGCGCCGGATCGCGCACGCCCGAGGGGGCGATCAGGCCGAACCATTGCCCGCGATCCGCAACGAGAAGCGGCTGGATCCGGGCGGCGAGGAGTGGGGGGGTCACGTCGGCCGGCAGGACCGGGGCCATGCCGCGCGCCGCCGCCACGTCGGCCAGGAAGGGCTGGAAGGCGTCGGCGCGGAAGTCGAGCCCGCGGGCGGCCTCAGCGATGCGCCGGGCGAGCAGAGATGGCGGCGGCAGGAGCGCTTGGCGCGCGCGCTGGGTGCCGGCGCTGGGCAGCAGGCGGGCGGCGATCTCGGCATCGCTGATGACGCCGGCGGCGCGGAGACGATCGAGCAGCGGCAGAAGCCGCTCCTCCCGGCGCAGCACCGCCTCCGCGCTCGGCCCCGCGACCAGCCCGATCTGGCCCGGATCGGGCGCGCCGATCTCGGCCCGGAGGGCGGCGTCCTGGGCCAGCAGCGCCGGTGGGACCGGGCTCAGGCTTTCCAGCTCCCGCTGCCAGCGCGGCCCGCCGAGCAGCACCAGATAGCCGAGCGCGGCAAGGACGACGGCAAGGCCGAGCCCGCGCCAGGCGCGCAGGCGCTCGATGCGCAGGAGCCGCGCCGGGTCGCCGGCCCAGACCGGGGCGAGGTCGGCTGCCGCGATCAGCCGCGGCAGCAGGAAACGGGTGCTGGCGGCGGCAACGGCGATGCCGACCACAGCGAAGAGGCCGAGCTGGGCCAGCCCCGGGAAGCCCGAGAACACCATGCCGGTGAGGCCGATGAGAGCGGTGAGCACGGCGAGCGTGAAGGCCCGCCCGATGCGCTTGAGCGTGCCTGCGGGCGCCTCGCCCCGCTTGCGATGGCCGATCAGCAGCACCGGATAATCGACGCTGACGCCGAGCATGGTGATGCCGAAGCCGAAGGCGGCACCCTGCACCGAGCCGAAAATCGCCGCGACGCTTGCCATGGCCGCGGCGATGCTGAGCAGGATCGGCACGGCGATGACCGCGACCACCAGGAGCGAGCCGAAGCGCCAGAAGAGCATGCCGACGACCAACAGCGTCGAAAGGATCGAGATCAACGCGATATCGCCGCGCAGGCGGGAGGCGACCGCATCGGCGAGGATCGCGCTCCCCGAGGCGATCAGGCGCGCCGTGCCGGGGCGGGCGGCGCGAAGGGCGGCGTCGACCGCCTGCACGGTTTTCCTTTCCGCCGCGATCTCCATCCCCCCGGCACGGCTGTCGGCAATGATCAGGGCGCGGTCACGGCGCGGCGCGAACCACACCCCATCCTGCGCGCGGATCCGGCTCGGCCCGGCCCAGAGCGCGATCAGCGCCGGAAAGGCGCCGGTCGGATCCGCGAAGCCGAACTGCTCCACCAGAGGGGCCGCGGAGGATTGCAAGCCGCGCAGCAGGCCGGCGAAATCGCGAGAAAGAGCGCCGGGCGTGAAGGCCTCCGCCGTGGTCGCCGGAGAGAGCGCATAGCGATGCCGGAACAGAAACCGACCTTCGGCGGAATGGGCGAGATTGGCCGTGCCGTTCTCGACAAAGGAGAAAAGACCGGACCGCGCGAGGCTGCCCGCCATCGCCCGGCTGATGCGTGCGAGCTCAGGCGCGGGCGCGCCTTCGATGCCGATCAAAATCAGGCGGCTGGCGATTCCCGAGCGCACCTCATGCAGCATCAGCCGCATGCTGGCGCCCCCCCCGGCCGTCCCCCCTGGGGCAGAAAGGCAGTGATGTCGGTGCGCACGGGGATCGCGGCGAACACCAGCGCGGCCAGCAGGGCGGCGGCGGCAAGCGCGAGCAGGATCGGAGCGCGACGCGGAGCCGCTTGCGTGGCGATCGGGCGCGCGGAGGTCACGCCGGGTTCCGGACGGTGATGCGCGTCTCGTCGCCGTTGGCCTGGCGGATGGCGATCGTGGCGAGCGCGCTGCCCGAGCCGCTGATGCTGACCTCGCGCAACAGCTGCGCAATCGCCGCGCTGGCGGGAACGAGCGTGAGGTGCCAGGCGGCGAGGCTGCCCGTGGCGCTGACGGCGAACGACCGCCTCAGCCCCTCAAGATCGCCGGCGAGGGTGCCGCGGATGGTTTCGACCAGCGCCCGGATCTCGGGCTGCTCGGCGAGATCGATGACCCGCGCCGGGCCGTTGCCTTCGGCGATGAAGAGCCGATCGGCGTCGATCACCAGCTTCTCCTGGACCGGCTGCTCGGTGATCATGGCGAGATAGGCCGGCCGGACATAGATCAGCCGGCCGCTGCTTTCGAGCGGCCTGGTGAGCGCGCGGATATGCTTCACCTCGACGAAATCCGCATGGCCTTCCGCGACCCCGGCAAGCCGCTGCATCAGCTGGTCCAGCAGCCCCTGAGGAGCGGGGTCGGCCGACGCGATCGCGGCGTGGCCGACCAGGGCCGGGGCGACCAGGGCCGGGGCGAGCAGCAGCGCCCGGCGGCAAATCCCGCGCCTACCAGAAGTCATAGAAATTGAACCAGTTGAACGGATGGGCACGGCAGCACGCCTCGAGCTCCCGGGCGTAGCGGCCGATCCATGCGCCGAGCGCGGCGGCGCGGCCGGTCCGCTCGAGCACGATGCGCTCGGCCAGCGGCACGAACATGGTCTCGTAGGCACGCGGGCCGGTGCGGACGCCGAAGAACAGCACCACCGGCACATCGAGAGTTGCCGCGAGAACGAAGGGCCCGGTCGGGAAGCGGGCGGGAGCGCCGAGGAAGGGCACAGCGATCGATTTCTGGGCGGCAGGCGCGCGGTCGGCGAGGATGCCGACGATCTCGCCGCGCAGGACGCACTCGCGCACCCGCAGCATGGACTCCGGCCTGCCGATCTCGATCAGCCGCCGGGCGCCGGATGGATCCAGCCTTGGGATCAGACGGGCGAAGAGACCGGCGTGGGGGCGCCAGATCAGGGCATTGACCGGAACCGGGGCGTCGCGGGCGAGGACACGCAGCAGCTCGAAGCTGCCGAGATGCGCACCGAGCAGGACGCAGCCGCGGCCGTGCGCCAGCGCCGCCGTCACGTGTTCTTGCCCGGTGACGGCGATGCGGTAGCCGGCCAGCCGGCCGGAAAGGAAGAAGACCCTGTCGAGCACGATCGAGGAGAAGGTGAAGAAATGGCGGAACAGCTCGGCGGTGCTCGCCGGGCGTCCGAGGACGCGCGCCAGATAGTCCCGCGAGGCGCCGCGTGCGCCCCGCGAGAACAAGAGGAAATAAGCCGTGATCGGATAGAGGAGCGCATCGCCCAGGCGCCAGCCGAGGGTGAGCGTGAGCCAGCTCAGCAGCCGGAGCAGCGCGCCACTGCCGCGCTCCCTGCGTTCGGACCAGGCGGTCTGGTTCATCGGGCGGCATCGCCGAGCCGCGCACGGCCATTGAGGACGGTCTTGCCGGCAACGCTCAGCACGAAGGAGATCTCGCCGCCGGCAGACCCGGTCCACGCCATCTCGACCTCGTCTTCCGCCAGCACGGGGGCCGCGAACGTCACCGTGGCGAAGCCTGCGATCCGACCGCCGGGGGAACGGCTCAGGATCGCTGCGGCAGCATGATCGAGCAGCACGACGCCGGGCACGATGGGTCGGCCCGGGAAATGCCCGGCGAGCGCGGGATGGTGCCGCGAAATCGCAAACCGCGCGGTGAGGCGCATCCGCTCAGTCGTCCTCGATCCCGGCATCGAGGGCGCGGAGCGCCTGGCGGGAAAGCTTGCCGATCTCGTTGCGCGGCAGGCGCTCCACGCGGACAACGCGGCGCGGCAGGAAGATCGGGTCGATCTTCTCGCGAAGCGCGCCGAGGATCTCCTCGGGCGTGCGGTCCGGGGCGACGACGAAGGTGAGCAGGCGCGCCGTCGGCCGCTCCTCGAGGTCTGCCGGAGCGACAAAAATTCCGTCGGTCACGCCTTCGATCCCGGCGAGGATGCGATTGAGCGCGGCAAGCGAGGTGCGGCGGCCGCCGAGCTTGACGATATCGGTGCGCCGGCCGAGCAGGCGGAAACGTCCCGGGCCGAGGCGCTCCACCCGGTCGCCGAGCGGATACGGCTCGGCGTACGGGCCGGCGATGAGGACCGTCTCGCCGTCTCCCCCGGCCTCCTCGATCAGGCGCACGCGCGGATAGGCGGCCCAGACATCGCCGGCAAGCGTGCGGCGGCTGGCGATCGAGCCGACCTCGGTCGCGCCGAAAATCTCGAACACGCGCGTCCGCCAGCTCCGTTCCGCCGCGGCCGCCAGCTCGGCGGGCAGAGGCGCGGCGGCGGAGATGACACGGTCCGGCCGGCAGGGCGGCCGGGGCGCTTCAAGCAGGGCCCGCAGCTGCAGCGGCGTCGTGACCAGGACGCGCGGCGCCGGTCCGGCGGCGAGCGCCGCATAGACGTCGCGCGGGTAGAAGGCGGGACCGCACCAGACCGCGACGGACGCGGAGAATGGAAGCAAGATCGTCGTTTCGAAGCCGTACATGTGCTGCGGCGGCACGGTGCCGACGATGAACGAAGGACGCCGCGCGCGAAAGCCGAAGCGCCTTGCCGCATCGATGCTGCGGCTCACCAGCGCGCCCCAGAGTTTCCGATGCGCGACCGGTTCTCCCGTGCTGCCGGAGGTGAACACGATCGCGGCGAGCTGCGACGCGGGGATAGCAAGGTTCGGCCCCTCTGCGATTCCGGTCGGGGCAGCGGGATCGATGCGATGCGTCTGCAGCAGACGATCGATGCCGGGATCTTCGCCCTCGTCGTCGCTCACCGCGGTCGCGCCGGGGAAGGCCGCGGCGAGCCGGCGAAGCTGGTCCGGCGAGCGGTCGGCCGTGAGCAGGCTTACCTGACCGCACAGCAGGGACGCCGCGAATACCTGAGCGAAACGGAGGCGATCGCGGCAAAGATTGATCAGATGCGTTCCCTTCGGCAACGCCCGTGCCAAATGGTGGGCGGTGCCGAGGAACGTTGATGCGGTCACGGAAATATCGCGTGCGACGAACAGGACGTCCGCCGCCTCGCGGGCCAGCAGGGGAAAGCGTTCCGCCAGGACCTCAGCCATCGCGGCCGGGGACAGGGCGCGGCGGGCGGCCTTTCGGGTGCCGGCACGCCATCGTCCAACTACTTTGTACGGTGGGCGGCGATATACCGGGTAAGGTCGCGCAACGAAGCGAAGATCTCCTGGTTGCGGGCATCGTCGGAGCGGAGCTCGAAGCCATAGGTGGACGAGATCACCAGCGCGAGTTCCAGTGCGTCGATGGAATCGAGGCCAAGCCCCTCGCCGAACAGAGGCTGCTCGGGGTCGATTGCGGCGGGAGCCACCTCGAGGTTCAGGGCGTCGACGATGAGACGCGCCACCTCCGGCTCGGTGACGACACGCATTCCTGCGGTCATAGCGGGTTCCGGGGCGGGTTCCGGGGCGGATTCCAGGGCGGGTTCCAGGGCGGGGGGTCGGTCATTGCGCATATCCCTATCCGAATCATATGGGGGGGGAGCAAAGTCAAGGTCAATGCGCGGCTGCGGGATTGAACGGAAGGATGGTGCGATGCAACATGGGTTAGCGTCGGACATTGGCGGCCGCCGGCGAACGCGAGCGTGGTTCGTACCGGTCGCGGCATTGCTGACACTGATCGCGTTCGCCGGCTGCGAGCAGCAGCAGCCAGGGCCGGCTCAGCAGGCCGGTGCGGCGATCGACCAGACGACGGTGAAAGTCGAGCGGAATGTCGGCCAGGCCGGCCAGGCGACAGGCCAGGCCCTGGACCGGGCCGGTCAGGCGGTGGGGGCAGCCGCCAATCGCACCGGTCAATACATCTCCAACGGTCTCGCCCCTGCGCCGCCGCCCGCGGCCGGCCCGACCTCTCCCTGAGCACGGCGCGACCCGGGCGGCTGAGCGGACCCGTCGGCGATGCCGGCGGCCTCTTCGTGATCAATCGCCGCTTCTACGATGCGCTCTGGGGCGAGGCGCGGCTGGTTCCCCCCGAGCGGTTCAATACCTGGCCGCTGGTCAGCGCATTGCTGGGAAGGGTGTCGGCACGCCTCGAGATCGCCCCGGGCCTCCGCCCCCGGCTGCCGGTTCGGGACACGGTTTGCGTCGATATCAGCACCGCCGCCCTGGTGCAGCTCGCCGCCGCGGGCGGGTGGGCCGTGTGCGCGGAAATCACCGCGCTGCCGCTCGCGGATGCGGCGTTCGATCTCATTGCCGCGCTCGACGTCGTCGAGCATGTCGAGGACGAGGAGGCGGCGTTCGCGGAGCTTGCGCGCGTGGCGCGCGAGGGAGCCTGGCTGCTGCTGTCGGTGCCGTTGCATCTGAACCGCTGGAGCCGCTTCGACGCGGTGGTTGGACACCGGCGGCGCTATCAGGCCGAGCACCTCGAGCTACTGCTTGCACGCTCCGGTTTCTCTGTGCTCGAAAGTACGGTGTTCGGCATGCAACCACGCTCGTCGTGGGTCGCCGCGCTCGGACTATGGTTCCTGACGCACCGGCGGCGACGCGCGATGTGGTGGTACAACCACGTGATGATGCCGCTTGCGCTCCGCCGACAGAAAAAACTCCAAATGCAACCGGGCCTGGCAGCGAGCCGAGACATCGACGAGATCCTGCTGCTTTGCCGCAAGACCGGCACAGCGCGACGCTGACCCATCAAGGGGCGGATCAGCTTGGCGACGCCGCCAGCGCTCGATAGTCCTCGATCGAGAGCACGACCGCACGCACGGTGCCTTGACGCATGATCGTCTGCGGTCCTTCTCGCCTGCCTGGCCGGAATCTAGACATCCTGGTCGAAATGCCAAACCTTCGTCTCGTGTTGTCGTGATTGACGACGCTGCCATGATGGCTATGCTCGTCTTTCGGGAGCGCACCGATCGCGGCGAGATCGTCGTGGAGCTGGCGATCTGGCAGTTGCCGCGCCGGTCGCCGGGAGGAGGGCATGGCGATTGCGGAGTGCATCTTCTGTAGGATCGTCGCCGGAACCGCGGCGAGCCACGAGCTCTATCGCGACGAGGCGACGCTCGCCTTCATGGACATCCATCCCGCCAACGAGGGCCACTGCCTGGTGATCCCGCGCGCTCATTTCGCGACATTGCTCGACATGTCGCCGGCTTCGTTCGCCGCGGTGGGCGCGACCGCGGCGAGGATCGCGCGGGCGGTGAATGCGGCCTTGCTGCCGGGCGGATTGAGCCTCGTTCAGGCGAACGGCGCGCTCGCCGGGCAGACGGTGCCGCATGTTCATGTCCATGTCCTGCCGCGGCGGGCGGGCGACGATCTGAAGCTCAATTGGGATCGCATCCGCGGCGCGGACCCCGCGCATGCCGATCCCGGGCGCCTCGGCGAAGTGGCGCGGCGCATCCGCGCCGCCATTGTGGCTTAAGGGCGCGATGAGTTCCTGCTCGACGGTGTAGGCGATGAAGCGGACGATGCGCCAGGTGCCGTCGCTCTCACGGCGCATGACGTCCATGCCGGGCTCGGTGGTGACGACCGGGGTCGCGTTCTCCGCGAGCGTGGTGGTGAGGGTCCAGACGAGGCGGACGACGGCGAGATCGCCGGCGATCAGGATCTCCTTGATGTCGAGCGCGTAGCGGAAATTCGTCTGCGGATTGCCCACGGCACGGCGCAGGCGATCGCAGAGCTGGTCATAGGTGCCGTCGAGGAAAGGTCCGACATCGTAACGGAGATCGGGGGCGAAGAGAGTGCAGACCGCGTTCGCCTCGCGGCCGTTGAAGGCGGACATCCAGGCGGCCAGCGCGCTGCGGATGGCGGCGGCGGCCTGGGCGGAGGGCGGCGGTGCGGCGCCGCAGGAGAGGATGGCGGCGAGAAAAAGCGGCAAGAGCGATCGCGCCTTCATGGCGGGCCCCCCGGGGCGGCGATCGCGCAATGATAGGATGCGCCGCCGGTCATGTCTTCCGCTGGGCGGCGAGCGCGAGCGGCGGAGTGGGCGCCAGCCAGAGGAGATATTGGCCGCCGGCCTCGACGATCAGCGAGGCGATGGCGACCCGGGCGCCGGGGCGCCAGATGCGGCCGAGCCAGATGCGGCCGAGCCAGATGCGGCCGAGAATCCGCGAGAAGGATTGGCGCCGTCCCGCGTGCGTCCTGGATGCGGGCAGGCCCCGCGCCATGAGAAGGCCGAGGGGGCCGGCGGCGAGCGCGCCGGGCCGATGACGCCGATGCCCCGGCTCACCATGCCGAAACCGTCAGGCTTTCGCCCAAGCCCAGCAGCAGCCGGCCGAGGATCAGGATGAGGTAGGCGGCCGGCACGGGCAGCGCAGGCCAGGTGGAGACGAGGCAGATCAGGCTCGCGAGGAGGCCGGCGCGGTTGCGGGTGAGGATGGTGGAGAAAAGAACGATCCCGACCGCGAGCCCGCCGGGCACGCCTCCCACCACCGACCGGTGGCGAATTGCGCGTTGGTTGACCTCAACGCTTACGGCTGGATTGCGGCCCTACGAGCGCAGTGCAGTGATTCCCTATGCAGCGGGGATGTCGCACGGCGCGCCCGAGCGCCAAGCGCGCGGGGCGCGAGGCGCGGGGCGCGGGGCGCGAAGCTTTAGCGGTGCGAGAACATCGTCTTGCCGGGCGCCGGCATGCGGGCGCGGAGGATCGTGCCGGTCTCGGATTCGGTGATGTAAAGATCGCGGCCGTCGGCGCCGCCATAGGCGAGGTTGGTGGTGAAGATGCCGGTGCAGGAGCGGACGCGGTAGAGCGGCTCGCCCATGCGGCTGAAGATCCAGACCGCGCCGAGGCCGGAATGGGCGACGGCGAGATTGCCCTCGGCGTCGAGGGCCATGCCGTCCGGGCCGCCGAGGCCGCCGGAGAGCTGGACGAAGACGCCCACCTTCGAGACCGTGCCGTCCGGCATCAGCGGCAGCCGCCAGACGGCATTCGCCCGCGTGACGGCGACGTAGAGGATGGTCTCGTCCGTGTTCATCACCAGTCCGTTCGGGCTCGGAACGGTGCCGATGAGCGGCTCGAGCCGCCCGCCCTCGCGCCAGCGGAAGACGCGGCCAGTGGGGTCGTGCAGCCCGGTCTGGCCTTGGTCGGTGAAGTAGAGATCGCCGTCGGCGGCGAAGAAAAGATCGTTCGGGCCTTTCAGCCGCTCGCTCCATTTGCGATCGAACAGCAGGCTCACCGCGCCCTGCGCGGGATCGAGCTGCATGATGCCGTTGCGGTAGTCGGCGATGAAGATCCTTCCGTCCTGGTGGATCTTGAGCCCATTGGGCTCGCCCTCGTATTCGGCGATGAGGTGGAAAACCCCGTCCGGGCCGATGCGGAAGACGCGACCGAAGGGGATGTCCACGACGTAGAGATTGCCCGCGCGATCGAAGGCGGGGCCTTCGAGGAAGCAGGCGACCGGCTTGCCGCCGCGGTTGGCGTCACTCCAGGCCGTCGGGCGCAGGGTGCGGAACGCGTCGGGCAGGCGGGCGAAAACCTCGGTCGCGATCACCTCGGGTGCGGCGAACATGCGAAGATCCTTTCGGAGCGGCTAGTTCCGCGTCATCGCATGCGGCAGCCAGAGCGCCAACTCCGGCCAGACGAAGAGGATGCCGACGACGAGGATCATGATGAGGTGGAACGGCACGGTCCCCAGCACGACATCGGAGAGCTTGCCTGACCAGATGCTCTGGATGACGAAGAGGTTGATGCCCACGGGCGGGGTGATCTGGCCGAGCTCGACGAAGAGGACGAGCTCGATCCCGAACCAGATCGGGTCGATGCCGAACTTCAGCAGCACCGGATAGAGCAGCGGCACGGTGATGACGATGATCCCGATGCTTTCGACCAGGCAGCCGAGGATCGTGTAGAGGACGAAGAGGGCCAGGAAGAATTCGAGCCGGCTGAGATGGAGATCGATGAGGAAGCGGGTGAGCGCTGCGCCGACGCCGGCCATCTGGATCGCGTAGGAGAAGAGGAAGGCGGCATAGACGATGAAAAGAATATTGCCGCTGACCTTGACCGTGTCGAGCATCGCGAGCCGAAAGCGCGGCCAGTCGAGCTCGCCCCAGACGGCGGCGATGACGATCGCGAAGAGGCAGCCGGTGGCCGCCGCCTCGGTGGGCGTCGCCAGGCCGAGATAGATGCTGCCGAGGGTGCCGCCGATGAGGGCGGCGAAGGGAACGAGATCGAGCAGGGAGGCGGCGAACTGCCGCGGACCGGGCTCTGTGCGCTCCTGCGGCGCGAGCCCGGGGCGCAGCGTCACCCGAACGGCGATGTAGAGCATGAAGAGCCCGGCCAGGAAGAGGCCGGGCAGCAGGCCGGCCATGAAGAGCCGGACGATCGAGGTTTCCGTGAAGGTGCCGTAGATGATCAGCGCGATGCTCGGCGGCATCATGATGCCGAGTGTCCCGCCGGCGGCCAGCGAGCCGGCGGAGATGCGGGGCGCGTAGCTGCGCTGGGTGAGCTGGGGCAGCGCCACCGAGCCGATGGCCGCGGCGGTCGCCACGCTCGAGCCGGTGATCGCGGCGAAGAGCGCGCAGCCGGCGATGTTCGTCTGCAGGAGCCCGCCGGGGATGCCCTGCACGAAGTGCGAGAGGCCGCGATAGATGCGGAAGCTGACGCCGCTCTTCTCCAGCACCTGGGCGAGCATGATGAAGAGCGGCACCGCGGTCATCGTGAAGCTGTCGGTGCTGCCCCAGCTCACCAGGCCGAGCGCGTTCAGGCCCGCCACGCCGCCATGGAGCACGAGATAGAGGAGAGAGGTCACGGTGATGGCGAAGGGAACCCAGAGCCCGCCGCAGAGCAGGGCGAGGAAGACGCCGAAGACGAGGACGATCTCCGCCCCGCCGCTCATCCGTCTGCATCCCTTGGGGCGGCGCCGCCGAGGCGGCGGATATCCCGCCGGAGGATGGCGAAGAGGCCGAAGGCGAGCAGCGTGGTGCCGAGCGGCATCACCGCCTGGGGGATCCAGAGCGGGGTCGCGAGCGTCGTCGGGGCAACGTTGCCGCTTTCGAAGCTGTTGACCACGAAGCTCACGAGATACCAGTCGAGCACGAGGGTCGCGGCGAGCGAGACGGCGACGAAGACGAGCTGCAGACGCTGCAGCGGGCGCGGGCGGAGGCGCGCGGTGACGAGCTCGACCCGGTGAAAGGCGCCGTGCACGGCGCAGCCGGCAAGGCTCAGGAAGGTGAAGGCGACGAGCAGGTAGCCGGCGATCTCCTCCGCGATCTCGAAGGCGATGCCCAGGATGCGGCAAGCAACCGAGAAACTGACCAGCAGCATCAGGGCGATCAGGACGAGTTGGCAGAGCGTCATCGAGAGATCGATGACCGCCCGGCCCGGGTCGCGGGCGGCCTGAGCCTCGCGCGGATCCGCGGGCACGCGAAAAACCCCGCCCTAATGGCCGATGGCGGCGCGGATCTTGGCGAGCGCCTCCACCGCCTCCGGGCCATGGGCCTTCGCCCATTGCTCCCAGTAGCCCTTCATCCGGCTGATGCCGAGCGCGATGTCCGCCGGCTTCGGATCGGTGATGATCAGACCGTCCTGGCGGAGCTGGGCGGTGACCTCGCCTTCCTCCTGGTAGAGGGTCTGCGTTTCCCACGGCGTCACCTCGGCCACCACGGATTTCAACGCCGCCTGCATCTCCGGCGGCAGTTTCGCGAAGGCCGCCTCGTTGGCGATGATGTACGAGTTGAAATAGTTCGGGCCGAGGCGGTAGCTGTATTTCAGCAGGTCGTGCCAGATCTTGCCGCCGCCGGCGCTGGCGGTGAAGACGCCCTGGATGACGCCGCGATCGAGCGCCGAGGGCACCTCCTCGGCGCCGAGCGTCTCGGGGATGCCGCCGAAGGCCTGCACGAAGGCCGCCTGCTCGGGGGAGCTCACGCGCATCCGCTGGCCGCGGAGATCGGCGAGCTGCTCGAGCTTGCGGCGGGACCAGGCGACCTGCAGCGGATAATAATAGCCGCCGAGGACGACGACGCCCTTCTTGGCGTAGGCGCGCGCGATATAGGGCTCCATCACCTTGAGCGCGGTTGCGAATTGCTCCGGCGTGTCCATCAGCATCGGCAATTGCAGGATGCCGGCAATCGGGATGTTGCCCTGGTAGAGCCCGTCATCGCCCATCTGCATCACGCCGTCCGAGACCGCCTGGGTGATGGTGGTGGTGTTGATGGGGAGCGAGCCCGCGAGGTTGACGGTGATGCGCAGGCCGCCATTGGTCGCCTTGTCCACGCCGGCGACGATCTTCTGCATGCCGCGGGCGCCGGCGAGCGTCGCTGCCGGGACGTAGGTGTAGCAGCTCCACTCGGTCGCGGCGCGGGCCGCGCGAGGGCGGAAGAGGCCGGCGGCGATGGTTCCCGTGCCGAGGGCAAGGCAGGTGCGGCGATTCATGCGTGGACTGTCTCCGATGGGTTTTTCCGGTCCGGTTGGGCGGCCTGCGAAAACCGGTCTTCCAGGGCGCGCCAACGCGCATTGTCGAAGAGCGACCACAGCGCATCGTGATCGAGCATGCGCCCGGCCATTCCCGTGGTGGTGCCGGCCGCGCGGAGCGCCGCGAGGAGCTCCTGGCCGGCCTTGGCGAAGATGCGCGTCAGCGCGTTCGGATAGATGGCGATGCGGAAGCCGAGCTCCTCGAGGCGACGGTTGGGGAGCAAGGGCGTGCGGCCGCCCTCGACGAGGTTGACCAGCGTCGGCGCGGGAACGCGCGGCGGCACGGCGGCAAGCTCGGCCTCGGATTGCGGCGCCTCGACGAAGAGGACGTCCGCGCCGGCCTCGTGATAGCGGCAGGCCCGCTCGATGGCGGCTTCGAGCCCGTCGGCGGCGCGCGCGTCGGTGCGGGCGATGATGATCGTATCGGGATCGCAGCGCGCGTCCACCGCGGCGGCGATGCGCGCGCGCATCGTCTCGGTGGCGACGATGCGGCGGCCGGGCTCGTGGCCGCATTTCTTCGGCCAGGTCTGGTCCTCGAGCTGGATCGCGCTGACACCGGCGCGCTCGAACTCGCGGACCGTGCGGATGATGTTGATCGGGCCGCCATAGCCGGTGTCGGCATCGGCGATCACCGGGAGGGAGACGACGTCGGCGATGCGCCTGACGCGATCGAGGATCTCGGCGAATGAGAGCGCGCCGACATCGGGGGCGCCGAGCGCGCTCATCGAGACGCCCGAGCCGGTGACATAGAGGGCGGAAAAACCCGAGACCTCGACCAGGCGCGCGCCGATGCAATCGAAGGCACCGGGGGCGATCACGATCTCCGGGCGGGCGAGCAGCGCGCGGAGGCGCCGGCTCCGCCCGGCGCTCTCGCGCAGGCCCGCGGGGTAGGAATCGTGGGAATGGCGGAGCGCAGGCGCCTCGTTCATCGGCCGCCTCCCCCCTGCCCCGCCGCGAGCCGCGCCCGCCCGGCGCCGCGCCAGAGCGCGAGGATCTCCTCGGTCGCGGCCAGCGGGTAGCGCGCCTCGAAGAGACGCAGCGAGCCCTCATGCAGCACGGCGCTGGTGCTGGCGACGGCGTCACGCGCGACGACGACGTAATAGTCGTGATAGGAGGCGCCGCGAACGGTCGATTCGACGCAGCCCTCGGTGACCGTGCCGAGGATCACGACGCTCTGGATGCCGCGCGCACGCAGCAGCTGATCGAGGCTGGTGGCGACGAAGGCATCGGGGCGGAATTTTCCGATGCGGAGATCCTCCGCCGCCGGCTCGAGCCCGTCATCGACCTCCCAGCCCCAGCTCCCCACCAGCGTGTAGAAGGGCGATTTGCCGTCACGCGTCTTGAAGCGGCGCCAGGCCGGGGAATTGCTGACGCCGCCGGGCAATGTGCCCTGCTGGACGAGGCAGACCGGGAGGCCGAGCCGGCGGCCCTCGGTGACCAGCCGGCGCATCGCGGGCAGCGCCTGGCGGATGGCGGCGAGGTCCTTGCCGTGGCGGGCGAAATGGCCGTCCGGGTGGCAGAAATCGTTCTGGATGTCGACCGCGACGATCGCCGTCCAGCGCGGATCGATGAGCTCGCCCAGCGTCTCCAGGACCATCATGCCGTGCGCCTCACGCATGCTCGCTCGTCTCCCCGCGGGTGAGGAAGAGATTGTAGGAAAATCGGTCCGCCGGGTGGATGTTCACCGTGACCTCCAGGGTGATGTCGTTCAGCCCCCGAAAGCGCCGCACGATCGAGAGGCCCGGTGTCTTCGCCCGCACGCGAAGCGCGCTCGCCACGCCGGGCTCGATCGCGACCGCGCGGATCATCTGCTCGATGGCGACGATCTGCTGGCCGTAGCGCTCGGTGATGCGGCGGTGGAAGGGCTGATCGGGGGCGGGCGCCTCGTCGGCGACGGCAGCGTAGAGCGGGTTGAGGTAGATCTCCGAATGGGCGATCGCCGGGCCGGGGTCGCCGGCCAGGCCGCGCAGGCCGGTGAGCCGCAGCCAGGGCTCGCCGACGGCGCAGCCGAAGAGGTGGGCCTCGCGCGCATCGGCGGCGATGCGCGCGCGCTCCAGCACGGTCAGAACGGTGCTGGCGCCGTACTGCATGATATCGGCGACCGACCGGATCGAGACGATGAAGTTGCCGCGGATCTCGGCCGATTCCACCCGTGTGCCGACACCCTGGATGCGGGCGACGAGGTTGCGCTCGCTGAGCTGGCGGAGCGCCTCGCGGATGGTGGCGCGGCTGACGGCGAATTCCTCGGCGAGCGCCGATTCGGCGGGGAGGAAGCTGCCCACCGGATAGCGCCCGGCGGCGATGGAGCGGGCGAGCCGGTCGGCGACGCGGGCATAGCGCGGCAGGTGGCTCGCGCCGACGGGGCCCGGGGCTGCGGCATCGGGTGCGCGGTCCATCAGCCTCTCCCGACGGCCTCCAGCTCGATGGGAAAAACCGCGGCGAGGTCGTCACACTCGGTCACGTGGTAGATCGAGAAGCGATAGGCGGGGCCGACCGGCAATTCCGGCGGCGTGAAGGGAAAGGCGATGTTGCCGCCGGTGGAAAGCCGGCCGGGAAAGCCGTGATGCAAAAGATACTGCTTGGCGACGGAGGCGGCGGCGCGGGCGGTCTCCATCGCGGGGGCGATGATTTCGACGAGGAAAAATATTTCCTCGGCCGCGGCCGGCACGGCGCCGAAGAGGCTCGTGGCGCCCTTGCCGTAGACGTGGAAAAAAATCTCGTAAGGCTGCGCGGGATCCGGGGGCATGATGTCGGCGACGCTGGCGCGCACCCCGCGGATGATCGCCTCGGTGTTCTCGATCACCCGCGGATCGCAGGACCCGGCAAGCAGCACCGCGCGCTCGCCGCACCACTCGGCGCCCTCGATCTTGATGGTGGGGCGGAGCGCCGGCTGCCAGGTGGCGCCGGCGACGCGGGTGCGCCGATCGTCCAGCCGCTCGTAAGCCGCGGCGGAGAAATCGACCGTGCCGTCCGGCTCGTGCACGTGGAGCGGATCGGCCTGCTCGTAGAGGCTGTGGGCGGCGACGGAGACCGGCGTCGCGGCGCGGGCGGGGTTCATGCTCTCGAGGATGAAGCTCTCGTCCTCGAGCGTGCCGAGGATCGCGTCGCGGCCGCCCGGGGTGCAGCAGATCGAGGTGCACTCGATGATCTTCGCCATGTGCGCAGCCGGGCCGGGCGCGTAGCCCAGCATCTGCGGGATGGCGGCGAAGATGGCTGTGTCGCAGGCGCGGCCGGCGAGGATGACATCGGGCTCGGCGCCGAGCGCGCGGATGAAGGCCTCGGTCCCCATCTGGCCGACGATGTGCGCGGCCCGCTCGATGGTGGCCGCATCAAGGGGCGCGATCCGGCCGAGCGGGCGGGTGCGCCCGGCTTCCGCCATCTCGCGGAGCAGGGCGCGCGGCATGTCAGCATGGATCGTCGCCATGCGGAAGGCCAGGCCCTCTTCCTTCGCGATCTCGTGGATGAGCGCGCGGGTGCGGGCGAGATGCGGCGCCGCGCCGGCTGTGCCGGCGGTGCCGATGATGAGCGGGACCCCGAGCCCGAGCGCGGCGTTCAGCACCAGCCTGAGGTCGCGCTTGGTCACCACCTCGGTGGTGGCGAGCTGCCCGGCGCCGAGATAGTAGGGCCCGACATCGATCGAGCCCATGTCGCAGCCGATGAAATGCGGGTCGCGGGCGATGCCTGCGCGCAAGCTCGCCTCGGGCACGCCGTAGCCGAGCTGGCCCGAGGCGGCGAGCACGCGGAGCGGGCGGCCGGGGCCGAGGCCACGGGCGAGAAGCCGCGCGGCCGCGCTCACAGGACGATGCCGAGCAAGGGAAGGTGCTGCTGGGCGCCGTAGACATCGGCATCGCCCGGCGTGCCGGCGATGACCGGCCGGTCGATCGTCACCTTGATGGCGTGGGCGGCGGCGTAGGGAATGACGGACACGGCTTCGGGGTCCACCTTGTAGAGCCGGGCGATGGCCCAGGCGGCCAGGGCGGGGGACTGGCGCGCGCGCTCGTAGGAACGCCGGTCGGGGAACATCACGTCGAGCGTGACGTGCAGCGGGCCGGCATTCTTGCTGCGGATGACCTGGGCGAGGTCGATGAGTTTCACGGCGGGCTCGGAATCGTACGGTCTTTCGGACATCCGAAGGACCGTATGGCCGCGCCGCCACGCCGTCAAGGCGCTCGACGCGCTGGGACGGGATCAGGCGATCGTCACGTCCTCCCAGAAGCCGAAGCGGCCGCCGACCTGCTGCATGGCGGGGCGCGGCGCCTCGTAGGACCACGCGGCGCGGGGGTGGCGTTCGCCCTCGATCACCACGTCGTAGAACTGCACGCCGTGCGGGCAGGCCCGGTCGGACTCGGTCTTTTCGGCACGTTCGAGCCATTCGGTGCGCACCGCGGCGCTCGGGAAATACAGGTAGCCGCCGCTTTCGACGATATCGTCGCTCTCGGCGATCACGCGGCCCTTGAGGGTTGCCTTCATTGACGCTCTCCCGCGACTATGGCTGGAGAATAGAGCTTTGCCGGGGTCGGTGGGAGGGTTGGGATGGCAGCGGGGCTCGCGGGCGGATGCGCCTGTGGTGCGGTGCGGTATCGCCTCGAGGCCGTGCCGATGTTCGTCCATTGCTGCCATTGCCGCGATTGCCAGCGCCAGACGGGCAGTGCGTTCGTCATCAATGCGCTGATCGAGACCGATCGGATCGCGGTCCTCGCGGGGGCGCCCGGGCCGGTCGCGGTGCCGACGGATAGCGGCCTGCCGCACCGGATCTTTCGCTGCCCGGCGTGCCGGACCGCGGTCTGGAGCGAATATGGCGGGCGGGCGGCGCTGCGCTTTCTCCGCGTCGGCACGCTCGACGCGCCCGAGTCTCTCGTCCCCGACGTGCATATCTATGTCCGCTCGAAGCTCCCCTGGGTGCGCCTGCCCGAGGGCGTTCCCGCCTTCGAGGAATATTACAATGCGCGGGAGCTTTGGCCGGCGGCGAGTTCTCGAGCGCCGGCGGGTGATCTTCGGGCGCTAGCCGGGCCTGCATGACGCCGCATTCGCGGGCGATCGTGCGGCCGGGTTGCGGCGCCGTGCCGTGCCACTTCCGCGGGGTTGAGGATCGTGCCCGTCATCGGGCCGGCCGCCGCGGCGGCGCGAAGCTGGGGGTTTTTTCCTATTCCTCCGTGCCGCGCGGAACGTCCGGAGCGCGGTGGAGAAGGCAGGCATCGCCGTAGGAATAGAACCGGTAGAAGCTCGCGATGGCGTGGCGGTAGGCCGCCTGCATGCGCGCGGTGCCGGCGAAAGCCGAGACGAGGACGAAGAGGCTCGAGCGCGGCAGGTGGAAGTTCGTGAGCAGAAGGTCCGCCGTGCGGAAGCGGTGGCCCGGCTGGATGAAGAGGTTTGTTTCCCCATCGAATGGATGGATCCGACCCGAAGGATCGGCGGCGGATTCGAGCAGCCGGAGCGTGGTGGTGCCGACGGCGACGATCCGCCCGCCGCGCTCGCGTGCCTCGTTGATGGCGCGGGCGGCGGATCGGGAGATGTGGCCGCGCTCGGCGTGGAGGCGGATCTGGGAGAAATCCTCCGAGCGGAGGGGCAGAAACGTGCCCGCGCCGACATGGAGCGTGATGGTGGCGGTGAGGATGAAGCGGGCGCGAAGGGAGGCGAGGAGATCTTCGGTGAAGTGAAGGCCGGCGGTGGGTGCAGCGACGGCGCCGGGGTCGGCGGCGAAGATGGTCTGGTAGTCCCGCGCGTCCGCTTGCGTGGGGCCGGCGGGGCGGGCGATGTAAGGGGGCAGCGCCAGGCGCGCCGCGGTGGTCGGATCAGGGTCCGGATCAGGGCCGGCGAAGCGCAGCGTGACGCTGCCGTCGGCGGCGCGGGCGAGGATTGTCGCCGAGAGGGTGGGCGTGAAGGCGAGCATGTCGCCCGGGCGGAGGCGGCGGGCATTGCGGGCGAGCGCGGACCAGGTCCCGTCCGGCAGCTTATGATCGAGGGTGATGGCGACGCGGGCATTGCCGCGGCGCGCGGCAAGTGCTGCCGGGATCACGCGCGTGTCGTTGGCGACGAGGATGTCCCCCGGCGCCAGCAGCGCCGGGAGGTCGCGGATCCGGTGGTCCGCGAGCGCCTCGGCCGTGACCTCGAGGAGGCGCGCGTCGTCGCGAGGGTTCGCCGGACGCTGGGCGATGCGCTCGCGCGGGAGGTCGAAGGAGAAGTCCGAGAGCGGCAATGCGGGTGAGGTGGCGACGGGAAGTCGGGCCGGGGGCGGTCAGACGGAGAGATAGGAGGAGATCTCGATCAGGTTGCCGTCCGGGTCGCGGCAATAGACGGAGCTCATCGCGCCGAGCGCGCCGGTCTTCTCGACCGGGCCCTGCTCGACCGCGACGCCGCAGGATTTGAGGTGGGTGACGATGTCGGGCGCGGCGATGCCGGTGATGAAGCAGATATCGACCGTGCCGGGGCTGGCGGCGGCGGCGTTGGGGTGGAACTCGGCGCCGGCCTGATGGAGGTTGAGCTTCTGGCTGCCGAAGCGGAGCGCGGTGCGGCGCTCGGCGCCGAAGCTCTCGCGCTCCATCCCCAGCACGCGCTGGTACCAGGAGGCGGACTTCTCGAGATCGGCGGCGGTGATCACGAGATGGTCGATGCGGTCGATGGTGAAGCGCATGGGAGACTCCGGGCGGCGACGCGGCCCGGTATAGGGGTCACAGATAGTGCTCGGCCAGGGGGGCGAAGCCGTTGAAGCGCTGGCTCGCGTAAGTTGTGACATAGGCGCCGGTGTCCTCGAGCAGGACGCGGTCGCCGGCGGTGAGCGCCATCGGCAGCCGGTAAGGCGTGCGCTGGTAGAGGATGTCGGCGCCGTCGCAGGTGGGGCCGGCGATGGCGACGGGACCGGCGGGCCCGCCATCGTGCGGCGTCGCGATCCGGTAGCGGATCGCCTCGTTCTCGGTCTCGGCGAGGCCGCCGAAGCGGCCGATATCGAGATAGACCCAGCGCACCAAATCCTCGCGCGAGCGGCGGCTGACGAGCACGACCTCGGAGGCGACGACGCCGGCATCGGCGACCAGGCAGCGGCCCGGCTCGATCAGCATCTCGGGCAGCGCGTTGCCGAAATGCTCGGTCATCGCGCCCATGATGGCGGCCGCGAAATCGTCGATGCCGGGGACGGAATCACGGTAGCGGACGGGAAAGCCGCCGCCGAGATTAAGCATGCGGAGATTGACGCCCGCCTCGGCGAGGTCGGTGAAGAGCATGGCGACGCGGCCGATCGCCGCCTCGTAGGAGGCCGTGCGGGTCTGCTGGCTGCCGACATGGAAGGAGAGGCCGCACGGATCGAGGCCAAGACCGCCGGCGCGGAGCATGAGCGCGCGGGCGAGCCCGATCTCGGCGCCGAACTTGCGCGAGAGCGGCCAGTCGGCGCCCTCGTTGGCGACGAGGACGCGGCAATAGACCGCCGCACCCGGCGCGTTTTCAGCGAGTTTTTCGAGCTCTTCCGCCGAATTCGAAAGCGTAGAGGCGCACGCCGGCCGCGTACGCGGCGCGGATGGCGGCCGCCTTCTTGATGGTGTTGCCGTAGCTGATCGAGCCGGGCGCGGCGCCGGCGGCAAGGCAGCCGATGATCTCCTCGAAGCTCGCCGCATCGAAACGAGAGCCGAGGGCGGAGAGGCGCTCGAGCACGGGCGCGGCCGGGTTGGCCTTCACGGCGTAGTAGATCTGCGCCAGCGGCAGCGCGCGGCGCAAATTGCGGAAATTCGCCTCGAGACGGTCCACGTCGAAGACGAGGCAGGGAGACGCCGGCGACTCTCCAGCCAGGAAATGGGCGATTTTCGGTGTCATGGCACCGGCCTCCCTGTCAGGCCCCCGCGTTGGGGCCTCCCTCGGTGAACGTCCGCCTCTTGGAGGCGGCGGACGGTGTTGACGGAACGGTCGAACGAACCAGCGACCTAAGCAAGTTGCCAGAACGCTTGACGTCGTTGCGTAACCACAGAGGGCCAGAGGCACGTGCGTTGCTGCGTGGGGCGCACATAAGACCCTCTCGCGGGGGTTGCAAGCAAAAATGCAAGCGAGGTTGCAGGCGCGGCCGGCGGTAGCCTAGAGAGGCAGCATGACTGCCGAACGCAGCGCGGCCGAGCACCGGGAGAAGAGAGCCGGGCGACGGTCGCCTGCCGGCAAGCGAGGGTCGCCGGCCCGGGAGACAAGCGTTGCCCGGGAGGGGGCCGCCGCCTGGCGGGTCGCCCGCGCGCTCGCCGAGGCGATGCAGCTCATGGTCTCGGACCGCGTGTCGCTCTCGGCCGCGGGATGCGCCTTCTACGCCACGCTCGCGCTCTTCCCGGCGATCACCATGCTCGTCTTCATCTACGGGCTCGTCTTCGATCCGCATACCGTGGAGCCGCAGCTGCGCAACCTGCGCACGCTGGTGCCGCCGCCGGCCTATGCGCTGATCGAGGCCCGGGTGCACGCGCTGGTGACGCACACCGGGGCCACTCTGCGCCTCGGTCTCATCCTCAGCGCGGCGGTGACCTACTGGAGCGCCTCGACGGGCACGAAATCGCTGCTCTCGGCGCTCAACCTCGCCTATGGGGAGGTCGAGCGGCGCGGGTTCCTGGGCTTCCAGCTCGCCGGGCTCGGGATGACGCTGGCGGCGATCATCGCCGCGGTGCTCGAGCTTGGCGTCCTCGTCGGGTTGCCGACCGCGATCGGATTCCTCGGGCTTTCGGCCTATCAGGCGACGCTGGTGCGGGCGGGCGGGCTCGGCGGGCTGCCGCTCTTCGTCCTGGCGGCCCTGCTGCTGCTCTACCGCTTCGGCCCGTCGCGGGCGCCAGGGGCACGGCACGTGGTGGTCCCTGGCGCCCTCGTGGCCACGGTGAGCTGGTTCGCCGCCTCGGTCCTCTTTTCGGTCTACCTCACGCGCGTCGGGCAGCTGGACGTGACCTACGGGCCGCTCGCGGCAGTGGTCGGCGTGATGATGTGGTTCTATGTCTCGGCCTACGTGGTTCTGCTCGGGGCGGAGCTGAACGCAGCCCTCGAACGCAATCCCTGAGGCGGTTGATGGCGCCGCGATCCGTGCGTAGGCTATGCATATGCTGGCGGCGGACAAGCTCGGCGCGCTCATGGGCGATCGGGTCGAGGCGGCGCTCGACGAATTCTCCCCGAGCGCCGCGGCACTCCTGCTCAGGCTCCATCATCGCGGCGTGATGACGGCAAGCGCGCTCGCCTCGATCCTCGGCGTCGCCCGGCCGATGGCGGTGGTGCGGGGATGAGGAACGGCGGGCCGGAAGCGGAACAGCTCCGGCGCCTGGCGGACAGCCTGCGCAAGGCGGGCGGGAGCGCGCTCGGCACGGGCCGCTCGCTCGCCGGCCGCTCGCGCGTCGGCCGCGCGGCTCTCGCCGCCATGCGGGAGGTGGCGGGCCGGCGGCCGGAGCCGCGGACGATCACCGTCTGGGACGGGCCGACGCGGATCTTCAAGTGGCTGCTGGTGGCCTTTGTCGGCATCGCGTTCCTCGCCAGCTCGATGCGCCCGCGCGGCCTTCTCTTCGTCGTCCACGTCGCCGGCGGATATGCCGTGACGCTGCTGCTGCTTTTCCGCCTCGTCTGGGGCGTCATCGGCGGGGAGCGCGCAAGGTTCGCCGACTTCGTGCGCGGCTGGCGCGGCGTCCGCGCGCACGGCGCGGCGCTGCTCCGGCTCGATACCAAGGAGACCGCCGGGCACAATCCGATCGGCGGATGGATGATCCTGCTGCTGCTGGCGACGCTCGCCGTCACGGCCCTCACCGGCTTCCTCACCGAAGGGAGCACGGGCGGGGCCGGCGTGCTGAGCACAGTGCTGCCGGCAGGCGCGGTCGGCCCGGTCGGGTGGCTCCACGGCACGCTCGGCTTCGCGATCATCTGGCTCGCCGCCTTCCATGTCGGCGGCGTCGTGCTCGAAAGCCTGCTGCACCGCGAGAACCTGGTGCGTGCGATGATCACCGGGCGCAAGCGCGTGCGCTCGGAAGCGCTCTCCGACGCCCGCGCGGTCTCGCCCTGGCGAGCGGTGCCGATCCTGCTTGCGCTGGCGCTCCTCGGCGCCTGGATGATCATAGGCACACGCCTCCCGCCCGGGTAGCGCCCCTCGCCGCTCCCTAGTCCAACGACTTGCGGAAGCGCAGTACGCTGATCGCGAGCGCGCCGGCGCCGAGCGCGAACATCGCCGCGAAATCGGGCAGGAGCGCCGAGAACCCCACGCCCTTGAGGAAGAGCGCGCGGATGACTACGAGGAAATAGCGCAGCGGGTTGAGATAGGTGAACCACTGCATGAGGCGCGGCATCGCGGCGATCGGAAAGGCGAAGCCCGAGAGGATGAAGAACGGATTGACGAGGAAGAAGTTGAGGGCGAAGGCCTGCTGCTGGGTGCGCGAGAAGGTCGAAAGAAGGAGGCCGAGTCCAAGCACCCCGAGCAGGAAGAGCGAGGCGCCGAGCAGCATCAGGAAGGGATTGCCGACGAAGGGAACGCCGAACCAGAGCACGCCGACGGCGCCCACCAGGGCGACGTCGGCCAGCCCGATCAGGAAGAACGGGATCGTCTTGCCGAGAATGAACTCGAACGGGCGGATCGGGCTCACCAGGATCTGCTCGAGCGTGCCGACCTCGCGCTCGCGGACGATGGCGAAGGCGGTGAGCCCGACGATCTGCACCAGCGTCAGCGTGCCGATGATGCCGGGGATGAAGAACCAGCGGTCGTTGAGGCCGGGGTTGAACCAGGGCTGGTCCTGGAGCGAAAGGGTGATGGTTCCCGGCGCGGCGGGGTCCTCGGCGCCGGCGCTCGCAGGCAGGACGCTCGCCGTCTCCTCGGACTGGAACAGGGAGACGATCTGGCCCGCATAGCCGAGCGCGATCAGCGCGGTGTTCGAATTGGTGCCGTCGACGATCACCTGCAGCGGCGCCTCCCGGCCGTTGGCGAGATCGGCGGCGAACCGGGCGTGGATGACGATCGCGAGCGTGGCGGCGCCGTCCGTGAGGTCGCGCGCGATCTGATGCTGATCGGTGGCGACGTCCACGACGTCGAAAATCGAGGTTGCGGTGAAGTGCGAGATGAGGGCGCGGCTCGCTTCGCTCCGGTCGAGATCGAGGATGGCGGTCGAGACGTGGCTGACCGTGAAGGTCGCGGCGTAGCCGAACGCGAGGAGCTGCACCAGCAGGGGGACGATGAGGCGGAACATCGCCCAGCGGTCACGCTTGAGCTGGAGGAACTCCTTCATCAGCATGACGCTGAGGCGCTCGAACATCAGTCGAGGCTTTTGCGGAAGGCGCGGGCGGCGACCCAGATGATGATGGCGGCGTAGAGGGAGAGCGCCGCCATCGGGAAGGCGAGATCGGCGATGCCGCTGCCCTTGAGGAAGATCGCGCGCAGGATGCTGACATAGTAGCGCGGATAGACGAGAAACGTGAGGGCGCGGATTGCCGGCGGCATCTGGTCGATCGGGAAGGTGTAGCCGGAGAGGAGCGTCGTCGGCAGCATCGTGAGCACGAGCGCGATCTGGCTCGCGCCGAGCTGGCTGCGGATGCGCACCGAGATGAGATAGCCGATGCCGAGCACGACGAAGGTGAAGAGCGCGGTGGTGACGGCGAGGGTCGCGATGCTGCCGAGAAAGGGAACGTGGAACCAGAAGACGGCGGCGAGGAGACAGAAGGCGGCGTCGAAGAGGCCGATCACGAAATAGGGCAGGAGCTTGCCGAGCATCACCTCGATTGGCGTCACCGGCGTCGAGATGAGCTGCTCCATCGTGCCCCGCTCCCACTCGCGGGAGACCGTGAGCGAGGTGAGCTGCGCGCCGACGAGGGCAAGAATCACCGCGACCACGCCCGGAATGATGAAATTTCCGGAATCGAGCCCCTCGTTGAACCAGACCCGCGGCTCGAAATCGACGATCCCGACGCGGGTGAGCGGGGTGCCATGGGCCGCCGCCCATCGTGCCGCGAAATCCGCCGAGGCGAGCGCGATCACGCCTTCGGCGTAGCCGATCGCGACATTGGTCGTGTTGGTGTCGGTGGCATCGAAGATCGCCTGCACGGGGGCGTTGCCGGTAGCGGCGAGCACGCGCGAGAGATCGACCGGGATGACCAGCGCACCGATGCACTGGCCGCGATCCATCGCCGCGCGCAGGCCCGCCTCGCTCGGCAGCATCTCGGTGATCGCGAACCAACCGGAGGCGGTGAAATCCTCGACCAGCGCGCGGCTCGCATCGCTGTTCTCCTGGTCCTGGACGCAGAGCGGCACGCGGCGGATATCGAGGCTGACGCCATAGCCGAGCAGCACCATCTGCATCAGCGGCATGAGCAGGGCGACCGCGAGGCTGCGCGGATCGCGCCAGACCTGGAGGAATTCCTTGAAGGCGAGCGCCAGCACGCGCCGCAGACTGATCCCCCGGCTCATGATGCGGCCCCCGTCCGCGGCGCGCGCGTGACCAGGCGGACGAAGGCGTCCTCGAGGCTCGGCGCGATCGGCCGCAGCGGCTCGGCATGCACCGCGGCGGACGCGAGCAGGGCCGGGAGATGCGCGGCCGCGGCGGCGTCGGCGAGCAGGACGTGCAGCCGATCGCCAAACACGGTGGCCTCGATCACCTCCGGGGCGGCGCGGAGGACGGCAAGCGCTGCGCCGAGCGGGGCGCATGCGAGCTCGAACAGCACGCCGCCGAGGGCCTGCCCGCGAAGCTCGCCCGGGGTGCCGATGGCGGCGAGCCGGCCGCGATCGATCAGCGCCACGCGATTGCAGTATTCGGCCTCGTCCATGTAATGGGTCGAGACGAGGATGGTGACGCCGCCGGCGGCAAGCTCGTGGATGAGGTCCCAGAATTGCCGCCTGGCCTCGGGCTCGACGCCCGAGGTCGGCTCGTCGAGGAAGAGCACGGGCGGACGATGGAGGATGGCGCAGCCGAGCGCCAATCGCTGCTTCCAGCCGCCGGCGAGGGTGTTCACCAAGGCGTTCTCGCGCCCCTCGAGGCCGGCCATGGTGACGGCGAAACGCATGCGCTCGTCCATCTCGGCCCGCTTGACGCTGTAGAGGCCGCCGAAGAAGCGCAGATTCTCGCGCACGGTGAGATCGCCATAGAGGGAGAATTTCTGCGACATGTAGCCGATATGCGCGCGCACCGCCTCGGGCTCGCGGCCGACGTCGAAGCCGGCGACGAAAGCGCGCCCTGCGCTCGGCCTGAGGAGCCCGCACAGCATGCGGATGGTGGTCGATTTTCCGGCGCCGTTCGGGCCGATGAAGCCCATCACCTCGCCGCCCGCGATCGCGAGGTCGATATGGTCGACGGCGGTGAAGCGGCCGAAGATTTTTGTCAGCCCTTCGGCAAGGATTGCGGGCAGGGCGGGGCTCATTTGTCGCCTTGGGCGCCGACCAGGGCGACGAAGACATCCTCGATCCCGGGCTCGACGGGAACGATCCCGCCATGGGCGATGCCGCGCTCGGCGAGCCGGGCGGCGAGCAACGGCGCCTCCCGCCCCGCATCCTCCACGCGCACATGCACGCGATCGCCCATCAGGAGAAGGCCGCGCACGCCTTGCATTCCAGAAAGCGCGGCGCGCACCGCGCGCGGATCGGGCGCGGGCACCGCGAGCAGAGCGCCCGGCATCGCCCGCTTGAGGTTCTGGGGCGTGTCAAGCGCGCGGATCTCGCCCGCGTGCAGGAGGGCGAGGCGCGTGCAGCGCTCGGCCTCGTCCATGTACGCGGTCGAGAGCACGATCGCGACCCCCTCCTCGCGGAGATCGTAGAGAATGGCCCAGAAATCGCGGCGCGAGACGGGATCGACCCCGGTGGTCGGCTCGTCGAGCAGGAGCACGCGCGGCGTGTGGATGAGCGCGCAGATGAGGCCGAGCTTCTGCTTCATCCCGCCCGAAAGGTTGCCGGCGAGGCGGCCGCGGAAAGGCCCGAGCGCGGCGGCATCGAGCAGCCGCGCGGCGCGCTCGGCGCGGAGCTTGCGCGGCACGGCGAAGAGCTCGGCATAGAAGCGGATGTTCTCTGCGACCGTGAGGTCCTCGTAGAGCCCGAAGCGCTGCGGCATGTAGCTGAGATGCGGCTTCGCGCGCTCGGGCTCGGCGGCGACGTCGATGCCGTCGAGCAGGATGGTCCCCCCAGCGGGCGGCAGCACGCCGGCCAGCATGCGCATGATGGTCGTCTTGCCGGCGCCGTCGGGCCCGACAAGGCCGAAGATTTCTCCGCGTGCGACGGTGAAGCTCACGCCGTTCACCGCGGCAAGCGGGCCGAAGCGGCGGGTGAGGTTGGCGACCGCGACCGCTTCCTTCCCCGATGCGGCCATCGCCCTGCGTCACTCCCCCGACGGGAGCAGCGGAATGGTCGCGTCGGCGGGCATGCCGGGCAGCAGCTCGTGGGTCGGGTTGGCGATATCGATGCGGATCCGATAGACGAGCGTGACGCGCTCGGCGTGCGTCTCGACGGTCTTCGGCGTGAACTCGGCGTCGGGGGAGATGAAGCCGATGCGGCCGTGATATTTCTTTCCCGCATAGGTGTCGGTGGTGACGATGACATCCTCGCCGAGCCGCACCTTGCCGAGGTCCGGCTCGTTGACATAGGCGCGCAGCCAGACATGGTCGAGATCGTCGAGGGTGACGATCGCGACCCCCGGCCCGCCGAGCTCGCCAAGCTCCGCCTCGCGCACCGCGATCACGCCGCTGAAGGGCGCGCGCAAGGTCGTGTACCAGAGCGTCACCTCGTCGAGCCTGAGCTTCTCCGTCGCCGTCGCCGCATTCGCCTGCTGCAGGACGAGCGTGTGCTCGGCGACCGCGACCATCGCGTTCTCATGAGCAAGCGATGCCGCGGACTGCGCCTGGGCGGTGAAGGCGAGGTCGCGCGCCTGCTGGGTGCCGGTGTGGTGCTGAAGCAGGGTCTCCGCCCGTGTGTAGTCGATCTTCTTCTCGGCGAGGTCGTACTGGTCGCTGGCGACGTTCTGTTGGGCGGCGGCGAGCAGCGCCTGGCTCACCGAGAGCTGCGCCCGCGCCGCCGCGAGGCTCGCGCGGTCGATATCGACCTGGCGCAGATAGAGCCGGTCGTCAACCCGCGCGAGCACGGTGCCGGCGGCGACCCGCGCGCCTTCGTCGAAGGGAAGAAGAACGATCGGCGCCTGAACGCCGGAGAAACTCAGCACGCTTTCGTGCGCCTCGATGTTTCCCGAGACAGTGATCGCGGGCGGGCCGGCCGCCGGCCCGAAGACGGCGCGCCACAGCGCGGGCCGGCCCGCGAGCGCCCAGGCGGCACCCGCCGCGGCGAGCAGGACGATCCCGACCAGGATGAGGCGGCGCGGCTTCATGGCCGGTCCGGCGCAAGACCGCGCTCGAGCATCTCGAGATGCGCATCGAACACCGCCCGGGGATCGAACGCGAGGCCGGGCGGCGGCGCCCCGTGGCGGGCGAAGGCGCTGCGCCAGAGGAGAAGCATGAGGATCGGGGCGACGACGAGCGGCACCACCGATGGGATATCGAGGGGCCGGAACTCCCCCCGCTCCACGCCGCGCGCGATGGCGCCCGCGATCAGCCGCCGTCCGCGGGCGACGACCTCCTCGGCATAGAAGCGGGCGATCCCGGGAAAGTTTCCGGACTCCGTCAGCACCAGCCGGGGAATCACCGCAAGGTCGCTCTCGATCAGGGAGAACATGCGCGCGGCGATCTCGCGGAGCAGCGTCGCCGTGGAGCCTCCGTGGGCCGCCGCCAGCTCCTCCATCGCCGTGATGTTGGGCAGCAGCCCGTGGCGGACGACGGCGCGGAAGAGCGCCTCCTTGGTCGGGAAATAGAGGTAGATCGTGCCTTTGCTGACGCCGGCGCGGCGGGCGACATCCTCGAGCCGCGTGGCGGCAAAGCCGTGCTCGGCGAAGAGTGCCAGGGCGGCAGCGGTGATCTCGTCCGGTCGGGCCTCCTTGCGGCGGGCGCGGCGGGGTCGGGACGGTGGCGTGGGAGTAGGAGCGGCCATGGAGCGCTAATTACTATCCGGTCAGTTAGTAGCCAAGAAAACAAAGCGCTTACCCCCCGCGCCGCGGGGCGTGGGCAGGGCGAACGCTAACCGTGCGGTGGCTGCCGGACCTTGACCTCGATCAACCGGCGCGCAGGCCGGTCCCGGCCTCCGGCGTCAGCGGATCAGGCCGGTGAGCGGGCTCGAGGGGTCAGCGCCAAGCCGGCGCGGGATGCGGCCCGAGAGATGCGCGAGCCGGCCGGCTGAGACGGCTTCCTTCATCGCCCGCGCCATGCGCACCGGCTCGCGCGCCTGCGCGATCGCCGAATTGACCAGCACCGCGGTGCAGCCTAGCTCCATCGCCACCGTCGCGTCCGAGGCGGTGCCGACGCCGGCATCGACGATCAGCGGCACCTTCGCCTGCTCGATCAGCATGTGGATCATCGCCGGGTTCTGCACCCCGAGCCCCGAGCCGATCGGCGCGCCGAGCGGCATGATCGCAGCACATCCCATCTCCTCGAGCCGCTTCGCCGCCACCGGATCGTCGCTGCAATAGACCATCACCTCGAACCCGTCGGCGAGCAGCGCCTTCGCCGCCTCGAAGGTGGCCGGCATGTCCGGATAGAGCGTCGGCGGCGGGCCCAGCACCTCGAGCTTGACCAGCGTCCAGCCCCCCGCCTCGCGCGCCAGCCGGAGCGTCCGCACGGCATCCTGCGCGGTATGGCAGCCGGCCGTGTTCGGCAGATAGGTATACCGCTTCGGATCGACGAAATCCTGCAGCATCGGCGCCTGCGGATCGGCGAGGTTCACCCGCCGCACCGCGACGGTGACGATCTCCGCCCCGCTCGCCTCGAGCGCGGCCGCCGTCTCCGCGAAATCCCTGTATTTTCCGGTGCCGACGATCAGGCGCGAATGGAAGCTCCGGCCGGCGACCGTCCAGCCATCCTCCACCGCGGCAGCCTCAGGGGCAATCACGTCCATCTCAGCCTCCGCCCCATCTTAGCCTCCGCCAATAAAATGAACGATCTCGAGCCGATCGCCGGCGGCAAGCCAGGTCTCGCCGTAGCGCGAGCGCGCCACGATCTCGAGATTGCGCTCGACCGCCACCTTGCGCGTCTCGAGCCCGAGATGGGCGAGAAGCCCGGCGACCGAGAGCCGCTCGGGAAGCGTGCGCGCCTCGCCGTTCAGGGTGAGGGTCAATCTCTGCCCCATTGGGCCTCCTCCATCCCCGGAGTATGGGCACGGCGGCGCTCGCCGGCAAGAAACCACCCTGCCGGAAACCGGCCGGCAAGAACCGAGCGCCCGGTTGGACCGGCGCGCAGGGCTGTGGTAGGGGCCGCGCATGGCGCTTCCCCTGATTTCGGTCCTCAACGGACCGAACATGAACATGCTCGGCCTGCGCGAGCCCGCAGCCTACGGGACCGCCACGCTCGACGATGTCGAGCAGCTCTGCGCCGAGACCGCCCTGCAGCTCGGCCTCGCGATCGATTTCCGCCAGACCAACAGCGAGGGCGAGATCATCTCCTGGGTGCAGGAGTGCCGCGGCCGCGCGGCGGGCATCGTCATCAACCCGGCCGGCTACACCAACACCTCGATCGCGCTGATGGACGCGCTGCTCGCGGTCGAGCTGCCGGTGATCGAGGTGCACATCACGAACATCCACCGCCGCGAGGAATTCCGCCACCGTTCCTTCATCTCGCTCGCCGCCGTCGGCGTCATCTGCGGCCTCGGCGTGCAGGGCTATGCGCTCGCCCTGATGGCGATGGCCGACCTGCTTGCCGATGCCGTTGGGGAGCGCGCGGAATGAGCGGATTGCCGTTCGACCCCGAGGCGATCCGCGCGCTCGCCGCGCTGCTCAAGGAAACCGGCCTGACCGAGATCGAGGTGGCCGAGAAAGACGCGCGCATCCGCATCGCCCGCCAGCCTCCCGCGCCCCCCCACGCCGCGGCGCCCACCGCCACTCCCTCCCCGGCGCTGCCCGCCGGCGAGCCGCCCGCCGCCGAGGAAGCGGCCCATCACCCGGGCGCGGTGAAGAGCCCGATGGTCGGCGTCGTCTACCTCGCCCCCGAGCCGGGCGCCGCCCCCTTCGTCGCTCTCGGCCAGGGGATCGAGGCCGGGCAGATCCTCCTGTTGGTCGAGGCGATGAAGACCTTCAACCAGATCAAGGCGCCACGGGCGGGTCGGCTCGCGCGCATCCTCGTCCAGTCGGGAACCCCGGTGGAGTACGGCGAGCCGCTGATGATCCTGGAATAGGCGGCATGTTCCAGAAGATCCTGATCGCCAACCGCGGCGAAATCGCGCTCCGCGTCCAGCGTGCCTGCCGCGAGCTCGGCATCCCCTCGGTTGCCGTCCACTCCACGGCCGACGCCGCCGCGATGCATGTCCGCCTCGCCGACGAGAGCGTGTGCATCGGCCCGCCGCCGGCGCGCGAGAGCTACCTCAACGCCGTCGCCATCCTCTCCGCCGCCACCATCACCGGGGCGGACGCGATCCACCCCGGCTACGGATTCCTCGCGGAGAACGCCGAGTTCGCCGAGATGGTCGAGGCCCACGGCCTCACCTTCATCGGCCCGAAACCCAGCCATATCCGCATGATGGGCGACAAGATCGAGGCCAAGCGCGTGATGGCCGCGCACGGCGTGCCGCTCGTCCCCGGCTCCGCCGATGCCGTCACCGACACCGCCAAAGCGAAAAAGCTCGCGGCCGAGCTCGGCTACCCGGTGCTGATCAAGGCGGCCGCGGGCGGCGGCGGCCGCGGCATGCAGGTCGCGCGCGACGAAGCCGAGCTTGCGGAACGGCTTGTGCTGGCCCGCGCCGAGGCCCGCGCCGGGTTCGGCAGCGACGCCGTCTATCTCGAGAAATATCTCGACCGGCCGCGCCATATCGAGCTGCAGGTGCTCGCCGACGATGCCGGAGGCGTGGTCCATCTCGGCGAACGCGACTGCAGCCTCCAGCGCCGCCACCAGAAGCTCCTCGAGGAGGCGGGCTCGCCCGCGCTCTCGGCGGCCGAACGCGACCGGCTCGGCGCCCGCGCCACCGCCGCGCTGGCCAAGATCGGCTACCGCAACGCCGGCACGCTCGAGTTCCTCTACCAGGACGGCGAGTTCGCCTTCATCGAGATGAACACCCGCCTGCAGGTCGAGCACCCGGTGAGCGAGATGATCACCGGGATCGACATCGTGCGCGAACAGATCCGGATCGCCGCCGGCGAGGCGCTCGGCTACGGCCAGGCCGATATCCGCTTCACCGGCCACGCCATCGAATGCCGCGTCAACGCCGAGAACCCGACGAGCTTCGCCCCCTCGCCCGGCCGCGTCGCCGCCTACCACCCGCCCGGCGGGCTCGGCGTGCGGGTCGATTCCGCGCTCTACGCGGGCTCGGTCGTCACCCCCTACTACGACAGCCTGGTCGCCAAGCTCATCGTCCACGCGCCCTCACGCGCCGAGGCGATCGCCCGCCTCGCCCGCGCGATCGACGAGTTCGCGGTGATCGGCATCGAAACCACGCTTCCGCTCTTCCGCCGCATCGCCAACTCCGCCGACTTCAAGGCCGGCCGCTACAATGTCCACTGGCTGGAACGCTTCGTCGCCGGGCTCGCCTGAAGCCGCGCCAGCACCGCGTCCACGCCGGCCAACACCTCGAACATCTCGCGGACCTCGGCGGCCGCGAATCCTTGGGCGATCGCCGCCTCGACAATCCCGACAAACGCCCCCGCCGAGCCCGCGACATCGCAGATCAGCACCGGCTTGGAATGCAACCCGAGCTGCCGCCAGCTCACCATCTCGATCGTCTCGTCGAGCGTGCCGATGCCGCCGGGCAAAGCCACAAAAGCATCGGCCAGATCGAACATCCGCTGCTTCCGGCTGGCGAGATCGCGCGTCACCACCTGGCCGGAAAGCCCGGGATGCGCGATCTCGGGCTTGCGCAGCCCCTCGGGAATGACCCCCACGACACGCCCGCCGACCGCCAATACCGCATCGGCGAGCACCCCCATCAACCCAACCCGGCCACCGCCGTAAACCACACCGATCCCCGCCTCGGCCAAACGCCGGCCGAGCGATGCCGCGGCACGCCGGAAGGCAGGATCGAACCCATCACGGGCACCACAGAAAACAGCCACGGTCCTGACCAGCGCCATGGCAAACCTCGTAGGCGCGCTCTGCCCACAAGACCAGGGGGCTTCGCCTTCGGGCAGGGGCCCAGCCCCTGGGTGGCCCTGGACCCCCCGTCCCTTTTTGTGCCGCGCAGCGCTTAGGGGGTCCAGGGGCCCAGCCCCTGGGGGGCCCTAGGCTTGCCCGGCGCGGCGGGCAGCCAAACCCGAAACGTGCTGCCGTTGCCTTCGTTGCTTTCGATCGTCAATTGGCCGCGGTGGCGGATGACGATGTGCTTGACGATCGCCAATCCGAGTCCGGTGCCGCCGATCGCCCGTGAGCGGCCTTTGTCCACCCGGTAGAAGCGTTCGGTCAGCCGCGGCAGGTGTTGGCGTGGGATGCCGGCCCCGTCGTCCGTCACGGCGAAGCTGGCGCCCGTGCCTTGGGCTTCCGCCGAGACGCGGACGGTGCCGTTCTCGCGTCCGTATTTCACGGCGTTGTCGAGCAGGTTCTGCATCACCTGGGCGAGCTGGTCGGAATCGCCGGCGACGAGCGGAAGCTCGGGGGCGAGGCTGAGGCGAAGCTGCATGTGGCGTTCCGCCAGTCGCGGCTCGAAGCCGGCGGCGATGCGCGGGAGGAAGGTTGCGAGGTTGACGGCGCCGGCCGGCGGCTGGTGCTCGACGAGCTCGATCCGCGAGAGCGAGAGGAGGTCGTCGATCAGGCGCTGCATCCGCGCCGCCTCGCCGGCCATGATGCCGAGGAAGCGGCGCTGGGCCGGCTTATCGTCGGCGGCCGGGCCGCGCAGCGTTTCGATGAAGCCGATCAGGCTGGCCAGCGGCGTGCGCAGCTCGTGGCTGGCGTTGGCGACAAAGTCCGCGCGCATGCGTTCGACGGCGTGCTCGCGCGTGCGGTCCGAGAGGACGAGCACGATATTGTCGGCGGGCGCGGCGCCGAGCGGCAGGATGCTCGCCCGGAGCGTCCGTTCGACCGGCACGGGGATGGTGACGTCGGCGGTCTCGGCGGCGCCCGAGGCGAGCGCCCGCGCGATCGCGCCGCGCAGCTCGGGATGGCGCAGCACCGCCGGGATCTCGGCGCCGAAGGCGGCGCGCGCCGCCGCGTTGGTGCGGATCACGCTTTGCCCGGCATCGAGGATCAAGAGCGCGTCGGGCAGGCGTTCGACGATCGTCTCGTCGATCCCCCGCCGTTCGGCGAGGCGGGCGGCCTCGGCGGCGCCGCGGCGGGCGAGGTGGGCGAGCCCGGCTGCGAGCGGCTTGAAGAAGGGCAGGAGCAGCCGGGCTTCGGGCGGTGGCGGCGTCGCGCCGGCGGCGAGGCGGTCAAGCGCGGCGGCGAGGCGATCGAGGTCGGCCTGCACCAGCCGGGAGACGAGTCCGGCGAAGAGGGCGACGAGCGCGGCGGCGGCGAGGAACGGGGCGATGGCCAGGTTTTGCGTCAGCGCCAGCGCCGCCAGCACCGCCAGCGGCGGGCCGCCGAGGCAAAGGGCGAGCCACACCGCGTCGGCGAGGGCGCTAGGTTCCGGGGCCGGCGAGGGTCGTGGGCGCCGGATCGAGCACCGTCGCCTCCCCGCCGGCGCCGATCACGAACACCGCGAGCCCGCGCCCGACCCCGCCGTCGGACCGGAGAGCCAGCACGCCGTCCGCGCCGGTGAAGCCGGACGGGTTGGTGAGCGCGGTCATGGAGTAGCCCGGGCCTTGCGCCAGCACGCGGGCCAGCGCCGCGGCGTCGAAGGCGAGATCGGCGAGCGCCGGCGGCGGGCTGCCGAACTTGGCGGCGTAGGCGGCGGCGAATTGCTGGCGCGAGGCCGGATCGGGGGCGGCGTACCAGGCGCCGCCGATCGGCGCGCCCTGGCGCGCGGCCGGCTCCTGCCAGAGGATCGGCCCGACGACCTGCACCGCGCCCGGGCTGATGTCGTAGTAGGGCAGGAAGGCCGCGATCTCCTGCAACGAGGTGCCGGTGGCGGCCAGCAGCAGCGCGTCGAACGGCGGCGGCGGGATCGGCTGGCGCTCGAGCGCGTGCATCCGCGCGCGGCCGGCCGCGTTGTCGAGCGCGCGGGCGGCCGTGATCTGCGCCTCGATCGGGCCGCGGCGGTCGGCGTAGTCCGAGACCGCGCGGACCGCCTGGTTAATCGTCCCGATGCCCTCGGAGTACATCTCGATGCTGGGCGGCGGGTCGCCGGCCGCCGAGGCCGCCCCCTGCAGGGCCGTCTGCATCGCCGCCCCGAACTCGTTGTCGGGCAGCAGCGCGGCGAGCCTGGTCTTGCCGCGCGATTGCAAGGCCGCGACGAGGCGCTGCACCTGCTGGCCGGGCGTGATGCCGAGGACCCAGACGCCCGGCCGCGCCTGCGACTGGTCGTTGGTGAAGGCGAGCATGGGGATGCCCGCCTGGCGCGCGACCGGGGCCGCGGCCGCGGTGTCGGCGGAGGTGAGCGGGCCGAGGATGATGCCGGCGCCGTAGGCAACCGCCTGCTGCGCCGCCGCCGCCGCGCCCGCCGGCGCCCCGCCGGTGTCGAAGGCATGGAATTGCGGCGAGCCGGGCGCCTCGAGCACGATTTCCGCGGCCTGCAGCATCGCCTGGCCGATGGGAGCGAGCGGCCCGCTCAGCGGCAGCAGGATGGACACCTTGCGGCTCTGCGGCGCAATGGAGCCTGCGGCACCCGGATAGAGGCCGGCCGGCTGACCGCCGGTGACGAATCCGGTGCTCGTGCAGGCGGCGAGCCCGACGGCCGAGAGCAGGACCAGCAATGTCCGACGAACCATGCGTCCCACCCTCCAGCCCGCCATCCTCCAGACCACAAGACACGAGCGTGCCGGCTGGCCTTGTGCTGGTTTCCACGCCGATCGGCAACCTCGGCGACATGACCGCGCGCGGGATCGCGGCGCTCAGGGCCGCCGACCTCGTCCTCTGCGAGGACACGCGCGTGACCCGGCGACTCCTGGGCGCGTTCGGGATTGTCGCACGGCTTTCGGCGCTGCACGAGCATAACGAGGAGCGGCGGATTCCGGCGGTGCTGGCAGCGCTCGCCGCGGGCCGGCGCATGGCTCTGGTCTCGGACGCGGGCACGCCGGTCCTCTCCGACCCCGGCTTTCGCCTGGTGCGGGCGGCCGCGGCGGCGGGGCTCCCGGTCTCCGCCGTGCCGGGCCCGAGTGCTGCGCTGATGGCCCTCACGATCTCCGGCCTCCCACCCTCCCCCTTCCTCTTCCTGGGCTTCCCGCCGCCGCGCGGCGCGGCGCGGCGGGCCGCCTTCGCGCGCCTCGCGGGGCTCGAGCGGGCGGGACTCCGGGCGACGCTGGTGTGGCACGAGGCGCCGCACCGCCTCGCCGCGACGCTCGCCGACCTTGTCGCCGTTTTTGGCCCGCGCGAAGCCGCCGTCGCCCGCGAGCTCACCAAGCGCTTCGAGGAGGTGCGGCGCGGCACGCTTCCCGATCTCGCCGCGCGCTCCCGCGCCGAGCCGGCGCGCGGCGAGATCACGCTGGTCGTCGGCCCCGCCGCCGGCGAAGCCGCGCCCCTCCCTGCCGGCGAACTCGGGCAGCGACTCGAGGCGCTCCTCGCCGGCGGGATGAGCCTGAAAGAGGCAGTGGCCACCGTCGCCGCCGAAACCGGCGCCCCACGGCGGGAGGTCTATGCCCGGGCGCTCGCGCTCAAGGGCGCGATGATGAAGGCAGGAGGGGCGTGAGCGGCGACGCGGTGCTGCTCGGCCTTGCGATCGGCCAGGGACGAATGCAATCGGCCGCCGGCGGCTTCCTCACGCTGCTCCACGCCTCCAGGGGCCGGGCCCCTGGACCCCCTGAGCGCTGCGCGGCACAACAAGAATCGGAAAGGTCATAGAATGATAAAGCGCCGCCTCGGCAGAGCCTCGGCCAATCCGCAGCGGCAGGAAACCCACCAGCGGGATCACGGTGCCCATGCATAGAACCACGCCGGCATCGCCGGGCACGAAATCATGGGCGGCGATCATCTGATGGACGTGCCAGGCAGCCGATGCCAGGCAGCCGATCCCAGGCAGCCGATGGCAAGCAGACTATGATAAAGGACGCCACCGCGCGTGACTTGGGCGGAGAGGCCAGGTCACCATCACTGTCCGGCACCGTCGCTGTCCGGCAGCGATCGCCTCGAATCCCGGCTGCTCTCCGGCGCCGGCGAATGATGCGGACACTCGCCGAGACCCGATCATTCCCGGCAGCAAGGCATTTTCCCGGACAGCCACGATCAGCGCGTCTCGGTCCTCGCATGTCCAGGAGGGGCTTCGGCCATGAGCACCACATCGCCCGCGATGCCGCTGCGCCCGCCATCAGTGGAGGCGATCATCAAACGTCGGCGCCCCTTGCGCAATGTTCACAAGGAGGTGCTCGAAACGATCAGGCCACTGGACCGGCTGGCGGTCTGGATCACCGTCCGTGTCGGTTCGATGGGGTTCTTCCTCAGCATTTTCGGATGGACCGCCTGCTGGCTGGGCTGGAATGTCCTGGCCCCGCGAGCCTGGCAGTTCGATCCGCCGATGGCCTTCGTGTTCTGGCTCTTCATCTCCAATGTGATCCAGATCCTGCTCATGCCGCTGATCATGGTCGGCCAGAACCTGCTGGGCCGCCACGCCGAAGCGCGTGCCGAGGCTGATCTGGACGTGAATGTCAGGGCCGAGGAGGAAATCACGATGATCCTGCGCCACCTCGAATATCAGAACAGCATGCTGATCGCGATGGTCCGCAAGCTCGGCATCGAGATCGACGAGGGGGTGCGCAAAAAAGAGCCGTGACCGCGTTCGCTGGCGAAGGGTTCGACGAAAACGCGATCCCCGATCCTGCCCCTCTGGCCCCCCTCCGGATCGCCCCTCCCCGCTCGGCGCCGCGCAGAGGACAACATCCGGGGCTACGGGCGCGGGCAGAACCGCGCTCGAGCGCCGCCCTCGTGCAGAACCGCAACCGTCACTGCCACCCGGCGCTGCCATTCCAGTGGCCGGCATTGTCGGGCTGCGCCGCATAGTACGGGTGATAGGCGGGGTGATAGACGGGGTGCGGCTGGTAGTAGCTCTGGTTGTAACCATAGCCTCCCTGGTACGGGTAGGCGACACAGCCCGCCAGCATCGTCGCCGCCACGACGGCGGCAAGGGGAAGCGCCCGGCGGATATTCCCTCGCGGTCCCACCGGACTCCATGCGCGTTTGATGTTGGTCATGAAAACACCTCACCTAGCTACATCGATTTCTTGGAATCGACTCGACCCGCCAAGGAGGGAGCCCGGCCACTCGCGTCCCTCCGCCGAAGGGGAAGGTCCGCAAACCGGCACATCGGGAAGGGAAGTGTCGCCCGCCGCATGGCGTGTCGATCACCCTTGCACATGTTCACGCTGGGCTTGAATTACAAGGATCGGCAGCGCCGCTCGGGGGTGCGCGAGCACGTGTCATGAGGGCGGGGACGGCGCTGCCCGCGCTGGCGTGGCCGGCCTCGGCGCGCCGGCGCCCTCAATTCCCCGGCCGGTGGTGGATTTGTCTTCTCATGATCCTTGCAATGATCCTTGCCGCTGACGATGTGCGGTTGTGGCGGGTGCGGTAGGCATAGGCGTCCAAGTCAATCGCTCCTGATCCGCAACCGCCGCTCTTCCGCAAATTGAACGCTTCGCAGCGCCGCGTGTCATCGCGATATCCGGCAATGGGTTTCGCCGCGTATGTCGCACGGCCGCGGCCTGGCGCCTTGCCGGAAACCTCCGGAAATCACAGCAGGACCCGGAGACCTCGCTCGATGCGCACGATCTTCGCGATGCTTGGCATGCTCGCCCTGCTGACGGGCATGGGCACGGTACTGAGCGCGTGCAATGCAACGGCCGGGGCCGGTTCGGCGGCGGCTGGCTTTTCGCCTTCGCCGGCGTAGCCGCCCTCAACGTCGGCAGCTTGGTGGCCGCCGTCATCGGCGCGACCGTCGCGCTGTCGCTCTATCACGCCTGCTTCCGCCGGCGGTTGATGCGCTGGCCACCCCGGCCGGGAATTTCCCAGCCGCTCCGCGCCATCCGGCCGATGCACCGCGTGCAACCCGAAGCATGGTCACGGTCCTGCCGAGCAGCTTGATCCCGAGACAGATGCGCACGGCGCGTACGACGGCGGATCCGAGCTTACGCTGAAATATCCTCGCTCGTTCCGTCATGCGGCTGGTAGTGCCGGCCGCTTGCCCATCGATCGGGATCGATGAGGCGCCTGCGTTCCGGCCAGACCCGAGGCCCGCGTCGGGCTTCTCCCGCCATCCGGTCAGCCTCTGGTGCCGGCCGGGCCGGTGCGCGATCCGGTCCTTGGCACCGCGCGTGGCGCCCGGGAAAGGCGGCGGTCCAGCCAAAGCAGCAGGAAACCCACGAGCGGGATGACGACGTCCATGTAGAACACCACCCCGGCATTGCCGGGGGCGAAATCATCGACGGCGATCATCTGATGGACATGGCCGGCGGCGGCACCGAGCATGAAGATCGCCGGACCGACGACCGCCGCGAGCCGGATCTCGTAGCCGCGCCAGGCGGCGAGGAAGCCGACCACCGCGAAGCCGAGGCTTGCCATCCCGACCTCGAGCTGGAACGGGCTGTCCGCCCAGCCGATGAAGGAGGCCGCCATTTTTCCGAAGAAGACATGAACGACGAAGTTATAGAGGAAGCTCATGCCGATCGGAAAGAAGACATACCATGACAGCAGCTTCTCTGCGACGATCGCGCCGCTCACGGGCCGCTTCGCCCGCGCGGCCCCGACCGCCGCGACGAGCAGCCCAAGCACGAGAAAGCTCAGCGGAAAGTTCGAGAGAACGAAGACAATGAGCGCCTGGATCACGCCTGCCACGGATGAATTTCCTGTCCCTTGTCGCTCTGCGCACGCGGAGCGCCCGCCCGTCCGTAATCCTGGCAATTCCCGGATGCAAACGGCAAGGGGGGCCTGCCCCGCATCGCCGGCGCGGCTAGCATCGCGCCCGGAGTCGCAAGGGAGGCCGTCATGGCGCAGGACAGTATTCGCGGTCGCGACGTCGGCCGGCTGAACGCCTTCACCGACGGCGTGATGGTCGTCTCGATGACCCTCCTCATCCTGAACGTCGAGCTGCCCGAGAACATCCTCGGCCTGGACGGCGCGCCGCTGCTCCACGCCCTCGCCGCCCTCTGGCCCAAATATCTCGGCTATATCCTGAGCTTCCTCGTCATCGGCCAGTACCTGGCTCGGCTACACCCGCCAGTTCAGCGCCATGCGCACCGCCGACGAGCGCTTCGCCCAGCTCAATATTCTTTTTCTCCTCGTCGTCGGCTTCATTCCCTTCGCCACCGCGCTGGTCAGCCGCAACAACGGCCGCGTCGCGACCTCGCTCTACGCCGCGACGATGGTGGCGGCATCGACCCTGCTCCTGATCCTCTGGCTCTATGCGGTGTGGACCGGCCTGGCCGCGTTCCGCGAGCCGCCGCGGCGGCGCTGGCGCGAGCTCGCGCCCTGGCTCGAGCCCATTGCCGTGTTCGCCGCCTCGATCGTCGTCGCCCAGTACGACGCGCATCTGGCGCGCTGGGTCTGGCTCCTGCTCGCGCTCCCGATCCTCCCGCGGGGGGCCGCGCGGGCGGCGTAGCGGCACCGGCGCCACCGCGGCTCCCGCCGCACCGCAAAGCGGCGTCGGCAGCGCTCTTATCGTCAAGGGTGATATCGTCGAGGCTGGTATCGTCGAGGCTGGCGACAAAACCGTTGTCACGACCGTCCGGCGAAGCCTACCGTCCGCCCGGCGGGGAACGGGCGCCAATGGAAAGAGCGGGCGATGACGGAGCTTGACGCTGCCACGCCGACGCGCTCACATGGGTCGGCCCACGAGCTGTCCCTCCATGCCGATATGATCCGCATTCCCGGCGGCAGCTTCCGCATGGGCTCGGACCGGCATTACGCGGACGAGGCGCCTTCGCACCGTGTTGCAATCGATCCCTTCTCGATCGATCGCACGCCGGTGACGAACCGCCAGTTCCGCGATTTCGTCGCCGCGACCGGCTACGTCACCTTCGCCGAGATCGCGCCGGATCCGAAGGACTACCCGGGCGCGCTGCCGCACATGCTCAAGCCGGGGTCCCTGGTCTTCACCCCGCCGAAACGTCCGGTCGACCTCAACGACTGGAGCCAATGGTGGGCGTTCACGTTCGGCGCCGATTGGCGGCGCCCCTACGGCCCGCAAAGCACGATCGGCGGGCTCGACGATCATCCCGTCGTTCATGTCGCCTACCGCGACGCCCTGGCCTACGCGCGATGGGCCGGCAAGGCGCTGCCGAGCGAGGCGGAGTGGGAGTTCGCGGCCCGCGGCGGGCTCGTCGATCGCGAGTTCGCCTGGGGCGATGAATTCACCCCGGCCGGCCGGCCGATGGCGAACACCTGGCAGGGCGCGTTCCCGCACGAGAATCTCCGGCTCGACGGGTACGAGCGCACCTCGCCGGTGACCGCGTTCCCGCCCAACGGCTACGGCCTCTGCGACATGATCGGCAATGTCTGGGAATGGACGGAGGATTGGTACTCGCCCAGGCACGCGGCCGACGCGGCCAAATCCTGCTGCGTCCCGGCCAACCCGCGCGGCGTCCGCGAAGATGCGAGCTACGATCCCGCCACGCCCGAAATCAGAATCCCGCGCAAGGTGCTCAAGGGCGGCTCGCATCTCTGCGCGCCGAACTATTGCCGCCGCTACCGCCCCGCCGCGCGTCATCCGGAGCCGGTGGACACCTCGACGAGCCATGTCGGCTTCCGCTGCGTCGTCAGGCAGGCGGGCGCACCGCGATGACCGATGGCCCGCGCCAGGATCTCGGCCTCCATCTGGGCCTCCTGGCCAGGCTCGTCATCGCCTTCGCGATCGTGCTGATCGTGGCCGGCATCGTCTGGCATGGCATCACGGTGCAGGTCTTCGAGCGCATCGGACGCGACCTCGTCCAGCGGCCGAGCCGGGCGATGTCGTTCCGCTTCATTCTCCAGCCGGCGATGGCCGCGACCGCCGCGATCCTCGACGGCCTCAGGGACGCGCGGGCCGGCCGCGCTCCCTATTTCTGGACGGTCGTCAGCAACCGGCAGAAGCGCATCCCGCGGCTGCGCGAAGGATTGAACGCAACCGCCCGGATCATCCTGCTCGGCATCGCGATGGACGTGATCTACCAGATCATCGTGTTCAATACGTTCTATCCGGCCGAGGCGCTCATCGTCGCGCTGCTGCTTGCGTTCGTCCCCTACCTGCTGATCCGCGGCGTGGTCCTGCGCATCGCGCGCGTGTGCCGCGGCGGCGCATCCGCCGACCAGATGCAGTAAGGCCGGGACATGGCAGATCCGGGCGGCGCCCAGGACGCGGGCAGGTTCGAAGTCAGGGTCACGGCGGACAGCCATTTCGCCTGGCTCAGGACCCGGCTCAGCGTCGAACGCACGATGATGTCGTGGATACGCACCGCGGTCTCGCTGATCGGCTTCGGCTTCGCGATCGTCCAGTTCCTCGAACGCTTCCAGCAGATGCCCGGGGTCAAGGCCCCCCGCTTCCCCGATGCCGCGCGGTATCTCGGGCTGGCGCTGATCGCCTGCGGCATCCTGGCGCTCGTCGTTTCGATCTGGCAGTATTGGTGGACGCTTCGCTACCTGTGGGGAGCCGGCTTCGCCCCGCTCGCGGGCATGACCAAGGAAGGGCTGCAATCCCCGGTCGTCGCGGTCACGATCCTGCTCATCCTCATCGGCCTCTTCGCCTTCTTTTCCGTGCTGCTCCGGTTCGTCTGACCGCGGCGGCGGAGATATCGCCGACCCAATCGTCCGGGACCACCAAACCAATCGAGGGGAGTTGAAATGGCCAAACCGGAAAAACCGAATATCCTCGTCCTCTGGGGCGACGACATCGGCTGGTGGAACATCAGCTACAACAACCGGGGCCAGATGGGCTACCGGACTCCCAATATCGACCGCATCGGCAACGAGGGCGTCGCCTTCACCGACTATTACGGCCAGCAGAGCTGCACCGCAGGCCGCGCCGCTTTCATCACCGGCCAGAACCCGATCCGCACCGGCCTGACCAAGGTCGGCATGCCGGGGGCCGATGTCGGCCTCCGCGCGGACGACCCGACCATCGCGCAATTGCTGCAGCCGCTCGGCTATGCCACCGGCCAGTTCGGCAAGAACCATCTCGGCGACAAGGACGAGTTCCTCCCCACGGTGCACGGCTTCGACGAATTCTTCGGCAGCCTCTACCACCTCAACGCCGAGGAAGAGCCGGAGAACCCGGATTATCCGCCGGACCCTTGGTTCAAGAAGCGGTTCGGGCCGCGGGGCGTGCTGCATTGCTGGGCGGACGGCAAGGGCGGCCAGCGGATCGAGGACACCGGTCCGCTGACCCGCAAGCGCATGGAAACCATCGATGAAGAAGTGACCGAACATGCGCTCGGCTTCATCGACAAATGCCACGCGGACGGAAGACCATTCTTCCTCTGGTACAACACGACCGCCATGCATTTCCGCACCCATTGCGCCGAGAAGCACAAGGGCAAGAGCGGCCAGGGGGACTACAACGACGTCATGGTCGCGCACGACGAGAATATCGGCAGGATGCTGGCCAAGCTCGACGAGCTCGGCATCGCCGAGGACACCATCGTGGTGTATTCCACCGACAATGGCCCCCACTACAACAGCTGGCCGGATGGCGGGATCACCCCGTTCCGCAGCGAGAAGAACACCAACTGGGAGGGCGGCTGGCGCGTGCCGATCTTCGTGCGCTGGCCGGGCAGGATCAAGCCGGGCCAGGTCCTCAACGATATCGCCACCCACCAGGAATGGTTGCCGACCTTCCTTGCCGCGGCGGGCGAGCCGGACATCGTGGCCAAGCTCCTCGCCGGTCACGAGGTCGGAGACAAGATTTTCAAGGTGCATATCGACGGCTACAATCTGCTGCCCTACCTGACCGGCGAGGCGAAGGAGAGTCCGCGAAAATTCTTCTTCTACGTCAGCGACGACGGCGACATCCTCGCCCTCCGCATGGGCGATTGGAAGATGGTGCTCATGGAGCAGCGGGCGAAGCAGCTGATGTGCTGGTTCGAGCCGTTCGTGAAGCTGCGGGCGCCAAAGATGTTCCACCTGCGCCGCGACCCGTTCGAGCGGGCGGACGAGAACTCGAACACCTACTGGGACTGGGTCATCTCCCACGCCTACCTGCTCTATGAGATGCAGGCGATCGTCGCCCGGCAGATCGCGGACTTCGTGAAGTTCCCCCCGCGCCAGAAGCCGGCCGCGTTCAACCTGGACGAGGTGCTGCGCCAGCTCCAGGACGCCTCCGGCAGCGCCAACCACTAGGTCCACATGCATGGCGGCGGAACCGGGCCGCCCCGGTTCCGCCGGCGGCCATTGTGATCTAATTTCCCCTCCGCGCTGAACGAGGGGTCCATGGAACCGTCCAATCCGGCCGACGCACCGGCGCGCCGGCCGACGCAGCCCCCTCGGGCCCGGCGAAGCTGCCCACGGAGCGACTCTTTCGCCCCGCCGATCTCTCCGCGCTCGCCTTCGCCACCACGTCCGACCTCGAGCCGTACGCCGACCTCCTCGGCCAGGAGCGGGCGAGCGAGGCGATCCGCTTCGGCACGGAAATCGGCGAGCGCGGCTTCAATATCTTCGCGATCGGCGCGAGCGCCGCCCAGGTCCGCGAGACGGTCGGCGGGATGCTCCGCGCCGCGACCGCGTTGAACCCCTGCCCGCCGGACTGGATCTATGTGAACAATTTTTCCGCGCCCAACCGCCCCGCCGCGATCGCGGTGCCGCCCGGCCGCGGGCGCGAATTTCAGGCCGCCATGCGCCGCCTCACCGAGGATCTGCGCAGCGCGCTCCCCGCCGTGTTCGAGGGCGAGGACTACCAGGCCCGCCGCGGCGCGATCGAGAACCAGTCCCGCGCCCGCGGCGAGCGCGCCTTCCAGGCGCTCGGCGAGAAGGCCTCGGCGAAGGAGACCACCATCCTCCGCACCCAAGCCGGCTTCGCCGTGGCCCCCGCGCATGACGGCAAGGTGGTGCCGCCGGAGGAATTCAACGCCTGGTCCGACGAACGAAAACGCGCCGCCCAGCTTGCGATCCAGGAGATCGAGCGCGAGCTCGAGCAGACCTTGCGCGGCATCCCGCGGATCGAGAAGGAGCGGCGCGACGCGGTGCGCGCGCTCGATCGGGAGGTCGCCTCGTTCGCGATCGGCCAGCTCATCGAGGAGGCGCGCGCGCCGTTCGCCGACCTGCCGAAGATCATCGCCCATCTCGACGCGATGCGCACCGACATCCTCGACAATGCCCAGCTCTTCGTCGCCGCCGGCGCCGAGGAGGAAACCCCGATCGCCGCGCCCATCGCAGCCATGCGCGCCGCCCTGCTCGACCGCTACCAGGTGAATGTTCTCGTAACCTGCGCAGCGCCTGATCAGCGCGCGCCGGTGGTCGAGGAGCTGCACGCGACGCTCGGCAACCTCGTCGGGCGCACCGAATATCTCTCCCAGCAGGGCGTGCTGGTCACCAATTTCATGCTGATCAGGCCCGGCGCCCTGCACCGCGCCAATGGCGGCACGATCCTGATCGACGCGCGGAGCCTGCTCTCCGAACCCTTCAGCTGGCCCGCGCTCAAGCGGGCGCTGACCCGCGGCGAAATCCTGATCGAGGACGCGGGCCGCTTCCTCGGCCTGGCGATGACCGCGACGCTCGAGCCCGATCCGATCCCGCTCGATATCAAGGTCGTGCTGTTCGGCGAGCGCATCCTCTATTATCTCCTCGCCTCGCTCGATCCCGATTTCTCCATGCTCTTCAAGGTCCTTGCCGATTTCGAGGACGACACGCCACGCACCGCGGCGAGCGAGGCCGCGATGGCCCGGCTCATCGGCGGCATCGCGCGCGGCGCCGGCTTCCATCCGCTCGATCGCGGCGCGGTCGCCCGCGTGATCGAGCACGCCGCCCGCCTCGCCGACGACCAGGTGAAGCTCACCCTGCTCGTCGAGCGGGTGCGCGATGCGATGGCCGAGGCGGACCATTGCGCGCGCGCGGCCGGCCGCGCGGTGGTGACGCGCGAGGATGTCGCCGCCGCGATCGCCCGGCAGATCCGCCGCGCGGCGCGCATCGAGGACCGCTTGCGCGAGATGATCCTGCGCGGCATCGCCCTGGTCGACACTGCGGGCACGCGCGTCGGCCAGGTCAACGGCCTCTCGGTGATGATGCTTGCCGGCCACGCCTTCGGCCGACCCTCGCGCATCACCTGCCGGGTGCGGCCGGGGGCCGGAAAGATCGTCGATATCGAGCGCGAGGTGGAGCTCGGCGGGCCGCTCCATTCGAAAGGCGTGCTGATCCTCTCGGGCTTCCTCGCCGGACGCTATGCGCTCGACCGGCCGATGTCGCTTTATGCGAGCCTCGTGTTCGAGCAATCCTATGGCGGCGTGGACGGCGACAGCGCCTCCTCCGCCGAGCTTTATTCCCTCCTTTCCGCGCTCGGCGAAATCCCGCTCCGCCAGGACCTCGCCGTCACCGGCTCGGTCAACCAGCTCGGGATCGTCCAGGCGATCGGCGGGGTCAACGAGAAGATCGAAGGGTTTTTCGACGTTTGCGCCGCGCGCGGGCTCTCGGGCACCGAGGGCGTGCTCATCCCCGCCTCGAACGTGCAACATCTGATGCTGCGCGAGGACGTCGTCGCGGCCTCCGCCGCCGGCTTTTTTTCCGTCTATCCCATCGCCACGATCGACGAGGGCATCGCGCTGCTCGCGGCGACCCCGGCCGGCACGCGCGGCGCCGACGGCGCCTACGCGGAGGGCAGCGTCAACCGCCGCGTCGAGGACCGTCTGCACCAGTTCGCCGAGATCCGGCGCAAGGCGGAGCACGCGGACGAGAACGCCAGGGACGCGTGAGCATGGCCTCGCAGCTCCATTATCGCCGCGTGGTGCTGACCGTCCGCGAGGGCGGCGCGCCGGCGCCCGCGTTCCGCCTCGCCGCCGAGCTCGCGCATGCGCTCGAGCTCGATCTCGAAGGGATCTTCCTCGAGGACGAGGCGCTGCTCGCGCTCGCCGGGCATCCCTTCGCCCGCGAGCTCAGCCTGCCCGGCCATACCTGGCAGGCGCTGGACATGGGGCGGATGCTCGAGGAGTTCCGCGCCACCGCCGAAACGACGCGCCGCCTCCTCGCCGATGCCGCCGCGGCGCTCGGGATGGCGAGCGCCTTCTCCGTGCTCCGCGGCGATCCTGCTGCGCTCGGGGAAGAATTCCTCGCAAGCGATATTCTCGTCTTTGTCCAGGCCGGCGTGGCGCCGGTCCCCGCCCCGTCCTCGGCCGCCGCGATGATGCTGGTCCCGCGTCGGCTGCGCACCGCGCCGGGCACCATCGCCGTCGTCCCGTCCGGCCCCGAGGGCGCCTCCCTCGCCACCGCGGCCGCGCTGGCCCGCCGCACCGGCGAAGATCTTCTCCTGATCCTTCCCGGGAACTCCGGCTCCGCCCCCGCCGATTTTCCTCCCGGGCGCGTCCTCCGCCGCCGCGTGCCGGCAGGCGACATCGCCGCACTCGCGCGCGCCGTGCGCACGGCCAATGCGCGGCTGCTGGTGATCGAGCGTTCCGCGCTCCCGGGCGATCCGGCCGCCCTCGCCGCGGCCAGCTTCGCGCCCGTGCTGGTCGTGGGCGACGGGCCCGAGGCGGGGGAAGGCGCCGGGTCGCGATCATGCCGGTGAGCAATGCCGAGATCGCCGGCACGCTCGAGACGGTGGCCGATCTGCTCGAGATCGACGGGGCGAACCCGTTCCGGGTGCGGGCGTACCGGCAGGCGGCGCGGGTGGTGGGCGCGCTGCCGCGGAGTGCTTCGGAGATGGTGGCGGCGGGCGAGGATCTCGACGCGCTGCCGGGCATCGGCGCCGATCTCGCCGACAAGATCGCGACCCTCGCTCAGGGAAAAAAACTCCCGCTCCTCGCCCTGCTCACCGCGAGGAACCCCCTCGGCATCACCGCCCTGCTCAACCTGCCCGGCCTCGGCCCCAAGCGCGTGCATGCTCTGCGCGACGCGCTCGGGATCGATTCGGTTGAAAAACTCAAATCCGCCCTCGATGCCGGCGCGCTCGCCGGCGTGCCCGGATTCGGGGCCGCGATCATCGAGCGGCTCGAGGCCGCGCTGAAAGAGGGTGCCGGCGCCGCCCCGCGCATGAGCCTCGCGGCCGCGGACCAGATCGTCGAACCGCTCCTCGCCGCCATCCGCAAGGCAGAAGGCGTGGCGGCGGCAGAGGTCGCAGGAAGCTGCCGGCGCCGGCGCGAGACGGTCGGCGATCTCGACATCGTCGCCTCCGCAGCGAACCCGGCGCCCGTGATGGCTTCCTTCACCCGCGACGAGGACGTCAAGGAGGTGCTGGAACAAGGCAGCACGCGCGCGAGCGTCGTCCTGCGCAGCAACCTCCAGGTCGATCTCCGCGTCGTCAACGAGGAGAGCTACGGCGCCGCGCTGCTCTATTTCACCGGCTCCAAGGCGCACAGCATCGCGCTCCGCCGGATCGCCATCGATCGCAAGCTCAAGCTCAACGAGTACGGGCTCTTCCGGGGTGCGAGGCTTCTCGCCGGTCGAACCGAGGAAGAAATCTACGAAAAGCTCGGCCTGCCGCTCATTCCCCCGGAGCTGCGCGAGGCCGAGGGCGAGATCGAGGCCGCCCGCGCCCATCATCTCCCGCACCTCATCGACACTCGAGGACATCCGCGGCGACCTGCACAGCCACACCGACGCGACCGACGGCCACGCGCCGCTCGCCGCCATGGCGGACGCGGCCAAACGCCGTGGCTATTCCTACCTCGCCGTCACCGACCACAGCCGGCGGATGACCATGGCCCACGGCCTCGACCCCAAGCGCCTCGCCCACCAGATCGCCATGATCGCGCGCCTCAATCGCAGCCTCGAAAATTTCACCGTGCTCGCGGGCATCGAAGTGGACATCCTCGAAGACGGCTCGCTCGACCTGCCGGACCACATCCTCCGCCGCCTCGATATCGTCGTGGGCTCGATCCACACCCAGTTCGATCTGCCTGCCAAAAAACAGACCGAGCGCCTCCTCCGCGCCATGGACAACAAGCTGCTCAATATCGTCGGCCACCCGACCGGACGCCTCATCAACCGGCGTCCTCCCTACCCGATCGACATGGAGCGCATCATCCGCGGCGCCAAGGAACGCGGCTGCCATCTCGAGGTGAATGCGCAGCCGGAACGGCTCGATCTCGACGAGCACCATTGCCGCTTCGCCAAGGAGGTCGGCGTCAGGCTCGCGATCTCGACCGACGCCCACGACACCACGCACTTCGCCTTGATGCGCTATGGCGTGGACCAGGCCCGCCGCGGCTGGATCGAGCCGGCCGACGTGATCAACACAAGGCCCTTGCCCGAGCTCCGAAAACTCCTCAAGCGCTGATAAGCCAATGGCAGGGGCCCCGCCCCTTGCCCGGGTCCCCATCGCGCGAGCGCGATGGGAGCCCCATCCCCGCCAGGGCCTTGAGGCCCTGGACCGCCCCCCTCACTGTCACCCTCCGCCGTCATCAACTCGGACTGCGAGGCGCACAGCGCCCCCTCCACTGTCATTGCGAGGAGCGAAGCGACGAAGCAATCTCGATCCCGCATCCCCCGCCGCCACCTCCCACTCGTCATCCCTGCGAAAGCAGGCATCCATGCTTTCCAACCGATGTGATGCCTCGCCGCGCGACCGCCCTGATCTGCGCATCGCTGATGTTGCCCTCATTGTAGGCGAGGATCGCCCTTGTGATCCCGAGCCGGTGGAAGCTCTCCACGAGATCGAGATCGGGAGCGAAAGGCGTTGCCGACTGGAAGTGAAACGAGACCGAAAGCCGCCCCTCCTGCTTCGCCTTGCGGATCGCCGTCGCCTCCGAGGCGATCTGCACACACGATCCCATGCTGGCGAGCTCCCGCAGCAGGAAGCCGTAGCGCGCCATCGTTCTCTCCGGCCCGTCCCGCCCGGCTGCGACCGAGCGCGAGATGTGATCGCAACCGTTGCGGTGAAAGCGATCGAGCTGCTCGCGGAGCTTCGCGCCCGACGGCAGGAACTCGGTGGTCCAGGGCAAAAGTCCGTCGCAGAACACCGCCGCGGCAAGCCAGGGGCGCCGTGACCGCCAGGCGGGAACGGGACCGTCCGGCGCCATCATGCCGCGCCGAGAGCCGCACGCACGCGGGCGCCGAGGCCCTTCAATCTGGCCACCGTCTCGTTTGCGAATACGAACCGGATATAGTCCCGGCCGTGGGTCTCGCCCCAGCCGGCCATCGCGGTTGCGCAAACGCCCGCCTCGAGCAGGCGTTCCGACATCGCCGCGCCGTCAATGCCGTAATCGGAGACGCGCAACAGCATCGACCACCCCCCTCCAGGCATACCGAACGGGAGACCGGCGAGCTCCTCGATGATCGCATCGCGCCTGGCTTGCAGTTCGGCGACGTAGGGGCCCATCGCGGCCTCCGAGCGCTCGAGCGCGACGGCCACGGCGTCCTGCGCGATGCCCACGGGCACGACGACATTGGCCAGCGAGACCGCGACGAGGTCGGGCATGAATTCTTCGGGAGCGACGATCCACCCGACCCGCCAGCCGATCATGCGCAGCTCCTTGGCCGACGAGCCGATCGTGATGGTCCGCTCCGCCATGCCCGGCAGCCCGGCAGGGTGGATGACGGCTCGGCCGTCGAACACCAGCCTCTCCATCGCGGCATCGAGGATCAGGATCAGGTTGCCCTCGCGGCAGAGCGCGGCGACACGAGACCAGTCCTCCTCGTCGAGCATGCCGCCGGACGGCATGGAGGGCGACATCAGCAGCATTGCCCGCACCTTCGGCCCGACGGCACGCCGCAGCGCGTCCCGATCGAGCCGCCATTCGCCTCCCGCCGCGAAGGTGAAGGGCACGAATTTCGCAACCCCGCCGGCAAGACGGACGCGGTTGATCAGGCCGGCATAGGTCGGGTCGGTGACGATGACTTCGTCTCCGACCTCGATTGTCGCGAGCAGCACATTGAGGATGCCCGAGAGCCCTCCGGCCGAGATGATGCAGTTGCGCTCCCCTGAATAGGCGACACCGGAGACCTTCGCGACGTGCCGCGCCGCCACCTCCCGCAAATGGATCTGCCCGACAAAGGGAAGATAACTGTTGTCGGCATCGGCGGAGGCGGCCTCGCATGTCCGCGCGATGGCGGCCGCATCCGGCGGGATGTCGGTGTCGAGATTCTCCAGCCTCAGGAGATCCTTGGCCGAAGCGTCGGCGGTCGATCCCATGCGGTCGACGCCGATGCCGGCGATGTCGCGCAGGCGCGAGGGACGCATCCTTTGCATGGTGGCCTCCATTTTTATATATTATCTATGAAGTCATGAAGGCTGAATCACGGCAAGAGCCCGGCGCCGACAAATCCGTCGCGGACATCATCGCCGACGGTCTGGCCAGAAGGATCGTCCTCGGAGAGCTGCGGCCGGGCCAGAAAGTCGGGCAGGACCTCGTCGCAGCGGAGTTCCGCGCCAGCCATGTCCCGGTGCGCGAGGCGTTCCGCCGGCTGGAAGCGCGCGGACTGCTCGTCGCCGAGCCGCGGCGCGGCGTCAGGGTCGCGCCGATCGATCCCCGGTCCGTCCGCGAGGTCACGGAGATGCGCGCCGCCCTCGAGGTGCTCGCGCTACGCCACGCCGCGAAAACCCTCACGGAGGCCGATCTCGAAGCGGCCCGGCTGGCGATCGCCCAAGGAGAGGCCAGCGACGACCTGATCGTCTGGGAGGAAGCCAACCGGCGCTTCCACCGGTCCATCATCGTCCCATGCGCGATGCCGCGCCTGCTCCGTACGATCGGCGATCTTCATCAGGCGAGCGCGCGCTTCCTCCTGGCAACCTGGAAAGACCTCGATTGGCAGCCCCGCTCGGACGCCGAGCATCGCGCCATCCTCGCCAGGATCGAAGCCAAGGATATCGCGGCCAGGGATATCGAGGACGCGGCCGCGCTGCTGCGCGATCATATCCTCGGTGCCGGCGAGGCGCTCGCCCGGAAGCTCGATCTCAACCGGCGGTGAGCCGCGACGCCGGGGACCCCGGATCAGACCGATCGTCGTGCATCGGCTGTGATGCCGCTCACAGCGTGACAATCCGATCCGCCCTAGAGCACGTCCCCGCCATCGATCACGTCGTCGGACCATCAGGAGAACAGGATCGTGACCATCGCCACGCTGAACCGGCAGGCCGAGAGCCTCGCGCGCTACAGCCTACCGGCGACCTGCTTCGCAACCGCTGTCGATCCGCTCTCCGCGATCGCAGCCTGGCCGGCTTCGGTATCGGACCACGACCTGGTGCGCTTCGCGCTTGCCTGGGCGCGCTCGGAACCTGCCTTCGTCGCCCAGCATCACCGCGAATGGTTCTCGTGACATCCCCGAGGCGGCCTGGCGCCGCCAGGCTCAGCGCACCAGCGCCGGCAGCAGCGAATCGAATCTCAGCCGCCCCTCCGCGGTCGCCGCCAGTCTTCCCGCCTCCCACGCCAGGTATCCCGCTTCCACCAACGCCTCGATCGCGCCCTCCTCCACCGCATCCTCCCATGCCACCCCCGTCCGTGCAGCGAACCGCTCGGGAAGAATCCCCTCCGCGAGCCTGAGCCCCATCAGCAGCATCTCGCGGGCCCGCGTCCGCGCATCGAGCACCTCCTCCTCCACCGTCCCGTGCCCGGATTTTTCCACCCGTTCGGCCCAGGCCTCCGGCGCGCGGTGCCGCCTTGTGCCCACCAGCGACGCGCCGAGCGTGATCCGCCCATGCGCGCCCGGGCCGATGCCGGCATAATCGTCGTAGCGCCAATAGGCGAGGTTATGGCGGCTCTCCGCGCCCGGCCGCGCATAGTTCGAGATCTCGTAGGGCGCGAGCCCGTGCCGCGCCGCTTCCTCCGCGGTCGCCGCATAGAGCCCGGCCTGGGCGTCGGCATCGGGCAGGACGATCTCGCCCCGCTGGTGCAGCGTGGCGAAGGCGGTCCCGGGCTCGATCGTCAGCTGGTAGAGCGAGAGATGATCGCCGCCGAAGCCGAGCGCCTCGGCAAGCTCCGCCCGCCACGCGCCGGGGGCCTGTCCCGGGCGGGCATAGATCAGGTCGAAGGAGACCCGGGAAAAAATTTCCCTCCCCGTTGCCAGCGCCGCGCGCGCCTCGGCCGCCGAATGGCGCCTGCCGAGGAAGCCGAGTGCGGCGTCGTCGAGGCTTTGCACCCCGAGCGAGAGCCGGTTGACCCCCGCCTGCCGCATCCCCTTGAGCTTTTCCGCCTCGACGCTGGTCGGATTCGCCTCCAGCGTGACCTCCATCCCCGCCACCGGCGAAAAGAGGCGGCTCGCCGCCTCGATGAGGGCAAAAACGGTCTCGGGCGCCATCAGGCTCGGCGTCCCGCCGCCGAAAAAAATGGAGGAAAGAGGGCGCGGCCCGAGCCGTGCGGCCTCGAAGGCGAGCTCCGCGAGCAGCGCCGAACGGAAACGATCCTCGTTGATCGTTTCCCGAACGTGGCTGTTGAAGTCGCAATAGGGGCACTTGGCGCGGCAGAAGGGCCAGTGGATATAGAGCGCGAGCGGAGACATCGGTCAGCATGTAATGAGCGGGACAGGTTCGGTCGAGCGGGTGCGGGCGGCGCTTCGGGCGGCAGGCCACGCGGATACCATCACCGTGTTCCCCGCGAGCACGCGCACGGCCGCCCAAGCCGCCGCCGCGGTCGGCTGCACGGTCGCCCAGATCGCGAAGTCGATCGTCTTCCGCGCCGGCACCCGGGCGGCTTTGGTCATCACCTCGGGGGCCAACCGGGTCGATCCGGCGAAGGCGGGGGCGGCGCTCGGCCTCGCGCTGGCGCGAGCGGACGCCGAGTTCGTGCGCGAAACGACGGGCTTCGCGATCGGCGGCGTCGCCCCCGTGGGGCACCTCTCGCCGCCTTTGATCCTGCTCGACGAGGATCTCCTCGCCCTCGACCCGATCTGGGCGGCGGCCGGCTCGCCCACGCATGTCTTCCGCACCTCGGCCGCAGAGCTCACCCGGATCAGCGGCGGGACGGTCGCGGCGGTGAAGGTGGAATCTGCTTCGGAATCATCGGGATGATTGCGCCGATGGGGGTTCCTCGCGTAGCTTCGTTCGGTTTCGGGCCGTTCTTCTTGGGGGCTTCATGCTGACCACGCGCGCGCGTAGATGGGCCGGATCGTCCGGTTTCGCCTTGCCCCTCCTGCTCGCGGCCTGTGCGCAGACCCCGATGGGCCCGACCGTCCAGGTCATGCCCGGCCCGGGCAAGCCCTTCGAGCAGTTCCAGACCGACCAGATCGTCTGCAAGCAGTTCGCCGAGCAGGCCGTTTCCGGCCAGGCGCAGAATGCGAACCTGCGCGGCGTCGGGGCGGCGGCGCTGACGACCGTGCTCGGGGCCGGCCTCGGTGCCGCGATCGGCGGCGGACAGGGGGCGGCCATCGGGGCCGCGGGCGGCGCCCTCGGCGGCACCGGGATCGGCGCCGCGACGAGCTCGCGGACGCAAGGCACGATCCAGGACCAGTACAACAACGCCTACGCCCAGTGCATGTATTCGAAGGGCGACCAGGTGCCCGGCTACGCGCCGGCGCCTGCCGCCTATGCCCCGCCGCCGGCGGCGAGCTCCGGCTCGCTCACCCAGGCCGTGCAGGTCCAGCTGATCCGGCTGGGCTACCTGCAAGGCCCGGCGGACGGCGTGCTCGGGCCGCAGACGAGTGCTGCGATCAGCAATTTCGAACGGGCCACGGGCATGCCGGTGGACGGCGCACCCTCCCCGCCTTTGCTCGCCCGGCTCCAGGCGACGCAGTAACCCACCACGGCTTGGGCGGCGGCGCGGCCTTGCCCTGCGTTTGACGTTATATCCGGTGGGCGATATCGTCCGATAGACATATCGCGCGTCGCCCGCCCCCCCGGAGGAAACACATGCGCTCCCTGCTGGCCAGCCTGCTCCTGCTCGCGGCCTCGCTCTCGTCCGCTTCCGCCCAGGGCACGATCCGCGTCGCCTATGCGGGCTCGATGGGCGTGGTGATGGACCGCTTCCTCGGCCCGCAATTCGCCAAGGCGAACGGCGCCACCTTTCAGGGCATCGGCCAGGGCGCTTATGCGCTCGCGCACCTGATCGCGGGGAAGAAGCTGCAGGCGGACGTCTTCGTCAGCGTCACGCCGGGGCCGGTCCAGCTGCTCGAGAAGGCGGGGCTGGTCGCGCAGGCGGAACCCGTCGCCAGCACCGCGATGGTGATCGCCTACAACCCGAAGAGCCACTTCGCCGCGGCGCTGGCCGGGTCCACCACACCCTGGTGGCAGGTGCTGGAGAGCCCGGGGCTGCGTTTCGGCCGGACCGATCCGGCAACCGACCCGCAAGGCCAGAGCATCATCTTCACGATGCTGCTCGCCGAGCGCTACTACCATCAGCCCGGGCTCGCGCAGAAGATCCTCGGGCCTAACGAGAACCCGGCGCAGATCTTCACCGAGCCCTCGCTCCTGAGCCGCCTCGAGGCCGGTGAGCTCGACGCCACCTCGGGTTACGAAAGCGGGGTCGTCTCGGACCATCTTCCGTTCGTCACGCTGCCCGACGAGATCAATCTCAGCAACCCGGCGATGCAAGCGGCCTGGTACAGCACCGTGCATTTCCCGGTGACGACACGCGGCAAGACGGTCACGCTCAGCACCCAGCCGCTCGTCTTCTACGCCACCGTGATCAAGGACGGGGCGAACCCCGCGCTCGCCCAGAAGTTCGTGGACTTCCTGGAAAGCCCGGCGGGCCAGAAGGCGTTCGAGCAGAACGGCTACGGCAAGCCGAAGGGTGGGCCGGTCTGACGGCTCGCCCAGGCCACCCTGCTCTCCCGCCAGGCTGGCGCGGTCTGCCGATCGCCCCCGCGCTCGGCCTCGCGGCGCTGCTCTTCCTCACCGCACCGTTCGCAGCCCTCGCCTTCGTCACGGACTGGCGCGGCTTTCACTTCGTGCCGGGCGATGTCGACGCCGCCTTCGTCTCGGTGGTCTACAGCCTCGCCGCCATGCCGATCATCGCCGCCCTCGGCACGCCGCTCGCGTGGTGGCTGGCGCGGCGGGATTTCCGCGGCAAATCGGTGCTGGACGCCGCCCTGCTGCTCCCCCTCCTCACCCCGCCGCTCGCGCTCGGCATCCTGCTGGCATCGCTCTACGGCCCGTACAGCGCCGCCGGCACACTGTTCAGCCGCGTCGGGCTCGTGCTCACCAACACCGCGCCCGCCTTCGTGCTGGCCCAGGTCTATGGCGCGATGCCCTATTACGTCCTCACCGCCCGCGCCGCGTTCGAGGCGGTGCCCCGGGAGCTCGAGGAGATCGCGCTCACCCTCGGCAAGGAACGCTGGCAGGTCTTCCTCGAGGTCAGCCTGAAGCTGGCGCGGCTCGGCCTCGCGGCGGGCCTCGCACTCGCCTGGGTGCGCGCGCTCGGCGAGTTCGGGATCGTGCTGATCATCGCCTATTTCCCGCACGGGATCCCGGTCAAGCTCTGGGTGAACCTCGAGGACACCGGGCTCGACGCGGTCTATCCGCTGCTCTGGCTCTTTTTCCTGGTGGCGATGCCGCTGCCGCTCTGGCTCGGGATGGTTTCGCGCCGGCGTGGCCTATTGTGAGCCATGGAGATCGACTACCGGCTCGAGACGCCGCTCCGCATCGAGGCGCGGCTCACCGTCGTGGGCTTCACCGTGCTCGCCGGCGCGAGCGGCGAGGGCAAGACGAGCCTGCTCAAGGCGATCGCCGGGCTCCTGCCGGCCGCCGGCACGCCCTACGGGGAGCTGCCGCCGCAGCGCCGGCCGATCGGCTACCTGCCGCAGGGCTATGCGCTCTTCCCCCATCTCAGAGCCTGGGAGAACGTCGCCTTTCCCTTCTCCGAACGGCGCGGGCGGCGGCAGCGCGCGCTCCGGCTGATGGAAAGACTCGGCATCGCCGGGCTCGCGGAACGCTATCCCGACGCGCTTTCCGGCGGCCAGCAGCAGCGCGTCGCGCTCGCCCGCGCGCTCGCCCGCGAGCCCGAGCTCCTGCTGCTCGACGAGCCGACCTCGGCCCTTGACCCGGCGACCCGGGACGCCGTGTTCGGCGAACTGATCGAGGAGATCCACCGGATCGGCCTGCCCACCCTCGCGGTGACGCACGACGTGCATCTCGCGGCCATGGCCGAACGGATGGCGCTGATGGTGGGCCACCGTATCGTGCAGGAGGGCACGCCACGCGAGGTGTTCGCGGCCCCGGTGAGCGCAAAAGCGGCACGGCTGCTCGGCTACCGCAACCTCCTCACCGGCACCGTGCGCACCGTGGCGGACGGGATGGCGACGGTCGCGCTGGAGACCCTCACCCTCACCGCCCCATCGCCGTCCTGGGCGAGCCCAGGCAGCCGCGTCGGCGTCGCCATCCGCTCCGAAGACATCGCCCTCGCCCCCCCGGCCGATTCCGCCGACGCGAACGCATTCCCCGTGACGCTCGCCTCGGTCCACGAGGAGGGGCTCGCACTCCGCGTCCTCGCCCACGGCAGCATCACCCTCGATATCCTATTGCCGCGCGGCGCGGAACCCACCGACAAGGCGATGGCCTCGGTCCGCCCCACGCACGTGCATATCTTCCGGCCGGAGGAATAAGCAAGCCCAAGGGGCTCCGCCCCTTGGAACCCCGCCAGGGCCTGAGGCCCTGGACCCCCTCCCTGCGCGCTCATCACCCCGCCCCAGCCGGCCGCGCGAGCGCCTCCGGCATCAGCTCCACCTGACGCGCGATGCGCGCCAGCGCCTCGCCGCCATGACCCGTCTCCGCCCCCTGCGACAACGCCGGCCGTGGCGGCGGCGCGCGCCCCTCCGCCACGTCCTCCAAGGCCCGGCCAATCCAGTCCCGCCATTCCGCCCAGGTACCGCGCGGCAGGGAGCCCGCCAGCGACGCATCTTGCTGCATCGCCGCGAGCCGCCCGGCGATCCGGCGCAAGCCCGCATCGACCAGCGCCGCCACCTCGAGACGCTTCTGCCGCCGTCCGACCAGCTCGTTCAACGCCCGCTGCAACGATGCCTCGAGGTTGTTGCTGGCAAGCCCCGCCGCGCGACGCCACGCTTCCACCTCGCCGGTCGAGGCTTCGCCGATCAGGAATGAGAGGACCGCATCGCCGTAGCGGGCATGCGCGACGATCGCCCGCGAGAGCTCCTGCGCCAGGCGCTCCGGTTCGAAGCTCGGCCACAGCACCAGCGTCCCGATCACGGCGAGCACGCCGCCGATCACCGTGTAGAGCGCCCGCGCCAGCGCGATCGCGAGCTCGCTGGTCCCGGGCGCCTCCATCTCCACGAGCAGCACGATGATCGGCGTGAGCGCTGCGATGTAGAGGCCGAAGCTCACCCGCCTCAGGCTGAAGGCAACCACCGAGAGCGGGAAGAGCGCCAGCACGATCGCAAACGGGGAGGGAAAGAGGAAGGCGATCAGGGCCGCCAACACGCCACCCAGCACCGTGCCGCCGATGCGCTCGAGGGCGCGGACCCAGGTGAGGGCGAAATAGGGCTGCATGGTGAGCAGGAGCGTGATCGTGAGCCAATGGCCGAGCGGCCCGCCGGCCCAGCGGTCCGCCAAGGCGAGCACGGGCGTGCCGACGACCGTGACGCGCAGCGCATGGCGGAACGCCACGGAGGAAAAGCGAAAATTGGCGGTGAATGGCCCCGCAAGGCGTGCCCGCAAGCCAAGCGAAGGCGCCGTCCCGATCGCCGCGCCCGGGACGAGATTGCCCGCAACCGAGAGCGTGCTCGCCAGCACCAGGCGCTCGGCGATGCCGCGCGCGAAGGGCGCGAGCCCCCGCCCTGCATCATCCGCCCCGGCCGCCTCCGCGCCCAGCGCCGCCACCGCCCGCCCGACCTTCTCCTGGGCCACGAGACGATCCGCCTCGATCGCCCGCGCCATGACCGAAAAGAGCGCCGCCGCACGGCGCAGCAGCCGCCCCGCCGCGCGGCGCGTCCCCGCATCGGCCTCCTCCAGCATCTCGGAAAGCCCGATCAGCGCGCCGAACGCCTGCTCGGCCGCCTCCAGCCTGATCAGGCTCTGGGCCGCGCGCCCGCCGGCCGCGCCGCGCGCGGACAGCGCATCCACCAGCATCCCCCGCCCGACCTCGATCGCCTCGCGCACGGCGCGCCGATGCACCCGCGCATGCTCCTCCCACAGCACGCCCGGCTTCTCGTCGCGGATCCGGTTCAGATCCCGCGCCAGATCGCCAAGCGCCCGCCAGACCGTCCCCACCGCCTCGCGCACCGGCCCATAGGGATGAAGCGGCCAGATCACCAGCGTCAGCAGAACCGCCCAGAGATTGCCGGCGAGGAAGAACGCCGAAACCGCGAGGGCGGCGCCGAAGCCCGGCAAGGGCGCGTCGAGCGCCAGGATCAACACCACGCTCAGCAGGTTGCCGAGCTGCTGCTCCGCGAGCCCGTAGATGCGCGCGAAGCTGAGCGCGAAAAGCGCGATCCCGGCCAGCGGCAGCGCGATGAACGGGGAGAGCCCGCGCACCAGCCCGAAGCCGCCCAGGACGGCGGCCCCGATCAGCCCGAACCCGACCAGCGGGCCCACCCGCTGACGAAGCGGCCCGCCCGGATCGACCAGGCAGGTCAGCAGCGCGCCGAGTGCCGCGAGCATCATGTCCGGCCGCCGCAGCGCGGTGCCCACGGCGACGATCGCGGCCACCGCGAGCGCCGCACGCACCCCCTCGAGGATGCTCAGCGCCCGCGGGTCGAAGACGATCGGCAGCCGGGCGAGCGAGCCCGCCGGATGAAACCCGGGAGCCCGCCGGACCAAACGTCCCCTGAACAGCCGCCCCCGTCAGGCCGCCTTCGCCATCCCGCGCAGCACGTATTGCAGGATGCCGCCATGCCGGTAATAGGCGACCTCGTCGAGCGTATCGACCCGGCAGCGCACGCCCACCTGGTCCACCGTCCCGTCCGGCCGATGGATCACCAGCGCCAGCTCCATCCGCGGCTTGAGATCGGCGAGCCCGACGATGTCGAGCAGCTCCTCGCCCTTGAGCCCCAGCGAATTGCGGTCCATCCCCTCGAGGAAGGTCAGCGGCAGCACGCCCATGCCGACCAGGTTCGAGCGGTGGATGCGTTCGAAGCTCTCGACCAGCACCGCCTTGACGCCGAGCAGCAGCGTTCCCTTGGCCGCCCAGTCGCGCGAGGAGCCGGTGCCGTACTCCTTCCCGCCGAGCACCACCAACGGCACGCCCTCCTTCTGGTAGCGCATCGCCGCATCGAAGATCGACATCTGCTCGCCGGACGGCAGATGCTTCGTGTAGCCGCCCTCGACCCCGCTCAAGAGCTCGTTGCGGATGCGGATATTGGCGAAGGTGCCGCGGATCATCACCTCGTGGTTGCCGCGCCGCGCGCCGTAGCTGTTGAACTCCTTCTCCAGCACCTGCCGCTCGAGCAGATACTGCCCGGCCGGAGAGGATTTGCGGATCGAGCCCGCCGGGCTGATATGATCGGTGGTGATCGAATCGCCGAGCCGGGCGAGGATGCGCGCGCCGATGATATCGCCGACGGGCGCCGGCTCGGGCGTGATCCCCTCGAAATAGGGCGGGTTGCGGACATAGGTCGAGGAGTCCGACCAGCGATAGGTGTCGGTCCCGCCGGCAACCTCGATCGCGCGCCACTGCGCGGTCCCGCGGAAGACCTCCGCATAACGCTTGCGGAACATCTCCGGGAGCACGCTCGACTGCACCACCTCGGCGATTTCGCGGTTCGAGGGCCAGATGTCCTTGAGATAGACGGGCTTGCCCTCGCGGTCGGTGCCGAGCGGCGCGGTCGCGATGTCCTCGCTCATCGTCCCGAGCAGCGCATAGGCCACCACCAGCGGCGGGCTCGCCAGATAGTTCGCGCGCACGTTCGGATGGATGCGCCCCTCGAAGTTGCGGTTGCCGGAAAGCACCGCCACCGCCACCAGATTCTCTCTCTCGATCGCCTCGGCGATCGGTTCGTCGAGTGGGCCCGAATTGCCGATGCATGTCGTGCAGCCATAGCCCACCAGGCCATAGCCGAGCGCATCGAGATCCTCCGCCAGTCCCGATTTCGCGAGATACTCGCTGACAACCTGCGAACCCGGCGCCAGCGACGTCTTCACCCACGGCTTGGGCGTGAGCCCGCGCGCCCGCGCTTTGCGCGCCAGCAGTCCGGCCGCGATCATCACCGACGGGTTGGAGGTGTTGGTGCAGCTCGTGATCGCCGCGATCACCACATGCCCATGCGCGAGCTCATAATTGCGCCCGGCCACCTTCACCCGCTTGCCGACATCGTTCGCCGGCACGCCGAGCGACTTGGTGAGCGCCGCGCCGAACGCTTTGCCCGCCTCGACGAGCGCCACCCGATCCTGCGGCCGTTTCGGCCCCGCGATCGACGGCCGCACCGTGCCGAGATCGAGCGCCACCGTGTCGGAAAAACGCGGCTCCGGCGTCGTCTCGTCGCGCCACAGCCCCTGCGCCCTGGCGTAGGCCTCGGCCAGCGCGATGCGATGCGGATCGCGCCCCGTCAGCCGCATATACGCGATCGCCACCTTGTCGAGCGGGAAGAAGCCGCAGGTCGCGCCATACTCGGGCGACATGTTGCCGATCGTCGCGCGATCGGCGAGCGGCAGCTGATCGAGCCCCGGCCCGAAGAATTCGACGAACTTGCCGACCACGCCCTTCTTGCGCAGCATCTCGGTCACGGTCAGCACCAGATCGGTCGCGGTCGAGCCCTCCGGCAGCCGCCCGGTGAGGCGCACGCCGATCACGTCCGGGATCAGCATCGCGATCGCCTGGCCGAGCATCGCCGCCTCCGCCTCGATCCCGCCCACGCCCCAGCCGAGCACGCCGAGCCCATTCACCATCGTGGTGTGGCTGTCGGTGCCATAGACCGTGTCGGGATAGACGTAGCGCTCGCCCTCGACCTCGCTCGTCCAGGCGCCCTGGGAGAGATATTCGAGGTTCACCTGGTGGCAGATCCCGGTGCCCGGCGGCACCACCCGGAAATTGGCGAAGGCGTCCTGCCCCCAGCGGAGGAAGCTGTAGCGCTCGCCATTGCGGTGGAACTCGGCCGCGACGTTCTGCGCCAGCGCGTCAGGCTTGGCGAACACATCGACCATCACCGAATGGTCGATCACCAGATCGACCGGCACCAGCGGATTGACCTTCGCCGGATCGGACCCGAGACGAACGATCCCGTCGCGCATCGCGGCGAGATCGACCACCGCCGGAACGCCGGTGAAATCCTGCATCAGGATGCGCGCGGGACGGAACGGCACCTCCCGCTCGGAATGGCCCTCCGCGAGCCAGCCGGCGATCGCGCGCGCATCCTCGAGCGTGTAGGTCTTGCCGTCCTCGCAGCGCAGCACGTTCTCGAGCAGGACCTTCAGGCTCACCGGCAGCCGCGAAAGATCGCCGAGCTCCGCCGCCGCGGCATCGAGCGAGAAATAATGGTATCGCTTGCCGCCCACCGCGAGCGTGCGGCGGGTCTTCAGGCTGTCCTGCCCAATGCTCATCATCGGTCCCTTTGCCGTTATGCGGCGCCCGCATAAACCATAGACTTCCGGCCGCCGACAACAAGCCGCGATCATGGGGAAGAATTTGCTGCAAGCGGAAGCGCTGGCCGCGATCCGGGCCGACCGGCTGGTCTTCCGCGACCTCTCCTTCGCCCTCGCCGCGGGCGAAGCGCTCATCGTGCGCGGCCCGAACGGGGCCGGAAAATCCACCCTGCTCCGCCTCCTCGCCGGCCTCCTGCCCCCCGCCGCCGGCCGCCTCACCTGGCAGGACGAGGACGCCCTCTCCGATCCCCCGCTCCACGCCCGCCGCATCGCCTATCTCGGCCACCAGGACGCGATCAAACCCGCCCTGACCGCCGCCGAGAACCTCCGCTTCGCCGCCCGCCTCTCGGGCCGTAGCATCGCCACGGCGCTGGCCGCCCTCGGCCTCGAACCCCTCGCCGACCTGCCCGCCCGCCTCTTCTCCGCCGGCCAGAAACGCCGCCTCGCGCTGGCCCGCATCGCGCTGACCAACGCCCCGCTCTGGCTCCTCGACGAACCGACCAACGCCCTCGACGAGGCCGCCATGACGAGCCTCGCCGCCCTCATCGCCGCCCACCGCGCCGCGGGCGGCCTCGTCATCGCCGCCTCGCACACCCCGCTCCCCCTGCCCGCGGCCGCCGAACTCACGCTCGGATGACCATCCTCCTCGCGCTCATCCGCCGCGAGCTGGCACTCGCGCTCCGCCACGGCAGCGACACCGTCGCCGCCCTTCTCTTCTTCCTCGTCACCGCCTCCCTCTTCCCGCTCGCCATCGGCCCCTCTCCATCAACCCTCGGCCGCCTCGCCCCCGGGATCGTCTGGGTCGCCGCCCTGCTCGCCACGCTGCTCCCGCTCGACCGCCTCTTCGGCGCCGATTACGAGGACGGCTCGCTCGACCAGCTCCTGCTCTGCGGCCTCTCCCCGCTCGGCATCGCCGCCGGCAAAGCCACCGCCCACTGGCTGCTCACCGGCCTCCCACTCATCCTCGCCGCCGGTCCCATCGCCATCATGCTGCGCCTCGACCCCAGCCATCTGCCGGCTCTCCTCACCGGCCTCCTCCCCGGCACGCTCACCCTCTCGCTCCTCGGCACCACCGGCGCCGCCCTCGTCCTCGGCAGCCGCCGCCCCGGCACCCTCCTCCCGATCCTCATCCTCCCCCTCGCCACCCCCATCCTCATCTTCGGCACCATCGCGGCGGAAACCGACCACCCCCGGCCCGAACTTCTCCTCCTTGCCGCCCTCCTCGCCGCCGCCGCCCCCCTCTGCCCCCTCGCCGCCGGCGCCGGCCTGCGGGCGGCCACGGCGTAAGGCCGGGGGAAAATAGGCAAGCACGGCCAAGGGGCTCTGCCCCTTGGATCCCCGCCAAGGGCTGAGCCCTTGGAATCCATCATCGGCGCCGACAAAGGGATGGGGTCCAGGGGACGGCGTCCCCTGGTCTTACGCCGTGGCCGCCCGCAGGCCGGTGCGCAGCCGTTCGAGGGCGCGGGAGAGGCGGGTGGGGGACTGGGCGAAGCAGATCCTGAGGTGGCCTTCGCCGCCTTCGCCGAAGGCGCTGCCGGGGGCGGTCGCGACCTTGTGGTCAAGCACGAGTTGCTCGGCCAGCGTCATGCTGTCGGTCAGGCCGTCGATCCCGATGAAGGCGTAGAACGCGGCGTCGGGGGCGCCGTAGCGGATGCCGTTGATGCCAGCCAGCGCCTCGCTCACCATGGTGCGGCCTTGGGCGCAGAAGGCTCGGAAGCTATCCGGCGTGGTGGTGTCGGCCAGCGCGGCGATGCCGGCGTGCTGGATGAACGGGGCCACCGAGGAGTGGGTGACCTCGACGATTTCCGCGATCGATTCGCGGCTGTTCTCGGGCAGCACCATCCAGCCGAGGCGCCAGCCGGTCATGATCCAGCTTTTGCTGAAGCTGTTGCAGACGACAACCCGGTCGTCCGGGCTGGCGATGTCGAGCAGCGAGGGGGCGGCATCGCTGCCGTCGTAGGTCAGGCGGGAGTACACTTCGTCCGAGATCAGCCAGGTCTCGTTCCTTCGGCAGAGGGCGAGGATGGCGGCCAGCTCGCCCTCGGTGGCGGTCCAGCCGGTGGGGTTGTTCGGCGAGTTCAGCAGCAACGCCCGGGTGCCCGGAAGCAGGCTTGCGAGCCGGTCGAGGTCGAGCCGGAAGCGTCCGTCCGGGAGCGGCGTGAGCGCCAGGGTCGTGATCGTGGCGCCGCGCAGGCGGGCGGCGTTGGCGCCGTTCGGCCAGGCGGGGGTGTGGACGAGCACGCGCTCGCCGGCACGGACCGTGGCTGCGAGGGCAAGGTTGAGCGCCGCCATCCCCGAGGCGGTGACCTGGATGCGCGTCTCCGGGACGGGCTGGCGGTGCAGTTCGCTCAGGTAGGCGGCGAGCGCCTCGCGGAGCGCGGGCACGCCGCGCACATCGACATATTTGGTATGGCCCGAGTCGATCGCCGCCAGCGCCGCGTCGCGTGCCGCCTCGGGGCTCGGCTGGTCGGATTCGCCGAAGCACAGCAGCTCGACGTCCGGGTTCGCGAAGGCGAGGCGCGAGATCGCGACGATCTGCGAGCCGGGCAGGCGGTTGATATCGGGCATATCGACCTAAAGTGCCTCGATCTAAAGCGGCTTGAACCAAAGCGGCTTGAACTAAAGCGGCTTCTGGGCCTTCTCGATCAGGCGGGAGAAGAGGCCCGGCTTCTTCTGTTTCGGCTTCCCGGCCGGCGCTTCCCGAGCCCGCGATTCCGCCTGTTTTTCCTTCGAATCGAGCCACTTCTCGAGGCTCATGCCGGCCTTGGCTGCGCGGCGGGTCTCGTAGGCGATCTGGCCCTCCGACATCGGTTTCGCCACGTTCGCTCCTCTTTTCCCGCCCATCGCGAGCCGCTTGTCGCAGGGCCGCCCAGCGAGTTCAAGATGGGCCGAGGATGGGGCGGCCGCGGCAGGCGCCTCTGGAAGGAATGCCCGTGTCCGAGCCGAGGGTGAAGACGGAGATCTGGGTGAGCATGGCGCTGCGCCTCGGCGACGTGGCCGGGCGCCCCGGCGTCATGTTGCGCCGCGGGGACCGCGACGCCGGCGGCGTGCTCGTCGTCCTCCGCGCGAGCGCCGGGCTATGCGTGCTGTCCCAGTTCCGCACCGCCGAGGGCGAGGCGGCCTGGATGCGCGCCACCGGCCCCCTGCCCGTGGACGAGCACGCCGCGGACGCCTACCTCGCCCGGCAGGTGAAGACCGACCCGGATCTCTGGGTCATCGAGTTCCCTTCCCCGGATCTGCTGCCCCCCTTTTCCGCAAGAATCGCCTGATGCCGGAGAGGCGCGAATTGGTGTTGCCGATCTGCCTTCGGCCCTGTGGCATTTCCACAACAGGTACCCACAAAATCGCAACGGACTTCTGGTCGAGCATGACGATTGTGGTAAAGGTGCCGACAGCACACGCAGATGAGGGCGGAGGCCGTCCCGATACCGGGAGGCTTGGCGTCTTAACTGCGAAAGCGCGAGCGGAACGAGGAGAGGACCCATGAAGCTCCGGACTGCGCTACTGGCCGCTACGGTCATGGCGGCGCCCGTGATTGCACAGGCGCAGCCCGTGACGGGCCTCTATGTGGCCGGCGGACTCGGCTACAACATGCTCGGCAATGAGAAAATCAACGCGAACTCGACGCTCGGCACGGCCGGGACGCACGCCAAGTTCAATGGCGGCTTCGTCGGGCTGGGCAGCGTCGGCTGGGGGTTCGGCAACGGCCTCCGCGTCGAGCTCGAGGGCGACTACTACACCAACCAGATGAAGGGGACGACCAGCAACAACATCTTCCTCAATGGTTGGGAGAACAAGTACGGGGCGATGGCGAACGTCCTGTACGACTTCAACCTCGGCATCCCGCTCGTGCCGTATATCGGTGCCGGCGTCGGCTACCAGTGGGCGAACTGGAAGAACACGAACATCTACAGCTTCAGCCCCGCCATCTCGGGGCACGTCAGTGCCGTCGAGGGGTCGTTCGCCTATCAGGGCATCCTCGGCGTCGCCTTGCCGATCGCGCCGATGCCTGGCTTGGCGCTGACCGCCGAGTACCGCTTCATGGGCATGCCGGGCAACCGCAACTACAACATCTCGAGCGGCTCCGCGGGGACCGGCGGCAGCCTCAAGGTCGTTCAGGACTTCAACAACAGCTTCCTGATCGGCATGCGCTACAACTTCGGTGTCGCCCCGCCGCCGCCGCCGCCCGCTCCGGTCGCGGCACCCGCTCCCGCTCCGGCGCGGACCTACCTCGTGTTCTTCGATTGGGACCGTTACGACCTGAGCGACCGGGCGAAGCAGATCATCGCCGAGGCCGCGCAGAACTCGACCAAGGTCCAGTACACGAAGATCCAGGTGAACGGCTACACCGACACCTCCGGCACGCCGAGCTACAACATGGGTCTCTCGATCCGTCGTGCCAACTCGGTGAAAGCGCAGTTGATCACCGACGGCGTCCCGGCCACCGCGATCGCGATCATGGGCTATGGCGACACGCACCTCCTCGTGCCGACCGGCCCCGGCGTCCGCGAGCCGCAGAACCGGCGCGTCGAGATCATCATCGAGTAGCTTCCACGAGGCCCGGTCCGGGATCCTTGCCGATCCCGGCGGCTCCCACCGCGAAAAGGCTGGTCAGGCTTCGCCTGGCCAGCTTTTTCGTTTCGGGCCGATTCATTGCGGACCCCTGAGCAGGCTTGCGGAGCGGCGGCTGACAGGGCACCTCTGCGGCTGACAGAGGAGAAGAGGGGATGCGATTTCGCTCGGCGCTGCTGCTGACGGCGGTCCTGGCGGCGCCGGCGGCGGCGCGCGCGCAGCCGTTCCGGGGCGTCTATATCGGCGGCGGGGCAGGGTGGAACTTCCTCGGCCAGGAGAGCATCCACTCCTCCACCGGACTCGGCCTGCCGAGCGGCCGCGCCCAGCTCTCGGACGGCTTCGTCGGGCTCGGCAGCATCGGCTACGGCTTCGGCAACGGGCTCCGGGTCGAGATCGAAGGGGATTGGCGGAACAACCCGCTGCACGCCATCCTCCGCCCCAACGACCCGACCGCGCCGTCCGGCCGCCAGGCGATGTCGGCCGTGATGGCCAATGCGCTCTTCGATCTCGATATCGGCTCGCGCTGGGTCTTTCCCTATCTCGGCGCCGGCGTCGGCTATGCCTGGACGCGCTGGCAGGACATCTCGGCGACCGCCCCGGGCAGCACCTTCTCCGCCAACTCCACCTCGGGCCGATTCGCCTACCAGGGAATCGCCGGCCTCTCCTTCCCCGTCTGGCATGTCCCCGGGCTCTCCCTCACCGCCGAGTACCGCTTCATGGGCGTCCAGGGCCCGATCACCATGTCGAGCAGCGACACCGCCGGCGGGCACACGGCCACCGGCAACACCGATTTCTCCTTCGATCACAACCAGAGCGTCCTCATCGGCGTGCGCTATGCGTTCGGCGTCACGCCGCCGCCCCTGCCCGCGCTCGCCGCCGCGCCGGCGCCCCAACCGCCGCCGTCACGCGATTTCCTCGTCTTCTTCGACTGGGACCGCGCCGACCTGACCGACCGCGCCAAGGAGGTGATCGCGGAAGCCGCGCGCAGCGCGACCGCGGGGCAGGTGACCCGGATCGCGGTGAACGGCTATACGGACACGTCAGGCACGCCGCGCTACAATCAGGGGCTTTCCGCGCGCCGGGCCGCTTCGGTCACGGCCCAGCTCATCGCCGACGGCGTGCCCAAGTCGGAGATCGCCGTCATGGGCTATGGCCAGACGCATCTCTTGGTGCCGACGGGTCCGGGCGTGCGCGAGGCGCAGAACCGTCGCGTCGAGATCATCCTTCACTGACGCAGGGCAAGACGATGTCCAAATCCTCCAGCCTTCAATCCGCCTTGGAACCGCACGTCCTGAGCCTGTTCCGCCTCGTCGTCGGGCTCATCTATATGGAGCACGGAACGCTCAAGCTCTTCGGCTTTCCGCACGGGCCCGGCCCTGTCCACACCGTGGCGCTCTTCTCGCTCCTCGGCCTCGCCGGCATCATCGAAGCCTTCGGCGGGCTGCTCGTGGCCATCGGCCTCTTCACCCGCCCCGCCGCCTTCATCATGTCCGGCGAGATGGCGGTCGCCTACTTCAAGGTCTTCGCGCCGCGCGGATTCTTCCCCAGCCTCAATCACGGCGAGCTCGCCGCGCTCTACTGCTTCGTCTTCCTCTACCTCGCGGTCGCAGGCGGCGGGGCCTGGAGCCTCGATCGGCTCCGGCAGCGCTGAAGAAGACCGCCGGGAGCGATCGGAGGATCATGATGGTCACGGAAATCGGCCACTTCATCGACGGCAGACGGGTCGCGGGAACCGGCGGCCGCGCCGGCGAGGTCTTCAATCCCGCGAGCGGGGAAATCTCCTCCCGCGTCGCCTTCGCCTCCCGCGCCGAGATCGATGCCGCCGTGCAGAGCGCGAAGCGGGCCTTCCCCGACTGGTCGCGCACGCCCCCGCTCCGCCGCGCGCGCGTGATGTTCGCGTTCAAGAACCTGCTCGAAAAGAACCGCGACAGGCTCGCCGCCATGATCGGCGCCGAGCACGGCAAGGTGCTCGCCGACGCCGCCGGCGAAGTCACCCGCGGCATCGAGGTCGTCGAATTCGCCTGCGGCATCCCGCATCTTCTCAAGGGCGAGTTCACCGAGAACGTCAGCACCAACGTCGATAGCTACTCGATCCGCCAGGCCGTCGGAGTCTGCGCCGGCATCACGCCCTTCAACTTCCCGGTCATGGTGCCGATGTGGATGTTCCCGGTGGCGATCGCCTGCGGCAACAGCTTCGTCCTCAAGCCGAGCGAAAAAGTGCCCTCGGCCGCGCTCCTCCTCGCCGAGCTGCTCATCGAAGCCGGCGCGCCCGAAGGCGTGCTCAACGTCGTCAACGGCGATCGCGAGGCCGTGGACGCGATCCTCGCCCACCCGGATATCGAAGCCGTCAGCTTCGTCGGCTCGACGCCCGTCGCCGAATACATCTACCACACCGGCACCGCGCACAATAAACGCGTCCAGGCGCTCGCCGGCGCCAAGAACCACATGCTGGTGATGCCCGACGCCGACATGAACCAGGCGACCGACGCACTGATGGGCGCGGCCTACGGCTCGGCCGGCGAGCGCTGCATGGCGATCTCCGTCGCGGTGGCCATCGGCCGCGCCGGCGACGCACTCATGGAAAAACTCGCCCCGCGCGTGAGGAATCTCAAGATCGGGCCTGCCACCGATCCGGAGGCCGAGATGGGCCCCCTGGTCACCCGGCAGGCCTACGACAAGGTCCGCGGATATGTCGATCTCGGACAGGCGGAAGGTGCTGATCTCGTCGTCGATGGCCGCGGCGTCAAGCTGCAAGGCTACGAAGGGGGCTTCTTCCTCGGCGGCTGCCTGTTCGACCACGTGCGCCCCGACATGCGCATCTACCGCGAGGAAATCTTCGGCCCCGTGCTCTCGGTCGTCCGCACCGACACCTACGAGGAAGCCCTGACCCTCGCCAACGAACACGAGTTCGGCAACGGTGCCGCGATCTTCACCCGCGACGGCGACGCCGCACGCGAGTTCGCCTCCCGCGCGAAAATCGGCATGATCGGGATCAACGTTCCCATTCCCGTGCCGATGGCCTTCCACTCCTTCGGCGGCTGGAAACGATCGCTGTTCGGGGACCACAACGTGCACGGCGCCGACGGCGTGCACTTCTACACGCGCGTCAAAACCATCACCGCACGCTGGCCCACCGGCATCCGCGCCGGCGCCGAGTTCGTGATGCCGACGATGCGATAAGACCAGGGGCGGCTCGCCCCTGGAGCCCTGCCAGGGCCTTGAGGCCCTGGACCCCATCCATTTTCTTTCCCAACCCGATATGCAACGGACGCGTGTCATAAAATGTTGCTATGCAGCATGAGCATATCGGTTGGCCCGAATTGTCCATACTAAACCGTTCAGTCTTGTCCCATCTCCCGCCTGTCGACGGAGCCCAAAGGCGGGCTCGGCGACGAACAGGATCAGGAGTTCTCCCAATGAAGACCATTCTTGGCGCCGCCCTCGGCGCGCTGCTTCTCTCCGCTTCGGCGATGGCCGCGACCCCGAACCAGGCGCAGGCCGCCAACGAGCAGGTGAGCGCGAGCGTGTCCGCCAGCGTCAACCAGGCCCCCGCGGTGCGCGACAGCACCTGGGCCCTGGTCAACCGGACCGGCGGCGGGCGCTAACCCGGGGCCGGGACTCCGGCCTCACGGTTTTTTTCCACCAACGGGGCGGGGCGCGGGGTCAATCCCCCACCCCGCCCCTTTGCTGTCGGGCGCCGAACGGGTCGCGGAGAACGATCGTGTCGTCGCGCTGGGGACTGGTCCCCAAAAGGACGACCGGCGCCCCGACCAGTTCTTCGATACGGCGCACATAGGCGGCCGCCGCCGCCGGCAATCCCGCCCACGAGCGCACGCCCCGGGTGCTGCCGGCCCATCCCTCGACCTCCTCGTAGACTGGCACCATGCGCTTCGCATCGCATAGCCGGGCGGGAACGTGATCGAGGCGCGCCCCGTCGAGCGCGTAGCCGACACAGATTTTCAGCCGCTCGAGCCCGTCCAGCACATCCAGCTTGGTGAGGACGATGCCACCGACCCCGTTGAGCTCGACCGACTGGCGCACCAGGACGGCGTCGAACCACCCGCACCGGCGCTTGCGGCCGGTGTTGGTGCCGAACTCCGCGCCGCCGCGGCGCAGGCGCTCCCCCGTCCCGTCATCGAGCTCGGTCGGAAAGGGTCCTTCTCCCACCCGCGTGGTGTAGGCCTTGACGATGCCGAGGATGGACCCGCTCGCCCCGGGCGCCATGCCGACCCCGGCGGCGACCTGGCCCGCGACGGTGTTGGACGAGGTGGTGTAGGGGTAGGTCCCGTGGTCGACGTCGAGCATGGCGGCCTGCGCGCCCTCGAACAGGACGCGCTTGCCCGACCGGATGGCGTCGTTGATCAGGCGCCACGCGACCGGGCGAACATAGGGCGCAATGCGCGGCTGCACGCCCGCAAGCAGGGCGCGGATGTCCGCGGCGGCGACCGGCGCCAGTCCGAGATCGGCGCGCAGCGGAGCATGGTGGCCAAGCAGGCGCTCCACCCGCTCATCCAGGGCCTCCGGGTCGGCAAGGTCCGCGAAGCGGATGGCGCGGCGCCCGGCCTTGTCCTCGTAGGCCGGGCCGATGCCCCTTCCCGTGGTGCCGATACGGCGTGACCCGGCGCGTGCCTCCCGGGCAAGGTCGAGCTCGCGGTGAAGTGGCAGGACGATCGTCGCGGTGTCGGCGATCGCCAGGATCTCCGGCGTGACGCGGAGCCCCCGGCTTTCGGCGCGGTCGATCTCGTCCAGCAGCGACCAGGGATCGACGACCACGCCGCTGCCGATGACCGACGCCTTGCCCTGCACGACCCCGGAGGGCAGCAGGGCGAATTTGTAGGTTTCGTCCCCGACGGCGATGGTATGGCCGGCATTGTTGCCGCCCTGGAAGCGGACGACGACATCGGCCCGGCTCGCCAGCCAGTCGATGATCTTGCCCTTGCCCTCGTCACCCCATTGGGTGCCGACCACGGTGACGTTTGTCATGGATACGATCCGCCACCTGCCGGGTGGATCCGGACCGCCCTTCGACAGGAACTCGGCGGCCGGATTTGGATCAAGGGCGACGGGCAAGCCGCGCGCCGCACCGAGCCATCGCCGCAACGGCAGAAGGTGTCAAGCTCGGGCCAAGCCGCAATGACGCGCCAGTCCGCCAACCGCGTCCCGCAGCCTCAGGATCGCGGGCACGATCTCCGCTTCCGGCGTTCCCGCATAGCCCAGGATGAGGCCACGCGCCTTCCGCGAACCGCCATAACATGCGGAAAGCGGCGAGACCCGAACCCAAGCCGCCTCCGCCGCCTCTGTCGCGGCCATATCGTCGAACCCCGGCTCGAGCGCGGGGCCGGCTCTCGCGATCAGGTGCATCCCGCCCGGGTCCGGCGCGATCTCGAGCAGCCCGCCGAGATGGCGCCCGGCCGCCGCGATCAGGGCCTGCTGGCGGCCGGCATAAAGCAGCCGCGTGCGCCGCAGGTGGGTGGCCAGGTGGCCCTCTGCGATGAACCGCGCCAGCGCCCCCTGGCCGAGCAGGGAGGCGCGGGCCGGGATCCCCGCCATCATCCTTTCCGTGACCTCGACGAGCGCGGCCGGCAGGACGAGGAAGCTCAAGCGGAGCGCCGGGAACAGGAGCTTGGAGAAGCTTCCGAGGTACGCCACCCGACCGGTCCGGTCGAGCGCCCGCAGCGGCGCGAGAGGGCGCCCCGAATAGCGGTACTCGCCGTCGAAATCATCCTCGATCACCCAGCTCCGGGTCCGTGCCGCCCAGCTCAGCAGAGCGAGCCGGCGCTGCAGGCTGAGCACGGTCCCGAGCGGAAACTGGTGCGCGGGCGCGACCACGGCCAGGCGCGCGTCGGGCGCCAGCGCCGATGCCGCCTCCGGCGAAAAGCCGGCGCCATCGATCGGCACCGGCACCGCGCGCACCTCTGCCGCCGCCAACGCCTCGCCCATGCCGGGATAGCCGGGCTCTTCGATCCACACATCCTCTCCCGCCTCGAGCACCACGCGGGCGAACAGGGAAACGCTCTGCCGCACGCCGGAGGTGATGACGACCGCCCGCTTCTCGCAGGCGAAGCCCCGCGCCACGCCCAGGTAGGACGCGATCGCCGCGCGCAGGCCCGGATGGCCGAACGGGTGCGGCGCCCCCGCCACCTGCCAGGCGGGCCGCCGCCATTCCTGCTCCAGCAGCTTCGCCCAGAGCGGGAACGGAAAGGCGAGCCGATCCGGCTGCCCGATCGGGAAGGCGATCGGCAGCTCGCCGATCCGGTCCTCCTGCGCCGGTTCGCGCGCCAGCAGGGCCCGCGTCCGCTGGGGCAAAACCGGCTCCTCCCCCGCCACGCCCGCCCCCCGCCCCCCGCCGGCCGGCGCCACCAGCATCTCGTCAGGCAGGTTCGTCGCGACGAAGGTCCCCGATCCTCCCCGCGCGAGCACATAGCCCTCCGCCGTCAGCTGATCGATCGCCGCCACGACCGTGCCCCGCGCGCAGTCGAGCTCCGCCGCCATCAGGCGCGAGGACGGCAGCTTCGTCCCCGCCGCCAGCCGCCGTTCCAGGATCGCGCGGCGCAGCTGTTCGCCGATCTGCCTCTGCAGGGGCTCGGGCCGGCCCGCGTCCAGCACGATCCCCAGCGGCGGCGCTTTGCCGGCTCGTCGCGCCATAACCGGTCCAGCCTCCTTTCCGCGAACTGGCTCTTTATCATGGACCTCCTCGCGGCGATCCTGCGCCCCGCAATCGCCTTCTCAGGACATCACGGATCATGACGAGCGCGACCATCGCCAACGAGGACGAAGCCACCGCCTTCCCCAAGATCGCGGTCAACCGGGTGAAGCGCACCCCGGACCGCGGCCGCTACGACAAAAAGACGATCTACGCGATTCTCGACGCCGCGCTGGTCTGCCACATCGCCTATGTCATCGATGGGCGGCCCTACTGCACGCCGACCAGCTTCTGGCGCGAGGGCGACCATCTCTACTGGCACGGCTCGTCGGCAAGCCGGATGATCCGCACCCAGGCTCCGGGGGTCGAGGTCTGCCTCACGGTCACCCATGTGGACGCGCTGGTCATGGCGCGCTCGGGCTTCCACCACTCGGTCAACTACCGCGCCGTCATGGCGTTCGGCCGCGCCCATATCGTCGAGGACAGCGACGAAAAACAGCGGCTGATGGACAACTTCATCGACCGCGTCTACCCGGGCCGCTCCAGGCTCGTCCGCCCGCCCAATCGCCAGGAGCTGAAGGCGACGACGATGATGGGCATGGAGATCGCGACCGCGTCGGGCAAGATCCGTGACAAGCACGTGGCGGACGAGGAGGAGGACTACGCTTCGGTCCCGGCCTGGTCGGCGCTCTATCCCGTCACCCAGGTCCTCGGCGCGCCGTCCGAATGCCCCCGCCAGTTACCCGGGCTCACCCGTCCGGACGACATGGTCGATTTCGCGCCCGGCACCCGGCTCGACGAGGTGATGAGCCGGACCTACCGCCGGACCTTCGGGTAGCGACGCGCGGGTCTGCCGCAGGGGATCCCCCGGCGATGCTGCGTGAGCGAGCCGGGCCGGGGGCAAGCCACCCTGGCCCGGCCGCCTCGCCTTCTCGCTCAGTGCGAGATTTCCTCGAGCTGCATCTTCAAGGTGCGCGGCCCGAAGCCGCCGATCGTTATGATCATCAGGATCATCGCCGCGCCAATGAACAGCGCGACCCCGGTCGTCCCGCCGCGGTGCAGGAAGAAGCCGATCAGGAGGCCGACGAACGCCGCGCTGACGCGGCTCCATGAATAGACGAAGCCCACCGCGCGCGCACGGATCCGTGTCGGATAGAGCTCGGACTGGTAGTTATGGAGGGCGAACGAGAGCCAGTTGCTGGAGAGCGTCACCATGACGCCGAAGACGATCACCAGCGCGGCGTTGTCCTGGAGCGCGAACAGCATCATGAAAACGCCGATGCCGACGCCGGCCAGCACGAGCTGCCACTTCCTCTCCATCCGATCGGCGATGAGCATGCCGAGCAGCGGCCCGACCGGGTTGGCGAGCGCGATGATGAAGGCGTACTGCAGGCTGGTCGTGATATGGATCCCTTTGGCGATCAGCAGGGTCGGCACCCACGCCGCGAAGCCGTAGAACCCGACCGTCTGCAGGAGGTTGAAGATCGAGAGCACGAGCGTGCGCCTTCCATAGGGCGGCTTCAGCGCCTCCGAGAAGCGCGTGCTCGCCGAAACGATCTCCTTCACCGGGCCGGGCGGGGGAAGAGGGCCGCCGATATCGCGTTCGACCCGCGCCTCGATGTCCCGCATCACCGCCTCGGCCTTGGCCTCGTCGCCGTACAGCGCGAGCCAGCGCGGGCTCTCCGGCAGGCTGAGCCGCATCCACCATGCGGCGATCGCCCCGACGGCCGCAATGAGCGGGATCCATCGCCAGCCCTCGAGCCCGAACGGATGGATCGGCACCAGCAGCCAGCCGAGCAGCGCCACCACCGGGACGATGCAGAACTCGACGAACTGATAGAAGGCGAAGGCTTTGCCGCGCCCGGCCGGCGGCACGAGCTCCGAGAGGAAGGTGTCGATCGTCACCTGCTCGAGCCCGACGCCGATCATGGCGATGAAGCGCCACAGATCGACCCCGGCCGCGGTGGTCTGGAAGGCCATGATGGCGCTGGCGATCGAGAACCAGACGAGGGAGACGGTGAAGATCGCCCGCCGCCCCAGGAGGTCGGCTATGAAGCCGCAGCCCATCGTGCCCACGAACATGCCGGCAAAGCTGCAGAAAACGAAGAACCCGACGCCGCTGATCCCGAACAGCTCCACCGTGCTGGTGGCGAAGAGCCCGCTCTTCACCAGGCCCGGGGCGATGTAGGCGGTCATGAACAGGCTGTAGAGCTCGAACACGCCGCCGAGGGAGATGAGGAACACCAGCCACCAGACGCTGCGCGTGAACGGCAGGCGGTCCAGCCTGGCCGCGATCTCCGCGGCGTATCCCTCGGTTCTGCCTCGTACCATTGGTTTCCCCCCTGTTCTTACCGGTGATTGGTCATCGGGACGGGCCGTGGCCCGCCTTGCTCATCGTTCCATGCGATGGATCGCCTCGGCAACCAGATCGCCCATCTCGGCGGTTCCGACGCGCCGCGCGTCGGGTTGCATGATGTCGGCCGTGCGATAGCCCGCCGCGAGCACCGATCGGACCGCCCGCTCGAGGCGCGCCGCATCTTCCTCGCGCCCGAAGGAATGGCGGAGCAGCATCGCCGCCGAGAGGATGGCGGCCAGCGGATTGGCGATGTCCTTGCCGGCGATATCCGGAGCGGTGCCGTGGACCGGCTCGTAGAGCCCCTTGCGGTCGAGCCCGAGCGAGGCGGAGGGCAGCATGCCGATCGAGCCGGTCAGCATCGCCGCCGCATCCGAGAGGATGTCCCCGAACACGTTGCCCGCGACGATCACGTCGAATTGCCGCGGGTTGCGCACCAGCGCCATCGCGGCGGCATCGACGTAGAGATGGGTGAGCGCCACGTCCGGATAGCCCCGCCCGACCTCGACCATCACCTCCCGCCAGAGCTGCATGGTCTCGAGCACGTTCGCCTTGTCCACGGAGCAGAGTTTTTTGCGCCGTCCCTGGGCGGTGCGGAACGCGACATGGGCGATCCGCGCCACCTCCGATTCCGCATAGCGCATCGTGTTGATGCCGACCCGCTCGCCCGATTCGTCGCGCGAAATCCCGCGCGGCTCGCCGAAATAGAGATCGCCGTTCAGCTCGCGCAGGATGACGAGGTCGAGCCCCTCGACCACCTCCGGGCGAAGCGTCGATGCGCCGACCAGCTCGGGAAACATCAAGACCGGGCGGAAATTGGCGAACAGCCCGAGCCCCTTGCGCAGGCGAAGCAGTCCCACTCCGGCGCCGGCGGCGGGCGGCCGGTGCTCGTCCTCCGGAACGCCGACCCCGCCCAGCAGGATCGCGTCGGACGCCCGTGCGAGCGCGAGCGTCGCCGCGGGCAGCGGATCGCCGGCGGCCTCGTACCCAGCCCCGCCGATCGGCGCCTCCCGCAGCTCGTAGGGCTCTTCATTGCCCAGCACCGCCTTGAGCGCCTTCACGGCCTCCGCCGTCACTTCCTTGCCGATCCCGTCGCCCGGCAGAACCGCGATCTTCATCGCCACCGCGTCATTCCCTGCTGCGTCCTCATGCTTCAGAAATTCTCGCGCCCATAGCGCCGCTCGAAGGCCTCGACCTCGGCGATCTGCGCAAGCGTGAACGCGAGCTCGTCGATCCCGTTGAGCAGGCAGTGCCGGGCGAACGGATCGATCTCGAAGCGATGCGCGGTGCCGTCCGGCAGCGTCACACGCTCTTGGGCGAGGTCGATCGCGATCGTTGCCCCGGGCTCTTCCTCCAGCCGCGCCAGCAGCCAGCCCACCACCTCGCCCGGCAGGACAACCGGAAGAAGCCCGTTCTTGAGGCTGTTGTTGCGGAAGATGTCGCCGAAGCTCGGCGCGATCGCCGCCTGGAAGCCGTAATCCTGCAAGGCCCAGACCGCGTTCTCGCGTGAGGACCCGCAGCCGAAATTCTCCGCCGCGACCAGGACCCTGGCATCGCGATAGGCCGGCCGGTTGAGCACGAACGCGGGATCGGGCGCGCCGTCGGGGGCGAACCTGAGATCGTGGAACAGGTAGCGCCCGAGCGTGCCGTCCCGCGGCTTCTGGAGGTAGCGGGCGGGAATGATCTGATCGGTGTCGATATTGGCCGGCGCGAACGGCGCGGCGACGGCGGTGATCCCGCTGAAGCGCCGCATCTCTCACGCCCCCGCCATCAGCCGGCGGACATCGACGAAATGCCCGCTCACCGCCGCCGCGGCGGCCATCGCCGGGCTCATCAGGTGCGTCCGCGCGCCGCGTCCCTGGCGGCCGACGAAGTTGCGGTTGGAGGTCGAGGCGCAGCGTTGCCCGGGTGCGACGACCTCGCCGTTGGTGCCGAGGCATAGCGAGCAGCCCGCCTCGCGCCAGGCAAAGCCGGCCTCCTTGAAGATGCGGTCGAGCCCCTCGGCCTCCGCCTGCTCCTTGACCGGGCGCGAGCCCGGCACGACCCAGGCCACCACGTCCGGCGCGACCGTCCGCCCCCTGGCGATCGCCGCGGCGCTGCGCAGATCCTCGATGCGGCTGTTGGTGCAGGAGCCGATGAACACCCGATCGACCGCGATCTCGGCCATCGGCGTGCCCGGCGTGAGACCCATGTAGGCGAGCGCCTGTGCCATGCTCTGCCGCCGCCCGGACGCTTCGGCCGCGTCCGGATCGGGCACGCGCCCGTCGATCGGCGCCGCGTCCTCAGGGCTGGTGCCCCAGGTCACCATCGGCGCGATCGCGCCGCCATCGAGCGTCACCTCGCGGTCGAACGCCGCGCCCGGATCGGACGGCAGGCTCTGCCAGCGCGTGACCGCCCGCTCCCACTCCGGCCCCTGCGGCGCATGGGGCCGGCCTTGCAGATAGCGCAGCGTCACGTCGTCCGGCGCCACCATGCCCGCCCGCGCCCCGGCCTCGATCGACATGTTGCAGACGGTGAGCCGCCCTTCCATCGAGAGGCCGCGGATGACCGGGCCGGCATATTCGATGACATGCCCGATCGCGCCGGCGGTGCCGATCGCGGCGATGATCGCGAGGATCACGTCCTTCGCCGTCACGCCGGGCGCGAGCGCGCCCGCCACCGTGATGCGCATCACCCGCGACTTCGCCTGCCACAGCGTTCGTGTCGCCAGCGCGTGCGCGACCTCGGTCATGCCGATGCCGAAGGCGAGCGCGCCGAGCGCCCCGTGCGTCGCCGTGTGGCTGTCGCCGCAGACGATGACCATGCCCGGCTGGCTGATGCCCTGCTCGGGGCCGACGATATGCACGATCCCCTGGCGGCGGTCGGCGAGCCCGAACAGCGTGATGTTCGCCGCTTCCGCGTTCTCCGTCAGCGATTCGACCATGAACCGCTTCTCGACATCGGCGATCGCGCTCACCTCGCGCGTGTCGGTCGGCACATAATGGTCGGGAACGCCGAAGATATGCTCCGGCGCGCGCGGAGCGAGCCCGCGTTCGCGCAGCGTGTCGAAGGCGGGCGCGGAGCCGTCATGGATGAGATGGCGATCGACATAGAGCAGCGTCTGCCCGTCGGCGCGCTCGATGATCCGGTGCTGCGACCAGATTTTTTCGAACATCGTGCGCGGTCCGGAATGGGGCCCGGAATTTCGTTCCGTGCTCATCTCGCCTCCCCGCCGGGTCCCCCGGCAACGGGAGCATCCTGGCCGGCAGGCGGTTCCTACCGCGCCCCGCCCCGCGCGCCGACTGCTCGTTGGGAACGGGCCTTTCGCGTCCCGCGAACGAAGCCTCGGCTCATGCCCGGCTCAGATAGGCAACGAGCCGCGCCGCCGCCGGCGGCAGCGCGGCGAGATCGCGGACGCACAATTTCCATTCCCGCACGGCCCAGCTCTCATCGAGGCGGATCGCGCGCACCGCCCGCCCCGCCGCGTAGCGCTCGGCGCTCTTCTGCGGCGCCAGCCCGACGCCGAGCCCCGCCTCGACCATCGCCGAGACCGTCTCGAAGCCGTTGACGCGCAGGCGCAGCTTGAGCGGATGCCCGAGCTCCGCCGCCGCCTGCTGGACCAGCGCGTCGAGCGCGCTGCCTTTCTTGGGCCCGACGAGGTCGTAGTCCAGCAGATCGGCGAAGCGGATCGCCTTGCGCCTGGCCAGCTTATGGCCGGCGCGCACCAGCGCCACCAGCCGGTCGCTGCGGTAGGGAAACACCTGCAATCCGGGTGCCGCGATATTGCTGCCGAAGATGCCGATATCGGCGGCGTTCCCGCCGACCGCGGCGACGATCTCCTGGCTGGTGTCCTCCTCGAGATCGATGCGCACGCCCGGGTAGCGGGCGAGGAAGGCGCCGAGATCCTGAGCCAGGTGCTGGATGATGCTGGAAACGCCGGAGCGGATCCGCACCTGCCCGCGCAGGCCCTTGCCGTGCTCGCCGATCTCGCTTTCCATCTCGGCGAGGTCGCGGAGGACGAGGCGGGCATGGCGCAGCAGCACCTCGGCCGCCGGCGTCGGCCTGAGCCCCCTTGCCTGGCGATAGAAAAGCGGCGTTCCGAGCCCATGCTCGAGATCGGAGATGCGCTTGCTGACCGCGGACGCGACGGTGTGCGCGCGCCCCGCCGCCCGGGAGATGCTCTGCTCCTCGCAAACGGCGACGAACAGCTCGAGCGTCAGCAGATCGAAGCGCATCGCAAGTGCCGCTCAGGCAAGCGCGTACTCCACCTCCGGCGTATAGACCGGCTGCTCGTTGCCGGGCCAGGAGCTGAACAGCGTGAAATGCCCGACCTCGACCGGATCGGCGCGAAAGAGATTGTACGCCTGCACGTAGCTCGCGAGGCGCGTCTCGGCGACACCGTCGACCCGCGCCAGCGTCACGTGCGGCATGAAGCGCCGCCGCTCCGGCTCGAGCCCGGTGCGCTGCAGCGCCGTCTCGATCTTCAGCCGCAGCCGCTCCAGCGCCTCGTTCCGCTCGACCCCGAGCCACAGCGCCGTGCTCCGTCCGGCCTTGTCGAACGTGCCCACGCCCGCGAACGCGAGCATGAAGCCGCGGCCGCGCAAGCCCAGCAGCGCCGCGTCGATCTCTTCGGCGCGATGCGCCGGCTGCTCGCCGATGAAGCGCAGCGTCAGGTGATAGTTCTCCGGCCGCACCCAGCGCGCGCCCGGAACGCCGCCCGCGAGCAGCGAGATCTGCTCCCTGACATGCGCCGGCGGCACGAGGGCGACGAAGAGCCTCATCCTTTCGGCGCCTCCGCCAGCAGCCGCAGCACGTCGGGCATGATCCGCGCCACGATGATGCCGACGCCGGCCGCATTCGGATGGATGCCGTCCGGCTGCGTGAGCGCCTGGTGCGTGGCCACGCCGGCGAGGAAGAACGGGTAATAGATCAGCCCCGGCCGCGCCCCCAGCCGCTCGAACACCGCGCGGAACGCTTTTCCGTATTGCGGCCCGAGATTGGGCGGGGCGTACATCCCCGCGAACAGCACCGGGATATGCCGCGCCGCCAGCCCATCGAGGATCGCCCGGAGATTGGCCTCGGTGTCGGCGGGCGCGATCCCGCGCAGCCCGTCATTGCCGCCCAATTCAACGATCGCGGCTTGCGGATCGCCGCCCAGCACCCACGAAAGCCGCGCCAGCCCGCCCGCGCTCGTGTCCCCCGAAACCGCGCCGTCCTGGATCTCCACGGGATGCCCCGCCGCCGCCGAGGCAGCGGCCAGCCGGGCCTCGAACCCGTCCTGGATCGGCACCCCATAGCCCGCCGAAAGCGAGTCCCCGAGCACCAGCAGCCGCACCGGCGCCTCTGCCCGCGCCGCCCCCACCACCATCGCCAGCACCAGCAGCACCTCGCCGAGCACGGAGAGAAACCCATATCGTGCGGGCATGGACACCGCTCTCCCATCCCCCGCCCCAATACCCGCCAGCGAGCCGCTGATCGCGGTGCAAGACCTCTGCCTGACCCTGCCCGGGCCGGCCGGACCGGTCAACATCCTGACGGACATCACCTTCACCGTCTCCGCCGGCGAAGCGATCGCCATCACCGGCCCCTCGGGCTCGGGCAAGACGAGCCTCCTGATGCTGCTCGCCGGCCTCGAGCACGCGAGCTCCGGCAGCCTCCGCGTCGCCGGCCAGGACCTCGCCGCCCTCACCGAGGACCAGCTCGCCCGCTTCCGCCGCACCCATATCGGCATCGTCTTCCAGGCCTTCCACCTGATCCCGGCGATGACCGCGCTGGAGAACGTGATGGTGCCGCTCGAGCTCGCCGGCCGCCGCGACGCCGAAGCCCTCGCCCGCGCCGCACTCGCCGCGGTCGGCCTTTCGCACCGTCTCGCCCAGCTCCCCGCCACCCTCTCCGGGGGCGAGCAGCAGCGCGTCGCGCTGGCCCGGGCGCTTGCCCCCCGCCCGGCCCTCGTCATCGCCGACGAACCCACCGGCAACCTCGACCGCGCCTCCGGCAAAACCGTCATCGACCTCCTCTTCGCCCTCCACCTTCAAACCGCCAGCACCCTCCTCCTCATCACCCACGACCCGAGCCTCGCCTCCCGCTGCCAGCGCACCCTCGCCCTCGAGGACGGCCGCCTCGCCTCCCCCGCGCTCGCCGCGTGAATTCTCTCCCTCCCTTCCTCGCCGTGCGCCTGGCGCGGCGGGGCCTGCGATCCGGAGTGCGCGGCCTCTGGGTCGCCCTCGCCTGCCTCGCGCTCGGGGTCGCCGCGATCGCCGGCATCGCCAGCCTGCGCGCCAGCCTGACGCGGGGCCTCGCGCGATCCGGACGGGCGTTGCTGGGCGGCGATCTCGAGGTGAGCACCGGCGAGACGCCCGTGCCGCCAGCCCTCGAGACCTGGTTCGCCGCCCGCGGCGCGCGGCTCGCCGAGGTCGTGCTGATGCATGCGATGCTCGTCGCGCCCTCGGGCAAGCGCGCGCTGGTCTCGCTCAAGGTGGCGGACGGGCACTGGCCGCTGGTCGGCGCGGCGCAACTCTCCCCCGCTCTTGGGGTGCGGCAGGCGCTGACCGATCACGGCCTGGTCGCCGCGCCGCTGGTCCTCGACCGGCTCGGCCTCAAGGTCGGCGAGACGGTGACGCTCGGCCGCGCCCGCTTCGTCCTCCGCGCCGCTCTCCTCTCGGCGCCCGACCAGGTGGCGAGCCCGGCCCTGCTCGGCCCGCCGGTGATCATCGGGCTCGCCGCCCTGCCGGCCACGGGGCTGGTCGTGCCGGGCTCGCTCGTCCGCTACGCGCTCCGGGTGGCGCTGCCGGGCGGAACCAGCGTCGCCGCCATCCGCGCCGCCCTGGCGCGCGCGTTCCCCGCCGCCGGGTGGCAGGTCCGCGATGCCGCGCAGGCAGCACCCGGGTTGCAGCGCTTCCTCGACCGGGCCTCTCTCTTCATGACGCTGGTCGCGCTCACGGCGCTGCTGGTCGGCGGCATCGGGGTGGCAGGCGGGGTCGGCGCCTGGGCGGAGGCGCGGCTGCCGAGCATCGCCGTCCTGCGCGCGCTCGGCGCCTCGGCGCGGCTGATGGGGTTCGTGCTCGGCCTCCAGGTGCTGGCGCTGGCGCTGGTCGGGATCGCGGTGGGCGTGGCCGCCGGGGCCGCGCTGGCCTGGGCCGTGGTGCTGGTCTTCGGGGCCGACCTGCCCGTGCCGTCGCGGCTCGGGATCTATCCGGGGCCGCTGGCGCTTGCGGCGGGATTCGGGCTCGCCACGGCGCTGCTCTGCATGTTGTGGCCGATCCTCGGCGCCGCGCGCGTGAGTGGGGCCGCTTTGTTCCGCTCCCAGGTGGCAGTGTCCCGCCCGGTTTTATCCCCAATGGCAGTGATCGCGACAATCGCGCTCGTGGCGATCCTGCTCGCCCTCGGCATCGCCGCCACCGGCTCGGAGCGCTTCGTCCTCCTCTATGCCGCCACCGCCGCCATTTCCCTGGCAGCCCTCGCCGCCGCCGGCCGCGCGCTGATGGGCCTCGCCGCCCGCCTCGCCCCCCGTGCACGGGTGAGCTGGCTTCGCCTCGGGCTCGCCGACCTCCACCGGCCCGGCGCCGCAACCGTATTGATGGTGGTCTCCGTCGGCCTCGGCCTCGCGACACTCGGCGCGGTCGCGCTGATCGAGGGCAACCTCAACGCCGAGCTGCGCGAGCAAATGCCGGCGACGGCGCCGAGCTTCTATTTCATCGACATCCAGAACAACGAGCTGGCGCGGTTCGCGGCGCTGATGCGGAGCCTGCCGGGCGTCGAGGCCTGGTCCGAGGTGCCGATGCTGCGCGCCCGGGTTCTCGCCATCGACGGCGTCCCCGTCGCGCGCGTGCGGGCGAGCCGCGAGACGCGCTGGGCCCTGAACCGGGATCTCGGCCTGACCTATGCGGCGCGGCCGTCGCCGGAGAACCGGATCACCGCGGGGCGCTGGTGGCCGGCGGATTATCAGGGCCCGCCGCTCCTTTCGCTCGATGCCAGGCTCGCCGCCGGCTGGGGGGTGACGGTCGGCGGCCGGCTCACCCTCAACGTGCTCGGCCGCGCGATCGATTTCCGGGTCGCCAGCCTGCGCGACATCGCCTGGCAGAGGCTCGGCCTCAATTTCTTCCTTATCGCCAGTCCCGGGCTTCTGGCCGGCGCCCCGCACACGCACATCGCGACGGTCCGCGCCGCGCCCGCCGACCAGGCGGGCGTGCTCCGCGCGGTGACGGACGCGCTTCCCAATGTCAGCGCGATCGCGGTCGCCGACGTGATCGCGGCAGTCGGAAAAATCTTCGGCCAGCTCGCCGCTTCGCTCGCCGCGCTGGCCGGGCTCGCGCTCGGCGCCGGAGTGCTCGTGCTCGCCGGCGCGGTCGCCGCGGAGGGTCGGCGGCGCATCCGCCAGGCCGTCATCCTCAAGACCCTCGGCGCCACCAGCGGCCAGATCCGTGCCGCCTGGCTGGTCGGCTTCGGCGCCGAGGGCGCGGTGGCCGGGCTGATCGCCGCCCTGGTCGCGACCGGGGCGAGCTTCGGCGTGGTCCGCTATCTCATGCACGGGCGCTGGGTGTTCCTGCCGCTCCCCCTCGCCGCGACCGTCCTCGGCGCGGTCGCCCTGCTGCTGGCGGCGGGCTATGCGGGGACCGGTGCCGCGCTCCGCGCCAAGGCCGCCCCCTGGCTGCGCAATGAATAGGCTGCGCAATGAGTGCTCGCCGCCATCCTCCTGCCTCTTTCCCTGTTGCCGGGCGCCGCGCTGTGCTACGTCTCCTCGGGCGGGGGTCGGTCGGGAGCGGCACATTCGTGCCGGAATGCCGGGATTTGCCCCCGCTTGAACGGCCTGCTGCCGCCCCCCAAATTCGGGCCGCGGGCAATTAGCCTGGGAGAGGAACCAGATATCATGGCCTTGAGTCCCGATTATCGGTCGTACTCCGGCGTATCCGGCTCGGCCGCAACGCAGGCCGTCGTCGATGCCGGCCTGCGGGCGTACATGCTCCGGGTCTACAACTGGATGGCCTCGGGGCTGCTGCTGACGGGCATCATCGCCTACGTCATCGTCAACACCAGCCTGATCAGTCTCTTCTACCGTCCGACGCCGACGGGGGCGCTGCAGCCCACCGGGCTCGCGGTCGTCAGCATCTTTCTTCCCCTTGTCTTCGTGATGGTGATGAGCTTCGGGGTGGCCAAGCTCTCGCGCACCACCGCGCAGGCCCTCTATTGGGCCTTCTGCGCGGCGATGGGCTTGAGCCTGACCAACATCTTCCTGATCTACACCGCGAACTCGATCGTCCGCGTGTTCTTCATCACCGCCGCGACCTTCGGCGCGGTGAGCCTCTACGGCTACACCACGCGCGCCGATCTCTCGCGCATGGGCAGCTTCCTCTTCATGGGGCTGATCGGCATCATCATCGCCGCGCTGGTGAACATGTTCATGCAGAGCACGGCGCTGCAGTTCGCGATCAGCATCATCGGCGTGATCGTCTTCACCGGCCTCACCGCCTACGACACGCAGCGGATCAAGGCCGACTACGTGCAGTACGCCTATGCCTCCGGCCCGGAGCAGGCGGCCAAGCGCAGCGTCTATGACGCGCTCAGCCTCTACCTCAACTTCATCAACCTCTTCATGCTGCTGCTCCAGCTCCTCGGCAACCGCAACACGCGATAAGTCGCACGACAGACACGACAGAACGGAAGCGGCCCGGACGGGGGTTCCCGGCCGGGCCGTTCTTCTGTCTCCGCCCGCGCTCGCGGGCGCGTCAGTGGGTCGCGGTGCGGAGGAAGATCGCGAGCTTGTCGACAGCCGTCGTCTTGTCGGTCTCGTCGAGCGCGGCGAGCTCGGCGGCCAGGCGGTCCATCGCCGCCTCGTAGATCTGGCGCTCGGAAAAGCTCTGGTCCGGCTGGCCGGCGTTGCGGTGCAGGTCCCGCACCACCTCGGCGATCGCCAGCGGGTCGCCGGAGTTGATCTTGGCCTCGTATTCCTGGGCGCGGCGGGACCACATGGTGCGCTTGATGCGCGCCCGGCCCTTGAGCGTCGCCAGCGCCGCCTCGAAGAGCTGGCGGCTGGCGAGCTTGCGCAGGCCCGCGCTCCGCGCCTTCTCGACCGGCACGCGCAGCGTCATCCGGTTCTCCTCGAAGGTGATGTGGATCAGCTCGAGCTGGTAGCCGGCGATCGTCTCGGTGACGATGCGCTCGACCTTGCCCACGCCGTGGGTCGGGTAGACGACGTGGTCCCCTTCGATGAAGGTCTCGGCCGGGGCGGGCGGCCGCGGCGGCGGCCCCATATGCGGGCGAGGCGCCGGCTGCATGGCGGAGGGACGGACCGCGGGCCGGGGCCCCAAGCCGGCGTTCGCCGCCCCCGGGCTGGATGCAAGCGCGCCGGACGCCGGCAAGCCGGACGCCCCACGGCCGGACGCCCCACGGCCGGACGCCCCACGGCCGGACGCCGGCAAGCCGGATGCCGGCCGGCCGGGCGCCAGTCCTTGGGCGGCGGATGCCTCGCTGAGATCGTCGCTCATTTCGGCTTCCTCCGCCGTGTCGAGCGCTTCCGCCTCGTCCCCCAGCGCCTCGAGCAGCACGGTTTCTTCCCGCGCCTCGAGCGTGACGGACGTCATGGCGACGGCCTCAGCGGCGATCTCCGTCTCCGGCGCGGCGACCGTGATCGCGTTCCCCTGGGCGAGCCCTTGGCGCTCGCCCTGGGGCTCTCCCTCGGGCTGTCCGGTGCGGCGGGGGGCGGCCTTGATCGAAGCCGGCCGCGCCGGCGGCTTGGGCACCCCGCTCACCGATGCCTGCTTCACCTTGAGCGCCGCTTGCTGGGCGCGCGTGGCGATCGCCGGCGGCTTGGCCTTCGGCTTGGTCTCGACCTGCTTCACGGCCGCCGGCTTGGCGACGGCCCTTTTCATGTTCTTCACGCGGCTGCTCTTGCTCGTGGGACGATGTGGCCTCGCCGGCGCCGCGTGACGACGCGGCGTCGCGGACCGGGCAGAACCCTTCCTGGGCACTCCGCACCCCTCTCCTTGATCGATACCCGATCGTCGGGAGTTCCCGCCCGGCGCCTGCGCGCGGCGGGCACTCCCGCGTCCTGGGATCCAATGGTGGAAACCCCGGAGCATTGCCCGCGTCTCGTCGTGGTGCCGGAAATGCTCCCGTTTCCGCTTAATATAACACGATTGACGCGTTCTGCCATGTGCCCCCGGCCTGCCGGCGCGCGATTCCCGCGCCGGGCGCGGGCGCGGCTATCGATTCAGCCGATTACGGCTGGCCGGGCTCGGGCGAGAAGAGCTTCGCCTTGTCGGGATTGTCCTTCCACTCGTCCGCGTCGGCCGGCGGCGTCCCCTTGCGGGTGATGTTCGGCCACTCCGCCGCATAGGTCCGGTTGCTTTCGATCCAGGCGGCCGCGCGATCGTCGCTGTCCGGCACGATCGCCTCGACCGGGCATTCCGGCTCGCAGACCCCGCAATCGATGCATTCGTCGGGGTGGATCACCAGCATGTTCTCGCCGACATAGAAGCAATCGACGGGGCAGACCTCGACGCAATCCATGTATTTGCAGCGAATACAGCTCTCTGTGACCACATAGGTCATCGTTCGGTCTCCATCGGCCGGCCGCCCTGGTCGCGGCCGGGCTGTATGCCGGCTTCATTTCCGCACTGCAAGAGAGCCGGCGCGTCCGTGACCTCGTCGTAGAGCAGGCATGCCGAAGCCGCCGGGCCACGGCGCTGGGCGAGCCCGCGGATCGCCAGCACCCGGACCGCGTGGCCGAGCGGCACCGTGAGCACGTCGCCCGGCCGGACCCGCGCATCCGGCTTCCCGGTCGGCCGGCGGTTGATCCGGACCCACCCTGCGCGCACCAGCGCCGCGGCCCGCGCCCGGCTCTTCACCAGCCGGGCGCACCAGAGCCAGGTGTCCAGCCGCTGCTGGTCCAGGGGCGGCAGGGTCATCGCCCCCACTTCATGGCCGACGCAGCGCGGCGAGCGAGGCGAAGGGGCCGGCGAACAAGGGGGTCGCCGCGGGCGACGGGGGGCCGGCCGGCCGTCGCCGCACCCCCGGGCGCAGCGGGGCGAGCATCGGCGCCGTCTCCCCCGCCTGCGGCAGCAGCCGGAAGCCGAGCCCGCGCAGCACCGCCGGCAGCTCGGCCATCTTCACCCCGAGCCGGGGCCCGAGCGCCGGATTGAGCGCGATCGGCTGGCGCCGCGTCGCCGCCGTCAGCTCCGCCGCCACCCGCTCGGCGACGTCGAGCCGGATGGAGACCGGCCCGGCCGGCAGCCAGCCCATCGCGGCGGCGAAGCCCGAGGCCAGGACCTCGCCGCCCCGCCAGGCGACGCTGCCCGGCGCCGGCAGCGCCGGGACCTCCGCCCGCCCCTCGGCCAGCGCCCAGAGCAGCGCGCGCAGCCTGAGCGCCCCCGGCTTCAGCAGGGCCGGCATGAAGAGGCCGAAGCACCCGGCCCTGACGCCAACCGCCCTCAGCCTGCTGCGCAGCGCCGGAGGAAAATCGCGCGCCGGGCCGGGCACGACCCCGAGCCCCTCGGCGAGCCGGTGCATCGGCCCGCGCAGCGCCGTCTCCTCCTCCGCCGCCGCAACCGCCGCGAACAGGGGGGCGAGATCGACGCGGACGCGCTGGTCGAGAAAATTCTGCAGCCAGATCCGCACCCGCTCGCGCGCCGGCCCGTCGAGGAACTCGCTCGCCAGCACATGGACGAGCGGGCGCAGCGCGCTCGAGCCCGTTCTCAGCCGCGCCACCGGCACCCCCTGCCAGAGCAGGGAAGTGCCGGCGAGCGCGAATTCCGTGTCCAGCGCCGCCTCGAGCGCCGCGACCCGCCGCGGCATCTCCGCATAAAGCGCGCGCCGCGCCGCCCGCAGCACCAGCCGCCGGTCGGCCCCCGTCGCCTCCGGATCGGGGCGGAAGGCGAACCCGCCCACCACGCCCACCGTATGCCCCTCGACGATCACCTCGCCCCGGCGCGTCACCGCGGCCAGCAGGCTCGCGGACTTGCCCTGCTCCAGCCGCCGCAGCAGCACGGCCGAGCGCCGATCGACGAACCGGCTCATCAGCCGCTGGTGCAGTGCCTCCGAGAGCAGGTCCTCGGTCTCGCGCGCCTGGCCCTGCCAGTGCGGCGCATCCTCGAGCCAGTCCGTCCGCTGGGCGACGAACGACCACACCCGGATCCCGGCGAGCCGCTGCATCAGCGTGTCGATATCGCCCTCGGGCCGTGCCAACGCGCCGATCTCGCCCGCGATCCACGAAGTCGGCAGCCGTTCCCGGCGGATCAGGTGGCCGAACACCCTTGCCACCAGCCGCGCGTGGGTATCGCCCTCGAGCTTGCGGAAATCCGGGATCTGGCAGGCCTCCCAGAGCCGCCGCACCTCGGCCGGCCCCGCCGCGAGCCGCACCACCTCCGCGTCATGCGCCAGCGCCGCAAGGGTCGCCACGTCGGAGGCATCCGCCCCGCGCCTCAGATAGGCCCGGGGCGGCGGCGCCGCGAGGCTCGCGAGCAGCCGGGGGATCGAGGCGAAATCGAGATCCACGTTCCGCCAGCAGAGCTGGGCGAGCGCGGGAAACCGGTGCGCCTCCATCGCCTCCACCGTCTCCTCGGCGAGCGGCGGGCAGGCGGCGGTGGTGCCGAAGCTGCCGTCGCGCATCCCCCGCCCGGCGCGCCCGGCGATCTGGGCGAGCTCGGCCGCCTGCAGCGCCCGCTGGCGGTGGCCGTCGAATTTTCCGAGCGCGGCGAAGGCGACATGGTCCACATCCATGTTCAGGCCCATGCCAATGGCGTCCGTCGCCACCAGGAAATCGACCTCCTTCTCCTGGTAGAGCGCGACCTGGGCGTTGCGCGTCCGCGGGCTGAGCCGGCCCATCACCACCGCCGCGCCGCCGCGCCTGCGCCGGATCAGCTCGGCGATCGCGTAGACCTCGGCGGCGCTGAAGGCGACCACGGCCGAGCGCGGCGGCAGGCGGGAGAGCTTGGCCGGCCCCGCATGCGCCAGCGTCGAGAGCCTGGGCCGGGTCTCGATCTCGGCCTCCGGCACCAGCCGGGCGAGCAGCGGGCGGATCGTCGCCGCGCCGAGAAAGAGCGTCTCCTCGCGCCCGCGCGCCGCGATCAGCCGCTCGGTGAAGACATGCCCACGGTCCGGATCGGCGGCGAGCTGGACCTCGTCCACCGCGACGAAGGCCGCCTCGCGCTCCAGCGGCATCGCCTCCACGGTGCAGGAGAACCAGCGCGCGCCGGGCGGGCAGATCTTCTCCTCGCCGGTGATCAGCGCGACCTGGCCCGGGCCTTTGGCCGCGACCATCCGCTCGTAATTCTCGCGCGCGAGAAGGCGGAGCGGAAAACCGATGATGCCGGAGCGGTGCGCCAGCATCCGCTCCACGGCAAGGCGGGTCTTGCCGGTGTTGGTCGGTCCGAGGACCGCCCGCACCCGGGAGGAATCGCTCCTCATGAGGAGGATGTTCGGGGCCCGCGTCCCCATTTGCAAGCCCGGCGTGCCCGATTGAATTGCTGCGCGCGCGGAGGCATACCGCGCCGCGCAAGCGTAAAGGAAGAGCCATGAGCGAAGCGCCAGCAGGCGAACGGCCGACCACGGAACGGCCAGGCGAGCGCCAGGAGTTCGGCGCCGAGGTCGGGCGGCTCCTCGACCTCGTCGTCCATGCCCTCTATTCCGAGCGCGAGATCTTCCTCCGCGAGCTCGTCGCCAACGCCGCCGACGCGATCGACCGCCGCCGCTTCTTAGCCCTCACCGATCCGGCGATGGCGCTGCCGGCAGAGACGGCCAAGGTGCGCATCCTGCCCGACAAGCCGGGGCGTTCGCTTGCCATCGAGGATGACGGCATCGGCATGAGCCGCGAGGAGCTCGCGAGCCAGCTCGGCACCATCGCCCGCTCCGGCACCCGCGCCTTCGGCGAGGAGCTCGCCGCCGCCAGGCCGGAGGAGCGCCCGAGCCTGATCGGCCAGTTCGGCGTCGGCTTCTATTCCGCCTTCATGGTGGCCGAGCGCGTCGCGGTCGTCTCCCGCCGCCCCGACAGCACCGAGGCCTGGGCCTGGTCCTCCGACGGCTCCGGTTTTTCCCTCTCCCCCGCGACCCGCCTATCCCCCGGCACCAGCGTCACCCTCTTCCTCAAGCCCGATGCCGAGGAATTCCTCGACCCGGTCGGCCTCGAGACGATCGTCCGCCGCTGGGCCGACCACATCACCGTGCCGATCACCATCGCCCGCGACGGCAAGGACCTCCCGGCGAACGAGGGCACCGCTCTCTGGCGGAAGCCCCGGGGAGAAATCTCCGAGCAATCCTATCACGGCTTCTACCGCCATCTCGGCCATCTCTTCGACACGCCGGTCGCCATCATCCACTGGCACGCCGAGGGCGCGCTCGATTTTGCCGCCCTCCTCTTCATCCCCGGCAGCCGCCCGCTCGACCTCTTCGAGCAGGACCGCCACGCCCATGTGCGCCTGCATGTCCGGCGCATGTTCATCACCGACCGCGCCGAGCTGCTGCCCTCCTGGCTCCGCTTCGTCCAGGGCGTGGTCGATACCGAGGACCTGCCGCTCAACGTTTCGCGCGAGATTTTGCAGGCAACTCCTGTGGTGGCGCGCATCCGCAAGGCGCTCGTCAACCGCGTGCTGACCGAGCTCAAGGCGCGCGCCAAGGACCCGGCGGAGTACGAAAAAATCTGGGAGAATTTCGGCCCGGTGCTGAAGGAGGGGGTCTGGGAGGACGAGGAGAACCGCAACGAGATTTCTTCCCTCCTCCGCTTCCGCTCCTCCGCCTCGGATGGCGCCTCGGATGGCGCCTCGGGAGGCCTCGTTTCGCTCGCCGATTATGTCGCCCGCAAGCAGCCCGGCCAGGAGGCGATCTACATCCTGCGCGGCGACGATCCCGCCCAGCTCGCCCATTCCCCGCAGCTCGAAGGCTTCCGCGCCCGCAAGCTCGAGGTCCTGCTGCTCGCCGACCCGATCGATGCCTTCTGGCCCGACCGCCTCGGCGAGTATGAGGCCATGCCGATCCGCAGCATCACCCAGGCCGCTTCCGATCTCGAAAAATTCCCCCTCGAGAACGAGGAGAAGGCCGCCGACACCGCGCTCCTCGTCGCGCGGCTCAAATCCGCGCTCGAGGACAGGGTGAGCGCGGTCCGCCCGACCACCCGCCTGGTCGAGAGCGCGGTCGCGCTCGCCGCCGCCGATCGCGGCCCGGACCTCCATCTCCAGCGCCTGATGCGGCGCTCGGGCCGGCCGATGCCCTCGGCGGCGCCGATCCTCGAGATCAATCCGCGCCACCGGCTGATCCAGGCCCTCGCCGCGACCAAGGGGAGCCTCGATGACGAGGCGGCGCTGCTGCTCGATCTCGCCCGCGTCCAGGAGGGCGACCCGCCCGCTGACCCCGCCCGCTTCGCCCGCCGCGTCGCCGACGCCCTTGCTGGCTCACTCGCCGGCGCCGCCCCCGACGCGACCCCGCCCGGGCCCACCGCGTGAGCCCGCCCTCCCGCCTCGCCGACTGCCTGCTCGACCCAGCCTCCCCGGAAGCCGCAACCGCCTTCCCGCTCGCTCCGCTCCGCCCCGCCGCCCTTCCCGCCTTCCTCGAAGCCCATCCCGGGTCGGGCTTCCTCCGCAGCCTCGGCTTCGCCGCCCGCGCCGGCGAGCTGGTGGTCGGCCCCGCCGATGGCGGCCTCTTCGCCGTCCTCGGCCTCGGCGAGGAGTCTTCCCCGTTCGTCTATGGCGGCCTCGCCACCGCGCTGCCCGAGGCGAGCGTCTGGCGCCTGGCGGCACCACAACCGGAGCAAGAATTCGACCGGGAATCTGCCACTCTCGGTTTCGCTCTGGGCGCGTATCATTACGAAGAATTCATGAAAGCGCGGCGCAAGCCTGCCCGCCTCGTCCTCCCCGAGCCCCTGCCCACCGCCGCCCTCGCCGCTTCCGAAGCGACCTTCCTCGCGCGCGACCTCGTCAACGCCCCGGCCAACCTCCTCGGCCCGGCCGAGCTCGCCGCCGCCGCGCGCCACCTTGCCTCGGCCTTCGGCGGGTCGACGACCCTCACCGAGGGCGCCCCGCTCGCCACGCGCTACCCCGCCATCGAAGCCGTCGGCGCCGGCTCGGCCCGCTCGCCCGTCGTGGTCCACATCACCTGGACCGGCAGCCGCGCCGCCCCGGACGCGCCCCTGCTCGCCCTCTGCGGCAAGGGTGTCTGTTTCGATACCGGTGGCCTCGACCTCAAGCCCTCCGCCGGGATGTTGCGGATGAAGAAGGACATGGGCGGCGCGGCGGCGTCCCTCGGGCTCGCCCGAATGGTGATGGAGGCGGACCTTCCCATCCGGCTCTCGGTCCGGCTCGGCTGTGTCGAGAACAGCGTTTCCGCCACCGCCATGCGCCCGCTCGACGTCATCCGCACCGGCCATGGCCTCGCCGTCGAAATCGGCAACACGGACGCCGAGGGCCGCCTCGTGCTCTGCGACCTCCTTGCCGAGGCCGCCGCCGAGCAACCCGCGCTGCTGCTGGACTTCGCAACGCTCACCGGCGCGGCCCGCGTGGCGCTCGGGCCCGATCTTCCGGCCCTTTTCTGCACGGACGATGGCTGGGCCGAGCGGCTGCTGGCCGCGGGCCTCGCGGTTCATGATCCGCTCTGGCGCCTGCCGCTCTGGGACGGCTATGCGCGCTGGCTCGAGAGCCCCGTGGCCGATCTCAACACGGTCTCGTCGAAGCCTTACGCCGGCGCGGTGGTCGCAGCCCTCTTCCTCCGCCGCTTCGTCGCCCCCGCCATCCCCTGGGCTCATATCGATCTCTATGCCTGGAACGACGAGACCCGGCCGGGCCGGCCGCGGGGCGGCGAGGCCCAGGCCATGCGCGCGGCCTTCGCAGCGGTTGCGCAACATTTTGCCTAAAGGTGACGGGCCCGGCGCACGGATATTGCATTGTCGAATGTTCAGGACGCTGCGCCGGCGTACAACGCCTTGCTCCGTCACAATCTCTTACAATATCTAGCGAGCGCCATGCCAATCGCCCCGGCGATTGGAACATGAACGGAACATCCGCGCGAGGAACATTGAGGAAATTAAATCACTCCGCCACTGCAATTGACGCTCCATTCCTCCTATAGATCATCGGTGACCGGGGTTGGTGCCCTGAGAGCGAATCGTGGTTGACCGGACGGACCTGTGCATTGGTTTGCTCAATTGGGGGTTTTGCTCAATTGGGGTTTTGCTCAATTGGGGGTTTGCCCAACGGGGGTTTCCCCCGATGGGGGGTCGCCCAATCGGGGGTGCGCCAAAGGGCGTGCCAGCCAGTCGCCGCTCGCTCGGCCAATGAGCCGGAGAATAGCCTCGGGCGCTGAACGCGGTTCAGATTCGAGGCATGCCGCACTTGTTGCGGGCTAAGAATGAAAGGAAATACGATGGCGAGCCCCTCCACCGCTGATCAGTTGCTCGGGATCCTGCGCGAGACCGTGGTTGCCCTGGTGCGTCGCGACGGACCGGATCTTTCCGCGCGCCAACTGGGCGTTTTGCTCACCTGCTACCTCCAGGACGGCGCCCACACGGTCCGCGGCCTCGCCGCCGAGCTCGATGTCTCGAAGCCCGCGATCACCCGCGCCCTCGACCGGCTCGGCGAGCTCGACCTCGCGCGCCGCAAGGTCGACCCGGCGGACCGCCGCAGCGTGATCGTCCAGCGCACGCTCAAGGGCGCGGCCTTCCTCCGCGACCTGCGTTCCGTGCTGTCCGAGGCCTCCCAGCACGCGCGGAAGAACGGCTACCACGCCGAGGCGCGCCGCGCCGCCGGCTAGCTGGACAGAAATCGCGCCCCCCGGCATCGCCAGGCGATGCCGGGGGGCGTGACTTCACCTGCCAAAAATCCGGGCCCGCCAAAAATCTGGGCCTGCCAAAAATCTGGCCGCTAAGAGAGACAAAAGCGCGTCCGCTCGTCCGGCGCGCTCGATCAGCGGGTTGACGTCGAGCGAAACGAAGCGCCCCACTGGGTCGACCGCGATACTCTCGGGCTGGAGCAGGCGGCGCAACTCTGCCGGCGCGCGAAGGCGAGCCATGAACAAGGCGGGCATCGGCCCTGCAACGCCTTGTCAATCGCCGGCTTGCCTTGCGGCCCATGCCTTGGCTATCGCTCATCCCTTACCCGAGGAGACGAAAAATGGCCTACAGGGTCGCGGTCGTCGGCGCCACCGGTGCGGTCGGACGCGAGATTCTGAAAATCCTCGCCGAGCGCAGCTTCCCGGTCTCCGAGGTGGTGGCACTCGCCTCCGGCCGCTCGGCCGGCAGCGAGGTCTCGTTCGGCGAGCGCGAGATCCTCAAGGTCCGCTCGCTCGAGAAGTTCGACTTCGCCGGGTTCGACATCGCCCTCTTCAGCCCCGGCGCCGCGATCTCCGCGGCCCACGCCCCGCGCGCCGCCGCTTCCGGCTGCGTCGTCATCGACAACACCAGCCAGTTCCGCATGGAACCCGACGTCCCGCTCGTTGTTCCCGAGGTGAACCCCGACGCGCTGGCAAAATTCGCCCGCCGCAACATCATCGCCAACCCGAACTGCAGCACCATCCAGATGGTGGTGGCGCTGAAGCCCCTGCACGACCGCTTCGGGGTCAGGCGCGTCGTCGTCGCGACCTACCAGTCGGTCTCCGGCGGCGGCAAGGACGCGATGGACGAGCTCTTCCACCACACCAAGTCCGTCTACGTCCATGAATCGGAAAAGCCTCAGCAATTCACGAAGGAAATCGCCTTCAACGTGATCCCGCACATCGACCGCTTCATGGACGACGGGGCCACCAAGGAGGAATGGAAGATGGCGGTGGAAACGCGAAAAATCCTCGACCCGGACATCCAGGTGATCGCCACCTGCGTCCGCGTCCCCGTCTTCATCGGCCACGGCGAGGCCGTGCATGTCGAGTTCGCGAGCCCCGTCTCGCTCGCCGATGCCCGGGCCGCGCTCCGCGCCGCCCCCGGCGTCACCCTGATCGATGCCCGCGAGGACGGCGGCTACATCACCCCGCTCGACGCCGCCGGCGAAGACGCGGTCTTCGTCAGCCGCGTCCGCAAGGACCCGACGGTGCCGAACGGCCTCGCCTTCTGGTGCGTCGCGGACAACCTCCGCAAAGGGGCGGCCCTCAACGCCGTCCAGATCGCCGAAACGCTGCTCACCCGCCGCCTCCTCGCCGCCCCGCACGGCCGCCCCGCCGCCGCCTGACCAGCGGGCTCCGCCCCCTTGGATCGCCGCCCCATGGCCTGAGGCCCTGGGGCGATCGCCCGGGCCAAGCCGTCGGGCATCGCTGCGCGATCAGGAACCAAGGAGCGCAAGATGGAACCGATTTGGCTCGCCTGGACGCGCGAGATCCAGGCCATCGCACAGACCGGCCTCGCCTTCACGCCGTCCGCATACGATCGCGAGCGCTACGAGCGCCTGCGCGCCATCGCCGCGCGGATGATGGCCCGCGCCTCCGGCGCCGACCCGACCTTCGTCGCCAACCTCTTCGCCGGCGAGACCGGCTACGCAACGCCGAAAATCGACGTCCGCGGCGCCGTTTTCCGTGCCGGCAAAATCCTCCTCGTCCGCGAGCGCGCCGATGCCGGCCGCTGGACGCTCCCCGGCGGCTGGGCCGACGTCAACCGCGCGCCGAGCGAAGCGGTCGCAGCCGAGGTCCGCGAGGAAGCCGGGCTCGACGTCCGCCCCGTCAAGCTCGCCGCCCTCTACGACCGCCGTCTCCACCCCCACCCGCCGCTCCCCTTCCACATCTACAAGCTCTTCTTCCTCTGCGAGATCACCGGCGGCACGCCCGCACCCGGCCCGGAAACCGAAGGCGTGGACTTCTTCGCCCCGCACGACCTGCCCGAGCTCTCCGTGAGCCGCGTGCTCGCCTCCCAGATCGCTCGCATGTTCGCCCACCATGCGTCGCCGGACCTGCCGACCGAATTCGACTGACACAACCTCAGGAAAGGGCGATCAGACCGGCCCTCAGCCGAGCCGCGCGCCCGCCCGGAAGCAGCCGCTCCGCCGCCGCATGCTCGCGCCGCCAGATCGGCGTCGCACTCGCCAGCAGGCTCCGCCCGGACGCCGTCAGCACCAGCCGCCGCGTGCGTTTGTCCGCCGCGTCGACCACCCCCTTCACCAGCCCGCGCCGCTCGAGCGGCTTGAGGTTGGCGGTGAGCGTCGTGCGGTCCATCCCCAGCAGCGCAGCCACGCTCTTGATGCTCGCCGGCTGCGGACGATTGAGCGACATCAGGAGCGAGAACTGGCCGTTGGTCAGCCCGAGCGGGCGCAGCGCGTCGTCGAACCGCCGCGCCAGCGCGCGCGCCGCACGCTGGAGATGAAGGCAGAGGCAGGTATCGCGGACCTCGATCGTCAGCGAGAACGGCGGGTCGACGCGATTTGACATGGACCAATAATGTTGATATCAACGTAATTGTCAACCCGCCCCAACCATCTCCGATAGACCATCTCCAAGAAGCCATCTCCAATATCCGGGAGGAAACGCGATGCAGGTGCAACCCTATCTCTTCTTCGATGGGCGCTGCGACGAGGCGATCGCGTTCTACCGCGAGGCCCTCGGCGCCGAGGTGACGATGCTGCTGCGCTTCAAGGACCACCCGGGCCCCGAGGAGAACCGCATGGCCCCGCCCGGCGCGGCCGAAAAGGTGATGCACGCGCAGTTCCGCATCGGCGAGACGACCATCCTCGCCTCCGACGGACGCTGCCTCGGCCAGCCGAGCTTCCAGGGCTTCGCGCTCTCCCTCACGGCGCGCGACGACGCCGAGGCCGGGCGGCTCTTCGCCGCGCTGGCCGAGCAGGGCGTGGTGCAGATGCCGCTCGCGAAGACCTTCTTCTCGTCCTCCTTCGGCATGCTCGCCGACCGCTTCGGCGTCTCCTGGATGGTCTACGTCGCACCCTGAGGCACCGCCCGCGCCGGCAATGCCTCCGTGACGGCGGGCTTTGGCCATATTCGGAACCCACCCGGCTCCGACATTGCGCCGATCGCCAACGCGGAGTCGTGCCATGCCAAGGCGTCGCTCAGGCCTATTTGCGGTGGCCGTCTTCCTGCTGCCGGCCGCCGCGCTCGCCCAATCCCCACCCCCGCCCGCAGCCGAAGCAGCGCCGCCGTCCGTTGTCGGCTGGCTCGCGCAATCCTCCGGCACTGTCTGGGTGGCGCCCGGCTCCGGCCAGCCATGGCAGGCGGCGCTCGCCAACCAGCCGCTGAGCCCGGGCGAGGCGATCGCCACGGCGCCCAACGGCCAGGCGACGATCGAGGTGATGGCGATGCGCGCCGCCCTCGCTCCCGGCAGCGAGCTCGCGCTCGACCAGTTCGGCGCCCAGGGCCTGACCGCCACCGCAACCTCCGGCGAGGTCGCGCTCGATCTCTCCGCCCTGCCGCCGGGGACGACCGTCGCCATCGCCACGCCGCGCGGCACGGTGCAGATCACGACACCCGGCTTCTATGAGATCGCCGCCGGGAACGCCGATTCCCCGACGATCGTGACCGCCATCGAGGGCGGTGCCCGGATCGTCAACGCCGCCGCGGTCGAGCAGGTCGGCCCGGGCCAGACGGCGAGCCTCACCGGTGGCGGCGCGATCGACGTGGCCATCGCGCCCGCCGAGCCCGACCCCCTGCTCCAGGCGCTGCGCGCAAGCGCCGCCCCTCCTCCTGCCGTCGCCCCGCCACCCGCCGTGGAATCAGCCGTCGCGGCGATGACCGGCGGCGTGGCCCTCGCCGCTTACGGCGCATGGTCCACCGTGCCGGCCTACGGCACGGTCTGGTACCCGAGCGTCGCCCCCGACTGGGCGCCCTACCGCTATGGCCAGTGGACCTACGTGGCGCCCTGGGGCTGGACCTGGTGCGACGACGACCCCTGGGGCTTCGCCCCCTTCCATTACGGACGATGGGTCCAGATCGGCCCGCGCTGGGGCTGGGTTCCGATCAGCCCGGGGGTGACGGTCTCGCCCGGCATCCCGGTCTACGCGCCGGCGCTCGTCCATTTCTTCGGCGCCGGCCCGAATGTCGGCTGGGTCCCGCTCGGCCCCGGAGAATTCTATCGCCCGCCCTACGCGGCGAGCCCCGCCTATATGCGCGCGGTGAACCTCTACAGCGTCCGCAACATCACCAATGCCGACATCACCCGTGTCGTGAACAACCAGGTCACCATCAACAATTTCGTCAATCGCCGCGCGCTGACCTACGTCCCCGGTTCCGTCCTCTCCGCCGGCCGCCCGGTGGCGCCCGCCTTCGCCCGCGCGCCCCACGCGGACCTCGCCGCGTTCCGCCCGCTCGCCGCCGGCGTGCCGATCCGCCCGGCGCCACATCCCGCCACCGCACACGCCGTCGCGGCGCCCCCGCCCGAGGCAGCGCGCCCGGCTCACCCGACACAGGCGGCGGCGACGATGCGGCCTCACCCCGCGCCTCGCCCCGTGCCCCGGCCGCGCCCCGCCCTGACGGCCGTGCATCCCGCGATGCAGCCTTCCCGCCCGAGGCCGCAGCACGCCGGCACGCCGGCGCGCACCTACGCACCACCACGCCCCGCGGCGCCGCCCCGCCCCGCCCCGCAGCAGATCGCGCACCACGCGCCGCCGCACGGCCAGCCGGAACGCCGCCCCCCGGGCCCAGGCTGAGGGGGGCCAGGCCGACCACCCCGCAACCGCGGGTTGCGCAAACGTTACGCGGATGTCAAGAGTAACGCCCCTTCGCCAACACCGGGGAGCGATGCCAAGGAGCAATGAACGACCAGCAGCAGCACTCGGAAGCCGCCTCGATCGACGCCGGGGGCTGGCATCGCCTCGCCCTGCGGCTGGCAGCGCTCGCCAGCGTCGCCGGCGAGGCCGCCCACCGCTTCAACAATCTGCGCGCGGTGATCGACGGCACGCTCGCCCTGATCGCCGCCGATCCCGCGAGCGGCCTCACCCCGCGCCGGCTCGAGCGCGTGCGCGAGGCCGCCGCGCGCGCCGAGGCGCTCGCCGGGGCCATGGCGGCGCTCGGCCGCCGCCACGCCACGCCGGACACCGAGCTCGACCTCGCCGCCTGGCTGCGCGGCGCGCGCCCCTGGCTCGTGCGCCTCCTCGCCCGGGAAACCGAGCTCGCGCTCGAGCTGCCCGACACCCCGCGCACGCTGCTCGCCGACCCCGACGGCTTGCGCGCCGCCGTCGCCGCGCTGGTGCTGAACGCGGCCGCTGCCGTCGGCAGCGGCGGCCGGGTCGGCATCCGCCTCGCCGCCGCGCCCGCCCCGGCCGTCGCGGCCCACTCCACGCTCTCCCTCACCGTCGCCGACAGCGGCCCCGGCATGCCGCCCGAGATCGCCGCCCGCGCCCGCGAGCCGTTCTTCACCACCCGGCCGCCCGCGGCGGGCCTCGGCCTCACCGTCGCCGAGGCCTTCGCCACGGACCGCGGCGGCCGGCTCGAGCTCGCGAGCGCGCCGGGGCAAGGCACGACGGTTACGCTCCACCTCGTCGCCTGACCCGCGGCTCCGGAAGATCAGCCATCGAAATCAGCCGCCAAAATCGAGCGCCGCCGCCGTGATGCCGCCACGATTGGTTCGTTACGTTCACTTACAATGAACGTGATTGCCGGCGAATCGCGGTCATCACGCCCGGAGGAGACGGAGCCCGACGATGAGCGTGACCCGATGAGCGCGACCCTGGCGCGCCACTGGTGGCGGCGGTCGATCGATGTCGCGCTGCTGCCGTTCGCGCTGGTGCTGGTGCTCACGGAGAATGTCCTCTGGGCGAGTGCCAAGGCGCTGCTCGGCGAGCTCAACCGCCTGCCGGCGCTGCGCCGCCTCCGCGTCGCGATCTCCCGCCTCCCGCTCGGCTATGCCCTGCCGCTCTTCCTGGTCCCCGAGATCGTCTCGCACCTCGGCGAGATCGCAACCGCGGTCCTCCTCGCGCAGGGCAATTTCGAGGCGGCCGTGATCGTCGCCGTGCTCGGCAAGGGCCTGGCGACGCTGCTCGTCGTCTGGATCTACCAGGCCTGCGCCCCGACGCTGCTCAAGGTCCGCTGGTTCGCCCGCGCCCATCACGCGGTGCTCGAGTTCCGCTATTGGACGCTCGTGCGCATCGCCCCGCTCTATGTGCGGGTTGCCGGCAGCCTCCATCTCGGCCCCGGTCACAGCACCGGCCCCGGTCACAGCACCGGCCCCGGTCACGGCCCCGTCCTTGTCCAGCGCCGCTTCCGCGCGCTCTGCCGCTGGCTCTCGGCGATGTTCGGCTGGCGGCCCTCGCACCACCACTGAGCGCCGCCGCGCGCTTGCCAATTCCCGCGGGAAGAAATCTGCTCCGGAGGGCGCTCAGCCAAGCTGAGCCCCCTCCAGCTTTGTTTTGACGAGCAGATTGACGCGCCCCGGGCTCGCTTCGCAATTCCCGTCAGGCGCGATCTGCTCTAGAACCCGCCCGATTCCCCTCTTGTTTTGGAGGCTACGCGACCGCGATGGCGGGCCATTCGCAATTCAAGAACATCATGCACCGCAAGGGCGCGCAGGACGCCCGCCGAGCCCGGCAGTTCGCGCGCCTGATCCGCGAGATCACCGTCGCCGCCCGGCACGGGCTGCCCGAGCTGGGCGCGAACCCGCGCCTGCGCGCGGCCGTCGCCGCCGCCCGCGAGGCCAACATGCCCAAGGACACGGTCGAGCGGGCGATCCGCAAGGCCGCCGGCGCCGGCGCGGGCGAGGATTTCTCCGAGGTCCGCTACGAGGGCTACGGCCCGGCGGGAGTGGCGATCATCGCCGAGGCGCTCACCGACAACCGCAACCGCACCGCCTCCGACATCCGCGCCGCCTTCGCCCGCAACGGCGGCGCGCTCGGCGAGACCAATTCCGTGGCCTTCCTGTTCCAGCGGCAGGGCGTGGTGCACTACCCGCCCGGCATCGCCGATCCGGACGCCGTCCTCGAGGCGGCGATCGAGGCCGGGGCCGGGAATGTCGAGAGCACCGGGGCGGGCCACGAGGTCACCACCGCGGTGGAGGATTTCTTCCCGGTGCGCGATGCTCTCGAAGCGCGATTCGGCCCCCCGACTCGCGCCGCGCTGGAGTGGCGGGCGAACACCACGGTCGTGCTTGACGCCGAGCCGGCCGCCGCCGTCCTCAAGCTGCTCGACGCGCTCGAGGAGATCGACGATGTGCAGACCGTCAGCGCCAATTTCGACATCCCCGAGGCGGTGATGCAGCGCCTGGAAGCGTAAGCTCGCCGCATGCTGCACCTTCTCGGCCTCGATCCCGGCCTCGGCGTCACCGGCTGGGGGATCATCGGCGTCGCCGGCAACCGGCTCTCGCCGATCGGCTGCGGCGTCATCGCGACCGACCCCGCCGCCGACGTGCCGAGCCGGCTGCGCACCCTGCACGAGGCCCTGGCCGCCCTGATCGCCGCCCACGCCCCCGCCGAGGCCGCGGTCGAGGAGACCTTCGTCAACCGCAACGGCGCCACCACGCTCAAGCTCGGCTATGCCCGCGGCATCGCCCTGCTCGCCCCGGCGCTCGCCGGCATCCCCGTCGCCGAGTACGCCGCCCGCACCGTCAAGCAGTCCGTCGTCGGCACCGGTGCGGCGACCAAGGCGCAGGTCGCGATGATGGTCCGCCGCCTCCTCCCCGGCGCCGTCTTCGACCGCCCGGACGCCGCGGACGCGCTCGCGGTCGCCATCTGCCACGCCCATCACCGCTCGAGCCGCGAGATCTGGGCCCGCGCCGCCGGGCTCGCCCAGCCACGTGCTCCCCGGGCGGGCGCGTGATCGCGAGCCTCACCGGCCTGGTCGCTTCGCTGGAGGAGCGGAGCTGCGTCATCGATGTCCGCGGCGTCGGCTATCTCGTCCACGCCTCGACCCGCACGCTGGCCGCCCTCCCCGCGCCGCCCGCGCCCGCCCATCTCCTGGTCGAGACCCAGCTCCGCGAGGACGCGATCCTGCTCTACGGGTTCTCCGATCCCGCCGAGCGCGCCTGGTTCCGCCTCCTGACCGCCGTCCAGGGCGTCGGCGCCAAGCTGGCGCTCGCCATCCTCTCCACCCTCCCGCCGTCCGATCTCGCCCAGGCCATCGCCGCCGGCGACCGCAGCTTCCTCACCCGCGCCCCCGGCGTCGGCCCCAAGCTCGCCCAGCGCCTTCTCGGCGAATTGCGCGAGCCCGCGGCAGGGCTCCCCCTCCTCGCTGCCCCGCCCCTCGCCGGCGCGGCGCCGGGGCCAGCCTCCGACGCCCTCTCCGCCCTGGTCAATCTCGGCTACCGTCGCGCCGAAGCGGAATCCGCCCTCGGCCGCGCCGCCACCCGGCTGCCCCCAAGCGCGCCGCTCGAATCCCTGGTCCGTGAGGGCCTGAAGGAGCTGGCGCGATGAGCGGGCTCTCCGCGGACCGCACCGTTGGCCCCCGCGCGGCCGAGGAGGATGCGGGCGAGGGCAGCCTGCGCCCGCAGACTCTCGCCGAGTTCATCGGCCAGCGCGGCTTGCGCGAGAATCTCGGCATCTTCATCGCCGCCGCCCGCGGCCGCGCCGAGCCGCTCGACCATGTCCTCCTCCACGGCCCGCCCGGCCTCGGCAAGACCACGCTCGGCCAGATCGTCGCCCGCGAGCTCGGCGTCGGCTTCCGCGCCACCTCCGGCCCGGTCCTCCAGCGCGCCGGCGACCTCGCCGCCGTGCTCACCAACCTCCAGCCGCGCGACGTCCTCTTCATCGACGAGATCCATCGCCTCGCCCCCGCGATCGAGGAGATCCTCTATCCCGCGATGGAGGATTTTCAGCTCGACCTCATCATCGGCGAGGGCCCGGCGGCGCGCAGCGTGCGCATCGATCTTTCCCCTTTTACCCTCGTCGGCGCCACCACCCGCGCCGGCCTCCTCGCCACGCCGCTGCGCGAGCGCTTCGGCATCCCGCTCCGGCTGTCCTTCTACACCCCCGCCGAGCTCGAGCGCATCGTCGCCCGCGGCGCCCAGAAGCTCGGCTTCGCCCTCGCCGCCGACGGCGCGGCCGAGATCGCCGCCCGCTCCCGCGGCACCCCGCGCATCGCCGGGCGCCTGCTCCGCCGCGTCCGCGACTTCGCCGCCGTCAGCGGCTACCCCCTGGTCGACCGCCCGCTCGCCGACGCCGCGCTCAACCGCCTCGAGGTCGACCGGCTCGGGCTCGACGCCATGGACCGGCGCTATCTCCTGCGCATCGCCGAGCACCATGCCGGCGGCCCGGTCGGCGTCGAGACCCTGGCGGCAGCGCTCGCCGAGGCGCGCGACACGCTCGAAGACGTGATCGAGCCCTTCCTGATCCAGGAGGGGCTGGTGCTGCGCACCCGCAGCGGCCGGGTCCTCGGCGAGCCGGGCTGGCGCCATCTCGGCCTGGTGCCGCCCCCCCGTTCGCCCGGCCAGCTCGATCTCCTGGACGAACCCAATTGACCGCGCACCGCTTCTCGTGCCGCGTCTATTTCGAGGACACGGATGCCGCCGGCGTGGTCTACCACGCCAACCACCTCCATTTCGCCGAGCGGGCGCGGACCGAGGCGCTGCGCGATCTCGGCGTCCCCCATGCGGCCCTGATGGAGCAGCACGGGCTCATCTTCGTGGTGCGACGCATCAAAATGGACTATCTGCGTGTCGCCCGGCTTGACGATTCGCTGGACGTGGCCACCACCGTCCTTGCCTTGAGCGGGGCGAGCATCGACCTCTCACAGCTCATCCGGCGGGGGGACGAGACGATCGCGAAGGCGGAGGTGGGGCTCGTCTGCGTGCGGCGCGACGATGGCAGGCCGGCCAGGATTCCGCCGCGCTGGCGCCATGCCCTGGCAGCCCTTGCCGGGGCCGGAAACTAGTCACGGCGCCGGCCGGGCCGAAGCCCGGCGGCGCATAAGGAGTTTGGACGCGTGGACCAGGCGGTCAATGCCGTGAATCTCGGCTCGGTGGGCGTCAATCTCTCGCTCTGGGGCCTCTTCCTCGAAGCCGATATCATCGTCAAGTTCGTGATCCTCGGCCTGCTCGGCGCGAGCATCTGGGTCTGGGCGATCATCTTCGAGAAATGGAGCGCGCTCCGCCGCGTCAACGGCGCGGCGGACGCCTTCGAGAGCCGCTTCTGGTCGGGCGGCAGCCTCGATACCCTCTATGACGAGGAGGGTCAGCCGCCGGCCCATCCGATGGCCGCGGTCTTCAGCGCCGCACTCGGCGAGTGGCGCCGCACCGCCCGCGTCGTCGGCGCGGATATCAGCCATTCGGGCGTCAAGGAGCGCGTCGACCGGGCGATGGGCGTGGTCACCCAGCGCGAGATGGACCGGCTGGAGCGCTGGATGACGTTCCTCGCCTCGGTCGGCGCCACCGCGCCCTTCGTCGGCCTGTTCGGCACCGTCTGGGGCATCATGCACAGCTTTTCCGCCATCGCCGCGATGCACAACACCAACCTCGCGGTGGTCGCGCCCGGCATCGCCCAGGCCCTCTTCGCCACCGCCGTCGGCCTCTTCGCCGCGATCCCCGCGGTGCTCGCCTACAACACGCTGAGCACCGACCTCGCCCGCTTCGCCGGCCGCCTCGAGGCCTTCGCCACCGAGTTCGGCGCCATCCTCTCCCGCCAGACCGAGGAGCGCGCCTGAATGGCCGCCTTCCTCACCCCCCACCGCAACGGTAACGGCCGCCGCGGCCGCTACCGCCCGCTCGCCGAGATCAACGTCACGCCGCTGGTCGACGTGATGCTGGTGCTGCTCATCATCTTCATGGTCACCGCGCCGCTGATGACCTCGGGCGTCACCGTGGATCTCCCGAAGGCCGACGCCGCCCCCCTCAACCAGGACGCGACGCCGATCACCCTCTCGATCGACGCCGCCGGCACGATCTATCTCCAGGACACGCAAATCCCGATCGAGCAGCTCGTCGCCAAGCTCAAGGCGATCGCCCAGAACAACCCGGACCGGCGGATCTTCGTCCGCGGCGACCGCCGCCTGCCCTACGGCACGATCATGGAGGTGATGGCGACCATCACCCAGGGCGGCTTCACCAAGGTCGCCCTGCTCGCCGAATCGGCGCCGGCGCCGACGCCCTCCGCTCATCCCGCAGGAGTCGGGACCAAGGGCTGACGCCCACCCAGAGACCTGCCTGCCAGAGACCCGCCTGATGGACCCCGAGCTGCGCCGCGGCGCCGCCTTCTCCGCCGTCCTGCACATCGTCGTGGCGATCCTGCTCATCGTCACGGTCGGGCCTGCGCTGCCGCCCGAGGCGCCGCAAGGGCTCGCCGTGAGCATGGAGTTCGCCGGCCCGACGGCCAAGGGCCCGGCGCCGACCCCCACCCCGGCGCCCACCAAGGCGCCCGCGGTGACGAAGAAGCCGCCGACGAAGCAGCCGCCCAAGCCGCAGCCGCCGACGCCCCCGCCGCCGCCACCGCCACCGCCGCCGCCGCCGACCCCGGCCGAAAAGGCCCCGCCGCCGCTCAAGCCCGTCCCACCCGTGCCGCAGATGCAGGCGCCGGCCCCCACGCTTGCGCCCACACCCCCGCCCAAGCCGATCCCCCCCACCCCCGCGCCGCCCAAGCCGCAGCCGACGCCGCAGCCGCCGCTGCCCCTCCCACCGCCCCCGGCACCGCCCCCACCGGCGCCGCCGAGCCCGACCCACCAGCCGAACCCGACCACCAACCCGGCCGCCTCGAGCACCACGCTCGAGAACACGCTGGAGCGCCTGCGCTCGCTCGAGCAGCAGACGAGCCCGCCGAAGTCGCTGCCGAACCCGACGCCCGGCGGGGCGCCCAACCCGGGCGGCAATCCGCAAAGCAACGACACCGCCGCGCTCTCGGCCTCCGAGCGCGGCGCGATCGGCGCCTATGTCCGCCGCTGCTGGACCTATGACCCGGGCGCCGAGGGCGTGAACCGGTTCCAGGTGCTGCTCGACGTCGTCACCGACCCCTCCGGCGTGGTGCGCGTCGCGGCCATCGCCCCCGCCGACCTCGACCGCGTCGACGCCAACCCCTCGCTCCGCGCCTTCGCCGAACGCGCGGTCAACGCCGTCCTCGATCCCCGCTGCGCCACCCTGCCCCTGCCGCCCTCGATGCTCGGCCAGACCCGCCACCTCGAGTTCCGCTTTTCCCCGTGACCAGGGGCCGGGCCCCTGGACCCCACCCGCGCTGCGCGGCACAGCAGCCAGGAGCCCCTCGCCCTCCTCGCCTTGCGTCCGGCGCCCATGTTATTACTTCAGTACCAACATCGGAGACCGCCGCGATGGAGCTCAAGGTCCGCAGATTCGGCAATTCCCTCGGCGTCGTCCTGCCGAAGGAGGCCATCACCCGCCTGAACACGAAGGAGGGCGCGGCGCTCTATCTGACCGAAGCGCCCGAGGGCGGATATCGGCTGGTGCCCTACGATCCAGGCTTCGCGGAAAAGATGGCGAAAGCCGAGAGCATCATCAGCCGCTACCGCAATACGCTCCATACCCTCGCCCAATGAGGGAACGGCGTGAAGGAACCGCTCTGGCTCGACGAGCAGGACGCGCTGACGCTGCATGACCGCCTGCTCGCCTTGCACGGCGGCGCCGCCGGCCTGCGCGACCCCGGCCTGCTGACATCCGCCCTCGCCCGGCCCCGCCAGCACTTCGCCTATGCCGAGGCGGCCGGGACCATTCCGCTCGCCGCCCTCTACACCGCCGGCATCGTACGCAACCACCCCTTCATCGACGGGAACAAGCGCACGGGCTTCGTCCTCGGCATCCTCTTCCTCGAGCTGAACGGCGCCCGCTTCACAGCCAGCGAGGAGGAAGCCGCCCAAGCCGTGCTGGCGCTGGCGTCCGGCGCGCTGGACGAAACCGGCTACGCGGCCTTCCTCGCGGCCAACACGCGCTGACAACCACCATCCCTCCGCCAAATCTGACGGACATCCCGATCCGCGCTATCCTCCCCGTTCCAACCGGCAGGAGCGCAGGATGAGCGCCGACGAAGCAGCCCCAGCCCCGACGCCACGCCGCCCGCCCTCGGTCCGGCGCGATCGGGCAGCTCGCCCTGGGCCGGGCGAAGCTCGGCAGCGGCAAGGTCGACGATCTGCGGATTGCACGGCTCACCATCGACGAGCTGCAAATCGACCGCATCCGGAGCCAGCGATAGCGCTCACCCCTCGCCCCCGCCCCTGCATCTCCCATTCCGGCCATCGCGCGCCGCCGCGATAGGAGGGATCGCGGCTGCGGTCAGTCGCCGAGATCCGGCTCCTTGCCATCGTTCATGATCGCGTAGAGCCGATTCATCTCCGCGTCGAACTCGGCCCAAAGAGCCGCCCCTTCCGCGCGCGGCAGCAAGTCCTTGCCGAACCGGAACGCGTTGTCTTCGCGGATGATCGCGAGCTGGTCGGACCACGGCATCGCCCGGGCAGACCTGACCAACGCCAGCGTGGCGTGAAGCCGCCTGCGGACGAGGGCCACGATCTCATCGCTGGGCTGCTCGCCAGTCGGCGACGCGGCTCCGAACAGGTCGGCTTGAGGAGCGGACATGGCGTCAAGGCTAGCAGCCCTGCGCGAGTCGGCCCAGCCTTGGCGACCAGGAGCCGCTCGTACAAGGTGTCATCGTGAGCGGACACTGGCACAGCGAAAGACTGCCCGAGCTGGTGCGCGCGCTCGCCGGCCGGCCGCGGCACGAGGCATTGCGCGGCCACATCACCGAGCTGCTGCGCTCGGGGTTCGGTGCGCCGTACGCCGAAATCGACCACGAGGTCTATCTGCTGGACGGCAGTGGTCGCATCGACACGATGTGGGGCGCCACGGTCATCGAGCTGAAGAGCGATCTGCGGCGTGAGCTGGACGACGTGCTCGCCCGCCTGCCGGCCTACCTCACCGACGCCTGAGCCAGATCGCCCAGCCCACGCCCGGTGACAGGGCTGGCGACGGACGGCGCCACCTTCATCGCCTACACGCTCCGCGACGGCACGCTGCAAGAAGTGGCCCGCTATGCCACCGATCCCGAGCAGCCGAACGAGCTGATCGCATGGCTTGAGCCGCTGCTGCCCGATCGGCCGGATATCCTGCCCGAGCCGCGTGTCGTGGCGCAGGCATTCGGCCGCGCCAGCCTCACGTTCGGCCAGGCCCGGATAGCGCTGGACGCGCTCTGGGCGGCGCTCCGGGACGATCCGGAAGTGCGGCTGAAGTTTGACCTCTGGGACGGGCTGCTGCGCGAAGCGTACGGCGACGACGTGGGCGATGATTCGCTGTTCCTGCAGCACACCTACCTCACGATCGTGGTGAAAGCGATCGCCGCCCGGGTGTTGGTCCTGCCGGTGCATGATCCCGCCGCGCTGCTCTCCGGCCGGGCTCTGGCAGACGCGGGCATCGTCGGGGCGGTGGAGGCGGACTTCTTCGACTGGCCACTCAAGCTGCGGGCCGGCGCGGAACTGGTGCGCCATGTCGCGCTGCAAACCGCCCGCTTCCGCCTGCGCGATGTCGAAGCCGACGTGCTGAAAATCCTGTACGAGAGCCTGGTCGATCCGGACCAGCGCCACGACCTTGGCGAATACTACACGCCCGATTGGCTCGCCGCACGGATCGTCGCCGCTGCCGTGGACTCGCCGCTGGAGCAAAGGGTCCTGGACCCGGCCTGCGGTTCCGGGACGTTCCTGTTCCACGCCGTGCGCCGGCTGGTCGCCGCGGGTCGAGCGACAGGCTGGGACGGGCCGCGCATTCTTGAAGCGTGCGCGGAGAAGGTGCGCGGCCTGGATGTGCATCCGGTGGCCGTGGCCCTGGCGCGCGTGACATGGCTGCTGGCGCTTGGCCGCCTGGTGGAGGAGCGTGAAGGACCGCTGACCGTGCCCGTGTTCCTCGGCGACGCCATGCAATGGAATCTCCGCCGTTACGTTGACAGCGCCGACGTTCTGGTGGAGGTGCCCGGCGACACGCCGCTGCAAATCCCTGCCGGATTTGCCGAAGACCAGGCGGCCTTCGAGCAGGGGCTGGACGCGCTGAACCAGGGCATCGCCGATGACGCGACGCCGGAGGCGGTAGGCCGCGCGTTGCGGCGCATCGAGGGTGCGGCGCCCGCGGACGCCGAGGCGCTGGCAGCCACCTTTGCCCGCTTGCAGGCCTTGTACCGCGCCGGGCGCAACGGTATCTGGACCTTTGTGTTCCGCAACCTGGTGCGCCCGGTCTGGCTATCCCGATCCGAGCAGCGGGCGGACGTTTTGGTCGGCAATCCGCCCTGGATCGTCTATCGCCATCTCGGTGCCGGCATGAAAGACCGGCTGCGGGAGGCGCTGCGGGCGTACGATCTTTGGGTTGGCGGCAACCTCGCGACGCAGCAGGACATATGCGCGCTGTTCTGGGCCCGCGGGGCCGAACGCTATCTCGCGCAAGGCGGCCGGCTCGCTTTTGTTCTGCCCTATGCGGCGCTGAACGGCCCCGTGTTCGCCGGGTTGCGCACCGGGCGGTTGGGCCAGACCAGCGTGCGGCTGACCGGCGGCTGGGCTCTGGAACGGGTGTGGCCGATCTTCGGCGCGCAGTCGGGGAGCAGCACCACCAGCACCTGCGTGCTGTTCGGGCGGCGGGAGATGGCAGGCCCGCATCCGGCGGAGGTGGATCGCTGGGAAGGTCGCCTGCCGCGACGGGACGCAAACGACGCCGAAGCGACGCGCGCGCTGACCCATAGCCGGGTCCCGTGGCCGCGGCCGCGGACGCTCGTGAGCGCCTCGCCATACCGCGCGCGGTTTCGCCAAGGCGCGACGATCGTGCCTCGGCGATTCTTCATCGTCGATCCGGACCCGGTCGGCCGGCTCGGTGGGCGGCGAGACGCGCCCCGGATGCAGGGCCACGCCGGGAGTTTGGACAAACCTCCCTGGACAACCGTGGACCCGCCGCGTGGGCCCGTAGAGGTACAGTTCCTCCGCCAGATAGTGCTCGGGGAAACCATCGTGCCTTTCCGACTCCTGGCGACAGTGACCGGTGTAATACCGCTGGATGGCTCACAATTGTTGGACTCTGCCGCCGCTAGAGATGCCGGCTACCGCCACCTCGCAGCGTGGCTGCATGATATCGAGGTGAAATGGGCGGAGCATTGCAACAAGCGGGCTGACGGACAGCCGCGAATGACCCTGCTCGCGCAGATAGACCACATGCGCAAACTATCCAGCCAGACCGGGCAACCCGCTGTTCGCGTTCTCTACACAAAATCCGGCACCCGGCTCAGCGCCGCAAGAATCGCGGCCGACGACGCACTCGTGGATCACAAAGCGTATTGGGCGGCGGCTCGTTCACAGAATGAGGCCGGCTATCTGGTCACCGTGCTCAACAGTGGCGCTGTCCTGGCAAAGATCGCCGACCTTCAGCCGCAGGGCGAAGCCGGTACACGCCGGGACTTGGACAATCTCGTCTGGACGCTGCCGATCCCGGAGTACGACGACACGGACCCGCTGCACCGCGACCTCGCCGCCGTCGCGGCGCACGCGGAGACCGTTGCCGCCGCGGTCCAACTCACCGACACCCAACACTTTGTCGCCAAGCGCCGCGCCGTCCGCGCCGCTCTGGTCGCTGACGGGGTGGCGGCGGAGATGGAGGCCATGGTGGACGCACTTCTGCCGCCTTAGCGCAATGTCAGCACCAAAAATCGTCCGCCACCCCGCTGCGCAGGACGATATCGCGCGCATCATGCTCCGGCTCGCCGGCGCCCCTGACGACACCGCACCCGTAGCGCTTTCGCCCGAGGAACGCAGCGTGGTCGCCGCCTCCAAATCCGCCGCCGCGCGCGGAGATTTCGCAACCGACGACCAGGTGCGCGCGGCCTGGGCCAAACACGGCCTGTAAGGCTTCGCTATACTCTTCCGGCGCTCGCCGATCTTACATCAATCCTCGATTACATCGCGGCCCACTCGCCGCAACGCGCGCGACGCGTCCGGTCGCGCATTCAGCTCGTCATCGCCCTTCTCCGGCTTCACCCGAACATCGGCACCCCGACGGACGACCCGACCATCCGGTGCCTGACAACCTCGCCTTATCCCTATCTCGTCTTCTATGAAGTCACCGAAACCGAAATCGTCATTCACGCCCTCCGTCACGCCACCAGGGACCCCTCCGGGATACCGGGCCGCTGACTGCCGGGGTGCACCGTCCGCCGGCTCCTGGTACATCTGGCGCCACTCCGAACACGCACCAGCCCGCCCGTTGACGCGAGCCCCCAAGCGGGGCGAAGCACGCGGCGGCGGCCGACGGCGAGGCCGTGCTCGCCACGGTGCCCCCGGTCCGGCGCCTCAGCCGTGCGGAGCGCGCCGCACCAGCGTCCCGCTCCGGTGGCCGCTCAATTCGTCCCCGGCATCCGGCTTCATGCCGACGGAGAGCAGCGGCGCCAGCAGCGCCACCGCCCCGACCACCAGGAAGGCGCAGGTGAAATCACCGAGCCGCAGCGTGGCATGGCCGCGCAGCGCCGAGGAAAAGGCGAGGGCGGCGGCCGAAATGGCGATCCCGAGGCTCAGCGCCAGCTGCTGGAAGGTGGTATAGAAGCTGGTCGCGGCGCTCATCTGCCCGCGCGGCACATCGGCATAGGCGATGGTGTTGTAGGCCATGAACTGGAGCGACTGGAGGAAGCCGCCGACGAGCAGCACGCCGTAGATCAGCACGATCGGCCAATCCGGCCGGAAGAAGGCGATCGACCCGGCGAACAGCGTCCCGGCCAGCCCGACCCAGATCATGGTGTTGCGAAAGCCGATCCGGCGCAGCACCCGAGGCGCCACCGCCTTCATCGCCAATGAGCCGGCAGCGCTGGTGAAGGTGATGAGGCCGCTCTCGGCCGCGGAAAAGCCGAAGCCCAATTGCAGCATCATCGGCAGCAGGAACGGCACCGCGCCCACCACGATGCGCGAGCAGGTGCCGGCCAGCACCGAGATGCGGAACGTCGGAATGCGCATCAGCCGGAAATTCAGCACGGGTTGCGGATGATGCCGCGCGTGCCGGCGATAGAGCACGGAAGCCGTCGCGCCCACCGCCACCAGCGCCAGCGCCGCCGCACGCGAGCCGAAGCCGCGGCTCGCCATCTCGATCCCCCACATGAGAGAGGCAAGCGCCACGGCGGAAAGCGCCATGCCGGCGAAGTCGAACCGCACCCGGCCGGTTTCGCGCACGTCCTCGATATAGCGCGAAACCAGCACGATGCCGAGAATGCCCACCGGCACGTTGATATAGAAAATCCAGCGCCAATCGAAATACGTGACGATGAAGCCGCCGATCGGCGGGCCCAGGATCGGCCCAATGGTCGAGGGCACCTGCAGCCAGGCCATGGCCGTCACCAGCTCCGATTTCGAGCTCGAGCGAAGCAGCACCAGCCGCCCCACCGGCACCATCATGGCGCCGCCGACGCCTTGCAAGATCCGCGCCGCGACCAGGAAGGGCAGGCCCGGCGCCTGGGCGCAAAGCACGGAGCCAAGCGTGAACAGCGCGATCGCGGCGCGGAACACGCCGCGCGCGCCGAACCGGTCCGCGACCTTGCCGCTCGCCGGGATGAAAACGGCGAGGCTGAGCAGGTACGAGGTCAGCGCCACGTTCATGTGCAGCGGATCGGTGTGGAGCGAGCGCGCCATGGTCGGCAGGGCGGTCGCGAGCACCGTGCCGTCCATCTGCTCCATGAACATCGCGCTCGCCACGATGAGCGCCACGGTGCGCACGCTCACCGCCCGGCGGGCGGGCCGCTCGGAGCGGGGAGCGGACGCGGTCATCGCGGCGGGCAAGCGCGGCATCGCAACCAACTTCCCCTGGCCAACGCCGCCGAGAGAAGAGGCGGCGCCGCATGGCCGCATCCTGCGGGCCGCAGGGCCCCCTTGTCGGGTGGCCGTCACCCGCGCCGCCGACGGCTCCCGCCCCTCCTCGGAACTGCGGCCGAGCGGAGGTCTACGCCAGGAGTTGGCCGGGGAACGAACCCGCTGCGCGACGCCGGAGGTTCAATCACCCCCCCGCCGCGAAGCCGCGCAGGCGCGCGGCGATGACCTCGCCCACCGCCTCCACGGCGGCGCGCCGCGGGAAGTGCGCGCGCCAGGCGATGCGCACCGTCCGCCCGGCCCGCGCCGCCAGCGGCCGCAGCACGATCCCCGCATCCTGCGCCGCCCCGGCCGCGAGCCCCGGGATCAGCGTCGTCCCGTAGCCGGCGGCCACCATGTTGAGCAGCGTCGGGAGGCTCGCCGCACGCAGCGCGCCGCCCGGCGCCCCGCTCTGCCCGCAGGCCGCCAGCGTCTGCTCGCGCAGGCAATGCCCGTCCGCCAGGACCAGGATGTCCCGCGCCAGGTCCGCCTCCGCCACCACCGCGCGCCCGGCGAGCGGATGCTCGGGCGGCAGCGCCGCGAGGAAGGGCTCGGCGAAGAGCGGCCGGCTCGCGAGATCCGCCCCGTCCGTCTCGCTCGCCAGCAGGGCGGCATCCAGCTCATGGGCGCGGAGCCGCTCGAGCAGCGCCGTGGTCTGGTCCTCCCACGGCTCCACCTCGAGCCCGGGCAGCGCCTCGCGCAGCGGCGCGAAAACGAGCGGCAGCAGGTAGGGCGCCAGCGTCGGGATGATGCCGAGCCGCAAACGCCCGGCCAGCGGGTCGCGCAGGCTGCGCGCCACGGCGAGGATCGCCTCCGCCTCCGCCACCGCGGCGCGGGCATGGCCGATCAGCCGCTCGCAGGCGGCCGTCGGCGCCACCATCTTGCTGCTGCGCTCGAACAGCGCGACGCCGAGCATCTCCTCGAGCTTGCGGACCTGCACGGAAAGCGTCGGCTGGCTGATGCCGCAGGCCCTGGCGGCGCGGCCGAAATGCCCATGCTCGGCGACGGCCAGCAGGTAGCGGAGGTCGCGGAGGTTCATTCGCTCGATCGGGCTTTCATCATAGACGGTATCTATCGCATCCATTAGAACATGGGGCTTCCCTTTATCATCAGGGAGCCGCTAAACCTGCGCAAGAGCAACCACGCCCGGGGAGCAGGGTCAGTACCCGACGCCCGGCCACGAGCCTCACCGCGGGCCCGGTCCCGCTGTTCAGTCGCGGACCAGGTGGATCGACACAGCCAAGACGGGAGAGAAATATGGACGGAAACGACGGCCAGAGCGACGGCCAGAGCGACGGCCAGAGCGACGGCCAGAGCGACGGCCACAGCGCCGGCCAGAGCGCCGGCAAATGCCCGGTCATCCACGGGGCCCTGTCACAGACGACGTTTGGAGGCCGGTCGAACCGCGACTGGTGGCCGAACCAGCTGAACCTCAAGCTCCTGCACCAGCATTCGTCCCTGTCCGATCCCATGGGCAGGGACTTCAACTACGCCGCGGCGTTCAAGACGCTCGACATCGAGGCCCTGAGGAAGGACCTCCATGCGCTGATGACCGACAGCCAGGACTGGTGGCCGGCCGATTTCGGTCATTACGGGCCGCTCTTCATCCGCATGGCCTGGCACAGCGCGGGCACCTACCGGATCGGTGACGGCCGCGGCGGCGCCGGATCCGGCCAGCAGCGCTTCGCCCCGCTCAACAGCTGGCCGGACAATGTCAATCTCGACAAGGCGCGCCGGCTGCTCTGGCCGATCAAGCGGAAATACGGCAACAGGATCTCCTGGGCCGACCTCATGATCCTCGCCGGCAATTGCGCGCTGGACTCGATGGGCTTCAAGACCTTCGGCTTCGGCGGCGGGCGCGCGGATGTCTGGGAGCCCGAGGAAGACATCTACTGGGGCAGCGAAAATACCTGGCTTGGCGACAAGCGCTACAGCGGCGAGCGGGACCTCGAAAATCCCCTCGCCGCCGTGCAGATGGGCCTGATCTACGTCAATCCGGAAGGGCCGGACGGCAAGCCGGATCCGCTCGCGGCGGCGCGCGACATCCGCGAAACCTTCGCCCGCATGGCGATGAACGATGAAGAGACCGTGGCGCTCATCGCCGGCGGACACAGCTTCGGCAAGACCCATGGCGCGGGCGACGTGGTGCTGGTCGGTCCTGAACCTGAGGGCGCCGGCCTTGAGGAGCAGGGCCTCGGCTGGAAGAGCAAGTTCGGCACCGGCAAAGGCGATGACGCGATCGGCAGCGGCCTGGAAGTCGTCTGGACCACGACGCCGACGAAATGGAGCAACAATTTCTTCGAGCACCTGTTCGGCTACGAATGGGAACTGACCAAGAGCCCGGCCGGCGCGCATCAGTGGCAGCCGAAGAATGGCGCCGGCGCCGGCACGGTGCCGGACGCGCACAACCCCTCGAAGCGTCGCGCGCCTGCCATGCTGACCACCGACCTCGCCTTGCGGCTCGACCCCGCCTACGAAAAAATATCAAGGCATTTCTACGAGAACCCGGATCAGCTCGCCGACGCCTTCGCCCGGGCATGGTTCAAGCTGACGCACCGCGACATGGGCCCGCGCGCGCGCTATCTCGGCCCGCTGGTCCCGGCGGAGGAATTGCTGTGGCAGGATCCCGTTCCCGCACTCGATCACCAGCTGATCGACGCCGCGGACATAAGCGAGCTCAAGGCCAAGATCCTCGCCTCGGGCCTCTCGATCCCCGAGCTGGTCGCGACCGCCTGGGCCTCGGCGGCGAGCTTCCGCGGCTCGGACAAGCGCGGCGGGGCGAACGGGGCGCGCATCCGCCTGGCGCCGCAGAAGGATTGGGAGGCCAACCAGCCTGCCCAGCTCGCGAAAGTGCTCGGCACGCTCGAGGGGATCCAAAAAGCGTTCAACGCCGCGCCATCGGGCGGGAAGAAAGTCTCGCTCGCCGACCTGATCGTCCTCGGCGGCTGCGCCGCGGTCGAGCGGGCGGCGAAGAAGGCCGGGCATGATCTGGAGGTTCCCTTCACCCCGGGCCGTACCGATGCGACCCAGGAGCAGACCGATATCGACTCCTTCGCCGTGCTCGAACCGCGCGCGGACGGGTTCCGCAACTACCTCAAGACCGGCGTCACGGCCCCGGCGGAGGAGCTGCTGGTCGACCGGGCGCAACTCATGACGCTGACCGCGCCCGAGATGGCAATTCTCATCGGCGGCATGCGCGTGCTGAATGCGAATGTCGGACAGTCCCGCCACGGGGTCTTCACCAAGCGGCCGGAGACCCTCACCAACGACTTCTTCGTCAACCTGCTCGACATGGGCACGACCTGGACGCCGGCCGCGGACGTGTTCGAGGGGCGCGATCGCGCGACCGGCGCGCTGAAATGGACCGCCACCCGTGTGGACCTCCTCTTCGGTTCGAACTCCCAGCTCCGCGCGCTGGCGGAAGTCTACGCCTGTGACGACAGGCAAACGGCCTTCGTGCGTGACTTCGTGGCCGCGTGGAACAAGGTGATGAACCTCGATCGCTTCGATCTTGTCTGATTTCGGGGTCTGATTTCGGGGCCTGATTGCCGCGCTTGCCAGCCGGCCGCGCTTGCCAGCCGGCTTGCGTGTCGCTTCACCTCACGGCGAGGCCCGCGAGGTGAAGCGAGGCGGCTTCAGTGCGCCGACGCAGGATGTGTCGGGGGCGTCGGGATCGGCCAGGAACGAGGCAATCACCGCCTGGGCGCATCGCGATTCGGGGGAGACGAAATGCCCGATGCCCGGGATGCTGACGATCGTCGCTTTGGATAGGCCCGCCGCCGCGGTCTTGGTCCAGTCAAGCGACGTCACCGCATCGAAGCTGCCCGAGATGAGCAGCATCGGAATGTCGCTTGCAGGGGCGTGGCGGACCGCCGCCGGGGCGGCCCGGACCTTCCAGATGTCGCGGCAATCGTCGTTCGCATAGGCCCACGAGCCGACGGCCTCATCCCGCACGGAGGCCGGGTACAACGCAAACGCCTGCCGGCCGGCAGCGAGCAGATCCTGCTGCGTCGCGAAGGGGTACCACTCGCGGCAAACGACGCCGAATCCCAGGCCGTACCCGGCGGAGGGGGCGCCTGGGCCGGGGCGAGGCGCCCTGGCAAGGCGATCCCTGGCGACGGCGTCGATCGCCTCGGTCCGGCCGGCAGCGAGCCTGCCGATCATATCGGGGACGTCGCGGAGCGCGGCTGTCGAATAGCTCTGGTTGCGGAGCCAGTCGACGAGCGCCCCGCCGTCGAGCACGACCTTCACGTCTTCGCCGGTGGCGGGGTCGCTGACCGTTGGGGTCAATGGCTCGAGCTCGAGCTTGTCGACCAATCCCGTGAAGGTTTTCTCGAGCCGCGGATGCGCGGCGTGGCAGGCCGCTTGCGCCGCGCAGGCGCGAAACAGGTGGTCGAACCCGGCGCGCGTGTTCAGCCAAAACTGCGGAATGGTGACGGTGAGCGGCACCGTCGAATCGAGAACGACGCTGCGGATGCCCTCCGGGTGATCGCGCATCAGCGTCCGCGCGAGATAAGTGCCGTAGGACACGCCGAGGTAGCCGCAATGAGCGTCGGCCAGTGCCTTGACCGGCATTGCCGGGCATGGCGCGGGCGCGAAGCGCGGCACGATCGCAGTTCCTTCGGGGCCCTGCGCGGCTCGCGCCACGATGGGCGAAGCAAGGAGAAGGGCGAGCAGGAGGAGGTGCTGGCGCGTGGCAGCCATGGCGCGGATCCTTTTGGTGTGGGGCAGCGCTCTTTGTCTTAGGTATCGGATTCACGCGGCATTTCGCGCTCGCTCCGCTCCCCGCGAAACCCCGCGATCCGATAGCAGTGCCGGCTTCCCTGGAAAGCCGGCACTCGCTCTTTGTCTTAGGTATCGGATTCACGCGGCGTTCCGCGCTCGCTCCGCTCCCCGCGAAACCCCGCGATCCGATACCAGTGCCGGCTTCCATAGTTGCCGGCATCAGGCGCTGCCAATATCCGCTTGCGGGTCAATGGGCGACGAAAACACCCCTCACCCAGCCGTTCGCAGGACATCAGATACCAGACATTGCGCCAGCGTGGTGTGGCGGATGGGGTCGGTCGGGTGCACGCAAGCGGGGAAGCGAGCCCGGTTCCTTCCGCCGCCCTGTTCGCCGGAACTCAATCCCGACGAGCTCGTGTGGAACGATCTGAAATCCCACGGCACCGGGTGCAAGCCATTCCCCAAAAACCGCCGCCGCGCGCGGCGGCTTCGCAACCGGCCGGCAGCGGCGCGCGGCGTGGGCCAAACACGATTTGCCGGCCTTCGCGAGACCCTTCCCGCGCGCGCTCGCTCCGCCCGATTCCCACCGCCGGGGTGCAACCGCCGCTGATGCAGCGCACAATGCGGCCATGGCAGAGAGCGATGACCCGACCGGTTCGACCTCCGTTTCCGCCGCGGCCTCCCCCTATGCCGCGCTGCGCAACCCCAGGCTCAGGCTCCTCATCCCGCTGATCGTCGCCTTCGCGTTCCTGATGGAGCAGCTCGACCAGACCATCGTCACCACCGCGATCCCGGCCATGGCGCGGAGCCTCCGCGTCGCGCCGTTGCAGATGAGCGCCGCGGTCACCTCCTACATCCTGAGCCTCGCCGTGTTCATCCCCGTGAGCAGCTGGGTCGCCGACCGCTTCGGGACACGCCGGGTGTTCGCCGCCGCGTTGCTGATCTTCACCGCCGCCTCCGCGCTCTGCGGGCTCGCCCAGAGCCTGCCCGTCCTGGTCGCGATGCGCATCCTGCAGGGCTTCGGCGGCGCCATGTCGACGCCGGTGGGGCGGCTGATCCTGCTCCGCGCATTCCCCCGCGATCAGCTCGTCCGGGCCATGACCTACATGTCGATCCCGGCCATCATCGGCCCGACCATCGGCCCGATCCTGGGCGGCGTGCTGACCACCTATGTCAATTGGCGCTGGGTATTCTACGTCAACGTGCCGATCGGCCTCGCCGGCATCCTGCTCACCTTGCGCTTCGTCGAGGATTCGCGGGTCGCGCGGCCGGCGCCCTTCGACATCGCCGGCTTCCTGCTCTGCGGCGCCGGGCTCGGCCTGATGCAATTCGGGATCGAGAACCTTCGCCAGCTCATGCTGCCGCGCGATGTCGTCCTCGCCCTGGCGAGCGCCGGCGTCCTGCTGCTCGCGTCCTACGTCCCCTACGCCCGCCACCGGCCGGACGCGGCGCTCGACCTCAGCCTCTTCTCGATCCGCACCTTCCGCATCAGCACGCTCACCGGCGGCCTGAGCCGCACCGGGGTCAATGCCGTGCCGTTCATGCTGCCGCTGCTGTTCCAGATCGGCTTCGGGCTCAGCCCGGTGCAGTCGGGCCTGCTCACCTTCATCTCCAGCGCCAGCGCGCTCGCGGTCCGCCCGGTCTCGGCACGGCTGCTGCGCCATTTCGGCTTCCGCCGCCTGCTCGCCGGCAACGCGGTGGTGTGCGCCGCGGTCATCGCGAGCTTCGCCGCCATTCACGCACGCACGCCGCACTGGGTGGATTTCCTGATGGTGCTGGTGTTCGGGATCGTCCGCAGCGTGCAGTTCCTGATGACGAACACCCTCACCTACGCCGATACGCCGGCCGGCAAGCTCAGCCGCAGCACCGCGCTCGGCGGCGTCATCCAGCAATTGACGGTCTCGTTCGGCGTCTCGACCGCGGCGGTCCTGCTCGGGGTGATCGCGGGGCCGGGCCGGCTGCCGGATGTCGCCGACTTCCACCTGGCCTTCCTGCTGGTGGCGCTGATCACGCTCCTCTCCGCGCCGGGCTTTCTTCGGCTGCGCGAGGCCGACGGCGCGCATGTGAGCGGCCACCGCCAGGGGGCTTTGCCCCCAGTCGGGGGCTCTGCCCCCGACACCCCCGCTGGGGCCTGAGGCCCCAGACCCCCATCCGTTTTCAAACCAATGGATTGCAAAGGCTCCGCCTTTGCCGGGGTTGCAAGGGGCAGCGCCCCTTGCCAGGGGCGAAGCCCCTGACTTGACCTTCGAGGAAGTCAATCTGTTCTCCTCAACCCGCCGGCATCGGCGCCGTTGATTGCGGGCGTCCGCAAATCCGCCTCTACTGCCGGAACTGCACGCAAGTGGCCGGTCGAGCGCGCCTCCGGGGCCGCCACCGGCCCGGAGCGCGTGGAAATCCAGTATTGTGCGGGGTGGCGGCATGGGTGGCGTGGTGATCAGCGGCGGCCGGGTGGTGGATCCGGCGAGCGGGATGGACGCAGTGGGCGACGTGGCGGTGCTGGATGGCAGGATCGCCGCCGTGGGGACGGGCCTGGGCGGCGCCGAGCTTGTGCTCGACGCCGGCGGGCTGGTGGTGGCCCCCGGTTTCATCGACCTGCACGCGCACGGTCAGTCGCTCCCCGCGGACCGCATGCAGGCCTTCGACGGGGTGACGACGACGCTCGACCTCGAGGCGGGCGTAATGCCGGTCGCATCCTGGTATCGGCGCCAGGCCGAACAGGGGCGGGTCCTGAACTACGGCGCCTCCACCAACTGGGCCTTCGCCCGCATCGGCGCCATGACCGGCTCGAACGAAGAATCCTCGCTCGAAGCGTTCGGCCGCGCCATGCGGGACCGTCGCTGGGTGGAGAACGTCGCCGGCGAGGCGGAGGTGGCGGGAATTCTCGACCGCCTCGCGCACGGGCTGGATGAGGGCGGCATCGGCATCGGCATCCTGAACGCCTACGCCCCGGGCGCCGGCGTGCAGGAGCTGACGGCGGTGTGCCAGCTCGCGGCGGCGCATGGCGTGCCGACCTTCACCCACATTGCCTACATGTCGCGCATCGACCCGGAAAGCGCTGCCGAGGCCTATATCCGCCTGATCGGCTACGCCGGCGCCACGGGCGCGCACATGCACATCTGCCACTTCAACAGCTCCAGCAAGACGGACGTGGAACGCTGCGCCCGGCTGGTGGCGAAGGCGCAGGAGCAGGGCCTGCCGATCACGGTGGAGGCCTATCCATACGGCACCGGCTCCACCGTGCTGGGCGCCGCCTTCTTCAGCGATCCCGAGTTCGAGGCGAGGAACGGCACCGGCTACGATTCAGTGCAGCGGGTGACCGACGGGCGGCGATTCCGCAACCGCGACGAGCTCCTGGCGGCGCAGGCCGAGGAACCCTCGACCCTGGTGCTGTGGCACATCCTGGACACGGAGAACAACGCGCACCATCGCGATCTTCTCGACATGTCGGTTCTGTTCCCCGGTGGGGCCATCGCCTCGGACGCGATGCCCTGGTCTCTGGCGGACGGCACCACCTATACCGCCGACGCCTGGCCGCTGCCGGACGATGCCACGTCCCACCCGCGCTCCGCCGGCACGTTCACCCGCTTCCTCCGCCACTGGGTGCGCGAGCGCCAGGCGGTCTCGCTGCTCGAGGGCGTGCGCAAATGCACGCTGATCCCGGCCGAGATCCTGGCGCCGAGCACACCGGAGATGCGCGCCAAGGGGCGGCTGCGGCCGGGCGCGGATGCCGATGTGGTCGTCTTCGATCTCGAGACGCTGACCGACCGGGCCGAGTTCTCGGCGATGAACCGCCCGGCGGAGGGTGTGCGGCATCTTCTGGTCGGCGGGCAGCCCGTGATCACCGAGGGCGTGATGGACGTGGCGGCGCGACCCGGGCGGCCGGTGCGCCGGCCCGTTCTCGCCAACGGATGATGGGCACGCCCGTCCCGATCCTGCTGGTCGCGGGCTTCCTGGGCGCGGGCAAGACCACGGTGGTGAACCACCTTCTGGCCCATGCCGAGGGCAGGCGGATCGCCGCTCTGGTCAATGATTTCGGCGCCATCAACATCGATGCCGAGCTGATCGCCGGCGCCGCCGGCGGCGTCGTGAGTCTCGCCAATGGCTGCATCTGCTGCTCGCTGGAGGGCGACCTGCTGCGCACGCTCGCCGCTATCCTCCGGCGCAGCCCGCGCCCGGAGGCGATCGTGATCGAGACGAGCGGCGTGGCTGACCCGGCGGAAATCGTCCGCACCCTCATGGACCCGGTGATCTGGCGCGAGGCGCCGCTCGAGACGGTGCTTTGCGTGGTGGACGCGACGAGTTCCGCCGATTCGTTGAACGACGCGCTGCTCCGCTCGCAACTTCAGGCCGCGGACGTGGTGGCGCTGAGCAAGGTGGACCTCGCGGACGCTGCCGGGCTGAGGCGGATCCGCGACGCCCTGAAGGCGGCCAGGCCCGCAGCTTTCCTGGTCGATGCGCCGCACGGCCAGGTGCCGCTGGCGCTGCTCTTCCCTGACGACCCGGACCGTCAGGCGGTGCCGCGCGACCCAGGCCGCCGCCGCCCGGCGTCCGACCGGTTCGAGACCCTCACCTGGACGTCCGACCAGCCGGTCTCGCTGCCCCGCCTGCAAGGAGCCATCGGTCGGCTTGCTCCGAAGCTCGCCCGCGCCAAGGGTCTGTTCGAGACAGTCGAGCAGCCCGGCCGCCAGGTTCTGTTCCAGCTCGCCGGCGGCCGCGCGACGCTCGCCCCGGTTGGGGCCCCGGTTGGGGCGTCCGCGCCCGGGGCGCCCCGGGCACGCATCGTGTTCATCGCTGAGATCGGCGTTCTCTCGACCGCCGAAATCGGCGGGATCATGGACGCATGCGCCGGCGCCGCTCCGGGAGATTTTTCATGCCGGAAGAAATAACTCCCCCACCCTTCGGCCCCCGCCCGGTCAGCGCCTGATGAAGTCCACCAAGGCCCGGAGCGGCGCCGGCAGGTATCGGCGGCCGGTCGCGGAACGCGTTCACGACGTCGAGCGCCGCCTCCACCTCGCCGAGCGCCGGCATCAGCCGCTCGGCCAGGCGCCGTCCCGCCTCGCTCAGCCCGGAGGCGGACCCGCCGCTCAGCCTCGCCCCGTCGCGGAAACCGCCGGCCCGGACCACGGCCCCGGACCACGGCCCCGGACCACGGCCCCGGACCACGGCGACGAAGGCGGAGAGGTCATGAAGGTCCGCGGTCATTGTCCATAGTCCCGAACAGCCTGTGCCGATAGTGAGGAGTTATCGCGCGAAGGGCCCGGGCCCATATCCCCGCCATCGCAGCATCGGAGTTCCGCCATGACCGACCTCAGCAGTGCCGGCACCTTCCCCTCGGGCACTTTCCCCTTGGGCGACCGCGTCGTGAGCCGCCTGGGCTACGGCGCGATGCAGCTCGCAGGGCCCGGCGTGTTCGGCCCGCCCAAGGACCGCGACGCGGCGCTCGCGGTGCTGCGCGAGGCCGTGGCGAGCGGCGTCAACCATATCGACACCAGCGATTTCTACGGCCCGCACATCACCAACCAGCTGATCCGCGAGGCGCTGCACCCCTATCCGGACGACCTCATCATCGTCACGAAGGTGGGCGCGGTGCGCGGGGCGGACGCCTCGTGGAACCCGGCGCAGAGCCCGCCCGAGCTCGCGCAAGCGGTCCACGACAACCTCCGCAACCTCGGCCTCGAGGTGCTGGAGATCGTCAATCTGCGGGTGATGGGCGACGTTCACGCGCCGAGCGAGGGCTCGATCGCGGCGCCGTTCACCGCGCTCGCCGAGCTGCAGCATCAGGGGCTGATCCGGCACCTCGGCCTCAGCAACGCAACGGCGGCGCAGCTCGAGGAAGCGCGCGCGATCGCGCCGGTGGTCTCTGTGCAGAACCAGTACAACCTCGCGCACCGCGCCGACGACGCGCTGATCGACGCGCTGGCGGGCAAGGGCATCGCCTATGTGCCGTTCTTCCCGCTCGGCGGCTTCAGCCCGCTGCAATCCTCGACGCTCTCGAACGTCGCCGCGCGGCTGGGCGCGACGCCGATGCAGGTGGCGCTCGCCTGGCTGCTGCACCGCGCGCCCAACATCCTGCTGATCCCGGGCACCTCGTCACCCGGCCATCTGCGCGAGAACCTGGCGGCGGCCGCGCTGGCGCTGCCGGAGGCGACGCTCGCCGAGCTGAACCGCATCGGGGATGCCGCTTCGCCCGCCGTCTAGTGCCCGATTCACTCCGCGCGCAGCTCCGGGATCACCCACAAAGGCGCCTCGCCGCGCGCCACCCGCTCGACATTGTCGAACGCGTTGCGGAACCGGCTGTACTGGTTGTCCCATGTCGGGCCGGCGAAATGGGGCGTCAGCACGACATTGGAAAGCCCGAACAGCCGGTTGTCGGCGGCCGGCGGCTCGCGATCCAGCACGTCGAGCCCGGCCCCGGCGATGGTCCCCTCGGCCAGCGCGCCGTAAAGCGCCGCCTCGTCCACCACCGGCCCGCGGCAGGTGTTGATGAGATAGGCGGTCCGCTTCATCAGCGCGAGCTCCGCCGCCCCGATCATGTGCCGCGTCCGCCGCGTCAGCGGCACGTGCAGCGAGACGATATCGGAGTTTCCCAACAGCTCCGCCAGCAGCCGGAATTTCACGCCGAGCGCATCCGCCTGGTCCTCGCTCAGCCGCGCGATATCGTAGGTACTGGACCGCCATGCCGAACGCCCGGGCGAGATGGGCGGTCTTCTTGCCGATGGTGCCGAGCCCGACGATGCCGAGCGTGCGCCCGCTGAGCTCATAGAGCCGCACGCCCGCCACGTCGTTGCCGCGCCAGCGCCCGGAGACCACGTTCGCGTGCTGCCAGGGAAGCCTGCGGCACAGGGCGAGCATCAGCAGCATCGTGTGCTCGGCGACCGCCACCGCATTGGCGCCGCCGTTGTTGCACACCTTCACCCCGGCCCGCCGCGCCGCGTCCACATCGACACGGTCGTAGCCGGCGGAGAGAAGCTGCACCAGCTTGAGCCGCGGCGCGGCGCGGTAGAACGCATCGTCCATCGCGATCTCGCCGAGCCCGACCATGTACTCGCTCGCGGGCAAGGCGGCGGCGAAGTCCGCGCTTCCGGCGCCGGCGACGACGATGTCGAACGAAGCGGGCGCGAGCTTGCGCATCACGTCGAGGTCGCTCAGCGGATTGGCAGTGAGCAGGATGCGCGCGGCCACGGTTTTCCCCCTCACGAAGCCGGCGCCACGGACAGCCCGCGCACCTTGTGCTGTGCGATCAGCCGTGCAACCAGCCCCGAAGCCTTCGCCTCCTCGACGAAACCGGCGAGGAACGCCGCGCCCGCCAGGTTCTTCCTCGCCGTCCCGACCGCCTGCTGCACGGCGGTGAATTTTCCCTCGAGAATCCGCGCGCCGGGAAGCCGCTCGAGATCGGCGAGCAGCCGCGGCCTGAGCCCCGCCAGCACCTCGAGCTTCTCGCGCACGAACGCCTCGTATGCGCTCTCGAGGCTCTCCGAGCGCACCAGCGTGGCGTGGCTGATATTGCGGTCGAGCCACAATCCATAGGCGCTGCGCCCGGTCACGGAGATCCGCACGCCCGGCGCATCGACCGCGGCGATCGCCGCCAGGCCGGAGCCCGCCGGCACCAGGTAGGTCGCCTCGATCTCGGCGTAGGCGGCGGTGAACGCGATCGTCTCGGCGCGCTCGGGCTCGGCGCCGATCAGCCCGATATCCCAGACGCCCTCGCCTGCCTTGTCCGCGAGCTCGCCCGGAGATTTGAAGGGCACGTATTTCACCTGCACGCCGAGCCGCCTGGCGATCTCGCCCGCCATGTCGGGCGAGACTCCGACAGGCTCGCCCGCCGCGCTCCGCCCCGTCACGAGCAGGAAGTTGGAGAGGTTGATGCCCGCGCGCAGGACGCCCGTCGGCGCGAGCTCGGCCAGGATTTCCGGCGACATGAGAGGCTTGACGCTCCCGCAAAAGAATCGCCGCCATCCTAGGGTGGGCCGCTCGGGCCGGGCAATAGCGGCGCCGCGCGCTCCGCACACGACGCGGACGAACGCGGCAATCACCATCGCCGCGAGAAAGAGCAGCATCGGCAACGGAACCCGCGCGAGCAGCCAGGCCCACGGCGATGGCGTGGCAGCCGCGATCGCGACGTGATGTCGGCGCAGCTCCGCAATCAGCGCCGGATCGCCGAAGTCCGGCACCCGGCTGCCGAAGGCCGGACCCGCCGCCGCGTCTCGCGCACCCGCGATCGGATGCCGCAGCTGCCCCTCGATGTCCGTCCCGACGAAGGTCACGCTCGCGACATTGCCGGCGTCGAGCCGATCGAGAAACGCGCCGTACGTCATCGCGCCCGGTCGCCCGTTCCCCTGCACGACCGCAACGAGCCCGACCGCGGCGATCGGAAGGGCACCCGGCAGCCACCGGATCCGGAACCTCCGTTATCCGGCAAGCCGCTCGGGACCATCCGCCCCGTTTTCCCCTGTCATGCCCGTCCTCCCGATCCGGCGGCGCCGCCCCGCCGCCGCGGCGGCCAGCACCCAGCCACCCGGTCCCGACGACCACATGCGCCGCTCCCGGAGCGCGAACAGCACGGCCTGGTTGCCGAAGACGAGTGTCGCGAACGCCAAGCTCTGCCGCTCGCCCGCGCCTTCGCCGACATCGGCCTCGGACACCCTCGTTTCCGGGTCGAAAGGAACGAACCGCTCCGGCCGTTCGCCGGCCGGAATTGCGCCCGCCGCGTCGCGGATCGCGGTGTCGATCGGGTCGTCGCCCGCATCGGCGCTCGCCCGCGCGGCCAGCTCGCCCGCGCGGCCAGCTCCGGGACCCGGTCGCGATCGAAGCCGGGAGCAGGCACGATCTCGTCCACCGTCAGAGCATTCCGCGTCAGCGTTCCGGTCTTGTCGGCGCAGAGTATGTCCGTCGCGGCGGCCTCATGCGTCGCCGTCAGCCGCGTCACCAACACGCCGCGCCGCCTCGGCGGCGGTCAGGCCTGCCGCACCCTCCTCGGTTCCGTTCTTATCCAGAAACGAATCGGCCGGCGCGCCGGCTTCGGGATCAGGCGCCCCATGACCTCAGCGATCGGGCACTACGAAACGAGCCCGGCGCGGGCCGGCACTTCCTCCCCCTCGATCCGCCCGTCGCGCAGACTGATCAGCCGGTCGAAGCGGTCGAAGATCGTCTCGTCATGGGTCACCACCAGCACCGCCGCCTGCTGGTCCTCGGCGATCCGGTGCAAAAGGTCCATCACCGCGCCGGCGCGCTGGGTATCGAGCGGCGCGGTCGGCTCGTCGGCGAGGATGATGCGCGGGCCGTTGGCGAGCGCGCGCGCGATGGCCACGCGCTGCGCCTCGCCCCCCGAAAGCTCGCCCGGAAAAGCGCGCCCGCGGTGGCCGACACCGAGATACGCGAGCAGGGCGGCGGCCCGGGCGCGCGCCTCGCGCGGCCGCACGCCCGCCAGCTCCATCGCCTCGGCGACGTTCTCCGTGCCGTTGAGGAACGGGAGCAGGTTGTGGGTCTGGAAGATGAAGCCGATCTTCATCAGCCGCAGCCGGCGCAGATTGCCGCGCAGCCAGCGCCCGTCATAGACCGTCTCGCCGTCGAGGCGCATCCGGCCGCCGCTCGGCTCGAGCACGCAGCCGATCACGTTGAGCAGCGTGCTCTTGCCCGATCCGCTCGGGCCCCGCAGGCCCACCGTCTCGCCGGCGCGCACCACGAGGTCGATATCGGCCAGCGCATCGACGCGCGTCGGTCCGGCGCCGAAATGCTTGCCGACCCCGCCGAGCTCGACGCGCGGGCACCCATCCGTAAGCGGGACCCGATCCGCCACCCGATCACCCGCCCGCCAGCGCCTGGGCCGGGTCGATCTTCACCGCCGCGCGCACGCCGAGCAGCGAGCCGGCGAGGCAGATCGCGATCACGATCGCGAACAGAATCGCAAGGTCGCGCGGCTCGATCTGCACCCGGCGCGGGAAATAATCCTTGACCTCCTCGATCAGCGCGAGGCCCACCGCGAAGCCGGCGCCGCCCAGCACCAGCGCCTGCTGCACGATCAGCCCGACGATCACGCGGTCCGGCGCGCCGATCAGCTTCAGCGTCGCGATCGCGCGCAGCTTGTCCATGGTCAGCGTGTAGATGATCAGGGCGATGATCACCGCCGAGACGGTGATCAGGATGCCCATGAAGAGCCCGAGTTGCTGCTGCATCTTCTGGATCACGAACTGGGTGAGGTAACCCTCCTCCTCGCCCTCGGAGACGGCGCCGAGATGCTTCCAGCGCGCGATATCGCGCGCGACCGCGCCGGCCGCCACGCCCGGCTCGACCCGCACCAGCACGGCGTTGATGTCGGTGGTGGTGGGCGGGTTGCGCCCGGAGGCCTGCTCGCGCCGCTCGAGCGCCGGCGGCACGGCGAACTGCAGCGCCTGGGCGTCCAGCAGCGTCACCCACGCCATCGGATCGCCCGATGAGCTGACCATGCCGCGCGTCAGCCCGACCACCGTGTAGGGGTCGCGGTACGGGCCGAGCGGAACGATCTCGCCGACGCGAAGGCCGGAGGAGGCGTCCGCCACCATCTGGTAGTGGCTCTCGGTCAATCCGTGCCCGGCCGCGAAGTCGCCCGGCCCACCCGGCCGCCCGATCTCGTAGCCCTCCAGGAACAGCCGCACCGGCCTGCCCGCCGCCCGCGCCTGGACGGTCTGGAAGGTGACGGCCCCGGCGGCGGCCACGCCCGGCATGCGGCGGATCAGCTCGCGCGTGTCGCGCGGCATGCGCGAAGGCTCGGCGAACGGCCCGAAGGTCCGCTGCTGCACCACCCAGAGATCGGCATCGAGAGCGCGCGGCAGGCGCAGCGCGTCGGCGAGCGCCCCCTCATAGATCCCCATCATCGCGATCACCACGCCGAGCAGCATGCCGACGCCGAGCGCGGTCAGGGCGAACCTGAGCTTGTTGCGCCGCACGTCGCGCAGCGCGAGGTTCATGGCGCGGCGCCCTGCGCAACCGTCGCGGCGTGGCCGACCCTGAGCCCGGCGAGCGGCGACACCACCACCATGGCGCCCTCCGGCAGGCCGGAAACGACCGGCAGCCTGCCGTCGAGGAGTGCGGGACCGAACGAAACCGTGCGCCGCGCAAGCCGCCCGTCCTCCACCGTCCAGACGCTGCCCCGGGCGTCGGTGAGGCCCGTCACCGCGGCCTCCGGCACAAGGACGGCGTGCGGGAGCAGCCTGATCGTGATGTATACCTCCGCCTGCTCCGCCAGATGAATGGCGGGCGGCAGCGTATCGAAGGCGACATCGACCAGCCGCTCCTCGTTCACCGCGTCGCTCTGGATCTCGATCCGCGCGACGTGCCCGGCAAAGCGCCGCGCCGGCTCCGAGCGCAGCACGATCTCCGCCCTCTGCCCCACGGAGAGCCGCCCGGCCAGCCGCTCGTCCACGTACCCCACCGCCCAGATCGTGCGCGGATCGACCAGCGTGAACACCGCCTGCCCCGGCACCGGCATGGCGCCGAGGTTGAGGTCGCGCGCCAGCACCCACGCGTCGTAGGGCGCGCGCAGGGTGTCGTTGTCGAGCGTGGCCTGCGCGACGCTCTCCTGCGCCAAGGCCCCGGCCAGCCCGGCCCGGGCGGTTTCCACCTCGACCCGGCCAACCCTGAGATTGGCCTCCGCCACCCGCATCGCCGTGACGTCGTTCTGGGTCTCCTCGACCGAGGCGTAGCCCTCCGCCAGCAGCGCCTCGCGGCGGGCCGCGATCGCCATGGCGTTGGCGAGGCTCGCGTCCGCGTTGGTGACGTCGGCCGCTGCCTTGTCGATCGCCGCCCTTGCCTGCTGCACGCCGGCCTCGGCCACCGCCACCTGGGCGGCGACGTCCCGCGCGTCGAGCCGCGCCAGCACTTTTCCCGCCGCCACGTGGTCGCCTTCGTTGGCATCGATCTCGTTGATCACGCCGACGACCTTGAACCCGACGGCGGACTGCACGTCGGCACCGATCGTGCCGAGGCCGAACACCTGCTCGGCCACGTTCGCCTGCACGGGCGCGACCGCGACCGTGACCGGCCGGCTATAGGCGTGCCAGATCCACCCTGAAGCCCCCGCAACGACGAGCAGGATCGCCGCCCACAGCGCCACGCCTCGCCAGGAGCGCGGCCGAAGCGGCGCACGCCTTTCCTCCCCTGCCCCGGCCGGGCGCGCCAGGGCTTCAGGAACCGGCGCCGGCGGCTGGAGCGGCAAGCTGACCATGGCTCGATCTCCGGTACGCGCCCGACGACCGGTCTCGCCCGCCGAGCCCGGCGCACCCTGCCGGCATCACGGCCGCCGCGCCTTGACTTATCTCAAAGGCGGGCCCCAAACGCGGGCCGTGGCCTCAGCCCATCGGCTCGCCCCGCGCGATCATCAGGTGATGCATCGGGTGGTAGCCGCCGCTCGCCAGCACGCCCGCGAACCCGAGCCCGCGGATGATGGCGACCTGCCTCGGATCGCTCGCCGTCACCGTCAGGCTAACGCCGTCCGCCAACGGCGCGGTCGCCACGGTCCAGCCGTTCGTGCCGTTGAGGTGCCTGGCGTCCTCGGGGACCATGCGCCGGATCGCCTCGAGCGTCCGGCCCTTGCCCGTGACCGCCACTTCGATGCCTCCGGCGATGTGCTGAACCGCGGCATCGGCGTGCAGCGTCACCTCGTCCATGTCGATCAGATGCCCGCGGAGCGCATCGAGGTTTACCTTCGACCAGTCCGTGTTGGGATCGGCCTCGAGGATGCGGACAACCTCCTGGATGGCGCCGAAGGCGCCCTGGCCGGGCTGGGTCGGCCCCGCGCTCGCCGCCGCGGTCCGCCAGCCGGCCATCGGCATCCCCGTCATCGGCATCCCCGTCATCGGCATCCCCGTCATCGGCATCCCCGTCATCGGCATCCCCGTCATCGGCATCCCCGTCATCGGCATCCCACCGCGGGGAACGTAGGCCGGGGCACTCCGCGCTCCAGCCGCCGGCGCCGTGACATCGCCCGCGGCGCGGGCGCCGATCGTCGCGGCGGCGGCAATGCCGGCGATGCCAAGGGCCCCGGCGATGACGACAATGCGTTTCATCACACTCTCCGTTGCAATCATGAGGCCGGCATCCTAGCGCCGCCGGCCTGCCGCCCTTATGATCCTGGTCATATATTAGGCGAGGCGATCCGGAGCTCGCCCGGCCCCGGCCGGACGATGCGCCCGTCGCGCTGCAGTGCGCGCAGCGTTCGGTAGAGCGCTTCGTGGGTCAGGCCGATTTCGGCGGCCAAATCCATCAGCGTGCCCGGGAGGCGAACCGTGCGGCCGTCGGGCGCCGCGTGCAGCGCCAGGGAGTGCAGCACGCGCTCGCGCGCCGAGCGGATGCTTCGCAAGGCCAGCTGATTGCGCAGCGCCTGCACCTGCCGCGCGAACTCGCCCATGAAGCGGATCGCGCGTTCGGGATCGTCGCGGAACGCATCGAGCAGCGGCCGCTTGTGGATCACGCGGACCTCGGAGGCGACCGCGGCGACCGCATCGCAGTGGTAGGCGTCGGCGAACAGCGCGGCCTCGGCAAAAAACTCGCCCGGCTTCGCGTTCTGCAGCACCACCGGATGGCTCTCGATGGTATGGCGGATGAGGCGCAGCCGGCCGGAAGCGACGTGGAACACGGCGAACGCCCGGTCGCCTCGGCGGAACAGCGATTGGCCCGCGGCCAGCCGGCGCAGGCTGAACGGCGCGTCAGGCGCCGCCGGCTCTTCCCGCTCATCCATGAAAGCCCCACCTCTCCGCCTGCCTCTGCTCGGATCGCAAGTCCGCCGGCCGGTGCCCGATTCCGGCCCGAAAACCCCCGAAAATCGCCTTTTATGCCGCCCCAACCAACCTACAAATCTGAATCTAAACGAAAAACAATTCCGAAGCCGGCCACGGTACGCCCACTTCGCCCACTTTTTCCCCTCCCAACTCCGAAAAGTCGCGCCCAATCCAATACCTTCCGTCCGGTTCCTCGCTCCTCGCCCGGCGCGCCCCTTCCTTGCCGCGGTTTCATCCCCGGGGCGGCCTTCCCTCCACGTTGGCGCCCTGGTTTGGATGCAATAGGGAACCGGCCTAAATGTTCCCGGGACGGAGGATCGAGACCGCCATGCCGAACCTGATCGTTGGACGTCCGCTTGTCGGAAGAAGGAGCCTGCTGGCCGGATCGGCCACGCTCCTGATCACGCCCCTCATCGCCCCGGTGGCCGTGCTGGCGCAAACCACCCCGCCCGCCGCCGGCGGCTCCGGCGGCCAGGGCACGGCGAGCAGCGCGGTGATCGACGTCAACCGCGCCCAGGTCGAGCCGATCCCGATCGCCATCCCGGTCTTCACCGCAACCGGCGGCCAGGCCGCCAGCCTCGCCCAGCAGATCGCGGGCGTCATCAGCAACGACCTCGCCGGCTGCGGCCTGTTTCGCCCGCTCGACCCCGCCTCCTTCGTCCAGGCGGCCGGCACCATCGGCCAGGTGCCGAAATGGCAGGACTGGAAGGTGATCGGCACCCGCGCCCTCGTCACCGGCCAGGTGGACGTGCCCTCCGCCGGCCAGGTGCGCGTCGAATTCCGCCTCTGGGACGTCCTGCCCGAGCAGCAGCTCCAGGGCACCGCCTACACCACGGCGGACAGCAACTGGCGCCGCGTCGGCCACATGATCGCCGACGTGATCTACGAGCGCCTGCTCGGCGAGAAGGGCTATTTCGACACGCGGATCGCCTATATCTCGGATTCCGGGCCGCGCAACGCGCGCATCCGCCGGCTCGCCATCATGGACCAGGACGGCGCCAACAACCGCTTCCTCACCAGCGGCGAATGGATGGCGCTCGACCCGCGCTTCCATCCGATCAAGGTCAACGAGCTGGCCTTCATGAGCTATGCCGACAACCAGCCGCGGGTCTATCTCTTCGACCTCGGCTCCGGCCGCCAGTCGCTGCTCGGCGCCTTCAGCGGCATGACCTTCGCCCCCCGCTTCAGCCCGGACGGGAGCAAGGTGATCCTCTCCGAGGCGCGCGGCGCGGGGTCGAACATCGTGGTGATCGATCTCGCCAGCATGGCGCCGACCCAGCTGACCTCCTCCGGGAGTATCGACACCAGCCCCTGCTACAGCCCGGACGGCTCGCAGATCACCTTCAACTCCGACCGCGACGGCTCGCCCCAGCTCTACGTCATGGGGGCGGACGGGTCGAACCCGAAGCGCATCAGCTACGGCGACGGGCGCTATTTCGCCCCCGTCTGGTCGCCCCGCGGCGACCTCATCGCCTTCATCCGCCAGAACGGCGGCACCTTCGGGCTCGGCGTGATGAACACCGACGGCACCGGCGAGCGCATCCTCTCCGAGGCGTTCACGGTCGACGGGCCGAGCTTCTGCCCCAACGGCCGGGTGATCGCCTTCTGGCGCACCACGGCGGCGACCAGCGCGAGCGGCGCCGGCTACTCGACGCGGCTCGTCAGCATCGACATCACCGGCTTCAACGAACGGATGGTGCAGACTCCGACCGACGCTTCGGACCCCGCCTGGTCCCCGCTCCTCTCCTGACACCCTCGCCCCGGCGCCGCATCCTTGCGGCTTAATACGTATGACTGCGGATTCTGCACGAAGGAACTCTTGACCAATGGCGAAAGGGCGCGCTAAGCGCGAGTGCAACCGCAGCGGGATACCGCCGCGGGACCATATTGCCTGACCTTTTTGCTTCCACCCCCCCCTGACAGGGACTGATCCCCATGAAATTCAGGCTCATCGGCGCGTTCGCGGCCGTGGCGCTGCTCTCGGCGTGCGCCTCCACCCCCAAGACGACCACCGCCGGCACCGGCGCCACCGCGGCCACCTCGGGCCCCGCCCCTGGCAGCGAACAGGACCTGGTGCAGAATGTCGGTGACCGCGTCTTCTACGCCTTCGACGTCTCGGCCCTCTCCTCCGAGGCCGACGGGACCCTTGATCGCCAGGCCGCCTGGCTTGCCAAGTTCCCGCAGGTGAAGATTCTCATCGCCGGCAACTGCGATGACCGCGGCACCGAGGAATACAACCTCGCCCTCGGCTCGCGCCGCGCCAACGCCGCCCGCGACTACCTGGTGGCCAAGGGCGTCGATCCCTCGCGGATCCAGACCATCAGCTACGGCAAGGACCGCCCGGTCGCGCTCGGCGACAACGAGCAGGCCTGGGCCCAGAACCGCAACGCCATCACCTCCGTCGCGGGCTTCAACCCCCAAAACCAGTAACCGCCCTCCGCCGCAACGCCCTGCGTGACGTCCTGCCCCCTCCGTTCGCCGCCCGCGTGGCGGACGGAGGGGACCGGCAGGGTCGACGACGTTCCCGGGCGGCGCGTTACGCGGTAGTCTTGCCCCATATTGGGGATCGATCGATGGCCATGAGGTTTCCGCTCGCCGCCGCGCTGCTGCTGTTCGCCGCCCCGCTGTTCGCCTCCTCGCCCGCGCACGCCCAAATCGAGAGCCGCGAGGCGATCGCGCTGCGCAACCAGATCCTCGAGGTCCAGCAGGAGGTCGATCAGCTCCGCGGCGAGATCCGGAGCGGGGCCGGCAACCAGGGCTCCTCGCTCGGCGGGAATTACAGCCAGCCGGCGCCGGGCGCCCCGAGCGGCGATCTCGTCGCCTCCCTGCTCCAGCAGGTGAGCTCGCTCCAGGACCAGGTGAGCGCGCTGCGCGGCCAGGTGGACGACCTTTCGCACCGGGTCGATCAGCAGGTGGCCGATCTCGGCAAGAAGGTCGACGACCTCGCCTTCCAGTTCCAGCTCGTCCAGGGCAAGGGGAACCCGACCGCCGGGCTCGCCGCGCCCGCGCCCCGCACGCCGGTGCCCGCGGCCGCCCCGATGCCCCCGCCGCCCGAGGTGATGCTGCGCCAGGGCGAGGCGGCGCTCGCCCGCGCCGACTACCCGGCGGCCGCCGCTTCCGCCGAGACGGTGCTGCAGGCGGACGCGCATTCCCCGCGCGCCTACGACGCCCAGTTCCTGCTCGCCCAGGCGCTCTACGGCCAGCGCCAGTACACCCGCGCCGCGCTCGCCTACGACGATAGCTTCAACCGGCTGCCGGCGGGCGATCATGCCCAGGATTTGCTGCTCGGCCTCGCCCGCTCGCTCGCCGCGATCAACCAGAAGCCGGCCACCTGCGCGGCCCTTTCCAAGCTCCGCCAGCAATTCGCCACCTCGCTCCGCCCCGACATCGCAGGCGGCGCGGCGAGCCTCGCCCGCCAGACCGGCTGCTCCTGAGCGATCCCCTCTCGCCCGCGGAGTTCGCGGCGATGATGGCCGGGCTCGGCGTCGGCGCGGCCGCGGACCTCGCCGTCGGCGTCTCCGGCGGCCCCGACAGCCTCGCACTCGCCATCCTCGCCGATGGCTGGGCCCGCGCCCATCACGCCCGGCTCGTCTGTCTCACCGTCGATCACGGCCTCCGGCCGGAGGCGGCGGACGAGGCGGCCGCGACGGCAGCGCTCCTCGCCCGGCTCGGCATCGCCTCGCGGGTCCTCAGGCTGCGCGGGCTCGGGCGCGGGCCCGGCATGCCGGCGCGCGCCCGCGCCGCCCGCCTCGCCCTGCTCGAGGCGGCGGCCGCCGAGCTCGGCATCCCCCTGCTCCTGCTCGGCCATCACGCCTCCGACCAGGCCGAGACGCTGCTTCTCCGCGCCCTCGACGGCAGCGGGCCGGCCGGGCTCGCCGGGATGGCCGGGCGCCGCGAGACGGCGCGGGTGGCGCTGCTCCGGCCCTTCCTCGCCACCCCGCCCGGCCGGCTGCGCGCCACCCTCGCCGCCGCCGGCCTCGCCTGGCACACCGACGCGAGCAACGCGGACCCGGCCTTCCTCCGCGCCCGCCTGCGCCGCGATCGGGCGGACAGCGCCGGCGAGGGCGTGGCGACGGCGGCGCTCGTCGCGGCGGCCGAGGCCGCCGGGCGGAGCCGGGCGGCGGCGGAGCGGGCGCATGCGGCGCTGCTCGCCGCGCGGGCCGCGCTCCATCCCGAGGGCTATGCCAGGCTCGCCCCCGGCCCGATCGCGCCCGCCGCCCTTGCCGCCCTGCTCCGCGCGCTCTCCGGGGCGGAATTCGCCCCCGCCCTCGGCCGGGTCGCGGCACTCGCCGCCTGCCCCGCCCCGGCGACGCTCGCCGGGGTCCGGCTGATGCCGGCGGGCCGGCTCGGGCCGGGCTGGCTTCTGCTGCGCGAGGCGCGGGCCATGGCCCCGCCGGTTCCGGCGATTCCCGGCATTCGCTGGGACGGCCGCTTCCGCCTCGCCGCCGCCGCCCGCCCGCCGCCCGGAGCGCGGCTCGGCGCGCTCGGCGCCGAGGCGGCGGCCCGGCTCCGCCGCCGTTCGCCCCTGCCGGCCGCCGTTCTCGCCACGCTGCCCGCGCTCCGTCTCGGAGAAGAGGTGGCCGCGGTGCCCCATCTCGGCTATCCTGACCGCCCGAGATGTGCGCTCGTGCCGGTTCTGTTCAGCCCGAACGAACCGGCCGCGGGGGCGCCATTCGCGATTGTCGAGAGGGGCGGGGATGCAGAAACCACCCCGTGAGCCTATGTTGCCGGGACGGAAGCGGACGAAACCTCTCCGCAACCCGAAAGCGGGAGGATGGAGGCCGGGCCGCGAGGCACGGATCCGCGAACAGGACGGGATCGGATGAGCAATTTCGGCCGCAACCTCGCGCTCTGGGTGATCATCGCCCTCCTGCTCGTCGTGCTCTTCAACCTCTTCCAGCCCGGCGCCAGCCACGATTCCGCGACCGAGGTCGCCTATTCCGACTTCCTCCACCAGGTCGATAGCGGCCAGGTGCGCGACGTGGTGATCGAGGGCCAGACGGTCAGCGGCCAGCTGCGCGACGGCACCAGCTTCGAGACCTACATCCCCAACGACCCGACGCTGGTCGCCCGCCTCACGTCCAAGGACGTGCGGGTGATCGCCAAGCCGCCTTCCACGGACGCCAACCCGCTGCTGCACTACCTCCTCTCCTGGTTCCCGATGCTGCTGCTGATCGGCGTCTGGGTCTTCTTCATGCGCCAGATGCAGGCCGGCGGCGGGCGGGCGATGGGCTTCGGCAAGTCCCGCGCGCGGCTGCTGACCGAGAAACAGGGAAGGGTCACGTTCGAGGACGTGGCCGGCATCGACGAGGCCCGGAGCGAGCTTCAGGAAGTCGTCGAGTTCCTCAAGGACCCGCAGAAATTCCAGCGCCTCGGGGGGAAAATCCCCAAGGGCGTGCTGCTGGTCGGCCCCCCGGGGACCGGCAAGACGCTGCTCGCGCGCGCGATTGCCGGCGAGGCCAACGTCCCCTTCTTCACCATCTCGGGCTCGGACTTCGTCGAGATGTTCGTGGGCGTCGGCGCCAGCCGGGTGCGCGATATGTTCGAGCAGGGCAAGAAGAGCGCCCCCTGCATCATCTTCATCGACGAAATCGACGCGGTCGGGCGCCATCGCGGCGCCGGGCTCGGCGGCGGCAACGACGAGCGCGAACAGACGCTGAACCAGATGCTGGTCGAGATGGACGGCTTCGAATCGAACGAAGGCGTCATCCTGATCGCCGCCACCAACCGCCCCGACGTGCTCGACCCCGCGCTGCTCCGCCCCGGCCGCTTCGACCGCCAGGTCGTCGTGCCCAACCCGGACGTGAACGGGCGGGAGAAGATCCTCCGCGTCCATATGCGCAAGGTGCCGCTCGCCGCCGACGTCGATCCCAAGGTGATCGCCCGCGGCACGCCCGGCTTCTCCGGCGCCGACCTTGCCAACCTCGTCAACGAGGCGGCGCTGCTCGCCGCGCGCATCGGCAAGCGCGTCGTCGCCATGACCGAGTTCGAGTACGCCAAGGACAAGGTGATGATGGGGGCAGAGCGCCGCAGCCTCGTGATGAGCGACGACGAGAAGCGCATGACCGCCTATCACGAGGGCGGCCACGCGCTCTGCGCGATCCACGAGCCCGAATGCGATCCCGTGCACAAGGCGACGATCATCCCGCGCGGGCGCGCGCTCGGCCTGGTGATGAGCCTGCCCGAGGGCGACCGCTATTCCAAGAGCCGCTCGAAGCTGTTCGCCGAGCTGACCATGGCGATGGGCGGCCGAGCGGCCGAGGAGATCGTCTTCGGCGCGGAGAAGGTCTCGAACGGCGCGGCCGGCGACATCAAGATGGCGACCGAGCAGGCGCGGCGGATGGTCACCGAATGGGGCATGAGCGACCGGCTCGGCATGATCGCCTATGGCGACAATTCCCAGGAGCTCTTCCTCGGCCACTCGGTGACCCAGCACAAGAACGTCTCCGAATCGACCGCCCAGGAGATCGACAAGGAGATCAAGCAATTGATCGACCGGGCCTACGCCAAGGCGCGGCAGACCCTCACCGAGAACCTCGACCAGCTGCATCGCCTCGCGCAGGGCCTGCTCGAATACGAGACGCTGAGCGGGGACGATATCCGCACCGTGCTGCGCGGCGAGCCGGTGATCCGCAAGGTGGTGGACGAGCCGGCGCCGGAATCGCGCCGCGCCTCGGTGCCGGCCAGCGGCCGGCCGGCGATTCCACCCGCCGGCGGGCTCGGCCCGGCGCCCCAACCGGGCTGAGCACCCGGGCTGAGCAGCCGACCTCCCATGATGCGGCTCATCGAGCCGCTCGGCCTGCTTGACGGGTCGGGGGCAGCGGCGGCGATCGCCGCCGGCACGGCGCTGCCGCTGGCCGGCGGTCCCCTCGCCTTCAGCCTCGCCGCGCTGTTGCCCGATCACGACAATCCCCTTGGCCCCGTTCCCGTCGCCGACATCCCGCCCGCCTGGCACGACGTCCTGGCGCGTCTGACCGCGCCGCCGTCCGCCTCCTGGTGCCCGCGCCCCACGGTGATGGGCGTGCTCAACATCACCCCGGACAGTTTCAGCGACGGCGGCGTGCATCTCGACCCCGCCTCCCTTGACCATGGCCGCGCCGCCGCCGCCGGGCTCGCGATGGTGGAAGCGGGCGCCGCGATCATCGATGTCGGCGGCGAGAGCACCCGGCCCGGCGCCGCGCCCACCCCGCCCGAGACCGAGCGGGCGCGCATCCTGCCGGTGATCCGCGCGCTGGCGCGCCAGGGCGTCGTGGTCTCGGTCGATAGCCGCAACGCCGCGACGATGGAGGCGGCGCTGGCCGCAGGCGCCGCCATCGTCAACGACATCTCCGCCCTCGCCCACGATCCCCTCTCCGCCCCCCTGCTCGCCCGCACAGACGCGTCCGTGGTGCTGATGCACAGCCGTGGCACGCCCCAGACGATGGGCACCCTCGCCCACTATGACGACGTCGCGGTGGAGGTCGTCCGCGAGCTCTCGCTCCGCCTCGCCGCCGCCGCGGCGGCCGGCATCCCCCGCGCCCGCATCGCGCTCGATCCCGGCATCGGATTCGCGAAAACCGCCGCCCACAACCTGGCACTCCTCGCCCGCCTGCCGCTGCTGCTCAATCTCGGCTGCCCGCTGGTCCTCGGCGTCTCGCGCAAGAGCTTCATCGGCCGGTTCTCGGGGGTGGCCGAGCCGCGGGGCCGGCTCGCCGGCTCGCTCGCCGCCGCGCTCTTCGTGCTCGCCCGCGGCGCCGCCGTGCTCCGCGTCCACGACGTGGCGGACACCGCGCAGGCCGTGCGGCTCTGGCAGGCGCTGGCCGGTGGCCCGCTCCCTGGCCCGCTCCCTGGCCCGCTCCCTGGCTGCGCTCGCGCCGGTTTCATTTGCCGCCGCCGCCGGCCAGCGCAACAACAGCCACGCGTGAGTGATACTTCCGAGAGTGTTATTTTCGAGATTGGCATGAGTCCTTCGCGACGCCTCTTCGGCACCGACGGCATCCGCGGCACCGCCAACGCCGACCCGATGACCGCCGAGACCGCGCTCCGCCTCGGCCAGGCGGCCGGGCTGCTCTTCACCCGCGGCCTCCATCGCCATCGCGTGCTCATCGGCAAGGACACGCGGCTCTCGGGCTATATGCTCGAGCCGGCGCTGGTGGCGGGCTTCATCAGCGCCGGGATGGACGTGGCGATCGCCGGCCCCCTGCCGACGCCCGCCATCGCCATGCTCACCCGCTCGCTCCGCGCCGATCTCGGGGTGATGATCTCGGCCTCGCACAATCCGTTCGAGGATAACGGCATCAAGCTCTTCGGCCCGGACGGGCAAAAGCTCTCGGACGAGACCGAGGCGGAGATCGAGGCGCTGATGGGCGCCGACCTCGCCGCCCGGCTCGCCCCGCCCGGGAAGCTCGGCCGCGCCGCCCGGCTCGACGATGCCGCCGGCCGCTATATCGAGGGGGCGAAGGCGACCTTTCCGCGCGGGCTGCGCCTCGACGGGCTTCGGATCGTCATCGATTGCGCCCATGGCGCCGCCTACAAGGTGGCGCCCACCGTCCTCTGGGAGCTCGGCGCGGAGGTGGTTCCGCTCGGCGTCGCGCCGGACGGGTTCAACATCAACCGCGGCTGCGGCTCGACGGTGCCGGAGTTCTTCTGCCCCCAGGTGGTCGAGCACGGCGCCGATCTCGGCATCGCGCTCGACGGGGACGCCGATCGGCTGCTGCTCGCCGACGAGCGCGGCGAGCTGGTCGACGGCGACCAGATCCTGGCCCTCATCGCCCGCTCCTGGCGGCGCGAGGGGCGGCTCGCGGGCGAGGCCATCGTCGCCACGGAGATGTCCAATCTCGGGCTCGAACGGTTCCTCGGCGGGCTCGGGCTCGCCCTGCACCGCACCCGCGTCGGCGACCGCTATGTCGCGGCCGAGATGCGGGCGCGCGGCCTCAATGTCGGCGGCGAGCAGTCCGGGCACATGATCCTCTCCGACTTCGCCACCACCGGGGACGGGCTCGTGGCCGCCCTCCAGGTGCTCGGCGTGATCGTCGCCGAGGGGCGGCGGGCGAGCGCGGTCTGCCAGGTCTTTCGCCCGCTGCCGCAGCTTCTGCGCAGCGTCCGCTTCGCGGGCTTCTCGCCGCTCGGCGCCCCGTCCGTGAAGCAGGGGATCGCCGCGGCCGAGGCGCGGCTGAACGGCGCCGGGCGCGTCCTGATCCGTCAGAGCGGAACCGAGCCGGTGATCCGCGTCATGGCCGAGGCCGAGGACGAGGCGCTGGTGCGGGACGTGGTGGCCGGGCTCTGCGAGACGATCGCCGCGGCCGCCCGCGCCCAGGATGAGCAGCGCGGAGCAAGCTCGCACTGATGCGCGGCCGGGTGCTGGCGATCGGCGGCTCGGACTCGGGCGGCGGGGCCGGCATCCAGGCGGATGTGAAGACCATCACCGCGCTCGGCGCCTATGCCGCGACGGCGATCACCGCGATCACGGTGCAGGATTCGCGCGCCGTGCACGCGGTGCACAAGCTGCCGCTCGCGCTGGTGCGCGACCAGATCGCCCGCGCGCTCGCCGATCCCGGCGCCGACGCGGTGAAAACCGGCATGCTGGTCGACGCCCCCACTATCATCGCCGTCGCCACGGCGCTCCGCCCGGCCGCCGGCATCCCGCTCGTCATCGATCCCGTGATGGTCGCCTCGAGCGGCACCCGCCTCCTGGCGGAGGACGCGCTCGCCACGCTCCGCGCCGAGCTCTTCCCCCTGGCCGCCCTGATCACCCCGAACGTCCCGGAGGCCGAGCTGCTCTCCGGACTCGCCATCCGCGACCCCGCCTCGATGCGCCTGGCGGCGCTGGCCATCGGCGCGCGCGCGGTGCTGGTGAAGGGCGGCCACCTGCCGGGCGAGATCGTGGTGGACGTGTTGGCGAGCGAGGCCGGCGTCATCGTCCTCGAGCAGCCGCGCATCCCGGGGCCGCCACGCCATGGCACCGGCTGCACGCTCGCCAGCGCCATCGCCGCGGGCCTCGCCCAGGGGATGGCGCTTGCCGACGCGGTGCGCCGGGCGCGGGCCTATCTCCAGGCCGCAATCGCGACCGCCCCCGCGATCGGCGCCGGGGCGGGCCTGCTCAACCATGCCGTGACGGTCGATGTCCGCGGCCTCGACCCCGCTCCCGAGCTCGGCTGAGCCTCATTCCCTGGAGGCGTGGAGTCCCGCCTTCTTGACGGCGCTCTCGCAGAAATAGGCGCCCTTCTTGGTCTTGCCGAACCAGCGCGAGCCGGAGAGGTGATAGACGTCGGTGCGCAGGTTCGCCCAGACCACGATGTCCTTGCCGCAGGATTTCCGGGCATCGGCAAGGGCGGAGAAATGCGCCACGCCTTCGAGCGAGATCGCCTTGGCCGCAAGGGCGAGGACGGGCGAGACGCCGAGCGCGCCCGCGAAAAGCGCCGCGGCCGGCCAAAGCTTCGCAACGCCTGTGCCCGATACGGCCATTCCTCAATTTCCGTCGCATCTGTCAACTCACCGATACCTATCGCGCCCAACCCGGCGCCGCAATCTCTGCCCGAGGCCTCTTGACGCACCCCCGCCGCACGGCTCAGGTGCCGGCTTTCGTATCGGGGAAAACCGCCATGGCCGAATACAAATACGTGATCGCGCCGCCCGCGCTGGTGGCGGTGCCGGTGGCCGGGGGCGGCGGATTCCCGGTGCGGCGGGTCTTCTGCGTCGGGCGCAACTATGCCGAGCACACGCGCGAGATGGGCGGCGACCCGGACCGGGAGGCGCCGTTCTTCTTCATGAAGCCGGCCGACGCGCTGGTGCTGGACGGGGCGGACATGCCCTATCCGCCGGCGACCAAGGACCTCCACCACGAGATGGAGCTGGTGGCGGCGATCGGCACCGGCGGGGCGGACATCGCCGGGCAGGACGCGCTCGCCCATGTCTGGGGCTACGGCGCCGGCCTCGACATGACCCGCCGCGATCTCCAGGGCCAGGCGAAGAAGGAAGGCAAACCCTGGGACATGGGCAAGGGGTTCGACCAGTCGGCGCCGCTCGGCACGCTCGTCGCCGCCGAGCGGATCGGCCATCCGGCGCACGGGCGGATCGTGCTCCGCGTCAACGGCGCGGTGCGCCAACAGGCGGATCTCTCCCAGATGATCTGGAGCCTGCCCGAGATCATCGCCCATCTCTCGGCGCTGGTGCGGCTCGCCCCGGGCGATCTCATCTTCACCGGCACGCCCTCCGGGGTCGCGGCGGTCGGGCGCGGGGATCTCCTGGAGGGCGAGGTGGAAGGCGTCGGCAGCGTGCGGGCCCACATCGTCTGATGGCGCGCGGGAAGCGGGCCCGGCCGCGACAGCGGCTCCGGATCGCCACCTGGAACATCAACTCGCTCAGGCTGCGCCAGGCGCAGCTCGCCGCCCTCGTCGCGGCACTCGAGCCGGATGTCCTCTGCCTCCAGGAAACAAAAGTCCCGGACGAACTTTTCCCGGAAGCGGTGGCCGCGGCCAATGGGCTGCCGCACTTCGCCCGGCGCGGCATGAAGAGCTACAATGGCGTCGCCATCTTCTCGCGCATCCCGATCGCGACGGTGGACGATGCGCCCGACTGGTGCGGCAAGGGCGATTGCCGCCATCTCGCCGTCCGCCTCGACGTTCCCGGCGGGCCGATCGAGCTCCATAATTTCTATGTGCCCGCGGGCGGCGACGTCCCCGACCCCGAAGAGAACGCAAAATTCGCGCACAAGCTCGCCTTCCTCGCCGAGGCGCGGGCGCATTTTTCGAACATGCCCGCGCTCACGCGCGCGGTGGTGGTGGGCGACCTCAACATCGCCCCGCTCGAGAACGATGTCTGGAGCCATCGCCAGCTGCTCGACGTGGTGAGCCACACGCCCGTCGAAACCGCGGCGCTCAATTCCTGGCGCGAGACGGGCTTCACCGATGCCGTGCGGCATTTCGTCCCCGCCGACGAAAAGCTCTTCACCTGGTGGTCCTATCGCAACCGCGACTGGCGGGCCTCGGACCGCGGGCGGCGGCTCGACCATATCTGGGTTTCCGACGATCTCACGGGGACGCTGGAAAGCCAGACCGTGCTCAATGCGGCGCGCGACTGGGAGCTCGCCTCCGACCATGTGCCCGTCTGCGTCGAGATGACGGTGTGACGCCAGCCGTCGCGCTGGCAGGTCTCTGGCGCGAGGCCGGCCTTCCCGAAGCGCCGCGCGCTTGCATCGCTTTCCGCGGCGCCGATCCCGTCCTGCCCTCCTCCTTCGCGGTCGGCACGGCGGCGGCGGCGAGCATCGGCGCCGCCGCCCTGGCGGCCGCGCTGATGCTCGCGCGGCGCGGCGGGCCCACCCCCGAGGTGCGCGTGGCGCTCCGCGACGCGGCGATCGAATTCCGCTCCGAGCGCTATCTCAGGATCGACGGGCGGGCGCGGCCCGATCCCCATGACGCGATCCACGGCCTCTACCGCACGCGGGACGGCTGGGTCCGGCTGCACACGAATTTCCCGCATCACCACGACGGCTTGCTGCGCCTGCTCGGCTGCGCGCACGAAAAAGCCGCCGTGGCCCGCGCGCTTCTCGGCCGGAACGCGGAAGAATTCGACCGGGAGGCGACCGAAGGGGGCCTCGCGGTGGCCCGGCTCCGCTCCTTCGCCGCTTGGGACGCGAGCCCGGAAGGATCGGCCCTTCCTCCGCAACCCACGGTCTCGATCACCCGCCTCGGCGACGCAGCGGCGGTTCCCCCGGCGGCGCCCCTTCCCCCGGCCTCGCGCCCGCTCGCGGGGGTGCGCGTGCTCGACCTGACACGGGTCATCGCCGGCCCGGTGGCCGGGCGGGCGCTCGCCGCCTATGGCGCGGACGTGCTCGCGATCAGGGCGCCGCACCTGCCGCAGATGGGGCCGCTGGTGATCGACACCGAGCGGGGAAAGCTATCCGCCTTCCTCGATCTGCGGGAGCCGTCGGCGCGCGAGCAGCTGCGCGCGCTCGTCCGCTCGGCGGACGTGTTCCTCCAATCCTACCGGCCGGGCGCGCTCGAGCGTCACGGGTTCGGCCCCGAGGATGTCGCGCGGCTCCGGCCGGGGATCGTCCACGCGACGCTCTCGGCCTACGGCTTCGCCGGCCCCTGGGCCGCGCGGCGCGGCTTCGACAGTCTGGTGCAGGCGGCGAGCGGCTTCAACGACGCCGAAGCCGAGGCCGCCGGCGAGGCCGTCCCAAAACCCCTCCCCGCGCAGGCGCTCGACCACGCCTCCGGGCATTTGCTCGCCTTCGGGGTCATCGCCGCCCTGCTGCGCCGTGCCGAGGCAGGCGGCGGCTTCCGCGTCCGCGTCTCGCTCGCCCGCACGGGGCTCTGGCTCCGCTCGCTCGGCCGCGTCGCGGATGGGTTCGCCGCCCCCGATCCCACCGCCGCCGATATCGCCGACCGGCTCGAGGAGACGGACTCGGGCTTCGGGCGGCTCACGGTGGTGCGCCCGGCGGCCGAATTTCCGGCAAGCCCGCCCCGCCACGACCGGCCGGCCATGCCACTCGGCACGCACCCGGCATGCTGGCCCGGCTAACGGCGCATGCGCACTGGTATCGCGCCGGGAGGCGCGTTATGAAATTTGCGGGCATAAATCTCAGGGAGGCGACAATGATCCATTCCGGGACCCATTCCGGGACCCATCCGGGCGAAGCGAAGCTTGGCCGGCGCTCCATGCTGGCAGCCGGGCTCGCCGCCGGCGGCGGGCTCGCCCTGCCGCTCTTCTCGCCCTGGCCGGCACGCGCGGCGGATTACCCGCCGCTTGGAACCTACCCCGCCGGCGTCTCCGGAGACTCCTGCTTCATCGGCCTCACCCCGCCGCTCACCGGCGCCTATTCGGCCGACGGCAAGGACCACGCCCTCGGCTACCAGCTCGCGATCGCAGAGATCAACGCCGGCGGCGACATTCCCGCCAAGTGGGGGCTCAAGGGCAAGGGCGTGCTCGGCAAGACCATCCGCTACAAGATCGCCGACGGCGAGCTCAAGCCGAACGTCGCCGTTCAGGAGCAGACGCAGTTCATCGAGCAGGACAAGGCGATCATGATCAGCGGCTGCGTCGACAGCGCGACCGCGATCGCGCTCGAGGAGCTGGCGCAGCGGATGAAGGTCATCAACATGGTCGGCTGCAGCGGCTCCAACGACACCACCGGCAAGGACTGCCAGCGCTACGGATTCCGCTCCCAACCCTCGGCCTACATGGCGGCGCAGGCGCTCGGCCCGGTGGTCGCCAAGGCGCTCGGATCCAACCGCAAGGTGGCCTATCTCGTGCCCGACTACACCTACGGCTTCTCGGTGTTCGACTCGTTCTCCGCCGCCACCAAGAAATACGGCTGGGCGGTCACCAACAAGCAGGTGGTGCCGGTGGGCGCCGCTGACTACAGCTCGGCGCTCATCAATATCGCCAACAGCGGCGCCGACGTCTTCTGCAATATCTGCTTCGGCAACGACGCGGTCGCCTCGTGCAAGCAGGCCGACCAGTTCGGCGTGCTCAAGAAGATGAAAATGGTGGTGCCCAATATCTCATCCTTCCAGGCCCAGGAAACCGGGGCGAAGATCATGGGCGGGGTCTACGGCACGCTCGATTTCTGGTGGACGATCGAGGACACCTATCCGCTGGCCAAGGATTTTGTCGACAGCTTCTACGCCGTCAACAAGTACCGTCCGAACTGGGGCGCCCACATCGCCTACATGCAGACCTATATCTGGGCGCTGGCGGTGGAGCGCGCCGGCAGCTTCTATCCCGTGGAGGTGATCAAGGCGCTCGAGGCGTCGCAGGCGAATCCGTTCGATTCGACGCTCGGAAAAGTCTGGTACCGCGCCGAGGACCACCAGATGGTCCGGCCGGTGCCGGTGGTGCAGGGCAAGACCCCGGCCGAGATGAAGAGCAGCGACGACTTCTTCACGGTCGTCGAGATGGTGCCCGGCGCGCAGGTGATCAACCCGGTGAGCGACCTCATGGGCTGCAAGCTCGGCGCCTATACCTAAGGGCGGATCGCGCGGGGCGGAGCGGCGCTTTCCTCCTGATGCCGAGCCTGCCGCTTCTCCTCGCCCAGGCCTTCAACGGGCTCGCCCTGGGCTCGCTGCTCGCCCTTTCGGCGAGCGGGCTCACCATCACGCTCGGCACGCTCGGCGTGCTCAACTTCGCGCATGGCGCCCTCTTCATGCTGGGCGCCTATGCCGCCTTCGTCGTGCTCAGCCAGACGAATTCCTTCCTCCTCGCGGTCGTGCTCGGCGGCGGCTTCATGCTGCTGGCCGGCCTCGTCTTCGAGCGGGTGGTGATCCGGCTCTATTACGACCGGCCGAAGGAGGACCAGATCCTGGTCACCTTCGGCGTCGGCATCCTGATCGTCGAAGGGGTGCGGTTCGTCTTCGGCGGCCTGAGCCAGCGCGTGCCGCTGCCGAGCTGGGGCGAGGGCATCGTCCAGCTCGGCTTCATGATCTATCCGAAATACCGCCTCGAGGTGGTCGGGATCGTCGCCCTCGCCCTCCTCCTTCTCTACCTCGTGCTCTACCGCACGCGCATCGGCCTCATCGTCCGCGCCGGGATCGAGGATCCGGTGATGGTGAACATGCTCGGCATCAATGTGCGCCGGGCGTTCATGGCGGTGTTCGCGATCGGCGTGCTGGCCGCGGGCTTCGCCGGAATGGTCTATGCGCCGCTGGTGTCGGTCGATCCCGACATGGGCGGGGCGTTCCTCGCGGAATCCTTCGTCGTCGTCGTCATCGGCGGGCTCGGCTCCTTCCCCGGGGCGGTCGCGGGCGGGCTGATCGCGGGCGAGATCATCAGCCTGACGAGCGCCTTCAACGCCGAATATTCGTACGTCATGCTCTACGCCGTGATGGCGCTCCTGCTCGTGTTCCAGCCGCAGGGCCTGTTCGGCTCGGAAGGCCGGGCGTGAGAAGTTTCGCCGGCCGCGACACGGCTTTGCCGGAAGCAGCCCTGGTGGCCGGCCTCGTCGCCGGCTTCCTGGTCTTTCCCTTCGTCGGCGGCTCGGCCGACATGTTCGGGCGGATCCTGATCTGGGGCCTGTTCGGGCTCGGCTTCGATCTCCTGTTCGGCTATACGGGCCTCCTCTCCTTCGGCCAGGCGGCCTTCTACGGCACCGGCGGCTATGTGTGCGCGTGGCTGCTGACGACCCACACGCTCGGCGATGTCTGGCTCTGCCTCGTCATCGGCACGCTCGCGGCGGGCGTCTGGGGCCTGGCGGTGGGCTGGCTGGCGCTGCGGCGCGTCGGCATCTATTTCGCCATGCTCACGCTCGCCTTCGGCCAGATCTCGTTCTTTCTCGAGAATTCTCCCCTCGCGCAGTGGACCGGCGGGGAGAACGGCCTGCCCGGCGTGCCGGTGCCGCATCTCGACTTCGGCCCGTGGCACTTCGCCTTCACCAGCGGCTGGCGCATGGATCTCCTGGTGGGCGGCGTGTTCGTCGCCGGGTTCGCGCTGGCGCGGCGCATCGTCCATTCGGCGTTCGGCGCCATCCTCCGCGCGATCCGCGACAATGCCGGGAGAACGCTCGCGCTCGGCCACGCGGTCGGGCGCTACAAGCTCGCCGTCTTCGTCATCGCCGCGCTCTATGCCGGTCTCGCCGGCAGCCTGCTCGGCATATTCCAGAGCTACATGCCGCCCGATGCCTTCGCGCTCGACACCTCGGGCCAGCTCGTCGCACAGACGGTGATCGGCGGGGTCGGAACCCTGATCGGCCCGCTCATCGGCAGCGCGGTCTGGCTCTATCTCGAGCAGAACCTCCAGCTGATCCCGGGCGTCGGCGCGCTCTGGAAGTTCCTGCTCGGCCTCATCTTCGTCATCCTCGTCACCGTGCTCCGCCGCGGGATCGCGGGCGCGATCCGCTCGCTCTGGAAGCGGCGTGGAACCATTTCGCTCGCCGCGCCCGCGGCAGCCGCGCTGCCGGAGCGCCTGCCCGCGCTGCCGCTCGCCGCACCCGCCGTCCGCACGGCAAACGATGCGCCGGCGCTCGAAGCGCGCGGGCTCAGCAAGTTCTTCGGCGGCATCCGCGCCGTCGAGGAGGTCTCGCTCACCATCGCCGCGGGCACGGTGCACGCGGTGATCGGCCCCAACGGGGCCGGCAAGAGCACGCTCTTCAAGATGCTGCTCGACGAGGTCCGGCCCACCGCGGGCGAGGTCTTCTTCTTCGGAAGGCGGATCACCGGCCTCGGGCTCGCCGGCGCCTGCCAGGCGGGGCTCGGGAAAAGCTACCAGGTGAACCAGCTTTTCTCGGGCCTCACGGTGCAGGAGAACCTCCGCATTGCCGCGCTCGCACGACGCCGCGGCGCCTTCCGCCTCGATCTCCTCCGCCCCGCAACATCGATTCCGGCCGTCGAACGACAGATCGCGGCCGTTCTCGAAACGATCGGCCTCACCGCCCGCGCCGGGCTGCCGCCGGGCGCGCTCGCCTATGGCGAGAAGCGGCGGCTGGAGATCGGGCTGGCGCTCGCCGGCTCGCCGCGCGTGCTGCTGCTCGACGAGCCGCTGGCGGGGATGAGCCCGGAAGAGCGCGCCGCCACCAGGCGGCTGATCGCGCGGCTCGGCGAGGAGGCGACGATCGTCATCGTCGAGCACGACATGGACGCCGTCTTCGAGCTTGCCGACCGGATCAGCGTGCTCGCGAACGGGCGGCTGCTCGCGGAGGGAACGCCCGCGGAGATCCAGCGCGACGCCGCGGTCCAGGAGGCCTATCTTGGCGGACTGCACGCCCGTGAGCCGGCTGTCCCATGAGCCTGCTGGAGCTCGACCGCGTCAACAGCTTCTACGGCGACTCCCACATCCTCTTCGACGTCACTCTGGCGGTCGAGGAAAGCGAGGTCGTCGCCCTGCTCGGGCGCAACGGCGCCGGCAAGAGCACCACGCTCAAGACGATCATGGGCGTGCTGCCGGCGAAGAGCGGCAGCATCCGCCTCGAAAGCGAGCCGATCGAGGCGCTGGCGCCGTTCGAGATCGCGCGCCGCGGCGTCCAGCTGGTGCCGGAGGAGCGGCGCATCTTCGGCGGGCTGACGGTCGCGGAAAACCTCGAGCTGGCCGCCTTGAGCGCGGCCAAGCCGCTCCCGCGCGACGACATCTACGCCTATTTCCCGCGGCTCGGCGAACGGCGCTCCTCGCGCGGGCGCAACCTCTCGGGCGGCGAGCAGCAGATGCTGGCGATCGGACGGGCGCTGATCCGCGACGCGCGCATCATCCTGCTCGACGAACCCTTCGAAGGCCTCGCCCCCCTCGTCGTGCGCGATCTTCTCTCCGTTGCCGAAACCCTCGCCACGCAGGGCCGGACGATCGTGATCGTCGAGCAGAACGTGACCGCCGCCCTCGACCTCGCCCGCCGCGCCTATGTGCTGAACACCGGGCACATCGTCTTCGCAGGGACATCCGCAGCCCTGCGCGCTGAACCCGCGGTCATGAAGAATCATCTCGGAGTTTGAGCCGGGGCGCCGCCCCTGGCTCCAGGCCGTGGCCTTGAGGCCCCGGACCCCCACTCCTTTCCGTTCCGCTTCCTGTGCCGCTTTCCGTTCCGCTTCCTGTGCCGCTTTCCGTGCCGCTTCCTGTGCCGCTTTCCGTGCCGCTTCCTGTGCCGCGCAGCGCCCAAGGGGATAAGGCTGGGGGGGTCCCGGGGCCCAGCCCCTGGCCCGGCCCCTGGCTCGCCCCCTGGGGCTCGGCCGTCGCGGCGGCGTACAGCGCCTCCCGCTCGGCCGGGCTCTCCTTGCCGCCGGCCTCGGCGCGGGCGATCCCGGCGATCAGCAGCCAGAGCCGCCGCCAGCCGATCCCCGCCGCGCGCAGGGCCTCGGCGTGGCGGCGCGCCTCGCCGGGAAGCCCGGCATCGAGCGCGGTGCGGGCGAGCAGGAAGCGGGATTCCGGGTGGTTGGGGTTGTGGGCGGCGAGGCGCTGGGCGGCGGTCGCGCGGGCAAGCGTCTCGGTGAGCGGCGCGAGCGCGAACTCGGCGAGGCTCGGGTGCGGCGCGCGCTCCCAGGCCTGCTCGATCGCGGCCGTGGCGCGGCGCTCGCGCCCGAGCGTGCGGAGCCGCCGGGCGAGGGCCAGGGTGGCGGCCGGCAGCGCGGGGTCGGCGGCGACCGCCTCGCGGGCTAGGCGGAGCGCTGCCTTCGGGTCCGGCTCGGCGTCGGCCGCCGCGGCGGCAAGGGCGGCGCGCGCAGCCGGCTCGGCCAGCGCCAGGGCGGCGCGCCAGTCCCCGGTCTCGATCGCCGCACGCTGGCGTTCGCTTCTCAGCCAGGTGCCGCCCGGGTGGGCGGCCTCGGCCTGGCGTGCCAGGCGGGCGGCCTCGGCCCAGTCCCCGCGCACCGCGGCCTGGCGGAAGAGCCCGCGCAGGCCGAGGAACGCGCCCTCCTTCCGTTCGGCGAGGAGGCGGAAGATCGCCTCGGCCTCGTCGCTCCGTTCGGCGAGCCGGGCCGCCTCGGCGGCGAGCAGCAGCGTCTGCGGCGTATCGCCGAGCAGGCGGCGGGCACGCGCGGCCTCGCGCCCCGCCCCGCGTCCCTCGCCGGCGGCCAGCGCCAGCAGCGTGCGGGTGACGGCGCGGTCGCCCTGGGCCCGGTCCCGCCCGGACCGCCAGAGCCTCAGGCGCCGCGGCAGGTGGACGAAGACGCCGATCAGGCGGAGCAGGGCATAGGCGATCAGGATCAGCAGGATCAGGGCGAGGACCGCGAGCGGGGTCCGCATGCTCAGGCTGAGGCTGCCGATCTCCGCCGAGACGGTTCCGGGCAGCGCGGCGAGCCCCAAGGCGATCGCAAGCACGACCGCGCTCGCGACGAGGAAGAAGAAAACGCGGCGCATCAGCTTGCTCCGAGCGTCAGCCGGGGCCGGCGAGCACCGCCAGCGCCGCCTGCGCGGCCAGCAGCGCCTTCGCCTCGCCCTCCCAGGCGGCCATCGCCGGCGCGAGCGGCGCGGGCAGCGCGGCCAGCGCGGCCAGCGCGGCGGCGAGGTCGCCCGCGTCGAGCGCGGTGCCGGCGGTGGCGAGCGCGGCCTCGGCGGGGTTGCCGATGATGACGCGATTGCCTGAGCGCAGCGTGATGAGCTCGCCGGCCTGCAGCAGCAGGCGCTGGAGGAACGGCTTGCCCGCGGCCGCGGGACGGCTCGCGGCCCTTTCGGCCCGCGCGGCGGCGGGGAAGGAGAGGCGGAGCTGGGCGAGCGTCGGCGGCGCGGCGGTGGCGAAGCGGGCGAGCGCCACGGGCGCGCCCGGCAGGGTCCCGAGCGGCCGGCCCGCGGCAAGCGCGGAGGCGGCCGCCGCGGCGCGCGCCAGGCGCTCGATGCCGTCGAGGCGAGCGGAGAGCCCGGCGAGAGATTTTCCGAGCGCGTCGATGCGCGCGCCGAGCGCCGCCTGGTCGGCGGGTGCCGCGCTCGCTTGCGGGCGGCTCTCGAGCGCGGCGAGCCGCGCCTCGAGCGGCGCGAGGCCGGGCGCGGGCGGCAGCGCGGCGAGCTTCTGCCCGAGCGCGGCGAGCTTCTGCCCGAGCGCGGCGAGCTGGGCGGCGAGGCCGTCCACCCGGCCGGACAGCGTGGCGAGCGCGGCCTGGTCGGACGGCGCCGGGGGCTGTCGCGGATAAAACCAAACCCCGGCGATCGCGGCGGCAAGGAGCAAAAATCCGGCGAGCGAGAGCCAGGGCAGCGCCCCGGATCGTCGCGGCGCGGCGGCCGGCGCCGGCGGCGCTTCGGATGCGGGCGCGGGCGCCGGTTCGGCCGCGTTCGTTTCGGGCGGCGTGCCGTCAGGTTCGGTCATGCCAGCATGGCGAGCAGCGCCTCCTCGTTTGGGCGCAGTGCGACACGGACCGAGCGGAAGGGCAAGCGGCGAAGCACGGCGGCAGCCGGCTCGGCGATGGCGAGCGCCGTCACCCGTGCGAGCGCGGCCTCGAGCCCGGTCTCGGCGACAAGGCGGGCAAAGCTTGCCGCCGTCGCGGCCGAGAAGAAGAGCGCCGCCTCGACCCTTCCTTCGGCAAGCGCGAGCCGCGCGGCTTCGGGCAGGCGGGACACCGGCTCGGCGGCGTAAAGGACGCGGCGAAGGACGGAAAACCCCTGCCCGCGGAGGGCAGCGGCGAGCTTGCCGCCCTGGCGCGCCCCGGCGGCGAGCAGCAGCGGCCCGGCCTCGGCCCGGCAGGCACGCCCGACCAGCGCCGCCAGCGAAGCCACGTCCCCGGCCGCGCTGGCGACCGTGGCGAAGCCGAGCCCGCGCGCCCGGGCCGCCGTCGCATCGCCCACGGTGTAGAGGGGAACCCGCCGGTACTCCGCCAGCCCGGGCAGGGCATTCGCGCTGGTCGCGAGCACCGCCTGGAGCCCGGCGGGATCGGGCAGGCGGGCGGGACGCGGGCGGATGCGGAGCAGCGGGGCTGCGAGCGGGGCGAAGCCAAGCTCGGCAAGGCGTGCGCTGGTCGCGGAGGCGCCGGGCTCCGCACGGGTGACCAGGACGCCAGGCTGGTTAGGCCCGGGCTGGTCAGGCAAAGATGTCGGGTGGGGAATCGGCACGCAGGCTGAGGCCAAGCTCCGTGCCGATGCGCGCGGCCTCGGCGGCCGCGCCGGAAAGGCTGCGCTTGACCAGGAACGTGCCATCGGCGCGGGCGACGAGGCCGACGAGGTGGAGCCGGCCGCCCGGCAGCAGCCTTGCATGGCCGCCGATCGGGGTGCGGCAGGAGCCGTCGAGGGCGGCGAGCAGCGCCCGCTCGGCCGCGGCGACGGCGGCCGCCTCGGCATCCTCGATGGCGGCGAGAAGCTCGAGGAGCTCGACATCGTCGGTCCGGACGGTGACGCCGATGATGCCCTGCCCGGCCGCCGGGACCATGGTTTCGACATCGAGCGGCACGACGTTCGGCCCGCCCGCGATATCGAGCCGGCGCAGCCCCGCGAGCGCGAGGACCCCGGCCGACAGATCGCCGCTCGCCGATCCCTGGGCGCGAATGCGGGCCAGCCGGGTCCCGACATTGCCGCGCAGCGGCACGATCGAAAGATCCGGCCGCGCCGCCATCAGCTGGGCCTGGCGGCGGACCGAGGCGGTGCCGAGCCGCGCCCCCGGAGGCAGGGCCGCCAGAGGGTCCTGCGGGTCGGCCAGGCCGCAGCCGGGGCCGAGGATGAGGGCGTCGCGCGCGTCCTCGCGCCGGAGCGTGCAGGCGAGCACGATGCCCGGAGGCAGCGCGGTCTCGAGGTCCTTGAGGCTGTGGACGGCGAAATCGATCCGCCGGTCGGCCAGCGCCTCGTGGATCTCCTTGGAGAAGAGGCCCTTGCCGCCGATCTCGGCCAGCCGGCGGTCCTGGACGCGATCGCCGGTGGTGGTGATCGGGTGCTCCTCGAACACGTCGAGCGTGCGCAGCACGGGGCAGAAATGGCGGAGCACGGCGAGGAAGGCGCGGGTCTGGACGAGCGCCAGCGGCGAGCCCCTGGTGCCGACGCGGAGCGGCAGTTCGCGGACATGGGGACGGACCCGCACGGTTGCCGTCTGCTCCGGGGGCTTCAGGGCGGTCATGCGGTCGTCCTAAAACTGCAAACGAAGAAAGGAAAGGGACGAGGGTGAATTTCGTTGCCCCCACCGCCGGCGTCCAGGGTGCCGTGCTTGGAATCGAGAGCTCGTGCGACGAAACCGCCGCCGCGCTGCTCGACGGAACCGGGCGCCTGCTGAGCCAGCGCCTGCTGAGCCAGACCCGCGAGCACGCGCCCTATGGCGGCGTCGTGCCGGAAATCGCGGCCCGCGCCCACCTCGCCCATCTGCCGGGACTGGTGCGCGAGGCGATGGCCGAGGCGGGGCTCGGTTTTTCCGACCTCGCGGCGGTGGCGGCGACGTCCGGGCCGGGGTTGATCGGCGGGCTGATCGTCGGCAGCCAGCTCGCCAAGGGGATCGCGCTCGCCGCCGGCTGCCGGTTCCTCGCCATCAACCATCTCGAGGCGCATGCGCTGACGCCGCGGCTGCCCGGGCTGGGTGAGGCCCCTTTTCCATACCTGCTCCTGCTGGTCTCGGGCGGACACAGCCTCTGGGCGGCGGTGGAATCCGTCGGAAAATACCGCATGCTCGGCGCCACGATCGACGATGCCGCCGGCGAGGCGTTCGACAAGGTCGGAAAACTGCTCGGGCTGCCCTGGCCGGGCGGGCCGGCGCTCGAGCGGATGGCCGGGCAGGGCGATCCGCGGCGCTGGCGCTTCCCCCGGCCGCTTGCGGGCCGGGCCGGCTGCGATTTCAGCTTCAGCGGGCTGAAAACCGCGGTCGCGCAGGCGGTGGCCGGCTTCCCGCCGGGGGCGATGCCGCGCGCCGCGGCGTCCGACATCGCCGCCTCCTTCCAGCAGGCGGTGGCCGACGTGCTGGCCGATCGGGCGAAGCACGCGATCGGGATTTTTTCCGCCCGCCACCCTGAGGCGCGGCTCCTCGTCGTCTCGGGCGGCGTCGCGGCCAACGGCGCGGCGCGGGCGGCACTCGCCGAGGCAGCCGGCCGGGCCGGTTTTTCCCTCTTCGCCCCGCCCGGGCCGCTCTGCACCGACAATGCCGTGATGGTCGCCTGGGCGGGGATCGAGCGGCTTCGCCTCGGCTTCGCCGACGGGCTGGACGCGCCCGCCCGCCCGCGCTGGGCGCTCGACGAGCTGGTCCATTGAACTACCGCCACGCCTACCACGCCGGCGGCTTCGCGGACTGCCTCAAGCAGGCGATCCTGCTGTGGCTGCTCGGCGCGCTGCAGAGGAAGCCGCGCCCGATCACCGTGCTGGACACCCATGCCGGCGCCGGCGGATACGACCTCGCCGCGCCCGAGGCGGCGCGGACCGGGGAATGGCGCACGGGGATCGGACGGCTGATGGACGACCCGCCGGTGCCGCTCGCGGCCTACGTGGCGCTGGTCCGCGCGGCGGGCTGCTTTCCCGGCACCTCCCTGCTCGCCCGCAGCGTGCTGCGGCCGGCCGACCGGCTGATCTGCTGCGAGCTCCACGCGGAGGAATTTTTCGCCCTTCGCCGGCGCTTCGCCGGCGATCGCCAGGTGGCGGTGCATTGTCGCGACGGGTTCGCGGCGCTGCGCGCGCTGCTGCCGCCCGATCCGCGGCGGGGCCTGGTCCTGATCGACCCGCCCTACGAAGCAGCCGGGCGAGCTCGAACGGGTCGTGGCCGGGCTCTCCGCCGCCCGCGCGCGCTTCCGCGAAGGGGTGCTGGCGGCCTGGTACCCGATCAAGCACCGGGCGCCGGTGCGGGCGTTCCACACCGCGCTCCGTGAGAGCGGGATGCGCGATATCGTCGCCGCCGAGCTCTTCCTCCGCGAGCCGACCGATCCGGCGCGCCTCAACGGGGCGGGGATGGTGGTCGTCGGGCCGCCGTTCGAGTTCGAGCCGGCGGCGCGGGCGATCCTCGATGCGCTCTGCGAGCGGCTCGGCACGGGCGAGCCGGGCGGGGGTGCGGCGCTGGTCCGCCTGGTCGATGAGTAGCTCTCGATGAGCCGTTGGGGCATCGTCGGCGCCGGCGCCTGGGGCACCGCGCTCGCCCTCTTCGCCCATCGCGCGGGCCACGAGGTCCGGCTCTGGGCGCGGGACCCCGCCCGGCTGCGGGAGATCGCGGCGCGCCGCGAGAACCCGCGCCTGCCCGGTTTTCCCCTCCCCGAGGCCGTGGGGCTTGCCGACGATCCTTCCATCCCGGAGGCTGAAATCCTGCTGCTCGCGGTGCCGGTGCAGCATTTTCGCACCATTGCGGGCGCCGTCGTTCCGGCCGGGCGGCCGCTCGTCGCGGCGGCGAAAGGCATGGAGGCGGGGACCGGCCTGATGCCGCTCGAGATCCTCGCCGCGCTGCATCCTGGCGCGCCTTCCGCCGTCCTGACGGGCCCGAATTTCGCCGCCGAGATCGCCGCCGGGCTGCCGGCGGCCGCGGTGCTGGCCGCCGCGGACGGCGAACTGCGAAAAGCCCTCCTCGCCGCGCTCGCCGGGCCGGGGCTCCGGCTCTACGGCAATGCCGACCCGCTCGGGGCGCAGGTCGGCGGGGCGGCGAAAAACGTGATCGCGATCGCCGCCGGCGCGGTGATCGGCGCCGGCTGGGGCGAGAACGCGCGCGCGGCGCTGGTAACCCGCGGGCTCGCCGAGCTTTCGCGGCTCACCGTTGCGCTCGGCGGCAGGCTGGAGACGAGCTTCGGCCTTTCCGGGCTCGGCGACCTGGTGCTGACCTGCACCGGGCGGGCGAGCCGGAATTTTCGCTATGGCCGGGCGCTCGGGCGCGGCGAGAGGCCGGCGGTGGAGGGTGTGGCCGAGGGGGTCGCGACCGCGCCGGCGCTGCTGGCGCGGGCCGAGGGCGCGGGGTGCGAGGTGCCGGTCGCGGAAGCGGTGGCCCGGCTGCTCGCCGGCGAGACGACGCTCGGCGAGGCGATGGCCGCGCTGCTCGCGCGGCCGCCCAGGGACGAGTGAGGGCGTGTTCCGCAACATCCTCACCGTCGGCTTCTGGACGCTCGCGAGCCGGGTCCTCGGCTTCCTCCGCGACGTGCTGATCGCCGATCGGCTCGGCGCCGGGATGGTCGCGGATGCGTTCTTCGTCGCCCTCAAGCTGCCGGACCTGTTCCGCCAATTGTTCGGCGAGGGCGCCTTCAACGCCTCCTTCATCCCGGCCTTCGCCGGCGCGCTCGTGAGCGAGGGGCATGATGCCGCCCGCCGCTTCGCCGAGGAGGTGGTGAGCATGATGGTGCTCTGGCTCGGCGTCCTGAGCCTGGCCGGGGTCGTCTTCATGCCGGAAATGATGGTGGTGCTGGCGCCGGGTTTCACCGCGGTCCCGGCAAAATTCGCGCTCGCGGTGCAGCTCACCCGGATCACCTTTCCCTACCTGATGCTGATCTGCCTCGCGGCTTCCTTCGCCGGCGTGCTCAACGGGCTGCATCGCTTCGCCGCCGCCGCGGCGGCGCCGATCCTGTTCAACCTCTGCACCATCGCCGCCCTGCTCTTCCTCACGCCCTTCCTGCCCACCGCCGGGCACGCGCTGGCCTATGGCGTCACCATCTCGGGCATGGCGCAGCTCGCGCTGCTGGCGGCGGCGATGGCGCAGGCTGGGATGGCGCTCCGGCTGCGCCGGCCCCGGCTCACGCCCGCCGTCAGGCTGGTCATGCGGCGGATGGGGCCGGGGGTGATCGGCGTCGGCGTCATGCAGATCAACGTCGCGGTCGATACCATCGTCGCCAGCCTGCTCAAGCCCGGCTCGGTCTCGGTGCTCTACTACGCCAACCGCGTGAACCAGCTTCCGCTCGGGGTGATCGGCGTCACCGTGGGCACGGCGCTGCTGCCCGTGCTCTCGCGCCAGGTGCGGGGTGGGGCGAAGCTCACGGCGCACCGGACGCTGAACCGGGCGATCGAGTTCGCCCTGGCGCTCACCCTGCCGGCGGCGGTCGGGCTCGCCGTCGTCTCGGTGCCGATCGTGCGCGTGCTCTTCGAACGCGGGGCCTTCACCGGGGCGGACGTGGCGGCGACCGCGGCCGCCCTCATCGCCTATGCGGTGGGGGTGCCGGCGACGGTGCTGGCGAAGGTGCTGGCGCCGAGTTTTTTCGCCCGCGGCGACACCAGGACGCCGGTGCTGGTGGGGGTCGCCGCGCTGGCGGTGAACCTCGTCTTCATCCTCGCGCTGATGGTCCCGCTCGGGGCGACGGGGATCGCACTGGCGGCGAGCCTTTCCGCCGTGTTCAACGCCGGCGCGCTGGCCACGATGCTGGTGCGGCGGCGGCTCTTCCACGCCGATCGCAAGCTGCGGCGCCGGGCGCCGAGGATGCTGCTCGCCGCCGTCGCGATGGGCGCGGTCCTGGCGCTTGCCGTCCAGTTCGTTCCGCCGGTGGCGGGCGTGCTGCGCTGGATGCGGCTCGCGGCGATCGTCGCCGCGGGCGGGCTCGCCTACGGGCTCGCCGGGCAGGCCCTGGCGGCGTTCGATATCCGCGATCTCCGGGGCCGGCTCGGGCGCCGGCGCGGGTGAGCTCGCTTGTGGACCCCTGGCGAGCAACCTAACATGTCAGAGGAGCCTCAGGCTCACGCCAGAAGGAACCATCCGACATGCAGCGCATTCCCAGCTTGCGGCGCATTCCCAGCTTGCAACGCATTCCATGAGTGGCGCCATCGCCGGCCTGTGGGTGGCGGCGCTCACCCCGCTCGCCGCCGACGGCGCGGCGGACGCGGATCGCCTCGGGCGCCACGCCGCCCATCTCCTCGCCCAGGGCTGTGACGGGATCGTCCTCTTCGGCACCACCGGCGAAGGACCCTCGTTCACCGCCTCCGAGCGTCTGGCGGTTGTCGAAGCGCTGCTCGCCCAGGGAATTCCCCCCGCCCGTCTCGCGCTGGGCATCGGCTTCCCGGCGATCCCCGATTCGGTCGCCCTGGCGCGCGCCGCCCTCTCGCTCGGCCTCGACCAGCTCCTGGCCCTGCCGCCCTTCTTCTTCCGCAACGTCGCCGCAGCCGGCGTCGCCGATGCCTTCGCCCGCCTCATCGAGGGCGTGGCGGACGATCGCCTCCACCTCACCCTCTACCACATCCCCCAGGTCTCGGGCGTCCCGGTCGCCGCGGCGAGCGTCGCCTGGCTCCGCGCGCGCTTCGGCGGCCTCGTCGCCGGCGTCAAGGACAGCAGCGGCGATTTTCCCCAGTTCCAGGCTTTTCGAAAGGCCGCCCCCGACGTGCCGGTCCTGGTCGGCAACGAGGCCGACATCCCCCAGGCGCTCGCCGAAGGCGGCGTCGGCACGATCTGCGGCATGGCGAACGTCGTGCCGGACCTGGTCCGCGCGATGTTCGCGCCGAACCCGCCACTCGCCGCCATGCGCGCCGCCATCGCCGCGCTGGAGGCGGACTTCCTGCCGCGCCTGAAGGCGGCGCTGGCGGCGGAGACCGCCGATCCCGGCTGGTGCCGCGTCCGCGCGCCCTTGCGGGCGGCCGATCTCGCCGAGGGAAGGCGCTGCGCCGCGAGCCTCGCGGCCATGGCGGGCGCTTGAGCGGCGGGGCTTGACCGACTGAGGAGCTTGCCCGCACACCCGCCGCACGACGGGCAGGGACAACGCGGATCAGCGACGCATGCAGCGCATCTTCTCCGGCATCCAGCCTTCCGGCATTCCCACGCTCGGCAATTATCTCGGCGCGATCCGCAACTGGGTCGCGCTGCAAGCCGCCCACGAATGCATCTATTGCGTCGTCGATCTGCACGCGATCACCGTCTGGCAGGACCCGAAGCTGCTGGCGCAGCAGACGCGCGAGCTGGCCGCGGCGATCATCGCCTGCGGGATCGATCCCGCGCAGAGCATCCTCTTCCACCAATCCGCCGTGCCGGAGCACGCCGAGCTTGCCTGGATCTTCAACTGCACAGCCCGGCTCGGCTGGCTCAACCGGATGACGCAGTTCAAGGACAAGGCGGGCAAGGATCGCGAAAATGCTTCGGCCGGGCTCTATGTCTATCCGAACCTGATGGCCGCCGACATCCTCGCCTACCACGCAACGCGCGTGCCGGTGGGCGATGACCAGCGCCAGCATCTCGAGCTTGCCAACGACATCGCGCAGAAATTCAACCATGATTACGGCGTCGATTTCTTTCGCCCGATCGAGCCGCTGATCCTGGGGCCGGCGGCGCGGGTGATGAGCCTGCGCGACGGGACGAAGAAGATGTCGAAATCCGACGCCTCGGAGCAAAGCCGGATCAACCTCAACGATGAGCCGGACGCGATCGCGCAGAAAATCCGCCGCGCGCGGACCGATCCCGAGCCGCTGCCCACCGAGCCCGCGGGGCTCGCCGGGCGGGCGGAGGCGCGCAACCTGGTCGGCATCTACGCCGCCCTCGCGGATACCGACGAGGCGGGCGTGCTCCGCCTCCACGGCGGCAAGGGGTTTTCCGCCTTCAAGGAGGATCTCGCCGCGCTGCTCGTGGAATCACTCGGCCCGATCGGCGAAAAAACCCGCCGCCTGCTCGCCGAGCCGGGCCATGTCGAGCAGGTGCTGCGCGCGGGTGCGGCCCGCGCGAGCGCGATCTGCCGGCCGATTGTCGCCGAGGCGAAGCGCCTGGTCGGGTTCCTGCCGGGCTGAATCGTCATCGATCGAGAGAACGGTGGCGCCGCGTTCGACGGAGACGCCGTAGCCGCTCAGGTGCTCGGTGAGGATCGCCGCGGTCGGCCATTGCGGCAGGCCGCACTGGCACTCGCGCGCGCACCCGGCGGCAAGCGGACGCGCGCTCGCCAGATGGCAAAGGGGCCCTGCAGGGGACAGCGTCCCCCTGGTCTTTCAGCGGCGGGTCTCAACCTCAGCCGACGCCACCAGCACACGAGGCGCGTCCGCGTCCCAGGAGACCGCGACTTTGGTGCCCAGTGTCAGTGCGTTGGCTTCGGCGCTCGGCATCGCCGCCGTCAGGCTGCCTTTGCCGCCGAGGTCGATCCGGAGGTTGGTGAGCGCGCCGAAGAAGGTGCGCGCCGCGACGGTGCCGTTGAGCGTGCCGTTATCGCCCGCGGGCGAGAGCTGCACGTTCTCCGGCCGGAGCAGGAAGTGCACCTGCGTTCCCGCGGCGAGGCCGCGGGCGCGCGATGCGGGCACCGGGGTGCCGAAGACTTCCACCACGCCGACGCCGCCATCGACCACCGCGCCCGGCAATTCGGCCACGGCGCCGACGAAGCGGGCGACGAAGAGGTTCTCCGGCTCGCCGTAGATCGTCGCCGGGTCGCCCACCTGCGAGAGCATGCCCTCCTGCATCACCACCACGCGGTCGGAGATCGAGAGCGCCTCCTCCTGGTCGTGGGTCACGAAGACCGTGGTCACGCCGGTCTCCCGCTGGATGCGGCGGATCTCTTCGCGCAACTGCGCCCGCACCTTGGCATCGAGCGCCGAGAGCGGTTCGTCGAGCAAAAGGAGGGAGGGGCGGATGGCGAGCGCGCGGGCGAGCGCGACGCGTTGCTGCTGTCCGCCGGAGAGCTGGTGCGGATATTTGTCCGCGTGCGCGGCGAGCCCGACCAGCTCCAGGAGCTCGCGTGCCCGCTTTTCCTGTGCGGTCCGCTCGATGCGCCGCACGCCGAGCCCGAAGCGGACATTGGCCGCCGCCGTCATGTTCGGAAAGAGCGAGTAGGCCTGGAACACCATGCCCATCTGCCGCTTCGCCGCCGGCAGCGCGGTGATGTCCGCGCCTTCGAGCAGCACCCGCCCGGCGGACGGAAGCTCGAATCCGGCGATGATGCGCAGCAGCGTCGTCTTGCCGCAGCCCGAGGGGCCGAGCAGCGAGACGAATTCCCCGGCGGCCAGGCGGAGCGTCACGTCGCGCAGCACCGTCTTCGCGCCGTACTCCTTGGCAACGGAGTCGATCTCGAGATAGGCCATCAGCGGGCTCCTCCGATCTGCGCCTGGCCGCGCCCGGCTTGGCCGCGTCCGGTGAGCAGCACGCCCAGCATGGCGAGCCAGGTGATGAGGAAGCTCAGCAGGGTCAGCGCGGCCGCTTCGGTCGCCGAGGTCTGGCCGACATAGTTGATGTAGACGGCGAAGGTGTTGAACAGCAGGATGGTTGCGAAGGTGAATTCGCCCATCACGATGGCGATCGTGAGCAGCGCCGCGCCGATCAGCGCGCTCGTCAGGTTCGGCACCAGCACGCGGAAAATGAGCGTGCCCCACCCGGCGCCGAGGCTCTGCGACGCCTCGGTGAGCGTGCTGAGGTCGAGCGCGCGCATCCCGATATCGAGCGCCCGGTAGGTGTAGGGCAAAGCGAGAATCACATAGGGCACGACAAGGAAATTCGCCGTGCCCACGAACCAGTCCGGCCCGGTGTAGAGCGCCGTCATCCCCGCGACCAGCGCGATCGGCGGCACCACGAAGGGCAGCACGGAGAAGAGGTCGAAGAGCGGCCTGAGCGCGCGCACCCGAAGGTTCATCCAGAAGGTCGCCGGCACGAGGATGACAAGCCCTGCCAGGATCGTTTCCGCGGCGAGCCTGAGCGAGAGCCCGAGGCTGTCCCAGAATGGTGCGGCGTGGATCAGCGCGGCATAGGCGCGCAACCCGTATCTCTGGCCGCCTTCCCAGAAGCTGAAGGCGCCGGTGGCAACGAGAGGGATCGCGAAATAGAGCCCGAGCAGCGCCAGCCCCGCCTTCGGCACGGCCGTGCCGCGCGGCCGCCGCGCCGCGCCAGCCCGCGGGCGCGCCGCCGTGGTCAACGCGTCCATCGTCCGACCCGGCGCAGGAGCAACGCGTAGAGCCCCATCACCGCGACCATCACCACGATCATGCCGAGCGCGAGCGCCGCTCCGGTCCCGGGCGAGAGCATCACGTTGCCCGAAAGCACGTTGCTGATCTCGACGGGGACCAGCGCGATGATGCCCGAGGTGAGCGCGTAGGGCGTCGCGTAGGCCGAGAATGCGTTGCCGAAGAGCAAAATGTAGGCCGAAAGGAGCCCCGGCAGCAGGATCGGCAGCCCCAGGAGCCGCCAATAATCCCATGAGGAGGCGCCGAGATTCTCCGCCGCCTCCCGCCATTCCCGGCGCAGCGCCTCGAGCGCCGGCGTGATCACGATGATCATCAGCGGGATCTGGAAATAGGCGTACACCAGCACCAGCCCGGGCAGCGAATAGAGGCTGAACCCCATGCCGTAGAGATCGATCCCGGCCGATTTCAGCCAGGTCGTGATCATCCCGAGGCTGCCCAGCGTGGCGATGAAGGCGAAGGCGAGCGGGACCCCCGCGAAGTTCGCCGCCACCGCGCTGAAGCTCGTGACGAGCGAGCTGAGCCCGCGCGGCATGCCCGGGCGCATCACGAAATAAGCCCCGAGCCCGCCCGCGACGAGCCCGACCAGCGCCGAGAGCGCCGAGAGCACGAGGGAGTTGCGGAAGGCGACCAGCGTCGGCCCCGCCCCCAGCCCCGCGACATACGAGAATGTCGGCCCGTTCCTGCCGGCGAAAGCCGTGAGCAGGAGCATCCCCGCCGGCAGGATCAGGAACGCGCTCACATAGAGCAGGAAAGGCCCGACGAAGAGAATGCTCGGAACCAGGTCGGCCCGGGCAGACAGCCCAGGCCGGGTGGAGAGGCGCGATCCTCCCGGCGTCACGCCTTGACCGTCTTGGTCCAGTCCGCGGCCAGCGCCTGCTGCGCCTTCGTGGTCTGATCGTTGGTGGCGAAGGCCGCCGCGGCGTAAGGGCCCGCCGGCGGCAAGGCGGCCATCAGTTCCTGCGACACCACCCCGCGCTTGACCATGTCGGAGAAGCGGGCCGGGTGGGCGAAGCCCTCCAGGAACAGGAGCTGGCCCTGGTCCGAATAGAGGAATTCCTCCCACAGCCGCGCCGCCTCAGGGTGGGGGGCGAATCTGCTGATCGCCTGGCAATAGAACGCGCCATAGGGCGTGGCATTCGCCGGGATCACCGTGTCGATCGGCGTCATGCCCTTGGACTTCTTCGCCTGCGCGAGATTGAGGTAATCCCAGTTGACGACGATCGGCGTCTGTCCGGAAACCAGGCTCGCCGAGGTCGCGGCCGAGGGATTGAAATTGCCGAGCTTCGCCAGCTCCGAAAAGAACGAGATCCCGGGCCCGATATCGTCGAGCGAGCCGCCGCCGGCCAGCGAGGCCGCCATGACCGCGCCAAAGGCCGCGCCGGCGCCGAGCGGGCTGCCGTTCAGCGCCACCATGCCCTTGTAGTCCGGCTTCTTCAGATCCGCCCAGCTCGCGGGCGCGGTCTTCACCACCGCGCGGTTGATGCCGAAGGACATCAGCCCGAAATAGTCCCCGTACCACATCCCGCCCGGGTCCTTCATCGGCGTGGGAATGCTGTCCCAGGTCGCGACCTTGTAGGGGACGAAGAGACCCTCGCTCGCGCCGATCAGCGCGAAAGCCGGCCCCACATCCACCACGTCCGGCCCGCGGGACTGGCTCTTCAGCGAGCGGATCGACTGCAGCTCCTGCGCCGAGCTGTCATCGGGCGCGGCGCTGTCGATCGGAATGCCGTATGTCTTCTCGAAGCGGTCGATGATGGCGCCGTAATTCGCCCAGTCGGGCGGCAGGGCGATCACGTTCAGGCGTCCCTCCGCCTTGGCCGCCTTGGTCAGCGCCGCATCCGCAGCACCGGCGGCGCGCGCCAGACCTGGCGCCAGCGCCGCTCCGATCGCGCCGGCGCCGAACTTCAGCATCGCGCGCCGCCCGGCCCAGGCCGCGCGAGTGTCTCCGTGATCCGTCATTCTGTCCCCCGAAGCAGGAAAGCGGGCGTCGCTTATCACGCTTCTCGGACAGGGTGATGACGGTTCGGAGACACCTCGCCGCCGTCACCCCGGCCCTCACCGGACCTCGGGCACGATCTCCACCGTCTGCCGCTCCGTCCCGCGCAGGAAGCTCAGCGGCATTGCCTTGCCCGCCCGCTCTTCCGTCAGCAGCCGGTGCAGGTCATCGACCGAGCCGACCGCGACCCCGTCGAACGAAACGATCACGTCGCCGGCCTTCAGCCCCGCCGAAGCGGCCGCGCCTTCCGCCACCAGCGCCTCGACCCGCACGCCGCCCTCGCCCGCCAGGCCATGGAAGCGGACGAACCGCCGCGGCACCGTGATGTCGTGGCCCGAAAGCCCGATCGCCGAACGCCGCACCCGCCCCTCGCGGATCAGCCGCGAGGCGACGAACGAAGCCGTATCCGCCGAGATGGCGAAGCAAAGCCCCTGCGCGCCGGCGATGATCGCGGTGTTGATCCCGACCACGTCGCCCGCCGCATTGACCAGCGGCCCGCCCGAATTGCCCGGGTTGAGCGCCGCATCGGTCTGGATCACGCCGTCGATCAGCCGCCCCGAGCGCGTGCGCAGGCTGCGCCCGAGCGCGCTCACCACGCCGGCCGTCACCGTTGCCTGAAAGCCGAACGGATTGCCGATCGCGATGACGAGCTGGCCGGCCGCCAGCCGCCGCGCCTCGCCCAGCCGGGCATAGGCCGGCGCCTCGCCCTCGAGGCGGAGCACGGCAAGATCCGTCTCCGGATCGTCGCCCACCAGCCGCGCGCCCATCGACCGCCCGTCCGGGAAGGTGGCCGAGACGCGTCCCGTCCCGCCGGCGACATGGCTGTTGGTGAGCACATACCCGTCGGGCGTGAAGACCACGCCCGAGCCCGTTCCCTTGCCCACGGCGATATGCAGCACCGCCGGCCCGACCGCCTCCACCGCGCCGATCACCGCACGCGAATAGGCGTCCCTGATCTCCCGTTCGGCGTCAGCCGCAACGGCGATATCCATTCCGTCCATCGAATACCTCTCAGTCCCCCGGGCAGTCCCCCGGGCAGTCCCCCGCGAGTCCCGGCCCATCCTCCGCGAGCCGCCCTCCTTGCGCCCGCGGGAGGCCCATATCGGGACCCGGACCCCGCCGGACAAGCGCCGCGCCGGGCAGCCCTACCCCGCGCGGCGTGCTTTCCGGATCAGCCCGTTCGCCGGCCGCGTCGGGTCGAGCAGGCGCCGCGCCTGCTCCGCACCGGCGACCGGCAGCCCCGCCGCCGCCAGCACGCCGAGCTGCACGAGCACCGTCGCCTGGTCCCAGTAGATGTGCTCGTAGGTGATCCTGTCGCCGGCGAACCCGCATATCACGACCAGCGGCACCTCCACCGTCCGCCCCGTCGGCGCAATCCCCGGCACGATCGCGTCCATCTCCACCGTGTGGGTGAAGGAGAGGATGAACTCGTCGACGACGCGCCCCTGCCCGACGGTGCGCGAGATCAGCGTGGTCTTCGTGTCCGGCGGCCAATGGCCGATGAAGTGCGTCCCGTAGAAGCGCCGCACCTCGGCCCCGCCGGTGCCCCCGGTCAGCACCGGCACATGCGTCAGATGCGGCTCCGCCACCATCGTCGCCATCGTCGCCTCGAGGTCGCGATCGACGAACTCGGCCTTCACATGGGCATCGAACACCGCGCCCGGATCTGTTTCCCCCATCTCCCCCTCCCTTCCCATCGAACCTGGTCAGGCCGCCCGCTCGCTGCCCACAAGCTCGTCGAATAGCCGCGCCGCCGAGGGCGCGGAGCCGAGCCGGCGCACCGTCGCCGCATCGCTCATCCGCCGCGAGATCGCCGCCAGCGCGGCCAGGTGCTCCCCGCCCGAGCCCGCCGGGCTCAGCAGCAGGAAGACCAGCGAAACCGGCCGGTCGTCGATCGCATCGAAGGCGATCGGCCGCGCCAGCCGCACGAACATCCCGAAGAACCGGTCCAGCCCCTCGATCCGCGCATGCGGCAGCGCGAACCCGCGCCCCAGCCCGGTCGAGCCCATCTGCTCGCGGCTCGCGAGCGCGGCGGTGATCGCCGTGCCCGGCATCCGAAGCAGCGCCCCCGCCCGCCGCCCGAGCTCGACGAGCAGCGCCCGCTTGTCCGGAACGGCGAGGTCGGCGAGCACCCGTTCCGGCGTCAGAAGCTCGCTCAGCTCCATGTCGGCGCGTCGCTCATAAGGCCGGCTGCCCCGTCGCGTCCGGCTCGTCCGCCGCCCGCAAGCGATAGCCCACGCCGGTCTCGGTGAGCAGCAGGCGCGGCCGGTCCGGCTCGCTCTCGATCTTCTGCCTCAGCGCCCGCACATAGATCCTCAGATATTGCACGTCCGTCTCTCCGCCCCAGACCTCGCGCAGCAGGAAGCGGTGCGTCAGCACCTTGCCCGCATGCGCGATCAGGATGCGCAACAGCTCCCATTCCCGCGGCGAGAGCTTGATCTCTTCCCCGCGCACGGTGACGATCCGCCGCACCAGATCGACCGCCAGCCCGAGGCTGCGGAACACCGGCAGCTCGCCCTGCTGCGCCAGCCTGTGCCGCGCCGCCGTGCGGATGCGCGCGAGCAGCTCCTCCATCCCGAACGGCTTGGTGATGTAGTCGTCCGCGCCACCATCGAGCGCCGCCACCTTCGCCCGCTCGTCGCCGCGGCTCGAAAGCACGATGATCGGCAAGCCCGGATCCGCGGCCCGGAGCGCCGGAATGAGCTCGAGCCCGTCACGGTCCGGCAGCCCGAGATCGAGCACGACGAGCTCCGCCGCCCTCCTCCTGACCGCGGCCAGCGCCTCCGCCGCCGTCCTCGCCTCTACCACGCCATAGCCCTGGCTGCCGAGCCCGGCCCTGAGGAAGCGCAGGATCGCCGGCTCGTCATCCACCACCAGCACCCGCATCACCACCGGACTCATGGCGCGGCCGGCTCGGGAAACGCCACCGTGAACACCGCCCCGGAACGATCCGTCCGGTTCGCCGCGACAATCGTCCCGCCCATCGCCTCGACGAAGCCGCGGCAGATCGCAAGCCCGAGCCCGGTGCCGGCCGGCCTCCGGTCCGCCCGCCGGACACGATAGAATTTCTCGAAGATCCGCTCGAGATCCTCCGCCGGAATCCCCGGCCCCTCGTCGCGCACGGCAATCCGCACCATGCCATCCTCGCGCCCCGCGGCGATCCCGATCCGCGATCCCGCCGGCGCATACTTCGCCGCATTGTCGAGCAGGTTCAGCAGCACCTGCTCGAGCAGCACCCCATCCAGCTTGAGCAGCGGAAGCTCGCCCTCGATCGCCATCTCCACGACGTATGGCGCCAGAATCCGCTCCGCCCGCGCCAGCGCGGTGCCGATCGCATCGGCGATATCGGTCGGCTCCCGGTTCGGCTCGAGCGAGCCCGCCTCGAGCCGCGTCATGTCGAGCAGGTTGCCGATGAACCGGTTGAGCCGCTCCGCCTCGTCGCGGATCAGGCCGAGCAGCTCGGCCGCGGCGCGCGGCTCGAGCCTCGCCCCCTCCGCCGTCAGGCTCGTCGCCGAGCCCAGAATGGTGGCAAGCGGCGTGCGCAGGTCATGCGAGATCGAGGTCAGCAGCGCCGTGCGCAGCCGCTCGCTCTCGGCCGCCAGCCGCGCCCGGTCGAGGTCCGAGGCGAGCATGATCCGCTCGATCGCCAACGCCGCCTGCCCGGTCAGCGAATCGAGCAGCCGCCGCTCGTCCGGCCCGAGCAGCGCGCCCGGCCCGTCGCGATCGAGCCCGACCACGCCCAGCACGCCCCGCCCGGTCTCGATCGGCAGGAAAAGCCGCCGCGCCCCGGGCAGCGTGTCCGCCCCGCGCCCGGCCTCGCGATTGTGCTTCCAGCTCCAGCTCGCCGCCGCCACGTCGGCATCGTCCAGCCGATCCTCCGGCGGATAGCCCGCGCGCACGACAAGCCTTTCCCCCTCCGCCAGCAGCAGCACCACCCGCACCTTGAGCATCCGCGCGATCTGGTGGCACGTCGCCCACAGGAGATCGTCGAGCGTGACCGCCACGGCCAGCTTGCGGCTGAACCCATACAGCTCCTCGGTCGTGCGCGCCCGCCCGCGCGCCACCACCGCCTGCGCCCGCACCCTCGCGGCAAGCTGGCTCGCGATCAGCGCCACCGCCGAGAAGAAGAAAAGCGAGACGATGTTCGCCGGATCGGAAATCGTGAACGTGTAGAGCGGGGGGAGGAAAAAGAAGTTGAACGCCAGCACGCTCGCGAGGCACGCCAGCAGCGACGGCCACAGCCCATAGGTCACCGCCGCCGCCAGCACCGCGGCGAGAAACACCTCCGCCACGTCGGCCACGCCCACCACGTCATGCAGCAGCGCGGAAATCCCGAGCGCTGCGGCGACGAACCCGAGACTCCCCACCCAGGCCGCCGGCCGCACCGCCTCGCCGCGCTCGAACCAACCCTCCGCCAGCCGCGCCTCGTCGTCCCTCGCGGCGATCACATGCACGCTGATCTCGCCGGCATGGCGGAGCAGATGGTCGGTCACCGAGCTCCAGATCGCCGCGAGCCACCGCAACCGGCGCGGCTGCGCAATGATGATATGCGTAAAATTATTGGCCCGTGCGTACTCGAGGAGCGTCTCGGCGACATCCTGCCCGGGGATGGTGACCGCCTCCGCGCCCAGCCGCTCCGCCAGGCCCAGCGCCTCGGTGATCCGCGTCCGCTCGGCCGCACCCATGCGCAGGCTGCGCGCCGTCTCGACATGGATCGCCGCCCACGGCGCGCGCAACCGGTCCGCCATCCGCCGCGCATGCCGCACCAGCACCACGCTGCCGGGCTCGCCGCCCACCGCGACCAGCACCCGCTCCCCGGCCGCCCATGGGCCGGCAATCGCATGCCGGCGCATGTAGCTCACCATCTGATCGTCGACCCGCTCGGCCGTGCGCCGGAGCGCCAGCTCCCTGAGCGCGGTCAGATTGCCGGGCGAGAAATAATGCCGGATCGCCCGCTCCGCCTGGTGCGGCACATAAACCTTGCCGTCCTTGAGCCGCTGGAGCAAATCCTCGGGCGTCAGATCGACCAGCTCGATCTCGTCGGCCCGGTCGAGAATCGAATCCGGCACCGTCTCACGCACGCGAATGCGCGTGATGCTGGCAACGACGTCGTTCAAGCTCTCCACATGCTGAATGTTCAGCGTCGTGAAAACGTCGATGCCCGCCGCCAACAGCTCCTCGACATCGAGATAACGCTTGGGATGCCGGCTGCCCGGCGCGTTCGCATGCGCCAGCTCGTCCACCAGCACCAGACGCGGCCGGCGCAGCAGAATCGCATCGAGGTCCATCTCCGCCAGCGCCCGCCCCTTGTAATCGACGGCACGCCGGGGAATGACCTCGAGCCCCTCCAGCAACGTCTCGGTCTCGACCCGCCCATGGGTCTCGACCACCCCAACCACGACATCCACCCCCTCGCGCCGCCGCGCCTGGGCCACGGTCAACATCGAATACGTCTTGCCGACACCCGGCGCGGCGCCGAGAAAAACCTTGAGCCGCCCCTCACGCCGCCGCGCCTCCGCCTCCAATAAGGCATCCGCCGACGGCCGCCGCTCACCCTGCTCACTCATCGCTTTGCTCTATACGCCACCAAAGCAAGACCAGGGGACGCTGTCCCCTGGACCCCTGCCAGGAGCTGGGCTCCTGGACCCCTCCTCCCTCCTACGAATGCAGCGCGTCGAGCGCGAGGTTGAGCTTCAGCACATTGACGTGGGGTTCCCCCAGGATGCCGAGGAGGCGTGGCGTGATATGGGCAAGCACCAGCTGGCGCACCGTCGCCGCAGGCAAGCCCCGGGCCTTGGCGACCATCGGCACCTGGAAGAGGGCGCCGGCCGGGGTGATGTCCGGGTCGAGTCCGCTCGCCGAGTTCGTCACCAGGTCGACCGGGATGGGCGTGCCCGGGTTCTCGCGGGCAAGCGTTGCCGCCATCGCCTGGACGCCGCTCACCAGGGCCTTGGAGGTCGGCCCGAGATTGGAGCCCGAGGAATTGTCCGCGGCGTAGGGCACGCTGATGGTCTTGGACGGGTCTTTCGGGTCGGTTCCGGTGGTGGCCGAGGGCCGCGGGTGGAAGTAGCGCGGCGAGGTGAAGTCCTGGCCGATCAGGGCCGAGCCGATCACGCGGCCGTTGACGCGGATCAAGCTGCCGTTCGCCTGGTAGGGAAAGACCGCCTGGGCGATCCCGGTGATGGCGAGCGGGTAGGCGAGGCCGGTGATGATGGTCATGGCGATGATCATGACGATCGCCGGGCGGATATGTTGCATCATGGGTGGGACTCCTCCTTCAGGCGAGCCCGATTGCGGTGACGAGCATGTCGATCAGCTTGATCCCGACGAACGGTGCGACGATCCCGCCGAGGCCGTAGATCAAGAGGTTGCGGCGCAGGATCCCCGCCGCGCCGATGGGGCGGTATTTCACCCCGCTGAGCGCCAGCGGGATCAGCACGACGATGATGAGCGCGTTGAAGATGATCGCCGAGAGGATGGCGGAGCGCGGATTGCCGAGCCCCATCACGTTGAGCGCGTTCAGCATCGGGTAGAAGGCGGCGAACATCGCCGGGATCATCGCGAAATATTTGGCGACGTCGTTGGCGATCGAGAAGGTGGTGAGCGCGCCGCGGGTCATCAGCATCTGCTTGCCGATCTCGACGATCTCGATCAGCTTGGTCGGATCGCTGTCGAGATCGACCATGTTGCCGGCCTCGCGCGCCGCCATGGTGCCGGTGTTCATCGCCACACCGACATCCGCCTGGGCCAGCGCCGGGGCGTCGTTGGTGCCGTCCCCGCACATCGCGACGAGCTTGCCCTGGCCCTGCTCCTCGCGGATCAGTTGCAGCTTGTTCTCCGGCGTCGCCTGGGCGAGGAAGTCGTCCACGCCCGCCTCCGCCGCGATCGCCGCCGCGGTCAGCGGGTTGTCGCCGGTGATCATGACGGTGCGGATGCCCATCCGCCTGAGTTCGGCGAAGCGTTCGTTGATGCCGCCCTTGACGATATCCTTGAGGTATATGACGCCGAGCAGCCGGGCGCCGCGCGCGACCGCGAGCGGGGTGCCGCCGGCGCGCGCGATCTCGTCCGATTTCGTCCGCAGTTCCTTCACCGCGGCCTCCGAGAGGCTCTCGCGGACGGTGAGCGCGCCGCCGCCGTTCGTCTCCCTTTCGCGGACGAAGGCGAACACCGCGTCCACCGCGCCCTTGCGGATCGAGGTGCCTTCATAATCGATGCCCGAGAGCCGCGTCTGGGCGGAGAACGGGATGAAGCGCGCTCCGGCCGGCGCCATCTCGCGCGCGCGGATGCCGAATTTCTCCTTCGCCAGCACGACGATCGAGCGTCCCTCGGGCGTCTCGTCGGAGAGCGAGGCGAGCTGGGCGGCGTCCGCCACGTCGGCGGCGGTGGCGCCGCCCACCGGGAAGAACTCCACCGCCTGGCGGTTGCCGAGCGTGATCGTCCCGGTCTTGTCGAGCAGCAGCGTATCGACATCGCCCGCCGCCTCGACCGCGCGGCCGGACATCGCCAGCACGTTGAACCGCACCAGCCGGTCCATCCCGGCGATGCCGATCGCCGAAAGCAGCGCGCCGATCGTCGTCGGGATGAGGGCGACGAAAAGTGCCACCAGCACCACCACCGAAACCGAGCCGCCGGCGTAATGGACGAAGCTGGGGATGGTCGCGACGACGATCACGAAGATGATGGTGAGCCCCGCGAGCAGGATGTTGAGCGCGATCTCGTTCGGCGTCTTCTGCCGCTCGGCGCCCTCGACGAGCGCGATCATCCGATCGAGGAAGGTCGAGCCCTGGGCTGCCGTGATCCGCACCTTGATCCAGTCGGAGAGCACGCGCGTGCCCCCCGTCACCGCCGAGCGGTCGCCGCCGCTCTCGCGGATCACGGGCGCGGATTCGCCGGTGATCGCCGATTCGTCCACCGAGGCGATGCCCTCGATCACCTCGCCGTCGCTCGGGATCAGATCGCCCGCCTCGACCAGCACCAGCTCGCCCGGCACAAGGTCGGGTGCGGGGATCGTCTCGAAGCCGACGCCGCCGCTGCCGGTCAGCCGCTTGGCCATCGTCTCGGTGCGCGCGCGCCGCAAGGTGGCGGCCTGGGCCTTGCCGCGGCCCTCGGCCACCGCCTCGGCGAAGTTCGCGAACAGCACGGTGATCCAGAGCCAGACGATGATCTGGAACGTGAAGCCGAGATAGGGCGCGCCGGTCGCGAGGTCGTGGACGAAGACGATCGTCGTCAGCGCGGCGACGATTTCGACCACGAACATCACCGGGTTGCGGATCATGATCCGCGGATCGAGCTTGGCGAAGGCGAAGCGGATCGCCGGGACCAGGATCTCCGGGTCGAGCACGGTCGATTGCGCGCGGCGGTGGCTATGCGTGTCCATCGGGATTTTTCCGGTCAATCGTTCTCAGTGAAGGGTGTGGCGTTTTCAGTAAAGGATGTGGTGGAGCATGGCGTACTGCTCGACGATCGGGCCGAGCGAGACCGCCGGAAAGAAGATCAGCCCGCCGGTGATCAGGATCACGCCGACCACCAGTCCGACGAAGAGCGGGCTCGTCGTCGGGAAGGTGCCGAGCGAGGCGGGCACGATCTTCTTCCGCGCCAGCGACCCCGCCGCCGCCATCATCGGCACGATCATCAGGAAGCGGCCGACGAACATGCCGAGCCCGAGCATCGTGTTGTAGAACGGCGTGTCGGCGCCGAGGCCGGCGAAGGCGCTGCCGTTGTTCCCCGTCACCGAGGTGAAGGCGTAGAGGATCTCCGAGAAGCCGTGCGGCCCGTTGTTCTCGATGCCGGCGAGTCCGGCCGGAACCACCGCCGCGATCGCGGTGAAGCCGAGGATCGAGAGCGGCAGGATCAGGATCGCGAGCATCGCCATCTTGACCTCCTTCGCCTCGAGCTTCTTGCCCAGGTATTCGGGCGTTCGCCCGACCATCAGCCCGGCCACGAACATCGCGACGATGACGAAGAGCAGCATGCCGTAGAGGCCGGAGCCGACGCCGCCGAAGATGATCTCGCCCAGCATGATATTGACCATCGGCACCGCGCCGGCGAGCGGCAGCAGGCTGTCATGCATATTGTTGACGGCGCCGCACGAGGCATCGGTGGTGGTGGTCGTGAAGAGCGCCGAATCGGCGATCCCGAACCGCACCTCCTTGCCTTCGAAATTGCCCCCGGGCTGGGCCGCGCTCGGCGCCTGGTCGACATGGTAGGCGGCGAAGGCGGGGTTGCCCCCAGCCTCGATCGCGTACTCGGGAACGACGCCCGCCGCGAACAGCACGAACATCACGGCGAAGATCGCCCAGCCCTGCCGCTGGTTGCCCACCATCCTTCCGAACACGTTGGTGAGCGCCGCCCCGATCGCGAGCATCATCAGCTCTTGCAGGAAGTTGGTGAGCGCGGTCGGGTTCTCGTACGGATGGGCGGAGTTGGCATTGAAGAAGCCGCCGCCGTTGGTGCCGAAGATCTTGATCGCCTCCTGCGAGGCCACCGGCCCCTGGGCGATGATCTGCGCAGCACCCTGCAGCGTCGCCGCGTGGGTATAGGCGGCGAGGTTCTGCGGCACGCCCTGCCAGACGAAGACGAGCGCGAACACCATCGAGATCGGCAGCAGCACATAGAGCACGCAGCGCGTGAGATCGACCCAGAAGCTGCCGAGGCTCTGCGCCGAGCGCCGGGCGAAGCCGCGGATCAGCGCCACCGCGAGCGCAATCCCCGTCGCCGCCGAGACGAAATTGTGCACCGTCAGGCCGGCCATCTCGGTGAGATAGCTCATCGTCTGCTCGGGCACGTAGCTCTGCCAGTTGGTGTTGGTGAGGAAGCTCACCGAGGTGTTGAAGGCAAGGTCCGGCGAGACCGCGCCCATGCCTGCGGGATTGAAGGGGAGCATCCCCTGCAGCCGCTGGATGGCGTAGGTGGCGACGAAGCCCACGAAGCTGAAGATCAGCATGGCGACCGTGTAGGTCAGCCAGTGCTGCTCGTCCGTCTCGGCCACCCCGCAGATCCGGTAGATGAAGCGCTCGAACGGCCTGAGGATCGGCGAGAGGAAGGTCGCCCGCCCCTCGAACACGGCGGTCATATAGAAGCCGAGCGGCCTGGTCAGCAGGACCAGCACCACGCCGTAGAGTGCGATCTGCACCCAGCCATTGATCGTCGTATGGCCCATCATCTCACGGTACTCCTCGCCGCCGCGCTCAGAATTTCTCTGGCCGGATCAGGGCATAGACGAGATAGACGAAAAGGCCGGCAACCACGGCGGCGCCGAGCGCATAGTCGAAGATCATCGGGATGGTTCCTCAGAGATGCTCGCAGCCGAGCGCGTACAAAATCGCCCCGCCGAGAAAGACGGCGCCGATCAGGATGTAAAGGACGTCGAGCATGGGCTCTGCCTTCCGCGAATCGCTGCGATCGCGGATGCAAATTAGCGCCGGCCGCATATAACTTCGATGGCGCCCGCCGCGTTCCGGCATATAGATTGCATATAGATAAACTGCATATAGATAAATTGCATATAGGCAGATTGCATATGGATAGATTGCCTATAGATAGCATAGAGAATCGGGATGGGAGCCCGGGTATCGGCGGCCGGCGGGGGCGGCGCCTCGCCTGATCGTGTATTGCGCCGGCCGTCCCGGGGCCTGCCATTTCCCTTGCCGGGCGATCCTGCCATCCTCGCCCGGTTCTCGACCCCAGCGGGAGAAACCAGGAGAAGGACATGTACGTTCCGCCAGCCTTTCGGGAGGATCGGCCGGAGGTCCTGCGCGCGGCCATCCGCGCCAGCGGCCTCGCCATCCTGGTGAGCTCCGGTCCCGAGGGGCCGATCGCCAGCCACGTGCCTTTGATGCTCGACGAGGCGGACGGCCCGGAAATGGCCAAAGGGGGCGGCGTCCTCCTCGGCCATCTCGCGCGCGCCAACCCGCAATGGCGGGTGAGCGCCGGGACCTCGGCGGCTCTCGCCATATTTCCCGGACCGGACGCCTATATCAGCCCGTCCTGGTATGCGACGAAGCGGGAGAACGGAAAGGTCGTGCCGACCTGGAACTACATTGCCATCCATGCCTACGGCCAGATCACCTTCTTCGACGAGCCGGACGCGCTGCATGCGCTCGTCACCCGCCTCACCCTCGCCCACGAGGGCGGCCGTCCGGCGCCCTGGGCGGTGACCGACGCGCCGGCCGACTTCATCGCCTCCCAGCTCAAGGGCATCGTCGGCTTCCGCCTCGCGATCACCCGGCTGGAAGGCAAGTGGAAGATGAGCCAGAACCGCCCGATGCCGGATCGCGTCGGCGTGATCGAGGGGCTGGAGCAGGAGGGCACGGCCGAGGCGGCGGCCGTCGCCGATGCCGTCTCCGCCACCCTCGCCGGCTGAGGCTCACGGCGTGTGAGCGGAACGGGGCCTGCCAGCCGGATTCTCTACCAGACCGATCGGCTCAGGGTCGTCGCCAACACGATCTCCTCCCCGATCCGCTTCGTCAGCTTCAATCACTTCCTCTACCGCGAAGCCCCGCCGCACTTCTGGGGCGACAGCTTCTTCGCGAAATACGGCCTGGGCGCCATCGGCTTCGTCGCGACCAGGCCGGACTGGTTCCCCGCCGAGGAAATGCGCCGCGCCGTCGCCGCCATTCGCCCCGCGCTCGCCCGCGCGCCGGGCGAGCGTCTCGTCTCCTATGGCGTCAGCATGGGCGCCTATGCCGCGCTCAAATATGCGGCACTCCTCGGCGTCGACGCCGCCATCGCCTTCAGCCCCCAGATCTCGATCGCGCCCGCCGACGCAGCCCGCTTCGACAGCCGCTTCCGCCGCTTCCACGACCCCGCGCTCCACGCCGGCATGTCCGTCCGCGCGGCGGATCTCGCCCCGCAAAACCACCTCCTCTACGACAATTTCTGGGCGGTGGACCGCAAGCACGCCGAGCTGATCGCCGCCCTCGGCCCGGTCGAGCGGTTCGCGCTCCCGCTCACCGGCCACGCCTCGATCCGCGCCCTGGCCGAGGGGCACATCGCCGAGCCTTTCCTCCTCCGCCTGCTCGGCCCCACGCCCGGCCGGGCGGCCGAGCTCCGCGCGATGCTCCGCCGGACCCGCCGCGCCACGCCCGTCTATTGGGAGAGCCGTGCCGCGGTCCTCACCGCCCGCCGCCCCGGCGCGACCCGGACAATCCTCCATGCCGTGGCGACCGCGCTCAGCCTCGCCCCCAACACGGTCGGCCTGCGGCTCGCGCTGGTGATCGCGCTGCTCGACTGCGGCGAGCACGCCGAAGCCGAGCGCGCATTCGAACAAGTCGCTCTCGGAGCGCGTTCCCCGGTCGATGAATGGCTGCGCGCCATCGAATGCCACCGCCGCATCCATGGCGATCCGGCGACGCTGGCGATGATGGGTCGCGCCGCCGCCGAACTGTGCCGGCACCCCGCCTTCCGCTTCGAGGACGCCGCCATCCGCCTGGACATGGGAGACAAGGCAAGCGCGGCGGCGATCCTCGAGCTGATCTGGCCGGCGCAGGAGAAGATCACGCGCCGCGCCAAGCTCGGCTTCATGCTCGGCCGGGTCGGCGAGCGGAAAAAAGCGCTCTTCGTCTTCCGCGCGCTCGCCGGGGAGGCGCCGAATGCCGGGAACCTGATCCTGCTCGCGGCCGCCCTCGCCGAAGACAAAGCCGCTCCCGCATCGCGCGCCGAGGCGCTTTCCCGCCTCGCCGAGGCGCGCGCCGTCATCGATCCGGAGCCCGCGCTCTGGCGGCGGGTGCTGCTCCTCTATGAGCGGCTGGAGGCGCCGGAGGAGCAGCTTGCCGCCGCGCGCGAGGCGCTCGCCGTGCTCCCCGGCTACCCCGATCTGCGCATGGAGCTGGCGATCGCCCTCGAGCGCGCCGCCGCGCCCGCCGCGGCGCTGGCGATCGCCGCCCGCCTGGCCCTCGAGCCCGCCCGCATCCGCCGCCTCGACTGGCTGATCCTGATGCTCCGCCGCGGCGGAATGACCGCGGAGGCATTCTCGATCGCCCGCACCGCCGCCCGCGAGCGGCCCGCGGATTCGGCCTCCCGCCTCCAGCTCGCCGTGCTCCTCCTCGCCGCGGACGAGGAGGACGAGGCCTTCGCCCACCTCCTCGAGGTCCGCGCCCATCCGCCCGCCCGCCCCGACCTGCTGGAGGACGCGCTCGCCGCCTTCGCCGCCGTCGGGCTGCATGCCGACGCCGCCCATGCGGCGGCGCGCCGGGCGGCCGCCCACGAGGACCAGCTCGCCCCCCAGCTCGAGCTCGCCGAGCGCCTGGTCCGCGCCGGCCGCCCCCAGGACGCAGGGAAGCTCCTCGCCCGCGTCCGCCAGCGCCTCGGCAATGATCCGGCTTCGCTGATCGCCATCGCCGCGGCCTATGCCCGTGCCGGCCAGGATTTCCGCGCCGAGGAGCTGCTCGCCCGGGCGCTGGCCGATGGCGACGAGCCCGCCACCGCGCGTATGCAGCTGATCGCGCTCCGGGCGAAGCACGCCGGATGGCTCGGCCGCCGCGCCGCCCGCCGCAGCGCCCGCCGCTTCGCCGTTTCCGCGAGTCCCGATCCCGCCTTCTGGTCCGCGCTCGCCGATCTCTTCACCGCCCTCGGCCAATCCTCCCGCGCGCTCGCCGCGATCGGCCGGGCGGTCGCGCTCGCCCCCGCCTCGCCCTCCTACGCCCTTCGCGAGGCCGAATTGCTCCTCGCCGCCGGCAAGCGCTCCGCCGCCCGCGCCGCCGCCGAACGCCGGCTCGCGGCCGCGCCGCGCGATCCCGCCGCCCGGCTCGTCCTCGCCCGCCTCCTCATCCGCGCCGGGGACATCCCGGCCGGCCGCGCCCGCGCCGCCGAGCTGATGGAGCGGCGCGCCGGCGATGCCGCCTTCTGGTCCGCGCTCGGGGAGCTCCTGCTCGATCTGCGCGACTGGCCCGCGGCGAAACGCGCGGCAGAGCGCGGGCTCGCCAACGATCCCGGCAATGCCGGGCGGGCGCGCGAGATCCTTGGCATCGCCGAGCTCGTCGGCGCCCGCGTCCCTGCCCGCGCTCCCTCCGTTCCACCCCCCGCCATCCGTCCCGCCACCGGCGAACAGCCTTCGGCATCCCAGGCGAACAGCCTTCGGCATAAGGATTCGGCATAAGCGTTCTGGCGGGCCGGCGCGCCCCTCCGATATGCTACCCCTGGTTGCCAGATGGACCGGAGCCCCATGCAGATCGAACCGCAGGCCATCCCCGAGGTGCTCCTCATCACCCCGCGCCGCTTCGGCGATGCCCGCGGCTTCGTCTCGGAAACCTTCCGCGTCAGCCATCTCGCCGCCGCCGGAGTGGCCCTTCCCTTCGTGCAGGACAACCACACCTTCTCCGCCGCCGCCGGCACCGTGCGCGGCCTGCACGCGCAGGCGCCGCCCGCCGCCCAGGGCAAGCTGATCCGGGTGTCCAGGGGCGCGATCTGGGACGTCGCGGTGGATATCCGCCATGGCTCGCCCACCTTCGGCCGCCACGTCGGCGCCGAGCTCAGCGCAGAGAACTGGCGCCAGCTCTGGATCCCGCCCGGCTTCCTCCACGGCCTCTGCACGCTCGAGGACGATACCGAGATCATCTACAAAATGACCGCCGAATACGATCCCGCCACCGAGTGCGGCGCCCTCTGGGACGACCCGGACCTCGCCATTCCCTGGCCGGTCGCGCCCGGCTCGGCGGTGCTCTCCGAGAAGGACCGGGTGCGCCCGCGCCTCGCCGGGTGCCCCGCCTGGTTCGCCTATGAAGTCGCCTGATGCCCCCTTTGCCTGATCGCCGGCCGGTCCTCGTCACCGGCGGCAGCGGGCAGCTCGCCACCGCCCTGGTGAGGGCAGGGTCGGGGGAAGGAATTCTCCGCGTCGGCCGCCCCGCCTTCGACTTTGACCGTCCACACACGATCGCCGAGACGCTCGCCGAACATCGGCCCGCCGCGATCGTCAACGCCGCCGCCTACACCGCGGTCGATGCCGCCGAGGACGATCCCGCGGCCGCCTTCCGCGCCAACCGTGACGGCCCGTCCCGCCTCGCCGCCCTCGGCGCCGCCGCCGGCATCCCGCTCATCCACATCTCCACCGATTACGTCTTCGACGGCACCAAGGGCGCGCCCTACCGCGAATCCGATCCGCCGGCGCCGCTCGGCGTCTATGGCGCCTCGAAGCGCGCCGGCGAGGAGGCGGTGCTGGCGGCCGGCGGCCGCGCGATCATCCTCCGCACCGCCTGGGTCATCTCGCCCACCGGGCGCAACTTCGTGCGCACGATGATCGCGGCGCGCGCCAGGACCGGGCGCCTGCGCGTCGTCGCCGACCAGCGCGGCCAGCCGACCGCGGCCGCCGACCTTGCCGCCGCCATCCTCGCCATCCTCCGCCGGGTCGCGAGCGAGGGCTGGCAGGATCGTTTTTCCGGGATCTTCCACGCCGCCGGCAGCGGCGAGACCACCTGGCACGGCCTCGCCGCCGCCGTCTTCGAGGAGGCTGCCCGTCACGCTGTCCCGCCGCCCGAGATCGTGCCGATCGGCACCGCCGAGTGGCCCACCCGCGCCCGCCGCCCCGCCGATTCCCGTCTCGATTGCTCCCGCCTCGCCGCAACCTTCGGCCTCCGCCTGCCGCCCTGGCGGGAGAGCCTCCGCCCGCTCATCGACGAGATCTTCGATGGCGCCCCCAGCTGAGGCCCCCCCAGCTGGCGCCCCCCGGGCAAAAGCGCCCCAGGTCGAAGCCAACGTCGCGATCCTGCTCTCCGGCTATAACGGCGCGCGCTTCCTCCCCGCCCAGCTCGCCAGCCTGCTCGCCCAGACCCATCGCACCTGGTGCCTCTACTGGCGCGACGACGGCTCCGCGGACGCGACGCCCGCCCTGCTCCGCGCCTTCGCCGCCGGCCCCGCCGCCGGCCGGGTGGTCGAGCTCCCCGGCCCGTCCCGCCGGCTCGGGGCGACCCGGAGCTTCCTCACCCTCCTCGCCGCCCTGCCCACCCTCGGCCCATTGCCCGACGCGGTCGCCTTCGCCGACCAGGACGATGTCTGGCTGCCCGAAAAACTCGCCCGCGGGCTCGCCGCCCTCGCCCGCCAGCCCGCCGACGCCCCCACGCTCTATTGCGCGCGCCAGACGCTCGTCGGCCCGGGCCTGGCGCGGATCGGGCTCTCCTTTGCCATCCGCCGCCCGCCCGGCTTTCCCGCCGCGCTGACCCAGAACATCGCCACCGGCTGCACGGAAATGCTGAACCCGGCGGCGGTCCGCCTGATCGCCCAAAGCCGCCCGCCGCCCGCGACGTTGCACGACTGGTGGAGCTATCTCGTCGTCGCCGCCGCCGGCGGGCGCATCCTGGTCGATCCCGAGCCTGCCGTGCTCTACCGCCAGCATGGCGGCAACCTCGTCGGCGCCCGCGGCGCCTGGCTCGCCCGCGCGACGGGCGCGCTCATCCGCGGCCCGCGCCCCTTCATGCGGGTCTTTCGCGCCCATCTCGCCGCCCTCGCGGCGACGCCCAAGCTGCTCTCGCCCGAGGCCACCGCCGCCCTCGCCCGGATCGCCGCCGCCCTCGACGCCCCGCCCTGGCGGCGCTTCCCGGCCCTCGCCCTCGCCGGCTTCTACCGCCAGACCGCGCTCGAGACGTTTCTTTTCCGTCTCTGGTTCCTGCTCGGCTAGCTCCGTACCACCGCCGCGACATCGGCCGCGCTCCGGCTCATGCCCGCGAGCTCGCCGACCGTGATCGGCTTCACCGGCGGGCGGAGCCGGTAATACCCAACCTCCGCAACCGACACCCCCCGCACATCGGCGATGATCTCGCCCACCGTCAGCCCGCAGAACCGGCCCTGGCACGGCCCCATCCCGCAGCGCAGGTAGGCCTTGAGCTGGTTCGGGCCCTGCACCCCGAGCGCCGTCACGGTCTCGCGCACGCGCGCCACGCTCACCTCCTCGCAGCGGCAGGCCATCGCCTCGGCCGCGCCCATCCTGATCTCCCGCGCCGGAAGGTAGAGCGCATCGAGGAATGCCCTTCCCTGCGCGAACCGCCGCACCCGCGCCCGCTCCGCCGCAACCAGAAGCCGTGCCGCCTCCGCGCCGATCTTTCCCAAAGCCTCCGCCGCCGCCAGGGCGGCGATCCGTCCCTGGGCCTCCGCCATCTCCGCCCCGCCGATCCCGGCGCCGTCGCCCGCCACCGCGATGCCGGCAAGGCTGGTATTGCCGAGCGCATCGGTCTGCGGCTGCCAGCACGCCTGCGCCTCGTTCCAGGCCAGCGCGCAGCCCGCCGCTGCGGCGAGGTTGATGTTGGGCACCACGCCCTGGTGCAGCAAAACATGATCCGCCGCCGTCGTCCCCGCGCCCTTCGCCCCGTTCCACGCAACCGCGAGCCGCCCCTCGCCCTCCACGGCAAGGTCCGTGACGCCGGAGACCACCTTCACCGCGCGGCGCACCCGCGTCATCAGCGCGAGTCCTTTCCGCGCGTAGGGTGAAAGCAGGAATCCCCCGAGGTGCCGCCAGGCCGCCCGCCACTGTTCACCCCGCACGGTCTCGAGGATCAGCGCCGGCTTCGCCCCTGCGGCGAGGTATTGCGCGGCGAGCAGCCAGATCAGCGGCCCCGAGCCCGCCAGCACCACCCGGTCCGTGGCGACGATGCCGGCGCCCTTGAGCAGGATCTGCGCCGCACCGGCGGTCATCACGCCGGCCAGGGTCCAGCCCTTGACCGGGAAGGGCCGCTCGAGTGCGCCGGTCGCGAGAATCACCCGCCGCGCCGCGATCGCCCGGCTCGTCCCGCCCGCCGAGAGCCCCACCTGCCGCGCCGCGTCCAGGGACCAGACAGCGCAGTCCGCCACATAATCCACGCCGCTCTCGGCGAACTTCCGCGCCAGCGCCTCGCCCCGCCAATAATCGGCCCCCAGCACGTCCCGTCGCGCCATCGGCGGCGCCGTGATCGCGCGAAAGACCTGCCCGCCCGGCCCCATGGCCTCGTCGGCGACGAGCACCGAAAGCCCGTGCCCCGCCGCCGTCGCCGCGGCCGCCATCCCCGCCGGCCCCGCGCCCACCACGACCAGGTCGTACCCTTCCCCGAGCGCCTCCAGCCCCGCGATGCGCCTCATCGCCCGAGCTCCCGCCGCCCGTCCTGGGTGCGCACCTCCATCCCCTCGCGCAACCCGACCAGGCAGCCCTGCCGGTTGCCCACCCCATCGATCTCCACCAGGCAGTCGAAGCAGGCGCCCATCATGCAGAACGGCCCGCGCTTCTGCCCGCCCACAGGCGTGGTGCGGCAAGCGAGACGTCCCGCCGCGAGCAGCGCCGCGGCGACGCTCTCCCCCGCGCCCCCCTCGACCCTCTCCCCATCCAGCACGAACCAAACGCGCCGCGCCGCACCCTCAGGCAGCCGCCGGAACATCGAACCTCCGCGCGCGAAACGGGGACAGCCCGGCATCGAGGGCGCCGGCGGCGATCATCGGCGCCAGCGTCACCGCATGCGCCGCGGCAAGCGTCACCCCGCTATGGCAGGTGCAGAGGAAGGCGCCCGGGAACGCCTCGCTCTGGTCGTAGATCGGGAACCCGTCCGCGGTCATCACCCTGAGCGCCGACCACGTCCTCACCACGTTGAGCCGCCCGATCCGCGGAAACATCCGCGCCGCGCGCTCCGCCTCCACTGCCAAAATCCCGAGCCCCACGCGCCCATCTTCCACCCCCGCCTCCTCGGCACTATCGCCGATCATCACCCCGCCTTCGTCGGTCTGGCGCAGCGTGTGCATCGGGTAGGGGAGGAAGGGCGCCGCCTTCTCGGTCACGATCACCTGGCCGCGCTGCGGGCGCACCTCGGCCCTGAGCCCCACCATCGGCGCGAGACGGGCATTGCCGATCCCCGCCGCGAGCACCACCCGCTCCGCCGCAACGACCCGATCCCCCGCCATGACCTCAAACCCGCCGCCCGCAAGCGGCGCGATCCTCGTCACCACCCGCCCCGGCGCGTACTGTCCGCCCCGCCCGACGAACCCGGTGTGCAGCGCACGCAACAGCCGGAGCGAGTTGACGTCCCCGTCGAGCGGGCAATAGAAGGCGCCGACCACCGCCGGCCCGATCTCGGGCAAGAGGCGGAAAAGCTCGTTCCGCCCGACCCGCTCATACTCGTAGGGCGCCATCCCCGGCTGGCTCATCAGCCGCTCCATCATCGCCCCGCGCCGCTCGAGCTCCGCCTCGGTGAGACAGAGCGCGAACCCGCCCGGCCGCCGGTGCGCGAGCGGGATCCCCGTCTCCTCCCCGACCTCCTTCGCGAACCCCGCCCACGCCTCCGCCGAATGCCGCGTCCAGGCCGCGTAAGCCGGCATGCCGACACCCTTCCCCTGGACCCAGACCAGCGCGAAATTGCCGCGCGAGGCGCGAAAGGCGCGGTCGCCTTCGTCGAGCACGATCACCCGCCGGCCGGCCCGCGCCAGCCCGTAGCCGATCGCCGCGCCGACCAGCCCGCCGCCGATCACGGCGGCCTCCCATGCCTTCTCCGCCATCCCCTGCCTCTTCACCGGCCCTGCTCTGTTCCCCCCGCCCGACAACGACACAATCCCCCGCCAGGCGAAACCCGTCACCCCGGGATGGAGGCGGGCGGCCGGCATGCTCGCCGGAGCGGATCGCGCCGGGACCGCGCCGGACGCCCGCGCGATTATGCGGAGAATTGACGATACGGACAGATCGGCCGGACAGATCGGCCGGAGAGATAGGCCGGAGAGATAGGCCGGACAGATCGGCCGGACAGATCGAACGGTGACGCCCTGCGGTCGGGCTGGATATCATCCGCCCGGCCGGCCAAGCGCCCATCGTCGCGAGCCGCAGCACGGAGAGGAGCCTTGGCGGCATGAGCCCGGACCAGCGCGAAGGAACCCGTGCTGCCAAGAGAAACCTCATCTGGTTCCTGAAGATTTTGGGCCCGGGCCTGGTCACGGGCGCCGCGGACGACGATCCGTCCGGCATCGCCACCTATTCCCAGACCGGAGCCCAGTTCGGCTTCGGGCAGCTATGGACCGCCTTCTATCAGATCCCCTTGCTCATCGCGGTCCAGGAGTGCTGCGCACGCATAGGCGTCGTCACCGGCAAGGGGCTGGCGGGCGTGATCAGGGACCACTACAGCCGCGCCGTCCTGATCGCTGTCGTCCTCCTGGTGGTGGTCGCGAACACCATCAATATCGGGGCGGACATCAGCGCGGTCGCCGCCGCGGCGCAGCTGGTGGTGAAGGCGCCGCTCTGGCTGTACGCGATCGCCGCGGCGGCCGTCATCGTCACGCTCGAGGTTTGGGTCAGCTACCGGGCCTACGCGAAGGTCCTCAAATGGCTTTCCCTCGCCCTCCTTTCCTACCCGGCGACCGCCTTGATCGTCGCCGAGCCGTGGCGCGAGATCCTGCGGGCGACGATCATCCCTCACCTCGAGTTCACGTTCGGATTTCTTTTCATCATGACCGGCGTCTTCGGAACGACCCTCTCGCCGTACATGTTCTTCTGGCAGGCGTCGCAGGAAGTCGAGGAGGAGATCGCGCAGGGCGTGCCGACAGACCGGGCCGGGAAGCCGCGGCTTCCCCTCGACTTCATCTCCGACATGCGGGTCGACACGACGGTCGGGATGTTCGCCGCGGAAATCGCGCAGTGGTTCATCATCATCACAACCGCGACCGTGCTGTTCAAGCATGGCGTCACGAACATCAGGACGGCGGCGGACGCCGCCAAGGCGCTCGAGCCTCTGGTTCGCTCCTTTCCCAATTCGGGACAATTGGCGAAGGACATCTTCGCCGTGGGCGTGATCGGCCTCGGTTTTCTGGCCATCCCCGTGCTCGCCGGATCGGCCGCGTACGCCCTGTCCGAAGCCCTGAACTGGAAGGAAGGCCTGTCCCGAAGATTTGGCGACGCGCGTGGCTTCTACGGCGTGATCATCATCTCGACCATCGTCGGCCTCGGGCTCAACTTCATGGGCATCGATCCGATCAGGGCGCTCGTCTTCACCGCCGTCTTCAACGGGATCGCGGCCGTTCCGCTGCTCTATCTCATCGCGCGAATCAACGCCAGCGAGGCCCTGCTCGGGGCTTGGAGGGGCGGATTGCTGTCGCGATCGGTGGTCTGGCTCACCTTCGGCGTCATGGCGCTCTCCGCGGCCGGCCTGTTGTACACCACGGTCTTGCCGCTCTAGTGTAAGCCTTCAGCGAACGCCGGCACTCGCTCTTTGCCTTCAGTATCGGGTCGCAGCCCGTCCTTCCCGATGCGCCCCAAAGGCGCGGCTCCGTGACCAATCCCGATCGGGCGCGACCCATCACGCCGGATGGCGGGCGAGATGCGCGAGAAGCAGCGCATTGACCCGGTCCGGGACCTGATCGGGCGCATAATGCCCGACATCGCGCAGGACCGCGAACTGGTATGGCGCCGCAATGAACGCGCCCGTCCCCTCGGCCGCCATGCGCCCGACCGTGTCGTCCGCGTCGCCCCAGATATAGAGCGTCGGAACCCTTGTCGCGCCCACCGGCCGATGCCGCGGACCGCGCGCGCGATACCACGCGAGCGCCGCCTCCATCGCCGGGGGAGTGCCGATGACGGAGAGGTGCGCCGCGATCGCCGCCGGCGGCACCCCGTTCGCCGCAAGTCGCGTTCGCAGCCACTTCGCATCGTCGGCGAGGATGGCGGGGCCGGCCCCCGGCTCGAGGAAACTCCTGTGGTGCCGCGATCGCCGCATCTGCTCGCCGTCCGGCGCGGCGAGCGCGCGGGCGAAGGATTGCGGATGCGGGCGCGAGAGGATCGCGAGCGAGGCGAGGCGCTCCGGGCTCCGCTCGGCGATCTCCCAGGCCAGGCTCGCTCCCCAGTCGTGGCCGACGAGATGGAAGCGCCGGTTGGCGTGGCCGAGTGCGGCGACGATATCGAGCGCGTCGCCGATCAGCAAATCGATCCGGTAATCGGCAGGCTCGGCCGGGTCCGGCCGCGCGCCGGCGGAATAGCCGCGCTGGTTCGGCGCGGCCGCAAGGAAGCCCGCGCCGGCCAGCGCTGCCGCCTGGGCGTTCCAGAGGAAGCGCGACACGCCGAAGCCGTGCAGCATGAGGACGAGATCCGCATCGGCCGGTCCGCCGAGCGAGAGCTCGAAGACCATGCCGGGCGCCGTCTCGATCCGGCGTATCGCGATCATCGGGCCCTCCGCTCCATCAGTGCCGGGGCCGGCGCGGAACGCCCCCGCCCGGTCATGGGTCTCTCTCCGCCGCTCCCGCGCCGGGCTTGACAATGCCGGAATTCGGGCGCTGCTGGCTCCGGATTCCGCATCCGGGGGTTCCGCATCTGAGGCACTGCCTCAGCTGGGGTGCCCGGAGGCGGCGCGGAGAAGCCATGCCATGAAGCCCCTCGCGCTTGCGGTCATGCTTGCCCTCGGCACCTTCGCTCTCGTCCCCCAGGCCCAGGCCGCCGGCTGCGTCAACGGGGTCTACCGAGCGGGATGCGCCGGCCCGAACGGGGCCGCGGTCGTTCGCAAGCCGGTCGCTCCAGGCCCGGCCACGGCCGCGGTCGTGGTCGCGCCGCATTCTTCGGTCTCGTGCGTCAACGGGATCTATCGCGCGGGATGCGCCGGCCCGAACGGGGCCGCGGTCGTCCGCAAGCCCTATTGACCCGCGCGACGGCGGCACGCATTCGCGCTGGCCTCGCCGGCGTGGCCGCGGCCGGCCGAGACAGGACGCAGAGCCCCCGGGGTGTAGAGCCGGGGACGCCGAGCCGGGCGAGCGCGCGAACCGCATCGGGTCGAGCCTTCCGCCGGTCCTCGGGGAGTTCCGCCCGCGAAACGTCGCGGATGTATCGTTCCAGGCCGCAAAAAACTGTAATATCTGTAATAAATAAGAAAACTATCCTTTGATTCAGATCGAAAAAGACGGTTGCGGCCAGACGGTAAACTGGGCACCCTCAACCGGAGGAAGGTCGGCCGGATGGGGAATGCCGGCCATTCTGAGGAGGACAGGATGAACATCAAGACGTCCGTTGCCTTGGTTGCTGCAGGGCTGATCGGGCTCGGCACGATCGCGGCGCTGCCGGCTCAGGCCGCCCCGGAGCCGGGCTTCGTCGGGAACACGGCCTCGTCGGTCGCCGGCTGCCCATTCATCAGCTGGAGGCTCGCCAACAATAACGGCCAGATCCGCGGCTGGGCCGAATATTCGGACCTGAGCGGCCTCAGCTACGTCACCGGGAGCATGGACAGCTCCGGGAACTTCACCCTGACTCTGACCAAGACTGCCATCGGCAGTGGCCCGGTCGGCACCGTCACCGGAATGCGCTCCTCCAATGGCCGCATCACCGCGACGCTCAAGGGCGAAGGCTGCGCCAACAACGTGGTGAATATCCCCCCGGTGCGGGATATGAACAACATGAGCCTCCTGAACTCCACGGGCAGCGGCCGCTGACCCGTTCGTCCTGAGCTGCCGAAAGACTGACCGCGCGAAGGCCCAGGGGGCTCCGCCCCCTGGGCAGCCGTCATCGTATCCGCGCGATCGCTGAAGGCGGTCGGCTCGCCGCTCGGCAAGGTGGTGTCCCTTGCCGCAATGGCTCTTCCCCTCGCGCCGGGCGGCGCGGGCCGGAATCGGACCTGAAAGGGCCCGAAAACGCCCGTTCTGGCCCGGGTCTGCGCGCTTATTTAATTGATTTTAAAGCAAACTTCAATCCAGAACGGCCGACGCTGCGCCCACTCTGCCCACTTTCGTTCAGCCCTGGGCGGGCAAAATCGCGGCCAATCCAACGCGTTCCATGCCGTCCCTCGGACCTTTTTCGCCGCCCCCGCCCGTGGCAGCCTCGGCCGATGCGCATCCACATCCAGAACGCCGGAAACGATCCGCTCTTCGCGATCACGCAGCGCCAGTGGGACGAGGCCGCCGCCCGCGCCGGCGCCGCCCACGCGCTCACCATCGCCGACACCGAAGCGGCCTTCGCCGCCGCGCTCGCCACCGCCGAGGCGCTGATCGCCCCGCCTTCCTGGCTTGCCCCGCCTTCCTGGCTTGCCCCGCCTTTTCCCGCGCCGCGGCTGCGGCTCATCTTCTGCACCACCGCCGGCGTCGATGCGCTGGCCCCCTTCACCCATCTCCCCCAAGGCGCGGTCCTCGTCTGCAACCGCGGCATCCACGGCGAGAAAGCCGGCGACTACGCGATCATGGCGCTGCTGATGCTGGCGATGCGGATGCCGGCGCTGATCGCGGCCCAGGCGGCGGCGCGCTGGGAGCCGCGCTACACCCAGGCGCTCGCCGGGCGTCGCCTCGCCATCCTCGGCCTCGGCACGCTCGGCGCCGCCGCCGCCGCGCGTGCGCGCGCGTTCGGCATGGCGCTCACCGGCATCACCCGCACCGGCGCCGCGCACCCCGCCTGCGACACGACGCTGCCCGTCGCCGCCCTCGACGGCGTCCTCCCGGCCGCGGATTTTCTCCTCATTGCCTGTCCGCTGACGCCGGCGACCCGCAACCTGATCGATCGCCGCCGCCTCGGCCTGCTGCCGCCCGGAGCGGGGCTCGTGAATATCGGCCGCGGCGCGGTGCTCGACGAGGCGGCGCTCGCCGATCTGCTCGACACGGGGCGCCTCGGCGGCGCGGTGCTCGACGTCTATTCCCGCGAGCCGCTGCCGCCCGGCGATCGTCTCTGGCGCACCCCCAACCTCGTCCTCACCCCGCACGTCTCGGCCGACGATCCCGTGACCTACAACCCGCGCACGCTCGATCGCTTCTTCGCCGCCCTGGCCGCGCTCGAGCGCGGCGCGGCGGTGCCCAACGCGGTCGATTTCGCCCGCGGGTACTGAGCCATCACCCGCCGCGCGTGAGCCGGCGCACCACCTCCCGATAGGCGGCGAGATGGTCCTCCATGCGCAGATGCTGCTCGGCGTAGCGCCGCGCCGCCGCGCCGAGCCGCCGCGCCAGGTCGGCATCCTCGATCAGCTCGAGCATCCGCTCGGCGAGCGGCCCGGGCTCGAGGCACGGGGTCAGCAATCCGTTGCGCCGGTCGCGCACGAATTCCGTCACCGGCTTGGTGTCGCTCGCGATCACCGGCGCGCCCGCCGCCAGCGCCTCGCGCAGCGACCACGAGGCGACGAACGGATAGGTGAGATAGACATGGGCGTCCGAGCGCTGCAGCAGCGCGAGATAATGCCGGTAGTCGATCTTGCCGGGGAAATGCACCCGCGCGGGGTCGATCTTCCCGCCGAGCTCGGCCAGCATCCGCGCCCGCCAGGTGCCGCCCTGCGGCGGCGGCATGCCGTAGCTCACCTCGTCCCCGCCCACCAGCACCGCGCGCACGTCGCTCCGCGCCGCCAGCACGCGGGCCAGCGCCCGCATCATCACGTGGAAGCCCCGGTAGGGCTCGAGGTTGCGCGCGACATAGGTCACGAGCTTTTCTCCGGGCGCGATGCTGAACCCGCCTAAGCTCAGCTTCCGCCGCCGCGCCGCGGCGAGCGGCTTGCAGAGCGCAAGGTTGACGCCCTCTGGCAGGATCTCGATCCCCCGGGCCGCCCATTGGGGAAACGTCGAGCGCTGCCAGTGCGTCGGCGTCTGGCCGTGCCCGCCCATGTTCAGCGCCAGCAGGTTCACCGCGTTCTTCGCCCGGATGCGCGGATAGAGCGCCGGGTCGGGCGGGAACTCGGGGTCGAACCCGACATCCACGCCCTCGGTATGGTAGAAGAACTCGAAATAGCCGAGCAGCGGCGCCGCCGGCCAGACATCGCGGATGTTCAGAAGCTCGCCCCAGCCGTGATGGCCGATGATGATGTCCGGGGTGAAGCCGAGCCGCTTCACCCGCTCCGCCGTCCGCGCCACCGTCTCGGCGCGGAGCGAGGCCAGCTCGAACTCGCGCGCGTCCGGATGCGTCGTCCGGCTCGGCCCGCGCGGCAGGCGATAGACCACCTTGCGCACGCCGGAGATGTGGTTGGCGTTGGGCTCGGCGAGGAACACGACCTGGTCGCGGTCGCGCGCCGCCAGGTGCTTCAGGAAGTGGAGGTACTGGCCGGGAAAGTTCTGGTGAACGAAGAGGTATTTCACGCCGCGCGGCGCCATCCCAGCCAAGCGAGCTACCGCCGGCGCCCCGGATGCTTGCCCACCGGATGCTTGCCCACCGGATGCTTGCCGCGCTGCTTGCCCCGCGCCTCCTTCCTCGGCGCCTCCTTCCTCGGCGCCGGAGCCGCCGGCCGGGCCGGAGCCACCTTGCGCGGCCGCAGCATGACCTGGAGGGCCTCCAGCGGCGCCAGGCCCTCCGACTCGCAGGGCTCCCCGGCCGCCACGGGGCCGACCGCCGAGCCGTCCGTGAAGCTCGCCGAATAGGCGCATTCGAAGGCTTCGGCGCCCGCCCCGCGCAGCCGCACCCTGAGCCCGAGGATCGGCAGCGCCATCCGCCGGCTGCCGCAGAACTGCCCGCCCTGCGACCAGGGGGAGAGCCAGCCGCGCCCGAGCACGGCCTGGTATTCGAGGTCCTCGGGCTTGAGCTCCGGCGGCGGCACGACCGAGAACCCCTCGATCCAGAGCTTGCTGCCGCGCTCGCCCACCCATTCGCCGATCTGCCCGCCGACATCGCCCCGCCTTTGGACATGCGCGGTGATCACGGGCGATGCGCCCGCGGACCCAGTGCCCAGCCCAGTGCCCAACCCAGTGCCCAGCCCAGTGCCTATGGGCGGCGTGCCGTCGCCCGTCCTGCCGGCGCCGTTGGGGCCTTTGGCCTCGGCCTCCGCGTCCGGCTCCGCCGGCAGCGGCACGGGCGCCACGCCCTCGGCGCCGTTCGGCCGGAAATCGCCGAGACGGACAACCTGAAGTTGCGGCAACGAATCGCCGCCGAGGCTCGATTGATAGACTGTCACCAGCACCTGCGCCGGCCCTTCCGACACCCGGATGAGCGCCGCGTCGTTGCCGGTCGAGACCCATCCGTCCTCGCGGAAGCCGCTGATCTCGACGCCGCCATTGGCGCCGGCGACGCCGGGGGGCAGCGAAATCCGCACCCCGGGCAGGCCGGTGGCCGGGTTGGGGCGGTGCCCGTTGGGCCCGTGGAAGACGCAGTAAAGCCCGGTATCGAGCTTCATCAGGTGCCCCGACACTTTCAGTTCGGTCACGATCTTCTGCTCGGACATCCTATTCTTTCGCGGGAAGGCCAGGGCAACACCGGCCCCAGGAATACCACGGCCTGCAACCGTTGCGCGATGACATTCGGAAAACTCTTGCCAGAACCCCCGCTATCTTTCAAGCGGACGAAGTTTACACAACGTATTGTTCAGTGCCGCAGGTGTAAGGCCGAGCGGCAGCACCCAGCCCCGCCCGGTGGCGCGGATCCGTTCCGCCTGCGCGCCGAGATCGAACGCCGCGACATCGAGCCCCGCCCGCCAGGCCTCCGAGAGCGCGAAGCACCAGGTCTCCGGCCAGACCGAGGGCAGGAACGCGAAGTCCGCCTGCTGCGCCGCGATCAGTCCCGCCAGCTCCTCCGGGCGGTACTCCCCGGTCGCGAACACCCGCCCGGTCTCGATCAGGCGCCGATCGTCGGGCGAATAGCCCACCAGCACGAAGCTGAGCGGCAGGTCCCGCCAGGCCGCGTCACGCGCGGCGGCGAGCAGGACCTCGTAGCCCTTGGCGATGCTGATGGCCCCGATCACGGCGAGCTTCAGCCGCGCGCCGAAGCGCCGCACCCGGGGGGCTGGCAGGGCGGTGTCGTCCTCCCACGGTGCGATGTCGATTGCGAGGGCGGGGAAATGGCGCCGGAAGCGCGCCGCCGTATCGACGGCCGGGGCGATGACGCGGCGCGCCGCCGCGAGCTCCGCGGCCGAGCGCGCAACCAGCGCCGCGGGCGCGATCTCCTCCTCGATCTCGCTGCCCATATCGGCGATGCAGGCCGCGCACACGTGCAGCTCCGGCTCGCCGCAATAGCGCCCCTCGCGCCCGACCAGCGCGATCCGCCCGCAAAAGGCCGCGTAGTCGTGCAGGTAGGCGTCGTAGGGCACGCCGAGCCGGCGGCAGATCTCGAGGATCGCGTGGTCGTGCCCGACGAGCTGGTGCAGCTCCGCCGCCTGCACCCGCTCGGGCCGGAGCAGCCGGGCCAGCGCCCCGATCTCTCCCGGCACGGCGAAGCGGAGGTTGGGGAGGGCCTCGCCGCCGTCATCGCTCACCGCCGCCGTTCGCCCATCCCCCGGTCGCAGCAGGATCGGCCGCAATCCCTGCCCGCGCAGCTCCGCCGCCCGCCGGCGCAGGAACCCGTCCACCCCGCCGCCGCGCCCGTGCGCGATCAGGATCACCGCGCCCGCCTCCCGGCGCCCCGCCGCGAAACGCGCCGCGTCAAGCCGCCGGCGATGGGTGAGTAGCGGGTCGGCGGCGATGTGGGCCGCGATCAGCGCGTCGTAGCCCGGGTGCACGCGGTTGAGCAGGCCGAGATTGCGCCGCACCAGCCACCCGCCCGCGGCGCCGAACGAGCCGCCGCCGAGATGGGCCACGAACACCCCCGGCGCCGCCACGTGCCGCCAGCCGAGATGCCGCGCACGGAGGCAGAAATCGTTCTCCTCCCCGTAGCCCTGGGCGAAGAGGTCCTCGCGGAAGAGCCCGGCCGCGGCCAGGCAGGCGCGGCGGATATAGAGGCAGAACCCGACCCCCGTCGGGATTTCCACCGTGGCACCATGATGGAGCCGGGCCGCCAGCCGCGCCAGCCGCGCCGTCTCCGCCGCGTCCGGCACCGCGTTTCCCCCCATGGGGTCGGGGTAGCTCAGGATCGTCGCCGCGTTGGAGAAGGGGGTCGCGGTGCCGATATCGGGCGCCGAGAGCACGGCCGCCCGCAGCCCCTCGACCCAGCCCGCGGCCACCCTCGTGTCGCTGTTGAGGAGCAGGATGTCCGCCTCGGGCCGGGCCGCGCGGATCCCATCGTTGCAGGCGGTCGGGAACCCGCCCGCCCGCGTCCGCCGTACCAGGCGGATCCGGCCCGCCGTGGCCAGCGCGTCCAGCGCCCGTGCCAGCTCAGGCTCGGGCGAGGCGTCGTCCACCACGATCAGCCGTGTCGCGCGCGGCAGATTTTTTTCAATTGTCTCCAGGCAGGCCAGCGTGACTTCCATCGCGCCGTGCACCGGCACGACGATGTCGACCGCCCCCTTGCCCGATCTCCCCCGCCCGGGCGCCGCCAGCCGCCGCGCCATCTCCCGCGCCATCGCGGCGGCCTCTTCGTCCTCGCGCCGCGGGTCGAGCGGGCTTCCCGTGAGCTCCCGCCCGTCGCGATCACGCACAGCGATCGGCCCCGCAATGCCGGCGAGACGCGCCGGCGGGATCGTGAAGCCGCGCGGCCGGGCGAGCGGCGGCGCCTCGGGCAGGCGAATCCCCTCGTCCCGCGCCGTGAGCGTGAACGCCGGGCGCGCCGCGCGTGCGGCCCAGACCCCAAGCACCGGGTCCCGCTCCGGGTCGCCCGGGTGCCAGGCCCAGCCCGCGATCCCGCCCTCACGCGCCTCGACGAACCCCTCGGTGCGGCGGAGCGCGGCGATCCGGATCGGGCTGCCGAGCAGCTCGCGCCCCCCGACACTGGCCGAGAGCAGCACCTGCTTCTCCCAGCCCGCCGGCAACCTCACCCGCCGGCCGCCCCGATGCGGCACAAGCTTGCCGTCGAGCAGCAGCGTGGCGTCCTTCGCTCCCGCCGGGCCGAGCAGCAGAGTCCCCTCGGAGCCGAGCGCGCACCAGCCCTCGTGGCCCGCCGCCGCCGCCACCGCGTCGAGGATCGCCGCCCCCTCCGCCTCGAGCCGGGTCCAGGCGTGGCCGGAGAGCGCACGCCCGAGCGCGGCGGCGGAAGCGGCGTCATCGCCGGCGCGCCGCTCTGCCCCGGCCAGCGCCAGCCACACCGCGCGGAGGTCGTGGCGAACGGCCACGCCGGCGAGCAGCGTCCTGCCCTCTTCCTCGCCCGCCCGGAGGCGCGCCAAGGCAAGCGAGAGCGTGATCCGGTCGTGGCGCGGCGCGAGCCGATGGGCGCGATCGAACCAGCGCCGCGCCCGCCCCAAATCACCGGAAGCGACGGCTTTCTCGCCCTGCTCCCAGGCGGCGAGCGCCGTGCCCGCGTCGGGCGGGGTGTCCTGCGGCGGGGTCGGGCGGCGGGCCATTCTCCCTGTAAGTGCCAAGTTTCAGGGAAACTTGCCACTCTCCAGGGCGCCACCCCCGGCTCACCAACCTCTCAGTGCGTGGCGGCTGCGTGGTGCCCCATGGGGGCGCCGCCGGCGCGGAACACCGCGTCGGCGTTCTGCTGCTGCGCCGGCGGCATGACCGCGTAGAGGGCCTGAAAAGCGTCCGCGATCGTCTGCATGTTCTTTGCGTGCAGCGCCGAAAGCTGGGCGTAGGACGCCATGTCCTGCGCCGCGTTCATCGTCCCGAGCTGAGCGCCGCGCTGCTCGAAGGCCTGGTGCATGCTGTCCGCGTTCGCCGTCATCGCCTGCGCGAAGCGATTCCACTGCGGCGCCTGGGCGGGGGTGATCTCCAGCATCGCGTGCAGCTGCTCGATGTGCTGCTGCACGGTTTCGGGACCATTCTGCGGCCCGCCGGCCGCCGGAGCGCTGGCCGACGGCGCCGGGGTCTGGGCGAGGGCGCCCGCCGGGAGCGCCAGCGGCGCCAGCAGCGCGAGCGCGACAAAGAGGGATTTTCCGTTCATGGCGGTCGCTTTCCTCAATAGCCGTAATAATAGGCGGGCGGCGGTGGGGCGTAATAGGCGGGCGGCGGGGGCGCGTAATAGACCGGCGGCGGCGGTGCCGCGGAGCTCGCGATCGCCCCGCCGATCACGGCGCCGATCCCAAGCCCGAGCAGCGCGCCGGCCACCGCGGCGCCGGCGTTGTTGTTGTAATAGCCCCCACCATGCCAGTTCGGCGGCGGCGGCCCGCCGTGGTAGCCGGGCGGGGGCCCGCCGTGGTAGCCGGGCGGCGGCCCGCCATGGTAGCCGGGCGGGGGCGGGCGGTAGGGCTGCGCGGCCGCGGGAAGCGCGGTCGGCACGGCCAGCGCGAGCGCGAGCCCAATCGCCGCGGCCGCGCGGGGCAGTCTCACTTGTCTCATGGTATTTCTCCTTGGGGGTTTCTCCCTGGCAAGGGACGATCCGTAGACGGCATGTGGTCACCAATGATGGTTTCTCTGCGACCAAATCCCACCATCTCCGCGGCCGCGTGATCCGGCATCAGGCGTCAGACCATGACAAATGATACGCATCCTCCCGTGGATGCCGAATTACGCGCCCGCTCCGTCCGGTTTTCCGGAGTGATGGGACTCGCCATTCCGCTCTCCGGCGGCGCCGCGCGCGGCACGCATGGCCTGTCCCCCTCCGCCCGGCCTCTCCGCCGGCATCACGGCATCGGACTATTGCAGCGCCCGCGCGCACGCGGTGATCGATCCCGAGCGGCGGGATGCCTATCGTCGCGCCCGACCGGTTCGCCGTAGAGGCGGGCGCGCTACGGGAACCGATCAAGCCGGATGCCGGCGCGATCGCCTGGGCCACGCCGTTCGCGCGGCGTTTCCCGAACCGGCAACTCGTGTCGCTGCTCGCGCAGCTTTGGTCGCACGGCGTTCTCTATATCGGCGGCCTGCCGCCGCCGTAAGGGAGAAGCTGGATGCCGTTGTCTTCCGCCCCGTGGGACGATGCGATCGGTGCTATCCGGCGCGGTCCCTCGCCACGGGTTCTGGCACACGACACGAGATCAATATGGATTCCGGCTTCGAGCCGGAGCGATCCGCCAAAGCCATGAAATTGATCGCCCGTCACAGCGTAGAGCGTGATGGCCAATAGTCATCACGGTCTAGTAGCCGATTGCAGAGTTTCGTCACTGGCGTAGCGATCACGAAACGCCGCGTGAATCGGGCACTTGGACAAACACCGACGTGTCCGATTCCTATGAAAACTGACACTAGGTGCGGTCGTCGGCCGGCCAATGCTATCCGGTGGACACGTAATATTCCTTGAGCTGCTCGACGACGGCCGCGGCCATCCATTGAACGGAGCTATCGAGGCCACCGCGAAGGCTGGTGGTCACCTTGATGCCTCCGCCGACCGCGAGAGGGATGACATCCCTCGTCGCCAGCGCGACGCCGGCGGGGAAAATGAGACCCGGCATGAAACGACCGGTCGCGCTGGACGTGTCGAACGAGGTCATCGCGCGTGCCCCGGCACTGTCCGCGCTCTCGAGATCGACCTTCGCCTGCAATTCGGCACGTCCCAGGCCGAAGCCGATGACGAGCCGTTCCAGGTAGCTGCCCGGCTCGGCTTCGACAACCGAAACCCGCAGCACGGTGGCGCCGGGATGCGTTGTTCCGGGTAAGAACGGTTCGGCGGGAACCCTTGCCGCCGTGAGCCTCTGGATCAGCGCCGACTGGAGCTTGGCTGCTACCGCACGAACGAGTTTCGCCCGCGCCTCTTGAGTTCCCGGCGCCGCGCCTACATCCACCAGGATCTCGACCGGCGGCGGACCCGCCGTGCCGGCCGAGGTGACGTGGGTGACCCGCGCCCCGGCGCATCCTCCGAGCGCCGCCAGGATCACGGCGGCGCCGGCAACCTGCATCAGGAAGCGAGTGCGCAAATCTTCTTCCCCTTGTTCGTCCGGCACGCCGGCGCCGCCGGCCGGATGGAGCGCCTTGGCGCGCGCGGCCGCGGTCATCCGGGAGAGAGCTGGCCGCAGACCCGGAATATTTGCCTCACGGTGCGTAGTAATAGGGCCCGGGCGCGTAAACGACGGGCGGCGGTGCGTACACCACGGGTGGCGGCGCCACATAGACAGGCCGGGTGGCGGCGGCGAGCCCAACCGCCGTACCCACGGCAAGCCCGGCGATCGCGCCCACCGCAACCGCGCCGCCGTAGCAGCACGGAGCCGGTCCCCAATAACGCGGGCCCGGGCCCAAATTCCCCGGACCCGGTCCCCAATGATTGACCACGGCGCCGTGAGGCCCCGTGTAGGTCCACGCGCCGGCATAAGCCGGAGCGACCGCGGCCATCGTCGTTCCCGCGATCAGGAGAGAGGTCAGCGCGATCCTCCGGATCATCAAAGAATCTCCTTCCGTCCGCGCGGTCCATTCCGCGCGTCCCTGATACGAACGGCCCCCGGCCGTGCGACATCTCTCGTCACAAGCCGTTCCAGTCGGCCTGGTCGAGGTAGCCCTTGTCGCCGCTGTCCAATGTCTGGAAGCGCTGCTCGATGCGGGCGCTCTGCTGCTCCGGGCTCAATGCCTTGAACCGCTGGGCCAGTGGGCCATTCGCCGCCATCAGCCGTCCCGTCTCGTAGGCTTCGAACTCCTGAAGCGTCACCCGGCCGTCATGGTTCGCATCCGCCGCGTCGAAGCTTCCCAAATTCCGCGCTTGTGCCTGAGGCGCACCCGCCACCGTCATCACCAGGGCAAGGCTTGCGAGTCCGAGGGATCCATAAATCGCGCGGCCGGCCATGATTTTCTCCGTCTTCGTGGCATCCGCGGGTGATACGGACCGGCCGCCGCTCTGCGACATCCGCGATCGCACCGGAGAGAGACGGATCAGGGCGGCGGAAGTCCGCCCCGTGCCGCCTGCCGCTCGGCGACGAGCTTGCGCCTGCCTTGCGGGGAAACCTGCGCCAGCGCCTCGACCAGCGTGCCGCTGAAATCGTCGAAGAAGCGGTTCCACGCCGATCGCCACGTTGCCAGCGCCTGCCGGACGCCATCCTGATTGAACGGCTCCGCGCTGATCTGAAGCCCGAGCTCCCGGCGCGCCTCGCCGAGCTGCCGCGCTGCCGCTTCGTAATGCGGCGCATCGCGTCGTATGACGGCACCGAACGCGGCTGCATCCCGCGGCGGCAGGGTGGCCTCGGCACGGGCCAAGGCGCGCGCGAGCGGCGATCCCGAACCCGCTTCGCCGCCGCCACTGCGCAACAGATGGCCGCCGATCAGCGCGACCAGGAAAAGGTTCAGCAGGAGCGAGGCGGTCAGCACGATCCGGCTCCAGTTCCACCGTGCGGGGCGCTTCGCGGCCATCCTGGATGCTCTAATCCGCCAGCATGTGGATCGGCGCCGGCTGGAGAATCGCCAGCACATTGTCCGGCGTCGGCACCGCAGCAGTCATCGCGCCGATCAGGAGCCCGGCCGCAACGACCAACCCGCCGCCGGCCGCCATGCCGACCCAGCGGAGACCAACGGAGGAAGGCGCCCATCCGGCGAGGCAGCCCCTCGGCCGCCGCGCGGTGGACGCCCCGATCCGCGCCTCGACACCGGAGTGCAACCGGGCAAGCGCCGCATCCTGCTCGCCGGGCCGCCAGAGCGCGGCATCCTCCCGTCTGCCCGCCGCGGCGATCGCCTCATCCAGTCCCCGCGCTTCGTCAAGAAGCGCGCGCGCCGCGGCGGACATCCGGAGCAGCGCCTCGGCCTCGCCGCGCGCCGCCTCCGGCCAGCGCAGCAGCTCCGCGCCGTAGCTCTCGGCCAACGCCCTGAACCGCCCCAGGGAGAGCATCCTTGTCAACATCCCCCGGACTCCTTCAACCAGCCTTCGGGCTCCAGACGCGCCCGTAGATAGGCCCGCGCGCGGGCGAGTAGCCGTTCCACCGCCTTGGCCGACAGACCAAGAACCCGCGCCGCCTCGGCGCCCGACATGCCCTCGTCATAAACCAGCGTCACCGCCGCCCGCTGCCGGGCCGGCAGCTCCCGAAGCGCCCCTGCGAGGGATGCCTGACGTTCGTTCGCCTCTATCATCTCGTATGCCCCCGCGGCCGGATCGACTGGATCGAAATCGTCAGGCATCGGCTCAGGCTGCACGCGCCTTCGGTGGTCGATGCAGAGATTGACCACGATCCGGTAGAGCCAGGTCGTGAAGCGGCCGCGGCGCTCGTCGAAATGCCTCGCCCGGGACCAGGCGCGCACCATCGCCTCCTGCACCAGATCCTCCGCGAGCCGCGCATCGGGAACGATCCGCAACGCAACCCGCAAGGCGAAGGGCCCGTGGCGGGTCACGATCTCGTCGAAGGCGCGCCGGTCGCCGCTCGCCGACCACGAAAGGAGCTCCCCGTCGGCCGCGTCCGCATAGGCGCGCCGGCGGGTCATGGCCGGCTGGCGCTGGGCGCGCCCGCCGCGGCCTGACGCAGGGGAAGCAAGCGCCAGCCACAGGCCCGGGAGCCGCATCCCTTCCGCATACACCGAACCCATGCGCCTTGCCCCAATGGGCGCGCGAACCCCGCGCGCCGGTCATCATACGATGCGCCGGGGCCGATCCCCCCTCAGTCGGCCGCGACCACCGTGGTCCGGGAGGGCGCCGGGCGCCCAGAGGGCGCGATCACCGGGCCGGCTCCCGGGCCGGGTCCCGGCCGCCCGAAAACCTGTGCAAACCGCTCCCGCCAGGACCGCGCGCGGCCGACGCCGCGCGCCATGGCGCCCCATTCGTGGAAGGCGATCGTGATCGGGTTGCGGCTGCCGATGGGATGGACGAGGCCGTAGACGATCTCGGTCCACGGCTGCTCCTGGGCGAAGGTGCCGAAGAGCCGGTCCCAGATGATCAGGACGCCGCCGTAGTTCCGGTCGAGATACTCGCTGTTCGAGGCATGATGCACACGATGATGCGAAGGCGTGTTGAGGACCCACTCGAGCGGGCCGAGCTTTCCCACGAGATCGGTGTGGATCCAGAACTGGTAGAAGAGGTTGAAGGCCAGCATGCCGCCGACGGCCAGAGGGTTGAATCCGATGAGGATCAGCGGCATGTGGAAAAGCCAGCTCCCAGAGAGAAGCTCGGTGGCGCCGAGGCGAAAGGCGCTCGCGAAATGGATATGCTCGGGCGTGTGATGCACGACATGCGATGCCCACATCCAGCGGATCTCGTGGCCGGCGCGATGCATCCAGTAGTAGGTGAACTCCACGCCGAGGAAGAGAGCGGCAAGGCCCCATGCGGTGTTCAGGGGAATGGTCGCCAGGCGATGGGCCCAGAGGAAATACGCGACCGGCCCCACGATCCCGGCAGCAATCAGCCGCGCCGGCATGCGCAGCACAAAGATGCCGAGGCTGGTGAACATCTCTCGCCATGGATAAGCCCGTTTGCGGACGAGCAGGTACCAGCCGATCTCGAACCCGATGGCGCCGAGAACGAAGGGATATCGCCGCAGGCCGAGCAGGTGGTGGGCATGCATCGCAGGTCTCCGAACCGCGCCATGGCGGGCGTTGCGGTCCTGCGTGATACGGAGCCCGGCTGCACTCCCCCCGGCGGCGCTACTCCATCACCGCCGCGTGCTCCGCCGGCAACGCCGCATGCGAGGCCCGGCGCATGATCAGGATGAGGAAAAGAATCGGCAGCGAGGTGAAGATCATCAGCTTGAAGTCGGCGAGATAGGCGATGACCTGCGCCTGGTGGTCGATCACCTGGTTGAGCATCGCCGCCCCCGCCGGCGTCCCCGGGTCGAGGAAGCGGTGCATCGCGGGGTTGTCGCCGAAGAGCCGCCGGAACGGCGTGATGAACGCCGAGAGATCCGCGTGCTCCTGCTGCGTCACACGATCGAGCAGTGCGGAGGTGATGGAAACGCCGATCGCGCTGCCGAAATTGCGGAAGAGGCTGAGCAGCGCCGTGCCGTCGGTGCGGAACGCGAGCGGGAGCGTCGCGAAGGCCATCACCTGCAGCGGCGTGAACACGAAGCCGAGTCCCGCCCCCTGCAGCACGATCACCCAGGCGACCGCGCGCGGTGCGACGTCCGGCGTCCAGCCAAGCATCAGCCAGAGCGAATATTCGAGCAGCACGATCCCGACCAGCATCAGGATGCGCGGATCCATCCGATCGGCGAGCCGCCCCGAGACCATCATCGCCAGCAGCGTGCCGACGCCGCGTGGCGCGAGCACGAGCCCGGCCGTCTGCACCGGGTAGTTGCCGAGGTCCTGCAGATAGGGGGCGAGCAGCGCCGAGCTCGCCACCATGACGAGCCCGGCCGAGAACATCACCAGCATGCAGGCGGTGAAGTTGACGTCGCGGAAGATCGCGGGCGGGATGAACGGCTTCTCGGCGGTGAAGAGATGGACGATGAAGAGGTAGAGGCCGGTGCCGGCGAGCAGTGCCTCGACGATGATTTCGCGCGAGCTGAACCAGTCCTTGAGCTCGCCGCGGTCGAGCATCATCTGCAGCGCCCCGATCCCGAGCGCCAGCACCGCGAAGCCAAGCCAGTCGAAGCGCAGGCTCATATTCCCGCGCAGCCGGCGCATGAAGAACATCAGCCCCAGCATCGAGGCGATGCCGAACGGGACGTTGACGTAGAACACCCAGCGCCAGTTGTAGAACTCGGTCAGGTACCCGCCGAGTGTCGGCCCCATGATCGGCCCGACCATCACCCCCATGCCCCAGATCGCCATCGCCTGGCCGCGCCGCTCCACCGGGTAGATGTCGAGCATGATCGATTGCGAGAGCGGCACCAGTGCGGCGCCGAAGCAGCCCTGCGCGATCCGGAAAAGCACGATCTCGTCGAGCGACTGCGCCGCGCCGCAGAGCATCGAGGTCACGGTGAAGCCGGCGAGCGAGACGACGAAGAGATTCCGCCGCCCGAACCGCGCCGCAAGCCAGCCCACCGGCGCGGTCATGATCGCCGCGGCGATGATGTAGGAGGTCAACACCCAGGTGATCTGATCGTAGGTCGCGGAGAGGCTGCCCTGCATGTACGGCAACGCGACGTTGGCGATCGTCGAGTTCGAGCGCCTGCATCAGCGTGCCGATCATGCAGCAGAGCGTGATGATGGCGCGATGCGGCACCACCCCGCCAGCGCCCGCAGCTGCCGCCGGGGACGAGCCGGGCGCGGTCATCGCGGCCGGCCTACCAGAGGTCCGAGAGGGTGCGCCGGTGTCCGCTGTCGATCGAGACCTCGACGCTCATCCCCGCCCGCAGCGGCGGGTCACCGGGCGCCCGGTCGATCCGCACCCGAAGCGGGATGCGCTGCACCACCTTGACCCAGTTGCCCGAGGAGTTCTCCGCCGGCAGCAGCGAGAAGGCGGAGCCCACCGCCGGGCTGATGCTCTCCACGCTGCCGTGCCAGGTCCGCCCGGGATAGGCGTCCACCGTCACGGTCGCCGGATCGCCCTGCCGCACCCAGGTGAGGTCGGTCTCCTTCGGGTTGGCGGTGACCCAGAAATGCCGGTCCGAGACGAGGCCGAAGGCGGCCGTCCCGGCGGCGAGATACATCCCCGGCTGCAGCTTGCTCACGTCGGTGACGATGCCGTCATAGGGCGCGCGCACCACCGAATGGTCGAGCTCGCGTTGCGCCTCGGCGACTTTCGCTTCGGCCGCCTGGTATTGCGGCAGCGACGTCACCGGCGCGTCAGGCGTGCCGTTGATCTTGGCGAGCTGCACAGCGCCGTCGCCCTTGAGCGCATCCACCCGCGCCTGGTCGGAAGCGAGCTTGAACCGCGCATCGTCATATTGCGCCCGCGGCACGCCTCCGCTCGCCACCAGCCGCGCGTAGCGCGCCAGGTTCGCCTGGTCGGAGGCGAGCTGGTCCTCGGCGCTCGCCACGTCGCTCAGCATCCGGAGATAGTCCTGCTGCATCGCCCGCAAGCTGAGCGCGGTCTCCGCGAGGTTGGCCCTGGCGCCCTCGAGCGCGATCGCGAACTTGCGCGGATCGAGGCGGTACAGCACCTGGCCTTTGGTGACGGTCTCGCCCTCGCGCACCGCCACCTCCGTGACGATGCCGGAGACGTCGGTCGAGACCGCGAGCTGATCGGCCTCGATATAGGAATCGTCGCTGCTGACGTAGGTCCCGCCTTCGACCCAGAAGGCTGCCGAGGCGACCACCACCGCGATCACCCCGCCGAACATCAGCAGCGGGCGGAGCAGGCTCCGCCGCCGCCGCGTCTCGACCGCGGCCTCGTCGCTGACCCGCGGGCTGCCGCCCGCCGCCGCCGTCGCCTGCGACATCAGGCGACCTCCTTCGCAGCCTCGCGCAGCCCCTCGCGCACCTTGGGCCGCACCTCGGCGCAGAGCGTTGCCTTCATCCGCGCGAGCCCTTCGGTCATCCCATCGATCGTCGCCGCGTCGAGGCCGGCGCAGACCATGGCCGACATTTCGCCGCGGTGCCGCTCGATCTCGGTCAGCACCGGAAACGCGGCGGGCCGGAGATGAAGCCGCCAGATCCGCCGGTCGGCCGGGTCGGGCCGGCGCTCGACCATGCCCCGCGCCTCCAGCCGATCGACCAGCCGGGCGACGGTGATCGGCTCGACCTCGAGCAGCTCCGAAAGCTCCTTCTGCGAAAGGCCCGGCCGGCGCTCGAGCCAGATCAGCATCACCCACTGGGCGCGGGTCATGCCGTTGCCGCGGGCGCGCTTGTCGGATTCGATGCGGAGCAGGCGGGCGACGTCGTGGAGGAGGAAGAGAAAATCGTTGGTCGGGATGGTCATGATCCGTCGGCTGCGGTGACGTATGGGATAGCGACGGGATAATAAGCCGGCTTATGGTCATCCTCCACTACGGAAGCCATGCGCTTGGCGCCGATCCGCTCCGCGCCGCGGGTGCCGCCCGAGCGGCCCCGTCAGAAGGGCCCCATCCGGCGCCCTCTCGACCGGCGGTTGCGGCTGCCTATCTCTACGCGATCTCTCGACCGGTCTCGCTCGAGGACAATGCATGGCTGAGGCGTTGACGGATGGGGCGTTGACGGATGGGGCGGCGTTCCGCCATGGCGGGCGCCCCTCGCGCGGGGATTCGGAGAAGATCGAGGGGCGGATCCTCGCCGTCGCCACCGCCCTCTTCTTCCGCCGCGGCTTTGCCGCCACCAGCATGGAACAGGTGGCGGCCGAGGCGCGGATCTCGAAGCGCACCCTCTATGCCCGGTTCGACGACAAGGCGGCCCTCTTTCGCGGCGTCGTCGATCGCCAGATCGATGTCTGGCGCCCTGCCTTCGACGGCCGGGCCGCGCCGCCCCAATCGCTCGTCGCATCGCTCCGCAAGGCGGCGGAGGCAATCCTTCGGGTGGCACTTGCCCCCGAGGCCCTCGCCCTGCACCGGATGGTGGTCGCGGAGGCCGAGCGTTTTCCCGAGCTGGCCCACACCCTCTCGGCTGTCAGCGCCTCGGGGGTCGAATGGCTCTGCGAGCTGCTGCGCCGCTCCCCGGAGCTCGGCGAGATTTCACCCGATGCGCTCGCCTTCGCCGCCGAGCAGTTCGTGATGCTGGTGGCGAGCGCGCCCCGCCGGCGAGCACTCGGCCTCGGCCGTCCGCTCGATGAAGCCGGCCTTGCGGCCTGGGCGAAGCAGTCCGTGGCGCTCTTCCTCGAGGGCGTGCGCCGCTGGGACCCCGCCCTGGGCAAATAAGCCCGACTCGCCTAACTCGTCGCGACGGCGCCGGAGCCCTGCAGCGCCGAACCAATGCCCTGCAGCTGGGTGTCGATGTTCTGGAGCAGCGAGATCGCTTGGCTGCGGTCCGCACCATAGTGCCCGCTCGTGCTTGCAGTCGCGGTCGTCGTCCCGGACGTGCCGTCCGTGCCGGTGCCGGTGGTATCGCCGGTGCTGCTGCTCGTCCCGGCACTCCTCGCGCCCGCACCGCTGGCGCCGGTTCCGGACTGCATCTGCATCTGCAGGAGCCAGTTCTGGAAATCCGCGAGCAGCGAGGCGAGCCCGGGCGTGCTGGTGCCGGCCGAGGTCGAGCTGCCGGCGGTCGAGCTGCCGGCCGAGGTCGCCGTGCTCGCCGTCCCGCAGGTGAAATCCGGCAGCGCGTCGGTGCTGAACATGCCGGAAGAGCCGCTTGAGGAGGACGCGGAGGAAAGGAACGGGTTCGTCCAGGAATTGCTGGTTACGGCGCCGATCGACATGGGACGGTCCTTGTTTGGTGGGCGTTGCCCAAACCCCGATGCACGGCCCATGCCACGATGGAACGCCGCCGCGCCGCGCCCGAAAGCCGGTCCGGTCGGCAGGATTTGCCGGCCGGATCCGCCGCCCGCGGCAGGTTTCGCCGCTCTGGGCTTTGTCCGGCGATCAATTTCATGGCTTCTGGGGGATCGCTTCGCTTCCAGCGCCAGAAGCCATATTGGTCGAGGCCTTCGGCGGGAAGATCTCGCGGGGCGAAAACTCCGTGCGGCTGTAGCCGATCGTGCAATAGCGGCCGCCCTGATAGCGCTCCTCGACCGGGTTGGCACTCACGTTCGCCGCCTGCTCCGGGATGAAGGGATCGGCCGAATCCTCCGGTGCCCAGCCGATGACGTGGCGCCCGTCCCGGCCCCAGAAGCCGCGGGAATTGTTCGACGCGCCCCAGATCACGAGCGTGCCGACACGCGGGGCCAGGCTCGCGCGGATCACCAGCCGCAGGAGATCGGCGTACGAGAGATAGATCGCGAGCGTGCGCGCATCGTCCACCTTGGGCCGGGAGCCGCCGATGCGGAGATTGACGTTCTCCACCCCGTGCTTGTCCCAGTACATCCGCCCCATCAGCTCACCATAGGCCTTCGAGACGCCGTAATAGCCGTCGGGGCGAAACTGACAGTCATCGTCGAGGCGGACGTCCCGCTCGTGGAACCCGATCGTGTGGTTGGACGAGGCGAACACCACGCGCGCGCGCGCGCGCCGGGCGGCCTCGTAGACATGGTACAGGCCGAGGAAATTGGGCTGGAACACTTCGGAAAAGGGCCGCTCCACCGAAACCCCGCCGAAATGCAGGATCGTCCCGCACCCCTCCGCAAGCTTAAGGATCGCGCCCCCGTCGGCGAGGTCGGCCTGGGTGAAGCTCGCTCCCACGGCCAGCGGATCGGGGAACGGGACGATATCGGTCAGCCGCAGCGTCCAGCCCGCTTGCGCGAGCCCCTTTGCGAGCACGCGCCCGAGCGCGCCCGCGGCGCCGGTGAGCAGGACAGGTCGCTCCGGTTGATCCGCCATCGTCGTTTCTCCGCTTTTGTGCCGATTGCCGTCCGGCCGCGAGATTCGCCCGCGCCTCGCCGCCCGGTCAACCGGCCCTGCCGCGGCGAACGACCTCTGGCATCGGCCCTCTGGCATCGGCCCTCTGGCATCGGCCCTCTGGCATCGGCCCTCTGGCATCGGCCCTCTGGCGTCGGCCCCGCCGGTTCAAGCAGAATGGTTCCGATGTCGCGGCGCAGCTTGCAGATCTCGCCCGAGCTGATGCTCCGGGCCTATCGCGCCGGCCTCTTCCCGATGGCCGAGACGCGCCGTGGCGACCGGCTCTATTGGCTGGACCCGGAACTGCGCGGAGTGCTGCCGCTCGGGCGCTTCCACCTGCCGCGCCGGCTGGCCCGCACCGTGCTGAAGGGGCCCTTCGCCGTGACCGCGGACAAGGACTTCCCGGGCGTCATCGCCGCCTGCGCCCGCGCCCGCCCGGGCCGGGAGGACACCTGGATCAACACCGAGATCGAGGCCCTCTTCAATGAGCTCGCCCGGCGCGGCCATGCCCGGTCGGTCGAGGCTTGGCAGGACGGGCGCCTGGTGGGCGGGCTCTATGGCGTCGCGCTGGGCGCCGCCTTCTTCGGCGAGAGCATGTTCAGCTTCGCACGCGACGCCTCCAAGGTGGCGCTCGTGCACCTTGTCGCACGGCTCAGGATCGGCGGCTTCCGCCTCCTCGACACCCAGTTCGTCACCAGCCACCTCGCCCAGTTCGGCGCCGTCGAGATCCCGCGCGAGGCCTATCGGGCCGAGCTGATGGCGGCGGTGGATGTCGAGGCACGCTGGCCTGCCATGGCGGACGAGGCCCGGCTTGCGGCCGAGATCCACGCCCTCGCCGGGGCACCGGAATCCCCCCGCGTTTCCTCGGGCGAAGCCGTCCGCAAACCCCCCGGCGCCTGAACCCGGTGGTTGCATCGGCTCCTTGACCCCTGCTACGGCCCGGCCCAGCTTCGCCTCATCTCTTTGGGAGGATGTCTGATGCCGCCTCGCCTCGCTTCCGGTCTCGGCGCGGTTTTACTCGTGCTCGGGGCGACGTCGGCTCGGGCCGATGACCAACCGCCGCTCGTTCCCACGCGCGACGTCGCCGTCACCTATCATGTGCAGGACCCGCAGGGCGCCGCCCGCGTGGTCCATATGTATTTCGACGCCGTCGACCAGCGCGTCCATATCGACATGTCCAGCCAGCCCGGCTTCCTGGTGATCGACCACAAGGCCGGCGAGGTGACGATGGTGAACAGCGCGACGCACAGCTACGTCCAGGTGCCGGCGCCGCCGGCGATGGGCAACCTGATGTTCCGCACCCCCGATCTGCACCTGGTCCGCCAGGGCACGCAGACGGTGGCGGGCCTCGCCTGCACCGTCTGGGAGATGTCCCAGAGCGGGCATCTCGGCGGCGACGCCTGCATCACCACTGACGGGGTGGTGCTGAGCGGGCGGCCCGCCAATGCCCCGAGCCCCGACACCGGGATCGAGGCGACCGCGGTCTCCTACGGCCCGCAGCCGGCAGCGCTCTTCGTCGCACCGGCGGGATACCAGCGCATCCAGCCGACCCTCCCGCCGATGGGCGGCGCCCCGCCGGGGGGTGGGCTACCACCCGCGCCCGCACCAGCGACACCATAAAGCGCCAAGCGAGGGGGCTTGCGCCACGCGGCTGCCTTGACTTGGGGCGGTCCAGGGCGCCCGAACGACGTCGCCCCCATGCGACATCGCCACACCCCCAACCACACTTTCCAGGAGCCGATCGGCCGGCACCACCGTCGGCCTACGGCCTCCGCTCGTACCGGCGCCGGCCACCGCTTCGATCTGGGTCATGGGCATGGGCATGACTGAACTGATCCTTCCGCACCCTCAAGTCTAAATTCCCGGGGAGGCGATGTCTCATCTTCGTTGGCACGGAGGGAGCAGCGTGTCCGCCGCGGGGTTCACGATCGATATGTGTTCCGAGAGAACCGCGGAACACACTCGGGAGGGCGTCTCGGGACCGGGCACGCGTTGTCGAACGCAGATCGTGCCGCTCCGTCCCTCACCACGGGTGGCCTCCGCGGCCAGGGGAACTCGCGGCAGCACCTGCCGGGGACCGCAACCCTGACCACACAGGCCCTTGTGTCCCTAGGACACTCTTCCGTACGGTGCCGCCAAGACCGGGCGAGCGTCTGCCTATGTGTTGCCATCTACGAGCTGAGAGCATGCGCCGGCTAGCAGCGGGGCATCGTGTGCGAATCCAGCACAGCTCACCGGGAATGGGGCGTCAATTCAGGCGCTGTTCCCGCGTACCCCTGACCGGCCACGTCGCGCACCTTTCCGGCGTTTCCCCGCCAACGCACTCGCGTAGGCACGGTGCAGGAGGTTGGCCCCCGACGCCGGTCGCCACGCGACCATCAACCCCTGATCGAGCATCAGCATCGCGCAGGATCAGGCTTGTCGTTGCCCTTCGACAGTTACTCCGCATTTCCGCGCTGAGTTCGCGTCGGATCTGCCTCCAGTGACGCTAAGGTCGGTCCCCTGGCGCGACCGCAGCGGCCGCTTCTCGGCCCTCAAGGCCCTCGTCTTCGTGCTCCTGCCTCTGCCCGCCCTGGTCCAGGCGATCGCCTGGGCAACCCAGGGCCTCACCGGCCATCCCTCGCAGACGGTCCTGCTGCTCACCGGCTTCTGGTCGGACCGGCTCCTGGTGGCCACCCTCGCGGTGACGCCGCTGGCGGCACTCTTCGCGCTGCCGCGGCTGACCCTGGTGCGGCGGATGCTGGGCGTCGCGGCGGCCGCCTACGCCGCGGCGCATCTCGGCGTCTATGCGTTCCAGCAGGGCTTCGCCTGGGGCTTCATCCTCGTCCAGATGGCGAGCCACCTGGTGCTCGCCATCGGTCTCGCCTCCCTCCTTGGCCTCGCCGCGCTCGCCTTCACCTCCACCGATGCCTGGGTGCGCCGCCTCGGGCGCGCCTGGAAGCGGCTCCATCTCCTCGCCCATCCGGCGACCGTGCTGGCCCTTCTGCACAGCTTCATGGAAGCGCCGTCGGACGTGACGCTCTCGGCGACCTATGCCGGCTTCTATCTCTGGTTGCTCGGCTGGCGGTTGCTCCCCAGGGGCGCGCGCCGCCGTCCGCTCGCGCTCCTCACCCTCGCGCTGGCCGCGGCTTCCGCCACCGCCGGACTCGAAGCCGGCTGGTACGCGCTGGCCACCGGCCTGCCGGCACTGCGCGTCCTCGCCGCCAATTTTTCTCTCATTGCCGGCATCAGGCCGGCGCAATGGGTGGCGCTCGGCGGCCTGGCCATTGCCGCCGCGATGGCGGGGCGACGGATCGGACCCAAGCTGATGACCCGGGGCCTGATGACCCGGCTCTCCGCTTCGGCTATCAGCCTTCCTGCGAAAGAGACCCAGCGGTGAACGAGATCCCCTTGGCCGGCCCTGCCGGCCCCAACAGCCTGCGCAACGGCCCGGACGCGCGCGGCCGCTTCGGCGCCTATGGCGGCCGCTTCGTCGCCGAGACGCTGATGCCGCTCGTCCTCGAGCTCGAGCGCGCCTACGAGGAGGCGAAGCGCGACCCCGAATTCCGCACCGACCTCGATTACCATCTCGAGCATTATGTCGGCCGGCCGAGCCCGCTCTGGCATGCCCAGCGCCTGACGCGCGCGCTCGGCGGCGCGCGGATCTATTTCAAGCGCGACGAGCTCAATCATACCGGCGCGCACAAGATCAACAACTGCATCGGCCAGATCCTGCTCGCCCGCCGCATGGGCAAGACCCGGATCATCGCCGAGACCGGCGCCGGCCAGCATGGCGTCGCCACCGCGACGGTCTGCGCGCTCTTCGGCCTGCCCTGCACGGTCTATATGGGCACCACCGATGTCGAGCGGCAGAAGCCCAACGTCTTCCGCATGAAGCTCCTGGGCGCCGAAGTTCGCCCGGTTGCCGCCGGCGCCGGCACGCTCAAGGACGCGATGAACGAGGCGCTGCGCGACTGGGTCGCCAATGTCCGCGACACCTATTACCTGATCGGAACGGTCGCCGGCCCGCATCCCTATCCGATGATGGTGCGCGACTTCCAGAGCGTGATCGGCGAGGAGGCAAAATCCCAGCTCCGTGCGGCCGAGGGCAGGCTGCCGAATGTCGCCGTCGCCTGCATCGGCGGCGGCTCCAACGCGATGGGGCTTTTTCATCCGTTCCTCGACGATCCTTCGGTCCGGCTGATCGGCGTCGAGGCCGCGGGCAAGGGCCTCGATTCCGGCGAGCACGCCGCAAGCCTGCTCCGCGGCCGCCCGGGGGTGCTGCACGGGAACTGCACCTACCTGCTCCAGGACGATGACGGGCAGATCCTCGAGGCCCACTCCATCTCGGCCGGGCTCGATTACCCGGGGATCGGTCCGGAGCATTCCTGGCTGCACGACATCCATCGCGTCGAGTACGTCGCCGCGACCGACGAGGAGGCGCTCGCCGCCTTCCAGCTCTGCGCCCGGCAGGAGGGAATCATCCCCGCCCTCGAGCCCGCGCATGCGCTGGCGCATGTGGCCAAGATCGCGCCCGCCATGCGCGCCGACGAGATCATCCTGATGAATCTCTGCGGCCGCGGCGACAAGGACATCTTCGCCGTCGCCGAGCGCCTCGGTGTGACGCTGTGAGCCGCATCGCCCCGGGCCGCATCGCCGCACGCTTCGCCAGCCTTCGCCGCGCCGGTCGCGGCGCGCTCATCCCCTTCCTCGAGGCCTACGACCCGGACGCCGAGACGAGTGCCGCCATGCTCGCCGGCCTGCCCGCCGCCGGCGCGGACCTGATCGAGATCGGCGTCCCCTTCACCGACCCGATGGCGGACGGGCCGATCATCCAGGCGGCCGGACGGCGCGCGCTCGGCGCCGGCGCCACGCTCCGCCGCACGCTCGCGATGGTGCGCAGCTTCCGGCTTGGCGATCCGGATACACCGATCGTCCTGATGGGCTATCTCAACCCGATCCTCACCTACGGCCCCGAGCCCTTCGCGCGGGACGCGGCCGCCGCCGGCGTGGACGGGCTGATCGTCGTCGATCTGCCGCCCGAGGAGGCGGACCTCCTGCTGCCGCACGCGACGGCGAACGGGCTCGACGTCATCCGCCTCGTCGCGCCGACCACCGACGATGCGCGGCTGCCCAAGGTGCTCGAGGGCAGCTCCGGTTTCGTCTATTACGTCAGCATAACGGGCATCACCGGAACGAAGAGCGCGTCGGTGGCGGAGCTCGCGGCGAACATCCCGCGCATCCGCCGCGCGACCGACCTGCCGATCGCGGTCGGCTTCGGCGTGAAAACCCCCGTTCAGGCCGCCGAGGTGGTGCAGATCGCCGATGCCGCGGTGGTCGCCTCCTCGCTGATCGCAACCCTCGCCGCCTCGCTCGATGCGAAGGGCCATGCCGGAAACGAAACGGTCGCGCGCGTGCTCGGCGATGTGCAGGCACTCGCCGCCGGCGTGCGCGGCGCCCGCCTTGCAGCGTGATTCTTGCAGCATGATTGTCGCGCCATGAGCTGGCTCTCGGAATATGTGCGGCCAAAAATCCGCACGCTGCTCGGCCGGCGCGAGGTGCCTGAGAATCTCTGGCACCAATGCCCCGCCTGCCAGCAGATGATCTTCCATCGCGACCTCGAGAAGGCGCTCAAGGTCTGCCCGCATTGCGGGCATCATTTGCGCGCCACCGCCACCGAGCGCCTCGGCTGGACCTTCGACGAGGGGCAGTACACCACCATCGAGCTGCCGAAGGTTCCCGCCGATCCGCTGCGCTTCCGCGACCAGAAGCGCTATACCGAGCGGCTCCGCGAAGCGCGCGAAAAAACTGCCCTCGATGACGCGCTGATGGTCGCCCATGGCACCATCGGCGGGCACAAATCCGTCGTCGCGGCGATGGAATTTTCCTTCATGGGCGGCTCGATGGGCGCCGCCGTGGGCGAGGGGATCCTCGCCGCGGCACGCCTCGCGACCTTGCAACAGGCCGCGCTCGTCGTCTTCACCGCCTCGGGCGGGGCGCGGATGCAGGAAGGCGCGATCAGCCTGATGCAGATGCCGCGCACCGTGCTCGCGGTGCGCATGGTCAAGGATGCCGGCCTGCCCTACATCGTCGTGCTGACCGACCCGACAACCGGCGGCGTCACCGCGAGCTTCGCCATGCTCGGGGACATCGCCATCGCCGAGCCCGGCGCGCTGATCGGCTTCGCCGGCCAGCGGGTGATCGAGCAGACGGTGCGCGAGAAGCTGCCCGAGGGATTCCAGCGCGCCGAGTATCTGCACGCGCACGGCATCGTCGACCAGGTGGTGCCGCGCGGAGAGCTCGCCGCGACGCTCGCGCGCATCCTCGGCCTGCTCACGGTCAAGGAAGCCGCTTGAGCACAACAACCGAGGCCGCCTCCGGCCGCGCCGAAGCGATCATCGCCCGGCTGCACACGCTCCATCCGCGCCTCATCGATCTCAGCCTCGAGCGGCTTGAGCGCCTGCTCGCTGAGCTCGGCCATCCCGAGCGGCGCCTGCCGCCGGTGATCCATGTCGCCGGCACCAACGGCAAGGGCAGCACCACCGCCTTCCTGCGCGCGATCGCCGAGGCGGCGGGTCGCCGCGTGCATGTCTATACCTCGCCGCATCTCGTGCGCTTCAACGAGCGCATTCGCATCGGGGGAAAGCTCGTCTCGGACGAGGCGCTCGTCGAGGCGCTCGAGGCGCTCGAGCGGGTCAATGCGGGCGCGCCGATCACGGTCTTCGAAATGATAACGGCCGTCGCTTTTTTTCTTTTTGCCGCCCACCCCGCTGATCTCTGCCTCCTCGAGGTCGGCCTCGGCGGGCGGTTCGACGCGACGAACGTCATCCCCCCGCCGATCGCATCCGCGATCACGTCGATCTCGCTCGACCATCAGGAATTCCTGGGCGACACCCTCGCCGCCATCGCCTTCGAGAAGGCGGGCATCATCAAGCAGGGCGTGCCGGTGGCGACGGGCGCGCAGCCGCCCGAGGCGCTCGCCGTCATCCGCGAAGAGGCGACCCGTCTTCATGCGCCGCTCCTCGCCCGCGGCGAGGCCTGGGAGGTGACGCCGCTCGCGGACGGATTCCGCTACCGGGACGCCACGCACCTCCGCGACCTCCCTCCGCCTGCGCTCGCCGGCCCCCACCAGCACGACAATGCCGGCATCGCGCTCGCCGCCCTCGACGCCGCCGGCCTCGCCATTCCCGAGGCAGCGATCGCCGCCGGGCTGCGGCAAGCCGAATGGCCGGCGCGGCTGCAGCGCCTCACCGGAAGGCTCGCGGCGCGGCTGCCGGCCGGTTTCTCCCTCTGGCTAGATGGCGGGCACAACCCGGGCGCCGGCGCCGCCCTCGCCGCGCATCTCGCCGCCTGGCGCGAGAGGCCGCTCCACCTCATCGTCGGCATGAAGTCGAGCAAGGATATCGGCGGCTTCCTCGCCCCCATCCTGCCGCTCGCCCACTCCGTCATCGCGGTCGCCGAGCCCGGGCAGTACCTCGCCGCGCCGATCCCCGAGATCATCGCCGCATCGGGCGGCCGGGCACGGCCGGGACCCACCGTCGCCTCGGCGCTTGCCGCGATCGGCCGCGAGCCCGGCCGCGAGCCCGGCCGCGAGCCCCTGGGGCGCGTCCTCATCTGCGGCAGCCTCTATCTCGCGGGCGAGGTCCTCAAGCAGGACGCCGGATAATCGCGGGCCGCTTTCGCCGACTGATCCGGGAGGTCGCGCACGCGGCACCAGGATGGAACATTCACCGCGAGAACCCTGAACGGCGGTGGATGCGGACCTCAGGCTGCTTCGCCCCGGGGGCGGGGCCGGCGAAACCGGTCAGCCTCGCCCGGACTCGTCGCGATCGCGCGGCGCTTTCCGTTCGCCGAACCATTCGGAGACCACGCCGGCGATCAGGGCCGCGATCAGCGCCTTCTCCGGCGCCGCCTGGACCGAGCATGCGGTCAGACGGAGTATGGCGGACACGAGCTGCTCCGCCCCGAGCCTCTCGCTGCGCCGGCGGCTTGCGCCCGCAACCAGGAGCAGAAGGGCGATGCCCACCAGCACCGCCCCCACCACCGCGGCCGCGGCCGCCTTGGGCAGGACGCTTGCCAGCCACAAATAGGAAGCCGCGATCAGGAAGGCGACCCCCACCATGGCCACCAGCCCGGCGGCGAAGGCCAGGCCGAGGCGCCTCAGCAGCATCGGATGTCGGTTGCGCCGCGATCTCGGCCTATCGGCGCAGGATCTGCGCGGCGAGGATCCCGACCCCAAAGGCCACGGCAATGCTGGTCAAAGGCCGCTCCTGCACCTTGCGGTCGATCTCGTGGAGAACTTCCTTGCTCTGCCCCTTCATTTCGGTGGCGAGCTTCTCAACCTCGGCCTGCAGCGACGCAAACCGGGATTCGGCCGCCTCCTTCACGGTTGAGACATGCTCCGAAGCCTCGGAGCCAAGCAGCTTGCGGATACTCGCCAGCTCCTCGCGGAGCTTCTCGAACTCGGCACGGATCACGCCCGAGTCCGCCGTTTCGTTCATGTTCATGTCGGCCATCATCGGTCTCCTCCGCCGTCGTGAGACCTTACACGTCGGAGGGGGCAGCCACGATGTCAACCAGGGCCAGGGTCCCCGCCAAGGCCTGGGGCCCCGCCAGGGCCAGGGTCCCCGCCAAGGCCTGGGGCCTTGTCCCTGGCGGGGTTCCGTCCGCCACCAGCCTGATCGCCACAGCATTCGCGGGCAAGTCAGGGATATTAGGCCCCTGGCTGGCGCCCAGCCCTTCGTTACCTCAGGCTGGCATTCAGCGCGGTGAGCGCGGCGGCGCCGGGAACGAGTTCGGCGTCGCCGAGCGAGGCGAGCGGCGCGGCGACCGTGTTCAGGGTATCGTGCAGGTCGCTCGCGTCCGGGCGGACATAGAGGAGGCCGGTCACGATCTCGCCGGCGCGCTCGCGCTCCTGCATGTGCGCCAGGGCCGCGACGCGATCATGCACGTCGTAGTCGGACGTGAGCTTGCGCAGGCGGAGGATCGAGCCGTCATGCTGGACCACCAACTCGACGCTGCCCGGCGCGTACTCAGCGACGATTTCCTCCCGCCCGACGATCACGTCGAGCGAATCCACCGCCTCGTTATGCTCGCGAACATAATCGTAGCTCTTGGTCGATCCCGCATGGTTGTTGAAGGCGACACACGGAGAAATGCAGTCGATGAAGGCCGCGCCGCGATGGCCGATCGCGGCCTTGATCAGCGGCACGAGCTGCTGCTTGTCGCCCGAGAAGCTGCGGGCGACGAACGAGGCCCCGAGCACCAGCGCAAGCGCTGCGAGGTCGATCGCGGTCTCGGCGTTGGCGACACCGCGCTTGCTTTTCGCCCCGCGATCCGCGGTCGCCGAGAACTGGCCTTTGGTCAGGCCGTAAACGCCGTTGTTCTCGACGATATAGACCATGTTCACGTCGCGGCGCATGGCATGCGCGAACTGGCCGAGCCCGATCGAGGCCGAATCCCCGTCGCCCGAGACGCCGAGATAGATGAGCTCCCGGTTGGCAAGATTGGCGCCCGTGGCGACCGCCGGCATACGCCCGTGGACGCTGTTGAAGCCGTGGGCGCGGCCGAGGAAGTAGGTCGGCGTCTTCGAGGAGCAGCCGATCCCCGAGAGCTTGGCGATCCGGTGCGGGGGAAGATCGAGCTCGAAGCAGGCACGAATGATCGCGGCACTGATCGAATCATGTCCGCAGCCCGCGCAGAGCGTCGAGACAGCGCCCTCATAGTCGCGGCGTGTGAGGCCGATTCCGTTCTTCGGCAGGTCCGGATGGCGAAGCTGGGGCTTGGTGACGAAGGTCATGCGATTTCTTCTTCCAATGTCGGAGCGGCAATCGCGTCGGCAATTGCATAGGCGATGAAGCGGCTGGTGATCGGCGTGCCATCATAGCTAAGGACCCGGCGCAGGCGCGCGGGGTCCACCTCGCCCTCCTCGATCAGGAGGCTCCGCATCTGCCCGTCCCGGTTCTGCTCGACGACGAACACCTCGTCATGGGCGGCGATGAAGTCGAACACCGCATCGGGGAAGGGAAAGCCCCGGATGCGCATCCGGTCGAGCGCGATGCCGCGTTCGGCAAGGATCTCTGAGGCCTCGTCCACGCCTGGGCTGGTCGAGCCGAAATAAATCGCGCCCAGCCTGCTCGGCGTCACGGCCGGGATGATCACGGGCGGCGGCACCAGGCGCTTGGCGGTCGCGAATTTGCGCTGCAGGCGCTGCATGTTCTCGACATACGCGCCCCCCTCCTCGGTGTAGCGCGCATACCCATCCTTGGTCGTGCCGCGGGTGAAGAAGGCGCCGCGGCTCGCGTGCGTTCCCGGATAGGTGCGCCAGGGGATGCCGTCGCCGTCGATGTCGAGATAGCGGCCAAAATCCGCCGCCTCTTCCAAGGCCGCAGCGGTCATCACCTTGCCGCGATCCATCCGCCGCGCATCGTCCCAGGCGAAAGGCGCCGCAAGCCGCTCGTTCATCCCGATCTCGAGGTCGAGCATCACGAAGACCGGCGTCTGCAGCCGATCGGCGAGATCGAAGGCCAGGGCCGCGAAGGTGAAGCACTCGTGCGGGTCCTCGGGGAGGAGCAGCACGTGTCGCGTATCGCCGTGGGAGGCGTAGGCTGCGGAGAGGATGTCGGCCTGCTGCGTGCGGGTCGGCATTCCGGTCGAGGGGCCGGCACGCTGCACATCGAAAATCACCGCCGGAATCTCGGCGAAATAGGCGAGCCCGATCGTCTCCTGCATCAGCGAGATGCCCGGGCCCGAGGTTGCCGTGAAGGCGCGCGCGCCGTTCCAGGCCGCGCCCACCACCATGCCGATGGAGGCCAGCTCGTCCTCCGCCTGCACGATTGCATAGCGGCCGCTTCCGGTCCCTGGCTCCGTCCGGTAGCGCCGGCAATAGCGCTGGAACGCCTCGGCGAGCGAGGTCGAGGGCGTGATCGGATACCACGCCGCAACGGTAGCACCACCGTAGACGGCGCCGAGTGCGGCAGCGCTGTTGCCGTCGATGAAGATGCGCTCGCCGACTGCGTCGGCGCGACGGAGGCGAAGCCCGATCGGGCAGGCGAGATTTTCGCGGGCGTAATCGTTGCCGAGCCGGAGCGCATGCAGATTGCCCTCGATCAGCCTTTCTTTTCCTTTGAACTGCTCGCCGATCAGCCGTTCGAGCTCGGCGAAGTCGAGGTCGATGAGCGCAGCGAGCGCGCCGACATACATGATGTTCTTGAAGAGCTGGCGCTGCCGGGAATCGGCGTATTCGCGGTTGCAAAGGGCGGTGCAGGGCACCCCGAGGACGGTGATGTCCGGGCGGAACTTCTCCGCCCGCATCGGCTTGGTCGAATCGTAGAGAAGGTAGCCGCCGGGCGCGATTTCGCCGATGTCCTTGTCCCAGGTCTCGGGGTTCATCGCGACCAGGAGATGCACCTCGCCATGGCGCGCGAGGCGATTCGCCTCCGAAATCCGGACCTCGTACCAGGTCGGCAACCCCTCGATGTTCGAAGGGAAGACATTGCGCGGCGTCGCCGGCACGCCCATGCGCAGCACCGCCTTGGCGAACAGGCGGTTGGCGCTCGCCGAGCCCGATCCATTGACGTTGGCGAATTTGACGACGAAGTCGTTGAGCGCTTCTAGCGGTTGGAGCATGCGTGGCCTGCCAGCGGCATTTTCAGGAGGAATTGCTGCATGTCCCACGCCCCCGTCGGGCAGCGCTCGGCGCAGAGGCCGCAATGCAGGCAGACATTCTCGTCCTTCACCATCACCCGCCCGGTGGCGAGCGCGCCCGAGACATAGAGCGCCTGCTCCGCGTTCGCCGCCGGCGCCGTCAGCCCCTCGCGCAGCTCCAATTCATCGCCGTTGGCCGTGAAGGTGATGCAGTCGGTCGGGCAGATATCGGTGCAGGCGTCGCACTCGATGCAGAGCCGATCGGTGAAGACGGTCTCGACGTCACAGTTGAAGCAGCGCTCGGCCTCGGCGAAGGCGAGCGCCTCGTCGAAACCGAGCTCCACCTCGGCGGCGATGTCCTTGAGCGCGACCTCGTGCGCGCGGTGCGGAACCCGGACGCGCAGATCGTCGGAGATCTCGCTGTCATAGCTCCATTCGTGGATGCCCATCTTCTGGCTGACGAGATTGACCAGAGGCGGCGGCCGCGCCGTGATGTCCGTGCCGCGGCAGTGGCTGTCGATCGAGATCGCCGCCTCATGGCCGTGCGCGACGGCCCAGATGATGTTCTTGGCACCGAATGCGGCGTCGCCCCCGAAGAACACCCGCTCGTGCGTCGAGCGCATCGTGGCGGCATCGATCACCGGCATGTCCCAGCGATCGAATTCGATGCCGACATCGCGCTCGATCCAGGGGAATGCGTTCTCCTGGCCGACCGCGATCAGCACGTCCTCGCAGGGGATCGTCATGTCGGGCTCGCCGGTCGCGACCAGGCGACGGCGGCCGCGCTCGTCCTCCTGCCGCGGCGACCGTCTCGAACACCACCCCGCGCAGCTCCCCCGCCTCATGGAGGAATTCCTTGGGCACGAGGAAGTTCAGGATCGGGATCCCCTCCTCCATCGCCTCCTCTTTTTCCCAAGGTGACGCCTTCATCTCCGCGAACCCGCTGCGCACCACCACCGTCACCTCTTCGCCCCCGAGGCGGCGGGCGGAGCGGCAGCAATCCATCGCCGTGTTGCCCCCGCCGAGCACGACGACGCGCTTGCCGATGCCGCCGACATGGCCGAACGCCACGTTCGCCAGCCAGTCGATGCCGATATGGACATGCCCGGGCGCGGCGTGGCGGCCCGGCAGATCGAGATTGCGCCCGCGCGGCGCGCCGCAGCCGACGAAGATCGCATCGAATTCTTCCGCGAGCAGCGCCTTCATGCTGCCGATCGCGGCGCCGAAGCGCGTCTCGACGCCAAGATCGAGGATATAGCCCACCTCCTCGTCGATCACCGTCTCGGGCAGGCGGAATTTGGGGATCTGGCTGCGGATCATGCCCCCCGCCGCGCCCAAGGAATCGAACAGCACGATCTCGTAGCCCTCGGGGGCGAGATCGCGCGCGACGGTGAGCGAGGCCGGTCCGGCGCCGACCAGGGCGACGCGCTTGCCGTTGCGGCGCGCCGGCGGGCGCGGCAGGCGGGCGCTGATATCACCCTTATAGTCGGCGGCGACGCGCTTGAGCCTGCAGATCGCGACCGGTTCCTTCTCCACCCGTCCGCGCCGGCAGGCAGGCTCGCACGGACGGTCGCAGGTGCGCCCGAGAATCCCCGGGAACACGTTGGACTCCCAATTGAGCATATAGGCATCGGCATAACGCCGTGCCGCGATGAGGCGGATATATTCGGGCACCGGCGTATGCGCCGGGCAGGCCCACTGGCAATCAACGACCTTGTGGAAATAGTCGGGATTGCGAACGTCGGTCGGAAGCAATCAGGCTACCTTTCTTCCCCCGCCCCGCCTCCGTTCCGGGAGGAAGCGCCGCGTTGCGCGGTCGCTCGGGACTCGGCGACTATAGGCTGATCGCTTCGCGCCCCATAGCCCCCCGCCAAGGCCTGGGGTCCAGGACCCCCTAAGCGCTGCGCGGCACAAAAACGGACGGCGGCCGGCACTCAAAGTTGGGGGGTCCAGGGCCCCAGGCCCTGGCGGGGTCCAGGGGCGGAGCCCCTGCGTTGGCGTCAACGCACTTGCACCATCAACCGCTTCATCTTCCCGACTACGGCGGCGAGGCCATCGAAGATCGCCTGGCCGATCAGGAAGTGCCCGATATTGAGCTCGATCACTTCGGGGATGGCGGCGACCGGGCCAACGTTGCCGTAGGTAAGCCCGTGGCCGGCGTGGCAGGCGATGCGGAGCTCGGCGCTGAAGCGCGCGGCGGCGGCGAGTTGGGCCAGCTCCCCTGCCCCGCCCGCGGCGTAGCGTCCGGTGTGGAGCTCGACGGCGGCGGCGCCGAGGCGGGCGGCGGCCTCCACTTGGCGCGGCTCGGGATCGATGAAGAGGGAGACGGCGATTCCCGCGCCCGTGAGGCGCGCCACTGCGTCATGCAGCAGGGCTTCCTGGCCGGCAGCGTCGAGCCCGCCCTCGGTCGTCAGCTCCGCCCGCCGCTCGGGCACGAGGCAGCAGGCGGCAGGCCGCGCAGCGCAGGCGATAGCGACCATTTCCGCGGTCGCCGCCATCTCGAGATTGATGGGTGCCGTGAGCGCGGCTTGCATGCGCGCGAGATCGTCGTCGCGGATATGGCGGCGGTCCTCGCGCAGATGGATGGTAACGGAGTCCGCACCGGCGGCGAGCGCGAGCTCGGCCGCAGCCACCGGATCGGGGTGCGCGCCGCCGCGCGCGTTGCGCAGGGTCGCGACGTGATCGACATTGATGCCGAGGCGGATGGGCTTCATGCGACCCTCTCGCGTTGCGCAGCCATGGCGGCGGCCAGGCGCAGGGCGGCGATGAGGCTCGAGGGGTCGGCCGAGCCGCTTCCCGCGATGTCGAACGCCGTACCGTGGTCGGGCGAGGTGCGCACGATCGGCAGCCCGAGCGTGACGTTGACGCCGTGGGCCATGTCGAGCGTCTTGAGCGGGATCAACGCCTGGTCGTGGTACATGCAGAGCGCGGCATCGTAGCGCGCCCGTGCCGCCGGCGTGAACATGGTGTCGGGAGGGAAGGGTCCGGCGGCGGCGATGCCCTCGGCGGCGAGGGCCGCGACGGCGGGGGCCACGATCTCGCGGTCCTCCGCGCCGAGCGCGCCCGCCTCGCCGGCGTGTGGATTGAGCCCCGCGACGGCGAGCCGCGGGCGGGCAATGCCGAAATCGCGGGCGAGCCCCGCCGCCGCGATCCGCCCGAGGCGGATGATGAGCTGGGTGTCCAGCATCGCGATCGCCGCGCGGAGCGAGACATGGACCGTGACCGGCACGACCCGCAGGTCCGGCCCGACGAGCATCATCACCGGCTGGGCCCCGCCGGTCAGCGCCGCGAGGAACTCGGTATGGCCCGGATAGGCGAAGCCCGCGCCATAGAGCACGGCCTTGCTGATCGGGTTGGTCACCACCGCCGCGGCGCGCCCGGCGCGGGCGAGGGCCACGGCGCGCTCGATCGCGCCGATCACGGCAGGGGCGTTGCGCGGATCGGGTTTTCCGGGCACGGCGGGCGCGGCGAGCCGGAGCGGAAAGACGGGGAGGGCGTCGGCGAAGCGCGAAGGCGCCTCCTCCGGCCCGGCGATCGTCGCGAGCGGCACGCGCGGGTCGATGGCGGCGAGGCGAGCGGGATCGTCGATGGCGAAGAAGGCGAGGTCTTCGGTGCGCAGCGCCTGCCACGCGGCGAGCGTGATCTCGCCCCCGATCCCGGCCGGCTCGCCCATCGTCAGCGCCAGTGGGCGCATGAGTGCCGACTAGAGGTGGATGGCGCGGCCGTCGACCGCGAGTGCCGCTTCCTTCACCGCCTCGTTCAGCGTCGGGTGGGCGTGCGAGGCGATCCCGATATCCTCGGCCGAGGCGCCGAATTCCATCGCTGTCACCACCTCGGCGATCAGTGTGCCGGCGTCGGGGCCGATGATGTGCGCGCCGAGAACGGCGTCGGTTGTCGCATCGGCGAGGATCTTCACGAACCCTTCGGTATCGCCCATGGCGCGGGCGCGCGGATTGGCGGTGAACGGGTACTTTCCGATTTTATAGGCAAGGCCGGCGGCTTTCAGCTCTTCCTCGGTCTTGCCGACCGCGGCGGCCTCCGGCCAAGTATAAACGACGCCTGGGATCGCATCGTAGTTCACGTGCGCCACGTGGCCGGCCAGGATCTCGGCGAGCGCCGTGCCCTCGTCCATCGCCTTGTGGGCGAGCATCGGCCCGGCGATGGCATCGCCGATCGCGTAGACGCCTGGGACCGAGGTCACGAAGTTCCGGTCGGTCACGATCCGCCCGCGCTCGTCGAGTGCGACGCCGACCTCGGCGAGCCCCAAGCCGTTCGTGTGCGCCCGCCGCCCCACCGACACCAGCACCGCGTCCACGACGAGCGTGCTCGCCTCGCCGCCCTTGACCGGCTCGAGGCGAAGCCGGACGCCCTCGTTGCCGGGCTCGGCCGCCGTTACCTTGGTCCCGAGGCGGAATTTCATCCCCTGCCGCGCCAGTATGCGCTCGAGCTGCTTCGCGAGCTCGCCATCCATCGTCGGCACGAGCCGGTCGAGGAATTCGACCACCGTCACCTCGGCCCCGAGCCGCTGCCAGACGCTGCCGAGCTCGAGCCCGATATAGCCGCCGCCGATCACGGCGAGGCGCTTCGGCACGGTGTCGAACACGAGCCCGCCGGTCGAGGTCACGATCCGCTTCTCGTCCACCGTCACGCCGGGAAGCGGTGTGCTTTCGCTCCCCGAGGCGATGACGATGTGGCGGGCCGTGTGAGTCGTGCCGTTCACCGCGACCTGGCCAGGGGCAGCGATGCGGCCAAACCCTTTGAGCCAGGCGACCTTGTTCTTGCGGAAGAGGAATTCTACGCCTTTGACGTTGGCCTCGACCACGGAGTCCTTGCGCGCCTGCATCCGCGCGAGATCGAGCCCGACCTTCTCGACCAGCACGCCGTGCGCCGCGAGGCCGTGCCCGGCATGGACGAATTCCTCGGAGGATTGCAGCAGCGCCTTGGAAGGGATGCAGCCGACATTGAGGCAGGTCCCGCCGAGCGTCTCGCGGCCCTCGACGCAGGCAACGCGCATGCCGAGCTGGGCGGCGCGGATCGCCGAAACGTAGCCGCCGGGCCCGGCGCCGATGACGATCAGGTCGAATTCTTCGCTCACCAGAGGCGCCTTTTCAGAGATCGAGCAGCAGGCGGCGCGGATCCTCGATCCCTTCCTTGAGGCGAACGAGGAACGAGACCGCTTCCCGCCCATCGACGACGCGGTGATCGTAGCTGAGCGCGAGATACATCATCGGCCGGATCTCGACCTTGCCGGCGATCGCCACCGGCCGGTCCTGGATCTTGTGCATCCCGAGAATCGCCGACTGGGGCGGGTTGAGGATCGGCGTCGACATCAGCGAGCCGTACACCCCGCCATTGGTGATGCTGAAGGTGCCGCCGGTCAGCTCCTCGAGCTTGAGCGTGCCTTCGCGCGCGCGCTTGCCGAAATCGGAGGTCGCGCCCTCGATCTCGGCGAAGCTCATGCGCTCGGCATTGCGGATCACCGGGACGACGAGGCCGTTCGCCCCGCCGACGGCGATGCCCATGTGCACGAAGTGCTTGTAGACGATGTCCTCGCCGTCGATCTCGGCGTTGGCGGCGGGGAATTCCTGCAGCGCCGTGATGCAGGCGCGGACGAAGAAGCTCATGAAGCCAAGCCGCACGCCCTTGTGCTTCTTCTCGAAGAGCTCGCGGTATTCGGCACGGATCGCCATCACCGCGCTCATGTCCACCTCGTTGAAGGTGGTGAGCATCGCGGCGGTGTTCTGCGCTTCCTTGAGGCGGAGCGCGATGGTGCGGCGGAGCCGCGTCATCCGCACGCGCTCCTCGCCGGGCTCGGTTTCGCGCGGGGCCTTGGAAGCCGGGGCGGGGCCTGCCGGCGCGGGCGAGGCGGCGGGGCGGCTCAGGAAGGCGAGCACGTCGCCCTTGGTGATCCGCCCGTCCTTGCCCGAGCCGGGGCCGATCGCCTGGGTGGTGATTTCCTTTTCCTCGATCAGCCGGGCGGCGGCCGGAAGAGGGGTCACGGGCAACGGGCCCGCGGTCGGTGGGACGGCCGCGGGCCGGGGGACGGGGCCCGAGGGCGGCGGCTGTTCGCGCACGCCTGCCGCAGGAGGGGGCGGCGCCTTCGCCACGGCAGCGCCGTCCAGCCGGCCGAGCACCGCCCCGACCGCGACCTCGGCCCCGGTCGCGGCCGTGATCTCGGCGAGCACCCCGGCCGCCGGCGCCGGCACCTCCACCGTCACCTTGTCCGTCTCCAGCTCGACGAGCGGCTCGTCCATCGCCACCACCTCGCCGGCCTGCTTCAGCCAGCGCGCCACGGTCGCCGAAGTCACGCTCTCGCCGAGCGGCGGCACCTTGATCTCGCTTGCCATGCCCGCTCTCCCCGCGCTCACGCGACCGTCAATGCCCGGCGTACCAGCGCCGCCTGCTCCGCCGCGTGCACCGTGGCGAGTCCGGTCGCCGTGCTCGCCGCCTCCGCCCGCCCGACATAGCGCGGCCGCCGCCCGGGGGCGCCGCCGACATCCTCGAGCACGCGCTCCAGCCGCCGATCGACGAAGCTCCAGGCCCCCATATTCTCCGGCTCCTCCTGGCACCATACCAGCTCGGCCTTGGGATAGGGTGCCAGCGCCTGCTTCAGGGCCTTGACCGGGAAGGGATAGATCTGTTCCAGCCTGAGTAGCGCCACGTTGCCGATCTTCTTCGCCTGCCGCTCGGCGCGCAGGTCGTAATAGACTTTTCCACTTGAGAGCACCACGCGCGCGACCCTTTCGGGCGCGATCCCGTCCACCTCGCCGAGCACCGGCTTGAAGCAGCTTCCCTCGCTCATCGCGGCGAGCGGCGAGACGGCGAGCTTGTGCCGGAGCAGGGATTTCGGGGTCATCAGCACCAGGGGCTTGCGGAAGTTCCGCTTGAGCTGCCGGCGGAGCGCATGGAAGTAGTTGCCCGGGGTGGTCAGGTTGCAGACCTGCATGTTGCGCTCGGCGCAGAGCTGGAGATAGCGCTCCAGCCGCGCCGAGGAATGCTCCGGCCCCTGGCCCTCGTAGCCGTGCGGGAGCAGCAGCACGAGCCCCGACATACGCAGCCATTTGGTTTCGCCCGAGGCGAGGAACTGGTCGATGATCACCTGCGCGCCGTTGGCGAAGTCGCCGAACTGCGCCTCCCACATCACCAGCGAGCGCGGGTCGGCGAGGCTGTAGCCGTATTCGAAACCGAGCACGCCGACCTCGGAGAGAAGCGAGTTGTAGACTTCGAACTTGGCCTGGCCGGGCGCGATCGCGTTGAGCGGGACGTACTGCTTCTGGCTGGTCTGGTCGATCAGCACCGCGTGGCGCTGGCTGAAGGTGCCGCGCTCCGTGTCCTCGCCCGAGAGGCGCACCCGGTGGCCCTCGACGAGCAGCGTGCCGAAGGCGAGCGCCTCCGCGGTCGCCCAGTCGATCCCTGCGCTGCTCTCGATCATCGCTTTCTTCGCTTCGAGCTGGCGGCGGATCTTCGGGTTGAGGTCGAAATCCTCCGGCACGCGCACCAGCGCCGCGCCGACCCTGGCGAGATCGCCCGCGGCAGCCGCGGTCGCCTCCTCCGCCTCGTCGTCCTCGCGGGTGAGCCCGCTCCAATGGCCCTCCAGCCAGTCGGCCTTGTTCGGCTTGTAGGAAAGCGCTGCCTGGAACGCTTCTTCGAGGGTCGCCGCGAACTCGTCCCACATCGCGCTCGCCTCGGCCAGGCTCACGGTGCCCGAAGCGGCGAGCGCCTCGGCATAGAGCGTGCGTGTCGTCTTGTGCGCGGCGATGGCGCGGTACATCAGCGGTTGGGTGAAGGCCGGCTCGTCGGTCTCATTGTGGCCATGGCGGCGGTAGCAGACGATGTCCACCACGGTGTCGACGCCGAAGGTGTGGCGGAACTCGGTGGCGAGCCGGGCGCAATAGACCACCGCCTCGGGATCGTCGCCGTTGACATGGAAGATCGGCGACTGGACGGATTTGGCGACGTCGGTGCAATAGAGGCCGGAGAAGGCGTGCGCCGGGACGGTGGTGAAGCCAATCTGGTTGTTGACCACCAGATGCACCGTGCCGCCGACGCGGTAGCCGATGAGCTGGCTCATCGCCAGCGTCTCGTAGACCAGCCCCTGCCCGGCGAAGGCCGCGTCGCCGTGCATCAGGATCCCCATCACCTTGCGCCGCGTGGCGATGTCGCCCGCCATGTCCTGGCGCGCCCGCACCTTGCCCATCACCACCGGATCGACCGCCTCGAGATGCGAGGGGTTCGGCTGCAGCGAGAGATGCAGCGGCCGGCCTTCGATCTCGAGATCGGTCGAGGTGCCGAGATGGTATTTCACGTCGCCCGAGCCCTGCACGTCCTCGGGCTTGGAGCTGGCGCCACCGAACTCGCTGAAGATCGCGGTGAGCGGCTTCTTCACCACGTTGACGAGGGTGTTCAGCCGGCCGCGGTGCGGCATGCCGATCGCAATCTCCGTCACCCCCGCCGCGACCGCGCTCTCGATCGCCGCCTGCACGGCCGGGATCGTCACCTCGCCACCCTCGAGCCCGAAGCGCTTGGTGCCGACGAAGCGCTTCTGGCAGAACGCCTCGAAGCCTTCGGCCTCGGTAAGCTGGCCGAGGATCCTGCGCTTGGCCGCCGCATCGAAGGCGCCCTGCCAGGGCGCGCCTTCCATATTGCGCTGGATCCAGGATTTCTGGCCCGGATCCTGGATATGCATGAACTCGACGCCGATCGAGCCGCAATAGGTCGCGCGCAGGATCGCCAGGATCTCACGCAAAGTCGCGGTCTCGCGGCCGAGCACGTTGTTGATGAAGATCGGACGGTCGAAATCGGAAGCGGTGAAGCCATAGCTGGCGGGATCGAGCTCCGCGTGCGGCTTGGGCTCGGTGAGGCCGAGCGGGTCGAGGCGGGCCTCGAGATGCCCGCGCACGCGGTAGGCGCGGATCAGCATCAGGACGCGGATCGAATCGAGCGTGGCCGCCCGCACTTCGGCGGCCGAGAGGCTTGCCTGCTCCGCCCGTCGGGGGCCGGGCGAGCGGGCGAGCGGCGATTGGGCGGCCGGCGATTGGGCGGGCGGCGACTGGGCGGGCGGCTCGGGCGCGAAAAGCGACGGCCGGGGTGCCCAGGAGGCGCCGGCCGCGTCGGTCAGGACGGCGCGGGATTCCTCGTCCAGGCTGGAAAAGAGCTCGGCGAAGCTCGGGTCGACGGCGGTCGGATTTTCCGCCCATTTCGCATAGAGATCGGCCAGGAACGTCGCGTTCGCACCGCTGAACACGCTTGCCAGAACATCCACACCCGCCATCGCCGAAACCCCGTTGGTCGCGTTTCGGGCCCGTCTCGGACCCCAGTTAGAGTCTGTCCTCAGTCAAGATAGGAAGAACGGCGCATGCAGGCGCGGTGGCTCTCCGGCTTCTGCCATGCGAATGGCGCATGGGCCTATACTCAGCCGCCAAGCGCGCGGACCATTGTGCTGCCGAGCGCGGCCGGGCTCTCGGCGACATGGATGCCCGCCTCGCGCATCGCCGCCATCTTGGCCGCGGCGGTGTCCCGCCCGCCGCTGATCACCGCCCCGGCGTGGCCCATCCGCCGGCCCGGCGGCGCCGTGGCACCCGCCACGAACCCGACCACGGGTTTTTTCACGGGGGCGCGGGCGAGGAATTCGGCAGCGTCGATCTCGCTCTCGCCGCCGATCTCGCCGATCATCACGATCGCCGCGGTCTCGGGGTCGGCGAGGAAGAGCTCCAGGACCTCGATGAAGTCCGTCCCTTTCACCGGATCGCCGCCGATGCCGACGCAGCTGCTCTGGCCGAGCCCGGCCGCGGTCGTCTGCGCCACCGCCTCATAGGTGAGCGTGCCCGAGCGGGAGACGATGCCGATCTTGCCGCGGCGATGGATATGCCCCGGCATGATGCCGATCTTGCAGGCGTCCGGCGTGATCACGCCCGGGCAGTTGGGGCCGATCAGCCGCGCGCCGGTGCCCGAGAGCGCCCGCTTGACCCGCACCATGTCGAGCACCGGGATGCCCTCGGTGATGCAGATGATGAGCGGCACGCCGGCGTCGATCGCCTCGAGGATCGCGTCCGCCGCGAAAGGCGGGGGCACGTAGATCGCGCTCGCCGTCGCGCCGGTCGTCGCCACCGCCTCGGCCACCGTCTCGAAGACCGGCAGGCCGAGATGGGTGGTGCCGCCCTTGCCCGGCGTCACCCCGCCGACGACCTTGGTGCCGTAGGCGATCGCCTGCTCCGAATGGAAGGTGCCCTGGGCCCCCGTGAAGCCCTGGGTGATCACGCGTGTCTCGGCATCGACCAGGATCGCCATCTCAGCCCGCCTTGTTCACGGCCTTGACCACCTTCTCGGCGGCGTCGGCGAGGTTTTCCGCGGAGATGATCGGCAGGCCGGAGCGCGCCAGGATCTCCTTGCCGAGGGCGACGTTCGTCCCCTCCAGCCGCACCACCAGCGGCACGTCGAGCGAGACCTCGCGCGCCGCCGCCACCACGCCCTCGGCGATCACGTCGCAGCGCATGATGCCGCCGAAAATGTTGACGAGGATCGCCTCGACGTCCGGATCGGAGAGGATGATCTTGAAGGCTGCGGTCACCCGCTCGCGGGTCGCCCCGCCCCCGACATCGAGAAAGTTCGCGGGGCTGCCGCCATAGAGCTTGATGATGTCCATGGTCGCCATGGCGAGCCCGGCGCCGTTGACCATGCAGCCGATGGTGCCGTCGAGGGCGACATAGTTGAGGCTGTGGCGCTCGGCCTCGAGCTCCTTCGGGTCCTCCTCCGCCTCGTCGCGCAGCTTCTGCACATCGGGATGGCGGTAGAGGGCGTTGTCGTCGAAGGCCATCTTCGCATCCAGCGCGGCCACCGCGCCCTCCGCCGTCACCACCAGCGGATTGATCTCCAGGAGCGCGCAGTCGAGCCCGAGGAAGGCGCGGTAGAGCGCCTCGACGAGCTTGCCGAAGGCGGCGGCCTCCTTGCCTTCGAGGCCGAGGCCGGCGGCGAGCCGCCTGCCGTGGAAGGGCGAGACGCCGGAGGCGGGATCGACGGCGAGGTGGAGGATCTTGTCCGGATGATGCTCGGCGACCTCCTCGATCTCGACGCCGCCCTCGCTCGAAGCGACCAGTGCGACCCGCCCGGCGGCGCGGTCGATCACGAGCGAGAGATAGAATTCGCGGGCGATCGCTGCCCCCGCCTCGACATAGACCCGGTGGACCTGCCGCCCCTTGGGCCCAGTCTGGTGGGTGATCAGGGTGTGCCCGAGCATGGCAGAGGCGGCCGCGTGGACCTCGCCGAGCGAGCGGCAGACGCGGACGCCGCCCTTGCCGTTGGGATCATCGGCGAAGTGGCCGGCGCCGCGCCCGCCGGCATGGAGCTGCGCCTTCACCACATAGACCGGTCCGGGCAGCTCCTCGGCCCGCTTCACCGCCTCGTCCGGCGTCCAGGCGACCGCGCCGGGAAGCACGGGGACGCCGAATTTCTTGAGGAGTTCCTTGGCCTGGTATTCGTGGATGTTCATCGCCGGCCTCAGCCGACGAGCTTGCGCGAGGCATCGATCAGTCCGCGCACCGTTGCGCACGACGCCTCGAACGCCGCTTTCTCCTCCGCGGTCAGGGCGATCTCGATGATGCGCTCGACCCCCTTGGCGCCGATCACCACCGGGACGCCGACATAAAGGTCCGTGATGCCGTACTGCCCGGTCAACCACGCTGCACAGGGCAGCACCCTTTTCTTGTCCAGGAGAAAACTCTCGGCCATGGCGATCGCCGCCGAGGCGGGGGCGTAGAAGGCGCTGCCCTTGCCCATCAGCTTCAGGATCTCGCCGCCGCCATTGGCCGTCCGCTCGACGATCGCCTTGATGCGCTCCTCGCTCGTCCAGCCCATCCGCACGAGGTCCGGCACCGGGATGCCGGCGACCGTCGAGTAGCGCACCAGCGGCACCATCGCGTCGCCATGCCCGCCGAGCACGAAGGCGCTCACGTCCTCGACCGAGACGCCGAACTCGCGGGCAAGGAACAGCCGGAAACGCGCCGAATCGAGCACGCCCGCCATCCCCACCACGCGCTCCGGCGGCAGCCCGGACTTCTCCCGCATCACCCAGACCATCGCGTCGAGCGGGTTGGTGATGACGATGACGAAGGCCTCGGGGCAGTATTGCCGGATGCCGGCGCCGACCTCCGCCATCACCGCGGCGTTCTTGGCGACGAGGTCGTCGCGTGACATGCCCGGCTGGCGCGGGAAGCCGGCCGTGACGATGACGATTTTCGCATCCTTGATCGGCGCATAGTCCGATCCGCCGGCGATCACCGCGTCGTAGCCCTCGATCGCGCCCGCCTGCTCGAGATCGAGCGCCTTGCCCGCCGCGACCCCGCCGAAGACGTCGAACAGGACGACGTCGCCGAGCTCCTTGAGGCCGACCAGGTGGGCCAGCGTGCCGCCGATGGCGCCGGCGCCAATCAACGCGATCTTGTTGCGAGCCATGGCGCTCCTCGATCCGGGGCGGGCCGCGAAGAGCCATGCCCTCCGCACACCCGCCGGTCCGGAAAGCCGCGCCTGCCTAGCCCATCACCGGTACCCCGGCAAGTCGCACCAAGGCGCACGTGTCATGTTAAATGCGGCAGTGCAAGATACTCCGGCGTCTGCATCTCGATCAGCCGTGAGGCGGTGCGGAGGAAAGCTCCCGCCCCGTCGCCCGCGGGATAGAGCCCGTCCGGATCCGCCGCCGCCGAGGCGATGAGCGTCACCCGGTGGTCGTAGAGCGCGTCGATCAGGATGATGAAGCGCCGTGCGGCGTCGAAGCCCAGGGGATCGAGACGGGGGATCGCGTCGAGCACGAGGGTCTCGAAGTGCGTGGCGAGCGCCAGATAATCGCCCGGGCCGAGCGGCCGCTCGCAAAGCTCGGCAAAATCGAACCGCGCCACCTGGCCGGCGGCGCGCGGCACGATCAGGCTCCTCCCCATCACGGTGAGCCGCCGCTCGACCGCCGGCGCGCCACCCAGCTCGGCAAACGCCGCATCGAGGGCGGCGCGGGCGCGCCCATCCGCAGGCTGGTGCCAGATCGCCATGCGCATGAGCCGCTCGCGCCGCCAGTCCTGCCCGCCCTCGATCACCAGCAGTTCGAGATGGCGCTTGAGCACCGCGATGAAGGGGAGGAACGCGTCGCGTCCGGGCTGGCCCTTGAAGAGATCGTCCGGCACCGTGTTCGAGGTCGCGACGACGATCACCCCGCGGGCAAAAAGCGCCTCGAACAGCCGCCCGAGCAGGAACGCGTCGGCGACGTCGTTGATCTGGAACTCGTCGAAACAGAGCAGCAGGCTCTCGCGCGCAATCGCCTCGGCGAGCGGGGGGATCGGATCGCCGCCGGCCGCCCCACGCATCCGGATGCGCAAATCCTGCATGAAGCGGTCGAAATGCACACGCCGCTTGCGCGCCAGCGGGGCGGTGGCGAAGAAGAGGTCCATCAGCATGGACTTTCCCCGCCCCACCGCGCCGGCGAGATAGAGCCCGTCCGGCGCCGTGCTGTCGTCCTCCGGGCTCCGCCGCACGAACAGCCGGGCGAAGAAGCCGTGACCGTTGGCCGGCGGCGGCTCATAACTGCGCAGCCGCCGCCAGAGCGCCTGGAGCCGTTCGATCGCCAGCGCCTGGGCCGGGTCCGGACCGAGTTCGCCGCGGGCGAGCCTGGCGCGATAGAGGGGGAGCGGCCCGCCCGCGGCAGCTGCCTCGGCGGCGGCCCGGGACAAGGGAGCATCCATGGCTTGCCTGCGCTTACCGCGGCCTCGCGCCCGCATCAATCTCCGATGGGACATCCCTGGACAGGGGCCGGCGCCGATGTACTTAAGGGGCGCGCGCTTTGCGGAGGATCGCGGATGACCCAGCTCGCCTATGACCGGCTTGCCGCCACGCCTGTCGCGTCCGACCCCTATCGGCACGTCATCGTGCCGGAGTTCGTCCCGCCCGAGGTGCTGGCCCGGGTGGTCGCCGATCTGCCGCCGCTCGCGCGCCGCGGCTCCTTCCCCGTAGGCTCGCTCCGCTTCGGCTCCGCGGCCGCGGCGCTGATGGAAGAGCTTGAGGGGCCCCAATTCCGCCGGGCGATCGGGAAAAAATTCTCGCTCGACCTCGACGACGCGCCGACCATGCTGACGCTGCGCGGCGCCTCGACCGAGCGCGACGGACTGATCCACCGCGATTCGGCCGCCAAGCGGGTGACGATCCTGCTCTATCTCAACCCCGCGACCACCGCCTGGGCGCGGCACGAGGGCTGCCTCCGGCTGCTCCGCAAGCCCGACGATCTCGATGATTTCGCGGTCGAGGTGCCGCCCGCCGACGGCACGGTGCTGATCTTCCCGAACGCGGCCAATGCCTGGCATGGCCACAAGACCTTCGTCGGGCGGCGCTACGTGGTCCAGCTCAACTACATGACGACGGACTCCGCCGCGCGCTCCGAGCTCCGCCGCCACCGCTTCTCGGCGCTCCTCAAGCGGCTCACCATGGCAGCCTAAGTGTGGCCGCCGACCGGATCGCGGCACAACTCGACGAGGCCTCGCGGGCCTGTGCGCGCGAGGGCGGTGAGCTTACCGAGCTCAGGCGGCAGGTGCTCGGGCTGATCCTCGCGGCGGAGGGGCCGCTCACCGCCTACCAGCTCCTCGACCGGCTGAAAGAGACCCGCAAGGGCGCCGTGCCGCCGACGATCTACCGGGCGCTCGATTTCCTCCTCGCCCGCCGGCTGATCCACAAGGTGGAGAGCCTCAACGCCTTCGTCCCCTGCATCGAGCCGGCCCACGACGCCCACCAGGCGCAGTTCCTGATCTGCCGCACCTGCGGCGCGGTCACCGAGCTCGAGGACGACGCCATCGCCCGGGCGCTGGCGCGTGCCGCGGCCCGCCAGGGCTTCCGCCCCGCGAGCGCGCTGATCGAGGTGAGCGGCGCGTGCGCCGCCTGCGCTCAGGCGCTCGCCGCCAGGTAGGCGCCGGCGCTCAGGGCGGCGATCCAGAAGCTGCTCGGCCAGTCCGTGAAATAAGCCAGCGTTATACCGGCCCAGGCCTCGACCAAAGCAATGCTTATGGAAAGCAGGAGGCCGCTGGCGAGCTTGCTCGTCAGGCGCTGCGCCGTCGCCGCCGGGCCGACCATCAGCGCGAAGACCAGCAGCACGCCGACGATCTCGGCGCATTCCGCGGTCGCCAGCGCGACCAGGGCGAGGAACAGCACGCCGAAGAGCCGGAGCGGAACGCCCCTGGCCTCGGCAAGCTCCGGCTGGAGGCTGGCGAAGAGGAGCGGGCGCGCGATCGCGGCGAGCGCCGCGACGCTCACCAGGCCGAGCGCCAGCATCATCCAGACGGTCGCGGTGTCGACGGCGAGCACGTTGCCGAAAAGGAGCGCGGTCGCCTGGGCCGCATAAGCGGTGAAGAAGTGGAGGAAAAGGAGGCCGAGCCCGAGCGAGAAGGCGAGCACGATGCCGATCGCCACGTCGCGTTGGGCGATCCGCTCGCCGAGGAGCCCCATCCCGACGCCGGCGGCGAGGGTCAGCAGGACGAGGCCGGCAAGGGGGGAAACTCCGATCAGGACCGCGCCGGTGGCCCCGGTGAAGCCGACATGGGCGAGCGCGTGGCCGGCAAAGGTCTGGGCGCGGAGGACCAGGAAATACCCGACCAGCCCGCCGACCACGGCGACGATGCCGGCGGCGGCGAAGGCGTGGCGCATGAAGCCGTAGTCAAGCATCGCGCATCGCGTGATGGGCCGCATCGTGCCGGTGCGCGTCCTGCTCCATGTCCAGGCCGTCGGACATCACGAAGATGCGCCCGGCGAGCCGCACCACCTCGATCGGCGCGCCATAGAGGCGCGAGAGCACCGGGCTGGTGATGACCTCGTCCACCGTCCCGAGCGCGGCCTGGCCCTGCCCGAGATAGAGCACGCGATCGATCGCGCCGAGCAGCGGATTGATCTCATGGGCGCTGAAGATGACGGCAATCCCGAGTTCGCCCTGCAGGGTCCTGACGAGCGCGACCACCTCGCGCTGGCGATGCGGATCGAGACTGATCAACGGCTCGTCGAGCAAGAGGAGCCGCGGGTGGCCGATCAGCGCCTGGGCGAGCAGCAGGCGCTGCTGCTCGCCGCCCGAGGTCTCGGCGAGCGAGCGGCGGGCGAGGTCCTGGGCGCCGACCATCTCGAGCGCCCAGGCGACCTCGCGCCGGCCCTCGCGGCCGAGGCGCGGCAGGCCGAGGCGATGGCCGCGCCAGGTGGCCGCGACGAAGTCCCAGCCGCTCAGGCGGAGCCCGGCCACGCGGCTGCGGATCTGCGGCATGTAGCCGATCGCCGCGTTGCCGTGCGCCGCCGGGCGGCCGAGCACGCGGACAGTGCCGCCGCTCGGGCGGAGCAGGCCGAGGACGGCGCGGATCAGCGTCGTCTTGCCCGAGCCGTTCGGCCCCAGCATGCCGACGAATTCCCGCTCGCCGATGGCGAAGCTCACGCCGGCGAGCACGGCGTGTCCGCCAAGCGTGAGCGTGACGTTTTCGAAGGCGACGGGGGCCGCGGCCTCGCTCATTGCTTGGGCGGCAGAGCGCGCGCCACCGCGTCGAGCTCGCTCATCATCCAGGCCTGGTAGGTCATCCCGGGGGGTTCCGTCTCGCTCGCGCCGACCACTGGCACGCCCGCCTGCCGGGCGATGGCCTCCATCCGCGCCGCGATCGGATCGCTCGCCTGGGCGTTGTAGACGAGGAGCGCGACCTGCCGCGAGCGGAGGTCGTTCTCGAAGGCGGCGATCTCCGCCGCACTCGGCTCGGTGTCGTTCATCACTGCGAGCTGGAACGAGAGGTTGCGCACCGACATGCCGAGGGCGGCGAACATGGCGCCGAAGACCGGCTCGGTCGCGGTCACCTTCGTCCCGGCGAGCCGGGCGCCGAGCGCCGCGATCCTCGCCTCGATCGGCGCGATCGAGGCGTCGAACCGCGCGAGGCGGGCGGCGTAGTCCGCCGCGTGCGCCGGATCGGCGGCCGCAAGCATCGGTTCGAGCGCCTGCGCCAGCGCCAGCATCGTCTTCGGGTCATACCAGATGTGGGGGTTGTCGCCCGTCTTCCGGCCGATCAGGGCGGCGACCACGATCACCCGCCGGCCGCTTCGGCGGCTCGCGGAGAGGAGCGCGCTCATCCAGGGGTCGTAGTCGATGCCGCTCTCGATCACGACGCTTGCGACGGCGACGGCGCGGGCGACCGAGGGACTCGCCTCGAAGAGGTGCGGATCCTCGTCCGGGTTGCTGAGGATGCTTGTCACCCGCACCTCGGGACCGGCGATCTGGGCGGCGACATCGCCGTAGAAATTCTCGGCCGCGACGATGTTCACCGGCGCGGCGCGCGCGACCGCGGGCGCCGCCGCCAGAGCCGCGATCGCCGCGGCGAGAAATACTCTTCGCATCCCGATCCTCCTTCACGGCGCGGCATCGCCATGGAGGATGATATAACATATCATTCAGGCCGCGCAATCCGCGCCCAAGGGATGCGCTGAAGGGCGGGAGCGCGCGCGGTCACATCACCCCGCCATCGACGAAGACATTGCCCCCGGTGCAGCCGGCCGCTTCGTCGGAGGCGAGGAACAGCGCCACGCGGGCGACGTGGCGCGGCGTGAGGCGGAATTTCAGCGCCTGGCGCTCGAGGAGCGTGGCGTCCGCCTCGGGCGGCGTCCAGAGGCGCCGCTGGCGCTCGGTCACGATCGCGCCCGGGACGACGCAATTGACCCGGATTCCCTTGGGGCCGAACTCGCGCGCGAGCGTGCGGGTGAGCCCGTTGATGGCGGCCTTGGCCGTGGTGTAGCCGACCATGTTGGGCAGGCCGCGCATCCAGGAGCGTGAGCCGAAGAGAATGACCGAGCCTCCGCCGCGGGCTTCCATGCCCGGCACGACCGCTTGCGTCGCGAAGAACTGGTGATCGAGGTTGAGTGCCAGCGTCCGCCGCCACTGCTCGGGCTCGACGCTGTCCCAGGCGTGGCGGTCGTCGCGCGCGGCATTGTTGATGAGCACGTCGAGCCCGTGGCCGGCCTCGGCCTCGATCGCGCGGATGGCGGCGCGCAGGGCCGCGATGTCGGTGAGGTCGGCGGCGACGAAGCGCGCCTTCGCTCCGAGCTTTTCGACGAGGGCCTCGCCCGATGGCCGGTCGATATCGATGAAGGACACGCGCGATTCCTGGGCGGCGAAGGCCTCGACCATTGCCGCGCCGATGCCGCTCGCGCCGCCGGTGACCAGCACCGCCTTGCCGGTGAGGGAGGGATAACGGGCGATGGCATCGCTCATGCGGAAGCGCTCCTCGAGATGGCTCGCCGGGCGGCGATTACGCGTGATTTGACAGGGCGCCGGGCGTGACGCCAGCCTCCGTGCCACGAACCACGCGGCGGCCCGACGCAATGAACCCGCAAGCCGACCGCCTCACGCTCGCCGCCGGCGACCTCAGGCTCGTGCGGGCCGGCGGGCAAGGGAAGGAGCGTCACGATGCGAACCATGATGCTGGCCTTGATCACGCTCTGCGCCATGGCGCTGCCGGTTGCCGCCCAGGTGCCGACACCGAAGCCGGCGGCCGGAAGCGCCCAGGTCTTCTGGGTGTTCACCCTCCGGGTGCAGCCCGATCAGTTCGATCAGGTCAAGCCGCTGGTCACCGAGATCGTGGCCGCCGTGGCGAAGGGAGAACCGGGAGCCCTCGAATATGAATGGAACATCAGCGAAGATCGGGCCACGCTCGTGGTGATCGAACGCTATGCGGATTCCCAGGCCGTGGTGCAGCACGGGAAGGATTTTGGCCCGTTCGCCCAGCGCTTCTTTGCGCTCGCGAAGCCGACCAGCCTGGTGGTGTTCGGCGCGCCCGACGCAGACGCGAAGAAGGCGATTGCCGGCCTCGATCCGGATTACATGACCACGTTCGACGGCTTCACCCGCTGAAGGCGTGGTCCGCGGCGCCGGTCTCGACGTCACGAACCACCCGATTGCCGGACGCGATGAACCCGGACGCCGACCGCCTCACGCTTGCCGCCGGAGACCTCAGGCTCGTGCTGGCGCCAGCGCTCGGCGGGGCGATCGCGGGGTTCGCCGCGGCCGATTTTGCACTGATGCGCGAGAGCCCGCCTGCGGCGGACGAGGCCCACCTCCTTTCCTGCTACCCGCTCGTTCCCTTCTCGAACCGGATCGCCGGCGGCGCCTTCACCTTCGCCGGAAGGCGCCACCAACTGAACCGCCTGCCGCGTTTCGCCCCGCACGCGATCCACGGCGAGGGCTGGCGGCACCAATGGCGCGTCGCCGCGGCGAGCGCGGATTCGGCAAGCCTGCTGTTCGAGCACGACGCGAGCGAGTCCGGCTCATGGCCCTTCCCGTTCCGCGCCGAGCAGCATTTTTCCCTGACGGAGAACGCCCTCGTCATCAGGCTCGTGGTGGTCAACGCCGGCGCGGCCGCGATGCCGGCCGGGATGGGCCTGCACCCGTATTTTCCCCGCCATGGCGGGGTGGTGCTCGGGTTTCGCGCCGGGTCCGTGTGGCGGAACGGCGCCGATCACCTGCCCGCCGCGCGGAGCCGGCCGCCGCCCGAATGGCGCTTCGATCCGCCGCGGCCGCTCGGCGCGCCCGGGCTCGACAATTGCTTCGCCGGCTGGTCCGGCGGCGCGTGCATCTCCTGGCCCGCGGCGGGGCGCGGCCTCGCGATCGCGGCCGACGCCTGCTTCGCCCATGCGGTGGTTTACACGCCCGCGGGCGGGGATGATTTCGCCTTCGAGCCGGTAAGCCACATGAACGACGCGCTCAACCGCATGGAAAGCGTGACGGATCACGGTTTGGTGGTGCTCGCGCCCGGTGCCGAGCTCGCCGGGAGCGTCCGTTTCACTCTTGTCTGAGCACCCGGTCGATCACGAAATGGGAGAGGGCGCCGGCGACGAAATCGCAGCAAAGCGCCACCTCGTCGTAATCCTCGCGCGACACTCGCGGGCGCGGCGGAGAAGGAAGGCATCCCGGATGCCGGCGCGGGCGCGGCGGAAATGGCCGAGGCGAGCCCGGCACCGTCGGCGCCCGACTTGCAGTGGATCAGCGCCGGTTCCTCCATCCGCCGGTAGATATCGGGGAGTGCGAATACCCGCTCGCGGTGCGGCGCACCGCGGCTCTCGAACGGCGCAATCACCTTCGAACACGCCAATCCGCGGTCGGACTCAAGCCTTGCGTTCGGCGATCAGCTGCTTGATCTTCCCGATCGCGCGCGCCGGGTTGAGCCCTTTCGGGCAGGTCTCGGTGCAGTTCATGATCGTGTGGCAGCGATAGAGGCGGAACGGATCCTCGAGCGCGTCCAGCCGCTCGCCCGTCGCCTCGTCACGCGAATCGGCGATCCAGCGATAGGAAGCGAGGAGCACTGCCGGGCCGAGATAGCGATCCCCATTCCACCAATAGCTCGGGCAGGCGGTCGAGCAGCAGAAACAAAGGATGCATTCCCACATTCCGTCGAGCCGGGCGCGCTCCTCCTTGCTCTGCAGGCGCTCGCCGTCGGGCGGGGCCGGGCTTTCGGCCTTCAGCCACGGCTCGATGCTGCGATATTGCGCGTAGGCCTGCTCGAGATTCGGCACGAGATCCTTCACCACCGGCAAATGCGGCAGCGGCGTGATGCGCACGGCCTCCTTCGCCTCGGCGATCGGCTTGAGGCAGGCGAGCGTGTTGGTGCCATCGATGTTCATCGCGCAGGAGCCGCAGATCCCCTCGCGGCAGGAACGACGGAAAGTCAGTGTCGAATCGATCTCGTTCTTGATCTTGATCAGCGCGTCGAGAACCATCGGCCCGCAAGTATCGAGATCGATCTCGAAGGTGTCGTAGCGCGGGTTTTTCCCTTCATCGGGGCTCCAGCGATAGATGTGGAAGGGCATGACGCGCTGCGCGCCGGCCGGCGCCTTGTGCTTGCGCCCCGCGGTGACGCGGCTGTTGGCAGGCAATGAGAAGTTCGCCATCGCGTTCTTTCCCGATCACATTTTGCCGTTCACGCCGCGCGCCTTATCAGCCCGATGATCACCAGCAGGATCACCGCCCCGAAGACCGCCCCGATCAGGCTGGCGAGGAACCCGCCCACCAGGAACACGTTGAGCGCGCGGAGCACGTATCCGCCGACGATGGCGCCGATGATCCCGACGACGATATTGCCGAGCAGGCCGAAGCCGTGCCCGCGCACGATCAGACCCGCCAGCCAGCCGGCCAGCGCGCCGACGATCAGGATTCCGATCAGCGAGGACATATGAATCACCATGATCAGTACACTCGTTTCTGCGGCGGGATTACCGAAACCTCGTTGGTGAGCGTCCGCATCTTCACCGGCCGATAGGCGAGGGCGACCTCGCCCTTCGCGTCGCACCGGGAGAGCGTGTGCTTCATCCAGTGCTGGTCGTCGCGCTCGGGATAGTCGTCGTGCGCATGCGCTCCGCGGCTCTCGTGCCGCGCCTCCGCGCTCGCCATCGTCGTCATCGCGTTGTGCATCAGGTTGTCGAGCTCGAGCGCTTCCATGAGATCGGAATTCCAGATCAGGCTGCGGTCCGAGACCGCCATGTCCGCGAGGCCGTGCCAGAGGCTCCGCATCTTGGCGACACCCTCGCTCAGGCTCTTGCTGTTGCGGAAGACCGCCGCGTGGGTCTGCATCGTCCGCTGCATGGAGAGCCGGAGCTCGGCTGCGCGCGTGCCGCCGGCGGCGTGGCGCGTGCGGTCGAGATGATCGAGCGCGCTTTCGCCGGCGTCGGTCGGGAGCGGCGGCTGGCTGGTCCCGGGGCGCAGCGTCTCGGCGGCGCGTAAGCCCGCGGCCCGGCCGAACACCACGATGTCGAGGAGCGAGTTGCAGCCGAGCCGGTTCGCCCCGTGCACCGAAACGCAGGCGCACTCGCCGACCGCCATCAGCCCGGGCACGATCGCGTCCGCGTCCTCCGGCGTCGGCCGCAGCACCTCGCCGTGATGGTTGGTCGGGATGCCGCCCATGTTGTAGTGCACCGTCGGCAGCACCGGAATCGGCTCCTTCGTCACGTCCACCCCGGCAAAAACCCGCGCCGTCTCGGAGATTCCGGGCAGCCGCTCGTGCAGGATCGCAGCGCCGAGATGCTCGAGATGGAGCAGCATATAGTCCCTGTCGGGCCCGCAGCCGCGGCCCTCGGCGATCTCGATCGTCATCGAGCGGGAGACAACGTCACGGCTGGCCAGGTCTTTCGCGGTCGGCGCATAGCGCTCCATGAAGCGCTCGCCCTCGCTGTTGGTCAGATAGCCGCCCTCGCCGCGCGCCCCTTCGGTGATCAGGCAGCCGGCCGGGAAGATCCCCGTGGGGTGGAACTGCACGAACTCCATGTCCTGCGTCGGCAGCCCCGCGCGCAGCACCATCGCATTGCCGTCCCCGGTGCAGGTGTGCGCCGAGGTGCACGAGAGAAAAGTCCGGCCGTAGCCGCCGGTGGCGAGCACCACGAGCCCGGCGCGGAAGCGGTGGATCGAGCCGTCCTCGAGGCACCAGGCCATCACCCCGCGGCAGGCGCCGTCTTCGTCCATGATCAGGTCGAGTGCGTAATATTCGACGAAGAACTCGACCGCATGCTTGAGGCATTGCTGGTAGAGCGTGTGGAGGATCGCATGCCCGGTGCGGTCGGCGGCGGCGGCGGCGCGCATCGCCGGGGTCTTGCCGAAATCCTTCATGTGCCCGCCGAAGGGCCGCTGGTAGATGCGCCCATCCTCTATGCGGCTGAACGGCACGCCGAAATGCTCGAGCTCGTAGACCGCCGGGATCGCCTGGCGGCACATATACTCGATCGCGTCCTGGTCGCCGAGCCAGTCCGACCCCTTCACGGTGTCGTACATGTGCCAGCGCCAGTTATCCTCGTCCATGTTGGCGAGTGCGGCACTGATGCCGCCCTGCGCCGCCACGGTGTGGCTGCGGGTTGGGAAGACCTTGGAAAGGCAGGCGGTCTTGAGCCCGGCGTGGCCCATGCCGAGCGTTGCCCTGAGCCCGGCGCCGCCGGCGCCCACCACCAGCACGTCGTAGGTGTGATCGACGATCTCGTAGGCCCGCGTGGAAGGCAGCGTGATCGCGTTCATCCCTCGTCCTTCCTTCGTCTCATGCCGGCCTTCGTCTCATGCCGGCCCTCGTCCGATGCCGGGCGCGGCCAAAAGCTGCGCCCACCTATCCGGCGCCCACCTATCCGGCGCCCACCTATCCGGCGCCCACCTATCCGGCGAACGCGAGCTTGAGCACCGCGACCACCGCGGCAAGCCAGAGAAGCGCCAGCACCCCTTTCATCAGCGCGACGCTGACCAGCTTGGCGCCCTCGCCATGAACATAATCCTCGATCACCACCTGCAAACCCAGCGCCAGATGGCGGAAGAGCGCGATCAGCAGGGCGAGGAGCAGCACGCTGTTCCACGGCCGGCCGGCCCAGCGCGCCATCGCCGCCCCGTCCGTGCCGAGATGGGCAAGCAGCGAGATCACGAACCAGACGGCGAGCGGTACCAGGGCGGCGGCCGTCAGCCGCTGCTCCCACCAGTGCCCGGCCCCGGAACGCGCGGTGCCGAGGCCCCGCACGCGGCCGAGCTCCGAGCGCATGATCGCCCCGTGCTTGCCTGCCATCGCCTCCTTCGCCGCCATCGCCCGCCCCCTACCAGGCCGCCAAACCGACGGCCCAGACAGCCAAGCTCGCCACCACGCTCACCCCCACCACCGCCCAGCCGGACGCGCGATAGACCGGCTTCTCGAAGCCGTAGCCCGCGTCCCAGGCGAGATGGCGGATGCCGTTGCAGAAATGGAAGAGCAGCGCCACCGTCCAGCCAAACAACAGGATCAGCCCGACCCAGGAGGCGACGAACCCCTGCACGGCGGCGAAGGCGGCCGCCCCGCTCGCCAGGGCCACCAGCCACCAGACCAGAAGGAGGGTCCCGACCCCGAGCCCGACCCCGGTGACGCGGTGGAGGATCGAAAGCGTCGAGGTGATCTGCGGGCGATAGACCTGCAGGTGCGGCGAGAGCGGCCGGCGCACCGCCCGCCCATCGCTCGCGCGGCCGGCCATCAGCGCCTCGCGAACGTCCTGCATCGGCTACTCCTTACCTCGGAACGTAGGGCCGACGCACGCGTGCCAAGCCCGCACCTCCTTATCCTCGGCCCCGGGCCGGGTCAACGCAACCGCAGCATGTTGCTGACCCCTTGGGCTACCCGTCCGGAACCTCCCGCTCCAGCTCATCGAGCCAGATCCGCGCATTGCCGTCCGAGGGCGCCCGCCAGTCCCCGCGCGGCGAAAGCGCCCCGCCCGCGCTCACCTTCGGACCGTTCGGCATGGCCGAACGCTTGAACTGGCTGAAGCCGAAGAACCGCTGGAGGAAGACGCGGAGCCACGTCCGGATCTCGGCCAGCCCATAGGCCCGCCGCGCGGCCTGGGCGACCCCTTCGGGCCACGCGCCCAGGTTTGCGTCAGCCCAGGCATGCCAGGCGAGAAAGGCGATCTTGGAGGGCCGGAACCCGTAGCGCAAAACGTAATAGAGCGAAAAATCCTGGAGCTCGTAGGGCCCGACGATCGCCTCCGTACTCTGGGCCGCGCCCTCCGCCCCGGCGGGCACCAGCTCCGGCGAGATCACGGTCTGGAGCACCGAGCCGAGCGTCGCCAGCACGGCAGGCTCGAACTGGCGGGAGCTCACCACCCAGCGGATGAGGTGCTGGATCAGTGTCTTCGGCACCCCGGAATTGACGTTGTAGTGGGCCATCTGATCGCCCACGCCATAGGTGCACCAGCCGAGCGCCAGCTCCGAGAGATCCCCCGTCCCGACCACGAGCCCGCCCTCGCGGTTGGCGATGCGGAAGAGATAATCGGTGCGGAGACCCGCCTGCACGTTCTCGAACGTCACGTCGTAGAGCTTCTCGCCGCGCCCGAACGGATGGCCGATATCGCCGAGCATCCGTTCCGCCGCCGGGCGGATATCGATCTCCCGCGGGCTCACCCCGAAGGCGCGCATCAGCGCCACGGCATTTGCCTTCGTCGCCTCGCTGGTTGCGAACCCCGGCAGCGTCACGGCGATGATGTCGCTCCGCGGCCGGCCGAGCAGGTCGAAACATTTCGCCGTCACGATCAGCGCGTGGGTCGAATCGAGCCCGCCTGAGACGCCGATGACCGCCCGGCGCGTGCCGCTCGCGGCGAGCCGCTGCTTCAGCCCCTGGACCTGGATGTTGTAGGCCTCGTAGCAATCCTGCTCGAGACGCGGCCCGCTCGCCGGCACGAAGGGAAACCGCGCGACCTCCCGCTTCAGCCCGAAATCGCCCTCCGGCGGCGCCAGCCGAAACGAAACGCGCCGCCACTTCTCGCCCGGCCGGCCGCGCACCCGCGCCCCGCTGGCCTGAGCATTATCCTCGAACGTGCCCATGCGCATGCGCTCTTGCACGAGCAGCTCGAGATCGACATCGGCCACCGCCATCTGCGCGCTCGCGGGGAACCGCTCGCTCTCCGCCAGCAACGCCCCGTTCTCGAAAATCCCGGTCTGGCCGTCCCAGGCAAGATCGGTCGTCGACTCGCCGCTCCCCGCCGCTGCATAAAGATAAGCGGCCAGGCATCGCGCCGATTGCGACTGACACAACAAACGCCGCAGCTCGGCCTTGCCGATGGTGATGTTGCTCGCGGAAAGATTGGCGAGCACCGTCGCCCCGCCGAGCGCCGCCCCCGCGCTCGGCGGCACGGGGACCCAGATATCCTCGCAGATCTCGGCATGAACCACGAGATCGCGCATATCCTCGGCCGCGAACAGCAGATCCTCGCCGAACGGCGCCCGATGTTCCCCGACCGCGATCTCCTCGCCGCGCACCCCGGCGCCGGACGCGAAATGCCGCCGCTCGTAGAACTCGCGATAGTTCGGCAGGTGAATCTTCGGAACGACCCCCAGAAGCCGGCCCCGATGCACCGCCACCGCCGCATTGTAGAGCCGCCCGTGATGGCGCAACGGCGCACCCACCAGTATCAACGGCAGCAACTCAGCCGAACGCGCAACGATCACCCCGATCGCCGCCTCGACTTCATCCAACAATGCATCCTGCTGCAAGAGATCGCTGATCGCGTAGCCGGAAATGCAGAGCTCCGGGAAAACGGCAACCCCGACCGCCTGCGCATGCGCGTCCTCCGCCACCGCAAGCACCGCCTCGGCATTGGCTCGCGGATCAGCGAGATGCGCCTCGACGGTGGCGGCCGCGACACGGACGAACCCGTGCCGATAGAGGGAACGAAACGCCATGCCCGGAAATTGTTCTCTCGCACTCTCTCCGTCAATGGATGGGGGTCCAGGCCCCCGGCCCTGGCAGGGGGTCCAGGGGGACAGCGTCCCCCTGGCCTATGCTTCCGCTTCGGCGAGGCCGCCGAGGTAGGCCGCGCGTACTTTGGGGTCGTTCCAGAGTGCGCCGGGTTTGCCGCTGACGAGGATGCGGCCGGTTTCCAGCACGTAGGCGCGGTCCGCGACCGAGAGCGCCATATGGGCGTTCTGTTCCACCAGCAGCACGGTTGTGCCGCGGGCGCGGATATCGGCGACGATGCGAAAGACCTGTTGCACGATGAGCGGGGCCAGGCCGAGCGAGGGTTCGTCGAGCAGCAGGAGCCGCGGCCGGGCCATCAGGCCGCGCGCGAGGGCGAGCATTTGCTGTTGGCCGCCCGAGAGTGTCCAGCCGAGCGCGTTCTGCATGCGCCTGAGGTCGGGGAAGTGTTCGAGCATTTCCTCGAGCTCGGTTTCGCGCCCTGCGCGGCGGAGGCCGCTCCGGTTCGAGCTGCCGAGCAGGATGTTCTCCCGCACCGTGAGGCCGGGGAAGATGCGCCTTCCTTCGGGCACGTGGGCGACGCCGGCGCGGACGATCGCGCCCGGGCCGCGGCCGAGGATCGGCTGGCCGGCGAACATGATGCTGCCGGAGGCGTTGGAAAGGAGACCGGAGATGGTGCGCAGCGTTGTCGTCTTGCCCGCGCCGTTGGCGCCGAGGAGGGCGACGATCTCGCCTTCGGCGACGGAGATATCGAGCCCGTGCAGCACTTCGCCCGCGTTGTAGCGTGCGTGGAGGCCCTCGATCGCAAGCAGGCTCATGCGGGCTGCTTCTCCCCGAGATAGGCGGCGATCACGTCGGGGTGGCTCAGCACGTCGCGCGGCGTGCCGTCGGCGATGCACTTGCCGAAATTGAGCACGGTGATGTGGTCGGCCACCGCCTCGATCAGCTTCATGTCGTGCTCGATGACGAGGATGGTGAGGCCATGCCCATGCAGCCGGCGCAGCAGCAGGCTGAGCTCCTGTTTTTCCGTCGAGTTGAGGCCGGCGGCGGGCTCGTCGAGCAGCAGCACGTCCGGCGAGCCGGCCAGCGCGCGGGCGATCTCGACATAGCGCTGGTGGCCGTAGGGCAGCGCGCCGACCGGGGTCGGGGCCTCGCGCCGGAGCCCGACGAAATCGAGCGCGGCGAGCGCGCGCGCCATGACCGCGGCGGGCTCGCGCACGTCGTTGCCCGGGCGTTCGGCGCCGATCATCACGTTCTCGAGCACGGTGAGGCCGCGGAAGACGCGGATGTTCTGGTAGGTGCGGGTCATGCCGCGACGCGTGCGCTCGTGCGGCGGCATCCGGTCCAATGTCGCGCCACCGAGCCGCACGGTGCCCGAGCTCGCGCGGTAGAGCCCGGAGACGACATTGAGGAAGGTTGTCTTGCCCGAGCCGTTCGGCCCGATCAGCGCGTGCACGCTGCCGCGGCGGACCGCGAAGCTGACGCCGTCCAGCGCCTTCACGCCGCCGAAATAGCGGGCGAGGTTTTCCACCTCGAGCGCGGGCTCGCCGGCCCCGTCTTCCTGCACCGAGAGCAGCGGCAGCGGCGGAACCGCCCAGTCGCCGATCGGGCGCGCGGCGCGGCCGAAGCGCCGTGCCGCCCAGCCCCAGACGCCTTCGGGCATGAAGATCATGATCAGGATCACCGCACCGCCATAGAAGGCGAGGTAGGCCTGCTTCAGGAAACGCAGCCATTCCGGCAGGATGACGAGCGCGAAGGTTCCGAGCAGGGCGCCGAACGGGCTTTGCACGCCGCCGAGCAGCGCCATCGTCAGCATCACCACGCTCTCGTCGAAGGTGAACTGGTCCGGGCTGATATAGGAGAAGGCGCCGGCGAAGAGCGCGCCGCCGAGCCCGCCGAGCACCGCGCTGATGCCGAAGGCGACGACTTTCGTGCGGAAGACGTGGATGCCGCAGGTGCCGGCCGCGATCTCGTTGTCGCGCACCGCCTGCATCGCGCGGCCGAGGCGGGAGAGCTTCAGCCGCCAGGCATAGAGCATGGTGCAGACGAGGAGCACGAGGCAGAGGCCGAGATAGGCGTGCGCGCCGGCGAGCCCGGCCGGGCGCGGGATGCCGGAGATGCCGTCCGGCCCGCCGGTGAGGCTGATCCAGTTCGACAGCACGAGGGTGAGGATCACCTGGAAGCTGATCGTCACCATCGCAAGGTAATGCCCGCCGAGCCGGAGGCTGGCGAAGCCGAGGAGCAGGCCGAGGAGGCCGCAGATCGCCATGGCGGCGGGGATCGCGGCGAGGAAGGGGATGCCGAGCTTCGTCGTCATCAGCGCCAGCACATAGGCGCCGATGCCGAGGAAGCCGGCCTGGGTCAGGGAAATCTGGCCGCAATAACCGAGCACGACGACGAGGCCGGAGACGCCGATCGCGTACGTCACGGCCTGCATGATGATGTTGAGGTAGTAGCCCTGGTCCGGGGCGATCGCCGCCAGCGCTGAGGCCACGGCAAGGCCGAGCAGCCCGGCCGGCAGGCCGCGCCACCAGCGCGCGGCGGGGATGGCGGCGAACGCAGCGTTCGCGGGCGAGGTCGCGCCGTCCATCGCGCTCAGGCCTTCTCGGCGATCAGCTCGCCAAAAATCCCTTGCGGCCGCACCAGCAGCACAAGGAGGAGAATAATGAAGCCGAACGCGTCCTTGTAGGGCGTCGAGATGTACGCCGCGCCCAGCGTTTCGGCGAGCCCGATGACGAGCCCGCCCAAGATCGCGCCCGGGATGCTGCCGAACCCGCCGATGATGTTCGCGGCGAAGGCTTTCAGCGCGAGCGTCGCGCCCATGCCGACCGAGACGAACAGCACCGGCGCCACCAGCACGCCGGCGAGCGCGCCGATCGCAGCACTATAGGCGAAGGTGATCAGCATCATGCCGGCGACCGAGATGCCGAGCATCGCCGCCATCTCCTTGTCCTGCGAGGTCGCCTGCAATTTTTTGCCGAGCAGCGTCTTTTCGAACACGACATATTGCAGCACCACCAGCAGGACGGCGGCGACGATGATCGAGAGGTACTGGCTGTCGACGAAGACGGGCCCGACCTGGAATCCCGGGCTCGCGAGCAGGCCCGGCACGGTTGCCGGGCTCGGACCGTAGATCGCGAGCACGGCGTTCGGCAGCAGGATCGAGGCGCCGATCGTGCTGATGATCACCGTGAGCTGCCCGCGGTTGCGCAGCGGCCAATAGACGGCGCCGGCGAAGATGACGCCGAATCCGGCCATCAGCGCCACCGCGAGGATGAACGCGGCCCAGTAGGGCACGTGCAGGCTGGTGAGAAGGACCAGCATGATGTAGGCGCCGAGCATCGAGAACTGGCCCTGGGCGAAGTTCACGACGTTCGCCGCGCGGATCAGCAGCACGAAGCCGAGCGAGGCGATCGCGTAGATCGCGCCGATCCCAACGCCGGTGAAGAGAAGCTGCGGAAGGATGGCGAGCACGCGACCCGCCCTCAGGAGGACTTCGGGAACTCCACGTATTTGATGAAGTTGATCTTGCCGCCCTGGTTCTGGACCACGCTGTAGCCGTGCAGCCCGTCGCCGTTCTGGTCGAAATCGTATTCGCCCTCGGCCCCCTTGTAGCCCTGGATGGCGAGGATCGCGCTGCGGATCGCCTCCGGCTCGGTGCTCTTCGCGTTGCCGATCGCGATCGCGAGGATATGGATCGCATCGTACGCCCAGGAGCTCTGATTGTCCGGGATCTTGCCGAAATGCTTCTGGAAATCGACGGCGTAGGCCTTCGATTCCGGACTCGCGTCGACGGCGTAGTCGGCGACGCCGTAGGTGCCGTAGAGCGCGGGGCCCGCGAGCTCCAGCGCCGCGGTATCGACGATCGAGGGCGAGCCGAGCCATTGCGTGCGCACGCCGAGTTCGCGGAGCTGCTTGGCGAAGACGCCGAGATCGGTCTCGTAGGTGAAGTAGCTCGTGATCAGGTCGGCCCCCGAGCTCCGGACCCTCAGCACCACCGGCGTGAAATCCGCCTGTTGGTTGGTATAGCCGAGGCTGAGCACGGGTGTGATGCCGAGATTTTTCAGCTCGGCGGTGAGCGCGTCGTGGCCGCCGGTGCCGAAGGCGTCGGTCGAGTAGATCAGCGCGATCTTCTTGTGGCCGAGCGTCTGCACGCCATAGGCGGCGATCGTTTTCGCCGAATAGCTGTCATTCGGCCGGCAGCGGAACAACCAGCGATTGCCCTGGTGCGTGAGCTTCGGGTCGGTGCCGCCGATCATCATCGGCTTGGCTTCCTTGAGCACGCTCGGCGCCATCGCCTGCACCTGCGTCGAGCGGATGGAGCCGATGAAGGCGACCATCGAGGGGTCGGAGGCGAGCTTGCTGAAGGCGAGCACCGCGCCCGGGTTGGTCGTCTGGTCGTCGGCGACGGCCACCTCGAGCTTGCGCCCGAGCACGCCGCCCTTGGCGTTGACGGCGGCCAGCGCCAGGTTGATGCCGTCGCGCATGTATTGGCCGGATTCGGCCGCGGCGCCGGTTTCCGGCGAGGTGACGCCGATGCGCATCGTATCCGCCGCGCGCGCGATGATTGCCGGCGCGGCGAGCGCCGCCGTTGTTCCGAGCATAGCCGCCCGGCGGGTGATCCCGGTCATTTGGACAGTCCTCCTGCTTCCCGCTCCAATCCGGCGAGCCGGGCCGCGGAGGCCCGTCAAACCGCCCAAATAATGCCGGGGCTCGTGCTGCACCGCAAGAGGGGCAGCCGCCGTGCGCGAAGGCGGAGAGGTCTGCTAGAATGCCCGGGTGACGGTGATGATTTTCGCCGACAGGCACGAGGCGGGACGGAGGCTGGCGGAGAAACTGCTCCGCTTCAGCGACCGCCGCCCCATCGTGCTCGCCTTGCCGCGCGGCGGCGTGCCGGTCGGCTACGAGATCGCCCGTGCGCTCGGCGCCCCGCTCGACCTCGTGCTGGTGCGTAAGCTCGGCGCGCCCGGCCAGCCGGAGCTTGCGATCGGCGCGCTCGCGCTCGGCGCCGAGGCGGAGATCGTCACCGACCAGCCCCTGCTTGCCGCGCTCGGGGTCACCGCGGCCGCGCTCGCGGCGATCACGGCGCGCGAGCGGGAAGAAATCCAGCGGCGCCGGAAGCTCTATCTCGGCGATCGCCCGCCGGCGCCGATCGCCGGCCGCACCGCGATCCTGGTCGATGACGGCATCGCCACGGGTGCGACCATGCGCGCAGCACTCCATGCGACGCGCAAGCGCAAGCCCGCCCGCCTCGTCCTCGCGGTGCCGGTCGCGGCGCCCGACACGATCGCGCGCCTCGGCGCCGAGGCCGACGAGATCGTCTGCCTCGAGCAGCCAAGCTCCTTTTTCGCCGTCGGCCAGTTCTATCGCAGCTTCACCCAGCTCGAAGACCGCGAGGTGCTCGACCTGCTCGCCCGGGCGCGGCAATTCGTTGCCGAAGAAAATCAGTCCTGAAGGCCGCTCCCGGCGCGGAAGAAGAGCAGCCGCGCCGCGCCGTGACGCCGCTCGGCGAGCAGCGCACCCAAAGGCGGCGCCTCTGCCTTCGCCCCCGCCTCGAGCACGATCAGCGCCTCCTCGGCGATCCACCCCGCCGCGCCGAGCGCGGCGACCGCCCGGCCGGCGATCCCCTCGTCGGCATAAGGCGGGTCGAGCAGGACCAGCGTGCAGGCCTCGCGCGGGGAGGCGATCGGCGGCCGTGTCGCGTCCGCGGCGATCACCCGGGCACGCTCGCCGAGCCCGCAGGCGGCGATGTTGGCGGCGAGCACCCGCCGCGCCGCAGCGTCGGTCTCGAAGAACACGGCCTCCCCCGCCCCGCGCGAGAGCGCCTCGAGCCCGAGCGCGCCGGTGCCGGCGAAACCGTCCAGCACGCGGGCGCCGACCACCGCCTCATCCGCCCCATTTGGCGCCCACCCCGCATGGAGGAGCATGTCGAAGAGCGCCTGGCGGACGCGATCGGCGCTCGGCCGCGTCGCCTCTCCCGGTGGCGCCGCGAGCCGCCGGCCCCGCAGCGCGCCCCCGATGATCCTCATTCCTTGCCGATCTGCTCGCGCAGCACCTTCGCCGGCACCTCCTCGACCGCCCCGCGCGCCAACAGCCCGAGCTGGAACGGCCCATAGGCGATGCGGATCAGCCGCGTCACCGAGAGCCCGAGATGGGCGAGCACGCGCCGCACCTCGCGGTTCTTGCCCTCCGCGAGGCTGATGGTCAGCCAGGCATTGGCGCCTTTGCGCATATCGAGCCCGGCATCGATCGGCCCGTAGCGCACGCCCTCCACGGTGATCCCCTTCTTGAGCGCGGCGAGCGCGCCCTCCTCCACCGTGCCGTGCACGCGCGCCCGGTAGCGCCGCTTCCAGCCCGTCGCCGGCAGCTCGAGCTTCCGCGCCAGCGCCCCGTCGTTGGTCAGCAGCAGCAGCCCCTCGCTGGTGAGGTCGAGCCGCCCGACGCTGATCACCCGCCCGAGATCGGCCGGGAGCTTTTCGAACACGGTCGGCCGTCCCTGCGGGTCGGCGTGCGTCGTCAGCAGCCCGGCCGGCTTGTGGAAGCGCCAGAGCCGCGCCCGGTCCGGCGTGCCCACCACCCGCCCGTCCACCTGCACGATATCGCCCGCGGTGACGAAGGTCGCCGGATGCCCCACCGCCGCACCGTTCAGCGTCACCCTTCCCTCGGCGATGATCGCCTCCGAAGCGCGCCGGCTCGCCACCCCCGAGGCGGCGAGGAAGTGCCCAATGCGCATCCCCCTCTCGGGTTTTTCCCCGCTCATCCGCGGCAGGCCTCGACGAAGGCGCGAAAAATCCGCCGGTCCCCGTCAGCGACGAAGAATTCCGGGTGCCACTGCACGCCGAGGCAGAATCTCTGCCGCTCGTCCTCGATCCCCTCGATGACCCCGTCCTCCGCCCGCGCATTGACCACCCCGGCACCCGCCTCCGCCACCGCCTGGTGGTGCGAGCTGTTCACCGCCATCCGCGCGCTGCCGACGATCCGCGCGAGCAGCGTTGCCGGCGCCAGCGCGACCGCGTGCGCCGCCTCATGCCTTGTGTCCGTGCGAAGATGGGCGAGCGCCCCCGGCACCTCGTCCGGGATGTGCTGGATCAGCCGCCCGCCGAGCGCGACGGCCAGCAGTTGCGCGCCGCCGCAGATGCCGAGCACCGGCATCCCCCGCTTAAGCGCGCCCCGCAGCATGGCCAGCTCGAAAACCGTCCGCGCCTCCTTGAGCCGCACGCTCGCGTGCCGCGCGCCCCCGCCATAGAGCGCCGGATCGACGTCGAACGCCCCGCCCGTGACCACGAGGCCGGCAATCCGCTCGAGATAGTCCGAAGCCGCCTCCGCCTGGTGCGGCAATGCGACCGGAAGCCCGCCCGCGCCGGCGATCGCCGCGGCATAGTTCTGCCGCACGGCGTACCAGGGATAGGACGAGTAGCCGCCCCCAGGCTCGGCATCGAGGGTGAGGCCGATCATCGGAAGACGCCCGGTCATTTGCCCCTCGTCCCAGGAACCGCCCACTCCGCGGCGGCAAGGCGCGCGGCCAAAAAATCGATCACCGCGCCCACCCGCGCCGGCCTGAGCCGCCCGGGCGGTGTCACGATGTTGAGCGCGATCGGCGGCAGCGACCAGTCCGCCATCACCGCCTCGAGCACGCCCGCCTTGAGCGCGCGCCATATGAGGAAATCCGGCTGCACGGCAAGCCCGAGCCCGGCCAGCAGCGCCGGGCTGAGCGCGTCGGCGTTGTTGGCCCGGAGCGGGCCCACCGGTGCGACCTCCACCTCCGCCCCCGAGACGTGGCGGAAATGCCAGCGGTCGGGCGCCGGCAGATAGGCGTAGCCGAGGCAGGCATGCTGCGCGAGCTCGTCCGGGTGGGATGGCCGCCCGTGGCGGGCGAAATAGGCGGGCGCGCCGACCAGCCGCCGCGGCACCTGGCAGAGCTGGCGCGCGCGGAGGCTGGAATCGGGCAGCGCGGCGATGCGAAGTGCCAAGTCGAACCGCCCATCGATCAGGTCCAGCACCTCGTCGGTGAGGTCGAGATCGACCGTGATCTCGGGGTAGCCTACGAAGAGCGCGGGCAGGAGTGGCGCCAGATGGATCACCCCGAAGGACATCGGCGCGGTGATCCGCACCAGGCCCCGCGGCTCGGCCGCGTTGGCCCGCGCCGCCTCCTCGATCGCCTCGGCCTCGGCGAGCAGGCGGGCGGCAGCGGCGGCCGAGACCCGGCCGGTCTCGGTGAGCGAGAGCCGGCGCGAGGTGCGGTTGAAGAGGGCGGCGCCGAGCCGCGCCTCGAGCCGGGCGATCGCCTTGGAGATTGTCGCCTTCGAAAGCCCGAGCGCGAGCCCGGCCCGGGTGAAGGAGCCGGTCTCGGCGACGCGGGCGAAGACGACCCAGGCCTCGAGGTCGGGCAGGCGTGCCATGCTCATCCGGAAACGATCCGTTTCCATTGTTTCTCTTTTTGATTGATGGCACCAGCCCGATCTTGCGCCAGAGAGGTTGGAGAGGGATCCGGTCATGATCGACGTTCGGCGGTACGAAAAACTTGGCGGAGCCAACCACGGCTGGCTCGACACCAAGCACCATTTCTCCTTCGCGGACTACCACGACCCGGCGCGCATGGGCTGGGGAAAGCTCCGCGTCTGGAACGACGACGAGATCGCCCCGGCAAGCGGCTTTCCGGCCCATCCCCATGCGAACATGGAAATTATCACCTATGTCCGCGAGGGCGCGATCACCCACAAGGACAGCCTCGGCAACGAGGGTCGGACCGCGGCGGGGGACGTGCAGGTGATGAGCGCGGGCACCGGAATCCGCCACGCGGAATACAATGTCGAGCCCGGCACGACGCGGATATTCCAGATCTGGATCCTCCCCACCGAGCGCGGCGGCCCGCCCAGCTGGGGCCAGAAGCCCTTCCCGGCGCGCGAGACGGGCCACTTCGTCGTCCTCGCCAGCGGCTTCCCCACCGATGCCGACGCCCTGCCGATCCGCAGCGACGCCCGCGTGCTCGGGGCGACGCTGAAGGCCGGCCAGAGCGCGGAATACGCGCTCGGCGCGGGGCGGCATGCCTACCTCGTGCCCGCCACGGGACGCATCGCGGTGAACGGCGTCGCGCTTGCCGCGCGCGACGGTGCCGCGATCGAGGACGAGCCGACGCTCGCCGTCACCGCGCTCGAGGATGCCGAGATCGTCCTTGTGGATGCCGCCTGAATATGGAGCGCGCGATGAAGCCGGCGCTGCCGATCCTCCTCAGCGTCAACGCCGGCTACGTGGACACTGCCGGCTTCCTCGCCCTCCAGGGCCTCTTCACGGCCCATGTCACCGGCAACTTCGTCACGGCAGGCGCCGCGCTGGTCTTCGGCACCTCGGGCGTGCTGGCGAAGCTCCTCGCGCTCCCGGTCTTCTGCCTCGTCGTGGCACTGGTGCATCTCGCCGGCCGCGCGCTCGCGGAACGCGGGGCTTCGCCGCTCCGCGAACTCCTGCGTCTGAAGCTCGTTCTACTCGTCGCCGGCGGAGCCCTGGCGCTGCGTCTCGGCCCCTTTCACAACGGCGATGCCTGGCCCGCGCTCCTCACCGGCATGACCCTCGTCTCCGCCATGGCGATACAGAACGCGGTGCAGCGCGCGCATCTCTCCGCCGCCCCGCCGACGACGTTGATGACCGGCAACACGACGCAGGCGGTGATCGACTTCGTCGATCTGCTCCGCGGGCTGCCCGGCCCGCAGGGTGGCCCCCAGGCCGGTGCTGTGCGCGCGCGGCTCTCCGGCATGCTCGGCAACATCGTCGGTTTCGCCGCGGGCTGCGCGGCGGCGGGGCTGCTCTTCGCCTTCACCGGCATGTGGTGCTTCGCCCTGCCGCCCGCGATCGCGCTGGCCCAGATCGTCGTTGAGGCGAAGTTCCCCTTCGCCGCGCCGGCGCCGCGATAACGCGCACATGTCGGCCCCCCTCCCGGCGATGGGGATGGCGCTCGAGGAGGCCCGCGCCGCCGCCCGGCGCGGCGAAGTCCCCGTCGGCGCCGTCGTGCTCGGCGCGGACGGCACCGTGCTCGCCCGCGCCGGCAACCGGGTGGAGGGGGCGCACGCCGCCGCCCATGCCGAGCTGCTCGCACTCGCCGCCGCTGCCCGCGCCCTCGGCCAGCCGCGCCTTGCCGGCTGCGACCTCGTCGTCACGCTCGAGCCCTGCCCGATGTGCGCCGCGGCGGCGAGCCTTTTCCGCATCCGCCGCCTCGTCTTCGGCGCCTACGATCCCAAGGGCGGCGGGGTCGAGCACGGCCCGCGCATCTTCTCCTCTGCCGCCTGCAACCACCGCCCGGAGGTGATCGCGGGCGTGCGCGAAAGCGAATGCGCCGCCCTCCTCACATCATTCTTCGCCGGGCTGCGCCCCGGCCCCTGAGCCTTCTCAGGCGCCGATCACCTCGAACTGCACATCGACATTGCCGCGCGTCGCGTGCGAGTAGGGGCAGATCTTCTCGTGCGCCTCCTTCACCAACGCCGCGAGCTCGGCCTGCGGCAGGCTCTTGTCCTCGACGCGCATTTTGACGGCGATGCCGAAGCCGCCGCCCTCGCGCGGGCCGATCGAGACCGCCGCGGTGACGCGCGCCTTGCTCGCATCCTTCTTGTGCTGCCTGGCTGCGAAATCGACCGCGCCGCCGAAGCAGGCGGCATAGCCGGCGGCGAAGAGATGCTCGGGCGTCGCGGTGCCGGGCTTGCCGGGTCCTCCCATCGCCGTCGGCACCGAGAGATCGGCCTTGACGACCCCGTCGCTCGACTCGGTGTGCCCGTTGCGGCCGCCGCTCGCCGTGGCGGTCGCGGTGAAGAGCGGGTTGATCTTGTCCATGCTTCCTCCGATCTGATTGTGCTCGGGCCGATTGCGTTCGAGAATGGGCGATCCGGCGGCCGGCCACCCGCCCTCCCATCCGTACTCCCTGAGGTGGGACAATGCCACCCGCGCCGCGGCAGAGGCGCGGCATGCCGGGATCGATAGGGAGACGCGCGATGGCGGCGGGACCGAGCCCGGCGGACGAAGCCCACAGCATCGTTCTCGGCACGGCGACGCCGGGCGGCGGCTTTCCCCTCTTCGGCGCGGCCTTCGCCGCGGCGCTCACCGAGCTCGATCCCGCGCTCGCCATCACCACCCGAAACACCAAGGGCAGCACGGAGAACGTCGTTCTGCTCGGCGCCGGCGCGCTCGACATCGCCCTGGTGCAAGGCGAAGTCGCGAGCCCGGCGCTTGCTGCTCCGCCTGGCCCGGAGGGCGGAGCACAGGGCGGGCTCCGGGTGGTCGCGGCGATGTATGCGACAGCCGGGCTCTTCGCGGTGCTCGCCGCCACACCCGCCCGCGCGATCGAGGATCTCCGCGGCCGCCCGATCGTTCTCGGCGCACGCGGCTCCGGCCTCGTCATCCTCGCGCGCACGGTGCTCAACGGGCTCGGGCTCGATCCCGAGGCGGATTTTCGCGCCATCACGCTCGATCGCGCCGGCGACGGCCCGGCCATGGTGATCGCGGGGGAGGCCGCCGCGCTCTGGGGCGGCGGCATCGGCTGGCCCGGCTTCACCAAGCTGGCGGAGGGCCCGGCCGGGGCCCGCTTCATCGTGCCCAACGCCGCCGAGCGCGCACAAATCCTCGCCCGCCACGCGTTCCTCAAGGAGATCACGGTGCCCGCGGGCAGCTATTCGGGCCAGGCCGAGCCGATCACCTCGGTGGGCTCGTGGAGCCTCGTGCTCGCCGGTCCGCGCCTCTCCGCGGCGGCGGGCTATCGCATCGCGCGGGCGCTGCACCGGGCCGAGAGCCGGCTCGCCGCACGCCTGCCGCAGGCGCGCGAGACGACGCTCGCCAACACGCTCGCCGCAATGCCGGACCCGGCGTTGCTCCATCCGGGGGTGCGACGCTACCTTGAGGAGGCCGGCCTCATCGGCTGAGTTTTCTCATCGCCGCGCGGGCGCCGACGCAGCGCCTGACGCACACGCGTGCAAGCGCGCCGATCCGAAGGCGCGGAACCGCGGCGGAGCAGCGGACCCCACCCGACAAACATCACGAGACAATCACGGCCGTGCCCTCCTGCCATGCGGTGCCGCTGGAATTGTTCTCTTTTTGTTCTCTTCCTTTTCCACTTCTGAAGTATTTTACACGCATTTTTCCACAACTCGGCAATAATGCCGCCGCAGCCCGCCGCCGGTGATGGCGGCATCCGCCCGTCGATTGAGGAGCCCTGTCATGACGTCCTTGCCGAAGATTCCGGAGGCACTCGAGAGCCACGATCATCTGATGCTCTCCGAAGCCTCGGACATTGTCCGCCTCCAGCCTCCGGCGCGGCGCGCCCCGAGCACGGAAAACGGAGTGGAGCGCTACGAAAACCTGGAACTGAACCTGGACCCCGACAACGAGACCCTGTGGTGCTACATGGCGCCGCTCGGGCGACCGAGCTTCACCGCGCCCGTCCTGCGCGACATCACCCGGATGCAGCATTCGATTCGCCACCTCTTCGAGGCGCAGCGCGCCGAGGGACGTTCGCCCTACCGCTATTTCGTCTGGGGCTCGAACACGCCCGGCATCTACAATCTCGGCGGCGATCTCGGCTTCTTCATCGACCGCATCCGCAAGAATGACCGGGCGGCGATGACGCGCTACGCCCATTACGCGATCGAGGCCGTGTACCGCAATTCGGCCGCGTTCCATGTCCCGCTGGTGACGATCGCGCTCGTGCAGGGCGACGCGCTGGGCGGCGGGTTCGAATGCGCGCTCTCGCTCAACACGATCGTCGCCGAGAGAAACGCGAAGATGGGGCTGCCCGAAATCCTGTTCAATCTCTTCCCGGGGATGGGCGCGTACAGCTTCCTCTCGCGTCGCCTCGACGTGCTGCGGGCCGAGAAGCTGATCACGAGCGGGCGCATCTACACGGCTTCCGAGCTCCACGAGATGGGCATCGTCGACGTGCTGGCGGACGAGGGCGAGGGCGAATCCGTGGTCCGCGACTATATCGACAGCCACCGGCGCAAATGGAACGCCCATTACGCGATGTTCCAGGCGCGCCAGCGGGTGCGGCCGGTGACGCTCGAGGAGCTGCGCGACGTCGTCGATATCTGGGTCGACGCGGCGCTCCGCCTCCAGGAGCCCGACCTCAGGAAGATGGAACGGCTGGTCGCCTCGCAGGACAAACGCATGGCCGCGCTCAGCCTCCCCCGGGAGGCGCGGACGGCCTAAGCCAAAGGGGGCTTCGCCCCCTTGGAACCCCCGCTACGGCCTGGGGCCCTTGGCAGGTGGGGTTCCCATCGCACAAGCGCGATGGGAACCCCTCCAGGGGACAGCGTCCCCTGGTCTTCCTTCGCTCAGGCGGCGCGGCTGCTGATCAGATCGTTGACCACCGCCGGGTCGGCCAGCGTCGAGGTGTCGCCGAGGTTGCCGGTCTCGTTGGCGGCGATCTTGCGCAGGATCCGGCGCATGATCTTGCCCGAGCGGGTCTTCGGCAGAGCCGGCGCCCATTGGATCACGTCGGGCGCCGCGATCGCGCTGATCTCCGCGCGCACCCAGAGCACCAGCTCCTTGCGCAGCGCTTCGGTCGGCTCGACGCCGATCTTGAGCGTGACGTAGGCATAGATGCCCTGGCCCTTGATGTCGTGCGGGAAGCCGACCACGGCCGCCTCGGCGACGTCGCGGTGCGCGACCAGCGCGCTCTCGACTTCCGCGGTGCCGAGCCGGTGTCCGGCGACATTGATCACGTCATCGACCCGGCCGGTGATCCACCAGTAGCCGTCGGCGTCGCGCCGCGCGCCGTCGCCGGTGAAATAGAGGCCCTTGAAGGCGGTGAAATAGGTCTGCACGAAGCGCGGGTGGTCGCCGTACAACGTGCGCATCATTCCCGGCCAGGCGTCGGCGATGCAGAGATTGCCTTCGGTCGGCCCGCTGAGCAGGTGCCCCTCGCCGTCCACCAGGACCGGCTTGACGCCGGGCAGCGGCAGGGTGGCGGAGCCCGGCTTCTGCGCGATCGCGCCCGGCAGCGGCGTGATCAGGATGCCGCCGGTTTCGGTCTGCCACCAGGTATCGACGATCGGGCAGCGGGTCTCGCCGATCACGCGGTAGTACCAGAGCCAGGCTTCCGGGTTGATCGGCTCGCCGACCGTGCCGAGGATGCGCAAGGACGCGCGCGAGGTTTTCGCAACCGGCGCCTCGCCCTCGCGCATCAGCGCGCGGATCGCCGTCGGCGCGGTGTAGAAGATGTTGACCTTGTGCTTATCCACCACCCGCCAGAAGCGCGAGGCGTCCGGATAGTTCGGGATCCCCTCGAACATCAGCGTCGTGGCACCATTGGCGAGCGGGCCATAGACGATATAGGTGTGCCCCGTGACCCAGCCGACATCGGCCGTGCACCAGAAGACCTCGCCCGGGTGGTAGTCGAACACGTATTGGTGGGTGAAGCTCGCCCAGACCATGTAGCCGCCGGTCGTGTGCAGCACGCCCTTGGGCATGCCCGTCGATCCGGAGGTGTAGAGGATGAAGAGGGGATCCTCCGCCCCCATCGGCTCGGGCGGGCAGACCGGCGAAGCGGCCGCCACCAGCGCGGCATAGTCGTGATCGCGCCCCGTCTGCATCGGCACCGTGGCGCCGGTGACGGCGAGCACGATCACCGCCTTGACCGACGGGCAGGATTTGAGCGCCTCGTCGGTATTGGCCTTGAGCGGCACGCGCCTTCCGCCGCGCCGGCCCTCGTCGGCGGTGATGACGAGGTTCGAGTCGCAGTCCTGGATCCGCTTGGCCAGGCTGTCGGGAGAGAAGCCGCCGAAGACCACCGAATGGATCGCCCCGATGCGGGCGCAGGCGAGGATCGCCACCGCCGCCTCGATCACCATCGGCAGGTAGATCGTGACGCGATCCCCCTTCTTCGCGCCGAGCGTCTTCATCGCGTTGGCCAGCCGGCAGACCGCCTCGTGCAGGCCGCGATAGGTGATCGATTTCTGCGTCGCCGGATCGTCCCCCTCCCAGAGGATCGCCACCTGATCGCCGCGCGTCGCGAGATGGCGGTCCAGGCAGTTGGCCGAGGCGTTGAGCGTGCCGTCCTCGAACCACTTGATCGAGACGTCGCCCATGAAGCTCGTGTTCTTGATCCGGGTCGGAAAGCGCATCCAGCTGATCCGCTTCGCCTCCTCGGCCCAGAATCCGTCCGGGTCCGCAGCCGCCCGCGCCGTCATCTCGCGGTAGCGCTCGGCATTGACCAGGGCCTTCGCCGCAATCTCCGGCTTGACGGGAATCACCTGCTCATCGGACATCGGACGCCCTCCACTGCTTCAGGATTTTCTCTTTGATTACCGGACCGCCGCGGTGGCCGGCAAGGGCGCCGTCCGGGCGGCGGCGGCGAGCCTTGGATGTTGCGATGCAGCATCAATCAGGCCCCGCCTCATCCGCGCCAGCCGCCGAGCGTGCAAATCCGCCGCCATTGCGCAGCACTCACCGGCATCACCGAGAGCCGCGCCTGGCGCACGAGCAGGAAATCGGCAAATGCGGGGTCGGCCTTGATCGCCGCCAGCGTCACCGGCCGGGGCATGGGCGCCACGGCCTTGACGTCCACCGCGACCCACCCCTCCTCCTTCGCGGTCGGGTCGGGATAGGCCTCGCGGAGGATTTCGACCACACCGACGATCTCCTTGCCGACGTTCGAATGGTAGAAAAAGGCGCGGTCGCCGCGGCGCATCGCCATCAGGTTGCGCTTGGCCGCATGGTTGCGCACGCCCGTCCAGGGCTCGGTCCCGTTCGCCACCTGAAGCTGCCAGCTGAACGCCTCGGGCTCGGACTTGACCAGCCAGTACTGCATCGCGCCGCATCCTTGTCAGGGGCCGGGTCATGCTAAGGACGACCGGCCGGCGCTTCAAATCGGCCTGCCCTTGCCCTAAGTTGCGCGGCGTGGAACCCGCCGTCGCGCCGCCCGCGACCGCTCCTTCGGCAAGGGGCGGGCGTGGGGTCCATCGTTTCGCCAATCCCGGACGCTTCCTGCGGTTTTCGGGGCGGGTGCTGCCGTGGCTGGCGGCCGGTGGGATCGTGCTCACCGCGGTCGGGCTCTTCTGGGGCGCCTTCGTCGCCCCGCCGGACTGGCAGCAGGGGCAGGCCGCGCGGATCATGTATGTCCATGTGCCGGCGGCCTGGCTCGCCCTCTCGGGCTATTTCGCGCTCGCCGCCGCCTCCGCCGCCGCACTGGTCTGGCGCCATCCGCTCGCCGACCTCGCCGCCACCGAGATCGCCCCGGTGGGAGCCTGCTTCGCCGCCCTCTGCCTGGTCACCGGCAGCCTCTGGGGCAAGCCGATGTGGGGCGCCTGGTGGGTGTGGGACGCGCGGCTCACTTCGATGCTGGTGCTTTTCTTTCTCTATCTCGGCCAGATCGCCCTCGTCCGCGCCTTCGACGAGCCGGCGCGTGGGTATCGCGCCGGCGCGATCCTGGCGCTGATCGGCATCGTCGACCTGCCGATCATCCATTTCAGCGTCGTCTGGTGGAACACCCTGCACCAGGGCAACAGCCTCGGCCTCTTTTCCGCGCCGACGATCTACATCTCGATGCTCTGGCCGCTGCTCGTCACCGCGCTCGGCTACAGCCTCGGCTTCGCCGCGATCGTCCTCGCCCGGCTCCGCGCCGCCGTGCTCGAGCGCCGGATCGCGGCCCTGCTCGCGGCGCGCGCGATGGGTGCCGAGCGGGGTCCCGGACGCGGCAGTACCGCCGCCGCCGGGTTGGGCACGGGATGAACGTCTATCCGTTCATCGTCGCCTCCTATGCGGCCGGCATCCTGGTGCCGGCAGCGCTCGCGCTCGCCGCCTGGGCGCGGCTCCGCCGGGCTTCGCTGCGGCTCGCCGCCGTCGATCCTCGCGCCGGGAGGAGGACATGACCCGCAAGCGGCGGCGTCTCCTGGTGCTGCTCGCCTGCCTCGCCGGGCTTGGTACGGCGACGGGGCTCGCGCTCACCGCCTTCAGCGACAGCATCGTCTTCTTCGTCACCCCCTCGGATCTTGCCGCGAGGCCGGGCGATATGGGCCGGATCGTCCGGCTCGGCGGCCTCGTCCAGCAGGGCAGCGTCGCCCATGTGGTGATCGGCGGCCGGCCGCTGGTGCGCTTCCGGATCACCGACGGACATGATTCGGTCCCGGTCCACTTCGCCGGCCTCCTCCCGGGCCTTTTCCGCGAAGGGCAGGGCGTGGTCGTCACCGGCCGGCTCGCCGCCGACGGGGTGTTTCGCGCCGACGAGGTGCTGGCCAAGCACGATGCCGATTACATGCCGCCCGCAATCGTCGAGGCACTGAAGAAGCGCGGCCTCTGGAACCCCAAGGCCGGGCCGCCGCCGCCCGCCGCCACCTGGGACACGATGTCGATCCCTGGGTCGATCCCGGCGGCGAAGCAGAGCGGGAGCTGAGAGCGCGATGATCCCGGAACTCGGCAACTTCGCCTTGGCGCTGGCCTGCTGCCTCGCCGCCGTACAGGCGGTGCTGCCGCTGATCGGCGCCGAGGCTCGCGACACAAGGCTGATGGCGACCGCGCCCGGCCTCGCGCTCGGCCAGCTCATCGCCATCGGGACCGCCTTCGCCGCCCTCGTCTGGAGCAATGTCGTCTCCGACTTCTCGGTGCGCAACGTCGCCGCCTACAGCCAGAGCCAGGCCCCGCTCTTCTACCGGATCGCCGGAACCTGGGGGAACCACGACGGCTCGATCCTGCTCTGGTGCCTGGTGCTGGCGCTGTGCGGCGCCGCCGTCGCGGCCTTTGGCGGGAACCTGCCCTCGGGCCTGAGGGCGCGCGTGATCGGGGTGCTCGGCGCGGTCGCCGCCGGTTTTCTCCTCTTCGCGCTGACCGCCTCGAACCCGTTCACCCGCATCTGGCCGCCGCCGATGCAGGGCCAGGGCATGAACGCGCTGCTGCAGGACCCGGCGCTCGCGATCCATCCGCCCATTCTTTACCTCGGTTATGTCGGCTTCTCGGTGCCCTTCGCCTTCGCCGTCGCCGCGTTGCTCGAAGGAAGGGTCGATGCGGCCTGGGGCCGCTGGGTGCGGCCCTGGGCGCTGGCGTCCTGGTGCTTCCTCACCTGCGGCATCGCGCTCGGCTCCTGGTGGGCGTACTATGATCTCGGCTGGGGCGGGTTCTGGTTCTGGGACCCGGTCGAGAACTCCTCGCTCCTGCCCTGGCTCACCGGCACCGCGCTCCTCCATTCGGCGATCGTCGTCGAGAAGCGCGACGCGCTCAAAACCTGGACCGTCCTGCTGGCGATCGCCACCTTCGCGCTCAGCCTGTGCGGCACCTTCCTCACCCGCTCGGGCATCCTCAATTCGGTGCACGCCTTCGCCAACGACCCCGAACGCGGCCTCTTCATCCTGGTCCTGCTCGGGCTCGTCGTCGTCCCGAGCCTGCTCCTTTTCGCCGTGCGCGCGCCGGTGCTCGCCCCCTCAGGCTTCTTCGCCGTGCTCTCGCGCGAAGGCGCGCTCGTGCTCAACAACATCCTGCTCTGCTCGATCGCCGCGGTGGTCCTGACCGGGACGCTTTACCCGCCCTTCGCCAACCTGCTTGCGGGCGTCCAGCTCTCGGTCGGCAAGCCCTTCTTCAACGCGACCGTGCTGCCGCTCACCGCCCCCCTGATCCTGGCGATGCCGATCGGCCCGATGCTCTCCTGGAAGCGCGCCGAGCTTTTCCCCGCCCTGCTGCGCCTTTGGTGGGTGGCGCTGGTGGCGGCCGGGGTCGGCATCGTCGCTTCCCTCGGCTGGCACGGGCTGGCGGCGCTCGGCTTCGCCGGCAGCCTCTGGCTGGTGCTCGGGGCCGCGGCCGATCTCGGCGGCCGGATCCGCCTCTTCCGCGCCCCGTTGGGAGAGAGCTTCTCCCGGCTCACGGGCCTGCCCACCGCCGCCATCGGCGCGGCGATCGCCCATGCCGGGCTCGGCGTGACGGTCGCCGGCATCGCCGGCATGACACTGGCAAGCCAGCGCGTCGTCTTCATGCGTCCCGGCCAAAGCGTCGCGTTCGCCGGCGACCAATGGACATTGCAATCGCTCGTCGACCGGCCGGGAGCTGACTATATGGCCCGTACAGCGACCCTACGGGTGAGCCGGGACGGGCGGACGATCGCGATCCTGCACCCGGCCGACCGGGCCTTCCCGGTGCAGCAGACGGCGGTCACCGACACCGCCATCCGCACCGATCTCGTGGTCGATCTCTATACCGCGCTCGGCGCCGTGCATGATGGCGGGGCGGAGGTGCGGCTACGCTACGACCCGCTCGCGCCCTGGATCTGGCTCGGCGCGCTGGTGATGGCGGCGGGCAGCGGCCTCTCGCTCGCCGATCGGCGGCTCAGGGTCGGCGCCCCCGCGCGACGGGCGGCACGGGCAGCGGGGGTGTCCGCCTGATGCCGCCGGCCACCGCCACGCGCCGGCGGCTTTTGTTCGCAGCCCCCCTCGGGATCGCCGCGGCCGGCGGTCTCGGATTCCTCTGGGTGCTGAACCGCATGCAGAGCGGAACCTACGACCCGCACGCGGTGCCCAACCTGCTCGTCGGCCACCTGCCGCCGCCCTTCACCGTGACGCAAGCGGCCCCGGGGGCCGGCTTCTCCGCCGCCGATCTGCAGAACCTGGCGCAGCCGGTGCTGGTCAATTTCTTCGCCTCCTGGTGCGTCCCGTGCCACGCCGAGCATCCGCTGCTGATGCAGCTCAAGGCCCGGGGGACTTCGGTCTGGGGGATCGCCTACCAGGATTCCGAGACGGCGATGGCCGGCTTCCTCGGCGCGGACGGCGACCCCTATGCCCAGCTCGGCGCCGACAACACCGGCGAGGCCGCGATCGCCTGGGGGATCAGCGGGGTGCCGGAGAGCTTCCTGGTCGATCGGACCGGGGTGATCCGCTGGCATATCGGCGGCCCGCTCTCGGCCGAGACGATTGCCGGCACGCTCGATCCGCTGCTCAGGAAATACGCCTGATGCGGCGCCTCGCAGCGGTTCTGGCGCTCGTTCTTGCGGGTGTTCCCGCGCTCGCCGCCGCGCCCTCGCTGACGCCGGCCGAAGAGGCGCGGGCGGAGGCCATCGGCGGCAATCTCCGCTGCATCGTCTGCCAGGGCGAAAGCGTCGAGGAGTCGAACGCTTCGCTCGCGGCCGACATCCGCCACATCATCCGCCAGCAGATCGCGGCGGGGCGGACGAACCACCAGATCATGCAGTGGATGACGGCGCGGTACGGCGATTTCATCCGCCTCGATCCGCCGTTTAACCGGCTGACGCTGCTGCTCTGGTCGGTTCCGGTGCTGGCGCCGCTGGCGGGGCTGGCGGCGGCGCTGGCGGCGCGGCGGCGACGCACCGAACCCCCGGTCCTGACGGAGGCCGAGAAGATCCGGCTCGCCGAGCTGCTCGAGTAGGCCGGGGGAACGCCTGGGATCATGCTGTGGGGCCTCTTCGCGCTGCTTTCCGCGGCCGCGCTCGCGCCGGCCGTGTTCGCCTTCGTCGGCGCGCGCGGCGCGCGCGGGCGGCGGGGGGCGGCGCTCGCCCTCTATCGCGCCCAGCTCGCCGAGCTTGCGCGCGATCGGGCGGAGAACCGGATCGGCGAGGCGGAGCATGGCCTGGCGGTGCGGGAGGTGGAGCGCAGGCTGCTCGCCGCCGATGCCGAGCCGGAGGCGGTGACGGCGGCAAGGCCAGGGTATCGGGCCGGGTTCGGCGTGCTGGCTTGCGTGCTCGCGGCGATTCCGCTGGCGGCGCTGGCGCTCTACCTGCCCGCCGGCGATCCGGGGCTGCCCGCCGCGCCGCTGGCGCCGCGGCTCGCGGCCGCGCGGGTGCAGCGCCAGGAGCTGGGCCGGCTGATTGCCGATCTGCACCGGCGGCTGGCGGCGCTCGACCCGAAATCGGAGCCGGCGCGCGAGGGCTTCCTGCTGCTCGGCCGGGCCGAGGCGGAGAACGGCGATTTCGCCGCCGCCGCCACCGCCTGGCGGGCGGCGCTCGCCGACCGGTTCGACCCGGCGCTGGCGGCGGCGACGGCGGAGGCCGAGACCCGCGCCGCCGGCCGCGTCAACGCCAAGGCGGCCGACCTCTTCCGCCAGGCGCTGGCAGGGGCGCCGGCGGATGCGCCCTGGCGGGCGCTCGCCGAGCAGCGCCTGGCCGAGGCGGGCGGCCGGTGATCCTCGCGGATGATCCTTGCGGATGATCCTTGCGGCCCCCGTTGCGCCGCCCCTTATCAGGCCCATGAGCGAGGACAAGACGAAGGCCGAACCAGCGGTGGCGCCAGCCCCGGCGACGCAGACAGCGACGACGACAGCGACGAAGCCGGAGGGGCGGAAGCCCGAGCCGCAACCGGCTGCGAAGGAGGTCGGCGGGCCGCCGGGCCCGGAGCCGACCCGCTATGGCGACTGGCAGTACAAGGGCCGCGTGACCGACTTCTAAGCCGCTTGTCCGCCGCGGCTGCGGCATGGTAGCGGCGGAGCATGGCGGCGCGGTTGGCGAGAGGCTTACTGGCTCTGAGCCTCCGCAGCCTGGGGCGGGCCCTGGGACGCCCGGTGCTCGCCGAGCGGTTCGCGGCACCCGCGGAGCTGGCGGCGATCCGCCTGCCGACGCCGCCGCTCGATCCTGAGCGCGGGCCGGTCTCCTTCCTGCTCGCTCGACCCGCGAAGGGGAGAAACGCGCGCCGCGCAGGCTCGAACGGGTCCGCCCGGGCGCCGAGATCTCGTTCGGCTTTCCCGCTTTCGCCAATCCCCCCGGGGCGAGTTTTTTCCTCTTCGCATTCCAGCCGGCCGCCGCGACCCCGGGCGCTCCGAGCGCCTGGCAGCGCCGCCTCGCGGCGGCGGCACTCGGGCGACGGGCGCCGATCCGGCTCGCCTGCAACGCCGACGTGCCCGGCTTTCGCGGGCTCGCCCTGCCGCCGCATCCGCCCGGTGCGATGCATCCGTTCGGGCAGGAGGCGGGCGGCAAGGGCGAAACACTGCCCGCCGCGGGGGCGATCGAGGCGTGGTGGCAGGAGGGGGGCGGCTGCTACATCCAAGGCTGGCTCCACGCCTATGAGCGGCGCGTCGCGTCCGCCGCGGTGATCGGCGGCGACGGGCCGCGTCCGGTTCCGCGCCTGACGCCGCGCCCGGACCTCATCGCGCACTACCCGATGCTGCCGGACCCCGCGCCCACCGCCGGTTTTTCCCTTTTTGTCCCCGGCTGCGCGGGCAAGGCGGCGAGCTTCGCGATCGAGACCGAGGCCGGGCCGGCCCGGCTCTCCCTGCCGCTGCCCGAGCCGGCCGCATTGCCGGCGGCGGCGCTCGCCGGCGAGGCGGAGGCGAAGGACCGGGCTTTTTCCCGCTTCGTCGCCGAGGCCAATGCGCGCGGCCTCGAGGTGATGGAGATCGGCGCCAGGCTCGTCGGCAGCCGCAGCGAGGGGCTGCGCGGCCGCTTCCCGAAGGCGGGGCGCTATGTCGGGATGGACGTCCATCCTGGGCCGAACGTGGAGGTGGTGGGCGACGCGCACGAGCTTTCCCGCCTCGTCGGGCGCGGGAGCTTCGATGCGATCTTCTCGGCCGCCGTGCTCGAGCACCTGGCGATGCCGTGGATCGTGGCGGCCGAGATCAACCGCGTGCTGCGGCCGGGCGGCCTCACCTACCACATCACCCCGCAGGCCTGGCCGGTGCACGAGGAGCCGAACGATTTCTGGCGCTTCACCGACGCGGCGCTGCGGCTGCTGTTCGGCGAGCCCTTCGGCTTCGAGGTGCTGAGCGCGGGGATGGGCGACCGCGCCCGGCTCTACCCGCTCGACAAGGACAGCGGCGATCTCGGCCTGCCGCTCGGCTATGGCTATGCCTCTGCCTGGGTGCTGGCGCGCAAGGTGCGGGAGATCGACGCGGGGGGCGCGGGGCTCGACGTGGCGCTGGCGGCGTTGGGGAGGCGCTATCCGCGGCCCGGCTGAGCGCGCCGGGCAAGGGCTGCCGTGAGCGTGTTCTCGAGCAGGCAGGCGATGGTCATCGGCCCGACGCCGCCGGGGACCGGGGTGATCGCGGCGGCCACGGGCAGCGCCTCGGCGAAGGCGACGTCGCCGACCAGGTGGCCGCCGGGGACGCCCCCAGGGACGCCCCCGGAGACACGATGTATGCCGACGTCTATCACCACCGCCTCGGTGCCGATCCAGTCGCCGCGCACCAGCTCCGGCTGCCCGGCCGCGGCGATCAGGATCTCGGCGCGGCGGCATTCGGGGGCGAGGTCCCGGGTGCGGGAATGGGCGATGGTCACGGTGGCGTCGGCGGCGAGGAGGAACGCGGCGAGCGGCCTTCCGACCAGGTTCGAGCGGCCGATGACCAGGGCGCGGGCGCCGGAGATGGAGACGTCCGCCGCGGCGAGGAGCTTCATCACGCCGCGGGGGGTGCAGGGCGCGAGGAAGGGCCGGCCGGCGAAGAGGAGGCCGGCATTGACGGGGGTGAGCCCGTCCACGTCCTTGGCCGGGTCGATCGCCGCGATGATTGCGGGCGGGCGGATCTGCGGGGGCAGCGGGAGCTGGACGAGGATGCCGTCGATTTCGGGCGCGGCGTTGAGGGCGGCGATACGGGCGAGCAGTGCGGGCTCGGAGGTATCGGCAGGGAGAAAAATGGTCTCGGCGGCGATGCCGGCGGCGCGGGCGGCGCGGTCCTTGCCGCGGACATAGACGGCGGAGGCGGGATCGTCGCCGACCAGCACGACGGCGAGGCCGGGGTGGAGGCCGGAGGCGGCGATGCGGCGGGCGGTTTCGGCGTTGAGCGCAGCGGCGAGCGCGCGCCCGTCGATGATCCGGGCGGGCACGCGGGGGCTTCAGGCGCCGAGGAGCGTGAAGAAGAGCCTGGCCAGCAGCATCTGCGCCGCCTCCAGCAGCAGGATCAGGATCAGGGGGCTGATATCGATGCCGCCGAGATTGGGCATCACGGAGCGAATCGGGCGCAAGCCGGGCTCGGTGAGGCGGTAGAGGAAGTCGCCGATCGTCCAGACGATGCGGTTGCGGGTGTCGAGCACGCCGAACGCGGCGAGCATGCTGAACACGGCCGCGATGATCACCGCCCAGATGTAGAGGTGGATCAGCTCCGAGATCAGCCAGAAGATTGGGTACATGCGGCGCCGTCTCCGTAGGCGGGGCGGAAGCTAATCAGGGGCCGCCGCCGAGGCAACCGTTGCCTGAGCCGGTTGGCGGAGTTGGTGGGGTTGGCGGCATGACCTGGTAGGTTCACCGGGTTGCTTGACTTGATGGGGCGGGGTTCGCATGTTCCGGCCGCTCGCGGGTGACCGCCGGGAAAGGGGGGCTGTAGCTCAGCTGGGAGAGCGCCTCGTTCGCAATGAGGAGGTCAGGGGTTCGATCCCCCTCAGCTCCACCACCCAAGCGGGAGCATCCGCGCGCGAGCGGAGGGACGGATCAGCGGCGGCCGCCGCCGATCTCGTCGATGTGGAGGAGCAGGTCCGCCGGATCGTCATAGACGCGGCAGGCGCCCGCCTGCTGGAGCTCGGCGGTGCCGTAGCCGCCGCTCATGAGGCCGACGCCGAGGGCGCGGCAGCGGATGGCGGCGAGCATGTCCCAGATGGAGTCGCCGATCACCACCGCGCGCTCGGTGGTGGCGCCGAGCCGCTCGGCGGCGGCGATGAAGAGGTCCGGATCGGGCTTGGCGTGCCTCACCTGATCGCGGGTGACGACCACTGAGCGCGCGGGATCGACCCCGAGTGCGGCGAGGTTGTGCGCCGCCGTCTCCATCCGCCCGCTGGTCGCGATCGCCCAGGGGAAGTCCGCCTCGGTGAGCCATGCCAGGACTTCGCGCGCGCCGGGCAGCGGGCGGACGGTGGCGGCGAGGCGGCGGTAGGCGGCGGTATGATGGGCGCGGAGCCGTTCGCGGCGCTCGGGGCCGATCTCGAGGCCGGTTTCCCGCACGAGCTGGTTCATGAAGAGCCCGCCGCTCATGCCGATGCGGCGATGGATGCGCCAGACGGAGAGCTCGATCCCTTCGGCGTCGAGCGCCTCCTTCCAGGCGAGCACGTGCTGATAGACGCTGTCCACCAGCGTGCCATCGAGATCGAAGAGGAAGACGGGGCCGCTGCGCATGGGGCCTTATAGCAGGTCCGGATGGGCGGGCAGGACGGGGCGGGTGCGGCCCGGGAAGAGATGCTCGCGCGATTTCCTGCGATGGGTGATGCGATCGACGATTTCATGCCGGTTGGGGCAATGGGGGGCCGGGGGTAGAATGCTGCGCGGCAAGGGGCGCGATCAGAGCTCGCTGGCGGCGGGTTGCTTGTCGTTCCCCCCGGAATTCTGCAGCTCGATCTTGACCGCGGCGAGGAGCGCAGGGAGTTCGTCGCGGATGACGGGCAGCAATCTGCTCGTATCGATACCGGAATACTGATGGGCGACCATGGCCCCGAGCCGGGCGAGGCCTTTCCAGTCGGCTCCCGGATGACCACCCCGGATCTCGTCGGGGATTGCCTTGGGTGCCTCGCCGAGCTTGGCCAGGGCATTCTTGAGCGCGCGGTGTCCCATGCGATCGGCGTGCGGCAGCGTGTGAAACATTTCCGTTCCCATGGCGGCGACGAAGTCGCGGAGGTCGGTTGCCGTTTCACGGATGTCGAGCAGACGGTCTGCGACGGTTCTCGGCATCAGAAGACGCGGATAAGGTCGCGCTCGGCCGAAGCGGCGACCCTGGGGCTCATCGCGGACCGCTCGCCGAGATCGACGGGCCGCCCCAGCGCCTCCTCGATCTCCTCTTTGAGGTGGGCAATCTCGAGCAGGGACGGCTCGGTCCCGGGAGCGAAATCGAGCGTGAGATCGACGTCGCTATCGGGCCGCGCGTCGCCCCTGGCGACGGACCCGAACACCCGAAGAGCGGCGGCGCCCCGGGCGCGCAGGGTTGCCTCAAATCCGCGCAGGCGGCCCACGACGTCCGCGAGTTCCGGCGGCTGGCGCTCGGCGTCCTCAAGAAAGCGCTGGATGAGCCCGCCGACGAGGTCCTGAAGCTTTACGCCCTGCTCGGCCGCGACAGCCTTCAGCCGGTTTCGCACGCTGTCGGGGACCCTGACGAAGAGGAAGGCTGTGTCGTTCATGGCTCTCGGCGACGGTGGCGTGTAAGATCACTTCTGCACATGAGCTGCCCCCGATTTCTCTGGACACGGTATTGTCGAGAGAAGAGGGAGCAGAGGAATGGCTTTGATCAAGGAAGCGAATGTGAGGGCGCCGGTTGATGGGCCTGTGGAAAGCGAGGGCGGGCGTAGCCCGTCCATGCTATCCACAGGCCGGGCCGCGGAGCCGATGCCGGTGACGGGACCGTTGGCCCCTGGTCAGCGCTGGAGCGTCGCGCGCAAGCGTGAGGTGGTGTTGAGGTTGATGCGTGGCGAGCCGGCCGAGCTGCTCTCCCGGGAGCTCGGCGTGCCGCTGTATCGGCTGGAACGCTGGCGCGAACGGGCCCAAGCGGCGATCGACGCGGCGCTGAAGGAGCGTGAGACCGACAGCGAGAACACAGAACTGGCCGCCGCCATGCACCGGATCGGCGAACTTTCGATGGAGAACGAGCTGCTCCGCGCGCGGATCGGTCATTCCGGCCCTTTGGTCCGTCGGAGGTCGCGGTGACGGCCGCCGCGATCTCCCCGGCGACCGGCCGCACCTATGGTGTCGAACGGACCTGCGCGGTGTTCGGGGTGTCGCACTCGTCCTTCTACGCCTGGCGTTCGACGCGACAGGATCTGGCACCAGCGACGACAGCGGGTCGGCGCGGTCCGAAGCCCGCGCTCTCGGATGCCGATCTGCTGGCGGCGATAAGAGCCGATCTCGCCCGCTCGCCCTGGCATGGCGAAGGCCACCGCAAGGTTTGGGCAAGGCTGCGCGTGCTCGACGGCATCCGGGTCAGCCGCACCCGAATCCTGCGGGTGATGGGCGAGAACAATCTGCTCTCGCCGCATCGCCGGCCAAGCGGTCCACCGAACGAGCATGATGGCCGGATCATCACTGACGCGCCGAACGTCATGTGGGCGACGGATGCGACCCAGATTCCGACCGTCGAAGACGGCAAGGTCTGGCTGTTCGGCGTCGTCGAACATTGGAACGGCGAAGCTCTGGGCTGGAACGTCAGCAAGCGCGGCGACCGCTACGCCGCCGCAGAGGCCGTTGGCACGGCGGTCAAGACCATCAGCGGTCATCTCAGCGCCTCGGCCGCTCGCGGCATCGCACTCCGCCACGATCACGGCAGCAACTTCATGGCCGACCATTTCCAGAAACAGATCCGGTTCTGGGGCATGACCCCGAGCTACGCCTTTGTCGGCGAACCGGAGACCAACGGGGTCGCCGAGCGGTTCTTCCGGACCCTCAAGGAACAGATCGTCCATGGCCGGATCTTCCAGACCATCGACGAAGTCCGCGCCGCGGTGCGCGGTTTCATCGCCCAGTACAACGCCTCCTGGCTGCTCGAGAAGAACCGCTTCCTGAGCCCTTCAGCAGCCAGAGCCGCCTGGAACCAGGCCAATCTCAGGATGGCCGCTTAGTCGTGTCTTGTGTCCAAGAAACCGGGTGCGGTACAATCACTTCTGCTCAAGTGCGCGTGCAACCATTTTCGAGCTCCGGCATCCGGGCAGCGCCCCGGGGCGGGGGCTCTCAGCCCTCCTTCACCACGAGCATTCGGGCGAGCGGGTTTTCCCCTCCAAGGTGCCGTGATCGACGATGACGATCGGCTCAGCCCGTCCACCAGCTTCACGACGCGGCCCGCCCGCTCGAGCAACGGCCGCGCCGGCGAAAGCCGACCGCCTGTGCGCGCGGGCCGCAGTTGTAGGCTCCGTGCCCTCCATCGGCGCGCGCCGGGCGGCCACGTCCGCCGCCTCGCCCGGCCGCGCCGAGCCCGGCATCGCCGGCCGCTGGCGGGTGATCCTCGCTTGCGCATCCATCGCTCCGCCTTCTCCTGCTCCGCCAAAGCGCGGAACGACACCCAGGACGGCAAGCTGTGCGCCAGCACCACTTGCCCCCCGCCTCCGCTCGGCCAGCGTTACAATTGCGCTTCGTTTTCGGCGGTCCATCGAGCCAGAAACACCGAAGTGTTCGCAAAGAAAGCCGACGAAACTGAGGTGGTGGAGCAGGCTCTAAAAACGTAGACGAAGGGGGAACCGCAACTGTAATGCTGGAGCTTGGCCCCGCCATGGGCGGGCGGGCCGGGCAGTTCGGTTTACTGGACCTTGACGTTGTTCTCTTTTCGTTCGGACTGATCTGCGCTAAGTCCTGAGTTCAACAGGTCGACCTGGAGAGATGTGACTATGCCAGAAGGTAAGGGAGCGCGCCGCCGCGTTCGCTCGGGGCGTGGGGAGTCGCGGATCGTCGGGTTCCGGCTTCACGTGAAGGTGGCCGAAGCCGTGAAGATGGAGGCAGCCCGGCGAAATATGCCGCTGAACGCTTTCCTGGTTGAAATGTGGGAACTCTACAAAGTGAGCAAGCGTGCCGCCTGACAATCAAAATGCCGGGGTCAACAGGATCAAACCCGACCGCTGGAAGGCGGATATTGTCCAATCGGTCGATATGTATAACGATTGGTTCATGAAATTCGCGCCGTCTGCCTACCGGGAGACGCGAATACAGACGACCAGGGATGTTGAGTCGACTCTCGCAAAAACAAAGAACCTCACGGATGTCGGCGCGGGCGTACTGCGGCAGGAACCTGGCGTCCTGCCGACGCTGCGCATGTCAACTTGCCCGCCGCTCGCGGTCAACCGGGTGATTGGCCTTGCCGGCGTGTCGCGAAACCTGGTCCGGCGCATGGAAGAGGGAGCCATCCCGGCCCGGATGAACCCGACCGCGCTCGAAGCCGATCTCGACAAGATCGGAACCATCATCGAGAAAATGGCCGATCCGGACATCTTCGTCTGGCTCGGCCGGGCCGCACCGGCGACGGATGTCGAGATACGCCGCGCCGCTACCATCGTCGCGGATCGCCTCTGCGGTGCGGTCGCGAACCCGATCATCCGGAACGCCCAGGAGAGACGCCAGCTCGCGGCAATCGGGGCATGGCTAGAGGCGCGCGGCTACAAGCCGCTTCCGACGAAGGCCAAATTCGACGCGATGCCGCCGGGCACGTTCGGCTTCCGTCTGAATGTGCCGGTGAAGCTCGAAGGCTCCGGGTCAACAGTCAATATTCCTGTTGACGCGGTCGTCATGCCGAAGACCGACAAGGCGGGCGAGCTGCCGCTGCTGATCGAAGCCAAGTCGGCTGGCGACTTCACGAACGTCAACAAGCGCCGCAAGGAAGAGGCTGTGAAGATGAGTCAGCTCCGCGCGACCCATGGCGCGCCTGTGCGATTCATCCTCTTCCTGTGCGGGTATTTCGACACTGGATATCTCGGCTATGAGGCCGCCGAGGGCATCGATTGGGTGTGGGAGCACTGCATCGATGAGCTTGCCGGATTCGGGGTGTAGAGATGGACGCGCTGACACCTATCGAGGCGCGCCGCCTCGTCCTGCAAAGCGAGCTTGACGCCGCGAAGACGCAGAAAGAGCGGAACCGGCTCGGCCAGTTCGCCACGCCGACACTGCTTGCGTCGGACGTGCTCGCGCACGCCCGGAAACTGTTACCCGAGAATGTTCCGATCCGCTTCCTCGATCCGGCGATTGGCACCGGATCGTTCTATTCGGCCCTGCTGCGGGAGTTCCCCGCGAAGCGGATCAAGGCGGCGGCTGGCTTTGAGATTGATCCGCGCTATGGCGAGCCTTCACGCGAGCTGTGGAACGGCTACCCGCTGGAATTCGGCCTCGGCGACTTTACCGCGATGGAGCCGCCGACCGCACGCGGGCGCTTCAATCTCATTATCTGCAACCCGCCCTACGTGCGGCATCACCACATGGGCAAGGCCGAGAAAGCCCGCCTGCTGGCGGTGACGGCCGCCGCCTCCGGCATCCGCATGGCGGGGCTGGCGGGCCTCTACTGCTATTTCCTGGGCCTGTCTCATACCTGGCTGGCCGAGGATGGGATCGCGGGCTGGCTCATCCCGAGCGAGTTCATGGACGTGAATTACGGGGTGCCGGTGAAGCGCTACCTGCAGAACCAGGTCGAGCTGCTGCGCATCCATCGGTTTGACCCGGGCGACCTGCAATTCGGGGATGCTCTCGTTTCCTCGGCCGTTGTCTGGTTCCGCAAGCGGCGCCCGTCGCCGGAGCACGTCGTCGAATTCAGCTACGGCGGCACGCTGGCCGACCCGGCACAGTCCCGCCAGATCCCGGCGAGCGCGCTTCAGAACGCACCCAAATGGACCGGCCTTGCGGTGGCCGGAGCCCGCGCGGCAAGAGAAGGGCTAAAACTGGCCGATTTCTTCTCGATCAAGCGCGGGCTGGCGACCGGGGATAACGGCTTCTTCATCCTCTCCCGCGCCGAAATTGACGCGCACGGGCTGCCGCGCGAGTTCTTCAGGCCGATCCTGCCCGGACCGCGCCATCTGGCGTCCGACGTGATCGAGGCCGATCCTGACGGAGTGCCGATGATCGAGCGGCAACGGTTCATCCTCGATTGCCGCTTGCCGGAAGATGAAGTGCGGGTCCGGTATCCGAAGCTCTGGTCCTATCTCGAAAGCGGCAAGCCCTCGGCGTCGGAAACCTACCTCTGTAGCCGCCGCAATCCTTGGTATGCCCAGGAAAACCGGCCGGCCGCGCCATTCGTCTGCACCTACATGGGGCGCAATCTGGCAAAGCGGGATAAGCCTTTCAGGTTCATCCTGAACCGCTCGCGGGCGACGGCCGCGAATGTGTATCTGCTGCTCTACCCGAGGCCGGTGCTTGCGCGCGCACTCGATGGCAATGCCGATCTCGCGCGCAAGGTGTGGGATTTCCTGACTTCGGTCCCACCCGAAACGCTGCTCGGGGAAGGGCGCGTTTATGGCGGCGGTCTCTACAAGATGGAGCCGAAGGAGCTGGCGAACGTGCCTGCGGACGCTATCGCGGCGCTGCTTCCCTCGACCGGGGACCGGCCCGGCAAGCAAGGCGAGATGTTCCGGGGTGAGGCGGCGTGACATTAGAGTTGTGCCTCGTTTTCGCCGGTCCATCGAGCCAGAAACACCGAAGTCTTCGCAAAGAAGGCCGCCGAAACTGAGGTGGTTGAGCAAACTCCAAAAACGTGAACGAAGAGGGAACCGCAACTGCAATGCTAGGTTGGCGCCGCCACCAGCGGAGGGATTGCCGATGTCGGACGATTACCAGCGGCGAAGCTACGGCGACACTTCCGTGGGGTGGGGCGAGAAGCCCGGCATCGTCGTCGTCAACTTCATGAAGGCCTTTACCGACGCACAGTATCCGCTCGGTGGGGCGCCGCTGGTCATGCGCGCGCTCGAGAACACGGCGAAGCTGCTCGCGGCCGCACGGCGCTCTGCCGTTCCGGTCGCGAACTGCAACACCGCCTATATGAGCGAGCGCGAGATGCCGTACTGGAAGATCTCCGCGGTGCGCGAGACCTTCCTCCACGACCACCCCAGCGCCGCCATTGACGAGCGCATCCTCGACCGCGGTTACGATCTCACGGTTTGCAAGAAGGGGCCTTCGATCTTCTTCAACACCGGCGTCAGCGACTTCTTCGCGAAGGAGCGAGTTGACACGGTGATCGTCACGGGCTGCAACACCAGCGGCTGCATCCGTGCGACGGCGATCGACAGCTTCAGCCACCGCTACCGCACCCTCGTCCCGGAGGACTGCGTCGGCGACATTGAGGAGCAGCCGCACCGCGACAACCTGCGCGATATCGGACGCCGGTACGCGGACGTTACGACATTGGACGCGGTGCTTTCCCATCTGGAGACCTGGCGCCGCCGGAACTGAGGGGCCATTGCGGACCGGCTTCGGAAGACGATCCGAAACAGCTTGCGGCGTGGTCGGGTGAAGCATGGTTCCGGGCCTTGCCGCCCGCATGCGGCATAGGCGGTCCGGAGGCGGCCTGGCCGGCTCCGAGTTGGCGATACCGGAGCCGCTGCTTTTGCGCCCGCGCCCTGCGATCGACCGCTGATGGCGCCAGTGAGGATATCCGACCCAGGAGGAGAAACCGAGGAGGTCGGGACGAGGGTGATTGCATTCGGTTGCCGCGGTCCAGACCTGATTTCCTGCAGCCACAGTCAAGGAAGAGGCTGTTCAACCATAGTGCGCTCCTCGTTCCCGCAGCGGCCGCGCCCCTGTCCCGGGTCCGCGGGTCGCCGCCAAGCGCGAGCTCGATCAGCGGGCCGCATGGCGCCGACCGCACGCGGCGATCGGCTTCCAATCGGGCCGGATGACCGCTATCTTTCGGCCGGGTGGGCAGAATTCGGCCGGCCCATGCGGCAGGCGTCGAGGCGTGTATGACCAAAGAGGATGTCCTACCCGATCAGCGACAATATCATTTTGGGTTCATGCTCGCTGCCCGGGAAGCCGCGGTCATGCCTGGTCCGGATGCATCGCTGATTCTGATGCAGGCGGATCCAAAAGCTCTGTACATGACAGCTCGCCCGGGCAGGGACAGGGCATTCATTACGACGGATCGGTTCATGAAAACATGGATCAAGAATAAGCCTGCTTTCGCGGTCGACCCTCCCAGGGTGTCCCTTCTTCATTCGCAGATGAAAGCGGACGCCCATGATGTGAGCCAGGCGGTTTCGATCGACATTTCCGACCCTGAAGAGGTCGGCGGCGGCTGACAATTCAAACTGGGAACGCAAGGCGACGATTTGCCGACCGGGCGCTATGAGGGAATTATCCTCTTCATCGATTGGCCGCCCGCCTTCGGATCTCCCCCGGCACCGATCAGGCTCGAACTGCCGTCGCTATTCGGCAGCTAGTCCGAAGTTCCTTCTATGGCGTTACATCAAGCCATTGATATATCGCTGCTTCTCATCAAAAAGAGGCGAAAAGGTAGCCAGTTGCTGGGTGCAGCCAGACAAGAAATTGGCGATGGGTCCCACCGGTTGACGACGAGCTCAGATCTGATAGCCTCACAAAAAGCCAGCTATCTGATTGATATCCTCTGTACCCAGTAGCGAAGCCGCCGCTTTTCGAAGAAGCGAGTCGGATCAACGAGTTGCGCTACTTGACAGTAGGAAGCTCGGGCTAGTGCCCGATCGCAGAGTTTCGTCACTCGCGCAGCGATCACGCAGCGCCGCGTCAATCGGGCACTTGGACAAACACCGACCTGTCAGCTTTCTATGAAAGCCGGCACTGGATTCTCCGTCATTTGGCGGCTGAGGGAGGCGTGATGAGCGAGCAAGATTCCATCAAGCAGAGAAACCTGCATCTCCTGTGCATGATCTGGGCAAAGGAGGCGAGCATCGTCGCTGATCATTCCTTGATCATACGGAATGCGGATCCAAAAATGCTCTGTACGACGGCGAGGCCCGTGCCCACGAGATTTTGCATCCCGACGGACACGTTCATGTCCGCATGGATGCAAAATCAGGCGAGCTTCGAAAAGGAACCGCCGGAAATCGCGATGGTCTATTTGGAGATGCCGGCCGGCCCGGACGGCATTGCGCATGCGATCCCCGTTATCCTGACGAAGCCGACCGTGGCGAGTATCGATGGTTGGAAGTTTGAATTCACGCAGCCTAATCGGCCATTGCCGGCCGGGACTTTCCGGGATATCGCCCTTTTTATTGATTGGCTTCCCTCCTTGCATTGCCCCGAGCCGATAAGCATCACCTTCCCGAAGCTATTCAGTTATGGGGGATGACGATGCGATTCGATCATTTTGCGATAATCCTCACGGCGCCCGGCCTTGACCCCAAGCATTTTTCTGGATGCCGGTCCGACGCGCGTCGGGCCCGCGCGCTTCGAGACAAGGGGGCTCCGCGCGCCGGCCCAATTCGCGATTGATCGGCTGCGGACGACCCCGCGCGCCGAGGGCGGCGTCCATCCTGGCGGTCTATCGGGCGCTCGTCCCCGCGGGCCCGGCCGGCACCGCGAACGGTGCGGCGGAATCGGCGTCGGGCTGGTCGGTGGTGGGGCAAGACCGGCGGAGATGAACCCTATCTTCACGCTGTGGCCCTACCCCGGCCGGCAGCGGTTCCCATCATCGCGGCGCGCCGTGGGGCTCGAAGGACGGGCATGAGCGCACAGGGCCGACCGGCGGGAGAAGGAAATATGTTGCGCTGCGGCACCGGCGCTTCAGTATGCGGGTGGGAGGAACGCGGTGCACGGGCAGCAGCTTGGGGGGGGAGACGATGGCAAGGATTCGCGCGGGCGTCGGTCCGAAATATCCGCAAGTTCTCGTCCTCGTGGGAGCCACCGGGGACCTCTCGCGGCGGAAGCTCCTGCCGGGCCTCTTTCACCTCTCGAGCGCCGGCTTCATCCCCGGCTGCCGGATCATCGGGGTTTCGCTCGACGATATCGATACCAACGATTTTCGCACCATCGCCGGCGAGGCGCTCGACAAGTTCGGCTCGCGCAAGAAGAAGGACGGCGCCTGGGCCGCGTTCTCGGACACCCTGGACTACGTGCCGATGGCCGCCGGCCCCGGTGCGCTCAGGGCGGCGGTCGAGAAGGCGGAGCAGGATCTGGGGCGCGAGAGCCGCCGGGTTCACTATCTGAGCGTGCCGCCCAACGCCGCGCTGGCCGCGGTCAAGCTGCTCGCGGATGCCGAGCTGGTGGAGCGCTCGCGCATCATCATGGAAAAGCCGTTCGGCGTCGACCTGGAAAGCGCCGTGTCGCTGAACGCCAGCCTGCACGCGGTGTTCACCGAGGAGCAGATCTTTCGCATCGACCATTTCCTGGGCAAGGAGCCGGCGCAGAACATTCTCGCCTTCCGCTTCGCCAACGGTCTCTTCGAGCCGATCTGGAATCGCAATTTCATCGACCATGTGCAGATCGACGTGCCGGAGACGCTGGGGCTCGGCAAGCGCTCCGGGTTCTACGAATCGACCGGCGCGTTTCGCGACATGGTGGTGACGCACCTCTTCCAGATCCTCGCCTTCATGGCCATGGAACCGCCGACCGCGCTCGAGCCGGACCCGATCAGCGAGGAGAAGAACAAGGTCTTTCGCAGCATGCTGCCGATCGATCCGACCCATGTCGTGCGCGGGCAATACACCGGATATCGAACCGAGGAGGGCGTCGATCCCGAATCCGATACCGAGACCTTCATCGCGCTCAAATGCATGATCGACAATTGGCGCTGGGCGGGCGTGCCGTTCTTCCTGCGCACCGGCAAGCGGCTGGCGGAGGGTCAGCGGATCATTTCCATCGCCTTCCGCGAGCCGCCGAAAAGCATGTTTCCGACCGGCTCCGGCGTCGGCGCGCAGGGCCCGGACCATCTGACCTTCGACCTCGCCGACGCCTCGAAGATGTCGCTCTCCTTCTACGGCAAGCGGCCCGGCCCGGGCATGCGGCTCGACAAGCTGAGCCTGCAATTCGCGATGCACGATACCGGCCTGATCGGCGATGTGCTGGAGGCCTATGAACGGCTGATCCTCGATGCGATGCGCGGCGACCGCACGCTGTTCACCACCGCCGAGGGCATCGAGCGGCTGTGGGAAGTATCGGTGCCGCTGCTCGAGACGCCGCCGCCGGTGCGCCTCTACGAGCAGGGCTCGTGGGGGCCGAAATCGATCCATCAGCTCGTGGCGCCGCATGCCTGGCGGCTGCCCTTCGAGCGCGCCTGGCGATCCCCCAATCCCGCGGGCGCCTGATCCGGCGCCTGATCCGGCGGGTTTTTCGAAGAGCGAGAGAGGGCTATTCGGCGGCGATGCGCGAGCGCGCCGGCGCGCCGCTCTGCCAATGGAGATACCAATCGGCGGGGAAGGCGCGCGCGGCGGCGTCGGCATCGAGCGCCGGGCGGTAGGGCCGGCCCTCGGCGCGGGCGATGGCCGAAAGCTCGGCGAGGCGGGCGGCGGCGGCCGTGGTCGCGGCGCGGCGGCGCTCGGGCTCGTGGGTTGCCGCGGCGTCGCGCCAGATCGAGCGGCCGGCGAGAAAGCCCGACGCGCCGGCCGCGGCTGCGATCCGCACCTGCTCGCGGAACGCCTCATAGCCGACGCCGGCGGAGAGGATCACCCAGGGCCGGCCGCCGATCCGGGAATCGAGGCGCTTGCAGGCGGCGAGTGAAGCCGATTTTTCCGCATCCGTGCCGACCGCGCCGGGGAACTCGACTTTCAGCATGTCGGATCCGAGCGATGCGGCCTCGGCGGCCGACTCGATGATCCCGTCCACCCGCCGGCGCTGCCAGGCAGCACTTCCCCGCTCCTCGCCGGGGAGCGGATACCAGATCGGCTCGACGACAAGCGGCAGCGAGAGCTCCGCGCATTGATCGGCCAGGCTGCGCACGACATCCCGCTGGTGATCGGCGGCGTCGGCATCGGGGCGGAAGAACCAGAGCAGCTTCAGGACGTCGGCGCCGATCATCTTCGCCTGGCGCACGCTCCACCCCTCGCGGAGCCGGGTGCGCCGGGCGCCCGGCGGGATCTCGTAATCCTCGTTCTCGATGCTCGCCATGAGCCCGACGCTGCCGGGCAGGGCGCGCGAGGCGATCGCCTGCGCCAGACCGTATTCGGCATCGAGCAGGAACGCGCTGACCTCGGGCGCCAGCGCGCGGATCAGCTCGATCTTGCCGGCGACGGTGCGCCGGTGGTCCACCGTCGTCGGGTCCGGATCGAGCAGCGCCTGGAAGTCCGAGAGGTGATCGAGGGCGCAGATCAGGAAGAACCCGTCCGCCGTCGTCACGCGCTGGAAGCTTCTGATCTTGCCGGGATCGGGAATGGCACGTGTGTCGCTCATCGCTCTTCTCATCTCCTGTCGGGCGTTGTCGTGGGAAGTTCGGGGCAAGGTGACGCGCGTTCGTCGCGGGTGCGGCCGAGCACCAGCATCGTTCCGGCAACGAACGTGTCGCCGAGGCCGATCGTGCTCGCCGGTCGCGGCAGCCAGGGTGCCGGGCAGGCGACGGCGTACCAGCCATCCTCCTCGGCCAGCGCCGGGTGCGGCAGGCGGTAGCGCGCGCCTGCGGGCGGCGCGTCCGGCACGGTCGGCCGCCCCTGGGCGGCGCGGCTCGCGGCGAGCAGGCAGCCGGCGAGCAGCGCCTGCCGCTCGCGCCAGGGATCGCCGCGGGTGAGCGCGAACGCCCAGTCATCGGCGTGGATGGCGACGCGCTCGGCGCCGAACGTCTGGGCGAGGTATTTCGCCTTGGCGGCGATGGGCTCGTCGCCCGGGAGCAGCGCGCGCAGCTCGCTCAGATTCATCCCGAGCGAGGTGACGCGGCCGGCGAGGGCGGCGAGAACGGATTTGCGATCGGAGGGGTTGGGGAAATCCCCGAGCTCGACATGGATCGCGGCGAGGCCGGCGGCGCGCCAGCTTTCGGCGATCCCGACCGCCTCGGCGAGTGTCGCGTCGAGCGCCCCGGCCGGGATCGCGTTGAACCCGGCGAGGATGCCCGAGGCCGCCTCGGCCGCGAGGCGGCGGGTCGCGGCGATGAAATCCGGGTCGTGGTCCATGCCGTCATCGGCGAAACGGACGATGACCCGGGTCGAGCGCGGGGGGACGATGCCGCAAACGGCGCGGCCCTCGACATATTCGACGATGACGTGCGGCAGCCTCCCGCGCGCCGATTGCGGGGCGAGCGCGGCGGCGCGCACGAGCCCGTGCCCGGTTGCGATCAGGATGTCCGGATGAAGCAGGGCGATCTGCTCCGCGGTGCGGTCCTGCAGCGCAAGCAGCACGGGCGCGCCGAGCTGGGCCAGCGCATAGGCGGCCTGGGCGGCAGTGCCGCCGAGGCTGCGCCGCCCGCCGAGCCGGTCCGCGAGCGATGGCGCCTCGGAAGCGCGGGAGAGGAGCTCGCCGCCGATGCCCGAAGCGGCGCGGCGGAGGAGCTCGCGGCCGAGCCGCACGGCTTCGGGCTCGGCGCTCGCGAGCAGTGCCGGCACCGCTTCGTCGAGCGTGATCAGCCGATCGACGCAGGCGCTGCATCCGCAGAGGATGAGCCGCGATGCGGCGGCGAGGCGGCGCAGGCGCAGGGCCGCGTCGCGATAGGCCTGGGGCCAGTCGGGCTCGGCGATCGGCCTCATTCCTTCACCGCCCCCTGGGTCAGGCCCTCGATGATCCGGCGCTGGAAGAACAGCACCAGCAGGACGAGGGGGAGCGTCACGACCACCGAGGCGGCGGCGATGTCGCCCCAGGGGACGTAGTAGAGATTGGTGAAGTTGGCGATTCCGACGGGGACGGTCTGGTGCGCGATCGTCGAGGTGAGGGCGAGGGCGAACATGAACTCGTTCCACGCGGCGATGAAGGCGAGCAGGCCGGTGGTGACCAGGCATGGTATCGAGAGCGGAATGATGATGAGGAGCAGGATCCGCAACGGGCCGGCGCCGTCGATCCGTGCCGCTTCGTCGAGCTCCTCGGGGATCGTCTGGAAATAGCCGAACAGGACCCAGATCACCAGCGGCAGGCCGAGGGCGAGGTAGATGATCACCAGCACTGTGTAGGTGTCGAGCAGGCCGAGGCGGGAGGCCAGGAGATAGAGCGGCCCGACGATCGCGATCTGGGGAAACATCGAGACGGAGAGGATCAATCCGAGCAGGCCGAAGCGCCGGCGCAGGTGCAGGCGCGAGAGGGCGTAGGCGGCCATGGCGCCGCAGGCGAGGCAGAGGAAGGTCGTCGCGAGGGCGACGATGGTCGAGTTCAGGACGTAGAGCTGGAAGCGCTTGACGGCGAAGATGTTGTAGAAATGCTGGAGGATGAACGGATCGGGGATGAGGCTCGGCGTCGGGCTGACGAGCGCCCGGTCGAGCTGGAACGAGGTCGAGAGCTGCCAGAGGAAGGGACCGGCGGACCAGAGCACGATCGCGGCCGCCCCGGCACCGATGAGCGCGCCCTGGCCGGCGCTGCGTCTTTGCCCGACGGCCGGCATCGTCGTCAGCGTCCTTGGCGGCGCATGCTGCGCACGATCAGGATGCCGAAGGCGAGCGCGATCAGCGCTTCGGTCGCGAACATCGCGGTCGAGAGCGCCGAGCCGTAGCCGAACTCGAGGGCGGAGAAGAGCGTCTTGTAGGTGAGGGTGGAGAGCACCTCGGTGGAATCGGCGGGGCCGCCGCCGGTCAGCACATAGACGAGATCGAAGATGCGGAACGCGTCGAGCGCGCGAAACATTGCCGCGATCAGCAAGATCGGCGCGAGCAGGGGCAAGCGCACGCGCCAGAAGCTCTGCCATGCATCGGCGCCGTCGATGCGTGCGGCTTCCAGCAGCGAGCGGGGGATCGTCTGCAATCCGGCGAGCAGGAGCAGCGCCATGAAGGGCGTCGTCTTCCAGACATCGGCTGCGATGATGGTGCCGAGCGCGGTGTTGGGCGAGCCGTACCAGTCGATATTGCCGCCGATCAGGTGGAGCGAACGGAGCGCCCAGTTCACCAGCCCGTTCTGGCCGTCGAACAGCCAGCCGAACATCTTGGATGTCACCACCGTCGGCATCGCCCAGGGGATCAGCATGGCCGCGCGGACGAACCCGCGGCCGATGAACCACTCGACCAGGAGCAGCGCCATGCCGAGACCGATCGCGGTTTCCGCGAGAGTAGAAATCGCGGTGAATTCCAGCGTGTGGCGCCAGGCGCTCCAGAAATCGGGATCGCTGGCGAGCAGGCGGTAATTGAGCCATCCGACGAAGCGGTCCTGCCGGGTCGCGAGCGTGGTGTTGCGAAGCGAGAGCCAGAGCCCGTCGAGGATGGGATAGACGGAGACGGAGCCGAGCGAGATCGCGGTCGGCAGCAGAAGGAGCAGCGGCGCGGCGTCGATCCGCCGCCACCTCACGAGGGTGAAGGAAGGCGGCGCCCGGCGCAGGGCGCCGCCGACGGCGAGGGTCCTGCTCACCGCAGACGGCTCTCGCCCCCGCTCACGTGGCCACGATTGCGCTGATGCGGTCCTTGGCCCCGGACAGTGCCTGCTTCACGTGGCCATCGGCGAGCGCGCGCGACACGGCGGATTGCAGCACCAGCGTCACCTGGGCGTATTTCGGCGTCACCGGGCGCGGCGTCGCGCCCAGGAAGACGGGCTTCAGCCGCTGCATGAAGGGCTGGCTCCGGGCGAGGGCCGGCTCGTCGAACACGTCCGGGCGCGTCGGCGCGAGGCCGAGCGCGGTTGCGAAACGGAGCTGGGTTGGCGGCGATGACATCCAGCCCACGAAATCGATGGCTGCATCGCGGTTCTTTGTCGAGGCGTTGACGCCGTACTGATAGCCCCCGAGGCAGGCGGCGCTGCGCCCGCCCGGGAAATGCGGCAGTGGCGCGACGCCGACCTTGCCCGCGACCGAGGATGCCTTCGGGTCCTGCGCGATGGTGTAGACATAGGACCAGTTGCGCAGGAAGACGGCCTGGCCGCCGGTGAAGGGTCGGCGCGACGGCTCCTCGTCCCAGCTCAGCACGTCCTGCGGCGTGATCTTGTAGCGAGTGATCGTGTCGCGCATGAACTGCACGGCGGCGACGGATTTGTCGTCGTCGATGAGGACGGTCTTGCCGTCCGGCGCGAGGATCGCCCCGCCGTTCGAGGCGACGAACTCGACGAGGTCGCAGACGAGCACCTCCGCCTGTTTTCCCTGCCAGAGGAAGCCGAACCGCGCCTGGCCCGATTTCTCGGCCGCCTGCGCGATCGTTACCAGATCGTTCCAGGTCTCGGGGACCGGCGTGCTGCCGAGCAGGTCGGTGCGGTAATAGAGCATGCCGGAATCGATGAACCAGGGCAGCGCGGTCAGCTTCCCGCCCCATGTGCAGGCCTGGACGACGCCGGGGAAGTATTGCTTGCGCGCGTCGGCGCCGAATTCCTGGTCGAGCGGCAGGGCCCAGCCGGCGCCGGCGAATTCGGCGATCCAGATCACGTCCTGGGTGAAGACGTCGGGCGAGCCGTTGCGGCGGGCGAGCTGCTGGACCAGGAGCTGATGCACCTCGGTCGAGGCGCTCGGCGGCGGCAGCTCGACATAGGTCACGTGCACGCGGCCCTGGCTCGCGTTGTAGGAATCGACGACCTGGGCGACGGTTTCCTTGCCGAAGAATTTCGCGCTGGCGAAGGTGATTTCGGTGCGCGCGGCGGCGCGGGCGCGTTTGGCGCCGGCGATGGCGCCGGCGCCGCCGAGCGCGATGCCGCCGAGGCCGATGCTGCCGAGGCCGATGCTGCCGAGGAAGGCGCGCCGCCCCGGCTGGGGATTGGACGGCCGGGCCGGCCCGGGCGCGCTCGGGGATTGGGATTCTGTTTTGGACATTCGACCCACCTTGTTTGCCGTTTTTTGCGGTATTCTGCGCTTTTGCGCCTATGTATTGACAGTAGGGGCAGATTTATCCGAGAGTCAAGCATGAACACGCAGCATCAGGCGCGCGAACTCGAGCGCGGATTTGCCCGCCGACGCCGGCTCGCCGGATGCCGCCAGTTTCGCCCTGCCCGCCAGCCGCCGCAGCGCCCTGATCCGGCTCGTGCTCGAACGCGGCCAGGCCACGGTTCTCGAGCTCTGCCAGCGCTTCCAGGTCTCGCCCGACACCATCCGGCGCGATCTCGAGCTGTTGGCGCGTCGCGGCCTGCTCAGCCGCACCCATGGCGGCGCGGTGGCGGCCGCGCCGCTGGTCGGCGCGGACGCGCCCTTCGCCGCGCGGCTGAACGCCAACCATGAGGCCAAGCTCGGGATCGCGCGTGCCGCGGCGCGGCTGATCGCGGGCGGCGAGACGCTGGTCGTGAACGGCGGCTCGACCACGCTCGCCTTCGCGCGCGAGCTCGGCGCGGTGAACGGGCTGACCGTCGTCACCAACAATCTGAGCCTGCCCGGCGTGCTCGCGCCGGGTGCGGTGCGCGACATCTATTTGCTCGGCGGCCAGGTGCGGACGGAATCGCAGGTCACGCTCGGCCCGGTGGCTTTCGCCGGAACCGGCAGCATCCACGCCGACACGGCGGTGATCGGCGTCGGGGGCATCTCGCCGGCCGGGCTTTCGACCACCCTGCTCGCGGAGGCCTCGATGATCGCCGCGATGATCGCCGCCTCACGCCGCGCGATCGTGCTCGCCGATGCCAGCAAGTTCGACCACAACGCCTTCGCCCACATCGCCCCGCTCGGCCCGAGGCAGACGCTGGTGAGCGACCGGCCGCCGCCGGCGGCGCTGGCGGCGGCGCTGGCCGAGGCCGGCGTGGACGTGATCGTCGCGGCCGGCTGAGATGAGGGCCGCTCGGCGCTGCGCCCGGATCGTTACGATTCGGATGGTGGAGGACCGGCTGGTGGAGGGGGTTGGATTCGAACCAACGTAGGCGTGCGCCAACGGATTTACAGTCCGTCCCCTTTAGCCGCTCGGGCACCCCTCCGCCGCGCGGGGTATGGCCGATCGCAGCGCTTGTCAACGAACCCGTTGGGACCTCGCTGGGCCCCGCCGGGGGCTGCCGGGGCCCGGTTACCGCGCCCGGCGTTCTGCTCTATAGGGGCGCAATGATGGACCAGCGCCCGCCGCCCCGCCGCCACGGACCGTCGCCGCGCCCCGCGCGGCCGGAGGCGCCGCGCGGGGGGATGTGGCTTTACGGGCTGCATGCCGTCGCGGCCGCGCTGGCGAACCCGCACCGCCGCGCGCGCCGGCTCCTGCTGACCGAGGAGGCGCAGGCCGCGCTCGGCCCGCGGGTCGGCGGGCCCTGGCCGCTCGCGCCCGAACGCATCGAGCGCGGCCGGCTCGACCAGCTCCTCGGCCACGACACCGTCCACCAGGGCGCGGCGCTGCTCGCCGATCCGCTGCCCCAGCCGCCGCTCGCCCAGGTGCTGACGCGGCCGGGGCCGCTTCTGGTGCTCGACCAGGTCAACGACCCGCGCAATGTCGGGGCCATCCTCCGCTGCGCGGCCGCCTTCGGCGCCGCCGGCGTGATCGCCCAAGAGCGCAACGCGCCGGACGAGACCGGCGCGCTGGCGAAAGCGGCGTCGGGCGCGCTCGAGACCGTGCCGCTGCTGCGCGCGGTGAACATCGCCCGCACCCTGATCGCGCTGAAGGCCGCCGGCTGCTGGACGATCGGCCTCGCCCTGGACGCGCCGGCCGCGCTTTCCGGGCCCGCGCTCGAGAGCCGGCGGGTGGCGCTGGTGCTCGGCGCGGAGGACGAGGGGCTGCGGCGGCTCACGCGCGAGACCTGCGACGAGCTGGCCCGGCTGGCGATGCCAGGCGGAGCGCCGGCGCAGGCGATGCCGAGCCTGAATGTCGCGGCCGCGGCGGCGATCGCGCTCTACGAGGTCTCCCGCCCGAAGGATGCTGTCGCGCGATGAGCATGATCGCCGCCGAGGCCATCGCCGAGGAATTGCTCGCCGCGCGGCGGGCGCGCCGGAAGCTCGACCCATTGCCGGCGAGCCTGCGCCCGGCGGACGAGGCGGCGGCGATCGCGGCCCAGCATGCGCTCGCCGGGCGCCTCGGCGCGTTGCCTCCGGCGGGCTTCAAGATCGGCGCCACGGCCAGGCACATGCAGGCCTATCTCGGCCTTGCAGGGCCGGTGGCCGGCTTCATGGCCAAGGGGGGCGTCCACGCCAGCGGCATCCGGCTGCGCTTCGCCGATTTCCAGTCCCCGGGCGTCGAATGCGAGATCGCGGTGCGGCTCGCGTGCGACCTCGCGCCCGGGCCGTGCGACCCGGCGCGCGCCGCGGCGGCGGTGGGCGCGGTTTCGGCCGGGATCGAGATCGTCGAGAACCGCTACACGGACCTCAAGGAATTCGGCACGCCGGCGCTCATCGCCGACCAGGTCTTCCACGCCGCCGCGGTGATCGGCGCGGCCGAGGCGGAGTGGCGGGCGCTCGACCTGGCGGCGATCGAGGGACGCATTTTCGTCAACCAGGCCGAGCGGGGCCGGGGGAAGGGCGCCGAGCTGATGGGCGATCCGATGGCAGCGCTCGCCTGGCTCGCGGGCTCGCGGCTCGCCGCCGGCTTCGGCGGGCTCAAGGCCGGGCAGGTGGTGATGCTGGGCAGCGTCACCCCGCCGATCTGGCTGCTCGGGCCCGCTGCCGTCGAGGTTTCGTTCCCGCCCCTGCCGCCGGTGTTCCTGACGCTGGAGTAGCGGCGGGGGTCAGGTCTTCGGCGCGCCCGCCAGCGCGTCGATCGCGCGGGCAAGGGCGGCGTCCCGCTCGGTGAGCCCGCCGGCGTCGTGGGTCGCGAGCGTGATCTCCACCCGGTTCCAGACGTTCGACCATTCGGGGTGGTGGCCGTGCTGCTCGGCGAGCAGCGCCACCCGGCTCATGAAGCCCCAGGCTGCGGAGAAATCGGCGAAGCGGAAGCTGCGCCGGATCGCATCGCGACCTTCCACCATCGCCCATTGCGGCAGTTCGCCGGCGAGCGCGGCACGTGCCTTCGGATCCAGGAGCTGCACCATCCGTCTTCCTCCTTCCCTTCGATCTGTCTCTTGACCCGGGCCGCGGCGGCCCGGCCAATAGGGCGTCATGCCAGCCGCCCCCGTCTTTACCATGCCGCCCTCTCTCGAGGACCTCATGGCCCTCGCCGAGGCGGCGCTGGCCGCCATCCCCCCGCGCCTCGCCCGACACCTCGAAGGGGTCGGCATCATGATCGAGGAGCAGGCCGACGACGCGACGCTCGAGGAGATGGGGATCGAGTCGCCCTGGGACCTCACCGGGCTTTATCGCGGCACGCCGCTCGGCAGCCGCAGCGTTTCCGACCCTGCGCGCATGCCGGACATGATCCTGGTCTATCGCGAGCCGATCCTGCTCGAATGGATCGAGACCGGGGTCGATCTCGCCGAGCTCGTCCAGAACGTCGTGGTCCATGAGATCGCGCATCATTTCGGCTTCAGCGATGCCGAGATCGAGGCTTTGGAACAGCAGATGCCCCCGCCCCGCCGCTGAGCCAAGCGACTACCAGCAGCAGCCCCGGCGCCAGTAGCCGCCATAGCCCCCGCGCCAGCCGGGATGACCCCACCAGCCGCCGCCGACAAAGACCCCGCCGGTGACGACGGGCGGCCCGTAATAGCCGTAGTAGCTATAGGCGGGGTAGCCAGGATAAGCCGGCCCGTACACGCATCCGGCAAGGGTGGCCAAAAGCAGCAACGCCGCCGGGAACCGAATGCGGCGAACAAACGGCATCGTTTTTCCTTTCCGCATATCCGATGGCCAAGCCATCCGGATAGGCGGCGATTGCGGCAAACCCGTGTTTGTTCGGCGCGGCGGCGCCGGAGGACGGCGGTATGGGAGGACGGGGCTACAGGATGAAGTGGCGAAGATCGCCCTTGGCGGCCATCGGGGCCACGCGCTCGTTGACATAGGCGGCATCGACCACGACGCTTTCGCCCGGGCGGTCGGAGGCCGAAAAGCTCACCTCCTCGAGCAGGCGCTCGAGCACGGTGTGCAGGCGGCGCGCGCCGATATTCTCGACCCGCTCGTTGATGTCCGCGGCGAGCTCGGCGAGCGCGTCGATCGCATCGTCGGTGAACGAGAGAGAGACCTTCTCGGTCCCGAGCAGCGCCTCGTATTGCTTGATGAGGGAGTGCTCGGGCTCGGTCAGGATGCGGCGGAGGTCGGCGCGAGAGAGCGAGGCGAGCTCGACGCGGATCGGCAGCCGGCCCTGGAGCTCGGGCAGGAGGTCGGCCGGCTTGGCGAGATGGAAGGCGCCGGAGGCGATGAAGAGGATGTGATCGGTCTTCACCGGCCCGTATTTGGTGGAGACGGTGGTGCCCTCGATCAGCGGCAGGAGATCGCGCTGCACGCCCTCGCGCGAGACGTCGCCGCCGCGGAAGCCGCCCTCGACGGTGCGGGCGCAGATCTTGTCGATCTCGTCGATGAAGACGATGCCGTTGTTCTCGGCGTTGCTCAGCGCCTCGCGGCTCATCGCCTCGGTATCGAGCATCCGGTCGGCCTCGTCGCGCTCGAGGGCGGCGCGGGCGGCGGCGACCTTCATCCGCCGGCGCTGCGGCGTGCGGCCGAACATGCCCTTCATCATCTCGGAGAGGTTGATCATCTGGCCGGGCGGCATGCCGGGGATGTCGAGCTGGCCGATCGGCATGCCGGCCGGCTCGGCGACGCTGATCTCGACCTCTTTGTCGTCGAGCTCGCCCCCGCGCAGCATGCGGCGGAATTTGCCGCGCGTTTCGGACGAGGCGCCCTCGCCCACCAGCGCGGTGACCAGCCGCTCCTCGGCGGCGAGCTCGGCCTTGGCCTGCACGTCCTTGCGCGCGGCGTCGCGGCGCATGTTGATGGCGGCGTCGACGAGATCGCGGACGATGCTTTCGACGTCGCGCCCGACATAGCCGACCTCGGTGAACTTGGTCGCCTCGACCTTGATGAACGGCGCCTCGGCAAGCTTGGCGAGGCGGCGGGCGATCTCGGTCTTGCCGACGCCGGTCGGGCCGATCATGAGGATGTTCTTCGGCATCACCTCTTCGCGCATGCCCTCGGGCAGCTGGGCGCGGCGCCAGCGGTTGCGGAGTGCTATGGCGACCGCGCGCTTGGCGTCGTTCTGGCCGACGATGAAGCGGTCGAGTTCGGAGACGATCTCGCGGGGGGAGTAGCTCGGCGCGTCCATCAGTCAGATTGTTTCCAGGGTGATGTTGCGGTTGGTGTAGACGCAGATATCGGAGGCGATCTCGATCGCGCGGCGGGCGATCTCGGCGGCGGCGAGGTCGGGGACGGAGAGCAGCGCGCGCGCCGCGGCGAGCGCGTAGTTGCCGCCGGAGCCGATGCCGATCACGCCGTCCTCGGGCTCGAGCACGTCGCCGTTGCCGCTGATGAGGAAGCTCCGCTCGCGGTCGGCGACGGCCATCATCGCCTCGAGCCGGCGGAGATAGCGGTCGGTGCGCCAGTCCTTCGCGAGCTCGACGGCGGCGCGCTCGAGCTGGCCGGGGAAGCGCTCGAGCTTGGCCTCGAGCCGCTCGAGCAGGGTGAAGGCGTCGGCGGTGGCGCCGGCGAAGCCCGCGAGCACGGCGCCGCCGCCGATGCGGCGGACCTTGCGGGCGTTGGCCTTGACGACGGTCTGCCCGAGGCTGACCTGGCCGTCACCGGCCATGGCGACCGCGCCGTCCCGGCGCACGGCAATGATGGTGGTCCCGTGCCAGCCGATCGGGTCGGGCGCGGCAGCCGTTGGGGGGAAGGAGGACATCGCGCCCGACATGGCCCGCCCCGGGCGGGCGCGCAAGATGGCACGCATGAGCAGGGTGCCAGGCGGGGTTGGCGCGACCGGGCTTGTATGCCATTACGATTGTTCGTTTCTGCATGCAAAGGCCAAATCGGACCGCGCCATTTGCCGGGCGCGGGCGCAAGGGGGGAGGCAGATGGCGTCGCTCAACAAGACAGGCGAGATTGCCGCGCGGCTCGATCGGCTGCCATCGTCCTGGTACGTCTGGCGAATGATCGTGCTGATCTCGCTCGGCGGGCTGTTCGAGTTCTACGACCTCTTCTTCACGGCCTATGTCGCGCCCGGGATGGTCAAGTCCGGGCTCTTCACGCCGGCATCGCTCGGCCCGATCGCCGGCCTCAAGGTGATCGGTCAGGCCGGATTCGGCACCTTCGTGTTCGCGACCTTCGCCGGCCTCTGGGCGGGCGCGCTGATCCTCGGCCAGGTCGCCGATCGCTTCGGCCGGCGCAAGGTCTTCGTCTGGTCGTTGATCTGGTACATGGTCTGCTCGGCGATCATGGCCTTCCAGACGACCGGCTTCTCGCTGGTCATCTGGCGGTTCATCGCCGGGATCGGGCTCGGCATCGAGCTGGTCACGATCGACGCCTACATCGCCGAGCTGATCCCCCGCCGCGAGCGCGGCCGGGCCTTCTCGACCAACCAGTTCATCACCTACCTGGCGGTGCCGGTGGTCGCCTTCTTCGCCTGGCGGCTGGTGCCGCTGGCGCCGTTCGGCTTCGATGGCTGGCGGTGGGTGGTGCTGATCGGCACGGTCGGCGCGGTGGTGGTGTGGTTCCTCCAGCTCGGTGTTCCGGAGAGCCCGCGCTGGCTCGCCAAGCACGGCCGTTACGCCGAGGCGGAGCGCATCGTCGCCGCGATCGAGGCCGGGGTGGAGGCGGAGATCGGCCGGGCGCTGCCCCCGCCGGTGCCCGAGCCGGCGGAGGCGGAGGCGCAAGGCAGCCTCGCCGAGGCGTTCACGCCGCAGTACCGCCGCCGCACGATCATGCTTTCGATCTTCAATTTCGCCCAGACGATCGGGTTCTACGGGTTCGCGGCGTGGGTGCCGACGCTGTTGATCGCCCGCGGCATCCACATCACGCAGAGCCTCGAGTACGCCTTCATCATCGCCATCGCCAACCCGTTCGGGCCGCTGATCGGGACGCTCTTCTCCGATCGGATCGAGCGCAAGTATCAGATCATGGGCGGCGCGGCCGGCATGCTGATCGCCATGGCGATCTTCTCCCAGCTCACGGACCCTGCCGCGCTGATCGTGGTCGGCGTGCTGTTCACCCTCTGCGCGAACGTGATGTCGGTACTCCTTCCACAACTACCAGGCGGAGCTCTACCCGACCCGCATCCGCGCCCGCGCGATCGGCTTCGTCTATTCCTGGAGCCGGATCTCGGCCGCCTTCGCGGGGCTCGCCATCGGCTACTTCCTGCACAGCGGCGGGGTGTCGGCGGTGGCGGTCTTCATCGGGATCGCGATGCTGGTGGTGATCGGCGTGATCGGCTTCTTCGGCCCGCCGACGCGGGCGCTGGCGCTCGAGCAGATCGCGCACTAGCAGTGTGACAGTGGAGCGCGGCCGGACGGGCGAACGTCCGGCCGCGTCCGGGTTTGGAAACGCCGCCCGTTTGGGCTAGTGCTGCGGCCATGAGCCGCAGCGCCGCGATCCACCGCGTAACCAGCGAGACCGATATCCGGCTTGCCCTGCTCCTCGAGGGGACGGGCAAGGCGGAGATCACGACCGGGATCGGCTTCCTCGACCATATGCTGAGCGCCTTCGCCCGGCATTCGCTCTTCGACCTTGCACTGACCGCCAAGGGCGATCTCGGGATCGACGCCCACCACACCACCGAGGATATCGGGATCGTGCTCGGCCAGGGGCTCAAGGAAGCGCTCGGCGAGAAGCGCGGGATCCGCCGCTTCGGCCAGGCGCTGGTGCCGATGGACGAGGCGCTGGTGGAGGCGGCGATCGATCTTTCGGGCCGGGGGCATCTCACCTGGGGTATAAGCTTCCCGGTGGAACGGCTGGGCGGGATGGAAACGGAGCTTTTCAAGGAGTTCTTCGCGGCGTTCGCGACCAACGCGGCGCTCACGCTGCACCTCTCCCGGCGGGCCGGGGACAATGCGCACCATATCGCGGAGGCGGCGTTCAAGGCCCTCGCGCGGGGCATCAGCATGGCGGTCGAGACGGACCCGCGGATCGGCGATGCGATTCCCTCGACCAAGGGGCGGCTGTGAGGGTCTTCACCGCCCATACGCGCCCCGATCGGAGCGCGGAGCTGGTGGTGGAGGGGTTTCGCTGGGGCGCCTTGCTGTTCGGGCCGCTGTGGCTCGCCTGGCATCGCGCCTGGATTCCGGCCGCACTGGCGGCGGCGGCCCTGGTCGGGATTCTGATCGTGCCCGGCGGGGCGGGGCGCGCGGTGCTGCTGGCGGCCGAGGCCCTCCTCCTCGGGCTCACCGGCAATGATCTCCGCCGCTGGTCCCTCGGGCGGCGCGGCTATGTGCTGACGGACGTCGTCGCCGCGCGCGACGCCGACGCGGCTCTGGCGCGGTTCCTGGCCCGGCGGCCGGAGCAGGCAGGCCGCCTTGCATGAAGGTCATCGCATGAAGGTCGCGGTGGTCGATTACGGCAGCGGCAACCTCGCCTCGGCGGCCCGTGCCCTCGAGCGCGCCGCTGCCGAGGCCGGCATCGCCGCCAGGGTGAGCATCACGGCCGAGGCGCGGGAGGTGGCGGCGGCGGACCGGATCGTGCTGCCCGGCCAGGGCGCCTTCGCCGATTGCAGGGCGGGGCTCGCCGCGGTCCCGGGCATGGGCCAGGCGATCGAGGAGGCGACGAGCGAGGGCACCCCGTTTCTTGGTATCTGTGTCGGGATGCAGCTGATGGCGGAGCGGGGGCTCGAGCATCGGATCACGCCCGGCTTCGGCTGGATCCGGGGCGAGATCGCAGCGCTCCCGGCGGAGGGGCTGAGATTGCCGCAGATGGGGTGGAACGCGCTTGCGTTCCGGCCCGAGGCGGCGCACCCGCTGCTCGCCGGGCTGGCGCCGGGGCAGCATGTCTATTTCGTGCACAGCTATGCCCTGGCGGGTGCCGCCGCCGAGGACGTGCTCGCCACCACCGACTATGGCGGGGCGGTCGTGGCGATGGTGGCGCGCGGCAACCGCGCCGGCACGCAATTCCATGTCGAGAAGAGCCAGCGCGTCGGGCTCAGGATCCTCGCCAATTTCCTTAAGTGGACTCCGTGAGGGCAGGTGCGCATGAACGAAGCCGATCCGACGGCCGGGGCGCGACCGGTCCTGCGCCCCAGGGTCCTGGTCGAGCCGCTCGCCGAAGCCACGCCGGATGACCTGAACGCGCTCTGCGAGGCGGCCAACGCCGCGATCATCGACGGCGGCGGGTTCGGCTGGGTCACGCCGCCCGAGATCGGCGTTCTGGCGAGCTATTTCCGGGGCGTGATGCTGGTGCCCGAGCGCGAGCTCTTCGTCGGCCGGCTCGACGGGACGATCGTCGCCTCGGCGCAGCTCGTGCTGCCGCCGCGCAACAACGAGGCGCAGCGCTTCAGCGTGACCCTGACCCACACCTTCACCGCACCCTATGCCCGCGGGCACGGCATCGGCCGGGCGATCGTGCGCAAGGTCGAGGACCGGGCGCGCATGCTGCACCGCTACGCGATCAACCTCGACGTGCGCGAGAGCCAGGAGGCGGCGATCCGGCTCTACGAGTCCATGGGCTATGAGCGCTGGGGAATCCATCCCGCCTATGCGCGGGTGCGCGGACAGACGGTGCGGGGGTTCTTCTATTGCAAGGTGCTGGCGCGCCGCGGCCGCGCGCCCGCCGAAGGGTGATGCGGGCCCTCGCGCTCTACCCGGCGATCGACCTCAAGGACGGAAGGGCGGTCAGGCTCCGCCGGGGCGAGATGGCGGAGGCGACAGTCTATTCGGACGCGCCGGAGGCGGTGGCGCGGGATTTCGCGGCGGCCGGGTGCCAATGGCTGCACGTGGTCGATCTCGACGGGGCGTTCGCCGGGCGGGCGGTGAACGGGGCGGCGGTGCGGGCGATCCTCGCGGCGGTTGGGGTGAAGGTGCAGCTCGGGGGCGGGATCCGCGACCTCGCCGCGATCGCGGGCTGGCTCGAGGCGGGGGTGCGGCGGGTGATCCTCGGCAGCGCGGCGGTGAAGGACCCGGGGCTTGTGCGGGAGGCCTGCCGGCGGTTCCCTGGCAGGGTGGCGGTGGCGATCGACGCACGGGGGGGGAAAATCGCCGCCGAGGGCTGGGCGGAGACGACGGAGCTCGAAGCGGAAGAGCTGGCGCTGCGGTTCGAGGACGCCGGCGCGGCGGCGCTGATCTACACCGATATCGCGCGGGACGGGATGCTCGGCGGGCTCGACCTCGAGCGGACGATCGGGCTGGCGCGGACGGTGAAAACCCCGGTCATCGCATCGGGGGGGGTGGGGAGCGTCACCGATCTCCTGATGCTAAGGGAACGGGCGGAAGGCTCGCTCGCCGGCGTCATCGTCGGGCGGGCGCTCTATGACGGCAGAATCGGAATTCGCGAGGCGCTGGAAGCACTTGGGCAAGAAACCGGGCGGTAGAGTGGGCGAAGTGGGCGCACTATCGGCCTTTTGATGAAATGTAAGCGATTGCAAGGCTTGCCCGATTCGGAGCCGAAGATTCAAAACATCGCCCGAAGGAGTTCCGAAGGCTTGCTCAAGCTCAGGGTGATCCCGTGCCTCGATGTCAAGGAAGGGCGCGTTGTCAAAGGGATAGGGTTCGTCTCCTTACGCGACGCCGGGGACCCGGTGGAGCAGGCCGAGATCTATGACCGCGCCGGCGCCGACGAGCTCACCTTCCTCGACATCACCGCGAGCCACGAGAATCGCGACATCATCATTGACGTGGTGGGGCGAACTGCGGCAAAAATCTTTCTTCCGCTGACAGTTGGCGGAGGCATTCGCACGACCGGCGATATGCGCCGCCTGCTCCTCGCCGGGGCGGACAAATGCAGCATCAACTCCGCCGCCGTCGCCCGGCCGGAGCTGATCGGCGAGGCCGCGGAAAAATTCGGCAGCCAGTGCGTCGTGGTCGCGGTGGACGCCAAGCGCCGCACCGCCGGCGGGGGCGGCCCCGGGGGCGGCTGGGAGGTCTTCACCCATGGCGGGCGGCGGGGCACCGGGATCGACGTCGTCGGCTGGTGCCGCGAGGCCGCGCAGCGGGGCGCGGGCGAGATCCTGCTCACCAGCATGGACCGCGACGGCACCGGCCAGGGCTTCGATGTGGAGCTGCTGCGGGCGGTCGCGGAGGCGGTGCGGGTGCCGCTGGTCGCCTCGGGGGGCGTGGGCACGCTCGCCCATTTCGTCGCGGGCGCGCAGGCGGGGGCGAGCGGGCTGCTGGCGGCGAGCGTGTTCCACTTCGGCACCTTCACGATCGGCGCGGTGAAAGATGCGCTGGCGGCGGCGGGGCTCGCGGTGCGGCCCGTCGCCGAGGCGGCCTGAAGGGGCCCGGAGCAGGAAAAGATGGGCAAGGGCGCCAAGCGCGAGCGGCGGAACGGAGCCGCGAAGCCCGCCGCCAAGCCGGGCAAGCGGGCGAAGGCGCAGGTGCGCGTGCCGGCGCCGGCGGGACGGGCCGGGCACGAGGCCTCGGCCGAGGTGCTCGGGCGGCTGTGGTCGGTGGTGATGGCGCGGCGGGACGCCAACCCTGCCGTGAGCCATTCGGCGCGGCTGCTTTCGCGCGGGATCCCGAAGGTCGCGCAGAAATTCGGCGAGGAAGCGGTCGAGTGCCTGATCGAGGCGGTGGCGGGCAACCACGAAGCGCTGATCGGCGAGAGCGCGGACGTGCTCTACCACCTGATCGTGCTGTGGGTGGCCTCGGGGCTCCGGCCCGAGGAGGTTTGGGAGGAGCTGGCACGGCGCGAGGGGGTGAGCGGGATCGCCGAGAAGGCATCGCGGGGGGTGCTGAACGGGGTGCGGAAGATCCCCTGACGGCGGAGCGACGCGGCGGGCGCGACCCTCGCGGATGCGTCATCCGAGCCCGGCCGCTCGCGCGATCAGCAACAACCCTGCCCCGACGGCGACGGCCCCGGTGGCGCGCGCAATACACTCGCCGGCCGGGGCGAGACGCTCGAGGGTGATGGCTGCCGCAACGATGGCCATCGCGCGAAGCTCCATGACGCCGACGGCCAGGAGGATCGCCATCGGACCGGCACAGCAGCGGCAGCAGTGGAGCCCGAGCCGCAGGCCGTGGCGCCAGGCCGTGCCGGCGTCGGCCGGCAGCGCACGGCCGCGCCCGGGCGCCTCCCGGCAGCAGGCGAGGTGACGCCGCTTCCACGCGGTGAGCTGGAGGGAGCCGGCGATCAGGACGACCACGCCCGCCGCGATCGGCGCGGCGCGCGCCAGCACCGGATGGCGCATCTCGACCGCCGCCAGCCCGGCGCCGAGCGGAAAAGCGGCCATTCCGAACCCGGTCCAGACGAAGAAGTAACCCAGGCCCGCCAGCGCGGTCAGCCGATCGAGGCGCGCCTCGCCTGGTCCGCCAACCGCCCGGCGGTAGCGCCACAGCATCGGGACCAGGGATGGCAGCATCATCGCCGCCATCATCACGACCCACATGCCGAGGAACGACGAAGCGGCGCCGGGCCAGGTCCGTCCGGGCATCCGCATCCACGCCATCGCCATCGTCCAGCCGCCGTGCATCGGCATCCCGCCCAGCGCCGACATGGACCCGCGCCAGAGGATCGTTCCCGCCGCGCCGGCGGCGAAGAGCAGCGCCGAGACGGCGAAGAAGGTTCGCTCGAACGCTCGCGCGGACGCCATGGCCGTGCGACCTCCCGTCCCGGTTGCGCCGACGAAGCCCGCGGCCTGGCTCAGCCTTTGTCGTACTCGTCGTGGCGGCGCCACCAGATCCCGCTCTCGTTGCGCCCCCTGGGGGCGCGGTCGAGCCACTGGTACATGCCCCAGAGGCCGTCCAGTCCGCGCGCATAGGTGGAATACGCGTGGTGGATGATGCCGTCCTCGAGCACGAAGGCGCTCATGCCCGGCCTCTCGCGGGTGTACGTGGCCCTGTCGGTTCCGGCCATGTCCGCGTTCCTGGCGACAATCTCCGGGACCGCCGTCGCATCCATCGCGTGGCCGCCGCGCGCGTAGTTGTATTCGATCGCCCCCTCGCGCTGTTGCTCCTCGGTGAACGAGACGTTGAAGTCGAAGTTGAAGTCGCCGCCGAGCGAAGACGCCCAGGGAAACCCCCACCCCATCCGCCGCTGGTACGCCCGCAGCTTCGCCAGCGGCGCCCGCGACACCGCCATCAGCGTCACGTCGTGGTTCGCCAGGTGGACGACGAAGCCGTCGAAGCCGTCGGCGATCGTCGAGCAGGTCGCACAGCCCGCGGTGTAGTCGGGCCCGAACATGTAGTGGTAGACGAGGAGCTGCGAGCGCCCCCTGAAGAGATCGGCGAGGGACGCCTCGCCCTCGTCGGTCGCGAAGCGGTACTCCTTGTCGATGCGAACCCAGGGCAGCTCCTGGCGGCGGCGCGCGAGCTCGTCGCTGCGCCGCGTCAGCTCCTTCTCGGCCGCGAGCAGCGCCAGCCGGGCCGCAAGCCACTCTTCACGTGTTCCGGTTTTATGCTCGGTCATCGTTTCTCTCCTTCTCGCCGCGTGCTGCGCGCGGCAATGCGAGGTTCCGAACGGCGTCGGGCCGTGCCTGCCGGGGCGGCTCAGGCGTAGCCGAAGCGTGGCCGCCAGCCTGCCGAACCCTCCGGCAGCAGATCGAGGAAGTGCCAGAGCGGGCAGAAATCATCGCCCGGGCAGAGGCCGGTGTCGGCGACGCGAACGATGCGCGCGCCGTCGCGCTGGAACACCGAGACGCCAGGCAGATAGCCGCCGCTCTCGCTGCGGTAGCCCATGTCCCCGGCGAAGCTCGTGCCGGCGTGGCTCGCCATCGGGAAGCGCCAGCCGCGGCCGGCGGCGAAGCGCTGCTGCGCCTGCGGCGCATCGGGGCTGCTGACGACGAACGCGGCGCGGTCGGCGATGTGCGGATAGAGCCCGTTGTACCCGTCGGCCCACAAGGTGCAGTACGGACACGCCGCGCCCATGTTGAGGATGACGATCAGATCGCGCTTGTCGCCGAACAGCTCGGAGAGGCGGGCCGTCCCGTCCGGTGTGGCAAAACCGTAGTCCTGCACGGGTTCGGGCTCGATCGCGGCCTGCAGCTCCCGCATCCTGGCGCGCAGCCCGGCGATCTGGCCGCGATAGGCGGCAAGCGTTGCCGCATCGTCACGATAGCTCATCTCAGGCTCCATCGCTGTCGTGCAGCCGTACCCGTTCCATGCGGTGGCGCAGGCCATCCTCGTCGCGACCCTTGGGCGCGAGAGCGAGGGAGTGGCAGGCGCCGTTCAGCATCTCGAGGCCGCGCGAATGGCAGGAATAGGTGTGGAGCACGGCACCATCGGCATCGCCATGGAACACGCCGATGCCGGCCAGCTCCGCCATCGAAAACGGGATGCGGCGATCCTGGTACTCGACGGGGGAGACGATTTTGCGATCAGCGGGCATCGGGCTTCCTCCTTTGCGGTTTGGGCTCGCCCCGTTCGGGTTTGCCCGGTTGGGGTTCGCCCGGTTGGGGTTGGCGTGTCGGCGTGAGGTTTTCGAGCGTGACGGCCAGCAGATCGAACTGCGCCTGCCAGTATTTGCTGTAGCGGTTGATCCAGAGCGAGGCCGCGAAAATGGGCCCGGCATCGAGGCTGCACCGGCTGATCCGGCCGGACCGTTCCTGGCGCACGAGGCCCGCGCGCGCGAGCACCTGGATATGACGCGAGACCGCCTGCAGCGAGATCGCGAAGGGTTCGGCGACTTCCCAGACCAGCAGGGAGCCTTCGTCCAGCCGCTCCAGGATCGCCCGCCGCACCGGATCGGACAGGGCGAAGAACACCCGGTCCAGAAGCTCGGCTTCGGGATCCGCGGCGGCGTCGACCGGGCGGAGGAAGGGCGCCGGCATGGGGGGTTATTATCAACATTTCAGTTGATAGTCAACTACTATGTTGATCAAGAGGCCGCGGCGACTGGGCCGCCGATGGCGACGAGCCGACCTGGAAAACCCATTCCCGCAACTCGGCCGCCGAGCGGCGCCTGCCGTCGTCGGCAAGCCGAGCTCGGACGAGCCGTTCCGCGATGGCCTCGTGCGATGTTCGAACTCGCTGACCGCGCGAGACCTTTCGGCTCGGGTTCCTCTCGCACGCCGAGGCAGTCCTTGGCGTCGATTTCGTGGCGGCAGCCGCGGAGCGCGAGCGCGCGATCGGCAAGACGACGATCCCCATTGAAGAAATCGTCGGCGGCGGCGGGGGCGTTGGCTCCCCGCGCCGGATTGCCGGGCGGAGAGAGAAAATGGCGGGCGGGGCTGGAAAAGGAAGCCAGGGCGCGCCCGGTCGCACCGGGCAGGCCCTGGCCATCGGCTGGGATCTTCGGGCGGCCTAGCGGCCGCCGCCGGTCTGGTTGACGAGCCACATCGTGCTGTCACGCAGCGCGGGATTGCTGCCCGGGATGCTCGCGCTCACGGGGACGCTGCCCTGGCCGGCGAAGGAAGGCGCGGGCTGGGACACGAAGCTGCCCGCGGTGGATTGCGGCTGGCCGTTCGGCTGGCCGAGCGTCGCGGCGCCCGCGAGCGCGGGAACCAGGAGCAGCAGCGCGCCGAGGGTGGCGAGAAGATAGGTCTTCATGGGATTCCTCCTTTGTTTCTGTCCGGGGCCGGGCTTCTCCGAGCCGCGGCCCGATGCGGAGATTTGCGGAGCCGGGTGAGCGCGCGATGTCGCGGCTGTAAGCGGATGGTAAAAAAATACGCCTGCGTCATTTCGTGTGATCCCGGTCTCACCGGGCGGCGCGGTGCGCGCTTAGCGTCCGTGCACCCGAAAGAGGGCTGCCCAAAGGGGCCAAGCGCATGGCCGATACGGCACCATCCGCGCCCGAGGCCTTGGACTGCGTGCGCTTCGCCAGCTACACGCTCGATCGTTCCGGCCGTACGCTCGCCGGCGCGGACGGGCGCGACGTGCCGCTCAGGCGCTCGGAATTTTCGCTGCTTCAGGCATTTCTTCGCGCCCCGGGCCGGGTGCTCGGGCGGGATCATCTCCTGGACGCGGTCGCCGGCCGCCTCTCCGCGCCCTATGACCGCAGCGTGGACGTGCTCGTCAGCCGGCTCCGCCGGAAGATCGAGCCCGACCCGAGATCGCCGCGCCTGATCGTGACCGTCCCCGGCGTCGGCTACAAATTCACCGCCAGGCCGAGGAGCATCGCGGCGGCGGACGAGCCGGAGGCTCCGCCGATGGGGGCGCGGCCGCCGCGGGCGGCGGAGCGCCGGCAGCTCACCATCATGCGCTGCGGCCTCGCCGGTTCGGCCGGCCTCTCCGCAGGGCTCGATCCCGAGGATCTGCAACCGGTGATCGCCCGCTATCAGGCCTGCTGCGCGCGGGTGATCGGCGGCTTCGGCGGGACCGTCCCGAGGATGCTGAACGACGACGTGCTCGCCTATTTCGGCTACCCGGACGCGGACGAGCACGACGCCGAGCGGGCGGTCCGCGCCGGCCTCGCGGTGAGCCGCGCGGTGGCCGGGGAGATCGTTGCACGCGACGCATCGTTGCATGCCCGGATCGGCATCGCCAGCGGGCCGGTGGTCATCGGCGATGCGGGCGGAGACCTGCCCTTGGCCCTCGGCGAGGCGGCCGACCTCGCCCGGGAGCTCGCCGCTCGCGCCGGGCCGGACGGCGTGTTGATCTCGGCGGGCTGCCGGCAACTGACCCGCGGATTGTTCGAATACGGCTCGCAGGAAGGCGGGCCGCGGGAAGGTCGGGCCGGCGCCTTCCGGGTGATCGGCGAACGCGCCGTCGAGAGCCGGTTCGCGGCGCTCAGCGAAGCCGGCGCGACCCCCCTTGTCGGGCGCGAGGAGGAGCTTGCGCTGCTGCTGCGCCGCTGGGAGCAGGCCCGGGAAGGCAGCGGCCGGGTGGTGCTGATGCAAGGCGAGGCGGGGATCGGCAAATCGCGCCTGGTGAGCGCGCTTCGCGCCCGCATCGCCGGCATGGCGCACGCGCCGCTGGTTTGCTCCTGCGCGCCGCACCGCCAGGACAGCGCCTATCACCCGTTCACGGACTATCTCGAACGCGCCGCGGGATCAGGGCGCGGGGACGACGACGCGCGGCGCTTGCGGAAACTCGAGGCACTGCTGCGCCGGAACGGGGCGGACAGCGAGGCGATCACGCTGATCGCCGATCTGCTGTCCGTGAAGACGACGCTCCCCGGGCTCGAGCTCACGCCGCGACGGCGGCGCGAGCGGACGGCCGAAGCGCTGCTCGGGCAGCTCGCCGCGGTCGCGGCGCGGCTTCCGGTCCTGCTGATCTTCGAAGATGCGCACTGGATCGATCCCACCTCGCGCGAGGTGCTGGATGCGCTCGTCGATCGCGTGGCCGGGCTGGCGGTGCTGCTGATCGTGACCTTCCGGCCGGAATTCATCCCGCCATGGACGAGCCTCGCGCATGCCAGCACGATCGTCCTCAACGGGCTCGACCGTTGCGAAGCAGAGACGATGATCGGGGCGCTCGGCGGCGGGGAGATCGAAGCCGGCGTCAGCCGCCGGATCGTCGCGCACGCCGACGGCGTGCCGCTCTTCCTCGAGGAGCTCGCGCGGGCGGTGGTGGAGGATCCGCAGGCGGGCCTCGCCGGTGGAGCGTCCGTTGCCGTCCCGCGGACGCTGCAATCCGCGCTGATCGCCCGCCTCGACCGCATGCGGGAGGCGAAAGCGGTGGCGCAGGCGGGCGCGGTGATCGGCCGCGAATTCCCCTATCCCCTGCTCGCCGCCGTGGCGGCGCTGCCGGCGGCCGAATTGCTGCGCGGCCTCGCCCGATTGGAGGGTGCGAGCCTGGTGCAGCGCCGGGGCGAGCCGCCGGATGCGGTCTATAGCTTCAAGCATGCGCTGCTGCGCGACGCCGCCTACGAGACGCTGCTGCGCGCGCGCCGCCAGGCGCTGCACGGGGCGATCGCACGGGAGCTGATGCGGCGCTCCGGGTCGGGCGAGGAGGTGCGGCCCGAGCTCATCGGCCTGCATTGCGAGCAGGCGGGAATGGCGGCGGAGGCGGCTCGCTGCTACCGCGAGGCGGGCGAAGGCTCGGCTGCGCGCTCGGCGCTCCCGGAGGCGCGGGCGCACCTGGCGCGCGGGCTCGCGCTCGCGGAGCAGATCCCGCTCGCGCGCGAGCGACGGCTGCTCCAGGCCGAGCTCACGCTGGCGCTCGGCAACGTGCAGTTCGCCCTGCATGGGCTGGCCTCGCGCGAGCACGGAGCGGCGTTCGCCGACGCGCTGGCACTTTGCCGCGGCCTCGGAGGCGAGGGCGCCCACGCGACGAAGCTGCTGGCCCGCGCGCTCTACGGCGAGTGGCTCCATCGGCTTTTTTCCGGGCAGGTCGCGGCATCGCACGCGATCGCCGGGGAGCTTCGCGCGCTGGCGCGGGCGCACGCGGATCCCGAGATCCGTGTCATGTCCGTGGGCTGCCTCGGCACGAGCTGCTTCTTTCTCGGCCGGCTGAACGAGGCGGCACGGACCTTCGCGGGTCTCACCGAAGAGAGCGAGGCGCAAGCGCGGGATTTTCCGATGATCGCGTTCGGGATCGATGCGCGGACCGCGCTCCATCGGGCGCGGAGCCGGGTCCTCGCCTGCCAGGGACGTGGCGAGCGGGCGAGCGCGGAGGCACGGGCCAGCCTGGAAAAGGCGCGGACATTGCGGCACATGCCGACGCTCGCGATGGCGCTCGCCGTGGCGTGCGACACCGCGTGGATCCTGCGCGAGCGGGACGCTCTCGACGCGGCGTCCTCGGAGCTGGTCCGGCTCGCCGCCGAGCAGGGCTTCCGCTTCTGGCTCGCGCGCGGCAGGGCCTATCGCGGGTGGGTTGCCGCCGCCGAGGGACGGCCCGAGGAAGGATGCGCGCTGCTCACCGCGGCGATGGCGGGACTGAGCGGCGGCGGAATCCGGCTTTTCGGCCCGCATCTGCGGGCGATGCTCGCCGACGTGCACGCCGGGATGGGCCGCGCGGACCAGGCGCTCGCCCTTATCGACGAAGGGCTCGGCATCGCGCTCGACACCGGCGAGGCCTGGCTGGAGGCCGAGCTGCAGCGGCGGAAAGGCGAGCTCCTGCGGAGCGATCCCGCCGCGGAAGCCTGCTTCCGGCGGGCGATCGGGATCGCGCGAGGCCAGGCGGCGAAACTGTTCGAGCTGCGTGCGGCGGAGAGCCTGGCATCGGATCGCAGGGTTTCATGATCGCTACGCGAGTGACGAAATTCTGCGCTCGGGCACGAGGGGCGGGCCGCCGCTCGGACTATGATCCGCCAAGCTCCGAGAGCAGCCTGCGGGCGGCGACGAGGTCGGGTGTGTCGCGGCCCTCGCTGAACCAGCGATAGACGGGCGCCAGAGCTTCGCGCGCCGCGGCGGCTTCGCCCTGCTCGCGCCGAAGCGTGGCGAGGTCGGTTGCCGTGCGCAGCTCCCAGAGCTTGGCGCACTGGTTTCTCGCCTTCTCGAGACTGCTCAGGAGCAGGGCCTCGGCATCGCCCGGGTCGCGCGCGCAGAAGCGCGCTTGCAGGCGGATGATCTCCGCTTCGCACCAGCGCTCGCCGGTGGTGTTGACCAGCTCGCAAGCGCGCTCGAGCAGTTTCGCCGCGGCGGCGGCATCGCCTGCCTCGCCGCGCAATTCCGCGATCGAGGCCATGAAGAACGGCAGCAGCGCCCAGTGCCCGGTCGCATCGAAGTGGGCGATGCAATCCTCGGCGCCGGCGAGCAGGCCCCTCTCGCCGTCGGCGCGAAACGACGCCCAGCAGCGGAAAATGGCGCCGTCGCGGGCGCCCTTGAAGGTTTCGTACCGGGTGCTGACCGCAGCGAGCTCGCGGGCGAGATCGGCGACGCCTTGCGGATCCCTTTGCATCATGCGCCGCACGCAGGCGCGGCGCAGGCCGAGGACGTGGCTGACGACGTGATCGATCGCCACCGCGTGCCTGAGACCTTCGAGGCTCACCGCCGCGCCGGAATCGGGAAGCCCGAGCGCGGTGAGGCAGATGCCGAGCAGGGTGCAGACGGAGACCTTGGGATCGCGCGTCGCGAGCCCCGATCCGGGACCGTCGCGCGCCACGTCGTACATCGCCAGGAAGCGCTCCATCTCCTCGCGCGCTGCGCCGAGGCGGCCCGAAAGGAGGTGCGCGAATCCCGCCGAGCGGTGGGCCATGAGCCGCGCGTGCCGGCTCCCGGCCTTGCGGCCGACCGCGACGAGCTCGTCGGCGTAGCCGAGGATCCGGTCGGGCTCGGCGTGGGTGAAATGGAAATTGAGGAGCCCGTCATGGACCCGGACGAGCTCGTCGGGGTGATCGAGGGCGAGGCAGACTTCGCGGGCGCGCTCGAACGTGGCACGGACCTCGTCGCTGCCCGAGCCGAGGTGATCGATCAGGGCGCGGCCGAGTGCGACGAGCAGGGAAAGCTCGCGCCTTGTCCTTTCGGGAGATCTCGGGAAGCTTTTGCATCTCGCGGAGGCCGTTGCGGAGATGGCTCGCCATTTCCGCGAGAGCGAAGCGCCCGGTCGTCTGATCGGCGGCCTTGAGATAATGCTCGAGCGCCTTGGCGGCGAGGCCGGCCTCGGAAAAATGCCAGGCGATGAGCTGCGGCTGCCTCGAATCCACGCCCACCGTGCCTTCCTCGAGGATCTCCGCGACCCGCCGGTGGATGGCGCGGCGCCGGTCGCGGAGCAGGGAGGCGTAAGCCGCATCCTGGAGGAGGGCGTGCTTGAAGGTGTAGGTCGCGTCCGGCGGCTGGCCGCGGGCGATGACGAGGCCGGCTTCGGCCAGCTCGCCGAGCGCGCGCGCGAGCTGCTGCGCCGGCGATTGCGCGAGCGCGTGGAGAATTTCGAAGGAGAAATCGCGCCCGATGACGGAGGCGGTCTGCGCCGCGTCCTTGCCGAGGGCAAGCCGATCGAGCCGGGCCATGAGCGAGGCCTGAAGCGATGTCGGGACCGCGTCGGGCGAGAGCGGCTCGCCGGACGGCGTGACTTCGCGATCCTTGGAAAGATCGCTCTCCATGACCGTCCTGGTCAGCTCTTCGATGAAGAGCGGCACGCCGTCCGCGTGGGCGACGATCCGCTCGAGGACGTCCCGGGGAAGGCTCTGGTGGTAGATGACCTCCTTGACGAGCGCTGCCGAGAATCGCCGGTCGAGCCCGTTGAGCTGCTGGACGGTGACGTTGGGGCGGGACGACCATCCCGGATTGGAGCCGGGACGCGTGGTCACGATCAGCAGCATCGCCAGCCGCTCGGCCTGCTCGACCAAGCGGGCCAGGAGATCGAGGGTCGTCGGATCGGCCCAATGGATATCCTCGAGCACGGCGAGGATCGGCGAGCGGCCGGCGAGATCTTCGAACTGATGAAGGATTGCGGCGAAGGTCATCTCCTTGCGCCGCTGGGGGCCGAGCGAATCGGGCGGCGCGTCCGCGGGCTCGGCGATCGAGAGGAGATCGGCGAGCAGCCACTGATCGTCCGCGGACGCCGCGGCGGGAAGCGAGCGCCTGAGCTTCTCGCGCCTGACGGCGGGCGATTCACCGCGCTCGAAATCGGCGCTGCGCTCGATGTGGCGAATGATCGGGTAGAGCGGCGTATCGCGGTGGTGGGGCGAGCAGGTGAAGCGCAGGCGGCGGAAGGAGCCGGCGGGGAGCTTCTGTTCGAGAGCCATGACCAGGCGCGACTTGCCCATGCCGGGCTCGCCCGCGATCACGACGACACGGCCCTCCCCGCTTTTGATCTGGTCCCAGCGGCGGCCCAGCAGGTCGAGCTCCTCGGTGCGGTCAACGAGGGGAACCCGGCCGCGGCGGAGCGCCTCGAAGCGGTTATCGGTCACGCTTTCGCCGAGCACCTCCCAGGCCCGCTCGGGGGCGCTCCGACCTTTCAATATGCCGAGGCCGAGCTTCCGATATTCGAAGAGTCCGCCGACCAGGCCGTGGGTTGTGCCGGAGACGACGACGGCGTTGGGCGCGGCGGCGGCCTGGAGACGCGCCGCGAGGTTCGGCGTATCGCCGACGGCGGCGGATTCGAGCGAGGCGCCGAAGCCGATGAGGTCGCCCACCACGACGAGCCCGCTGGCGATGCCGACGCGCGAGCCGAGCGTGCCGGGGGGACCGGCGACGGTGGCGAGGCGGCGCACGGCCTCGACGAGCGCGAGGCCCGCGCGGACGGCGCGTTCCGGGTCGTCCTCATGGGCGTGGGGGTAGCCGAAATAGGCGAGGACGCCGTCGCCCATGTAGCGCGCGACGAAGCCGTTGAATTGCGCGATGACGGCGGCGACGAGGCCATGGAAGGCGGCGATCACGTCGCGGAGATCCTCGGGATCGAGCCGCGTTCCGAGCGAGGTTGATCCGATCAGGTCGACGAACATGACGGTGAGCGGGCGGCGTTCGACCGCGGGCGGCGCCGGTGGCGCGGGGGGATCCGCGCTGCCTGCGGCGAGCGCGCTGCCGCAGTCGCCGCAAAAGCGCTTGTCGGGAGCGTTGTCGCTGCCGCAGGCCCGGCACTTCCAGGGCAGCGGCGAGCCGCAATCGCCGCAGAACCGCCTTGCCTCCGCGACGACCGCGCCGCAGCGCGCACAGATCATGTTCCTCCCTTTCCGGCAATGGCGCGGCCCCTCGCTTTCCGGTGCGAATTCGCCGGGATCGTCCTATGAAACCGCACGCCCTCCCCTGCACGGCCAGGCAACGAATCCCCCTTGGCCTGCGCGCCGGGCTCGGGTAATCTTAGCGCCGCTCAATCGAAATTGGCAATGATCGGAGGAGGCGGCGATGTGCTTCGTTTCTGTTTCCAAGAATCCGGACATGTATCGGCACGTCAAAGGACAGTTCGTTCACACCATCGACGTGAAGCAGGAACATCTCGACGAGATTGCCAAGAAGCTCGGTGTGGGGTCGGAAACGGCGAAGCAGTGGAAGCCGGGCAAGCTCCATATCGTCAACATTCCCGCGAAATAGCGGCAAACAGCAGAGTTTCGTTTGGCGCTGGAAGGGGCGGCGCTCGCGCCCGATATCAAGAGGGCATCGGTGCTGCGGCTTGTGCCGACGCTCGAGGCGAGCCGATACGCCCCGGCGGCGGGCCTGGAAGGCGATGTCTGCGTCTTCGAGCTGGGGCGGGACGCCTCGCCGCTCCTCGTCGAGGCGCCCTCGGGGCGCGCGGTGATGGTGGCGCCCGGCGACATTTTTCTTGCGGTGCCGGGATACCGTGAATCGACACGCTGGGTGGTGGGCGGCGTGCCGGACGGCGGCCTGGTGCCGGGCGAGAATTACTGGGTGCTGGCGGATGCCGGGATCGTCGGCACCCTGATCGGCGAATCGCCGCGCGAAAAAGCCCATCTCGGGGCGGTCCGCTACCTCGGAGCCGTGCGCGACGGCAGCGGCCAGGGGCTGAATATGCGGCGGTTCGCGATCGCGGCCGAGGCAGGCGCCGCGGACCGCGGGGCGCCGCTCTACCTCGTGGTCGGCACGTCCGCCGAGGTCGGCAAGACGACCGCGGGGATCGCGATCAGCCGCTCGCTCCGCCAGCAGGGGAAGGCGCGCGTGATCATGCTCAAGGCGACGGGCACGTCATCGATCGCGGAGCTTTTGGCATATCTCGACTTCGGCGTGGCCCGGGCCTTCGATTGCGTCGATTTCGGGCTGCCCAGCACCTATCCGTCGGAGCGCGCCGGCATGGAAGACCTGTTCAATCGCGCGCTGGATACCTGCCTCTCGACGCCGGCCGACGCGGTGCTGGTGGAATGCGGGGGAGACGTCCTCGGCGCGAACGTCCCGACATTTCTCAAATGTCTCATGGCCAGGCGGAACAGGATGAAGGTCGTCCTGGCGGCCGCCGACGCGCTCGCAGCCCTTGGCGGCAAATCCGTGCTTGGCGGAATGGGCGTCTCGGTCAACCTGATCACCGGGCTCTGCACGGACACGCCCACGCTCAGGGCGCGCACGCAGACGCTCTGCGGAATCCCGGCCATCAACATGGCGAGGCAGGGCAGCGAGGCCACGCGGATCTGAGGGACCGGGGCCCCGGATCACCCCGCACGGGCGCGGACGCGGGCGCTGAGGGCCCAGAACTCCTTCGTCCGCATCACGGAAATATCCTCGCAGGTCGCGGCGAAGGCTGAGCGCAGCTGATCGTCGGTCGGGTAGTTCTTGATGATTTCGAACCTGGCCCCGCTGGCCAGCGTTCGCACCGTGTAGAGATTGCCCCATTCGTCCTCCCGGGAAACGGGGCTGCTGAAGGGCGCGGCGTAGATCTGGTCGATCATCAGGATCGATGCCCCGGGCTCGAGCCGGCTGGCGAAGTGAGCGAGGAACTCCGCCTGGCGCTGCTTCTCGACATGCGACCACCAGAGCATCGCCATTCCCGCATCGAATTTCGCGGCGAACCCGGGCAGCGCGCAGGCATCGGCCGCGAGCAGCGTGACGTGCGGACCGAGATTGCGCTGCGCCGCGAGCGAGAGCACTTCCGGGTTGAGGTCCGTCGCGGTGATCGCCGCCGCGACCGACGCCGCGACTTCGGTCCAATAGCCCGTGCCCGCCGCGATCTCGAGAATCGATCGTCCCCGGACCGCGGCGGCGAGCCATGCCTTGAGCGCGGCGATCTCGGGCTCGCGCCGCGCGACCTGGTAGATGCCGTCATATTCCCGGGCGCGCAGGCGATAATATTCCTTCATGTCCATCGTTGGCATGTCCATCGTTGGCTGAACGTCCCTCTGCGGCGAAGCGAGATCCCCGAAGGCGCTGGTGCGAGCGCCGGTGTCCCGGGCGAGGCAGGCATCCTCCGTGAGGATGCTTCGGCCCGGTCCGTCGCGCTCGTCCATCGGGTTGGTCATCCTCGGTTGGTTGCGGCCCCGGCTGCTTCTTGATCGACGCGGCCATGGGAAGCCGCCGCCTGGCGGCAGCGCCCCTTCGCCTTCCCGGAGCGGAAGGACAGCAAGGGCTCCCCGCCGGGCGGAGAGGAACGATGGGGCCGGCTTCGCCGCGACGAGCCGACCCTAGGCGTCCCGGCCGGCCGGGTCTGTGATCCAAGTCACGGAACCGACATCCGGCGCCGCGCCGCTTTCCGGCGGGGCGCACGGCCCCAGTGCGGGTCCGTGGCGAAGCTTGCCGCGAGCGCGCGCGCGGCGGCCGCGCTCGCGGCCTTGCAGGCGCCCGGCTGCGCCAGGGACGCGAGCGTGAGGCCGGCCAGGATCTGCGCGCCATCGCCGAGCCCGACGACCGGCAGCTTGGCGTTGAGCCGCCCGGCGATCGTGAGCGCGGCCTTTTCGTCCGCATCGTCCCAGGTCTCGATGTCCTGGATGGAATGGCCGGCCAGCGCGGCGAAGCGGTGCGTGGCGATCATGGTGCCGACCCGCGCGGCCGCGTCCTGCATCGTGGCGAGGGGGACGAAGCTCGTGCGGCCGAAATCATGTGCTGCGCCGTCCGCCGCCCGCGCCAATCCGGAGAGCTTGATCACGGTGACATTCGGCGCGAGCGCGCGGCCGAGCGCGCAGAGCCGGCTTGCGTAGGATTGCCGTGTCGCCTCCGACAAGCCGCGGAGGGCGCCCACCGTCCCCTGGATCAATGCGAGACGGAGAAGATCGGTCGGGTGATCGTCCAAGGCGCCGTCCGGGCCCGGCCCGCTCGCATGGCGCAGGCTCAACTTTTTCGCCCGCCGCGGCTGGAACTGCGCGACGAAGACGGAAAGCAGCAGCGCCGTGCCGAGGCCGAAGCTCGGCCCCATGTTGAGAAGCCCGTAGATATCGGCCGATGCCTCGTCCATCCAGTAATCCCAGAGGATGCCGAGCCAATCCGGCTTCGCCCCACGGAACAGGGCATGCGCCTCGGCCTGCATTTCCTGAAGCAGGCCGGGATCGGCGTGGATCACGTCGTGGCCGCCGGTTTCGTGGGCGAGGCTGCCATAGAAGAGCGGCTCGCCGGCGAATGTGTGCGGGAGGCTCGCGACGCCGATGCTGCCGCCCGTCAGCCCGGCCATCTGGTCGCATTTCAGGGTGAACGGGCCGATCGCCGGGTTCGACTGAAACACGGCGAGCGGCGGGAGCGTTTCGCGGAGCGCGATCTCGAGGCGGGATCGTTTTTCGCCGTCGAGGAAGGAGCGGTAGAAATCGGAGACGACGGCGAGAAACCCGTGCAGCCGGGCTTGCCGGCGCTTCTCGGCCAGCTGGTAGATCGGGCCTGCCAGGGTTTCGAGGTTGGTGTGCTGAGGCGCGGTGCCCGCGATCAGCTTCCTCACGACGCCATCGAGCCGTTGGGACAGCGGGTCCGCGTAACCCTTGCGGAAGGCGGGCGGCAGAAGCCGGCGCCCCGCCGCGATCTTTTCTTTGATGCGCGGCATTCTCGACCGGTTGCCGAGCGCCGGCCGGGCGCGGGCGAGGAAGTCCTTTTTCATCAGGGCCGCATGCAGCGCCCTGAAATTGGCGACCGTCCTGAAATTGGCGACCGTCATGATTTTTTCCCCGGATTCCTCCGCTGATCGACGTTGGTTGGGCGGGCGTTGGGCGGGCGTCGGGTCGGCGGGCAGGGGAGCACCATTCGATGCAGCTTGCAACGAATTGGTCGGCGTGGGCGGGCCGCGCGATATCCTCGCCGGAGATGGCCGCCATCGGAAGAAATCGCTTTTTGGGCCAAGCTCCCTCCCCTATCCGGGGTGGCGTCGGGGTCGGGGGGAAGGCGATGGAGCGGAGGACCGGGATGCCGGTTTCGGCGGCGGTGGCGGGGCTGATCTCGCTCGCCGTGGCGATCGGGATCGGGCGCTTCGTCTATACGCCGATCCTGCCGGTGATGGCCGAGGCGCTGGGGCTGAGCAAGCTCGCCACCGGGCTGCTCGCTTCGGCCAATTTCGCGGGCTACCTCGCCGGGGCCCTGTTGGCCGCTGGACGCCTGCCCGGCGCTGGACGCCTGCCGGGCGCTGGACGCCTGCCGGGCGCTGGACGCCTGCCGGGCGCTGGGCGCCCGGGGACGCAGCGGGCCTGGCTCGTGAGCGCGCTCGCGGCGAGCGCGCTCACCACCGGGGCGATGGGGCTCGGCGCGGACGTGCCGGTGATGCTGGCGCTCCGCTTCGCGGGCGGGGCGGCGAGCGCGCTCGGGCTCGTGCTCGCCTCGGCGATCGTGCTGGAGGTGCTGGCCGAGGCAGGCCGCGTCCGGCTCTCCTCGCTGCTCTTCGCCGGCGTCGGGGTGGGGATCGTCGCCTCGGCCGTGCTGGTTTCCGGGCTGCGGGCGGCGGGGTTCGGGTGGGGCGCCATGTGGGTGGCGAGCGGGGCGCTGTCGCTTGGCGGAGCGGCCGTGGTGGCCGTGCTGATGCCGGCGGCCGTGGGGACGGCGAAGGCGGTGGCGGCGCCGGGCGCGCGGGCGGCGCGCCGGGCCGTGTCGCCGGCGCTGATGCGGCTGGTGGTCGCTTACGGGCTGTTCGGCTTCGGCTATGTGATCACCGCGACGTTCCTGGTGGCGATCGTGCGGGGCGCGCCGCGGCTGCACGCGCTCGAGCCTGTCATCTGGGTGGTGGTCGGGCTGGCCGCCACGCCGTCGGTCGCGCTCTGGACGCGGGTGGCCGGCAGGATCGGGCTGGCGGGCGCCTTCGCGCTGGCGGCGATCGTCGAGGCGGCCGGCGTGCTCGCGAGCGTGGCCTGGCGGAGCGCGGCGGGGGTGTTCGTCGCCGCCGTGCTGGTGGGCGGGACGTTCATGGGGCTCACCGCGCTCGGGCTGGTGCGCGGGCGGGCGCTGGCGGGCGGGGACGGGCAGCGGGTGCTGGCGCTGATGACGAGCGCCTTCGGGCTCGGGCAGATCGTCGGGCCGGGTTTCGCGGGCTGGATCGCGCAGGGGATGGGCGGGTTCGCCGTGCCCTCGGCGGTGGCGGCGGCCGCGCTGGTGGTGGCGGCGGCGCTGGTGGGGAGAGGGTGAGGCTTGAGGAAGCGGCCGGCGCGCCCAAAGTGGAGTGCGTTCGCGCAAAGGAGTGGAGGCGATGGCGCAGGCGAGCTTGGGCGGCGGGTGCTTCTGGTGCCTCGAGGCAGTGTACCAGGGCGTGCAGGGGGTGACGGGGGTGAAGTCCGGCTATGCCGGCGGAGAGCTCGCCAACCCGAGCTACGAGCAGGTGTGCACGGGCCGGACCGGGCATGCCGAGGTGGTGCAGGTCGCATTCGATCCGGCGGTGGTGAGCTATGCCGACCTGCTGCGGATTTTTTTCACCATCCACGATCCGACGACGTTGAACCGGCAGGGCAACGATGTCGGGACGCAGTACCGCTCGATCATCCTCACCCATGACGCGGAGCAGGCGGCGACGGCGCGGGCGGTGATCGGGGAGATTGCGGCAGCCGAGCTGTGGCCGGGCAAGATCGTGACGACGGTCGAGCCGCTCGTGCAATTCTGGCCGGCGGAGGCGGAGCACGACGATTATTTCAGCCGCAATCCGTTCAGCGGCTATTGCCGGGCGGTGGTGGCGCCGAAAGTGCAGAAATTCCGCAAGGGTTTTTCCCACCTGATGAAGGCGGCGGCGTAACCACTCAATTGGGCAGGAGCGGATTTGACTGCTGGAGCGCGTTCGCGCTCGGCAGCTCGTTCGTCGTCCAGCCGCCGCCGATATCCTCGACCAGGCTGACGCTCGCCAGCAGGCGGTCCTGCTGGATGACGAGCGCCGATTGCTGGTCGGCGAGCTGGGTGGCCTGGGCGACGACGACGGAGGTGTAGGCGATCGTTCCGGCCTCGTATTCGTTGAGCGTGATCGTCACCTCCTCCGTGGCGGAGGCGACGGCTGCGTCCTGGGCCTTGGCCTCGGCGGCGAGGATGCGCAGGGACGAGAGCTGGTCCTCGACGCCCTGGAAGGCGGTGAGCACGGTGTTGCGGTAGGTGGCGACGCTTTCGTCGTAGGCGGCCGCGGCCGCGGCGACGGCGGCGCTGCGCGCGCCGCCCTCGAAGAGGTCGTCGCTGGCGGAGGCGCCGAGCGACCAGACGCGGTTCGAGAGCTGGATGAGCGAGCCGATCGGGTTGCCGACATAGCCGAAGAGCGCGGAGAGGTTGACGACCGGGTAGAAGGCCGCGACCTGGACGCCGATCAGCGCGTTCTCCTGGGCCATGATACGTTCGGCGGCCGAGATGTCCGGCCGGCGTTCGAGCAAGGTGGAGGGAACGCCGGCGGGGACGACGGGGACCGCGCTCGCGAGCGTGCCGGGCGTGATGGCGAGGTCGGCGGGCGGCTTGCCGATCAGCACCGCGATCGCGTGTTCGAACTCGGCGCGGGCGACGCCGAGGCTGATCGCCGAGACCTGGGCGTTCTGGAGCTGGACCTGGGCGGCGAGCACGTCGGAGCGGGCGGCGACGCCGGCATCGTACTGGTTCTGGGTGATCACCAGCGAGCGCTGATAGGCGGCGATCGTCGCCTCAAGCAAGGTTTCGTCGGCGTCGGCGAAGCGGATCTGGAAATAATCCGAGGCCAGCGGCTGACTGTTCGGAGAGCTCGGCGGCGGCGAGGTCGGCGGCGCTCACCTGCGCGGCGGCGACCTCGCTCTCGACCTGGCGGCGGATGGCGCCCCAGAGATCGAGGTCCCAGGCGCCGCTGCCCTCGAGCGTGTAATTGGTGGTGGCGACCGGCGTCGAGGAGAAGCCGCTGGTGCTGGATGCGCGCGTGACGCCGGTGTTGGCGGCGAGCGTGGGGTAGAGGCCGGCGCGGGCCTCGTTCACCAGCGCGCGCGCCTGGGCGTAGGCGAAGGCGTCGGCGCGGATGGTCTGGTTGGAGACGACGACCTGGGCTTCGAGCGCATCGAGCGTCGGGTCGTTGAAGATCGCCCACCAGGCGCCGCGATTGATCGCGGCCTCAGGCTGGGCGAGGACCCAGCCGGAGAGCTCCTTGTAGTGCGTCGGCACGATCGCGGCGGGGCGGTGGTAGTTGGGGCCGACGGTGCAGCCGACCAGTGGGCAGGCGGCCAATGGGCAGCCGGCGAGGAGGAGCAAGGCGGCGAGGGCGCGCGCCCTCATTCCCCCGGCTCCATGGCGCCCGGTTCGGTGGCAGGCGGGTGGCCGGCGAGGCGGCTGAGCCAGAGACGGAAGCGGTCGAGATAAAGGTAGATGACGGGCGTGGTGTAGAGCGTCAGCGCCTGGCTCACGATCAGGCCGCCGATGATGGAGATGCCGAGCGGCTGGCGAAGCTCGGCGCCGTAGCCCTGGCTCAGCACGAGCGGCGCCGCGCCGAAGATGGCGGCCATGGTCGTCATCATGATCGGACGGAAGCGCATGACCGCCGCCTCGCGGATGGCGCGGCGCGGCGTGAGGTTGCGGCTGCGTTCGGCGTGGATCGCGAAGTCGATCATCATGATGGCGTTCTTCTTGACGATGCCGATGAGCAGGATGAGGCCGATCAGCGAGATGACGGTGAACTGCAGGCGGCAGAGCATGAGGGCGAGGAGGGCGCCGACGCCGGCCGAGGGCAGCGTGGAGAGGATGGTGATCGGGTGGATGGTGCTTTCGTAGAGGATGCCGAGCACGGTGTAGACCGCGAGCAGGGCGGCGAGGATCAGCAGCGGCTCCTGGGAAAGGGACTGGACGAAGAGCTGGGCGGTGCCGGCGAAGGAGCCGTGGATGTCGGCGGGCATGCCGATCTCGAGCATCGTCCGGCGGATGGCGGCGCCGGCGTCGCTCAGCGATTTTCCCTGGGCGAGGTTGAAGGAGATCGTCGAGGCGACGAAGAAGCCCTGGTGGTTGACGGAGAGCGGGGTGGTGCCGGGCGCGAAATGGGCGAAGGCGGAGAGCGGCACCATCGTCTCCTCGGTGGTGCTGACGGCGGTGCCGTTCGAGGCGCTGGACTTGCCCGAGGCGGCGATGGCGTTGAGCGCCGCGTTGCGTGCCGAATCGGCGGCGATGGCGGCGGCGGAGAGGCTTGCGGAAGTGCTGGCGACGGTGCCGGCGGCGAAGCCGGTTGAACGAGGTGCCGGCGGCGGGCGCGCCGGAGGTGCTGACATAGATGTCCTTCAGGATCGTCGGGCTCTGCCAGTAGCGCGGCGCGACCTCCATGACGACGTGGTACTGGTTCATCTCGCGGTAGATGGTCGAGACGAGGCGCTGGCCGAAGGCGTCGTCGAGGGTGTTGTCGATCTGGTTCGGGGTGACGCCGAGGCGGGCGGCGGTGGCGCGCTCGATCACCACGTTGGTCTCGAGCCCGCCCTGCTGCTGATCGGAGTTGACGTCGCGCAGCACCGGCGAATGCGCGAGCGCGGCCTCGAGCTTCCGGGCCCAGTCATAGACCTCGGGCGCGGAGGTTCCCTGCAGGGTGAACTGGTAGGCGGCGTTGCTCTGCCGCCCGCCGGCGCGCAGGTCGGCCGCCGGCTGGAGGAAGAGACGCGCGCCGGCGACGCGGCCGAGCGGTCGGCGGAGCTCGGCGATGACCTGGGTCGCCGAGGCGTGGCGCGCGGAGAGCGGCTTGAGGGTGACGAAGACGAAGGCGGAGTTGGTCGAACTGCCGCCGGTGAAGCCGGTGACGTTCTCGACCGCCTGGTTGCCGCGGACGATGGCCATGAACTGCGCGAGCTTCTGCTCCATGCTCTGGAAGGAGATGCTCTGATCGGCCTGGATGCCGCCGATCAGGACGCCGGTGTCCTCGACCGGGAAGAGGCCCTTGGGGATGGCGATGAAGAGGAAGATCGTGAGGCCGAGCGTCGCGCCGAGGGCGAGAATGGAGAGAAGCGGATGGCGGAGCGCGGTGGTCAGGCTCCGCGTGTAGCGGTCGTGGGCGAAATCGAAGGTGGCGCGGCTGGCGTTGAAGAGCCGGCCGAGCGCGCCGCCGGTTTCCTTCGCCCCGCGCGGGCGCAGCACGATCGCGCACATCATCGGCGTGGTGGTGAGGGAGACGATCAGCGAGAAGACGATGGCGAGCGAGAGGGTGAGGCCGAACTCGCGGAAGAGCCGGCCGACGATACCGCCCATCAGGAGGATGGGCAGGAAGACGGCGATGAGGGAGAGGCTCATCGAGAGGACGGTGAAGCCGACCTCGCGCGCCCCGCGCAACGCCGCCTCGCGCGGCGAGAGCCCGGCATCGAGGTGGCGGGAGATGTTCTCGAGCACGACGATGGCGTCATCCACCACGAAGCCGGTGGAGATGGTCAGCGCCATCAGCGAGAGGTTGTCGAGGCTGAAGCCGAGCAGGTACATGCCGGCGAAGGTGCCCATGATGGAGACCGGCAGGGCGACGCTCGGGATCAGGGCGGCGCGCGGATCGCGGAGGAAGAGGAACACGACGGAGATGACGAGGAAGACGGCGATCAGCAGCGTCACCTGCGTATCGGCGAGCGAGCCGCGGATGGTGGTGCTGCGGTCGAGCGCGACCGCGACGTTGATGCTGGACGGAATGGAGGCGCGGAGCACGGGCAGCAGCGCGTTCACCGCATCGACGGTCTGGATGATGTTGGCGCCGGGCTGCGGATAGAGGATGACGAGCACGGCGGGGTGGCCGTTGGCGAGGCCCTCGGTGCGTACGTTCTCGACGCCCTCGGTGACGGTGGCGATGTCGGACAGACGGACGGGGGCGTTGTTGCGCCAGGCGATGATGAGCGGCGTGTAGTCGGCGGGATTGCTCGCCTGGTCGTTGCTGTAGAGCTGGTAGCGGTTGCCGGAGAACTCGATCGCGCCTTTCGGGCTGTTGGCGTTGGCCGCGGCCAGCGCCGCGCGCACGTCCTCGAGCCCGATGCCGTATTTCGCGAGCTGGTTGGGGTTGAGGTCGACGCGGACCGCAGGGAGCGCGCTGCCGCCGAGCGTGATCTGGCCGATCCCCGGGACCTGGGAGAGCCGCTGCTGCACGACGGTGTCGGCGGCATCGTAGATCTGGCCGCGCGTCAGGGTGGCGGAGGTGAGCGCCAGGACCATGATCGGCGCCGAGGCGGGATTGAACTTGCGCCAGGTTGGGTTGCTGCGGAGGTCGGCCGGCAGATCCGCGCGCGCGGCGTTGATCGCCGCCTGGACGTCGCGCGCGGCGCCGTTGATGTCGCGGTCGAGCCCGAACTGCAGCACGATGCGGCATTGGCCGAGCGTGCTCGTCGAGGTCATTTCGGTGACGTCGGCGATGGTGCCGAGGTGGCGCTCGAGCGGGCTCGCGACGGTCGCGGCGACGGTGTCGGGGCTGGCGCCGGGCAGGTTGGCCTGGACGACGATGGTCGGGAAATCGACCTGCGGGAGCGGGGCCACCGGCAGGTTGGCATAGGCGAAGAGGCCGGCGAGCACGATGCCGACGGTGAGCAGCGTGGTCGCGACGGGCCGGTTGATGAAGAGCGCGGAAAGGTTCACCGGGCAGGCTTCATTCGGGCGCGGTCATTCGGGCGCGGTCATTCGGGCGCGGTCATTCGGCGGCGGGCGCGGCGGCGGGGCCGGGGCGGCGGGCGAGCCTGGCCGCCAGCCGGTCGAGATAGAGATAGATCACCGGGGTGGTGAAAAGCGTCAGGGCCTGGCTCAGGATCAGGCCGCCGACGATGGTGAGCCCAAGCGGGCGGCGCAGCTCCGAGCCGGTGCCGGTGCCGAGCATCAGCGGCAGGGCGGCGAGGAGGGCGGCCATCGTCGTCATCATGATCGGGCGGAAGCGCAGCAGGCAGGCGCGGCGGATGGCGTCGCGCGGGGCGAGGCCCTCGCCGCGTTCGGCCTCGAGCGCGAAGTCGATCATCATGATCGCGTTCTTCTTGACGATGCCGATGAGCAGGATGATGCCGATGATCGAGATGACGTCGAGGTCCTGGCCGGCGATCATCAGCGCGAGCAGCGCGCCGACGCCGGCGGAGGGCAGGGTGGAGAGGATCGTCAACGGGTGGATGAAGCTCTCATAGAGCACGCCGAGGACGATATAGACGGTGGCGAGCGCGGCGAGGATGAGGAAGAGCTCGTTGCCGAGCGTCGACTGAAAGGAGAGCGCGGCGCCCTGGAAGCTGGTGATGAAGCTCGCAGGCAGGCCGATATCGTGCTCGGCCTTCTGGATCGCCGTCACCGCGGAGCCGAGCGAGGCGCCCGGGGCGAGGTTGAAGGAGATGCGGGTGGCGGGGAACTGGCCGAGATGCTCGATGACGAGCGGCGCCGTCTGGACCTTGACCGTGACGATGGACGAGAGCGGCACCTGGCTGTTGAGGCCGGAGCTGCCGCTCGCGAGCCCCGAGGGCAGGTAGACGGCGTCGAGGCCGGCGAGCGAGGTCTGCAGGTCGGGGGAGGCTTCCAGGATCACGCGATACTGGTTCGATTGGGTGAAGATGGTCGAGATGATGCGCTGGCCGAAGGCGTCGTAGAGCGCGTTGTCCACGGTCGCCATGGTGATGCCGAGGCTTGCCGCCTTGGCGCGATCGACGTCGATATAGGCGGCGAGGCCGCGGCTCTGGAGATCGCTGGTGACGTCGATGAGCTGGGGCAGCTTCTGGAGGCTCGCGAGCAGCTTCGGCACCCAGGTGGCGAAGGCCGCGCTGGTCGCGTTCTCGAGCACGAACTGGTACTGCGCGGCGCTTACGGTATCGCCGATGGTGAGGTCCTGCACCGGTTGCATCGAAACCGTGATGCCGGGCACGCCGGCAACCGCCTGCTGGAGGCGGGCGATGATCTCCGTGGCACTCACGTTGCGCTGGTCGCGCGGCTTGAGCGTGATCAGGAAGCGGCCGCTGTTCAGCGTCATGTTGGTGCCGTCGACGCCGACATAGGAGGAGAGCCCGGCGACGTCGGGGTCCTTGAGGATGATTTTCGCCAGTGCCTGCTGGCGGGAGACCATGGCGGCGTAGGAGGTCGATTGCGCGGCCTGGGTGATGCCCTGGATCTCGCCGGTGTCCTGGACCGGGAAGAAGCCCTTGGGGATGGCGATATAGAGGGCCGCGGTGAGGGCGAGGGTCGCGATCGCGATCGCGAGCACGATCGGCTGATGGTCGAGCACGACGCCGAGCGCGCGATCGTAAGCGGCGTGCATCGCATCGAAGAAGCGGCGGCTCGCGCTTCCGATCCGGCTCTGCTCGGTGCCGGGGTCGCGGCGCAGCAGCCGCGCCGAGAGCATCGGCACCAGGGTGAGCGAGACGATCGCCGAGATGACGATGGTGACGGAAAGGGTGATCGCGAATTCGTGGAAGAGGCGGCCGACCACGTCGCCCATGAAGAGCAGCGGGATCAGGACGGCGATCAGCGAGACGGTCAGCGAAATGATGGTGAAGCCGATCTCGCCGGCGCCGCGCAGAGCCGCCTCGCGCGGCGAGAGGCCCTGCTCGACATAGCGGGCGATGTTCTCGATCATCACGATCGCGTCGTTGACGACGAAGCCGGTGGCGATGGTGAGCGCCATCAGCGAGAGATTGTCGAGGCTGAAGCCGAGCAGGTACATCGCGCCGAAGGTGCCGACGATCGAGAGCGGCACGGAAAGGCTCGGGATGATGGTGGCGGGGATGCTGCGGAGGAAGACGAAGATCACCATCACGACGAGCACGACGGCGAGCGTGAGCTCGAACTCGACGTCGCGGACGGAGGCGCGGATGGTGGTCGTTTGATCGGAGATCGTCGCCACCTGGATCGAGGAGGGAAGCGAGGCGGTGAGCGTCGGCAGGAGCGCCTTGACCCCGTCGGCGACCGCGATGACGTTGGCGCCGGGCTGGCGCTGGATGTTGAGGACGACGGCGGGCGTGGTGTTGGACCAGGCGCCGATCTCGGTGTCCTCCGCGCCCTCGAGGACGGTGGCGACGTTGGAGAGGCGCACCGGCGCGCCGTTGCGATAGGCGATCACCGCGTTCTTGTACTGGCCGGCGCTCTCGAGCTGGTCGTTGGCGTTGATCGTGTAGGACTGCGCCGGGCCGTCGAAATTGCCCTTCGGCAGGTTGACGTTGAGATTGCCGATGGTGGTGCGCAGATCGTCGATATTGAGGCCGTAGCCTGCCAGTTTCTGGAGGTTGACCTCGACCCGCACGGCGGGGGCGGTGCCGCCGCTGATGCTGACGAGCCCGACGCCCGGGAGCTGGGAGATCTTCTGCGCGAGCACCGTGTCGGCCTCGTTCTCGACCGTGGTGAGCGGCAGGATGGCGGAGGTCGCGGCGAGGGTGAGGACGGGCGCGTCGGCGGGGTTGTATTTGGCGTAGATCGGCGGGGCCGGCAGGCCGGAGGGCAGGAGATTGCCGGCGGCGTTGATCGCCGCCTGGACCTCCTGCTCGGCGATGTCGATCGAGAGCGAGAGGTCGAACTGGAGCGTGATGACCGAGGCGCCGGCGGAGGAGGTCGAGGACATCTGGTTGAGCCCCGGCATCTCGCCGAACTGGACCTCGAGCGGGGCGGTGACCGAGGTCGCCATCACGTCGGGGCTGGCGCCGGGATAGAAGGTGGTGACCTGGATGGTCGGGTAATCGACCTCGGGCAGGGCCGAGATCGGCAGCAGCCCGTAGGCGAGAAGGCCGGCGAGCAGGATCGCAAGCATCAGCAGCGACGTGCCCACCGGGCGGAGGATGAAGAGGCGCGAGGGGTTCATGCCGGATGGCTCACGCCGTAGGGGCGCCGTTCACGGCTGGTGCTTGGTCGTGGAGGATGGGGTGGTGGACGGTGGGGGCGCGGCGGTGGCGGGCGCGGCGGTGGAAGCGGGGGCGGGGGCGACGATGGTGACCTTGGCGCCGGGATGCAGCCGATCGGCGCCGTCGGTCACGACCTTGGCGCCGGCGGCGAGGCCGGAGGTGATGGCGGTCTCGCTCGCGGTGTTGGGCCCGAGCACCACCTTCTGCACGGCGACGGTGCCGTCGGGCTTGACGACATAGACGAAGGTGCCGGGGGCGCCGCGCTGGATCGCGGCACCCGGCACCAGCACCGCGTTCTTCAGCGTGCTCACGAGAAGATCGACATTGACGAACTCGTTGGGGAAGAGCGCGTTGTTCGGGTTGGCGAAGCTCGCGCGGAGCTCGACCGTGCCGGTCGAGACGTTGATCTGGTTGTCCATCGCGGTGAGCGTGCCGCTCGCGAGCTTCACCGTGTTCGCGCTGTCGTAGAGGGTAGCGGGAAGCGGTGGGCCGGACCGCATCGCCGCCGTCACCGCCGCGATATCGTTTTGCGGCAGGGTGAAGATGACGCTGATCGGGTCGAGCTCGGTGACGACGACGATGCCGCTTGAGCTGGAGGTTTGGACGTAGTTGCCGGGATCGACCTGAAGGAGGCCGGCGCGGCCGGTGATCGGCGCGACGATGTGGCAATAGGTGAGGTTGAGCTCGGCGTTGGCGACCGCCGCCTGGTCGGTCTTGACGGTGCCCTGGTACTGCTGGACCAGGTATTGCTGGTCGGCCACCTGCTGCTCGGCGATCGAGTTCTGCGCCTTGAGCCGCTCGTAGCGGGCAAGGTCGCTTTGCGCCTGATGGAGGAGCGCTGTGTCGTGGGCGAGCTGGCCCTGGGCCTGCTCGAGCGTCACCTGGTACGGGCGGGGATCGATCTGGGCCAGGAACTGGCCCTTCTGCACCATCTGGCCTTCCTTGAAGCCGACGCTCATGAGCTGGCCGCTGATCTGGGTCATCACCGTCACGGTGTTGAACGGCGTCACGGTGCCGAGCGCATTGAGGATGACGGGCATCTCGCCGGTGGTCGCGGTGGCGACGCCGACGGGCTGGGGCGGGGTGACGGGCGGTCCCGAGCCCTGCCCGCCGCCCCAGGGGTGGGCCCAGAGGATGGCGCCGGCGATCAGCGCGAGGACGACGAGGGCCGGGAGGACGCGGCGGCGGCGGCGGACGGCGGGTGGATGGGCGAGATCGCGGCTCGCCGGCGGAATGCCGTAGCTTCGTGCCGTCGCCGGATCGGTGCGTTCGTCCATCGGTCCCTCGTGCGCGGCCGTATCCGGCCGATGGGGCGGAGTTGTCGCGCCGGTGGGGCGGAAACATGGCGACCATGCTCCTTCCCGCGACCGGGCGCGCGCCCGGATGGCCAGATGGCATAGCCTTATTGCAGCCGTGTGTCGCGAAACTCTTTTTCGGCTTACCGGCCCGGCTTAGCGGACGATTGAGATACGTTTAGCCCCCGGGCAGGCCCCCGGAACCCCCGCACGGAGCGAATCCCCGCACGGAGCTCGGAGGACGGGCTACTCGACCGCCTCGGACTCGCGCTCGCCGTCCTCCTCGCCCTCGGGACGCGGCAGGGCGGGAGGGCTCGCCTCGATGTACTCGAAGGCGAGGGCGTCGTCCTTGAGCGTCACCTTGACGGCGCCGCCGCGGGCGAGGCGGCCGAAGAGGAGCTCCTCGGCGAGCGGCTTCTTGATGTGCTCCTGGATGACGCGGGCGAGCGGGCGGGCACCGTAGAGCCGGTCATAGCCCTTCTCGGCGAGCCATTCCTTGGCGGCCGAGGAGAGCTCGATCGTCACGTTGCGGTCGGCGAGCTGGGCCTCGAGCTGCATGACGAACTTCTCGACGACGCGGGCGACGACCTCGGGGGTGAGGCTGGCGAAGGCGATGGTCGCGTCGAGCCGGTTGCGGAATTCCGGGGTGAACATCCGCTTGATCGCCTCGTCGTCCTCGCCGTGCCGTGCCTCGCGCTCGAAGCCGATCGCCGGGCGGGCGAGGTCGGCGGCGCCGGCGTTGGTGGTCATGATCAGGATGACGTTGCGGAAATCGACCGTCTTGCCGTTGTGGTCGGTGAGCTTCCCGTGATCCATCACCTGGAGGAGGATGTTGAAGAGGTCGCTATGCGCCTTCTCGATCTCGTCGAGCAGCAGGACCGAGTGGGGGTGCTGGTCGATGGCGTCGGTGAGCAGGCCGCCCTGGTCGAAGCCGACATAGCCCGGGGGCGCGCCGATGAGGCGGGAGACCGAGTGCCGCTCCATGTATTCGCTCATGTCGAAACGGGTGAGCGGGATGCCGAGCGTGGCGGCGAGCTGGCGCGCGACCTCGGTCTTGCCGACGCCGGTCGGGCCGCTGAAGAGGTAGTTGCCGATCGGCTTCTCGGGTTCGCGCAGGCCGGCGCGGGAGAGCTTGATCGCGGCGGCGAGCGCCTCGATCGCCTTGTCCTGGCCGAAGACCATGGATTTGAGGTCGCGCTCGAGGTTGCGCAGCGTCTCCTTGTCGTCGGCGGAGACGGATTTCGGGGGGATGCGGGCGATCTTCGCCACCATCTCCTCGACGTCGCGCAGCGTCACGGTCTTGCGCCGCTTGTGCTCGGGCAGGAGCATGCGCGAGGCGCCGACCTCGTCGATCACGTCGATCGCCTTGTCGGGCAGCTTGCGGTCGTGGATGTACTTGGCCGAGAGCTCGACGGCGGCGCGGATCGCCTCCTCGGTGTAGCGGACCTTGTGGTGCTTCTCGTAGTTGGCCTTGAGGCCGCGCAGGATCTTCACCGAATCCTCGAGCGAGGGCTCGTTCACGTCGATCTTCTGGAAGCGGCGGACGAGGGCGCGATCCTTCTCGAAGTAGTTGCGGAACTCCTTGTAGGTGGTCGAGCCGATGCAGCGGAGCGTGCCCGAGGCGAGCGCCGGCTTGAGCAGGTTGGAGGCGTCCATCGCGCCCCCGGAGGTGGCGCCGGCGCCGATCACGGTGTGGATCTCGTCGATGAAGAGGATGGCGCCGGGCTGGTTGTCGAGCTCGGAGACGACGGCCTTGAGCCGCTCCTCGAAGTCCCCGCGGTAGCGGGTGCCGGCGAGGAGCGCGCCCATGTCGAGCGCATAGATGGTCGAGCGGGCGAGCACCTCGGGCACGGTGCCCTCGACGATGCGCTTGGCGAGGCCCTCGGCGATCGCGGTCTTGCCGACGCCGGGGTCGCCCACGTAGAGCGGGTTGTTCTTGGTCCGGCGGCAGAGGATCTGGATGGTGCGCTCGATCTCGATCTCGCGGCCGATCAGCGGGTCGATCCGGCCGGCGAGCGCCTTCTTGTTGAGGTTGACGCAGTAATTGGAGAGCGCGTCCTGGCCGCGCCGGGAGGGTTTCTCCTCGCGCTCGGCCGCGCCCTCGCCCTCCTGGCCGGCACCGGTGCCCTGCACTGGGCGCGGCGCGCTGCGGCCGGGCGCCTTGGCGATGCCGTGGCTGATGAAGTTCACGGCGTCGAGCCGGGTCATGTCCTGGAGCTGGAGGAAGTAAACGGCGTGGCTCTCGCGCTCGCTGAAGAGGGCGACGAGGACGTTGGCGCCGGTGACCTCCTCGCGGCCGGAGGACTGGACGTGGATCGCCGCGCGCTGGACGACGCGCTGGAAGCCGGCGGTGGGCTTGGGATCGCCCGGACGGTCGGTGGCGAGGCCGGAGAGGTCCTTGTCGAGGAACTCGGTGAGGTCCTGGCGCAGCTTGTCGAGATCGACGCCGCAGGCGCGCAGCACGGTGGCGGCATCGGTATCGTCGACGAGGCCGAGGAGCAGATGTTCGAGAGTCGCGTATTCGTGATGGCGCTCGCTGGCGAGCGAGAGGGCCCGGTGGAGCGTTTGCTCGAGATTACGGGACAGCATGGCGTATGACGCTCCTCACGTGCGGCTGGGGCCGGCGGACGGGCCGGGCAAGGCCAGGCGAGCGGGAATTGAAGGCGATCATTCTTTCTCGATCGTGCATTGCAGGGGGTGCTGGTTCTGGCGCGCCAGATCCATTACCTGCGTTACCTTGGTCTCTGCGACCTCATATGTGTAGAGTCCGCACACGCCGACACCCCGGCGATGCACGTGGAGCATGATGCGGGTGGCTTCCTCGCGCGTCTTCTGGAAGAAACGCTCGAGGACATGGACGACGAATTCCATCGGCGTGTAGTCGTCGTTCAGCATCAGAACTTTGTACATCGCGGGCTTGCGCGTTTTCGGGCGCGCCCGAACGACGACTCCCGTGGAGGGGCCGTTGCCGCCGCCTTGCCTGTCGTTCTCGCTCATCGGTGTTCCATCCGGTGGGCCATCCGGCCGCCGCCCGGTGCGGCCCGCCGCCGGCCTCTCCCGGCCCTGCCCGTTACGGCCGCGCACCGCCGCGCATCGCCACGCCCCGCGGGAGACGGGGGCGAGGCAAGCATCCGAGGCGCGGCGCGATCCATGACAAAACCATATCGGAACGCGGGCCTGTCGGAAAAGGGCCCTGCAAGGCTCTACACGTCCTTGTTTGCGGGCGTGGCGCCAAGGCACCAGCGGCATGCCAAGGGACTGGCGGCCGGGCACGCCTGACGCAAAAGGGCCCGGCGGTGACGCCGGGCCCTTCGCGAGGATCGCCCTCCCCGCCCGCGGGCAGGGGGAGCAATCAGGCTATGACGTGCCGCGCTCACGCCGTCCGGGCGAACTTCTCCACGGCCAGCGAAAATCGCTGCGTCAGCGGCGCGATGGCCTGCTCGGCGAGCTTCACCGAGGCGTCGGTGATGCGGCCGCTCTCGGACACCACCTTCTCCATCGCCGAACGGGCGAGCGAGGTCTGCAGCTCGACCGCTTCCTTGAGCGACTTCACCGCGGCCAGCGCCCGGTAGGTCGCCAGCGTCTCATCGAAGGAGGCTTGCGCCGAGGCCACCACCTGCTGGGTGATGTCCTGAACGCCGGTCGACCAGATCTTCCCCGACTTCACCACGGCCTCGAAGGTGCCCTGGTTGAAAGCGAGCATTTCCTCAGCCGTCTTCATGGCCTTCTCCACGTTTTCCTTGACCTGCGCCTGGGTCGTCTGGAACCCGGCGGTGGCCTTGAACATGCCGTCCTTGAAGGCGGACGCCGTCTGTTCGAAGCCGCTCGTCACCGCGGCACCGACGTCCGTCGTCTCGATTGTCTTTGCCTTGACCGTCATTTCCCGCTCCATGCGATTGCTCTTGCCAAGCGGGATGGAGGAAGAGGCGCGGGGCCCATACCCTGCCGCTTTCGTCCCGCTACCGAACCGGCTTGCTGCAATGCAGCACGATGCGGACCTATGACCGCGCGGGACGTTTTGCAAGTGAATTTTGTGCGCTGCACAAACATGTCGGAACGAGCTTCCGGCGGCGACCCGCGAGGGTGCTGGAATGCCGTCTGTTAACCCTCTGTTCGCGTTAATATTTCCCTGTCCTTTCCCTCTGGACAGACGCGTCGGGCCGCCGCTACACTCCGCCCCCTTCGGTGGTTGGCCAGGGAGACGCGGCGGGATGGAGAGCGAGGGGGACGCGGCGCGCCCGCGATGGCGCGATTTTTTGCCCCCGGTCGCCGTGCCGGCACGATTGGCCGGGACATCGCCCTGGCCGACCGCGCGGCGCCGCGAAGGCCGGAGGACCATGGCCCTTGCCGCCGCGCTCGTGCTCGGCCTCGGGCTCTGGCTCGCCGCGATCGGGACGGCGCGGGCCGAGGACGGGTTCCGGCACCCGAGCTATATCGTCGTCGACGCGGCGAGCGGGCGGGTGCTGACCGAGTTCCGGGCGGACGCGATCCGCTATCCGGCCAGCCTGACCAAGCTGATGACGCTCTACCTCGCCTTCGAGGCTCTGCGCGACCGGCGCATCGGCTTCGCGACGCGGATCCCGATGACCGAGGAGGCGGCCGCGGTCGAGCCGGTGAAGCTCGGCCTGCCGCCCGGCGCCACCATCAGCGTGCACGAGGCGATCCTCGCCATGGTGACGCTCTCGGCGAACGACGCCGCGACCGCGCTCGGGCAGTATCTCGGCGGGGGGAGCATCCCCCGCTTCGCCGAGATGATGACGCTGCGCGCCCATGCGCTGGGCATGGCGAACACCACCTTCCGCAACCCCTCGGGCCTGCCGGACCCGGGCCAGGTGACCACCGCGCGCGACATCGCGATCCTGGCGCGGCGGGTGATCGTCGATTTCCCGGATCAGTACCACTGGTTCAGCACCCGGCGCTTCCTCTTCCGCGGCCGCTGGATCGTGAGCGACGACAACCTGCTCAAGGCCTATCCGGGGGCGGACGGGATGAAGACCGGCTACACCTACGCGGCCGGCCACAACCTGGTGACGAGCGCCGAGCACGGCGATGTCCGGCTGGTCGGCGTCGTCCTCGGCACCCAGACGATCCCACAGGTGGACGGCGAGATGATGGCGCTGCTCAACGAGGGATTCGCCGAGGAGAATGCGCCGGCGGCCGGACCCGAGGTCGCCCAGCGAAGCCCCCTGCGCGCGCTGATCCCGGCGGCCCAGGCCGCTCCGGTGGAGGCGCCGATGCCGGTGCCGGCGGCGGCCGAGGATCCGCCGGGAGAATGGAGCGTGCAGGTCGCCGCCTATGCCGACGAGCACATGGCGGTCTACGTCTCCGGCCTCGGCGAGCGCATCCTGGGGACCGGCCGGGCGACCGTCGAGCGTGCGTACCTCGCCGGCAAGCCGGTGTGGCGGGCACGGGTGGTCGATCTTTCGGCCACCGAGGCGCACGCCGCCTGCCCGGCGCTCGCGCGGCACAGGCTGCCCTGCTGGATCGTGCCGCCGAGCCGCAACGGCGAGCTGGCCAGCCGCTGAACCGACGAGGCCAGGGGCTCTGCCCCTGGACCGGGCCCCATCGCGCAAGCGCGATGGGAACCCGACCACTGGGGCCCAGGGGTCCAAGTATGGGAGGCCCCAGACCCACATCCTTTTTCTTTCCCTTGTTGTGCCGCGCAGCGCTTAGGGGGTCCAGGGGCCCTGCCCCTGGCCCTGGCCCTGGCCCTGGGGCCAGGTGACCGCCGGGACCCTGAGCAGCGGAATGGTGCCGACGCTCAGGGTGCGGTCCTCGAGGCGGAGCGGCACGTCGACTTCCGGCGGCGCTCCGGCGCCCGTCGAAGGCCGGGCGAGCAGCATCAGCACCGCCTTGGCCGCCGTGGCCGCCCCGCGCCCGATGCTCCCGTCGACCGCCAGCGCGTCCAGGGTCGCGGCATAGCCGACGATCCGCGCGGTCCCCTCCCCGGCCGGCTGCATCGCCCGGTCGAGCGCGAGCCGACCCGCGGCGCCGACCGCGAGCGGCCCCCAGACGAGCGAGAGATCGCGCACGGTGAGCGTCCCGCCGCCATCGCGCCAGGCGCCGAGCCCAACCGTCCAGGCCGGGCCGGAGGGCAGCGGGCCGGTCATCACCACCGAGAGGGAGACGAGCGCGATGTCCGGGCCGAGGGCGGGCAGCCGGGCGCGGGCAGTGGCCACCTGGGTGGCATCGAGGCGGAGCAGGACCGCGGGGCGCGCGGTCTCGACCGAACCCGGAGGGGCGCCAGGGCCGGCTTCGCCGGTGACTGGCCGGGTGATCGGGCTGGCGCCAGCGGTGGGCTGGTCGAGGGATGCGTCGATCTTGAGCGTGCCCGCGCGGAGGAGGTAGGGCGCGCGGGCGGTGGTGCCGAGCCGGGCATCCCAGGCGGTGATCGCGATCCGCTCGGCCGCGTCCGGGCCGACAGCCATCGGCAGCGCGGCCTCGACCCGGGTTGCGGCGAGCGCGACCTCGGGGCTGCCGGCAATGCGGAAATGCTCAGGCCCGGTGGGCCGCAGGAGGAGCTTTTCCGGCGCCAGGAGCTCGACGCGGAGTGCCAGCTGGCCGGTGCGCCAGGCGAGGCCGCCGGGCACCAGCTCCTGGCCGCCGGAGATGGCGAAGCCGGCGATGGTCACGATGGCGGCGAACGGCCAGCCGCCGACCCGCTCCGCCCCCGCGGCGACCTGCCAGCCCTCGGCGCGGCGGGCGGCGACCCAGCCCTGGAAGGCGGCCTCGAGCTGCCGGGCCGCGACCAGCCACACCACGGCTTCGACCCCGATCGCGAGCACCGGCGTCAGCACCAGCAGGGCGAGGAGGCGGCGGCGAAAGGAACGGCGCATCGGCAGGAGGATACAAGCCTCGGCCCGCGCGGTCTCGCCCGGGGAGGCGGCGCACATCATCCACACCCCTCCGATTGGCTGGCGCGGCATCCGGGGTGGAGGGAAAAAACCAGCTTCAATCAGAAGAATGGAAGAGGTTCCTCTGACCGCCCGGGAAGCCGGCGGACGCGCTCTCCACAGACTTCTCCACAAGCGCGGCCGCCACTCAATCATCGTCCTCGGGGCGCGCCTCGTAGAGCGCGGCGAGGCGCGCCAGCAGTGCCTGGCGCGGCAGCCGCGGCGGCAGCGGCGGGTGGATCGCGACGTGGATGGTCCCCGACCGCTTGCGAAAGCCGCGCCGCCCCCAGAGCCGCCCGGAATTGGTCGCCACGGGGATCACCGGCAGGCCGGTGTGGGTGGCGAGTGCGGCGATCCCCGGCTGCAGCCGGCCGACCTCGCCGGGTGCTGTGCGCGTGCCTTCCGGGAAGATGACGATCTGGCGGCCGGCGGCGAGGGCGCGTGCGGCCTCGGCGAGCAGGCCGCGGATGGCGGCGGCGCCGCCGGCGCGATCGATCGGGATCTGCCCGGCCGGGCGAAGCATCGGTCCGAAGAGCGGCACCCTGAGGAGCTCGCGCTTCACCACATAAGCCGGACGCGGCACCAGCGTGAGCCAGATCAGCGTGTCGAAGGCGGATTGGTGCTGGGAGGCGATCAGCGCCGGGCCCGAACCGGGCAGGTGCTCCCGGCCCGTCACGGCGATGCGGATGCCGGCGATCGGGGCGAGCCCGCCGAGCAGGGCGCGGACCCAGATCCTGCCGTACGCCAGCGCCGCATCAGGAAAGAAGGGGAGGAGGAAAAATCGGATGGGCAGCGATCCGATCGCCATCACGCCGCTCACCGTCCAGAAATAGAGGTTGTAGAGCACCGAGCGCAGCAGGATCACGCGGGCCCTCCCCGATCCCAGAGGACGATCATGAAGCCGAGGCCTGCCTCGGCCGCGAGCCAGTGGGTGTATTCGCCGACGACCACGCGCCAGAGGCCGCGCGGCCAGGCCGGCGGCGGGCCCGGGGGCGGCACGCTCACCGGCTCGAGGCGCACGGCCCCGAGCGCGCAGCGGAAGTCCACGAGCGCCCGGGGCATGTGGTAAAAGGAGGTGACGAGGATCAAGCGGCCCATGCCGTGCGCGCGGGCCCAGGCCGCCGCTTCGCGGGCATTGCCGTCGGTGGTGGCGGCGCTGCGCCCGAGCGCCACCCGCCCGGCGAGGCGCGCCTCGGGGATTCTCGCGCGGCGCGCGAGCTCGGCGAGCCCGGTGCCGGGGGCGACGCCCGAGATGAGGAGCCCCGGCGCGGCACCGGAGAGCAGCAGGCGGAAGGCCTCCTTGAGCCGGCCCGCGCCGCCGGTGAGGACGACGATTCCGTCGGCCGGGAGGGGCTCGGCGGTGGGGGTGAGGATGCGGCCGAGGAACCAGCCGAAGCCGCCGCCCCAGGCCAGCGCGAGGATGAGGAGGACCAGGGCCGCCCGGCGCAGCAGGCGGTGGCGCGCTCTCACGGCAACCGGCGGAGCCAGCTGCGCACGGTCGCCTGCGCCGTGAGGTAGCCGATCGCGGCGGCGATCAGGGGCAGGAGCGGCAGGGCGAGCCAGAGCAGGATGGGCAGGCCGGCGGGCGCGAGCACCGATGCCGGCACCCGCGTGGGCGCCGCCGGTGCGTCGAGCCCGCCGAAGGGGGCGGCGAGGCCGGCGAGCGTCAACAGCACCGGCAGGGCGGCGAGCGCTCCGGCGGCGGCGCCGATCGCCGCGAGGCGCGTCGCGCGGCCGGCAAAGCGCGCGGCGATATAGCCGTCGGCGGCGCCGAGGCCGTGGACGATCTCGATCGCCTCGCGGCGGGCGGCGATCCCGGCATGGGTCGCCACCGCCACCACGGCGACGGCGACCAAGGCGACCACGAGCAACGCCACCGCCGCGCAGGCCTGGAGGCTGCGGGCGAGCGCGGCGAGGCGGCCGACCCAGACGCCGTGGCTCTCGACCAGCGTGCCGGGCGCGGCCGCGACCAGCGTCGCGGCGAGGCTCCGGAGCGGCGCGGCGGGGTCGGATAGATGGACGGCGATCACCGCCGGCAGCGGCAGGGCGAGGCGGCCGGCCTCGGCCCCGAGCCAGGGGCGGAGCAGCGCGTCCAATTCGCCGCTGGTGAGCGAACGGGCGTCGGTGACGGCCGGGTCGGTGCGCAGGAGGGCGAGCACGCGCTCGAGCCGGCTCAGGCCCGGGGCCGCGGACGAGGCCGTGGGGTCCGGGACCTGGATGGTGAGCGCCGCCTCCGCGCCCTGCTGCCAATGCCGGGCGAGCCCGGCGGCGGCGAAGGCGCCGGCGAGCCCGAGGGCGGCGAGGAAGGCCATCGCGGCGACCAGGAAGGGCAGCAGCCGATCGGAGAGGGCGCGCTGCAGCCCGAGATCGTCGAACCCCGCCGGGCGCAGGGGCGATCTAGCCATTCGCCCTAGCCATTGGCGACCAGGCGGCCATGCTCGAGGCGCAGCGCCGGGGCGGCGTGGCGGGCGACCAGGGCCTCGTTGTGGGTGGCGACGACGACCGTGGTGCCGAGCCGGACGAGCTCGTGCAGCAGGCGCATCAGCCGCTCGGCCTGCGCCTCGTCGAGATTGCCGGTCGGCTCGTCGGCGAGCAGGAGGCGCGGCCGGGTGATCACCGCGCGGGCGATCGCGACCCGCTGCTGCTCGCCCCCGGAGAGGGTTTCGGGCGGCGATTCGAGCTTTCCGGCGAGGCCGACCCAGCGCAGCATCTCGGCCACGTCGGCGCGGATCTGCCCCTCCGGCCGCCCGCCGATGCGCAGCGGCAGGGCGACGTTGTCGAAGGCCGAGAGATGGGGCAGCAGGCGGAAATCCTGGAAGACGACGCCGATGCGCCGGCGCAAGGCGGGCAGGCTGCGCCGGCCCGCCCGCGCGATCTCGGTGCCGAGCAGGGTGAGCGTTCCCTCGCTCGGCCGGGCCGCGAGGTACATCAGGCGGAGCAGGCTCGTCTTGCCGGCGCCGGAGGGGCCGAGCAGCCAGCGGAAGGCGCCCTCGGGGACGGCGAAGGAGAGGTCGTCCAGGATCGCCGCCGGCTTCTGCCTGCCCGGCGCGGGATAGGTCAGGCCGACATGCTCGAATCGGATCATTCTTCCGATTATTCCTCCTCGGGCGCTCAGCATGCCATTTCCGCGGGCGGGCCGGCACGCCCCTTCGGCGGGTTGGGGCTTGCCTCCGCTCCGGGGCCGACCGATCCTTGGCCGATGCGTGTCGTCTGTCCCTCCTGCGCGGCGGTCTATGAGGTTCCGGCGCCGATGCTCGGCGCCCGGGCCCGCGCCTTGCGCTGCGGGCGCTGCGCCACGGAATGGGTGCTGGCTGCCGCGGAGCCGGAGGCTGCGGCGGAGCCCGAGACCGGCCCGGACACTGGCGCGGACACTGGCGCGGACACTGGCGCCGAGACTGGCGCCGAGACTGGCGCCGAGCTGGGGCCGCCGGACGAGGCGCCGGCGTCCCTGGTGGCGGCGGGAGCGCAAACCTCCGTGGAGGCCGTGCCGGCCCTCGCCATCCCGCAACGCGAGCATCCGTTCGTGCGGGCGGCGGAGCGGCCGCCGCTGGCCGCGCCGCGCCCGGGGGCCGGTGCGGCGGGCAACGGGGCCGCGTGGCTGGGCTGGGTGGCGAGCCTCGTGCTGCTCGCCCTGCTCGCCTGGGGCGGCTACGCCTATCGCGGCGCGGTGACCCATGCCTGGCCGCCGAGCGAGCGCCTTTACGCCCTGCTCGGGCTCATGCCCGCGCCCCGGCCTTAGGTTCAGAACTGCTTGAGCAGGCGGTCGATGTAGTCGCGCTCGGGCCCCGGCAGCGCGGGATCGGCCTCGCGGCGGCGCAGCTCCTGCTGGATCGCGCGCGCCGCGGCGGCGACGTCGCCGTTGGGAATATTGACGAACCCGTTGGGATTGCCGCTGTCGGCCTGATCGCCGGTCGGCCGCCCCAGCGGGTCGAGCCCGATGCCCGGCGCCCGGCCGATGCCTCCCGGCGCCGGGGCGCCGGAGAAGGGTCCGCCCGGCATGACGAAGCCCGCGATGCCGGCGCCGGGCTGCATGGCGCCGCGGCCGGCCGCGGCCGCCATCGCCGCCATCGCCTGCCGGCCGCCCTGCTGGAGATCGGCGATCGCCTGGCGCTCGGCAGCGCCGGCCTGGCGGTCCGCCCCGGCGCCGAGCGCCGCGGCCGCGCCGCGCATCGCGACGTCCGCCTTGCCGAGCGCCGGCGGGATCTGGCCGGTGGCGTCCGCGAAGCCGCTCATCATCACCCCGAGCACCTGGCGCAGCGCCTGCTGGAGGGCGGCGTCGGCCCGGCGCTGGGCGGCGGACGCGCCGGGCGGCGTGGCCCCGGGCGGCGTCCCGGCCTGATCGTTCAGCCGCCGCTCGGCATGGTCGAGCAGCCCGGCTTCGCGCTGCACGACGTCCCCGAGGGCTGCCATCGCCTGCTGGCCCTTCTGCATCTGCATCGCCCGCGCGAGGTCCCCGGGCGAGAGCGGGCGGGCGTTCTGGAGCTGCTGGAGCAGGGTCCGCAGCTCGGCCATCTGCTGGCGCGCGGTCGCGAGGTCGCCGCGGGCGATCGCCTGGCGCATCGCCTCGGCCAGCTTCTGGAAGGTCTGGGCGTCGGTACTGGCTGGCGGGGAACTGGCTGGGAAGCCGGGGCGTGTTGGCGGCGAGGTTCTTGGCCAGCGCCGCGATCTGCCGGCGGATCGCCTGCTCGAGGGCCTGGATCCGGCGGTCGATCTCCGCCTGGCGCGGCCCGCCCGGATGGCCGGCCTCGGCCAGCGCCTGCTCGAGCGCGCGGGTGGCGGCGGCGAGCGCGCGGGCGGTCTCGGCCGCCGGGCCCGCCTCGTAATGCCAGGCGAGCTGCCAGAGCCGGTCCTCGGCGCGGACGAGGGCGGAAGGGTCGAGATCGCGGGCAAGGAGGGCGGCGATGGCGCGGAGATTGAGGAAGGCGCCGAGATCGCCGTTCTCCGCCTGCGGCGTCGCGGAGAGGCCGTCGAGCGCCGCGATCGCGCCGGCGCGGTCGTCCGGATGGAGGACCAGCGCCTTGCGCACGGCGATCAGGGCGCGGGCGAGCGGATTGTGGAATTCAATCTCCGGCAGGCGGAAGCGGACGGCCTCGCTCACCCCCTCGAGGCCGGCGCCGTTGCCGGCATGGAGCCGGGCGACGACCTCGAGCCCGGCCCAGGGGCTGGCGCTGAGATCGACCAGCGCGGTGCCGCCTTCGTCACGGGAATCGGCGCCGCCGAGCGGGATCGGCACCCTGAGCGCCGGCGCCTCGGGCCGGGCGGCGAGGCGCAGCACGGCGGTAAGCCCGCTCACGCCGTAGGCGTCGTGGACGTGCCAGGGAAAGCGCGTGTCGGCGCTGCGGGGATCGGCGCCCGGCGTCGCGGTGAAGCGCACCGTGGGCGGCGTGGCGGCGATCACCGCGAGGTCCCAGGCGCCGAGCGGCATGGCGCCGCGGCTCAGGCTGAGGCGGCCGGGTGCTGCGATCGTCGTCCCGGCGCGGTAGCTCGCCGGGCCGAGGGTCTCGAACGGCACGGGCCGGCCGGCGAGGACGAGGCGCGGGACGCCGTTGCCGCCGGTGAGGCTGATCGCAAGCCGCGAGCCCGCGGGCACGGCGAGGCTGCCGCCGGGGGCGCGGAGGAAGATCGGCGGGAGGTGGGTGTAGGCGGGCGGCGTGATCCAGCCGGCGAGCTCGGCGGACGGCGGCGGGGCGCCGGTGGGGATTTCGGGCATGAAGGACGCCGCGAGCCGGTCGAGCGTATCGGGTCCGGCGACGCCGGCGCCGGCGACCAAAGCGACGATCAGGCCCATCCTCAGGGCGCGGGGGTCGCGGGCGGCGAGGTTGGGGTGGGGAAGGCCGACGCGGATGCCGGCGAGGCTCGCTGCCATGCGCGCGCGGTGCGCCTGCCAGAGCAGGCCGGCGGTGGCGCCGGCGACGGCGGAGCGATCGGCGATGGCGGCGAGCGGGCGGTGGGCGAGGCGGTTCGAGAGCTCGAGCCAGCGGTCGGCGGCGGCGCGGGTGGGAAAGGCGAACCGGGCGAGGCTCCGCGCGGCGAGCAGGAGGGTGCCGGCGGCGAAGAGGGCGAGCAGGACGAGGTGCGGCCAGGGCGGCAGCAGCGCCACCAGGCCGAAGAGCGCAGCGGCGGCGAAGAGGCCGATGAGCCCGAGCGGCGGCCAGAGCAGCGGCCACAGGCGCTCGAAGCCGAGCACGAGCCGGGCGGCGCGCCGCTGCCGCTCGAGCCGGGCCGTCCCGTCCGCCGCCTGCCGCACCAGGCCCTTCTCCGTCATGCGCTCGCCGCCGAGATTAGCCGAAAGATTGGTGGAGAGATGCGCTGATCGGGGCGGAAAAAAATTCCGCTCGCCGGGAAGCGCGGACCCCGTGGGAAAAAATTTCCGGCGGGACGCTCAGAGCCAGCTCGGCACCAGCTCGTCCGCCCAGAGCGAGGCGAGCGGCGGGCGCGGGCGGATCAGCGCCCAGCGCTCGCCCTCGACCATCGCCTCGGCGGCGCGCGGGCGGGCGTTGTAGGCCGAGCCCATCACCCGCCCATAGGCGCCGGCATCGAGGATCGCGACGCGCTCGCCGGGCGCGAGCGAAGGGAGGGCGCGGGCGGTGGCGAAGCTGTCGGCGCTCTCGCAGATCGGGCCGACGATGTCGGCGGGGACGGGCGCGGCGGAATTGGGCGCCAGCGGCACGATCCCGTGCCAGGCATCGTAGAGGGCGGGGCGGATGAGGTCGTTCATCCCCGCATCGAGCACGACGAAGGGCCGTTCCGGGCCGGGCTTGACCCGGATGACGGTCGCCAGCAGCAGGCCGGCCGGAGCGACCAGCCAGCGGCCCGGCTCGAGGAGGAGTGCCACATCGAGCCCGCGGAAGGCGCCGGCGAGCGCGCCGGCGAGACCCTCCGGGGTGGGCGCGGGCTCATTGCGGTAGGCGATGCCGAGGCCGCCGCCGCAATCGACCCGGGCGAGCGGCAGGCCGGCGGCGCGGATCTCGCGGACGAGCCCGGCGACGATGGCAAAACTCTCGCGGAAGGGCGCGAGCGAGAGGACCTGGCTGCCGATATGCAGAGCCAGGCCCTGCACTTCGATGCCGGGCAGGCGGGCGGCCTCGGCATAGAGGGAAAAAATCTCCGCGGCGGGGATGCCGAACTTGTTCTGGGCAAGGCCGGTGGTGATCTTGGCGTGGGTCCGGGCGTCGATGTCGGGATTGACGCGGAGGGCGACGGGAGCTGTGCGGCCGAGGCGGCGGGCGATGGCGGAAAGTTCCGCCAGCTCCTCCGCGCTCTCGACATTGATCTGGCCGATCCCGGCCGCGAGCGCGCCGGCCAGCTCGGCCGCGGTCTTGCCGACGCCGGAGAAGACGATGCGCCCGGGCGGGATGCCGGCGGCGAGCGCGCGGGCGAGCTCGCCCTCGCTCACCACGTCGGCGCCGGCGCCGAGCCCGCCCAGCAGGCGCAGCACGGCGAGGTGGTCGTTCGCCTTGACGGCGTAGTGGATGTGCGCGGCAAGGCCCGCGGCCGCGAGGGCCCCGGCGAGCGCCGCGTAGCGGGCGCGGATCGTCGCGGCCGAATAGACGTAGGTGGGCGTGCCGAGGCTGGCTGCGATGGCGGCGAGCGGCACGCCTTCGACGGCGAGGCCGTCGAGCGCCCTCCGCGCGAGGAAGGGCCGCGCGGCGATCAGCTCGGCCACCGTCGGATCGTCGCCTGTGGGGTCGGGGGTGCAGCCGTGCATGGCGTCCGGCGGTTTTGTTGATCGCCCTCTCTAGCGCGTGCTATCCTTGGGCGTCGAGGGAACCACAAGCTGCAGAGGGAGGGTGCGATGTTGAAGCGTGTGTTTCTGGCTTTGGCGGTGCTCGGTGCGATCGCCGGCGCCGTCGCAGTGAGCGCCGGGCCTGCCGCGGCCTGCAGCGACTACACGCATTCGAGCTGACGGCGGCGCTATTCGGTCGGGTAGACCTTGGGATAGGTGACCTGGCTCGCCGGGCCGGGCGGCGACGGCGGGCCGCGCTTGCCGCATGCGGCGAGCAGGGGCAGCAGGAACGCGATCAGCACGAGCGCGGCAAGGCAGGCCTTCGAGGCGGGCGGCATGGGTCATCGCCCTAGCATGCCGGCGGCTCACGGCCAACCGTGCGTGCGGTTCTTCTCCTGGGCGGGCGTCAGCGTGTAGGGCCCGTCCGCCACCTGCGGCGGCGGATCGACGAAGGCCTGGGGGTCGGTCCAGCAATCGACCCAGCCGAGGGTTGCGGTGCAATAGGGCAGCTTGGGCGGCTCGGGCTCCAGCGGCTTGCAGTAGCCGTGGCCCTGGTCGAGATAGACGATCGAGCAGTCCCGGTTTTCGGCCAGGGACCAGATGACGTCGAAGAGCGTGCGGTGCAGCGTCATGATGCTGGCGAGGTTGAGACCGGCGAAGGCGCCGACGGGCACGGTCCAGGAGACGCCGCAGGCGGCCAGCGGCAGCACGAGGACGAGGGCCAGGAGGGGACGCATGAGCCCCATTCCTCGCACTCAGGAATGAACGGAAGGTTTTTCCGGCACCCGCCGGCAGCGTCGCGATCTCCCAGGGCAATTGCCCGCGGGGCGTAATTCCCCCGGGGGGGGGTAATTCCGCCGCCCGATTCCCCTGGGTAATTCCCCTGGATCGGGATCGGCTTTATGGTCCGGCCCCCGCCTCGGGCAAGGGGAGTGAGTTGGTCGACATCTTCGAGGAAGTCGAACAGGATCTGCGCGCCGAACGGCTGCGCGCGGCGCTCCTGCGCTACGGCAAGTTCCTGCTCGCGGCGGCCTTCCTCGCCGTGCTCGCCGTGGCGGCCTGGCAGGGCCTCGCATGGTGGCGGGCGCGCCAGGCCGCGCGGGTCGCGATGGAGTATTTCGCCGCCGAGCGGGCGGCCCAGGCGACGCCCCCGGCCGGGTCCGCAAATGCCAAGGCGGAGGCGGATTTCGCGCGCCTGGCGGGGAACGACACGCCCGCCGGCTACCGCACCCTGGCGCGGCTGCGGGCCGCCGCGCTGGCCGCGGATGCGGGCCAGCAGAAGCTCGCCCTCGCCCTCTGGCAGGAGCTGGCGCGCGACCCGGGCGCCGATCCGCTGTTGCAGGGCCTGGGCCGCCTGCTCTGGGTGACGCACCAGATCGACGGGGTGAAATCCGCGGCCGCGGCCAAGCCGCTCGAGGCCGAGCTCCAGCCGCTGCTCGCCGCCGACAGCCCGTGGCGGCCGATGGCCGAGGAGGCCGCCGCGCTGATCGCCATTGCCACCGGCGACAAGGCGGGGGCGGGGAAGATCCTGACGACGCTGAGCGGCGATCCGACGGCGCCCCAGGGCGCGCGCCAGCGCGCCGCCGCCCTGCTGGCACGAATTTCCGAATGAGCCGGACAAACCGGACCCGGGGCCCCGCGCTGCCGCGGCGGGCCGCCCTGCTGGCGCCGCTGGCGCTCGCCGGCTGCGGATGGTTCGGCAACTCCAAGACACCGCTGCCGGGCGTGCGGCTCGACGTGCTGCCCCCGCCGCACACCCTGACGGTGGACACCAGCGAGACCAGCCCGGTCGTCCTGCCGCCGCCGCGGCGCAACCCGGACTGGCCGCAGGTCGGCGGCAACCCCGAGCACCGGATGGGCTCGCTCGCCGCCGGCACTTCGCTGACGCGTGCCTGGCAGGCCTCGATCGGCGAGGGGGCGAGCTATCGGCGCCAGCTCACGGCCCAGCCGATCGTCGCCGGCGGCAGCGTGTTCACGATGGATTCCGGGGGCGTGGTGCGCGCCTTCCGCCTCGCCGACGGCGCCCGGCTGTGGCGCTTCGACACCAAGGGAAAAAAGGATCGGAGCGGGGAACTCGGCGGCGGCATCTCGTTCGACGGCGGCCTGCTCTACGCGGCGACGGGCCGGGCGGAGGTGGTCGCGATCGACGCGGCGAAGGGGGTTCAGCGCTGGCGCCGGGCGATCGGCCAGCCGGCACGGGCGGCGCCGACGATCGCGGGCGGCAAGCTCTTCGTGCCGACGATCGCCGCGCAGATCCTGGCGCTCGACGCCGCCGACGGCACGCAGATCTGGTCCTACCAGGGACGGACCGCCCTGGTGGGCGTGCTCGGCGAGCCCTCGCCGGCGATCGGCAACGGGCTGGTGATCGCGGGCTTCGCCTCGGGCGAGCTGACCGCGCTCGCGCTCGATTCCGGGGCGGTGCAATGGTCCGACAACCTGGGCGCGGTGCTCCGCAACGCCACCGCGGCGGATCTCTCCACGGTCCATGCGCTGCCCGTGGTGGACGGTTCGGAGGTCTATGCGATCAGCATGGGCCAGCTCCTCGTGGACGAGGATATTCATTCCGGCCGGCGGGTCTATTATCTCGACGTGGCCGGCAGCGAGACGCCGGCGGTCGCGGGCGAGTGGCTGTTCCTGCTCACCGCCGACCAGCGGTTGGCGGCGATCCAGCGCAACACCGGCCTGGTGCGCTGGATCACGGTGATGCCGCGCTTCAAGAACCCGAAGCACGAGCGCGGGCCGATCCTGTGGCACGGGCCGATCCTGGCGGGCGGGCGGCTGCTGCTCGCGGGCGACAACGGCGAGCTGGCGTCGGTGGCGCCGGAGAGCGGAGAAATTCTCGATCGGCAGCGCCTGCCCGGGCCGGCGACGATGGCGCCGATCGTGGCGGACGCGACGGTGCTGTCGCTCTTGCGCGACGGCACGCTCACCGCGTGGAGATGAGGTGCGGGACGTGGAGGTGTGGGGCGCTGCAATGTCGGGCGCTGAGATAAGGGGCGTGGCGCTGCCCCGGGTCGTCATCGCCGGGCGGGCCAATGTCGGCAAGTCGAGCCTCTTCAACCGGCTGGCCGGACGGCGCCTGGCGCTGGTGGGCGACGTGCCGGGGCTGACCCGCGACGCGCGCGAGGCCGAGGCGCGGCTGGCCGGGCGGGCTGTCCTGCTGGTCGATACCGCCGGGCTGGAGGAAGCCCCGGCGGGCTCGCTCGGCGGACGGATGCTGGCGCACGCCGAGCAGGCGCTGCGGCGGGCCGAGCTGGTGCTGTTCGTGGTCGACGCCCGGGCGGGCGTGCTGCCGCGCGACCTCGAGCTGGCGCAGCGGCTGCGCCGGCTGGGCCGGACGGTGCTGCCGGTGATCAACAAGGCGGAAGGACGGGGTGCCGCGGGCGCGGCCGAGGGCTGGACGCTCGGCTTCGGCGAGCCGCTGGCGGTCTCGGCCGCGCATGGCGAGGGGATCGACGCGCTCGCCGCGGCGATCGCGGCGCGCCTGGCGCCGGTGGGCGAGGTGCGCGAGGCGGAGGAGCGGGCGCTCCGGCTCGCCATCGTCGGGCGGCCGAATGCCGGCAAATCGACCCTGATCAACCGGCTGATCGGCGAGGACCGGATGGTCACGGGGCCCGAGCCGGGCATCACCCGCGATGCGCTGACGCTGCCCTTCACCGCCGCCGACGGCACGCTCTTCTCGCTGATCGACACCGCGGGGCTGCGCAAGCGCGCGCGGGTCTCGGCGGGGGCCGAGACGCTCGCGGCCGGGGCCGCGATCGCCGCGCTGAAACGCGCCGAAGTCGTGGCGCTGACGGTGGACGCGACCGCCGGCATCCACGAGCAGGATCTGGAGATCGGGCGGCTGATCGCCGAGGAGGGACGCGCCGCCGTCCTCGTGCTCACCAAGTGGGACGCGGTGAAGGCGCGCGCCGCCGTGCAGCGCGCGATCGAGGAACGGCTGGCGCGGAGCCTGCCGCAGCTCAAGGGCATCGCGCTGCTGCCGCTCTCGGCGCAGACCGGCGTCGGCATGACCGCGTTCCTGCCGGCGGTCACGGAAGCCGCCGAAGTGTGGAACCGGCGCATCCCGACCGCGAGCCTCAATCGCTGGCTCGCGACGGCGCTGGCGCGCCACCCGCCGCCGCTGGTCGGCGGCAAACGGGTAAAGCTCCGCTACATCACCGAGGCCAAGGCACGACCGCCGAGCTTTGTCGTGTTCGGCAGCCGCGCCGACGCGACGCCCGAGGAATACCGCCGCTACCTCGCCAACGGACTGCGCGAAAGCTTCGCGCTGCCGGGCACGCCCATCCGGCTTTCTTTCCGCAGCGCCGAGAACCCGTTCGCGCCTGCCGAGTAGCCGGCCGGGGTCCGCGGCCTCGAGGCCCCGGCCTGGATCGGGCTGCCATGGCGCCGGCGCGATCGGGACCCGGGCAAGCGGCAAAGTCGCCTGGCCTTATGCCTTGCCACGCCGCCATCGTTGTGACGATGATGCGCCTGGGAGACACGAGTGCACGCAGTCGGCGCGTGCGGCGGGGGCAATCGAACATGCGGCGGGCGTACGCGATCCTGTTTTCCGTTGTCTGGATTTCCTTGGCCTCGATTGCCGCGGCCTCGGCGGGCGGCAATACGCAGGGCATCACCGCGACGACGATCAAGATCGGCATGCTGGGGCCTTATTCGGGCGTCGATTCGACCGCCGATCCGCTCGATTACGGGCCGGTGGCCTATCTTCGCTCCATCAACGCCCAGGGCGGCGTGAACGGGCGCAAGTTCGACATCATCCTCGCCGACAGCGCCTGCAACGAGACGCAGGGAATCGCCGCGGCGAAGAAGCTGATCTATGAGGACAAGGTCTTCATGATCATGGGCCAGCCGTGCAGCGGCGTGGCGATGGCGATCAAGCCGATGCTGCTGCAGACCGGCGTGCCGTGGATGGGCAGCTCGGCCAACCCGCACATCGCGATCCCGACCAGTCCGGGCATCTTCGCCGTCGACTACAACGGCACGGCCTCCGGCCATGCGATGGCCGCCTTCGCGCTGAGCAAGCCGGGGGTGACGAAGATCGCGCTGGTGATGCACAGCAACGACTGGGCGCGCGGCTATTGCGATCCGGCGGAGGCGTACATCAAGAGCCATGGCGGGACGGTGGTCGCGACCACGATCCTCGACATGGACGCGACCGACGCGACGGCGCAGGTGCTGCGGATCAAGGCCTCCGGCGCGCAGGCGGTGATGGGCTGCCTTTATCAGCAGGCGCTGATCGTGTTCCTCCGCGCGATGCACGAGTACGGGATGCATATTCCCGTGGTCGGCGCGCTCGGCGCCGACTTCGACCAGGTGGTGCATGATGTCGGCACGCCGGGGGCGGTCCGCGGCGTCTATTTCCAGCCCTACCAGTTCCAGGCGCCGCTCGGCCAGGGGCCGCTCAAGAAGTTCCACGACATCTTCGTCAAATACCTGACGAAGAGCGAGCTGCCGGCCAACGGCGTGCCGACCAATTTCTATTATTTCGGCGTGCCGGTCGCGATCGTGGCGGTCAAGGGATTCGCGCTGGCGGGCCCCGATCCGACGCGCGAGAGCTGGATCGCCGCCGTCGAATCGCTCAAGCACTTCCAGACCGGCGTGCTCGCCGACACGGTGACGTTCAGCGCCACCGACCATGTCGGCACCGAGACCATGCCCGCGATCGGGATCGACGCCGACGGCAAGGAGACGATCTACCGATCCTGGGGCAAGCCGCTCGTCGGCGAGTAGTCGTCCCGATGCTCGCGATGCTGCCCCAGCTCGTGGTGAGCGGGATCGCCAACGGCATGCTCTATGCGCTGATCGCCCTCTCGATGACATTGGTCTACCGGGCGACGACGGTGCTGAATTTCGGCCATGGCGACATGGCGACGGCGGGCGCCTATGCGGGCTTCGTGCTGGTCGGCGCGGGCCTGCCCTTCGCCGCGGCCTTCGCCCTGGCGCTCGTCCTTCTCTTCGCACTCGGCTTCCTGGTGCAGCGTTTCCTGCTCCGGCCGATCATGCGGGCGCCGCATTTCGCCCTGGCGACGATGGCGCTCGCGGTGGGGTACGCCTTGCGGGGGGCGGCGCGGCTGCGCTGGGGCAGCGAGATCGTGAACCTGCCGCGGCCCTATCCGCAGGGCGCCATCATGCTCGGGCCGGTGGTGGTGACAAATGATGCGCTGGTGATCACCGCCGCGGTGCTGGTGCTGTTTGCCCTTATGCTCCTGCTTTTCCGCGCGACGAAGCTCGGGCGGGTCATCCGCGCGGTGTTCCAGACCGAGCGCGGCGCGGCGCTGGTCGGCATCGACGTGCCGCTCTTCCATGGCATGATGTGGGGCGTGGGCGGCGCGCTGGCCGCCGCCGGGGGCGTGATGCTGGCGATGATCGTGCCGCTGACGCCGGACATGGGCGAGTGGGTGCTGGTGCGGGGCTTCGCGGCGATGACGCTGGGCGGCTTCGGCTCGCTCCCCGGGGCGGTCGCCGGCGGCGTGCTGCTCGGCGTGACGGAGGAGGTGCTGGGCTTCTATGTCAGTACCGTCTTCAGCGACGTCACGGCCTACCTGGTGACGATCCTGGTGCTGCTGATCCGCCCGCGCGGCCTGTTCGGCAGGCAGGCGCTGGCCCGGGTGTGAGCGGCGCCTCGCGCACGGCGCGGCGCGGCCTCGGGCGCGTCCCGCGGGGGATCTTTTGGCTGGTGCCGCTGGCGCTGCTGCCGGTGCCGCTGGCGCTGAACCCCTATCAGCAGTTCGTCGCCGACCTCGTGCTGATGTACGTGCCGGTGGCGATCGGCTTCAATGTCGTGGTCGGCAATCTCGGCCTCTTCGCCTTCTCCAACGTCGCCTATTTCGGGATCGGCGCCTACGCCTCCGGGATCCTGATGGCCAAGGCAGGGCTGCCGTGGTGGATCACGGTGCTGCCGGCCGGGCTTGCCGGCGCGCTCGCGGGCGTGCTCACCGCCGTGCCGGCGCTGCGCGGCGTGCGGCTTTTCTATCTCGCGATCATGACGCTCGCCTTCGGCGAGCTGATGCGCTGGGCCTATATCCGCGCCGAGCCGCTGACCGGCGGCTCGATGGGACTCGCTTTGCCGCGCGCGCTGCTGTTCGGCTGGCCGCTCGACGATGCGCGCAAGTTCTATGTGTTCCTCGCCCTCGCGGTGGCGGCGGTGATCGCGACCGAGCGGCTGCTCTGCTCGCGCTTCGGCCGCGCCTTCATGGCCATCCGCGGCAACGAAACCGCGGCGGCGGCGATGGGCATCCCGACGGAACGCTTCATCGTCATCGGCTTCGCCTGGAGCGGCTTCGTGGTCGGCGTCGGGGGCGCGATGTACGCCGCGCTGATCGGCCATCTCTCCCCGGATTCCTTCAATCTTTCGGAGCTCGTGCTCGAGTTCGCGATCATCATGGTGGGGGGCGTCGGCAGCATATTGGGCTCGGTGCTCGGCGCGGCGGTGCTCACCGCGCTGCCGCAGATCCTGACGAGCTGGCCCGGTTCCGAGGAGCTCGGGTTCGGGCTGCTGCTCATCCTGGTGATCCTCTTCCTGCCGCGCGGGCTGGCGAGCCTGCTCGCCCGCTGGCACCCGGTCTTCCGCGACCGCTATCTCGAGGAGTGAGATGGCCGGTCTGCTCGAGCTTACGGAGGTGAGCGTGCATTTCGGCGGCGTGGCCGCGGTGGACCGCGTGTCCCTCGCGCTCGCGCCGGGCGAGATCGCCGCATTGATCGGGCCGAACGGCGCGGGCAAGACGACGCTCTTCAACGCGATCGCCGGCAATGCGCCGGTCGCCGGCGGGACGATCCGCTTCCGCGGCGAGGAGATCCAGAACCGCTCCCCGCACGACATCGCCCGGCGCGGCATCCGCCGCACCTTCCAGAATGGCGGGCTCTTCCCCGACCTCTCGGTGATCGAGAACGTGCTCGTCGGGCTGCACACCGAGATCGCGAGCCGCTTCTGCGGGCTGCTCTTCGGCGCCGGGCGGTCGCGGCGGAGCGAACGGGAGGCTGCGGCGCGGGCGCGGGCGCTGCTCGAGCGGATGGGGATCGGCGCGATCGCCGAGCAGAATGCCGGCGGGCTTTCGGGCGGGCAGCAGCGGATGGTCGAGATCCTGCGCGCGGTGGCGCCGATGCCGCCGCTGCTGCTGCTCGACGAGCCCGCGGTGGGCCTCGCGCCGCCGGCGCGCGAGGCGCTCGCCTTGCTGGTGCGGCGGCTGGCGCGCGAGAACGGCATCGGCGTGCTGCTGATCGAGCACGCGATCGAGCTGGTGATGCAGCTCGCCGACCGGGTGGTCGTGCTGAGCGACGGAGCCAAGGTCGCGGACGGAGCGCCGGCGGCGGTGCGCGCGGACCGCACGGTGCTCGAGGCCTATCTCGGCCATGCCTGAGGCGCTGCTCGCGGCACGCGGGATCACCGCAGGCTATCCCGGCAAGCAGATCCTGTTCGGGGTCGATCTCGAGGTGCGCGAGGGCGAGGTGGTGGCGCTGCTCGGCGCCAACGGCAGCGGCAAATCGACGCTGCTCAACACGATCTCGGGATTCGTCCGCCCGAGCGGCGGCTCGGTGCGGTTCGCGGGGATCGAACTTGCGGGCGCGCCGCCGCACCGCATCTTCCGCCACGGCATCGTCCAGGTCTCGCAGGCGCGCGACCTCTTCCCCGAGATGAGCGTGGAGGAGAACCTCAGGCTCGGCGCGGTGGCGCGGAAAGGACCGCGCGAAGACCTCGAGGCGGAGGTGCTGGGGCGATTCCCGAGGCTCGCCGAACGGCGCACCCGCCCGGTGGCGTTCCTCTCGGGCGGCGAACAGCAGATGGTGGCGATCGGGCGGGCACTGATGGGCCGTCCCCGCCTGATGCTGCTCGACGAGCCCTCGGGCGGGCTCGCGCCGCTCCTGGTGCAGGAGATCGCGGCGATCATGAAGGGGCTCAAGGAACGCGGGACGACGATGGTGATCGTCGAGCAGAACATCACGCTGGCACTCGCCGTCGCCGACCGGTTCCTGATCCTGCGCGACGGACGGGTGGTGGAGCGGCGGGATGTCGGCCCCGGGGCCGGCGCCGGCGCGCCGCTCGAAGAGATCGTGCGCGCGATCTATCTTTGAGGCCAGGGGCTGGGCCCCTGGACCCCCTAAGCGCTGCGCGGCACAACAAGGGAAAGAAAAAGGATGTGGGTCTGGGGCCTCCCATACTTGGACCCCTGGGCCCCAGCGGTCGGGTTCCCATCGCGCTTGCGCGATGGGGCCCGGTCCAGGGGCAGAGCCCCTGGCCCAGTCCCTCGCCGAGCCCCTGGGCGGGTGATGTTTCTCCTTTCTGTCGACATGATGGAGCGAGTGTTATGTCGGCGCCGGCAGACCCGGCGGCGGCGCAGGGCCGCGCTGTTCTTTCAATCCTATGGTTTCATCTGGTTCCTTGGAGATTTTCCGCGCTGTTCGCGGTGCCCCCGTTCTTGACCGGAATCGGGCGCGCTGCTATTAGTGTCGACACAACAGACAAGGAGGAAAACGTCATGACGCCAAGCACGATCCCCCTCTGACACCGAACCGGCCCGCCTTCGAGGCACGCCCTCGAACGACAATCCGAAAAGGTCCCAAAGGAGTAAGATCATGCGCCTGACCCGCAAGCGCTTCCTCACCGGCGCCGCCGGCGTGGCCGCGGCGGCAATTCTTCGCTATCCGGCCGAGGCCGCCGAGTTCACCTACAAGCTCGGCCACGACCAGCCGGTGACGCACCCGCAGAACGTGCGCGCCGTGGCAGCGGCCAAGAAGATCGGCGAGGAATCGGGCGGCCGCCTCGTCGTCCAGGTCTATCCGAACAACCAGCTCGGCGGCGATACGCAGATGCTGGCGCAGCTGCGCTCCGGCGCGCTCGAGCTCCTGCAGATCGGCGACAATATCCTCGCCAACGTCGTGCCGTCCGCCTCGGACACGAGCCTGCCCTTCGCCTTCACCGGATACAAGCAGCTCTGGGACGCGATGGACGGCGATTTCGGCGCCTATATCCACGCCGAGATCGAGAAGACCGGCCTCCATGTGTTCGAGAAAGGCTGGGACGCGGGATTCCGCGACGTCTTCACGAGCAACCGCGCGGTTCACAATGCCGCCGAGATGAAGGGCCTCAAGCTCCGCGTTCCCGAGGCACCGATCCAGCTCGCCTTCTTCCGCGCCCTCGGGGCATCGCCGACGCCGGTCAACAACAACGAGCTCTACACCGCGATCCAGACCCATCTCGTCGACGGGGCGGAGCAGCCGCTCATCAGCATCGAGAGCGCGAAATACTACGAAGTCTCCAAATACATCTCCCTCACGAGGCATCAGCCGACGCCGTTCGAGATGCTGGCGAACGGGGCCGCCTGGCAGCGGCTGCCGGCTTCGCTCCAGGAGATCCTGACGCGCAACCTGAACGACGCCGCGCTCCTGGAGCGCGCGGACATCGCCGGGGGCGAAGGCGCGCTCGAGCAGCAGCTCCGCGGGCAGGGGCAGACGATCATCACGCCCGACCGGAGCACGTTCCGCGCGGTGATCGCCCAGGCCGGCCTCTACGCCAAGTGGCGGGACGCGTACGGCGCGCAACCCTTCGCGCTGCTCGAGAAATACACGGGCGCGCTTGCCTAGCCTCGCTTGACCATGCCGAAAGACGCCCACGACAACCGCGAGGACGGAGGAGCGGCCCGGACCGAGCAACGGCCCGGGCCGCTCGCCGGCCTCCGGGTGCTCGACATCGCCACCATGATCGCCGCCCCGCTGACCGCCTCGATTCTCGGCGACTACGGCGCCGATGTCGTCAAGGTCGAGATGCCCGGCGCCGGCGATACGGTGCGCAAGCTCGGCGAGCAGCGCGGCGGGGTCGGCCTCTACTGGAAGACGCTGAGCCGGAACAAGCGGTGCGTGGCGATGGATCTGCGCCACCCGGAGGCGCAGCGCCTGTTGCTCGCCTGGCTGCCGCAGTTCGATGTCCTGATCGAGAATTTCCGGCCCGGAACCCTCGAGCGATGGAACCTCGCGCCGGAGCGGCTGCTGGCGATCCACCCGCCGCTCGTCATCCTCAGGATGACCGGCTTCGGCCAGGACGGACCCTATCGCGCGCGGCAGGGATTCGGCACGCTCGCCGAGGCGATGAGCGGCGTCGCCTCGGTGATGGTGCGGGACCTGCCGGGATTTCCCCAGGACCGCCCTGCCCTGACATCCTTTCCGCTCGGCGACGTCACCGCGGGCATGATGGGCGTCAACGGCGTGCTCGCCGCGCTCTGGAACCGCGAGCGGCGTGGCAGCGGCGAGATCGTCGATCTCGCGATCTACGAGGCGCTGCTCAAGTTCATGGAGCTCGAGGTGCTGCGCAACGGTGGAGCGCCGCGGCCGGAGCCTGGCGCCGATCCGGGCGCCGATCCGGGCGCCGATCCGGGCGCCGATCCGGGCGCCGATCCGGGCGCGGCGGCGCCGCGAGCCCCGGACTCCGCGCCGCGCGGCGTCTATCGCTGCGGGGACGGGCTCTGGATGGCGCTCTCCGGCAGCGCCCAGCCGGTCGCCGAACGCATCCTCCGGCTGATCGGCGGCGAGGCGCTGGCGGGGGACCCCCGCTTCCTCACCAACGCGCTCAGGGTCGCGCATGTCGAGGCGCTCGACGCGATCGTCGCCGGCTGGTGCGCCAGCCGCGGCCGGGACGAGTGCATCGCCAAGATGAGCGCGGCGGGCTGCGCGGCCGGCCCCGTCGAGTCGGTCGAGACCCTGGTATCCAACCCGCAGGTGATCGCCCGCGGCGCGTTCGTCGCGGTCGAGGATCCGGAGATCGGCCGGCTGCGCATGACCAACGTCCTGCCGCGGTTCGCGGGGCACGAGCGGACGAAGCCGCGGCCGGGGCCGAGCGAAGTCGGCGCCGACACGCTCGCGGTGCTCGCCCGGGATCTCGGGCTCGGCCCCGCCGAGATCGCGCGCCTGCAGCGCGCGGGCGCGATCGGCGGCCCGCCCGCTTCGGCGGCGCCGGAGCGCGCCCACGGACATCAGGCAGCAGAAGGATAATCCCCGTGCCGGACCCATCGCCGCTCGCGCCCACGACCGTCTGGGACGGAATGTGCTACGAGGATTTCGAGCTCGACCGGATCTACCGCCATCGCTTCGGGCGGACGATCACCGAGCCGGACAATGTCTGGTTCAGCCTGCTCACGCTCGGCCTCAACCAGATCCATTTCAACAGCGATTACGCCGCGCGCACGCCCTTCGGCAAGCCGATCGTTCCGAGCCCGTTCACGCTGGCGGTGATCACCGGGCTCTCGGCCACCGATTTCGGGCAGAACACGGTCGCCAATCTCGGCTGGACCGAGGTCGCGCTGCCCCACCCGGTGGTGGCGGGGGACACGCTCTATGCGCGGAGCCGCGTCCTCGGCAAGCGCGAATCGGCGAGCCGGCCCTACGCCGGGATCGTCGACGTCAAGACCGAGGGATATAACGAGCGCGGGATCGTGGTGATCACCTTCCGCCGGACGCTGATGGTCTATCGGCGCGGGCACCTGCCGGCGGCGGCGATGCCGGACCCTAGGGAGTCCACGCTCTAGTGCCCGATCGCAGGGTTTCGTCGCGGGCGTAGCGATCGCGGAGCGCCGCGCGGATCGGGCGCGCCGCGGCGAACGGCAACGAAGGACCGGGATGCGGCTTCATCGCGGAACCGGGCGGCGAACAGGGAGGGAAATGCAAGATGCCGAGTGCCGCGGTCCGTGCGGGCTCTCATGACGGCGCCCCGGATGACCCGTTCGCCGCGGCGGTGATCGCCGAGGGCGCGGGCGCCGGTTCCGGACGGGGCCTGCGGCGCGGCTGGACCCGGGCGCTCGACCGCCTCATCGGCCGGATCGTCGAGCCGGTGGCGGCGGCGCTGATCGTTGCCGAGATCGTCGTGCTCGGGGCCGAGGTCTATACCCGCTACGTCATGGACAACGCGATCGTCTGGGCCGACGATCTCGCCGGGACGCTCTTCCTCTGGCTCACCATGCTGGGCGCGGCCGCGGCCTATCGACGCGGCGAGCATCTCGGCTTCAGCGCGCTGGTCCGCCGCATGACGCCGCGCGGGGCGGAGATCTGCGGAGTGATCGCGACCACGCTGGTGGCGGTCTTCTCGCTCGAGGTGCTCGCCGCCGTGACCTGGCCGACGGTGATCCCGAAAACCTCGGGGCTCGGCAGCCTGCTTGCCGGCATCGCGACGGGCCGGTTCTTCGCCGCGAGCTATATCGGCCAGGAATCGATCGATTTCAGCCCGGCGCTGCACATGCCGCACAGCTATGTCGTGCTCGGCATCGTGGTCGGCCTCCTCTTCATGCTGATCATCGCCGCGCTCAGGCTGGTGGATGGCGCGCCGCGCGTCGTCCTGCCGGTGCTCGCCGCGACCATTGCCGCCGGCGCCGCTTGCTATCTCGCGCGGCCCGTCCTGGCGGAGCTCGGGAATTTCAACCTCATCCTGTTCTTCGTCGTGTTCCTCAGCGCCGCGATCGCGATCGGCGTGCCGATTGCATTCGCTTTCGGGATCGCGACGTTGAGCTACCTGGCGCTGGCGACCGCGATGCCGCTCAGCGTGATCGCCGGGCAGATGGACGAGGGGATGACCGATCTCGTGCTGCTGGCGATCCCGCTCTTCGTCCTGCTCGGGCTGCTGATCGACGCGACGGGAATCGCGCGACGCCTGGTGGCGGCGATCGCCGCGTTCGTCGGGCATCTCAAGGGCGGGCTGAACATCGTGCTGGTCGCGGCGATGTTCCTGGTCTCCGGGATCTCCGGATCCAAGCTCGCGGACATGGCGGCGGTGACGCCCGTGCTCTTCCCCGAGATGGAGCGCCGCGGCCACGATCGCGGCCAGATGATCGCGCTTCTCTCGACCTCCGGGGCGATGGCCGAGCTCATTCCGCCGAGCCTGGTCCTGATCATCGTCGGCACCGTGTGCAACCTCTCGATCGCTGCGCTCTTCATCGGCGGGCTGCTGCCGGCCGCCGTCGCGGCGCTCGCCCTGATCGCCGTCGCCCTTCTCCGCTCGCGCGGCGACGATGAGGCGGTGGCGGAGCGCATCGGGTTCGCCGGGCGCTTCAAGGCGCTCTTCGTCGCGATTCCCGGGCTGCTTCTGCCGCTCCTCATCCGCTATTGCGTCGTCGCGGGGATCGCGACGGCGACCGAGGTGAGCACGGTGGGGGTCATTTACTCCTTCGCCGTCGGGGTGCTGGTCTATCGCGAGCTCGACTGGCGCCGCATCTATCCGATGCTGCGCGAGACCGCGAGCCTCGCCGGCGCGATCATGCTGATCATCGCGATGGCGACGGCGATGGGCTGGGCGCTGACGCAATCGGGGTTCGCGGCAAGCCTCGCCGCGGCGCTCGCCGGCGCGCCGGGCGGGCGGATCGGCTTCATCGCTCTCTCGATCGTGCTCTTCATCGTGCTGGGCGCGGTGCTCGAGGGCATTCCCGCGATCGTCCTGTTCGGCCCCCTGCTCTTTCCGGTCGCGCAGCATCTCGGCATCCATCAGATCCATTACGCGATCGTCGCGATCCTGGCGATGAGCATCGGCCTCTTCACGCCGCCCTTCGGGGTCGGGTATTACGGCGCCTGCGCGGTCGGCAAATGCGACCCGGACCAGGCGGCCATCGCCATTCTGCCCTACCTTGCCGCACTGCTCGCGGCCCTCGTCGTGATCGCGGCGGTGCCGTGGCTCTCGATCGGATTTCTCTGAACTCCCGTTGGAAACCCCTGTTGACGGGCGGGACTTTTCCGTCCGCTAGGAGCGCGTGAAGGAATGGCCGGGATCGAGAAGGACATCCTGCTCTGCGAGCGGCGCGAGCATGTCGCCTATATCACGCTCAACCGCCCCGAGCGGCGGAACGCCTTGAGCCTCGCCCTCCAGGCAGCGCTCGTCCAGGCGTTCTCCGATGCCGGCGAGGACGACGAGACCTGGGCGATCGTGCTCACCGGCGCCGGCGATCGCGCCTTCTGCGCCGGCGGGGATCTCAAGGAGATGGACGAGATCGCGCGCGAGAAGCGCCGCTTCCCGGTGCCGATGACGGGGCTTCACCGCAATGTCTTCGAGGCCGTGCTCGAAACCTACAAGCCGACCATCGCCGCGCTGAACGGCCCGGCCGTCGCCGGCGGATGCGAGCTGGCGCTCGCCTGCGACATGCGCATCGCGGCCGCCCATGCGACGATCGGCATGCCGGAGGCGAAGATCGGCATGGGGGCCAATTTCGCGTCCGTGCTATTGCCGCGGCTGGTGCCGCGCGCGATCGCGTTTCAGATGTTGTACACGGGCGAGAGCCTGACCGCGGAGGAAGCGGCGCGGCACGGGCTTTTCAACGCCGTCGTCGCCAAGGAGGCCCTGGCGGGGGAGACCGAGCGCCTGGTGCGCGCGATCGTCGCCAACGCGCCTTTGTCGTTGCGGCGCTACAAGGAGATGGCGAGCAAGGGCTGGGAGCTTTCGGTTCACGCGGCGCTCAGGCTGAACGCCGGGCCGAACCCCTATCTCAGCGAGGATCGCGAGGAGGGCATCCGCGCCCGCCTCGAGCGGCGGCCGCCGCGCTGGCGGGGGCGCTGAAGGAGGAGATTTCGCGAGCGAAGTTCAGTAGCGCGCATAGACATTGGCAAGCTCGAGCCGTGCCGCCCAGGGACCGAGGACGGCGCGGTCGATCCGCGCCTCGATCGCCGGCGAGGCGAGGCCGATGAGGGCGAGGTATGCGCTCCGCGTGCCGGCGGGGGAGGCGAAGAGCCGCAGGTCCGCCACGTCGTCCTTGCCTTCGAACCCGGCGCGGAGCCTGGCCGCGAGGTCAGTCTCGTCGGGCGCGCCCGTGGACGCGCCCATGGATGCGCCCATGGACGCGCCCGACGCGGCAAAACGCAGGAGCAGCGTGCGCGCGCAGTCCGTCGTTGGCGCGTCCCCGGGATAGAGCTGCGCCGCTACCATGCGATCGACGCGCACGCGGCTCAGCACGCGCCGCGTCCAGGGGGAGAAACGGGCGCCGCTGACGCGGAGATAGGCGGCGGAGTCGAGGACCTCCAGGTTCGCGAGGTCATAGAGCGCCATGTAGCGGGGCCAGCCGAGCAGGCAGGCATAGCGTCGCGCGGCCGTGAATCCCGGCACCGCGAGGCGTTCGGGAATATGCTCGGTATCGTACCAGCAATTGAACTCCTCCTCGAAGGCAGGCGGCGGCTGCATCAGGACGAGGAGGATGGCGCGTGCGCTCACGGGTGCCGCCCGCCGGCGTCAGGCGGTCCATGGCCGAGCACGGTCTCGAGGGTGGCGAGCGCGGTCATGTGGTTGAAGCGGATGAGCGCGGCGGCGAGATTGGGGTCCCGCTTCTCGTAGGCGTGCACGAGATGCACATGGTCGGCGAGCGATTCGCGCATGCGGCTGGGCTGGGAGAGGCTGAGCCGGCGCAGCGGCAGCGTTCGCAACAGCAGCGAATCGATGATGCGCTTGGCGGTGCGGTTGTCGGCGATCTGGGTGTTGCGATCGTGGAACGCGACGTTCGCCCAGATATAGGAGCTGAGGTCGCCGCGCTCATGATGGCGCTGCATCGCGCCGACGAGCGAGGCGAGCTCGGCGATGTCCTCGTCCGACGCCTGGCGCGCGACGTCCCCCGCGATCAGCTCGAGCAGGGCCGCGCGGGCACGATAGATTTCGCGGATCTCCGGGAGCGAGAGGAGGATCACGCGCGGGCGCCGCCGCGGCGCGACCTCGACCAGGCCTTCCTTCTCGAGCAGCATCAGCGCTTCGCGCACGGGGGTCCGGCTGGTCTGGTAGTGCCGGGAGAGGTCGACGGAATTGAGGTCGTCGCCGGGTTTGCGGATATTCTCGAGGATCTCGGCACCGACGTCGCAGGCGATGCGCGCGACCAGCGAGGGGCGATCCTGCCCTTCGGCGATGATCCGCCGGATCACGAGCTTTGCCCGCTCGAGCGATGCCGCCCCCTCCCCCGCCCCGGCGAGAGGAGCGGTTCCGGACGCCGGCGGCACCTGGCGCAACGAGCCTCTCATTGCCGGATCATACCCGCCTGCGTCGCGCCGCCGGAAGCCCGCGAATGGAGAGCCGGCGGCGATTTTCGCCCCCGTCAGCCTTCGCCCCCCGTCAGCTTTTACCCCCGTCAGCTTTTACCCCCGTCAGCTTTTACCCCCGTCAGCTTTTACCCCCGTCAGCCTTCAATCGGCACAAGGAAGCGGCCATTATCCATCCGCGCGACGCCGTCGACATGGAGCGTGGGCTCGAGGATCACGCCGTCCATATGGATCTTGGACTTGACCGAGCCGCCGACATCGATGTTGGTGCCGAGGCCGAAATGCATCGCGCCGTAGATGTTCTTGTCCTCGCGCTGGATGCCGCGGACGATCGCCTTGGCATTGACGCCGACCGAGGCTTCGGCCGGGCACATATAGGCGTTCTCGTCGCCGTAGGCGAGCAGGTAGTCGCGCAGCGTCCGCGCGTCCGCCCCGCCTTCGATGCGGGTGATGCGGCCCTTCTCGACGATCAGCTCGATCGGCTCGGCGAGGCGCCCGATATGGTGCATCGTGAGATCGATGACGAGCTTGCCGTTGGCGCTGCCCTCGACCGGCGCGACGTTGAACTCGCCGGTCGGGAAGAGATAGTAGAAGAGGTTTCCGCCTTTGCGGTTCTCGTCCTTGTCGAAATTGATCATCTTGTACGGGGCGAACGAATTCGCGGGCAGGGGCGGAACGAAGATCCGTTCGTCGACGCGGTAGGTGAAATCGGTCCCGTAGCGCGAGGTGACCCGGCACTCCTTCGCTTCCGCGCCGAAGACGTTCTTCGCCACGTAATGCTTGCGGACGGCGATCTGCTTCATGTCGTCGGTGACGGCGCCGGACTGGAACATCTCGAGGCTCATGCCGCCGTCCATGCAGATGGCCGGGATTCCGGCGGCCATGGCGCGGAAGTTCGCCGGGCAGTGCAGCATGCCGGTGGAGGCGAGCAGGACGTTGATGTCCGACGTCATCATGCTCTCGCGCACCGCCTCGGGCGGATCGTAATAGTCGGCGGGCCGGCGCTCGAAGAGGGCGACGGTCGCTTCCGCGCCGAGCTCGGAGAGGATGCTCATGACGACCTGCCAGACGCGCGGATCGTGCGCGGTGTCGCTGAGGACGAGGACCCGGTGGCCGGGGCGCACATTGTGCACCAGGGGCCGGCGCAGGAAGTCCATGTTCCCGGTCACGAGTGCACCCGGCGCCATTCTTCTCCTCCCCGATCTGGTGTCGACACCTAATAGGAGGGGAAGGGTCCCGAAGTCAAGCGTGGCCGGTCGCGCATTATGCGGCAATTCTGCGTTGGTATCGTGGATCTGGCGAAACGTCCCGAGCCGCTTCGGTTGACAGGAGGGCCGTGCGCCGCCGATGCTGCGTCGCAGGTAGTGTCAACATATCGACCATCGCGCGGGCCGATCCGGACGCGCGGGGAGGGAACGGCGATGCCCGGCGGACTCCTGCTCGTGACCATGCAGCCTCCTTCCGACATGGAGGACGAGTTCAACGACTGGTACGATTGCGAGCATTTTCCCGAGCGGCGCGCCTTGCCCGGATTCCTCAGCGCCTCGCGCTGGGCGGCGATCGAGGGATGGCCGCGCTATCTCGCGCTCTACGAGCTCGAGTCCGTTGCGGCGATGGAGACTCCCGAATATCGCGCGGTTTCCGGCGAGCGCGCGTCGCCCTGGAGTCGCCGCGTGGTGCCGCGCACGCTTGGCCGGCTGCGCGTCGTCGCCGCCGCGGTGGACCCGGCGAGGCCGAAGCTGCCGCCGCCGCGGGCGATCGCGCGGCTGCTGCTCGCACGCTACGCCGCGCCCGGCGAGGAGGCCGTGGGCGCCTTTCTTCGCCGCCACGCGGCCGGCCCGGCGGAGATCCGCGCCTTCCGCGCGGACGATGACCTCTGGCTCGTGGCTGGCTTCGCCCGACCGGTCGTGCTCGCGGAGCTGGGCGGGACCTTCGGCGAGATCGCGGGCCAGGGCGCGACACTCTTCAATCTCTATGTGCCATATCTGCGGGGCGAATGATGGACGCGGGAACCGACATCACGGTTGGTGTCGACGGCCTGGCCTTCCGCTGCCGCGTCGATGGCCGCGAAGGCGCGGAATGGCTCGTCTTCAGCAATTCCCTGCTGACCGACCTCTCGCTCTGGGATGAGCAGGTGGCAGCGCTCGCCGGACGGTTCCGGATCCTCCGCTACGACCAGCGCGGCCACGGCGGCACGGAGGTCCCGGACGGCCCGGCGACGATCGATGCGCTCGTCGCAGACGCCGCTTCGCTGCTCGATGCGTTCCGGATCGCGCGGGCGAGCTTCGTCGGCATCTCGCTCGGGGCGGCGACCGCCTTCGCCATCGCCGCACGCCTGCCCGGGCGGATCACGCGCATCGTCGCCTGCGACGGGCAGGCGAGCAGTCCGCCGGGAAGCATTGCGGCCTGGCAGGAGCGGATCGACCTCGCCGCGGCGGAGGGAATGGCCGGGCTGGTGGAACCGACGGTGCGGCGCTGGTTCCCGCCCGAATTCGTCGCCGCCGGCGGCCCGGGGCTCGCCCATGTCCGGGCGATGATCCGGGGCACGAAATTCGGCGGGTTCGTCGCCTGCGCCCGCGCCCTGCAGGATTACGATCTGCGCCCTGCCCTGCCAGGCCTCGTTCCGCCGGCGCTGCTGGTGGTCGGCGGCGCGGACGGGTCCCTGCCCGAGGCGATGCGCGGGATCGCGGCGCGGATCCCGCATGCGGCCTTCGTCGAGTTCCCCGGGGCGGGCCACCTGGTGAATATCCAGGCGCCGGACGCGTTCAATCGGACGCTCTCTTCCTTCCTCTCGGAAGCCGGCGGCTGATCGCGCTCACAGCTGATCCATCAGCCGATGATCGGGCCCGGAATGAGAGCCTTCCACTCGGTGAATCGGCCCGCGGAATCGCGGGAGACGTACCAGGCCTGGAACCCGGCGTCCGGATGGCGGATCGAGAGCTGCCGCTTCAATTCCGTGACATCGGCCAGGTGGGCCGCAAGCTCGAGCTGCGGATCGTTCAGCACGTCCTGGCCGTAGGCGATACCCACCGCGCCGCAGTTCGAATGGTCCACGACGACGAGGTTCTGGATCCTGTGCAGTTGGATGGTGGCGCTGAAATTGTCCCAGAAGGCCTCGGTCCAGGTGGGGGGGAATTCCGGCGCGACGACGCCCACCGCCGCACCCGCAATCGTGAACTGGCTGTACCGGCCTTCGAGGCTGGCGGCGTGGCTGTCCGGCACCGCCATGTTCATCCAACCCGCGATCGGTGCCTGGGTACGCGGATCGACGCAGGAGAGGAGCATCGCCTTGTAGGGCGTCGGCGCCTGGGCGCTGCCCGCTTGGGCGCGGGCGAGACGGGGCCCGAGAGCGAGCCCGGCGGCGGCCGCGCCGGCGCGGAGAAACCAGCGGCGGTCGAGGCCCGGCGGGAGCAGCGGCGCCCGGCAGCAGGAGCAGGAAGGAGATTGTTCGGAGAGGGGCATGGTTTCCTCCTATTTGGCGTGAGCGAGGCGGGCGGGCGCCTCGATATCGGCGGCGAGCGGGCCGAGGGCCGCCGCAATGCCGAACGGTCCGGGCAGGGCGCCCAAGGGAAAAAGATGCGTCACATGGCCCATCTTACGCCCCGGCCGCGCCTCCTGCTTGCCGTAGAGGTGCGGGATGAGCCCGGGGGCGGCGAGAATCTCGGGCCAAAACGCCATCTCTTCCGGGCCGACCAGGTTCTTCATCACCGCGTCCGAATGGCGCCTGGGGTGGGGCAGCGGGAGCCCGGCGACGGCGCGGACGAAGAGCTCGAACTGGCTCGCCGGGCAGGCGTCGATCGTCCAGTGGCCGGAATTGTGCGGCCGGGGCGCGATCTCGTTCACCAGCACGCGACCGTCGCGGGTGACGAACATCTCGACCGCGATCAGCCCGACGAGATCGAGGGCTCCGGCGATGCGGAGCGCGATCGTCCGCGCCTCCTCGGCAATCTCCTCCGCGACCGGCGCCGGGGCGAGGGTGAGGTCGAGGATATGCTGGCGATGGCGGTTCAGGGCGACGTCGAAGGCGACCGCCTGCCCATCCTCGCCGCGGGCGGCGATGACGCTGATCTCGCAGGCGAAATCGACGAACGCTTCGAGCACCAGCGGCTTCGGCGCGAGGCTCGCGAAGGCGGCGTCGAGCTCGGCGGCGCGGGCGATCAGGCTCTGGCCCTTGCCGTCATAGCCGAGCCTCGTGGTCTTCAGCACCGCGGGCAGGCCGAGGGCTGCCGCCGCGTGGTCGAGATCGGCGCGGCTCGCCACGGGCCGCCAGGGCGCGGTCGGCACGCCGGCGCCGCCCAGGAAGGATTTCTCGGCGCCGCGGTCCTGGCTGGTGCGGAGCACCGCGGGGGCGGGCCGTACCGGTTTGAGCGCGGCGAGCAGATCGAGCCCGGCGGCGCTGACATTCTCGAACTCGAAGGTGACGACATCGACGGCGGCGGCGAACTCGGCGAGCGCCGCGGGGTCCTCGTACTCGCCCGACGTCACCGCGGCGGCGACCTGGCCGGCCGGGCTCTCCGGCTCGGGGGTGAGGATGTGGCAGCGATAGCCGAGCCGGGCGGCGGCGAGCGCCGTCATCCGGCCGAGCTGGCCGCCGCCGACGATGCCGATCGTCCGGTTGGGCGGCAGGGGGAAGACGGGGAACCGGGTCATCCGCTGGGTTATCCCGCCGGGGCCTCGGCCGCGTCCCCCTCCGGCAGGAGCGGAACCGCCGCGGTCTGGGCGGCCCGCCAGGCGTCGAGCCGGGCGGCGAGCGCGGGATCGGAGAGAGCGAGGATCGCGGCGGCGAGCAGGGCCGCGTTCACCGCGCCGGCGCGGCCGATCGCGAGCGTGCCGACCGGAACCCCGGGCGGCATCTGGACGATCGAGAGCAGGCTGTCCATGCCCTTGAGCGCGGCGCTCTCGACCGGCACGCCGAGGACCGGCAGCGTGGTGAAGGCCGCGCACATCCCGGGCAGGTGGGCGGCCCCGCCGGCGCCGGCGATGATGACGCCGAGGCCCCGCCCGCGCGCCCCCTTGGCATAGGCGGCGAGCCGGTCGGGCGTGCGGTGGGCGGAGACCACGCGGGATTCGTAGGGCACGAGCAGCGCATCGAGCGTGGCGGCGGCATGAGCGAGCGTCGGCCAGTCGGAGCGGCTGCCCATGATGATCCCGACGATGACGCCCGCTTGCATGCGGGGTCAGGCGATGCTGTCGGGGATGAGCCGGCTCTCCAGCCGGGAGATCTCGTCCTTGAGCATGAGCTTGCGCTTCTTGAGCCGCTGCATGTGGAGCTGGTCGCACGCCACCTCGGCGGACAGGCGGGCGATGACCGTGTCGAGATCGCGATGCTCGCTCCTGAGATCGTGCAGGCGCCTGAGCAGCGCGTCATGGTCGGTCAGCATGGGGCCGGTCCATACCACGGGCCCGACGGCGACGCAGCGATTCCCGTGGCGCGCGCGGGGCCGGGTTTGCTAGCATTTTCGTTTGGGCGGCCGCGTGCCCGGCGGGCCGCCGCAGCACGGAAGGGGTGTCCATGAACCTGCTGTCCCACCTCTCGGCCCTGAAGGAACGCCATGCCAGCCTCGAGACGCGGATTGCCGAAGAGGACCAACGCCCACGCCCGGATGCCGAGGCATTGAGCCGGCTCAAGCGCGAGAAGCTGCGCGTGAAGGAGGAGATGGAGCGCCTGCGGAGCCAGGAACAGGCGGGAGCCGGATAGGCACCCGGGCACCTCCCCCGTCAGACCGCCCCTGCTTCAGGCGGCCTCGTCGGTCTCGGGCGGAGGTGGGGTCGGCACCGTCTGGCCGTCGCGTGCCAGCCGCTCGTTGGCCGCCGCGACCGCGCCGTTGAGGTCGCCCTGGCTGCAGAGGCCGAGGAAGACCGGGTCGCGCGGCTTGATGTTGGCGCTGTTCCAGTGGCTGCGGTCCCGCACCTTCTGGATCGTCTCCTTGGTCGTGCCGAGCAGCTTGCTAATCTGCGCGTCGGTGAGCTGGGGGTGGTTGCGCAGCAGGAAGGCGATGGCGTCGGGGCGGTCATTGCGCTTCGCCACCGGCGTGTAGTGCGCCCCGGTGGTGCGCCGCGGCAGGGGATTGGCGGGCGCGAGCAGAGTCAGCCGGGCCTTGGGCTCGGCCTCGCAGCGCTTGATCTCGGCGGCGGTCAGCTGGCCGTTGGCAACCGGATCGTAGCCGACGATGCCCTGCGCGACCTCGCCATCGGCGATCGCCTGCACCTCGAGCGGATGCATGCCGCAGAAATCGGCGATCTGCTCGAAGGTCAGCGCCGTCTTTTCGATCAGCCATACGGCGGTGGCCTTCGGCATCAGCGGCAGGGCCATGACACGTTCCATTTTGCACGCGAAAGGGGCGGGAGCGAACGAGGCCGCGCGCGCCAGCGGGGAAGCCTCGGGATATGCCCCGCGCCTCCCGGCGGGTCAATACGCAGGCCTGACCGGCACCCGTGCTGATATAAGCGGTTCCGGCCTTGATGGGAGGGGCGGATGATCGACGAAGATGAGACTCCGAAGAAGCCGGTGGCGCGCCTCGCGCCGCTCCGCCTCGACCCGCTGGGGCTCGCCGAGCTGGCCGCCTATCGCGAGGAGCTGCGCGCCGAGATCGTCCGGGTCGAGGCCGACATGGTCCGCAAGGAGGGCCACCGGAGCGCGGCGGACGCCTTCTTCCGGCGGGGCTGAACCGAGCTAAAGGGGAATCGGCTCGCAGCGCTGGCGGCTGGCGCGTTCCTCGCCCTCGCGCCAGAGCCAGTATTCGTTCCGTCCATCGCCGTTGACGGCGACGACGCGGTGGTTGTCGCTTGCGTCGATGGCGTGGATGGTGATGCGCCCGATCAGGCCGCCTTGCATCGCCCGCATGTCCTCCACTGCCTCGGCGACCGCATCGTGCACCGAGGCGCCTTTCTTGAGGTAGAGGACGACGGCGCGGGCGGTGCCGCAGCGGATCGCCATTTCGCCGACGCCGGTGCAGGCTGAGGCGCCGTAGCGTGTATCGGCATAGGAGCCGGCGCCGATGATCGGCGTGTCGCCGAGCCGGCCGGGATATTTCCATTGCCAGCCGGAGGTGCTGGTGCCGGAGCCGATCGCGCCGCCGCGGTCGCGGGCGATGAAGATCGTGGTGCCCGCCGGTCGCTCCGGCTGGACCTGCCTGCACACGTGCTGGACGAGGCCCGAGGCGGGCCAGCGTTCGCGCTCCGCGGGGGAGACCTCGGCCTCGAACCAGGCCCGCCAGGCGTCACGGGCGTGGGGCAGCAGGTTTTCCCCGGTCTCGGCGCCGATCTCGCGGGCGAACATCTCGGCCCCGCGCCCGACCAGCAGCCCATGGGGCAGGCGCTCCATCACCGCCCGCGCGATCGAGACCGGATGGAGAAAACCCTGGACCGCGCCGACCGCGCCGGTCTGCAGGGTGGTCCCGTCCATCATCGCGGCGTCCAGCTCGACCTCGCCCAGGATATTGGCCCAGCCGCCGCGGCCGACCGTGCGCACCCGCTCGTCCGCCTCGACCAGGCGCACGCCGGCCTCGATCGCGTCGAGCACGGGCCGGCCTTCGGTGAGCATGCGGGCGGCAGTATCGGCGCCGGGATAGCCCTCGCCGTTGGTGAGCAGGATCAGGTGAAGGATCTCCTCACACCACCAGCGCCGCCTGGCGCGAGGAGGTTCGCGCCCAGGCCAGCGCGGCGTCCTCGTCGAACAGCTCGGCGAGCTTCTTCATCATCGTCCCGCCCAGCTCCTCGGCATCGACGATGGTCACCGCGCGGCGGTAGTAGCGGGTGACGTCGTGGCCGATGCCGATCGCGATCAGCTCGACGAGGTCGCGGTTCTCGACCTCGTGGATGACCTCGCGGAGGTGCTTCTCGAGATAGTTGCCGGGGTTGACGGAGAGGGTCGAAATCGTCGACCGGCGCGCCGTCGCTGATGACCATCAGGATGCGGCGGAATTCGGGCCGGGCGAGGAGGCGGCGATAGGCCCAGAGCAGGGCCTCGCCGTCGATGTTCTCCTTGAGCAGGCCCTCGCGCAGCATCAGGCCGAGATTCTTGCGCGCCCGCCGCCAGGGCTGGTCGGCGGACTTGTAGATGATGTGGCGGAGGTCGTTGAGCCGGCCGGGGTTGCGCGGCTTGCCGTCGGCCACCCAGCGCTCGCGGCTCTGCCCGCCCTTCCAGGCCCGCGTGGTGAAGCCGAGGATCTCGACCTTCACCCCGCAGCGCTCGAGGGTGCGGGCGAGGATGTCCCCGCACATCGCCGCGACCGTGATCGGCCGACCGCGCATGCTGCCCGAGTTGTCGAGCAGCAGGCCGACCACGGTGTCGCGGAAATCGGTCTCGCGCTCGCGCTTGTAGGAGAGCGATTGCAGCGGGTTGACGACCACCCGGGCGAGGCGCCCGGCGTCGAGCAGGCCCTCGTCGAGATCGAAGTCCCAGGCCCGCTGCTGCTGGGCGAGCAGGCGGCGCTGGAGGCGGTTGGCGAGCTTGGAGACGACGCCGTGGAGGTGCTGGAGCTGCTGGTCGAGCTGCTGGCGGAGCCGTCCGAGCTCTTCGGGGTCGCAGAGATCGTCGGCCGCGATCTCCTCGTCGAAGCTCCGCGTATAGGCGCGGTAGGCGCCTTCATGGGCGCCGCCGGCGGGTTCGCGGCGCGGCTGCGGCCCGCCCGGCTGCTCGTCCCCCGCGGCGGCGTCGTCCTCGGACTCCTCGCCTTCCTCGGTAGCCTCGCCTTCCGCTTCCTTGGACTCGGCCCCGAGCATTGCCTCGCTGTCGGCGTCGGGGCGGCCCTTGCCATCGGCGCTGTTGTCCTGGGCGCCGGACTCCTCGCCCTCCTCGTTCTGCTCGCCCCCTTCCTCGGCGTCGGTCTCGGCCTCGGCCTCGGCGAGATCGAGGGCGGCGAGCAGCCGGCGCGCGGCGCGGGCGTAGGCGGCCTGGTCGTCCTGGGCGCGGGCGAGCTCGGCCATCGCCGTCTCGGCGTCGGCGCCGAGCGTGCCGCGCCAGGTGTCGAGGATGGGCGAAGCGGCCGCCGGCACCCCCTCGCCCGAGAGGCGTTCGCGGGCGAGCAGGGCGAGCGCGGTGGCGAGCGGAAGCTGGTCCTTCCGCGTCATCCGGTCGTAGCCCTCGGCTTCGCACTCCTCGCCGAGCCGGGCGCGGAGATTGGCGGCGACGCCGGCCATGTGGCGGGAGCCGACGACCTCGACGCGCACCTGTTCGAGCGCGTCGTAGACCTCCTTCGCCTCGCGCCCGCCCGGGCTGCGCGCGGCGTGGGTGGCGTCGTCGTGGTGGCGGAGGCGGAGGGCGACGGAATCCGCGGTGCCGCGCAGCCGCGAGCGCTCGGCCGGCGGCAGCGCCCGCGTCGGCAGCGGCAGGCGGGCGCGCTTGCCGGCAAGGCCGGAGGGGCCGGGCTGGAAGGCGACCTGGACCTCGGGCTCGGCGGCAAGCGCCCGCAGCGCGCTCGCGGTCGCGCGCTTGAACTCCTCGACCCGGTCGTTGCCCTGCGAACCGCTCATTTCACCCAGGATATATCGCCCGCGATCAGGACGCCTTGCGCAGGAAGGCCCCCGTGGGGATCTCCTCGTTGAAGCAGCGCTGGTAATATTCGGCGACGATCTGCCGCTCCGCCTCGTCGCATTTGTTGAGGAAGGTGAGGCGGAAGGCGAAGCCGAGATCGCCGAAGATGCGGGCGTTCTCGGCCAGCGTGATGACCGTGCGCGGGCTCATCACGGTGGAGATGTCGCCGTTGACGAAGCCGGCGCGCGTGAGATCGGCGAGCGCCACCATGCTCTCGATGCGCCGCTTGACGCCGGCGTCCTCGGGATCGGCGCCGAGCTTGGCCATCACGATCTCGACCTCCTGATCGTGCTGGAGGTAGTTGAGCGTGGCGACGATGTTCCAGCGGTCCATCTGGCCCTGGTTGATCTGCTGCGTGCCGTGATAGAGCCCGGTGGTATCGCCGAGCCCGACCGTGTTGGCGGTGGCGTAGAGGCGGAAGGCCGGGTGCGGGCGGATCACGCGGTTCTGATCGAGGAGCGTGAGCTTGCCCTCCACCTCGAGCACGCGCTGGATCACGAACATCACGTCCGGACGGCCGGCGTCGTACTCGTCGAAGACCAGCGCGCAGGCGTGTTGCAGCGCCCAGGGCAGGATGCCTTCGCGGAACTCGGTGACCTGCTTGCCCTCCTTCAGCACGATCGCATCCTTGCCGATGAGGTCGATGCGGCTGATGTGGCTGTCGAGGTTGATGCGGATGCAGGGCCAGTTGAGCCTTGCTGCCACCTGCTCGATGTGGGTGGACTTGCCGGTCCCGTGATAGCCCTGGATCAGCACCCGGCGGTTATGGGCGAAGCCGGCGAGGATCGCGAGCGTGGTCTCGCGGTCGAACCGGTATGCCTCGTCGACGTCGGGGACATGCTCGGTGCGGACCGAGAAGGCGGGCACCGTCATGTCGGTTGCGAGCCCGAAGGTCTGGCGCGCGTTGACGGTGATGTCCGGCAGATCGATGGCCGAAGTCGGTGCGATGCGCGAATCTGTGGCGGCGGCAAGCTGGTTCATCGGCCGGACGGTCCTGTGACGATCGGGGATTCGTAATGTAATGCCGGGAGGCGGGCCTGCGAAGGGCGGCGGCTCAGCCGGCGGCGGCGGCCGGGCCGTTGCCTGCGGCCGGGCCGCTCCCGGCGGCGCCGCGGCGGAGCCGGCTGCGCACGGTCGCATAGGCAAGATTGATGGTCTTGAGGAGCTCCTCGGCACTGCGATCGCCGCCATTGGCATCCGGATGGTGCCGCTTGGCCAGCTCCTTGTAGCGCGACTTCAGCGCCTCCAGCGTCAGCGGCCAGTTGAGCGCGAGGGTGGCGAGGTGGGGCCGGAGCTCAGCCGGCGCCTCTTCCGCCGGCGGCCCGGGGGCGGCGTGGGCGGCGTGCGCGGAAAGCGCGCCGAGCGGATCCTCGACCCACGCCGAATGCCGCCAGTCCTGCCCGCCGATCCGGCCGAGCGGCCAGGTCGGCCGCTGCCAGGAGACGTCGGCGCGGATCTCGGCCTCGATCTGGCCCGGGCTCATGCCGCGATAATAGTCCCAGGAGGCGTTGTACGCCCGCACGTGATCGAGACAGAACCAGAGCCATTCGCGCAGCGCCCGGGGCGAGCGCGGCGCGCGATACTGGCCGAGCGCCGTGCAGCCCGGCATGTCGCAGCTCCGCCCCGGCGCGTCCGGGTCGGGCGCGAAGGCCCGCGGGCGCGAAGAGCGGCGGGATGGGGTCGTTTCCACCCCACGCTTATGGGGTCTCCTCCCCCCCTTTGGCAACGGGACGGCCAATCCGAACCCTTGGCGCGGCGTGACAATCCGACGATATCTGCGCAATGCAGAGTCGCACCGATCGCATCGCCGCCGTGCTGCGCACCATCTTCGCGCCGAGCGCGCTCGAGGTCGCCGACATGTCCCACCGCCACGCCGGCCATAGCGGCGCCCGCCCGGAAGGCGAGACCCATTTCTCGGTGCGGCTCGTCTCGCCCCTCTTCCGAGGCCTGAGCCGGGTGGAGCGGGCGCGCGCCGTGCACGAAGCCCTCGCGGCCGAGTTCGGGGCCGGGCTGCACGCCCTCTCGCTCACGCTCAAGACGCCCGAGGAGAACGTCTCCGGGTAAAGCTCATTCGGAAGATTTTTTCCCTTGCACGCCATCCCGCCCCTAGAATGGGACCGAATTGCCTACCCGGGAGAAGGAGCTTCTTTATGACGGTCGCGGAGGAGAAGACCGCGCGCGATCTCGATGCCACCGACCGCGCCATCCTCCGCCTCCTCGCCGCCGACGCGAGCCTCTCGCTCAACGAGATCGCCCGCCGCGTCGCGCTCACCGCGACCCCGTGCTGGAAGCGCATCCGCCGCCTCGAGGAGGCAGGCGTGATCCGCGGCCGCATCGCCGTGATCGATGCCGGGAAGGTCGGCCTGCCGGTCAGCGCCTTCGTCGCGGTCGAGACCGCCGATCATTCGGCCGCCTGGCTCGAGCGCTTCGCCGCGGTGGTGGCGAAGACCCCGGAGATCGTCGGCGCCTGGCGGATGAGCGGGGATGTCGATTACCTGCTGCACGTGGTGGTGCCGGACATCGCCGCCTATGACGGGTTCTATCGGCGGCTGATCGAGGCCGTCCCGCTGCGCAACGTCACCAGCCGTTTCGCGATGGAGCACCTGAAGTCGGGGCCCCTGCCGCTGTGACTGCCGCGAACTGCGCGTAATCGATCGCCGCGTTGCGCTCGATCCGCCGGCCTGCCGGCGGGAGCGGGTATTTCAGCCCGGTGGCACAGTTGAAGAGCACGGCGCGCTCGCCCATCCCCACCCGGCCGGAGGCGACGGCGGCGCGCCAGGCGGCGAAGGTCGCGGCACCCTCGGGGCAGAGCAGCATCCCCTCCTCCCGTCCGACCTCCCCGATCGCCGCCACGATCGCCGCATCGGGCACGGCGATCGCGAAGCCGCCGCTCTCGCGGATCGCGCGCAGGATCAGGAAATCGCCGAGCGCCCGCGGCACGCGGATGCCGGCGGCGATGGTCTGCGCGTCCTCCCAGCGCAGGGCGTGCTCGGCCCCGGCCTCGAAGGCGCGGACGATCGGCGCGCAGCCGCTCGCCTGCACCGCGACCATGCGCGGGCGGCGGGGGCCGATCAGGCCGACCGCCTCGAGCTCGGCGAAGCCCTTCCACATGCCGATCAGGCCGGTGCCGCCGCCGGTCGGGTAGAAGATCACGTCGGGCAGGTCCCAGCCGAGCTGTTCGGCGAGCTCGAAGCCCATCGTCTTCTTGCCCTCGATGCGGTACGGCTCCTTGAGCGTCGAGAGATCGAACCAGCCGGCTTTCTCCGCCCCTTCCCCGACGATCCGCCCGCAATCGTCGATGAGGCCGTTGACGCGATAGACCGCAGCACCCTGCAGCGCGATCTCGGAGACGTTCACCTCCGGCGTGTCCTCGGGGCAGAAGACCGTCGCGCGCATGCCGGCGCGGCTTGCATAGGCGGCCATGGCGGACCCGGCATTGCCGTTGGTGGGCATCGCCAGATGGGCGACGCCGAAGGATTTCGCCATCGCGACCGCGACGGCGAGGCCGCGTGCCTTGAAGGACCCGGTCGGCAGCCTTCCTTCGTCCTTGACGAGCACCGCCGCGCCGGCGGCGACCCGCCGCAACGGGAGGAGCGGCGTCGCCGTCTCGCCGAGGCTCACGATGTCGCCGGCGCGACGGATCGGCAGCAGCTCCCGCCAGCGCCAGAGATCGGCCGGCCGCCCGGCGAGCGCCTCACGGGTGAGCGCGGCCCGCGCCGCGGCGAGGTCGTAGCGCACCAGCAGCGGCTTGCCCGCTGCCGAGAGGCCTGCCAGGCGATCGGCCGGCATGCGCTCGCCGGTCGCGGAGCACTCGAGATGCGTGACGAAGCTCTTCCAGCCGGCCGCGCCGCCGCTGGCCCTCGGGTTGTCGCTTTGCGACACGATGTTTCCTCCCAGGTTGTCGCCCGCCGGCCGCGGGCCGCGCCTCAGTCGTCGGCGGCGAGCGGCGCCGCCGGGCCCGCCGGCCCCGTCAGGCCCGCAGGCCCGGTATAGAACTGGGGCCAGCGGCGGCGCACCACCGGGCCCGACGTCGCATAGGCATAGCAGCTGTCGAGCAGCCGCGGCGCCGACCCGGCGGCCTGGCCCGCCGCCTCCTTGCGCGCCCGCACGGGATAGAGCGTCTGGAAGGCGACCGTGCCGAGCTGCTGGAGCAGCTCGCGCAGATGCGTGCAGCCGGCGACGCCGCCGACGCGCTCGGCGGCGGCCTTGAGGAAGCCGCGGCCGATCCGCAGGCCGGCGAGCCCGGCAAAACTCGGAGCCGCGTCCGGGCAGATCGTGTAGGGCCCGTGGTCCGTCGCCGCCTCGCACGCCACGATCAGCAGATCCTCGTCCACGGTCAGCCGGACCCACATCTCGTGGAGCGGCTCGCCGGCGGCGATCCGGCCCCGATCCTCGGCCGGAAAGCTGTAGCTCTTGGTGTCGATGAGATGCGCCTCGATGTCGAAGAGGCCGTCCGAACGGCGGTAGCCGCGGATGATGATCTCGCGCTCGTGCATCAGCTCGCGTTCGGTGGGCTTGCTCAGGGCCATGGCATCCTCGCTTTTCCCCCGGATATTGCGATGCAGCAGGACGGTGGCAATGTCCCGTGGCAATGTCCCCTGGCAATGTCCCTTGGCAACGTCCGGCGAGCGGCCCCGACCCTCTTCCGGGCAGTCCCCGCTCGCCCCATAGTCCCGGCGAAGAGGGAGAGCCCGATGTCCGACGCCAAACCGCTGAAGGTCGTTTCGCTGCTCGGCAGCCTGCGCAAGGGCTCGTACAACGGCGCCATCGCCCGCGCCCTGCCCGCGCTCGCGCCGCCCGGCATGACGATCGAGCCGCTGCCCTCGATCCGCGACCTCCCGCTCTACGACGCCGATCTGCACGCCAACGGCTTCCCGCCCGCCGTGACCGCGCTGGCGGGGCGGATCGCGCCCGCCGACGGGATGGTCATCGTCACGCCCGAATACAACTACTCGATCCCCGGCGGGCTCAAGAACGCGATCGACTGGCTCTCGCGCCTCTCCCCGCAGCCTTTCGCCGGCAAGCCGATCGCCCTCGCCTCGGCCTCGATGGGCATGCTCGGCGGCGCCCGCGCGCAATATCACCTCCGCCAGTCGATGGTCTTCCTCGACGCCTATGTCCTCAACCGGCCCGAGCTCATCGTGCCGGCCGTGCAGACCAAGCTCGATGCGAACGGAGAATTGACCGACCAGACCGTTCGCGACTTCATCGCCGCCGCGCTGAAGGCCTTCGCCGCGTTCATCCACCGCCTCGGCTGAGCCGGCCTCAGGCCGGCGGCTCGCCGGGAACGGGCTCGCCGCCAAGCCTGCGCATGAGCGCCGAAACCTCGGCGATCACGGCCTCGGCAACCGCCGCGTCGGTGCCCTTGGCAACCACCGCGACGCCGTTGCCGCTGGCGCGATAGAAGGGGTAGCTGCCGATCTCGACCGCCTGGTGGGCGCGCTGGATCGCGCCGAGCCCCTCGGCGAGCGTGCCCTCGGGCACGCCGGCCACGTGCACCGCGCGGGCGAGCACCGGCGGCCCGCCGGCCAGGCGCGGCGCAAGCGTCTCGAACATCGCCCGCATCACCTGCGGCACGCCGGCCATGACATAGACGTTGCCGATCTGGAATCCGGGCGCGACCGAGACCGGGTTCGCGATCAGAAGCGCGCCCTGCGGCATCGTCGCCATGCGCTGGCGCGCGGCATTGAAGCCTCCCGGCGGGTAGCGCCCCGCGAGCAGCGCCCACGCCTCGGGATGCGGCTCCCACGGCACGCCGAAGGCGGCGGCGATGCACTCGCTGGTGATGTCGTCGTGGGTCGGGCCGATGCCGCCGGTGGTGAAGACATAGGTGAAGCGCGCCCGCGCCTCGTTCACGGTCTCGACGATCGTCTCCGCCACGTCGGGGATGACGCGCACCTCGCGCAGCGGGATTCCCAGCTCTCCGAGACGCGTGGCGAGGAATTTGATGTTGGCGTCCTGCGTCCGGCCCGACAGCACCTCGTTGCCGATCACCAGCACGCAGGCGATGGGGGATCCTTCTGCCATCACGGACCCCTCAGAGGAAATCGCGGAGCAGCGGCACGAGCGGCCGATCGGCGGGCGGCACGGGGTAGTCGGAAAGCTTGTCCGGCCGCACCCAGGCGAGACGCTGGCCCTCGCGCGGGGCGGGCGTGCCCTGCCAGCGGCGGCAGAGGAAGAGCGGCATCAGCAAATGGAAGCTTCCATATTCGTGCGAGGCGAAGGTGAAGGGAGCAAGGCAGGCGGCGGTCACGTCGATGCCCAGCTCCTCCTTGAGCTCGCGGATCAGCGCCGCCTCGGGCGTCTCGCCCGGCCGCACCTTGCCGCCGGGAAATTCCCAGAGCCCGGCCATCGGCTTGCCCTCCGGCCGGCGCGCCAGCAGGACGCGGCCGTCGCGATCGATCAGGGCGGCGGCGGCGACCAGCAGCAGCGGCCGCGCGCCCGCGGGCGCCTCGTCCATCCCCGCTTCCCCCGCCGGCGCCTCGGCCGCCCCGAAAAGATCCTCGCGGGTCGCTTCGAACAGCGCCACCTCCTGCTCGCCGCCGCGGGAGAGGAAGGGCTCCCAGCCGCTGCCGATGCGGCGGAAGCCGATGCGCAGCAGGACGGCGGCGGAGGCGGGATTGTCGGTCGCGGCGCTCGCCGTCAGCCGCTCGAGCGACAGGTTGGCCAGCGCCCAGCGCGCCAGCCGGCCGGCCGCCTCGGTGGCAACGCCGTGGCCCCAGTAACGCCGGCCGACCCAATAGCCGAGATTGCCGGCGCCGCCGGCGGGATCGAGCCGGAGGCCGACCGCGCCGACCAGGATCTCCCGCTCGCCCTCGCGCCCGGTGATGGCGAGATGGTAGGCGCGGCCGGCCGCCAGCTCCGTCGCGGTCGAGCCGATCCATTCGTCGGCGAGCGCGCGCGGATAAGGATAGGGCAGCTTGGCCAGGCCCCGCACCACTTCCCAGTCATTGACGAGGCGGTGCATCTCGGCCGCGTCCTCGCGGCGCAAGGGCCGGAGGCTCAGCCGCTCGGTCGCCAGCGGGACGAAACACACGGGCACGGCCGCCGCCAAAGCTGCAGGAGGCCGCGCCGCAGGCGCACGCGCGCTCACCACCGCCACGAGAGCGAGCGGCGCGGCCGGAGGATCGTTGCGGTCGGGGCGGTTGGCGGCATCACGGGGGCCTGATTCGGCTGCCGGATGGTGGCCCACGGCCCGCATCGAGGCAAGAACCCGGAAGATCGCCCCTCAATGAGAGAAAAGCACCGGCACCGTCATGTGCTGAAGCAGCGACCGCGTTACCCCGCCGAGCGTCACCTCGCGCAGGCGCGAATGGCCGTAGCCGCCGACGACGATCAGGTCCGCGCCGATATCCGCGGCGTAGTTGAGCAGCACATCGGCGGGCGAGAGGCCGCCGGCAATCGTCCGGGCCGCCGTCGCGGGCACGCCGTGGCGGACCAGGTGCTCGGCGATCGCGGCGGCCGGCACGGCCTCCTCGCCCGCCTCGCCGTCACCCTCCCTGCCCTCGATCGTCAGCACCGTCACCGCCCGCGCCCCGGCGAGGATGGGCAGCGCGTCATGCACCGCGCGCGCCGCCTCGCGGGTTTCGGTCCAGCCGACCAGGACCGTCTCCCCGCAGGCAGCAAAGCTGCCGTAAGCCGGCACGACGATGAGCGGGCGGCCGGCGCCGAGCAGGACCTCCTCGATCGGGTTGACGGAGGGCTGCTCCGGTCCGCCCTCGGGACCGGACTGGCCGGCGATGACGAGATCGGCGAGGCGGGCATGGGCCAGCGCGGCCGGCACCGGCGCACCCTCCTCGAGCGCGAACGCCCCGCTCAGGCCGTCGCGGGCGAGGCGGGCGTCGAGCGCCGCCTCGATCGGGGCGATCTGGCGGGCGCGCACCGATTTCATCTCGGTGATGAAAGCGGCGACCCCGGTGCCGAAGGCATAGGCGTTGGCATTGAGGACGAGCGGCTCGACGGGACGGATCGCCTCGGCCAGGCAGACGCCCCTGACAAAGGCGCCGTGGCGCAGCGCCAGCGAAGCGGCGAGATCGAGCCGCCGCGCGCTCTGCTCCGTGGCATCGAGCAGCACCATCAGGTCCTTCAGCGCCATGCGCATCGTCCTCCGGCCGGCAGGGTGCCGGGCGCGCGCCACTTGGCGCGGCCCGGACCGTCGCGGCATTGATCGGCGTCAACCCGGCCGGCGGCGCTGCGCATCCCCGGGGGCGTCCCTCGGGGCACCTCAGCTCCGATAGCTGCCGTTGATGTCGATGTAGCCGTGCGTGAGATCGCACGTCCAGACGCTGGCGCGGCCGGCGCCGAGCCCGAGATCGACGGTGATCTCGACCTCGCGCCCCTTCATGTGGCGGACCACGGGCGCCTCGTCATAGCCCGCCACCACCGCACCCTCGCGGGCCATCCACACGCCGCCCACCGCAACCGCAAGCCGGTCGCGGTCGGCCGGCTCGCCGGCCTTGCCGACCGCCATGACGATCCGTCCCCAATTCGCGTCCTCGCCGGCGATCGCGGTCTTGACCAGCGGCGAATTGGCGATGGCCAGCGCCACGCGCTTGGCCGAACGGCGGGAAACCGCGCCGGCGACATCCACGCGCACCAGCTTCTGCGCCCCCTCGCCGTCCCGCACCACCTTGAGCGCGAGATCGGAAAGCAGCTCGAAGAGGGCGGCGCGGAACTCGCGCAACATCGCCCCGCCCGCGGCCGGCACGCGCGGATGGCGCGCCGCGCCGGTGGCGAAGGCCAGCAGCGTGTCCGAGGTCGAGGTGTCGGAATCGACCGTGATCGCGTTGAAGCTCCCCTCGGTCCCCTGCGCGAGCAGGCGCTGGAGCACGGGCGGGGGGATCTTCGCGTCGGTGAAGACGAAGGCGAGCATGGTCGCCATGTCGGGCGCGATCATCCCGCTGCCCTTGGCGAAGCCGTTGAGCCGCACCTCCGCCCCGCCGATCCGCGCGGTCCGCGTCGCCGCCTTGGGGAAGGTGTCGGTGGTCATGATCGCCCGCGCCGCCGCCTCCCAGGCGCCCTCCGCGAGCTCCCCATGCAGCGCCGGCAGCGCTTCCGTCAGCCGGGCATGGGGCAAAACCTCGCCGATCACGCCGGTGGAGGCGAGAAAAACCTGGCGCGCCGGGCAGCCGACCAGCCCCGCCGCGGCCGCAGCGGTCGCCTTGACCGCCTCGCGCCCGGCGCGGCCGGTGAAGACATTGGCGTTGCCCGAGTTGACGACCAGCGCCCGAGCCCGCCCGCCGGCGAGCGAAGCGCGGCACCAATCGACCGGCGCGCCCGGGCAGCGGCTCCTGGTGAAGACGCCGGCCACGGTGGTCCCGGCGGCGAATTCCGCCATCATCAGGTCCGTTCGTCCCTGGTAGCGGATGCCGCACGCGGCCGCGCCGAGGCGCACGCCCCCGAGCGGCGGCAGCTCGGGCATCGGCAGGGCGAGCGGGGAGACGGGCGCGGGCATCTTGCGTTCCTCAGGGCGTGGGGTCTTGGCGCGAAACGGGACGCGGCAACCGGCGAGCAGCAAACGATGGGTGCGCGATGATGGCGGAGCCCCGCTCTCGCGACAACATGGCCTCCCACGGCCCCTCGGGGCCGGCCGATGCGTTGACCCGGGGCGGGGCGAGCCCTATCTCAGCCGAGCCCTATCTCAGCCGCGACCGGGTCTCGTCCGCCACGCCGGGTCGCGACCTGTGGCCGCCATCCGTGAAGGCTCTTCATGCTCGCCACCCTTGCCCGCAAGGTCTTCGGCACCAGCAACGAACGCTCGCTCCGTGGCTATCGCCGGCGGGTGCCCGAGATCAACGCGCTCGAGCCCACGATGACCGCCCTCTCCGACGCGGCGCTCGCCGCGAAAACGGTGGAATTCCGCGCCCGCCTCACCGCCGACGCGACGCTCGACGAGCTCCTCCCCGAGGCCTTCGCCGTGGTCCGCGAGGCCTCCCGCCGCACCCTCGGGCTCCGCCATTTCGACGTCCAGATGATCGGCGGGATGGTGCTGCACGAGGGCAAGATCGCGGAGATGAAGACCGGCGAGGGCAAGACGCTGGTCGCGACCCTGCCGGTCTATCTCAATGCGCTCGCCGGCCGCGGCGTGCACGTGGTGACCGTGAACGACTACCTCGCCCGCCGCGACGCCGAGTGGATGGGCCAGATCTACCGCTTCCTCGGCATGCAGGTCGGCGTCATCGTCCACGGGCTCGAGGATGCGGAGCGCCGCGCCGCCTACGCCGCCGACGTCACCTACGGCACCAACAACGAGTTCGGCTTCGACTACCTGCGCGACAACATGAAGTTCCGCCTCGAGGACATGGTCCAGCGGGATTTTTCCTATGGCATCGTCGACGAGGTCGACAGCATCCTGATCGACGAGGCGCGCACCCCGCTCATCATCTCCGGCCCGGCCGAGGATTCCTCGGACCTCTACCGCCGCGTCAACGCCGTGGTGGAGGAGCTGGTCAAGGATCCGGAGACCTACGACAAGGATGAAAAATTCCGCACCGTGACGCTGACCGAGGACGGCTCGGAACGCGTCGAGGAGATGCTGAAGGTTGCCGGCATCTTTGCCGAGGGCAACCTCTACGACGCCTTCAACATCTCCGTCCTCCATCACGTCACGCAATCGCTCCGCGCCCACGGCCTCTTCACCCGCGACGTCGACTACATCGTGCGCAATGACAAGATCGTGATCATCGACGAGTTCACCGGCCGCATGATGGAAGGCCGCCGCTATTCGGAAGGCTTGCACCAGGCGCTCGAGGCCAAGGAGTTCGTCACCGTCCAGGCCGAGAACCAGACGCTGGCCTCGATCACCTTCCAGAACTATTTCCGCATCTACCCGAAGCTCGCCGGCATGACCGGCACGGCGATGACCGAGGCCGACGAGTTCGCCGAGATCTACAAGCTCGACGTGATCGAGATCCCGACCAACGTCGCCGTGGTCCGCCGCGACGAGGACGACGAGGTCTATCGCACCACGGAGGAGAAATTCGCGGCGGTCGCGCGCCTGATCGAGGACTGCCGCGCGCAGGGCCAGCCGATGCTGGTCGGCACCGTGAGCATCGAGAAAAGCGAGAGCCTGAGCGCCATCCTCAAGAAGCGGCGGGTCCCGCACCAGGTGCTGAACGCCCGCTTCCACGAGCAGGAGGCGGTGATCATCGCCCAGGCCGGCGCCCCCGGCGCGGTGACGATCGCCACCAACATGGCCGGCCGCGGCACCGACATCCAGCTCGGCGGCAACGTCGCGATGCTGCTCAAGCAGGAGCTGGAGGGGATCGAGGATCCCGCCGAGCGCGAGAAGCGCGCCGTGCGCATCCGCGAGACGGTCGCCAGCGGGGCCGAGATCGTCAAGAAGGCGGGCGGCCTCTTCGTCATCGGCACCGAGCGCCACGAGAGCCGGCGCATCGACAACCAGCTCCGCGGCCGCTCGGGCCGGCAGGGGGATCCCGGACGCTCGCGCTTCTTCCTCTCCCTCGAAGACGACCTGATGCGCATCTTCGGCTCCGATAGGATGGGCGGGATGCTCCAGAAGCTCGGCCTCAAGGAGGGCGAGGCGATCGTCCATCCCTGGATCAACAAGGCGCTGGAGCGGGCGCAGAAGAAGGTCGAGGCGCGCAACTTCGACACCCGCAAGAACGTGCTCAAATACGACGACGTCATGAACGACCAGCGCAAGGAGGTCTACGCCCAGCGCCGCGAGTTCATGAAGAGCGAGGACGTCTCCGAGACCATCGCCGAGATGCGCGCGGAGGTGATCGCGAACCTGGTCGCCCGCCGCATCCCCGAGCGGGCCTTCGCCGAGCAGTGGGAGACCAAGGAGCTCGCCGAGGACGTCCGCCGCATCTTCAACCTCGAGCTTCCGGTCGAGGAATGGGGCCGCGAGGAAGGCATCGCCGAGAACGAGATCCGCGGCCGCGTCGAGCGGGCGACGGACGGGATGATGGCGGCCAAGGCGGCCAATTACGGGCCGGGCCTGATGCGCTTCATCGAGAAGTCGCTGCTGATCCAGACGCTCGACCAGGTGTGGAAGGAGCACCTGCTGGCGCTCGACCATATGCGGCAGGGCATCGGGCTGCGCGCCTACGGCCAGCGCGACCCGCTCAACGAATACAAGAGCGAAGGCTTTACCCTGTTCAACGCGATGCTGGACGAGCTCAAGGAGCGGGTGACGATGCTGCTCTCGCGCGTCGAGATCTCCGCCGAGGCGCCGCCCCAGCCCGATTTCCAGCCGCGCCGGCAGACGATGATCGAGAGCCATCCCGATCCCCTCCCGATCAGCGTCGCCGCCGGGCAGGAACTCGAGCTCGCCGGCGCCGAACCCGCGCGCGCGCTCGCCCAACGCGCCAGTCCCCAGCCGATGCGCGCCGTGACCGCCGACCCGAACGACCCCGCGACCTGGGCCGGCACGCCACGCAACGCCCCCTGTCCCTGCGGCTCGGGCAAGAAATACAAGCACTGCCACGGCCGCCTCGCCTGAGTGGGGGCAGGACCCCTGGATTCCCTAACCGCGCTTCTTCTGCCGCCGGCCCGGGCGCGCTTTGGCGCTCATGGCGCGCCTTTCCCTGCCGGCGGCGCCAGCAGGCGCCGGACGAAGCTTACGAGGGACTGCCGCCAGGGCGGCATCCCATCCAGCCCGAGCGCCGCCAGCCGGGCGTTGAGCGCCGTTTCGTTGGCGGAGACCGGCGCGCGTCGGGCGAATACGGCAGGGACCACACGGGCCGGGGAGCCCGCGGCGCTCAATATGGCGGCCACGTACCTGCAGCCTGCTTGGCGCACCGCCGCCGCCCACGCAATTCGCCACTCCGGAAACGCCCGCCTGCACCAGGCGAAGGGTCTGGGCCGCGACATCCTCGGCGCTGGTTGGGTTGCCACGCTGGGCCGGATTGGCTCGGATTTCGGCCTTGCCCCGAGCCTCCTGAATGCGGCCCCAGACGAAGTTCTTCGGCTGACCGCGCCGGCCCCCGAACAGCCAGCCCACCCTGAGCACCAGTCCGCCGGGATGTGCCGCCAGCACGGCCTCCTCTCCCGCGGCCTTGGAGCGGTGATGCGCTGTGGTCGGCCGCAGTGGGTCGTCCTCCGTATAGGGGCCATCCTTCCAGGCGCCGTAGCAGCCGGTGCTTGAGAAATGCACCATGGCCGAGCCGGCCTCGGCGGCGCCTCGGGCGATGGCCCCGGCCAGTGTTGCATTCACCGCGAAGGCGTGCTCGGGCGCCGCCTCCGCACCCTCGACATCCGTATCGGCGGCGCAGTTGATCACCAGGGCCGGACACGCCGCGGCGATGCGGGCGGCCGTGGCCGCCGGGTCCGCCGGGTCGAGCTGCTCACGCCCGAGATCGATGCGCGAGGCCGGCGGGATCAGCGCCGCGAAAGCGCGGCCGAGGATGCCGCCGGCGCCGGCCAGGACGACGGCGCGCTCAGGCGCAGACGCTGCGGGCGTCATCGGGGCGAACGCGCGGGCAGCAGGCCCTGCCTCGGGAAGGACAGCGCGAAGCGGCACGGCGATCCATCGCTGCTGACAGGCACATCGCTGCTGACAGGCACATGGACTAGGGGGACCAGGATCACATCGCCGGCCAGCTATATGGGACGTCGGACGAATCGAGCGGCTTGCGGACCGACTCGGCGGGGTCGTTGGGCAGGTCTGCACAGTTTGCGAGGATGGAAATTCCTGGCGCGAGGCCCTGTATGCCGTACCAGAGAAGGGGCGGGATCGTCAGCAGCGCATACCGCTCCGCACCCTCCCCCAGCAGATACTCGTCAAGCCGGCCGCGCGTCCCGCTTCCCGTGCGGTCGTCGTAGATGACGACGCGGATCATGCCGGACGGTACGGCATAGTTGAGCGTCTTCAGGTGGTGCTGGTACCAGCCCTTCACTTTCGCGTATTGGACGCCGGAGAAGTAGATCTCACCGAATGCACGAAAATGCGGATCGTCGTTGCGCAGCATGTGCATCGTGCGCCCGCGCTCGTCCACGAACTGCCGCAAGGGATGAAGCGCGACGCCCTCAATCATTGCCCGCGTCGATCCAGGCCCGGCAGTATTTTTCAATCTGCGCATCCGTCAGCGCCGCAACTTCGGAGCCATCCTGATACTCGCGATACCAGCGCACGGTCTCGCCGATCGAATCCGGATAGTTCCAGGTCGGCTTCCAGCCCAGATATTGATACGCACGGTCACAGTTGAGCTGCAGCCAGTGATCTTCGTGTGGGGCACGCGGATCGCGCTTGACCACGACCTCGCCTCTGCCCCATAGCCGTATCACGTCTCCGACCACGTCCCCGACATTCTTGTTCGCGCTGTTGTTGGGACCGAAATTCCAGCTCTTGCAGAACTCGGCCCCCTTTGGTCCGCCCAGCTCGCGTCCCAGATGAAGATAGCCGCCGAGCGGTTCGAGCACGTGCTGCCACGGCCGGGTTGAATTGGGATTGTGGATTTCGATCGTCTCCTTCTTGCGAAGCGCGCGGACGCAATCGGGGATCAGACGATCCTTCGCCCAATCACCGCCGCCGATGACGTTGCCGGCGCGCGTGGTTGCGGCATTGAGGCGACCGGACTTGGAAAGGAAGGACGTCCAGTAGGCGGCGAACACGAACTCGGCGCAGCCTTTCGAAGCGCTGTACGGATCATGCCCTCCGAGCGTATCGGTCTCGCGATATCCCCACTCCCAGTTGACGTTGCGATAGGATTTGTCGGAGGTGATGAACACCAGCGAGCGCACGCTCTCGACGCGCCCGACGGCTTCGCAGACATTCACCCCGCCCATGACATTGGTTTCGAACGTCGTTCTCGGATCACGGTAGGCTTCGCGCACCAGCGCCTGCGCGGCGAGGTGGAACACGATGTCGGGCTTGGCATCCGCCATGGCGCGGCTGAGGTGGTCGAGATCGCAGACGTTGCCCACGACATGGTGCATTCTGCCGGCGAGCCCAAGGAGATCGAAGTGGCTCTCGTCATAAACAGGTGGCAGCGCATACCCGGTCACCTTGGCACCGAGCCTGAGAAGCCACGCCGAGAGCCAGGACCCTTTGAAGCCGGTGTGGCCGGTCACGAAGACGCTTTTACCCTGATAGAAGTTTCCAAACATGATGGTGCCTTCGAGTTCCTCGAGAGGTATTTCCGGCGCTTCCGCCGATTGGCGCGAGCCAATATCTTCTACGCGGCGATCTTGCGTCTCCGAAATCGACCTTGGGCGACCTGCCGGACTGGCTGCTCGACGTGCCGGGAGCATGGCGGCCAGAACCGCCGCCCTGCATCGTTCAACCGGCCCAATTCACTGTGCAGAGGCACTAGTCCTTGGCGCCCGGATGCCATGGAGCCGCATTGCTATCCCACATTTTGTTGAGATCCTGAACATCCTTTTTCATGTCCATGCATTTCCAGAAACCCGGGTGCTGATAGGCCATGAGTTCTCCGTCTCTGGCCGCGAGCTCGAGCGGGTCGCGCTCGAGGACCGTCGCGTCCTCCTGGATGTAGTCGAGGAACTTCGGCTCCATCACGAAAAATCCGGCGTTCACCCAACCCTCGCTGTCGACGGGCTTCTCGCGGAACGCTTTCACGTTGTTGTTCTCGCCGGTTTCGACCACGCCAAACCTTGCCGAAGGGCGGGCGAGGGTCATGGTGACGAGCTTGCCGTGAGCCCGATGGAATTCGATCAGCTTGTTGACATCGATATCGCTGACGCCATCGCCGTATGTGCACATGAACGTTTCATACTTGAGAAGCGTGGTCAGTCGCCGCAGGCGCCCACCGGTCATCGTGTTCAGGCCGGTGTCCATCAGAGTGACCTTCCAATCGAGGACCGAGCGGCTGATCGTCGATTTTTCGCCGCTGGTCATATCGATCGAGAAGTCGGAGTGGAGCGTGTAATAGTTGAGAAAATAGGATTTTACGTATTCGGCCTTGTATCCCAAGGCAAGGACGAAGTCCTTGTGGCCGTGATGAGCGTAAATGTTCATGATGTGCCAGAGCATGGGCTTGTCGCCGATGGGCACCATCGGCTTCGGGATATCGTCCGTGTATTCGGAGAGCCGTGTGCCGAAGCCTCCGGCGAGGATTACAGTTTTCATAAGGATTACCCGGTTCGGTTGGCGGTTGGTTGGGGTTTTTGAACGCTGAAGGCGAACCAGCCCAGGATCATGAGAACGAGCGATGCGACGATCGGAGCTCCTGCGCCAAGACCTTCACTCGCGCCGCCGAGGAAGGAAATCACCCCAAAGGATAACGAATTGATGGCCGCGGTGATCCCCATGATCTCGCCCCTGGTGGCGTCCGTGGCGTTGTCGGTGAAGAGAATGATCAGCGCCCCGTAGCTTACGGCGACGGCCACGGAGATCGGCAGGATAAGAACCCACTCGAGAAGCATCGACGGGGCGAAGGCGCTTGCGGCAATGAGCGCGGACGTGACGAGCAGGCTCCATCGCACGATGTCCCGGGTCGAGCAGTATTTGGTGAGGAGCGGCATCGCCACCGCGAAACTGAGGCAGAAGCCGACGCCCATGACCGACATGAAAAGGCTTGCTTCCTTGCCGGTTGCCGCGAAGCGGCGGAGCAGGAAGACCGGAACGAAGTAGAAATACGCACCCCAAGCGAGCTCTTGCAGCAGAAACACCCACGAGACATCGCGCAGCGCTCCAGGGGTCGCAACGGCGGAAGCGAGAACTCCGGAACGCGCTCATCGGCGAAAGACGGGGCCGCTTCGCCGACCGCCCCGCGCGCTTGCCCGGATCGCGAAGCAGCCAGGCCAGGAGAACAAGGTTCACGCCGGCCAGCAGCGCGGTCGTATACAAGGGAGTGAGAAGGTTGAACCATGGGACGATCCGCGCATCGGACAGCAGACCACTGAAAGCGGGGCCGATCACGAACCCGAGCGAAGAGGACAGCAACCCCATGCTCAGCCAGAAATCCTTCCGTTGTGGGCGGCACACATCGACCAGGGACGCGAGCGAGATCGCCTGGCTGGCAGCCGTCAGCCCGCCGATTAAGCGCCCCGCCATCAAAAGCGAAACGGATCCCCATGCGAAGGCGACGCCAATCGTGGCGTAGCTTGCCATTATTCCGCCTGCGCACACAAGGAGGATGATCTTGCGACCCACGCGATCGGAAAGCTGGCCGATGACCGGCGCCGCGAAAAACATCGTCAACGGGTAGAGACCCGTGGCGAACCCATAAACAAGATGACGGGCATTGGCGGAAAGCCCGGCTTGAATCGCCGCCGTGGAGCCCGCGGCGAGCGCCGACGCCAAAAGCGGCGTCAGCATGGCGAAGCCGATGGCGTCGATCAGGATAAGAAGCAAGAGAGGGGCGATCGCCGGCGACGCAGAACTCTCGGGCCATTGCGGACGGCGGCATCACCGGCGAAGGCGACGTCGGGACATACACGGGCGATTTCGCGCTTTGGCGTACCGACCGGATCGCTCAAGAGTCAGAATTTCTTCCCACTCCTTCCCTGCCAATCGCTCAATCGTTCGGGTTCGGCGGACGTGAGCTCAGTATCGTACGAGCCCTCCTTGTACTTGAGATTGCGAACGACACTCTCGCCATCCGTGGTGTAGATGGGCGCGGATTTGCGATCCTTGAAATCGTCCGACGAGCGATGAATGATGCCCAGCGTCGCGTGCGGCAGGTACGGCTCTACGAACACGGCGCGCTCCTTGTCGAGCAGCGGCAGGGATTGATGGCACAGCCAATTGCAGGTGGCCGGTAGAAGCTGGATGTTCTTCTTGTCCGCCGAAGCATAATGAAACAGGTCGGGATGTTCGAAGACCGCCAGGTTCAAGGCCGCCTGCTCGACACAATGGTGATGGCTCCGGGTCAGCGAAACGCGGAGGTTCTCTTCCCATAATCCCCAGATCGGCGAATCCTTTGGCATGGCGAACACGCCGGCGTTCAGAATGGGATAGTAGGAGTACTTCTTGACGTAGTCCTCGCCCCAGGTTCTCTCGTAGAGTTCCGTGACGAAGGCGTGGAACTCCCCGCTGGCGGCGTAGTTCGCGCTGTACGCGCGATCGATCTCCGGCGTGATGGCGAGGGCGTTCTTCTCGGCGCCCGCGATATAGGTCTCGATCGCGGACCAGTCCTGCACCCAAGCATCGGCATCCAGGTGCAGATAAATGTCGTAGCGCGGGAAATATCTGGGCAACAGCGGCTTGGCCAGGATCGCCTTGAACGGCTGGCGCAGCCCGTCCTGCGCGGAAAGACCGAATTCCCACTCGGGTACGGCGATATTATCGACGTAACCCTTGAGCCAGGCCAACTGGTCCGCGGTCATGCCGAGGTCGTAGACGCAGATATCGACGCTTCTGCCCTGCGGCTTCTCCCTGACGGAAAGGATCATCCCCTGCAAGAAATGAAAATATTCGGCGGAGGACGCGGTGGCGATCATGATCCTCTTGGTCACGGCAGTCCCCCGGGGTTCATTGCGCTCCAGACCGTCGCCACGCTACGCGCCGATTGCCTCGGCTCATCGTCCATGCCTCACCCAGCGGCCATTGCTATGACGCATGGACTATTCCTTTCCTTCAACAGATAAGCAAAGAGAGGACGGGCCGTCAACGCATTGGCGCATCACTCTATTGAGGAATCGTGTACGGGTGGCGACGGCGGACCGCGCCGGTGGTCTGCGCGGATGTTTCAGATCCATGTCACACCACGAAAGGCCAATTCGCGGTCGATCGCCTGCCGAACCGGCCGCTATCCCTCGACAACGCCGATATAGGGCAAATGGCGGTGCTTCTCCGCGTGGTCGAGGCCGTAGCCTGCGACGAACACGCAGCCGAGCGTGAAGCCCACGAAATCGATCCTGACCGCGACCTCCCGCCGTTGCGGCTTGTCGAGCAGCGCGCAGGTCCAGAGACCGCCGATCCCCCTCTGGCCGAGGAGGGCGGCGGCATAGGCGATGGAGCGGCCGGTATCGACGATGTCGTCGCTGAGCAGCACGCGCCGCCCGGCGATGTCGGTCGGGACGTCACCGAGAAGATGCACCTCGCCGGTGGGCCGCGTCGCGAGGCCGTAGCTGCTCAGCCGCATGAACTCGATTTCGGGGCAGGCCCCCGCCCGGTCCAGCGCGCGGGCAGGGTCGGCGAGAAACACCGCAGCGCCCTTGAGCAACCCGACCATGACGAAATCGCCGGGGATGGCCCGCGCGATCTCCCCGGCCAGCGCCTGGACCCGCGCGCCGATCTCCGCCTCGCCGATGAGACAGCGTATGCCGCCCATATGTGCCCCCCGGCACCGCTTCGTCAGACGAGGTCCCGCCCCATCTGGAGGAATTTCTCGGCCCGCCGCGCCTTGAGCATCGGCGCCTCGAGGCCGAGCAGCGGGCCAAGCTCGGCTTCGATCGCCTGGCCGACCGCGGCGATCGTCGCCGCCGGATCGCGGTGCGCGCCGCCGAGCGGCTCGGCGATCACCTGGTCGATCAGCGCCAGCCGCTTGAGATCCTCGGCGGTGAGCTTGAGCGCCTCCGCCGCGATCGGCGCGGCCGCAGCATCGTCGCGCCAGAGGATCGAGGCGCAGCCCTCCGGCGAGATCACCGAATAGATCGCATGCTCGAGCATCAGCACCCGATCGCCCGCCGCGAGCGCGATCGCCCCGCCCGAGCCGCCCTCGCCGATGATCGTGGCGATGACCGGAACCGGCGCCTCGAGCACGGCCTCGATCGCGCGCGCGATCGCCTCCGCCTGGCCGCGCGCCTCGGCCTCGATCCCCGGAAAAGCGCCGGCGGTATCGACGAACGTCAGCACCGGCAGGCCGAACCGGCCGGCCAGCGCCACCAGCCGCTCCGCCTTGCGATAGCCCTCCGGCCGCGCCATGCCGAAATTATGCTCGATCCGGCCCTCGGTGTCCGAGCCCTTCTCGGTGCCGATCGCCATCACCGAGCGGCCGCGAAACCGCCCCAGCCCGCCGATCACCGCCGCGTCGTCGGCGAAGGCGCGGTCGCCGGCGAGCGGGGTGAAGTCGGTGATCAATGCCTCGACATAGGCGAGCGCCTTCGGCCGCTCCGGATGCCGCGCCACCTGCGCCTTCTGCCAGGGCGTGAGCCTGGCGTAGGTCGTGCGCAGCAGCCGCTCGACCTTCTCGGAAAGCCGCCCCACCTCCTCGGCGATGTTGATGCCCTCCGGATCGGAGAGGCGGCGCAATTCCTCGATCTTGCCTTCGAGCTCGGCGATCGGTTTTTCGAAATCCAGATACTGGTGGACCGTGCTCATGCCCGCGCCAGCGGGTGATGCTCGGCAAGCAGCCGCGAAAGCCGTTCAGCCAGCACGTGCGTGTAGATCTCGGTGGTGGCGATGTCGGCGTGGCCGAGCAGCACCTGGAGGCTGCGGAGGTCGGCGCCGCGGGCGAGCAGGTGCGAGGCGAAGGAATGGCGGAGCACGTGCGGCGATACCCGCGCCGGATCGATCCCGGACGCGCGCGCCACGTGCTTGAGCACGAGCGCGAAGCCCTGGCGGGTCATCGGCCGGCGCGGATCGCGCCCGGCGAAGAGGAAGCGTCCGGCGTTCTGAAGGCGACTCGCGAGCCACGCCTCGGTGGCGGCGCGGGCGGCGGCCGAGAGCGGGACCATCCGCTCCTTGCCGCCCTTGCCGCGCACCAGGAGCACCGGCGAGCCGGAGCGGAAGGCGGCGGCCGGCAGGGAGAGCAGCTCGGAGACGCGGAGCCCGCTCGCATAGAGGATCTCGAGCGCCGCCTTGACCAGCAGGCCGCCGGGACCTGGGCGGGCGCCGGCGGCGGCGAGCAGCGCCTCGACCTCGGCCTCGGAGAGGAATTTGGGCAGGTGTCCGGGCAGGCGGGGCGAATCGAGGAAGCGGGTCGGATCGTCGGCGCGCATCCCCTCGGCGAGCAGGAAGCGGTGGAACTGGCGGAGGCAGGAGAGGCGGCGGGCGGCCGTGCGCGCGGAGAGCCCGCGCGCCGTCAGCGCCTCGAGATAGGCGGCGAGCAGCGCCGCACCCGCGGCGGCCGGGCGCGCCCCGCGGCTCCCCGCGAAGGCGGCGAAATCGGCGAGATCGGCGCCATAGGCGGCGAGCGTGTTCGGGCGCGCGCCGCGCTCGGCCACCAGCATCTCGAGGAAGGCCTCGACCTGGCGCTCCATCGGGCTCAGCCGGCGCCGATCGTGCTGTTCGGGATGGTCCGTTGGACGGGCGCGGCATGCGGCGGGGCCGGCGGAAAGGCGCCGAGCCAGAGAAAACCGCCGCCGAGCCCGAGCAGAACGAGGATGACGAGGATGGCAAGCACGCGACCCATGCGGTGATGGAGGTCCCTTGGCCTCGGCTGAGGGGCGTGTGCTAGCGTCCGCCGCGATGACGCGCAACACCGTGCTCGCGGAAGCGAGGCCCCTGCCCGCGGCGCTGGACGGCCGCTCGATCGTGCTGACCGGGCTGATGGGGGCGGGCAAGACCTCCATCGGCCGCCGTCTCGCCGCCCGACTCGGCCTGCCCTTCCGCGACGCGGACGCCGAGATCGAGGCCGCCGCCGGCTCGACCATCCCCGAGCTTTTCGACCGCTACGGCGAGCGCGCCTTCCGCGAGGGCGAGCGGCGGGTGGTGCGGCGCATCCTGGCGGGCGAGCCTGTCGTGCTGGCAACCGGCGGCGGCGCCTTCATCGACCCGGACACCCGCCGGGCGATCCGCGAGCAGGCGGTCTCGATCTGGCTGCGCTGCCCGCTCGAGACGCTCGTCCGCCGCGTCGCCACCCGCACCAACCGCCCGCTGCTCGCCGGCGGCGACAGCGCCGAGATCCTCGCCCAGCTCATCGAGCGCCGCCATCCCTTCTACGCCGAGGCGGACGTCATCATCGATTGCAGCGACGAGAGCGCGGATGCGACGACCAGCCGCGTGCTCGCCGGCCTGCTCGCCTGGCACCCGCCGCGGCGGCTTTCCGTGGCGCTCAGCGAACGCGCGTACGACGTGCTCATCGGCCCCGGGCTGCTGGAGCGCGCCGGCGCCTGGCTCGCGCCGGTGCTGGCGCAGAAGCGGGCCGTGATCGTCACCGACGAGATCGTGGCGCCGCTGCATCTCCAGACCGTGACCCGCGCGCTCGCCGAAACCGCGATCGAGACCGCCGAGATCGTCGTCCCCGCGGGCGAAGGCTCGAAATCGCTCGACACCTTCGCCGCCGTCGCCGACCGCCTGCTGGAGCTCGGCGTCGAGCGGCGCACGACGGTGATCGCGCTCGGCGGGGGCGTGATCGGCGATCTTGCCGGCTTCGCGGCCGCGGCGACGCTGCGCGGGCTGCCCTTCGTGCAGATGCCGACCACGCTCCTGGCCCAGGTCGATTCCTCGGTCGGCGGCAAGACCGGGGTGAACACCAGGCGGGGCAAGAACCTGCTCGGCGCCTTCCACCAGCCGCTGCTCGTCCTCGCCGATGTCGGCGCGCTGGCGACACTTCCGCCGCGCCAGCTCCGCGCCGGCTATGCCGAGATCGTCAAGGCCGGCCTGATCGGCGATGCCGGCTTCTTCGCCTGGTGCGAAGCGAACGGCACCGCGCTGATCGCCGGCGATCCCGAGGCCCAGGCCGAGGCCGTGCTGCGCGCCGCTTCCTTCAAGGCCGCGGTGGTCGGCGACGACGAGCGGGAGGAGACGCCGAACGACGGGCGGGCGCTGCTCAATCTCGGCCACACCTTCGCCCACGCGCTCGAGCGCGAGATGGGCTACAGCGACACGCTGCTGCACGGCGAGGCCGTGGCGATCGGGCTCGGGCTCGCCTTCCGCCTCTCGGCGCGGCTCGGCGTGGCGCCGCCGGCCGACGCCGAGCGGGTGATCGGCCATCTCGGCGCCACCGGGCTGCCGGCGGAGCTCTCCTTCCTCAACCGCCGCTTTTCCGCCGCCGCGCTGATGCGGCACATGCGCCACGACAAGAAGGTGCGCGACGGGGCGATCACCTTCGTCCTCGCGCGCGGCATCGGCCATGCCTACACCTCGCGCGAGGTGCCCGCCGAAGCGGTGCTCGACCTCCTGCGCGCGGAAGGCTGCGCTCCATAGCGACAAAAGGGGGAGGTCCCGATGATTCCGCCGCTGCCCAAGCGACCGGCCTGGATCGAGGAGTTCCGCGCCTTCATCATGCGCGGCAGCGTGGTCGATCTCGCCGTCGGCATCGTCATCGGCGCCGCCTTCACCGGCGTGGTCAACAGCCTGGTCAAGGACCTCTTCACGCCGATCCTCGGATTGATCCTGGGCGGCATCGACTTCTCCAACCTCTTCATCACGCTGCGCGGCCACGCCGAGCCCACGCTCGCGGCAGCGCAGCACGCCGGCGCGGTGACCCTGAATATCGGCCTCTTCATCAACACCGTGATCCAGTTCTTGATCGTGAGCTTCGCCATCTTCTGGCTGATCAAGGCGCTGACCCAGCTGCGCCTGCACCAGGACGCGGCACCGCCGCCGCCAACGCCCACCGAAACCCTGCTCGGCGAAATCCGCGATCTGCTGAAGACCCGGAGCTGATCGGGGGAGGCTCCGTCCCCCTGGTCAGCTCCGCCCCGAGGCCTCGTGCAGCAGCACCATAGCACGGCGGAGGCGGACAATTCCGCCGCGGATCTGGCCCATGGCGCAGAGCTGTCGTCCCTCTTGCGCCAGTGCCTCGACCTCGGCCGGGGCCGGGCTTAGCAGCGCCTGCCGTTCCTCCTCCACCTCGGCGGAGAGCTCGACGCAATATTGCGGGGTGTCGGTGAGCACCGGCATGGGCGCCTCCTGTGCGGAGGCATTGGTCACAACCGCCAGCCCGACGAGCAGCGTTGCCGCTCCCGCGGCGAGACCAGCGATCCGATGCGCGCCCCGCATGCCTGCCTGCCTATCGGGAAGTGTCTGACCTGGCCGTGTGGACCGGGTGAAGAGACGGTCATCCGCCCGTCGCCGCCACGGCCGGCCGGTGATCGGCCTCGGCATTGCCGGGCAGGCGCAGCACGGCCGCGAGCCCAGGTGCGTTGTCGGCGAGGGTGAGGTTGCCGGCGTGGAGCTGCGCCACCGCCTGCACCAGTGCCAGGCCAAGGCCGGCGCCGGGGGTATGGCGGGCCGCCTCGCCACGGTAGAAGCGTTCGGTCGCCCGCGCGAGGCTGGCGGCCGGGATCCCGGGGCCGCGATCGGCGACGCTGATCACCGTCGTGCCGAAGGCGTTCTCCGCCGCGAGCCGCACCCGCCCGCCAGGCGGGGAGAATTTCAGCGCGTTGTCGAGCAGGTTGGCGATCGCCTGCTGGATCAGCTCGCGATCCCCGAACAGCATGAGCCGCTCGGGACATTGCAGCAGCAGCGTGAGCCCGTTTTCCTCGGCCACCGCGCTGTAGAGATCGACGAGGTCGGCGAGCAGGGGGGCGGCGTCGAACGAGGTGAAGGCCGAGCGGCGGGCGCCGGCCTCGATTTCGGCAATCCTGAGCAGCGCCTGGAACACCGCGACGATGCCGTCGAGATCGGCGATCGCCCGCTCGATCGCCGCGTGCAGATCCGCCTCCGACCTGGCGTGCAGCGCCGCGTCCTCGAGCCGGGTGCGGGCCCGGGTGATCGGCGTGCGCAGATCGTGGGCGATGGCGTTGGACACCTGCCGCACCCCGTCCATCAGCCGCGAGATGCGTTCGAGCATTTCGTTGATGGTTTCGGAGAGGCGGTCGAACTCGTCGCCGCGGCCGCTGATGCGCACGCGCTGCGAGAGGTCGCCCGCCGAGATCGCCGCCGCCGTGGTGGACACATTGGCGAGCGCGCGGCGGAACAGGCCGCGGATCACGATCGCCCCGGCAAGGCCGAGGACCAGCACCACGAGCAGGGCCCAGAACAACGCCCCGGTCAGCAGGTCGCGCAGCTCCGCGCGCACCTGCACGTCCCGGCCGACGAGGAGGTGGAAGCCGCCGGGCAGGTTGTAGCGGTGCACCCGGGCCAGCGAGCGGATCCCGGCGCGTTCGATCGGCAGTTCCGCCCAGGCGCGATTGAGCGGCAGCGAGGTCGGCCAGAAGGCGAGGTTGCCGGCGATCCGCTCCAGGGCAGGATCGACGAGGAGGTAGATCGCGTTGTCGTCCACGTTCTCGGCGAGGCGATTCTGGATGGTCACGATCAGGGCGGGCAGCCCGCCCTGCTGCCAGCGCTCGGCGAGGCTCTGGACGTCGGTGCTGATGATCGTGTCCGTCTGACGATCGAGCAGGCCCGCGGTCTCCCACCAGAGGAAAAGGGCGAGCGCCAGGGCGGAAAGGCCGAACAGCAGCGCGTAGACGCCGGCGAAGCGGAGCGCGGCCGAGCGCAGGAATCGGGGATGGGCGGGCGCGCGCGCCACCGGCGGCGGAGAGACCTGCGGCCGCGGCGCCGGCTCGGCTGCGGCGAGCTCCGCCGCCCGGCCCGCCATCGTCAGGTGTCCATCATTGGCCATCTGGACGGAGCATGTAGCCGGCGTTGCGCACGGTGTGGATCAAGGATGTCGGGAAGGGCTTGTCCACCTTCTGGCGCAACCGCGAGACATGCACGTCGATGACGTTGGTCTGCGGGTCGAAATGGTAGTCCCACACGCCCTCGAGCAGCATGGTCCGCGTCACGACCTGGCCGGCGTGCCGCATCAGGTATTCGAGCAGCAGGAACTCCCGCGGCTGGAGGTCGATCTTCTGGCCGGCGCGGCGGACGCTGCGCGAGAGGAGGTCCATCTCGAGATCGGCGACGGTGAGCTTGGTGACCGGCCCCTCGCCCTTGCCGCGGCGGGTCAGGGCCTCGACCCGCGCCAGCAGCTCGGCGAAGGCGAAGGGCTTGGTGAGGTAGTCGTCCCCGCCCGCCTTGAGCCCCAGCACCCGGTCGTCCACCTGGCCGAGCGCGGAGAGGAAGAGCACCGGCACGGCGTTGCGCTGCGAGCGCAGCGTCTCGAGGATCCTGAGGCCGTCGATCCCGCCCGGCAGCATCCGATCGAGGATGATCGCGTCGAACGGCTCGCTCGCCGCCAGGAACAATCCGTCGCGGCCGTTATCGGCGTGCTCGACCACGTGCCCGCTCTCGCGCAGGCCCTTGACCACGAAGCCCGCCACGTCCTTGTCGTCCTCGACCACCAGAATCCGCATTCCTTCGTCCCCTGCCGCTTCCCGCCTCGCCCCGCCTTGCCCTGCGCCGGAGGCCGTTACTCCGGCGCGTTGGCCGGCCGCTCGCCGACCGTGATCGGAAGGGCCATCCTCGCGCCGTTCCGGTTCAAGGTCACGCTCGTCCGACTGCCCGGCGGCTGGGCCGCCACCGCGCGAAGGAGATCGAGCGTGCCCGCGACCGCGGTTCCGTTGACCGCGAGCAGCACGTCGCCGGGCCGGATTCCTGCCATCTCCGCCGGCCCGCCGGCGGTGACGCCGGTCACGATGACGCCCGCGTCACGGCCCGCATCGGCGGGGAGCGATCCGATCGCGACGCCGATTCCGACCGAGCCGCCGTTGGGGTCGATGACGAAGCCCGAGGCGGCCGCCCGCACCTCGCCGGTCACGGTCTCGGTCACGGCGAGGAGGGCGAAGGCGCCGTGGCGCGAAATCAGGGAGGGAGAGGAGGTTGTCATGCACGGCCTCTCGGGCGAGGCTCGGGAAATGGTTTCTCGCCAGCCCCGCCTCAAGATGAACGCCCCCGCCTCGTAACGCCAAGGTGTCCCCGTGAGCCGTCTCCTCCACCGTTCCTTCGCTGCCCCCCCGCCGATGGTCGAGAGCGGGCACGGGATCTGGCTCCGCCTCGAGTTCCGGGCAGGAGGTGCTCGACGGTTCGGGCGGCGCGGCCGTCGCCTGCCTCGGCCACGGCAATGCGCGGGTGATCGCGGCGATCGCCGAGCAATCGACCCGCGTCGCCTATGCCCACACCTCGCTCTTTTCCTCCCACCCCGCCGAGGCGCTGGCCGATCTGCTGCTCGAAGGCGAGCCCGGGGACCTCACCCACGCTTTCTTCGTCTCCTCGGGCTCGGAAGGGACGGAGGCCGCGCTCAAGCTCGCCCGGCAATATTTCGTCGAGCGCGGCGAGCCGGGGCGAACCCACTTCATCGCCCGGCGCCAGAGCTATCACGGCAACACGCTGGGCGCGCTCGCAGCCGGGGGGAACATCGCCCGCCGCGCGCTCTACGAGCCGATCCTCGCCCCGGTCTTCAGCCATGTCTCGCCCTGCTTCGCCTACCGCTTCCAGGGCGCGGACGAGAGCGAGGCGGAGTACGTCGCCCGTCTCGCCGCCGAGCTCGAGGCCGAGTTCCAGCGCCTCGGGCCGGGCAACGTGATCGCCTTCCTCGCCGAGCCGGTGCTCGGCGCCACCGCCGGCTGCGTGCCGCCGGTCGCGGGCTATTTCCGGGCTGTTCGGGAGGTCTGCGAGCGCCATGGGGCGCTCCTGATCCTCGACGAGGTGATGTGCGGCATGGGCCGCACCGGCACGCTCCACGCCTGGGCGCAGGAGGGGGTGGCGCCGGACATCCAGGTGATCGCCAAGGGGTTGGGCGGCGGCTACCAGCCGATCGGCGGGATCCTGATCGGGCGGCGGGTGGCGGCCGCACTCGCGCGCGGCACGGGCCGCTTCATCCACGGCCACACGTACCAGGCCCATCCGGTCGCCTGCGCGGCCGCGCTCGCCGTGCAAGAGGTGATCCGGGAGGACGATCTGCTCGCCAATATCCGCGCCATGGGCGCGCGGCTCGAGGTCGGCCTCATCGAGCGCTTCGGCAACCACCCCCATGTCGGGGACATCCGCGGCCGCGGTCTCTTCTGGGCGCTCGAATTCGTCGCCGAGCGCGGCGCGAAGACCCCCTTCGCGCCCGCGCTCAAGCTCAACCAGCGGGTGAAGGACGAAGCGATGGCGCGCGGTCTCGCGATCTATCCGATGGGCGGCACGATCGACGGGACGGCAGGCGATCACGTCATCGTCGCACCCCCCTACATCATCGATGCCCCCGGCATCGACCTGATCGTCACGCGGCTTGGTGCGGCGGCGGACGCCGCCCTCGGCACTTTGTAGGCGCCCTACTCCGTCGCCTGCCGGGCGGCGAGGCGCTCCTCGGCGTCGGCGCGCGGCATGGCGAGCGCGGCGCGCGCAACGCCATGGGGGAATCCGGCGCGGGCAAGTGCGGCGAGCTCCCGCCGCGCGGCGTCCGGGTCCACCGAACGCGCCATGCGGAACGGCCCGATGCGCCGCCGTCGGGCGAGCGCGAGTGCCGCCAGCAGTTCGGCCTCGGGATCGGCGGGCAGCGCCGCGGCGACGGCACTGCCGGTGACCCCGTGGCGGGCGAGGTGGGCCGCGATCCGCTGGCGGGAGCTGCCGGCGCGGGCAAGCCGCCTGGCCCGCGCCGCGGCAAAGGCCGCGTCGTTCACCGCGCCTGCCGCGACCAGCCGCGCCACCACGTCTTTCGCGGCGGCCTTCGCCACCGCCACGGAAGCGGCGGTTGCCTCACGCTCGCCGTCGGCCTGGCGCGCCCAGCGCGCGATGCGCCGGAGCAGCACCCGCTCGAGCCCCGCGCGCGTGGCCGCGTAGCGGGCGAGGTGGCTGAGCGCCGCCTCGTGCAGCGCGGCCGCATCAGGTGGCTTGCCGGATCCGCCCATCGCTCAGCCCGGCAGCAACCTGGCGATATAAGGCGGCAGGTGGAAGGCGCCCGCATGGATCTCGGGCGTCCAGTAGCGGGTCCTGCCGAGGATACCGGCTTCCTCCGCGCGGGCGCGGATCGCGGCGGGCGGCTGGGCCGCGAGAGAAGGATCCTTCGCCGCCCAGCCGAGCGTCATGAAGCCGCCGACATAGGTCGGCACCGCGGCGACATAGGCGCTGACATGGGCGAAGGCTTGGCGCCGCCGCCGGCTCGTCTCGGCCAGCTCGTCAGCCTGCATGAAGGGCACGCCGCACTGGTTCACGACGATGCCGCGCGCGGAGAGGATGCGCGCCGCATGGGCGTAGAACGCCTCGGTGAACAACGCCTCGCCGACGCCGATCGGATCGGTGGAATCGACGATCACGACATCGAACGAAGCGTCCGGCGCCGCCGCCACATAGGCGATGCCGTCACCGACGATCACCTCGGCGCGCGGATCTTCCCACGCCGCGCCGCCGATTTCCGGCAGGAACGCGCGGGCGAGACGGACCACCTCGGCGTCGATCTCCACCATCACCGCGCGGCGCACCGTGCGATGCTCGAGCACGCGGCGGAGCACGCCGCCATCGCCCGCGCCGATGATCAGCACGCGCTCCGCCGCGCCGTGGGCGAGCAGCGGAACATGCACGATCATCTCCTGATAGACGAACTCGTCCGCCTCGGTGATCTGCACCACGCCGTCGAGCATCAGCACGCGGCCGTGCGTCTCGCTCTCGAAGATGGCGATGTCCTGGAACGCGCTCTCGGCCCGCACGAGCCAGCGCTTCACCCGGAAGCGCTGGCCCCACGCGGGATAGAGACTTTCGTTGATCCAGGCGTCGAGCGCCATCGGCGCGGCCAAGGAATTGCGTTGAGAATCGCGTCAGGGAAGCAGGCCGCGCCGATGCTCGGAGAGCTGCATCGAGCGTGGCCGGAACGCCGCCTTGATCAGCGGCACCGAGCGATAAGGATCGCAGGCGCCGCACATGAAGATGTCGATCGCGGCGAAGCCGTGCTCCGGCCAGGTGTGAATCGAGATATGGCTCTCCGCCAGCACGAGCACGCCGGAGACGCCGCACTCCGATCCGAAATGGTGCAGGTGCGTGTGCAGGATCGTCGCATTGGCGGCACGCGCTGCCGCGGCGAGAGCCGCCTCGATCGCCGCCGGATCGGTGAGGTTCTCCGCGCCCCACAAATCGAGCAGCAGATGCGCGCCGGCGAAGCGCAGTCCGTCGCGCGTGACGAAATAGTCCTTGGCCTCGGACGTGAGGCCGTTTTCCTGGTTCTCTCGGGAGCTTTCCGAGACCATCCCCAGTTGAGCAAGTGCGTTCATCGCGTACCCCTGCAACCAGCAGACAGCCTCTCGGGCGAAGCGATCGCTTCGCGCCGGCGGGCTAAGGTCCCGGCAAATAGGCAAAGCGGGCCAGCGACGCAAGAGGAAAGACCGCAGCGCAGGCGGTCGTCATCTATTCAGGGCACCACCCGCATCGTCGCGCCGATCGCTTTCAGCTCGTCGGGCAGCTGCTCCGCGATGGTCGTCTCGCGCGTCACCTGGGGAAGATCGCCAAGGCTTCGCGCCGGCGGATCGGTGAGCAGGCGGAACATATCGGCGAGCGGCCCCTCGCCCATGCGGGGGCCGTACCCGGCGTGCAGGCTTGCCAGCCCTGCGGCGTCGCCGGCCTCCGTGGCACTGCTCGCGAGCCGCACGAGCAGGCGGCGATCAGGCTCGGAGAGCGGGCCGGAAGCCGGCACCTCGCTCGCGGCGAGGGCGGCGAGCGCGGCCTCGGCGCCCGTCCAGTTGCCGCTCTTTTCCAGGAGGTCGGCGCGGAGCCTGTTGGCCGCAGGATCGTCGAACGAAGCCAGCGCCGAGAGCGCCGGGCGGTCATGGCCTTCGGCCGCCGTCGCGCGGGCGTAGATCATCGTCCGCCGCTCGGCGAGCGCCGGCGGCAGGTCGGCGGCGCGGGACGCGGCGAGGGCGGCCAGCGCGCCGGCCGGATCGTCCTCGGCCAGGCGCACCGCGGCGAGCCGCGCGCCGATGCCGGCCTGCGGCGCGCCCGGAGGGGCCACTGCCATCAGTTTTGCGAGCACCGCCGCGGCGCGGTCGGGCAGGTCGAGCGCCACCAGCCGGTCGGCGAGCATTTCCCCGAGCCGCTCCCCCGCCTCGCCGGTCGGGATCAGGTCGGCGTTGTCCTCGATCAGGCTCACGAGGTCGAGCGGCGCGAGGCGATCGGCCGCGTGGCCGGCGAAGAGCCGCGCGAAGGTCGCCGAACGGGCGGCGCGCACCTCCGCCGCGTCGGCCGGAAAAAGGTCCTGGGTGTGGCCAAGCAGGTCGAGCGCCTGGCGCCACTCGCCCGCCCCGGCCTCGAGCGCGGCCACCTTGAGGCGGAGCCCGAGCTCGTGCGCGCCGCCGCGCCAGGCGTAGAACTGGCGCGAGAGGGCATCGGCCGCCGCCTTGTCGCCGAGCGCGCCGGAGGCCAGGCGCAGCAGCACGGCGCGGCTCGCGGCCCGCGCCGCGACCGGCCGGTCCGCGGACCGGGCGAGCCGGTCGTACGCGGCGAGCGCCGGCGCGGTCTTTCCCTCGGCGGCGAGCAGGGACGCGCGTGCCAGATCGAGCGCAGGATCGTGCGGGGCCTCGGCGAGGAACGAAGAGGCGGCGGCGAGCGCCCCGCCTTGCACCATGGCCTCGGCGGCGATCGGGGCGAGGAAGTCGCGTAGGCCGTCCGGGTAGGAGAGGATCAGGGCGCCGGTTGCGGCGAAGACCGGGGCCGTGCCGGCTGCGTCCTCCCCCCTGAGCGCGGCGCGGGCGGCGCGCCAGAGCGCGACCTCGTCGCTGCCCGAGAGCGCCGGATCCTCGAGCCCGTCGGTGCGGTCGAACCGCCCGGCGAGCAAGGCGGCGATGGCGCTGAGCCCCTGCACCTCCGGATCCCCTGCATGGCGCGGATCGTCCGCCACGGCGAGCCTGAGCAGCGCCTCGGCCTCCGTGCCCATGCCGAGCGCCAGCATCGTCTTGGCCTCGGCCAGGCGCGGGGCGAAGCGGGCGAGGCGCGGGGCGGCAACGGCCGCGTCGAGCTCCTCACCCAGCCGCGTGACCAATTGCCCGAGCGGCAAGGAGGGAAAATCGAAGCGGCGGGTGAGCGTCCCCTCCGCCTCGAAGGCGGCGAGCGGGCCCGGCTCGGCCGCCAGCGGCAGCCCGCCCGGCGTGTCCGTCGCGAGCGCGAAGCCGCCCGCATCCGCGCGCAGGACGAGGTGATCGGTGAGGGGCTCGACGGCGACGCCGAGCCAGGTGCGCAGCAGCACGAAGCCCGGCAGGTGCCGGCTCACCGCCACCGCCGCGCCAGGCACATGCAGCGTGCCGACGAGGAGATCCGCTCCGCTCTCGGGGTCGGGCATCACCACGACCCGTGCCGCGGTGGCCAGCGTCAGCACCAGCGTTCCGGCAGCGGCCCTGGAGACGATCGCGCGCGCCGTCGCGGCCGCCGCGGTGATGCCGACCACCCAGCCGTCCTCGCGGTGCGCGAGCGTCAGGCCGAGCGTCGGCGGCAGCGGGACGCGGAGCAGCGTGCCCGCGGGCAGCAGCGTGATCCGCGCCCCGCCGAAAGCCGGGTCGGCGGCGAGCCCCGCCATGTCGATCGGACGGCTCTCGTCGAAGACGACATAACCGGAATCGCCGCGGCGGAAGGACGCGGCGCCGGAGCGGCGGCCGAACGGCAGCAGGATGGCCGCCGCGGCGCCGTCGGGGGCGCTGACGCGGCGGGCGGCGAGCGCCAGGCCATCGAGCTCGCCGAGGTCCGGAGCGGCGGCGCCGGGCGGGGTTGGCGTCGGGGTCGGGGTTGGGGTCGCGGCCACCGCAGGGGCGGCCGGCACCGCGGAAGCGGGCGGTTGGGACGCGGGCCGGGACGCGGCTCGGGGCCGCTCGGCGGCGATCACCGGGGGCGCCGCGGCGAGGCGTGCGGGCGCGGCCGCGCTTGCCGGCGCTGGCGGCAGGGGCGGCAGGGGGAGGGGAATCGGCGGCGGCGGCAACGGCAGCGGCGGGTCGGCGGCCACCGCCACCGAATTGGCCGCCGGCAGCACCCGGGGCGCCGCCTGAGGGACGAGCTGAGGGCCGGGGCGCGGTGGGTCGAGGACGTCGAGCACGATGCGCCTGCCGAGCTGCATCGTGCGGACGCTCGCACCCGGCGCGATCCCGACATTGGCCTCGCCGTCCGCGGGGATGAACGCGGTGACGTTGCGCGGCAGCATCGGCGGCTCGCCGATCGGCGCGGGATCGGCGAAATGCAGGGCGACGCCGCCATCGAGACGCTGGAGGTGGAAGCTCACGCTGTCCGGAAAGTCGAAGACCAGCCGGCCGAAGCCCTGGTGATCGCCGGCCCGCACGCCGATCGGCCCCAGGGCTGACGCAGCCGCCAGCCCGCCCGGCGCGCCGAGCAGGAGGGCGACCGGCAGCAGCAGGGCGGCGCAACCCCGGGACAGGGGCCTGCGGCTCGCCACTAGCTTCCGGTCCCTCCTGGACTGCCCGGAGCCGCCGCGAGCTGGGCGGTCAGCGCGCGCGCCTTCGCCGGGTCCATCGCGGCGAGGATCGGCGCCGCCTTGCGTTCGTTCATCCGCCGCACGACCTCGAGCAGCACGTGCATGTCGAGGCCGTCGAAAATCGTCGCCGCGTCCTGCGGCCGCATGTTCTCGTAGAGCTTGACGAGCCCGTCCCAGTTCGCCTCCGAGCCCGCCTGCCGCGCCTCGTCCTCCGCCGCCAGTTTCTTCTGCAGGGCCGCGAGCTCCGCGACCTCGCCCGCAACGCGCTTCTCGGCGGCCTTGAGCACGGTCTCCTTGAGATCGAGCGCGGCGGCGCGGGCATCGAGTGCGGCGCTGCGGCGGGCGAGATCCTCGAGCAGACGCTGTTCGGCGGGGCTCGGCATCCGCGCCGGCGGCGGGGTGCTCGCGGACGGTGCGGCCGCGGACGTGGACGCAGAAGCGGACGCGGACACCCGGGCGGACATCGGGGCGGACATCGGGGCGGACGCCGGGGCGCCGCTGGCGGAGGGCGCGGCGGCGCGCACCAGCGCCACCGACTTGACGCCGAGCAGTGCCGCCATGGCGACGATGGTCACCGGCAGCAGGCGGGGAAGGCGTGGCGCCATCGCGCCCTCAGCGCGCCATCCGGAGCGCCCGCAGGAGCTCGCGCTCCGCCTCGCTCTCGGGGGGCCGGCCGGCCCGCGGCGCCGCCGGAACGGGCACGCAGACGCGCCCGACGGCCCCGCGCCCCGATGAGCGCATCGGCGGCGCGGCCCGCGCGCAAGCTCGCATCGAGCCGGTCGGCCATGCGCTCCGCCCGCTCGGCGAGGAACCCGAGATCGTCCTTGAGGGCGGCGGCGGCGGCGCTGTGGCGGGCGAGGTCGCGGCCGGTGGTGTCGGCGGCCGTGCGCAGCCGCTCGATGCCCGCCTCGGCCTCGCGCGTGCTGGCGTTGAAGTCCGCGACCAGCGCCTCGAGCGCCGCCCGGTCGCGTTTGAGGACGCCGAGCGCCCGCTCGAGCCTGAGCGCATGGTAGAGCGTCGCGGCGAGCAGGAAGGTGAGCGCGATCTCCAGCAGCCATTGCAATCCGCCCATCCCGCCCTCCTCTACCGGTTCCTCAACGCGCCGCCTGGCGCGGGATGGCGCGCGCGATCTCCACCGCCAGCGCGTTCTTGCGCCGGCCGAGCCGCGCCTCGAACAGGGTCAGGCTGCCGCAGCGCAGCGCGACCTGCGTGTTCGGCCCGATATTGAGCTCGAGGCGGCTGCCCGGCACCAGCGCCATCACCTCCGACAGCCGCATGGTCCGTTCGTCGAGCACCGCATCCAGCGTGATCTCGGTGTTCCAGAGCTCCTCGGCGAGATGGGTCTCCCAGATCGAATCGCGGCCGAATTTTTCCCCCATGAATTTCTGCAGCAGCAGCTCGCGCACCGGCTCGAGGGTGGCATAGGGCAGCAGCAGCTCGAGGCGACCGCCGCGATCGTCGAGATCGACGCGCAGACGGGCGAGCACGGCGGCGTTGGAGAGCCGCGAGATGGCGGCGAAGCGGGGATTGACCTCCAGCCGCTCGAAGCGAAAGGTGACCGGCGTCAGCGGATCGAACGCGGCGGCGAGATCCCCGAGCACGACCTCGATCAGCCGCTCGACCAGCACGCGCTCGATGGTGGTGAATGAGCGGCCCTCGATGCGCATCGCCGCGGTGCCGCGCCGCCCGCCGAGCAGGACATCGACGATCGCGTAGATCATCGGCGAATCGAGGATGATCAGCCCCTGGTTGTCCCACTCCTCGGCCTTGATGACCGCGAGCATCGCCGGCATCGGGATGGCGTTGAGATAGGTGCCGAAGCGCAGGCTGGTGATGCTCTCGATGCTGACCTCGACATTGTCGCCGGTGAAGTTGCGCAGACTCGTCGACATGATGCGCACCAGCCGGTCGAACACGATCTCGAGCATCGGCAGGCGCTCGTACGAGACGAGGCCGGAATTGATGATCCGCTGGACCCCCGTGGGGCCATCGTCGCCGGCCATGCCGCCGCTGCTGCCGAGCAGGCTGTCGATCTCGGCCTGGTTGAGCACGCCGGCCGCCGACGCCTCGCCGGCGACGCCGAGGGCGTCCGCCCAGCCATCGGGGTCGGCGGCCTTCGGCTCGCTCATTGGATCAGCAGGTTGGTGAAGAGAATATCGGTGACCCGGCCCGCGCCGACCGCGATCGCGGCTCGCGCGAGGAGTTCCTCGCGGAGCCGCCAGGTGCCGATCGAGCTTTGCAGCTCGGAGGCGTGCATGTCGCGCAGGTAGGTGAGGAAGAGATCCTGAAGCACGGGCAGGCGCGCCCGCACCGCCCCGAGCGCGGCCGGGCTTGCCACGACCAGCCGGATATCGACCTTGACATAGCGCTCGACCTCGCCGTCGCCGGCGAGGTTGGCCACCAGTTCGGGCATGGCGAAGGTGACCGGCGGCCCGCTCTGCGCGGCCAGGCCCTTGCGGGCCAGCCCGAGCCGGCGCGGCAGCACGCCGCTGAACCAGAGCCCGGCACCGGCAAGCCCGAGCAGGAGGGGTGCGGCGAGCAGGATCCAGCGCCGCCGCCACGCCGGCGCCGGCGCCGCGACTTCCTTTGCCTCGGCCTCCTGGTCGGGCCGAACGGAAGCGGCCTGAACGGAAGCGGCCTGAACCGCCATTCATCGCCTCCTGAGCGGTGTACCTGCTGATCATCGGGGCCACGGATTAACGAAGCTTTGCTGCCGCCATTGCCCGCCTTGATTGCCCGCCTTGATTGCCCGGCACAAACGGCCGGCGGCGGCAAGGCATGCCGGCATGGCGCCGAGCCGGGGGGCGGAAATCCAGGGGGAGAAAACTGGCACGGGGCTTGCGTTCGGGATCGGGCGATGACGACGAGGGAAAAATGCAGATCGCCAGCCTGATCGCCGCCTCCCGCCTGATCGCCGAGCAGGACGCGATGGCGGTGATCGCGGACAACCTCGCCAACGCGAACACGCCCGCCTACGAGGCCGAGCGGATGCAATTCACCGACTGGCTCGCCCCGAGCCACCAGGCCACGCCGGGCACCACGGGCGGCATCGCGTTCGTCGAAGACCGCGGCACCTGGCGGGACCGCGCGAGCGGGACATTCCGCCGCACCGGCAACCCCTTCGACCTCGCCATCGGCAACCCGGACGCCTGGTTCACCGTGCGCACGCCGCGCGGCGTGCGGCTGACGCGCGCGGGCGATTTCAGCCTCTCGGCAAACGGCACGGTGGTGGACCGCAACGGCGATGCCCTGCTCGACAGCGCCGGCCGCCCGATCACCCTCGCGAGCAGCGACACCGGCATTTCCATCGCCGCCGACGGCACTCTTTCCAGCGTCGAGAGCGGCATCGTCGCCCAGATCGGCCTGGCGCGGCCGACCGATCCGAGGGCGATGACGGCCGAGGGCGGCTGGCTCTTCAATCCCAACGGCGCGACCACCCCGGTCGGCGCGCCCGCGCTGGTGCAGGGAATGCTCGAGGACTCGAACGTGCAGCCGATCCTCGAGATCACCCGCATGATCGACGCCGAACGCCAGTTCTCATTCCTCGCCGATTTCGTCCAGGCGGAGTCCGACCGCAGGCAGACCGCGATGACCAAGATCACCAGCACCAGCTCGTGAGCGGATTGGGGGAAAATCGATGCGCGCGCTCGATATCGCGGCCACCGGCATGCAGGCCCAGCAGACCAACGTCGAGGTGATCTCGAACAACATCGCCAACATGACGACCACCGGCTACAAGCGCCAGCGCGCCGAGTTCCAGGACCTGATCTATCAGAACCTGCGCGTCGTCGGGTCCAACAGCAGCGACCAGAACACGATCGTGCCGGCAGGCGCGCAGATCGGGCTCGGCGTGAAGACCGCCGGCGTCTACCGCATCGACGATCAGGGCACGCTGCAGCAAACCGGCAACAGCCTCGATCTCGCGATCCAGGGCAACGGTTATTTCCAGATCACGCTGCCCTCCGGGCAGACCGCGTACACCCGCGACGGGAGCTTCAGCCTCGCCCCCGACGGAACGATCGTCACCGCCGACGGCTATACCGTGCAGCCGGCGATCCAGGTCCCTTCCAACGCCACCTCCGTCACCATCAACTCCTCGGGCCAGGTCCAGGTGACGCTCGACGGCCAGACCGCGCCGCAGACGCTGGGCCAGCTCCAGCTGGCGGTCTTCCCGAACGACGCCGGGCTTTCCGCGGAGGGGGACAATCTTTTCCTGCAGACCGCCGCCTCCGGCGATCCGGTCACCGGCACGCCCGGCTCGCCCGGGTTCGGCACCACGATGCAGGGCTTCCTCGAATCCTCGAACGTCAACGTCGTCACCGAGATCACCAACCTGATCACCGCGCAGCGCGCCTACGAGATGAACAGCCAGGTGATCACGGCCGCCGACCAGATGCTCACCACGCTCGTCAACCTGCACTGAGGCCGCCGATGCGCCCCGCATTCCTCGTCCCTTTGGCCCTCGTCATGCTCTGCGGCCCGGCAATCCGCGCCGCGGATGCCGCGACGCTCCGCCCCTTCGGCATTCTCATCGGGCCGGTGGTACGGCTCGAGGACCTCTTCGACGGCATCGGCGCGGCGGGCACCCGGGTCCTCGGGCCCGGCCCGGAACCCGGCCAGAGCATCACCGTTCCGGCGGCGCAACTGGCCGCCATCGCCGCCGAGTTCGGCGTCGACTGGCATCCGCGCTCGCCCGAGGATCAGGCGGTGCTCGAGCGTCCCGGCCGGCCGCTCAGGCGCGCCGAGGTGGAGGGCCCGCTCCACGCGGCACTCGCCGCGTCCGGCGCGCCCGGCCGCTTCCGCGTCGTCCTGCCCGACTTCAGCCCGCCCGAGGTGCCGCCGGGCGTGGCCGTCGATGCGCGCGTCAATGAGCTCGATTACGACCCGGGCTCGGGCCAGTTCTCTGCGGTGCTGCTGATCCGGGCGAGCGGGATGGATCCGCTCGAGCTGCCATTCTCGGGCCGCGCCGAGGAGACGCTCCGGGTGCTCGTCGCGGCGCACGTCCTGATGCCCGGAACGCTCATCGCGCCCGACGATCTCGGCGCCGCGGACGTTCCGGCGAGCGCGATCACCGAGGCCGTCGCGACGGCGCCTGCGCAGGCGGACGGCATGGAGGCGCACCACGTCATCGCCGCCGGAGACCCGATCCCGCTCGCCGAGCTTGCCCGCCCGCCGCTGGTGCAGCGCGGCCAGCCGGTGCTGATCGCGCTCGCGATGCCCGGCCTGGCGCTCTCCGAGCAGGGCCGCGCGCTCGACACCGGCACGGCGGGCGATGAGGTCCGCGTGCTCAATCCCGCCTCGCGCGCCGTGCTCGAGGGGACGGTGAGCGGCCCCGGCGAGGTCCGCGTCGCGGCAGGCAGCCTGCCGCTCGCGATGCCCACCTCCGGGCGCGTGCCCGGCTTTTCGGAGTACGCAACGCAATGAGGGGCGCGATGATCAGGCGGCGCGGTCTGTTGCTGGTGCTGCCCGCACTCCTGCTCTCGGGATGCGGCACGCTGACACGGCTTTCGGAGGTCGGCCAGCCGCCGCCGATGACGCCGACCGCCAACCCGACCCTCGATCCGACCTGGCGCCCGGTCACCATGCCGATGCCCAATCCGCAGCCCGCGCCAACCGAGCCCGCGAGCCTCTGGCGCTCCGGCTCGCGCGCCTTCTTCAAGGACACGCGCGCCGCGCGCGTCGGCGACATCCTCACCATCCTCGTCACCATCAACGATAACGGCACGCTCAAGAACGCGAGCACGGCAAACAGCAACGGCTCCGAGTCCATGGGCATCCCCAACCTCTTCGGCCTCGAGAACGCGATCCCGACGATGCTGAGCGGCGTCAGCTCGAGCGCCCTCGTCAACACCAACAGCACCGGCGCCTCCGGCGGCACCGGGCAGATCCAGCGCAGCGAAGCGATGACGCTCAGCCTCGCCGGCGTCGTGACGCAGGTCCTGCCAAACGACAATCTCGTCGTCGTCGCTCGCCAGGAGGTGCGCGTGAACAGCGAGCTGATGGTGCTCACGGTGAGCGGCGTGGTCCGCCCGGAAGACATCTCGAGCGAGAACACGGTCGCCGACGACCGCGTCGCCGAAGAGCGCATTTCATACGGCGGGCAGGGCCAGCTCACCGATGTCCAGACCCCGCGCTGGGGCCAGCAGCTGCTCAATATCCTGCTCCCGTTCTGAGGTTCTCACGCGGCGACGCCGTCCCGAGATATGCAACGGTAGCGTATCTGTGATTATTCCATGCAATTTGCGCATATCTGTTGGCGTCAATCGCCCATACTGAACCGTTCAGTTTCATCCCAACTCCCGACTGTCGACGGAGCCCTGACGCGGGCTCGGCGACGAACAGGATCAGGAGTTCTTGCGATGAAAACGTTCCTTGGTGCCACTCTCGGCGCGCTGCTGCTCTCGGGCTCGGCGATGGCCGCGACCCTCGGCCAGCCCACCAACCAGGCGGCGAGCGGCCTCGAGATCGCCAGCACCATCTCGACGCCCTACACGTACGGCAATGGCGACTCGCAGGCGGCGCCGACCTTCAACTACCAGGACAGCGTTCCGGTGAACGCGAGCATTACAGGCGCTGCCAACCGTGGCCCCGCGTTGCGCGACAGCGCGCTGAACCTGGTCAACCAGACCGGCGGCGGGCGATAAGCGCAAGCTGGCGGGCGGGGGAAAAACCGGCCTGACGGCGACGGCTTCCCACCAATGGGGCGAGGCGCGGGATTTTCCCCCCGCACCCCGCCCCTTTGTTGTTTTGGGAGAGTTGGTCGCGGGGGGTTTCGCCCCCGGCCCCCGGCAGGGGCTTTGCCCCTGCACCCCAGTAAAGGCTGAGCCTTTGCAATCCATTCGCTTTCACAAAACGGATGGGGGTTCGGGGTGAACCCTCGATACGCCGGGACGGCACGACAGCGAATGCGGCACTTGCGGCCCTTCTCCGATCGGCGCGATTGTTGCGTGAACGACCGGGCCATACCCGCCGCTCCCGGCCGCCGGCGCAAACGGCCGGCATCCATGAAATGTCGACTGGAATGACCGCTTCCTTCGCGGAGACATTCCGAGGCGCAGCAAAGAGAGGACGACCACGCATGGGATACGCACGACTCACGTTGGCGGCGGCGCTCGTCGCGCTGGCGGCGACCCCGGCGGCCGCCGCGAGCAACAGCGATACGGCACCCCAGCCGAATTTTTCGCAGGCCACCCTGCACGGCGGGTATGCCAGCCGCTTCAGCGGCGAAGTCGACACCGGCAAAGCCTGGGTGCCGATTCTCGGCACCGGGGTGTTTATCGCCGACGGCAGCGGCCACCTCAGCGGCCGCGAGACCTACTTGGTCGGGACGCAGGTCTGCACGGCTGCGATCACGGGCACATACATGGTCGAATCCGACGGCACCGGCAGCGACGCCATTACGTATAAAGCGGAATCCGGCTGTGAGGGCGGCAGCTATACGCAAAGCCTCGCGATCAGCCGCCACGGCGACCTCGTGCTGCTGGTCAACACCAACGCCGGAAACCGGATCGAAGAAGAGTGGCATTCTCAGCGATGACCTCCTCCCACTCGTCCGCGACGATCGGGTTTCGGTAGATCCCTCGGCACGCAGGACGTGTTTCGGTGTGCGGCCGGGTCCCACTTGGCCGAGCTGCCCAAAGTGTAAAATCGCGTCGCGCCGTGACCCCACTCGCGATTCGGCGTATGTTATTGATATGGTAGGAGTCATTGTGTCGCGGTGAGGGGTCGGGCCTGACGCGAAATGCGACCCCCCCCGCATTCCCCATTTTCCTGGGAACATTCAATGTCTTGGCGGCCTTGGGGGCCGGGTGATGGTTCGCCGCGAATTTGCACCCGGCGGGTGGCGGGGTCCCCCCGTCGTGCCTGCGTGATGGGGTGCCGGGCAAGGGGCAGAGCCCCTTGGTCAGTCCCAGCGGACGATCCCGGCGCGGAGAGCGCGGTGGCGGACATAGAAAAGCCAGGCGAGCGGCGGGACGATCGGCAGCACGGAGATGACAGGCTTGAGCGCCGGGCCGGCGCGGAGGAAGGCGAGGATGCAGGCGCCGCCGAAGAGGGCAAAGCCCCAATAGGTGGCGGCGATCGCGAGATCCGGCATGCCTGCCCGCTGGGCGACGTGGAAGAGGAAGCCGCGGTGCGGCCGCGTCGGCGAGAACCCCGCGATCATCCGCCGCACGAGCGTGAAGGCGACATCGAAAAGGGGGCCGGCGAGCAGCATCGGCACCATCATGAAGGAGAGCTCGACCGTCTCGAATCGTGCCGCCACCACGCCGAGCATCGCCAGGACGAAGCCGCAGAACTGGCTGCCGACATCGCCCATGAAGATGCGCGCCGGCGGCAGGTTGAACGGAAGAAAACCGATCAGGCCCGACGCCAGCAGCAGCGCCGCGAAATACGCAAACCATGCTCCCTGCGCCGCGGCGATGCCGGAGAAGAAGCAAGCGGCGATCAGCGCCACCCCGCCGGCGAGTCCATCGAGCCCATCGATGAAGTTCATCGCGTTGGTGGCGAAGACGATCCAGAAGAGCGTGGCGATTGGCCCGAGCCAGGAGATATCGACGGGGCCGATATAGGGAATGCGGGGCTGCTCGAGATAAAGGCCGCTGGCGACCGCCGCCGCCGCGGCGGCAAGCTGTGCCGCCAGCTTCACGACGAACGGCCAGTCATGGATATCGTCGAGGAACGAAACCACCGCGATCATCAGCGCGGCGAGGATGACGCCGCGGAAGTAGGGATCGGCCAGCCGCGCGAACTCAGCGAAGCGATAGAGCATGACGATGCCCACCAGGAACGCGACCGCGATCCCGACGCCGCCGGATTTCGGCGTCGGCGCCGCGTGCCCCTTGCGCTCGTCCGGGTGATCGATCGGCCCGATCCGCATCATCAGGAGCACCACGGACGCCGAGATCACCGCCAGCGCCGCCGCGAACGCCAGATGCCGGCCGATCGCGAGGCCCGTCATCCCGAGCTCTCCGCAAGTCCTGCCGCCACGCGCAGCGGGTCAGCCACCCGCCATCGTCATGCCTTCGACCCGCACGCTCGGAGAATCGATGCCGCGGCGGAAGCAGAGATCGTCGGCCGGCGTAAGGGTCGCGAACATCTCGGCGAGGTTGCCGGCGATCGTGATCTCCGCCACCGGCTCGGCGATCGCGCCGTGGCGGATCATGAAACCCGCCGCCCCGCGGCTATAATCGCCGGTGATGCCGTTCACGCCCATGCCGATCAGCTCGCTCACCAGGAGGCCTTCGCCGATATCCGCCATCAGCGAATTGGGCGAGAGCGCGCCGGGCGCGAGATAGAGGTTGCTCGGCGCCGGTTGCGGCGGCCCCGACGTCCCGCGCGCCGCGTGGCCGGTCGAGGTGAGGCCAAGCTGATGCGCGCTCGCCAGATCGAGGATCCAGCTCGTGAGGGTGCCGTCGGCCACCAGCGCGCGCACCGCGGTCGGCATTCCCTCTCCATCGAACGGGCGCGAGCGCACGCCGCGCGGGCGGGTCGGCTCGTCGCGAATGGTGATGCCTGGGGCGAAGACCGCGCTGCCCAGCCGCTCCTTGAGGAAGCTCGTGCCGCGGGCCACCGCCGCGCCGTTGATGGCGGAAGCGAGATGGCCGAGCAGGCTGCCGGCGACCCGTGCCTCGTAGAGCACCGGCAGCCGTGCCGTCGGCGGCCGGCGCGGGTTGAGCCGCGCGACCGCCCGCTTGCCCGCGCTGGCGCCGACGGCCGCCGGGTCCTCGAGGTCGGCGAGATGCACCGCGCTGGTGTAGTCGTAGTCGCGCTGCATGTCCGTCCCGGCCCCGGCGAGCGCGGTCGCGCTCAACGTATGGCCGGTGCGCGCGTAAGTGCCGGCGAACCCCGCCGACGTCGCGAGCGCCACCTCGGTGCGCGCCCAGCCGGCCTCCGCGCCCTCGCTATTCGTCACCCCGCGCACGGCAAGGGCCGCTTCCTCCGCCGCCGTGGCGCGCGCGATCAGCGCCGCAACTTCGGGCTCCTCCGGATCGACGAGGTCGAGGGGGGCGGCGTCCGGGGGGGGGACGGGGCTGGCGAGTTCGATATGCGGGTTTTCGGGAACGACGCGGGCCATCGCCACGGCGCGTTCGGCGAGGGACGAAAATTCACGTGGCTCGACGCGACCGGAGGAGACGATCGCGGCCCGCCTGCCGACAAAGACCCTGAGCCCGAGATCGCGGCTCTCGGCCCGTTCGAGATGTTCGATCCGGCCCATCCTGCGCGCGAGGGAGAGCGACGCGCCCGAGACGAGGACGGCGTCGGCCTGGTCAGCCCCCGCCGCCAGCGCCTTGGCCAGGAGGTCCGCCAACAGCTCGAGCGGCGCCGGCTCCCTCATGCCGCGAGCCGCTCGGCGATCGCCGCCAGCTCTGGCACCCGCGCCTCCGGCCCGAGCACCGCGAGCGTCGGCGGCGCACGGAAGATCCGGCTCGCCGCGCGACCGATGTCCGCGAGCGTCACGGCATTGATCTTGGCCACCGTCTCGGCCACCGGGATGACGCGGCCGAACACCTGCCATTGCCGGGCCAGCTGCTCGCAACGGCTGCCGGTGCTCTCGAGCGACATCAGCAGCGAGGCCTTCACCTGCGCCCGCGCCCGCGCCAGCTCCACCTCGGCAACCTCCTTCTGCACCTTGCGCAGCTCCTCGAGCACCACCGGCATCAGCTCCTCGACCTCGCGCTCGCCGGTGCCGCCATAGATGCCGAACAGCCCGCCGTCCCGATAGGGCTCGGTGAAGCTGTAGATCGAATAAACGAGGCCGCGCTTCTCCCGCACCTCCTGGAAGAGGCGCGAGGACATGCCGCCCCCGAGCAGCGTCGTCAGCAGCAGCACGGGATAGAAGTCCGCCTCGCCATAGGCGACCGAGGGAAACCCCAGCACCACATGCACCTGGTCGAGGTCGCGGGTCTCCCGGTACTCCCCGCCGCGATAGCTGGCAGGCTCGGCCGCCGGCGGCACGCGCCCCGCGAGGTCGGAAAAATGCTCGCCGGCCAGCGCCACCACCGCCTCGTGCGTGAGTGCGCCCGCCGCCGCCAGCACCACGTTCCCGGCGGCATAATGCGCCCCCATGTAGGAAAGGAGGCTGCCGCGCTTGAGCCGCTCGATCACCCCGGATGTGCCGAGCACCGGCCGGCCGATCGGCTGATCCGGATAGGCCGCCTCGTGGAAATGGTCGAAGATGATGTCGTCCGGGGTGTCGTTCGCCTGGCCGATCTCCTGGAGGATCACCGCCCGCTCCCGCTCCAGCTCCTCCGGCTCGAAGGTGCTGTGGGCGAGGATGTCGCCGATGATGTCGGCGCCGAGGGCGAGGTCCTCCTTGAGCAGCTTGACGTAATAGGCGGTCTGCTCGCGGGCGGTGTAGGCGTTGATGTGGCCGCCGACCGATTCGATCTCCTCGGCGATCCCGGCCGCCGTGCGCCGCTCGGTGCCCTTGAAGGCCATGTGCTCGAGGAAGTGGGAAACCCCGTTCTCCTCGGCTTGCTCGAAGCGCGCGCCGGCCGCGACATAGGCGCCGAGCGAGACCGTCTCGACCCGCGGCATGTGTTCGGTGATCACGGTAAGACCCGAAGCGAGGCGGGTCACGCGGATGGCATCTTCGTTCATGCGGCAATTCCTACCCGGGCAGCACGCTCGGCATGGGCGGCGACCAGCGCCTCGATGGCGGCGAGATCGTTCTCGGCCGCCGTATAAAGCTCCGGGCGTTGATATAGGTCGGAAAGCCGGGCGGGAAGGGCCGGGCTCACCCCGCTCGCCCGGGCGACCGAAGGGGCGAATTTTGCGGGGTGCGCCGTTGCCGCCGCGACCATCGGCACCGCCGGCCCGACCAGGGCCTCCCGGGCCCCGGCGATCCCGATCGCGCTGTGCGGATCGGCGAGATAGCCAGAGGCCCGGTAGAGCCGCCCGATCTCGGCCTCGGTCCCGGCATCGTCGAGGGCAAAGCCGCGGAAGAGCGCCCGCATCCGCGCCCACGCCATCTCCGGCACCGCCATCCTTCCGGCGCGGCGGAAGCCGAGCACGATCCGCTCCACCGCCCCGGGGTCGCGGTCCACCAGCTCGAACAGGAGCCGCTCGAAATTCGAGCTCACCTGGATGTCCATCGAGGGCGCGAGCGAGGGCTCGACGGGACGGATCGACATGTCGTTCGCGGCCAGGAACCGCGCCAGGATGTCGTTGCGGTTGCATGCGACGACAAGGCGGGCGATGGGAAGGCCCATCCGCGCCGCCGCCCAGGCCGCCAGCACATTGCCGAAATTGCCCGTGGGCACGCTGAACGCGACCTCCCGATCCGGCGCGCCGAGCGCCAGGCCGGCCGCGAAATAATAGGGGATCTGGGCCGCGATCCGCGCCCAGTTGATCGAATTGACGGCCGAAAGCCGCATCGCGCGGCGGAACTGCCCATCGGCGAACATCGCCTTCACGAGGTCCTGGCAGTCATCGAAGCTGCCGCGGACGGCGATGTTCGCAACGTTCTCCGCCAGCACCGTGGTCATCTGCCGCCGCTGCACCTCGCTCACCCGACCCTCGGGATGGAGGATGACGACGGCAATGCCGCGCCGGCCCTTCAGCGCCTCGATCGCCGCCGCACCCGTGTCCCCCGAGGTGGCGCCGACGATCGTCAGAAGCTCGCCCCCCAGCACCACCTCGAACATCCGCCCGACGAGCTGCAGCGCCAGGTCCTTGAAGGCGAGCGTCGGACCGTGGAACAGCTCCTGGACGAAAAGCCCGGTCTCGAGCTGGACCAGCGGCACCACCGCCGGATGATCGAACCCGGCATAGGCCTCCGCGCAAAGTCGCGAAAAACCCGGCACCGCATCGCCGACGAACGGCGCCATCACCGCCGCAACGAGCTCCGCATAGGGCAGGCCCCTCAGCGCCCGGATCTCGCCCGGGGAAAAACGCGGCCAGGCCTCCGGCACGTAAAGCCCGCCATCCTCGGCGAGGCCCGCCAGCAAAACCCCGGCAAAATCGAGCACGGGCGCCCGCCCGCGCGTGGAAACGTAGCGCATTGGAACTCCACCAACCCAAGAGCAAGGGGCCCTGCCCCTTGCATCCCCGCCAGGGCCTGAGGCTCTGGACCCCATCCATCGGCAGGAAGGGCAGGTATAGCAATCCCCGGCAGGCTCGGACCCAGGAGGCCGCCGCCCCTCAGCCCACCCCATAGCTCTTCGCGAGGCCCGCTCCGGGGTCGTTGCCCGTGCTGTAGGGCAGGATCGGATAGCGCAACCCGGCCTTGTCGAGGCCGCGGAGCCCCGCGATCCCGGTCTCGAACTCCGCGGGCGGCAGGGCCATCGCCAGCTCATCGTCCGCGACCCCGCCATAGCGGCGCTCGGCATAGCAGGGGATGGAAAGGCTGATCTCGCCCGCGGCGAGCGCCCGGCCCCAGGAATTGGCGCAGGCGGTCTCCCCGGTCACGGAAAAGCCGATGCGGCGATAGTTCCGCCATTGCAGCCCGTTGATGAAGAGGATCATCTGCGCGGGATTGGCGTAGAAGAGCACGATATCGGGCGGATCGAGCCGCCCCGTCCGCAACGGCGAGGCCGCGAGCCCCTGCCAGCGCCCGGGGGCGACGCGCGGCATCTCGTCCTGATGGGCGCGGGCGGCTTCCTGGTTCTCGAACCACACGCCCGTCATCGTCTCGCCCGAGGCGAGCCGGGGATCCGGCTCCTTGAGCCCGATCACCGAAGCGCAGCCGGTGAAGGGCAGAACGCTCTCGGCGAGGATCCCGATCGTCTGTCCGCCCAACCGCGCATTGGTGACGAGCTGGCAGGTGGTGAAGCGCCGGCCGTCCTGCGCCAGCCTGACCCCCGGCACCGCAAGCAGCGCCTCGCGCTCGGCGAAGAGCTTCATCCCGATCGGCAGGCTGCGGAGCTTGAGCAGCCCGGCAAGCTCGGCGGCGAGATCGCGGAGGCGCTCGGCCCCGATCATCGCCCCGGTCATCGCCCCGGTCATCGCCCCGGTCATCGGGCAATCGCCCGCCGGAGCTCGACCAGCCCCAAGACGAGGAAGAACGCCCCCACGATGCGGTCGATCACCCGCCGCGCGCGCTCCCCGATCGCCGCGCGGAAGCTCGAGATCACGGCGACGAGGCCGCACCACCAGAGGAGCGAGCCCGCGAACACGCCGCCCACCGTGAGGGCGGCCGTCCCAACATCGAAACCGCGCTGCGGCGCAAGGACGGAAAAAAAAGCGGCAAAGGTGATGATCGTCGGCGGGTTGGTGAGCGTGAGCAGCACCGAGCCAAGATAGGTGCCGCGCCCCGGCGCAGGCGATGGCTCGGGCGGGCGCGCGCGGAATGTGACGATACCGAAATAGAGCAGGGCGAGCGCGGCGGCGAAATGCAGCGGCCGGGCATGCACGAGCAGGAAATGTGAAAGCCCGGTGAGGCCCGCCGCCGCCACCAGCGCGTAGGTCCCGTCGCCCGTGGCAATGCCGAGCCCGGTCGCCAGGCCACGCCGCCAGCCGAGTGCCAGGCTGCGGCGCATGCAGAGCAGCGCCATCGGCCCCACCGGCGCCGCAACCGCCAGGCCCACACCGGCCGCCTTCAGGAACAGAACGATCGGATGCATCGCCACCCCCAGGCCAAGCGTGAAATCTGCGCGCCCGGACCGCTCGCGCCAAGGGGTCCGCCAAGGGGTAGGCGCGCTACCCGCCGCGGGCGAAGGAGAGCCGCCCGCGCATCACGCTCACGCACCGCCCGCCGATCTCCGCCGCCTCCACCTTCCCCGCCCGCTTGACCGCACGGGCCGCGAGCCGGCTCGGCCGGCCCATCTCGACGCCCTGCATGATGTCGAGCGCGATGTCGGCATCGCGCTCCGCCATCAATTCGGCGCTCAGCGCCGCGAACGCGACATTGGCGCTGCCCGTCGCGGGATCCTCGATGATCATGCCGTGATTGGCGAAGACGCGCGCACGCACCTCAGCGCCATCGCGGACGGAAACATGGATCGCGCCCACCCCCGCGACGGGCAGGTGCCGCGCGAAAGCCCCCGCCGCCGGCCGGCATTTCGCCAGCGCCGCCAGGCTCGTGAGCCCGGCGAACAGGAACGGCAGCCCGACCGAGGCAATCACCGGCGGATGCCCGTCGCTCGCGATCTCCGCGACGCCGAGGCCGACGCACTCCGCAACGATCTCGGGCGCGACCGTGCGCCCGACCGCGAGCGGCTTCGGCGCCGTCAACCGCGCGCCGACGACGGCGCCGTCCTCCTCGAGGATCGCGATCGGAACCAGCCCCGCCGCCTCCTCGAATACCAGCGAACCGCCGACCGGCCGGCCGAACAGCGTCCCGAGCCCCGCCACCACGAACCCGGTGCCGACATTCGGATGGCCCGCGAAGGGAAGCTCGCCGACGGTGGTGAAGATGCGCACCCGCGCGGTGTGACGTGCATCCTCGGACGGGAGCAGGAATGTGGTCTCGGAATAATTGAACTCCGCGGCGATCGCCTGCATCTCCGCATCCGCAAGCCCGCGCCCGTCGAGCACCACCGCGAGCGGATTGCCGCCAAAAGCGCGCTCCGTGAAAACATCCAGCGTGACGTAGTCTACGCTTACCGTCTCGTTCATCCCATCCTCTCAGTCATCAACACACTCCTATCCGCCCCAGGCGAGCGGGACGAGCGCCAGCACGAGAAGCGCTGCCATCGCGCTGTTGAACAGACGAAAATGAAGCTCGTTCTTGAGGAACGCGCCGGCGCCACGCCCCAGCGCCGCCCAGCCGAGCAGGGTCGGCAGGCAGATCAGCGCGAAGGCGGCGGCAATCAGCGCGATGTCGACCCATAGCCCGCCCCCGAGTCCCCCGCGCAAGCCGCTATGTCCGTGCGCATAGAGCGCGATCGCGGCGACGGCGATCACCCACGCCTTCGGATTGACCCACTGGAAGAGCGCCGCTTCAAAAAATCGAAGCGGCCGCGCTCCTTCCCGCGGCGCCGCATGCGGCGCGCCGGCGGTGGCGATGCGCCAGGCGATCCACAGCATGAGAACGGCACCGACGGCCTCGAGCCCATGATGGATCGCCGGCGAGGCAAGGATGAGCGCGCCGATCCCGGCGCCGACCAGGCCCAGCATCGCCGGAAATCCGAGCGTGACGCCGAGCACGTGCGGCAGCGTCCGCCGCACGCCGTAGCGCGCCGCCGAGGCCATCACCATCACGTTGTTCGGCCCGGGGGTCGCCGACATCGCGAAGCAGAAGAGGGCGAGGCTGGCGAGGCTCGCGATCATGCGCGCGCCCGCGAGCGTTGTGTCAGCACGACGAAGAAGAGCACGCCGAGCGCCTCGGGAATGAGGCCGGAGAGGGCTCGGACGGCCGATTGCGTTACCGCCGCGCTCGGGATAACGTTACTATCGCTTGACATGAAGACCGATAACAGCACCGAGCGCGTTATTCAATACCTGCGCAGCCTCGCCGCCGGGCAGGAGCGTGGCGCACGCCTGCCCTCGGTGCGCGCGCTGATGCGAACGCTGCGCGCCGGCCCGGTGACCATCGAAGCCGCCGTGCGCCAGCTGGTCCAGGAAGGGTTGATCGAGGCACGGCCCGGGCAGGGCACCTTCGTCGCCCCGCCGCCGGCCGGGCCGCGCAATGCCGGCGATGCCGATCTCGACTGGCAGACGCTCGCGCTCGGGCCGGCCCGCGCCAGCGTCGATGCGCTCGCCGCGCTCACTCTGGTCCCGGCGCCATCGGCGCTCGCGCTCAATGCCGGCTATCTGCCCGAGGAGCTGCAGGCGAGCGAGCTGCTCGCCGCCGCTGCCGCCCGCGCGCTCCGCCGGCCCGGCCTCTGGGGCCGCTCCGCGCCCGAGGGGCTCGATGCGCTGCGCACCTGGTTCGCCGCCGCCTCGGGCGCCTTCCGACCGCACGAGATCACGATCTGCCCCGGCAGCCAGTCCGCGCTCGCCGCCGCCTTCCGCGCCCTCGCCGCGCCCGGCGATCCGGTGCTCGTCGAAAGCCCGACCTATGCCGGGGCGCTCGCCGCGGCGCGCGCGGCCGGGCTTCGTCCTGTCCCGGTCCCGATCGACGCGGGAGGCCTCCGTCCGGACCTGCTCGCCGAGGCGTTCCGCTCGAGCGGCGCGCGCCTGCTCTATTGCCAGCCGACCTACGCCAACCCGACCGGCGCGGTGCTGGCGGAGGACCGGCGCGCCGCGCTGCTGGCAATCGTCCGGGGCGCCCAGGCCTTCGTGATCGAGGACGATTGGGCGCGCGATTTTCCGCTCGATGAGGCCGCGGCGCCCGCCCCGCTCGCCGCGGGCGATCAGGGCGGGCACGTGGTCTATGTCCGCTCGCTCACGAAATGCGCGGCCCCGGGCCTTCGGATCGGCGCGATCGCGGCGCGAGGTGCTGCGCTGGAGCGGCTGCGCGCCGCCCGCCTGATCGACGATTTCTTCGTCCCCGGCCTCCTCCAGGAGACCGCGGTGCAGCTTCTCACCACGCCCGCCTGGCCGCGGCACCTGCGCAGCTTACGCGCCGCACTCCGCGCCCGGCGCGATGCGTTGGCTGCCGCCGTCCGGGCCCATCTCGGCGCCGGCGCCCTGCCGCGCCTGCCACCCGGCGGCCTGCATCTGTGGGTCCGCCTCCCGGAGGGTTTTTCCGACGTCGAAATCTGCGAGCGCGGCCGGCGCGCCGATATCCTGCTGAGCCCCGGGCGGCACTGGTTCCCGGCCGAGCCGCCCGCCGCCTATCTCCGCCTCAGCTTCGCCGCGATCGCCCCCGAGGCCGCCGCGGGCGCGATCGCCCGGCTCGCTTCGCTGCTGGTTACGGATGCGGCGGGACAAAACTCTGCACGAGGCTCCCCGCCACCAGCCGCCAGCCATCCACCAGGACAAAAAAAACGAGCTTGAAGGGAAGCGAGACTGCCGTCGGCGGCAGCATCATCATCCCGAGGCTCATCAGCACGCTCGAGACGACCATGTCGATCACCAGGAACGGCAGGTAGAGCAGAAACCCCATCTCGAAGGCGCGCCGCAGCTCGCCGACCAGGAAAGCCGGGATCAGCGCCCGCCAGGGCGTCGCGTCGGGCACCGCGGGCGTGGGAAGTTTTCCGACGTCGAGGAAGAGCTGGAGGTCGGAGGGGCGGAGATTCGCCAGCATGAAGCGCTTGAACGGCTCCGCGGCCAGGCGCAATCCATGGAGATCGCCGATCCTGCCCTGCTCGAGCGGCAGGAGCCCGCTCGCCCAGGCCGCGTGCAGCTCCGGCTGCATGACGAAGAAGGTAAGAAACAGCGCAAGCCCGATCAGCACCATGTTGGGCGGCGTCGTCTGCAGCCCGAGCGCGCTGCGCAAGAGCGAAAGCACGATGATGATGCGCGTGAAGGCGGTGACCATCACGAGCAGGCTCGGCGCGAGCGCCAGCACCGTGATCAGCGCGGTGAGCTGGACCAGCCGGCTGGTCACCTCCGGCGTGTCCGACGAACCGAGATCGATATTGAGGGACTGCGCCAAGGCCGGGTGCGCGGCGAGAAGAAGGAACAAAAACACAGCGATCGCAACGAGCCGCTTCATGGCTCCGGCTCCGGGCGGGCGAGCCATCCGATCACGGCATCGTTGCCCCCGCCGGTGAGCAGAAGGAGCTCGCGCCCGTCGCAGCGGATCAGATGCACGCGCCGGCGCGCATCGAGCGCGAGCGTCTCGGCGAGCACCAGCCGCCGCCCGCCGCCGGCGCGCGGGGCGAAGCCGAGCCGCCGCGCGCCACGCGCGGCGAGCCAGATCAGCGCGAGGACCGCGGCGAGCGCGACGAGAGCCGAAACGTAGGGAAAGCCAAGCGCATTCATGGCACGGAATTTTTCCGGGCTGGGGATGATCGCGGGTCAGAAGGTGGCGGACCAGATCGATATTGCTTCTGGCGGATAAGCGGAGCGATCCGCCAAAGCCCAAGGGCAAGCCATGAAACTGATCGCTAAAACAAAGATTAGGGCGTGATGGCTTCTGGTCATCACGCCCTAACGCGCGCGAGGGCGGCGCCGACGGCGTCGATCTCGTCGGAGAGCGCCGCGAGCGCCGGCACGAGCTCGCGCCCCTCCTCCGGCGCGAGCGCGAGCGCCTGGGCGCAGAGCCGGCCGATGTCGGCCTCGAGCCCGGAGAGGTCGAGCCGCCGCCGCTGGCCGATCAGCACGTGGGCGGCCTGGAGAAATCCGGCGCTCCGCGCGATCGCCACCCGCGCATCCTGAACGCCGGAGGCGCCGGCGGATGGTCGGGCGAGGCCAGGGGGTTCGTCCATCGCCGCGATTGGACCCTGTTCCGGTTACCAAAGGGTTCTCGCCCCGCACCTCACCGCTGCACCTCGGCTTTACGTCCCCTTAAGCAGCCCGCCGGCATGATCCCAGGCCGAAACGGGCGCGGCCTCTCGGGAAAGGCGGAAGCGGCGATGGATCTGACCAGCAGCGGCCTCTTCACCTTGGCGGACCGCCGGCTTGCCTGGGCTGACCATCGCCAGGAGGTCCTCGCCGAGAACATCGCCAATGCCGACACGCCGGGATACCAGCCGGCCGAGGTGGCACCCTTCTCGGCCAGCCTCGATCAGGTCGCGAGCCTCGCTCCGACGCCGACGAGCGCGGGCGATATCCTCGTCCCGCCCCTGCCCGACCAGCTCTCTGCCGCGGCAAGCGCGACGGCGGACGCGGCGAGCGTGCCGGACGGCAACGGTGTCGGGGTCGAAGGCCAGCTCGGCAAGCTCGCCGATACCGAGAGCATGCAGAATTTCGTGATCAATCTCTACGGCGCCTATCTCGGAATGTTCCGCACCGCCCTCGATATTTCCGGCGGCGCGGGCTAGCCGGAACGGGGCGGGGAAGGGCATGGACCTCACCAAGGCGATCGCGATCGCCGGCAGCGGGATGCAGGCGCAGTCGGCGCGGCTCACCGTGATCGCCGAGAACCTCGCCAATCAGGAGACCACCGGGGCGAGCCCGGGCGCCGATCCCTATCGCCGCAAGACGATCTCCTTCAGCGACGTGCTCGACCCCACGACCGGCGTCGATCTCGTCGCGGCAGCGCCGCCCGGCGAGGATCAGAGCGCGTTTCCGCTGCGCTACGACCCGGCCAACCCGGCCGCCAACGCCGCCGGCTACGTCAAGGTCCCGAACGTCAACACCTTCATCGAGATGGAGGACATGCGCGACGCCGAGCAGAGCTACTCGGCCAATCTCCAGGTCCTCTCGGTCAGCCGCAGCATGCTCACCCGCGTGATCGGCATGCTGAAATGAGCGGCGGCGTCCCGACGCTGACGATAACGCCGTCCGGCGTCTCCCCGGGCAGCGCCGCGTCCGCCTATGCGCAAACCAGCGCGGGCCTCGGGGCGAGCCAGGAAACCGGCGAGGATTTCGGCGCCGCGCTCGACCACGCGGTCTCGGGCGCGATCTCGCTCGGCAACCAGGCCGAGCAAGCTTCGATGCAGGGCATCGCCGGCAGCGGCGACATCACCTCGGTGGTCACGGCCGTCTCGCGCGCCGAGCTCACGCTGCAGGCCGCGACCGCCATCCGCGACAAGGTCGTCAACGCCTATCAGACCATCATGAGCATGCCGATCTAGCCGGATCCTTCGCCGCTGCGGCACCGCCCAACGACACTAAGGAAAAACCATGAACGACGCCGATCTTGCGCTCAGCCTGCGCGAAGCCATCGTGGTGACCCTCGAGCTCGCCGCCCCGCCGCTCATCGCAACCCTCGCCGTCGGGCTTGTCGTCTCGCTGATCCAGGCGATGACCCAGGTGAACGAATTGACCCTCGTCTTCGTCCCGAAAATCCTCGCCCTCGCCGGCGTGCTGATCCTGCTCGGCCATGGCATGCTCGTGACCCTCTCCGACTTCACCACGCTGCTCTTCGGCCGGCTCGTCGCCGTCGGCGGCGCCGGTTAGCCAGCTTTTGTCTCGCAGATCAAATTCGTGGCTTTGGCGGATCGCTACCGCTCGAAGCCAGAAGCCATATCGATCCGCCCCATGAGCGCGGCCGACGCGGCGCTGGTGCAGGCCCTCCCCGGCCTCGCCTTCGCGCTGGTGCTGCTGCTCGCGCGCATCGGCGGCGCGGTGATGCTGCTGCCCGGGCTCGGCGAAGCAGCACTTCCGCCGATGGTGCGGGTCGCGATCGCGCTCTCGCTCACCGCCCTCCTCCTCCCCGTCCTCCTCCCCGCGCTGCCGCCGGCCCCGGCCACGCCCTGGCGCCTCTTCGCGATGCTCGCCGCCGAGCTGATGAGCGGCCTCTGGCTCGGCTGGCTCGCCCGGCTGTTCGTCCTTTCCCTCGCCATGGGCGGGGACGTCATCTCGGCCATGCTCGGGCTCTCCAACGTCATCGTGCCGAACGTCGCGATGGGCACCGAATCCACCGCGCTGAGCCAGGTCCTCGGCGTCGCCGCGGCCGCCCTGGTGCTCGCAACCGGCCTCTACGCCCTGCCGCTCGGAGCCCTCGCACAGAGCTACCGCGTCATTCCCGCCGGCACCTTCCTCCCGCTCGCCGACGGCACGGTGGCGGCCGTCCACGGCGTCGGGGTCTCCTTCGCGCTGGCCCTCCGCATCGCCGCCCCTTTCGTGCTCGCCTCGATCGCCTGGCAGGTCACGCTCGGCCTCGCCGCCCGGCTGGTGCCGCAGGTGCCGATCTATTTCGTCTCGCTGCCGGGACAGATCCTCGGCGGGTTCGCGCTGCTGGCCGGTCTGGTGACGACGCTGCTGGCCCTCTGGCTCGAGGCGCTGCGCGCCGCCCCGGGGCTCCTGCCCGGTCTTGGCTGAGCCCCCGGACTGATCGGCGATGGCTGAGGATCAGGAAGGCCGGACGGAAGCAGCCACGCCGAAACGGCTGCTCCGTGCCCGCGAGGACGGCTCGGTCGCCGTCTCGCGCGACCTGCCGTCCTTCGCCGGCCTCGCCGGCGCCGTCGGGGTGCTGGCGCTGGCGGCGCCGGCAATCGCGACCACGCTCACCGCCCGGCTCGCTGCCATGCTCGCCCACGCCGGAACGATCACGCTGGCCGCCCGGGGCACCACCGCCGAAAGCTCGGCCGCAATCGGCCTCGCCGCCAGCGCCGCGCTCCGCGCCGCCGCCCCCTTCACCGGCATCGTCCTGCTCGCCGGCGCCGGCATGACGCTGGCCCAGACCGGCCTCCTCTTCCGCCCCGGCGCGCTCGCCCTTGATCCCGGGCGGATCGATCCGCGCCGCTGGGTCCATCGCGTCATCAGCCCCGACGGGCTCTTCGAGCAGGGCAAGGCCTTCGTGAAGCTGGCCCTCCTCGGCTTCATCGCCTGGCACGTGATGGCGGGCGGCCTGCCCGCGATCGCCGGCGCCGCGTTCCTCTCGCCCGCCGGGCTGCTCGCCCAGGTGCGCGCGACCCTCCTCGGCCTCGTCCTGCCGATGCTCGCCGGCCTCGCCCTGATCACCCTGGCCGACCTTCTCTGGGTGCGGCTTCGCCACGCCAGCAGCCTGCGCATGAGCCGCGAGGAGGTCCGCCAGGAGGTCAAGGAGAACGAGGGCGACCCGCAGCTCAAGGCCCGCCTCAAGCAGATCCGCAAGGCGCGCTCGAAGAAGCGGATGCTGGCCGCGGTGCCCAAGGCCACGGTGGTGGTGACGAATCCCACCCACTATGCTGTGGCGCTCGCCTACGAGCGCGGCAAGAAGGCCGCGCCGCGGGTGGTCGCGAAGGGGGTCGACGCAATGGCGGCGCGAATCCGCGAACTTGCCGAGGCGAACCGCGTCCCGGTGCTCGCCAACCCGCCGCTCGCCCGCGCGCTCTACCAGGTCGAGTTGGATACGGAGATCGCGCCCGAGCACTACAAGGCGGTCGCCGAGATCATCGCCTATGTCTGGCGGCTCGCCACCCCCGCCGCGCGGCCCGCACCCGCCGGGCGCCCCGCCCCCGCCGCGCGGTGACGGACGTGCGCCGGCTCGCCACGCCCGCCCGGCCCCGGCGGCAGCGCCGGGCCCTGGTCGAGCCCGCCCGCTTCATCGCGCACGACGTCAACAACCTGCTCACCGCGATCGCCGGCGCCGCCGAGCTGATCCTCGCCCGCGGCCCCGATCCTGCCGCGCTCGACCCCGCCACGCTCGAGGATGCGCGCGCGATCCAGGCTGACGCCGAGCGCTGCGCTTGCCTGGTCCGCCTGCTCATCGCCCCCGCAAGCCGGCTGCCGTCCGCGCCGCGCCCGATCCCCCTCAACCCGGCGATCGAGAGGCTCGAAGCACTTTTGCGCCGCCTCCTCGGCAGCCGGATCCGCCTCGAGCTCATGCTCGGGGAACCCGGCCCGACGGCGCGGATCGACCCTATCGGGCTCGATCGGGTGCTGATCAACCTTACGGTCAATGCGCGGAACGCCATGCCCGAGGGGGGAACGCTCCGCCTGCGGAGCGGCGCGGTCACGCTCGGCCAGCCGCTGGTGCAGGGCGAGGAGACGATCCCGAAGACGCCTCCACCCGGCCGCTACGCGCGGATCGAGGTCGCGGACGACGGATGCGGCATCGCCCCAGAGATCCTCCCCCGCATCTTCGAACCCCATTTCACGACCCGTGGCGACCGCGGCCTCGGCCTCGGCCTCGCAGCCGCCCGCGGGATCGTCCGCCGGGCCGGCGGATGGATCGCGGTCGAGAGCACGCCCGGCCGCGGCACCTGCTTTCGCATCGACCTGCCGTTCCACGCGGGCGACGAGGCGCTCGCCCGCCCCCCGCCCTCGCGGGCACCATCCGCCATCCCATCCGGATCCCTCGCACTCCTCGTCGAGGACGAGACGGCGGTCGGCCGGGTCGTCCTGCTCGCGCTCCGGAAGGCAGGGTGGGAAGTGCATCTGGCCGGGTCGGCCGCCTCGGTGATCGCCGATCTCGACCGGCTCGCGCGACCGGATGTTCTGGTCTCCGACGTCGCCATGCCGGGCATGGACGGGCCAGACCTCGTCCGGCGGCTCCGCGAACGCTGGCCGGGGCTCCCGGCGATCCTGGTTTCGGGCTATGTCGAGGAGGAAGCAAGGCGCCGGCTCGAGGCCGAGGAGATGCGCTTCCTGCCCAAGCCCTACAGCCTGGCCAGCCTTCTCTCGGCGATGGCGGCCGCGGCCGGGCTGATGGCAGCACCTGGAACGTGACGACCAAGGGTCGTCACGCGCGAGCCCGCGCCTTGGTCTGGCGATCAATTGCATGGCTTTGGCGGATCGCTCCGCGATGCCGCCAAAAGCCATATTGATCTACTTCTTGATCGAATCGCGATGGCGGGATAGAGGATGGGAGCCGCCAGGAACAAAACGGGGGCGAGTCGTTAACGGAAGCCAAAAATTCTGTTACACGTTTGTTCTGTTAACCTTGCGCTCGACAACCTGGCAGCGCGCATGCGAATCTTCCTTCTGCCGTAGGTTGCAAGACGCTCACCAATGAGGGTGGTCATGGAAAAGAACAAAGCGCTGGATGCCGCGCTGGCGCAGATCGAGCGCGCCTTCGGCAAGGGCTCCATCATGCGCATGGGGGCCAGCGCCGGAACGGAGCCCGTCGACGTCATCTCCTCCGGCTCGCTCGGCCTCGACCTGGCACTCGGCATCGGCGGTCTGCCGCGCGGGCGGATCGTCGAGATCTACGGCCCGGAAAGCTCCGGCAAGACCACGCTCGCCCTGCACGTGATCGCCGAGGCGCAGAAGCTCGGCGGCACCTGCGCCTTCGTCGATGCCGAACACGCGCTCGACCCGACCTATGCGCGCAAGCTCGGCGTCGATATCGAGAACCTCCTCATCAGCCAGCCCGATGCCGGCGAGCAGGCGCTCGAGATCTCCGACACGCTCGTCCGCTCCGGCGCCGTCGACGTGCTGGTGGTGGACAGCGTCGCCGCCCTCGTCCCCCGCGCCGAGCTCGAAGGCGAGATGGGCGATACCCATGTCGGCCTGCACGCGCGGCTGATGAGCCAGGCGCTGCGCAAGCTCACCGGCACCGTTTCCCGCAGCAACACGCTGTTGGTCTTCCTCAATCAGATCCGCCTCAAGATCGGGGTGATGTTCGGCAACCCGGAGACCACCACCGGCGGCAACGCGCTCAAGTTCTACGCCTCGATCCGCCTCGATATCCGCCGCGTCGGCAGCGTCAAGGACCGCGACGAGGTGGTCGGCAACGAAACCCGGGTAAAAGTGGTGAAGAACAAGATGGCACCGCCGTTCCGCCAGGTCGAGTTCGACATCATCTACAGCGAGGGCATCAGCAAGGTCGGCGAGCTGATCGATCTCGGCGTCAAGGCCGGCGTCGTCGAAAAATCGGGCGCCTGGTTCAGCTATGATTCGCAGCGCATCGGCCAGGGACGGGAGAACGCGAAGCGCTTCCTGCGCGAGCATCCGGAAGCCGCGGCCGCGATCGAGGCCAAAATCCGCGCCGAGGCCGGCATCGTCGCGGGCGCCCTGCTCGCCGCCACCGACCTCGCCGAGGAGCCCGAAGCGGCTGATTGAACCGCTCGCCGGCCTGCCCCTCACGCCCGAGGACGACGCGCTGATCGCGGCTGCCGCAGCGGCCCTGCGGCGGCATTTCCATCCCTGGCGCCACCGCCTCGCCGCGGCCGCCCGCGACGGCCATGGCCGCATCTTCACCGGTATCCATCTCGGCGCCACGGTCGGGCGGCTCTCGATCTGCGCCGAAGCCACCGCGCTGGGCCGCGCCCTGATCGAAGGCGACGGCACCGTCGCCGCTATTGTGGCACTCCGCCAGCCGAAGCCCGACGAGGAGCCCCCGCACCCCGCCGTCGTGCCGCCCTGCGGCGCCTGCCGCGAAATGCTCGCCGACCACGCCCCCGATGCCCACGTCATCCTCCCCGGCCCGGCCGGCCTCGTCCGGCTCCCCGCCTCCCTCTTGCTGCCGCTGCCCTACCAGCGCTGACTCCATCCACGGAAGCTCGCTTCAGAGCGGCGCAGGGTATCGCGGCCAGCCGCGCAGCAGCCGGCTCATCAGCGCGGCCGCCATCGCGATGCCTGGACCGAAGCCGAAGGCAAGGCTGAGCAGGGTGCCGATCGTCGCACCCGAGGTCGAGCCGAAGACAATTGCGAACGGTTGGGCGATCGAGACATTGGAAAGATAGAGCAGGATCGTCATCGTCGCGGCGAAGTGCGGAACCAGAAAAATCCCGTCATGCCCGCGATCCAGCCAAACCAGGATCCCGAGCACGGCGGCCATCCAGACGATTCCGGAGAGGGCCGGGTGACCTGAGCCCCTGAAACTCCTCCAATTTTAGGCAGAGTCCGCTACCCTGGAAGGGGGACGGACATGAAGAAGAGCCGGTTCACCGAGGAGCAGATCATTGGGATCCTGCGGGAGCAGGAGGCGGGGCTGAAGACGGCGGATGTGTGTCGAGAGCACGGGGTCTCGCCGCCGACATTCTGCGCCTGGAAGGCGAAGTATGGCGGCATGAGCGTGCCGGACGCGAAGCGGCTGAAGCAGCTTGAGGATGAGAACGCCAGGCTGAAGAGGCTGCTGGCCGAGGCAATGTTGGACAACGCGGTGCTGAAGGACATCACGTCGCGAGAATGGTGACGCCCGCCGCTCGAAGAGCAGCTGTGACCGCTGCGCGCAAGGCGCACGGGATCAGCGAGCGGCGGGCCTGTTCGATCCTTGGAGCTGATCGCAGTTCGATGCGCTACCAGCATCTGCGTGGTGACGATGCTGCGCTGAGGCTGCTGTTGAAGGAGTTCGCGGCGGAACGTCGGCGGTTCGGCTGGCGTCGAATGAAGCTGTTGTTGGATCGCGAGGCCCTGCGGATGAACCACAAGAAGTTGCGCCGGCACTATGTCAAGGAAAGGCTGCAGGTGCGCCGCCGCGGCGGACGCAAGCGAGCGCTGGGCACGCGCGCACCGATGACACTGCCGCAAGGACCAAACCAGCGCTGGTCGCTGGACTTTGTGGCCGACACGCTGACCGACAGGCGACGGTTCCGCCTCCTGGCGGTGGTCGATGACTTCACCCGCGAGTGTCTGTGCCTGGCAGCCGACACGTCGCTGTCAGGTGCACGGGTGGCACGTGAGCTGACCGCCATCATCATCCGTCGCGACGCTCGCCCACGGCTCTGTGTCAGCGACAACGCCACCGAATTGACCAGCACGGCGATCCTGACCTGGTGCCAGGAGAGCCAGGTCGGGTGGCACTACATTGCGCCCGGCAAGCCCCAGCAGAACGCCTTCGCGGAGAGCTTCATCGGCCGGCTGCGCGACGAATGTCTGAACGAGACGCTGTTCACCTCACTGCCGCATGCACGTGCCGTGCTGGCAGCTTGGCAACGCGACTACAATCCTGCGTCACAACACCCATCTCGCTATGCGGTTGGACCAAATAGGTTTTGCTGATCCGAATGCTGTCCTGCGGCTCTCGCAGGTCTGGCCCTGGCGCGCAAGGCGAGCGTCTCTGCCGCTGGCCCGGCGAGGGCTTCTCGGCTGAAGATCCATGGGCCGTCAGGCAGCGGGTGGGTGGCGTCGATTTCGCCGGCCTCGGCCGCGATGCGCAGCGTCTTCGGTGTGATGCCAACAAACCTGGCAGCCTTGCTGAGATTCAGGTGGGGCTCGGCACCGTCGGCAGCAGGCCGATGAACGGGTATGCGGTAGTTGGAACGCATCGCGGTGACGCGCTCGCGCGTCCACCGATTGCCGTTCCCGGTCAGAAGACCGTTCCTGTTGAGGATGCCGGCGATCAGGTCGTCGCTCGCGATGAGGACGAGTTGGCGGACGGCGGCGATGATGTCGCCGCTCGTGCTGTTGCGCTGGCCCCGGCGCCGTCTGGGCAACCGCAGTTCGGTGTGGATATCACCCATCCAATGGACGACGAGCACGATCTCGGCGGCGGTGTCGTCGATGTCGGCGATGACCTCGTGGATCACGGTGCGCACGATGCGCTTCTTCAAGCGCGCATCCGTTGTCGGCGCAGACCAGACCGCTTTGAGATTGGCAGCGAGGTCAGTGAGCGAGATCGGGGCAACGGTCTGCTGCGGAACAGTCTGGTCGTGTGCAGCAATCTTTGCCTCGACGCCGGCCACGGCGACGAGCGCACGGTTCCAACGGGCCTCCAGCTCTCCTGCGACCATCCGGTTTGCCGGGTCCGCGGCGTCGTATTGCCGGAAGGCGCGGTCGGCCGCGTAACGCGCTGCCTCGAGGTCGCGCACGAACGCATCACGGACCTGATCGCGCCGTTTGCTGGCGTCGGCTTGCGCTGCGGTGGCAGCTTCAATGGCGGCCGGGCTGACCACGCCCAAGAGGGCCTCCTCAATGGCGTCGTTGACGCGCAGGCCGCCAAAGGCGATGCACCGCGGCTCGCCGCTGTCGAGCCAGCCACGCCAGCAGCTGTAGCGCGGGATATCGTGCTTGGCGCCGGTGTAGCGGAGCGTGAGCTTGCGGCCGCAACGCCCGCAGCGGATGAGCCCGACCAACAGCGCGTCGCCATGCTTCGCCGCTCCGTGGTGGCGGCTCGTCGGGATGTTGTCGCTCACCATCCTGCGGATCGCCTCGGCCTGCTCCCAGCTGACGTAGCCTTCATGGCTGTTGGGCAGCAGCGCCAGCCATGCCTCGCGCGCCTTGCGTCGGCGCTTGGCGCCGAAGCACGCGCCTTCGTCGCCGGACGCGGCACCAGTCTTACCATAGGCATAGGCGCCGCCGTAAATCGGGTTCTCGATCATGCGGCGGATCGTGGCGTAGCTCGGCCGGCGCCAGCTCACCGCGCCGTTGGCCCAGCGCACGGGAAGATCGAGCCCATGCTCGTGGAACCACAGAAGAGCCTGCCGGGCACTTCCCAGCTCCGCGACCTTGTCGAAGACAAGCGTGATTGCCTCCTGGACACGACGGTCGGGATCCTTCTCGTATCGATCCCCCGCCTTCACGAAGCCGATCGGGGCGGCAACGACGAGTTCACCCCGGCGCGCTTTCTCGTAGCGGGCGGCAAGCGAGCGCTGGCGCAGGAGATCGAGCTCATATTCGTTGAGGCTGCCTTTGAGGCCAAGCAACAGCCGGTCGTTACCGAGCCGAGGCGCGTAGATGGCCTCTTGGTCGATCAGGACGGTGTCGACGACGCGGCACATCTCGATCAGCTGCTGCCAGTCACGGCTGTTCCGGGCAAAGCGCGAGACCTCGCGGGCGGCGACCGCACCCACCTTCCCGAGGCAGACCTCTGCCACCATCCGTTCGAACCCGGCACGGGCGACGCCACCGGCCGCTGAGCGGCCCAAATCGTCATCAATGGTCTCGATCGTTGACCAGCCCAGCGTAGCCAGACGATCGCGCATGGCATATTGCAGGGTGGCACTTTCCCGATTGTGCAGAACCTGCCTTCGCTTCGGCGACCGTCCACGTCCCGGCACTCATGCCCGCCGCGTTTAGACCACCATGGTCATAGTCGTCATTTTCTCGCGCTCGGGCAAAGCCCCGGAGCGCATCGCCGTCGGCCACGCCGGCGTTGGCGCTCCTCAACGACGCCTGCACCGCGCGCCAGGGCCCCGCCCGCATGAAGCGCTGGGCCGCCCGGAGTGAGCGTTCGGCCTCCCGGAGCCCCTGCGGCCGCCCGCCGACGAGATCGTGCTTCGCTTGGTGGCCGAACCGACCTTCGCGCCGGCCGACGTCGTGATCATCCGCGCCGATGGCACCCGCCCAACCTTCGGTGCGCCCAGCCTTCGACCCGCCCAGCCTTCGACCCGCCCGGCAACGAGCGCACCGCCCGGGATACGCCATAAGCAGCCGTACTCGTCGCGCGCCGACCTCCCCGATTACGCAGGCCAAGCGGACGCGCAGCAAGCCACCCTGCCCAACATTGGCCTGCCCAACATTGGCCCTTTGCCCCTCCGCCTGGCCGAAAGGAACACGTCTCGCGGCAAATGCCCACGCCGTGCGATCCAGCCAAAACCGCACTTGTGCCTCCATCGGCGGGGCAGGGACGCTGCTGTCCTTTCCGACGGTCACTCCCTCAGCCATGCGGCCGCCTCGCAGGCGCCTATTCTTTCCCGCTGCACTGCCGCGCTGGCCGCGCTGGCCGTGGCGATTGCCGCCCCGGAAGTGGCGCCGGCAGCTTGAATACGGCCACCCAGCTTCCCAGCTTCTTAGCACTCCCAGGACCCGAGTGCCGGCCGACCCGCACCTGACGTGCGGCGGCAAGGTATCGGGCAAGCCGACCAGCCTTCGACCGCTGGCACCAGGTTAGTCATAATCCAATGAAATTTCATCCGTTGCACGATCGGGTGGTGATCCGTCGCCTCGATGCCGAGGAGAGGACCCTGGGTGGTATCATCATCCCCGACACCGCCCAGGAAAAGCCGATGGAGGGCGAAATCGTCGCAGTCGGTCCAGGAGCCCGCGACGAGCAAGGGCGGATCGTCGCCCTCGGGGTAAAGGCCGGCGATCGCATCCTGTTCGGTAAGTGGTCGGGCACCGAGGTGAAACTCGACGGTGAAGAGCTCCTGATCATGAAGGAGTCCGACATCATGGGCATCATTGAAGGCAGCCCGGCGATCAAGAAAAAAGCCGCGTGATTCTGAAGCGTCATAAAATTCAGGAAGGATTGGGAAAATGGCTGCGAAAGACGTTCGGTTCGGCGGCGATGCCCGGAGCCGCATGCTGCGCGGCGTCGACACACTTGCCGAGGTGGTGAAGGTCACGCTCGGGCCGAAGGGTCGCAACGTGATCCTCGACAAGAGCTATGGCGCGCCGCGCATCACCAAGGATGGCGTGACGGTCGCCAAGGAGATCGAACTCTCCGATAAGTTCGAGAACATGGGCGCGCAGATGGTGCGCGAGGTGGCGGCGAAGACCAATGATATCGCGGGCGATGGCACGACCACCGCCATCGTCCTGGCGCAGGCCATCGTGCGCGAGGGGGGCAGGGCGGTGTCTGCCGGCATGAATCCGATGGATCTCAAGCGTGGCGTCGACAAGGCGGTCGCCGCTCTGGTCGATGAGCTGAAGAAGCGCAGCCGGAAGATCACCACCCAGGCCGAGACGGCCCAGGTCGGCACGATCTCAGCCAATGGCGAGGTCGAGATCGGCCAGATGATCGCCGAGGCGATGCAGAAGGTCGGCAATGAGGGGGTCATCACGGTCGAGGAAGCCAAAGGCATGCAGACCGAACTCGACGTCGTCGAGGGGATGCAGTTCGACCGCGGCTACATGTCGCCCTATTTCGTCACCAATGCCGAGAAGATGAATGTGGAGCTGGATCAACCCTATATCCTGATCCATGAAAAGAAGCTCTCCGGGCTGCAATCCTTGCTACCGTTGTTGGAGGCGGTGGCGCAATCGGATCGCCCGCTGCTCATCGTCGCCGAAGACGTCGAGGGCGAAGCGCTCGCCACCCTGGTGGTCAACAAGCTGCGCGGCGGACTGAAGGTTGCCGCGGTCAAGGCGCCGGGCTTTGGTGATCGCCGCAAGGCGATGCTCGACGATATCGCGGTACTCACGAGCGGCCAAATGATCAGCGAGGACCTTGGCATCAAGCTGGAAAATGTCACGCTCGATATGCTGGGCAAGGCGAAGAAGGTGCTGATCGACAAGGAGACCACGACCATTGTCGAAGGCGCCGGCAAGAAATCGGATATCCTTGCCCGCTGCAACCAGATCCGCGCGCAGATCGAGGAGACCACCTCCGACTACGACCGTGAGAAGCTGCAGGAGCGGCTGGCGAAGCTGGCCGGCGGCGTTGCGATCATCCGTGTCGGCGGCGCGACCGAGGTCGAGGTGAAGGACCGCAAGGACCGGGTCGATGACGGCGTGCACGCCACGCGCGCGGCGGTCGAAGAAGGCATCGTGCCGGGCGGCGGCGTGGCCTTGGCCCGTGCGTCATTGATCCTGGCCGGGCTGAAGGCCGACAATAACGATCAGCGCGTCGGCATCGAGATCGTGCGCAAGGCGGTGCAGGCGCCGTTGCGCCAGATCGCGGAGAACGCCGGCGAGGATGGCGCGGTGGTCGCCGGCAGGGTCCTCGACCGGGACGAGTACAACTGGGGCTTCGACGCCCAGAGCGGCGAGTTCAAGGACATGGTCAAGGCCGGTATCATCGACCCGACCAAGGTCGTGCGCTCGGCGCTGCAGCACGCCGCGTCGGTCGGATCGCTGATGATCACCACCGAGGCGATGGTCGCGGAGCGGCAGGCGAAATCCTCCGCTGATGACGGAACGGCCGGCGGCCCGGGTGATCCGGGCTACTGAGCAAAGCGCGTCCCGGCGTCATACGAACGGCGTTTCGCGCCCTCGCTCATAGGAGGGGTCCAATGGTGGATCAGGATGCCCCTGATCCACCGTTCTACGCGATGATGTCTGGCCTCGGTTGCGCCACCGACGCAGCGGAGGAACTGAACACGCAGGCACGGCGGGGGTGGAATGGATGCCGGCACGGATCCCGGGCGCCGTGACAGCCGGGGCCGCCGGACGGTACTCTGCTAACGCGGCCGGCGACACCGGCCGTGATGCCTATCGTGCGGCGCCTATTCGAAAGCCCCCGAGATAGAATAGGAACGAGCTCCGATGGCACGCGAGACCGTCTATCTCGTTCAGGCGTTCAAGGCCGGTAAGGGCGTCCGTCTGGATGCCGACACTCCGATAAGGTGCAAGTCGGCGGACATTGCGTACCGGACCGGGGAGCGTCTTGCACCCACCAAGGCGGGTGTCGTCGCGTTCTCCGCCTCAGGCGACGCCGAGTTGGGCGATTACGACGAAGAGCCCACGATCATCTTCAAGGCCGGCCGCCTGCCGGCATCGTTCGAGGAGAAATGAAGGCATGGCAGGGTCTTCCCGAACGAGCCGCCGAGCTCGGAGCATCACGTGTTCGCAGAGCTGATCGCGCAGCGAAGGAGAGAAGCATGGACTTGCTTGTGCGGTAACGGTCAATAGGCTCTTCGCCCGCGAGCGCGCACGCACGCAAGCGCGACGCTGCCAAGGTCGGTGCGCAAACCACGCCGACGATCGCAACCGGGCTCATCGGCTCACTATGCGCTCGACCAACAGCAGAAGGCATCGAATTGATATCACTCGTTCGCCGCGCCCTCGGTCATGCCCTCGGCCGCGCATTGTCGGTCTCACCCTGGGATAGTCGGAAACCTGTTCGCGAAGAGCTGTTCAGCGTCGAACGCCTCGAGGAGCACGCGCGAAGCCTCGCGGCCGCGCAACCGGTTACGCCAAAACCGACCAAGGGTCATCCACTGGCCGGCCGGCTCACCGACAATGGCTCCTTACTGCTTCACGCTTACCGCATGATCGCCAAATCGATCGATGAACGCCGCGCCATTACGCCCGCGGCTGAGTGGCTGGTCGATAACTACTATCTCGTCGAGCGGCAGATTCGCGAAATCCGTTCCGCGTTGCCGCGCGGCTACTACCGCCAGTTGCCGAAGCTGGCTGCCGGGCCGTTCACGGGCTATCCGCGGGTGTTCGGCCTGGCCTGGGCCTTCGTCGCGCACACGGACAGCCACTTCGATGCCGAGATGCTGTGCCGCTTCGTGCGCGCCTACCAGGAGGTGCAGCCGCTGGCGATCGGCGAGCTGTGGGCGGTCGCGATCACACTGAAGATCGTGCTGGTCGAAAACCTCAGACGTCTCGCCGAGCTGATCATGCGCAGCAGCGCCGCGCGGCAGGAGGCGGACGGCGTTGCCGACCGCTTGCTGGGCGTTGGCGGGCACGCCGCCGAACCGGCGGCGATCGTGCTCGCCGAGCGCGAGGGCACGACCCTGCCCGACGCTTTTGCCGTCCAACTCGTGCACCGGCTGCGCGACCAGGATCCCAGGATCACGCCTGCGCTGACGTGGCTCGACCAGCATCTCGCCGCGCAAGGATCGACGGCCGATGAGGTCGTGCGCGACGAACACCAGAGGCAGGGCGGCGCGGTCGTCACGGTGCGCAACATCATCACCAGCATGCGCCTGATTTCCGACGTCGATTGGCCCGAGCTGTTCGAGCGGATCAGCCTGGTGGACGACGTGCTCTCCGCCGGCGGCCTGTTCCGCGAGATGGATTTTCCGACGCGCAATCTCTATCGCGGCGCCATCGAGGATCTGGCGCGGGGTGCCGAGCGCACGGAGCTCGAAATCGCCGGCGCTGCCGTCCAGGCGGCGGAGCAGGCGGCCCGGCCGGCATCATGCGCGCCCGTGAGCGTCAAGGAAGACCGCCACCGAGATCCCGGCTATCACCTTCTCGCCGGCGGGCGCCCAGCGTTCGAGGCAGCCATCGGCTTCCGCCCGCCGCTGACCGCCTGGCCCGGGCGCGTGAGCCGGAGGCTCGGCATCGGCGGTTACGTCGGCGCCGGCACTGCGCTCGCCGCGGTCCTGCTCGCCATACCGCTGGCCATGCTGCACGGCCGAGGCCTCGATCTGGCGTGGTTCAGCCCGCTCGCCATCCTCGGTGCGGTGCCCGCGATCGACGCGGCGGTGGCGCTGGTGAACCGCTGTGTGACGCGCGGCTTCGGTGCCATGCCCCTGCCTGCCCTGGAGCTTCGCGGTGGCGTGCCCACGCATTTGCGCACGCTCGTCGCGGTGCCGACGCTGCTGAGCACCGCCGAGGCGATTGAAGAGCAGATCGAGCGTCTGGAGGTCCATCACCTTGCAAGCCCGGACGGCGAGCTGCATTTCGCTCTGCTCTCGGACTGGCTCGATGCCGCGACCCGGCATGTCGAGGGCGAAGAGGCGCTGCTGGAAACGGCGGCGGCGGGCATCGCTCGGCTCAATCGGCGCTACGGCCCGGCGCCGGGTGGCGACCGTTTCCTGCTGCTTCACCGCCAGCGGGTCTGGAACGCCGGCGAAGGGCGATGGATCGGCTGGGAACGCAAGCGCGGCAAGCTGCACGAGCTGAACCGGCTGCTGCGGGGCGCGTCCGACACCAGCTTCCTGCCCTTCGGCGGGCAATCGCCGATCGTGCCTGGCGGCGTCCACTACGTGATCACGCTCGACGCCGACACCAGGTTGCCGCGCGATACGGTGCGCCGGCTGATCGGCAAGATGGCACACCCGCTCAACCGGCCGCGCTTCGATGCCGCCGCCGGCCGGGTCGTCGCGGGCTATGCCGTGCTCCAACCGCGGGTCACCCCGTCATTGCCGGTCGGCCGTGAGGGCTCCCTGTTCCAGCGGATCTTTTCCAGCATGAACGGCATCGACCCCTATGCCGCCGCCGTCTCCGACGTGTACCAGGATCTGGTCGGCGAGGGCTCCTACGCCGGCAAGGGGATCTACGAGATCGATGCCTTCGAGGCCGCGCTCGCCGGCCGGGTGCCGGACTCGACCCTGCTCAGCCACGATCTGTTCGAGGGCATCTTCGCCCGTGCCGGCCTCGCGTCCGACATCGAGGTCGTCGAGGACTTCCCCGCCCGTTACGACGTGGCCGCGCGGCGCCACCACCGCTGGGCACGCGGCGATTGGCAATTGCTGCCGTGGATGCTGGGGCGTGGGCCGATCGCCGGGACGGATCGCGCGCGCAACGCCATCCCGGCGATCGGCCGGTGGAAGATGCTCGACAATTTGCGGCGAACGCTGTCCGCACCGGCGTGCATGCTGTCCTTGCTGGCGGGATTGGCGTTGCCGTTCGCCGCCGCATCGGTGTGGATCGGCTTCGTCCTCGCGACGATCCTGCTGCCGATCTTCATTCCGGTCCTCGCCGCAATCCTGCCGCGCCGCGCCGGCATAACGCCACGCAGCCATCTCGGCGCGCTCGGCGCCGATCTCGGCCTCGCGCTCGCCCAATGGGCGCTCGCCGTCACGCTGCTGGGGCATCAGGCGTGGCTGATGGGCGATGCGATCGTGCGAACCCTGGTGCGGCTGTTCGTCACCCGCCGCCATCTCCTCGAATGGGTTACGGCGGCGCAGGCGACGATCGGTCCCCGGCTTGATCTCCTCGGCTTCTATCGCGCAATGGCCGGCGGGGTCGTCCTCGGCGTCCTGGCGCTGGGCGTCTCCGTGCTGTCCGGGCACGGCACATGGCCCTTGGCGGTGCCGCTCGCCGCCCTCTGGATCGCCTCGCCGGCGATCGCGCGCCGGATCAGCCGCTCTCCCGCGATCGCCGGCCAGATGTCGGTATCGGCGACCGACGGCCAGGCGCTGCGGCTGATCGCGCGGCGGACCTGGCGGTATTTCGAGACCTTCGTGACGCCGGCGGACCACATGCTGCCACCGGACAATTTCCAGGAGGACCCGGCCCCGGCACTGGCCCACCGGACCTCGCCGACCAATCTCGGGCTCTATCTCCTTTCAGTGGCGAGCGCGCGCGATTTCGCGTGGCTGGGAACGGGCGAAGCGGCCGAACGGCTGGAAATGACGCTCGCCACCATGGGCAGCCTCGCCCGGTTCCGCGGCCATTTCTACAACTGGTACGACACGCACGACCTGCGCCCGCTGGATCCGCCCTATGTCTCCACCGTCGACAGCGGGAACCTGGCCGGGCACCTGATCGCGCTCGCCAACGCCTGCCGGGAGTGGACCACCCTGGCGCCGTCCTCCGCGGAGCGCCTGGTCGGAATCGCCGACGCGCTCGACCTCGCTCGTGCGGCGACGGACCGCTTGCGTGACGGGCGTCGCACCCTGACCGTGACGTGGCACCAGCTCGACGAGACGCTCGCCGCGCTTGCGGCCAATTTGCGCCAGGCTCGGCCAGACAATGAGAACAGCGCAGGGCATCTGGCCGATCTCGCCCAGCAGGCCGAGACCGTGGCCGACATCGCAGCCGCATTCGCAGCCGAACGCGGCGACGACGCTGCCGCGGACATGCTGTTCTGGATGGCGGCAGCGCGCCGCTCGATCGCGAGCCATCGGCGGGACATCGCGCAGTCGCCGGAGGCGGCCACTGCCCTGGCGGCGCTGCTCGCATCCCTCGAAGCGAGGGCGCGGACGATGGCGCTCGAAATGGACTACGGCTTTCTGCTCGATCCCGCCCGCAAGCTGCTCTCGATCGGCTATCGGGTGGCCGACGGCACCCTCGATCCAAGCTGCTACGATCTGCTCGCGTCCGAGGCGCGGCTCGCGAGCTTCATCGCGATCGCCAAGGGCGACGTCCCGGCCCGCCACTGGTTCCACCTCGGACGCGCGGTCACCCCGATCGCGAACGGCGCCGCGCTGATCTCGTGGTCGGGATCGATGTTCGAATACCTGATGCCCTCGCTGGTCATGCGCGCGCCGGCGGGAAGCCTCCTCGCGCAGACCAGTCGATTGGTCGTGCGGCGGCAGATCGCCTATGGCGCTTCGCGCGGCCTCCCGTGGGGCGTCTCGGAATCCGCCTACAACATCCGCGACCTGGAATTGACCTATCAATACTCGAACTTCGGCGTCCCCGGCCTCGGGCTGAAGCGCGGCCTGGGCGAGAGCGCCGTGGTGGCGCCCTACGCGACGGCGCTTGCCGCCATGGTCGATCCGGCGGCGGCGGCCCGCAACTTCGCGCGGTTGGCCGGGCTCGGCGCGTACGGCCGCTACGGGTTCTATGAGGCGCTGGACTATACGCCGAGCCGGCTGCCGGAGAATGCGAGCGTCGCGATCGTGCGCGCCTTCATGGCCCACCATCAGGGCATGGCGATCGTGGCCGTCGCCGACGCGCTGCTGGATGGCGTGATGCGTGCGCGCTTCCATGCCGAACCGATGGTCCAGGCGACCGAGCTGCTCCTCCAGGAGGGCACGCCGCGCGATGTCGCCGTGGTGCGTCCGTGGGAAGCGGACGCGAAAGCGGATGGCGGGGCGCTGCGGAGCGGACCGCAAGGCAGCCGGCGCGTGGCCAGCGCGCACGAAGCTGGGCTCGCCACGCACCTCCTCTCCAACGGCCGCTACGCGGTGATGCTGACGGCCGCCGGCTCCGGTTACAGCCGCTGGCGAGGGTTGGCCGTCACGCGTTGGCGCGAGGATGCCACCTGCGATGACTGGGGCTCCTATGTTTTCCTGAGGGACGTCCGCAGCGGCGACGTCTGGTCGGCCGGTTTCCAGCCCAGCGGCGCGGAACCGGACGCCTATCACGTCGCCTTCAACGAGGATCGCGCAGAGATCACCCGCCACGACGGGACTCTGACGACAATGTTGGAGGTGCTCGTCTCGGCGGAGGACGACGCCGAGCTCCGCCGCGTCTCGATTACGAATTCAGGCAACCGGGTGCGCGAGATCGACGTCACGTCCTATGCCGAACTGGTGCTCGGGCCCCAGGCCGACGACATCGCGCACCCGGCCTTCATGAAGCTGTTCGTCGCCACCGAGTATCTCGCCGGGCAGGAAACCCTCCTCGCAACGCGGCGCCGACGCACCCCGGCCGAGCCGGAAATCTGGGCAGCGCACCTGGCCATTGTCGATGGCGAGGCGGTGGGCAAGCCGGACGTGGAGACCGACCGGGCCCGCTTCCTCGGCCGCGGCCACAGCGTTCACCGGCCGATCGCGGTGATCGACGGACGGCCCTTGTCCAACACCGTCGGCACGGTGCTCGACCCGATCTTCGCGCTGCGCCACCGCGTGCGCGTCGCGCCGGGTGCCATCGTGCGCATCGCCTTCTGGACGGTGGTTGCCGGATCCCGCGAAGCGGTGCTCGACCTCGTCGACAAGCATCGCGATACCGCCGCGGTCGGGCGGGCGGCGACGCTGGCGTGGACCCAGGCGCAGGTGCAACTCCATCATCTCGGCATCGATCAGCTCGAGGCGGGCCTCTTCCAGCGTGTCGCCGGCCACCTCTTGAACGCCGGACCGACGCTCCGGCCCTCCTCCGATACCATCCTGCGCGGTGCCGGCGGACAGCCGGGGCTCTGGTCCATGGGCATTTCCGGCGACCTGCCGATCGTGCTGCTGCGCATCGCCGACATCGAGAACCTCGACATCGCCCGCCAGCTGCTGCAGGCGCACGAGTACTGGCGGATGAAGCAATTCGCGGTGGATCTCGTGATCCTGAACGAGCGCGCGTCTTCCTACGTCCAGGATCTGCAGATCGCGCTCGAGACCCAGGTTCGGGCGAGCCAGTTGCCGCCGCCGGTTGGCGCGCAGCAACAGCAGGGCCGTGTCTTCGTGCTGCGGGCCGACCTCATTTCGCCGGAATCCCGTGCGCTGCTCCCGGCGGTTGCGCGGGTCGTCCTGGTCGGACAACGTGGGTCCCTCGCCGATCAGCTCGATCGTGTGCCGGAGCCGGATGAGACCGTCCGGACAACGCCGAAGCGGGCGACGGCCCGTGCGGAGCCGCCGGCCGCACCGCCGCGCCCGGCGCTCGAATTCTTCAATGGGCTTGGCGGCTTCGCCGAGGATGGGCGGGAGTACGTAACGATCCTCGGCCCAGGCCAGGCGACGCCCGCGCCCTGGATCAATGTCATTGCCAACCCCGGGTTCGGCTTTCAGGTCGCGACCGAAGGATGCGGCTTCACCTGGTCGGTCAACAGCCGCGAGAACCAGCTCACGCCGTGGTCGAACGATCCCATCGGCGATCGGCCGGGCGAGGCGTTCTATCTCCGCGACGAGGACAGCGGCGAGCTGTGGTGTCCGACGGCGCTGCCGATCCGCGACAATACCGCGACCTATTTGGCGCGGCACGGCCGGGGCTACAGCGGCTTCGAGCACGAAGCGCGCGGCATCGCCGTCGCGCTGCTGCAGTACGTTCCGCTCGGCGATCCGATAAAGATCTCGCGCCTGACATTGCGCAACACGTCGCGCGGGACCCGGACTCTCTCGCTGAGCGCGTATGTGGAGTGGGTGCTTGGTCCGTCGCGGTCCGCCTCGGCAGCTTTCGTGACGACTGAGATCGATCCCGAGACCGGTGCGATGTTCGCGCGCAATCGCTGGAATGCAGCCTTCGGATCACGCGTCGCCTTCGCCGATCTTGCCGGGCGCCAGACCGACTGGACGGGCGATCGGCGGGAATTCATCGGCCGGAACGGAACGCTGGAGAGCCCGCTCGCGCTCGCCGGCGCGGCCCCGTTGTCGAAGACAGTGGGCGCCGGCCTCGATCCCTGCGGCGCGCTGCGCACCACCGTCGTGCTGCCGCCCAACGGCCGCGTGGAGATCGTTTTTTTCCTTGGCGAGGTCGCCGGCGCGACGGATGCGCGAGCGGTGATCGCCCGCTATCGCACCGCGGATCTCGACGCCGTGCTCGCCGAGGTCGCCCGGCACTGGGACGAAGTCCTCGGCACGGTCCAGGTGAAGACCCCTGACCGCGCGATGGACATCATGCTGAACGGCTGGCTGCTGTATCAGACTCTGGCCTGCCGCATCTGGGCCCGCTCGGGGTTCTACCAGGCGAGCGGCGCCTACGGCTTTCGTGACCAGTTGCAGGACGGAATGGCGCTGACCGCGACGCGGCCGGCGATGACGCGCGAGCACCTGCTGCGCGCGGCCGGGCGGCAGTTCGTCGAGGGCGACGTTCAGCACTGGTGGCTGCCGCATTCGGGCCAGGGCGTGCGGACGCGCATCTCCGACGATCGGGCATGGCTCGCCTACACGGTGGCGCACTATGTCCGCGCGAGCGCGGACGCGGCGGTGCTCGACGAGGTGATCCCCTTCCTGGAAGGCCAGCACCTGCAGGCCGGCGAACATGACAGCTTCTTCCACCCGACGGTCTCCGACGAGGTCGGTACGCTGTTCGAGCACTGCGCCCGCGGCCTCGATGCCAGCCTGGAGCTCGGCCGTCACGGGCTGCCGCTGATGGGCACCGGCGACTGGAACGACGGGATGAACCGCGTCGGCGAACTCGGGCGGGGCGAGAGCGTCTGGCTCGGCTGGCTGCTCTGCGCAACGCTCGGCGCGTTCGCGCCCCTGGCCGATGCGCGGGGCGATACGGCGCACGCCGCGAAATGGCGGGCGCACGCCGCCGGGTTGCAGGCCGCGCTGGAACGCGAGGCCTGGGACGGCGAATGGTATCGTCGCGCCTGGTTCGACGACGGCACGCCGCTCGGCTCGTCGACCGACGAGGAGTGCCGGATCGATTCAATCTCGCAGTCCTGGGCGGCGATCTCCGGCGCGGCCGAGCGCGAGCGGGCCGCGCGCGCGATGGCGGCGGTCGAACGCGAGCTGATCCGGCCGGCGGATCGCGTCGCGCTGCTGTTCACGCCCCCATTCGACAAAACGCCGCTCGATCCCGGCTATATCAAGGGCTACCCACCGGGCATTCGCGAGAATGGCGGCCAGTACACGCATGCCGCGCTGTGGTCGGTCATGGCATTCGCCGCACTCGGCGAGGGCGACAAGGCAACCGCGCTGTTCTCCCTGCTCAACCCCATCAACCATGCCCTGACGCGGTCCGATGTGCACCGCTACAAGGTGGAACCCTACGTCGTGGCCGCCGACGTCTATGCCAACCCGCCCCATGTCGGACGCGGCGGCTGGACGTGGTACACCGGCTCGGCGGGATGGATGCAGCGGGCCGGCCTCGAGAACATCCTCGGGCTCCGCCTGGAGGACGATGTCCTGCATCTCGACCCCTGCATTCCGAAGACCTGGCCGCGCTGCGAGATCACGGTCCGGTTCCGCTCGTCACGATACGAGGTTCTGGTTGAGAACCCCGACGGCGTCTGCCGCGGCGTCGTTGCCGCCACGATCGACGGGACAGCGATCGCGGCGTGGCCGTCAGGTCTGAAAATGCTGGACGACGGCACCACCCATCATGTCCTGGTGCGGCTCGGCTGACGCTCGAGACAAGATCGGGGGAGCTTTGCCCGCCGGTCGAGCGAGCCGGGCGTTACGCGGGCGTCCATAATATGGCAGCATAACTGACCCATGTTTCACGTGAAACATGATCCGAATCAACACTGTAACTCACGCCCCGGGGGGACAACCCCGCACCGCGATCTGTCCCCCCCGGTCCCGCCTCAGCCGCGCGCCAGCTCCTGCTCGACGAGCGTCGCCCAGAACGAAGCGCCGATGGGTAGGATCTCGTCGTTGAAATCATATTCGGGGTGATGCGCCGGCACCCGGCCCGTGGTCTTGCCGGCCTGGCCGATGCGCACGAAGCAGCCCGGCACGGCGTTGGCCATGTACGAAAAATCCTCCCCGCCCATGCGCGGCGGAACCCGGCGGACGATATGATCCTCGCCCACGATCTTCGCCGCCGCGCGCGCCGCGCTCCGCGTCGGCTCGGCCGCGTTCACCACCTGCGGATAGCCGCGGCCGTATTCGAGCACGCCCTCGGCACCGTGCGCGGCCGCGATCGAACGGACGATCTCGCCCATCTGCCGCTCGATCTCGTCCTGCACGGCAGGCTTCAGCGTGCGCACCGTGCCGTTGAGCGCCGCGTCCGGCGGAATGACATTGCCTGCGCTCCCCGAATGGAACTGGGTGATCGAGATCACCGCCGAGTTGATCGGATCAATCCGCCGCGCAACGATCGTCTGCAGCGCCAGCACGATCTGCGCGCCCACCACCACCGGATCGATCGCGTGGTGGGGCCGCGCCGCATGGCCGCCGCGGCCCCGCACCCGGATCCAGAAGCGATCCGAGAACGCGTTCAGCGCGCCCTCCATCACCACCATCGTGCCCACCGGCACCGCCGAGTTGTTGTGCGCGCCATAGACCGCATCGCACGGGAACCGCTCGAACAGCCCCTCCTCCACCATCACCCTGCCGCCGCCGTCGCCCTCCTCGGCCGGCTGGAAGATGAAATGCACGGTGCCGTCGAAATTACGCGTCTCGGCGAGATATTTGGCCGCCCCCAGCAGCATCGCGGTGTGCCCGTCATGGCCGCAGGCATGCATCACGCCCGGGCTCGTCGAGCGGTGCGCGAAGTCGTTGCTCTCCTCCATCGGCAGCGCGTCCATGTCCGCGCGCAGCCCGATCGCGCGGCGCGAATTGCCGTTGCGGAGCGTGCCGACAAGCCCGGTGCCGGCGATGCCCGTGGTGAGCTCGATCCCCCACGCGGCGAGCTTCTCCGCCACCAGCGCGCTGGTGCGCCGCTCAGCGAACCCGAGCTCCGGGTGGGCATGCATGTCGCGCCGCCAGGCGGTGAGCTCGGGCGCGAGATCGGCGATCCGGTTGAGCACGGGCATGAGCGATACCTCCTCTTGCGTTACAGCGCGCCGCCGCGCCGTCCGGCCATCGCGGCGAGCCTGAGCCGCAGCGCATTGAGCTTGATGAAGCCCTGCGCGTCCGCCTGGTCGTAGGCGCCCTCGTCCTCCTCGAACGTCACCACGCGCAAGGAATAGAGGCTGTTCGGGCTCTCCCGCCCGATCACGCTCACATTGCCCTTGTAGAGCTTGAGCCGCACCCGCCCGCTCACCGATTTCTGGCTCTCGTCGATCAGCGCCTGCAGCATCCGCCGCTCCGGGCTGAACCAGAAGCCGTTGTAGATGGTCTCGGCATATTTCGGCATCAGGCCGTCCTTGAGATGCGCCGCCTCGCGATCGAGCGTGATCGATTCGATGCCGCGATGCGCCGCGTGCAGGATCGTCCCGCCCGGCGTCTCGTAGATCCCGCGCGACTTCATGCCCACGAAACGGTTCTCGACCAGGTCGAGCCGGCCGATGCCGTTGGCCCGCCCGAGCTCGTTGAGCTTCGCGAGCAGCCGCGCAGGCGAGAGTTTTTCCCCGCCCACCGCGACCGGGTCGCCGCGCTCGAAATCGATCGTGATGACGCTCGGGCGGTCCGGCGCGTCCTCCGGGCGGATGGTCCGCTGATAGACGATCTCGTCCGCCTCCACGGCCGGATCTTCGAGGATCTTCCCCTCCGACGAGGAATGGAGAAGATTGGCATCCACCGAGAACGGCGCCTCGCCGCGCTTGTCTCGCGCGATCGGGATCTGGTTCGCTTCGGCGAAGGCGAGCAGCCTGGTCCGGCTGGTCAGGTCCCATTCCCGCCAGGGCGCGATCACCTTCACGTCCGGCTTGAGCGCGTAATAGGAGAGCTCGAAGCGCACCTGATCGTTGCCCTTGCCGGTGGCACCGTGGGCGACCGCGTCCGCCCCCACCTCCTCGGCGATCTCGATCTGCCTCTGGGCGATCAGCGGCCGGGCGATCGAGGTGCCGAGCAGATACTGCCCCTCGTAAAGCGCATTGGCGCGGAACATCGGGAAGACAAAGTCCGCAACGAATTTTTCCCGGAGATCGTCCATGAAGATCTGCTTCACGCCCATGAGCTCGGCCTTGCGCCGCGCCGGCGCCAGCTCCTCGCCCTGGCCGAGATCGGCGGTGAAGGTCACCACCTCGCAGCGGTAGGTGTTCTGCAGCCAGCGCAGGATCACGCTGGTATCGAGCCCGCCCGAGTAGGCGAGCACCACCTTCTTCACATCCTTCGCGCGCATCGCGGTCTCTCCCCGCCAGCCATCCCGGCGGCCGGGCGGAGTAACAAGGCGTCCCCGTCGGGGCAAGGGTCCCGGCAAGGGCGCGGATTCCCTCGATGAGCGCAGGCATGCGGCGCGAGAGGTTGCGGCAGGGCGGAAAATCGGGTTTCTGCGCGGGACCCCCTGCCGAAGGAAAGCCGCCGCGGCATGACGCTCGCCAGCCTGCTCGCCCGCCTCGTCGACTGGAGCCGCCGGCGCGCGGGCTTCGTCGTCTGCGCGGGCCTGGTCCTCGCGGTGGCGGGCGGCCTCTTCTCGGCCACGCATCTCGGCATCATCACCGACACCGATCAAATGTTTCCGAGCAGCCTGCCCTGGCGGCAGCAGCAGATCGCGCTCGACCACGCCTTCCCGCAGTTCAGCAACCTCCTCGTCGTCGTGCTCGATTCGCCCGTCCCCGAGGCCACCGACTCCACCGCCGCCGCGCTCGTGGCGGCGCTCGCGCGCGACCCCGGGCATTTCCGCACGGCGCGCGATCCGCAGGCGCTGCCCTTCTACAGCCGCGAAGGCCTCCTCTTCCTCTCCGAGCCCAAGCTCCAAACCCTCCTCGACAATCTGATCACCGCCCAGCCTTTGCTTGGCCAGCTCGTCGCCGACCCGACCGGGCGTGGCCTCTTCTCCGCCCTCTCGCTGATGGCCCTCGGGCTCGTCCATGGCGGGATCGATCTCACCCCCTACGCCGCCGCGTTCGACGCCATCCACGGCACCATCGCCGCCGCCCTCGCGGGCCACCCGGAGCCCCTCTCCTGGCTCAACCTCCTCTCGGGCCCGGCGCTCGCCGAGGCCGGGACCAGCCGCGTCGTGCTGGTGCAGCCGAAGCTCGACTACGGCGCGCTCGAGCCCGGCGGTGCGGCGACCGCGGCGCTCCGCCAGATCGCGGACAGTTTGCCCGCCGTGCGGCAGGGCCTCGTCCATGTCGGCATCACCGGCCAGATCGCGCTCTCCGACGACCAGTTCGCGAGCGTGCTCAAGGGCGCGGTGAGCGGCATGATCGCGACGCTGCTCCTGGTCACGCTCTGGCTCTTCCTCGCCGTCCGCAGCTGGCGGATCGTCGTCCCGATCGCCCTCACCCTCCTCCTCGGCCTGGTGCTGACCACCACCTTCGCCGCCGCCGCCATCGGCACGCTCAACCTCGTCTCGGTCGCCTTCGCCATCCTCTTCGTTGGCATCGCGGTCGATTTCTCGATCCAGTTCAGCGTCCGCTTCCGCGAGATGCGCTACCTGGCCGGCCAGATCCCGGCGGCCCTCGCCGCCACCGCCGCTGGCGCGGGCAGCCAGATCCTCGTCGCCGCCCTCGGCGCCGCGGCCGGCTTCCTGGCCTTCGTGCCGACCCAATTCCGCGGCGTCGCCGAGCTCGGGCTGATCGCCGGCACGGGCATGGTGTTCGCCTTCTTCTGCACCATGACCTTCCTCCCGGCCGCGCTGAGCCTCTTCCACCCGCGCGGCGAGCGCGCCGAGATCGGCTTCGCCGCCCTCGCGCCACTGGACTCGATCCTCGCCCGCCGCGCCCGCACGGTGCTCGGCATCTTCGTGGCCCTCGCCGTCCTCGGCGCCGCCGTGCTGCCGCGCGTCAGCTTCGACGGCGATCCGCTCGACACCCGCGATCCCCATTCCGAAGCCGTCATGGTCCTGCGGCGGCTGATGAAGAACCCGGTCACCAACCCCTACAGCGCCCAGGTCCTGGCGCCGAGCGTCGCCGCGGCGGGCCGCCTCGCCGCCGCGCTCCGCCGGCGGCCGGAGGTCGGAACGGTGCTCTCCGTGCAGTCCTTCGTGCCCGACGAGCAGAGCCGCAAGCTCGGCCTGATCGCCGACACGGCGGATATCCTCGGCCCCACGCTCTCGGCCACGAGCCCGACAACGCCCGTCACCCCGGCCGAGCTCAGGCTCGCCATCCGCACCGCGCTGAGCTCGTTTCGGGAGGCGTTGCCCAAGCTGCCGGCCGGCTCGCCGCTCGCATCCCTCGCAGTTGACCTCACGGCGCTCTCATCCGCCCCCGACCCGGTCCTGATGGCGGCGAGCGACTCGCTGACCCGCTTCCTGCCCGACCAGATCGCCCGGCTGCGCGCCGCCCTCTCGGCCGAGCCCGTCACCCTCGCGAGCCTTCCTCCCGCGCTTGAGCGCGACTGGGTGCTGCCGGACGGGCGCGCCCTGGTCGAGGCCACGGCCCAGCCGGGCGAGCAGAGCAGCCAGGGGCTCGGACGCTTCGTCGCCGCCGTGCGGCAGGTGGCGCCCAACGCCGGCGGCCCGGCGGTCAACATCGTCGGCAGCGCGGACATCATCGTCGGCGCCTTCCGCACCGCGGCGATCAGCGCGGTCATCGCCATCGCCGTCATCCTCGGGCTCGTTCTCCGCCGCCCGCGCGACGTCGCGCTGGTGATGGCCCCGCTCCTGCTCTCGGGCCTCCTCACCGCGCTCCTGATCGCCTGGCTGCCGCTGCCCATCAACTTCGCGAACATCATCGCCCTGCCGCTGCTGCTCGGCGTCGGCGTCTCGTTCAACGTCTACTTCGTGATGAACTGGCGCACCGGCGGCCGCCAGTTCCTAAGCTCGGCGACGGCGCGCGCCATCCTCTTCTCCGCACTCACCACCGGCACGGCCTTCGGCTCGCTCGCCCTTTCCGCCGACCGCGGCACCGCCAGCATGGGCACCCTCCTGCTGCTCAGCCTCGGCGCCACGCTCCTCACCACGCTCATCTTCCTCCCCGCCCTGCTCGCAATGATCACGCCCGAACCGCCGGAAACGCGCCCTTAACCCTCTTCGACCACACTGCCCGCACGATGCGACGCCTGGGGTTCCTCCTGTTGCTCGGCCTCGCCGCGGCCGCGCCGGTCGGCCGGCCAGGCCCGCCCCCGGGACCCTCAGTGCAGATCCTGATCCCGATGGCGATGCCGCCCAGTCCGCCCGCCAGGCCGACACCGCCTACCCCGCCCACCACCGACATCCTCCGCGGGCCACCCGGCGACGTGCTGCACGGACCGCCCGGCGATCCCCTTACGGGCAATCATCCCTGACGATCTCCCCCACCGCCTCGAGCGCGCGTCTGACCTCCGGATCCACCAGCGCGGCGAACTCCTCCTCCTGGCGGTAATCGGGCATCAACGTCCGCAAAAGCGGCTCCCGTCGCACGGCCGGATGAAAATAAAGCTCCGAAAGCCCGGCCGGCAGATGCGGCGCCAGCGCCTTCACCCGCGCCGCATTCATCCGCCCGCTCCATTCGAGCCCGAACACCGCATCGGGCGCCCGCATCCCCGCCCGCGAAACCTGCCGACGCAAAACCCCGCTCCACCGCGCCAGCGCCCGCGCGCCCAACCCCACCCGCTCTCCGCAGGCCGCCATCACCTCCGGCGGCTCCCACGGCACCCGCACCGCCGCGAGCCCAAACTCCCGACCGATCCGGATCATCAGCCGCCCAACCAGCGGATGCAGATGCATGTGCTTGTGCGCGTCCGCGTGGTCGAGCCGAAGACCGGTCTCCACATAGGCCGCGAACTGCGCCCGGATCTCCGTGGCAAGCTGCCGCCGAAAGACCAGATACCGGACCCCCAACCCCACCTGGTCCGAAGGAAACCAGCCCCGCCCATCGACGAGATCGGGGATCCTCGCCGCGGGCAGCACCGCCTTCCCCTCGATCACGACCAGATGCAAACCCACCCGCAAGCGAGGGATGGCCCGCGCCCGCCGCACCGCATCCGCCGCCGCCGGCCCCGCCACCATCAAACTCGCCGCACCAAGCACACCCTCGCGATGCGCCCGCTCGACGGCTTCGTTCACCCCCTCGGAAAGCCCGAAATCATCGGCGGTCAGCAGGACCCGCCTGACCACGGCCCCGGTCAGGCGGCCTTATGGCGCTCGCGGAGGAACTGGAAGAACTCGACTCCTTCGCGCAGGCGGCGGGCCATCATTTGCGGGCTTCTCACCATTTCGCCGACGATGGCGGCGATTTTCGGCGCGCGGAAGTAGAACCGTTTGTAGAAAATTTCCACGCTTTCGAAGATCTCGGTGTGCGAGAGGTGGGCGTAGGAGAGCGGCGCGATCTGGATGCCGTGGTCGTCGACGAGTTCGGCGTGGGTCGCGTCCAGCCAGCCGTTCTCGAGTGCCTGGCGGTGCAGGAACGTGCCGGGGTAGGGCGCGGCGAGCGAGACCTGCAGGGTGTGGGGGTTGATCTCGGTTGCGAAGCGGATCGTCTCCTCGATCGTTTCCCTGGTTTCCCCCGGCAGGCCGAGGATGAAGGTGCCGTGGATGCGGATCCCGAGCTCGTGGCAGTCCTGGGTGAAGCGTTTCGCGACCTCGATCCGCATGCCTTTCTTGATGTTGTGCAGGATCTGCTGGTTGCCGCTTTCATAGCCGACGAGAAGCAGCCTGAGGCCGTTCTCTTTAAGGATTTTCAGCGTCTCGCGCGGCACGTTCGCCTTGGCGTTGCATGACCAGGTGACGCCGAGGCGGCCGAGCTCGCGGGCGATCGCCTCGGCCCGCGGCAGGTTGTCGGTGAAGGTGTCGTCGTCGAAGAAGAATTCCCGAACCTGCGGGAAATATTGCTTGGCGAGCCGGATCTCCTCCGCCACATGGCCGGGGCTGCGCACGCGGTAGCGGTGGCCGCCCACGGTTTGCGGCCAGAGGCAGAAGGTACAGTGTGATTTGCAGCCGCGGCCCGTATAGAGCGAGAGGTACGGGTGCAGCAGGTAGCCGATGAAGTAGTTCTCGATCGCGAGGTCGCGTTTGTAGACCTCGGTGACGAAGGGCAGCTGGTCCATATCCTCGAGCACGGCGCGGTCTTGGTTATGGGTGATGCTGCCGTCCGGGCCGCGCCAGGAAAGCCCGTCGATATCTGCGAGCGCGCGCTCCTCGGCGACTTCCTTGATAGTGAAGTCGAACTCGTTGCGCGCGACGAAGTCGATCGCCGGGCTCGCCTTCAGGCTCTCCTCCGGCTGCACCGCCACTTTCGCGCCGACGAAGCCGATGCGCAGGCCCGGTTTCGCCTCTTTGAGCGCCTCGGCCACTTTGACGTCGGCGGCGAAGGAGGGGGTCGAGGTGTGGATGACGCAGAGCTCATAGTCCTTCGCCGTGCGCAGCACCTCGGCCAGGCGCGTGCGCGCCGGCGGGGCGTCGATCAGGCGGCTGCCGGGCACCAGGGCGGCGGGCTGGGCGAGCCAGGTCGGGTACCAGAACGAGCGGATCTCGCGCCGCGCCTGGTAGCGGGACCCCGCGCCGCCGTCGAACCCGTCGAACGACGGAGGGTGGAGGAAGAGCGTCTTCATCATCGGCCGGGTCATCCCCTTCTGGGCGCGCGCGATGAGGTGCCGCTTCCGGGACGGCCGGCGCGCAGCACCGCTCCCCGCCATTCTACCCGCGCGCCGGTGTAGCTGACCAGCAGCACGGCCAGGGAAAAGATATCCCGGGCCGGGACGAGCCAGGGCGGCAGCACCGGCGCCAGCCCGAGCGCCCGGTCGATCCCGCGCGCGGCGGTCGCCCGCGCCGCCCAGGTCAGCAACAGGAGCGTGACGGACCAGGGCGCGGCGGCCGACGCGGCCAATGCAGCGAGCGCCCACGGAATCGGGTAGCCGAGCGCGGAGGCGGCGTAGCCCTTGGGGCTAAGCGAGCGCATGGTCCGTGCCCAGCGCAGCTCGTGGCGGAAGAGCGCGCCGAACCCCCGCTCGGGCACGGTGGTCGCCGGGATTGTCGCGGCCAGGCGCACCTTGAGGCCGAGGGATGCGACGCCGCGGCCGAGCACGGCGTCGTCGGCGAGCTCGTCGAGAAGCGCCTCGAACCCGCCGGCCCGCGCCAGGACATCGCGCGGCAGGGCCAGCGTGGCGCCCAGCGCGTCCTGCCGCCCAAGCGCTCGCGCGAGCAGTGCGGCGGGCAGGAAGCCGTGGGTGATGCCACTCGCCCCGAGCCTTGCCGGCCAGCCGGCCACGCCCGGCCGGCCCGTATAGAGGGTGGTCGCGAGCCCGGTGCCCGGCGTCTCGAGGGCGGCGGCGATGGCGTCGAGATAGCCGGGCGGGGCGTGCACGTCGGCGTCCGCGATCACCAGGATCCCGTGCCGCGCCGCCGGCAGCATGGTGATGAGGTTGGCGACTTTTCGATTGGCACCGGGCGGGCCGGGGCCGGCCACAGGGGTGATCTCGCGGTCCGGGAAGCGGGCGGCGAGCCGGCGGGCGACGGCGAGCCCCGGGTCAGCGGCATCGGCGGCGCCGCAGACGATCTGGAATTCGGGGTAGTCCTGCCGGCAGAGCGAAGCGAGCGCCTCTTCGAGCAGCGGCTCGTCTCCGGCGAGCGGCTTCAGCACCGAGATCGGCGGCCGGCGGCGCGGCCTGGCCGGTGCCTGGCGGGCGTTGCGGCGAACGAGCAGCAGGCCGGCCAGGGTGTCGAGAATTCCGGCGACGGCGATCAGCCCAAAGATCGCGGCGAGAACGCCCATCTCCCGACCCGGGGCTCAGCTCATCGTGTTGCCGGAGAGGCTCACGACCTTCTTCTTCAGGGCGGCGGTGAGCGCCGCGGCACCGCCGGAGGAGAGCAGCGAATGGAAGTCCGAGCGCTGGACCGCTACCTGGCTGATCGTCCCGTCGAGCAGCACGTCCACCACCTGCCAGCGCGGGCCGTTCTGCAGCATCACGAAATCGATCCGCCGCGTCGTGCCGTCGCGCGAGACGACCTCGGTCGACACCACCTGCTCGGGCCCGACCGCCCGCAGCCCCGGCAAGACCTTGAACTGCTGGCCGTCATAGCTATTGAAGTTCGCGACATAGCTCGCGACCGTGTAGTCGCGGAACACGGCGAGCAGCTCCTGGCGCTGGCTCGCGGTGAGGTCCGGCCAGCCGAACCCCACCGACATCTGCAGGATGCGCGGCAGGTCGAAGCTCTGCACCAGGATCGGCTCGAGCATCGCGTATCGCTTCGGAAACGGCGTCGCGTCCCCCGCCTTCATCACCGCCAGCAGCCCGGCATCGACCGAAGCGACCGGCGCGGACACCTGGGCGAAGCTCGGCGCCTCCTGGCCCCGCGCGACCCGCGGGGCAAGAAGGGCGCCGAAGCAAGCCGCGAGAAGAGCGCGCCGCTCAGGCCGCATCGTTGGGCGAGAGGCGCAGCAATCCGCGCCGCGCCTCAGGGCTCAGCGCGTCACTCCGCCCGAGCGCGTCGACCACGGTCGCGACGATCTCGCGCGCCGTCAGTCCGGCCTCGGCGAGCTGCGCCTTGGGCGAGTCGTGGTCGATGAACCGGTCGGGCAGCGTCATCGGCCGCACCTTGAGCCCGCGGTCGAGCAGGCCGCGCCAGGCGAGATGGTGCAGGACCGCCGCGCCGAAACCGCCGGCCGCCGCCTCCTCAATGGTGACCAGCACCTCGTGCTCGCGGGCGAGCCGCTCGATCAGGTCATGGTCGAGCGGCTTGGCGAAGCGGGCGTCCGCGACCGTTGCCGGCATCCCCCGGGCGGCGAGCTCGTCGGCCGCGCGCAGGCTCTCGGCGAGCCGGGCGCCGAAGGAGAGGATGGCGACCCTGCTGCCCTCGCGCAGCACCCGCCCGCGGCCGATCGGCAACACCTCGCCCCGCGCCGGCAGGGCGATGCCGAGCCCCTCGCCGCGCGGGTAGCGCACGGCCGACGGGCCGTCGTCGATCGCCGCCTGGGTCGCCACCATGTGCATCAGCTCCGCCTCGTCGGCGGCGGCCATCAGCGTGAAGCCGGGCAGGCAGCCGAGATAGCAGATATCGAAGCTGCCGGCGTGCGTCGCCCCGTCGGCGCCCACCAACCCGGCGCGGTCGAGCGCGAAGCGCACCGGCAGGCGCTGGATCGCGACGTCATGCACCACCTGGTCGTAGGCGCGCTGGAGGAAGGTCGAATAGATCGCCGCGAACGGCTTCATCCCCTCGGTCGCGAGCCCGGCGCAGAACGTCACCGCATGCTGCTCGGCGATCCCGACATCGAAGCAGCGCTCCGGGAAGCGCTTGGCGAACCGGTCGAGCCCGGTGCCCGAGGGCATGGCGGCGGTGACCGCGACGATCGCCGGATCGTGCTCCGCCTCGGCGATCAGCGCGTCGGCGAAGACCCGCGTGTAGCTCGGCGGTCCGGGCGGGCCCTTCGCCTGCTCGCCGGTGATGACGTTGAACTTGGAGACGCCGTGGTACTTGTCGGCCGAGGCCTCCGCCGGCGGATAGCCTTTTCCCTTCTTCGTGACGACGTGAAGAAGGATGGGACCCCGCTCCTCGGCCTCGCGGACATTGCGCAGCACCGGCAGCAGGTGGCCGAGATCGTGCCCGTCGATCGGCCCCACATAATAGAAGCCGAGCTCCTCGAAGAGCGTGCCGCCGGTCAGGATGTTGCGCGCGAAGACCTCGGCGCGCTTGGCGGTGCGCTCGATCTGGCGGGGGAAGGCGCGCGCCATGCGCGCGCCCAACTCGCGCAACGAGAGGAACGGGCGCGAGGAGATCAGGCGCGAGAGATAGGCGCTCATCGCCCCCACCGGCGGGGCGATCGACATGTCGTTGTCGTTGAGGATGACGAGCAGGCGCGAGCGCATGGCCCCGGCATTGTTCAGGGCCTCGTAGGCCATCCCCGCGCTCATCGCCCCGTCGCCGATCACCGCGACCACGTGGCGGTCGCGCTCGCCCTTGAGGTCGCGCGCCACCGCCATGCCGAGCCCGGCCGAGATCGAGGTCGAGGAGTGGGCGGCACCGAACGGGTCGTACTCGCTCTCGGAGCGGCGGGTGAAGCCGGAGAGCCCGCCGCCCTGGCGCAGCGTGCGGATGCGCTCGCGCCGGCCGGTCAGGATCTTGTGGGGGTAGGCCTGGTGGCCGACGTCCCAGATCAGCCGGTCGTTCGGGGTGTCGAAGACGGCGTGCAGCGCGACCGTCAGCTCGACCACGCCGAGCGAGGCGCCGAGGTGCCCGCCGGTGGTGGAGACGACGTCGATCGTCTCCGCGCGCAACTCGTCCGCCAGGCGCCTGAGCTGCTCGGCGGAGTAATTGCGCAGATCGGCCGGGAATCGAACCTGATCCAGAAGCGGCGTTTCGACCGCCATCCTGCCCTCATCGTCGCTGTGACCTGACCGCGGACGGCCCCCGAATCCCGGCCGCGATCCTTCCAAACCCTACTCCCGCCCCGCGTTCCATGCCATAGCAGGGACTTGGCTGGCGTCCGGGGCCGCCCCGGCGCGGTACCAAGGGTCCGCGAAGGGCTGGCCTTTTGCCTTCCGCACCTCAATATTGGGGCGGCGGCCCGGACCCGCCAGGCTGGCATGGCCGGCGATGGAGGATGTCGATGTTACGCGTGATCCTGGCTCAACCGCGGGGCTTCTGCGCCGGCGTGGAGCGGGCGATCGAGATCGTCGAGCGGGCGCTGCGCAAGTTCGGCCCCCCGATCTATGTCCGCCACGAGATCGTCCACAACCGCTCGGTGGTGGAGGATCTGCGCAAGCGGGGTGCCATCTTCGTCGACGAGCTGGCCGAGGTCCCTCCCGGCGCCCGCACCATCTTCAGCGCCCACGGGGTCGCCCGCCTGGTCGAGGAGGAAGCGGCCGAGCGCGACCTGCCGGTGATCGACGCCACTTGCCCGCTCGTCGCCAAGGTCCACAACCAGGGCCGCCGCTACGCCTCCCAGGGCCGCGAGGTGGTGCTGATCGGGCACGCCGGCCACGCCGAGGTGGAGGGCACGATCGGCCAGGTGCCGGGCAAGGTCCACCTCGTCCAGACCGTCGCGGACGTCGCCCGACTCGAGGTCAGCGATCCCGGGAAGCTCGCCTACGTCACCCAGACCACCCTCTCGGTCGATGACACGCGCGGCATCATCGCCGCCCTCGAAGCACGCTTCCCGAGCATCGTCGGCCCGGACGTCCGGGATATCTGCTATGCGACCCAGAACCGCCAGCAGGCGGTCCGCGACCTCGGCCACCAGGTCGACCTCATCCTCGTCGTCGGCTCGCGCAACAGCTCGAACTCGAACCGGCTGCGCGAGATCGGCGCCGAGTTCGGCAAGCCGAGCTATCTGATCGACGACGCCACCGACCTCGACCCCGCCTGGTTCGCCGGCGTGGGCTCGGTCGGCGTCACCGCCGGCGCCTCGGCCCCCGAAATGCTGGTCCAGGGCGTGCTCGCGGGCTTACGCACGCTCGACGAGATCGAGGTGACCACCCTCGACGGCGTCGCCGAGGACGTCCGCTTCCGCTTTCCGGCCGAAGTCGCTTGACTTCGCGCCTGTCGTAAGCAACGAAAAACGGGGAAAATTCGCCATGGGCGTGCCGTTGAACCAGATGGTCGGGGTCGGCGCCTACGTCGTCCGCCAGCACTTGGCCGGGCGGCGGCGCTATCCGCTCGTCCTGATGCTCGAGCCGCTCTTCCGCTGCAACCTCGCCTGCGCGGGCTGCGGCAAGATCGACTACCCGGCGCCGATCCTGAACCAACGCCTCACCCCCGCCCAATGCTTCGAGGCGGTCGAGGAATGCGGCGCGCCGGTGGTGGCGATCGCCGGCGGCGAGCCGCTCCTGCACAAGGAGCTGCCCGAGATCGTCGAGGGCATCCTCGCCCGCGGCAAGTTCATCTATCTCTGCACCAACGCACTGCTGATGGAGAAGCGGCTCGACCGCTTCCGTCCGCACCGGAACTTCGCCTTCGACGTCCATCTCGACGGCGACCAGGAGATGCACGACCGCTCGGTGAGCCAGGACGGCGTGTTCGACCGCGCGGTCGCCGCGATCAAGGCGGCGAAGGCGAAAGGCTTTCGCGTCTGCATCAACACCACCCTCTTCGACGGCACGGACGCCGCGCGCGTCGCCGCCTTCCTCGACCACGTAAAATCCATCGGGCTCGATGGAGTGATGATCTCGCCCGGCTACGCCTATGAACGCGCACCTGACCAGCAGCACTTCCTCAACCGACAGAAGTCGAAGCAGCTCTTCCGCGATATCTTCCGCCGCGGCCGCGGAAAGGGCTGGAAATTCAACCAGTCCGCCCTCTTCCTCGACTTCCTCGCCGGCAACCAAAGCTATGTCTGCACCCCCTGGGGCAAGCCCACGCGCAATGTCTTCGGCTGGCAACGGCCCTGCTACCTCCTCGGCGAAGGCTACACCCGCACCTACCGCGAATTGATGGAAACCACGGACTGGGACCGCTACGGCACCGGCAACTACGAAAAATGCGCCGATTGCATGGTCCACTCCGGCTACGAAGCAACCGCCGTGATCGACGCCGTCTCCCACCCGCTGAAAACCCTCAAGGTGGCGCTCCGCGGCCCCCGCACCGTCGGCCCGATGGCTCCCGAAATTCCGCTCGAGAACCAACGCCCGGCCGAATACGTCTTCCGCCGCCACGTCGACCACGCCATGGAAAACCTCGCCGCCGGCAAACCCCTCGCCGACGCCGCCGATTAAGACCAAGGGGCTCTGCCCCTGGCCTTATTCGAGCGTGCCGTGCTTCGCCAGGCCCGTGGGTGCGGCATGGCCGGTTTGGCCGCGTGTCCCGAGCCAGGGCGAGAGGTTGGTTTCCGTGCGTTGGCGTGAGCCTGCCCGCCAGGCGAGGCCTTCGGCGAGGGCGAACACTTTCAGCGTGGCGAGTCCCTTTTCTCGGTAGCGTTGCAGGATCACGCCGCTGCCGCGCGCGAGTTCGGGCACTTCCGCGAGCGGGAAGACGAGCAGGCGCCGGTTCTCGCCGAGCACCGCGACATGGTCGCCCTCGACCGGTGCGGCGCAGGCCGCCTCCTCGCCCGGGCGGAGGTTGAGCACCTGGCGTCCGGTGCGTTTTTCCGCGAGCAGGTCTTCGGCGCGGACGACGAAGCCGCGTCCGCCGCGGCCCGCCACCAGGAAGCGCGTGCCTTCGCGGGCCAGGAAGAGTGCGACCACGTCGTCGGCGTTGCCGAGCTCGGCGAGCAGGCGCACCGGCTGGCCGTCGCCGCGGCCGCGCGGCACGTCCGCCGCTTTCAGGGTGTAGGCGCGTCCGTTGGTGGCAAAGAGAGAAAGCCGGTCGGTGGTTTCGCAAGGCACGAGGAGCCTGAGCCGGTCGCCTTCCTTGAAGCGCAGATCGGCGGGCTCGGCGACGGTTCCCTTGACCGCGCGGATCCAGCCTTTTTCCGAGAGGATCACCGTGACCGCCTCGCGCTCGACCAGCGCCTCGCTGGTCACCGCGACCTCGGCGGGGGCCGCGGCGATGCGGGTGCGCCGCGCCCCGAGCGGGCCGGTCGCGAAGCGTGCGCGCACCTCCTCGATCTCGGCGGCGAGCCGTGTCCAGCGCCTTGTTTCGTCCTTGAGGAGCGTGTTCAGCTCGCGCTGCTCGCGGGTGAGCTTGCCGTGCTCCTCGCGGATCTGCATCTCCTCGAGCCGGCGGAGGCTGCGCAGGCGCATATTGAGGATCGCTTCGACCTGTAGCTCCGTGAGAGAAAAACGCTCCATCAGCCGCGGTGCGGGCTCCTCCTCCTCGCGGATGATCCGGATCACCGCGTCGAGGTCGAGGAAGACCGCAAGGTATCCGGCGAGGATCTCGAGCCGGCGTTCGATCGCGGCGAGCCGGTGGCGGGAGCGGCGGACCAGCACCTCGTGCCGGTGGTCGAGCCAGGCGCGGATCACCTCCTTGAGGCTCATCACCCGCGGCGTGCGGCCGCCGTCGAGCACGTTCATGTTGAGCGAGAGGCGGCTTTCGAGCGTGGTGGCGCGGAAGAGCGTCTCCATCAGCATTTCGGGCTCGATCGTCCGCGTGCGCGGCTCGAGCACCAGCCGCACGGCTTCGGTGCTTTCGTCGCGCACGTCCGCGAGCAGCGGCAGCTTGCGCTCGGCGAGCAGGGCGGCGATCTGCTCGACCAGCCGCGCCTTCGGCACCTGGTAGGGGATCTCGGTGACGACGATCTGCCAGGTCCCGTTCCGCCCCCGCTCCACCGCCCAGGCGGCACGCAGGCGGAAGCTGCCGCGGCCGCTTTCGTAGGCGGCAGCGATCGCCGCCGGATCCTCGGCGAGCACGCCGCCGGTCGGGAAGTCCGGGCCTTTCACGAAGCCGAGGAGGTCATCGGTGCCGGCCTCGGGATGGTGGATCAGGTGGATCGCGGCGGCGCAGATTTCGGCGGCGTTGTGCGGGGGGATGGCGCTCGCCATGCCGACCGCGATCCCCGAGGCGCCGTTGGCGAGCAGGTTGGGGAAGGCCGCCGGCAGCACCACCGGCTCGCGTTCCTCGCCGTCGTAGGTCGCGCGGAAATCGACCGCGTCCTCGGCAATGCCGCGGAGAAGGAGCTCGGCGATGGTGGTGAGCCGGGCTTCGGTGTAGCGCATGGCGGCGGCGTTATCGCCGTCGATATTGCCGAAATTGCCCTGCCCCTCGATCAGCGGATAGCGCGCGGCGAAGTCCTGGGCGAGGCGCACCAGCGCGTCGTACACCGCGACGTCGCCGTGGGGGTGGAACTTGCCGATCACGTCGCCGACGACGCGGGCGCATTTCTTGAAGCCGGCGGCCGGGTCGAGGCGAAGCTCGTGCATTGCGTAGAGCAGCCGGCGATGGACCGGCTTCAGCCCGTCGCGCACGTCGGGCAGGCTGCGCGCCATGATGGTGGAGAGCGCGTAGGCGAGGTAGCGCTCGGAAAGCGCCTCGCCGAACGGCGTTTCCTCGATCCGCTCGGTGGTTAGCTCGGGCATTGCGACTCCGCTTCCGCGGCCATGGCTGCCACGCGGTCATAGAGAAGCAGCCTTGCCTGCGGAAGCGGCTTGTGGCGGAGCCCGAAGACGGCGCGGGCGAGGAAATGGCCGGTGAGGGCGAGCCCGTCCCGCCACTCGGCCGGGCCCGAGGGAGCGGCGCCGAGGAGGAACGTGGGCAGCTTGAGGAGCCTTCCCTGCCAGGGTGCCGCCGCCGCCCGGCTCACCGCCTTGCCGCTCCGCGGCGAGACGAAGGCGAGGTCCTCGCTGGTTCCGCTGACGGCGCAGCGGGAGAGATCGAGCCCGTAGCCGAGGGCGGCCAGCAGCAGGCTCTCCCAGCGCACGACCTCGGCGAGCCGGGCCGCGCCCTCGGGCAGGCGCCCGATCAGGTCGAGCAGGCCGGCGAAGATCTGGGGTTCGGGCTCGCGCTCCGCCAGCGCGCCCTCCGCGACGGCGGCGGCCGCATTCAGGATCGTGAGCTGGAGCGCGTCTTCCATCGCCAGCGCCCCCGCGGGATGGACCATTTCGCCGGTAAGCCCGCCGAGCTGGTCCGCGAGGCGGGCGACCCAGCGCACCTCGAGGAGGTTGCCGCGCTGCCAGAGCGCCGCCCCGCGCCGCCCCCCGCCCCCGCGCGCGAGGCCGCGCCAGACGCCCTGCTCGGCGCCGAAGACGGTCGCCACCACGTCGCCCTCGCCGAACCGCCGCGTCTCGAGCACGATTACGGGCGCCGACCACTCCACCGGTCAGTCCCCCTTCAGCCGGGATCCTCGAGGCCGAGGGTGGCGAGCCGCCGCCGGTCCTCGTCCCATCCGGCGCGGAGCTCGACCCGGAGTGCCAGATGCACCGGGCGGCCCAGCGCCTCGGCGATGAGGGCGCGGGCGCGCGCCCCGATGGCGCGGATGCGGGTTCCGCCGGCGCCGATCAGGATCGCCTTCTGGCCGGCCCGTGCCACCGTGATGATGGCCGAGACGCGCACCATGCCGCCCCTTCCCTCCTCCCAGGACTCGGTCTCCACGGTCGCGTCGTAGGGCACTTCGTCGTGGCTCTGGAGAAAAACCTGCTCGCGCACGAGCTCGGCGGCGAGCCAGCGCTCGGAAAGGTCGCTCACCTGTTCGGGCGGGTAGAGGTGCGGGCCCTCCGCCATCGCCGGAGCCAGCGCGGCGAGGAGGTCCGCCGTGCCGTCGCCCGAGGCCGCGCTCAGCATGAAGGTGCGGCGGAAGGGATGGAGGGCGTTCAGCTCGGCGGCGAGCGGCAGCAGCTTGGGCCGGGCGACAAGGTCGATCTTGTTGAGGACGAGCCAGGGTTCGCGCGCGGTCGCGACGAGGTGCTCGGCGATCGGGCGGACGGCGGCCGTTCCCGCGCGCGCATCGGCGATCAGGAGTGCCACGTCCGCCTCGGCCGCTCCCCGCCAGGCGGCGGCGAGCATCGCCCGATCGAGCCTCCGCCGCGGGGCGAAGATGCCGGGCAAGTCCATGAGCACGATTTCCGCCGCGTCCCCCGCCGCCGTCTCCTGGAGGACGATCCCGCGGATCCGGAGCCGCGTCGTCTGCGCCTTCGGCGTGGCGATCGAGAGCCTGGCCCCGAGCAGGCGGTTGAACAATGTCGACTTGCCGGCGTTGGGCGCGCCGATCAGGGCGACCAGTCCCGAGCGGGAAAGGCTCACGAGAGGTGCGACATAAGCTCGGCCGCGGCCAGCCTCTCCGCCTCGCGCTTGGTGCCGGCGTTGCCGCTGCCGGTGCGCCCGGCGAGGGTGACGGTGATCGAGAAGGCGGGCGCATGCGGCGGCCCGCGGCGCTCGGCGAGGACGTATCGCGGCAGGTCGAGGCCGCGCGCCTGCGCCCATTCCTGCAGCGCCGTCTTCGGATCCTTGGGCGGCGAGCCTTGAGCGGCGAGCACCGGCTCGTAGGCCCGGCGGACAAAGGCGCGTGCCGGGCCGAGCCCACCGTCGAGGAAGAGCGCGCCGATCACCGCCTCCAGCGCGTCGGCGAGCACCGTCGCCTGGCGCTTGACCCCGGCCTTGGCCTCGTTCGGCGCGACGTCGATCACCTGGGCAAGCTCCGCCGCCTCGGCGATCCCGGCGAGCACGGGCTGGGAGACCAGGGCCGCCAAACGCCGCCCCAGCGCGCCTTCGCGCTCGCTCGGGAAGCGTTCGGCGAGCCATTCGGCGACCAGGAGGCCCAGCACGCGATCGCCGACGAACTCCAGCCGCTCGTTCGAGCCTTTGCCGCGGGCGGCGGAGCGGTGCGTCAATGCCTCGGTGAGCAGCTCCGGCCGGGCGAAGCGGTGGCCGAGCAACTCTTCCGCCGCGTCCTCGCGGGCGGAAAAGCACGGCCGCGACTTTTCCCTCACCGCCGGCGGCCGGACATGGCTAGTGGATGATGTGGAACAGCCGGCCCCAGCGGATCTCGAACGGCCATTCCCAGACCTCCCACCACGGGTATTGGGCATCGACCGAGAAGAAGATGAACTCTGCCTTGCCGATCAGGTTCTCGATCGGAATATAGCCCACGGCGCTAAGGACCCGGCTGTCCTCGCTGTTGTCGCGATTGTCGCCCATCGCGAACACGAACCCGGGCGGCACCGTATAGACCCCGGTATTGTCGAGCGGCCCGTCGTCCGACGCCTGCAGGATCGAATGGCTGACGCCGTCGGGGAGCGTCTCGATATAGCGCCGCATCTCGATCGGCGCTCCCTCGTCGGTCTCGGTATAGGTGCCGTCGGCGCGGCGCGGGCACTCGCGGCCGTTGATGAAGAGCCGGCTATGGATCACCTGGATCCTGTCCCCCGGCAGCCCGACGATGCGCTTGATGTAGTCGATCGAGGGATCGCGCGGCAGGGCGAACACCGCGACGTCTCCGCGCTTCGGCACCGAGCCGAAAATGCGCCCGGAATAGAGCGGCGGGGAGAAGGGCAACGAATAGCGCGAATAGCCGTAGCTGTATTTCTCGACGAACAGGTAGTCGCCGACCAGCAAGGTCGGGATCATGCTGCCCGAGGGGATGTTGAAGGGCTCGAGCAGGAAGGTGCGAATGCCGATCGCAATCAGACCCGCAAAGACGAGCGTCTTGACGTTGTCGAGCAAACCGCCGGATTTGCTCTTGCTTTTGCTCTTAGCCTTGATTGAGGCCATTGCCTGCGGCTCTACCGGATCCTAAATCGGCGCGGATCAAGCCTGCCGACCCCCCGGCTGTCAAGCGAGGGAATTCCGCCGGTTTCAACCGCCCCGTCTTTCAATCGTGCGGTCCCCTGCCGCGGCGGGCGACAGCGCCACCGCCGAGATCACCACCTGGGCGAAGGCGTAGGGGTATTCGTCGGTGATGGAGAGCGCGACCACCGCCTGCATCCCGGGTGGGGTGATCGCGGCGAGCCGGGCGGCGGCGCCGCCGCTCATCGCAACCGTCGGCTGCCCGCCGGGAAGGTTGACGACGCCGAGATCGGACATGAAGACGCCGCGGCGGAACCCGGTGCCGAGCGCCTTGGCCGCCGCCTCCTTGGCGGCGAAGCGGCGGGCGAAGGTCGGCGCCTGGAGCCGCGCGGTGCGCCGCGCCGCCCGGGCGCGTTCGGTTGCGGTGAACACGCGGGCGAGGAAGCGCTCGCCATAGCGCGCGATCACTGCCTCGACGCGGCGGATGTCGCAGATGTCCGAACCGATGCCGAGGATCACGAATGAGGCTCAGCGACGGGCACGGCTTACTTCGCTCACGCCCGGGGCGCTGCGCAGACCGGCAATGACGTTCGAGAGATGGCCGAGGTCGCGCACCTCGACATCCACGAGCACCTCGGAGAATTCATGCTGGCGATTGACGATGCGGAGATTCGCCACTGCCCCCTCGTGCTTGGCGACAGTGTTCGTGAGGGTCGCCAGCATCCCCGCGTTGTTGGATGCGATGACGGTGATCCGCCCGGTATGGCCGGAGCCGCCCTTGTCCTTGGCGAGCGCCTCGGGATCCCACTCGATCTCGCGGAAGCGGTCCGGGGTTGCGGCGAAGGTTTCGAGGGTCTGGCAGTCGCGCGTGTGGATCGTGACACCCTTGCCGGTGGTGACGATGCCGACGATCGGGTCGCCGGGCAGCGGATGGCAGCAGCCGGCATAGTGGACCACCATGCCGCTGATCAGGCCGCGGATCGGCATCTCACCCTCGGCGGTCCGCGGGCGCGCCCCGCCGCGCGCGGGCAGGTCCGGCACCATGCGCGGCGCGCGCGCATCGGGGCGCATCTCCGGATAGGCCGCGTGCACCACGTCGCGCGCGCCCACGCTGCCATTGCCGACGGCGATGTAGAGCGCGTCGAGCCCCGCCTGCTTGAGCGCCTTGAGCGTGCCCTCCAGCACCTTCTCCTGGCCGTCGAGCCCGCTCTGGCGGAACGCCTTGGCGAGTGCCGCGCGGCCCTCGTCGATATAGCGCTGGCGCTCCTGCTGGTGGATGAAGCGGCGGATGCGCGCGCGCGCCTTGCCGGTGACGACGAAGCGATACCATTGCGGCGAGGGCGTGCCCCCGCGCGCCGTCATGATCTCGACCTGGTCGCCGTTCTGCAGCTCGTGGCGGAGCGGCTTGAGCTGGCCATTCACCTTGGCGCCGACGCAGGAATCGCCGACCTGGCTGTGCACGGCATAGGCGAAGTCGACCGGGGTCGCGCCGCGCGGGAGCTGGATCAGCCGCCCCTTGGGCGTGAAGCAGAAGACCTGGTCCTCGTAGAGCTCGAGTTTGGTGTTCTCGAGGAATTCGTCGGGTGCGCTCGAGTTCTCGAGGATCTCGAGCAGGTCCTGGACCCAGCGGAAATGCTGCAAATCCTCGGTCTGCGCCCGGCCGTCCTTGTAAAGCCAGTGCGCCGCGACCCCGGCCTCGGCCACCTCGTGCATCGCGCGGGTGCGGATCTGCACTTCGATCTTCTGGTTGCGCGGCTCGCGCAGCGTCACACAGGTGTGCAGGCTCTGATAGCCGTTCGATTTCGGCGTCGAGATGTAATCCTTGAAGCGCCCGGCGATCACCGGATAGGCGGCGTGCACGGCGCCGAGTGCCGCGTAGCAGGCCTCGCGCGTCGGCACGACGATGCGGAAGGCCATGATGTCCGAGAGCTTGTCGAGCTCGACATTGCGCTTGCGCATCTTCTCCCAGATCGAGAAGGGAGACTTCTCCCGCCCGGTGACCTCGAGCACCTCGGCGCCGGATTCGGAGCAGACACGAGCCAGCTCGCCGCGGACCTCCTCGATCACGTCCTCGCCCTGGCCGCGCAGCAGGTTGAGCCGCGCCTGGACGCTCTGATACGCCTCGGGCTGCAGCTCGGGGAAGGCGAGCGTCTGCAGCTCGGTCTTCATCGCGTCCATGCCGATCCGCTCGGCGAGTGGGGCATAGATCTCCATCGTCTCGCGGGCGATGCGCTGGCGCCGCGCGCGATCCTGGACGAAGCCGAGCGTGCGCATATTGTGCAGGCGGTCGGCGAGCTTCACCAGGAGGACACGGATGTCCTTGCTCATCGCCAGGACCAGCTTGCGGAAATTCTCCGCCTCGCGGTTTTCCTCCGAGGAGAGCGCGAGCCGCGAGAGCTTGGTGACGCCGTCGACGAGGCCGGCGATCTCGGGCCCGAAGCGCCGCTCGATCTCGGGCAGCTTGACCGGCGTATCCTCGACCACGTCGTGGAGCAGCGCGGTGACGATGCTCGCCGTGTCCAGCCGGTAGCCCGCCAGCATGTCGGCGACGGCGAGCGGATGGGTGACGTAGGGATCGCCGTTCTCGCGCCGCTGCGCGCCGTGCGCCTTCATCGCCAGCACGTAGGCGGCGTCGATCAGAGCGGTGTTTGCCTTGGGGTCGTAGGCGAGGATCTTCTCGGTCAGCTCGAACTGGCGGACGATGTGCGGCCGCGCCGGCACCGCCGTGGCCAAGCCTTCAGGGACGCGGACAACCCACGGGAGAGGCGGTCCCCCGGCGCCCCCGGTCATCTCATTCTAGCGGCGTGGGCGGCCGGCAAGCTCCGCCTCGATCGCCGCCTCCATGTCCTCGGGCGTGAGCTCCTCGCCCTCCGCCCCGACAGCGGCCGCCTCTTCGTCGGCCGCCACGTCCTGCAGGCCGAAAATGTTCTGATCGGTTGGGATCAGGTCCATCACTTCCTCGTCCGCGGGCTCGGGCTCGGGCACGCGCGAGACGGACTTCAGGAGGTCCTGCCAGAGACGCGCCAGCTCGACGGTGCCCTCGGCGATCTCGCGCAGCGCAACCACCGGGTTCTTGTCGTTGTCGCGGTCGATCGTCACCGCCTCGCCGCGACTGACGTTGCGCGCACGCTGCGCCGCCACCATGACCAGGTCAAAACGGTTCGGCACCTTCAGCACACAATCCTCGACGGTAACGCGCGCCATGCACCCAATCCCCTACGCCGGACACCCTATCCCGCAGGGTAGATAAGCGAGCAAACCCGCGCTCGCAAGCCGAAAAGGCCAGGGCCAGGGGCCCTGGACCCCATCCCATTAGCGGCGGGGTTCCAAGGGCTGAGCCCTTGGCGGGGATCCAAGGGGCAGGGCCCCTTGGCCTTACGCTTCCAGCGGGCTCAGGCCTTGGGGCGGCAGGGAAGCGAGCAGCGTCTCGACCGTCTGGCCGAGGGTGGGGTGCGTCCAGCCCGGCGCGACCTCGGCGAGCGGGGCCAGCACGAAGGCGCGGAGGTGGGCGCGGGGGTGGGGCAGGATGGGATCGGGGTGGCTCTGGACCAGGCGCCCGAGGGCGATGATATCGAGGTCGAGCGGGCGGGCGGCGTTCATCGCGGCCGGCCGGCGGCCGGCCTCGCGTTCGAGCGCCTGGAGCGCGGCGAGCAGGGTCTTGGGGAGGGGGTGCCCGGACAGGCGGGCGACGCCGTTGACATAGTCCGGCTGGCCGGAGGGCGGCACGGGCGCGCTCGCCCACCACCGCGAGAGGGCGACGAGCCGCAGTCCGGGAAGCTGATCGAGCGCGGCGGCCGCCTGGCGGCAGGTCGCGAGCGGGGTTGCGCCGCCGGGACCGGGCAGGTTGGCGCCGATCGCGACCAGGATCGCATCGCCCGCGTTGGTCGGACATCTGCTTGACACGGTTTCCTGCGACGACTACGCGGGTTGCCCATTGGCGCTGTGCCCCGCTTCAGCGGATCCATGCAATCGGGCGCGCGCACAAACCATGTAAAAGTATAGCTCGCGACGACGAGGTTGCATCATGGATTTCCGGCCGACCGAACGCACGATACTTTTCATCGACGGCGCCAATCTCTACTCCGCATCGCGGAATCTTGGCTTCGACGTCGATTATCGTAATCTTCTCGAATTCTTCCGGCGCCAGGCCCATGTCTTGCGCGCATATTATTATTCCGCGCTGCTCGAGACCGAGGAATATTCCCCCCTCAAGCCGTTGACCGACTGGCTCGCCTATAACGGCTACACGCTCGTCACCAAGCCGGCGAAGGAGTTCACCGACGCGGCCGGGCGCCGGCGCGTCAAGGGGAACATGGATATCGAGCTCGCGATCGATATGCTCGAGCTGGCGCCGAAGATCGACCACGCGGTGCTGTTCAGCGGCGACGCCGATTTCCGCCGCCTCGTCGAGGCAGTCCAGCGCCACGGGGTGCGGGTCTCGGTCGTCTCCACGATCCGCACCAGCCCACCGATGGTGGCCGACGACCTCCGGCGCCAGGCGGACCAGTTCATCGATCTCGCGGACATCGCCGCCGAGTTCACGCGCCGGCAAATGGAGCCGCGGGCCCGGGTGCCGCGTCCGACCCCTGCCGAGCCCTTCGCGGAAGCCCCTGAAGGCGCCTGATGCCGCCGTCCGACGAGCCGCCTCGCGACTGCCCGCTCTGCCCGCGCCTGGCGGCCTATCGTGCCGAGAGTCGCGCCGCCCATGCGGATTGGCACAATGCGCCGGTGCCCCCCTTCGGGGCGATCGAGGCCGAGATATTGATCGTCGGCATGGCGCCCGGGTTGTCGGGGGCGAACCGCACCGGTCGGCCCTTCACCGGCGATCACGCCGGGAAGCTTCTCTACCGGACCCTGCTTCGCCTCGGCCTCGCCTACGGCACCTATGGCGAATTGCCCGCCGACGACCTCAGCCTCGACAATTGCCGCATCACCAATGCCGTCCGCTGCGCCCCGCCCGCCAACCTGCCGACGCCGGAAGAGACGAAAACCTGCAACCGCTTCCTGCTCGCCGAGCTGCAGGCGATGACCCGCCTGCGCGCGGTGCTGGCGCTCGGGGTCCTCGCCCACGCCGCGGTGCTGCGCGCGTCCGGCATGCCGCTGGCGCGCGCGCGCTTCCGCCACGGCGCCATCCATGAACTGCCGGACGGGCTGCTGATCGCGGACAGCTACCATGTCTCGCGCTACAACACGAACACCGGCCGGCTGACCGAGGAGATGTTCGCGTCCGTCGTCTTCGCACTGCGCCGGCGCCTCGAACAGGCGGCCTGACCCGAGGCGGCCCCCGAGCCAAAGAATTCCTTGCTCCCGTCCGGCAAAGGCGGGAGGATGGCGTATGCGCTGGGCCATATTTTTGGTGCTTCTCGCGCTGCCGGTTTATGCCCGGGCCCAACCGGCAGACCCCGACCTTCCCGGAATGATGGCCGCGCTGAAGGCCGCGCCGGATCCGCATGCCGCGGACGCGCTCGAGCAGCGGATTGGCGCGGCCTGGCTGGACCAGGCGACCCCCGCGGTGCGCCTTCTGCTCGAGAGCGGGTCCATGGCGCTCGATGCCCGCGCCCTGGGCGAGGCGGAGTTGGACTTCGGCGCCGCGACCACCTTGCAGCCCGGCCTCGCCGACGCCTGGAGCCTGAGCGCGCTCGCCCGCTACCACGCCGGCGACAGCACCGGCGCGATCCGCGATATCGCCCAGGCACTCACCCTCGACCCGGAGCATTTCACGGCGCTCGAGACCCTCTCGTACGTGGCCGAGGCGCATGGCGACTGGCAGGGCGCGCTCGACGCGTGGCGGAAGGTCCTCGCCATCGATCCGCAATGCGCCGGCGGGGCCGCCCGGCTCAAGGAGCTCCAGCGCCGCGCGCTCGGCCAGAGCACCTGAAACCGGGGCGCGCCTACGCCGGGGCGAGGACGCGGATCACGCGTTCGGCGATCTTCTCCCGCGTCCGCGCCGCATAGGCCGCCATATGGGCCGAGGCGCCGTGCGCCTTGAGGGCATCGAGGCTCGCCCATTTCTCGATCACCACGAAACTGTCCGGACCGAAGGGCGTCTGGATCGCGCCGGCGCCCTCGGCGTCCACCGCGGGTCCGTATTCGATGCAGCCATCCTCGGCCAGCACGTTGGGCCGGTTGGCACGGAACTCGCTGAGGATGTCCGCCCGCAGTCCGGGCTTGGCGGTGATCACGGCGACGACGTGGATCATTATTTTCCTCCTCGATTGCGGACCCGAGCCTACAGGCTGATCGTCGCCCCGCGAACCCAGGAGGAGCGCATGACCGAGCCGGCACGATCGCGGCGGGTGGCGACGCCCACGCTCGAGATCGCCTACGAGGAGAGCGGCCCACCGGAGGGCCTACCCGTGGTCCTGCTGCACGGCTTCCCCGACGATGTGCGCACCTGGGACGGTACCGTGGCGCGGCTTGCCGCGGCCGGCCATCGCTGCATCGTGCCCTATCTCCGCGGCTATGGGCCGACCCGCTTCCGCGAGGAGGCCACGCCGCGCTCGGGCGAGCAGGCCGCCCTCGGCGCGGACCTGCTCGCACTCCTCGATGCGCTCGGGATCGCCCGTGCCCTGCTCGCCGGCTACGACTGGGGCGGCCGGGCGGCATGCGTCGTTGCCGCACTCTGGCCCGGGCGGGTGCGCGGTCTGGTTTCGATCGGCGGCTACAACATCCAGGACATCGCGGGCAGCGCGGCGCCGGACGCGCCGGACCAGGAGCACCGCTTCTGGTACCAATGGTATTTCAACACCGAGCGGGGCCGCGCCGGCCTCGCCCGCAACCGCTACGAGCTCTGCCGGCTGCTCTGGCAGCTCTGGTCGCCGAACTGGCGCTTCGACGAGGCGACCTACCGGCGCACCGCCGCCGCCTTCGAGAATCCGGACTTCGTCGATGTCGTCATCCATTCCTACCGGCATCGCTATGGCGCCGTGCCGGGCGATCCGGCGTTCGCCGCGATCGAGCGGCGCCTGGCGGCGCGGCCGGCGATCGCAGCGCCGACGATCGTGCTGCATGGCGCCTGCGACGGCGTCGATCCGCCCGCGGGCTCGGAGAACGACGCCGTGCATTTCACCGGGCCCTATCGCCGCGCGGTGGTGCCGGTCGCCGGACATTTTTTGCCGTGGGAGGCAAGCGAGCCGATCGCGGCTGCCGTGCTCTCGCTTGCCGGACAGACGGAAACCTAACCGAAGGCGGTGTTGGCGCGGAGATATTCGAGGCGGTAGAGGCCACGGCGGATCGGCGCCAGCGCGCCGGAGCGGAGCAGGGCGGCGTCGGGAAGAAGCGCGGCGAGGGCCTCGGCATCGGTCGCCTCGAGCAGGATGACGGCGCCCGGCGGGTCGGTGATATCGGTGCGCTCCGCGGATTCCGTCGTCCGCACGCCCGAGGCCTTGGCGTCGGTGAGGCAGAGATGGGCGCCGGTGACCCGGGGCGCGACGGCGGCCTCGGCGAGCAGGCGGCGCAGCGGATCGAGCGCGGTGGCGTCCGCAGAAAAACCAAGTGTCAGCATCATCCCGCCCATGCCCGGCCCGTGGCTCGCGACGACGCGGGCGAGCGCGCGTGCCGTGGCGCGGAATTGCGCCGTGACCTTCCGGGTCCAGGGCGTCGGGTCGTTCAGCCGGTTCGCGTAATCCTGGCCCTGGAGGACCGGGAAGCTCACCACCTCGTAGAGGGTGAAGAACTCGGGCGCGGTTTCGGCATCGGCGGCCATATAGCGCCGGCCGCGCAGGAATCCCGGAATGCCCGCCCGCTCCGGCATGTGCTCGCTGATATGCCAGGCATAGAAATCGGCCCGGCACCCCTCGGCGATCCCGTTCCAGATCGCCACCACCGCCTCGCCCGCCAGCATGTCTCTCCCCTCCTCGCCTTTATCCCTTCACGCCGCCCGCCATCAGCCCGCCCACGAACCAGCGTTGCAGGACGGCATAGAAGAGCATCGGGATGATCGCGATCAGCGTCAGGATGGCGAAGAGCTTCCCGGGATCGGTCATGTACGGGCCCTCGTAGTAGAGGGGCGCGAGCGGCAACGGCTTCATCCCGTCCTGGGTCATGATCACCAGGGCGAGGAAGAACTCGTTCCAGGAAAAGAGGAACTGCCAGACCGCGACGACGATCAGCGCCGAGCGAATGAGCGGGGTGACGATGCGCACCAGCAGGGTGAGGCTCGAGGCGCCGTCGATCGTCGCTGCCTCCTCGAGCTCGTCCGGGATCGCTTCCATCGCCTCCTTGAGGATCACCGTGGCGAAAGGAATGCCGAGTGCCGCGAACGGACCGATCAGGCCGAGATAGGTGTTGGTCAGCGCGAGATGCCTGAGCAGCACGGTGATCGGGATGAGGAGCGAGGCGAGCGGCAGCAGCAGCGCCGAGAGCACGGCAAGGAGAATGAGGCGCCCGCCGCGGATTTTCAGCCGCGCGATGGCGAATGAGAGAAACGTGGCGGCGATCAGCGTGAGCACGACGCTGCCCACCGAGATGATGACGCTGTTGAGGAAGAAGCGGCCGAGCCCGCCGCTTCCGAGCACCGCGGCATAATTGTCGAGGATGGGGTGTGGCGCGAAGAGGACAGGGGCGAAGCTCTCGGTGCTGTCGCGGAGCGAGATGTCCACCATGTAGATGCTGGGCAGCAGGCTCGCCGCGGTGGCGGCGAGCAGCAGGACCAGCGCGAGCCGGCGCGCATGCCGCTCAGGCCCGGACATCGCGCCGGCGCGAGGAGGGGGTGAGGCTGGCGCCCGCGAGCCCGTATTCGAGCGCGACCAGGAGGAGGGCGAGCACGAAGAGCACCACCGCGACGGCGGAGGCGTAGGGCATCTCGTTCTCCGAAAAACCGGTCTGGAAGATGTAGGTCGCGAGCGTCTGCGAAGCGTTCGCCGGCCCGCCCTCTGTCATCAGATAGATCAGCGGGAATTGCTGCAGCGCCTGGATGGTGCCGAGCACGACGAGCGAGACGGTGGTGCCGCGGCAGAGCGGCCAGATGATGAGACGGATGCGCCCGAAGCCGCGCGCCCCGTCGATCGCCGCGGCGTCGAGCAGCGCGCGGTCGATCGCCGCGATGCCGACGCAGTACATCAGCACGAAGAAGCCCGACCATTGCCAGACATTGACGACGATGATGGCAAGCGTCGCGGTCGCCGGCGTGCCGAGCAGAGCGGGAAAATAGCCGGCGAGGCCGAGCCAGTTGAAGATGCCGAAGAGCAGGCCGTAATCGGGCGCATAGAGGGTGGTGAAGACGAGCGCGATCACCGAAGGCGTGATCACCATCGGCAGGAAGAGAAGCGTGCGAAAAATCGCCCGGCCGCGCGGCAGGTAGAGCTCGATCAGCACGGCGAGCGCGAAGCCGGCGGCGATCTCGAGGGCGAGCGAGAGCACGACCCAGATCAGCGAATTCTCGAGCGCGGTCCAGAAGACCGGGTCGTGGGCGGCCGTCGTGTAGTTGGCGAAGCCGAGGCGCCCGTGCGGGCCGGCGAGGCTCGCTCCGATGTTGGAGAGGATCGGCAGCAGGATGAAGGCGACGAAGAGCACGGCCGCCGGCGCGACGTAGAGCGCCGCCGCAACCCGCCCGGCACCCAGCACGCGGGCACGGCGGGACGCGGGGCGCGGCCGCGGGAGCGAGGCCCCCGCGGCCATCGTCGGTGCCGCCATTGGCGTGAGCTAGTTCGCGGCCTGCGCGGTCGCGACTTTCTGCACCGCCTGCATCGCCGCCTCCGGCGTTTTCGTGCCGGCGCCGATCGCCTGCAGATTGGCGGCGAGCGTATCGAAGACGACCGGATTGCCGATCTGGTGCGGATGGGCGAGCGCGAGCTCCTGGATGTAGGTGTCGTAGAGCGCCTTGAGGTGCGGGCTGAGCGGCGCCGAGGGCTGCATGCCGGCGAAGGCCGGCAGGTCGTTGAGCTGGTCGAGCGCCACCTGCTCGCCGGCGCCGCTGATCAGCTCCTTCAGCACGGTCCGTGCCGCTGCCTCGACCGCGGGGGACTTTGCGGCGTTCTTCGTCATCCCCCAGCCGATATCGACCCCGCCAAGCGGTGGGCTGGCGCTCCCGCCTTCCGTGAGCGCGGGGAAGAAAAGCTTGCCGTAGCCCGACATGGTGGCGAGCGAAGGGTTGGTGGAGAGATGGGTTTCTTGCAGCCACCACGAGCCGAGCGAGATCATGCCGACGCGGTCGGCGGCGAAGAGGTTCGCCCCGGTCGGGTATTGCAGCGCCGCGAGCGCCCCGGCCTGCACCACGTGGCGGGTGAAGAGCTGTTGCCAGGCCCGGGCGGCGGCGAGCATGCCGGGCTTCTCCCAGACCGGCGCGCCGTTCTCGGCGGCGAGCAGGTCAGCGAGATCGGTCTGAGCCGCGATCTGCATGAACACCCAATTGTCGAAGAGCCCGGTGCCGCCGCCCTGGTAGAAGCCGATGAAGCCTGCCTTGTGGAGCTTGGCCGCGTCCGCCACCAGTTCGTCGAAGCTCGCCGGAGGTGCGGCGATGCCGGCCTTGGCGAAGGCCGCGCGGCTGAACCACAGGTTCAGGACCTCCGCCTCCTGCGGCAGCATGTAGAAGTTCGCGTCGCCCTTGGGGTTGCCGAGGCGCGCCTGGGTGAGCAGCGCGGGCGCGAAATTCTTCTGCCAGTCCGCGCCCCAGGCGCCGGCGGCGATCGCGTCGAGCGGCTGGAGGTCGGGCCGGTACTCCTGGGTGAAGGCGCCGGGCGGGAGGCCGATCAGGTCGGGCAGCGTGCCGGACGCCTGCGCCGCCTTGATCGCGGTGAAATAGGCGGTGTGCGGCTGGATGGTGGCGTCGATCCGGATGTCCGGGTGCGCCTTTTCGATCGCGGCGACCATCGCCATCATGGTCGGTGTGACCGGGCTCCAGGACCACAGCGTGACGGTGACGGGCGCGGCGGCGGCCGTCGCGGCGAGCCCGAGCCAGACGGCGAGGCCGAGCGCGGCCTCACGCAAAAAACGTGGCATGGATTTTTCCTCCTCCGATTGTATCCGTTCAGCGTTCCTGCGATGCCGCCCCTTCCTCGGGCCCCTCCCCGGGCAGCGTGGGGGATTCGATTGCGAGCGCCCGGCGTCGCGCGCTTTCGATGTGCCGGTCAAGCGCGGCCAGCGCGGCTTCCTGGTCGCGGCGGGCGAGGGCGGCGACGATCGCCGAATGCTGGGCAAGGGCCGCCCCGAGGAACGGGGCCGAGAGGGTCACCCGCTCGGGCATCATCACGCGGATACGGATCGCGTTCACCCGGTAGGTCTCGGCGACCAGCCGGTTGTCGAGCGCCTCGACCAGCCGGTCATGGAAGCCCCAGTCGAGCGCCTGGGCGCGGGCGAGGAGATCGGGCGTGACGTTGGCCGCCGACTCGGCCATCAGCGCCGTGAGCGCCGCCGCCTCGGCGGCGATCGCGGCGTCGGTGGCGAGGGCGCCGAACTGCACCAGCGCCTCGCGCTCGATCAGCGAGCGCAGCGCGAAGGCCTCCCGCACCAGGCGCAGATCCGGCGCGATCACCTTGAGCCCGCGCTGGGGAATGGCCTGAAGGAGGCCCTCCGCCTCAAGGCGCGGGATCATTTCGCGGATGGCGCCGAGCGGGAAGCCGGTGCGCTGGGCCAGGTCGCGCTGCGAGACGAACGCGCCAGGCGGGATCGCCCGGGTCACGAGCTGGTCGGTGAAGGCGCGGTAGGCTGCCTCGCGCAGGATCATGCGTGTTCTTATACCGCTGACATGTCAGTGTCGCCAGAGGACGGGCGAAAGGACCCGGCCGAGCACCTGGGCGAGCGCGGCAGGATCGTCCCAGGCGAGGGTGACCGAGAGCACCGCGATGCGATCGCGGAGCGGCCGGGAAAGCCGCACGCGGTCCTTCGCGGTCGTGACCGGAAGGGCGTCGAGCCGATCGGCCTCGGCGAGGAGGCGGGAAAGCTCGGCGTCGCGGTAGGGATGGTGGTCGGGGAAGGAATGCCGGGCGACCAGCTTAGCGCCTGTTTCTTCAAGGGTTTCGAAGAATTTCTCCGGCCGTCCGATGGCGGCGAAGGCGAGCACGCGGCGGCCGGCGAAGTGTGGGGATCCGGGAACGAGGCGGGCGGTGAGCACGGGCAGTTCGGGGGGAAGAAGGGCGCGGGCGAAACGACGATCCGGCCCAACCAGCACCACGGCGGAAGCCCGCGAAGCAGCGGCGGCGATCGGCTCGCGCAACGGCCCGGCGGGGAAGACACGCCCGTTGCCGAACCCCGCACCACCATCTATCACTATGAAAGATAAGGATTTCCTTAAGGTTGGATTCTGCAGCCCGTCATCCATCACCAGCACCGAGGCGCCGGCGGCGAGCGCCAACCGGGCCGTGGCGGCACGGTCGGCGCCGATCCAGGTGGGCGCCATTTCGGCCAAGAGCAGCGCCTCGTCGCCGACCTCGGAGGCCTTGTGGGCGGGCAAAACACGAAGCGGGCCGCGCAGTTTTCCGCCGTAACCGCGGGCCAGGACGTGCACGAGCGTGCCGACGGAGCGGAAGCGCTCTGCGAGATCGAGCGCCAGCGTCGTTTTCCCCGTGCCGCCGAGGGTTGCGTTGCCGCAGCAGATCACCGGCACCGGGGCGGCGAAGCCGGGGCGGGCGAGGCGGGCCTCGGTCAGGCGCGCCGAAATGGCGGCAAACGGGGCAAGGAGGGCCGGCAGGACCCTCTCGCCGCCCGTCCAGAAGCGCGGCGGACGCAGCATCGCGCCTAGGGCCCGAGGAGGGCGAGGAGCGCTGCGGCGAGGCGGTCCGGCAACCCGGCATCGGTCTCGCAGGCGGCGAAACCGGCATCTCCCACGCGCCGCGCCTGCTCCGGATCGCGCAGCATGGCGCCGACCCAGGTCGCGAGGGCCGGTCCGTCGGCGACGCGGAAAAGATTTCCCGCCCGCGCGAGGCGCGCCACCGCGGCGGAAAAATTTTCCGTATGCGGGCCGACCGCGATCGCGCAGCCGAGGCGGGCGGGCTCCAGCGGGTTTTGCCCCCCACGGCCGGCGAGGCTGCGGCCGACGAAGACGATCGGCGCCAGGCGGTAGAAGAGGCCAAGCTCGCCGAGCGTGTCGGCGATGTAGAGGCCGCCTTGCGGGGGGTCGGCGCCGGCCGATCGGCGGCGATGATCGATCTCGGGGGCGAGATCGGAAAGGGCGGAAAAAATTTCCGGGCCGCGCTCGGGGTGGCGGGGGGCGATGATGGTGACGAGGCCGGGAAAATCGCCGCGCAGGCGGCGGTGCACGTCGGCCGCGATCACCTCCTCGCCGGGATGGGTGCTGGCGGCGAGCCAGCGCGGGCGGGTGCCGAGCAGGGCGGCCAAGCGGGCGCGCTCGGCCTCGTCCACCGGCAGCGGCTCGGCGGCGAGCTTGAGATCGCCCGCGGCGGTGGCGGTGGCGGCGCCGAGGCGGGCCAGGCGGAGCGCATCCTCTCCGGAGCGCGCGGCGACGAGGCTGAAGGCGCCGAGGAGGCGGCGGGCGAAGCCGGGGGCGAGGCGCCAACGGGAAAAACTGCGCTCGGAGAGGCGGGCATTGACGAGGGCGAGCGGGATGCGCCGCGCGGCGGCGGCGGCGATCAGGTTCGGCCATAGCTCGCTCTCGACGAAGGCCGCCGCGTCGGGCCGCCAGTGATCGAGGAAGCGGGCGGCCCAGGCGGGAACGTCGAGGGGGACGAAGCGGTGCCGGGCGCGCTCGCCGAGGCCGAGCCCGGGCAGGCGCTCGAGGAGGAGGGCTGCCGAGGTGACGGTGCCGGTGGTGACGAGGAGGTTCAGGCGGGGATCCTGACGGCCGAGCGCCCTGATGAGCGGGAGGAGGGAAACGGTTTCGCCGACGCTCGCGGCGTGGAGCCAGAGGAGGCGGCCGGAGGGGCGCGGGGTGGGGTCGAGGCCGCGGCGCTCGGCGAGGCGGCCGGGACGCTCCTTGCCGCGGGCGAGGCGGCGGCGGAGCCAGAGGCGGAGGGCGGGCGCGGCGAGGCGCGCGCCGCCGGCCCAGAGGGACGCCGGGAGCGACGCCGGCAGACCACCACCGATGGGGGCGCTCATGCGGCGATCAGCCGGTCGGCGGCCGCGGCGGCCGCGGTCATCGCCGCCGCGATCCGCGGCAGCGCCTCCTGCCAGCCGCCGGGGCCGATGGCGATCGCCGGCTCGCAGACGATCACGCCGCGGGCGAAGGGCAGCGGGGCGATGAAGCGGTCCCAGGTCCTGAGCACGGCGCGGCGGCTGGTCTGCGCGGCGCAGGGAAGGACGTGGACGCCGGCCAGCGCGGCGAGCTGGGCGACGCCCGGCGCTGCCACGCGCCACGGGCCGCGCGGGCCATCGGGGGTGATGGCGACGTGGTCCCCGGCGGCGAGCAGCCCGGCCAGGGTGCGGAGGCTCGCCGGCCCGCCGCGCGAGGAGGAGCCGTACACGACATCGACGTGAAACCAGCGCACGGCGGTGCTGATCAGGCGCCCGTCGCGGTGGCGGCTGCTCAATATGTGCACCCGCGGCCGCGCCCCGCCGCGCCGCGCCCCGCCGCGCTGCGCCCCGCCGCGCCGGGCGAGGACCCAGAGCATCGGCATCATCGCCTGGCGCTCGTGCCAGAAGGCGACGATCACCGGCTCGCCGGCGATGTGGGGCGCGGTGTGCTCGGCGCCGTGCAGGCGCCAGCGCGTGGTGCCGAGGGCGAAGCGGAGATAGAGGCCGACGAGGCTCGCCATCAGCCCCTGCGTGAACCCGGCCCTCGCCAGGCGCTTCAGCACGGGGTGGGTCCCGGGGTGGGACCGCGACGGTTGCGCATGGCGGGCGGGTAGCACGGGGCCCGGCCGGTGGGCCAGCGGGGCGGCTGACAGTGGGGCGGCTGACAGTGGAGCGGCTGACAGCGGGGCGGGGGGCGCCTATCGTCCGCGCCCGCATGAGCACGCAAGCCAGGCCGGGCGGCATCTACCATCCCGACTTCCGGCCCCTGCCCTTCTGGTGGGAGGCGTGGAAGCCCGAGGCGGAGGAGCCGGCCCCGCTTCCGCGGCGGGTGCGGGTCGCGATCATCGGCGCCGGATATGCCGGGCTTTCGGCGGCGCTCGAGCTGGCGCGGGCGGGGATCGATGCGCTGGTGCTCGAGGCGGGGGCGCCGGGCAGCGGGGCGAGCACGCGCAATGGCGGGGCGGTCAGCGGCGGCGTGAACGTGGGAAAAAGTTTCACGGGCCGCTCGCTCGCGGTGAGCAAGGAGCGGGTTGGAGAAATTCTTTCCGGCGCGGCGGAGGCTTTCTCCCTGGTCGACGCGCTGATCGCGCGCGAGGGAATCGCGTGCGCTTGGGAAAAGCGCGGCCGGTTCGTCGGCGCCTGGACGCCCGCGCATTACCGGCGGCTCGAGGCGCGGACGGGCGGGCTCAACGACGCGGCGCAGTCGGGCGCGCGGATGGTGACGCGGGCGCGGCAGCGCGAGGAGATCGCGAGCGATTATTATTACGGCGGGATGGTGGTCGAGCGGGCAGGCAAGCTCCATCCGGCGCTCTACTATCGGGGGCTGCTCGAGGCCTGCCGGCGGCAGGGTGTGTCGATCGCGGCGATGACCCGGGTGCGGCGCATCGCCCACGACGCGGCGCTGCCGGCCGACCGGGCCTGGCGGGTGGAGACCGATCGGGGGAGCGTCGAGGCGGCCGAATTGGTGGTGGCGACCAACGGCTATACCGGCGATGCGACGCCGGCGCTGAAGAGAAAAGTGCTGCCGATCGCGAGCCATATCATCGCGACCGAGGAACTGCCCGAGGCGCTGGCCGGCTCCCTGATCCCGAGGGGGCGGACACTTTCGGACACGCGGCGCGTGCTCACCTATTACCGGATGTCGCCGGACGGGCGGCGGCTGATCTTCGGCGGGCGGGCGCGCTTCACCGAGGTGGATGCGACGGTGAGCGCGCCGATCCTGCATCGCTTCATGGTCGCGCGCTTCCCCCAGCTTCGCGAGGCGCGGGTGACGCATGCGTGGATGGGGAACGTCGCCTTCACCTTCGATGCGCTGCCGCATATGGGGCGCCAGGCGGGGGGGCGCCAAGCGGGGCTGCATTACTGCCTCGGCTGCAACGGCAGCGGGGTGGCGATGATGACCTATCTCGGCTGGCAGACGGCGCGGAAGATCGCGAGCGGGGCCAACCGCGGCTCGGCCTTCGATCGGGAGGAATTTCCCGGGTTTCCGCTTTATCGGGGAAATCCCTGGTTCCTGCCCGTGGTCGGCGGCTGGTTCCGGCTGCGCGACGAGATCGACCGTGCGCTGGCGGGGATGCGGGAGGGGCGCACGTGAGCGCGCGGAGAAAAATTTTCGGGTGGGGGTTCGAGGGCGAGGGGTTCACGGCGGAAGAGGAGGAATTCGCGCTCAGGACATACGGGCGGCTCTTCGGGGTCGATGAATTCGAGGCGCGGGGGGTGCCGGGGCTCGGCGAGATGGGGCTCGGCGAGATGGGGCTGCCCGCGCCGCGGGTGGCCGTGCCGGCGGGGCTCGCCGCGTTCTCGACGGCGGCGCCCTATGACCGGGCGCGGCACTGCTTCGGCAAATCCTATCCGGACACGGTGCGCGGGATGCTCGGGGATTATTCGGCGGCGCCCGATTTCGTCGCCTATCCGCGCGACGAGGCGGAGATCGCCCGGGTGATCGAATGGGCCGGGGGCGCGAAGGCGACGATCACGCCGTTCGGCGGCGGGAGCTCGGTGGTCGGCGGGGTGGAGGCGGCGCTCGGGGATCGGGGCGCGGTGGCGGCGGTGACGCTCGATCTGGCGCGGATGGACCGGCTGATCGAGGTCGATCCGGTGTCGCGGGCGGGGCGGTTCGCGGGCGGGATTTTTGGGCCGGCGCTCGAGGCGGCGTTGCGTCCGCACGGGCTGACGCTGCGCCATTTTCCCCAGAGCTTCGAGCATTCGACGCTCGGCGGGTGGATCGCGACGCGCTCGGCCGGGCACTATGCCTCGTTGCGCACCCATATCGACGATTTCGTGGAAAGCCTGCGGGTGGTGACGCCGCGGGGGACCCTGGAGACGCGGCGGCTGCCGGGATCGGGCGCCGGGCCGAGCCCGGACCGGATGTTCATCGGCTCGGAGGGGACGCTCGGCGTGATCAGCGAGGCGTGGGTGAGGCTGACGCCGCGGCCGGGGTTCCGGGCCGGGAGCGCGGTGTGGTTTGCCGATTTCTTCGCCGCGGCGCGGGCGGTGCGGGCGATCATCCAGGCGGGGCTTCAGCCTGCGAACTGCCGCATCCTCGACCCCGAGGAGGCGCGCAACACAGGCGCGGGGGACGGGAGTGCTGCGCTGATGGTGCTGGGGTTCGAGGGCTGGGACGGGCCGCTGGAGGCGAAGCTGGCGCGGGCGCTCGCGGCGGCGGCCGATCACGGCGGGCGCGCGGCGCCCGATTTGGCGGCGGATCCGGGGCCGGCGGAGCGGTGGCGCACCGCGTTCATACGGATGCCTTACGCTCGAGAAAAAATGGTGCCGCGGGCGATCATCGCCGACACGTTCGAGACCGCGGTGACGTGGGACAAGTTCGAGGCGCTGCATGGGGCGGTGACGCGGGCGACGCTGGCTGCCATTCGCGAGGCGACGGGGCGGCCGGGGCAGATCACGTGCCGGTTCACGCATGTTTATCCGGACGGGCCGGCGCCCTATTTCTCGTTCCATGCGCTGGGGCGGCATGGGGCGTTGCTGGAGCAATGGCGGGCGATCAAGGAGGCGGCGAGCGAGGCGCTGATTGCGGCGGGCGGGACCATCACCCACCACCATGCGGTGGGGCGCGACCATAGGCCGTGGTACGACCGGCAGCGGCCGGAACTGTTCGCTGGGGCGTTTCGGGCGGCGAAGGCGGCGCTCGACCCGGCGGGGATGTTCAATCCGGGGGTGCTGATCGATCCGTAGGCCGGGGGCAAGGGGCTCTGCCCCCTGCACCCCCGGCAAAGGCGGAGCCTTTGCAATCCATTTGCTGCCCACGCGGGCCCATCCGTGAGAAATCCGGACTTGGGCAGCGTTTTCCAGGGACGACCCCTACCGGGTGTATCCGCCCCCGGCCGGACAGCTCGCGGTCGGATGCTACGGGCACCTGTGGTTTCGCGAAAGCGATCTGGCGGGCGAGAACCCCGCACCTATCTATGACATGTTTCTGGCTGCCATGGTCTCGACGGAGATAGTCGCTTGCAATTCCCACAATCCGGTGGGTGCCAGTGCGGTGCCGTTCGCTACGAGATCACGGCCGCGCCGACCGTGGTCTACGCCTGTCATTGCCGGGAGTGCCAACGGCAGTCCGGTGCGGCCTTCGCCATGGCCGCGGTCATGCCGCGCGAGCATTTTCGCATCACGCGCGGCGAGCCCGCGAACTTTCCCCGAACCGGCGACAGCGGGCGCACCATGCTGTGCTGGTTCTGTGGCGCGTGCGGGACCCGGCTGTATCACTCTCCGGCCAGCCTGGTGCAGAACTGCAACCTCAAGCCCGGTACCCTGGACGACACCACTTGGCTGCGGCCGAGCGTCCATGTCTGGACACGAAGCCGCCAACCCTGGATTCAGCTCCCACCGGATGCGGTCAGCTTCGAGACTCAACCGGAAGACCGAAGTTGGCTCACTCGACGCCCCGACCCGCTGTCGGCATGACGGATCGCTCGCGCTGGGAGCGCCCGCCAGCCTGCATCCTGCGGCTCAATGCGGCGCGGCCAGTCATATGAGTGGCTTCATGGAACGGATGCGCTCGTGCCGTTCGTACCCTTGCAGAGAGGTTTTGAGGGGTTGAACGACGCGCTGCGTTCGACCCGCCTCGGCGATAGGTCCGGCCCATCAAGCGATCCCGGAAGCGGATGTTTAGCGCCGCTTGGCTCCATCATCCCAGGCTGCATGGTCTCCTCGATCAACGCCGGCTTCTCCTCGGCACTGTAGCGCCTCCGGCGAGCGAGGCGCTGATTGCGGGCGGCGGGACCATCGCCCGCCACCACGCGGCGGGGCGCGACCACCGGCCGTGGTACGATAGGCAGCGGCCGGAGCTGTTCGCTGCGGCGCTGCGCGCGGCGAAGGCGGCGCTCGACCCGGCGGGGCCAGGATCGGACTTTTCGTCTCGACCCGAAGCGGCTCGCACGCCAGCCTGGTTGAAGCAGCCGCTGTTGGATCGAGAGCGGAACGGCGGGTTTGAACAGGCGACAACCGCGCCCCTGCGGCCGGCTCGACCGGCGCGGTTGCGATGCCCTTGGGGATATGCCAGACTATCCCAAGAAGGAGAGCCGAGCATGTCGCATTCCGTCGTCGGGAAATGGGGAAAGAATCTCGCCATCCGAGTCCCCATGGAGGTCGCGCGCGCAGCCGGGCTGACGGATGGCGAGAAGGTCGAAGTCGAAACCCTGGACGGCGATATCGTTGTTCGCCGGCGGGAGGCTCGCATGCGTGCGCGGCGGGACGCCGAAGAAGCTGCCGAGGAAATCATCGCCGAAAGCCGCCGGCACAAGCTCGGGGGCGTTTCGATTCGCGAGCTGCTGGAAGACGGACGCCGGGGGTGACGCTCGTTCTCGATGTGTCGATGACCATTGCCTGGCTGTTTGACGACGAGCGAACCGAGGCCGCGCATGCCGTCATGCGCCAGGTTGTCGCCGAGGGGGCGATCGTCCCCTCCCTCTGGCGACTGGAGGTCGCGAACGTGCTCCGCAACGCCGAGCGGCGGGGCCGGTGCAACGAGGCCTATGTCGATCGGTCGCTGGCAAGGCTCGCACGCCTCACGATCGAGCGCGACGAGGAGACTGACAACCATGCCTGGGGCGCGACACGGACCTTAGCGCGGAAAGAGGATCTGAGCCTCTACGACGCCGCTTATCTGGAGCTCGCCCTTCGCAGGCATCTGACGCTGGCATCCTGCGACAAGGCGCTGCTGACCGCGGCCGCCCGCCGAAAGGTGGCGGTGCTCGCGGCCTGAGGCCGCGCCGCGGCCTAGCCGGGAGCGGAGGGGCCGCTTGTTGGTCGGACTTTCCGCGAAGCAGACAATGGCGAGTCTGACATGGTAGCGTCTCCGGCGTCAGCCAAACACCGCAGGGAATCTTGTTAAAGTTCGGGTAGCGCGTGTCAGATTGGGAGGGATGTAAAGGTGCTAAGGGACGAGATCGAAACTGCTAAGCGTACAGTCACCACTGACACGGTGTCTATTACCGTTGGCGAGGTGGCAACGATGTACTCGTCCTCTGAGCTCAATGTGCTACCGGAGTTCCAGCGGTTGTTCCGCTGGACCGACGAGAGGAAGTCCAACTTCGTCGAGTTCGATCCTGATTGGAATTCCGATTCCACCCGCCTTTGTATATGAAAATGAGAACGGCACTTGGGAACTAATCGACGGTCTTCAGCGCATCTCGACCGTTCTAGAGTTTATGGGAGCTTTGCGAGATCCTGATACTGGCGAGCTGAGAAGATCAAAGCTGACATCGACGAAGTACCTGCCGTCTCTTGCTGGTGTGGTGTGGAAGGCACAGGACAACGCCGAAACATCTCTTGATACGGCGCTCCAGCTTTTCTTTCGGCGCCACCGGATCGACTTTCAAATTTTGAAGCATCCGAGCGATCCAAAGACAAAGTTTGATCTCTTTCAGCGCCTGAACCGCGGCGGAGCATATGCGAATGAGCAGGAGGTTCGCACCTGCTCAATGGTGTTGGCCAATGCCGACCTAACCCGACGGATTTGGGGGCTCTGCGCGACCAATCCGTTCCGTTCTATCTTCCGTATCACGGACGAGCAGCGAAAGCAGCAGCGAGACCTGGATTACGCTACGCGGGCGCTTGTTCACACCTCGCAAGATCTCACGCGTGGATTGGATGTTCAAGCCTTCCTGGACCGGGGCATCGTCGACATCCTTTCGGCTCCTGATGCCGGGCAGGCCCTCGACACGTTGTCTTGGGTCGTAGCCGGACTGAATCGGGTGCTGGGAGCAGACGCTCTTATCCCACCGGATGAACGGGCGCAGGGAATTGCTGCAAGATTCTCTCTTCGGGCGCTGGAAGGCATTGTGGTGGGCATCGCAAGGAACCGTGCAGCGATTGCCTCGCTCGAAAACCCTGACAGCTTCATTCTTGACCGGGTTGCTCGCTTTTGGCAGCAACCTGAGGTTGCGGACTTGAGTGGCGCCGGATTGCGCGGAACGGTCCGATTGCAGCGCAGCGTTCCATTTGGAGAGCAGTGGTTCAACCCCAATGGCTGAGGCCGAAAAGTTCTTTGACGCGATCGACGCCGCTCGAATTCAAAGAGTCAAAGAGCTGTCTGAAGTTAAACGGATGTTCGTTAGGGCGTCCGCCGCGGACCCACTTTCCATAAGTTCTAAGGCCGTGGTGGTGCTCACCTACGCCACTTGGGAGGGTTTCTATAACGAATGTGTCAGCATCTACCTCGATTTCCTTGATGAGGTGGGGACAAAAGTAGCAGACGCTGGCTGGCTGATGCTTATTGGAGCTCTTAGTGCTGAGTTTGACGCGCTACGGAGTTGGAATTATTCTACCGACGCACGTAGGGATTTTGTGGCGCAGCTCAAAGATCGTCTCGCTTGCCAGTTCAATACGTTCGATCGAAGCGTTGTCCTAGCTAGGTCAAATCTAGATTGCGCTCGGTTAACTAGCAACTTCAGACTGCTAGCCTTCGATTTTTCTGTGCTCCAACGGTCCCGCATCCGCCTCGACAAAGAGCTGGTGGGTTGGCGCCACGGAGTGGCACACGGCGACTCCCCGGACTTGTCCGCAATGAACGTGTCCGACCATGTGGGATTTGCCTCACAGCTGATGCTCACCGTGTCGGACCTATTCCAGAACGCAATTCTCGGGCGACTGAAACCTTAGCCTGCGCCGAACCGGACTGTCTGCTTAAGAGCGCCAACATGATCGCCGGATCATCCGCAATGGGCGCAAAGCGGAGGCGGTACGGCAAATCCTTCACGTCCGCCATCCACCCAAGTCGGCTATTGGGCCCGCAAGCGAGCGCAACCGTCGGTTGGATTCGTAGCGCCCTCCGGGTCGGGAAGGCGCCGGCTCCGGGCGAGCGGCGGCATGGCGGCCGCTGCTCCATGATACCGCTGCAATCCGTTTGTTTGGGCGGCGTTGCCGGGGGTGGAGCGCCGGGAGGCGCCAGTCATGCGCGAGAAGAAGGTGGGTGTGATTGCTCAAGTCAGCACGCGCTGCCGCGCCAGAGGCAGCTGGCGCGCCATTTCGCCCAGGCGAGCATGAGCGCGTCGAGATTTTTCGAGAGCGATCCGGCGTCCGCCGGAAAGAGCCGCTTCAGGTTCGGCGGATAGGTGGGCAAGGCGAGCTGCCTTTCCTTCGGGATGATCGCGAGCGCATCCTGGTTGCTCGGGCCGTAGGCGATGCGCTCGGCAAAGATCGCCTGCTGCTCGGGCTTCATGGTGAAGGCGATGAACTTCGCCGCCTCGGCCGCATGGGGCGCGCCTTTGGGGATGGCCCAGCCTTCCCATTGATACATCCCCTCGTTCCATTCGGAGTGGAAGGGCGCGCCGGCGGCGATGGCGGCGGTGAGACGGTCGTTCCCGCCCTGGATGAGATCGACCGTGCCGTCTCGCATGAGCTGCTCCTGCTCGGCGGCGCTGCGCCACCAGAGCGCGATGTGCGGCTTGATCTCGCTCATTTTCGAAAGCGCGCGCTCGATATCGAGCGGATAGAGCCGATCGGCCGGCACGCCATCGGCGAGCAGGGCGAACTCGAGCGGGCCGTAGCCGATGCCGCTCATCGCGCGGCGGCCGGGGAAGCGGGCGACGTCCCAGAAATCGGCCCAGCTCTTCGGCCCTTGGCCGGCGGGCCATTTTTGGGTGCTGTAGGCCATGATCGAGGCGCGGGCGTCGAGCGCGACCCCGTGGGACATCAGGGCCTCCTCAGGCATCCCGCTCGTGTCCATCGCGCGATAGTCGATCGGCTCCAGAAGCCCCGCCTTGCCGGCGCGATCGATGATGTAATCGGGGAGGTCGGCCACGTCCCATTGGACGTTCCCGGCCCCGACCATGTTGCTGAGCTCAAGGAAGGGCTGGTCGGGCGGCTGGGAGCGGCGCGAGCGGGAGAGGACCGCGGTTCCCGTGGCCTGCTGGAACGGCGCGTAGAAGGCCGCGTTCGCGGCCGCCTCCCACGCGCCGCCCGGATCAGCGACGGTGACGGCGGGTGCGGCGGCGGGTGCGGCGGCGGTGGCGCCGCGCGCGGAGAGGAGGCCGGTGGCGGCGGCGGCCGCGAGCGAGCCGGTGCGAAGGAATGTCCGGCGCGTTGGATGGTACGTTGGATGGTCGGATGGTACGTTGGATGGTGCATGGGCATTTTCTGCTGCATTTTCTGGTTCTCCTCCCGTGATCCGGCCCGGTGACGGCGGGCTGGGCGGCCGCGCGATCCTGTTCCGCGCCGGACGATGGCGCCGACCGCGCAACCAAGGCACGTGAGGCGCGGATTTCGGGATGCAAGTGGAGATGCACGTGGAGATGCAAGTGGACGTGGCTTCGCGGAACCCGGTCCCCGGGCCTTGTTGTGCCGCGCGCGGCGGATGGGGGGATGGGGCCTCGGGCCTCATCCGTTTGATGAGGGGAGGTCTGGATGCCTGCTTTCGCAGGCATGACGATGGGCGGGCGGCGAGGGGATGCGGGATGGAGATTGCTTCGTCGCTTCGCTCCTCGCAATGACATCGGAGGGGGGGAAGGCCGCGCAGCGGCGGGGGGATGCGGGATGGAGATTGCTTCGTCGCTTCGCTCCTCGCAATGACGGCGGGGGGGCGGCAGGTGCCGCGCGGCGAGGGTGGGGGTTGGGGGTCCTGGGCCTCATCCGTTTGATGAGGGGAGGTTATGGATGCCTGCTTTCGCAGGCATGACGAGTTGGGGCCGCGGCGAGGGGATGCGGGATGGAGATTGCTTCGTCGCTGCGCTCCTCGCAATGACATCGGAGGGGGGTCTGGGGCCTCAAGGCCCCAGCGGGGTCCAGGGGCGGAGCCCATGGGACAAAGCGGAGCGGGCGCGGTATGGAAGTGGTGGAAAGTTTCTGAGGGTCCGATGTTCGATCGTTCGCGCATTCGTGCGCTCCTCGGGGAGCGCCGCCCCGGCCATGGGTTGCCGCAGCCCTTCTATCGCGAGCCCGACATTTTCGAGTTCGACCTCGAGGCGATCCATGCCCGGTCCTGGATCCAGGCGGGGATGGAGGTCGAGCTGCCGGAGGCGGGGTCGGTGCTCGCCTTGCCGATCGGGCGCACGCCGATCGTGATCGTGCGCGGGCGGGACGGCCGTCTGCGCGGGTTCTACAATTCCTGCCGCCATCGCGGGGCGCAGATCTGCGAGACCGGGCGGAGCCGGCGGCCCCGGCTGGTTTGCCCGTACCATCAATGGGCGTACGATCTTGAGGGCAGGCTCGTTCATGCCGCGAGGATGGGCGAGGATTTCCACCCGGCGGAGCATGGGCTCCGAAAGGTGCATGTCGAGACGGTGGAAGGCTCGGTCTATGTGTGCCTTGCCGATGAGCCGCCGGATTTTGCGCCGTTCCGCGCCGCGGTGGCGCCGCTGCTCGGGGCGCATGCGCTGGCGGATGCCAAGCTCGCCCACGAAATCGACTTTGGTCGAGCGGGCGAACTGGAAGCTGGTGATGGAGAATGCGCGCGAGTGCTACCATTGCGTGGCGCGGCATCCGGAGCTCTGCGTGACGTTCCCGGTGAAGGGATGGCACGGCGCGGAGCAGGAGGCGGTGGGACGCTTCGGCGAGCGCATGGCGGCGGCCGGGCTCGCGACGGGGCCGGCGCACGGGCCCTGGTGGCAGGCGGAGCGGTTCCCGCTCAATGACGGCGCGGTTTCGCTCTCGATGGACGGGAAGCCCACGGTGGCGAAGGCGATGGTTGGGGACGGCGATGTCGGGTCGATGCGCTGGGCGCTCGAGCCCTGTTCCTTCGCGCATGCGGTGGGCGATTGCGTGTTCGTCTTCAGCGCCATGCCGACGGCGGCGGAGGAGACGGTGGTGACGTCGAAGTGGTACGTGCACAAGGACGCGGTGGAGGGCGAGGATTACGCGCTCGAGCGGCTGACCGAGCTCTGGACCAAGACCAATTTGCAGGACCGCGCGCTCGCCGAGAACAACCAGCGCGGGGTGAACGGGCTCGGCTTTCGGCCGGGGCCTTATTCGGCGGATGCGGAGGCGCTCGTCATCCGCTTCGTCGATTGGTACTGCGACAAGGCGCGGTCGTATCTGGCCGCGAATGCGTAACGAGCGGACGCGGGATCGGGCGACGCTCGCGATCCATTGCGGCTACGAGCCCGCGAGCGGGCACGGCGCGGTCAAGCCGCCGATCTATCCGAGCACGACGTATGTGTACCGTTCGGCCGCAGCGGCCAAGGAGGTGCACCGGATCTTCTTCGACGAGAACGATCCGGCGGGTGCGGGCTTCATCTACGCCCGGCTCGGCCACCCGAACCTGACGATGGCGGAGACGCGGCTCGCGGCGCTCGACGGGGCCGAGGCGGCGGCCTGCTTCAACAGCGGGATGGCGGCGATCACGGCGGTGATGCATGCGTTCGTCAGGCCGGGCGAGCGCGTTCTGCATACGCGGCCGATCTATGGCGGGACCGATAATCTTTTGTACGCGCATCTTTCCGCGTTCGGCATCGTGCCGGTGGCGCTGAGCGACGGGTTGGATCCTGGGAGGATGCGGGAAGACGCGGCCGCGGCGGGCGGGACGATCGGGCTCATTCATGTGGAAACCCCGGCCAACCCGACGGCTTCGATCGCCGATATCGCGGCGATCGTGGCGCTGGCCGGGGAGATCGGGGAGAGGCAGGGGCGGCGGCCGCCGGTTGCGGTGGACAACACCTTCCTCGGGCCCTTCCTGCAATCCCCGCTCGCGGAGGGCGCCGATCTCTGCATCACCTCGCTCACCAAATATGCCGGCGGGCATTCGGATCTCCTGGCGGGCGGGGTGAGCGGCCGGGCGGCCGAGATCACCCTGCTGCGGCGGCTTCGGATGCTGTTCGGGAGCCATCTCGATCCGCCGACGAGCTGGCTGCTGCTGCGCTCGTTCGAGACGATGGCGTTGCGAACGGAGCGGGCGGCCGAGAACGCCGGCGCGATCGCCGGGTTTTTGCGCGTGCATAAGAAGGTTGCCGATGTGACCTATCTCGGGTTCGCGGCCGAGGACCCGCGGCGGGGCGCGGTTTATGCGCGGCAATGCCGCGGCGCCGGCTCGACTTTTTCCTTTTCGCTCAAGGGCGGCGAGGCGGAGGCGTTCCGCATGCTCGATGCGCTCCGGCTGGTCAAGCTCGCGGTCTCGCTCGGCGGCACCGAGACGCTGATCTGCCACTCGGCCAGCACGACGCACTACAACGTGCCGGCGGCGCGGCGGGAGGCGGCGGGAATAACCGAGGGCACGATGCGGCTTTCGGTCGGGATCGAGCATATCGACGATCTGCTCGACGATCTCGGCCAGGCGCTTGAAGCCGTATAGGGGGCGATGATGGCGCAGGACCCGAAATCGATCGCCGGCAAATATGCGAGCCCCGCCGAGCGGGCGGAGCTGCTCGTGATCGGCGCGGGGCCGGCCGGGATCGCGGCCGCGATCGAGGGCGCGATCGGCGGGGCCGCGGTGGTGCTGGTGGACGAGAACCCGGTGGCGGGCGGGCTTATCGGGCTCGACGTGCCGCTGCTGTTCGGCGGGCGGATGGCGGGGGCTGGGGGAAGCAAGGAGCGGTTCGTCGAGGCGGTTGCGGAATCGATCCCGGAGCTCGAGGAGGCCTATGATCGCGGAGTGGATGTGCGGCTCGGCACCTATGGCTGGGGCGCCTTCGTCAATGGCCCGGGCGTGGCGTCGCTGCCGGGCAATGTGGTGGGGATCGCGGATGAGATTTCCTCCAGCGTGATCGGGTTCGACAAGCTGGTGGTGGCGGCGGGGGCGCGCGATCTCTGCATGTTCTTCCCCGGCGCGCATCTGCCGGGGGTGGTGGGCGCGAACGGGCTGGCTTCGATGCTCTGCAAATACCGCGCGTTCAACGGGCGGCGGGTGCTGATCCTGGGCTCGGGCGCGCTGGCGCGGGCGGCGGCGGAGATTCTGCGCGAGCAGGGGATTGCGGTTGCGGGCATGGTCGAGGTGCGGGAGGCGGCGGAGACGGGCGCGGGGCCGGTGTTCGCGGGGCCGGTGTTCGCGGGGCCAGTCTTTGCAGGCCATGTGCTGCTGCGCGCGGAGGGCGACGAGGGGGGCGTGCGCGCGGCGGTACTGGCGCCTGTGGGAGGGGGGCCGGAGGTTCGTATCGAGTGCGATACGATATGCCTGGCGATCGGGCTGGTGCCGAACATCGAGCTGCTCGACGTGCTCGGCGCGCAGCTGGCGATGCGGGCGGAGCGGGGGGGGTTCGTCGCCGAGGGCGCGCCGCCGGCGACCTCGCTTGCGGATGTGTTCGTGGCGGGCGACGCGGCAGGGCTTGGACCGATCGATGATCCGGGCTTCGCCGCTGCGTCGGGGCGGGCGGCGGCGCGCGCGGCGTTGGGGCTTGCTGTCGAAGCGGTTGCGTATCCGGCGGGCGGGGACTGCCACGCGTATCGGCGCGACTGGATGCGGGCGCTGGTCGCTTCGGGCGGGCTCGAGGTGATGGCGTGCCTCTGCGAGGAGGTGACGCGGGCGGACCTGCTCGGCGTGCAGCCGCCGCGCTATCTCGGCGAGAGGCCGCCGGCGATGGCGGCGCGCGATCTCGGCCGGCTGCTCGGCGACGGGCCCGTGAACCAGGACCAGATCAAGCGCCTCACGCGCGCCGGCATGGGCGCCTGCCAGGGACGGCGCTGCCGCGAGCAGGTTGCGCTGCTGCTCGCGCTCGGATCGAACCAAGATGTCGGCGCCATTCCGATGCCGAGCTGGCGCGCGCCGGTGCGGCCGCTGGCGCTTTCGGTGCTGGCCGCCGGCGACGAGACGCGGGCGATGCGCAAGCATTGGGACGCCTGGTTCGGCATCGCGAAGCAATGGACGCCGTATGCCGATATCGGCACCGAGCGCGAGGAATGGGTGGCGGATTTCGGCCTTGGCGAAGGGGATGAGCCATGAGCGGCGCTCCCGGCGTCGTTGTCATCGGCGGCGGCGTCACGGGGCTTTCCGCGGCCTGGTGGCTCGCGCGCGCCGGCGCCGACGTGACGGTGATCGAACGCTTCATCGTCGGCTGGGAGGCCTCGGGGCGGAACGGCGGCGGCTGCACGCATTACCAGAGCCCGCTCTTCCTCGAGGAGCAGCGCCTGTGGCCGCAGATGGACGCGCTGCTCGGCTACCCGACGGAATACCGGCGCGAGCGCATCGGGATCGCGCTGAACGAGGGGCAGCTCGCGCGCATCCGCCGCACGGCCGCGATCGGCGCGGGATTCGGGTTCGCCGCGACCGAGCTCGACCCGGGCGAGCTTCGGAAGGTTGTTCCGCTGGTCGGCGAAAATGCGCTCGGCGGCATGCATTTTCATTTCGGCGGCCACGCCAACCCGCAGCGCACCGTGCAGGCCTATGCCTGGGCGATCCAGGATCTCGGCGGGACGATCCTCCAGCACACCGAGGCGACGGGGATCCGCTGCCGGGCGGGCCGCGCGAGGAGCGTGGAAACGGGGCGGGGAAATTTGCCCTGCGATGCGCTGGTGATCGCGGCCGGGCCGCAGACGGGGATGCTGGCAGAAGAGGTCGGCGCCGACGTGCCGCTCGCCGCGGCGCGCGCCGAGATGATCGTGACCGAGCCGTTGCCGCTGATGGCGATCGGCGGGGCGGACGGCAACGGGATCTACGGGCGCCAGACGCTGCGCGGCAACCTCGCCTATGGCGGCGGCCCGCATGAATGGCTCGAAGACCACCGCATCCCGCCGGCCCGGCCCTCGACCCCGCTGCTGCGGAGCCTCTCGCGCCGGCTCGTCGAGCTTTTCCCGAAGGCCGCGCATGCGCGCGTCATCCGCTCCTGGGCCGGCATCATCGAAAACACCCCGGACGGGCGGCCGGTGATCGAGCGGCTGCGCGACCCCGAGAACGTGACGATCGCGACAATGTCGAGCGTGGGGTTCGGCCTTTCGCCGGCAAGCGGGCATGCGATCCGCGACCTCGTGCTCGAGGGACGCTGCGGCTTCACCGATATCGACAAGCTCTCGCGCGCACGGTTCGCGGGGCTGGCGCCGGGATGGCGCGAGAGCCGGGGGTGGGTTCCGCCGGCGGCGGCTTGAACCGACCGGCGAGAGATCAGGGGGGCTCTGCCCCTCCGCACCCCCCGCCAAGCGCCGAGTCCCTGGAACCCCTCCGTGCCGGCGGCGGACGACGGATGCGACACGATCGAGCGGGGCTCATCCGATCCGCCGCGTGGCCGGGCCCGCGGTCCAATCGGTCGGAAGGCGGGGCCGATTGACTCGCCACGAAGCAGGATCTCAAATGCTTTCGGGGTTCGGGGCGCTTTGCCGGCCAGCCGGAATTTCCCGAACACGCACGACGGGACCGCAATGCAGTGCGAGGTCTGTGGGTCGCCCAATCCGGCGGACAATCGCTTTTGCCGCGGCTGCGGGGCTGCACTGAAAATCACCTGCGCCACCTGCGGGCGGACGAGCGATCCCCCGGCGCTTCATTGCGGGAGCTGTGGCGCCGCGCTTGCGATGAGGCTGCCGCCGGCCGCGCCGTCCTCGACGCCGGGCGATCATGCGGAGCCACCTCAGCCCGAGCTGAAACAGGTCACGGTGCTGTTTGTCGATCTGGTGCGCTCGACCGAGCTGGTTGCGCATCTCGATGCGGAATTGGCCATGCGGCAGCTGGCGCCCGTTCTGCAGACCATGTGCGAGACCGCGCAGCGATTTGGGGGGACGATCGCCCGCACCCTGGGTGACGGGATCATGGCGCTGTTCGGCGCTCCGCTGACGCAGGAAGGACACGCCATGCTTGCCTGCCAGGCCGCGTTGGCCATCAAGGAAGCGATCAGCGGCGGTAGCGCCGCGCACTCGATCCGTGCCGGACTGCATTCCGGGGAGATCGTGTCCGATGCGCCGATCGGCGGGACGGCCGGGATTTCGAGCGCCTATGGGATGACGCTCCACCTTGGCAGCCGCCTGGCCGCAGAGGTTGAGCCGGGCGAGATCTGCATCAGCGAAGCCTGCTATCGCCTGGTCAGCTCTTTCTGCGAGGTGCGGGCACTCGGTCATCGGGCGCTGCGCGGCGTGCCGCAGCCGGCAGCGCTGTATTCGTTGGTCGGCATGAGGCCGGCGCCGGCGGCTCAGCGGTTCCGCAGTATCGCCCTGCCGTCGTTGCTTGGCCGCGAGCGGGAGCTGGCTCTTCTGACAAAGACCCTGCGCGCCGTCGCAGCGGGGGCCGGCCGGATCGTCGGCATCGCCGGCGCGCCAGGCGCGGGAAAAAGCCGCCTGTGCCACGAGTTTTCCGAAATCTGCCGCGCCCGATCGGTGCCGGTGTTCGAGACCCGATCGCAACCATATGGTGTCGCCATGCCCTTGCAGCCCGTGCTGGAGCTGCTGCGCACGGCCTACTTCGGCATGGCTCCGGGCGATGCCCCGGACTCGGCGGTTGGCGTTGTCGCCGAGCGGTTGGCGGAGGCCGGCGCCACCGACGAATCTGACTTGGCGCTGGTCTGCGACTTCCTCAGGATACCATTTCGAGTGACTGAGCGTTCCTGGCTGAGCGCCAGGACACGCAATGCGCGACTGCAGGAAATAGTGCGCTCCCTGGTCATTCGGCGCGGCGTGAGCACATCGGTCGTCATCATGGAGGATCTCCACTGGCTCGATGAGGCGAGCGAGGCTTTCCTCGCGACGCTGGCGCACGCCGTCGCGGCCGTGCGAACGATGTTGATCGTGAATTTCAGGCAGCCGTACAGCCGTCCGTGGATGAATGCGTCCAATTATCGCCAGATCGACCTGGCCGAGCTCACCACCTCCGAGACGGACGCGCTGGTGGAGGAATTGATGGGTTCGCGCCCGGAACTGGGCGAGATTCGCCGACGCGTGGCGGAACGCAGCGGCGGCAACCCGTTTTTCGCGGAGGAGCTCGTTCGATCCCTCGCCGAGAGCGGCGTCGTGGTCGGTGGGCGCGGCGCTTTCCGCCGCGGTCGCGCCGCCGTCATGGAAGCGCTGCCGGGGACCGTTCAGGCCGTGATCGGCGCGCGCATCGACGGGCTCGCGCCGCGGGAAAGGCACGTGCTTCAGGTCGGCTCGATCATCGGAAAGGAGTTTCGTGTCTCGATTCTGCAGGGCGTGGCCGCCCGGGAACCCGATGCGCTGGCGGGCGTCCTGGGCCGCCTGTGCGACGCCGGATTGCTCCAGCGCGGCGACGCCATCGACGGGCCGGCCTATCGGTTTCGTCATCCGCTCATACAGGAGGTTGCTTACGCAACCCAGCTCCGGTCGCGACGAAGCCTGCTGCATGCGGCGGTCGCCCAGGCGATCGAGCGCCTTCACGCGGATCGCGCCGACGAATATGCCGCGCTGGTGGCACATCACCTGGAAGAAGCGGGCGAGCGCAACCGTGCCGCTTTCCATGCCGCGCGCGCCGCACGCTGGATCGGGCGGATGAGCTCGGAACAGGCGATGGGGCTTTGGCACAAGGTCCGCTTGCTGGTGACCGACGAACCCCGCTCACGCGCCAACGACGCGCTCCGGATCGAAGCCAGCGGCCAGATCGCGTGGCTCGGGTGGCGGGAAGGGCTGACGACGGATCAAGCCCGGCCGTTCGTCCAGGAGGCGCTCCATTGGGCGCGGGAGATCGACGACTCGATGATTCCCCTTCTCCTGCTCGTCGACGGCCGCATAGCGCAGGTAACCGGCGGCAACTCGGATACCTTCGTGCAGCAGATCAAGCAGGCGATTTCGCTTGCCGAAGGCAGCGGCGATTCCGGACGGCTCGCGACCCTGCATGCCGCGCTTAGCCACGCTTATGGCTGGGCCGGTTTGTTGCGCGAGGCGCTGGAGGCCAGCGACGCCGCCCTGGCCGGCATTGCCGACGTGACGGACTTCGATCAGCGGTTTCTGGGATATAGCGTCGAGCACTGGATCCTGGGCTTGCGCGGCCGCATCCTCCTGCGCTTAGGCCGATTTGATGCGGCGCGCGCCTGTTTCGACGCGCTGATCGGCATTAAGGCCCTGATCGATCCGACCGTCCTGTTCATTGCCCATTTTGGCTATGTCGGCATGGCGTGGTGCCATGACGACCCGACGATGGCGAGGGAACATGCGGGGCGGATCGGTGTTCTCGCTGAACGGCATGGAGGCGCTTATCTGCGGCTATACCAGCTCGCCTCGCAGGCGATCGCGGATGGCATCGCGGGAGACTATGAAGGTGCGGTCAACGGCGCCATACGCAGCATCGAGTTCTTGCGGCAGACCGGGGCCGCGATCGAGTTCGAGCCGGAATTGCTGGCGAGCCTCGCGGACTATCAGATGCGCAAGAGCGACCATGCGCGGGCGATCACGACGGCCGTGGATGCCGTTGCGATGGCGCGGCTGCGCGGCGCGAGGCTGCCTGAATGCCGGGCGAGCATCACGCTCGCCAGCCTGGCTCTGCTGACCGAAGGCGCCGGGGCGCATGACGGAGCGACGGCGCTGCTTGACGAAGCCGGGCGGCTGATAGAGGAGTGTGGGGCCTGCATCTACGAAGCGCGCCTGAACGAGGCGCGCGCATTGCTGGCCGATTTCAGAGGCTAAAGCGTGATCGCTGAAGGCGGAATCGCCGGAAGCGTCACTCACGCGGGAAAGGAAGAGGCGAAAGCGGGATGGGTGAGCGCAAGCGATCTCATCCGGCCCCGGGGCGCCGCGCCAGCAGGCTGAATTCCCGCATGCCATATCCTGTGATCACCGCGACGTCAGCGCCGATATGGTCGCGACAGGTACTCGACCCACGGTTCGGGGGATGTGGTATAGAGACCCGGCGCGACCCATCCGCCGCACAGGGGCGGATCGACGAAGTTGACCGCGAAGCCCCGGCTGCTCGTCAGCGCGAGCTGATGCAAGGTTGCCCTGACGAAGCTCTGCCAGCCATCGTCCGACTCGCCCAGCCGCACATTGAATATGCCGCTGGCCACCGAGTAATCCGCCATGCGCGGACTACGATCGCCGGCGACGAAGCGTACCCGCTCGACGCCCCGCCATTGCCGCCGGGCGCGTCGCACCATTTCCTTGGACAGATCGATGCCCAGGTAGTCGACGGCGCACGCGCCGTGCCGCCGCCGCAGAAACGCCGCCAGGGCGCCGTAGCCGCAGCCGAGGTCGTTCATTGTGAACGGCGCGCTGAAATCACAGAGCTTGAGCAACTGGACGAATCTCATTTCCTGCGTGGCGACGCAGGTCCAGTTGAACTCCGAATGGGGTACAGCCGAATTCCTTCACTTTGCTGGTGTAGTATTGCGCAATCCTGTGGTGAACGAGCATCGGTTCAAGATCCGTCACGGTGCGGACGGACACTCGCCGTCATGTTACGATGCTATTTCTGCGCTCGCCTTCCGGAGGCGGGTGGTGCGGTTCACGAGCGCGGCCGGCCGGTTCCGGACCTTGTTCACGCCGCAGGTCGCATCGGCAGGGATATTGTCAGGAAGGTCACGCTCTCAAGATAGAAAACCGGCCTTTGCTCGGCGACGAGCACCAGGCCCGGTTCCCTGGTCCGGCCGTCGTAGGCTTGCATGAAGCAAGGCAGCGGGCGATCTTGCCTCAAATTTTCGACAATCGCGCGGACAATGCGCTGATCTCCTTGCACGTCAGGCCTGTCGGACCTCATCTCGGGCAATCTGCCAAGATATTCGAGCCATCGATCCTTCGCGGGACCGCCGGCGAGGCCGCCAAGTCCGAGCAGGGCAGCGCTTTCCAGAAACCGGCGCCCCTCGCGGAATATTTCGAACTCCCGTTGCAGAGCGGCAACCTCGACAATCCCGCCCGCGTGCCAGACCGACGGGCGAGCCGGCATCGGTGGACCGAAGCGGATGTTGAATTGGTCGAAGAATGTGCCAAGGTATATTTCGTGCGGCTCGATTATCATGCCCATATCCGTCGCCCTTCCGAGCCATGAATGACGCAAGCGTAACGTCGTCGCGCTTGGCTGGCAATGGCGCCAAGGGCCTCGCGCGCCGGATTGGCGAGAAAGCCGGGGATGGCCGGCGGTTGTAGCGGTGCTCCAGGGGCGGGAGATCGCTTCGTCGCGACCCCCGCCTGGGGCGGCTCCTTCGCGATGAGAGGCGGGGGACGTGCCGCGCAGCGCCCAAGGGGACCTCAAGGGGACAAGATTTTGGCGGGTCCGGGGCCTCAAGGCCCCTGGCCGAACGCCTGACCGGGTGGGGTCCAGCCGGGTGGGGTCCAGCCGGGCGGGGTCCAGCCGGGTGGGGCGAGGGTGAAGCCGGCGAATTCGAAGGCCGGGGCGACGATGCACGAGACGAGCGTCCAGGGGCCGAGCGGCCGGGCGCGTTGCCAGGTGGAGGCGGGCACGATCCCTTGAGGCGTGTGGCCGGCGGCGAGGTTGGTGCCGAGGTGGAGCGTGGTGCCGGGCGGGGAGATCGCGAGGGCGAGTGGCGCGCCCGCGTGCCAGAGCCAGATTTCGGCCGCGTCCACCTTGTGCCAGGCGCTTTCCTCGCCGGCGGCGAGGAGGAAGAGGATGGCGCTCGCGGCGCCGCGCGCGGCGGGGGGCGGGTGGTCACGCCCAATGTCGCGCCCAATGTCGCGCCCAATGTCGCGCCCAATGTCGCGCCCAATGTCGCGCCCAATGTCGCGCCACGTCTCGCGGTAATGGCCGCCCTCGGGATGGGGGGCGAGCGCGAGGGCGGCGATGACCGCATCGGAGGTGAGGCCGGGTGCCGTGAGATCGATCATGGCGCGGGCCGAGAGCGGCGTTGCACGGGGGGGCAAAAAAATGGAACATGGCGGCGGCTTCGGATGCGCGTGGCCGGCCCGGGGCGGGCCGGGGGCTGCGCGGGGGCGTGCGTTCGTCTCGACAAAGGAAAGGTCTTGATCCGATGCAAGGACCCTATTCCCTCATCGACCCGCTTCGCCGGCGCCTCGGCCCGCTCGAGAGCCATCTCGTTCGACGAGCTTCTCGCCGGCCGGCTGAGCCGCCGCGCGTTCCTCCGCCGCGCCAGCGTGATCGGCCTCGGCGCGCCGCTGCTGGGGGCGATCGCCGCGGCGTTGGGCCCCTGGTCGGCCCCGCTCGCCCATGCCGCGACGGGCAAGCCCGACACCACCATCCGGGTCGGCACGACGGTGCCGGCGGGGGCGATCGACCCCGTCACGGTGGGCGATTCCGGCGGGCTTCTGATGCTGCAGCAGGTGGGTGATTTCCTCGTCCTCGATCAGCCGAACCTCCATCTCGCGCCGATGCTGGCGACCTCGTGGAAGCCCAACCATGATGGCAGCGTCTGGACCTTCACGCTGCGCCAGGGGGTGAAATTCCACAGCGGCAGGATGCTGACGGCCGACGACGTGGTGGCGACGATGGATCGCCTCGCCGACCCCAGGAACGCCTCCAACGCGCTTTCGGTGTTCAAAGGCGTGCTCTCGAAAGGAAACACGAAGAAGATCGACGATCATACGGTCGCTTTCCAGCTCGATGCGCCGAACGGCAATTTTCCGTACTATATCTCCACCGACAACTACAACGCCATCATCCTGCCGGCCGACTACGCGGGCGATTTCGCGAAGACGTGGGACGGCACGGGGCCGTTCCGCATCGAGAAATATGTTCCCAAGGTGGGGGCGAGCTTCGTGCGCAACCCCGACTGGTGGGGCGGGGCGGTGCTGCCGGCGCGAACGGAGTTCAGCTTCTACACCGACCAGCAGCCGCAGGTCCTGGCCTTGCAGGGCGGGCAGCTCGACATCGTCTCGCAGATCGTGGTGCAGGGCGCGCAGGGGCTGCTCGGCGATCCGGACGTTGCGATCATCAAGATCGAGGCGGCGACGCACCGCGAGGTGCATATGCGCTGCGACATTCCCCCCTTCAACGACAAGCGCATCCGCCGCGCGATGGCGCTCACGCTCGAGCGGCCGGCGATCGTCACCGGGCTCTTCCGCGGGCTTGCCGATGTCGGCAACGACAGCCCTTTCGCCCCGATCTATCCCTCCACCGACAAGAGCGTGGCACAGCGGCGCGAGGACATCGCCGAGGCCAAGGCCCTGATGGCGGCGGCGGGATCGAAGGGCTTCGCGGTGACGCTGACCACCGAGCAGTACCAGGAGATGGCGGATTACGCGGTGCTGATCCAGAACGCGGCCAAGGAGATCGGCATCGACGTGCGGCTCAAGATCGAGCCGCAGGACGCCTATTACGGCGCGGCGGTGTTCGGCAAGTCGGACTGGCTGGACAGCCCCTTCGGCATGACGGATTACGGCCATCGGGGGACGCCGGACGTGCTGCTGGCGGCGCCGCTGACGAGCGGGGGAAGCTGGAACGCGGCGCATTTCAAGAACCCGCAATACGACAGGCTGGTGGCGGACTTCGTTGCCGCGGTGGACCTTTCCTCGCAGCGCGCGATCGCCGGCAAGATCGAGACTCTGCTGCTCGACGAGACGCCGATCATCTACGCCTATTTCTACGACTACCTCACCGCGACGCGGAAAAGCGTGACCGGCGCGCAGCCGACCGCGATCTCGCAGCTCTTCCTGCAATCGGCCTCGGCGGGGTAGGGCCGGGGCGTGCGCGGCGGGTGGGGAGGCTGGTTCGCGCGCCGGATCTCGCTCAGCCTGCTCACGCTTTTTCTCTTGAGCCTGGTGGTGTTCGCCGGCGGGCAGCTCCTGCCCGGCAATGTCGGGCGGACGATCCTGGGCCCGCTGGCCGACCCGCGCGCCGTTGCCACGCTCGACCGCCAGCTTGGCGTCGATCGGCCGGCCGTGGTGCAATATCTCGGCTGGATCGGGGGTTTGCTGCACGGGAACATGGGAAGCTCGCTCGAGTTTCGCTCGCCCGTCGCGCCCTTCATCGGCGCCGCGCTGGTCAAATCGCTCAAGCTCGCGGCGGTCGCCTTCGTGATCGTCGTGCCGCTCTCGATCGGCGCCGGCGTCGCCGCGGCGCTCAGGGTGGGCACGGACCTCGACCGGACGATCTCGCTCGCCGGCCTTTCGCTCACCGTCATTCCCGAGTTCGTCTCCTCGATCGTGGTGATCCTCGTTTTCGGGCTGTGGTGGAGGGTGCTGCCGATCTCGGCTTCCTGGGCGGAGGGCGCCGGCCCGCTCGAACAGCTCCGCCATCTCATTTTGCCGGCGATGCCGCTGGTTTTCGTCCTCTTCGGCTATATCGCCCGGATGGCGCGCGCCGGGACGATCGAGGCGCTGGAGGCGGATTATACGCGCACGGCCATCCTCAAGGGCCTGCCGCATTCGGTGGTGCTGCGGCGGCACGTGCTGCGCAACGCGCTCCTGCCGACGATGACAGTGATCGCGACGCAGACGAGCTACCTGGTGGGCGGGCTGGTCGTGGTCGAGACGCTGTTCCGCTACCAGGGCATCGGCAGCCTCATCCTCACGGCGGCGAGCGGCAAGGATTTCCCGATGCTGGAGGCCGGGATTCTGACGGTCGGCGCGATCTATATCGGCGTCACGCTGATCGCCGACACGCTCACCGTTTTCTTCAACCCCCGCCTCGCGCCGGGAATGACGGGATGAGGGCGGGGCCGGCGGCGGTCGGGCTCGCGCCTGTCGAGGCGCCGGGGGAGGTTGGTGAGCGGACGCGCTGGGCAGTTCTTTCCTGTTCCGGCACGTTCTGGACGGGGTCGGCGATCGTCGGGTTCTGGACGATCGCTGCGATGTTCGGCGCGCGCCTGGTGCCGTGGGACCCCTATGCCACCGATCTCCTGCACGAACTGGCACCGCCCTCGGCCGCGCACTGGTTCGGCACCGACCAGCTCGGGCGCGACGTCTTCTCGCGCGTCATCGCGGGCTCGCGCGACATCCTGACGATCGCGCCGCTGGCGACCCTGCTCGGCACGATCGTCGGCACGACGCTCGGCTTGGCGGGCGGGTATCTCGGCGGCGTGATCGACACGGTCCTCGGGCGGATCATCGAAGTGCTGGTTTCGCTGCCGCTGATCATCGTGGCCCTGCTCGCGCTCGTCGCCCTCGGGCCCTCGTCGGTCACGGTGGTGGTCGTGATCGGGCTCGTCTTTTCGCCGCTGATCGCGCGCACGGTGCGCGCGGCCGTGCTCGGCGAGCGCGCCCTCGATTACGTCGCGGCGGCCGAGCTGCGTGGCGAGAGCGCGCTTGCGATCATGTTCGTCGAGATCATGCCGAACGTGATGGGACCGATCCTGGTCGAGACCACGGTGCGGCTCGGCTATGCGATCTTCACCGTCGCCTCGCTGTCGTTCCTGGGCTTCGGCATCCAGCCGCCCTCGCCGGACTGGGGGCTTGCGATTGCCGAGAATTACGGCGTGATCGCCGGCGGCTATTGGTGGACGGTCGCGTTCGATGCGGCGGCGACGGCCTCGCTCGTCGTCGGCGTCAACCTGCTCGCCGACGGGCTGCACGGGGCGATCGCGGCGTGAGCGCGGCGCTTTCGGTGGAGGGGCTGGAGGTTGCCTATCGGGCGCGCGGGCGCGATCAGCGCGTGCTGCGCGGGGTGAGTTTTTCGCTTCCCGCCGGTGGGGCCTATGGGCTGGTGGGCGAATCGGGCTGCGGGAAATCGACGCTGGCGCTGGCCGCGCTCGGCATTTTGCCGCGGGCGGGGAGGATCACCGCCGGGCGCATCCGCATCGCGGGCGAGGATGTCTCCGGGCTCGACGCGCGGGCGCTCAGGCGGCTCCGCGCGACGCATGTTTCGATGGTGTTCCAGGATCCGGCGCGCGCGCTCAACCCGACGCTCACGATCGGGCGGCAGATGGCGGAGGCGTGGGAGGTGCTGGGGGTTGCGCGCGCGGCGGCGGAGGCGCGGGCGGCGGCGATGCTCGGGCGGGTGCGGATCGCGGCGCCCGGGCGCGTGATGGCGAGCTATCCGCACCAGCTCTCGGGCGGCCAGCAGCAGCGTGTCCTGATCGGCATGGCGCTGGCCAAGGAGCCCGCGCTCCTCGTGCTCGACGAGCCGACGACCGGGCTCGACGCGACGGTGGAGGCCGAGATGCTCGACCTGATCGCGGCGCTGCGGCGCGAGTTCGCGACCGCGCTGCTGCTGATCAGCCACAATCTCGGCATCGTCGGGCGGATGTGCGAGCGCGTCGGCGTGCTCTATGCCGGCGTGCTGGTCGAGGAGGGGCCGGCGGATGCGTTGTTCGCCGATCCCCGCCACCCTTACACCCATGGCCTGCTGCGCTGCCTGCCGGAGGCCGGGCGGCGCAAGGCGGACGGAAAGCTCGAGACGATCCCGGGGTTCCTGCCCGCGCCGGGGCGGCGGATCGTCGGCTGCGTCTTCGCCGAGCGCTGCCGGCTGGCGGATGCGCGCTGCCGCGCGGAGGCGCCGGGGGCGCGCGATTTCGGCGGGCATTTTTCCCTTTGCCACCATGCCGCGGACGTGCCGGGTTTGGCGCGGGGGGCTGGCGGATGCGGGCGCGGTGGGCGTTGCCGGGACCGGGGCCGCGGCGGGGCCGGCGGAGATCGTGCTCGAGATCGCGGATCTTTCGAAGACGTACGCAGTGGGAAAGGCGCGCGTGCGGGCGCTGGCGGGCGTCTCGATCGGGCTCGGCGCCGGCGAGACGCTCGGGCTGGTGGGCGAATCGGGCAGCGGCAAGACGACGCTCGCGCGGCTCCTGCTCGGCCTCACGGCGCCCGATGCGGGCGGGTCCATCCGCCTCGACGGCGCCTCTCTCGCCGGCGCGGCGGGCGGGCGCAGCGCCGCGGCGCGCAAGGCGCTGCAGATCGTTTTCCAGAACCCGGATTCGGCGCTCAACCGCGCGCACACGGTGCGGCACCTGATCGGGCGCGTGCTCGGGCGGCTCGGCGGCCTGAAGGGTGCGAGGCGTGAGCGGAGGCTTCGAGAACTGCTCGCCGCGGTGCGCCTCGAGCCCCGGCATCTCAGCCAGCGGCCGCGCCAGCTTTCGGGCGGGCTCAAGCAGCGGGTGGCGATCGCGCGGGCCTTCGCGGGCGAGCCGCGGGTGGTGATCTGCGACGAGCCGACCTCGGCGCTCGACGTTTCGGTGCAGGCGGCGATCCTCAACCTGCTCGCCGATCTGCAGCGCGAGCGGCGCACCAGCTATGTCTTCATCTCGCACGACCTCGGCGTGGTGCGCTATCTCGCCGACCGGATCGCGGTGCTCTATCTCGGCCGGCTGATGGAGTTCGGCCCGGCCGAGGCGGTGTTTCACGGGCCGCACCATCCCTACACCGCGGCGCTGCTCTCGGCGGTGCCCGCGCTTGGGGCCGAGCGCCCGCGCATCCGCCTCGAGGGCGAGATGCCGAGCCCGGCCGATCCGCCGGCGGGCTGCGTCTTCCACACCCGATGCCCGCGCAAATTGGGCGCGATCTGCGAGCGCGAGGAGCCGCCGCTCGAGCGGGTGGGGGAGCACGCGATCCGCTGCCATATTGCGCGTGCCGAGCTGCCGCGAGCCAGGGGCTGGGCCCCCGCCAGGGGCTGGGCCCCCGCCAAGGGCTGGGCCCCTGGACCCCACCCGCGCTGCGCGGCACACAACGGATCGGGGTCCAGGGGTGGAACCCCTGGTGATGGCGGAGGCAGGAGACCCGGCGATGGCAGTGAGCGGCCTTCCCCCCTATGACGAGGGCAACATCTTCGCGCGCATCCTGCGCGGCGAGATCCCCTGCCGGAAGGTGCACGAGGACGCGCATGCGCTCGCCTTCCACGACATCCACCCGCAGGCGCCGGTGCACGTGCTGGTGATCCCGAAGGGCGCTTATGTGTCGTTCGCGGATTTTTCCGCGCACGCCACGGAGGCCGAGATCGCCGGCTTCTTCCGCGCCGTGGGCACGGTGACGCGAAGCCTCGGGCTCGAGGCGAAGGGCTATCGGCTGCTCGCCAACATGGGCGCGGATTCGCACCAGGAGGTGGCGCATTTCCACCTGCACGTCTTCGCCGGCCGGCCGCTCGGGAGGATGCTGCCCCCGGCATGAGGCGCTGCCTGCTGGTTCACCAGGAGGTCGGGCCCGAGGCGGGGCCGGACGAGCAGGATACGCTCGCCGCGGCTTCGGCGGTCGCGGCGGCGCTGGCGGAGAATGGGTGGACGGTGGAGCGGCGGGCGATCGGGCTCGATCTTGGCCCGCTGGCCGGGCGGCTCGCCGCGGACCCGCCGGCGCTGGTGTTCAACCTGGTCGAGAGCCTGCCGGGCGTGGCTTTGGGGGGGCCGGCGGGGCTCGCCGCGGCGGCGTTGCTGGAAGGCGCCGGGGCGAGGGTCACCGGCAGCGGGCTCGCGGCACTCGCGCTCTCGGGCGACAAGAGGGCGGCGAAGCGGGTGCTCAGGGCGGCGGGCGTGCGGGTGGCGCCGGGGCCGGAGGATGGTTTTCCCGGACCCTTCATCGTCAAGCACCGGGCCGAGCACGCCTCGTTCGGGCTCGGACGGAATTCGGTCGTCGAGCGTCTGCCGGAGGCGATGGCGGACGGATGGTTCGCCGAGGCCTTCCTGCCGGGCCGCGAGTTCAACCTCTCGCTCATCGAGGAGGCCGGCCCCGGCCCCGGCTCCGCGATGGAGGTGCGGGTCCTGCCGGCGGGGGAGCTCGTTTACGCGGCGGATTGGCCGGCGGGGATGCCGCGCATCCTCGATTATGCGGGCAAATGGCGGGCCGAGGATCCGCTCTATGCGCGGACCGAGCGGCGGTTCGGCGGGATCGCCCCGGAGCTTGCCGCGCTGATGGAGGCAGAGGCGCTGCGCGCGTGGGCGGCGATCGGGCTCCGCGGCTACGGGCGGGTCGATGTGCGGCTGGACAAGGCGGGCGTGCCGCACGTGCTCGAGGTGAACGCCAATCCCGCGCTCGCGCCGGACGCGGGATTCGCGGCGGCGGCGCGGGAGGCCGGGATCGGGTTTCCCGACCTGATCGAGCGGATCGCCGGCGCGGCGCTGGCGCCGGAGCAGCGGGCGCCGGAGCAGCGGGCGCCGGAGCAGCGGGCGCCGGAGCAGCGGGCGCCGCCGCCGGTGACGCTGCGGCGACGGCTGGTGGCGGCGGATAAGGCGGCGATCGGCGCGCTCTGCCGGGCCACGGGGTTCTTCAGCGCGGCCGAGGTGGCGGTGGCGGAGGAGCTGGCGGGCGAGGCGCTTGGGCGGGGCGATGCGAGCGGGTACCGCTTCCTGCTCGCCGAGCAGCCGCACGGGCTGCTGCTCGGCTATGCCTGCTTCGGGCCGGTGCCGGCGGCCGTGGGGGCCTGGGACCTCTATTGGCTCGTGGTGCATCCGGCGGCGCGCGGCGCGGGGCTCGGGCGGATGTTGGTGGCAAGGGCGGCGGCGGGGGCCGCAAGTGAAGGCGGGCGGTGCCTCTACGCCGAGACGGCGGGGCGGGCGCTCTATGCGCCGACGCGCGGATTCTATCGGGCGGCGGGGTTTTCGCTCGAGGCGGTGCTGGCGGATTTCTATGCGCCGGGTGATGCGAAGCAAATCTGGGCGAAGCAGATCCGGGCGCTCAGGCTCCCGTGATGAGTGGACCACCGGGCGCGGCCCCGATAGGGTTTCGCGAGGGAACGGGGGGCTCGGGCTGGTGGCAAGCCGGCGAGGACTGCTCGCGGCGGTGGTTGGCGCATTTGCGGCGCGCGGGGCACGGGCGGCGCAGGCCGCGGTTCGCAACATCGCCTGGCCGGTGGCGCTCACCATGGGCACGGGCAGCGCCGGCGGCACCTACGCCGTTTTCGGCGAGGCATGGGGCGCGGCGGTCGCGGCCGCGACGGGCGTGAATATGTTCTATCGGGCGACCGAGGGGCCGAACGAGGACATCATGCTGCTCGATCGCGGAACGATCGATCTCGCCATGACGACGCTGGGGATCGCCCACCAGGCCTGGACGGGCGGCGGCGCCTGGACGGACGGGGTCCGATTCCGCACGATCCGGGCCATGTTTCCGATGTACGAGACGGCCTTCCACGGCATCGCGCGCGCGGCGAGCGGGATCACGGGCGCGGACGGGCTGGCGGGCAAGCGGGTGGGCGTCGGGCCCCAGTCCGGGACGGGCGGGACCTATCTGCCGCGGATGCTGCGCATTCTCGGGATCGCGGTCGCTGAGTTCCACTTCGGCAGCTTCATCGACCTCGCGGATTCGCTGGCCGCGGGGTCCCTCGATGCCTGCGTGCTCGCGGCCGGGCCGCCCATCCCGGCGTTCGTCGAGGCCGCGCGGCGGACGAGCGTGCGCTTCTTCGGCTTCACGCCACGCGAGGTCGATCTCCTCGTGCGCGAGCTGCCGGAGCTTTCCCCAACCGAGGTTTCGGCCGGCACCTATGCGGGACAGACGCGGCTCGTCTGCCCGGGGATGTTCAATTTCGCGATCTGCCGCCAGGCTCTGCCGGACGGCCTCGTCTACGCGGTGACCCAGGCGGCGCTCGGCGCCGCGCCCGCGCTGGCGCGGCGATTCCCGGTGGCGGCGGAGACGGTGGCGCGGAACATCGGCGAGGACCGGTTCCTGCCGTTCCATCCGGGGGCGGCACGATACTACCGGCGGCAAGGCTTTGCCGTGCCGGACCGGCTGGTCATGGAGTGAGATTGGCGATGGAGAACGGCGGCGAGGCGGCGATCCGGCTCGAGCACGTGGAGAAATGGTACGGCGCGCACCACGCGCTCCGCGATATTTCGCTCACCGTGGCGAGCGGCGAGCGGGTGGTGGTGTGCGGACCGTCGGGCTCGGGCAAGTCGACGATGATCCGCTGCATCAACCGGCTCGAGACGCACCAGAAGGGACGGATCGTCGTCGACGGCACCGAGCTTTCGGACGACACGCGGGCGCTCAACACCGTGCGCCGCGAGGTCGGCATGGTGTTCCAGTCCTTCAATCTCTTTCCCCACCTGACGATCCTCGAGAACTGCACGCTGGCGCCGATCCATGTCCGGCGGATGAAGCGGGGCGAGGCCGAGGCGCTGGCGATGGAATTCCTCCGCCGGGTGCGGATTCCCGAGCAGGCGGCGAAATACCCGATGCAGCTCTCGGGCGGGCAGCAGCAACGGGTGGCGATCGCGCGGGCGCTCTGCATGCGCCCGAAGATCATGCTGTTCGACGAGCCGACCTCGGCGCTCGATCCCGAGATGATCAAGGAAGTGCTCGATGTGATGATCGAGCTCGCCGGAAGCGGGATGACGATGGTCTGCGTGACGCACGAGATGGGCTTCGCGCGGCAGGCGGCGGACCGCGTGGTGTTCATGGACATGGGCGAGATCGTCGAGACCGGCCGGCCCGCCGAGATCTTCAGCACGCCGAAGACGGAACGGCTCAAGACGTTCCTGGGGCAGATCCTCGGGCACTAGGATCGGATCGCAGAGTTTCGTCGGTCGCGGGGCGAGCATGAAACGCCGCGTTGATCCGATACTTAAGACCGAGAGCCAGCGCCGGCTTTCTCACAGTCCGCGCCAGCCCTCGCCTGGTCCTTGCCCGAGGCGGCGATTCCTCACGAAACGGCGATTTCGGGCAGCGCGAGGTGCTCGCTCGCCGGGCAGGCAGCCGGCGCTTCCCTGAGGCGCTCGATCAGCCAGCGTCCGGCCGGGCCGGGCGGCGCATCGGTGCGGTGGATGGCGGACATCGGCATCACCGGCCCCCCGGCCGGCACGTCCTCGAGCGCGATCTCGACCAGCGCGCCGCGGGCGAGGTCCTCGCGCACCGCGATCAGCGGCATGCCGCCGAAACCGAGGCCGGCGCGGAGGAAGGCGTGCTTGGCGCCGAGATCGGCGAGCCGCCACGTTTTCGGCGAAAGGACGCCGAATTCGTGCCCCTCGGAGAGCCGCGTGCGGTCGGTCAGCACGAGCTGGACGTGGCGGGCGAGAACGGCGGTGGGGACGGGCCCGACATGGGAGGCGAGCGGGTGGCGCGGCGAGACGACCACGCCGAGCCGCACGCCGAGCAGGCGCTCGCGGGTGAGCTCGGGTGGGGCGATCGGCAGCGAGCCCATGACGCCGAAGGCGCAGGTTCCCGCCAGCACGGGCTCGACCACGGCGCCCAGCGCCTCGACATAGAGGCGAAGCGGGGTGGCCGGGAACTCCGCCTGGAACGAAGCGACGGCATGGGTGAGAATCTCGATCGGGAACATCACGTCGATGACGGCCGAGAGCTCGGGCTCGAGCCCGCCGGCGAGGCCTTTGGCGCGCGCCTTGAAGAGGTCCATCCCGCCGGCGACGGCCCGGGCGTCGGCAAGCAGGGCGCGGCCCGCTTCGGTGAGGACGGGATAGCGGCCGGTCCGGTCGAAGAGGGAGAAGCCGAGGCCGGCCTCGAGGTTGGCGAGGGTCTGGCTGACGGCGGACTGGGCCCGATGGAGGCGGCGGCCGGCCGCGGAGAAGCTTCCGGCGTCGGCGGCGGCGATGAAGGTGCGGAGCTGGTCGAGCGAGACCCGATCGAGCATCCATCTTCTCCTGCGATAGATCCTATCGTGAAATATAGGCTACCGCGCTGCATCCTCCAGTTCCAGTTCTGGTGGGAGACCAGCAAGGGACCACGGGCATGAAGCTTCTGCATGTCGATTCGAGCATTCTCGGCCAGGGCTCGGTGAGCCGCGCCCTCTCGGCCGAGATCGTCGCGGCGCTGCGCGAGCGGGCGCCGGGCAGCACGGTGACCTATCGCGACCTCGGGGCAGCGCCGGTCGGGCACCTCTCGGGCGCCCATCTGGCGGCCGCCCAAGGTGCGGCGCCCGAGGCGCCTGCCCTGCGGGAGGATCTCGCCGCGGGGCAGGAAGCGCTCGCGGAGTTCCTGGCGGCGGACATCGTCGTGATCGGCGCGCCCATGTATAATTTCGGGGTGCCGAGCCAGCTCAAGGCGTGGATCGACCGGCTGGCGGTGGCGGGCAAGACCTTCCGCTATACGGAGAAGGGTCCTGAGGGGCTGGCGGGCGGCAAGACGGTGATCGTCGCTTCCTCGCGCGGCGGCCTCTACGGTCCCGAGACACCGACCGCCTTCCTCGATCACCAGGAGAGCTATCTGCGCGGGATCTTCGGCTTCTTCGGCATCAGCGACGTCCGTTTCGTGCGCGCCGAGGGCGTCAATCTCGGGCCGGACAAGCGGGAAGCGGCGATCGAGGCGGCGCGCGAGGAGATCACCCGGCTCGCCGCCTGACGATCCCGGCGGATCGGCGCGGCGCGTGGACAGCCGGGCGAGCGGCGCTATGATCCGCCGGTGACGCCGTGTCGGCCATGAGCGAAATCGCCGAGGATCCGGAGGCCGCGGCGGAATTGCGGATCACCCGCCAGGCGCTGGCGGACGGCTCGCTGCTCGCGAGGATGCGGGCGCTCAGGCTTCCGGGCCTCGCGATAAGAAGCGACGCGGAGATCGCGGCTTCGCTCGACGCCGCGCTGGCCGCCCATCCGCCGGGGATGGACGCCTTCGTGTTCGGCTACGGCTCGCTGATGTGGAACCCGGCGTTCCTCTTCACCGAGCGGCATCTTGCCACCCTCCACGGCTGGCATCGGCGCTTCTGCCTGCGGATGCCGTTCGGGCGCGGCACGCCGGAGCGGCCGGGCGTGATGATGGCGCTGGATCGCGGCGGTTCGTGTCGCGGGATCGTGTTCCGCATCGCCGCCGCGCGGGTGCGCGAGGAGCTTCTGCTGATCTGGCGGCGCGAGATGTCGGGCACCGCCTATCGCGCGCGCTGGGTGACGGTGCGGACGGCGGCCGGCAATGTCCGGGCGATGGTGTTCGTCGTCAACCGGGCGCACCCGCGCTATGTCGGCAACCTCACGGAAGACGAGATCGCCGAGACGCTGGCCCACGCCGCCGGCGCGCTCGGCACCGGCGCTGCCTATCTCAGCCGGACGATCGCGGCGCTCGCGGCACTCGGCGTCGCCGATCACGGGCTCGCGCGGCTCGCGGTCGCGGTGGCGCGGCGGGCAGCGCCCGCCTGAGCGCGGAGGCTTGCGACCAGGGCGAGGACGAGGCCCGCCGCGCCGATCGCCGCCGCGATCCAGCCCCAGAGTATCCCGGGCGGGGCGAAAGAAAAGCGTGCCTCGCTCTCTCCGGCGGGGAGCACGAGGGACTGAAAGATCTCGCCGGAGGGCGCGACGGCGACAGGCTTGGAGTTTACCCGCGCGGTCCATCCCGGCATGAAGAGCTCGCGGCGGATGAGGGTCGCGGGAGAGGAACAGCGTGCGGCGAGGATGCGGCGGCTGGCGACGCGGAGGGCGCAGGGCCCGCCGGCTTCGATCGAAAAATACGGCCCGGGGTGCGGCGTCCGCCAGATCGTCATGATGGCGTCCGAATAGACCGCGCGCAGCGGAAAACCGGGATCCTGATAGCGGAGGGCGAGCCGGAGCGACTGGTCCGGCAGCGGACCCGAGGGACCGCGCAGCGCCTGCCCGGAGCGTCCCGCCACGGGCCAGAGCCAGAGCGCGACCGGGTTTGTGCCGCCTTCGTGACGGATCGTCAGACGGAGCGGCGCACCCGGCGGGTACTCTCTCGGTTTGGCGAGCGGGACGAAGAAGAGCGCATCGTCCGCCGAGCCGGCGAGCGGGAGCGACCCGCCGGCGCAGCCGGTTGCGTCGCAGAGGCGGACCGCGAGACGTCCGTCCGCAGCATTAAGGTAATTGCCGATATCGACGCCGACGGAAGCCACCGGACCTGCGCCGCGGGGCGGCGCGGGCGCCGGAAAAGCGGCCTCTGCCTCCTGCCCCGGGCCGAGCGCCAGCGGCCGGTTCCCGGACTGTCCCGCCGGCACGGCCACGATCGGCTGCAGGCTCTGGCCCGGTTCACTCAGCACGAAGCGCACGCCCACATCCTCGTAATGCGGGAAATATTCTCGGAGCGCCGCGAGGCCGGAACCGGGCGGATAGGGCGCCGCCGACCAGAAGAGGAAGCCTGCGGTCTGCTGGATCGGCGGGAACAATTGCCGCGCGATATAATCGGACCAGCGCGCCGCCACCGGCAGGGCGATGTGGTTGATGCTCGGGATGCGGAAGAACGCGCCGTAATCCGGCTCAAAGGGCCCGAGCGAATAGAACCGCGCGAGGCCCAGGTGATTGCGAAGATAGCGCGTTGCGGCCGTATCGAGCCTGCCGCCGTGAACCCCGGCGAGCTCCGGGATGATGAAGAGCCCGGCCATGTAGACGACGAGCAGGGCGGCCAGCGCGTGGCGCCTGCGCTCGCCGGCCAGCAGCCGGACCATCGCGACCGCCGCCGCGAGGGCGGCGAGTGCCGCGGCAAGGACGATCCCGAGGAAGACGAACATCGTGCCGGAATCCCGGCCATGCCAGCCCCAGAACGGGTCGGCCGGCCAGGCGAGGCGGACGGCAAGGCCGAGCAAGGCGAGGACGATCGCCAGCGGAGGAAGAAGTCGCCGCGGGCGCTCGCGAAAATCCTCGAGCGCGAAGGCGGCGAGGATGGTGAGCGCCAGGCTCCAGACCGGCGGCGCGTAGCGGACGATGTTGGTCTGGTAGACGAAGGGAAACGCGTTGAGGACCTGCTGCACGGGCGGGATGCCGAAGGTCTTGGCCCAGGCGAGCACCACCCAGGCGAGCAGCGTCATCCGCAGCGCGCGATCGCGGCGGCCGAAAAGCCCGAGCGCCGCGAAGAACAGCAGCAGGATGCCGGCATATCCGCCGCCGAGGTACCAGATGCGGGCGAGCCTGGCGTTGCCGAACGCCTCGACGAGGAAGCCGTACGCGTACGGCAGCACGAAGACGGGGAATCCGTGCCAGGAGAGCGTCAGCGCCCCCGCTCCGTGCTCGGCGTAAGTGCGCGCGGCGAAGAGGAAATCGGCGAAGGCGACGAGGAGGGGGGCGGTGAGCAGCAGCCCGAGGACGCCGCCGGCGAGGACGGCGGCGGCAAAGGCGCCGCGCTCCGCGGCCGGTGCCTGAACGAAGCGGCAGGCGGCCCAAGGGAGCGCGAGCAACCCGCCGATATAGGCGGTTTCGGGAAAACCCGCGAAGATCATCCAGGCGATGCCGACCGCGATCCAGAAGAGGCCGGCGAGGCGCGCGGCGCGGCGCCTTGCGTACTCGATCCCGAGCAGCACGAGCGGCAGGAAGCTCGCCGGGAAGGCAGGCGCGTCGGCGAACCAGGCGACCGTTCCGTTGAGCGGATAGAGCGCGGCACCGGCGAGGGAGGCGAGCCGGCCAAGGCCGAGGGCGCGGAGCAGAGCATAGGCCGCGAGCCCGGCCACCGTCTGGGTTGCGATCTTCAGCCAGAGCACGCCGTCCGGCAGGAGCAGGAGAAGGTTGAACGGCAGGAAGAAGGCCGAGGGCTGCATCTCGCCGGCGAGCGGCATGCCGATGCCGCTGTACGGGTTCCACCACGGCACGATGCCATGCACCCAATCCCACGCCGCCAGATGGCCGAGCGCCTCGGTGTTCCATCCGGCGGCCGGATCGATGTCGGTGCGCCCGCCGACCAGGCCGGGATGCACGGCCAGGGCGAGCCGGGATTCGTTCCAGATCGGATCCGTGCTCAGTCCGAGGATCCATTGCGGAAGGTGGACGATCCAGGGCAGCAGCAGGATCAGGACGATCGGCAGCCAGGGAAGGCGGTCGAGCCACTCGCCGCCGGCCGCGCCCGCCCGCGGCGGGATCACGGAGCGACCGGCTCGTCGAGCCCCGCGCGCAAGGCGCGCCCCTCCACGCCCCCGGGATCGATCAGGCCGAGGCGGAGGAAGAGGTCGATCAGCACCAGGGAGACGTTGAACTTGAAGCGGTCGGTCTCGCGCAGGCACGCCAATACCCGCGGCAGCTTCCAGAGCGCGAAGCCCGCCACCTCGCCATCCGCCGGGCGGGGCACGAAATCCTCGGGCAGCCAGAGGTCGTAGCAATGGAGGCGGTCGCGGCGGAGGCCTTCCGCGCGTTCCATGGCATAGACGATTCGGCCCATCTTCAGGGCTCGGCGGGCGAGCGGGGCCGGGATGTCGGCCTCTTCGGCGGCCTCCTTGATCAGGGTTTCCCAGGGCGTGAGGCCGGCCGGGACGCCGCCGGCGACGAGATGGTCGAGCTTGCCGGGGTCGAGCGCCTTGTCCGCGGCCCGCTCGGCGACCCAGAGCCAGGGCCCGTCCGAGCGGCGGACGAGGCCGTTGACGTGGACCCCCTCGGACCAGATGCCGAGGCGAGGGAGCGCGCCGCGATCGATCCGGGCGAGCTCGGGGCCGGCGGGGCAGGCGCGGACGGAAAACGCCTCGTGGCGGCGGCGGACATGGCCGGCGCGGGCGAGCGCCTCGGCCATCGCCGCGAAGGCGGCCGCGTCGGGCAGCAAGACGGCGCCCTCGCGTACGACCGCCCTCATCTCGGCGGCGGTTTCCGGCGTGACCCAGCCGACCGCGGCACTCCCGAGCCACAGCCGGAGCCGCGTGCCGGGCAGGCGCGCGTTGCGGCAGGCGGCGATATGGCGGAGCAGGTCGTCCGGCATCGCCTGCCGAGGTAGTCCAGGCGGCGCCGCTTCCCAAGCGAAACCTCGCGCGCCGCGTGCGCCCGGCGGACCCCGTCCCTATATCCGCCCCCATGTCCGCATCCTCGCCCTCCTTCGGCGTCATCCGCTCCCTGCTCCCTTACCTCTGGCCGAAGGACAACCTCGCGGCGCGGCTCAGCGTCACCGCGGCGGGGGTGGCGCTGGTCGCCGCGAAAATCGCGACGGTGCTGGTGCCGATCGCCTATTCGCGCGCGGTCGATGCGCTGGCGCCGAAAGGGGCGAGCGCCGTGGCGGTCGTGCCGGTGGCGATGATCGTCGCCTATGGCCTGCTGCGCATCGCCTCCTCGGGCTTCGCCGAGCTGCGCGACGCCCTCTTCGCCGCCGTGCAGCAGCGGGCGGTGCGGCGGATCGCGCTCGAGACGTTCCAGCACCTGCACCTTCTCTCGCTCCGCTTCCATCTCGACCGGCAGACCGGCGCGCTCGGCCGCGCCATCGACCGCGGCACCGCCGGCATCGAGAGCGTGCTCAGGCTCGCGGTGTTCAATGTGCTGCCGACGATCTTCGAGGTGCTGCTGGTCACGCTCGTGCTGTGGCGCATCTTCGACTGGCGGTTCGCGCTGATCACCTTCCTCTCGGTCGGCGGCTACCTCGCCTTCACCATCGGCTTCACCGGCATGCGGCTCGGCATCCGCCGGCGGATGAACGCGATGGACAACGAGGCCAAGAACAAAGCGCTCGACAGCCTGATCAATCACGAGACGGTCAAGTATTTCGGCAACGAGGCGCATGAGGCGGCGCGCTTCGACGTCTCGCTCGCCGCCTATGAGCGGGCGGCCGTGCGCTCGCAGCTGACGCTCGACCTGCTCAACACCGGCCAGGCGGCGATCGCCGCGGTCGGGGTTGCGCTCGTCATGCTGCTGGCGGCAGAGGAGGTGCGGGCGGGGACGATGAGCGTCGGAAAATTCGTGCTGGTGAATACCTACCTGCTCCAGCTCTACCAGCCGCTCAATTTCTTAGGATTCGTCTATCGCCAGATGCGCGAGGGGCTGCTCGACATGGAGCAGATGTTCCGCCTGCTCGATGTCGCCCCCGAGATCACCGACCCGCCGGGCGCGCCCGCCCTGCCCCTGCCCGGAGAGCTCGCGGGCAGGGTCACGTTCGAGGGGGTGCGGTTCGGCTACGGGCCCGAGCGCGAGGTGCTGCACGGGGTGAGCTTCTCGGTGCCGGCCGGCGGGACGCTGGCGATCGTCGGGCCGACCGGATCGGGCAAATCGACCATCACAAGGCTGCTCTTCCGCTTCTACGAGCCGATTGCCGGACGCATCCTGATCGACGGGCGGGATATCCGCACGGTGACGCAGGCGAGCCTGCGCGCGGCGATCGGGATCGTGCCGCAGGACACCGTCCTCTTCAACGACACCATCCGCTACAACATCGCCTATGGCCGGCCGGCGGCCGGGGAGGCGGAGATCGAAGCGGCGGCCCGGGCGGCCCGGGTGCACGACTTCGTTGAGCGGCTGCCCGAGGGCTACGCAACCCGGGTCGGCGAGCGCGGGCTCAAGCTTTCGGGCGGGGAGAAGCAGCGCGTCGCGATCGCCCGCACGCTGCTCAAGAATCCGCGCATCCTGCTCCTCGACGAGGCGACGAGCGCGCTCGACACCGCGACCGAACGGGAGATCGCGGCAGCACTGCGCCCGCTCGAGCAGGGGCGGACGACGCTCATCATCGCCCACCGCCTCTCGACGGTGGTCGAGGCGGACGAGATCCTGGTGCTCGAGGCGGGCGCCGTGGTCGAGCGCGGGACCCATGCCGAGCTTTTGGCGCAAGGCGGGCTCTATGCGCGGATGTGGGCGCTGCAGGCGGCGGAGCGGGAGATCCTGTTGCTCCCTGGGTCGCTGCTCCCTGGGTCGCTGCTCCCTGGGCCGCTGCTCCCTGGGTCGCTGCTCCCTGGGCCGCTCCCTGGGCCGCTGCCCGAGCCGGTCGCTTGACGGGCCATTGGCTTGACCTGGGCTGGCCCCTCCGCCATAAGCCCGCTTCCTTCGAGAGGCCCCCCGATGTCGCGCATGTGTGAGCTCACCGGCAAGCGCGTGCTGACCGGCAACAATGTCAGCCACGCCAACAACAAGACGCGCCGCCGCTTCCTGCCCAACCTGCAGGAGGCGTCGCTGATGTCGGATATCCTGGGCCGCACGGTCCGGATCCGGATCTCGACGCGGGCGCTCTCCACGATCGAGCACAAGGGCGGGCTGGACGCGTTCCTGCTGGGCACGCCGAACCGGCGCCTGCCCGAGACCGCGCGCACCCTCAAGCGGCAGGTCGAGCGGGCCCGCGCCGCGGCGAGCTAGAGCGTGATCGCTGAAGGCGGGATCGCCGGAAGCGTCAATCACGCGACAAAACAATGGCCGAGAGCGGGATGGGTGAGCGCTCGCGATCTCATCCCGTTCTAGGCCGGCATCAGCGCGCGGCGGCCGCCGGGGCGGAAGCGCGCGAGGTACTGCGGCACCACCATCTCGATCGGGGTCGGAATGACGCCGAGATCGGCGAGGCCCGGAGCGCCCTCCGCGGTGATGTTGTCGCGCGCCAGCATCAGGAGCTGGTCGCGGGTCAGCGGCTTGCCGGGCAGCAGCTCGGCGATCCTCGCCTGGAAGCGGGCGAGCCCGGGGGGGATCGCGATCAGCGGGCGGGCCCGTCCGGTTTCCTTGAGAATGAATTGGAGGAGCTCGCGGAAGGTGAAGATGCGCGGACCGCCAAGCTCGTAGATCCCGCCCGCGGCTTCGGGGCGAAGGAGTGCCGCCATCACCGCGTCGGCGAGGTCGCCGACATAGACCGGCTGCATGCGGCTCCCCCCCGAGATCACCGGCATGAAGGGCAGGTACTGGGCGAGCGCGCCGAAGCGGTTGAAGAACTGGTCCTCCGGCCCGAAGACGATCGAGGGGCGGAGAACGGTGGCGGTGGGGAAGGCGCCGAGGACGGCCTCCTCGCCGGCGGCCTTGCTGGCGGCGTAGCGGCTCGGGCTCGAGGGATCGGCGCCGATCGCCGAGACATGGACGAGATGGGCGACGCCGGCCTCGGCGCTCGCCGCGGCCACGGCGCCCGCGCCGGCGGCGTGGATGCGCTCGAACTCGCCCGGGCGGCGCTCGGCGAGGATGCCGACGAGGTTGACGACGATGTCGGCGCCGGCGACCGCACGGGGCGCCGTGTCGGGACGGGCGAGATCGGTGTAGAGCGGCACGATCTGGCCGACCGCACCCATGGGCTTGAGGAAGAGCGCGGCCTCGGGATCGCGGACCGCGACGCGCACCACCTGGCCGGCGGCGGCGAGGCGCTTCACCACATAGCGGCCGAGGAATCCCGAGCCGCCGAACACCGTTGCCACCTTGCGTCCCGCCACCCGCCTCTCCTTCTTATCCGGAGCGGAGCCCGCGCCCGTTCCGTCCCGGTGAATAGGCTGCGGGCGGCTTTCGCTCAAGCGGGACGGAGTTGACGCGAGGGGGGGGCCGCGTTAGATGGCCGCCCCGCTCGCACCTGCCGTCCGTGCCCAGGTGGCGGAATTGGTAGACGCGCAGGTTTCAGGTACCTGTGGCCGCAAGGTCGTGGAAGTTCGAGTCTTCTCCTGGGCACCAACGCGAAGCAAGCAAGTGGCAGGCCTCACCCAGTTCCAGCCCGACGCGACGATCCATCTCCACCGCAACGACCTGCCCGAAGGGCTCTCGTTCGGACCGATGGTCGCGGTGGACACCGAGACGATGGGGCTCAACCCGCATCGCGACCGGCTCTGCCTGGTCCAGCTCTCCGCGGGCAACGGTGTCGCGCACCTCGTCCAGATCGTGCCCGAACGGATGGGCGGCCGCGGCGCCGACTGCCCCAACCTCCGCCGCCTGCTCGCCGACCCGGAGGTGGTGAAGCTGATGCACTTCGCCCGCTTCGATGTCGCGATCCTCGCCCGCGCGCTGGGCGTGCGGGTGGCGCCGGTGCGCTGCACGAAGATCGCCTCCAAGCTCGTGCGCACCTTCACCGACCGGCACGGGCTCAAGGAATTGTGCCACGCGCTGCTCGGGGTCGATCTCGCCAAGCAGCAGCAGACCTCGGACTGGGGCGCGGCCGAGCTGCTGCCCGAACAGCTCGCCTACGCGGCATCGGACGTTCTTTATTTGCACGCGCTGTGGGCGAAGCTGGAGGCGCTGCTCGAACGCGAGGGGCGGCGCGCGCTTGCCGAGGCGTGCTTTGCGTTCCTGCCGGAACGCGCGGCGCTCGATCTGCTCGGGTACGAGGAGCCGGACCTCTTCGCGCACTGAGCCAGGCCAAGGGGGCTCTCCCCTGGAACCCCCGCCAGGGCCCAAGGGTTCAAGTGTGGGGGCCCTGGACGGGTCCCAACGCGCAAGCGCGTTGGGCGCCCGCCCCCGTCTCTATTGGCAGCGGCTGGACATGTGTTTCGCATGCTTTTATATTTCCCACATGTCGACGATGATCCAGATCCGCAATGTGCCTGATACGCTGCATCGGCGGCTCAAATCGCGCGCCGCGCTGGCAGGCATGTCGCTGTCCGATTACTTGCTGAACGAGATCCGCGAGGTGGCCGAGCGGCCAACGCTGGACGAGTTGCGCGCCCGCCTGCAGCGTCGGTCGGCAATGACGCCTTCCGTGGTGCCGGCTCAGGCAATTCGCGCCGAACGCGACCGTCCGTGATTGTCGTCGACGCTTCGGCCCTGCTCGAAGCGCTCCTCCGCACACCAGCGGCCGAAGCGGTGGAAAGGCGGCTGTTCGACTCCCGGCAAACGCTGCACGCGCCTCATCTGCTTGACGTGGAAGTCGCACAGGTCGTCCGCCGGTACGCGGCCGCCGGGGAGATCGACCATGAGCGTGGCCGGGCCGCTCTCGCCGATCTCGCCGACTTTCCGCTGCGCCGGTATCCCCACGGCGTCCTGCTGCCGCGCGTCTGGGAATTGCGGAACAATCTCACGGCCTATGATGCGGTGTACGTCGCGCTGGCGGAAGCGCTCGATGCGTCGCTCCTCACGCGCGACCAGCGCCTCGCCGCTGCGGCCGGCCATTACGCGCGCGTCGAGCTCGTGTGAAGGCTTCGCGGCTTGCCGAGGGGCGACGGCCCCGCCGCGTCACCATAATCTTGCGACGCCATAGGCGTCGAAATTCTCCTCATTGGAGACGAGCACGAGATTCTCCAGCATCGCCTGGGCGATCAGCATCCGGTCGAACGGGTCACGGTGAGGCCCCGGCAATGCGCCCGCCACTTGTCCATGCCGAAGGCTTATCGGCAAGCCGGTGAAGCCCTGATCGACGACCGTGCCGACGATATCCGCGACGATGGCGGCGACGCCGGGCAATTTGCCAATCCGGTGCTTCACCGTTATTTCCCAGGCCGAGGCGGCGCTGATGAAAATGCCGTTGCCCTCGTCAGCTATCGCCGTTCGTGCCGCCGCAGAAAGCGAGTCATCGCCTGCGAGCCACCAGAGAAAGGCATGCGTGTCGAGCAGCAAATTCATCCACTATTCCCACGCTGCCAGTTCCTGGTCCGGCAAGGGCTCGAAAAATTCGGGTCCGATGCTGATCGCTCCGCGCAGCGCTCCGAACCGACGCTTCGTCGGGCGCCGGTGGAACGGCACGAGCTTGGCGATCGGTTCCTTACCGCGCGCCAGGATGATTTCCTCACCGGCTTCGACGCGCGCCAGAAGTTGCGACAGGGTCGTCTTTGCGGTGTGAATTGTGACGGTGTCCATGGCACATCCTTAGCTAATCTGGCTTAGCTAAGAAAGGCGCGGTTGTCCATCCCCAATATAGCGATGACGATGCCGTGGGTGCCCTCAAGACCGTCAAGCCAAGTCGGCTTCGCCGGCTTTCGCTCGAAGAGGATCATCGGGTTTGACCGCTGACAGCAGCCCCAAGGGCGGTCGGCTATCGCGTCACAGCTCAAACTAAAATCGGCGGGATGCTGGCCGCCGCCGAATGTAACGAGGACTACCTCTGCGCCACGGCCCCCCTGAAGGCCTTTAACTCGGAGATCGGGGATAAGGATCGTAGAGGCGGGGGCGCCAGGGTACCGGCCGATGCCCGGCTCCGGCGGCCCCCCTACGGATTATGCAGCCCTTGCATCCGGGTCGGCGGCGCCCGCGTATGCTTACGCCAACGCCAGAACCAAAGCACGTTGCCGCGCGAGCCGGGAATGGACTAACGCTGAATGACCCGCATCCATCGGCGCGCCGGAACAACGCCCCCAGTCGGCCGTGCCCGAAGCGTTACGTCCGCACTCTTGGTTTTGCTATCGTCTCTGAATCGAATACTGCAGAGGAGCCCCCACCAATGCGGTGGAAGCGGTTGGGCCTGTTCCTGATGGTCATTATCTTGGCACTCATCGCCGGCCGATTTGCGGGCCGCCTTGCGGGCGAGCGGGATTTGCGCGCGAGACACACCCAGACTGTTTACGACGCGGAGGTAGCCTATTCACGCGGGAACTACGCGTACGCCCTACGGCTGTTTGAACCGCCCGCACAGGACGGGAACCCAGCAGCGGAGTTCTTCATCGGCAAGATGTATGACGCTGGACAGGGCTTGCCGCAAAGCTCGGCGAAGGCCGTCGAGTGGACGACTCGCGCCGCCAACCAGAATTTCGCACCAGCGCACTATAACCTCGGGACCGTGTATGAACGCGGCGAGGGCGTACCGCAGAACTACGGGACCGCAGCTCGCTGGTACCGCGTCGCAAGCAATCAAAGCCTTGCCGCAGCGCAAATCACCCTCGGTGCCTTGTATATGCGCGGCCTCGGTGTCCGGCAAGACAATGTCGCGGCCGCTCGGTGGTTCCTGCTGGCCAAGATGGACAGTGGCCCCGACGATGGCAACATCGTCGAACTAGCCAGTAAGGGGCTTTCCTTCCTAGAATTGTCCATGACTGACGAAGAGATCGCGACGGCCCAGCAGAGTGCGCAACAATGGTTGGCGGCTCATAGGCGCGCACCCTGAAGCCCGCGTCGCACCATCGTTCCGGTCATCGTGACGCTGACGGTGACTTGCTGGTCTAGTTTGCACGACATGCACAACGAATTCCACGCCGACAACTCGTCAGCGGCGAAGCCGGCACACGGGCGTCCCCGCGCGACCGCAGCTTAAGGCGAAGAACGTCGCTGCCACCCGTACGTGTTCCAGCGCGTTCAAGCGCTGCCGACGTTGCTATTCCGGCCTGCCGATCCAACCGTGTCCTTTCGTGCGTATTTGATACGCGCCATTTCGGAGGAGAGCTACCGGTTCGCAGCAATCCTTGCAGTAATAACCATCGTTGCCAAGCTTAGTCCTATCGCAATCCATGGAAAACGGCGACACGGATGCCGGCCCAAGCTCGGGTACCTTATTGATAGCATCGGCTGCCAAGTTGACGCGCACGTGCCCGCATATGTCCCCCTTAGGGCAGACAATTTCTTCACCCGCCCTGATTATTACTGCCATGTCAGCCTCGCGTCCTGCTGGGGCAACCGCCGTTGGCCTCGGGCGCGCATAGCCGATCTGCGCCCATTCGCGCAAGCAAAACAGCTTCCAGCTGTGGCTAACTGCACAAGCTGTGGGCGATCAAAGCTTATGGGCACCGCGACGCGACGACGCTGCTCGCCGATTTCTGGGCCGCGGCGGATGGGGTGTTGTGCGGGAGAAGAGTGATCCCATGACCACCTTGAAGGTCGGCATCGCGAGCTATCAGGAGATGAAGGCACAGACCATGGCCCTGGCGCGAGGCGAGCGTCGTGTTTCGTCCGACGAGCCAAAGGTCTGGATCACCTCGACGGAGTTCTTCGCCAAGGTCCTTTCGGCCGGCAATCGCGAACTATTGCGCGCAATCGCCGAGAAGGCGCCCGGCTCGCTGGACAAGCTGGCGCGAATCACCGGCACGGCCAAGTCCAACCTCTCGCGCACGCTGCGGACAATGGAGGGCTAGGGCCGGGTCCGCCTCGAACGCGGTGAGCGCGGCCGGATTGCGCCAAAGGTCATTTACGACCGAATGGAATTGGACCTGCCGCTTAAATTGCCGCGCAAGGCAATCTGAACTTCGAATTTCCAAGCGCGGCCAAGCTGGCAGGCCGCGGCCGACAATGAAGAGCACTATGTCTACGCTATAGCCCTCTGAAACATCCGATGTACCTGTGCCAGCGTTAACCCTTTATCGTGATCTCGATCGCGCTGGGCGATACGCCAAAACGAGCCGCCAAGCCACGCTTCGCCTCGTCAATCGAAAGCGGCAGCACTCCTGGTAGGGTTTCATCGGCCGTCGAGGGGATAGACGGATTTCCCCAATCGCTGCCATTTTCGGACGACGGTGCCGGGCTGACCAGCACATTTCGAACGTGCTGGTACCTAATCTGTAGATAGTTTGCGATTTCAGAGCGGGTTGCCCCAAGTTTGTCTAGAGCTCGAATCTTCGCAGACTTTGTCGCAAGACCAGTAGTCGCCCTATCCATCTCATCTCTCGTCATCGCCGTTCTCCTTCCAGAGCGATGACTACAAACAACCTATCAAATTGTCAACAACAATTTTTGTAGGTTGCCAGAGCCCCAGAATCATGGGTTCCGCACGATCTGGAATGGCCCTTCAGTTTCGATCGATATGGACCGTGCGAGCATGCCGCACCTCGCTCTAGGGGCGAGCCTGGAGAGAACGGCGCCATGCGGGCGGGCCCCGCGCAGCTCCGAGACGACATTCGTATCGAGGAGGTACATCGGCCTCAGACGAGATTGCGCGGCTCGCGCGGGCGCCTTCCGCCTCGCTCGGGAACGTTCAGCTCTCCTCGCGCGCCGTTGGCAAGCAGCAACTCCTTCAGCGTGGGCCGCGCAGTGCGCTGCAGCCTTTGCCACTCCTTCACGGGCACCAGGGCGGCGGCATCGGCGCCGCACCTGGTGACCAGCTGGGGCCCTTCCTTGAGGCAAGTTTCGAGCATCTCACTGAATCGGGCCTGCGCATCTTGAACCGGCCAACTCCTCACGGGCGTCCTCAGTCGCCGCCTACAAGGACGGGTTTCAAGGGCCCCCCCTAGCGGGTCCCGGGACCTCCCCGTCACGCCTGCGTGACGGGGTGCCGGTGCAGGGGGGCGGAGCTCCCCTGCCTCCGCGCGAGGTCGCGCCTGGCCTTGTCCGCGGCGCCGCGGGCCGCCTCGGTCGCGGTGAACATCTCGAGCGCGTCCATCTCCTCGTCGCAGACCGGGGTGAGCGCGGTGTCCATGTAGGCGCGGCGGTTGGGGTCGCGCTTGACCGCGCGGCGGACCCTCGCCATGCGCCAGATCATGCGCGCGATGCGCACGTGTTTTTCGAGGAGGTCGGCGAGGTAGCGGGGATAGAAGAGAAACGGATTTTCGACCGGCAGGCCGGGCCGGCGGTCGGTGCGCACCTTGCGGCGCAGATAGCCGCCCTCGAGCGGGTGGATTTTTTCGAGCGTCACGCAGCCCCAGAACCAAAGGAGCAAAAACATCATCTTGCCGGGGCTGATGCCGCAGGCCCCGGCGCGGCGCATCACCCGCTCCATGTGCTCGGGCGTGTAGTAGGTTTCCCAGGCGAGCCGGTAGGCGCGCTCCCATTCCGCCTTCGACATGACCGGGTGCGCCGTGCAGACATGCTCGAGGTCGTATTTGTTCATGTCCGGGTCCATCGGAACGCCCGTGGTGAAGAGGCGCTTATGGTCCTCGGAGCCGGGAAGGGGTGTGAGGCAGAAGAACTCGAGCAGGTCGAGCGGCAATTCGCGCTGGATGATGCGGATGTCGCGCGCGATCGTTTCCGGCGTATCGCCCGGAAAGCCCAGGATGTAGCCGGCATAGGTGAAGCAGCCGACGCTCTTCCAGGCGAGCAGCATGCGGCGATATTCGGAGATGCGGTTCTGGCGCTTCTTGGCGGCGATCAGGCTGTCGGGGTTGATGCTCTCCATGCCGATGAAGACGCGGGTGACGCCGGCGCGGGCCGCCTTTTCGATGAAGCCCGGGATCTTGTGGCAGAGCGTGTCCACCTGGATGACGAAGCGGAAGAAGAGGCCCTCCTGCTCGCGCATATGGATGAGCCGGTCGAAGATCGGCTCCCAGTTGCGGTTGCGCGCGAGGTTGTCGTCGGTGATGAAGAAATGGTCGATCCCCTGCGCGAGGTTGCTGCGGATGATCGCCTCGACATCGTCCGGGGAGCGGGTGCGGGACTTGCGGCCCTGGACGTTGATGATGGTGCAGAAGGAGCACTGGAACGGGCAGCCGCGGCCGGCATCGAAGCTGGTGATGCGCCCGCCGGTGCGCAGGATGCGCGCACGCGGCAGGATCGGCGGCGGCGCGCCTTCGATGCCGGGCAGGTCGTCCATGAAGTTGTAGAGCGGCTTGAGCCGGCCCGCGAGCGCGTCGGCCAGCACGTCCTCGAGCCGGCCCTCGGCTTCGCCGGCGAAGAGGGTGATGCCGAGATCGAGCGCCGCCTGGAGGTCGGGCTGGATGCCGGGGAGCATGGCAAGCGTGCCGGAGACATGGAAGCCGCCGATCGCGACCTGGATGCCGGCCGCGCGGAGCGGCCGGGCGATATCGAGGGCACGGGGAAACTGGTTCGACTGCACGCCGACCAGCGCCACCAGCCCGAGCCCGCCCTCGCTTTGGATCATGCGCGCGATCCGGCCCGGGCGGATGCGGCTGTTGGTTTCGTCGAACGAGATGATCTCGAGGGCGATTTCGGGGCCGAGGGCGCCACGGTCGCGGACGTCCACGGCGAGGCCGTGGAGGGCGGCGAGCGTGTTCGAGGGGATGGCGGAGCGCAGCCATTGGATGACATAGCCATCGTCGTCGTAGTGCGACGGCTTGATGAGGACCAGCCGGAACCGGCGCTTCGGGGCGAGCGCTGCCGACATGAGGTGCCCTATGCAGTGAGAGTCGCGGCGCGGCAGATGGACCGGAGCAGATGGACCGGAGTTAACCGGAGGCGAGGGGTCCGGGTCAAGCGTCGGCGATTGGTGGCATAATTCTTGCCGCAATTCGCCGCCAGACTCCGGGCTGTTGTTGACCCTCGAGGGGGCCCGTCCATAGAAGGGGCAGACCGACGATGAGCAGACCCTGATGCCCCATCTCGCCTTGGACCGTCCCACCCTGAGCAGCGGCGAGGACCTTGCCGCGGCCGGTGCGGTGCTGGCGCTGGAGGCGGCGGGGCTCAGTGCGCTCGCCGCCGCGCTCGACGAGAATTTCCCCCGCGCCGTTGCGCTGCTTGCCGGTGTTTCGGGGCGGGTCGTGGTCTCGGGCATGGGCAAGTCCGGCCACGTGGCGCGCAAGGTCGCGGCGACGCTCGCCTCGACCGGCACGCCCGCGCTCTTCGTCCATCCGGGCGAGGCCTCGCACGGCGATCTCGGGATGATCGTCGCCGGCGACGCGGTGCTGGCCATTTCCAATTCGGGCGAGACCGCGGAGCTCGCCGACCTCGTCGCCCATGCGCGCCGCTTCGCCCTGCCGCTGATCGCGATCACGGCGCGGGCCGGTTCGGCGCTGGCGACGGCCGCCGACGTGGCGTTGTTGCTGCCGGCGGCGGCGGAGGCCTGTCCGATGGGCTTGGCACCCACCACATCCACCACCATGCAGATGGCGTTGGGCGATGCCCTGGCGGTGGCGCTGCTCAAGCGCCGCGGCTTCACGGCGAGCGATTTCCACCGGTTCCACCCCGGGGGACGGCTCGGGGCCAGGCTTCTGCGGGTCCGCGAGCTGATGCATGGCGGCGATGCCCTGCCGCTCGGCCCGCCTGACCTCGCGATGGACCGGGCGCTCCTGGTGATGACCGAGAAATCCTTCGGCTGCCTCGGCGTCGTCGAGCCGCCGCGCCGGCTCGCCGGCATCATCACCGACGGCGATTTGCGGCGCGCCATGGGCCCGGACCTGCTGACGCGGCGCGCGGGCGAGGTGATGACCCGGAACCCGCGGACGATCGGCCCCGATGCGCTCGCCGTCGAGGCGCTGCACGAGATGAACGCCGGTCCGCGGCCGATCACGACCCTCTTCGTGGTGGATGGGGAGATGGAAGTTCTCGGCCTCGTGCACGTGCACGACCTGCTGCGGGCCGGGGTGGCCTAGGGCGATGGCGGACATCCAAGCGCCGCCGGGGGCACCACCAGGAAAACCGCGGGCGGCGGCCGCGCCGCGTGAGCTCGGGCGCATCCATCTGCTCGGGCTCGGCCGCGCGCGGCCGATCCCCACGGCCGCGAGCCTCGCGCGCCGGCGGTTCGCGGTGCGCTGGGCGAAACGCCTGCTGCCGTTCTTCGGCCTCGCCCTGCTCGCCTCGGTGGCCCTCTGGCCCGATTTCGAGAGCGATGTCGCGGGACAGCGCGTGAGCTTCCATCTCGACACCACGGCCCAGGGCGCCGGGGGCAAGCTCCTCGATGCGCGCTACAGCAGCGTCGATCAGAAGGGCGAGCCCTACACCGTGACCGCCGCCTCCGCCCTGCAGATGGGGCCGGACCGCGTCGATCTGAGCAATCCCAAGGGCGATATCACATTGACCTCCGGGTCCTGGGTCATGCTCGCGGCGCCGCGGGGCGTCTATGCCCAGAAGAGCCGCCAGCTCGACCTCTCGGGCGGCGTCACCCTCTATCGGGACGACGGGACGACGCTGCGCTCGGCGAGCAGCACGGTCGACCTCGCCGCCGGCGCGGCCGCAAGCGGCGTGCCGGTGAGCGCCGAAGGGCCGTTCGGGACACTCGACGCGACGGGCTACACGATGCTCGACAGCGGCGCGGTCATCCAGTTCAGCGGCCCGGCGCGGCTGGTTCTGAACGGCCAGAGCGCAGCGGCGGCCGGACAGGCGCCCCCCGGACGGACCCAATGAGGCGATCGGCGGCCTGGTGGGTCGTCCTCGTCCTCGTTCTCGCCCTCGGCATCCGCGCCGCGGCGGCGCAGCCGCTCGACCTCTCGCAGGGTGGCCCGATCACCATCACCGCGGTCGGGGGGATCGAGTGGCGGCAGAACCAGCAAGAGGTGATCGCGACCGGCGACGCCCAGGCGGTGCGGGGCGCCGTGACTGTCACCGCGGACGAGCTCATCGCCCACTACCGGCCGAAGCCGGGCGCCGCCGCGGGCGCGACCCCTGGCGTGCAGCCGGCGAACGAAGCCGCTCCCGGTTCGGTCGATACCGGGGGACAGGAGATCTACCGGCTGGAGGCGAACGGGCACGTGCATATCTTCACCGCGACCGACCAGGCGTTCGCCGACCATGCGGTCTATGACGTCGACCAATCGGTGCTGGTGCTGACCGGGCGGCACCTCAAGCTCACCACGCCCAACGACGTGCTGACCGCCCGCGACGATGTCGAATATTGGACCGACCAGCACATGGCGGTGGCGCGCGGCGATGCCGTCGTCGTCACCAATGACGGGCGCCGGGTCACGGCCGACACGCTGGTTGCCTATACGACGCCCGGGAGCGGCACCGCCCCCGGGACTCCCCCTGGCAATCCCCCTGGGACTCCCCCCGGCGGCGGCGCGCCGGCGCCCGGCGGCGCGGGGACCGATCCGCTGGCCGATTCTGGCCAGATCAAGCGGGTGGAGGCGTTCGGGAACGTCACCCTCCGGACGGCGACGGACACCGTCACGGGCGATCGCGGCGTCTATATCCCCGCCACCGGGATCGCGCTCATCCTCGGCGATGTGCGGATCACGCGGGGGCCGAACCAGCTCACCGGCGCGCGGGGCGTCGTGGATATGAAGACCGGCCAGGCGGAGCTGCTCTCCGCCCCCGGCCAGAGGGTGCAGGGCCTTGTCCTGCCCAATTCGGCCAGCCGGGCCGCCCCGGGGGCGGCGCCCACCCCTGGGAAGGTGCCGGCGCCAGGGACGCAATCCTCGGGGAGTCACCCATGAGCGAGCGCCTGCGCGTCCTCTCCGGCGGCGGGGGCCTGGTCGCCAGCGGCCTCGGCAAGCAGTTCCGCCGCCGCCCGGTGGTGCGCAACGTGAACCTCCGGCTGACGCGCGGCGAGGCGGTCGGGCTGCTCGGCCCGAACGGCGCCGGCAAGACGACGACCTTCTACATGATCGTCGGGCTGGTGCCGCCGGACACCGGCACCATCACGCTCGACGGGGCCGAGATCACGACTTTGCCGATGTACCGCCGCGCCCGGCTCGGCATCGGCTATCTGCCGCAGGAGGCGAGCATCTTCCGCGGCCTCAATGTCGAGCAGAACATCCGGGCGGTGCTCGAAGTGTCCGAGCCCTATGCCGACCGGCGCGAGCAGATGCTCGAGGCCCTCCTTTCCGAGTTCGGGATCACCCATCTCAGGCGCACCCCCTCGCTCGCCCTCTCGGGCGGGGAGCGCAGGCGGCTCGAGATCGCGCGCGCGCTGGCGAGCCAGCCGAGCTATATCCTGCTCGACGAGCCGCTCGCCGGCATCGACCCGATCGCGCTCGGCGAGATCCGCGACCTCGTTTCGCATCTGAAGCTGCGCGGGATCGGCGTGCTGATCACCGACCACAACGTACGGGAGACGCTGGAGATCGTGGACCGCGCCTATATCCTGCACGAGGGCGAGGTCCTGATGCACGGGGCGCCCGAGGAAGTGGTGGCGCATGCGGACGTGCGCCGCTTCTACCTTGGAGAAAGGTTCAGCCTTTAGAGCATGACGATCCTTAATCATCATGCTCTCGGTTGTGTTTTGGCGATCAATCTCATGGCTTTGGCGGAGCGCTCCGCGATTCCGCCGGCAGCCATGGCGATCGCGGGTCCCGGTGGCGAGGTCGTGATGGCTGGAACCGCAGCGACACCGGAACGATTTCTCTTTCGCTTCAATAGACTGATGGTCCACTCCGTTCGCCGCCGCCGGCCGCGACCGGAGCCGGCAAAGCGCTAGCCGCCGGCCATGGCCATCGGACCGCGCCTGGAGATCCGCCAGACCACCACGCTGGTGATGACGCCCCAGCTCCGGCAGGCGATCAAGCTGCTGCAGCTTTCCAATCTCGACCTCACGACCTTCGTGACGGAAGAGCTGGAGCGCAACCCGCTGCTCGAGCGCGACGAGGCGCAGGACGGCCCCGGCGGGGACGTGCCGGCGGCCGATCAGCGGGCTGATCCGCCGCCGCCCGAGGCGGATGCGGCGGCGCTGGTGAGCTCGGAGGCCATCCCGGCGCCGGAAGCCTCGCCGCTCGATGCCGAGCATGCCGAGACCTATGACGCGGGCGGCCCGTCCGACGGGGGCGGCCCGTCCGACGGGGGCGGCCCCTCCGACGGGGGCGGGCGGTTCGACGGGGCGGGCCGGAACGGCGGCTCGTTCGAGCTGGACGAGCGGGGGATCGAGAACGTGGCGGAGGGCCCGCGATCGATCCGCGAGCATTTCTCCGAGCAGCTCAGGCTCTCCTTCGCGAACCCGCGCGAGCGGCTGATCGGGGCGCACCTGATCGCGCTGCTCGACCCGGCAGGAAGGCTCTCGGCCGAACCCGCGGCGCTCGCGGCGGCCCTCGGTGCCCGGCTCGAGGAGGTCGAGTCGGTGCGGATGCGGATGCTGCAGTTCGATCCCGTGGGCTGCTTCGCCCGCTCCTTGCGCGAATGCCTTGCCGCCCAGCTGGCCGAACGCAACCGGCTCGACCCGGCGATGGCGGCCCTCCTCGACCATCTCCATCTCCTCGCCCGGCGGGAGATGAACGAGCTTCGGGCGATCTGCGGGGTCGATGGCGAGGACCTCGCGGACATGGTGGCCGAGCTGCGCCGGCTCGACCCGAAGCCGGGCACCCGCTTCGACGCCGAGCCGCTCGCCCCGCTCGTGCCCGACATCCTGATGCGCCGCGAAGAAGGCGGCGCGTTCCGGCTCGAGCTCAATCCGGACACGCTGCCGCGCGTCCTCGTCAACCACGCCTTCCACGCGCGCGTCAGCGTCGGGGCGCGGGGGCCGGAGCGATCGTTCCTCGCCGAGCGCCTGGCCGCCGCCAACTGGCTGGTCCGCTCGCTCGAGCAGCGTGCCGAGACGATCCTCAAGGTGGCGGCCGAGATCGTGCGCCGGCAGAACGGTTTCTTCGAGCACGGAATCGGGCATCTCCGGCCGCTCATCCTGCGCGACGTCGCGGAAATGGTGGAGATGCACGAGAGCACGGTGAGCCGGGTGACGGCGAACAAATACATCGCGACGCCGCGCGGGATCTTCGAGCTTAAATATTTCTTCACGACCGCGATCGCCGGGGTCGATGGAGAGACGCACAGCGCCGAGGCGGTCCGCCAGCGGATCCGGGCGCTCGTCGACGGCGAATCGGCGGCGTCGGTGCTCTCCGACGACGCGATCGTCTCGGCGTTGAGACGGGAAGGTGTGGACATCGCGCGGCGAACCGTGGCCAAATACCGTGAAGCCCTGCGCATCCCGAGCTCGGTGCAGCGCCGCCGGGAGAAGATGGCGTCGGCTTGAGGGAGGCCATGCAGATCACCATTGCAGGCAAGCAGCTCGAGCTCTCGGACGCGCTGCGCACGCACGTCTCGGAGAATCTCGACCGCATCACCCACAAGTATTTCGACCACGCGCTGGAGGCGGCGGTGACCTTCGGCCGCGCCCGCAGCTTCTTCACCTGCGATATCAACCTGCACGCCGGCCGCGACCTCGTGCTGCGCGCCGAGGGCGAGGCGCAGGACGCGCACACGGCCTTCGATGACGCGGCCGAACATATCGCCAAGCGGCTGCGCCGCTACCGCAGGCGCGTCAACGAACACGCCCGCGACCTCGCGAACCGCGAGCGTCCCGAGACCGCCCGCCAATACATCCTCTCCCAGGAGGAGCAGGCGTCGCCGGCTCCCGCCGGCGCCCCCGAGACGGGACCCTATGCCACCGTGATCGCCGAATCGGCGATGGAGATCGACCGGCTTTCGGTCAGCGATGCCGTGATGCGGCTCGATCTCGCGGACCACCAGGTGCTGATGTTCCGCAACCGCACGAGCGGCACGCTCAACGTCATTTACCGCCGCAGCGACGGGCATATCGGCTGGATCGAGCCCTCGGCCGAGCGCTGACATCCAAGCGCCGCCGCTTGGGCGCGGACGCGGCTTGATCGATATCAAGGCGCGCTCGGCGCGATGAGCCGATCCTGATTTCATCATGCTTTCTCCCGATTCGAGCCCGGCAAGGCGTCCGATGGCGGGGAAGCGACGCGGGCGAGGGGAATTGTGGCCGATGCCTGACGATTGCGCGGGCTCGCCGCCGCCCAGGCGGCACGAGAAATACGAACGGCTGGTGGAGGCGGCGCGGCAGATGCCCGCAACGACGACGGCGGTCGTGCACCCGTGCGACGATGTTTCCCTGCAAGGGGCGGTGGAGGCGGCGCGGCTCGGCCTGATCGTGCCGATCCTTGTCGGGCCCGCGGAGCGCATCCGCCGGACCGCGGCGGCAGCCGCGCTCGAGATCGCCGCGTTCGAGATCGTCGATGCGGCCTACAGCCACGATTCGGCGGCCAAGGGGGTTGCGCTGGTCCTCCATGGGCGCGCGCAGGCGCTGATGAAGGGGAGCCTGCACACCGACGAGCTGATGGCCGCGGTGGTGGCGCACGAAGGCGGAATCCGGACCGAACGGCGCATCAGCCACTGCTTCATCATGGATGTGCCCGGCCACCCGGATGCGCTGATCATCACCGACGCCGCGGTGAACATCGCCCCGACGCTCGACGACAAGGTCGATATCGTGCAGAACGCCATCGATCTGGCGCAGGCGATCCGCTTTCCCCAGGTCCGCGTCGCCATCCTGAGCGCCATGGAGACGGTGAGCGCCAAGCTGCCCTCGACGATCGAGGCGGCCGCGCTCTGCAAGATGGCCGAACGGGGCCAGATCACCGGCGCGGTGCTGGACGGGCCGCTCGCGCTCGACAACGCGATCGACCCGCAGGCCGCGAAGATCAAGCACATCGTTTCGCCGGTTGCGGGCCGGGCCAACGTGCTCGTGGTGCCGGACCTCGAGGCGGGCAATATGCTGGCGAAAAGCCTCACGTTTCTCGCCGGCGCCGACGCCGCGGGCATCGTCCTCGGCGCGCGCGTGCCGATCATCCTGACGAGCCGTGCCGATCAGTTGCTGACGCGGCTCGCCTCCTGCGCCGTCGCGACCCTGCTCGTCCACGCGCGCGCCGCGCGCATGGCCGCGGCTCTGGCCTGAGGGCGCCGATGCCCGAATGCATCCTCGTCCTCAATGCCGGATCGTCGAGCATCAAGTTCGCGCTCTACGGCACGGTGCCGGCCGAATCGCTTCTTTTCCGTGGAGAGATCGAGGATATCGGGCTGGTGCCGGACCTCGCGGCGCATGACGCGGCGGGCAGGAGCGTGGCCAGGCGGAGCTGGCCGGAGGGGCTCGACCATCACGGCGCGACGCGCGAAATCCTCGGGCTCGCGACGGAGCTGCTCGGGGCCAGGCACCTCGCCGCGGTCGGGCATCGGGTCGTGCATGGCGGCATGAGCTACGCAGCACCGGTCAGGATCGACGAGCAGGTGCTGGCCGCGCTCGCCGCACTGGAGCCGCTGGCGCCGTTGCACCAGCTTCACAATCTCGCGCCGATCCGCGCGCTTGCGGCGCAGGCGCCGGATTTGCCGCAGGTCGCCTGCTTCGACACCGGGTTCCACCATGGCCAGGCGGCGGTGGCGCAGGCCTATGCGCTGCCGCGCGCGTTCAGCGCCGAGGGCGTGCGGCGCTACGGGTTCCATGGGATTTCCTACGAATACATCGTTGCGCGTCTCGGCGAGATCGCCCCGGATCTCGCCGCGCGGCGGCTCGTGCTCGCCCATCTCGGCAACGGCGCGAGCCTCTGCGCCGTTGCGGACGGGCGGAGTGTTGCAAGCACGATGGGTTTCACCGCCGTCGAGGGGCTGGTGATGGGCACGCGCTGCGGCAGCATCGATCCGGGCGTGCTGCTCTATCTCATGGACCGCCATGGCATGGATGCGCGCGCGATCGAGGACCTGATCTACCGGAAATCGGGACTGCTCGGCGTCTCCGGCGTTTCCCCGGACATGCGCGAGCTGCGCGCCTCGCGCGATCCGGCGGCGGCGGCGGCGATCGCGCTCTTCGTCTATCGGATCGTGCGCGAGATCGGCTCGCTCGCCGCAGCACTCGGCGGGCTTGACGGCCTCGTCTTCACCGCGGGGATCGGCGAGCACGATGCGGCAACGCGCGCGGAGGTCGCCGCGGGCTGCGGGTGGCTCGGGCTCGCGCTCGACGCGGCGCGCAACCACGCCGGCGAAGGACGGATCAGCACCGCAACCTCGCCCATCGCGGCGTGGGTCGTGCCGACCGACGAGGAACGGATGATCGCCCGCCACACGGCGGCGCTGCTTTCGCTTGGCGTCTAGGGGTCGATCGGGGGCGGGGCCTTTGCAATCCATGACTTGAGAAAGTCTGGGGGTCCAGGGCCCCCATGCCTGAACCCGTGGGCCCTGGCGGGGCGCAGGGGCGGAGCCCCTGCTCTATCCCGGCAGATCGAGCACGTTCTTGGCGATGATGTTGCGCTGGATTTCGTTGCTGCCGCCGTAGATCGTCGTCGGCCGCGCCTGGATGAAAAGTCCCGAGGGGTGGAGCTCGCGATTGCCTTCCATCGGATCGAGCAGGCCTGCGTTCTCGCCGGCGATCTCGAGCATCGTTTCGGTGATGCGTTGGAAGAGCTCGCTCTGGTGCACCTTCAGCATCGAGACGTCGGCGCCGAGGGTCTCGCCCTGCCGCACGCGCTCGGCAAAGCCCTCGTAGAGCGCCTTGTGGTCCGCGAGGTCGAGGCGAAGCCGTGTGTAGCGATCGCGGAACAGCGGATCGTCCCAGGCGCCCATGCGTTCGGCGAGCAGCTTCAGCCGCGCGAGCGCGTAGGCGGCCTGCCTGGGCGAGCCGAGCAGCAGGCGCTCGAAGCCGAGCAGGGCTTTCGCCATGGTCCAGCCGCGGTTGATCTCGCCGACCAAATTCTCCTGCGGCACGCGGACATTGTCGAAGAAGACCTCGCAGAACTCGTCGTGCAGGTCGAGATTGACGATCGGGCGGACGGTGATGCCGGGTGTTGCCATCGGCACGAGGAGAAAGCTGATCCCCTCCTGCGGCCTGGCTTCCTTGCCCGTGCGCACGAGGAGGAAAATCCAGTTGGCGTCGTTGGCGAGCGTGGTCCAGATCTTCTGGCCGTTGACGACCCAGCGGTCGTCTTCGAGCACGGCTTCGGTGCGCAGGCTGGCGAGGTCCGAGCCGGCATTGGGCTCGCTGTAGCCCTGGCACCAGATATGCTCGCCGGCGAGGATTTTCGGCAGGAAGAAGCGCTTCTGCGCGTCGGTCCCGAAGCGGATCAGCAGCGGGCCGATCATGGTGACGCCCATGTCGTTGAAGCGGGCGCAGCCGTGGCGCTCGAATTCCTCGATCATGACGAGCTGCTTGGCAGCCGTGAGCCCCATCCCGCCCCATTCGCGCGGCCAGCCGGGCGCGAGCCAGCCCTGGCGGGCGAGTGCGATGTACCAGGGCCGGATCGCGCGGAAATGGAGCCGCTTCGGCGGGTTGCGGAGCTCGGCGGGGTAGGCAGCGGCGAGGAAGGCACGGACGCGGATGCGGAATTCGGCATCCTCGATTGTATCGAGGTCTTCGGCGGGCATGGTCAGGCTCCCTCGAAGCGGGGCGGGCGGCGGGCGAGGAAGGCTTCCTTGCCCTCGGCGTGGTCGGCGGAGAGGAAGAGCATCGTCTGCATCTCCCGCTCGTGCGCGAGCGCTTCATCGAGGCCGGCGGCGAGGAAGGCGCGCGTCAGCGCGATCGGGAGCGGCGCCTGCTCGGACAGCAGGCGGGCGCGGGCGAGTGCTGCGGCGAGCGCGGTGCCGGGCGGGACGATCTGGTCGGCCAGCCCGATGCGGAACGCCTCGGAAGCTGCCAGCCGCTCGCCGTAGAGGAGGATCTGCCGGGCGCGGCCCTCGCCGACGCGGCGTGGCAGCGTGTGCAGCAGGCCGAGATCGGCGATCAGCCCGACCTTGCCGAAGCCGGCGACGAAGCAGGCGTTCTCGCCGGCGATGACGGTGTCGCAGAGGGCGGCGAGCGAGAGGCCGGCGCCGGCGGCGAAGCCCTCGACCGCCGCGATCACCGGCTTGGCGCCGCCGAGGATCAGCCGCACCAGCCGGTGGGTGAGGCGGAAGCGCTCGCGCCCCGCGGCGATGTCCGGCACCGCCATGTCCGAGAGGTCCCCGCCGGAGCAGAAATTGCCCTCCGAGCCGGTGATCACGACCGCCGCGATCGTCCGCTCGGGCTCGATCCGCTCGAAAGCCTCGAGCAGGGCGCGCCGCATCGCGACCGAGAGCGCGTTGCGCCGGGCGGGCTGGTCGAGGGTGAGGATCGCGGTCGCGCCCTCGCGGCTTTCGCGCAAAAGCGGGGCGGGAACGGTGTCAGCCATCGTCGTCCTCCGCCGCGAGTGCGGCGTAGCGCGCCCGGTGCAGCGCCGCCGAGCCATAGAGGTTGGCGAGCACCATGGCCTTGCGCAGGAAGAGGCCGATATCGTGCTCGTCGGTATAGCCGATGCCGCCATGGAGCTGGATCGCCTGGCGGGTGATCAGGAGGGCGGCGTCCGAGGCGCGGGCCTTGGCCTGCGAGACGGCAACGCGGCAGAGCGCGAGCGGGGCGGCGGAATCGAGGGTGGCGGCGGCGGACTCGATGCTGGCGCGGCTGAGCTCGAGCTGGATTTTCAGGTCCGCGGCGCGGTGGCGAAGGGCCTGGAAGGCGCCGATCGGGCGGCCGAACTGCACGCGTGTGCAAAGATACTCGAGGGTGATCGCGAAGGCCCGGCCCATCACCCCGAGGAGGTAGGCGGCGGTGGCCAGGGCGGCTTCCTCGAGTGCGCGGGAGAAATCGCCGGGAACCGGCGTGGCCGGCGCGCGCTCGAGCGTGAGCGTGCCGAAGAAGCCGCCATCCTGGGTGCGCTCGAGGGCGAGCGATGCGCCCGGAGCGTCGCGGGCGAGGAGGGCGAGCCCGCCACGGGCGGAGACGAGGAAGAGATCGGCGCCGCCGGCCATCGGGATGAAGAGTTTCCTGCCGGTGAGGCGGTCGCCCTCGAGGATGGTGTCTTCGTCGGTGGCGAGGTCGGTGGCAAGGCTGTTCGGGCGTATTTGCCAAGCCGGAATAATTACGCTCGCGCCGGAAAGAAGGGCTGCAAGCGGCGCTCCGCTTAGGATTCGCGCCGCCATGGCGACCGGGATCAACGGCTCGGGCACCAGCCCGGCGCCCAGTTCTTCGGCCAACGCCGCGAAGGCGCGCGTCCCAAAGCCGCTGCCGCCCGCGGAGTCGGGAAGAGCAAGGCCGGGCCAGCCGAGGGCGCAGATCTCGCGCCAGGCGGCGCGGTCGAAGCCGGGGGCGGCGAAGCGGAGCGCGCGGATGCGGCGAAGATCCCCGCGCCGGACCAGCGCCGCGGCGCTGTCGCGGATCATGCGCAGGCTTCCCGCGAGTTCCCCTGCCTGATCCATCATCTTTCCCGCCGGCCGGTTCCGCCCGGGAGGGATCGTGGCGCCCGGGGTGCGGCGGGGTCAATCCCCGCGCCCGCCGGGTCGTCGTCGTGTGCCGTTTGCGCCGCGGCCGGGAGGAGGCCATCCTGCGCATCGCCCACGAACCGGGGGGTGCGGTTCCTTCGCTCGCCAAAGGCGGCGGGCGGATGGAATAGCCGACATATTTTGGGAGAGGGCTCGGGTTGGTCGAGGTCCCACTACGCGACCAGGGGGGAACGGCGCGGGTCAGGGCACAGCCGCGCCGACCGGACGGCGGCGCGATCGCCGCCGCGATCGGCGGAGCGATGCTCGTCATCCTGGGCGCGTGCAGCAACGGGGCGACGAGTTCGGCTGCGTCCGCCTCGCCCGCGGCGCCGGGATCCTTCACGGTCCATATGGGCGGAGAGATGACCAGCGCCGTCGGCGGCGCGACGCAGCCGTAGGATCGGCACCAGGGCGGGCTCACTCCGGGCGGAAAAGACGGGCGCCGGTGCGCGCCTGGAGCTGCTCGAAACCGAGGCCCCGCACCATCTCGAGCACGACGAAGCCGCGCGGCGTGACGTCGAGCACGGCGAGGTTCGTATAAACGCGCCGGACCGCGCCGGGCGCCGTGAGCGGATAGGAGCAGCGCGCGACGAGCCGCGGTGACCCGTCCTTCGTCGTGTGCTCCATCGCCACCCAGAGCCGGCGGGCCCCGGCGGCGAGGTCCATCGCCCCGCCGACCGCCGCGGCGGCGTCGTTGTTCGTCGTTGCCCAGTTGGCGATGTCCCCGTTCTCCGCCACCTCGAAGGCGCCGAGAACGCAGAGATCGAGATGGCCGCCGCGGATGATCGCGAAGCTGTCCGCATGATGGACGAAGGACCCGCCCGGCCGCAGCGTCACCGGCTGCTTGCCGGCATTGATCAGCCAGGGATCGACCGCGCCTCGCGGCGACGGGCCGACCCCGAGCACGCCGTTCTCGGAATGGAAGACCACCTCCCGCTCGGGGGACACGTGCTCGGCGACCAGCGTCGGGACGCCGATGCCGAGATTGACGTACCAGCCCTCGGGGATGTCGCGCGCGATCCGCGCGGCGATGCCGTGCCGGTCGAGAGCGGCGATGCTCGCGGGTGCCACGTCAGACATTGCGTCCTCCCTTCTCGGTCCGCACGGCGTAGGGCACGTGCAGCACCCGGTCGACGAAGATCCCCGGGGTTACGATGACTTCCGGATGCAGCCCGCCGGCGACGATCGCATGCTGGGTCTGGACGATGGTGAGCCTGCCTGCCATCGCCATGACCGGATTGAAGTTGCGCGCCGATTCCCGATAGGTGAGATTGCCGAAGCGGTCGGCGCGCCAGGCCTCGATCAGGGCCACGTCGCCGGCGAGCGCGCTCTCGAGCACGTATATGCGCCCGTCGATCTCGCGCTGCTCCTTGCCCTCGGCAAGCCGTGTGCCCATGCCCGTCGGCGTGAAGAAGGCGGGGATGCCGGCGCCGGCGGCGCGGATCCGCTCGGCGAGCGTGCCCTGGGGGACGATCTCGAGCTCGATCTGTCCCGCCGAATAGAGCGCCTCGAAGACCACCGAGCCCGCGCTGCGCGGGAAGCTGCAGACGATGCGCCGGACGCGGCGAAGCTCCATCAGCCGCGCCAGCCCGGTGTGCCCGGTGCCGGCATTGTTGGCGACCACGGTGAGGTCCTTGGCCCCTTGCGCGATCAGCCCGTCGATCAGCGCATCGGGCTGGCCGACATTGCCAAAGCCGCCGAGCAGGACCACCGAGCCGTCCCGGATGCCCGCCATCGCCTCGGCCATGCTGCCCACGAACTTGTCGATCATGATGTGCCGATCATGGGGGAGAGTTCCGCCCGGCCGTTGGTGACGACGAGGACGTCGCGCTCGAGCGCGCGCGCCTGGAAGGCGCCGGAGCGCCAGATCTCGGTGCGGATCGTCTCGCCCGGAAAGACCGGCGCGGAGAAGCGGAGATCGAGCGCCGTGAGGCGCGCGGCGTCGTAGTCGGCGAGCCGGGCGACGAGGGCGTGGCAGACCACGCCGAGCGTGCAGAGCCCGTGCAGGATGGGGCGGGGGAACCCGGCCTTCGCCGCGACGGCCGGGTCGGCGTGCAGGGGATTGTCGTCGCCGTTGAGGCGGTAATAGAGCGCCTGCTCCGGGCGCGTCGCGAGATCGGCGGTGATGTCGGGGGCGCCGGCGGGGACAGGATGGGCGGGCTTCACCGGGCCGGCGGGGCCGCCGAAACCGCCCTGGCCGCGCAGGAAGGTGGTGCTCGCCGTGGTGGCGAGAAGCCGGCCCGTCTGCGCCTCGATCACGTCCTTCTCGGTATAGAGGAGGGCGGCGGCGCCGGGGCCCTTGTCGATCAGGCCCATCACGCGCGTGCGGCCGATGATCTCCCCCGCGACAGGGAGCGGGTGGTGGATGCGGATGCCCTGCTCGCCATGCACCAGCCGCACCGCGTCCACGGTGGTGGCGGGATCGGCAAGCCAGAAGCCGGGATGGCCGAGCACCACCGCCATGCTCGGCATCGCCTTGAGGCTTCGGTGATGGTCGACGAAGCTGAGCTGGCTGGTGTCCATCGGGTCCTGGCCGAGGCCGATCGAGAGGGCATAGAGGATGGTATCGCGCGTGGTCAGTCTCTGGCGGACCTCCGGGATCGGGAAGTTGCGGAGCGTCGCTTCGTCGATCGCCACGGGATCAGTCCCCGATCTCGATCACGGCATCGGCGGCGAAGGCGCCCTCGCCCATTGGCAGCACGAGCACCGGGTTGAGATCGAGCGCGACGAGGCGCGGACCGGCTGCCGCGGCGAAGGCGGAAAGGCGCGCGAGCATGCGCGCCAGGGCCGGCAGGTCGGCGGGCCTTCGCCCGCGCGCCCCAGAGAGGAGAGAAATGCCGCGGACCGCGCCGATCATCCGCCGTGCCACTTCCTCGTCGAACGGGCAGCGGCGGAATACCACATCCCCGAGCACCTCCACGAAAACGCCGCCAAGCCCGAACATCGCGATGAGACCGAAGCTGGGGTCGCGGTGCACGCCGAGGATGCATTCGACGGCTCCGCGGATGTCCCGCGCGACGAGCACGCCCTCAAGGCGGGCCGCCGGAGCCGCGTTCCGGGCGCGGGCGATCAGTGTCGCAAACCCGGCGCGGACGGCGCCCGCGTCGGCCAAGCCGAGCAGCACGCCGCCGATCTCGGTTTTGTGCAGGATATCGGGCGAGAGGATCTTCAGCACCACCGGATATCCCAGCGCCTCGGCCGCCTGCACGGCCTCCTCGGCAGTCGCGGCGACCTGCTCGGGCACGACGGCGATGCCGGCGCGGGCGAGCAGGCGCTTCGCCTCCGCCTCGCTCGGCGTCCGCCCCGGCAGCACCACCTCCGGCAGCGACGGAGGGGTTCCGGCAGGCGGGGCGGCAAAGGCGGCGCCGATCCGCCCCATGGCGTGGATCGCGCGCACCGCGCGCACCGGCTCCGCGAAGACGAGGAAGCCGTCCGCCTCGTATTCGCGCACCCGCGCCTCCGGGGCGATCACCGAAAGTCCGTAGAGGCGGTCGGGATGGCGGGCGCGCACCGCGCCGAGCGCCGCCCTGAGCCCCGGCGCGATCGCCGGCGAGCCGCCGGTCTGGCTGAAGAAGGCGAGCACCGAAGCATAGCCGCCCTCCCCCACCCCCTGGGCCATCATGGTCTCGGCGAAGCGGCCGATGAGCGCGGGCTCGTTGAGGACCTGGGCGGTGCAATCGACCGGATTGGCGGGGGCGGCGAAGGGAAGTGCGGCCTTCAGCGCCGCCTGCGCGGCCGCGGACAAGGGCGGCATGGGAAGCCCGAGTGCGGCGGCTTCATCGGCGATCAGCACACCGGCGCCGCCGCTCACGGTGAGCACGCCGAGGCTGTTGCGCGCGGGATAGACCCGCCGGGTCGCGGCGTAGGCGAAATCCAGGAGCTGCTCGGCGCTCTCCGCGCGGACTGCGCCGAATTCGGCGAGCACGGCGTCGAACACGGCGTCGTCGCCGGCGATCGCCGCGGTGTGCGAGCGCGCCGCCTGCCGGCCGAGCGCACTTCTGCCCGCCTTCATCATCACCACCGGCTTGCGCGCCGCGCGGGCGAGGGCGAGGGCGGCGAGAAACGCGTCGGGCTTGCGGATCCCCTCCGCGGCGGCGGCGATCACGTCGGTCTCGGGATCGGTGGCGAGCCAGCCGATCGCCTCGCCCAGCGTGACGTCGGCCTCGTTGCCGGTGGTGACGCAGATGGGTGTGCCGAGGCCGCGGGCGGCCGCGGCGGCGAAGAGATGCGTGCCGAAGGCGCCCGACTGGCTGGCGATGCCGATGCGCCCGGGGAGCGGCCAGAAGCTGTCCATTGAGGCCGAGAACGTCGCGAACCAGCCGATGCGCGCATTGAAGAGGCCGAGCGCGTTCGGGCCGAGAAGACGCATCCCGGCGGCGCGCGCGACGCCCGCGATCCGCGCCTGCGCCGCCGCGCCCGCATCGTCCACTTCCGCGAAGCCGGCCGAGAACAGGACCACGGCGCGCACACCGAGGCCAGCGAGCTCGGCCACCGCCGGCTCGACCAGCGCCGCCGGGAGGGCGAGGATGGCGGCATCGGGCACCAGCGGCAGCGCGGCGATGTCGGGGTAGGCGCGGAGGCCCTGGATCTCGGCACGCTTCGGATTGACGGGCAGGATGGTGCCGGCGAAGCCGCGCGCCAGCATATAGGCGATCGGCCGGCCGCCGATGCGCGTGGGGTCCGCCGAGGCGCCGATCACCGCGACGGAACGCGGCGCGAGCAGGGCGGAAAGGCTCGCGAAACGGTCTGCCGTCTGGCTGCCTTCGGGCATCGGCTGGACGCTCTTCCGGGTGTTGTTGCGTGAGCTTAGCGCCGCTCGGATCGCGCCGCACACGGCCGGCAACCTGGACCTTGCAGGTATTTCCGTCTATCGGCCGCCTTGGCCGCCGCCTTGGCCGCCCGGAAATCCTGACGAGGGACTGACCGATGACCGATCCCCTGCCGCTCCGCCGGGCCCTGCTCTCGGTCTCCGACAAGACCGGGCTCGTTCCCTTCGCCGCCGCCCTCGCCACGCGGGGGGTCGAGATCCTCTCGACGGGCGGCACCGCGGCCGCACTCGCCGCGGCGGGGGTTCCCGTCAAGGAGGTGGCTGCCCATACGGGCTTCCCCGAGATCCTGGACGGACGGGTAAAAACGCTCGTGCCCGCGATCCACGGCGGCATCCTCGGCCGGCGCGACGCGCCGCGGCACCAGGCCGAGATGGCGGAACACGGGATCGCCCCGATCGACCTCGTGGCGGTCAACCTCTACCCCTTCGAGGAGACGGTCGCGCGCGGCGCGGCGTTCGCCGAATGCATCGAGAACATCGATATCGGCGGGCCCGCCATGCTGCGCTCAGCGGCGAAGAACCACGAATTCGTCGTCGTGCTGACCGACCCGGGGCAATATGAGGCGGTGCTTTCCGAGCTCGCGGCTGCCGGCGGCACCAGCGCCGCGCTGCGCCGCCGCCTCGCCGCTGCCGCGTTCGCGCGCACCGCCGCGTATGACGCCGCCATCACCGCCTGGTTCGCCGCCGCGGAGAACACCCCCTTCCCCGCCCATATCAGCCTCACCGGCACGCTCCGCCAGGAGCTCCGCTACGGCGAGAACCCGCACCAGCGCGCGGCCTTCTACGCCAACGGCACCCGCGCCGGCGTCGCCAGCGCGATCCAGGCGCAGGGCAAGGCCCTCTCCTACAACAACCTCAACGACACCGACGCGGCTTACGAATGCGTCGCGGAATTCGCCGCCCCGAGCGTGGTGATCGTGAAGCACGCCAACCCCTGCGGCGTGGCGAGCGCCGAAACCCTCACCGCGGCGTGGGACCTCGCGCTCAGATGCGACCCGGTCTCGGCATTCGGCGGGATCGTCGCCGTCAACCGCGAGCTCGATGCGGCGACGGCGGAGAAGATCGCGACGATATTCACCGAGGTCATCATTGCGCCCGCCGCATCGGACGAGGCGAAGACGATCCTCGCGCGGAAGAAGAACGTGCGGCTCCTCCTCGCCGGTTCCCTTCCCGATCCCGCGGTGCCCGGCCTTGCCTTCCGGAGCCTGGCGGGCGGCTTTCTCGTCCAGACGCGCGATGCGGGCCAGACCGGCGAGGCCGATCTCAAAGTGGTGACGAAGCGCGCGCCGAGCTCAGCCGAACGCGCCGACCTCCTCTTCGCCTTCCGCGTGGCCAAGCACGTCCGCTCCAACGCCATCGTCTATGCGAAGGGCGGAGCGACGGTCGGCGTCGGCGCCGGACAGATGAGCCGCGTCGATGCCGCGCGCATGGGTGCATGGAAGGCGGCAGAGGCCACCTGCGCGGCCGGCCTCGGCGCGCCGTTGACGCAAGGGAGTGCTGCCGCCTCGGACGCTTTCTTTCCGTTCGCCGACGGGCTCGAGGTCATCGCCGAGGCGGGCGCGAGCGCCGTCATTCAGCCCGGCGGCTCGATTCGCGACGACGAGGTGATCGCCGCCGCGGACCGGAACGGCATGACCATGGTGTTCACGGGCATGCGCCACTTCCGGCACTGATCCATTGCCGCCAGCATTTTCCGGATGAATGCCGACTTTCTCGGGTCGGCCCTGCACGCGCAGGTTCGCGTGGGGTGTCGGGTTCTATGGTCCGTCGGTGTTCCGGGGAGCGCTCCACATCGGGCGCGGCGGTCGAGTTCGCGCCGTCGGATGTTGCGCGAGTCGTAGCGCTCGTCACGGCTGTCAACCAGGCGTCCTACGCCTTCGCGCCCGCGCTGCTCGGCAAACCCGGCGACCTGGCGGCCGGAAGCTCTGCGCCCCTCGTCGTGACGGCGCTGGTGCAGGCGGCTGCCGCAAGGGCCGCGCCTGTAAGGAGTCGTCCCTGAAGCGGCGGACGAGATCGGATCTCAGTGCCACCACCGCCCGCCGAGCACCGCGCCGCGGCAGGCGAAGCGCTTTTTCCCGTTGAGCGTCTCGCCGACGACATCGGTGAAGGTGAAGCTGCCGCTCTCGATCTCGAGCACTGTCGCATCGCCGAGCAGCCCGGGCCTGAGCGAACCGCGGTCGGCCAGGTGCACCGCGCGGGAGGCGTTGATCGTCACCGCGCGCACGACCTCGACGAGAGGCACGCCGAGATGCAGGAATTTCGACATCGTCTCGAGAAGATTGAACGCAGGCCCGTCGATCGAGAGCACGTGGACGTCGGAGGAGATGACGTCGGGAAGGAATCCCTGCTCCAGCATCGCCATCGCGGTGGCGAAGCCGAACGATCCCTTGCCGTGCCCGATGTCGAAGATCACGCCACGCCGGCGTGCCGCAATCACGTCTTCCTGCACGCGCTTGTCGGGCGCCACCGGCGCGTTCGGCCACGGGCGGAAGCAATGGGTGAGGATATCGCCCGGCCGGAGCCGCTGCATCACGTCGCTCCGCCCGGGAGGAGGGGAGTCAAGATGCGTCATCAGAGGCAGGCCGACTTCGTTCGCCACCTCGAGCGCAATGTCCATCGGCGCTATCCCTGAATCTCCCGAGCCGGTGCGGCCGAGCCTAACCTTGATGCCCACCACGATATCGGCATGCTCGCGCGCCGCATCGAGGCAGGCATGCGGATCGAGCAGGCGGAGATCCGCCGATTCGCCGAGCGCGAAATAGCGGCTCAAGGCGAAGATGCCGGGGAACGAAATATGCACGAACGGACGGATCCGCACCTCCGCCGGCTCGATCACGTGACGGCGGAAGCCGGCGAGATTGCCCGCGCCGGCCGAGCCGGCATCGACCAGGGTCGTGACACCCAAGGGCCTGGCATAGAGGTCGGGATCGACCCCGAGCGACGTGCCGCCCCAATAGACGTGCGTGTGCAGATCGATCAGGCCCGGCACGACAATGCGGCCGGCAACGTCGCGCACCTCCTTCGCCGGCCCGAGGTCCGGCCCGAGCGCCGCAACCTTCCCATCGGCGAACGCGACATCGGCGATCGCGTCGTGAGTTCTGATCCGGGTCGACGACCCGCCCGCCCTTCAGCACCAAGTCATACATCCGCAGCATCCCTCCTCGCCCGGCAAGAGGCTCCCCAGGCGGCGGAAAGCGGCGCATAGTGCGCGATCCCCGTCAAGCGCAGGACCGCACCCGATGGACAGCCCGCTCGAAGCCGTGAGAACCAATTCGCGCATCGTCGCCGCGTACCGTGCCCGCACCTCCGGCTCGGCGGAGCTCGCGCGCGAAGCGGCGACATTGCTCCCGAGCGGCATCACCCACGATGCGCGCCATCTCGATCCCTATGGCATCTACGTCACGCGCGCCGAGGGCCCGCGCAAATGGGACGTCGACGGCAACGAATATGTCGATTACTTCGGCGGGCACGGAGCGCTGCTGCTCGGCCACAACCACCCGACGGTGAGCCGCGCCGTCGCGGCGGCCCTCGCCACGGGCACGCATTTCGGCGCCAACCACCCGGGCGAAGTGCGCTGGGCAACCGCCGTGCGCCGGCTCGTCCCGTTCGCCGAACGCCTGCGCTTCACCTCCTCCGGCACCGAAGCGACACTGATGGCCGTGCGGCTCGCGCGCGCCTTCACCGGACGCAACACGCTGCTGCGCTTCAAGAACCATTTCCACGGCTGGCACGACCATATGACCACGGGCTACGCGAACCATTTCGACGGCACGCCCACGGTGGGCGTGATCGGCGGGATCGCGGCCAAGGTGCGGCTGATCGAGGCCGGCAACGAAGCGGAACTTGCCGCCGCCTTCGCAGCGGACGACGATATTGCCGCGGCAATCATCGAACCCACCGGCGCGTCCTTTGGCCAAGTGCCGCTCCGCCCCGAGTTCCTCCACACGCTCCGCCGGCTGACCGAACAGCACGGCGCGCTGCTCATCCTCGACGAGGTGATCACCGGATTCCGCGTCTCCGCCGGCGGCGCCGCGCGCGCCTTCGGCGTGCGGCCGGACCTCGCGAGCTTCGCCAAGATCCTCGCCGGCGGACTGCCCGGCGGCGCGGTCGCCGGCCGCGCGGACATCCTCGACCGGCTCGACTTCGCCGCCATGGCCCGTGCCGGACAGGAGAAGGTCCAACACCCCGGCACCTTCAACGCCAACCCGGTCTCGGCCGCCGCAGGCACCGCAGCCCTCGGCGTGATCGCCGAATCGGACGCCAATGCACGCGCCGACGCAACCGCGGCCCAACTGCGCACATCCCTCAATACTCTGTTCGCCGAAACCGCCACGCCCTGGGCCGCCTACGGCACATCCTCGGGGTTCTACGTCTTCCTCAACCCCCGACACCGCCCGATCGACCCGCTCTCCTTCGACCCTCACGCCATCCCCGCCGCCGACCTCAAACAGCCGCCCGAGAAGCTTGCAAACCGCCTCAGACTCGCCCTGCTGACCCACGGCGTGGACGTCAACGGACGCATCGGCGGATTCACCTCCGCAAGCCACGGCGAAGCGGACATCACGACCACCACCACCGCTTTCCGCCAAGCCATCCAGATGCTGCGCGCCGAAGGCGAGGTGTAAGCCAAGGGGGCTCTGCCCCCATTGGCGCTAAAATGAGCCTCTGGCGGAATATCCGACATGCGGTATTCGCTTACGGGGTGGGTTGGCGGCAGGTCGATAGGCAGGGGCGATTTCAGGCGTTTGAACGCGCGTTCGATCCGCCGGCGCAGGCGGTAGGCCGCGAAGAACGCCTGCGCGGATCGCGCCGGTCTCGAACGCCAGACGATCAAGCTCGGGGCCGGCCGGAAGCTCCTTCAACAGCGCGGTGAACCGGTCCGTCGGCACCGATGCCGTGTCGGCATCCGCCCCCAGAGTCAGGGCCCAGAGTGAGGCCAATCCGTGCCGGGCCAAGCGGCATTTTGGCGCCGATGGGGCAAAGCCCCCTGGCCTTAGTTGCGGGGCAGGCGGGGGCGGTCCGGAGCGTTGGGGTTCTGGGCGCGGTGCCGCAGCAGATGGTCCGCCAGCACGAGCGCCATCATCGCCTCGCCCACCGGGACGGCGCGGATGCCCACGCACGGGTCGTGGCGGCCTTTGGTCATGACGTCGATCTCCGTGCCGAAGCGGTCGACCGAGCGGCGCGGGATCAGGATCGAGCTGGTCGGCTTCACCGCGAAGCGGGCGACGATGGGGGCGCCGCTGGAGATGCCGCCGAGGATGCCGCCGGCCTGGTTGGTGAGGAATTCGACTTCGCCGTGGTTCATGCGCATCTCATCGGCGTTGTCTTCGCCGCGCAGAGACGCGGAGGCGAAGCCGGCGCCGATCTCGACGCCCTTGACGGCGTTGATGCCCATGAGGCCAGCAGCGAGGTCGGCGTCGAGCTTGCCGTAAACGGGTGCGCCGAGGCCGGGCGGCACGCCTTCGGCGACCACTTCGATGATGGCGCCGACCGAGGAGCCGGATTTGCGGATGGCCCCGAGATAGTCCTCCCAGAGGGGCACGGTCTCGGGGTCGGGGCAGAAGAACGGGTTTCTCTCCACTGCATCCCAGTCCCAGCGGGCGCGCGCGATGGGGTGGGGGCCGATCTGGATCAGCGCGCCGCGGATCCGGACGTTTTCGCCGAGCACGCGGCGGGCGATCGCGCCCGCGGCCACGCGCATCGCCGTTTCGCGCGCCGAGGCGCGGCCGCCGCCGCGATAGTCCCGGGCGCCGTATTTGAGCTCGTAGGTGAGGTCGGCGTGGCCGGGGCGGAAGCGGTCCCGGAGATCGGAATAATCCTTCGCTCGCTGGTCGACGTTCTCGATCATGAGCGCGATCGGCGTGCCAGTGGTCTCGCCCTCGAAGACGCCGGAGAGGATCCGCACCGCGTCCGGTTCGGCGCGCTGGCTGGTGAAGCGCGATTGTCCCGGGCGGCGGCGATCGAGCCAGGGCTGGATATCGGCCTCCGCGAGGCGCAGGCGCGGCGGGCAGCCATCGACGACGCAGCCGATCGCCGGGCCGTGGCTCTCCCCCCAGGTCGTCAGGCGGAAGAGCTGGCCGAAGCTGTTGTACGACACGCTCGGTCCCGCGCGGCTAGGCGCCGTCGACCACGGCGATGTCCGGCGCGTTGGGGTTCTTCATGCCGACGATGTGATAGCCGCAATCGACATGGTGGACCTCGCCGGTGACGCCGGAGGAGAGGTCGGAGAGGAGGTAGAGGGCGGCGCCGCCCACCTCCTCGATCGTCACGTTGCGCTCGAGCGGGCTGTTGAGCTGGTTCCAGCGCAGGATGTAGCGGAAGTCGCCGATGCCCGAGGCGGCGAGCGTCTTGATCGGCCCGGCGCTGATTGCGTTGACGCGGATGCCGGCCGCGCCGAGGTCCGCCGCGAGGTAGCGGACGGAGGCTTCGAGCGCCGCCTTCGCCACCCCCATGACGTTGTAATGCGGCGTCACGCGCTCCGCCCCGAGATAGCTGAGGGTAAGCAGGGCGCCGCCGGGGCGCATCATCGGCACGGCCTCCCGGGCGAGGGCGACGAACGAGTAGCAGGAGATATCGAGCGCCTGGAGGAACGTCTCGCGTGGCGTGTCGAGGTAGCGGCCGCGGAGATAGGCCTTGTCGGCGAAGCCGATGGCGTGGACGAGGAAGTCGAGCCCGTCCCAGTGTTTCCGCAGCGATTCGAAGGTCGCTGCGATCGCGGCGGGCTCGGCGACATCGCAGGGCAGGGCGATGCTCGAGCCGAGGCTTTCGGCGAGCGGCCGCACCCGCCTTCCCAGCGCCTCGCCCTGGTAGGTGAAGGCGAGCTCCGCGCCCTGGGCGGCGCAGGCGGCGGCGATGCCCCAGGCGAGCGAGCGTTCGTTGGCCATGCCCAGGATCAGGCCGCGCCGGCCGGCAAGCAGCGTGCCCCTGGGCAGGGTGCCCTTGGCAGGACCGGGTCTCTCTCCTTCGGGCATGGTTGATCCTCGTGGTGGCGCGGTGAGACGAGAGGTGGCGCCGAACCTTGCGGTCTTTCGAGTGGCACGGCGCGGCCCGGCCCGGCAAGGGGGACGGCGTTTCCCGCCGGGCGCGATCGGCTCTATTGCTTGGCGGCCATCGAGGGAGAAGGGGGCATGGCGGAGATTGCGGCGGAGATGGGGGCAGGGACCGCGGCGAACGGGGAGCCCTTCGGCCTGTTCGGAGAATGGTTCGCCGCAGCGGCGGCGGCCGAGCCCGACAACACCAACGCGATGACCCTCGCGACCGCGACGGAAGACGGGGTGCCGTCGGCACGGATCGTGCTGCTCAAGGGCTGGGACGAGCGCGGCTTCGTCTTCTACACCAATCTCGGCAGCCGCAAGGGAACGGAGCTCGCCCGCAATCCGCGCGCAGCCCTTCTGTTCTATTGGAAGTCGCTTTCGCGCCAGATCCGGATCGAGGGCGCGACGATGGCTGTCAGCGGGGCGGAGGCGGACGAATATTATGCCTCGCGGCCGCTTCTTTCGCGCATCGGCGCCTGGGCCTCGGAGCAGTCCCGGCCGCTCGCTTCCCGCGCCGATCTCGAGGCGCGGGTGGCCGCGTTCGAGGCGCGCTACCCGGGCGAGGCGGTGCCGCGCCCGCCCTTCTGGTCGGGCTTCCGGCTGGCCCCCGCGCGCTTCGAGTTCTGGCAGGAGCGTCCCTTCCGGCTGCATGAGCGCCGGACCTTCGTCCGCGCCGGCGCGGGCTGGCGGACCGGGCTGCTCTACCCCTGATGGCCATCGATCGGTGACGATTCCGCCGGCGCAGCGGGAGTCGGAAAAATTCCTCCGCGGGATTTCCGGGGCCGCTCCGATCGAGACCCACATCTCCGCCGTCTTCCTCGGCCGCGAGACGGCGTGGAAGATGAAGAAGGCGGTTTCGTTCCCTTATCTCGATTTCACCACGCTCGCCGCCCGGCACCATTTCCTGCTGCGCGAGCTGGCGCTGAACGGCCCGGCGGCGCCGGGGCTCTACGGGGATGTCGTGGCGCTGGCGCGCGGCGCGGGGGGCGGGCTCGGGTTTGGCGGCGATGGCGAGCCCCCCGGGGAGACGATCGAGTGGGTGCTGCGCATGGCGCGGATCCCCGCGGGGGATTTCTTCGACCGGATCGCCGGTGAGGGCCGCCTGACGCCGCGCCTGGCACGCGAGCTCGGCCGGGCCATCGCCGGCTACCACGCGGGCCTGGCGCCGATCGCCGGCATCGACCATCCGGGCTCGCTCCGCCGGGTCGCCGCCGAGAACCGCGCCTCGGCGCTCGCGGCGGGGCTGGCGGCGGGCGATGTGGTGGCGTGGGAGGCGTCGCTCCTGGCGGCGCTGAGGGCGCGGGAGTCCTGGCTCGTGCGGCGGGCGGCGCAGGGCTTCGTGCGGCGGGCGCACGGGGATCTCCATCTCGGCAATCTCTGCCTCTGGCAGGGCAGGCCGGTGCCGTTCGACGCGCTCGAATTCGACGAACGGCTGGCCAGCATCGATCTCGGCTACGACCTCGCCTTCCTGCTGATGGACCTCGCGCTCAGGCACGACCGCGCGAGCGCCAACCTGGTTCTCAACGCGTACGTCGCCGAGCGCGGCGATTTCGGGCTGGTCGGCGGCCTGCCGCCCTTTCTCTCGCTCCGGGCCATGGTGCGCGCGCATGTCCAGGCGGCGCGGGGTTTTCGCGACGAGGCGCGGGACTATCTTGCGGCGGCGGGGGTATTCCTCCGGCCTCAGCCGCCGATGCTGATCGCCGTCGGCGGCCTGCCGGGCAGCGGGAAGTCCACGCTCGCCCACGGCCTCGCGCCCTGGATCGGCGCCGCGCCGGGCGCGCTGGTGCTGGCGAGCGACGTGCTGCGCAAGCGCCGGCACGGCGTCAGCCCCGAAACCCGGCTGCCGGACACCGCCTATACGCCCGAAGAGAACCATGCGGTGCTCGCCGCGCTGGTGGCGGCGGCCGGCGAGAGTGTCGGCCTCGGCCATGCCGTGATCGCCGATGCGACCTTCCTCGATCCGGCGCATCGCGCGGCGATCCAAGCGGCCGCGGCGGCCGCCGGCGTGCCCTTTCTCGGTCTCTGGCTCGAGGTGCCGCTGCGGCTGCTCGAGGATCGGGTGAGAGCGCGCGGAGAGGCGCCCGAGCCCGATCCATCGGATGCGACGGCGGCGGTCCTCCGGCGGGTGGCGGCTTCCGCCGGGGCGGACTTGCCTCCCGGCTGGCATCGCCTCGATGCGGCGGGGCCGGCCGAGGCGACGCTCGCGGCCGCCGCGCGGCTAGAGCGTGATGGCGTTTGGCGGAACCGCCAATAAGCCTGAATCACGCGATCAAACAAAGAACGAGAGCGTGATGGCGTTTGGCGGAACCGCCAAAGCCGATCACGAAACGAGAGCGTGATGGCGTTGGCGGAACCGCCAAAAAGCTTAAATCACGCGATCAATCAAGAGCGAGAGCGGGATGGGCGCTTCTTATCAGCGCCGATCCCGCTCTCGTGAGGGCCCTGGGGCTTGCGCAACCCGGGGTCGAACCATGCTAGAGTTCGGGCGAGGGGCTTTACGTCATTCATCGCCGGCCCGGGTCGGGGACCGGAGTCTTTTTTCGTGGTCGCCTTCCTGGTTGGCCGGCGGAGAGCGCGCCGGCAGAGACTCCGGGGCGCCCGAACGGGGGACAGCAGGGGGAGAGAGAGCGATGGCGGTTCGCAAGGTTCTTCTGCCGATCTCCAGCGCCACGGCCGGTGAGTCGGCGTTGGCGACCGCGCTCGTGGTCGCCCGGATCTGGCGCGCGCATGTCGCGGCGCTGCATGTCCATGTCGATTCGCGCGACGTGGCGCCGCTCGCCGGCGAGGGCCTCTCAGGGGCGATGATCGAGGAGATGATGGCGGCGACCGAGAAGGAGAGCAGCGAGCGGGCGAGTTCGGTCCGCGCCCTCTTCGACCGCGCGATCGCCGAGCAGGGCATCAAGCTCGCGACCCCCGGGAGCGGCGAGCGGGTGGCGACCGCCAGCTTCACCGATGCCACCGGTCGCGAGGAGGAGCTGGTGGCGCAGCAGGCACGCCTTGCCGACCTGACCGTCGTCGCGCACCCCGATATCGGCGGCGATGCCGCCTCGGCCGATGCGCTGCACGCCGTGCTGTTCGACTCCGGCCGTCCGGTCCTGCTCGCCCCGGAGCAGACGCCCGCCACCATCGGCCGGCGCGTGTGCGTGGCCTGGAACGGCACCGCCGAGTCCGCGTCCGCGGTCACCGCCGCGCTGCCCTGGCTTCAGGAGGCGGAGGCGGTGCGCATCCTTTCCTCCGAGGGCTATCAGCGCCGCGGGCCTGCTGCCCAGGAGCTCGTGCCCTATCTCGGCCTGCACGGGGTTGTCGCCGAGATCCGGATGTTCGGCCCGGTCGAGGGCGTGGTGGCCGCGGGCTTGCTGGCCGCGGCCACGGAGTTCGGCGCCGACCTCCTGGCCATGGGCGCCTATTCGCACTCCCGGCTCCGCCAGCTCATCCTGGGCGGCGTCACACGTCACGTGCTCGAGCACGCGCGGCTGCCGATCCTGATGAATCGCTGATCGGGGCGATATTGCCTTAAGGCGTGCGCTCGCTCGCCGCCTGGGCCGCCAGGACGCGCGCCATCTCGCTCAGCGCCTCCTGGTGGCGTTCGTTGTGGATCGCGGAAAAATTGCGGGCGAGCTCGAGCACCCGCCGCTGGCCGGTCGTAAGGGTGGGGCTTTCCCCGCCTTCGATCAGCCCCTCGAAGAACCAGGAGATGGGGACGTGCAGGACCTGGGCGATCTCGAACAAGCGGCCCGCTGATATACGGTTGAGGCCGCGCTCGTACTTATGCGCCTGCTGGTAGGTGACGCCGATCAGCCGCGCGAGCTGCTGCTGGGAGAGCCCGAGCATCAGGCGGCGTTCGCGGATACGGGCGCCGACATGCCGGTCGGCGGCCACGGCCCGGCTCTGCGGCCGCCCGCGCCGGCTCACCCCCGCCGCCGGGGACGGACCGGTGGCGATCTGAGGCTGCTCCTCCGGGCGATCGGCCACCCACGTTCTCCGCGATTATTCTAAAATGTCTTACACTTGTCTCCATATCGGACGCGAGGCGCAAGTGTCATCCGCAATTTGCCCGAAAAATTGATTGATGTCTCACAATTTAAGCAAACCGAGGGAACTCTCAGCGCTCCGTGGCTTCACCTTCGCGCGATCTGGCTCCCGACTTGGCGCGCATGGCCCGGGCATCGGCGAGCTGCTGGCGAAGGCTCGCCACCTCCGCCCGGAGCAGCCCGATCTCCTCCTCGGCCCGGTCCGCGGCCGGGTTGGGCGCGCCCAGATCGGTTCCCACGGTGGTCCCCGGGGGGCGGTAGAATGGGGAAAAGAGCGTCATCGCCCGCTCCATCTGGCGGCCCATCTCCTCCATGTTGAAGGGAAAGATGGTCCCCATCGTCTGCTGCATCGCCTTGCGGATGTCCTGCTGCTGGCGGGCGAAGCTGGCCATCGCCTGCTCGAGATAGCGCGGCACGAGGTTCTGCATGGAGTCGCCGTAGAAGGCGATGAGCTGGCGGAGGAAGCTCGTGGGCAGGAGCGCGCGGCCCTTGCCCTCTTCCTCGACGATGATCTGGGTCAGCACGCCGCGGGTGATGTCTTCTCCGCTTTTCGCGTCATAGACCACGAAGTCCCGGCCGCCGCGCACCATCTCGGCCAGGGTGTCGAGGGTGATGTAGCTCGAGCTCTCGGTGTTGTAGAGCCGCCGGTTGGCGTACTTCTTGACCACCACCGGCGGCTCGCGAGCGGCGTCGGCGGCGGGCACGTCGTTCACTTGAGTTTCTGACATGGCTTGTCCGTCCTCAACCTTGCCGGGATGGTAGAGCCGATTCCGGCCGAATGGGAGTATTGGAAGCTTACCCCCGGGAGCGGGGCGGCCGAGACGTAAAAAATTGGAATGGCCATGTTTTTTGGCGTCGCCGGGGAGGGCCGGCGGACGCCAGGAGGAAGGATGACGGATGACCGAGGCGCCGGGAACGGACGCGCCGCCGTTCACGGCGGCCGATATGGAGGCGCTGGCGCGCGACTGGATCACGCTCTGGCAGAGCGAGCTGGCCGCCGTTTCCGGCGATCGGGAGGCCCAGGAGGGGTGGATCCGGCTGCTTTCGCTCTGGGCGGGGGCGGCGACGGCGCTGCTCGGCGCGATGCCGACGGCCCAGGGGGCTGCGGCCCAGGGTGCGACGGCTGGGTCCGCGACCGCGGCCGCAGCGAAACGTGAACGCAATGATGCCGGGGAAGCTGCGGCGGCTGGGGCCGCGCCCGCTGCTGCTGCACCTGACGCTCGCGATGCTGCGCTCGAGCGCCTCGATCGGCGCCTCGCCCGGCTCGAAGAGCGGCTGGCCACGCTCGAGCGCGGCGTTCACGGCGGGGGCGGCGCGGCTCAGGGCCGCGCTCGGCCCCTCCGGCGGGTCCGCCGAGCCGGCGTTCCGCCGGGCGGTCCTGGCTGAGGCGCTGCGCCAGGACCGGGCGCTGATCGCCGGCATCGCCGCCTATCGCCGCCATCCCTATCGGCGCGACCTGCCCGACCCGCCGGTGCTGTGGCAGGAGGGCGACACCCGCCTGCTCGATTACGGCACCGGACGGCGCGGGGCGCCGGCGGTGCTGTTCGTGCCGAGCCTGGTCAACCGTGCCTATGTGCTCGACCTCGCCGAAGGGGGCTCGATGCTGCGCTGGCTCGCCGCCTCGGGGGTGCGCCCGCTGCTGCTCGATTGGGGCTGGCCGGGCGAGGCCGAGCGCGGCTTCACCCTCACCGATTATATCGCCGGGCGCCTCGAGCGCGCGCTTGCGGCGGCGCCGCGGCGGCTGGTGCTCGCCGGCTATTGCATGGGGGGCCTGCTCGCGCTCGCCGCGGCGCTGCGCCGGCCCGAGCGGTTCCGCGCGCTCGCCCTGCTCGCCACGCCCTGGGACTTCCACGCCGCCCAGCCTGAGCGGGCGATGACGCTCGCGCGCATGCTGCCGCTCCTCGAGCCGGTGCTTTCCTTCAGCGCGAGCCTGCCGACCGATTGCCTCCAGATGCTGTTCTCGGGCCTCGATCCGTTCGCGGTCGGCGCGAAATACCGCTCCTTCGCCCGGCTCGATCCGGCGAGCGCGCGGGCGCGGCTGTTCGTCGCCCTCGAGGACTGGCTGAACGATGGCGTGCCGCTCGCCGCGCCGGTGGCGCGCGAGGCCATCGGCGGCTGGTACGGGGCCAATACCCCCGGAAACGGGACCTGGCGGGTCGCCGGCCTGGCGGTCGATCCAACCGTGTTGCGCATGCCTGCCTTCATTGCGGTGCCGTGGCGGGACCGCATCGTGCCGCCGGAAAGCGCCCGCCCGCTGGCCGCGTTGATCCCGGGTTCCGTGCTGCACGCGCCCCAGGCCGGACATATCGGCATGGTCGCGGGATCGAGCGCCGAGACGGCGCTCTGGCGCCCGTTCCGGGACTGGATCGGCGGCCTTTGAGTGACGACATGCGCGGCGTAAGTTTCGGCATAGGGTCTCATGCCACTCGGCCCAAGGAGGCACGCCATGGAGGAAATCGTAATCGTCGGTGCGGCACGGACGCCGGTCGGCAGTTTCAGCGGTGCCTTCGCCACCACGCCCGCGCACATATTGGGCAGCATTGCGATCGGCGAGGCGGTGAAGCGGGCGAAGCTCGGCCCCGAAGACGTCGATGAGGTGATCCTCGGCCAGATCCTCGCCGCCGGGGAAGGCATGAACCCGGCGCGCCAGGCGGCGCGGGCGGCGGGCATTCCGGACACCAAGACGGCCTTCGGGATCAACCAGGTGTGCGGCTCGGGCCTGCGCGCTGTCGCGCTCGCCGCCCAGCAGGTGGGCAGCGGGCAGAGCGATATCGTCGTTGCCGGGGGGCAGGAGAACATGACGATGGCGCCCCACTGCGCCAATTTGCGCGCCGGGGTGAAGATGGGCGACGTGAGCTTCGTCGACACCATGATCAAGGACGGGCTCTGGGACGTCTTCAACGGCTATCACATGGGCAGCACGGCGGAGAACGTCGCGCGGGCCTACCAGATCACCCGCGAGGAGCAGGACCGGCTGGCGCTCGCCTCGCAGGAGAAGGCCTCGGCCGCGCAGAAGGCCGGGCGGTTCCGCGACGAGATCGTTACGGTGATGGTGAAGACGCGCAAGGGCGAAACGGCGGTGGTTGACGACGAATATATCCGCCACGACGCCAACATGGACTCCATGGCCAAGCTCCGCCCCGCCTTCAGCAAGGACGGGACGGTGACCGCCGGCAATGCCTCGGGCATCAATGACGGGGCGGCGGCGCTGGTGGTGATGAGCGGGCCGGAGGCGGCGCGGCGCGGGCTCGCTCCGCTCGCGCGCATTGCGGCCTTCGCGACCGCCGGCGTCGATCCGGCGGTGATGGGCACGGGGCCGATCCCGGCCAGCCGCAAGGCCTTGGCGCGCGCGGGCTGGAAAGCCGCCGATCTCGACCTGATCGAGGCGAACGAGGCGTTTGCCGCCCAGGCCTGCGCGGTGAACAAGGAGATGGGCTGGGACATGGGGAAGGTGAACGTCAATGGCGGGGCGATCGCGATCGGCCATCCGATCGGCGCCTCCGGGGCGCGCATCCTGATAACCCTCCTCTACGAGATGCAGCGGCGGGGCGCCCATAAGGGGCTGGCCACGCTTTGCATCGGCGGCGGCATGGGGGTCGCCATGTGCGTGGAGAGATAGCCGGGGCGGGCGCTATTCCTCGCGGAACGCGTCGCTGATGCGGCGCACGGTGCCGGCCGCGTCCACCACGATGACGTCGAAGCGGACGCCCTGGCGGCCCCATTCCGGGTGCGCGGCGAGCACGATCTCGGCGGCGCGGAGCAGGCGGGCCCGCTGGCGCGGGGTGAGGGCGGCGGCCGCGTCGGCCAGCGCCGGGCGGGCCTTCACCTCGACGAAGGCAAGCATTCCGTCCTTCTCGGCGATGATGTCGATCTCGCCGGCCGCGGTTCGCAGGCGGCGGGCGCGGATTGTCCAGCCCTGCGCCTCGAGTGCTGCGGCGGCGCGGGATTCGGCGCCGACGCCGCGCGCGGCGGACTTGCGGCCGCGCTGGCGGCGGGCCTCTTTCCGAGGATCATGCGAATCGGTGCCGGACACGCCTCAGTGATAGCTTCACCCCGCCCGTTGCCGCCAACGATGGCCGAGCGGCTGATCGTCGCCCTCGACCTGCCCGAGATCGCTGCGGCCGAGGCGATGGCCGATCAGCTCGCGGGCCTCGTCTCGTTCTTCAAGATCGGGCTGTGGCTCGCCTTCGCCCGCGGCGTGGACGGGCTGATCGAGAGGCTGATCGGCGGCGGAAACCGCGTCTTTCTTGACGCCAAGATGCACGATATCGGCGAGACGGTGGCCGCCGGCGCCGCGCGGGCGGCGGAGCGCGGGGTGAGCTTTCTCACCGTCCACGGCGAGCCGGAGGTCATGCGCGCCGCGGTCCGCGGCCGGGGCACCGCGCCAATGGGCATTCTTGCCGTCACGGTGCTGACGAGCCTCGGCGATGCCGAGCTTGCGGCGATGGGCTATCGGCTGGCGGCGCCCGAGCTCGTCGCCCTGCGGGCGCGCCAGGCGGTCGAGTGCGGGGTGGATGGCATCATCGCCTCGGCGGCCGACAACCCCGACGCGCTGCGCCGCGAGGCGGGCGCGCCTGGGCTTCTGGTCGTGACCCCCGGCATCCGCCCCGCCGGCTCGGCGGCGGACGATCACCGGCGGAGCGCGACGCCGGCGGCGGCGATCGCGAACGGGGCGGATTATCTCGTGGTCGGGCGACCGATCACGGGGGCGGCGGACCCGCGGGCGAGTGCGGCGCAGATCGTCGCGGAGATGGCAGGCGCCGGAGGCCGCAGCCCCATAAGCTGATCTTATAAAAGCGGATGGATTGCAAAGGCTCCGCCTTTGGCCGGCGACGGGGTCCCCAACGCGCCCGCGCGTTGGGGTGTCGGTGTCCGGGGCAAGGCTGTGCGAAAACCCCGAACCCATGAGCTGCCGGTGCGGCGGGCGGCTCCTAAAGATGCAGTCCGGTCAGGAAGACGTCGATTTGCCGCTCGAACCGGGGCCGGTCGTAGTCCACGAGCGCCATGCGCCAGATGCCCTGGGCGTAGGTCATGATGACGGATGCGATCGTCTGCGGGTCCAGGTCGGGGGGCAGTACCCCTGCGTCACGATCCTGGTTCAGCCGCTTGACGATCAACGCCCGCATCCTCGACAAGCCGCCTTCGACCATCTCGCGCAGGTCGGGATCCGCGAGGACCTCCTCGGAGGCCATCGCCGCCATCATGCAGAGGCGAGAGGGCGTCTCGGGATCGTCCAGGCAATCGAGGATGACGCCGAACAGCGCCCGGAGTCCTTGGCTGGCCGTCGGCCCCGACATCAGAGCCCGCCCGCGCTTGGCCCCCTCCGTTTCCTCGTAGCGCTTCAGACACTCCACATAGAGCCGCTTCTTGCTCTTGAGCGTGTTGTAGAAGGAGCCTTCGCCGATCCCCATGACCCTCAAGAGGTCGCGCAGCGACGTTCCGGCGTAGCCGTCTCTCCAGAAGAGACAGGTCGCCTTGTCCAGGGCCCGTCCGTAATCGAATGCGATCGTGCGCGCCATGAGGCTGATATAGCGGGGTTGTAGCGGTCGTTAAAGATTCTCTTGACAGGCAGGCGCCGAGCGTTTTTGTATCGCTCGCTACAAACAAGAGCCCGCCATGACGCTTCAAGAGTCGCTCGAGGCCTACAAGGCATTGCCCAAGCCGAATTTCCCCCCGGAGTTCGGGCCGATCATCGGGCGCACGATCAGCGCGCTGATCGCAACGGGCCAGGCCGAACGGGCGCTCAAGGTGGGCGATCGCGCGCCGGAATTCGACCTGCCGGACCCGGACGGAGTGCGCGTCGCCTCAGCCGATCTGTTGCAGACGGGGCCGCTGGTCCTCAGCTTCTACCGCGGCGTCTGGTGCCCCTTCTGCAACCTCGAGCTGAAAGCGCTTGAGGAGGCGCTCGGCGAGATCCGCGCGCGCGGCGGCCCGCTCGTGGCGATCTCACCGCAGACGCCGGCGAACAATCGAAAGTCTCAGCGGGAGAATGGGCTTCATTTCCCTGTCCTGAGCGACAAGGGCGGCGAGCTCGGGGCAGCCTTTGGCCTGCGCTGGGTGGTGCCCGAGGAGATGCGCGAGGTGCACAGGCGACTCGGCGGCCCGCTGCCCGTCTTCAACGGGGAGGACAGCTGGACCCTGCCGATGCCGGCCCGATACGTCATCGGTCAGAATGGGGTCATCGCCTACGCCGAGGTCAACCCGGACTATCGGCAACGGCCGGAGCCGAGCGACCTCTTTCCGATCCTCGATCGACTGAAGGCCCGGGCCGCGGCTTAGCCCCTGCCGCCAGGAATCATTCCTCATTGCAAGTGATGGAGCAGCGAATGGATCGGCTAAGCGGGAAGGTCGCCCTGATCAGCGGCGGCACGAGCGGGATGGGAGCGGCGACGGCGAAGCTGTTCGCGGCGGAAGGCGCGAGCGTCATCGTGACGGGATCGAACCCCGAGACGCTCGAGGGGGCGCGGAACGATCTCGACGGCATCGAGGTGATCGCCTCCGATGCGGGCGACCCGGCCGCAGTCGCCGCGCTGGTTGCCGACGTGGCGAGGCGCCATGGACGCATCGACGTGCTCTACGTCAACGCCGGTATCGCCAGGTACGCGCCTTTCGAGCAGGTGGACGAGGCCTTCTTCGACAAGGTTTTCGATGTGAACACGCGCGGGGCCTTCTTCCTCATCAAGGAAGTGGTGAAGGTCATGCCCGATGGCGGCTCCATCGTCCTGACCTCTTCGATCGCGCACGCGCTGGGGATGCCTGGCCTTTCGGTCTACTCTGCGAGCAAGGCGGCGCTTCGCTCGCTCGGTCGTGCGTTCGCTGCCGAGCTTGCGCCGCGCAATATCCGTGTCAACACGATCAGCCCGGGGCCGATCGAGACGCCGATCTGGGGAAAGATGACGGGAGGGTCCGCAGAACAGGTCAGCGCGATGAAGGATCAGATGGCGGCGACAATTCCCCTGAAGCGCGTCGGCCGGCCCGAGGAGGTCGCGGCCGCTGCGTTGTTCCTGGCGTCCGGCGAGTCTTCCTTCATGACCGGGGCGGATCTGCCGGTCGATGGCGGGCGGCTCGATCTCGGTTAGCTGCCCGGGTTGGGGCCGGAGCCCCATAAGTTGATCTTATAAAAACGAATGGATTGCAAAGGCTCCGCCTTTGCCGGGGTCCAGGGGCGGAGCCCCTGGGCTTAAGCGGCGCGGGAGGCGCGCTTGCGGGCGTTCGGATCGAGCTCGCGCTTGCGCAGGCGGATGGCGCCCGGCGTCACCTCGACGAGCTCGTCGTCGCCGACATAGGCGATCGCCTCCTCGAGGGAGAGCCGGCGCGGTGGGATGAGGAGGAGCGCCTCGTCCTTGCCGGCGGCGCGGATATTGGTGAGTTTTTTCTCTTTCAGCGGGTTGACCTCGAGGTCGTTGTCCCGGCTGTGCTCGCCGATGATCATGCCGGCGTAGACCTTCTCGCCGGGGGAGATGAAGAGCGCCCCGCGATCCTGGAGGTAGAAGAGGGCGTACTGCACGGCGAGGCCCTCGCCGGTGGCGATCAGGGCGCCGTTGATGCGCCCGGCGATCGTGCCCCGCCAGGGGCCGTAGCCGGCGAAGCTCCGGTTCATGACGCCGGTGCCGCGGGTGTCGGTGAGGAAGATGCCGTGATAGCCGATCAGCCCGCGGCTCGGGATGCGGAAGGTGAGCCGCAGCCGGTGGCCCGGGAGCTGGCGCATCTCGATGAGTTCGCCTTTGCGTTGGGAGAGCTTTTCCACCACCACGCCGGCATAGGGCTCGTCGACGTCGGCGAGCGCGTCCTCCATCGGCTCCTCGAGGGCGCCGGTCTCGGGATTTTGCCGCGTCAGGACGCGGGGCCGGCCGATCGTGAGCTCGAAGCCCTCGCGGCGCATGGTCTCGATCAGGACGCCGAGCTGCAATTCGCCGCGGCCGGCGACCTCGAAGGCCTCGGTTTCCTCGAAGTCGCGGACATGGATCGCGACATTGCCCTCGGCCTCGCGGAAGAGCCGCTCGCGGATCTGGCGCGAGGTGACTTTCTTGCCCTCGCGGCCGGCAAGCGGGCCATCGTTGATGCGGAAGGTCATTGCCAGGGTCGGCGGATCGACGGGGGTCGCCGGCAGGGCGGTCTCGCGCTCGGCGGCGCCGATGGTGTCCGCCACGGTCGCCTCGGCCATGCCGGCGAGTGCGACGATGTCCCCGGCCTCGGCCTCCTCGACGGGGACGCGCTCGAGCCCGCGGAAGGAGAGGAGCCGGGTCAGCCGGCCGACCTCGACCGGCTCGGCGCAACCGGGCCGGAGCACCTTGAGCGGCATGTTGCGCCGGGCGCGGCCCGCCTCGATCCGCCCGGTGAGGACGCGGCCGAGGAAGGGGTCGTATTCGAGGATGCTGGCCAGCATCGCGAAGGGCTCGTCGACCGGGGCTGCCGGCGGCGGGACGTGGGAGAGGATCAGGGAGAAGAGGGAGGCAAGGTTCCGCCGCGGGCCGTCGGCCGTGGGATCGGCCCAGCCCTGGCGGCCGGAGGCGTAAAGCAGCGGGAAGTCGAGCTGGGCCTCGCTCGCGCCCAAGGCGGCGAAAAGGTCGAATACCTCGTTCGCGACCGCGTCGGCCCGCGCGTCCGGCCGATCGAGCTTGTTGAGGACGACGATCGGGCGAAGCCCCCGCGCGAGTGCCTTGCCGAGCACGAACTTGGTCTGGGGCAGCACGCCTTCGGCGGCGTCCACGAGCAGGAGCGCGCCGTCCACCATGCCGAGGATGCGCTCGACCTCGGCGCCGAAATCGGCGTGGCCGGGCGTATCGACGATGTTGATGCGCGTGCCTTCCCAGGTGACGGCGGTGCATTTGGCGAGGATGGTGATCCCGCGCTCGCGTTCGAGCTCGCCGCTGTCGAGCGCGCGCTCGGCCACCGCCTGGTTGAGGCGGAAGGCGCCCGACTGGCGCAGGAGCTGATCGACGAGGGTGGTTTTGCCATGATCGACATGCGCGATGATGGCCACGTTTCTGAGGGTCATTGGGGTCCCTGGGGGGTCCGGTTCAACCGAGGAGGAGGGCGGCGCGGGCGGGCAGGCTCGCGCCAGGCCTGGCCCCGAGATGTGCAATGACCTCGGCGGCTGCAAGGCTCCCGAGCTTGCCGCAGAGCTCGAGATCGCGTCCGGCCATGTGGGCGTGGAGGAATCCGGCCGCGTAGGCGTCGCCGGCGCCGGTCGTGTCCACCACGCGGGTCGGCCAGGCGGGGATCGGGATGGTCCGGGCGCCGGCCAGGACGACGCTGCCGGCCTCGCTGCGGGTGAGGGCGGCGATCGCGACCTCGCCCCGCACCCGTTCCGCTGCGGCGGCGAAATCGTTCTCCTCGTAGAGGCTGCAGAGCTCGGCCTCGTTGGCGAAGAGCAGGTCGACCTGCTCGGCTGCGAGGGCGCGGAACCCGGCGCGGTGGCGATCGACGCAGAAGGGATCCGAAAGCGACAGCGCGACCTTGCGGCCGGCCTGGCGCGCCAGGGCGGCGGCGCGGCGGAAGGCGGCCTGCGCGGCGGGCGGGTCGAAGAGATAGCCTTCGAGGTAGACGACGCCGGAGGCGGCGACGAGGTCTTCGCTCACGTCCTCGGGTGCCAGGCCCACGGCCGCGCCAAGGAAGGTGTTGAGGGTCCGGTGGCCATCGGGGGTGACGGCGACGACGCAGCGGCCCGTGGGATGAGAGATGGGATGAGAGATGGGGTGGCTGATGGGCTCGCCGGCGGCGGCTGGGAAATAGACGCCGGAACTGGTGATGTCCTCGCGGAAGCGCATGCCGAGGCGATCCCCCGCGACCTTGCCGAGAAAGGCGACGCGGCTGCCGAGAGCGGCGGCGACGGCGCAGGTGTTGGCAGCCGAGCCGCCGCTGGTTTCCTGCGGGTCGGGCAGCGACAGGGCCAGCCGCTCCACGGTCGCGAAATCGCAGAGCCGCATCGCGCCCTTGTGCATATCGTGGCGGGAAAGGAACGATTCGGGCACCTCGGCCAGTTGGTCGACGATGGCGTTGCCGATACCCAGGATGTCGAACCGCGCTGCCGCCATGCTTCTGCCCCTTGCGGGCAGCCGCGTAGCATCATGCCGCGGTGCGGGATAGCCGCCCGTTCCTAATCTTTCATTTCTGGGGAAAACTCCCCTCTTCGGGTTGTTCCGGATCATGGGCCTGTGATAGGCCGCGTGACGTGCAATGCATTGGGTGAGGGACGCAATGTCCGTGTTCAAGCGCCGCCGACCCGACGACGATGCGCCACCGTCAGGCACGGCGCCGGTTGCCGCTCCATCGCGCGAGTTTCGGGCAGCTCCCGGGACAGCCGGTGCTGAACCCGCCGACAACGGTCTTGGCGTGCCGCCTTTCCGTCCCGCTCCAGTCAAGGAGACCCCCGTCATGGGCAGATCGCCGTTCGCTTCCACGCCGGCCCCGGTTGGCGGGCCCGCCACCCGTCCGCTCGGTGCCCCCCGCATCCCCGGCCGCGAGCCGGCGGAGCGGCGCACGCTCGTCGTCGGCCACGGGATCAGCGTCCAGGGCACGGTGCAGGACGCCGAGCGGCTGGTCGTCGAAGGCACGGTCGAAGCCAGCATGATCCACGCCACCGAGCTGTCGATCGCCCCGGGCGGGGTGTTCAAGGGCGAGGTGGAGGTCGAGGACGCCGAGATCGCCGGCACCATCGACGGGACACTGACCGTCCGCGGCAGCCTGATCGTGCGCGCCAGCGGGAAGGTGCTCGGCACGGCGCGCTGCCGGCGGCTGCAGGTCGAGGATGGCGGGCAGATCACCGGGCGGATGGAGATGCTGACCGAGGCGGCGGGCGACGGGCGCGCAGGCGGCCCACGCGAGGTGCCGCGCGTCGAGCCGGTGCGGCCGGCCTCCGAATCCGCGGCCTAGCCTCGCCTCGCACGGCCCTGGCGAGGCGCGGGAGCGGGCCTGGGACGGCGATGGCGCGCCCGCAGGGGGCTCACCGGAGGGCCGCGCGACGGAGGGTGCGCGCCGCCAGCCGGGGACCGCTGCTCCTGCTGCTGCTCGCCGGCTGCGCGACCGCGCAGGGCCGGCTCGCCGGGCGCCAGACGCCGGCGGCAGACAGCGTCGATCGGCTGGTCGGGGCCACGCCGACGGCGCTCGAGGCCGAGTTCGGCCAGCCCACCCTGCTGCGCCGTGACGGACCCGCCGAGGTCTGGCTCTACCGCTCCTCGCGCTGCGCGATCGACCTCATCCTCTATCGCGACCCGGCGAACGGCGCGCCACGGGTGGCGATGGCGGATGCGCGCACGCTCGGCGCGCCGCTCTCCGATGCCGATTGCCTCGCCAGCATGGGCGGCCTCGCGCACCCGGCGCCGGGGCGGGTCGCCAGCGACCGCATCGACAGCAGCGACTGACCGCCGGGCGCGATCTGCTCTATGGGTGCCGCGACGAGCCTGGAAGGAGTGCCCATGCAGAACGCAGCCGTCACCGCGGCGGACGCCACCGCCCGCGCCTGGACGTTCCCCACCGGCGGCGCCCTGCCGCCCGGGGAGGACGCGCACAAGGCGATGTTCTGTCGCATGTTCCTGGAGACCTTCAACCCCTACAAACCGGCGGTGATCGACTGGCCGACGCTCGACGACGAGGCCAGGACCCGGCTCGTCAACCTGCCGATCTGGGACATCGCGGTGCAGACCGAGGGGCGCGCGCGGCTGCGCATGCTGAGCTATGCCCGCACCATCGCCGACCCCCAGGTGCGCCAGGCGCTCGAGCTGAATGGCTGGGAGGAAGGCCGCCACAAGGAGGTGCTGGCCCGCCTGGTCGAATTCTACGGCATCAAGCTCGCGCCGGAGCCGGAATATATCGAGCCGAAGGACCCGGAATGGTCCTACCTGGTCACCGCCTACGGTGAGTGCATCGACAGCTTCTTCGCCTTCGGGCTCTTCGAGACCGCCCGCCGCTCCGGATTGTTCCCCCCGGAACTGGTGGAGACCTTCGAGCCGGTGATCCAGGAGGAAACCCGGCACATCCTGCTCTTCGTCAACTGGCTGGCCTGGCACAAGCGAATGATGCCGCTCTGGCGGCGGCCCTACTTCTTCTTCCGTACCCTCGCGGTCTGGGGGCTGCTGATCGGCGAACGGATGAACATCGCCAGGGACATGAGCTCGGGCGACACCGGATCGAACCAGGACGCCAACTTCACCCTGACCGGGGCCAACCAGGTCGGCCACGACATCAACACCGCCGAGCTCCTGGACATCTGCCTGGCCGAGAACGACCGCCGCATGGCAGGCTACGACCAACGGCTCCTGCGCCCGACCACCGTGCCAAGCCTGGTCCGCTTCGCCCGCCGCTTCATGCGCCGGAAGTAAGGCCAAGGGGCGGTGCCCCAGGTTGCCGGGGGCGGGCCTCTGTGGCATCCGCCCGGCGCTCCCCCCACGTAAAGCCACGCATGGACGCAACATCGCTCGGCCTTGGTTTCCGCTTATCCGACCTTCTGGAGCGTGACGGCCTCATCCGGCTCGACCGGGGCTTTCTCGCCGCACTCGAGGCCGAGGCGCCGGAGCTGTATGGGGCGCTCCTGGCGGCCCGTGCGGAGCCGCAGGCGCTTGCGGCCGCGGATGAGAGCGCGCTCCTGATCGGGCTCGGCCCGCATCTGCAATCCTTCCTGGGCAAGCTCTTCGCTATCGAGGCCGAGCTGGCGGGGGTCGTTGCGGCGACGGCTGCGCTCGATCCGGTCCATCTCTGCCGCAGGGTTTTCGTGCAGCGCCAGGCGGTCAAGAAATACCCCGACCCGCAGGGGTTCGACGGGCAGGCGTTGCGGCGCGGGCTCGAGGCCGCGATGGGCGAGGCGTTCAGCGAGGGCGGCTTTTCCGCCCATGTCGCCCAATGGGAAATCGATCGGGAGATGGAGGGCGTGGCCGGGCGGCTGGACCTGGCGCTTCGCTATGCCGCCTGGGCAAGCCTCACCGCGGCGGGCCAGGCGCTGCACCGGGACGGAATCCTGTTCCATGTTCCGCACCGGATCGAGCCCGCGCATCTTCTGCCGCTCGCAACGATCGAGCGCGACGGCGTGACGATGCTCCGCCTGCCGGAGGCAATGCTGCGCCCGCGCGACGGATTTGCGCTGACGGATGGTGGCATGACGAGCGCGCAGGCGCTGGCCGAGATGCAGTACTGCATCTGGTGCCACCACCAGGAAAAGGACAGTTGCAGCAAGGGCCTCAAGGACCGCAAGAGCGGCGGATTCCAGAAATCGGCCCTCGGCGTCACGCTCGCCGGCTGCCCGCTCGAGGAGCGGATCAGCGAGATGCACGAGCTCCGCGCCGGCGGCTCGGTGCTCGGCGCTTTCGCCACGATCATCGTCGACAATCCGATGCTCGCCGCGACCGGGCACCGCATCTGCAACGACTGCATGAAGTCGTGCATCTTCCAGAAGCAGCAGCCGGTGGATATTCCACAGGCCGAGACCGCGATCCTGCGCGAGGTGCTGGCGCTGCCCTGGGGCTTCGAGATCTACGCGCTGCTGACACGATGGAACCCGCTCGACATCCGCCGGCCGCTGCCGCGACGGCCAAGCGGGCGGAGCGTGCTGGTTGTCGGGCTCGGGCCGGCGGGATTCACGCTCGCCCATCATTTGCTCAATGACGGTCATACGGTGGTGGCGGTCGACGGGCTCAAGATCGAGCCGCTCGGCTTCGACCCCCGCCAGCCGGTGCGCGATGCGCAGATTCTCTTCGAGGATCTCGACGACCGCGTGATGGCCGGCTTCGGCGGCGTCGCCGAGTACGGCATCACCGTGCGCTGGAACAAGAACTACCTCAAGCTCATCCGCCTCCTGCTCGAACGCAGCGAATCCTTCGCCGCGTTCGGCGGCGTGCGCTTCGGTGGCGGCGGGACGCTCGACATCGACGCCGCCCTGGCGCTCGGCTTCGACCATATCGCGCTCTGTCTCGGGGCCGGAAGGCCGACCGTGCTGGATATCCCGAACGGGCTTGCGCGCGGGGTGCGCGAGGCGTCGGACTTCCTGATGGCGCTCCAGCTCACCGGGGCGGCGAAGAAATCCTCGATCGCCAATCTGCAGCTCCGCCTGCCGGTGGTGGTGATCGGCGGCGGCCTGACCGCGATCGACACCGCGACGGAGAGCCTCGCCTATTATGTGCGCGAGGTGGAGAAATTCGCCGCCCGCTGGCGAACGCTCGCGCGCGAGCAGGGCGAGGCCAGCCTGCGCTCGGGTCTCAACGAGGAAGAAGCCGAGATCGCCCTCGAATTCCTCGCCCACGCGGCGGCGGTCGCGGCCGAGCGCGCGGCAGCCCGCGGCGAGAGCCGCGCGCCGCGGTTCGGGAAGCTGCTCGCGGGCTGGGGTGGGGCGACCATCGCCTATCGCCGCCGCCTGGTCGATTCGCCCTCGTATACGCTGAACCACGAGGAGGTAGGCAAGGCGCTCGAGGAAGGGGTGGTCTTCGCGGAGGGCCTGACGCCGCGCGCGATCGAGGTCGATCGTTTCGGCCATGCGTGCGCGGTGCGATTCCGGGAGGGCGATGGCACGGAGGTGACGCTTGCCGCGCGCGCGGTGCTCGTCGCGGCGGGCACCTCGCCCAACACCGTGCTCGCGCGTGAAGATCAGCGAATCGAACTGGACGGAAAATTCTTTCGGGCGATCGACGCGGAGGGAAAACCGGTCTCGGTCGGGCGCGGGGATGTCAAGCCGGACGAAGCGCAGGTGCTCATGCACCGCACCGCGGACGGGCGGTTCTTGAGCTTCTTCGGCGATCTGCATCCGGGTTTCGCGGGCAACGTGGTGAAGGCGATGGCGAGCGCCAAGCGCGGCTATCCGCTGATCTCCCGGCTGCTCGCCGCGCGCGCGCCGTCGCGTGGGGGCGGCACGGTCGTCGCGGAGGCGGAACGGAGCCTCGTCGCCACCGTGTACGCGGTGCACCGGCTGACGCCGCGCATCGTCGAGGTGGTGGTGCACGCGCCGGCGGCGGCGCGGGCCTTCCGCCCCGGGCAGTTCTTCCGGCTGCAGAACTATGAGCGCCATGCCGCGCGGCTGAGCGAGCCCGGGCTCGGCGCGAGCGTGCTCGCGATGGAGGGGCTGGCGATGACCGGCGCGAGCACGGACAAGGAGGCGGGCCTGGTCTCGGTGATCGTGCTCGAGATGGGCGGCAGCTCGGATCTCTGTGCGCTGCTCCGGCCCGGCGAGCCGGTCGTGCTGATGGGCCCCACGGGCCGGCCGACGCGCATTCCCGAGACCGGGACGCTGCTGCTCGCCGGCGGCGGGCTCGGCAATGCGGTGCTCTTCTCGATCGGCCGCGCGGCGCGCGCCGCCGGCGTGCGCGTGCTCTATTTCGCCGGCTATCGCACGCGTGCCGATCGCTACAAGAGGGAAGAGATCGAGCGCGCGGCGGATGTCGTCATTTGGTGCTGCGACGAGGCGCCGGGGTTCGCGCCCGACCCCGCCCGGCCGCAGGACCGTGCCTTCGTCGGCAACATCGTCGCAGGAATGGCGGCGTATGCGGAGGGCCGGCTCGGGGCGCCGGCGATCCCGCTCGGCGAAGCCGATCATTTGATCGCGATCGGCTCGGATAAGATGATGCGCGCGGTGGCGGAGGCGCGGCATGGGCTGCTCGCCCCGTTCCTCAAGCCCGGGCACGTCGCCATCGGCTCGATCAACAGCCCGATGCAATGCATGATGAAGGAGGTCTGCGCGCAGTGCCTGCAGCCGCAGATCGACCCGGTGAGCGGCGAGCGGACGGTGGTGTTCAGCTGCTTCGACCAGGACCAGCGCCTCGACTTCGTCGACTTCGCAGCGCTTGCCGAGCGTCTCGCGCAGAACAGCCTCCCGGAAAAGACAACCGCCCGCTGGATCGACCGCGCGCTTCGCCGCCTCCATGCGCGCCCGGGCCAGGGGCCCGGCGCCCGGTAGCCTTGGCCGTGGCGGGGGCGGGTGCGATAAGGCCGCGATGCGCGTGCTCCACCATCTTCCGCTCTCGCCCTACTCCCGCAAGGTGCGGCTCGTGCTCGCCGAGAAGCGCCTGCCGTTCGAGCTCAGGCTCGAGCGGGTGTGGGAGCGCCGGCCGGAGTATCTCGATCTCAATCCGGCCGGGACGGTGCCGACGCTGATCGAGGAGAACGGGCTCGTCATCCCGGATTCCCGGGTCATCTGCGAATATCTCGAGGAGGCGTACCCGGATACGCCGCTGATCGGCCGCACGCTCGTCGAGCGGATCGAGGTGCGGCGGCTGGTTGCGTGGTTCGACGAGAAGTTCGCCGCCGAAGTGACGCAGAATCTGCTGGGGGAAAAATTCATGAAGCGCCTGGCCGGCCGCGGAGAGCCCGACGCCGCCGCGCTGCGCATCGGCTACACGCAGCTCCGCGAGCACCTCAAATATCTCGCCTGGCTCGCCGAGACGCGCAAATGGCTTGCCGGCCCCTCGCTCTCGCTCGCCGATTTCGCGGCGGCCGGGCACCTCTCGGCGCTCGATTTCGTCTCCGACGTCGATTGGTCGGTGGCACCGGGCGCGCGGGATTGGTACGCGCGGATGAAGTCGCGGCCGAGCTTTCGCGGCGTGCTCGCCGACCGCGTGCCCGGCGTGATGCCGCCGCAGCATTACGCCGATCTCGATTTTTGACGGCGCCACCACACCTGCTGATCTTCGGGCCGGGCTATTGCGGGACGGCGGTGGCGCGGGAAGCCGCGGCGGGCTATGCGGTGAGCGCCGTGGGCCGCGAGGGGGCGGATGCGGCGGTGATAGGCGCGCTCGGCACGGCGACGCATCTCCTCGCGACGGTGCCGCCGGATGGGCAGGGCGATCCGGTCCTGGCGCGCCATGGCGCAGCGATCGCGGCGGCGCCTGCGCTGCGCTGGATCGGGTATCTTTCCGCGACCAGCGTCTATGGCGATCGCGGCGGCGGCACGGTGGACGAGGACACGCCGCCGGCGCCGACGGGCGAGCGCGGACGGCGGCGCCTGGCGGCGGAGCTTGCCTGGGAGAGGGTGGCGGGCGGGCGGCCGCTCGATATTTTCCGCCTCGCCGGGATCTATGGACCCGGCCGCTCGGTCTTTGCCGCGCTGCGCGCCGGGAAGGCGCGGCGGATCGTCAAGCCCGGCCACGCGTTCGGCCGCATCCACCGCGACGATATCGTAGCCGCGGTGCTGGCTGCCATGCGGGCCCCGCCGGCGGGGAGGCGCGTGCTCAATCTCACGGACGACGCGCCGGCGGAGAGCGCGGCGGTGATCGCGGAGGCGGCGCGGCTGCTCGGGGTGCCGGCGCCGCCGGAGAGTCCCTTCGCAGCGGCTTACCCGGCGATGAGCCCGCTGGCGCGCAGCTTCTGGGACGAAGACAGGCGGGTGCTGAGCCGGAGGACGCGCGCGGCACTCGGGCTCGCCTGGCGCTATCCGAGCTACCGCGAGGGGCTAGCTTCCATCCTCGCCGAGGAGTCCGGCGAGCGTTGAACAGAGAAGGGCAAGGTCCTGGGGACGGGAGAGCCGGTGCTCGCCGTCCTTGATCAAGGTGACCCGCACATCCGCCCCGGCGATCCGTTCCGCCGCGCGGAGCGCCGTCTCCCAAGGCACGTCCGGATCGCGCTGGCCGTGCAGGAGGCGCACCGGGCAGGAGATCGGGATCGGGCCGTCGAGCAGGAGGTGGCGCCGCCCGTCCTCGATCAGGCGGCTGGTGATGAGGATCGGCTCGCCATAGGCGCTGGGCGCGGTCAGCGAGCCCTCCGCGAGGAGGCGCGCCTGCTCCGCCTCGGTCATCGCCTGCCACATGAGGTTCTCCGTGAAGTCCGGGGCGGCGGCGATGCCGAGCAGGCCGGCGATCCGCTCCGGGCGGCTCAGGGCGACGAGGAGCGCGATCCATCCGCCCATCGAGGAGCCGACCAGGACCAGGCGCCGGGCGCCCTCGCGATCGATCACCGCGAGCGCGTCGGCGGTCCACTGCCCGATCGAGCCTTCGACGAAGCGGCCGCCGCTCGCGCCGTGGCCGGAATAGTCGAGCCGGAGCATGGCGAACCCGCGCCGGGCGCAGAATTGGGCGAGGTGGGTGCCCTTCTCGCCCTGCATCTCGCTCTTAAAGCCCGGCAGGAACACCACCATCGGCTCGCGCCCGGCCTGGCGGATCCATGCCAGCTCGACCCCGTCCCCGCGATCCAGCCGGCCGCGCTCTTCCATCGAAGCCTCCGTGACACCTGGCCTCGTGCTATAGCCCGGCCGATCCTTAAGGTCCCTGGGCGTTGAGGCGTATTCTCGTCATCAAGCTTGGCGCGCTCGGCGATTTCTGCCTTGCCTTCGGCGCCTTCGCGGCGATTCGCGCCGCCCATGAAGGCGCCGAGGTCACGCTGCTGACGACGGCGCCCTTCGCCCCGCTCGCCGGGCGCGCACCCTGGTTCGACCGGATCGCGCTCGATCGCCGCGCGCCGTGGTGGGAGGTGGTGCAGGTTTGGCGGCTGGCGCGGCAGTTGCGCGGCTTCGATTTCGTCTATGACCTGCAGACCTCGGCCCGTTCGGCGAGCTATTTTTGGCTCGCGGGCCGGCCGCCCTGGTCCGGTGTGGCGCGCGGCGCCTCGCACCCCCATGCCAACCCGGCGCGCAACCGGATGCACACGCTGGAGCGCCAGCGCGAGCAGCTGGCGATGGCGGGGATCCGGACGTTTCCGCCGCCTGACCTCGCCTGGCTCGCGGCGGGCGGCGGGGGAAAATTCGACCTGCCGGAGCCTTACGCGCTCCTCGTTCCGGGCGCGGCCGCGCACCGCCCGGCCAAGCGCTGGCCGGTGGAGCGGTTCGCCGCCCTCGCCCGGCACCTCGCGGCGAGCGGGCTCGCGCCGGTCCTGATCGGGGCTGGGGCCGAGCGGGCGCTTGGCGCGGCGATCCGGGCGGCGGCGCCGGAGGCGATCGACCTGATCGGGCGGACGGAGCTCGCCGATCTCGGCCCGATCGCGGCGGGGGCGGCGCTGGCGGTGGGGAACGATACCGGGCCGATGCATCTCATCGCGGCACTCGGCCGGCCGGCGCTGGTGCTGTTCTCGGCCGAGAGCGACCCGGCGCTGACGGCGCCGCGAAATCCGTCGAGCGGGCCGGAAGGCCGCCCGGCGGATGTGCTGGCGGCGCGGAATCTTGCCGAGTTGCCGCTCGAACGGGTTGTCGCCGCGCTTCCGAGCCCCCATAGACGGCAGCCCGATCCGGAGCACCTAAGCCCATGCCTGCCATCCGCCTTCCCGACGGATCCGTCCGCCGCTTCGACGCACCCGTGACCGGCGCGGCGCTGGCCGCTGCGATCGGCCCCGGGCTTGCGCGCGCCGCGGTCGCGATGACGGTTTCGGGGAGACTCGTCGATCTCGCGAGCGTGATCGACGCGGATGCCGAGGTGCGCTTCATCACCCGCGACGACGCGGAGGCGCTGGGGCTGATCCGCCATGATGCCGCCCATGTGCTCGCCGAGGCGGTGCAGAGCCTCTATCCCGGCACCCAGGTCACGATCGGGCCGGCGATCGAGAACGGGTTCTATTACGACTTCGCCCGCGAGCCGCCGTTCAGCACCGAGGATTTCCCGCCGATCGAGGCGAAGATGCGGGAAATTGTTGCAGCGAGGGCGCCGTTCACGCGCGAAGTCTGGGAACGCGAGAAGGCGATCGAATTCTTTGAAGAGCGGGGTGAAAAATACAAGGCGGAGATCATCCGCGACCTGCCGGAGAGCGAGACGATCACGCTCTATCGCCAGGGCGGGTGGGTCGATCTCTGCCGCGGCCCGCACATGCGCACCACCGGCGATGTCGGCACCGCCTTCAAGCTGATGCGCACGGCGGGGGCCTATTGGCGGGGCGATCACCGCAACCCGATGCTCTCGCGCATCTACGGCACCGCCTGGCGCGAGAAGAAGGAGCTCGACGCCTATCTTGTCATGCTCGCCGAGGCGGAGCGGCGCGACCACCGCCGGCTGGGGCGCGAGATGGACCTCTTCCACCTCCAGGACGAGGCGGTGGGCAGCGTCTTCTGGCATCCGCTCGGCTGGCGGCTCTACCGGACCGTGGAATCCTATCTGCGCCGGCAGCTCGATGCGGACGGCTACCAGGAGGTGCGCACGCCGCAGCTGGTGGACCGGAGCCTGTGGGAAAAATCCGGGCACTGGGAGAAATTCGGCGCGCACATGTTCACCGCCGAGGTCGCGGACGAGCACCGCACGCTGGCGCTCAAGCCGATGAACTGCCCCTGCCATGTGCAGCTCTTCACCCAGCGGGTGCGGAGCTACCGCGAGCTGCCGCTGCGGCTGGCCGAATTCGGTGCCTGCCACCGCTACGAGCCCTCAGGCGCGCTGCACGGGATCATGCGCGTGCGCGCCTTCACCCAGGACGACGCGCACATCTTCTGCACCGAGGAGCAGATCGGGGCCGAAACGGTCCGCTTCATGGCGCTGCTTTCCGAGGTGTATCACGACCTCGGCTTTCCCGAGTTCGCGGTGAAGTTCGCCGACCGCCCAGCCGTCCGGGCGGGCTCCGACGAGACCTGGGACCGCGCCGAGGCGGCGCTCCGGGAGGCCTGTGCGGAGGCCGGCGTCGCCTATGCGCTCAACCCCGGCGAGGGCGCGTTCTACGGCCCGAAGCTCGAGTTCGTGCTCAAGGACGCGATCGGGCGGGAATGGCAGTGCGGCACGCTGCAGGTGGATTTCGTGCTGCCGGAGCGGCTCGACGCCGAATACGTGGCCGAGGACGGCAGGCGGCGGCGGCCCGTCATGCTGCACCGCGCCATCCTCGGCAGCTTCGAGCGCTTCCTCGGCATCCTGATCGAGCAATTTGCCGGCCGCCTGCCATTGTGGCTCGCCCCCCTGCAGGTGGCCGTCGCGACCATCGTCTCGGACGCCGACGCCTATGCCGCCGAGGTGGGGCAGGCCTGCGCGGCGGCGGGCCTTCACGTTGAGGTCGATACCCGGAACGAAAAAATTAATGCCAAGGTGCGGGACTGGAGCCTCCGCCATGTGCCGGCGATGCTGGTGGTCGGGCGGCGGGAGGCCGAGGCGGGCACCGTGGCGCTGCGCCGGCTCGGCGCGCCCGAGCAGGAGGTGCTGGCGGTTTCCGAGGCGGTGGCCCGCCTTGCAGCGGAGGCCGCGCCGCCCGATCTTCGCCAGGGAAGCGCGAGGAATACCGCCTCGCGCGCCCCGGGGAACGTCTCGTGCGCTTGATCGTGGCCGCCCGCTGCGGCAACAATTGCGCGATCGCGTTTCGTTCCGCGGCCTCCCAAGCTTAGCCGCCTCCCCAACCCACTCGCCCACCAAGCCTAGCCACTGCAACAGGAGACCATCATCCCCAGACCCCCTTTGCCCGCCCCACCCACGCGCGAGGGCCCGCGTGTCAACGACGAGATCCGTGCCGAGAAGGTGCGGCTGATCGACGAAGCCGGCGAGATGCAGGGCATCGTCAATCTTCGTGAGGCGCTCAACCGGGCCTATGCGACCGGCCTCGATCTCCTCGAGATCAGCCCGAACGCCGATCCGCCGGTGGTGAAGATCCTGGATTTCGGCAAGTTCAAGTATGACCAGCAGAAGAAGCGCAACGAAGCGCGCAAGAAGCAGAAGGTCATCGAGATCAAGGAAATCAAGGTTCGCCCGAACATCGACGAGAACGACTACCAGGTGAAGCTCCGGGCGATGAAGACGTTCATCGGCGAGGGCGACAAGGTGAAGGTCACGCTGCGCTTCCGCGGCCGCGAGATGGCCCACCAGGAGCTTGGGGTGAAGGTCCTCGAGCGCATCCGCACCGACATGGACCCCGACAGCAAGGTGGAGCAGATGCCGCGGATGGAGAACCGCCAGATGGTGATGGTGCTCACCCCGCGCTGAGCGGTGAGGCGGGGCCGACGGGGCCGGACGAGCCTGGGGGATCGGTCTGCCCACCTGCGGCATCGTCGGGCGCGGCGCCGGGGCGCCTCTGCGGGACGCGCCAGGGCGGCGCTTGCGGCAACCAACCGGTAACCCTCTGTCCCCATATTGGGGCCGAGACGGATTTCACCGGAACGGTAAAGCACCATGGTCGTGCCCGCCCACACCAGCGTTCTCGTTGTCAACGACAGCAAGACGATGATTCGTATCGTCTGCAACCTCTTGCGCCAGATCGGGTTTTCGATGATCGACGAGGCGGCCGACGGCAACGGCGCGCTCGATCTGATGCAGAACAAGCCCTATGGCGTGGTGATCAGCGACTGGAACATGGAGCCGATGACCGGGCTCAAGCTGCTCCAGCACGTGCGCGCCGACGAAAGGCTCAAAAAGACGCCCTTCATCATGGTCACCGCGGAATCCGCGGTGGACAACGTGATCGCTGCCAAGAAGGCCGGCGTGAACGACTACATCGTCAAGCCGTTCAACGCCGAGACGCTGAAGTCCAAGCTCGTGAGCGTGCTCGGCCACTTCTAGGGAGCCCGGCTCGATGGCCGCGAATGCGCCGAACACCGGGCAGGCCACTCCGTCGGGCACGGCGGATGTCCTGCCGAGCATCGCCGAGATCACGCGGCTGCTCGAGCATCTCCAGCAGGTGCAGGACGAGGTGCGAACCATCCGGCCCCAGGAGATCGGCGCAAGCCATATTCCTAGCGCCAACGACCAGCTCGGCACGGTGCTGAAGACCAACGAGACGGCGGCCGGCAACATTCTCGATTGCTGCGAGCAATTGCAGGCGATCGCGAACGACGCCGCCGGCCCGGTGCGCGAGCGGCTGCTCGGCATCATCGCCCAGCTCTTCGAGGCCTGCGATTTCCAGGATCTGACGGGCCAGCGCATCCGCCTGGTGCGTCTCGCCTTCGACAATATCGACCGCAAGATCATCAGCATATTGGCCGCGCTCGGGCTTGGCGGCGCCGCCCCGCGCAAGCCCGCGCAGACGACCTGGCAGCCGCTCGCGCCGAGCGCGGGCAGCCTGCTCGCGGCGGAGCTCGAGCGGCTTGCCGCGTGCATGCAGCGCGTCCGCGCGGACGTCGTCTCGATCGGCCCCAGCGCCGAGCGCGGCGCGAGCCTGCGCGCGATGAACGACCAGCTCCTCGCGGTGATCGACAACGCGACCTCCTCGGCCAACCGCATCCTCAATGCCTGCGAGCAGCTCGATGGTGTGGCGAAGCAGATGCCGGGGCTGCGCGGCCGGCGCATTTCGGCGGTGATCGCACGCATCTACGAGGCCTGCAGCTTCCAGGATCTCACCAGCCAGAAGGTGGCCAAGGTGGTGTCGCTGCTGGGCGAGATCGAAACGAAGATCGATCATCTGGCACTGGCGCTTGGCGTCCATCCCGAGCAGGACGCACCGCCCGCCGAGGTCACCGCGGCCGAGCTGATGGAAAAGCCGAACGACGTATCCTTGCTGAAAGGTCCGCCGATTCCCGGCCAGGGCATGGACCAGAGCGAGATCGACCGCCTGCTGGCACAGGGGTAGGGGCGCGGAATGGACGAGCTCTTTTCCGACTTCCTGACCGAGACCTTCGAGCATATCGCCCGCCTCGATCTCGAGCTGGTGCGGCTCGAGACGGAGCCCGACGATCCGGCGCTGCTCTCGGGCATCTTCCGCCTCATGCACACGATCAAGGGCACCAGCGGATTCCTCGGCCTGGCTCGGCTGGAGAGCCTGGCGCACGCGAGCGAGACGGTGCTCGGGCAGCTCCGCGAGGGCACGCGCGCGGTCGATGCGGCTCTCGTCACTCTGATCCTCCGCTCGCTCGACCGCATCAAGGCGCTGCTGGCAGCGCTCGAGGAGACGGGCGCGGAACCCGGCGGCGACGATCGCGACCTGATCGCCGCCCTCGAGGCCTGCGCCGAAGGGGTGCGGTCTGCGCCTCCAGCCTCGTCCATCGATGCGGTGGCGGAGGTGCTGCGGGAAGCGCCACGCGAAACGATGATCGCCGAGCGTCAGGCGGCCGCGTTTGCCCTCGCCGCGCCGCCCCCGCCGGCCGCCGGCGTGGAGGGCGCGGCCAAGGCGGGCGGGGTCGCCGCGCAGAGCGTGCGCGTGCATGTCGACCTCCTCGAAAAACTGATGACCGGCGTTTCGGAGCTCGTGCTGACCCGCAACCAGCTGTTGCAAACCTTGCGGGCGCAGAAGGAGTCCGCCTTCGCGGCCCCCCTGCAACGGTTGAACCAGGTCGTCTCCGAGCTGCAGGAAGACGTGATGCGCACGCGCATGCAGCCGATCGGCAATGCCTGGCAGGCAGTGCCGCGGCTGATCCGCGATCTCGCCGCCGATCTCGGCAAGAAGATCGCGCTCGAGATGCACGGGGCCGAGACCGAGCTCGACAAGCAGGTCTTCGAGCTGATCAAGGACCCGCTCACCCATATGGTGCGCAACAGCGCCGATCACGGCATCGAGCCGGCGGCGGAGCGAGTGGCGCTCGGCAAGCCGGAGACCGGGCGGATCGTTCTCGAAGCGTATCATGAAGGTGGCTATGTCGTCGTCGTCATTCGTGACGACGGGCGCGGCCTCGATATCGATCGGATCCGTGCCAAGGTGGTCGCGCAAGGGCTGGCGAGCGAGGCCGAGACCGCCGCTCTCAGCGAGGCGCAGCTCCTCCAGTTCATCTTCCGCCCAGGGTTCTCGACGGCCGAGAGGATCACCGCCGTCTCCGGCCGCGGGGTCGGCATGGACGTGGTGCGCACCAACATCGAGCGCATCGGCGGCACCATCGACGTGCGCTCCAAGCGCGGCGGCGGCACCAGCTTCATCGTGCGGATCCCGCTCACGCTCGCCATCATCTCGGCGCTGATCGTCGGCGCCGCGGGCGAGCGCTTCGCGATCCCTCAGCTCGCGGTCACCGAGCTCGTCCAGGTCGGCACCGATCCCTCGGCCGAGCACCGCATCGAAGTCATCAACGGCGCGCCGCTGCTCAGGCTTCGCCAGCGCCTGCTGCCGGTCGTCGTGCTGAAAGACCTGCTGCGGCTGGCCGCGGACGGGACGGAGACGGCGCATACCCGGCACTTCGTCGTCGTCGCCCGGGTGGGCACGCAGGATTTCGGCATCATGGTCGATCGCGTCTTCGACACCGAGGAGATCGTGGTCAAGCCGGTCGCCCCGGTTCTCCGCAGCCTGCCCATGTTCTCCGGCAACACGATCCTCGGCGACGGGTCCGTCATCATGATCCTGGATCCGAACGGCATGGACATTGGCGCCGCGCGCTCCGCGGAGACGACAGGCGCGGCGGGCACGGCCGACGCGCAGAGCGCCGACATCGCGGCTTCGCACGCGACCAGCATGCTGATCTTTCGCGCCGGCGACGCCGCCCCGAAGGCGGTGTCGCTTTCCCTCGTGGCGCGGATCGAGGAGATCGCGGTCGAGGCCATCGAGCGGATCGAGGACCAGCGGGTCATCCAGTATCGCGGCCAGCTCATGCCGCTGGTCGGCTTCGAGGGAGCGGCCGAGCCCAAGGGCAAGACGCAGAAGGTCCTCGTCTTCGTCGACGAGGCGCGATGCATGGGCCTCTGCGTCGATGAGATCCTCGACATCACGGAGGTCGTCATCGACATCAAGCTCGGCTCGGCCGGCGGCTGGCGTCTGGGCAGCACGGTGATCGGCGGCAAGGCCGCCGACCTCGTCGATGCCGGGTATTTCCTCACCAAGGCACTGCCGGGATGGTTCGGCCGCGACCGGCAGGAGACGCCGGGGCATGGCCTGTGGAACCTGCTTCTGGTCGATGACAGCCCGTTCTTCCGCAGCGTGATGACGCCGCTGCTCGAGGCCGCCGGCTTCAATGTCACGGCACTCGGCGATGCGCGGGAGGCGCTCGCGATGCGCGAGCGTGGAACGATGTTCGACGCCATCATCTCGGATATCGAGATGCCCGGCATGACCGGATTCGAGTTCGTGGCCGAGGTCAAATCCGATCCGCGCTGGGCCGCTATACCGATCATGGCGCTTTCTTCGCTCAGCACCCAGCGCGACGTCGATCGCGGACGCGGCGCCGGGTTCGACGACTATATCGTCAAGTCCGATCGCAACAGCGTCGTCCGCAGGCTCACCGACCGCCTCACCCTCGCGAGTTCCGCGGCATGAGCGGCGCCCGGACGACCCCATCGACATCGGCGCCCGCCGCGGATTGCGAAACCGTGGACTACATCACCGTCGTGATCCGCGGACAACTGTTCGGCATTCCTGTCCTTCAGGTGCAGGACGTGCTTGGGCGGCAGACGATCACGCGTGTTCCGCTCGCCCCCGCGGCCGTTGCCGGTGCGCTCAACCTGCGCGGGCGCATCGTCACTGCGATCGACGCCTCCGCCTGCCTTGGCTTGAAGGCGACGGGGACAATTCCGCACGAGCTTGCGATCTCCGTCGTCGTCGAGCATCGCGGCGAGCTCTATAGCCTGGTCGTCGATGCGGTCGGCGAAGTCATGGCGCTCGAGCTCGCCGCCCTCGAGCCCAATCCGCTGACGCTCGATCCCGCCTGGCGCGACATCTCGCGCGGTGTGCACAAGCTCAAAGAGAGGCTGATGGTCGTGCTCGACATCGCGCGCCTGCTCGATCGGGTGGTGGCCGCGCCGGCGTGATATCCCCGGTCCCCGCCGCGGCGGGCCGCCGGATCCGCGTGATGATCGTCGATGATTCGGCGGTCGTGCGCGGCCTGATCGCCCGGGTCCTGCACGAGGATGCCGAGATCGAGCTCGTCGCCTCGGTCGATAACGGGCGGACCGCGCTGGCGAGCCTCGAACACACGCCGGCCGACGTTGCCGTGCTCGACATCGAGATGCCCGAAATGGACGGCCTGACCGCGATTCCGCTGCTGCTGCGCCAGCAGCCGGGCCTGCGTATCCTCATGGCGTCCACCCTCACGGTGCGCAACGCCGAAATCGCGCTCAGGGCGCTGGCACTCGGCGCGGCGGATTACGTGCCCAAGCCGAGTGCGGCGCGGGAGATGCTCGGCGCCACTCCGTTCAACCAGGAATTGCTCTTCAAGATCCGCAATCTCGGCGGACGACCGCACATCGCCACACCGGCGACGCGGCTCGCCGGGCCCGAGATCGCGCTGCGCCCCCAGGTGCCGGTCCGGCCTCGCGCGATCGCCATCGGCAGCTCGACCGGCGGCCCGCAGGCGCTGTTCCGCGTCTTGCGCGATGCCGGGCCGCTCCGCCAGCCGATCTTCCTCACCCAGCATATGCCGCCCACCTTCACGACGCTGCTCGCGCGGAACATCGCTCGGGACTGCGGCCTGGAGGCCTGCGAGGCGGTCGCCGGCGAGACCGTGACAGCGGGGCGCGTCTATGTGGCGCCCGGCAATCATCACATGGTGGTGTGCGGGGCCCCGCCGGGCGCGCTCGCGATCGGCCTGAATCAGGAGCCGCCGGAAAATTTCTGCCGCCCCGCGGTCGATCCCATGCTGCGCAGCCTGGTCGCGGCCTATGGGCGCGCCCTGCTCGTCGTCATCCTCACCGGAATGGGCCATGACGGGCTGGAAGGCTGCCGCGCGGTCGTCGCGGCCGGGGGCTCCGTTCTCGCCCAGGACCAGGCGAGCAGCGTCGTCTGGGGCATGCCCGGCGCCGTCGCCCAGGCGGGTCTCTGCAGCGCCGTCCTCCCGGTCGAACGGATCGGGGCGCGGCTCAGCGCGATCGCCGGCGCCGCCCCGGCACGACGCGACATCGCCGCGGGCGCCCGATGAGCGATGCCATGTCGCCCGGCTTTCAGATGCTGGTCCAGATCGTGCGCGACCAGTCCGGGATCGTGCTCACAGCGGACAAATCCTATCTCGTCGAAAGCCGGCTGCGCCCGGTCGCGCGCAAATACAACTTCACCAGCGTCGAGGCGCTGGCCGAAAGCCTTCGCGCCTGGCGGGATGCGATCAAGATCAACGACGTCGTCGATGCGATGACGACGAACGAGAGCTTCTTCTTCCGCGACAACTATCCGTTCCAGGCACTGCGCGAGCGGCTCCTGCCGCGCCTCGCCAAGGCGCGCGGGTCAGCACGCCGGCTGCGGATCTGGTCGGCCGCGGCGGCCTCCGGCCAGGAGGCCTATTCGATCGCGATGCTGCTGCGCGAGTGGAGCCCGCCGCTCGGTGACTGGGCGATCGAGATCGTGGGGACGGACATCTCGGGAGAGATGATCGCCCGCGCCCGCTCCGGCCTCTATGCCCAGCACGAGATCGAGCGCGGGCTCTCCCTGGTCCTGCGCGAGAAATATTTCAATCGTTGCGGAGACAAATGGCAGATCGTGGACGCCGTGCGCCGCATGACCCGCTTCGAGCGGCGCAACCTGCTTCACGACAACTTCACGCTCGGCCTGTTCGACATCGTCTTCTGCCGCAACGTCCTGATCTATTTCGACCTGCCGACCAAGACCCAGGTTCTCGGCGCGATCGCGCGGATGATTCCGGCCGACGGCTACCTCGTCCTCGGTGGTGCCGAAACGATCCTCGGGATCAGCGAGGCGTTCCAGGCGGCGCCGGGCGTGGCCGGCGTCTACGCGCCGGTCCGCTAGAGCGGGATGAGATCGCTTGCGCTCATTCATCCCGCTCTCGGTCATGGTTCTATCGCGTGATTCAGACCGACGGCGATTCCGCCTTCGATCATCACGCTCTAGAGCGGTTTCCGTTCGCCATGGCTCACGCAAACCACTCTGGCTCTTTGTTTCGACGAGCATCCTTATTCGATCTAATTTTCCCGCTCGATCGGGTGATGCTCTCGCGGCACGTTGGCCGCGCGGAGGCGCTCGTCGCGTCCCAGGGATCGGGAAGATCCGAAAGCCAAAGTTCACTTTTGTCTTGCTAGATTCGCAACGTTATCCCGGCGTGCGCCGGGGGCGTTCTAGCGCCGGACGCCTCTTTCGCCCGCCTTCGGGGCAATCGACCCGAGAAATCGCAGACGCTATGGAGGGGGCCCATGCTTGATTTTCTCCACATGCCGCGCGGTGCGGCGGGAAGCGCCGAGGCCAAGCTTGCTGCGCTCGACCGCGCGCAGGCGATCATCGAGTTCGAGCCGGACGGTACCATCATCGGGGCCAACGAGAACTTCCTGGCAGTGCTCGGCTACCAGTCCGCCGAGCTCGTCGCCCGGCGCCATGCGATGTTCGTCGAGCCCGGCTATGCCGACAGCTCGGAATATCGGCGGTTCTGGGACGAGTTGCGGGCGGGGCGGCCGGTGGTTGCCGAGTTCCGGCGCATCGCCAAAGGCGGGCGCGTCGTGTGGATTCAAGGTTCGTACAATCCGGTTCTCGGACCCGGCGGCAAGGTCGTTCGCGTGATCAAGGTCGCGACCGATGTGACGGCGCGCAAGGTCGCGGACTCCGAGCTCCGCGGGCAGGTCGATGCCATCAGCCGCTCGCAGGCGGTCATTGAATTTGCGCTCGATGGCACCGTGCTCGACGCGAATGAGAATTTCCTAGCGCTGCTCGGCTATCGGCTCGACGAGGTCAAAGGACGGCATCACGCGGTATTCGTCGATCCTGCCGAACGCGCGAGCCCCGAGTACAGCCAGTTCTGGGAGACCCTCCGGAGCGGACAGGTACCAGGCCGGGCGCTTCAGGCGCTTCGGCAGGGGAGCCAAGGTCGTCTGGCTCCAGGCGAGCTACAACCCCATCCTGGATCTCGAGGGCAAGCCCTGCCGGGTCGTCAAGTTTGCCAGCGACATCACCGAGCATGTGACGCTGGTCGCCAACGTGAAGACGCTGATCGAGGACAAGATGGGGGCGGTGTCCGAGGAGATCGGCCGGATGGAGCGGGAATCGCGGACCGCCGCCGAACGCCTGGCGGAGACGACCGGCTCGGTGCAGATGGTCGCGTCGGGGGCGGAGGAGATGGCCGCCTCGGTCGGCGAGATCGCCGGCAACATGGCGAAGTCCCGCGATGCCACGGATCAGGCATTCGAGCAGACCGTGGCCGCCGACGATGCGAGTAAGCGCCTTACCGAGGCCGCGCGCGCAATGAGCGGCATCGTCGAGACCATCGAAGCGATCGCGAGCCAGATCAACCTGCTGGCACTCAACGCGACGATCGAGGCGGCGCGTGCAGGCGATGCCGGGCGTGGCTTCGCCGTCGTTGCAAGCGAGGTCAAGTCGCTGGCCGGCCAGGCGGGCGAGGCGACCGCGCGGATCTCGGGCGAGATCGAAGGCATCCGCGGCGTCGCCGCCACCGTCGCGAACGCCCTCGCCACCATCCGCGGATCGGTGGATGGTGTCCGCGGGTACGTGACGAGCGCCGCGTCGGCGGTGGAGGAACAGACCGCCGTGACCCGCGACATGTCGGCCAACATGCAGTCGGTCGCCGGCGTGGTTGGGGCGATCAACGAGAACATGGCGGCCATCGCGGGCGCGGTGGCGGGGGTGAATGAGGCCGTCAGCAAGGCGCAGGGGGCCGCGCGGTCGCTGGCGTCGTAGGCCCGCGATCCGCGATGCTGCGAGAGGCCTGTCCGCGCGAGGTCTCGGGTTAGGAGAAACTTCGCAAATACCGCCGACAATGCGGGAAGCAGGGAAATGGGATGCCGTTCATGCGCCTCTCCGTTCCGATCGTGGGCAAGCTGCTCGGGTTCGTCGCCGTTACGGTTCTCTCGGTCGGTCTCGTCAGCTGGCTCGGCCTCAGCGCCCTGAAGGCCAACCTGCTCCGGGACCGCAAGGCCGAGACGCAGGCGCTGGTCGAGACGGCCTATGCGCTGGTCGCTCATTACGGCGCGGAGGCGGCGAACGGCACGCTCACCGAGGAAGCGGCGCAGCAGGCGGCCAAGCAGGCAGTGACCGCGCTCCGCTATGGCCATGACGGCTACGTCTTCATCCTGAACACGCACACCGTCGTGATCGCCAACCCGCGGCCCGACCTGATCGGCAAGGATCAGACGAACTCCGTCGATCCGAACGGCGTGCATTTTTCGCGCGAGCTCGTCGCCGCCGCCGAGCAGGGCGGCGGCTTCGTCGCCTACGAGTTTTCCAAGCCCGGCCAGCCCGAGGACCGCGCCTTCCCGAAGATCTCCTATGCCCGCGAATACACGCCCTGGGGCTGGATCGTCGGCACCGGCATGTACCTGGACGATCTCGACCGCGCCTATGCCGCAGCCGCGGGACCGATCGCGGAGACGATCGGCGTCATCATCCTCGTGGTTCTCGCGATCAGCCTCTGGCTCGGGCGGGACATCGCGCGCCCGATCCGCGGGCTGGCGGCCAGCATGGCCGGGCTCGCGGACGGGAACACCGCGATCGCGGTCCCCGGGGCGGAGCGCGGCGACGAGATCGGTGCGATGGCCCGCGCGACCCTCGTCTTCCGCGACCGGATGGCCGAGAACCAGCGCCTTGCGGCGGAAAAGGCGGCGGCGACGACGCGCGGCGAGGCGCAGAAGCGCGAGGCGCTGCGCGCGCTGGCCGACCAGTTCGAAAGCGGCATCGGCGGTATTGCGCGCGAATTGCGTGACGCGACGGCGGCGATGGAGCGCAGCGCGCGCGGCATGACCGCCTCGACGGCGGAGACCGGGACCCAGTCGGAGAGCGCGGTCCGCGCCGCGGAGCAGGCCGACGCCGGTGTGCAGACGGTCGCCGCCGCGGCCGAGGAGCTGAGCACCTCGATCCGCGAGATCTCGGCCCAGGTCGCCCGCTCCGCCGGCATGGCGAGCGAGGCGGTGACAACCGCGAAACGCACCGGCTCGATCGTCCAGACGCTCGCCGAGGACGCCCGCCATATCGGCATGGTGGTCGGGTTGATCGAGCAGATCGCCGCCCAGACCAACCTGCTGGCACTCAACGCGACGATCGAGGCGGCGCGCGCGGGCGATGCCGGGCGCGGGTTCGGCGTCGTCGCGGGCGAGGTCAAGGCGCTCGCCGAGCAGACCGCCAAGGCGACCGAGGAGATCAAGGCGCAGGTGGCGCGCATCCAGTCGGCGACCGGCGACGCGGTGGGCGCGATCGGCGAGATCTCCTCGGCGATCGACAAGGTGAACGCCATCACCACCACGATCGCCGCGGCGACCGAGCAACAGGGAGCGGCGACCAACGAGATCGCCCGCTCGGTCCAGCAATCGGCGGGCAATATCCGCGCCGTCACCGACAATATCGTGCGGTTGAGCGCGGCGGCGAGCACCGCCAATGCCTCCGCGGATCTCGTGCTCAACGCCGCCGACGGCCTCGTGCGCCAGACCGGGCGAATGGAAGGCGAGGCCAGCCGCCTGGTCGCCGAGGTGCGCGCCGCCTGAACGGGTAACAAATCTCCGGTGCCGCCTCACGCGACGCAATCCCGTTGCCCCCCGCCACCCGGGAATGTCCTGGAAGCAGAGTCCAACCTCTGTCATATTAGGACAGAGATGCTGACCTCTTTGGAGGGAGGAGGCAGTCGATGGATTCTCGGGACCCCGGTCTCGCCCCGACGGCACAAGACCTCGAAAGAAGGGGCCTCGAAAGCCGGTTCGTGGATCTCGACGCGCCGGTGCTGCTTTCGGGCATCCAGGCGTTGGTGCGCGTGCTGCTCGAGCAAGCAAGGCTCGACCGCGCCGCCGGGCATAACACGGCGGGACTCGTGTCCGGCTATCGCGGCTCGCCGCTCGGCGGCCTCGACCTGGAGCTCTGGCGCGAGGCCAAGCTGCTGGAGGCAAATTCCATCCGCTTCCAGCCGGGCCTCAACGAGGACCTCGCCGCGACGATGCTCTGGGGGGCGCAGCAGATCGAAATCTTCCCCGGCAAGCGCGTCGATGGCGTCTTCGGCATGTGGTACGGCAAGGGGCCGGGCGTGGAGCGGAGCGGCGATGCGCTGCACGCGGCCAACATGATCGGCACCTCGGCGCTCGGGGGCGTGCTGGCGGTCTCGGGCGACGACCACGCGGCCCACTCCTCGACCTATCCGCACCAGACCGAGCCGATCTTCCACTCGGCCATGATCCCCGTGCTCGTGCCGGCCGATGTCGGGGACATTCTCGAGCTTGGCCTCGCCGGGCTGGCGCTCTCGCGCTTCTCCGGGTGCTGGGTCGCGCTCAAGACGATCGCCGAGACGGCCGAGCAGTCGGCAACCATGGTCGTGCCGGGGGACCGGCGCTTCCGGCGCCCCGATTTCCCGCTCCCGCCGCACGGCCTCAACCTCGACCCCACGCTTCCATGGCCGGAACGAAGGGCCGAGCTCGAGCGGCGGGTGGTGGAGGAGCGCCTGCCCGCCGCCATCGAATTCGCCCGCGCCAACCGGTTCGACCGGCTGGTCGCCGGCAGCGCCGACGCGCCGATCGGGCTCGTCACGGTCGGCAAGGCGCATCACGACGCGATGCGCGGGCTCGCCATGCTCGGCCTCGCGCCCGGGCCCGGGATCGCAGTCTATAAGCTCGCGCTTGCCTGGCCGGTCGATGGCGAGGGGCTCCGGCGCTTCGCCGCGGGCAAGCGGGCGATCCTGGTGGTCGAGGAGAAGCGGGGCCTGGTCGAGGTGCAGGTGCGCGACGCGCTCTATCACCTGCCCAACGACCGAAGGCCCGCGGTGGCGGGCAAGCGCGACGACGATTTTTCCGACCTTCTTCCCGCGGTGATGGAGCTTTCGCCCGAGATTCTCGCCAGTGGGCTCGCGCGGTTCCTGCGTCGGCACGGCGTGGCCGTCGCCGACCCGGTTCTGCCGGCGCCTCCCGAGAGGCCGGCGGGGCTGCTCTTCCGCCTGCCCACCTTCTGCGCCGGCTGCCCGCACAACACTTCTACCCGGGTCCCAGAGGGGAGCTTTGCCGCCGCCGGCATCGGCTGCCACACGATGGCAATAGAAAACCCGGGCCCGACGCGGAGCTTCACCCATATGGGCGGCGAAGGGATCACCTGGGTGGGCCTCGCGCCCTTCGTCGAGACGCCGCACCTCTTCGCCAACATGGGCGACGGCACCTACCAGCATTCGGGGATCCTCGCCATTCGCCAGGCGGTCGCGGCGAACGCGCCCATCACCTACAAGCTCCTTTTCAACGACGCGGTGGCGATGACCGGCGGCCAGCCGGTCGAGGGCGGCCCGACGGTGACGCAGATCGCGCACCAGCTCGCCGCCGAAGGGGTACGGCGCATCGCCGTGATGGCCGACGATATGGCCCGTCTCCCGCGCGCGCGAGACCTGCCGGCCGGGACGAGCCGGCACGGGCGCGCAGAGCTCGACGCGGTACAGCGCGAGCTGCGCACCGTGCCCGGGGTCTCGGTGCTGATCTACGATCAGGTCTGCGCGACCGAGAAGCGAAGGCGGCGCAAGCGCGGGCGCCTCGCCGAGGCCGAGCGGAGCGTGCTGATCAACCCGGAGGTCTGCGAGAATTGCGGGGATTGCAGCACCCAGTCCCATTGCATCGCGATCGAGCCGGTGGAAACCGCGCTCGGGCGCAAGCGGCGCATTTCTCCGACCGCCTGCAACGCCGATTTCTCCTGCCTCAAGGGGTTCTGCCCCAGTTTCGTGACGATCGCGGGGGCCCATCCGAAGCCCCGAACGGCGCCGATCCTGGCGCGGGAAGCCGAGTTTGCGGCGGCGTTGCCGGAGCCCGCGCGGGCGGGCAGGGAAAAATGGCGGGCGCTGTTCGCGGGCATCGGCGGGGGCGGCGTCGTCACCTCGGCCGCGATCGTCGCGATGGCCGCCCATCTCGAAGGGCGCGCGGTGCGGACGCTCTCCTTCACCGGGCTGGCGCAGAAGAACGGGCCGGTGGTCTCCCATGTCCAGGTGGCGGAGCGGGAAGAGGCGCTCGACGTGGTGCGGATCCCGCTCGCCGCGGCCGATTTCATGCTCGCAGCCGACCTCGCGGTGGCCGCCGGCGGCGGGGTGCTCGATCGCTGCCGCAAGGACGCCGCGGTGATCGGCAATCTCGACCTCCAGGCGAGTGTCGCGTTCCTCCGCGCGCGCGATCTCCCGATCGATGCCGAGCGGCACCGGCGGACGATCGCGCGGGCAACCAGCGAGGCAAGCTCGCGCTATGTCCGCGCCGGGTGGCTTGCGGAGCGCCTGTTCGGCACCGCCCAGGCGCTGAATACGCTCCTGCTCGGGCTCGCCTGGCAGCGCGGCCTCGTGCCGGTGGGGCAGGCGGCGCTGGCGCGCGCCATCGAACTCAACGGCACCGCCGTTGCGATGAACCGAAGCGCATTCCTATGGGGCCGGATCCTCGCCGAGCGGCCGGAGCTGGCGAGCGAGATCCTCGATGAGGGCGCCCCATTTTGTCAAGCCGGCAGCCTCGAGGAGATGATCGCCGTCCGGGCCGCCGCGCTCGCCGCCTACCAGGACGTGGCGCTCGCCGAGCGCTACCGGGTGCGGGTGGCCGCGGTCGCGGCCCGCGAGACACTGCTCTCCGGCGCCCCCGGCCCGCTGGCGCGGGCGGTCGCCGAGAATTTTCATCGCCTGCTCGCCTACAAGGACGAATATGAGGTCGCGCGGCTGCACGCGGCGGCGAGCTACGGGGAAAAACCGGTGTTCCACCTCTCGCCGCCCTTGCCCCTCGGGCGCGATCCGGCGACCGGGCGGCGGCGGAAGATCGCCCTGCCCGGCTGGGCGGCGCTGCCGCTCTTCCGCGTCCTCCGCCACGGCAAGGTCCTGCGCGGGACGAAGTTGGACCCGTTCGGCTGGCAGCGGGAGCGGCAAGCCGAGCGGCAGATGATCCGCGACTACGAGTCCGACCTCGCCGCGATCCTCGGCAGCCTCCGGGCGGACACGCTTGCAACGTCGGTGGCGCTGGCCGGATGGCCCTCTTCCGTGCGCGGCTTCGGGCCGGTGAAGGAGGAGGCGCGGGTCGCGGCGATGGCTCAGCGGGCGCGGCTGCTCGCCGAGCTCGCCCTGCCGCCCACCAGCCGCGCGGCGGCCTGAGCTTGCCCGGCGGGGTGCGTCGGCGCAATCTCCGCGGATGCTGGAGCGGGCGGGAGCGGAGGCGGACCTTGCGGTCGTCGAGGCCGTCGGGCGTTTCGCTGCCGAGCGGCTGGCCCCAGGCGCCGCGGCGCGGGAGAAAGCCGGAAAAATCGAGCCCGGGCTGATCCGCGAGATCGCCGGGCTCGGCCTGTTCGGCGCCACCACCGATCCCGACTGGGGCGGCGCCGGCCTCGACCCCGTGACCTACGCGCTGGCGCTGGAGGAGATCGCGGCCGGCGATGGCGCGGTCTCGACCATGATCAGCGTGCACAATGCGCCGACCTGCCTGGTGCTCGAGCGCTTCGGCACCGCGGCGCAGAAGGAGCGCTGGCTGCGCCCGCTGGCGAGCGGCGAGGCGGTCGGCTCCTTCGCGCTCACCGAGCCCGGCGCGGGCTCGGACGCCGCTGCGATCCGCACGCGCGCGGTGCGGCGGGGCAACAGCGCCTATGTGATCGACGGGACCAAGCAGTTCATCTCGAACGCGCGCATCGCCGGCGCCGTCGTGCTTTTCGCCCTCACCGATCCCGCGGCGGGCAGGCAGGGGATATCCTGCTTCGTCGCGGCGCCCGGCACGCCCGGCTTCACGGTGGCGAAGGTGGAAGAAAAACTCGGGCAGAAGGCGTCCGACACCTGCCAGATCGTGTTCGATTCGATGGAGCTCCCGGAGGATCAGCGGATCGGCGCGGAAGGCGAAGGCTATCGCATCGCGCTCTCGACGCTGGAGGCGGGGCGGATCGCGATCGCGGCGCAGAGCGTGGGCATGGCGCGGGCGGCGCTCGAGTACGCGATCGCCTATGCGAAAGAGAGAAAAACCTTCGGCAAGCCGATCATCGCGCACCAGGCGGTGGGGTTCCGGCTGGTCGAGGCGAAGACGCGGCTCGAGGCGGCGCGCCAGCTCACGCTCGCGGCGGCGCGGCGCAAGCGCGACGGGATGCCCGCGCTCGAGGCGGCGTGCATGGCCAAGCTCTTCGCCTCCGAGGCGGCCGAGGGGATCTGCAGCGCCGCGATCCAGACGCTCGGCGGCTACGGCTACCTCGCCGACTTTCCGGTCGAGCGCATCTGGCGTGACGTGCGGGTCTGCCAGATCTACGAGGGCACGTCGGACGTGCAGAAGATGATCCTGCAGCGACTGCTGTGAGAGCGACGACGGTCCCGCGAGCGGCCGAGAGATCGCGGATGGGCGCCCGCTTCTTCGGGCTCATCGCCGCGGCGATCGCGCTGGCGGGCCAGATCGCGCTCGGGGCGGTCGTTCTGCGCGCGCCGGCGCCGCAATCCGAATTGGCGCGGCTCGATGCGGTCGCACTTCTGTGCCATGTCGGCGGTCCGCCGGGCGGCGAGAGCAAGACGCTGCCGCGTCACCCGTCCGGCGTGCAGCTCTCGGCGCTCGCCCAGGCGGTCGCCCAGGCCGCGGGGCTGCTCGGCCCGGCGAGCGTCTGGCTTCGCGCACCGGTGGTTCCGGCGCGCTTCATCCTGCGGCCGCTCTCTCCCCGCGCGCCGCCGGCCGGCGTGCGGCTTGCCGCCCAGCCGCGCGGCCCCCCAACCTTGGCCTGAGTCTCCGTTCGATCCCGCGCGGCCTCTTCGCTGCGCGCTCCCCTGACTCACGACCCAAGGAAGCACGATCATGACCCGGTTTTTTGCCCGTTGCGCCGACCCGCGCGCGGCGAGCGCGCAGACAATGCTCGCCGCCGCGCTCGGCCTCGCCCTGCTCGCCCCCGCGAGCGCGCTCGCCGCCTCGCCGATCACCGTAAGCGCGCCCTGGTTCCGCTACCTGCTGGCGCAAATCCCGGCCGGCGGATACATGACGCTGCACAATACGTCCGACCAACCGGCGATCCTGACCGCGGCCTCTTCGCCGGCCTGCTCCATGCTGATGCTGCACAAGTCGGAAGGAAGCGGCGGGATGGAGTCGATGGTGTCCGTCCCGCGCGTCACGGTGCCGGCGAACGGAACCTTCCGCTTCGCCCCGGACGGCTATCACCTGATGTGCATGCAGCCGAAGATGAAGCCCGGCGACACCGTTCCGGTGACGCTTCGCTTCGCGGACAGCGCCGAGATCACCGTTTCGTTCCCCGTGCGGAACGCCAAGGGCCAATAGGCGCGGCCCGGCCTCTCCCGCCGCGCGGCGCGCGCGCCGCGGCGGGCGACGCCGGAACCGATGCCTTCGCCCCGTTCCCGAATGCATGGAGATCGGAAATCCGATGAACCGCCTCAGATTGGGCGCAGCTTTTGCCTGCGCCGGCCTTCTCGCCTCCCACCCTGCGCCTGCCCATGTCGTTGTCGGCGCGCGCGTCTTTCCCGTCACCCTCACCTTCGATGATCCCGGTGTCGGCGACGAGGCAACGCTGCCGCAATTCGTGTACGCGCCCGGCTCCGGCGGCCAGAACACGTACCAGTTCCAGTGGGAATACGACAAGACGATCACGCCCACCACCGCCCTCATCTACAACCAGGGGTGGGACGTGCTGGAGCAGCCCGGGATGAAGACGCATACCGGGCTCGAGAACGCGGTGATCACCGGCAAATGGCAGTCCATCACCATTCCGGGCAGCGAGACCGTGGCCTCGCTCGGCGTGATGTATGAGTTCGGCGGCAGCGCCGCGACCCAGAGCATCGGCGGCGACGCGACCGGCGCGACCCTGCCCACGATCTATGTCGGCCAGGGGCTGGGTGCGCTGCCCATCGGGATGCTGCGGCCGCTCGCGGTCACCGGCGAACTGAGCTACAGCATCCCCGACGTCCGCCTCAACTCCGCCGGGAACAATAACGGCCAGCCGTTCTTCTGGGCGGGCGGCCTCTCGCTGCAGTACAGCATTCCGTATTTGCAATCGCAGGTGAAGCATTTCGCGCTTCCCGATTTCATCGGCCGCTTGATCCCGCTGGTCGAGCTCGACTGGTTCTCGCCCGCGGCGGGGCCGGCCTCCGGGTACCCCGAGACGCTGACGATCGCCCCGGGCGTGATCTACATGGGCGACACGTACCAGGTCGGCCTGGAGGCGCTGATCCCCGGCAACAAGGCGGCCGGGCCGCATGTCGGCGCCATCGTGCAGGTGCACTTCTTCTTCGACGACATGTTCCCCAAGACGCTCGGCCGGCCGCTGTTCCAGTAGCCGGAGAACCTTGCCGCCGACCGATGCTGTTTCATCCCTGCAGGAGGAGACAATGATGCTTCGCAGCCGTTCCTACGCCCTGGTCGCGGCGTTGCTGCCCGCCTTTGCCGGCAGCGCGCTCGCGCACGCCTTTCCGACCGCCACCGTTCCGCCGGTCGGCGGCACGCTCAAGACGCCCCCCACACAGGTCGTCATCGATTTCACCGAAGGAGTGATCCCGAACTTCAGCAGCATCGAAGTGGTCAACGCGGGCGGCGCGCGCGTCGACAAGAACGACGGCCATCTCGGCCCGGCGGGTGCGGAGCAGTTCGTCGTCGATCTCGGGCCGCTCGCCGCAGGCACCTACAAGGTGATCTGGCACGCGACCGCGGTGGACACGCACAAGACCCAAGGCAGCTTCAATTTCACGGTTGCCCCGTAAGAGAGGGGTAGCAAAAGATGCCGGGGACGGGGCTCGGAGGCTCCGGGGGGCTCGCGATCGCCCTCCTGCACGGAGCGGCGCTGGCCGCGCTTCTTTCCGCCTTCGGGTCACTGCTTTTTCTTGGGCTGCTCGCGCCGCCCGCCGCCGCGCGGCTCGAAGCGGCGGCGCGCGCGGCCGTGCGCCGCCTTTGCTCTTCGGTCTCGCGCTGGAGCCTGGTGCTCGCGATCATCCTCGAGCTGGCCTGGTTTTTCGCCGAGTCCCGATTCATTGCCGGAGCCACGAGCCTGGGGCAGGTCGCGGCGGCGGTTCCGGTGGTGATCCGCGCCACCATGTTCGGGCAGGTCTCCGTCGCGCAGATCGTCGCACTCGTCGTGGCTTTCGCGGTTTTCCGGCGCGGCCGCGGGGCGGGAATTGCGGCCGCGCTCGCCGGCCTCGCCACGGCGCTCGAGGCATGGCATCTGCACGGCGCGGCGATGCACGCCGGAGCGAGCCCGATCCTGGTTTCGGAACTGCTCCATGTGCTGGCGGCAGGCCCGTGGCTCGGCGGCCTCCTGCCGCTCGCGCTCTTCATCCGGACGGCGCCGCCGGCAACCGGGGCCGTCGCCGCCCGCCGGTTCTCCGCCCTCGCCACCCCTTGCGTTCTCGTGCTGGCGGCGACCTCGCTCTGGCAGGGCCGTATCCTCGTCGGCGGCGTTTCCGTATTGTTCGACACCCTCTATGGTTGGATCGCCCTGACCAAGCTTTTCCTTTTCGTAATGCTGCTCGCCTTCGCCGCCCGTCATCGCTTGCAGCTGACGCCGGCGCTTTCCGGCGCCGAGCCGCTGGTTGCGCGACGGATTCTCGCGCGAAGCATTTTCGGGGAGATGGTGCTCGGGCTCGCGATCGTTTTCGTCGCCGCCGTGATCGCGGGGCTCCCGCCACCGACGGACATGGCGATGCCGCCGGGGGCGAAAATGGGCCGCGTGCAGCCGGCTCCGGCCGCGGCGCCGGGTTGAGGGAAGGACGATGCTCACGCGCGCACGGGCCGGGAAGATGCGAGAGGCGGGAAAGAAGCGCCGGCCGCCGCCGGTGGTGCTCCTGGCGCTGTTCGCCCTGCTCCTCCTCGCGGGGGGCCTGCTGCGGCTCTATGGCGGCGTGGCGGAACGCGGGACGGCGGAGATCGGCGGCCCGTTCCGCCTCGTTTCCGGCAGCGGCCAAATCGTCACCGAGAAGAGTTTTCCGCAAAAATATCTTCTGATCTATTTCGGCTACACCTCGTGCCCCGATGTCTGCCCGACGACGCTTGCCGATATCGCCCGTGCGCTGACCCGGCTCGGGCCGCGGGCGACGCGGGTGCAGGCGCTCTTCATCACCATCGATCCGCAGCGCGACACGGCGGCGCTGCTCGGACAATACGTCGCGAGTTTTTCCCCATCGATCATCGGGCTCACCGGCTCCGCCGCCGAGATCGGCGCAGCTGAGAAGGAATATCACGTGAGCGTCGCCGTCGTTGCGAACCCGGGCGGCGAAGGCGGCTATGGCATCGACCACACGGCGGCGCTCTATCTGATGGCGCCGGACGGACGCTTCGTCGCCGCGCTTCGCGCGGATGAGGGTGGTCGCGCGCTGGCGGCGGCAATCGAGAAGATCGTTTCCTGACACCAACCGGCGGCAGGCCGGAGGCGGTTTCCCCCTGGCCTTCCGCCGGTTCGTGTCAGCAGGAGGGTCAACAATCCTCCGCCTGGCGCACGCGGTTCGGCAGCAACCTGCCCGTGCCTTCCAGCACCGGGTACGCGCCGGCGGCGACCAGATGGGAATTCACCTGCTTGAGATCGCGCAGCATATCGAGATGCAGCGAGCTGCCTTCCGCTGCCTCCACCCGGCCCTCGCGGAGGAAGTGGAAATGCGTCTCGGTCGCGCGTGCCTCGAGATCGCGGAACGCCTCCTTTTCGGCGACGAGCTGGCGGGCCGCGCGTTCGTCGGCGTTCACGAACAATCCTGCCGCGCGGTGGAGGTTGGCGACCAGGCGATCGACGATCCCCAGCAGATCGGCTTCGTTCTCGGGAGAGAATGTCAGGCCCCGCTTGACTTTCTTGCCGGCCAGATCGAGCAGCCCGCGATCCACCACGTCGCCGGCATGCTCGAGGTTGGTCGCGAAGGCGAGGATCTCGGTGAGGCGCTGGTGATCGGTTGCCGTCATGGCCTCGGGATCGAGCCGCGAGAGATAGGATTTGATCGCGGTGTTCAGCCGGTCCAGCAGGTCGTCGAGCCGCTTGATCTCGCCGATCCGCTTGCGATCGGCCGATTGCAGGGTTTCCTTGAGGCCGAGCAGCATCGCCTCCAGCACGTCGGCGAGGCGGAGCGCCTCGCGCGCGGCGCCGCCGAGCGCCACCCCCGGCGCCTCGCATGCGCCCTCGTCGAGATAGAGCGGCCGCCCGGGATCGTGCGGCGCGATCCGCGCCGGCAGGAGGCGGCGCAGCATCGCGGCGTAGGGACCAAGCAGCGGAAGGAAGACCACGGCGAGTGCTGCATTGAAGAACGTGTGGAAATCGGCGACGGCACGCCCGGCATCGGGTTCGGCCGCGATCAGCGCGGAACCGATACGGGGAAGGAAGACGAGCGCGATCGCCGTGCCGATGACCCGGTTGAGAAGATTGCCGAGAGGCGCGCGGCGGGCCACGGGATCGTCGCCGGTGCTGCCCTCGAGCACCGGATTGATCGCGGTGCCGAGATTGGCGCCGAGCACGAGCGCGAAGGCCGCCTCAGGCGGGATGACGTGCTGGGCGGCGAACGACATCGCCAGCAGCACGACGGCGATGCTGGAATGTGCTGCCCATGTCAGGCCGGCGGCGAGCAGCACGTCGAGCACCGGCTGGGTCGCGACCGCGCCGAGCAGCAGGCGCAGGCTTGGCACGTCCTCGTAGGGCGTCACCAATACCAGGATCTGGCTGAGCGCGATCAGCATCAGGCCGAGCCCGATCGCGACCCGGCCGAGATCGCGCGTGCGGGTCTCCTGGCCCTGGCGGAAGAGCAGCACGCCAAGCAGGATCAGGGCCGGGGCGACTTGCACGATGTCGAAGGAGAGCAGCTGGACGATCAGCGTGGTGCCGACATTCGCCCCCAGCATCACCGCGAGGGCGGGGATGAGGTCGACCAGCCCGGTCGCCGCGAACCCGGTCACCATCAACCCGGTCGCGGTGCTGCTCTGCAGGACCGCGGTGATCCCGAGTTCGGCAAGAAATGCCCGCAACCGGTTGTGCAGCGCGACCGCAAGGATCTGGCGCAGCCTGGAGCCGAAGGCGCGCTGCACGCCGGTCTGCACCATGCGCACGCCCCAGAGCAGCAAGGCGACCATGCCGGCGAGATTGAGCAGGGTCAGTGTCGTGCCCATGGCGGCAGTGCGTGTCCTCTATCGGGGATTGCGGCGTGGGCGCCGACGGTGCGCGCGGCCCCACCCGACGGCAAGGGTGTGGCGGCGCTCGGGCGCGGGCTGGTTCCACCCGGCCGGTCCGCCCGGCGGTCCGCGAACGCAGTGATCGGCGCCTTCGATCCGCTGTCCTCCACCGCTTCCATGGCGTTGGCGGGGCAGGAGCCATCGGGATTCCCGCGGCCGGCATTCCGGCCAGGCCTTCTCCCGGCGCCGCACTGCAGGCGGACGGCCGGATTCCGCGCCGACTTCTTCCCGGCGGTTCCCCCTTTGCTCGCCGGCATGCCCGCAATCCATGACTGGCGCCGGAAGAGGCGGCGGTCGGGCCCGCCTTTCGCCCCCACCGCGCCCAGCACGATCACGCCCAGCACGATCACGCCCAGGTTGCGGCGCAGTTCCATGGCGTTCCCCCGCGTTGGCGTCGATGCGTTCGAGGTCGGTTTGCGTCGACACGCTCCACCCGGTTCGGATCGGCCCGCCGGGCGGGCTCAGGTCAATCCCGGCCGCCTCGCAGGACCAGCCGCTCAAAGCCACTATGCAGAGGGACTAAGGCACTGGCCCGCGGGGATCGCGTGGAGCGATGGTCCGTCCTTGAGGGCGGGCAGGAGCGGCAAGAGGAGCGAGAGGTCACGCTCCGCGACGCAGGCGAGGTAGCGCTTTGCGTCCGGCGCCGGGCCCGGGGCGGGCAGGCCGTCCGGCCCGAGCGGCACCGCGGCGAGGCCGAGATCGGCATAGACGGCGAGCAGATCGGGCCCGGCGCCCCAGATCGCGGGGTCGCAGCCTTCCTGGTCCGCGAGGTCGCGGAAGCGCCAGACCGCGGAAATCCGGTCCCCGGGCCGGCCGACGGGATCACCGAGCCCGAGCAGGATGCGCCCGACGCGGCGGAAGGCGATCGCCGCCCGCCCGGCCTCGCCCAGAACGAGCCCGTCCGCCATTGCCGGCGGCGCGGCGCCGAGCGCCGCATAGCGCTCCCAGGCCATGGCGTCCCACGGCAGGTAGCGCACGCGGCCGGGACGGACGAGCCGCCAGAGCGCCACCACCGCGACCGCCATCGCCAGCGCCACGCTGAGCCGCAGCGGCCCCGGCAGGTCCGGCGAAAGGATGAGCCCCCACCAGGGCCCCTGCGGCAGGTCGGGCATGTGGCGGGCGAGCGAGGCGAAGGTGATGGTGACGATCGCGAGGGCAAAGAGCGGCAGCGTGGTCGACGGCGCGAGCGGCTCGGCGAAGAGCCGGGCGCGGCGATAGAAGACGCGGTGATAGGGGGCGAGCAGGAGGGCCGTCAGCGCGAGGCCGACCGGCACCCACCAGGGCTGGCCCTGGATCGCGGTGACCAGGACCGCCGCGGCGAGGAGCGCGATCGTGGCGCTCCAGGCGAGCTTCACCCGGCGCGCCAGGGCCACCGCCAGCACCATCAGCGCCGCCCCGATCAGCGAGGGCACGAACGGCCCGGCGAGCGCGGCCATGCCGCGGATATCCTCGATCGCCTCGGGCAGATGCGGCCGCGGCTCGAACATTCCGAGCGAGAGCAGGAGCACGCCCGAGAGCGCGACCGCGCCGCCGCCCGCGGCGACCGCGAGCGCCGCCTCGCCGGGCGGACCGGACGCGCGGCGGCGATGGAGCAGGATCTCGTGCCCGGCGAAGGCGAGGCCGGCCAAGAAGAGCGGCACCACGTAGTAGCAGAGGCGGAACACCGCCAGCGCGCCCAGGATGCGCGGAGCGCCGAGGAAGGGCGAAAGCCCGAGCAGCATCCCGGAATCAAAGACGCCGATCCCGCCGGGCAGGTTGGTCGCCAGCCCGGCCGCATAGGCGGCGAGGTAGATCGCCAGGAAATGGGCGAAGGAGAGGCCCGAGGCCGAGGCGATGAGGACGTGGAAGATGGCGGCCGTCAGCGCGAGATCGACGGTCGCCAGCACCACCTGGGCGAGCGCCATCGCCACGCCCGGAAGATGGATCTCGCGGCCGAACAGCACGACGCGCGGCACGAAGCGGGCGAGCGTGACGTAGCCGGCGACGGCGGCCCAGAGCGCGGCGCCGACGGCGCGGAGAAGTGCTGGGGGAACGTTGTGCCCGAGGAGCGGCACCCAGTGCGGGGCAAAGAGCAGAAGAGCGCCGCCGAGGGTGAGGCCGCCGAAGCCGAAGGTGAGGCTGCAGAAGGCGATGAGGCGGGCGATCTCGGCCGGGCTCAGGCCCCAGTGGGCATAGAGCCGGTAGCGCACCGCCGCCCCCGAGACGACCGGCAGGCCGAGGCTGTGGGCGAGCGCATAGGCGCAGAACGAGCCGAAGCAGACCCGGTGGTAGGCGACGGGATGGCCCGCATAGCGCGTGCCGAGCCAGTCATAGAGCGTGAGCAGGGCGTAGGAGAGGATGGTCGCGCCGACGGCGAGCCAGACGGCGCGGCCGGGGATGGCGTCGATCGCCGCGGTGACGTCGGCGAGCGCCAAGCCGGCGAAAGCGCCTTTCAGGGTGAAGGCCGCGGCGATGAGCAGGACGAGGCCGAGGGCGGCGGGCAGGTGGCGCGCCAGCCGAATGAGCGTCCCGACCAGGGGGCGGGGCTTCACCGCGGACGTGCTTTTCCGGGCATCGGCCGTTCGGGACGGTCAGGCCGCATCCGCGGGCTCGGCGAGCACCTGCTCGATCAGCGCGATCGTCTCGGCGATGCCGTAGAGGGCGATGAAGCCGCCGAAGCGCGGCCCCCGCTCCTGGCCGAGCAGCACCTGGTAGAGGGCCGCGAACCAGGCGAGGCTCACGCCTTCGCTGCCGTCCTTTCGCCGCTCGAGGAAGGGCGGGCGGCGGCCGGCGTCGAAGACGATGGCCTGGAGGTGCGCCGCGCGCTCCTCGGCCGCCATCGCCTCGAGCGCCGCCTGCTCCTGGCTGAGCGCGCGGGCGAGCGCTTCGAACGCCGCGCGCTCCTCCGCGGTTGGCTTGCGGAAGCGCTTCGCCGGGCGAACGAAGTCCCGGTAATAGGCGATGGCGTGGCCGATCAGGCGGTCGAGGAAGGGCATGCTCGCCGGGCTCGCCTCGGGCTTGTAGCGGCGGAGGAAGCCCCAGAGCATCCCGGGGGTTTCGGCGTTCACCACGCTGGCGAGCTGGAGCAGCATGGTGAAGGGGATCGGGCTGCCGCCATGCTCCGGGAGCCGCCCGCCATGGATGAACCAGGCCGAATTGCGCCGCTGCTCGGCCGGCGGCTCGAGCGGCAGGCGCTCGGCGTTGACGAGATACTCGTCGGTGGCGCGGGGGATGACGTCGAAATAGAGCCGCTTGGCGCGCTCCGGCGCGTGGAACATGAACTGGGCCAGGCTCTCGGGCGGGCCATAGCGCAGCCAGGCCTCGATCGGCAGGCCATTGCCCTTGGACTTGCTGATCCGCTGCCCGTTCTCGTCGAGGAAGAGCTCGTAGGTGAAGCTCTCGGGCGGCGCCGAGCCGAGGATCCGGCAGATGCGCCCCGAGAGCCGCACGCTCTCGATCAGGTCCTTGCCGGACATCTCGTAATCGATGGCCAGCGCGTGCCAGCGCATCGCCCAGTCCGCCTTCCATTGCAGCTTGCAATGCCCGCCGCCGACCGGGGTTTCGAACCAGGCGCCGTCCTCGGGATCCTGCCAGGTGATGGTGCCGGCGTCCGGATCGACCCGCGCGATCGGGACCTGCATCACCTGCCCGGTGGCGGGGTGGATCGGCAGGACGGGGGCATAGGTCGCGCGCCGCTCGGGGCCGAGGGTCGGCAGGATCACCGCGATGATCTCGTCCCACGTCTCGAGCACGCGCTTGAGCGCCCCGTCGAAGCGCCCGGAAGCGTAATACTCGGTGGAGGAGGCGAACTCGTATTCGAAGCCGAACCGGTCGAGGAAGGCGCGCAGCCGGGCGTTGTTGTGATCGCCAAAACTCTCGTGGGTGCCGAAGGGATCGGGCACGCGGGTCAGCGGCCGGCCGAGAAATTGCGCGAGCATCTCCCGGTTGGGCACGTTCTCCGGGACGCGGCGGAGCCCGTCCATGTCGTCGCTGAAGGCGATCAGGCGCGAGGGCAAGCCGGTGAGCTCGGCGAAGGCAAGCCGGACCCAGTTCGTCCGCACGACCTCGCCGAAGGTGCCGATATGGGGCAGGCCGGAGGGGCCGTAGCCGGTCTCGAAGAGGGCTCGGTCCTTGCCGAGCGCCGCCAGCCGCGCGGCCAGTTTCGCGGCTTCCGCGAAGGGCCAGGCGGCGATCGTCGTTGGTTTGGGGCTGGCCTGGATCGCGGACATCCGGGCAAGCTAGGTACCGCCCGATTGGCGGTCAATTGGCCCCGAGGGCGCGCGTGCGACGCGAGGATGAGCCGCTCCATGAACCTGCTCCTGCCCGACGCGCCGACGCTGGTCGCCGCCCCCGGCCATGCCGCGCTGCTCGACCCGGACGGCGTGCTGCACACGCTTGCGGCCGCCGAGGTCGCGCGGCGGCTCAGGCACCTGCCGCCGCCGATGCTGGTGCATGCCCCCGCGACCTTCCGCCGGCTGGGTCTGGCGCGCATGCCGGCTTACGACCTGCTGGAGCTTTTCGCCTTTGTCCTGCCCGCCCGTCCGGCCGCGCCCTCGCCGCGCGGGCTGGCCCTGGCGCTGGGGGAGGAGGAGGTGGGCGGGCTCGAGGCGCAGGCGGCGCTGCTGCCGCGGCTCGCCGCCGCCCTGCTCGGCCGGCTCGCGGCGGCGCGCGGGCTGGCGGGCAATGCGAACGCCGCCGGGCTCGCTTCGCTGATGGGAAGGGCCGGCTGGGGCTGGGCGCCGTTCGTCATGGCCGCGTTGGGCCGGCCCGCCGAGCCGCCCTCGCCCGAGGGGATGCGCGCCTGGCGGCGCCTGCCCGAATGGGAGGAGACGGCGCCGCCACCGCCGCCGGCGAGCCATCCCGTGGCCGCGGCCGAGGCGCGGGCGCGGCTGGCGGAGATGCTCGGCCAGGCTGCCGAGCCGCGGCCCGGCCAGGCCGATTACGCGGCCGCCGCCAGCGAGGCTTTTGCCCCGCGCGCGGAGGCGGGTAGCCCCGTGATGGTGCTCGCCGAGGCGGGCACCGGGATCGGCAAGACGCTCGGCTATATCGCCCCGGCGAGCCTCTGGGCCGAGCGCAACCGCGGCCCGGTCTGGATCAGCACCTTCACCCGCCATCTCCAGCGCCAGGTGGAGGCCGAGCTCGCCCGCCTCTATCCCGAGCCGGCGCTGCGCCGCCGCCGGGTCGTCGTGCGCAAGGGGCGGGAGAATTTTCTATGTCTCCTCAATTTCGAGGACGCGGTTGCCTCGGCCCGAGGGGCGGCCGAAGGCGGACCGCAGGGACGGGACAGCGCGGCGCTGATCGCGCTCGGCCTCATCGCGCGCTGGGCCGAGGCGACCGCCGACGGCGATCTCCAGGGCGGCGACATGCCCGGCTGGCTCGCCGAGCTGTTCGGCCCGGCCGCCATCCTCGGCGTCGCGGACCGCCGCGGCGAATGCATCCACGCCGCCTGCGCGCACTGGCGGCGCTGCTTCGTCGAGCACAGCATCCGCCGCGCCCGCGAGGCCGACCTCGTGGTCGCCAACCATGCGCTGGTGATGGTGCAGGCGGCCTGGGGAGGGCTCGACGAGCCGGGCGTGCCGCTGCGCTATGTCTTCGATGAAGGGCACCATCTCTTCGACGCGGCCGACAGCGCCTTCGCCGTCGAGCTTTCGGGGGCGAGCATGGCCGAGCTCAGGCGCTGGCTGCTGGGCGCCGAGGGCACCCGCTCACGGGCGCGCGGCCTCGCCTACCGCATCGAGGAGCTGCTCGGCGAGAAGCCGGCGCTGAGGGCCGCGCTCGACCAGGCGCTGGCGGCGGCGCGCGCGCTGCCGGCGCCGGGCTGGCAGGGGCGGATGGCCGAGCGCCTCGGCGAATGTCCCGACGCGGCGGGAGCGCCTCAGCTTTTCGCCTCGAGCGCCGCCGAGAGCCTGCTCCACGCCATCCGCGCGCAGGTCCGCGCCCGCGCCCCGGACGCGGGGGACGCGGGGGACGCGGCGGAGGCGGACCTTTATCCCGTGGCGCCGCCGCTCGCCGCGGCGGGGGAGGATCTCGCCCGCCTGCTCGCCCGGCTCGAGCGGCCGCTCAAGGACCTGGCAGGCGGCCTCGCCGCGCGGCTCGAGGCGGAGGCGGAGACGCTCGAGCCGGTGCTCCGGCTGCGCATCGAGGCCGCCGTCCGGGTCCTGACCCGCCGCGCCCTCGCCCCGCTCGCGACCTGGCGCGAGATGCTGCGCCGGCTCGGCGAGCCCGCCCCGCCGCCCGATGCGGTGCCGGAGCAGGTCCATTTCCTCCGGCTCGAGCGGCGCGAGGGCCGCGTGCACGACGCGGCGCTGCTCCGCCACTGGCTCGACCCGACGGTGCCCTTCGCCGCGACCCTCGGCGCCGCCGCGCACGGGCTGCTCGTCACCTCGGCCACGCTTCGCGACGCCGGCCGGACGGACGCGGAAGCCGCCTGGCGCGCGGCCGAAGCGCGCACCGGGGCGGCGCATCTCCCGGGGGCGCCGACGCGCGTTTCGGTCATCAGCCCCTTCGACTATGCCCGCCAGACGCGCGCCTTCGTCGTCACCGACGTGGCTTTTGGCGATAATGCCGCCCTCGCCGCCGCCTATCGCGCGCTCTTCCTCGCCGCCGGCGGCGGCGCGCTCGGGCTCTTCACCGCGATCCGCCGGCTGCGCGCGGTCTATCCCGAGCTCGCCGCCGCGCTCGAGGCGGCGGGCATCCCGCTCTATGCGCAGCATGTCGATGCGATGGACAACGCGACCCTGGTCGACATCTTCCGCACCGAGGAGGAGAGCTGCCTGCTCGGCACCGATGCGATGCGCGACGGCGTCGATGTGCCGGGGCGCGCGCTGAGGCTCGTCGTCTTCGACAAGGTCCCCTGGGCGCGGCCCGATATCCTGCACCGCGAGCGCCGGCGGCATCTCTCGGACGGCGAGCCGGGCGCCCCGGGCGCCTACGACGACCGCATCGCCCGGCTCAGGCTCCGCCAGGCGTTCGGGCGGCTGATCCGCGCCGCCTCCGATCGTGGCGCCTTCGTGCTGCTCGACCGGCGCATGCCCTCGCGGCTGCTCGCCGCTTTCCCCGAAGGTGTCGCGGTGCGGCGGGTCGGCCTTGCCGAGGCGGTCGCCGAGGTCGGCGATTTCCTCCGCAAGGCCTAAGCGCCCAAGATTTGCGCCTGGGGGGCGCGGAGCGTCAGGCCCCGGCGCGAAAAAGCTCGACCGTCTGCTGATAGAGGTCGGGGCGGCAGAGGACCCGGGCATGCTCGATCGGCCGGGCATCGCGCCCGAAATAGGTGCGCCGCAGATGCAGCAGCGGCGCGCCTGGCGCGACCCCGAGAAGCGACGCGGCGAGCGGGTCGGCGGCGACCGCCGAGGCGAGCTGGCGCACCCGCTGCGCGCGGACCCCGCAATGGCGCTCGAGGAGATGGAGGAGCCGGATATCCTTCAGCAGATCCGGCAGGTCCGGCGGCAGCCGATCGCTGTAATCGCGGGAGAGATAGACGCTCGACCAGGCGTAGCGCGCCGCGCCATGGCCGCGGAACCAGGAGATGTTCGCGATCTCCGCATCGGCCGGCAGTTCGAGCACGGCGGCGATGTCGGGGGCGGAACCGCGGCGCACGATCGTGATCTGGTGGATTTCCACCCGTTCGTCGAAGTCGCGGTCGAGCATGTCCTCGAGCGATTGGGCGCCCCACTCGCTCCGGCGCTCGGTGGAGGGGAGGACGAACGTGCCCTTGGCGGGAAGCCGCCGGACCATGCCCTGCGCGACGAGCTGCTGGATGGCGGCGCGCGCGGTGTGCCGGCTGACCCGGAACTCGCACCTGATCCCCTCGTCGGTCGGGATCATGCCGCCCACCGGATAGACGCCCGATACGATGCGCTCCCGGAGGATCCGGTAGATCTGGTAGTAGGCCGGGACGGGGCCGCGCGCGATCATGCCTGCGGGCATGCCTGCGGGCGCGCCTGCGGGCGTGCTTGCGGGTGCGCTGGCCGGCGGGGATTTGGGAACCTCGACGGACACGGCCGCCCCTTCCTCCTTGAGACGCTTGCGTTCGTGGCCGCGTGTTGCGGGCGGGCCGCGGTCGGCGAAGACCGGATGCCGGTTGTGGAGCGTCTCGGGCATCGGAATCAATACGAATGCGCGGGACGAATGCGCGGGACGAATGCGCGGGGGACGCGAAACCCGAAGGGCGCGGGGAACAGCCGGGAGGGGATGAAGCGGCGCACGCGGGGCGGTATCATCCGCCGATGCCGCCCCGCATTCCCTTGGGCCACGAGCGTCTCGCCGCCCTCATCGCCGCCTCCCGCCGCGCCGTCGTCTTCACCGGCGCCGGCCTCTCGACCGAATCCGGCATTCCCGATTTCCGCAGCCCCGGCGGCGTCTGGAGCCGGATGAAGCCGATCCATTTCGCCGAGTTCGTCGCGAGCGAAGCGCAGCGGCGCGAAGCCTGGCGCCGCGCCTTCGCCAATTCCTCGGGCTGGGTGGGGGCGAAGCCCAACGCGGGGCACCACGCGGTCGCCCGCCTCGTCGCTGCGGGCAAGGCAACGGCCGTGATCACCCAGAACGTCGACAACCTGCATCAGCAATCGGGCGTGCCGGCGGGGCGGCTGATCGAGCTGCACGGCAATGCGAGCTACGCGACCTGCCTCGCCTGCGGGCTGCGCCACGAGCTCGAGACGCTGAAGCAGAGTTTTCTGGGACGCGACGCGATCCCCGAATGCCGCGACTGCGGCGGGCTGGTGAAGACCGCCACCATCTCCTTCGGCCAGGCCATGCCGGAGGAGGCGATGCGGCGCGCCGGGGAGGAGACGCTGGCCTGCGATCTCTTCCTCGTGCTCGGCTCCTCGCTCGCCGTCTTTCCCGCCGCCGGGTTCCCGCGCCTGGCCAAGGAGAACGGGGCGCGGCTCGCGATCGTCAACCGCGAGCCGACCTTCCTCGACGAGCGGGCCGACCTCGCGCTGCATGCGGAGATCGGCCCGCTGCTTTCTGCCGTGGTGCTCGCCGGCGCCGTGCCCTTCTCCTCGGCTTGATCTCGCCGCCCGCTTCGCTCACCCTGCCCCCTTCCACGGAGACCTCCATGCTGGCCCCGAAGGCGCTCGATCCCCAGGAAGCGCTGGTTTGCACGATGGTGCTCGTCGCCGCCGCCGATGGCGGCCTCACCGACCGCGAGATCGGCGCGATGGCCGGGCTCGTGCAGACCCTGCCGGTCTTCCGCGATTTCTCCACCGAGCGCCTCAAGGTCGCGGCCGATACGGCGGTGAGCCTGCTCGGCGAGACCGACGGCCTCGCCCATGCCGCGCGCCTGATCTGCTCGGCGCTCGGGCCCCGCCTGCGCGAGACCGCCTATGTGCTCGCCTGCGACGTGATCGCGGTCGATCGGAATGCGCGCAAGACCGAGCTCGAAATGCTGGCGCTGGTGCGCGAGGAGCTGGGCATCGATCCCCTCGTCGCCCACGCGCTGGAGCGCGGCGCCCGCGCCCGCCAGGAGAGTGAATGAAACGCTCCCACGACGATCGCGCATGGGCGGCCAGGCGGGCGCGATCCCATGTGACATGACGCAAAGCCATGTTTCGGACCTCGCCATGACCCCCATCATCGGCCTGCCCGCCTGCGCGAAAGAAACGGGCGGGCATCTCTTTTCCTCGACCCCGGCGCGCTACGGCAAGGCGCTGATCGCCGCCGCCGGCGCGCTGCCGGTCCTCATTCCGCCCGAGGGCGAGGCGATGCTCGCCGTGCTCGACCGGCTGGATGGGCTGCTGCTGCCCGGCAGCCCGTCGAACGTCGCGCCTTCCCACTATGGCGAGGCGGCGGACCTCACGCCCGCGCGGCACGATCCGGCGCGCGACGCGACCGTGCTGCCGCTGATCCGCGCCGCCCTCGCCCGCGGGCTGCCGCTGCTCGCGATCTGCCGCGGCATCCAGGAGCTGAACGTCGCCCTCGGCGGCACGCTCCACCAGCAGGTGCAGGCCCTGCCCGGCCGGCTCGACCATCGCGGCGGGCCCGGCAGCGCCGCCGAACGCTACCGGCCCAAGCACGGCGTCGCGCTCGAGGGCGGCATTCTCGAGCTGCTTGGGGCCGAGCTGCTCGGGCGGCGCGAGATCATGGTGAACTCGCTGCACGAGCAGGCGATCGACCGGCCGGGCGAGGGCATCGTCGTCGAGGGAAGGGCGCCCGACGGGACGATCGAGGCAGTGCGCGTCGCCGGCAGCCCCTTCGCCTTCGGCGTGCAGTGGCACCCGGAGTGGGATGTCCTCGCCTTTCCCGACCGCGTCGCCCTCTTCGCCGCCTTCGGCCGCGCCGCCCGGGGCTTCGGCGCCGGCCTCAGCCAGGCCGCCTGATCACGGAGCGCACACCATGGATCTCGGGCTCGGCGGCAAGACGGCGCTGATCAGCGGCGGATCGAGGGGGATCGGCCGCGCGGCCGCGGCGGCGCTGGCGGCCGAGGGCGTCGGCGTCACGCTCGTCGCGCGGAGCCCCGACGGCCTCGCCGCCGCCGCCGCCGCGCTCCGCGCCCGCTCCCAGGTGCCGATCGCCACGATCGCGGCCGACCTCTCCCGCCAGGAGGAGGTGGAGCGCGTCGCCGCCGCCGTGCCCACGCCCGACATCCTCGTCAACAATGCCGGTGCGATCCCGCCGGGCGCGCTCGCCGCGGTGGACGACGCCGCCTGGCGCGCCGCCTGGGACCTCAAGGTGTTCGGCTACATCTCCCTCTCCCGCGCGATCCACGCCCGCATGGCCGAACGCGGTGCCGGCGTGATCGTCAACGTGATCGGCGCGGCGGGCGAGAAATTCGACCCCGATTATATCGCCGGCTCGGCCGGCAACGCCGCGCTGATGGCCTTCACCCGCGCCCTCGGCCGCGCGAGCCCGGCCCACGGCGTGCGCGTGGTCGGGATCAATCCCGGCCCGGTCGAGACCGAGCGGCTGGTCATGCTCCAGCGCGCGCGGGCCGAACGCAGCTTCGGCGATCCCGAGCGCTGGCGCGAGTTCTTCGCCCGCATGCCCTTCGGCCGCCCGGCCCAGCCCGCGGAGATCGGCGCCGCGGTGGCGTTCCTCGCCAGCCCCCTCTCCGGGTACACCAACGCAACCATCCTCACGATCGACGGCGGCGGTTGACGACCAGGGGCGCCTTGCCCCCGGCCTTCAGCGGTTGGCCGTGACGAACAATCGCCGCGCCGCGCCCAGGACCTCGAACTGGTATCTCCGGTTGAGGATGGGTGTGTGCGAGTGGTAGTCGCCGATCGCCTGCATGACGTTATCGTGCGTTTCGTTGAGATAGACGCGGAGGATGGCGCCGGCGGCGGTGATGTTGAAGCAAGGATCGCCGATCAGCCGCGACCAGACCGCGACCGGATTGAGGCCGCTCGCCTTGGCCAGCGGGAGCACCCAGAACGTGTTCACCTGCATCACGCCGAGATCGGCGGTGCCGTTGGTGTTGTGATGGACGACGCCCGGCGCGCCCCCCTCCACGGCCTGGATCGCCGGCAGCGCGCTCGGCGGCAGCGCATAGAGGTGCGCCACCGCGATCATGCAGCGGAAGAAGGGGATCGGCGTCATTTTTTTCCGCCGCCCACTGTAGCGGCTTGCGCCATCCGGCGGCAGCCCCCCCGGCGCCGGCGGCAGCCCTCCCGGTGCCGGCGGCAGCCCTCCCCTGGGTGCCGGCGTCACCCCGCCGCGGGCTTCACGTCGAGGACACGGCTCAGCAGCCACTCGCCGTCGATCTTTTCCTCGGTCAGCGCCATCGCCAGCACCTCGCCGCCGAAGACCGGCGCCGCCATGATCATGTCCGGATGGACGCGGCGGACCCGCTCGATATTCTTTCGCGAGCTCACCGCCGCGACCTTTTTCGCGTCCGATGCGAGTTCGTGCGCCGCGAGGATGACGAATGCATTCTCCGAATTGTCGTCGGAAAGCGCGAGGATCGCGCGCGCCTGCTCGCCGCCCGCCATGCGCAGCGTCTCGAGCTCCGTCGGGTCGCCCGCCATCACCTCGGCGTCGCCGAAGCTCGTGTCGTTGCCGCCTGTGACGACCAGCACCGGCGCGCCGCGCCGGGCGAGCTCGCGCGCCGTGTTGTGGGCGAGCACGCCGCTGCCGGTGATGATGAAATGATTGACCCGCTCCATCTTTTTTCTCCGGTGGCCCATCGTGCGGTCGAGCCGGCGCTGCACGGCCGGCCCGAGCACCGTGGTGAGCGCGGTCGCGAATACGGTGAGGCCGAAAACGATCAGCGAGACGACGAACAATCGTGCCTCGTTGCTGTTCGGCACGATGTCGCCATAGCCCACCGTCGATACGGTCTCGATGGTGAAATAGAATGCCCCCGGCAGGTTGGTGATCGGCGGCGAAAACCCGGCGCCGAGCACAAAGGCGCCGAGCACGCCGTAGATCGTCAGCACCAGGATCGAAGCGAGCGCGAAGAGCGTGTTCGCCGCGAGCGAGGACCAGTCGAACCAGCGCCGGGCCGCGATGAGGGCCGCGAACAGAACGCCGACATAGACGGCCTGGCCGGTGAGCAGACGGCCCGAGCCCCCATGCACCGCGAGGACGAGCTGGGCGACCGTCAGCCCGAGCGCCGAGAGCCAGGCGACCCGCGAGCGGGCGAGCAGGCCGAGCGCCACCAGCACCTGGAGCACGCCGACCAGGGCTGCCGGCACGCCGACGAGGATCAGGCGCGGGATCTCGCCCGAGATCGGGTGGAGCGCGTCGAGGAGCTTGCCGAGGTCGAGATGGAGATATTCGGCCGCGTAGGCGCGGATCGTCGGCAGCAGCGCGAGCGCGCCGGCCCCGCCGACCGCAAGCGCCAGCGGAACGTGCGGGAACCAGAGGTCCATCCGCAACCGGCGGTACCAGCGGCGGTAGAGGTGCCGCCGGCCTCCCGGGGTTGTTTCGGGCAGGGTGGCCATCCTGCCCGCCTGGATACTACTTCACCGCCCCGAGCGTGAGCCCCTGGACGAGGTAGCGCTGGGCCCAGGCGAACAGCACCGCGACCGGCACCGTCGCCAGCAGCGTCGCCGCCATCACCTGGTTCCACTCCACCGAATAGCGCCCGGCGACGAGGTTCACCACGGAGAGCGTGACCGTCTGCTTGTCCGGCGAGCGCAGCATGGTGAGTGCGACGACGAACTCGTTCCATCCGGCGACGAACGTCACGATCGCCGTCACCGCGATCGCCGGCACGGCCATCGGCAGGAAGATGCTGAGCACCGCGCGCGGCTTGGTGCAGCCGTCGATCCAGGCCGCCTCCTCGAGATCGCGCGGGATCGCCGCGAAATAGGCCGACAGCATCCAGACGGCGAAGGCGACGTTGAACGCGGCATAGATGATGACGACGACGGTTCGCGTATTGACCAGCGTGCCGTCGCCGAACGGCACCGCGGCCGCCATGCGGAAGAGCCCGAGCACGAGCAGGACCGGCGAGAGCATCTGCGTCACCAGCAGGAAGCGGCGATAGATGCCCTTCGCCGCGAAGGCGAGCCGGGCCACCGCATAGGCCGCCGGGACCGCAACGAGGAGCGCCAGCGCCGTGGCGCCGATGCTGATCGCCAGGCTGTTGAGCACGGCGGTGCCGAAATCGGCCTGCCGCCACATCGCCGCAAAGCTTCCCCAGGCGATATGGCGGGGAATCCAGCGCGGCGGATATTCCAGCACCTCGGCGGTCGGCTTGAGCGCGGTCGAGAGCATCACCGCGAAGGGGAAGAGCACGATCAGGATCAGCGGGGCCAGCACGAGCCAGCAGAGCAGGCTCCGCGTGATCGACCGGTGCTTCACGCCGCCTCGTGCTCCGCGAGCCGGAGATAAACCATCGTGATGGCGAAGACGATCGCGAGCGTCACCACCGAGACCGCGGCCGCCAGCCCCGGCTGGCCGATGCGGAAGGCGAGCTCATAGAGATAAGTGACCAGGATGTGCGTGGAATTGTCCGGCCCGCCCTCGGTCATCACCCAGATGATCGGGAAGGAGTTGAAGACGTAGATCATGTTGAGGACGACGGCGATGGTGACGAACGGCCGGAGCAGCGGCAGCGTCATCCAGCGGAACTGCGCGAGCGGCCCCGCCCCATCGATCCGCGCCGCCTCGTAGATCTCGCCCGGGATCGAGGCGAGCCCGCCGATCAGGATCGTCACCGAGAACGGGATGGAGACGAGGATGCCGACCCCGATCTCGATCGGAAAGGCGGTCGCGGCGCGCGCCATCCATTGCACCGGCCGCGCGATCAGGCCCGCCTCCTGCAGCACCGCGTTCACCATGCCGTAATCGCCGTTGAACGCCCACAGCCAGACGATCGCCGCCATCGCGAGCGAGATCGACCAGGGCAGGAGCACGAGCGTGCGGGCGATGAAGCGGCCGTGGAAATCCTCCGCGAGCACGAGCGCCACCGGCAGCGCAATGCCGATGGTTCCTCCCACCACCGCGACGGTCCATTCGAGCGTGCGCAGCGCCGCGACCCGGAACACCGGATCGTCCAGCACGCCGGCATAATTGGCCAGCCCGACGAAGCCGCGCACGATGCCGAAGGGCGAGACATCGTGCAGCGAGAGGCTGACGATCTCGACGAAGGGATAGACGATCACGGCGAGCGAGAGCACGAGGCTCGGCCCGATCAGAAGCCACGGCACCGCCCCGCGCGGCACGCGGACACGGGCCGCGCTCGCCCCCCTCAACCGCCGCTCAGCGCGCGATCCGCCTGCACGGAGGCGAGCTTGAGGGCCGCCGCCGGCTCGGCCTTGCCGAGATAGACCGACTGCACCCCGTCGACGACCGCCTGCGCCATTCCCTCCCAGCCCGGGACCGTCGGCGCGAACCGCGCCTCCGGCAGCAGATTGACGAAGACCTGCAGGCGCGGATTGTCGGCGAAATAGGGATCCGCGGCGACGGCCTTGATGGTCGGCAGGAAGCCCTCATTCTTGTTGAACAGCACGCGCGGGTCCTTGGTGAAGAGAAAATCGAGGAATTTCCAGGCGGCATCCTTGACCTGCGAATTCCCGAACATGACGATCGAATCGGTCACCGCATAGGTCGCCGACGTCGTGCCGCGCGGCACCGGGCAGATGCCGTATTGCAGCTTCGGTGCCTCCGCGGCGATCTGACCGATCAGGAAGGGCGCCGTGATCATCATCCCGACGCGCCCCTGCTTGAAGAGGTTCTGCACGTCCTCGCGCGTGTCGTCGGTGACGCCGGGCTGCGTCAGCCCCTGCTGCACCATCATCTGATACAGCGTCAGCGCCTTGATGCCGGCCGGCGAATCGAAGGCGGCCTTCCCCGCCTGGTCGATCAGCTCGCCGCCATAGCTCCAGAGCGCGTAGTACCAATAGACATCGGTCTCGATCGCCTTGCCCTGCAGCCCGAAGCCGTAGCCGCCCGCCGCCTTGATCTTTCGCGCTGCCGCAACGACGTCGTCCCAGCTCTTCGGCCCGTCGGGGAAGCCGGCCTTCGTCAGCATGTCCTGGTTGTAGAACATCGCCCGCGCCGAGGCGGCGATCGGCAGCCCGTACACCTTGCCGTCGATCTCGGCCGGGTCGAGGAAGGTGCCGATGAAGCGGTCGCGGAACGCAGGCGTCATGAAATGGTCGAGCGGCTCGGCGACGCCGTCCTTGACGAAGGTCAGCAGCCAGCGCGTGCCGATGATGGAAAGATCGGGCGTGACGCCGCCGGAAATGTCGGTCTGCAGCGTCTGCAGCAGCGTGTCCCAGTTGACCACGTCGATCGCGATGGTGATCCCTGGGTTGGCGGCTTCGAATGCCTTCGCCATCTGCATGAAGTAGGGGCCGGTCGCGTTGCTGTATTCGGCGACCGTCACGTGCACGTTGGTCGCCGCGCGGGCGGCAAGCGGCGCCAGCACCAGGGCGGAGCCGGCGGCGGCGATCAACGGCCGGCGGCCCAGCCCGGTCCTTGCGGATCCAGGAGCTCCTGGTTTCATCGTGATCCCCTCCATGCGATTGGTTTGCCCACCGGATTTTTTCCCATGGGATTGCACCAGTCAGTCGAGCCCAGCTTATGCTCGATTGCAAGGTTTCGGCGCCCGGAGATTGCAGAGCCCGGAGAGGGGAAAGAATGTCGTCGCTGATGCTCGCCGAGGCGCTCGCCGCCCCCGCTGCGCTCGCGCGCTTCCTCGCCGCCGACGCCGGCGCCTGGGCCGCCTTCGGCGCCCGGCTGCGCGCGGCCGATCCGCCGGCGGCGATCACCCTCGCGCGCGGCAGCTCCGACCACGCCGCCTCCTACCTCGCCTATCTGCTGACCGCGCGGCTCGGCCGCCCGGTCGCCTCGCTTTCCCCCTCGCTGGTGACGCTGCGCCACGCCCCGCTTCGCGCCCGCGGCCTGCTCGCCGTCGCCCTCTCCCAGTCGGGCCAGAGCCCCGACATCGTCGCCGGCCTGGCCGCCCTCCGCGCCGCCGGGGCGATCACCGCCGCACTCGTCAACGACACCGCCTCGCCGCTCGCGGCCGAGGCGGAGTGGTGCTTCGCGCTGCATGCCGGGCCGGAACGGGCCGTCGCCGCCACCAAAAGCTATATCGCGAGCCTCGCCGCCGCCGCCCGGCTCGTCGCGGCCTGGCAGGACGACGCCCCGTTCCTCGCCGGCCTCCGATCGCTCCCCGCCCACCTCGCCCGCGCCGCGCAGGCCGACTGGAGCGCCGCGATCCCGCCGCTCGCCGCCGCCACCCGCGCGATCATCGTCGGCCGAGGCCTCGGGCTCGCCATCGCCGCCGAGGCGGCGCTCAAGCTCAAGGAGACCTGCGGGCTGCACGCCGAGGCGTTCAGCGGCGCCGAGCTTCGCCACGGCCCGATGGCGCTGATCGGGCCGGACGAGACAGTCCTCGTGCTGGCGATGCGCGGCCCCGCCCTCCCCGGCCTCACCACCCTCGCCGCCGAGCTCCGCGATCGCGGCGCCACCGTGGTGCTCGCGGCCCCCGAGGAGGTCGCCGGGCGCGACCTGACCATGACCACGACCGGCGATGCCGACCTCGACCCGCTCGCCGCCGTGCAATCCTTCTACCCGTTCGCCGCGGCACTGGCCGAAGCGCGCGGCATGAACCCCGACGCCCCACCCCACCTGAGCAAGGTCACGCGAACGATCTGACAGCCAAGGCCAGGGGACAGCCTCCCCCGGCCTTACCCGCCGGCGGCGCGGAAGGTCACCACGAGAACGTCGCGGAAGGCCGGGCGGGCGGGGTCTTCGGGCTCGACCGGCGTCACCCCGTGCATCACCCGGTGGTCGTCCACCAGCGCCGCGGCGAAGGGCTCGGCGAGGGTGAAGCTGCCGAGCGTGCGGCCCGCGAGATCGTGGATGGAAGTGACGCCGCTGCGCACATTCTCGCGCCGGATCAGCAGCACCAGGACGTAATCGACGCCGTCGCGGTGCATCCCCTCGGGCGTCGGCTGGCCCGCCTCGCCGGCGCGCGCCTCGATGCGGAACTGGTGCGCCTCGATATGCCAGGCGCGCCCGGGCGCGAGCTTATCGAAGAGGCAGCGTGTGGTGGCAAGGATCGCCCGCATGCTCGGGCCCGCCCCCACCGCCTCGGCGATCGGGGCGAACCAGCGCGCGATCCCGCCGTTCAGCGCGTTGTAGTCGCGGCTCTGGTAGTGCGGCTGGTGCGCCGCGCGCAGGATCGGGCCGTCGCTCGCCGCGGCCGCGAAGACGCCGAAGCGCCGGCGCCGGTAGCGCCCGCCATCGGCCATGTAGACGTCGAGCCCGAGATCGTTCCAGCTCGCCGCGAAGTCCGCCCAGTCGGAGAGTTCCCCGGCCCCCGCGAAAAGCGCCTGCATCCGCGGCCCGGGCACATGGGCAAAACCGTCGCGGGCGAGGATGTGGAAGAGGTCGGCAAGCGGATCGGTGCGGGTCATAGCCGGGCTCCGGGCGGGGCGTTCGCGCCCCGGGGCACATGATAGAGCGTGACGGGCTGGTCCAGAACCAGCTTCTGGTGCGGGAAAGGCATCTCGATTCCGAGCTCGTCGAAGCGCATCTTCATCCGCCGGTTGAACTCCCGCATCACCGCCCAGCGCTGCGCGGGGCCGGTGCGCAGCCGGCAGACGACGACCACCGAGGAGGCGGCGAACTGGTCGAGCCCCCAGACCTCGAGCTCGTCGCGGATCATCGGCGCCCATTCCGGGTCCTTGCGCATCCCGGCGGCGATCTCCTTCAGCACCCCGATCACGCGATCGACATCCTCCTTGTAGGCGATGCCGACATTGAACACCGCGTAGCTGAAGTCGCGCGTCATGTTGGTCACGCTGGTGACGGCGCTGAACGGGACGATGTGGATCGAGCCGTCCTTGTCGCGCAGCCGGATGGTGCGGATCGAGAGATTCTCCACCACCCCGGAGAGCCCGCCGAGCGAGACCACGTCGCCCACCTGCATCGCGTTCTCGAGCAGCAGGAAGAGGCCGGTGATGATGTCCTGCACCAGCTTCTGCGAGCCGAAGCCGATCGCGATGCCGACGATGCCGGCGCCGGCGAGCAGCGGGGCGATGTTGACCCCGACCTCGCCGAGCGCCATCAGCCCGACGATGACGACGGTGACGACGAAGAGCGTCGCCCGCATCATCGGCAGAAGCGTGCGCAGGCGCGCCGCGCGCATCACGTGCCCCTCGCGCGCGAGCCGCGCGAGGTGCCGTTCCACCGCCCCGTTGACCGCCTCCCACACCGCCAGCGCGGCGGCGAGCGTGACGCCGATCACCACCACCGCGCCGAGCACGCGCCCGCCGAGCTGGCCGGAGGCGAACCAGCCGAAGGCGTCGATGCCCCAGACCTCGAGCAGGACCAGGATCGCGAGCGCGCCGACCGCGCCCGAGGCGAGGTTGCGCAAGGCCCGGAGATAGTACCCGGGCGCGGCGCTCGAGGCCCGGAAAACGCTCCGCCAGGTCCTCGCCGATGCGGATATGGCTCGCGATCGCGCGCTTGAGCGCATGGTCCGCCGCCGAGGCCGCCACGATCACCACCACCGCGACGGCGCAGAAGCGGATGAGGGTGGTGAAGCCGTGCGGAACGCCGATCGCCCAGACCACCCAGAGCGCCACCAGGTAGAAGATCGCGAGATAGTGCCAGTAGGAAGCCAGGATGTTGCGCAGCGCGGCGAACGGGCCGCGCGCGTCCGGGGCGGCGCGCAGATAGCCCCGCACGGTGCGCCGCTGCTGCAGCACGATCGCCACCAGGAAGAGGTGGACCACCAGCGCCACGAGCTTGATGAAGGCGCGATGGAGGCTCGGGTAGAGGCCGAACAGCAGGGCGACCTCGGCCGCGCTGTAGCCGAAGACGCTGACGCCCAGGATCCGCCGCGCCCACAGCATCGCGTAGCGCGCCCCGTGCTCGCCGACCGGCAGCAGCCGGAGCGCCGCGCACTCCGCGCCCATCAGCAGGCGCACCACGGCGAGCAGGACGCGCATCGCCACATAGGCGTTGACGAGGGCGAGGATCACGAGCCTGGCGATCGCGCTCTCGCCGAGCCCGGCGCCGAGCAGCCCGTAGCCGACGCCGGCGAAGACCAGCGGGGGCACGAGATCGAGCAGGAAGGCGAGGCCGGCGAGGCCAGCACGCCGCAGCTGCCGGGCCGCCCGCCGCCCGCGGCCGGCCTCTCTCGCCTCCGTCTCGCGCTTCTCCGTCTCGCCGGCCTCGCCCCTCGCCTCGGCCTCGTCCGCCTCGGCCTCGTCCTTTTGGGGCCCCGGCGCCGGCACCTCGCCGTCCGCCCGCCGGGCGAGCCGCTCGAGCCCCGCCCGGAGGCCGGCGAGCGCCCTGATCGCCAGCCGCTCCGCCGCCAGCCCCGCCGCCGCGACCACCACGAGCCGCCAGGCCACGGCGAGCAGCATCTGATGGAGGTAGCGGTCCCGCCAGACGCTCGAAAGCCAGATCGAGAGGAGCGGGAGCGAGATCATCGTGCGCGCGGCGCCGGCGATCGCCTCGCTCGCCGCGGCGAGGCGGTGGGAGAGCCCGACCAGCACCTCCGCGCCGAGGCTGTCCGGCTGGAGCGGAATCGGCAGCGCGGCCGTCACCGGGGAAGAAGCGGCCGGCTTGGCCGCCGCCGGTTGCGCCGGCTTCGCCTTCGCCGCTTCCCCGCCCGCCGGGGCCGGGACGCCGGCCGTCGCGGCCTGGGCGGGGGCGGGGCCCTGGGCGGGGGCACCTTCCGCCAGCGCCCGCAGCGCCGCGATCAGGGCGTCCCGCGTCCCCGGGTTCTCGAGCACCGAGAGCGCCGCCGCCGCCTGCTCGCGGGTGAACGCGGCCGGCGGGCTTCCCGGGGCCGGGATCACAGGCTGCGGCGCCGCCGCGGCCAGGAAGAGCAGCGCGAGGAGAAAAATCCGGGTCATCAAGGCTTGGACCATGGGCGATAGGGCGGCGGCAATTGGGCCGATTTTCAGGTCGGCGTCGCCACCGCCGCACAATCGGCATTAAACTGGCCGGATGCACATCGTCCTGCTGATCCTGATCGGCCTGGCGCTGCTCGGCACGCTCGGCGTGCTCTTCGCCGGGGTCATCAACCTCGCCCAGCCGAACCACGACCCGCGACGCTCCAACCGGCTGATGCGCTGGCGCGTGGTGCTGCAAGGGACCGCACTGCTCCTCCTGGCGATCCTGCTCCTGCTCGCCAGAGGCTAGCCCCCGGCGGGCCACACGGTCGCGGTCAAGCGCCGAGCTTCGCATTCGCAAAGGCTCCGCCGGAACCCAGCGAGACGACGGCGCCTCGGGCCGCCGGCACCGCAAGCGCCGGATCGCGCCGTCTTCGCGGAACCTCTCTTTACCGCTCGATCAGCCGCCAGATCAGGACGCGTTCAGCATCACGGCCGCGCGAACAAGAGCCCTCAATGCCTCCTCGTCGATCGTCTCGCCCTCGCGGAAATCGATGGCGCGCCTGGTGCTTCCATCGAGGCTCGAGTTGAAGAGGCCGGACGGGTCGTCAAGCGCGGCGCCCTTGGCAAAGGTCATCTTTACGACGTTCCGGTAGGTCTCGCCGGTGCAAATCATGCCGTCATGATACCATACCGGAACCCCTCGCCACTTCCACTCCTCGACCACCTCGGGGTCGGCTTGCCTGATCAAGGCGCGGAGCCGGGCGAGCATCCTGCCCCGCCAGTCGCCGAGCTCCCTGATCCTCTCGTCGATCAGCTGCGATGGCGACCTTCCTTCCCGAGACCCGCTCTTCCCCATGATGTTTCCTTCCCTCCGTTCCTCTTGCCTCCCGGTCCGAAGCGAACACGGGAGGCATGCTCCAGCTTGGCAGGGAACCGCGGCCACCCGGCCCTGGCGCCATGATAGGACCGCGGCCGATCCGGCCGGAAGCCCGACTGCTCGATGCGCAGCCGGGTCCCCGTGCTCGCAGCGCTGAGAGTCCGGGTGACGACGCTTGCGAGATCATCGTTACCCCACGTGGACGACAGCGTTTTGTTCGGCTCGACTTGCAGGACCTGACAGCCGGCAGCGCCCCGGGCCGCGCGAAGATCGAAACGGTGGCCCGCGACAGGCTTGAAGTCGTTCTTCATCAGCCACTCCTCGATCAGCTGTGGTCGGGTGGGCTCGCAACCACCGCCGACATAAACCGCAAGTGGATAGAATTTAACATTTGGTGCCTCTTTTGACGGCGGCGATGATTTTGTTGGGACTCTTGGTCCATCGGAAGGGACGTGGATCAGCGTTGGTCTCGGCGAGGAAGCGCTTGATGGCCGCTTGGAGCTCGACGATGGATCGAAAGACGCCGCGCTTGAGTCGTCGCTCCGTCAGCTTGGCGAAATAGCCCTCGACGGCATTGAGCCAGGAAGCCGAGGTGGGGGTGAAATGGAAGGTCCAGCGCGGATGACGCACCAGCCACTCTCGAACCTTGGGATGCTTGTGGGTGGCGTAGTTGTCAGCGATGGCATGGACGAGCTTGCCGGCCGGGACGACCGCCTCGACCGGGTTGAGGAAGCGGATGAACTCCTGATGCCGGTGCTGCTGCATGCAACGGCCGACGGCCTTGCCGTCCAGCACGTTGAGCACGGCAAAGAGCGTGGTGGTGCCGTTCCTGATGTAGTCGTGCGTCATCGTGCCGCAGCGACCTTTCTTCAACGGCAGGCCCGGCTGCGTGCGGTCGAGTGCCTGCATCTGGCTTTTTCATCGATCGAGAGAACGACAGCATGCTCCGGAGGGTCCACGTAGAGCCCGACGATGTCCCTCGGCTTGGCGGCGAACTGCGGTTCGTTGGAGAGCTTGAACAGTCGCGTCCGGTGCGGCTGCAAGCCATGCCTGCGCCAGATGCGTTGCACCGAACTGACGCTGATGCCCTGAACCTTGGCCATGGCAGCCGCCGTCCAGTGCGTCGTCTCGCCAGGCGGATCGGTCGGCGTCGCGGAGACGACACGCGCCGCAACCTCAGCTGGGAGCGGCGGGACGCGCGACGGCCGCGTCTTGTCGCGCAGCAAGCCTGCGACACCATCGGTCATGAAGCGTTCCTGCCAGCGCCACACAGCCGTCTTGCTGACACCGGCATCGCGCATGATCTCTGCGGTGCCGCGCTCGTCTGCCGTCAGCAATACGATCTGTGCCCGCCAGACGTGCTTCTGCGGAGCGTTTCGGTCCGCCACGATCGCGTCCAGTCGGATGCGATCTGTAGCGCTCGCTTCAACTTTGATGCCGGTGCGCATCCCCCAGGCTCGCACTCCAGCGAGATCGCGGGAATCCCAAATCGGACTCCAGTGTCAGATTTTATCCGCTAGCAGGTGCGGGCGCCCATGGCAATTATTATGGGAAGATTGATAAGGCCGAACTACCGCGAAACGCTATGGGCGGATGCGTATCCTCGTCGCGCGAGTCGCTCAAGGTACCGTGCCCAGAGCGATAGCGGATAGGCCATCACGAAATAGAAGATGCCGGCGATGATGTAGAGCGGCATCGGCATGTAGTATTCGCTGGTCAGGTCGTTGGCACGCAGCATCAGCTCAGGTGCGGCGATCAATGATGCGACCGAGGTGTCCTTGAGCAAAGAAATGGCCGAGTTCACCATCGGCGGCACGATGATCCGAACCGACTGCGGCAGGACGATATGGCGCAGCGTCTCGGTGCGGGTCATGCCGATGGCCTGGGCGGCCTCCCACTGGCCAGGCGGGACGCCGGCAATGCCGGAGCGGTAGGTCTCGGCCATGTAGGCCGCATAGTGAAGGCCCAGCGCAGTCACCGCCGCTGTGAATTCAGGCAGCGCGATACCGACCGACGGCAGCACGAAATAGATCAGGAACAGCTGGGTGAGTATCGGGGTCGCTCGGATGAACTCGATGTAGACGCGGCACGCTCTCGACAAGAGACGGTGTTCGGACATCTCTGCGACCGCGATGAAGAGGCCGGCGACAACGCCCAGAACGTAGGAGAAGACGGCCATTTTCAGCGTCCCACCGGCCGCGACCACGAGCTGCGGTAGCCAGGCCGCGATGAGCGACCAGGACGGCATCACGCCCGGTGCCCCCGGGAGCTTTGCCGCTCGAGGCTCCTCGCGAGCGCCGACAGGGGCAGGCTCATCGCAAGATAGAAAAGGGCAAGGAGGATGTAAATCTCCGGAGACCGAAACGTGCGGTCGACCAACGTGTTGGCGTTGAAGCTGAGTTCCGGCGCGGCCACCGCGGAGGCAAGCGAGGTGTCCTTGAGCAGGCCGATGGCGAAATTGGTAAGGGACGGAAGAACAATCCGGAAAGCCTGCGGCAGAACGATATAGCGGAGCGCCATCAACGGGGTCATGCCGATGGACAGCGCAGCCTCGGTCTGACCATAGTCGATCGCTCCGATCCCGCCACGGAAAACCTCTGTCAGATTGGCCCCGCCGTTGAGCCCGAAGCCGACGAGAGCCGCCGGGATAGGATTGAGCTTGATGCCGATCGAACCCAACCCGAAATAGATTATGAAGAGTTGCGTCAATATCGGAACGGCGCGAAAGACCTCGACATATGCATAAGAGATCGCCCGCAGCAGGGGCGAGCGGCTGGTAGCCCACCCGGCGGAGACGATGCCCAGCACGATCGAAACGACGAAGCTGCCAGATGTGACGATCGCCGTCATGATCGCGCCGTCGAACAGAACTCCGAGGAACAATGAAAGCTGTGCCCACCAGGCGCTCACAGCGGCTTCGCCCGGCGGTCGAGGACCGCTCGCAGGAACGCGCGCGTCCGCTCATGGACGGGAGTGTGGAAGATCTGGTCCGGCGGTCCCTGCTCGACGATCTTCCCATGGTCCATGAAGATGACCCGGTCGGAGATATCTTCGGCAAACTGCATCTCGTGGGTGACGAGGATCATCGTCATGCCCTCGGCCGCGAGCTGCGCGATCACAGCCAGCACCTCCCCCACAAGCTCCGGATCGAGTGCCGACGTCGCCTCGTCGAACAACATGAGCTTCGGTTGCATCGCCAATGCTCGGGCGATGGCGACACGCTGCTGCTGGCCGCCCGAGAGCATTTCGGGATAGGCGGAGGCCTTGTCGGCGAGCCCCACTTTCTGCAGCAGGGCGAGCGAGCGTTCCCTGGCCTCGGCCGGCGCGACCTTGAGCACTTTCAGCGGCCCCAGCTCGATATTGCGCAGTACGGTGAGGTGGGGGAAAAGGTTGAAGCGCTGAAACACCATGCCGATCCCGGCACGTTGACGCGCAAGAGACCGGTCGTCGAGTGCCATGAATTGGTCGCCGGCCGGCTTCTCGCCGATCAGGCGGCCATTGACCGTGACATGACCCTCGCTCGGCTGCCCGATGTAATTGATGCAGCGTAACAGCGTCGTCTTGCCGGACCCGCTTGGTCCGATAATCGAAACCTTCTCCCCTCCCTGCACATCGAGGTCGATGCCCCTCAGGACTTCGAGAGGGCCGAACTTCTTGTGCAGGCCCTGGATGCGGACAAGAGGCACCGAGGATGCGGGGGACGAATTCAGGAGGGGGAATCAGCCTCGGAGCGCCCGTGGCGGCCATCTTGAAAGAAACCCTTGCCCGGCGAGCACGAGGGTTCCGCCCCCTTGCGGGGCACCGCCCTCACGGTAATCCTGTCCACCCCGAGGTCGAGACACGAGCACGCTCAGGCGAACAGATATGAATAGTCCTTCGGCGTGTGGGCGCCCGGCCCGATGATGTTGCCTTTGGTGTCGCGATCAACGCCGATACGGACGTTATAGGGCGGCGGGGTCAGATGACCAGCACCCGTGAGTCCATACTCGGCCAGACACTTCGCGTTCAGCTTCGTTTTCCACAACCATTTGACGCCATCATTGACGGCATCGAACAGATCGGGATTGTGCAGGTTCATGCCCATCACGATCCGTCCCTTTCCGGTCAGCGAAGGATAGGCGGAGTTGTACGTCAGAGGCACCATCTTCATCTTCCGGTCGAGATCAGGCCGCTGGAGCATCATGTAGGAGATGATCGGATCATCCAGGAGCACATAATCAACCCGGCCGGCGAGCATGTCGCGCACAGCCGCGTCCTCATCGGAGTAAAGCTTGACCGTTGCGCCGGGGATCTTTTTCATCTCGGGAACGTAGCTGTACCCCAGGCCCGTGCCGAGCGAGTGGCCGCGCAGCTGTTCGACGGAAATCGAATCGGTGTATGGCGCGTTCTTCGGCATAGTCACATAGGTGCCGTCGTAATAGATGGCGTTGGTCAGCAGCATGACCTGGGCCCGCGCCGGCGTCCAACCCATATCGCCGCACATGATATCGGCCCGCCCGGCCTGGATCGACTCGATGGTCGAGGACCACGCCATGACGGCGGGTTTGGCGGTCAGGCCGAGACGCGGCGCGATGGCTGCAACCATCTTGGCGTCAGTACCGGCGAGCTTACCATTTTCAACGCCGGTTTCCGGCATCGAGGCGCTCATGGCGATGGTCAGGAAGCCCTTCTCGACGGTCTTGAACTGCGGCGCCTCGGCGCGGGCGCTCAGGCCAAAGGCGGATATTCCAAGGGCGCCTGTGCCGAGCCCGGCCATGCCACGCAGCACAGCACGCCGCGGAGTCCATAGCGATCCCATTCTCTCTGCCATCGTGACGGCTCCCAGCCACCATGTTAATATTGTGATGCGATTAGAGTGCGGGCCCTTGGCGCTGTCAATATATTAAAATCGCTGTGGTCAACTTCGCGTGATAGCCCGGTGGCCGGATGCCCGGCAGATGATACCCACCCATGTGCTTGGAAAGGCAGGTTGTGTCAGATGCCTTCTCGAACTTGCATGGGCGGGTGGCGAGGCTTGGAGCGGGCGACGGCCAGGGTGGGCCGGCCACGGCGGGGGGTTCGCCGCGCCAGCCACCATGGCAGCTTGTTCTTGCAAGAAAGACAAAATATTGAGCATTCTGGGCGGAAGGAGACCCAACCTTGGCCGGGACCCGTGATTTATCGATCGTTGAAGAAGCCAGGGATCCTTACCCGACCGATATCGGCGTCCGGCTCCGGCGTCTGCGCACGGAACGCAAGCTGACCATCGTGCAGCTCGCGGAACGGGCCCGCGTCTCGTCCGGAATGATCAGCCAGATCGAGCGCTGCACGACCAATCCCTCCATCAACACGCTGCAGCGAATTCGCGCTGCGCTCGGCGTCAATCTGTGGGAGCTGCTGGAGAACCGCCCCTCATCCGCCGGCCCCCCCGCCAAGGAGCCGATCGCTTCGTCGAGCTTCGTTCGCCGCAAGGCGGACCGGCCGCGCATCGTGGTCGGCAGCACCCGCCTGGTGAAGGAGCTGCTGTCGCCCCGCAACGATCGGCATCTGCGCTTCATGGTCATCACCCTGCCGCCGGGCGGGCAGAGCGAGGACGTCATCATTGGCGAGGGCGAGAAGGGTGGCGTCGTCATCGAAGGCCGCGTGCGCCTGAGCATCGGCGCCGACGATTTAATTCTAGACGACGGCGACAGCTTTCAATTTCCGAGCAACCTCGAGCACAAGCTGTCGAACCCGTTCGAGCGCCAGGCGAGGGTCATCTGGATCATGAGCGTCGTCGATACACACATCTAGCCGCCTCGCCGCAGCCTGCGTCAGATCGGCATGGCGGCGGGGCGGATGTTGCTCCGCAGCCCGTCCGTTTTGACCGAATGCCCTGTCCGACGCCGACAACGTCCGCGTCTTCACTTCCGGAAGCGAGAGTCTGCCCGTGTCCGATACCGCATCGCCGCTCACCCTCCCGCACGGCCTGGAGGGACCTGCCACCAGGGGCGATGAAGGCCCGCTGATCGCCCCGGTGACCAGCGGTCCGGCGCCGCCTCGGCGAGCCGACGCGGTGGTGATCGGCGGCGGCATCATCGGTGCGGCGGCAGCGTATTTCCTGGCGAAGAAGGGCATCTCAGTCGCGCTGATCGAGAAGGGGCAGATCGCCGGTGAGCAGTCCAGCCGGAACTGGGGCTGGTGTCGGCAGCAGAATCGCGATCTGCGCGAGCTGCCGCTGATGAAGGAAGGCATCGCGCTGTGGGAAACGCTGGCCCATGACATTGGGCGCGATCTCGGATTCCGGCGGACCGGGCTGGTCTATGTCACAAAGGACCCGAAGGAGCTTGCCGCCTGGGAGGACTGGGTAGCCCGGGCGGAGCCCTATCAGGTCGGCAGCCGCATGCTCAGCGGCGCGGAAGCGCGCGTGATGACGCCGGGGAACGCGCAGGACTGGATCGGCGGGGTGCATTCCGCGCGCGACGGGCGGGCGGAGCCGGCGCTGGCGGCGCCCGGCCTGGCCGAGGCGGCGCGCGCGCTCGGCGCGACGATCCATCAGAATTGCGCGGTGCGTGGGATCGATACGATGGCCGGGCGAGTCTCCGGCGTCGTGACGGAGGTGGGGCGGATCGAAACCGGCGCGGTCCTGTGCGCGGCGGGGGCGTGGGCATCGATGTTCTGTCGCCGGCATGGCATCGATTTTCCGCAGGCTGGCGTCGGCTCGACGGTGTTCGCGACGACGCCGGGGATCGAGGTGACGCCGGGTGGGCTGGCGACGCCGGACTTCACGCTGACGCGGCGGCTGGATGGCAGCTACATCGTGGCGGCAAAGAATTGCGGCCGTCTGGATATCACGTTGCAGGGGCTGCGCTACGCGCGCCAGTTCTGGCCGATGTTCGAGGAGCGGCGGAAAAATCTGAAGATCAGGGTGGGGCGCTCGTTCTTCGACGGGCCGGAGGCGCTGGTCGGCAAATGGTCGTTTGATGCGCCCACCGTGTTCGAGCGGCATCGCGTATTTGCACCGCCGCCCGATCGCAGCATCGTTGCGCCAGCGCTGCGCCGGGTGGCGGCGGCCTATCCAGGCCTGGCGGGGCTGCGCATGGCGCGGATCTGGGCTGGCCTGATCGATTCTACGCCCGATGGGGTGCCGGTGATCTCGGCGATCGAGGCGCTGCCCGGGTTCTTCCTGGCAGCGGGGTTCAGCGGGCACGGGTTCGGCGTCGGGCCGGCTGGTGGGAGGCTGGCGGCCGATCTGATGGCGGGGGATCGGCCGATCGTCGATCCGGCGCCCTTCCGCCATAACCGGCTGGTGGACGGGACCGCGCTCGGCCGTCCGGGGATGATGTAGCGGGCGGGGACGCGCATGTTGCCGAGCGACGTTCGGGCGCAGCTACGCCCGCTCGCGCGCGCCGACTTGGGGGATGCGCAGGCGATCAGCTCCTCGTTCGGATGGCCGCACCGGGTCGAGGATTGGGAGTTCATGTTCGGGCTTGGGCGTGGCTGGGCGGTTCAGCAGGATGGCGCGCTGGTTGGCACCGGGATGTGCTGGACGTTCGGAGAGACAGCGGGGGCGCTGGGCCTGGTCTGCGTTGCCCGTGCGCAGCAGGGGCAGGGACTGGGGACACGGCTGCTGGAAAGGCTGCTGGAGGCGTTGGAGGGACGGCAGATCCTGCTGTTCGCGACGGATGCCGGCGTGCGGCTGTACGAGAGGCTGGGGTTCCGGGCGTGCGGGCGGATCCGCCGGCAGCAAGGGGCGGCGATTCGGCCGCAGCCAGCGCCGCTGCAGCCAGGGCAGCGGATCCGGCCGGCACGGCGCGGCGATCCGGCACGGCTGGCAATGCTGGACCGGGCGGCGACGGGGATGGACCGCCGCGCGCTGATGGGCGCGCTGCTGCGTGGTGGCAGCGCCGTGGTGCTGGACAACGACGGGACGGCAGAGGGGTTTGCAATCCTGCGGCGGTTCGGGATCGGGCAGCTGATCGGACCGGTGGTGGCGCCGGATGCGGCGGGAGCGCAAGCGCTGATCGGGCATTTCCTGGCGGCCAATCCGGGCCAGTTCTTGCGCATCGACGTGACCGAGGAGTCCGGTTTCGCGCCCTGCCTGCGGAAGTTGGGGCTGGCGGATGCGGGCGGGGCGGTCCGGATGCTGCGCGGGGCGGGGGAGGACCGGCCCCGTACCTTCGCGCTGGCCAGTCAGGCGTTCGGCTGACGCCACATCGCATCCCCACGCGGCCTCTGCTTCGGGATTGGAATGATATACGACGAACCGCGGCTCGACCGTGCCGATCTGGGCTGAACTTTTCACTGTTCGAACTGATAAAGCATTGACGAAGAGCCGGTATTGGCTGATTTGGGCGTTGGAGCGTTGTCATTCCGTTATCGCATTGTTGGGTTGATAATACCAATCGGTGCTGATTGTCTGTGCCATGCACATCGAGTCCGTGCCGAACGGCAAGCCGCACCCGACCATCCTGCTGCGAGAGGGCGACCGCGCGGAGGGCAAGGCCAGGAAGCGCACCATCGCCAACCTGACGGATTGGCCGGATCGGCTGGTGGAGGGCTTGCGCATGCTGCTGTAGGGCGGCGTGGCGCTGGCGAGCGCGGATGAGGCGCTGACCATCAGCGGTTCGGTGCCCCATGGTCATGTCGCGGCGGTGCTCGGCACGGCCGAGCGGGTCGGCTTGCCGAAGCTCCTGGCCGAACGCTATGGCGGGCCGGAGGGGCGGCGCCATCGCGACCTGGTCATGGCGCCGATCGTCAACCGTGTGATCGCGCCGGCCTCCAAGCTGGCGACGGTGCGGGCGCTGAACCCAGAGACGGCGGCACCGAGCCTCGGCGAGCGGCTGGGCTTGGGCGTGGTGGCGGAACGGGAGATTTACGAATCCCTCGACTGGCTGGCCGGGCAGCGGGAGCGGATCGAGAAGGGCCTGGCCAGGCGCCATCCGGCCGGCGGGATCAGCGGCTCGATATGCCGCCACTCCGCATCTGTGAGATCACTCGGATAGCGCAACCTGTCACGGTCGTAGCGGGGACAGTTCTCGCTCGTCCACATCGGCGCACCTCACGAATTGGTGCCGCTCATCGAATCACACGTGATTCACCCGATTCAAGCCGCAATCTGGCCAGCCGCCAACCGATTCAAATGACTGAGGAAGTCTCGGGACGGACACTCAGGACCCCGGGATGCATTGAGACGGCCGACTGGGACACCCCGGCCCGCGCCGTCAGAGCCCCCACCGTCTGCTCCGCTGCGCGGCACAGCCGCTCGAAGATGCCCCGTCGAGTTGGATCGGCGAGCACTTTGAAGAGCAGGTCGTGAGGATTCGGCATCGGAACGCATAACTGGCTGGCTATTGATCGGATCAGTAACCGGCGGGATATGTAGGAGCCAGGCGAGAACGCGCGGGTGCGCCGATCGGCGTTATCGGACTTTCGAGCGACCATTGCGGAATGGCCATCGTGCGCTCGCCCCTGCGTCCGGAGCGAAAGCCTTGAAGCTGCCCGCACAATCGAATGGCGGCCCCGGGGCGGGTTGCGCCGCGTGCGCGGCGGGGCCACGTTGTCGGCCGAACGTTCGGAGCCAGCGACATGACCGATAGAGCCGAGTACACGCCGCCCGCGGTTTGGGCCTGGAACCAGCCGAGCGGCGGGCGCTTCGCGAACATCAACCGGCCCGTCTCCGGGCCGACGCATGAGAAGGCGCTGCCGGTCGGCCGCCACCCTTTGCAGCTCTATTCGCAGGGCACGCCGAACGGCGTGAAGGTCACCGTGCTGCTGGAGGAGCTGCTCGCGGCGGGCCATGGCGGCGCGGAATACGATGCCTGGCTGATCCGGATCGGCGAAGGCGATCAGTTCGGCAGCGGTTTCGTCGCGGCCAACCCCAACTCAAAAATCCCGGCGCTGGTGGATCGCAGCGGCCCCAAGCCGGTCCGGGTGTTCGAATCCGGCGCGATCCTGCTCTATCTGGCGGAAAAGTTCGGGGCCTTCCTGCCGACCGACGAGACGCGCGCCGAATGCCTCTCATGGCTGTTCTGGCAGATGGGCAGCGCGCCTTACCTCGGCGGCGGGTTCGGCCATTTCTACGCCTATGCGCCGACGAAGATGGAATATCCGATCGACCGGTTCGCCATGGAGACGAAGCGCCTGCTCGATGTGCTCGACAAGCGGCTGGCGGACAACGAGTACCTGGCAGGCGGTGTCTACACGATCGCCGATATGGCTGCCTGGCCCTGGTACGCCGGCCTGGTGAAGTTCGCGCAATACGGCGCGGCCGAGTTCCTCGCGGTGCACGAGTACCGGAACGTGATCCGCTGGGCCGATGCCATCTACGCCCGGCCGGCGGTGCGGCGCGGGCGGATGGTCAATCGCACGCAAGGCGAGCCAGCGAGCCAGCTGCATGAGCGGCATGACGCCGGCGACTTCGCGACGAAAACCGAGGACAGGCTGGCAGCGGCGGAGTGAAGCGCCATGCCGTTCTATCAACGGGGCGATGTCCGCATCCGCTATGAGGAGGCCGGAAGCGGCTTTCCGCTGCTGGTGACCCCCGGCGGGGGGTTGAATTCGCGGCTCGCCAACTGGCCGACGGCGGTGTTCAACGCCATGGAGGTCTTCAAGGACGATTTCCGCTGCATCACGATGGATCAGCGGAACGCAAATGGCGGCGAGTCCTCGGGGCCGGTTCAAGTCGCGGATCCGTGGGGCGCGTTCGCCGACGATCAGCTCGGGCTGATGGACCATCTGGGCATCGGGCAGTTCCTGTTCATGGGTTACTGCATCGGCGGATGCTTTGCCCTGAAGCTGATGGAGCGGGCGCCGGATCGCCTGGTGGCGGGCGTGCTGTGCCAGACGGTGGGGCACCGGCCGGAGAATCCGGACGTGATGTACAACTCGGGCCGCGATGGGTGGGCGCCGGACTTTCTGGCGCGACGGCCGGACGTGACGATGTCCGCGATCGCGGCCTATCTGCACAACCTCTATCGCGCCCGGCCCGATTTCGTCTACAGCGTGTCGCGGGAGTTCGCCCGCGCGTGCCGGACGCCGATGCTGGTGATGCCGGATGATACGCCGGCGCATCCGTTGCAGGCCTCGCTCGATGTGGCGGCCTTGGCGCCGGGGGCGCAGTCAACGGTCTTTCCGTGGCGGGAGCCGGCCGCGCTGAAGGCCGGCACGATCGAGCAGGTACGGGTGTTCCTGCGCGCGCACCTGCCGGTGGCGGCTGGGGCCCGATAGGGCCGCGCCGTCATCCGGAACCCGGCGTTCGGTCCAAGGTTTCATCCGAACCTTTCCCTCGGCTCTGCCGCCGCCGTTCGTGGCCGCCGGCCTCCCTGCGCCGCCAGCGGCAGAAGGTTTTCTCACCCTGATTGTCGGGCGTTCCCACCTTGATCGCCGCGCGGCAATCACGCCCGGCCCGCGTCCGGCTCGGAGAAATCAGATCGGATGCAAGATGCGGCGCAGAAAATCCCGCGTCCGTGGCTGCTGCGGATGGGCCAGCAGCGTCCGCGCCGGTCCTTCCTCCACCACCACGCCGGCATCGATGAAGAGCACGCGGTCCGCGACCTCGCGGGCGAAGCCCATCTCGTGCGTCACCACCACCATGGTCATCCCCTCGCGCGCGAGCTGGCGCATCACCGTGAGCACTTCGCCCACCAGCTCGGGGTCGAGGGCCGAGGTCGGCTCGTCGAACAGGATGGCGTCCGGCTGCATCGCGAGCGCCCGCGCGATCGCCACCCGCTGTTGCTGGCCGCCGGAAAGGCGCTCGGGGTGGCTGTCCTCCCGCCCGCCCAGGCCGACCTGCGCCAGCAGCGCCCGCCCGCGCCGCACCGCCTCCGCGCGCGGTTCCTTCTTCACATACACCGGCCCTTCGATCACGTTCTCCAGCGCGCTCCTATGGGGAAAGAGGTTGAAGCGCTGGAACACCATCGCGACCCGCGTCCGGATCTCCCGGAGGTTGGCCGCGGAGCGGTCCACCACCCGCCCGTTCACCCGGATCTCGCCCTGCTCGTAGCTCTCCAGCCCGTTGATGCAGCGGAGCAGCGTCGACTTGCCCGACCCCGACGGCCCGACGATGCACACGACCTCGCCCTTGCGCACGCCGAACGAGATGCCGCGGATCACCTCCACCGGGCCGAAGCGCTTGTGGACGCCGACGAGCTCGATCGTGCTCATCGCCGCGCCGCGCGCCGCTCGAGCCAGTTGTTGAGCACGGTCAGCGGCGCGCTCATGCAGAGATAGAGCAGCGCCACCAGGGTGAAGATCGTCGTGTTGTCGAAGGTCGAGGCCGCGAGCAGCTTGCCTTGCAGCGCCAGCTCCGGAACGGTGATCGTCGAGGCGAGCGAGGAATCCTTGAGCACCATCACCATGCTGTTGCCGTAGGTCGGCAGTACGATGCGCACCGCCTGCGGCAGCACGACGCGCCACATCATCACCCACCAGCCCATGCCGATGGACTGGGCGGCCTCGACCTGGCCGCGGTCCACCGCCTCGATCCCGGAACGGAACGCCTCCGCCTGGTAGGGCGAATAGGCGATGCCGAGCCCGATGATCGCGGCCTGGAGCGCGGTCAGCGACAGGCCGAGATCCGGGGCGACGAAGTAGATGTAGAAGAGCTGGACCAGCGCCGGGATGCCGCGAATGACGTAGATCGCGGTCTTCCCGACCAGCACCAGCGGCCGAACCCCGCTGATCCGCATGAACGCCCATACCAGGCCGAGCAGCGTCGAGAGCAGCAGCGAGCCGGCCGTCACCACCACCGTCATGCGCACGCCGAGCAGCAGGACCGGCAGGAACTCCGCCGACTGGCTGACGAAGGCTCCCATGCGCGGGCTCAGGCCGCCATGCCGCCCGGCCCCGGCCGCCTAGAGATCCCACTTCGCCAGGATCGCCTTCAGCGTCCCGTCCTGCTTGAACTTGGCGATCGAGGCGTTGAACTTCGCCAGCAGCCCGGGCTCGTCCTTGCGCACGGCAATGTTGATCGGGCCGATCACGTAGGGATGGTATTCCTTGACCAGCCGCACCCGGGGTATCGCCGCGTGCGAGAATTGGTAGGCGAGGATGGGATAATCGCCGAAGCCGGCCTGGATCCGCCCGGCCTCGACATCGCCGATGATGTCGGCGATCGAGTTGTAGCCCACCACCGCCGAGAAGACGCCGCTCTTCTTCATCTGGTCGTAGTAGTTCGTTCCGATCTCGACCCCGACGCGATAGCCGCGCATGTCCTGGATGCTGTCGTACTGCTTGTGGTCGGCGGCCGGCACGATGAGCCCCTCGCCGTACGAATAGACCGGAGCGGTGAAATCGATCACCTGCATCCGTTTCGGCGTCGCCGACATCGCCGCGGAGATGACGTCGATCTTGCCGCTCGTCAGCGACGGGACGAGCGCGGAGAACGCCATCGGCACGATCTTCACGCCGAGGCCGTTGTCCTTGGCGATCGCCTCGATGAGATCGACCATCATCCCCTGGATGGTGTCGGTCTTGGTATCGAGAAAGGTGAACGGTACCCCGGTCGGGGTCGAGCCCACCTGCAGCGTGGTCCCGGCCGATGCCGGCGATACGAACGTCGCCAAGGCCGCCGCACTTATGGCAGCCAACATGATCCAGGCAAGCCGCCTCGTGATCCGCAATTCCTTGCTCCCTGCGCTTTGCCCCGCCCGCGCCATCACGCGCTGAACGGGCGGCGCAGGAATGTCGGGAGGGCCGATGAAAGTTACGGGAGTGTTTCAGCGCCGTCCGGGCCCGTCCAAGACGGATTGCCGAAGGCCCGATAAGGCTCGCTTATGCCGTGCCGGCAGTGGCCGAGCGCCAGGGGGCTGAGCGCCAGGGGGCCGAGCGCCAGGCGGCTCAGCGCCAGGAAGACGGTCGCAGCCTGGTGCCGTCGACGAGGCGCCCATAGCGGAACGGGCCCGGGTCCACGATCGGCGGGTCGCCCGCGACCAGGTCGGCGGCCAGCCGCCCACCCCCGGGGCCGAGGCCGAAGCCGTGGCCGCTGAACCCGCAGGCGAGGAAGAGGCCCGGCAGCCGCTCGACCGGCCCGATCACCGGCCTTGCGTCCGGCGTGGAATCGATCAATCCGCCCCAGCTCCCGGCGACGCGGAGGTCCCTGAGGATCGGGTAGTCGGCACGGAATCGCGCCATCGCGGTCTCGATCAGGCGCTGGTTCGGCGCCGGGTCGAGGACCCGGATCGCCTCGAACGGCGATGGCCCGTCGAGCGACCAGCCTGCCCAGGCCTCCGGCCCGCGGAGGAAGGAGCGGCCGATGCCGATCCTGAGCCGCCGCCGCCGCTTGAGGAAGAGCGGAAGGAACTTCCAGGCGTAGCGCAGGCTCTGGGGCGTGAGCTCGACCCGGCCGGCGCCGCTGATGGCAACCGTGTAGCCCCCGTCCGCGCGCCGGAGGAAGGCGTAGCCGCCGGTGCTGACGCCCCCCGCCATGACCTCCGCCGCCGCCTCGGTCCGGCAGGCGGTGGCGAAGACGCCGGCCTGGGGCAGGCCGATCCCGTGATGGCGGCAGAAGAGCGAGGTCCAGGCGCCGCCCGCGCACAGCACCGCGCCGGTGCGGATGCGGCCGGCCTCGGTCACCACGGCCGAGACGGCGCCGCCGGTGGTCTCGAGCCCGCGCGCCGCGCACCATTGATGGACGCTCGCGCCGAGCCCGCGCGCCGCCTCGGCCAGCGCCGGCGCCGCCTTGGCGGGCTCGGCCCGCCCGTCGGAGGGCGAGTAGAGCCCGCCCAGCCAGCGCGTCGCGGCATCGGGCAGCATATCCTGCACCTCCGCCCCGCTCAGGATGCGGCCGTCCAGCTGGTGTCCGGCGGCCTGCTCCTTCCATTCCTCCCAGGCGGCGAGCTCCGCCGGGTCCTTGGTGACGACCAGCAGGCCGGTGCGGCGGAAGCCGCTCTCCCGCCCGATCTCCCGGTTCAGCCCACCCCAGACTTCCAGGCTGTGCCTGGCGAGCGGCAGCTCGGGCAGGCTCCGGCCCTGCACCCGGCACCAGCCCCAGTTGCGGCTCGACTGCTCCCCCGCGATCCGCCCCTTCTCGACCAGCGCGACCGAATGTCCCTTCTTCGCCAGGTGATAGGCGGCGGAGGCGCCGACGATGCCGCCGCCGATGACGACGACGTCGGCCGCCTCCGGAAGGGCGGCGTCGCTCGCGACCGGATCGACCGGCGGGGACATCGCGGCGCGGCGCCCGGTCAGGCGGCGAGGCCGGCCAGCGTGTCGTCGAGGGCGGCGCGGAGCCGCGCGGCCATCTCCACGATCTCCTCGGCGGTGATGATCAGGGGCGGGGCGAGGGCAATGCGGTTGGCGGTCGCGCGCAGGATCAGCCCCCGCTGCCGGGCGTGCCCCTCCACCTGCATCCCGAGCTTCGCCTCGGCCGGGAACTGGGCGCGGGTCGCCTTGTCCTTCACCAGCTCGACCCCGCCCATCAGGCCGCACCCCGAAAAATCCCCGACCAGCTCGTGGGACTTCAGCCCGCCGAAGGCCTCGAGGAAGACCGGCTCGAGGGCCTTCACGTGGGCGACGAGGTTCATCTCCTCGTAGATCTTCAGCGTCTCGAGCGCGACGGCCGAGGCCACGGGATGCCCGGCATAGGTGAAGCCGTGCACGAAGCTGCCCAGCCGGTCGCTCTGGGTGAGGATCGAGCGGAAGATCCGCTCGTTCATCAGCACCGCCGAGATCGGCTGCATCGCCGCCGAAAGCGCCTTGGCGCAGGTGACGATGTCCGGCCGCACGCCGCAGGTCTCGCTGCCCCACATATTGCCGGTCCGCCCGAAGCCGCAGATCACCTCGTCGGCGACCATCAGGATGTCGTGGCGCCGCAGGATCGCCTGCACCTTCTCGAAATAGCCCGCCGGCGGCGGCAGCGCCCCGGCCCCGCCGCCCTGCACGGGATCGGCCCAGAAGGCGGCGATGGTCTCCGGCCCTTCGCGCGCGATCAGCGCCTCGAGCGCGTCCGCCATCCGCCCGGAGAATTCCTCCTCGCTCTCGCCCTCGCGGTGGTCGCGGTAGAAATGCGGGCATTCGGTGTAGAGGAAGCCCTCGTACGGCATCCCGAAGCCCTTGTGGAAATCGGCGATGCCGGTCAGGCAGATCGTGGCGATGGTCGAGCCGTGGTAGCTCTGCCGGCGCGAGATGATCTTGCGCTTTTCCGCCCGCCCCTCGGCGTTCCAGTGGTACCACACGAGCTTGAGGGCCGAATCGTTCGCCTCCGAGCCCGAGCATTGCAGCAGCACCTTGGACATCGGCACCGGGGCGATGGCCAGCAGCCGCTCGCAGAGGTCGATCGCGGCCTCGTTCGAGCTCTGGCGGAAGATGTGATAGTAGCCGAGCCCCCGCATCGCCTCGTAGGCGACCTTGGCGAGGCGCTCGTTGCCGAAGCCGAGCGAGGCGCACCACAGCGCCGAGGCGCCTTCCATGTAGGGCTTGCCGGCATCGTCATAGACATAGATCCCGCTGCCCCGGGACATGATCTGCGGGCCGGCCTCGAGATGGCGCCGCGCATGGGTGTACGGATGGAGCACCGAGGCGATGTCGCGGGCATGGGCGCTGTTCGGGGACGCGACGGTCATCGTCATGGCTCCAGGGAATGGCCGGCCGGCATGCCCGCCGCGGGCCCGATTGTCCAAGACGGATTGGCGCCCCGCCTATAACGGTCTCTTATGCGGCGGCCCCGGCCCGATCGGGTTTTCGGCCATTATCTGCCTGATTCGGGCGCGAAAATCCCCTTCGCGCCGCTCGCTCTCCTCCTATCCAATTGATTCTAAATCAAATTAATTTTCAAACCCCCCCACGATACGCCCACTTCGCCCACTTCCATTCTTCCCGGGCGGGCGAAATCGCGGCGTTTCCAATACCCTCCATCCCGTTCCTGGGGCTTTTTCCCTAGACGAGGTAGCGCGCCGCCAGATGTGCCTCGAAGGCGGCCGGGTCGAGCGGCTTGCCCGTCGCCGCGCGCAGCAGATCGTTGAACCCGTGGAGGCTCGCCTTGGCGTGGACGTTGGCCGCGAGCCAGCCTCTGAGCGGGGCGAGCTCGCCCCCCGCCAGCGCCGCATCCAGTCCCGGCACCGCCCGCCGGGCGGCCGCCATGAACTGTGCGGCGGCCATCGCGCCCAAGCTGTAGCTCGGGAAATAGCCGAAGCCGCCATCGTACCAATGGATGTCCTGCAGGCACCCCAGCGCGTCGTCCGGCGGGGTGATGCCGAGCAGCGCCTTCATCCCCTCGTTCCACGCCCCCGGCAGCTCGGCGGGCGCGAGGGCGCCTTCGATCAGCGCGGACTCGAGGCGGAAGCGCAGGATCACGTGCGCGGGATAGGTGATCTCGTCGGCATCGACCCGGATGAAGCCGCGCTCGACGCGCCGGCTGAGCCTTGCGAGGTTGCCGCGCTCGTACGCCGGGTCGGGGCCGAAGGCGCGCGCCAGCTCCGGCCCGAGCCAGCCGAGGAATTCATCCGAGCGGCAGGCCTGCATCTCGACGATGAGGGACTGGCTCTCATGCACCGCCATCCCGGCGGCGGCGCCGACCGGCTGGCGGGCGAAGCCTCGCGGCAGGCCGCGCTCGTAGAGCGCGTGCCCGGTCTCGTGCAGCACCGCGAAAATGGCCTTGAGCCCGTCGGCTTCGTCGTAGCGGGTGGTGATGCGCACGTCGCTCGGCGTGCCGCCGCAGAAGGGGTGCTCGGAGCGGTCGAGCCGCGCATGGTCGAATGCGAGCCCGGCGCGCTCGGCGAGGCTCCGGCAGAGCGCCTCCTGCGCGGCAATGGGGAACGGTCCGGCCGGCCGGCGCGGCGCCGCCCGCCCGGCCGCGACCGCCTCGGCGCGCGGGCCCGCGTGGCCGAGGAATTTCTCATAGGCGGCGAAGATGGGCGCCACGTCGGCCGTGCCGATGCCGCGCTGGTAGCCGTCCATCAGCGCATCGTAGGGCGTGAGGCCGAGGGCGGCGCCGAGCGCCTGCGCCTCCTCGCGCACCAGGCGCACCACCGCCGTGAAGGCCGGCAGGACCTGCGAGAAATCGGCCGCGCGCCGCGCCTCGCGCCAGATCTTCTCGCACGCGGAGCTGGCCCGCGCCGCCGCCTCGACGAGATCGCCGGACAGCGCCAGCGCCCGCGTATGGGCGTGCCGCATCAGCCGGAGGTTCGCCGCCCGCCAGGGGTCGAGATCCTCCGCCCCCTCCGCCGCGGCGAGGTCCGCGGCGAGCGTGGGCGCGGTGAGAAGCTCGTGGCCGAGGCCGGCGAGCACGGCGAGCTGGTCGCCGCGCGCCGCCGCCCCGCCGGGCGGCATCATCGCCGCCGCGTCCCAGCCCAGCATCGCCCCGGCCTCGTCGAGCGTGGCGATGCGGGCGAAGCGCCCCGCCAGGCGGGCGTAAGCGTCGGTCATGAACGCAGCCTCTGGCGGGCCCAGAAGCCGAACTCGAAGACCACGACCGCGGCGAGCCCGAACCAGGTCAGCGCGTATTCGAGATGATTGTTGGGCGGGTGCGGCAGGTGCTCGGCAGGCATCGGGTAGACCCCGGGCTCACGCGGGCCGAGCACGATCAGGGTGAAGGGGGCGACGCGCGGCAGGCCCAGCGCGGCGCCGATCCGTGCCGGATCGAGGGTATAGAACCGCCGCCCCGGGACATCGTCGGGCGCGGAGAGGAAGCCCGGATGATCGGGCGGGCTGAGATACCCGGCGAGCAAGGTCGGGCCGGCGGGGAGGGTCGCGGGGACGCGATCGGTCATCGGCACCCAGCCGAGATCGACCAGGACCGGCGGCGCCGCGCCCCGCTCGAGCGGCACGATGAGCTGGCCGCCCTCCGCGAAGCCCTGCGCGGTGGTCTCCACCTGGTCGCCGTAGAGCGCGGCCAGGTCCGGGCGCAGAACCCCGGCGACGGTCACCTTTGCGTAGGGCCCGGGATGGTCGGAGAGGGGAATGCCCGGCCGCGCCTCGGCGGCGCGGATCTCGGCCAGGATGGCGAGCTTCCAGGTGAGGCGGTGAAGCTGCCAGACCCCGAGCCCGACCAGCAGCGCGACCAGCAGGGCGGCGAGCACCCCCGGCAGCGCCAGCCCCGGACGGCGCTGCTCAGCCGCCCGGTCAGCCGGCCGGTCAGCCACCCGGTCAGCCACCCGGTCAGCCAACAGTGACGGCGCTCGCGCCCCAGAGATAGACGAAGGTGAAGAGGAAGAGCCACACGACATCGACGAAGTGCCAGTACCAGGCGGCGGCCTCGAAGCCGAAATGCCGCTCGGGGGTGAATTCCCCGTCGCGGGCGCGGAACCAGCAGACGGCGAGGAAGCAGGTGCCGACGATGACATGGAACCCGTGGAAGCCGGTGGCGAGGAAGAAGACCGAAGGATAGATCCCGCCGCGGAATGCGAACGGCGCGTGCGTATACTCGTAGATCTGCCCGGCGGTGAAGGAGATGCCGAGCAGGACGGTGAGGCCGAGCCCGGTGATCAGCCCCTTGCGGTCCCTCTCGAGCAGGCAATGGTGCGCCCAGGTCACGGTCGTTCCCGAGAGCAGCAGGATCATCGTCAGCAGGAAGGGCACGCTGAACGGATTGTCGGTGTGGATCCCGGCGGGCGGCCACTCGGCGATCTTGGCGAAGGAGACGTGCTCGGGGAACAGGGCGAAGTTGAAGAAGGCCCAGAAGAAGGCGACGAAGAACATCACCTCGCTGGTGATGAAGAAGAGCATCCCGTAGCGCAGCCCGAGCCGGACGATCGGCGAATGCAGGCCGGGCGTCCGGCTCTCCCGCAGCACGTCCCGCCACCACATGACCATCACGAAGGCGACGCCGAGCACGCCGATCACCAGCAGCGTGTAGTTGTTGAAGTTGCCGATCATGATGATGCCGACCAGCACCATCGCGCCGAAGAACGCGCCGATGATCGGCCAGGGGCTCGGGTCGACCAGATGGTACGGCTGCTTCAGCCCCGAGGGGGTCACCAGCGGGGAATCGTGCGTCTCGCTGCTCATGTCTTTTCTGTTTCCGTCCTTTATTGCCGCCCGAGGGTGGTCGTCGGACGGAGCGGCGTCATCATCCCAAAAAAAAGCGCTCCTTCAAAGGGTAAATCCCCGGCCCTCGAGGCCTCAGCAATGGTTCGGCAGGATGGCGAGGTGGGCCAGCTGCCCCTCCATGGTGAAATCGCCGAAATCCATCGCCAGCCCGTCGGCCACGCCGTTGGAGAAGTAGCGCATGGCGATCTCGAAGTCGGGCAGCATCGCATCGGGCTTGCGGCTGAAGAAGGCGACGTGCACGCGCGTGCTCGGGAGCGCTGCAAGCAGCGGGAAGCGGCCCGCGGCCCCGATCTCGCGTTCCGCCGCCGGCGCGTCCCAGCCGTCGATCGCCACCGAGCTCAAGGAGGCGCCGTCCGCGCCGGTGCCGTCGAAGAGCGGCATGGTGATGAACTTCTTGCCCGCCTGCGCCGCCCGGATGATCGCCTCGGTCTGCCACATCGGGAACATCGTGCCGGGGGGCAGCGCCATGGTGGCCGGTTTCGGCGCCGTATAGGTCACCTCGCCCGGTCCGCCCGGCCGGTCGAGATGCGCCTCGCCGTCCAGCCGGTCGTCCACCTCGCCGTCGGTCGTGTCCACGGTGTGGAAGCGGAAGGCGAGGCCGTCCTTCGCCTCCCAGGTCGCGTAATCGGAGATCGTGTGCGTCACCGCCCCGTCCCCGTCGATCAGCGTCATCTCGAGCCGCTGGCGCACGGCCCAGCCGTTGCACGCGTCGATCACTTCGTAGCCCATCCGGCCGCCGCCCGCGACCACGTTGCCGCCGCCGGGCGCCCCGAGCCGGAGCTGGTAGAAGGCGTCCTGGCCGACAAAGGGCAAGGCCGGCTCCGCCGCCGGGCCTGCCGCCACGGCCCGGGCGCCGGCCATCGCCATGACCGCGCCCAACAGGGAAAGCATAAGAATTCGGCGCATGCAGGCTCCGGGTTGCGGCGCGGCAGGATAGAGACAAATCGCCGAGGCTGTCAGCCTGCCTCACGCTTGGGTGGCAGATCGAGCCGGATCGCGAGCTCCTTGAGGCGTGCCGCCGTGACTTCCGCCGGCGCCCCCATCATCAGGTCCTCCCCGCGCTGGTTGAGCGGGAAGAGGATCACCTCGCGGATGTTCGGCTCCTCGGCGAGCAGCATGACGATGCGGTCGATCCCCGGCGCCGAGCCGCCATGCGGCGGGGCGCCGTAGCGGAAGGCGTTCAGCATGCCGCCGAACCGCCGCTCCACCTCCTCGGCCGGATAGCCCGCGATCGCGAAGGCGCGGAGCATGATGTCGGGCCGGTGGTTGCGGATCGCGCCCGAGGAGAGCTCCACCCCGTTGCACACGATGTCGTACTGGTAGGCCTTGATGGTCAGCGGGTCCTCGGTCTCGAGCGCCGCGAGCCCGCCCTGCGGCATGCTGAAGGGGTTGTGGCTGAAATCGATCTGGCCGGTCTCCTCGTTCCGCTCGTACATCGGGAAGTCGGTGATCCAGCAGAAGCGGAAGGCGCCGCGCTCGCAGAGCCCGAGCTCTTCGCCCAGCCGCGTCCGCACGGTGCCCGCGAATTTTTCCACCTCTCCCCGCTTCCCCGCGGCGAAGAACACGGCGTCCCCAGGCGCGAGCCCGCAGGCCTCGCGGATCGCAGCGGCGCGCGCCGGCTCGAGGTTGCGCGCGATCGGCCCCTTCGCCCCTTCCCCGTCGAAGAGGATATAGCCGAGCCCGCCCGCGCCCTCGGCCCGCGCCCACTCGTTGAGCTTGTCGAAGAAGCTCCGCGGCCGGCCTGCCGCGCCCGGCGCCGGAATCGCGCGGACCACTCCCCCGCCGGCGGCGACCCGGGCGAAGAGGGAAAAACCGCCAGCGCGGAAATGCTCCGTCACGTCGCGGATCCGGAGCGGGTTCCTGAGATCCGGCTTGTCGGTGCCGAATTCGGCCAGCGCGGTGTCGTAGGGGATGCGCTGGAACGGGGGGAAATCCACCGCCCGCCCGGCGGCGAACTCGGCGAAGACGCCGGCGATCACCGGCTCGATCGCGGCGAACACGTCCTCCTGAGTGACAAAACTCATCTCGAAATCGAGCTGGTAGAACTCGCCCGGGCTGCGGTCGGCGCGCGAGGCCTCGTCGCGGAAGCAGGGCGCGATCTGGAAATAGCGGTCGAACCCGGCGACCATGATGAGCTGCTTGAATTGTTGCGGCGCCTGCGGCAGCGCGTAGAATTTTCCGGGGTGCAACCGCGCCGGCACCAGGAAGTCGCGCGCGCCCTCGGGCGAGGAGGCAGTCAGGATCGGCGTCGTGAACTCGGCGAACCCGGCCTCCAGCATCCGCCTTCGGATCGAGGCGATCACCGCCGTCCGGAGCATGATGTTGCGGTGCATCTTTTCCCGCCGCAGGTCGAGGAAGCGGTATTTGAGCCGGAGGTCTTCCGGGAACTCCGCCTCGCCGGCGATCTGGATCGGCAGCACGTCGGCCGCGGACTGGAGCGCGAGCTCCGCCACCCGAAGCTCGATCTCCCCGGTCCGCAGCTTCGGATTGGCGGTGCCCGGAGCGCGCGCGACCACCGTCCCGGTGAGCGTCACCACGCTCTCCACCCGGATGCGCTCGGCCGCGGCGAAGACCGCGCTCTCGCGATCGAAGACGCACTGGGTGAGACCGAAATGATCGCGCAGATCGATGAAGAGCAGCCCGCCATGGTCGCGCTTCGCATGCACCCAGCCCGAGAGGCGGGCGGCGGTCCCGATGGCGGCGGCGCTGAGCCCGCCGCAATCATGCGTGCGATAGGGGTGCATCCGACAGGTCCGGCTGGGGGGAAAGGGCGGCAGAAGCCCCCACCGGCCCGGCCCTGTCAACCCAAGGGGATGCGTCCCCCTCGGGCGTTCAGCCGCCGCCCTCGCCCCCTTCGCCACCGCCGCCGGCCCCGTGGCATTGGCCACAGTTCGCCGCCGCGTGCGGCCCGGTGCCCAACGTCATTTGCCCGGAGGTCAGCATTTCCCGATGGATCGCCCGCCATACCGGCAGGTCGGTGATCTTGAGCGGCGTGGCGTTGGGGGCCAGGCCATCCAGGATTCGCGAATCGCCGGACGGCGAATCGGCCGCGTTGCCCACCGCAAAGGCGAGCACCGAAGCGGTCTGACCCTTGGAGAGGCTCGCGTCCTCGCCGAAATGGTTGGTCAGGTTGCCGATGATGGCGCGCCACGAGCGGGCCGGCAGCAGCCAGGGCGGATAGGCCATGTGGCAGGTGCTGCACTGCGCCGCGTAGAGCTGCGCGCCGGACTGCGCGGGCGGGGCGGCGGCGGGCTGAGCTCCCGCTGTCCCGGTGCCGCGGACTGCGAGGACCGCGAGCAGCGAGGCGGCCACTGCGATGAGGAGAAAAATGGATCGGCGCATGATCACTGGCTCGCCATGAAGGTGATGTAGTTGCCCTTTTCGATCGCGGTGCAGGCGCGCCCGTAGACCGAGTGGCAGTTTCGCCGGAACCACAGCGCGACCTTGCTGGGGTCGGTGAAGCGCGAGGGCGTGACGGAGACCGCAACCGGCGCGATCCGCTTGCCCGCCCGCGTCATCCCCCAGTTGCGGGGGTCCGTGGTGTGGCAGGAGGAGCACGAGGGCGTGGCCGACCGCGCCGCCCTGGGATGGGCGAGGAAGAAGGCCTTGCCCGCGGCGGCGGAGAAGCCCTCGAAGCCGGGGTCCTGCTGCTTCGCGAGCGTTGCGTAGTGGTTCAGGATCGCCTGCCGATCCGCCGCGTATTGGGCAATCGTCGTCGCCAGGGCCGCGCCGCCGCAGGCGAGCAGCAGCGCCAAGGCGACGAAAGCAGGGCGGCGAAAGGAAGGAAGTCGCATCATGGCTTCGCCGCTTCAGGGATGTGGATTCTTTGGGGCGCGAAGCCGCCGCTCGCGGCGTCGGCGTGGCAGGCGGCGCAATTGGCGGGGCTGCCCACGAGCTGGGCGCGGAACGTTGCGGCCGGAATGCGCCGGTGGATGCGCTTCCACGCCGGTGTCGCCGAGATCGTGCCGGGCCTCGCCGGATCGACGACGCGGAAGAGATGCGCGGGGAGCGTGTCCCACCGCCCGGCGGAATTGGCCTGGAGATAGGCCGCGATCGCCGCCGTGTCGCTCCGCCCGAGGCTCGCGTCTTCGCCGAAATGGTTGGAGAGGTTCGCCATGATCGCCGCCCACGAGGGTGCCGGCAGCAGTTCCGGCGGGTAGGCCATGTGGCAGCCCGAGCAGTCGGCCGCGTAGGTCTTGTCGAGCCGGGCGGGCGGCACGCCGAGCCCTGGCCGCGCGGCCAGGCGCGCGACGCCGGCGGCGCCGGCAAGAAATCCGAGGCCGAGGATCGCCGCGGCGGCGAACGGCCGCGCCCGCGCGGGGGGCGCCGCCTCGGCCGGCGGGAGGGCCGGTTTGCGCCCGGTCAGCATCGCGCGCACCAGGCTCTCGCCGTGCCGCCGGCTCTCGAACACGACGCCGCCGAGATGCGCGAGCACCATCGCCACCAGCAGGATCGCGAGCGCCAGGTGCAGGTGGAGGAGGAAGCGGCCCGTGCTGTACGCGAGGAAGAGCGCGAACGGGCCCTGCTTCAGCATCCCGCCGAGGGCGATCGCCCCGCTCGCCGCGATCGCCGCGAGCACGGCGAGGAGTGCCCAGACCATGAGCGCGCCGAGCGGGTTGTGGCCGAGATGGCGCGCGGGCTCGGGGTCGCGAAGCGCGCGCACGTGCTCGGCCACCACCTCGGGCGGGTGGAGGAAGCTCGAGAAGCGCGCATAGGTGCCGCCGAGGAAGCCCCAGACGAGGCGGAAGCCGAGCAGGAGGAGGACGGCGATGCCGAGGATCAGATGGAGGCCGAGCGCCAGCCGCTTCTCGAAGAAGCCGGTATAGGCCGCGCCGAGGACCGCGCCGGCGAGCAGCCAGTGGAAGGCGCGCACGCCCGCGTCCCAGACGCGGATCTCCGCCACGAGCCCAGCATTCGTCCCGCCCTGGTCCATCGCCGCCGATGGTACGGGCGCTACCTGTCGCCAGCCTTACGGGGTTTCGGGCCTCCCTTTCCCGGGGCCGGCGCGGCGTGTAGAAGCGGGGCATGGACCGTCCCGTCCGCGCGGCTGCCGCCGCGACGCGCCCCGGAACCCCGCCCGTCGCCCTGATCGAGAGCACCGCAGCGCTGGCCGCGCTCTGCGCGCGGCTGGGCGAGGAGCGGTTCGTCACCGTCGATACCGAGTTCATGCGCGAGCGCACGTACTGGCCGCGGCTCTGCGTCGTCCAGCTCGCGGGCACGGAAGAGACCGCGGTGATCGATGCCGAGGTGCGGGGGATCGATCTCGCCCCGCTCGGCAGGCTGCTTGCCGACCCGGCGGTGACCAAGGTCTTCCACGCCGCCCGCCAGGACGTCGAGATTTTTCTCCTTATCTTCGGCCAGGTGCCGGCGCCGCTCTTCGATACGCAGGTGGCGGCGATGGTGGCGGGCTATGGCGACCAGGTCGGGTACGACCAGCTCGTCTCCTCCCTCACCGGCGGCGTCATCGACAAGGCCCACCGCTTCAGCGACTGGTCGGCCCGGCCGCTCTCGGCGGCGCAGGTCGGCTATGCCGCGTCCGATGTAACCTATCTCCGCACGGTCTATGAGAAGCTCGCCGCCCGGCTCGAGCGCGAGGGCCGGCTTGCCTGGGTCGCCGAGGAGATGGCGGTGCTCGCCGACCCCGCGACCTACCGCAGCGATCCGGAGACGATGTGGGAGCGGCTCAAGCCGCGCACCGCCAACCGCCGGGTGCTCGGGATTCTCCGCGCCGTCGCGGCCTGGCGCGAGCGCGAGGCGCAGCGGGTGGATATCCCGCGCCAGCGGGTGCTCAAGGACGAGACGCTGCTCGAGATCGCCGCGACCGCGCCTGCCACGGCCGATGCGCTCGCCCGCGCCCGCGGCCTTGGCCGCGGCTTCGCCGAGGGCCGGATGGGCGCCTCGCTGCTCGGCGTGATCGCCGCGGCCAAGGCGCTGCCCGAGGAGGCGCTGCCCGCGCCGCCGGCGGCGCGGCCGGGCGGGCGGGCGACGCCGGCGCTCGTCGCGCTGCTCAAGGTATTGCTCGCGGCCAAGTGCGAGGCGCACCACGTCGCCCCGCGCCTGCTCGCCTCGGCCGAAGACATCGAGCGGCTCGCCGGCGAGGACGAGCCGGAGATCCCGGCGCTCGCCGGCTGGCGGCGCGAGATGTTCGGCGCCGACGCGCTGGCGCTCAAGGAGGGGCGGATCGCGCTCGGGGTCGAAGGAAGGCGCATCAAGCTGCTGCCGCTTTCGGCCTGAACGGACATCATGCCGCTTCGGACAGCACGAGGCGACGGACCGGCCGTTTGAGAGCAGGCACGGCGGCGTAGCAGTCCTTCACCGCCTCGCAGATCGTCAGCCCGGCCAGTTGCGGCGCGAGGCGTCTTCCGGCCCGTTCCCAGAGCCGGGCAGTCCGCAGCACCAGCCGCCGATTGAGCGGCGGGAGGTAGAGCGCGGTCTCCCGCCGCTCGATCCGGAACAGCGAGGCCGCGAGGAGCCCGCCGAGCTGGCGCGGCGAGTAGGGCTGGCCGTGGCCGAACGGCGTCGCTTCGACATAGGCCCAGGGGCTGCGCCGGTTCGGCGCCACGACGAGAAGGAGGCCGTCGTCCTTGAGGACGCGCCAGACCTCGCGCAGCAGCCGCCGCGCGTTCTCCGCCGCCTCCAGGCCATGGACGAGCAGGATGCGGTCGAACAGGAGGTCGGGGAAGGGCAGCGCGTCCTCCTCCGCCGTGCAGGAGAGCCCCGGCTTGCCGGCCGGCCACCGCGCCGCGCCGATCTGCGCCGGGGTGAGTGCTACGCAGCGCTCGGCGCTCTCCCGCCAGAGGCGGAGGTAGGGCGCCGCGTAGCCGAGCCCGAGCAGCGACTTGCCGGCGAGGTCGGGCCACAGGGACACGAGCCGCTCGCGCACCAGGCGCGCCGTCACCGCGCCCTGACGCCCGGAATAGAAGTCGGCGGCCATCGCCACGTCGATCGCCATCCCTGCCCTATAGCATGGCGGCGAGGACGAGCGCGTCCGACCCGTCCGGGTAGTAGCGCCGGCGCCGGCCGGCCGCGGCGAACCCCGCCGCCACATAGAGGGCACGGGCCGGGGCGTTGTCCGCCGAGACCTCGAGCACCATCCGCCGCGCCCCCGCCGTGCCTGCCCGCGCCATCGCCGCCGCCAGCAGCAAACGGGCGAGGCCGCGGCGGCGAACGGCGGGGATGACGGCGAGGGTCAGGATCTCGGCCTCGTCCGCCACGACCCGGGCGAGCACGATCCCGCCCGCCGGATCGATCAGGCCGAAGACGCCCGGCAGGGCGAGCTGGGCGGCGAAGGCCTCCTCGCCCCAACGCGCGCCGGGCGGGAAGGCCTGCGCATGAATTGCGGCCATCGCCGGGGCGTGGGCGCGCCCGGCGGTCATGATCGCGGTGGCGATCACTGGATCATGATCATTGGGGCGGCGGGCGGGCGCCCTGGGAGGGCAGGGCCGCCGGCGGATCGATATAGAGGGGTGCTGCCAGAAGCGGCGGCAGGAGTCCCGCGAGGCGCAGGGCCGCGGCCCGCCCGACGCCGGTCGCGTCGGGCAGGCGGATTTCGGCGAGGCGCACCTCCGCTCCGCGAGCGGTGAGGGAAGCGGCGGCGGCCTCGGCGGCGTCGCCGGCCAGGACCACCGGCCCGACGGGCTTCGGCAGGGCCGCGATCGCCCATGGCGTCACCTGGCCCGCGCGCTCGAGGAAGATGCGCCCGCGCCGTTGATCGATCGCGACCCAGAGACGGCCCGGCGGGATTTCGGGCAGCAGGGCGGCGATTGCCTCGCCGACGCTCACGCCGACCATTGGGATCCCCGCGGCGAGTCCGATGCCGGCCGCCAGCGCAAGGCCGGCGCGGATGCCGGTGAAGCTCCCGGGGCCGACCGTCGCCGCGACGGCGTCGAGGTCGCGGGCGGCGAGGCCGGACGAAGCGAGCGCCTGCAGGGCGAGCACCGCGAGCGCGGCACTGCTCTCGCCGGACGCCGCGCCCAGCACGCGCCCCTCCTCGAGAACCGCGGCTGAGGCGCGCGCGAGCGCCGAATCGAGGGCGAGGATGCGCAAGCTGGGAAAATCAGTGGCCGGTGTAGAGCGCCCGGCGCTTTTCGTTGAAGGCGCGGATGCCCTCGCGCCGGTCCGCGGTCGGCACCAGACGGTTATAGGCCTCGATCTCGAGCATCAGCGCCGCCCCGAGATCCAGCGCCGCGCCGACATTCACCGATTGCTTGATCTGACGGACCGAGAGCGGCGCGTTCGCGGCGATCGCGCGGGCCGTGGCCCGTGCCTCGGCGAGCAGCTCCGGCCCGGCGCAGACGCGGTTGACGACGCCCCATTCCAGCGCCTCGGACGCCGTGAAGGGCCGGCCGGTGAAGAGGATCTCCTTCGCCCGCCGTGCCCCCGCGGCGCGCGGCAGCGTCTGGGTTCCGCCGGCGCCGGGCATGATGCCGAGCGTGACTTCGGTGAGGGCGAAGCGGGCGTGCGCGGCGGCGTAGGCGAAATCGGCGAGAAGGGCGAGCTCGCACCCCCCGCCATAGGCGGCGCCGTTCACCGCCGCGAGCAGCGGCATCGGCGCGAGCAGGATCGCGCGCACCATGCGCTCGAAGACAAGGTGCTGGGCCTGCCACTCGGCATCCGTCATGCCGAGGCGCTGCTTGAGATCGCCCCCGGCGCAGAAGGCGCGCTCACCGGCGCCGGTGATGAGGACGACGCGGGCGCGTTCGGGTTCGGCGTTGAGACGGTCGAACATGTCCAGGAGCTCGCGCGCCATCTCGGTGTTGAAGGCGTTGGAGACTTCCGGCCGGTTGAGCGTGATCTCGCAGATCCCGTCCTCCGACTGTCCGACCCTGATCGTCGTGTAGCGCGCGTCGGCATGAGATTCGACCGCGCTCATGCTGCCGCGGCCAAAGGCTGAGGGATTGGCTGCGTGGCACGTTGCGTCGGCAGCGGGGTGGGTTGCGGCGCGGCGGAAGGTTGCGCGGCAGGCGGGACTTCGGCGGCGCGGCACCCGAGCACGGCCAGCGTCTTTTTGATTTCCGCGGCGACCCTCCAATACTCGCGCCGCAGCAGGCCGAGATCGGCCTTCGCCCCCTCGAAGCGGAAGACCGAGGGCCCGGCCGCCTTGCCGCGCGCCGCCGTCAGCCCCTCCAGCCGCTCCACCAGCATGTACGTCGCCACCACCGAGGCGATCTCCTCCTCGGCGAGGAAGGTGAGCCGGCCCATCGTGCCGCGATAAACCGCGGTCAGCGACCGGCACGACAGCACGAAGCCGGCTTCGGTGCGAAGCAGCCGCAGGTTCTCCAGCACCAGATCGCTCAGGCTCGCCAGCTCGGCGGCGATCGCCGCGCGGTGGCGGCGCGCATCGCGGCGCGACTGGGCGATCGCGAAGCCGCGGTGGGTGCCGACATTCACCATCATCATGATCAGCATCCCGAACAATGGGATGAGGTGCCAGAGTATGATCGGGTCAGCGCCAGAGCCGTACATGGTTCGGTTCTCCCGGTTCGTGGGCGGGACCACCGCCCCAGGTAGCACCCAAAGAGAGGCAACGCCCGACGCTGGACTCTAAAGCAGAACCGGCCCGGTCGGAATTGCGAAGCGATCCGGCCGTCCCGCCGTCAGTGCCTGGCCTCATTTTCTCTCTGCCCGCACGGCGCGCGGCCGATGCGCGGGGCGGCGGTCCGATTTGCCCTTTGCCGGCGGACCGTGCAGCCGTCCGGCGGCGACGTGCTCGGCGACGACCGTCTCGAGGACCGCGACGAAGATGCGCGCGAGGCGGGACGGCGGCCGATGGCGGCCGCTCAGAAGCTTGGCGCGGATGCGGACCGACGGCGCGAAGGGCAGCACCACGAACCCCGACTCGGCGCCTCCGGAGAGGGCGAAGGAATCGACGACGGCGACGCCGGCGCCCGCGCGCACGAGGGCGCAGGCCGAGGCCGATTGCGTGACCTCGATCGTGATCGCGCGCCGCAGCCCCTGTCGTTCGAACGCATCCTCGATGAGCGCGCCGATGGGCAGGCCGGTGCTGAACGAGATCAGCGGCCAGGCCAGCAGATCGGACGCGGCGACGCTCCGGCGCGCGGCGAGCGGATGATCCTCGGGCACGATGCAGACGAGGTCGCCGGCGCAAAGCTCGCGCGAGAGTGTGGCGGAATCCTGCGCCGGGATCAGCACCAGGCCGAGCTCGGCGCGGTTGCCGGCGACCATGTCGACGACTTCGTGGTTGAGCACCGTGTGCAGCGCCACGCGCACCTCGGGCCGATCGCCGCGGAAGCGGCGGATCGCGGCCGGCAGCAGGCTGTTGGCGAGCGCCGGGGTCGCCGCGACGATGACGAGGCCGGCGCGGGATTCCTTGAGATCGCCGGAGAAGCGCTGGACGACTTCGATCGCGGCGAAGGCGCGCAGGAGCTCAGGCAGCAAGGCGCGGGCCTCGGCGGTCGGCTGGATGCCGCCGCGCTCGCGCACGAAGAGGGGAAAGCCAAGCCCGTCTTCCGCCTGCTGCAAGGCGCGGCTGACGGCGGGCTGCGAAACATTGAGGATACGCGCGGCTTCCGTGACGCTGCCGGTTTCCATCACCGTGCGGAAGACCTGGAAGGGCCGGAGGCGGAAGGGCATAACCGTTGGCTCATAAGGTCAGTCGAAAATCGAATTTGACATTATCCCCAGGCCGCCGGCAACTGTGCGCCGCATTCAAGAACCCGGGCGCGCGGACGCACGAAGGGTCGTAGGTGAGGAGGGGAAAGATGGTCCGAGATCATGCCTGGCGCCGGCGGAGCGTGCTCGCGGCCGCGGCCGGCGGTGCCGTTCTGCCGCTGATCGGAACGGCGCGGGCGGCCGCGAACCCGCCGGTCAAGATCGGCTGGCTCGTCGCCCTGACGGGGCCCAATTCCTCCCCCGGCATCGGCTTCAACCGCGGCATCCAGTTCGCCACTGCGCTCCTGAACAAGGCGGGCGGCATCGGCGGCCGGCAGATCGAGATCGTGACGCGCGACACGCAGGGCGACCCCACCAAGGCGGTGAACGCGGCGCTCGAAGTGATCAACCAGGAGAAGATCGAGTTCCTGCTCGGCCCGACCAATTCCGGCGAGAGCCTGGCCACCGAGCCGGTCACCGCGCGCTACAAGGTGCCGAGCCTGCTCTATAGCGTCGTGGACAGCCTGGTCGACGTGACGCGCTATCCGTTCTACTTCCGCCAACTTCCCTCCAACACGCAATGGACCGAGGCGGCGCAGGGCTATGTCCTCAACGTGCTCAAGGCGCAGAAGGTCGCGGTGATCGGCGATGCGACCGGCTACGGCACGGCGACGCTGCAGCTCGCCGCGTCCGAGTTCAAGAAGGCCAAGGGCGAGGTCGTTTATACCGCGCTGATCGACCCCAACGCGACCGATGCCACCGCCGAAATGCAGAAGGCGCGGCAGGCGGGCGCCGAGGCGATGCTGGTATGGTCGGATTCCGCCGGTCTCAATGCGCGGATCATGAATGCGCGCGGCGCGATCGGCTGGGACGCGCCGATGGTGGGCCATCCCGCCATGGGCACCGGCATCGTGAAAAATCTTCTGAAACAGCCTGTGTACTGGCAGAGGGTCTTCATCGTCGGCTACCGCTCGACGAGCTTCGATGCCCAGGGGCAACTGCCGGCGCGCACGCAGTCGTTTCTCAAGCTGGTCGGCGACAAGGTGCGGCTCTCGGACACCACGCTCTGGTGGGTGGCCTGCGGCTACGATTCGGTGAACCTGATCAAGTGGGCGATCGAGCATGGCGGCTCGAGCGAGCCGGCTGCCGTGAAGCGCGCCTGGGAGCAGCTCACCGCCTATCCCGGCATCTTCGGCGATTACAGCTACACGGCGACGGAGCATAACGGCTACCCGACCGCGGAGGTCGTGATGAACGCCGCGGACTCCTTCAGCAACGGCGCCTACCACCTGGCGCCGGGCTATTAGGGGCGTGGTGATACTCGTCAGCATCCTCGTCGCAGGGCTTGCGACCGGGGCCGTCTACGCGATGATCGGGTTCGCGTACAACGTCATGTATTCGACCTCGAAGGTCATGAGCTTCACCGCCGGCATGCTCGGCATGCTGGGCTCGGTTTTCGGCGCGCTCTTCATCGGCGTGCTGCACTGGCCGGTGGCGGCGGGGTTCGCGGCAACCCTCGTCGTCGGCGGGGTTTTCGGCTGGCTCACCGAACGGCTCGCGGTGCGCCCGGTGCTGCGCAATATCGAGAAGCATCTCTATGTGTTGAGCACGCTCGCGGTGGCGCTGATGGTCCAGCAGCTGGCGGCGATCGCGTGGGGCACCGAGCCGCGGCCATTCCCGACCCTGTTCGGGATCGGCCACGGCCTCGCCTCGGAGCAGGTCCTGGCTGCCCGTCGTCGCCTGCCTCGGCGCGGCCGCGGGGCTCGAGTGGTTCTATCGCGGCACGCTGGCCGGGCGGGCGTTCCTCGCGATCTCGGAGGATCAGCGCGCGGCGCTTGCGCTCGGCATTCCGGAGCGGCGGATGCGCGTGCTGAGCTACGTGCTTGCCGGCATCGTCGGGGCTTTCGCAGGCTTCGTCGGAGGCGAGCTGCTGCTTGCCTTCTTCGCCAACGGCATGATGCTCACCTTCTACGGCTTCATCCCCGTGGCGATCGGCGGGCTGGGCAGCAATCGCGGCGCGCTGGTGGGCGGATTGGCGCTTGGCCTGATCCAGCAGGCGGCCAATTACTGGTTCGGCGGCGATATGGTCCCGGTGGTTGCCTTCGTCGCCTTCATCGCCATCCTGCTCGCCATGCCGCGCGGCCTGTTCGGCGCCGCCGAGCAGCGTCGTGTCTGAGCAGGCCCTCCTGCAAAGGCGGGCGCCGATCTCCCCTTCCCCGCCCCTCGCCGCGAGCCCGCGCGCCCCCTCGGCGCTCAAGCCGGCCTGCGCGATCGCCGGCGGCGCGCTGCTGCTGGCGACGCTGCCGCTCTTCCTCAACGATTACTGGGTGCATATCGCGACCCTCGCCGGCACCTACTGGGTGCTCGTCTCGGGTCTCGACCTCGTCGTCGGCTATGCCGGGATGCTCGCCGTCGGCTATGGCGGGATGCTCGCCGTCGGCGCCTATACCGCGAGCGTGCTCGTCGCCAGGACCGGGCTCGACCCCCTGCTCGCGCTCGCCGCCTGCACGATCACCGGCGTGATCGCGGGCGTGATCGTCGGCATTCCCGGCCTCCGGCTCAGAAGCTTCTATTTCGCCATGGCGACGCTCGGCTTCGCCATCATCGTGACGCAGGTGGCGCTGGCCTGGGGTTCGCTCACCGGCGGCGGCATCGGCCTCGCCGGGCCGGCCTATGCGGGCCCCTTCGCCAGCACCGGAGGCTTCTATTGCCTGGTGCTGATCGTCGATGCGCTCGCCACCTGGCTGGTGTGGAACATCGCGGGCGGCAATCCCGGCCGCGCGCTGATCGCGGTGCGCGACGCCGAGGTCGCCGCGGAAGCGGCGGGCGTGCCGATCGCGCGGCTGAAGCTTTCCGTTTTCGCCTTGAGCGGGGCCCTCGGCAGCGTCGCCGGCGGCCTCTTCGCGACGGCGCAATCCTACATCACGCCGGACGCCTTCACGCTCGACCTCTCGGTGCTCTTCTTCATCGCCGTGCTGATCGGCGGACGCGGCCGCATCGTCGGACCGATGATCGGCACCGCGCTGCTGACGCTGCTGCCGGAGCTCGCCGCACCGCTGGTGACCTGGTCGAGCTTCGTCTATGCGTTCCTCCTGCTGGTGGTCGTGCTGGTCGCACCCGGCGGCATCGCCGAGCTGCTCGAGCGGCTGAAGCGCGCGCCGCCGGCGATCGACCGGATGGCCGGGCCCGAGCCCGAGGCGATGGCGGCGGCACTCGTCTCCGCCACGCCCGCTTCGGGACCGCTCCTGCTCGAAGATGTCAGCCGCGCCTTCGGCGGCGTGCGCGCGCTCGACGGGATCAGCCTGCCGCTCGCACCCGGGACGGTGCACGGGCTGATCGGGCCGAACGGCAGCGGCAAGACGACCGCGCTCAACATCCTCTCGGGCTTCTACGCCGCCCAGTCCGGACGCATCCGCATCGATGGCGCGGATATCACGCGGAGCGGCGCGCAGGCGCGCGCCGGGCTCGGCATCGCGCGGACCTTCCAGACGCCGCGCATCCTGGGCGAGGCGAGCGTGATCGAGAACGTGATGCTCGGCGCCTGGCGCCATGCCGCGGCGGGGTTCGGCGAGGTGGCGCTCGGGCTGCCGCGATTCCGTCGTGACGAGCGGGGCTTGCGCGCGCAGGCAATGGCGGCGCTTCGCACGGTCGGCCTGGCCGCTTGGGCCAACGCGCGCGCCGATCGGCTGCAGCACAGCGAGCAGCGGTTCCTGGAGATCGCGCGGGCGCTCGCGATGCGGCCGCGCTTCATGCTGCTCGACGAACCGGCAGCCGGGCTGAGTGCTGCGGAGATCGACAATCTCGGCGCGATCATCCGCGAGATGCGCAGGCTCGGGCTAGGGGTGCTGCTGGTGGAGCACCATGCGGACTTCGTCTTCCGCATCTCGGACCAGGTGACGGTGCTCGCCACCGGCCGCGTGCTCGCGGCGGGGACGCCGGCGGAGATCCGGGCGCACCGGGAGGTGGTGCATGCCTATCTCGGCGCCTGAACATGGGGGGCCAAAAGATGGGCGGCCTGAACCGCTGCTGGCCGCGCGCGGGATCGTCGCCGGCTACGGCAAGCTCAGCGTGCTCGACGGGGTCGATCTCGAGGTGCGCGCGGGCGAGGTGGTCGCCTTGCTCGGGCCGAACGGCGCCGGCAAATCGACGCTGCTCGCTGCCCTTTCCGGCCTCATCGCCAAGAGCGCGGGCACGGTGCGCTTCGCCGGCGCCGACATCACCCGGGCATCGCCCCAGCAGGCGGTGCGGGCCGGGCTCGTGCACGTGCTCGAAGGCCATCACGTGTTCGGCCCGCTCAGCGTGCACGACAACCTGCTGCTGGCAGCCTTCAATGCAGCGCCGGGCGAGCGGGCGGCGCGGATCGAGGAGGCGTACGCCGCGTTCCCGGAAATGGCGGAGCGGCGCCAGCTTCGCGCCAGCGCGCTGAGCGGCGGGCAGCAGCAGATGCTGGTTGTCGCGCAGGGCATCGTGCGCCGGCCGCGCCTTCTGATGCTGGACGAGCCCTCCGCCGGGCTTTCGCCCGTGCTGGTGGACCGGGTGCTCGCGGTGGCGGGGGCGATGCGCGCGCGCGGTGTTTCCATCCTGCTCGTCGAGCAGCTGGTGGAGAAGGCGCTCGGCCTTGCCGACCGCGTCTATGTGCTCGCGCGCGGACGCATCGCGCTGGTCAGCGAGAGCGCCGCCGCGCTCGCGCCCGAGGCGATCGAGCGCGCCTATCTCGGCGGCGGCACGGTCGAAGGAATCCCGGCATGAAGATCACCGGCATTGGAACGCAAATCCTGCGCCTGCCGTATGAAAACGGCGGCGGACGGCGCGAGATCGCGGGCCGGCCGGCAACGACGCTCGACGTCCTGCTCGTGCGGCTCGACACCGACGAAGGACTGACCGGCTGGGGCGAGGCGTTCGGCCATGCCGTGATCCCGGCCACGCGCTCCGCGCTGGAGACTCTTGTAGCCCCGCTCCTGCTCGGGCGCGATGCCGGCGACATCGAAGCCCTCATGTGCGATCTCAGCCAGCGGCTGCATCTCTTCGGCCGCAACGGCCCGGTGACCTATGCGCTCTCGGGCGTCGACATCGCGCTCTGGGACCTCGCCGGCAAGCGCGCCGGCCTGCCGCTCTACCGGCTGCTGGGCGGCGCGGCGCGCAGCGACGTGCCCGCCTACGCGAGCCTGCTGCGCTATGGCGAGCCGGAGGCCGTGGCACGCAATTCCCGCGAGGCGGCACGGCGCGGCTACCGCGACATCAAGCTGCACGAGATCACCGAGCCGGCGGTGCGCGCCGCGCGCGAGGCGCTAGGGCCGGAACCGCTTCTGATGGTGGACACGAACTGCCCCTGGAGCGTGTCCGAGGCGCAAGGAATGGCGCGCGCGTTTGGGCCCCACGAGCTCCGCTGGCTGGAGGAGCCGGTCTGGCCGCCCGAGGACCATGCGGGCCTCGCCCTGGTGCGGCGCGAGGGAATCCCGATCGCCGCCGGCGAGAACGCAGCCGGCCTCCACGATTTCCGCCATCTCTTCGAGGCCGGCGCGGTGGACATCGCGCAGCCTAGCGTCACCAAGGTCGGCGGGGTGACGGAGACGCGGAAGATCATTGCGCTCGCCGGGGAATTCGGCGTCCGCCCGGTGCCGCATTGCGCCTATTTCGGGCCGGGCTACCTCGCCGCCCTGCATCTCGTCGCGACCTTGCCCGAAGAGACACCTTTGGAACGACTCTTCCTCGATCTCGAAGCGAGCCTGTTCCCCGGCTTCACCGATCCCGTGGACGGCCGCGTCCCGGTGCCTGCGCGGCCCGGCCTCGGCTGCGATCCCGATCCCGCCGTGCTCGCCCGCTACGGCGATGCCGCCCAATGAAAATCACCCGCCTCCGCACCGAGATCGTGCACCTGCCGCTCCGCATGCCGATCGTCAGCGCCTTGGGCGAACTGCGTTCGGCCGATTCCGTGCTGGTCTTCCTCGAGACCGATGCCGGGCTGATCGGCGAAGGGCTGCTGATGGCGATCAACGGCGCGCGCCTTGCCGTGCTCGCCGAGATGGTGCGGAGCCTCGAACCACTCGTTCTCGGCCTCGACCCCACGCTGGACGGCAGCTTTCGCCTCCGCGCCTGGCGGGAGCTCAATTTCTTCGGCACCCAGGGCGCCTCAGCCATGGGGATCGCCGGGATCGACATGGCACTCTGGGACCTCCGCGCCAAGGAAGCGGGCCTCAACGTCGCCCGGCTGCTCGGCGCCTGCCGCATGTCCGTGCCGGCCTATGCGAGCGGCGGGCTCTGGCTCTCCGCCTCGATCGACGCGCTGCAACGCGAGGCCGCCTCGTTCCTGAAACAGGGATTCCGCGCGATGAAGATGCGCCTGGGAAAGCCTGCCGAGGACGAGGACGTGGCGCGCGTGCGCGCGGTGCGCGAAGCGGTGGGCCCTGCCGTCCGGCTGATGGCGGACGCCAACCAGCAGATGACCGTGGCGCAGGCGATCCGGCTGGGACGGCGGCTCGAGGAATTCGGCCTCGCCTGGTTCGAGGAGCCGGTCCGCTACGACGACCACGAGGGCGAAGCGGCGATCGCCGCCGCGCTCGACACGCCGCTCGCGAGCGGAGAGAGCGAATACACGAGCCGGGGCATGCTGCGCATGCTCGAGGCACGTTCGGCCGATATCCTGATGCCTGACCTCCAGCGCATGGGCGGACCCGCCGAGTTCCTGAAGGCAGGGCACCTCGCGGAGGCCTACGGCGTGCCCGTTTCCTCGCATCTCTACAGCGAGATGTCGCTGCCGCTGCTCGCCGCGCTGCCGAACGCGCTGATCCTCGAACACATGCCCTGGTTCGAGGACCTCTACGACGCGCGGATCACGCTCGACAGCAATGGCCACGCAACGCTGCCGGACCGGCCGGGCTGGGGCTTCTCGTTCGACCCGGCGGCGGTCCGAAGGCTGGCTCGCTGAGGCCGGGGGCTCCGCCCCCGCTGGGGCCTGAGGCCCCAGACCCCCATCCGTTTTCAAACAAAAGGATTGCAAAGGCTCCGCCTTTGCCGGGGTTGCAAGGGGCAGAGCCCCTTGCCAGGGGCGAAGCCCCTGACTTGGCCTTCGACGAAGTCAATCTGTTCTGCTCAACCCGCCACACGGTACGCGGCCCGGCGTGCGCGGGCGCGATAGGCGGCGGCGAGGCGGGTTTCGCGTGAGGACAGGAGGTCCGGGCTGTCGCCGCCGCTGATTCGAAGGAGCCGTTCCTCGAGCGCTGTCTGCGGCTCGAGCGAGCCATCGGCCAGGATATGGGTGATTGCCAGGCCCGTTTCGGCGAGCCCTCGTCCGACCAGCAGCGCGCGATGGCAATCGAGTGGATCGCGTTCGGCGCAGAGGAGTGTGGTCCGCCGTTTTGCCGCCAGTTCACGCACCCGGGCAAGGCCCGATTGGAATTCCGGCTCCGCGGCCATGTGTTCGTAATCGGCGATGCCGTCCTGGAAGAGGTCCGCCCGCCGCGGGCGGCCGCCGAGTTCGGCGCCGCGAAATTCGTAGGCGATGCCTGCGTTGGCCAGCAACGCCTCGAGCCGGGGGCGCGAGAAATGCGGCAGCCGGCGGGAGAAGGGGACCGAGCGCACATCGACGAGCAGGGCGATCCCGGCTGCCTTCAGCAGGGCGAGGAAACGCTCCGCCGGGTGGTTGGAGTGGCCGATCGTCAGGATTTCGCTGGTCATGGGCTTCGCAATCAGTGGTGCGGACGGCGGGATTCGAACCCGCACTCCCCACGGGGGAAGCAGATTTTCTTGCCACTTCGGCTTCCGCCGCCGCCGCCGGGGGTCCCGGCGACGTTCGTGGTCTGGACTATCCCTTCGCCCCGGCCCGAATGGGCCGTGCGGGCGCCGCCCGTCTAGTCTCTACACCTTCCCCGGGCGAGAAGGCCCGGGGCTTGGCTCGGGATTGGCCCGGCCCCGAGGGGCCGTCGGCGTTCCCCGAATTTGAGCGGTTCTGCACCGCGGGTTTCCCCGCGGGCACTCCGGGAGCCAAAGTCTGCCGCGTCTGCCGTTCCGCCACGTCCGCGCGCGGTGAATAACCCCCCTCTTCTCAGGCCCCCTCTTCTCAGGCCCCCTCTTCTCAGGCCCCGGCGGCAAGCCGGCAGGCGATATCGAGCCCCCGCCGGATCAGCTTCTCGCTCGCCTCCGGCGTGCGAAAGGCGCTATGCGCCGAAAGCGTCACGTTTTCGAGCCCGGTGAGCGGATGGCCCGCCGGCAGCGGCTCGGTCGCGAACACGTCGAGCGCGGCATGGGCGAGCCTGCCATCCCGGAGGGCGGCGATCATCGCCTCCTCGTCGACCAGCGCGCCGCGCGCCGTGTTGACGAGGATCGCCCCGGGCTTGAGCATGCCGATCCGCTCGGCATTCAGGAATCCGCGCGTCTCGTCGGTCAGCAGCAGGTGGAGCGAGATCACGTCGCTTTCGGCGAGCAGAAGTCTCGAGCGGCACGAAGCTCACGCCCCGTGTGGGCTTCGGCGTGCGGTTCCACGCCAGCACGCGCATCCCCGAGCCGCCGGCGATGCGCGCCACCTCGGCGCCGATGCCTCCCAGCCCGATCAGCCCGATCGTCTTGCCGGTGAGCTCCAGCCCCTCGGTGCGCGGCCAGCCGCCCTGGCGGATGAGGCGGTCCATCCGCGCGAGCCCGCGCGCCGCCGCCCACATCAGCGCGATCGTGTGCTCGGCGACGGCGGTGTCGCCGTAGCCCTTGATGATGTGCACTTCGATGCCGAGCTCGGCCAGCTCCTCGGGGTGCATGTAGCTGCGCGCCCCGGTGCCGAGGAAAATGACGTGCTTGATCCCCTTGCAGGCGCGCATCGCCGCGGTCGGGATCTGGCTGTGGTCGTCGATCACGAAGTCATGCCCGGCGAGCCGGCGGGGCAGGATTTCGGCGGGGACGTGGTCGTCCTCGTAGAGCGTGAGCGGGGGGTCCGTCGGCCGCCTGACCTTTCGATACACATCGCCGAGCGCGTCGCTCGCATCGATGAACACGCCTTTCATTCCGTCCGTTCTCCGCCTGAGCGGTGGAGTGTGCGCAAGGCGGCGCGCCGCAGCAAGGCAGGCGCCCCAGGGACGCATCGTGGGGAGGTGATTGACGGTCCCCGCCTGCCCCGCGCATGGTTCGGGGGCCGCGCCGATGCCCAGCCGCAAGCACCCTGCCCCAGCGACCCGGCAGAGGCCGGCGAAAGTCCCTCCGCCCGTCCCGGCCAGGCCGCACGCCCATCGGCGTGGGGGCCGCGCCTGGCGCCTGCTCCGCCTGGCCGTGATCCTGGGCGTCTGGGGCGCGCTGGCGTTCGCCGGCCTCGTGCTGTGGTTCGCGCGCGACCTGCCGCGCCCGCAGGATGCGCTGCTCGCGGTGCGCCGCCCGAGCCTCGTGCTCGAGGACCATAGCGGGCGTATCTTCTCGACCTACGGCGATGTCGTCGGCCAGCCGCTGACGCTGGCCGAGATGCCGCCCTCCCTGCCGGCGGCGGTGGTCGCGATCGAGGATCGCCGCTTCTGGTCCGAGCCCGGCTTCGATCCGGTGGGCATGCTGCGCGCGGGGCTCGCCGACCTCTTCGCCGGCCGCGTGGTCGAGGGCGGTTCGACGATCACCCAGCAGGTCGCGAAGAATCTTTTCCTCTCCGATGCGCGCACCCTCAAGCGGAAGGTACAGGAGGCGCTGCTCACCGTTTGGCTCACCCACGCCTTCACGCGGCGGGAGATCCTCGAGATCTGGCTCAACCGGGTCTATTTCGGCGCCGGCGCCTGGGGGGTGGATGCGGCGGCGCGGATCTATTTCGGGGTCTCGGCCCGCGACCTCTCGCTCTGGCAGGCGGCCGTGCTCGCCGGGCTGCCGCAGGCGCCCTCGGTCCTCAACCCGCTCGCCGACCCGCAGGCGGCGGCAGCACGCGGCCGCCAGGTCCTGGCGGCGATGGCGGCGAGCGGGGCCATCACGGAGGCGGCGGCGAGGAGCGCTGCCGCCCGGATCCATTTCCCCCCGCCGCCCACCGTCGGCGGCGGCTGGTTCGCCGACTGGGTGGCGGAAGCGGCGCGCCCGGATCTGCCGCCGGGCCAGGACGCGGTCCTCGGGACCACGCTCGTGGGCGTGCTGCAGGCCGAAGTCGAGAGCCGGCTCGACGCTCTGCTCGCCGGCCCCGGGGCCGCCGCGGGCGTGCACCAGGGCGCGGTGGTCGTGCTGAACGCCGCCACGGGGGCGGTGCTCGCCATGGCGGGCGGGCGGGATTACCGGGCGGGCCCGTTCAACCGCGCGGTGCTGGCACTCCGCCAGCCCGGCTCCGCGTTCAAGCCCTTCGTCTGGCTTGCCGCCCTCGAGAAGGGGTTTCGGCCGTCGAGCCCGGTGCTCGATGGGCCGATCGACGTCGACGGCTATCGCCCGCATGATTTCGAGCCGACCTATCTCGGGCGCGTCACGCTCACCGATGCGCTCGCGTTCTCGCTCAACACCGCTTCCGTGCGGCTCCTGCTTGCCGCCGGCGGGCCGCCGGCGGTGATCCGCGTCGCGCGCCGGCTCGGCATCACCAGCACGCTGCCGGACAACGCCTCGCTCGCGCTCGGCACGGGCGGCGTCAGCCTGCTTCAGCTCGCCGGCGCCTATTGCAGCTTCTTCAACGGCGGGCTTCTCGTCATGCCGCATGGGCTCGCCGCGATCAGCGCCGGCGGGCGAAACATCCCGCTCGGGGTGCCGCAGCCCTTGCCCGTGATCGACCCGAGCCTCGCCGCCATGATGGCCAAGATGATGACCGCGGTCGTCTCCCGCGGCACCGGCCGCAACGCCGCCATCGCCGGCCGCACGATCGCGGGCAAGACCGGCACCACCTCCGACTTCCGCGACGCCTGGTTCGTCGGTTGGACCGACGGCGACATCATCGGCGTCTGGCTCGGCAACGACGATGCGAGCCCGACGCGGAACGTCGACGGCGGCGGCCTTCCGGCGATTCTCTTCCGCGAGATCGCGCTCGGCATCCATAATTAAAGCGAGGGGAGCCCATGATTCTTGACCCGTTCCGCAGCCGTGGCATCGGCCTCGTCGCGCTCTCTTCGTTCGGCCGCAGCGGCACCTCCTTCTTCATGCAGGTCCTGCGGGCGGCCGGCGTCACCGTCCTTGGCCGGTTTCCGTTCGAGGAGCGGACCGCGCAGGTGAGCCTGCTGCATTGGACGCAGCGTGCCCTGGCGACACCGGGGACGGGAGGCGCCCCCACCGGCGGGTACGGCCAGGCGACGTTCAACAACGCGCTCTGCGCCTGCTCGATGCTCGCCGAAGCGCAGAGCTACGAGGACGTGCTGGCGGTCGAGGCCAGCCTCGCGGAGGGCATCGCGGCCGGCGCCCGCCCCGGCAATCGCTGGCTCGGGGAAAAATTCATCGGCCTCGATCTCCTGCGCCTGATGCGCGCGTTCGACGCGACCGACATCGTCCTGCCGATCTTCCTGCTCAGGGATCCGCGGGCGGTGTTCATCTCGGTCAAGCGGTTCAACGCAAGACGCGGCTATGCGAGCTTCAACGACGATGGCGACGATGCCCGGCTCTTCGCAACGATCTGCCGCTTCGAGCAACAGCAGCTGAAGGAGCAGGCGCGGCTCGGCGGCGTGGTCTGCCGCTACGAGGCGCTGATCGCCCCGGAGCGGCGGGACGCCGCGCTCGGGTCATTGCTGGAGGCGCTCCGCGGCGATGGCGCGCCATCCGCCATCGCCGCGGTATGGGAAACCGTCGATGCCGGGCGCGCGGGGCTCGCCCATCATATCACGAGTGCCGGGCCCGAGCTGGCGGGCGAGGCCCTTGCCGCCGCTGCCGAGGCCGCCTATGCCGCGGTGTTCGCGGCGCAGGCGGAAAGGCTCCGCGCGCTTGGCTACGCCGCGGCCTAACGCCGCAGCACCAGCGCGGCCGAGCCGAGCATCAGGCCCATGCCGAGCACCTCGCCCGCGTCGATCCCCTCGCCGAAGAGCAGTACCGCCAGGACCACGCCCACCACCGGCGAGACGAAGGCGTAGCTGCCGGTGCGGCCGGCGCCCCAGTCCCGCACCAGGAAGAAGTAGATCAGGCTCGCCCCGAGCGAGCCGGGCAGCAGGAGATAGAGCCAGCACCAGAATGCCGGCCAGCCCCAGTGGCCGGCGAGCGCCGCCGCGGAGCCGGGCTCGAACGCGAGCGAGCCCACGAGCAGGAGGAAGCCGCCGATGCAGTTGCTCATCGCCGCCACCTCGCCGGGCGCCAGCGTCCGCATCAGCGGCCGGGCCAGGACCGAGCCCAGCGAATAGGCGAGGCAGCCGACGATCACGCCCAGCGCGCCGAGCACCTCGGGCCAGCCGAGCCGGCCTTCGAACGCCTTCTGCCCGAACAGCATCATCGTGCCGAGGGCGCCGAGGGCCAGCGCCGCCGCCTGCCGGCGGGTGAACCGTTCCTGCCCGGCCATGACGCTGAACCCGATCAGCGAAACCGGGGTCAGCGCCGAGCTGATGACCGTCGCGAGCCCGGCCGGCACGTATCGCAACCCGTAGAGCTGGACCACCTGGTTGACGGCGATCATCAGCACGGAAACCACGAGCAGCCGCGGCCAGGCCCATGCCGGCAGGCTGATCCGCTGCCCGTTCGCCCAGCGCCAGGCGAGCAGGGCGAGGCCGGCCACCGCCCAGCGGGTGCCGGCGAAGAAGCCGGGCGGCACGCTGGCGACGCCCACCTTCATGGCGAGCCATGTCGTGCCCCAGACGAAACAGAGGAAGGCGAACATCGCCCGCTGGCGGGCGAGCGTCGTGTCCGGGGTCCCGCCGCTTCCGGCCAGACCCAGACCGGCCGGGGCGAGCCCTGCCGGTGCCTTGCGCAGAATCATGGGGGGACGCTCGGGCTCACTCTCCGCGGGAGGCGGTCGGAGGCAACAACTAACAGCCCGATCGTGGCCGAGCGAAGGCAAGAATTCAGCCCTGCGATGCAATTTCGCGCCGCGTTGGCGGTTGCCCATGCTGCATGCGCGAAGGCGGCGGAGGGGGATTCGGCGCCGCGCCGCCCGCCTGCTATAGTCGGGCCATGTTGCCAACCCAGCTCCGCCCAGCGGCGCGCGACGGCGCCGCCGGCGGTGCGTGACGCGACAGGATCCGCACCATGCCCTCAGCCAGATCCGACCGCAGGGACCGGATCGACTATCCCTCGTCGGCCGCCTTCTTCGCCATCCACCTCGCCTGCTTCGCCGCCTTATTCACCGGCGTCTCATTACGCGCGGCCCTGCTCGGCATCGCCCTCTATGTGCTCCGCATCTTCGCGATCGGCGCCGGCTACCATCGCTACTTCGCCCACCGCGCCTTCCGCACCAGCCGGCCCTTCCAGTTCATCCTCGCCTTCCTCGCCCAGACCTCGGCGCAGCGCGGCGTGCTCTGGTGGGCGTCCCATCACCGCCGCCACCACCAACACTCGGACACCGAGCTCGACGTCCACTCGCCCATCCTGCGCAGCGTCTTCTACGCCCATGTCGGCTGGATCATGGTCCCGCGCAACGAGGTGGCCGACGTCGAGAATGTCCGTGACCTCGCGCGGTTCAAGGAACTGGTCTGGCTCGACCGGAATCAATATTTGGCGGCCGCGATGCTCGCCTTCGCGGCGTGGCTGATCGCCGGCCTGCCCGGCCTCGTCGTCGGCTTCTGCTGGAGCACGGTCGCGGTGTGGCACGCGACCTTCAGCATCAACTCGCTCGGCCATCTCTTCGGCCGCCGCCGCTACGTCACCGGCGATCACTCGCGCAACAACTGGCTGCTGGCGCTGATCACGATGGGCGAGGGCTGGCATAACAACCACCACGCCTACCAGGCTTCCGTCCGCCAGGGGTTCCGCTGGTGGGAGTACGATTTCACGTATTACATCCTGCGCGCGCTCTCCTGGTGCCGCTTGGTGTGGGACCTGCACGCCCCGCCGCCGGCGGTGGTCAACCGCGAGCAGCGGCTGGGCCGTGTCGTCATCGACCGCGCCGCGCGGCAGCTGGCGCTCTCCTTCCCGATCAACGCCATCGCCAACCAGGCGCTCGAGGCGCTCTCGCGCGCGCCCGGGTGGGCGGAGGTGAAGTCCCGGGCGCTTTCCGCGCGCCTGCAGGCGGAGACGTTCTGGAGCGAGTTCGACCTGCCGCAGGTTCCCTCGCTGGAAGAGGTGCGCGCCTATGCCCGCGCACGGCTTGCGCAGACGCCCTCGCTCGACGAGATCGCCGTCCGCGCCCGCGAGCGGCTGCTCGAGCTGGTCTATTCGCGCCTGGTCGAGGCCGCCGCGTCCGGCGCCGCGGCGTAGCGGGTGGCGCCCGGAACGCGATGACTTCCGGTCATCACGCTCCAGGTCTTTGTCTGGCGATCGATGGCACGGCTTTGGTGGATCGCTCCGCTTTTCCGCCAGAAGCCATATCGATCTAGCCGAGCTTGCCTACGTAGCCTTCGAGCGTCTGCCAGGCCGCGTCGCCGAAGGTCTTGCGCCAGTCCGCGTAGAAGCTGGTCTTGGCGAGGGCGGCGCGGAATTCCTCGGTCGGCGGCGTGTTGGCCTTCATCCCCTGGGCCTCGAGCTTGGCCGCGAGCGAGGCGTTGAGGGCGGCGATGTCCTTGCGGTCCTCCTCGGCCGCGCGATCGAGCTCGCGCGAGACGATCTCGGCGACGTCTGCGGGGAGCTTCTTCCAGGCCGCACCGTTCGCCAGCATCCAGAAGCCGTCCCACTGGTGGTTGGTCAGCGAGACGTATTTCTGCACTTCGTAGAACTTCACCGTCTCGATGATCGAGAGCGGGTTCTCCTGGCCGTCGACGAGGTGCGTCTGCAACGCCGTATAGACCTCGGCGAAATTGAGCGTGGCCGGCGAGGCGCCGAGCGCGTGGAAGAGGGAGACGCTGAGGGAACTGGGCGGGATCCGGATCTTGAAGCCCCGGAGGCTCTCGGGGCTGATGATCGGGCGCGTGCCGGACGTGATCTCGCGGAAGCCGATATCGAACATCTTCGTCATCGGGTGGAGGCCCGAGGCCTCGATCCGGGCACGGATGAGGTCGCCGAGCTTGCCGTCCATCGCCGGCCAGACCTGGCTATAGTCCTTGAAGGCGAAGCCGAGCGCATTGATCGCGGCGATCGGGACGGCGGTGGAGAGGACGGAGCCCGAGGGGGTGTAGAATTGCAGCGCGCCCGAGCGGACCTGGGAGAGCATGTCGGTGTCGGTGCCGAGCTGGCCGTTCGGGAAGATCTGGAGGTCGAACCGTCCGCCGGTCGCATCGTGGATGCGCTGGGCGGCGGCGCGGACGCGGACATTGAGGGCATAGTCGGCGGGGACGTTGTTGCCGAACTTGTAGACGAACTCGGCGGCGTTGGCCGGCCGGCGGAGGATGGCGGCGAGGAGGGGAGCGGCAACGGCCGCCTTGATGAGGTGACGTCGGTCCGTTCGTGTCATGCTCTCCTCCCCGTTGGTTGGCCGTCAGCGTCGCGGCCTCGGATATATTATATTATATATCCCCTCTGTCCATCGCGCGCCGGCCCTGCCCCTCAGCCGCCGGCGAGCGCCGCCAGATCGGGGAAGGGACGCACCGGGTCCCTGCCGTCCCAGTCCTCGGCGGCCTCGCGGATCCTGCGGAAGAGGGTGCCCTTGGGGCCCGCGATCTCCGAGAGCTCGACGACCGAGCCCGGATGGGACTCGGTCTCGAAATAGACGTAGCGGCCGCGCGCGCCAACCTCGCCGGACATGCCGACGCGCAACCCATGGGCCAGCGCTCGGGAAAAATCGGCATCGAAATCCTCGGTCCAGCAGGCGACGTGCTGCAGTCCGGTGCGGCCGGCGGCGAGGAAGTCACGGTACATCGAGGGCGCGTCGTTACGGGTCTGGATCAGCTCGACCTGCAGCGGCCCGGAATTGGCGAGCGCGACCGAAACCTCGGCCGGCGAGGGCACGCCGCGATAGCGGAATTCGCTGAGCGGAACGCGCTCGGCGTAAAACCAGGGGCCAACGCCGATGACATTGGTCCAGTGGCGCATTTCCGCCTCGATATCGAGCACGACGTAACCGAGCTGGCGGATCGGACCGAAGATGCGGCTCATGACGGCGCCTCCCATGGGCATGACGGCGCGGGAACCGCTATTGTATATTTTGGGATATATCAAGCGGAGCCGCCCTGGGCAGGCGCGTTGGCCTCGGGCATCCTGCCGCCGGATCGGACGGGAAGGCACGCATGAGCGAGGATTGGCGACGCACGCATGAGTGGGGCGCGCTGACGCGGGCCGAGATCGCCGCGGCACGGGACGCGGGCGCGCTGCCGGTGCTCAGCGTGGGTTCGGTCGAGCAGCACGCGGACCATTTGCCGGTGGACACCGACAGCGTCTCCGCCTTCCGCGTGGCCCTGGCCGCGGCCGAACGCTGCGCCGATCCGCACGTGCTGGTGCTGCCGCCGCCGAACTTCGGCTTCTCGCCGCATCACCGCGCCTTCGCCGGCACCATCACCCTCTCGCTCGAGACCTTCGTCGGCATGGTGTCGGACGTCGCCGAGAGCCTTCACCGCACCGGCTTTCGCCGCCTCCTCGTGGTCAACGGCCACGGCGGGAACCATGGCCCGCTGACGGCTTCCTGCACCGCGTTGGTCAGCCGCGGGCTCGGCGTCGGCTTCGTCAATTATTTCTCCCCGGGCGAAAAGGAGTGGCGCGAGAAGCTGCCCGGCGAGCAGCGCGGCGTCGGCCATGCCTGCGCCTTCGAGACCGCGCTGCAATTGGCCCTGCGCGCGCCGGAAGAGGCCGAGCGCATCGCCGGACGCATTCGCGGCCTGCCGCCCCGGCTCACGCCCTCCTATCTCGCGGGTCAGGCGCCCGATCCGCTGAAGCCCGCCGGCGCAAGCTGGGCCGCGATCTTTCCGCTCGGCGATGTCGGCTATATCGGCGATCCTGCCGCCGCGACGGCGGAGGCGGGCGCGGCCTTGCTGGAAGCGTCGGTGGCCGCGCTCGCCCGTTTCTATGCCGACTTCGCGGCAGCACCGCTGCGCGTCGGCGCTCCTTAACCAAGCGGGACGTTTCGTTACGGGCGAAGTCCATCTGCGCGGGCGACCGATGCGCCCGCCCGACCGGTTGCCGGATGCGCCCGGCCGTATAGACTGCCCTTCATGGGTGCATCCGGCAGCCAAGCGCACCGGAAGGGAATCGCCGAGCCGTTCGTCCGGATTGCCGGGTGAAGGGCGATGGGTGATTCCACGCACCCCATCGCGGGCCCGCTGCCGCAGTTCGCAGTGCGGGTCGAGTGCCCCGACCTCACGCCATGGCTCGACGGCAATACCGGCGTGCGCGGCTTCATCTGCCGCGATTCCGGGCAGGCGGGACTCCATGTCGGGCTGATCGCGCTCACGCACGGCAATGAGATCGGGGGCGCGATCGCGCTCGCCCGCCTGCTCGAGACGGAGCTCCGTCCGGAACGCGGGCGGATCACCTTCGGCTTCGTCAACCTCGCCGCTTTCGCCCGCTTCGATCCGCGCCAGCCCACCGCCTCGCGCTTCGTCGATGAGGACATGAACCGGCTATGGGATCCCGCCGTGCTGGACGGACCGCGGCGCTCGAGCGAGCTTGCGCGCGCGCGCGAAATCCGGCCGCTGCTCGACGAGATTGATATCCTCCTCGACCTCCATTCGATGCTGTGGCCGTCCGAACCGCTGATCCTGTGCGGCGCCTCCGCGAAGGGCCGTGCGCTGGCACTCGCGATCGGGGATCCGGGGCTGGTCATTGCCGACCACGGCCACGCCAGCGGCCGGCGCATCATCGACTATCCGCCGTTCGTCGATGAAGCCGATCGGCGGGCGGCGAACCTCGTCGAGGCGGGCCAGCACTGGGAGCGCGGGACGGTCGATACGATGCTCGCGGCGATCGCGGGCGTGCTCCGCCTTGCCGGCCTCGTCGGCCCGCATCCCGCGCTGCCGCCGCCGGCGGCGAACCCGCCCGAGCCGCGCTTCGCCGAGGTCATCCGCACGATCACGGCGAGCAGCGGCAATTTCAGCTTCGTCCAGCCGTTCCGCGGTGGCGAGATCGTGCGCAAGTCCAACACACTGATCGCGCTCGACGGGGACGAGGAGATCCGCACGCCCTGCGCCGATTGCCTGCTGGTCATGCCAAGCCTGCGCCCGGGCCGCGGCCACACCGCCGTCAGGCTCGCCAGGCTCCAGGGCTAGGGCGCTCAACCCGAGGCAGGAGCTTGAGGCCCCAGACCCTTTCTGTGCCGCGCAGCGCATTGGGGGGTCCAGGGGCCCAGCCCCTGGCCGGGGCCCTGGTCAGGCGGAGAGGCGCGCCGTGAGGCGGCCGCGGCGGTACTGCATCAGCCGCCAGGCAAGCTTTGCCGAGAGATCCGAGAGCCGGCCGCGCGGCGGCAGGCCGACGGCCTTGAAGATCATGCCCATGCCGCGCTCGACATGGCGGAAGCGGTAATAGCCGATCGCCTGGGCAAAATAGGCGGCGATGCAGCGGTCGTGCCGGTAGTCGCTCGAATTCGGGCTCGTTGCCGCAATGGAAGGCGAAGGCGAGCTCGTCGTCCTCGCTTTCGGTGACGCGGCCGGCGGCGATACGCAGCCGCCTCAGCATGCCGATGCGCTCGCGCCCGAGATAGCGGCGCATATGGTCGTAGAAGAGCTTGAAGTGGCGGAACTCGTCGGCAGCGATGAGACGGCAGATGGTCTGGAGCACCGGCTCCTCGGTCGCCTCGCCGAGCGCGGTGTAGTAGGAGGAGGTTCCGGTCTCGACCATGCAGCGCGCGATCAGCTCGCCGGTCCGCGACCCGCGCACCGACTGGCTCGCCTCGAGCGGCAGGCTGTAGCCCGCCCGGTAGCGGGCGAAGCAGGCTTGGTAGTCCCAGGTGGGATCGGCGAGCATCGCCCAGCGGCCGAGCGCATCGCCGTGCTGCACCTCCTCGATGGCCCAATGGTCGGCAGCCTGGCGGAAGTCCGGGTCGTCGGCGAATACGTTGTTGAGATAGCGGGCGTAGTCGGTGCCGTTGCGCTCGACCATCGCCGCGGCCTTCACCAGCGGCACGATCGCCGGGTCGACCTTCGCGGCGTCGAACCGCTTCCAGGCCACTTCGTCGATATTCCAATGCTTCATGGCATGCGCCGGCCCCGATGTCCGAACCTTCTCGCCTGCGCCTCCCCTCGGCTCGCTGTCAAGCGCGGCGGCGGCGGCTCACAGGAGAGGGGCAGGTGCCGAAAGATACACCCCGCCCGCGGCGATTGGCTCAGGGCGCCTCCGCGGCGGCGATCATCGCGCGGGCGATCTGCAGCGCGGCGAGCGCGGCATCGCGGGCGCCGACGTCCATCTTGTCCACCGCCTCCCAGGCCGCCTGGGCGGCGGCGAGCCGGCGCTCCGCTTCCGCCTTGGAGAGCTCAGCCGGCGGGTGCACCTCGTCGGCGAGCACCGTGCAGCGCGTCGGCGTGATCTCGGCGAAGCCGCCGGCGATGAAGAGCCGCATCGTCACCTGGCCGCCCTCGTAGAGGCTGGCAAAGCCGCCGCGCAGCGTCACGATCATCGGCGCGTGGCCGGGCAGCACGCCGATATCGCCCTCCTCGGCAGGCACCACCACCATATCGACGGGCCGGGAGAGCAGGAGCTTCTCCGGGCTGACGATCTCGAGCGCGACCGGCATCTGCGTCGCCTCAGGCGGCCGCCTTGAGGGATTCGGCCTTCTTCACGACGTCCTCGATCGTGCCGACCATGTAGAACGCCGCCTCCGGGAGATGGTCGTATTCGCCGGCGCAGATCGCCTTGAAGCTGCGGATGGTCTCGGCCACCGGGACGAAGACGCCGGGGAAGCCGGTGAAGACCTCGGCGACGTGGAAGGGCTGGGAGAGGAAGCGCTGGATCTTCCGTGCCCGGGCGACGACGAGCTTGTCGTCCTCCGAGAGCTCGTCCATCCCGAGGATCGCGATGATGTCCTGCAGCGACTTGTAGGTCTGCAGGATGCGCTGGACTTCGCGCGCCACCCCGTAATGCTCCTCGCCGACGATGCGCGGATCGAGCGAGCGCGAGGTGGAATCGAGCGGATCGACGGCGGGATAGATGCCGAGCTCGGCGATCTGGCGCGAGAGCACGGTGGTCGCGTCGAGATGGGCGAAGGAGGTCGCCGGCGCCGGATCGGTGAGGTCGTCGGCGGGCACGTAGATCGCCTGCACCGAGGTGATCGAGCCCTTCTTGGTCGAGGTGATGCGCTCCTGCAGCGCGCCCATGTCGGTGGCGAGCGTCGGCTGATAGCCCACCGCCGAGGGGATGCGGCCGAGCAGCGCCGAAACCTCGGCGCCGGCCTGGGTGAAGCGGAAGATGTTATCGACGAAGAAGAGGACGTCCTGGCCCTCCTCGTCGCGGAAATACTCGGCCAGGGTGAGGCCGGAGAGGCCGACGCGGGCGCGCGCGCCCGGCGGCTCGTTCATCTGGCCGTAGACCAGCGCCACCTTCGAGCCCGGCCCGTCGAGCTTGATCACCCCGGCATCGATCATCTCGTGGTAGAGGTCGTTGCCTTCGCGCGTCCGCTCGCCGACGCCGGCGAACACCGAGACGCCGCCATGCGCCTTGGCGATGTTGTTGATCAGCTCCTGGATGAGCACGGTCTTGCCGACGCCGGCGCCGCCGAAGAGGCCGGTCTTGCCGCCCTTGAGGTAGGGGGCGAGGAGATCGACCACCTTGATCCCGGTGATCAGGATCTCGGCCGAGGTCGATTGCTCCTCGAACGAGGGCGCGTCGCGGTGGATCGGCATCCGCTTCGCGGTTTCGACCGGGCCGCGCTCGTCCACCGGGTCGCCGATGACGTTGAGGATGCGCCCAAGCGTCTCCGGCCCGACCGGGACGGTGATCGGCCCGCCGGTGTCGGCCACCTCCTGGCCGCGCACCATCCCGTCGGTGCTGTCCATGGCGATGCAGCGCACGGTCTTCTCGCCGAGCTCCTGCGCCACCTCGAGCACGAGCGCACGGTCGCCGATCTTCGTGTTGAGCGCGTTCTGGATGAACGGCAGATCGCCCTCGAACTGGACGTCCACCACCGCGCCCGTCACCTGCGTCACCCGCCCGACGATATTCTTCGCCATTCCCGGCTCCTTGATTCCCGTCTCCGCGATCTCTCAGACGGCCTCGGCGCCGGAGATGATCTCGATCAGTTCCTTGGTGATATTGGCCTGGCGCGTGCGATTGTAGTTGAGCGTCAGGCGGTTGATCATATCGCCGGCGTTGCGCGTCGCGCTGTCCATCGCCGTCATCCGCGCCCCCTGCTCGCCGGCCGCGCTCTCGAGCAGCGCGCGATAGATCTGGATCGCGAGGTTGCGCGGCAGCAGCCGGGCGAGGATCCCCTCCTCATCCGGCTCGAACTCGTACGCCGCCCGCATCGCCCCGCCCGCGGCGCCCGCTTCAGAGGCCGGCGGCGGCGGGGCCGGGATCAGCCTCGCCTCGGTGGTGAGCTGCGACATCACCGATTGGAAGCGGTTGTAGACGAGTGTGCAGACGTCGAAGCCGCCCTCCTGAAGCATCCCCGCGATCCGGATGGCGATCTCCTCGGCGTCGGCGAAGCCGATCCGCTTCTTGGCCGCGAAGCTCACGTCGCCCACGATGCGATCGGCGAACTCGCGGCGGAGATAGTCGCGCCCCTTGCGGCCGACGGCGAGGATTTTTACCCTCTTCCCCTCGCGCTCGAGCCGGTGGATGAGGGTGCGCACCGCGCGGCCGACATTGCTGTTGAAGGCGCCGCAGAGGCCGCGATCGGCGGTGACCGCGACGATGAGGTGCGTCTCCTCGCGGCCGGTGCCGACGAGGAGGCGCGGCGCGGCCTGGTTGCCGGCAACCGAGGCGGCGAGCTCCGCCAGCATCCGCTCCATCCGCTCGGCATAGGGGCGGGCGAGCTCCGCCTGCACCTGGGCCCGGCGCAGCTTCGAGGCGGCGACCATCTTCATCGCGCTGGTGATCTTCTGCGTCGAGCGGACGCTGTTGATGCGGATGCGGAGCGCCTTCAGGTTGGGCATGCGAGCGGTTCCGGGCCCTTCGGCTCAGGTGAAGGTCTTGGTGAAGGAATCGAGGAAGCCGGTGAGCTTCTTGTCCGTCTCAGGTTTGATCTCACGATCGGTCCGGATGGCCGCGAGCACCTCGGGGACGCGGGCCTTGAGCTCGGAGAGGAACTGGGCCTCGAAGGCGCCGATGCGGCCGACAGCGATCGCGTCGAGATAGCCGCGCACGCCGCAGAAGATCACCGCCACCTGCTCTTCGACCGGAACCGGATGGTATTGCGGCTGCTTGAGCAGCTCGGTGAGCCGGGCGCCGCGCGCGAGCAGCTTCTGCGTCGAGGCGTCGAGATCGGAGGAGAACTGGGCGAAGGCGGCCATCTCGCGATACTGGGCGAGATCGAGCTTGATGTGGCCGGCGACCTGCTTCATCGCCTTGATCTGGGCGGCGGAGCCGACGCGCGAGACGCTGATCCCGACATTCACCGCCGGGCGGATGCCTTTGAAGAAGAGCTCGGTCTCGAGAAAGATCTGCCCATCGGTGATCGAGATGACGTTGGTCGGGATATAGGCCGAGACGTCGCCGGCCTGCGTCTCGATCACCGGCAGCGCGGTGAGGCTGCCCCCGCCGTGATCCTCGTTCATCTTGGCGGCGCGCTCGAGCAGGCGCGAATGGAGATAGAAGACGTCGCCCGGATAGGCCTCGCGGCCCGGTGGGCGGCGCAGCAGCAGCGACATCTGGCGATAGGCGACGGCCTGCTTGGAGAGATCGTCGTAGAAGATCACCGCGTGCATGCCGTTGTCGCGGAAATACTCGCCCATCGTGCAGCCGGCGTAGGGGGCGAGGAACTGCATCGGCGCCGGGTCCGAGGCGGTCGCGGCGACGACGATCGTATAGTCGAGCGCGCCGTTCTCCTCGAGCGTCTGCACGAGCTGGGCCACGGTCGAGCGCTTCTGGCCGATCGCGACATAGATGCAATAGAGCTTGGCCTTCTCCTCGCCCGCGGCGTTGATGGATTTCTGGTTGATGATGGTGTCGATGATCACCGCCGTCTTGCCGGTCTGGCGATCGCCGATGATGAGCTCGCGCTGGCCGCGGCCGATCGGGATCAGGGCGTCGATCGCCTTGAGGCCGGTCTGCATCGGCTCGTGCACCGAGCGGCGTGGGATGATGCCGGGCGCCTTGACCTCGACACGGCGGGTTTCGGCGGCGACGATCGGGCCCTTATCGTCGATCGGGTTGCCGAGCGCATCGACGACGCGGCCGAGCAGGCCCGGGCCCACCGGCACATCGACGATATCGCCGGTGCGGCTCACCGTGTCGCCTTCGCGGATCTGACGGTCGTCGCCGAAGATCACGATGCCGACATTGTCGGTCTCGAGGTTGAGCGCCATGCCCTTGACGCCGGCGCCGGGGAACTCGACCAGCTCACCCGACATGACGTTGGCCAGCCCAAAGACGCGGGCGATCCCGTCGCCGACGCTCAGCACCTGCCCAGTCTCGGCGACATTGGCCTCGGTGTCGAAGCTCGCAATTTGCTTCTTGAGGATCTCCGAGATCTCGGCGGGGCGGATCTCCATCAGGCGGCTCCCTTCATGGCGTGCTGCAGGCGCTGCAGGCGCGAGCGGAGGCTGGAATCATAGAGGCGGGCGCCGATCCGCACGACCAGTCCGCCGAGCAGGCCGGGATCGACGGATCTCTCGATCGCGACATTGCCGAAGCCCGACTCGATCAGGCGGGCATGCAGCTGGCTCACCTGGATCTCGTCGAGCGGATGGGCCGAGACCACGTGCGCAGTGACCACGCCGCGCCGGGCGGCGACCAGGGCGGCGAAGGCGGCGACGATGGCGCGGAGATTGCGGAGCCGCCGATTGGACGCCACGACGCCGACGAAATCATGCACGGCCTTGCCGAACCCCTCGGCGGAGAGAACGGCGAGCGCCGCCTGGCGGGCGAGTCCGATATCGATCACCGGGCTTTCGAGCAGGCGGCGGAAGTCGGCGCTGGCATCGATCAGCCGGGCGAGGGACTCCATATCGGTGACGACGGCATCGAGCGCGCGGATATCCTCAGCATGCCCATAGAGCGCAGCGGCGTACCGGCCGGCCACGCCGCCGCCGTGTGAGATGACGATCGCATCGGATGCCACGGCTTCGTTTCCATCGTTGGGCCGCCCACGGCGGCCATGGGCGCGCTCTTCCGGCCGGGGGCCGGCGGCGCCGCCGTCTAGCATGTGGCTCGACGCGGGCGCAATACGCCGGCCGCGGGGGATATGCCGGGAGACATGGCGCCTCAGAGAAACGAAATCGGATCGATATCGACGCGGACCTCGGTCTCGCGAGGGATCTTCACGCGGCCTAGCCAGGCGCGGAGGAGTCCCTGGGGCGCGATCCCGCGGGCGGTGCGGAGCAGCAGCCGCCGCCGATGGCGCCCGCGCAGCAGCGCCAGCGGCGCCGGCGCCGGGCCGAGCACGCCGATCCCCTCGCCCGAGGGCGCGGCGCGGCCGAGCGCGGCGGCGGCGTCATCGGCCGCAACCGCGTCGCGGGCGCTGACGATGAGGGCGGCGAGCCGGCCGAAGGGCGGCCAGTGGCCGGGGCGGCGGGCGTCCGCCTCGCTCGCCATGAAGGCGTCGAGATCGCCCGAAACAAGGGCCCCCATGACGGGGTGCTCGGGCGCGAACGTCTGGATCAGCACCCGGCCGGGCGCCTCGGCGCGGCCGGCGCGGCCCGCCACCTGGTGGAGGAGCTGGAAGGTCCGCTCGGCGGCGCGCAGATCGCCCCCGGTGAGGCCGAGATCGGCATCGACCACGCCGACGAGGGTAAGCTGGGGAAAATGCCAGCCCTTGGCGACGATCTGCGTCCCGATCAGGAGATCGACCTCGCGCTCGGTGATGGCGCGGGCCGCCTTGCTCGCCGCGTCGGGGCCAGTGAGCGTGTCGCTCGCCATCACCAGAAGGCGCGCCTCGGGAAAGGCGGTGGCGGCTTCCTCCGTGATCCGCTCGACGCCCGGGCCGACCGGGGTGAGCGCCGCCTCGGCGCCGCAGGCCGGGCAGGCGGCGGGCGAGGGCATGGTGTGGCCGCAATGGTGGCATAGCAGGAGCCCGGCGCCGCGATGCTCGACCAGCCAGGCGGAGCAGTTCGGGCATTGCAGCCGGTGGCCGCAATGGCGGCAGAGCGTGAGCGGCGCGTAGCCGCGCCGGTTGAGGAAGAGCATCGCCTGTTCGCCGCGCGCGAGCGTCTGCGCCACCGCGTCGATGAGCGGGGGGGAGAGGAAGCGGCCCCTATCGGGCGCGTGAAGGCGGAGATCGATCGCCGCGACCACGGGCAGCCGGGCGCCGCCATGGCGCTCGGGGAGGCGGATGCGGCGGTAGCGGCCGCGCGCGGCATTGACGAGCGTCTCGAGGCTCGGGGTGGCGGAGACCAGGACGCAAGGCGCGGCGGCGAGGCGCGCCCGCACCACCGCCATGTCGCGCGCGTGGTAGATGACGCCCTCCTCCTGCTTGAAAGCCGATTCGTGCTCTTCGTCCACGACGATCAGGCCGATGTCGCGGAAGGGGAGGAAGAGGGCCGAGCGGGCGCCGACGACAACCGTCGCCTCGCCTAGGGCGACGGCCTGCCAGGTGACGCGGCGGGTGCGCGGGGTGAGGTCCGAGTGCCACAGCGCCGGGCTCGCGCCGAAGCGGCGCTCGAAACGCTCAAGCCATTGAGCGGAAAGGGCAATTTCAGGCAGCAGCACGAGCGCCTGGCGGCCGCGGCGCAGGCTGGCGGCGATCGCCTCGAGATAGACCTCCGTCTTGCCCGCGCCGGTGACGCCGTCGAGCAGGGTGACGCTGAAGCCGCTCGCGGCGGCGATGAGCGCGGCGGCGGCCTCTGCCTGGGCCGGCGAAAGAACCGAACCGGGATGCTCGGGATCGGGCGCGGGAAAGACGGGCGCCCGCGCCCGGGGCGGCGAGCGGCGGTAGCCGCGCAACGTCATCGCCAGCACCTCCCCGGGCCGGGCGAGGGTGTAGGCTGCCACCCAGTCGATGAAGCGGCGCATGTCCGCGGTGAGCGGCGGCAGGGGGACGCGATCAAGCAATGGGCGGAGCCGCTGCTCGGCGACGATGCCGGCGGCCGGGCCCTCCCAGACCGCGCCGAGGACCTCGCGGCTGCCGAGCGGGACCCGCACGAGCTCGCCGGGCTTGAGATCGAGCCCAACCGGCGCCGCGTACTCGAGGGGGGCGGCAAACGGATAGGGCAGCAGGACAGGCACCCGTCGCATGCGCTTCCGCTCGCCTCCGGGCGTCTGTATGGTCCGGGTCGAGCCGGATGCCGAGAGGTCACCATGATCAAGGCGTTCCGATGAGCGCCCCCCGCCGCAAGATCGACCTGCCGTCCGCGGCAACGGTCGCGGCGTTCCTGCGCGCCCATCCGGCCTGGCTCGCCGAGAACCCCGACCTTTACCGTACGCTCACCCCGCCGGTGCGCGTTCACGGCGAGCCGCTCGCCGACCATATGGCAGCGATGATCGAGGCGGCGCGGACCCAGGCAAGCACGCTGCTGGCGGTGGGGCGGGCAGCGCAGAACCTGGCCGGGCGGGTCGAGCAGGTGCTGCTGGCCCTGGTCCGGGCCGGCGAGCCGATCGCAGCCCTTGCCGCGGAGGCGCCGGCGCTGCTCGGGGTCGATGCGGTCAATCTCTGCGTCGAGGCGGATATCCCGGGAACCCGGGCGATCCCGCAGGGGACGATCGTCCGGCTGCTCGGCAGCGAGGGGATCAGGCTCAGCGGGACGCAAGTGGCGGGCCGCCGGCAGAGCGAGATGGAGGCGGCGCTCTTCCATGGCGAGGCGGCAGCGCTCGCCAGGCACGAGGCGCTGGTGGTGGTGCCCGGGACCGCGGTGCCGGCCGTGCTGGCGCTGGCCTCGCGCGACCCGCTGGCAACGCCGGCAATTGCCGCGCGGGGGCCGCTCCTGCTGCTCGCCCGGGCGGTCGCGGCGGCACTGGAACGGGCGTGAGCGGGGCGGAGGCGCGGGCACGCTTCCTCGAATGGCTCGGGGGCGAGCGGCGGGCGGCGCGGCTGACGGTTGCCGCCTACGCCGCCGACCTTGCCGAGTTCCTGGGCTTTCTGACGTGCCATCTCGGCGCCGAGCCGGCGCTCGCCGATCTCGGGCGCCTCTCGGTTGCCGATTTCCGCGCCTGGCTGACGGCGCTGGCGGAGGCAGGCAACGGGGATGCGAGCCGGGCACGGCACCTCGCCGCAGTGAGAAGTTTTTTCCGCTACCTCGCGCGGCGGCAGGGTTTGGAAATTTTTTCCCTGGGCCTGCTGCGCACGCCGCGAACGCGGCGGCGGCTGCCGCGGGCGCTCACGGTTGCCGGGGCGCGGGAGGTCGTGGCCGCGATCGGCGAGGAGGCGAGCAATGCGGCCGATGCGGCGCGCGACACCGCCCTCTTCGCCCTCCTCTATGGCAGCGGACTGCGCATCGGCGAGGCGCTGGCGCTCATCGTGGGCGACGCGCCGCTGCCGGGGAGGGACGACACGCTCCGCGTGCGCGGCAAGGGGGGCAAGGAACGGCTGGTGCCGGTGCTGCCGGCGGTGCGGCGGGCGATCGCGGCGTGGCTCGCCTATCACCCGGACCGGCGGCCCACGGCCGCGCTGTTCCTCGGCGCGCGCGGGAAACCTCTGGCGGCGGGCGTCGCGCAGCGGGCGCTGCGAAATTTCCGGCGCCTCCACGGCCTGCCCGAGCACGCGACGCCGCACGCGCTCCGCCACTCCTTCGCCACGCACCTCCTGGCGGAGGGCGCCGACCTGCGCTCGATCCAGGAGCTGCTCGGCCATGCCAGCCTCTCGACCACCCAGCTCTACACGGCGGTGGACGAGGCCAAGCTGATGGCGGTGTGGCGGGCGGCGCACCCCCGCGCTTCGGCATGACGCATCAGCACGATCATCAGGGGCATGACCACGGGCATGACCACGGGCATGGGGCGCCCGCTTTCGGCCGCGCCTTCCCGATCGCCGTCGCCCTCAATGCCGGCTTCGTCATCTTCGAGGTGGGCGGCGGCGTGCTCGCCCATTCGACCGCGCTGCTCGCGGATGCCGGGCACAATCTCGGCGACGTCCTCGGCCTGATCGGCGCCTGGGTGGCCGCCATGCTGGCGCGGCGGCTGCCCTCGGCGCGCTATACCTATGGGCTGCGCAGCGGGACCATCCTCGCGAGTCTGGCCAATGCCGCGATCCTGCTGGTGAGCATCGGCGCGATCCTGGTCGAGGCGCTGCGCCGGCTGCTCATGCCCGTCGCGGTGGCGGCGGACACGGTGATCGTGGTGGCGCTGATCGGGATCGTGATCAACGGGGCGACGGCGGCGATGTTCGCGGCCGGACGCAAGGGCGAGATCAATGCCCGCGGCGTCTTCCAGCACATGGCCGCCGATGCGGTGATCTCGGCCGGCGTGGTGCTCGCGGCGATCGCGGTGGCGCTCACCGGCTGGAACCGGATCGACCCCACGGCGAGCATCGTAGTGGCACTGGCGATCGGCTGGGGGACCTGGCGCCTCTTTCGGGAATCGCTCGGGATGATGCTGGACGCGGTGCCGGCCGGCATCCGGCCCGAGGAGGTGCGGGACTATCTGCTCCAGCTTCCGGGCGTGGCCGCCATCCACGATCTGCACATCTGGCCAATGAGCACCACCGAAACCGCGCTGACCTGTCACCTGGTGATGCCGGGCGAGCCGCCCGGGCCGGACTTCCTCGCCGAGGCCGCGCACGCGCTCGCGGAGCGCTACGGGATCGGCCACCCGACCCTGCAGGTGGAGCGGCACGCGGAGGTGCGCTGCATGCTGGAGCCCGAACAGGTGGTTTAGGGCCTATTCGCATTTGAATTCTTATCGGAGCGATGACCTGATCCAATCGAGCGCGGCAGCGAGCGCAATGCCTGCGGCGTAGGAGGTGGCGGTTTTCTCATAGCGCGTGGCGATGGCTCATCGTTCCTTGAGACGCGGCCGGCAGTGTTCGATCACGTTGCGATGGCGGTAGATATAGGAGGGACGCGGCTGCGGGCCCTCAGGCGTGGTGCCAATTGCCGGGCTCCGCAGGGATCGATGGACAATTCCAACGCGCAATGGCCCGAATCTCGGGGGGACGGCCAGCGGGACACTGTCCCTCCGGGCCTTTCCGGCGGCTGGAACGAGGCTGTCGATCAGCGCCGCTCCGGGATGAGGTGGAGCGTGCGTGTTTCGGGATCGATCGTCACCGTGGCGCCGTGCGGCACCATTGTCGTGATATCGCCGTCGAAACCCGCGAGCATCGTTACTCCGCCGAAGGCCGCGCCCTGAACGAGAACCGGGTTGACGCTGTTGAACACCAGTGCCGCAGGAACCTTGCCGCGGCGCGCCATCTCGCGCAGCATCCAGGCGCTGGCGACGCCACCCTTGGCGGTGTCGAGGACCAGCACCTGGCCGACGTAGGACTGTCCGACGAGCTTGTGGGCGGGCCGCGAGAAGATGCCCCGGATGCGGTCGAGATCGTAGCGCGCCGAGAATCCGTCATGCGCGACCAGCGCGCGGGCGGTCACCCTATCGCCGATCGCGTGCCTGGCGACGAAGGTCTTCCGGGCCATGGCTGTGCGGGAATCCGGTTCGCTCACCGGAGCCTCCCGGCCGCGGCGGCGTTGACGCAGCGCTCCATCGATGCGAGAGTCGTCGCGTATCCGTACCCGCCGAGGATGTTCACGAGCTTGGCGCTATTTGTCGCGAGCCGCTTCCACCGGTTCGCCTCGGCAATTTCGCGCGCATAGGATTGGTAGAAGCACATCCCGGAGAGGACGAGGCCGCCGGCCGCCTCGATCCGCGCGGTCAGGCCGAAGCGATCCGCATCGGGCTTCACTTGCGGGCTGGTCACGGCGAGCATGGGCTTGACGAAGTGCCGCCCGTCGCAGAGGCCGGCGAGCGCACGCAACTCGTAGAGGCTGAGTTGTGGCGCCGAGAATACCACCACGTCGATCTCGCCGTCCCCGGCATAGGAGGCTTGCAGCGCGTTGACATCCGCTTGGCCCACATGGTGCGCGAGAGGCAGCCTGTCCGCGGCCGCTTCTTCCGCCGTCAGCCCGACCAGATGGAACATGGCGACCGAGCCGAAGCTCGCCATCGCCGCGCCGAAATGCTTGAGCGCGTCGGATCCGGGGGCGACCGTGAGCCCCTCGACTGCCGGAACCGCCCAATAATTGCCCGCGAGCCGGCCGATGACGCCGCCCAGCGCGCCCCAATCGTTCAGGCTGCGCGGCGTGAAGGCGACCCGGATTCGCAGCGTCGCGGTGCGCGCCGCATCGAGATGAAAGCCGTAGCGGGGCGTGCGCCCGGTGAGGCCGGCGGATACGGCCGATGGCCCGCCTTCGAAGTTCGAGCGCGCGCCGCACACCGAATTCGCGTAGATCACCACGCCCGTATCGCCGAAGGCCACGCTTTCGCCGCGCGTCGGCGCCTGGATCGTCTGGTAGTTGATGCAGGTGTCGGACATCAGCACGCCGAGATGTGCGAGCGCCTCGATCACGCGCCGCTCGAGATCGAGCATCCAGGGCGCCTGGCCGAGCCTGGCGGCCTTGCTGAAGTCCGTGCCGCGCGGATCGGTGATGGTGGGCACGCGCACGCGCGCTTCGCCCCGGTCCTCGCGGGAGAGGGATTCCAGCCATGCGACGCCCGCTTCGCCGAGGCTTTCGGTATCCGCCATGATGTGGGCCTGCGTCACCGGAACGAAGTCCGCGGCGCCGAAAAAATCGCCCACCTTGAGCTGGTGCGCGATGGCGATCTGCGGCACCCGGCCGAGCTCGCCCTCCAGCATCGCGCGTTCCTCCTCGTTCAGCCTCATCGATGACCCTCCGGGCGAGCGCCCAAGGCGTCCGCCGGGGCGATCGGAATCTTGCCGCGCACCCGGAGCGAAAATTCGTAGGCATCCGCGTGCGCGCAGTAGAGCGTGTACTCGATCGGCGTCCCGTCGGCGAGATAGGAGACGCGTTCCAGCACGATCACCGGCGTTCCCGGAGGGAGACCGAGGAGCGTGCGCATCTCCCGCGTCGGCTTGTGCGCGCGCACGGTAAGATCGACGTGATCGATGGAGAGATTCATCGCCGACTCGAACAGGTGATAGGAGGAGTGCGCCGCGACCAGATCGCGCGAGACCTTGGGAAGGACCGAGGAGAGATACACCCACGCGACGGCGAACGGCTTGCCCCTTCTCGAATAACGGCGCTTCCAGTGAATGAGCTTCTGCGTGCCCGAGCGCAGCCGCTCTGCCACGTGGGGCGGGGGAAGGATCTCGCCGAACTCAAGGATCTCGGTGGTCGGGTTGACACCCCGGGCGACCAGCTCGTCGTAGATGCCATGGAGGTCGACGAGGTCGTGCTGCACGGGCGCCTCGGCGACGAAGGTTCCCTTGCCCTGCCGGCGGACGAGCAGCGATTCGCGAACGAGCTGCACGAGGGCCTGGCGCGCGGTTATTCGTGACACGCCGAATTGCGCCGCGATTTTCGGCTCCGGCGGTATGCGGTCGCCCGGCCTGTAGGTGCCGTCCGCGATCGCCGCACGCAGACGCTGTGCGAGCTGGCGATGCATCGCGATGGGACTGTCGCGCCTGAGGGCCGCAGTGTCCACCGACATCGATTTCAGCCTGTTCGGAAAATGCGAATACCGGGAATGGCCATGTGTTTCTCCGATCGCGCGAGGGCTAGAGCGCGGTCGCTGGAGGCGTTGAGCCGGAAGCGTGAATCACGCGAGAAAGGAAATAGGGAGAGCGGAAGGGCTGAGCGCAAGCCATCTCATCCCGCTCTGGTATCGAGCAGTTCCGGGTTGTTCACGAGCGCGAGGGCGCCGAAGTCCCGATCTCCGTGCCCTGCGGCCTCCGCGTCGTCGTAATAGCCGAGCACGGCTTGTGCCGCGCGGACCGGGGTCCGGAGCGCCTTTGCGGTGGCGACGATCAGCCGGTAGTCCTTGTGCGCGGCGGAAAGACGGAAATAGGGAGAGAAATCCCCTTTGAATGCCTTGGGAATGAAGACGTTCTGCAGCGGCCAGCTGTTGGCGGCCGTTTGCGGCAGCGCCGCGGAGAAGACCTCCATGTCCGCGCCCGCCTTCCGGGCCATCGCATAAGCCTCCGAGATCAGCGCGCCATACCCGCAGGAAAGCAGATTGTTCGCAAGCTTGATGGCTTGTCCGGCGCCAAGCGGCCCGCAATGGTAGATCTTGCTGCCGATCATCGAGAGCACCCAGTTGACCGATTCGCAGACCTCGCGATCGCCCGAGGCAAGCAAGGTCAGCTCGCCGGCGGCCGCCGCGGGCGGTCCCTTCCCGACCGGGCAATCGACGAAGCGGATGGATCGCGCGGCAAGGCCGGCCGCTATTTCGCGTATCGCCTCGATGCCGTCGGTGGAAAGGTCGATGACCGTCGATCCCGCCGCCAGGCCGTGGGCGAGGCCGCCGGGGCCGAAGATCGCGTTCTTCGTAATGTCGCGGTGAGGCAACGAAAGCAGGACCACGTCCGCGGCTGCCGCGAGATCGCCGGGCGAGGGGGCGGCGAGCGCGCCGGCGCCGACCAATCGCTCGACTGCCGCCGGGCAGACGTCGAACACGGTCAGCTGCCCGTGCTTGCCGAGGATGTTCATGGCCATTCCGCTGCCCATCAATCCGAGGCCCAGGAACCCGACGCGCCTGCCGTTCTGCATGACCTTCCCTTCCCTGTCGGCTGTCATATCAGTGCCGAGCGCCAATGCACCGATTTCTGGCGCGTCAGCTCGTAGAGAAATTCGATGCCATATCCATGGCCGAGTCCGCTCGCCTTGAACGGCTCCGAGCTCGCACCCGGCGCCTTCCCTCTCATGGTGTTGATTTTCACCATGCCGGCGTTGAGGGCGTGCACGGCCCGGATTGCCCGCGGCGCCGAGGTGGTGCAGACGATGGCGGCCAGCCCGTATCGCGACTCGTTGGCCATCGCGATCGCCTCGTCGAAATCGTCGAAGGGGACGCACGGCGCGACGGGGCCGAACGTCTCCTCGACCATCAGCGCGAGTCCGGGGCCGGCGCCGGTGACGACGGTGGGCGGATAGAAATATCCTTTGCCTTCGAGGCGTCCGCCGCCGCAATGGACGACCGCGCCCTGGCCGAGGGCGTCGGCGACCTGCCGCGAGACCGTCTCGAGCTGGATCTGGTCCACCAATGGTCCCATCTGGGTCCCGGGATCGAGGCCGTTTCCGACCTTGACGGCTTTCGCCTCGGCGATCAGCGCGGTCACGAATTCGTCGAAGACAGGCCGGGCGATATAGAGCCTCTCGGTCGAGGTACAGATCTGGCCGGCATTGAAGTAGGTTGCCTCGGCGGCCAGGCGGGCTGCCCGGTGCACATCCACGGTCTCGTCCACGATGAGCGGATCCTTGCCGCCCAGCTCCAGAATCGCCTTCTTGAGGCTCCGGCCGCAGATCTCGCCAAGCCGCCGCCCGGTACGCTCGCTGCCCACGAACACCAGGAGATCGACGCCGGGATGGCGGACCAGTGGATCTCCGGCCCCCGCGCCGTCACCGAGCAGGACGTTGAGCACGCCCGGCGGCAGATGATCGAAGATTCGCTCGGCGATGAAGCGCGAGGCAAGCGGCGTTTTCTCGGACGGCTTCCAGACGACGGTGTTGCCGACCAGCAGGTTCGGGACCACGTTCTCAAGGCCGACCGCGATCGGAAAGTTCCACGGAATGACGCAGGCCGCCACACCCCGCGGCACGCGCTGCTGGAAGTTGAGCTCGCTTGCGGCGGCCATCTGGCTGCCGCCGCGCACGTGCGTGGCCAGCTCCGAGAAGGAGCGCATGATGTCGATCGCGCCATTGATCTCGGCGATCGCCTGTGGGAGCGGCTTGCCCATCTCCCTGGTGAACAGGCGCCCTACCTCGTCGCGGATCGCCGCGAGCTTGCCGGCGGCAAGGCGCATGGCGTTGCGCCGTTCGTTCGGCGCCAGCGCTGCCCATCCCGCAAACGCCGCGCGCGCCGCGCCGACGGCGGCATCGGCGTCCGCGGCGGAGCCCTGCGGGATGCTGTCGATCCTCTCCTCGGTTGCGGGATCGAGCACGGCGATTTCGCCTCCCGTGCCCGAAGCCGCGTAATTTCCGATCCAATGGGTTTGCACGGGGGAATGTCTCCTTGCCAGGCTGCGGGCTCAGTGCGCCAACCGGAGGCCGCTCGCGCGGTCGAATGCGTGCAGCCCTTCGGGTTTGAAATCGATCGTCACGCGCTCCCGCTCGGCCGGCCGGATGTCGCTCCGCGCCTTGGCGCGGACGAGCAGCTCGCCGAGGCTGAGATCGACGATGAGATCTTCGCCGAGCGCCTCGCACATCATCACCGTGGCCGGAAGCCGGCCGGCGCCGATCGTAATCGCCGACGGCCGGACCCCGAGCATGATCTCGCGCGTTCCAAAACCGGCGAGCGCCGGAATGTCGAAGCTCACGCCCTCGACGGTCGTGCGGCCGCTTTCGAGGCGGGCCGGCAGCAGGTTCATCGGCGGATTGCCGAGAAAGGCGGCGACGTCGACCGTGGCGGGCCGGCCGAACACCTCGTCGGGCGTTCCGACCTGGACGACCCTCCCCTCCATGAAGACGGCCAGACGGTCGGACAGGGACAGAGCCTCCTCCTGGTCGTGCGTGACATAGACGGACGTCACGTTGAGGGCGCGTTGCAACCGCCTGAGCTCGACCCGCGTCTCGCTGCGAAGCTTGGCGTCGAGATTGGAGAGCGGCTCATCGAGGAGAAAGAGCGCGGGCTCGCGGACGATCGCGCGCGCCAGCGCGCAGCGCTGCTGCTGGCCTCCCGAGAGCTGACCGGGCTTGCGGTCGAGAAGATGGAAGATGCCCACCCGCGATGCCGCTTCGCGGACGGACGCCTCGATCCGCGGCGGCGCGACTTTGCTCATGCGCAGCGGAAAGGCGATGTTCTGCCGCACCGTCATGTGGGGATAGAGCGCATAGTTCTGGAACACCATCGCCACGTCCCGAAGGCCGGGCTCGAGGTGGGTGACGTCCCTTCCGTCGACGCGCACGGTTCCTGCGTTCGCGCGCTCCAGCCCGGCAAGGATTCGAAGGGTCGTCGTCTTGCCCGACCCGGACGGGCCGAGCAGGGTGAAGAACTCCCCGGGCTCGATATCGAGGTCGATGCCGTCAAGCGCCGTGACCGTGCCGTGACGCTTGACGATGCCCGACAACGAGACGCGCGCGGCCGTGCTCATCGGCGCCCTCCCCCCTTCACTGCGCCCACGGTCAGGCCCTTGACGATATGCTTTTGCGCCAGCAGGCCGAGAATGATCACCGGAGCCATGCCCATCATCGCGGCGGCCGCGAGCTCGGCCCATTTGGTCTGCTCGAGCGAGATGAAATCGAACATCGCCACCGTGACCGTGCGGACCCGGCTGCCGCCGAGCACGACGGCGAAGAGAAACTCGTTCCAAGAATTGAGGAAGACGAAAATCACGGTGACGGCGATTCCGCCGCGGACCTGGGGAAGGACGATGTGCCAGAGGGCACCGAGACGGCCGGCGCGGTCGAGGAGGGCCGCTTCCTCCATTTCGTGCGGCACGTCCGCGAAATACGAGACCAGGAGCCAGACGGCGAAGGGGAGCGCGAAGGTCAGATAGACGATGATGAGGCCCTGGTAGGTTCCGGCCCAGCCGAGACGGCGAAGGATCAGGAAATAGGGGATGACCAGCCCCACCGGCGGGATCATCTGCGTGGCGAGGACCGCGAATCCGGCGCTGCGCTTGAAGGGAAGATCCAGTCGCGACAGCGCATAGGCCGCCGGAACCGCGAAGAGGACCGTGAGGATGGTGGTCGCGCTGGAGACGATCAGGCTGGTTATCAGGTTCGGCAGGATCGAGGAGCCGCCGGAGAGCACGTTGCGATAATTCTCGAGCGTCGGCGTGAAGATGAGCGAGGGGGGATAGGCGAGCACGTCGCGCTCGGTCTTGAGGGACGTGAACAATCCCCAGACGATCGGGAACGTCCAGACCACAAGGGCGAGCGCGGCGACGGAGGTGAGGATGACGGTCTTGGGCAGGGAGGGCCTCATCGCGCCCTGCGCAGGCCGAAGAGAATGACCGCGATCACGAAGGTCATCAGCATCAGCACCGTAGCCGCGGCGGAGCCGTAGCCGATGTCGAGCTCGTTGAAGGAGATCCGGTAGACATAAAGGTTGAGGATCTCGGTTGCGGTTCCCGGCCCGCCGCCGGTCGCCGCGAAGATGGCCGCGAACGCCGAGAGCGCGGTGACCATGCGCAGGATCACGACGATCACCAGCGCCGGACGGATCATCGGCAGTGTGATGTGGCGGAACCTTTGCCATGCGCCGGCACGGTCGAGCCGCGCGGCCTCGAAGATGTCGGGGGGGAGCGATGCGAGGCTGGCCAGCAGGACGAGGAAGGCGAAGGGCGTCCATTGCCAGGTATGGATCGCGATGACCGAGACGAGCGCGAGCATGGGGCTGCCCAGCCAGTCATGGCTTCCGAGGCCGAGCACGCGGGTGACGAAGTTCAGGACGCCGAAATCGGGGGCGAGGATGAGCGAGCGCCAGAAGAGGCCGGCGACCACGGGAGCGAGCACGATCGGCAGGATCGCGGCGATCCTGAGGATTGCCTGGCCGAAGCGGATCTGCATCACGAGCAGCGCCAGGGCGAGCCCGAGCACGACCTGGAGCAGGACCGTCGCCGCGGTGTAGATCGCGGTCAGCAGCAGGGAATTCCAGAAGCGCCCGTCGCCTGCCAGGCGGAAATAGTTCCCGAGCCCGGCGAAACCGGCAAGCCATGGCTCGGCGAGATCGTTGTTCTGGAGACTGCCCCAGACGAGATAGAGGAGCGGCAGCGTCGTCGTCAGCACCAGCAGGATGAATGCGGGAAGAAAGAGCGCAAGGGCGAAGCGGCGCTCCGCCGAGATCTTCCGGATCGCGCCGATGTGCACGGCTCAGTGCGGAAGAAGGCGGGCGATCCGCGCCTGGGCATCCTCGAGCGCCTGCGTCGGGCTCTTCTGGCCGACGAGTGCCGCCTGGATCGCGACCGCCATGATATCGCCGACCGCGGGCCATTGCGGCATCCGCGGCCGCCAATTGACGTCCGTGTCCTTCTCGAGCGAGGCGATCGAGGTCTCGAGGAAATTGGTGCCGTAGCCGCTCACCAGCTCGGCGAAGCCCTTGGCGCGCCAGAGCGCCAGGCGGTTGAGGCCGAGCCGCTTGTATGCGCCTTGATATTTCCAGGACGTGCGGGTCTGGGTTTCCGCGGATGCAGCCCAGCTGATGAAGAGCCAGGTCGCGCGCTTGACCTTGTCCGAAAGTGCGGAATTGATCGGGAAGCCCCAGTTCCAGATCGAGGTTACGCGTTTGCCGGAGGGACCCTTGGGCCAGCGCGCGTAGCCGATCTTGCCGATGACCCGCGAGCGCTGGGGGTTGTTGATCACCGAGGCCGCGGTGTTCGTATCGATGTAGAGCGCGAGCGTGCCTTCCGAGAAAGCGTCGGCGATGTCGGGCCAGTTCCAGGTGCGCGCGGCCGTCGGCGCGAAGCGCGTCATCAGGTTGACATACCACTCGAGCGCCCGGATCGCGTCGGGGCCGTCCACGCGCAATTCCTTGCCTTGGAACCAGTTCCCGCCCATTTCGCGGAAGACCGAGGGATAGATGTACATGTTCTGGCCGGCGCCCGGAAAACCCCTGAGCGCCACGCCCCAGATCCGGTTGGCGGGATCGTTCAGCGCCGCCGCGTTGTGGACCACCTGCTCCAGCGTCTCGGCGGGCGCGAGGCCTTTCGCGGCGTAGAGGTCGGTTCGGTAGACCTGCAACGTCACTTCGCCGTCGTACGGCATGCCGTAGAGCTTCCCGCCGACCTGGTTGGCCTCGCGCCATGCCGCGATGATGTCCTCGGCGCGGAACCAGTTCGGGTCGGTGAGGGTGGTGTCGTTCAGATAGGGGTCCAGCGGCTCGACCCAATGGTTGGCGGCGTAGAGGTCGTAATACATCGTGTCGGCGGCGTGGGTGGCGTAGGCGCCGGTCCGCGCGGTGAGATCGAGAATGGATTTTTGCCGGATCTGCCCGGGCGGGACCTGCTCGTAGCGCACCTTGATCCCGCTCAGCGCCTCGAACTCGTGGGTGAGGGCGACGAGGTTGTCGAAGTAGCCTGCCGGGATGACCGCGACGGTGATCTCCTGGCCCGCGACCTGGCGCCAATCGATCTTTGCTTCGTGGTACGGGCCCAATGACATGCTCTGGGCGTGGGCGGGGCGGATGATCCAGGGAGCGCCGAGGGCGATGAGGGGAGAAGCGAGCGCGCCGCCGATGACGCCGCGGCGGCCGATCGGCGGCGTATCCTTATGCGGGGCTCGGTCGCTGTCCTTGGCCATGGATCTCTCCAGCTTGGATGAGGGAGCGGGAAGGGCGGTCTCGCGGCGGGGTTTGACTATAACAATATATAACCTTATAGAAGGAGTTCGGTCAATATGGAACAACGAGGCGTGCCGGCCGGCCGGATGGAGCGCGGCCGAGGCGGGCAGCCCGCCGGACCGCCGATCGATCAACCAGGGGAGCAGGCGACGTGCCGCATTCGATCTATCTGCCCGAACGCATGGGCACCGCCGTCATCGAACCCGCCGGCGCGGTGGAAGCCGGCAGCTTCCAATCCTTCACGCTTACCTACACCGCAGGATATTTCGGCATCGACGACACCGGCTCGATCAAGGTCGTTCACCGCTTCGCAAGCGACATGGGACGGCCGCAATGGAGCGATCCCCGGGCTGCCAACTACACGACGGTGGAGGCGTCCAACGGCGCAGTCCTCGAGGTGCAGTACGACGCCAAGCGCAATATCCGCCCCTGGGACAAGACCCTCTTCATCCGCGTCGTCCGGGGATTTCTGCGCGCCGGCGATAGGATCACGGTGCGCTTCGGCGACCGCAGCCGGGGCTCGCCCGGGATGCGCGTACAGACCTTCGTCGAGCCCACCTTCGAGTTCCGCGTATTGGCCGATCCGTTCGCCACCTACGATTATGTCGAGCTGCCGGTGCAGCCGTTCATCGCCGTCGTCGCCGGTCAGCCGGCCACTTGGAAGGCCGTCCTTCCCACGCTGCGCCGCTCCGGCCAGCCGTTCCGCCTGGGCTTCAAGGCCGAGGATGCCTGGGGCAATCCGAGCGATCAGGTGGCGGGCACATTTTTCCTGCGTGCCAGCCGGCCGGTCGCAGGGCTTCCCGCTCATCTCTCGATGCGTCGCGGCGAGCACACGGCAATCCTCGAAAATCTCTCGGTGGACGAGCCGGGCGCGCTTCTGATCGAGGTGCTGGACTCCGCGGGGCGGCCGCTCTGCACGAGCAACCCGATGCGTATCGTCGCGGAGGCGTCCCTGCTGCCCTACTGGTGCGACCTGCACGGCCAGTCGGAGGAGACGATCGGCACCAACTCGGCGCGCGAGCTGATCGAGTTCGCGCGCGACCGGGCCTTCCTCGACGCCATGTGCCATCAGGGCAACGATTTCCAGATCACCATGAGCTTCTGGAACCAGCTCAACGCGCTGACGCGCGAATACGACCGCGATGGCCGGTTCGTCGTTTTTCCCGGCTATGAATGGTCGGGCAACACCGCTTTGGGCGGTGACCGCAATGTCATGTTCATGCACGAGGAGCGCCAGATCCATCGCTCCTCGCATGCGCTGGTGGACGATCTGACGGACCTCGCGAGCGATGCCAACAACGCCGAGGATCTCTTTCGCGTCTTGCAAGGCGAGGAGTGCATCGTGTTCGCCCATATCGGCGGGCGCTACGCCGACGTGAAGATGGCGCATGACGGCCGCCTCGAGCGTTCGGTGGAGGTGCACTCGGACTGGGGCACCTTCGAGTGGCTGGTGGAGGACGCGCTCGAGCAGGGTCTTCGTCTCGGCATCACCGCCAACTCCGATGGCCACAAGGGACGCCAGGGGGCGAGCCATCCGGGCGCGTCGCTGTTCGGGGCCTATGGCGGGCTCACCTGCGTGCTCGCCGCCGATCTCACGCGCGGCGCATTGTTCGACGCGTTCCGCAAGCGGCATCACTACGCCACCACCGGCTGCCGCATGCTGCTCGATGTCCGCGCCACGTTCGCCGGCGAGGCCATGCTCTACGACGAGGACCCGGCGCTCGGCGCGGCGAACGGCACGGTTGTGCGCTCGGCGATGATGGGCGACATCCTGCGCTCCGCCGATGCGGAGGTGGAGCTGCACATCGACGCGGATGCCTCCGCCGCGATCGAGCGGATCGAAATCCGCAACGGGCTGGAGACCTTGGAGGTCTGGCGGCCCTACGCGGAGGAAGAGCTCGGGCGGCGCATCCGCGTGATTTGGGAAGGATCGGAATATCGCGGCCGCGGCCGCCAGACCGTATGGGACGGCGGCTGCACGCTCAGCTTCAATCGCTTCGAGCGGATCGCTCCGATCAATCTATGGAACCTCGACAAGAAGATCGAGCAGACCGGGCCGGGCGCGCTCTCCTGGACGGCGCTGAGCACCGGCGGCTTCGGCGGCTTCGACGCCTGGCTCGCCGATCCGCAGGCCGGCACTCTGACGATCGACACCGCGCTGGTGAAATGCGAAATCGCGATTGCCGACATCGGCCGTGATGACTTGGTGTTCGACGCCGGCGGTATCAGGCGCCGCATCCGCCTCTTTCGCCTTGCGGATGAGAACCCGCACCGGGGCCTGCGGATCTCCCGGCGCATGCGCCTTAGAGGTGAGGGCGACAATGCCCTCTATGTCTGCCTCACCCAGGAGGACGGGAACCGGATCTGGTCGAGCCCGATCTACGTGTTTCGCTGAGGGGGGAGCGGATGCGCGGTAGCCGTAGGGCGCCTTTCCTATATGTTCCCGGAGTACGACGGGACGGTGGATCGAAGGGTCCGAGAGCACGCGGAGGGGGATTTGCCTAAGAACGGCGAGGAAGGTGACATCCCCACTGGGCCGAATGCCGCCCCGTTCGAGTACCTGGAACGAGGTGGCCGGACCGAAGTGGGTGCGGCTTGGCAAGACGATGGTCGGGGTCCGCCCAGAGATTGGGGGGATCATGCTGCCTTTGCGAGCCGCCGGCGTGGGTTGCGGAGCGGCTCAAATACGTCGCCGAATTCTGACCCGAACGCTCCGTTGTCGATAGCACAGCGGATCTGAAGCAGTCGATCCGCTCCTCGTCGCGACCATCGCATCTGTTGCGACTTGCTCATCCGCCGATTGACGAGGAAGTTCGCCGTGCCTTCGGTGAGCGAAGTTCCAACCCGCAGGCCCGCGCGGTATCGCCTGGCGTCGTTGACCAGCCGGTTGTTCTGGCCGGTTGTTCTGGCCGGCTGTTCTGGCCGGCTGTTCTGGCCGGTTGCTCTGGCTGCGGAGATCGCGGTCGACCTCATGCAAAGCGTGCCATAGCTTGCGCGATGGCGCGCCCGTCGTGCGATGGCCGCGTTCACCCTTGAGGACGTGCGTGACCTTGCGGATCCGCTCGATGCTGCGTTCGGCGTTCCCGGCCTTGCCGTTCCAAATGCGCCAGCGCAGGCACTCGACCTCCTCGACAATCACCGTCTTGGCCTGCGCCCGACCGGGTTCGTCAGTCGATAAGACGCTGGCGGCTTGCGTCGCGTGCTGGAGCCGCATGGCGATGTGGAACCAATCGAGGATCGGGGGCTTGGTGACACCGGCGTCCCCCAAGCCGGCATCCCCCAAGGCCCCATCCCCCAAGGCCGCATCCCCCAAGGCCGCATCCCCCAAGCCGGCATCCCCCGAGACCAACCGCGGACCGGGACAACCGTCGGTGAATGCGGTCAGCCCGGTGTCAACCGGCAATGCGATGGCCAACCGACGCCAGTCTCTCCACGACCACATTCCGCGCAGAGGAACCGAGGAAGCCGCACCCTCACCCCTCCGAACAGCGTCGCGATCTGATGAAGCCGCCATTCCCTCACATGGCATGTCCCGCCGCAGGACCGGCAATCCGGCCGTAGGACCGCGTGGTGGTCGGCTTGCGCGGCGACGAGCTCCTGTTGAACACGCGCCGGAATCTGCTTCGCTTCGGCCAGCGTCAAACCCAAGCTGGCGATATCACCGCGACCATCGGGCCGGTCGATCTCCATGACGTCGAAAACTTGGCATTGGCCATCGATCCCCGTTCCGACCAACCGCCAAGCCCACCCCATCCGCAATCCTCCCAGCGGTCAAAATGACCGACCGGTCGTACCGCCCCTATCGTCATCACCCCAATCTCTGGACCGCCCCCCCGTAGCCCAGCCTATCAGGCGGTCCCGGAAGCGGATGTTCAATTCCGCTTAACCCCGGCAGCTTCGCGCCCGCTCCCGCCTTTCCTCGGTAGCCGCCATTCGCCCGAATGCGGGCCTTCCGCAGGTATTTTCCCGAGCCTATGTCTCGCCAAGTGAACCTACCCCGCTCCGCTTGCACTTTGGCCGACGGTTCGCCGAAGCCCTCGTGAGCAAGGAACGCCTTCGTCTCCAGCGCCACGCTGATCAAGGTACGTCCTTCATCGCCGCAGCGACATGGCGCAGCACCCGGCGGTTCGCGAAGCCATCCAAGCGCCGCCCTTCGGCCCGACCGATCTCACCTGGTTACGCGACGGCGTCGCTGCGTCGACCCGGCCCGGGCATGGCCGAGGCTGACCCGAAGGGAGGCGCCGCATATGCCAACGCGGAACGTCGTTCTAACGGAGCACCATGAAATGGTCATCTCCGAACTCGTGGCCTCCGGCCGGTATCAGAACGCGAGCGAGGTTCTGCGCGAAGAGTTGCGGCTGATCGAGGAGCGAGACTCGCGAGACGCGGCCAAACTCAAGATCCTGCAAGAGGCTGCTCGGGCCGGCTTCGGAGACTTCGACGCCGACCGCTTTCTTGAGCTGGAGGGTGACGCGATCGAGGATATTATCGGGGATCTCGGGCGTCAGGCCCGACGGCGGGACCATGGCAGTCAGCCATAGGAATGGCTCAGCTGCGGCTAGCTGCCTTGGCCCAGGTGGACATCGTGAACGTGCTTTCAAGGACGGCGCGGCGCTTTGGAGATCGGGCAGAGGCGCGCTACGAGCAACTGCTCTCGAAGGCACTCCGCGACCTCAGCACCGAGCCGCTCCGGCTCGGGAGCGCTGCCAGGCCGGAACTCGGCGACGACGTCCGGAGCTGCCATTTGCGGCACAGTCGGAATCATTCCGACGTGGCGCGGCCTCGACATCTGATTGTCTACAGGATTGTCGAGGGCTCGATCGTAGAGGTCGGACGCGCCCTGCACGACGCGATGGAGCTGGAGCGTCATGTCGCGTTCGATTTTCCGACGGGGCTGTAGACGTGGCTGCTTCTTCGCTAGCCACCACCGTAGACGGCGTCCCTAAATGCTGCTGATTCATCTCTCCGATGTTCATTTCAAGGCGTCAAACGCTGCGCAGCGGGACCATCCTCGCGAGTCTGGCCAATGCCGCGATCCTGCTGGTGAGCATCGGCGCGATCCTGGTCGAGGCGCTGCGCCGGCTGCTCATGCCCGTCGCGGTGGCGGCGGACACGGTGATCGTGGTGGCGCTGATCGGGATCGTGATCAACGGGGCGACGGCGGCGATGTTCGCGGCCGGACGCAAGGGCGAGATCAATGCCCGCGGCGTCTTCCAGCACATGGCCGCCGATGCGGTGATCTCGGCCGGCGTGGTGCTCGCGGCGATCGCGGTGGCGCTCACCGGCTGGAACCGGATCGACCCCACGGCGAGCATCGTAGTGGCACTGGCGATCGGCTGGGGGACCTGGCGCCTCTTTCGGGAATCGCTCGGGATGATGCTGGGCGCGGTGCCGGCCGGCATCCGGCCCGAGGAGGTGCGGGACTATCTGCTCCAGCTTCCGGGCGTGGCCGCCATCCACGATCTGCACATCTGGCCAATGAGCACCACTGAAACCGCGCTGACCTGTCACCTGGTGATGCCGGGCGAGCCGCCCGGGCCGGACTTCCTCGCCGAGGCCGCGCATGCGCTCGCGGAGCGCTACGGGATCGGCCACCCGACCCTGCAGGTGGAGCGGCACGCGGAGGTGCGCTGCATGCTGGAGCCCGAACAGGTGGTTTAGGGGGATGAACGGCGGCCTTGTGTCAGATGGGAGTTTTTCCTACATTCTCTGTCATTGGGGATAGGACGAAAGAGGATGTCGGAGGTTGCCCTTCCGGGCCCTCGGATCGCGCCACGAGAAACGCCGGCGCCGAGCTCCTCGCAGGTCAGCCGCGAGGAAACGGCGGCGATGATGCGCGCCGCCTTCACGCTGTTCGGAAAATGGCAGGTGAGCGACGCCGAGGCGCGGGTGCTGCTCGGCCAGCCGAGCGCCTCGACCTTCTATCGCTGGAAGCGGGGTGAATTGGGGACGGTGCCGACCGACACGGTGTGGCGGCTCGGCGACCTGATCGGCATCCACAAGGCGCTGCGCACCCTCTTCACCGACCCCGAGCGCGGCTATGCCTGGGTGCGCCGGCCCAACCTCGCCTTCGGCGGCAAAGCGGCGCTGGCGCGGATGCTGGCCGGCGCCCCTGCCGACCTCGCCGCGGTGCGGAGCTACCTCGACGCCGAGCGCGGAGGCTGGTGAGCGAGGCACCGCTCGCCCGGGTGGACTGGCCTGCCTCGCACCGGATCATCCGCACGCTCTATCCGCCGGTCTGGCTGTTCGAGGATATCGCCGATCCGGCCGACTGGGACCTGCTCGCCAGCGCCGAGGCCAAGACCAACCCCCGCGTCCGCCAGGAGATTGGAGAGCTGGCGCTGGTGCCGGCGGAGCGGCGGGTATCGGGGCCGACCGCGAGCCTCGTGATGGCGGCCTTCACCCATGTCTCGCAATTGCGGCCGAGCCGGTTCTCGGACGGCGGCTACGGGGTGTGGTATTGCGGGGACCGCTTCGCGGTGGCGCTGGCCGAGACGATTTTCCACTTCGAACGCTTCATGCGCGCGACCGCCGAGGCGGCCGCCGAGGCGCAGTTCCGCGAACTGGTGTGCGGCATCGGAGGCGAGCTCCGCGACCTCAGGGCGGGTGGCGACGAAGCCTGCCTCGCGCCGGACGATTGGGGGCCCGGACAGGCAATGGGGGCGGCGGCGCGCGCGGCCGGGGATGACGGGATCGTCTACCCGAGCGTGCGCCACCCGGCGGGGCAGGCGGCGGCGCTCTTCTGGCCGGACCGCGTGCGGCTGCCGGTGCGCCAGGCGCGGCACATGCTCTATCGCTGGGACGGGACACAAATGAGCCGCTATTTTGTCTACGGCGAGAATGTGTGGCACGGAAGGCCGTGAGCCAGGGGCCGGGCCCCTGCCAGGGGCTGGGCCCCTGGACCCCCTGAGCGCTGCGCGGCACAACAAGACAAGTTAAGAGTTGCCCTTAGAAGGACCATCACCATGCCCATCCTGTCCGGGCGCATGAGCCAACTCGGTACCGAGTCCGCCTTCGAAGTCCTGGCGCGAGCGCAGGCGCTGCAGCGCGAAGGCCGGAGCATCGTCAATCTCGGCATCGGCCAGCCCGACTTCGCGACCCCCGGCCATATCGTCGAGGCCGGACGGAAGGCGCTCGCCGACGGCCATCATGGCTACACGCCGGCCAACGGAATCCTTCCGCTGCGCGAAGCGGTGGCGGCCGATCTCCATCGCCGCCACGGCGTGGCGATCTCGCCCGATCGGGTGCTGGTCGTGCCCGGGGGCAAGGTGACGATGTTCTTCGCCATCCTGATGTTCGGCGAGCCGGGCGCGGAGATCATCTATCCCAATCCCGGCTTCCCGATCTACGAAAGCGTGATCCGCTTTTCCGGCGCCACCCCGGTGCCGATGCGCCTGCACGAGAGCAAGGGATTCTCATTCGACGCCGAGGAAGTGCTGGGGCAGATCACGCCGCGGACACGGCTCATGATCGTCAACAGCCCAGGCAACCCGACCGGCGGCGTGGTGCCGCGGGCCGAGCTGGACCGGCTGGTCGCGGGGCTGGCCCGGCATCCGGACCTGGCGATCCTCTCGGACGAGATCTATGGCGAGATGATCTACGAGGGCACGCATGCCAGCCTGACGAACTATCCCGAGATCGAGGACCGGCTGATCCTGCTCGATGGCTGGAGCAAGACCTACGCGATGACCGGCTGGCGGCTGGGCTACGGCGTGTGGCCGGCGGCGATCCTTCCCTATGCGGAGAGGCTCGCGATCAACTGCAACTCCTGCGTCAATGCGGCGGCGCAATATGCCGGCATCGCCGCGATGAGCGGGCCGCGCGAGCCGGTCGCACGGATGATGGCGGCCTTCGCCGAGCGCCGCGCCTATATCGTCCCGGCGCTGAACGCGCTGCCGGGATTCCGTTGCGCCAATCCCGGCGGCGCCTTCTACGCATTTCCGAATGTCGGCGACGCCGGGTTCAGCGCGCGGGTGCTGCAATCGCGGCTGCTCGACGAGGCCGGGGTGGCGACGGTCTCGGGCACCAGCTTCGGCGTGTTCGGCGACGGCCATCTCCGATTCTCCTATGCCGCGAGCCTGGATGCGTTGAAGGAAGCCGTCGGCCGCATCGGCGATTGGCTCGGGAGCCAGAGGCAGGAGGCGAGCGCGCACGCGGGAACGCGGCTTAAGGCGTGAGGTTGGGCTGACCGGGCCGTATGCGACTGCCGGTCCCCGGGCGCGGCACGCGACTGAGGGCAGTGTCTCGGTTTGAATTTCCGCAACGGGTGGATTTCGGCCCCTCAGCTTTGTGGCAACACTCAACGAATCTCGGCCTGGCGCTCGTGCGCCGAAACGCACGCTCAACCGCAAGCCGAGGAAAACAACGAATGTCGAATGAGGACGGCACCAAGATAATTCACATGGGAACGCCGGAGGCGGATGCCATGTTCGCGAACATCAAGCGGGCGATGAGGATCACCCCCGCCATCAACCGTTTGACGTTTGACGATGCAGATGAAATTCGAGCTTTATTCAGCGATCTGACTGGCAGGGAGGTGGATGACCGCTTTCGGCTCATTCCGCCGTTCTACACGGCTTACGGTATCGAAATCCGCGTCGGCCGCCACGTCTTCATAAATCAGAACTGCACTTTATATGACCTTGCCGAGATCAGCATTGGCGATGACGTGATGATCGGGCCGAACGTGAGTATCATTACGTCGGGCCACCCCGTCGAACCATCCCAGCGGCGTGCCTACGGAATCGGAAAGCCCATTGTGATTGAGAAAAGCGTGTGGATCGCAGCCGGCGTGACCATCATCGGTGGCGTAACAGTGGGCGAACGCTCGGTCGTCGCGGCGGGTTCGGTGGTCACAAAGGACATTCCCCCGAATACCCTTGTCGGAGGAAATCCGGCGCGAGTCATTCGTTCGATTGGCGACGACTAACGGAACGTCCGAAAGGGGTCGAAACCGGAATTCGAACTGGGACACGACCCGACTGAGCCAAGACTTCGTTCATGCCAACACCCATTCCTCGTCGTTGCCTTATCAATTCGAACAGTGAAACATTCGGGTTATCGGGGGAGAAAGGTGAAGCTGCGCAAAAGGCGCCGCCTGGCGACAGAGGGAACGGACTCTCAGCAAGGCGGCGCAAGGCCGTGCTGCTCGATCAGCTGACGAGGGACTATAGCGGACCATTCCAATTCAAAATCACGCAGCATTTCCTCGGAGAGCCGACGCTCGTTAAACCTGCTCCGCGCAACCGCAGTTCCTTCCTGCGCATCTTTGGTCAGGACGTCATTCACCAAGGCAGAAATACGCTCCTCCTCCAACCCGATCCCAACCCCGATCTTTCTCAATACGGAAATAGGATCATGCACGAGCTCCTCGTACCAGATGAGCTTTGGATGACCGCCGAGACGACAGAGCTCGTCGTAAGTCCGAATTCCGGCTCCATACATCTTCGCCAGGACGCGCGGATCTTCACCGAAGACTCTGTACCTTGATTTCACCCAGCTTATTCGATCGCGTAAGATAAAGACAATTTGGCTTTCAGGTACCGCCTTCACCATTGGCCAAGCAATCGTGTTGCAGTGGCTGCGCAGCTTTATCGAGACCTCACCATCCCCCTGGCGGACGAAGGCCTCGGTGGCCCTCCTGATCAGCATCTGAAGCGCTTGAGGTCCGACAAGCTGTCGCTCTTGAGCGGTTAGTTTGGCCAATACGGTAAATATATCCGGTTCGGATATGGAGCAATGGCCAAGTGCCTTCATCAAGGATGACAATAGGGTGGAGCCGCATCGGCCGATCGAAAAAACGAATGTCGGCCGCATTGAGCCGATATACTCGTATTGTTTAAGCTCCTCAAAAGGAATTGAGATCACGGTTCTCGCGTTCTGATACTGATACTGATAAAGAAAGGGGCGTGTAATGGCCATTTTGTCATTATCTGTTATAACGGATATCATTCGCTCATTCGCCCAATTGACCGCATACGGCAATCCGGCTGCGGCTGCTGGTAACGTGTTGACGACCCTTATGAGACGAGTTTGAAAATCAGCGTAAGACGAAACCGAGAGCTCTGAGGGCTTGCTCCGTGCCAGAATATTGAAAATGTGGGTTGGTCGTCGGTACATCTCAGCGTCCCTCTGGGACAATTTCTCGCTGGGCGGCGCGTCTCAGCGCGACGGAGCCGACGAGGATATGGACCAAGGCTTCGGAAACGTCGAGGCGCAGTTTATCGTTACGGATAAGGCCATGCCTGTCAACGCCATCGGGTCATCCGGCCGCAGCTGTGTTCCACGATTTGTCCCCCGTGATGGCCTCGGCGGCAACGGTGCGATCATCGCCCATTCCTCATCGGTTAAGTCCGCCAGATGGCGCCCGAGGCTTCGTCTGATCCTGCCCGGCCACGGGTCTCGTGGCACCGACAAGGAAAGTGTGGATCATACCGAAATCCTGCAACCAACCTCTTGCAAGACGTCCCTTGGCACGGGACGCGGCGGCGCCGCTCCGTCGCGTGCCGTCCACTCCCTGAGGGCGATCGACAACGCACCCCCGGCGGCAGACGCCAGCCTGCCGAGTTCAACCCGCTGACCGCCGCGCACCCGGCCGAGCGAGGTGTTCTCGCGAGCAAGGTGTTTGTGGCCGCCGCCGCGCGGCCGCCCTGCTCGTTGCTCGGGCGATTGCGGGTCCGCGGCGTTGCCGTGCGAGGGGGGTGTGTCATATCCGCCGGCCGGGCCTGTCGTTTTCCTCGTCCTCTGTGCAGCAGGCGCGACTGCACGGCAATACCGAGCAACCCGAAGGGTACTGATGCGGATAGAGCACGGCAGCGGCAGCGCCAAAGCGGTGCCGTCCCACGGGGTCAAGTCTACACAGGTCCTAACCGTTGGGGTCGCCGACCCAGGGCGGGACAGCGATGAAGAGCCGGTTGCTCGAGCCGCCGAAATAGGCGGGATTCTCAACCGTGAAGGACCGATGGATCTCCCATGCGCTCGTCACCCCCGCCACGACGCCGCCGCCACGGACGATCGAGAAGACCGGCCGCCCGGGCTCGGCGGGGATCGAGAAGACGGCGAGCCCCGCCGGATCGTCCTGGTGCCAGGTGCGGCCGTCGAGCGCAATCTCGAGGGTAGCGGGCGCGGTGAGGAAGGCGAGCATCTGGATGCGGTTGGAGACCGGCGTCGGGCCCATCGGTTGCATGGCCGCATTGGGGAGGCTGCCTGTCGCCGACGGAATTATCTCCGTCCGCTCGGAGTAGTAGATCGCGTCGTGCACGATCGGCGGCGCCGCGCCGGTTTTGTACCAGTCATTGAAATAGGCGGTGAGGTCGTAGAACACGAACTGGGCTCCGGCCGAGGGCGCGATTTCGGTGGTTTCGGAATAGTCGTTCCAGGTCACGATCTGGACGAACCTTACGCCGCGCTCGATCGCCCGGGCCCATAGCAGGCGATAGGCATCGGTGTTGCGGCCCTCCCAGAACCTTTGCACCTTCGGCCGGACATCCTGTGGCGCGATGGGCATCATCGTGAGCGAGGTGTAGGGGGCCATGGCAGTGTCGAAGCCGCGGAACCCGCCGTTCTCGATCGCGTCCACATCGCGCTCACCCCAGGCCGACATGGCGTAGCTGAGTGGGGCGAAACGGGGCGCCTCGCGCCGCCAGGCGAGCAGGACCGGGATGAAGGCCACGCGGATGCCGCGGCTCTGGAGATCGGCGATCACCGTGCGCCAGTATCGCGGGCCCACGGCCTCGGGCGCGAAGGGCGTGAGGAGAAGCCGGCCGTCCGGCAGCCGATAGGCAGCAGGGTACCGGGCAAGCGTGGCGATTGCCGCCGCGACCCTCGCCGCCGGGACGCGGCGGAGTTCAAGCGCGTCGGAATCGGGCTCAATGACGATCCGGAATTGCGGGGCGAGCGCATCCGCGGTCTGCATCAGCATGTCGATCCCGTCCGAGGCATTGAACCGGCCCGCCGGCGGCACACGCAAAAGGTCGAACTCGAACGCGTCGATGCCGATGCGCTCCGCGCGCATGATCTCGATCGCGTAATTGATCTGCCGCCAGTAGCGCGACGGCCAGGGCCCTACGGGCAGCGGGCGGTCGCGGAGATAGCCGCCGATCCCGACGAACTGGCCATGCCCCCCATTCGGGTTGAGCAGCACGCGGTTGTACGCATCGTCCGCGACCGGCACGTTGGCGAGCGCCAGCGGATAGGGCGGAAAATAGTGAGCGAAGGTGGTTCGCGGCGCGGCAGCGAGGACGGCCGGCGGGGGGCTCTGGAATGGCAAGATGCCCGGCGGCGATTCCTGGTCGACGAACTGCGCGGCAATATTCCGGATGCCCGCCCACTCGGCTGGCGACGGCTGCCATTGGGCCAGCTGCAAGGCCTGGGCATCCGCCGGGGCAGGCGCACCGAGCACGAGTGGGAGAAGTGCCAGAAGAGCGAAAAGGGTACTTCGCATCGAGAGGCTCCGACCCCTTGGCTGACAACGAGGCGGCCCCGTTCGCCGATTCCGGCGTCCGGAAACCCAACCCAGATCACGGCGGTTTCCGGCGGAACGCGCGAAGCGATCCGCCAGTAGCCGGATCGATCTATACGCCGCTCCGCTCCATCTCCGGTTCGTTCGTCAGCGCCACCGGCGTCGCCGGCGGCAGTTGCGCGAGATAGCTCATCGCTCCCTCCAGGCCCTGGCTCTTTGCCCGCTCGAGCCAGCGCCGGGCTTCCGCCGGATCGCGAACGCCTGCTGTCCCGTTCAGGCAATATCGCCCAAGCATCAATTGTGCGTGGCCATGCCCGCGTTCGGCGGCGGCGAGGAACCAGCGCGCCGCGCGCGGCCGGTCGGGTGCGATGTCGTGCCCCCCCCCATAGAGCGCGCCAACCGCGAACATCGCCCCCACATGGCCGCGTTGCGCCGCCTTCTGATAAAGCCGCAGCGCCTGCGCATGCTCGCGCGTCCCGCCATGCCCGCTGACGAACATCTCAGCCAGCGCGACCTCGGCCTCTGGCAGTCCCGCCTCGGCCGCGCGCGCGATCCAGATCCGTCCCGCCTGCGGATCCGCCGCAACCCCGCGCCCCTCGATCAGCATCCGCCCGTACCAATACTGGGCATTCACCACCCCGTCCGCCGCGCGGCGCATCCACGCCAGCGCCGCCCGCTCGTCGCGCTCCACGCCGAGCCCTTCCGCAAGGCAGACGCCGAAATTGAACGCCGCCACCAGGTCACCCGAGTTCGCCGCCTCCTCGAACCACACGCGCGTCCGGGTGATATCCTCGGTCTCTCCACTGCCCAGCAGCAGAACGTTGGCGAGGTCCGCCTTGGCGCGCTCGTCACCCTTCTCGGCCGCAATACGGAACCAGCGGGTCGCTTCGGCCGCATCGCGCGCCACCCCGCCGCCCGTCAGGTGCAGAAGCCCGAGCGCGCGCGCCGCCGCCGCGTGCCCGCCCTCGGCGGCGCGGCGGTACCAGATCGCCGCCTCGGCATAGTTGGGCGGCATGTCCCCACCCCGCGAGTAGAGGTCCCCGACCAGTGCCGCCGCCTCGATATCGCCGGCGATCGCCGCGCGCCGCAGCCATGATTCGCCTTCCAGCGCATCGCGCGGCACGCCACGCCCCTCCATCAGCATCAGCCCGAGGCGCGCCGACGCCGCCCGCACCCCCTTGGCGGCTGCCAGCCGATAGAGCCGCAGTGCCGCCATCGGGTCGGGCTCCATTCCGAGACCCCGCTCGGCCATCAGCGCAAGCATGAACTGCCCCATCGGCAGTCCGGCCTCGACGGCCGTGCGAATCGACGTGAGCGCCTCGGCATAGCCCGCCATATCCTTGGCCTTGCGGGCAAGCTGGATCCCGAAGCCGAGCGCCCCCTGTGGCGAGCCTGCCGCCGCCGCCCTGCGGTACCATTCCTCCCCTGTCGCCGGATCGCGCATCGCCTCCGGACCCGAGGTCAGGAGATATCCCAGCACCGCCTGCCCTTCCGGCGTGCCGGACGCCGCGGCACGCTTGGCCCAGATCAGCGCCTTTTTGTAATCCGGCTTCGCCTTCTCTCCGCTGGAGAAGATCGCCGCGGCGCCCGCGCCCTGTGCCTGACTTCCGGGTTCCGCTTCGATCCCGTGGAGATAAAGCCCGGCGAGCAGAGACTGGGCCTCGGCATAGCCATCCGTTGCTGCCCGCTCGAGCCAGCGCGCCGCCTCCTGCCGGCTCGCCGGCACCCCGGTGCCCTCGAGATAGGAGCGCCCGATCTGGTATTTGGCCTCGGTGATCCCCGCCTGCGCGGCGCGGGCGAAGAGCGGGAACGAAGCCGCCGCCTGCCCTTCCTTGGCCAGCCGCTTTGCCCGCCCGAACGCCGCCTTGGGCGAGAGCGAAGCGACCACACGGTCGAATAGGTGGGCCACCCTACCGCCTCCCTGCCGACGCGCCCTGACCCCATCCGCCCGCCGGCGCGTACTCCGGGTGGCCGAACAGACGCACGCTCACGCCTTCCACAGCGGACGATCTCTCCTGCCCTCGCGCGATGCCCGCACCCCCATCGCGTGCGGATCGCGACAACCCCGGCAGACAAGATCCCGGCGCAATCATCGGGCGGCTCCGCAAAAATCCGGATCAGGACGGCTCGGTCATGCCCTGGGTGAAGACCGGGATGAAGCGCTCAAGGAGGTACTGCATGATCGTCTGGCTGCCGACGCGGACATCCGTCTCCACCGGCATGCCAGGCGTGATCCGGAAGCCCGGCGGCACGCCACGCAAATGCAGGCTGTCGATGGTCACCCGCGCGGCGTAATAGAGTTGTCCTGTCGGAACATCCGTCGGGGTCGCCGCCGGCGTGGTCTGCATCTGCATCAGCTGCGCGGCCAGCTGCTGCGGGGTGAACGAGTCCGACGTGACGACCCTGACCGAGCCCTTGCCCTCGCCGAATATGATGAACGGGAAGGTCGCGAACTTGACCGTCACCGGTTGGCCAACCTGCACGAACCCCTGGTACCCGCCTGGAATGTAGGTCTCGATCTCGAGCGGCGCGTGCAACGGCGAGAGCGAGAGGAATTGCTGGCCGGACTGCATGACGGAGCCGACCGAGACGCCGCTCGCGACCTGCAGCACCGCCGCGTCCTGCGGTGCACGCAGCGTGATCAGCTGGCTCACCAGCCTGGCCTTGGAAATCGACTCCGTAGCGGCGTCGAGCTGCGGCACGTTCGTCGCAAGTTGCGCCGAAAGCTGCGCCCTCCACTGCTGGAGGAACGCATCGCGCTGCGCCTTCGTCGCCTCCAGGGTCTGCGCCGTCGCCTGCGCGGTGGCGATGCTCTGCGCCAGTTCGCCCTGCACCTGCACCAGCTGCTGCTGCGATTGCAGCGTGGTGAGCTGGCTGCCCGCATTCATATTCTGCAGGAGTGCGTTCATGTGCTCGATCTGGTTCGCCAGCACCATCTGATCCCGGTAGTAGGCGGCCTGGGTTTCCGCGCCCTGCACCTGCGCCGCGTAGCTCGCGATCTGCTGGTCGTAGTTGGTGAGCGCGGATTTGAGCTCCGCCATCCGCTGCGCATAGATCGCCGCCTGCAGGAGCTGGTCGCGGTTGGCCGGGTCGGTCGGCTCGTAGGGCTTGCCTTGAAACTCCGCGCGCTCCTCGGAAACCTCCGCCGAGAGCGCCGATTGCTGCGCCAGCAGTGTCAGCAGATCGGCCTGGGCCTCTGTCGGATCGAGCGTCGCGAGTACCTGCCCGGCGTGCACCACCTGGCCCACATGCACGTCGATCGAACGCACGATCGCGGTCTCCAGCGGCTCGAGCTGGAGGGTCGGCGCACGTGAGATCACCTGGCCCTGCGCCGTCACCTCCATGTCCATCGGCACGAGCTCGGCGATCAGGATCATCGTCGCCAGCAACGCCCCGACGATCCAGATCATATTGCGCGCCGAACGCTTCGGCAGCGCCTCGAGGATGAGGCTGGAGGGAGACTGGAACTCGAGGACGGCGGCGCTGAGCGCGCCGCCCCTCGGAGCCTCAATCCGCTTCGATGGGAACAGGCGCTGGAGCGGCATGGCGGGTCCCTTGCGGGTCGAGATGGCGGTTCTGCTGCAGCCAGAGCTGGCGGTAGATCGCGCAGCGCTCGAGCAGCACGCGGTGGGGCGCGATATCGAGCATCCTGCCCTGGTGCATCACCAGGATCAGGTCGCAGTCGGTGAGCGAGGAGAGCCGGTGCGTGATCAGCACCATCGTCCGCCCCTTGCCGATCCGCACCAAATTGGCGTTGACCAGTGCCTCGCTTTCCGGATCGAGCGCGCTCGTCGCTTCGTCGAGAATGAGCAGCTTCGGATCGGTCACCAGCGCGCGCGCGATCGCCAGCCGCTGGCGCTGCCCGCCAGAGAGATTGGTCGAGCCTTCCTGGAGGAACGTCTCGTAGCCCGCCGGCATCCGCTCGATGAATTCCTCGGCCCCGGCAAGCCGCGCCGCCCGCACCGCATCCTCGAGCGTGAGCCCCGGCCGGCCGGCGATGATGTTGTCGCGCACCGTGCCACGGAAGAGGAAATTGTCCTGCAGCACGACACCGAGGCTGCGGCGAAGATAGCGCAGGTTGATTTCCCTGAGATCGTTGCCGTCCAGCTTCAGGAAGCCGGAATAGTCGCGGTTGATGCCCTGCAGCAGTCGCGCGATCGTCGATTTCCCGGAGCCGGACTTGCCGACGATCCCAAGCATGGTCCCCGCCGGCGCGGTGAAGGAGACGTCCTTGAGCGCCGGGATCGACTGGCCCGGATAGCTGAAGGTCAGGTTCTCGAAGGTGAGCTCCCCTGCGATCGCGGGCCTGAGCCCGCTCGAAGCGGCGTCGACCTCGGGCGGGTTGTTGACCACGAGACCCACCTCGCTGACCGCCATCCGGACCTCTTCCTGGTCCTGAATCATCTTGGAGAGCGAAACGAAGGGCGCGGCGAGCCGTGCGCCCAGCATCAGGAACGCCACCAGCCCGCCGATATCGAGCGTCACCGTGCCGGTCACGAGCCAGTACGCGCCGAGCAGGATGATGCCGCGCTGCATGAACCGATCGAACGGGATCACCAGGGTCTTCGGCCAGTTGGCGATCCGCCCGCCCTGGATCCGCCAATCGGCGGCTTCCGCCACCCGGAGATCCCATTCCGCCTTGCTCTGCGGCTCGATCGCCAGCGACTTGATGGTGCGCATCCCGTGGATGTTCTCCACCATGTGCGTGCTCTTGCGCGTCTCGGCCCGCACGATCTGTCCCGTCACCCGGCGCATCGCCGGCATGAAGGCAACGATGATGAGCGTGACCGCGATCGCCGTCCCCAGCGAGACGAAGCCAAGCGCAGCACTCATGTAGAACAGGATCGGGATCAGCACGATCAGCATGAACACATCGAGCACGAGATCGAACATCCGGCCCGTGAAGAACATGCGCACCAGGAAGAGCTGGTTGATGCGGTGGTGGATCTCGCCTGCCGGATGACGCTCGAAATAGTCGAGGCTGAGCCCGAGCATCCGGTTGAACACGTGCAGATTGAGCCGCGTGTCGACCCGCCCGGAGAGCAGCGTCACCATGTCGACGCGCGCGTACTCGAGCACCGTCTCGTAAAGCACGACCGCGACCCAGAGCATGGTAAGGAGGGCCAGCGTGTCCATGTTCCCGTAGACCACCACCCGGTCGATCACGTTCATGATGATGAACGGCGGGGTGATGGTCAGCACGGACGTCACCAGCGAGGCGATCACGATATCGCGGAGGAACTTCTTCTCGCGCAGGAACTGGTGGAACACCCAGTGAATGTCGAAGATGCCGGTGCCGCCGCTCGCCTCGCGCGGCTTGCGCACCAGCAGGACCTCGCCGGTCCACACTTCGGAAAGCCGCAGCTCGTCCACCGGCACCGGGAGGTCGCTCTGCCGCCCCTGCGGGTCCTTGATGAGCGCGACCCGTTCGATCGGATCGACGCCGGTCAGCAAACCGGCGCTGCCGTCGTTGAAGAACAGCACCACGGGCGACGGATCGGCGAGCTTCATCAGCTGCCGCCAGCTCATCCGGCTCGCCCGCGCCCAGAGCCCCCCCTCGCGCAGCCACTCGACGAGGTCTGCCGGACCCGGGACGTCGCTTCCCGCGGTGTTGTGGAAATCGTCCGGGTCGGGTTCGAAACCGTGGTAGCGCGCCGCTGCCAGTGCCGCCAGCACGCGCGCCCGCCCTGTCCCGTCCTCACGGCCGACGGCGTCAGGAGCAATCCCGAGTGGCCCCTCAGGCCCCTCCCCGGCCGGACCGGCGCCGTCGGCTCGCCTTCCCTGATCCTCGTCCACCGCAGATCCCCTCGCCCGGCCGTGGTCGGGCGACGCCAAGACACACAGCTCCGCCCCCGGTTGCAGGCGGCAGCAAATGTTCGCCCTGCAAACTTCCTACCACAACAGATATGGACGGAGTGATCAATTTTTCGTCTAACGATCGTAAACGTAACGTCGCGTTAGCCGATTGCGGGCGCCGAAGCGACCCCGATCGGCTCAGACGATGGCGGTGAGCGGTGATACCGAATGGAGCGAGATCCGGCGGTGAGCCAGCGGATCCTGGCGTCGCCGGCCCGGCGGTCAATTCTGCGGCGGAGCCCCCGCGCGCGAACCGAACCCGAGGAACCCGACCGTCGGGTCCGGGCTGCCGGTGCCCGCCATCGCCGGCGGGTCCGGAGTAAGCGCCGCCTTGGCGAGCGTCGCCCGCGGCGTGGGCGAGCCCACCGGGGGCTGGTTGGCGAGCAGAAGATCGGCAACCGATCCCCCGTCGAGGCCCGGTTGACCGGAACTTCCCGGCCCATTCCCGGGCATCGCCGCCGGCACCGGCGGCACGCTCAGCGAGAGCGCCGAATTCGTGCCCGCCGCCGCCGCAGCGTGCTCATGCTCGATCGAGAGCAGAAGGAAGGCGATGTCGTTGCGGTTGAGATCCACCGCCAGCTCGAGCGGCGTCATCCCGAGCACGTTGCGCGCGTCGAGCTCCGCGCCCCGCGCGATCGCATCGCGCGCCTCCGCCATGTCGCCGCGGTTGATGGCGTCGAACAACGCATCGTTGGGCGACGCCGCCTGGGAGGGCGGGGGCGAGCTCGGCAAGGGATTGTCGCTGCCCGCAGCACCAGGCAGGCCGGGCGGCGGCGGGGCCGGCCCGGACGGGTTCGGCGCGGTGCCCACCACCGGGCCGCCGGGGCTGGAAAGGCTCGGGGTCTGCGCCCAAGCCGCCGGGACCAGGGCGACCGTCAACCCACTGAACAACAACGCCCGCAGGCAACGCATGAAAGGACTCCCTTTTTGGTGGCAAAACGAAACTGGGCAGTCAGGAGGCCTCTTTCAGACGGGTTCGTTGCGATCTCGTGACGATCCCGACTCGGCCCCCTCGCGCCGCCAAGCCCATATCATAAGCCCGATCAAGAGGGGTAGCGCCGCCCAGGAAGGCAGCAGCGGAACCGAAGTGATCCCGGTCACCAGGTGGGCATGGTTGTCAACCAGCCCGATCCAGCCTTTTCCGCCCGCCAATGCGCCCCTTTCGACCCTTCTCAGCGCCGGAACCCCGCCCCGTTCGAGCCAATCGACGCCGCCGCCGCTGGCGCGGACCAGGGGGCCAAGCCGGCTCGCGGTCGCCCGGAGATCGGCCATTTCCAAGGGATCGGCCGCGCCGGCGGCGACGAAAGCCGCTTGTCTTCCGCGACTTACCCGCCAAACCCCGGGCAGGCCCGCGAGACTCTCACCGCTTGCGCGACCGGGCCCGGTCGTGGTAAGTTCTACATCTGTTCTGCGCCCGTTGGGCGCCGTGACCGTCGCCTTGCCGCCGGCGTCGGCCGCGAGGGTGCGGCGCTCGATCGTCATCCGCCCATGGTCGATTTGGGCGGTGATGGCGTTCGCCTCGAGCGCCGGCTCCTTCATCAGCCAGTGCGCCACCCGGCGCATCAGCTCAGCCTGCGGCCCGCCGCCGTCATGCCCGCGCGCCCAGAGCCATTGCTGGTCGGAGAGCAGCATCGCCACCCGGCCCTTGCCGACCTCGTTCAAAACCAGCAGCGGCGCGCCCGAGGGCGTGCGCATCAGCACCTGCCCGACCACCCCCGCGGTCGCGTCGTAACGGTACCATGGCCCCCAGGACGGTATTGCGGACCTGTCCGTGGGCGCGCCGGGGAGGCCGGCGGTCACCGGATGGCGTCCGCCGATCGCGGTCAGGCGGGGGATGAAGCGGCCGATGACGACGCTCGCCGGCGTGTCGCCTGCGGGACGGGCCGGCAGGACCGCGGCGAGCGGGGTCTCGGCGAGGCTGTCGGGGCCGGCGAACTCCGGCCCGGCGGTCACCAGCAGGGCGCCGCCGCGCCGCACATAGTCGGCGATGTTGCCGAGATAGACCGGCGGCAGCAGCCCGTCGTCCTGGAACTGATCGAAGATGATGAGGTCGAAGCGGTCGAGCTTGTCGACGAAGAGCTCATGGGCGGGGAAGGCGATCAAAGCGAGGTCGTTGAGCGGGGTGTTGTCCTCCTTGTCCGGCGGGCGAAGGATCGTGAAGTGGACGAGATCGACCGCCGGGTCGGACTTGAGCAGGCGGCGCCAGGCGCGGACGCCGGGATTGGGCTCGCCCGAGACCAGCAGCACGCGCAGGCGCTGGCGGACGCCGTTGATCGTCACCGCGGCGCTGTTGTTGAGCGTCGAGACCTCGCCCGCGAGCGTTCCGACGTTCAGCGCCACCACCGTCGGGCCGGCATGGGTGATGGCGATCGGGATATGGACCGGCTGGCCGACCGGGACGGTCACGGTTTGCGGCGGCTGGCCGTCGCGGCGGATGGTGAGCGCGGCCGAGCCCCGGGGGCGCGCCACGCCGTGATCCTGGATCTCGGCCTCGAGCGTCACGTCCTGGCCGACGATCCCGTAGGAGGGGGCTGCGAGCAGGCGGAGGCTGCGGTCGGTTTCTTCCCCCTTGGCGGGGATCACGACCGAAAGAGGCGCCGACCCGAGCGGATTTTTCCCCGCCGCGGGCACATCGTCCACCTCGCCGTCGGTGATGGCGATGACGCCGGCGAGCCGGCCGCGCGGCACCTCGGCGAGCGCGCGGTCGAGGGCGGCGAAGAGGCGGGTGCCGCCCGCCGGGCTGTCCGGGACGCTCACGGTGCGGAGCTCGAGCCCGGGCAGGCGCTGGGCCTCCGCGGCAAGCCGGGCGGCCGCCGCCGCCGCCAGCGCGGCGCGGTTGCCGACCTGCATCGAGGCGGTCTTGTCGAGCATCAGGATCGCGATATCCGGCAGGGTGCGCCAGGTCTCGCTGACCAGCCGGGGCCCGGCGAGCCAGCCCATCAGCACGGCCAGCGCCAGCGCCCGCCAGGGCCAGCCGCGGGCCCGGCGGAGCATTGCGGGGACCACAGCGGCCAGCGCCACGAGCCCGAGCAGGACCAGCAGCCAGACCGGGAGCGCGGGGGCGAAGGCGAAGGCGGCGATGCCGTGGCCCAAAGGGGCAACGGGGGTGACGAGCGGGGTCATTGTCGGCCCATCCTTATTGGCCGAGCCGCTCGAGGATCGCCGGCAGGTGCACCTGGTCGCCCTTGTAGTTCCCGGTCAGCGCATACATCACGACGTTGACGCCGAAGCGGTAGGCGAGCAGGCGCTGCTCGTCGCCGCCGGGGATCGCGGCGTAGGGATATTGCCCGTCCGCGTCCACCGCCCAGGCGGCGGCCCAGTCGGCGGCGCCGAGGATCACCGGGCTCACATTGTCGTTGCGGTTGGAGGGATCGCTCGCCAGCCACACCGGCGCGCCGTCGAAGCGGCCGGGAAAGGAACGGAGCAGATAGAAGGTGTGGGCGAGCACGTTCTCGTAGGTGAGCGGGGTGAGGGCGGGAATCGCGAGGCCGCGCGTCAGGCGCCGGAGCGCCGTCGCGGCCCCCGGCGCGAAGCCCGCGCCCGAGCCGGGCGCATCGGCATCGCCGCCTTCGGTGTCGATCAGGATGATCCCGCCATTGCCCATGAAGCGGTTGAGCGCCGTCACCGCCGCCGGGCTTATTCCCCTCTCGCCCGCCGTGACCGGCCAGTAGAGCAGCGGGTAGAAGCTGAGGTCGTCCCGGCCGGGGACCACCGCCTTGGGCGGGCCGAGGCTCGCCGCGGTGCGGGCATTGACGAAGTCGGAGAGGCCCTGGAGCCCGGCGCGCGAAAGCGCGTCCACCGCCGGATCGCCGGTCGTGACATAGGCGAGGCGGGTGATCAGGGCCGGATCGTCGGCGGCGATCGCGGCCCGCACGGGGGGGGCGAAGGCGAGCAGGGCGAAGAGGACGAGGGCGGCGCCGGCCGCCGGCCGCGCCGCGGGGCGGCGGGAAAGGAGGCCGCGCAGCGCCAGGGCGATCACCAGGTCGAGCGCGAAGAGGGCGAAGGCAACGGCGATGAGCGGCGGGCCGAGATGCCGCTCACGGGCGATGCCGTCGAGCGCCTCGAGCTCCGCGCCCCGGATCGGCGGGGCGAGGCGGAGCGGCGGCAGGGCGATGCCGAGATTGAGGGCCAGGCGGCCGTTCTCGGGCCCGTACAGGCCGGGCGGATGGACGGGCGAGGGCATGACGGCGGAAAAACGGTCGGCGGCGAGGCCGCGCGCGGCGGGGCCCGGGGCCTCGGCGGCGCCCAGCCCGTCGAGCACCGTGGCCGGGGCGAGGACGGCCTGGCCCGGGCTCTCCGCGACCCCGGCGGAGAGCTCGACGAGGCGGCGCAGCATGGCGACGAAGACGCCCGAGAGCGGCAGGTTCGACCAGGCGGTGTTGGCGGTGACATGGAAGAGCACGATCCGGCCGGCGCCGAGGCGGGCCGAGGTCACGAGCGGCGTGCCGTCATCGAGCCGGGCCCAGCTATGGGCGTCGAGATCGACCGCGGGCTCGGCGAGGACCTGGCGCTCGACGGTGACGTCGCGCGGCACGGGAAGCCCCGCGAAGGGCGAGGCGCGCGGAAAGGGCGCCAGATGCTCCGGCCGGCCCCAGGTCAGCGCGCCGCCGAGCGTGCGTTCGCCGGCGAGCAGCTTGACCGGGAGGAGCGCGTCGGGATGGGCGGCGGTGAGCGGCCCGGCGAAGCGGACGAGGAGGCCGCCGCGCGCGACCCAGGCGCGCAAGGCGTCGGTTTCGGGGCCGGGGGGGAGCACGCGGTCGGCGAGGACGATCACCGCCAGGCGGTCGTTCAGGAGCTGGCCGAGATCGCCCTCGCGGACGTCCGAATAGGGGCCGAGGGCGCGGGAGAGATAGTAGAGCGGGCCGACGAAGGGGAGGTTGGCGTCGGCCGCGTCGCCCGAGTCGAGGCCGACGGGGCGGCGGCGCCAGCGCTCGTCGAGCAGGAAGATGCCGGCGGCGGAGGGGCCGAGGGCGGGAGCGCTGCCGGCGAGGCGGAGCGCGTCGAGCCGGTTGGCGAGCTCGAGCGGGAGCGGGACCGCTGCCGAACCTTCCGCGGCGCCGGGCGCAATTTCGACATCGAAACGAGCGAGGATGCGCCCGCCGGGCGCCTCGGCGAGCACGGAAACGCTGCGCTTCAGGGGAGCGGGAAGCGCGCCCACTCGGGCGACGAGCCGCCCGCCGCTCGGCCCCGGCTCGGTCACGGGCGGGAGCAGCACGAAGGCGGCGGGGCGGGGATCGGCGATCTCGGTCACCGGGCCGAGGCGGGCGAGGGCGGCGGCAAAGGCGGCGTCGGCGCCGGCGTCGGGGGTGGAGATCCGGTCGGCGATATAGACGACGCCGTGGCCATTCCAGTGGGCGAGGAGAGAAGAGGCGGCGGCGCGGTCCGCGGGCCAGGGCTCGGGCTGGAGAACGGCGAGGCGCGCGCGCAGGTTGGCGGGAGGCATCGGCGGGCCGATCGCGAGCGGGGCGCCGGCCGGGCCGGGCGCGCTGGCGAGCAGGGCGACGCGGCGGCCCGCGCGGGCGATGCGGTCGAGCGCGGCGCTGGCCGCTTGCATCCGCGCGCTCCAGTCCGCGGCCGTGGCCCAGCCATTGTCGACGACCAGGAGAACAGGCCCCCGGCCGAGCGGCAGGCTGCCCGCGCGCTCGACCGGGCCGGCCAGGCCGACGATGACGAGCGCGGCAGCGGCGAGGCGGAGCGCGAGCAGCCACCAGGGCGTGCGCGCGGTCGCCTGCTCGACCGGGGCGAGCTCCTTGAGCAGGCGGACCGCGGGGAAGCGCTCGCGGCGGGGCGCCGGCGGCGTGACCCGGAGCAGCCACCAGAGCAGCGGCAGGAAGGCGAGCGCGAGGAGAATCCAGGGCGCGGCGAAGGTCATGAGACAAAGGTCATGCGATGGCGGATGCTCGGCGCGGGACGGGCGCTCCCGGGCCGCCCGCGCCGGGGGCGAGGGCGAGGTAGAGCGCGAGCAGCGCCTGCTCCGGCGGCTGGTCGGTCAGGTGCGTGGAGAAGCCGAAGCCGAGGGCGCCGCAGAGCGCGGCCAGCCCCTCTTCATGGCGGGCGAAGCGTTCGCCATAAGCCGCGCGCACGCCCTCGACGCGTGGGATCAAGGCGTCCCCTTCTTCCTCGAGATCCGTGAAGCGGACGCGGCCGTGGAAGGGCAACGCCCGCTCGGCCGGATCGAGCACCTGCATCACCTGGGCGCTCACCGGGATTGCGGCGAGCCGGGCGAGTGCCGACTGAATGGAGGCGAGCGGGTCGAGGAAGTCGCCGAAGAGGACGACGGTGGCGTGGCGCGGCAGGGGGACGGTGGGCGGGAGGCTCTCGGTGCCGGAAGGCTGGGGGGCGGCGGAGGATTGGGCGGCGGCGAGGGAGGCGGTGAGCCGCTCCAGGGCGTCGCGCCCGCCATGGCTCGGGGAACCCGGATGGGGGGTCATCAGGCGGACCCGCTCGCCGCCGCGGAGGAGGAGGGCGGCAAGGGCGAGGAGGAGGAGGACGGCGCGGTCGGCTTTTTCCACCGTGGCGAGGCGCGAGCGCCAGCGCATGCTGGGCGAGGCGTCGGCCCAGAGGGAGACGGTCTGCGCGGCCTCCCACTCGGTCTCGCGGACGAAGGTGCGGTCCGACTTCGCGGACTGGCGCCAATCGATCCGCGCCACCGCATCCCCGGGGAAGAAGGGGCGGAACTGCCAGAAACTGTCACCCTGACCGACACGCCGTCGGCCATGCACGCCCTGTGCCACCGTGGCGGCGACGCGGCGGGCGGCGACCAGGAGCGGGGGCAGGCCGGCGCCGAGCGCTTCGGCGCGCCGGGCATCGCGCGCCGAGCGAACGGGGCCCACCTGGCTCATCCCAGACGTTCCACCAGGGCGGTGATGATGTCGGCAAGCTGGACGCCGTCGGCGCGGGCCGAGAAGGAGAGGGCCATGCGGTGGCGGAGCACCGGCGCGGCGAGCGCCACGATGTCGTCGAGGCTGGGGGCGAGGCGGCCATCGAGCAGGGCGCGGGCGCGGCAGGCGAGCATCAGGGCCTGGGCGGCGCGCGGGCCGGGGCCCCAGGCGACGTGGCGGCGCACCGCCTCGAGCGCGGCGGTTTCGGGCCGGCCGCCGCGGACGAGATCGAGGATGGCGGTGAGCACGCTCTCGCCCACGGGGATGCGGCGGATCAGCGCCTGGGCGGCCATCAGGCCCTCGACCGAGAGGACGGGGATGGGGCGCGCCTGCTCGGCGCCGGTGGTGGCGAGCAGCATGGCGCGCTCGGCGGCGAGGTCGGGGTACGGGACCTGGACTTCGAGGAGAAAGCGGTCGAGCTGGGCCTCGGGCAGCGGGTAGGTGCCTTCCTGCTCGATCGGGTTCTGGGTGGCGAGGACGTGGAAGGGGCGCGGCAGGGCGTGCTCGACCCCGCCCACGGCGACCTTGAATTCCTGCATCGCCTGGAGGAGCGCGGACTGGGTGCGGGGGCTCGCGCGGTTGATCTCGTCGGCCATCAGGAGCTGGCAAAAGACGGGGCCGGGGACGAAGCGGAAGCTGCGGCGGCCGGCGGCGTCCTCGTCCAGCACCTCGCTGCCGAGGATGTCGGCGGGCATGAGGTCGGGGGTGAACTGCACGCGCTTGGCGGTGAGGCCGAGCACGATGCCGAGCGTCTCGACGAGCTTCGTTTTGCCGAGGCCGGGGACGCCGACGAGCAGGACATGGCCGCCGCAGAGGAGCGTGATGAGGGTCTGCTCGACCACGATGTCCTGGCCGAAGATGATGCGGGCGATCTCGGCGCGGACGGTGCGCATGCGCACGCCCAGCGCCTCGATCTCGGCGAGGACCTCGGTGGTCTGCTGGGAGAGGGGCGAGAGGCTGGCGGACATATCGTCTTCCTTGGGGTGGTCTTCCGTGGCGGTCTTCCGTGGCCGGCGACGCTCTGCCCTCGAGATGGGGCCCGGGTGTGGTTCCGGCCACTCTCCCGGCGAATTTCCTCGGGACGGTGCGCGGCGCATTTGCCTGCGCGAGGCGCACTTCCCTTGAGGCCGAGTTCGATCCTTATATCACGTCCGCAGGGGGAGAGTGCGAAACCCGTGACGCAGTGCGGCGGAGAACGGACAGACGTGAACGACGCCACCCCCCGCTCGCAGGGGCGCGAAGGCGCGGGATGTGCCTGCGGGACGGCGGGTGCGGCGGCGGTGGCGGCGAAGACGCGGCGGCGCGTTCCGCTCGATTGCGGCAACCTGCCGTTCCTGATCCGCCGGGACGGGAGCTGGCTCTACCGGGGCAGCCCGATCGGGCGGAAGGAGCTGGTGTGCCTGTTCGCGAGCGTGCTCAAGCGCGAGGCGGACGGCTCCTACTGGCTCGAGACGCCGGCCGAGCGGGGCCGGATCGAGGTGGAGGACGTGCCGTTCGTCGCGGTGGAGCTCGACTGGACGGGCAGCGGGCGCGAGCAGCGGCTTTCGTTCCGGACCAATATCGATGAGGTGGTGACGGCGGATGCCGAGCACCCGATCCGCGTCGCGCACGACCTGCTGACCTGCCACCCGACGCCGTATCTGACGGTGCGGCCGGGCGGCGCGGCGGCGGGCGCAGGGGGAGATAAAGGGGGCGCGGTGGGGGGCGCGCCGGGGATCGAGGCGCGGATCGGGCGCGCCGTCTATTACGAGCTGGCGGCGCTGGCGGAGCCCGGCTGGATCGGCTGCCGGCGGGCGCTGGGCGTGTGGAGCTGCCGGCGTTTTTTCCCCTTAGGCGAGCTGGCCGCGGGGGAGATCGAGGAGAAGTGCGGGGCGCGCGGCCGCGCGGGCGGGTACGGCGGCGGGCGGCCCGGCGGCCAAAAAGACTGAGGCCGTGGACGAAGCGGGTTTACGCGCCCGGCTCGCCGGGCTGCCTGCCGCGAGCGCGCCGCCTGCCGACCCCGGAGAGCTGGTGGGGGCGGCCGTGCTGGTGCCGATCATCCTTTCCGGCCCGTCCAGCCCGCCGGGGATCCTGCTGACCAAGCGGAGCGAGCGGCTGGCGCGGCATGCCGGGCAGGTGAGCTTTCCGGGCGGACGGATCGAGCCCGACGATGCCTCGCCGGGGGCGGCGGCGCTGCGCGAGGCGGCGGAGGAGCTGGCGCTCGATCCGGCGCGGGTCGCGCTGCTGGGGCGGCTGCCCGACTATCCGACGGGCACGGGCTTCCTCATCACGCCGGTGGTCGGGCTGCTGCCGCCGGGCCTGACGCTGGTGCCGATGCCGGGCGAGGTGGCGGCGGTGTTCGTGCTTTCGCTCGCGGTCCTGCTCGACCCGGCGGCGCCCGAGCGGCGGCGGGAAATGCGGGGCGGGCGGTTTCGGGAATTCTGGGTGTGGCCGCATCCCGAGCACGAGATCTGGGGCGCGACGGCGGCGATCCTGGTGCGGCTGGCGCAGGCGCTGCGGGGCGAGGGGTAGGGGGCGGGAGGTGGGGCGGAGCCGTGGCCGGTTGATTATCTCCACGCGCGTATATACATTCCGGCGTGATCTTCGAGTGGGATGAGGCCAAGCGGGAGCGGGTGCTGCGCGAGCGTGGCATCGACTTCCGCGATCTCGCGGCCCCGATGTTCGATGGTCGCCCGGTCGTGACCGTTCCGTCCCCGCGCGGCGCGGAGGAGCGCTTTGTCACGGTCGGGCTGCTGAACGGACGGATGTTTGCCATGGTGTGGACCTGGCGGGGCGGAGCGATCCGAATCATCACGGTCCGGAGGGCAAGAGATGGCGAGGAAAGAGCGTATCGCGCGCTACACGGCGGATGAGCTGAAGGCGATGGTCGCGGCCGGCCAGTCGCGAACCGATTGGGCGAGGGTCGATCGCACGACGGAAGAGGAGGTCGAGCGGCAGGCCGCGGAGGATGACGCCGCGTTCCCGGAGGATTGGCGGGATTCTGCCATTCTTGGCCTGCCGCCTCGAAAACAGGCGATCAACATCCGCTTGGATGAGGACGTGATCGCATGGTTCAAGCGGCTGGGGCCGGGCTACCAGACGCGGATCAACACGGTCCTGCGATCCTTTGTGAAGGGCCGCCGCGGCAAGGAGCATGCGAAGGGTTGAGGGAGTTGGGCACAGGTTGCTCCCGGCGGGGTATTGCTCGCGTGCGTCGGTCTCTGCTTGCCCTCGGTCCCGCGCGAACATCTGATAAAGAACATTAACATATATAGCATTGGAAGGGGGCCGGAGCGGGAATCCCGTGACGCCCTCTTTCGCCTTCGGGATCGGCTTGCCCCACCGCGGCTGCCACCAGACGCGCCCGGCCCCTCCGTCCTGGCTTCCCTTATCGATCCATCCCTCCCGCGCGCACACCGGCCGGCTTACGGGGTGTCCCAGTCACCTGCGGTGCGAAGGAGAGCGGTCTTATCAGGCTCGGCTACCCCCTGCTCCCAATCCCGGAGCGGCCGAGCGGGATTTGAAGCCGCGCCACGAATTCCTGCTGCGTCAACTCAAGCGCGCGGCGCAGCGTCTTTGTGTGCGGCACGCGCTTCGCCCGGGCGAATTCTTCGTCCGTCATCGGCCTGACGTTCGGATCCTTCATCGCCGCGGCGTGGATCTCGGCGTCGGCCACCGCGTGGTATAGAGAAAGCGGTGTTGCACTGATGTACCTGCCCGCCCCTCGACCCGAGGGTTACGATGGATAGAAACCGGCACCCACCAGGGCCGGAGTTCCATCAATCGTCACTGCCTTGACGTAGCTCCACTTCTCCGACGGTTGGGTCCGACCGGGTTTCGGCCACATGTAGTTGATCCATCCCGATCCCTTGGATTGAGCCGTCTCAATGAAATCCACCACGAATAGCTTTCCGTTGGAATCCTTCAAGCCGAGCCCGCTGGTCCCTTCGAGCTTGGGAAGCGCGCCATGGAACAGGAATGTTCCCTTCAGGTCGATGATAAACAAATAGCTGTCGCCGGTCAGCCACTCGCTGCCGGGCTTCCTGAACTCGGAGAACGCGGCCTTTCCCTCGCTACCGGCCAGCGCCGCGGCCTTGTCAACGAGCGCAACGGTCTCTTTTGCCATCTCGGACGGCGGTGGAGCTTCCTGCGACAAAGCCGGCGGGATCACGCCGACCAATCCAGCAACTACCAAGGGCACGCCAGCGCCAATAGTGAGCGCTGTGCGGCGCGAAACCAGATATGAACGTGTCAAGGCGATACCCTCCCCTCTACCGACCCCGCACCGGGCCGCGCCGCGCGGAAGCGAAAAACGATGGTCCGGCGGGCGATCGGCATCCGCGTCTTGCAAGGAGAGGTCCCTTAGCGCGATGTCCGCCGGACGGCAACCGGCGGGGTAGACCAGGCACGGCTGAAGCCGAGGATGTTGCGCGCGCCAGGACCCGATAGGGAGCAATTCGCAACCAATACCAGGGCCCTGAAGGTGTGACCCTTTGGGGCTTGCCCGACGCGGAAGGGGTCTGATTCAAGGTGGCGGACGGCGGAGGTTCGCCATGACGATTGCGATACGGGGTGATTTCGATAGCCGGGGACTGCGAGCTACGGCGCGCCGGAGCAAAGACGCCGCGCAGGCACGGCGTTTGCTGGCATTGGCGGCGGTCTATGACGGAGCGACGCGTACCGAGGCGGCGGAGATCGGTGGGACGACGCTGCAGATCGTCCGAGACTGGGTGCCGAAGTTCAACGCGGAGGGTCCTGACGGGCTGGTCGATCGCGAGGCGCCCGGTCAGCTGTCGCGGCTGAATGACACGCATCGCGCGGCGTTGACGAGGGTAATCGAGGCCGGCCCGATCCCGGCTGCCCCGAGCACGGCAGCGCTATCAAAGTCACAGAGGCGGCTTTATGAAAAGTCGGGTCCGTCTTGGTGCAGAGATGCGTCAGTCAAAAAACTCCTCATCCACTTTTTTGATGTGAAGCGTCTCCTCAACTCTGCATCCGACGTTGTGTCGTATCATGAGCTTGGTTAGCTGCTCGCCGTCGATCAAGACGATTCTCTTACTGAGGAATTCGGCGGTCTCACGCGCCGCGGACGAGAAGATAGAGGTCGTCACAAAAAGACCCTTCGTTGCCTTGTGACGGTCGAGACTTCCGAAGAAGTCCCGTATTGCTCCGGACCCAATGTTGTTGCCAACCGCATAGCGCTTGGCCTGAATATAAACGCGGTCGAGCCCAAGCGCGTCTTGGTCAATCACGCCGTCAACGCCATCGTCGCCGCTTCCACCAAGCGCGCGTCCGGCATCTGTCGCTGAACCGCCATACCCCATATTGAGGAGTAAATTGATAATCAGGCGTTCAAAAAACTCCGGTGGCGCCGCACGAATGCGCTCGAGCAAATCCTGTGCGAGCGCCGCGTCGATCTGCTTATGCGCAATTCGCATCATCTCATCCGGTGTCTCAATCTGGCTGTCGAAATCCGGCTCGACAGTCTTTGCTTCAGGGGTTGGCTTGGTCTGAGAGGCGCGTGCCCTTTCTTTGAACTGCTGGAACTCGTCGAACTGGCTGAGGAAGCTATTGTCGATACGCGTGGGACGATCCGATAGAGCGGTTCGACCCCGCTCGGTGATCTTGAAATGACCGCGCCGCGTGCTTTCGACTAGACCCGCCTTCGAGAGGTAGGTCTTGGCCCAATGCACCCGGTTGCCGAAAAGCGTTTGCTTGCCAGAGGGCAAAAGCTCAGCCCGCTCTTCCGGGGTAAGGTCCAATTGCTGGGCAAGACTCTCAACCGCGTCACCAATGCGGATTTCGCCTTTCGACGACAAGGAAAGGACGGGAAGCATCAATGATTGATAATCCGGGATTGTCATGCAGAGATTTTCTTCATGTCTGGAGCCTCGGAATCGTCGTGTGGCTGACGTTGTAGCTGCGGGCAATCTCCATCAACGTCTCGCCTTTGTCCCGGCGCTTGATCGCCTCGGCTTGCTGGTGGGGCGGCGAGCCTCGGCTTGCGGCCGAGCTTCACGCCGCGCGCCTTCGCCCGCTGCGGGCGCGGATAAGGTCGCGCTCGAACTCCGCTAGGCCCCCCAGCACGGCCAGCATAAGCCGTCCGTGTGCCGTGGTCGTGTCGGCCCATGCGTGGCCCAAGGGTCGGAAGCCGACCTTCCTGCCGGTGATCGCAGCGAGCGTGTTCAACAGGTCGCGGGTCGAACGTGCCAGCCGGTCGAGCCGCGTCACGGTCAGCACGTCGCCGGGCCCGAGCTGGTCGAGCAACCGGCGAAGCTGTGCGCGGTCGGCCTTGGCTCCGCTCGCCACCTCGCGGAACACTTTCTTGCAATCGGCAACCCGCAACTGGCGCACCTGCGCCTCGACGCTCTGGCCGTCCGTCGATACCCGCGCATAGCCGTATTCCACGGGGCCATTATGTGCATATCTTTCGCACAGAAAAAAGCCCCTGTTCTCAATGGCCTAAAGTCTGCATGAAATTCTTGAATTTTGCGCTAAGAGGCTGGTGGTTTCCGTAAATCACCGAGCCCATTTCTGCAACAGGTCGGCGCTTAAAGGCCGTCCCGGATGTCGAACCGAATGACCTTACCTTCCTGCAAGCGAAAGACGTGCCCGACCGTCTTGTCCTTCAGCCCGTGCGTTTGATCTTGCAGAGGTTTACCGTCGAGATCGCGGATGATCTGTTCAACCTCAACGACAATCGAACTATCCGCAGCTTCGGTGAAACTCACGGGCTCGACGTGCGGACTGACCATCGTCCATTGTCGCGTCCAGTAATGCCTGACGGCCTCGCGGCCATGAACGTGGCCGCCGTCCATGCCGTCCGCCCACGCCACATCATGAGCGAGCAAGGCGAGCACACCGTCGATGTCTCTCCTGTTGAAGAGATCGTAGATACGCTTCAGAACCTCAATATCGCTGTCCATCGTCTCTCATCCTTTTGTTGCTCCGCAGAGCGCCTCGTGGGGCCCTCACATAGACAGCGAGGCGCGACCAACCACGTTGCACTAAGCTGCCTTCTACCATATAGTCACCTATGTATCAATATAGGTGACTATACAAAGGGAAGACCGCGTGGAGAATGACGTGCTGTCAACGCCGGGGCACCTGATCAGCTTGGCGGCGAGGGGGTTCGCACGTCTGAGCGAGGCGCGTCTAAAGCCGCTGGGCTTCGGTGTCGGTCACCTGCCGGTGCTGGTTGCGCTTCAGGATGGCCGAATCGGCTCGCAGCGCGACCTGGCCCGGTTCGCTCGGATTGAGCAGCCCTCGATGGCGCAGATGCTGGCCCGCATGGAGCGGGATGGACTGATCCAACGGGCGCCTGACCCGGCCGATGGGCGCAGCAGCCGCATCTCGTTGACAGAAAATGCCCTGGCTCGTCTGCCGGACGCCTGCGCGGTTCTGTTCCAAGGCAATCGCGACGCCCTGGCCGGTTTCACCAATGAGGAAACCATGCAGCTCATCGCCCTTCTAGGTCGATTGATTGCAAACCTCGATCGTGTCGGAAGCGCCGAGACATCAGCTCAAACATCTTGAGAAGCACAACAAGCCCATTCTCAGAGTGCGGCAAGTTCGTTCTGAAGCAGCTCGATCCGGCCTCGGCGGTTGGCATCCAGGCGGTCGGCGGCGGCGAGCAGCCGCGGGATCGCAAGCGCGGCTTCACGGTCGGCGCGTCCCTCTCCGCCCCCCAGGCGGCCAAGCCGCCACAGAGGAACCACGGGAGAAAACGCGCGCCCGAAATGTCGTTCGGATTACGGTCTTGCAGCGAGCTCCCATGGTCCGTGGGGACGAACGGGCGGCAGGGCTCCGGCCCGTCCATAGACACCCGCGCATGCCCGTGGATCACGCCGGCCCCTCTTCCAAGCCCAGGAAAACCGCAAGGGTCCGACCCACGGTTTGCATGGTGTTGTCGTCAAGGCGGCCAATGATCGCGCCAATTTTCTCCCGTGGCAGGAATGCGGCCCGGTCGATCGTCACTTGCGGAGACCTGCGCAAACCGTTCGCGGCCGAAGGGTGCACAGTGACGCGGAAGGCAGGCCAGTCGTGCAATTCACGGCTCAGGCGAAGTACAGTGACGGCCTCGAAGGCCCGGCGTTCGCGGTGCCTCACATAGGCCCGCATGAAATCCCGCGGCACTTGGGCAGCGGGCTTATCCTGCTTCGCCGGTATAGAAGCTGAGTGCGATCACAAGCGCATCCTCGGCACGCTTACGTGCGTCGGCCTCCCTATCGCCCTCGGTGACCGCCTCAGGCACGTCGGGAAAGGTGACGATGAAGCCGCCTTCCGGCCGTGCCTCCATGTCGTACGGGATGCGTACTGCATTACCTCTATCTCCGGGTGGCCTTCGCTCAGACCAAGTTGCTTCAGGATCGCCCGGAACCTGCCGGACTTCAGATACTTTCTATGGCGCGGCACCACGGCCCCGCGGTCATTCAGCCTGACTTTCGTGTGCGCGCCGCCTTCCATGATCCCGATCCGCCAACCACGCTGCGCTGCAAGGCGGCGCAGCCGGTGGCGGGGACGGATAATGCGACGTCACGGCTTGAGAAGCTCCGTCCGATATTTTGGGGCGAGCGCCTGGACCTTCGCGATGAAGGCCGCCGCGGCGGCCGCGTCGAGCACGGGGGGCGGCGTCGTCCGGGTCGCGACGGGGACGCCGACCAGCGCGAAGAATTCCTCCTGTCCGGCGGGCGCGCAAATGCAGAGCAGGCGCGCCGGCTTGTCGGACGCATTGGTGAAGGCGTGCGGCGCATTGGCCGGTACGTTGACGGATTGGCCGGCCCGCACGATCGATGTCTCGTTGCGGAAAGTGACTTCGATCTCGCCCTCGAGGACGGAAAAATTTTCCTCGAAATCGTGGCGGTGGGGCGGCGGACCGCCGCCGGGCGGGACGTGCATGTCAATCAGGCAGTAGCGGCCGGCGGTGTCCTTGCCCGTCACCAGAATGGTGTAGGTGTCGCCGACGATGCCGATATGGGGCCCGATATGGGGCCCGATATGGGGCAGGGTCCGGTCACCGTTCGGGCGTGCGAACGTCAAAGTCCGTTTTGGGTCGTCGGCCGGGATCGCCGGGGCGTTCGGGGTCTCGCTCATGGCGCTGCTCCTGTTGCGGGCGTTCGGTGGTTCGGATCGGCTGCGTGATTTGACGGCGGGAAAAATCGAGGATCGGCGGTCGGGCGAATGCGCCCTCGATGGGGCTGGGCGTATCGGTGTCTGACGCCGGCGCTCAGGACCCAGGCTCGCGTGCGCGGCGGGCCACCAAGAGCAGCGGCAAGCCAGCCCCGAAACGGTTCGGTATCGGCATAGAGCTTCAAATCGTCCGCTCCCGTCGCCGCCTTTTCTTCGGCGGATTCGCCTATGCCTATGCCGAGGCCGCGTCGGGCCGGCGGCGGGCGAACCAGATCCAGGCGGCGGCGATGATCAGCAGGCCGAAGGCAATCGGGCCATGCGGCATCGCGTGGCTCACCTGAAGCTCCCAGCCGAACGCGACCAGAATGAGAAGCGCCGGCCAGGGCGCGCGGCGAGCGATGAGAAGCGCGAGCGCTGCGAGCAGCGGCGCCGCGAACGCCGCCCACGAGCCTGTCAGGCTGACGAACGAACCGACGCCGCCGACCAGCGGATCGGTCCAGACCGTATCGAGCAGCGTGACGGCGCCCTTGACCTGATCGGGGTTGAGCCGGCCCGCCGCGGCGAGCGATTGGAGATCGAGGATCGTGCGGCCGAGCCCGAAGCCGCCGATCGCGTCGAGCGAGGTGTAATAGATCAGGAACACGAAGGTCGCCGCGCGCGAGAGCCAGGCGAGGAAAAGTGCCGTTGTACCCTGGGCGCGATCGATCGGATCGACGAGAAGCCATAGCCCGACGGCGACCAGCCCCACCATCGGCGTTTGGATCATATGCAGCGTGAACCACCAGTGCGGCCCGGGATAGGCGAGCGCCTGGAATTGCGGCTGGTACGGCTGCGGGCGCGAGAGATAGGCGTACATCCCCGGGTGCGCCGTGAAGCCCGCCGGATGGAAGAGCTCGATCCCGAGCAGGACCAGGGGGGCGATGAAAAGGCAGAGCCACCAGAGTGCGCTCTTCGCGGCGCGGTTCGACATGGTTCGCTCTCCTGCTGCGCCATCGGGCGTTCGCGTGCGGGTCTTTTCGGACCCGGAGTGCAGCATGCGGCGCCCGGGCGGCCCAGGCAAGCGGCGGTCGGATCATCGATCCGGTGCTGGGCGAGCGCCTTTCGTTGCGAGAGCGCCGGCCTTGCCTTGGGCACAAAGCGGGCGGATTTTGCGCCAAAAGCGGATTTAGAGAAACCCTCGGCGATTGACGGGCCTGCCTGATCACTCGGGCATGCCACCATGGCCTGCACGACGGTGCGGAGCGGCGTGCGCCGATCCGGATGGGCGGTGTCGGACATCTTGAGCCCGGAGTCATCGGCGCGTTGTCGGCATGGGTGTCGTGGTGATTGGTGAAGAGAATCGTGTACAGGTCGGGGAAGTCGCCGCGAACAGTTTGCGGGTGGCGCGCGATTTCCCGGGCTCCGTCGAGAGACGAGGGCGAGGGGCCTTTGCGGTTGCCGCGTCGATCGGAGTTCGTGAAGTCGGTGCAACGGAGATGGAGTTTTCCCATGACTGACATCGAGACCGCGGAAGGTTTGGCTGCGCCGCGCCGGCTCATCCGTCGGATGCTTCCGCTCGTGGCCTTCGTTGCCGCGACAATGCTGGCGGGTTGCGTCTATCCGTATCCGCCCGGCCACCCTTACCATTACGGCTATTATCAGCCGCATCCCTATTATCAGCCGCATCCCTATTATCAGCCGCATCCGTACTAGGGCGCGCGTGGGGGTTCGGCGATCCCGGGCGTGATGCCTGCGGCGCTGGGCGTGATGCCTGCGGCGCTGGGCGTGATGCCTGCGGCGCTGGGCGTGATGCCTGCGGCGCTGGGCGTGATGCCCACGGCTTGGGTGTGGTAGGGTTCGGCGCCAGGGAGGAGAGCGCCGATGCCCAAGAAAATCCCGACCAGGCTGAGCGAGATACGGGCGCGGGAGGCTGCGTGGCTGGCGGCCGCGACCGTGGTGGGCTGCGTGGCGGCGGGCCCGGTGCGGGCCCAAACAGTCGTCGCCCATTCAGTCGGCGCCCTGGCGGTGGGGCCGGCCTATACGACGCCGCCTTCGATCGAGTACGGGCAGCTCTACAGCGCGGTCGCGCTCGCCGCGATCTTTCCCGACAGCAAGACCTTTCCGGACATGATCCCGGACGCCCCGCCCGCGACCATCCTGGACGAGTACGGCAAGGCCGAGGCCGCGCCGGGGTTCAGCCTTTCCGCTTTCGTCCGGCAACATTTCGGCGGACCGACGCCGGCGGGGCCGAGCGTCAGGCCGGCGGCGAAAGGCGAGCCCATGCTCGATTACGTGGCGCATCTCTGGCCGGCGCTGCGCCAGACCGTGAGTTCGGTGCCGGCCTATTCGACCTTGCAGCCGCTTCCTTACCCTTACGTCGTGCCGGGCGGGCGCTTTCGGGAAGTCTATTACTGGGATTCCTATTTCACGATGCTCGGCCTGCAGGAGGATGGGCAGCAGGGGCTTGCGGCCGATATGCTGAAGGATTTTTCCTATGAGATCGACCGCTATGGGATGATTCCGAATGGGAACCGGAGCTATTATCTCAGCCGCTCGCAGCCGCCCTTCTTCTCGCTGATGGTGAGCCTGATCGCCGCGACGGACGGCAACCGCACGCTGCTCGACGATCTGCCCGAGCTGCAGGGGGAGGAAAATTTCTGGATGGAGGGCGCGGAGTCTCTGGCGCCCGGCCGCGCTTTCCGCAATGTCGTGCGGCTTGCGGACGGCACGCTGCTCAACCGCTACTGGGATGCGCGCGGCGCCCCACGCGATGAGTCCTACCTCGAGGATGTGCGGACCGCGGCGGCTTCGGGGAGGCCGCCGGAGATCGTCTGCCGCGACCTCAGGGCGAGCGCGGAGTCCGGCTGGGATTTCAGCTCGCGCTGGCTCGCCGACGGCAAGACGCTTGCGAGCGTGCGGACGATCGAGATCCTGCCGGTCGATTTGAACAGCCTGCTCGTGCATCTCGAAGAGACGCTGTCGGAGGCTTACAGGCTGGAGGGCGACGCGACGCTGGCCGCAACCTATCATCGTCGCGCGGAGGCGCGCGCGGCGGCGATCCGGCGGCTGATGTGGGACCCGCGGATCGGCGCATTCACCGACTATCTGTGGCGGAGCGGCCGGCTGACCGGCGATCTCACCGCGGCGACGCTTTATCCGCTCTTCCTGCATGTCGCGGATGCGCGCGAGGCGGAGATCGTTGCGGCGACGGTGCAGGATAAGCTCCTGGACGTGGGCGGGCTGGCGACGAGCCTGGTTGCGAGCGGGCAGCAATGGGACGCGCCGAACGGATGGGCGCCGCTGCAGTGGATCGCCGTGGAGGGGTTGCGCAACTACGGATTCGACACGCTCGCCCACGAGATCGCGACGCGGTGGGTTGCCAAGAACGTTGCCGGCTACGAGCAAACCGGAAAACTCGTGGAGAAATACAACGTCACCACCACGGGAGGCGATGCGGGCGGCGGCGGGGAGTATGCGACCCAGATCGGATTCGGCTGGACCAACGGTGTCCTGGTCGCGCTCACCTCACTCTATCCGCGGTTGAAGGCGGAGGCCGAGGCGGCGGTGCCCGGCGGGGTGGGCGCCGCGGCCGTGGCGCCGGCGCAATGACCCGGCGCAATGACATGGATGGGTTGGCGCGCGGCCGGCCCGGCTTGACGCGGTTCGGGACGTGACGCACAGGCACGAGACGGTGCACGCGTTTGGCGCGTCCGATCATGGGAGATTTGCCTGGTGCTCGATCCCGACAATCGTGTGGTGATGGTCTCCGGTGCGGCGCGCGGAATCGGGAGGGCGATTGTCGAGCGGCTGCTCGATGCGGGCTTCCGCGTCTCCGCCGGCGTGCGCGAGGCGCGGGGCCTTGCCGGCTCGGAGCGGCTGATGGTGCAGCGCTACGACGCCGGGAGCCTGGAGAGCGCGGAGCGGTGGGTCGCGGAGACGGTGGCGCGTTTCGGCGTGCTGCATGCGCTGGTCAATGTCGCGGGGATCAATGGGCCGGCGGCGCTCGAGGACCCCGACGAGAGCAAGCTCGATGCGCTGTGGGCGATCAACGTCAAGGCGCCGATGCGGCTGATCCGGCTCGCTTTGCCGCATCTCGCCGCCTCAGGGTGCGGGCGGGTGGTGAATGTCGCCTCGCTCTCGGGCAAGCGGGTGCGCAATGCGAACACGGGCTATGCGATGAGCAAGTTCGCGCTGGTGGCGCTGACGCACGCGGTGCGGCGGGCCGGGTGGGAGAAGGGCGTGCGGGCGACGGCGCTCTGCCCCGGCTATGTTGCAACCGACATGACGGCGGGTGTGACCAATTTCCCGCGGGAGTTAATGTCGGACCCGGCGGACATCGCGCTGCTGACGGAGGCGGTGCTCCGGCTTTCGAACACGGCTTCGCTCGCGGAGCTTTTGGTCAACTGCCAGCACGAGGACATGATCTAGGGCCGCTTTGGACCCTCCGGGGGCGGGATGATCCGGTTCTTTCATGACAGAGGGGGCGGAACCGTGGCATCTCTCCGGCGATGCGCGATGATCGCCGGACGAAATGACGCCGCGCGCCGCCGGCGGAGCCCGGCAGGGAGGAGCGAAGTGACGCATCAGAGACGGCGCCCGGCCGCCCGGGCGGCGGCGCCCTGGACGCCGGCGGGGGCGCCGGCAGGCGAGGCGGCCGGGGCGGCGAAGGACATCTTCAGCCAGATCATCGCCCGCGAGCCCGGACTCTCGCGATCCCACAAGGTGATCGCGCGGGCGGTGCTGACCCAGCCGCGGGACTTCCTCGAGAAGCCGATCGAGGCGCTGGCGCCCTGGCTCGGCGTCTCGGCACCGACGATCACGCGGTTCTGCCGCGCGGTCGGCTGTGAGGGCTTACGCGACCTCAAGCTCAAGGTGATGGGCGGGCTCAGGGTGGGCTTGCGCTATCTCGAGCCGCTGACCCCGCCGCGGAACGCCGAGGAGGTGGTGGAGCGGGTGATGCGCCGCGCCCAGCACGCCATGGCGAGGGCCGTGCAGACCATCGATCTCGCGGCGCTGGAGCGGGCGGCGGGGATCATCGGCCGCGCCCGCATGCTCTATGTGTTCGGCAGCGGCGGCGTGTCGAGCTGGCTGATCGCGGAGGTGCAGAACCGGCTCTTCCGCCTTGGCCTGCAGGTCACGCCCTCGGCCGACCACCAGATGCAGATGATGCTCGCGGCGACGGTGAAGCGGGGCGACGTGGTGCTCTGCTGCTCGCTCACCGGGCGCAACGGCGAGCTGCTCAAAGCGGCGGCAATTGCCGCGGAATACGGCGCCGCGACGATCGCGCTCACGACGTCCGGCAGCCCACTGGCGGCGGCGGTCGCGCTGCCGCTGGCGATGGGGCTCGACGACGATCGCGACGTGCTCGGGCCGACCTCGATGCGCTACGGGTTCCTGATCGCGATCGACGTGCTCTCCTACATGATCGCGCTCAGCAACAGCCGCGCGGCGCAGGAGACGATGCGGCGCATCAAGCAGCAATTCCTGACCCATCGCGACGAGGACGACCGCGCGCCGCTCTGCGACTAGATTCGCCCGGTTGATCCAAAAATGAAAATTTTGTGTTGCGCCTCGCCGGCCGTGTGGCTAGCGTTCCCGCCCGATGAAAATTGTCGTTCGCCGAGTGGTGCGGAACCGGGGCGCGAGGCTCGTGCCTCGTGCGGCCCTTCCACGTGCTGCGTTCGCGGAACTGAAGCCGGCATCATGGCATTGCCGAAGCGCTCGACGATTGTGCTGAACAGGATTGTTATCCAGCGGGCGTGATCCAACGAAGAGAGGGAGTGCACCATGTCGGGCGGCGCGGCGGACGGCGGATTGCTTCAATCCCACCTGTTACGGCGGAGATCGGTCCTCCGGCTCGGCATGCTCGCGGGAGCGGCGATGCCGGGCTTGGCGCCCCGGGCCTTCGCCAAGCCCGCGGCACCGCTGCATTTCGTCGGCTGGCAGTACCATCCCGAGATCGCCGCCCAGAACGTCGCGACCTTCGAGAAGCTCTACGACGAGAACGTGGATTATCAGCTCGTCTCGGGCGAGTACCAGGCGCTGCTCGAGACGATGCTGGTGGCGGGCAAGAAGTTCGACATGCTCTATAGCGAGGAGGCGACACTCGCGCGCTGGGTCGCGGCGAACTGGGCGCGCGATGTCGAGGACATGCCGGACGTGGCGGCGATCAAGGCGAGCATGGTGCCGGTCGCCGTGCGCAACCTCTCGCTGCTCAATGGCAAGCTCGGCGGGCTGCCGTACTATTCCGGCTACAATGCCTTCATCTACAACGAGGCGCATCTCGGCCAGGCGAAGCTCGATCCGCCGACCACCTGGGAGGAGCTGCTCGACCAGGCGCGCAAGCTCAAGCGCGACAAAATCGCCGAGTACCCTTACGTGAGCCACTGGGAGCACACCTGGGCGGGGCTCTCCTGGAGCCTCTTCGCGGTGTGGTACTCCGAGGGCTGCCCGGTCTTCGACGAGAAATTCAACCCGGTGTTCGATGCGAAGTTCAAGCAGGTGCTCGAGCTGCACCGCACCCTCTACAAGGAGGGGCTGGTGCAGCCGGATATCTTCACGCTGCCGCAGGAGGGCGTGCCGAGCTTCGCCACCGGTGAGCGGAGCTTCATGATCGTCCATGACTACGACCAGAAGGTGCTGAACAATCCGAAGCTTTCCCAGTCCGCCGGGAAGGTGAAGAACGCGCTGATGCCGGGCGCCACCCGCTCCACCTTCTCCTGGGCCTCGCTCTATCTCATGGGCGGGCAGCCGGTGAACGCCGAGCGCGCCTGGAACCTGATGCGCTTCTTCGGCGGCAAGGCGAAGGACGGGCAATATCACGTCATCAAGCGCTGGGCGCTGCAGTTCGGGCTCGGCACGCCCTACACCGAGGTGATGACGGACCCGGAAATCGTCGCCTCGTTCAAGCAGTGGGAGGACCTCGACATCGCGAACCACCAGGTCGCGATCGCGACGCCGCGCCAGGTCTCCAAGACGCTGTGGTTCTCCGACTGGGATTGGTACATGATGGGCGCGGTGCAAAACTACATCCGCGGCGATCAGTCGGTCGATGCGCTCGCCGAGGACCTCGCCAAGCACGTGACGATCTTCAAGGCGCAGTACCCGGGCTGAGCGGGATCAGCCTCGGCATGTCGGCGACGCCGGAAGCCCTCGCCCGCCCGGCGCTCGGGGTGCGGCGCCGGCACGTGCCGGCTTCGTGGGTTCCGGCGCTGCTCGCGACGCCGGCGCTGGTTGCGGTCTTCGCCATCATCGGCGTTCCGCTCGGCTACTCGCTGGTGCTGAGCCTGAACGAGATCAACGTCCTTACCCATCGCTGGGTGTTCGTCGGGCTCGCCAATTACGCCGAGGCCTTCACCGACCCGGCCTTCCTCGCCGCCTTCGGCCGCACGGCGCTGTTCGCGGCCGCGACCGTGCTCGCCGGCCTCGTCATCGGCATGGGCATGGCGCTGGTGCTCAACGGGAAATTCCGCGGCCGCGGCGTGCTGCGCGGGCTCGTGCTGATCCCGTGGGCGATGTCGCCGGTCGCGGTCGGGGTTCTCTGGAGCTGGATCTTCAACGGCGAATACGGTCCGCTCAACGCCCTGCTGCTCGATCTCGGCCTGATCGGCAGCGCGGTGCCATGGCTCGGCAATGGCTGGGCCGCGTTCGGGCTGGTGGGGCTCGTTTACGTTTGGAACCAGGCGCCGCTCACCTGCCTGCTGCTGCTCGGCGGGCTGCAATCGATGCCGGATTCGCTGCACAAGGCGGCGCGGGTGGACGGCGCCGGACCGTGGCGGCGGTTCTGGCGCATCACGCTGCCGTGGCTCCGGCCGACGATGCTGCTGGTGCTGATCCTGACGACGATCAATGCGATCATGGCGTTCGACCTCTTCTGGATCATCACCCAGGGCGGGCCGGGCAGTGCGACGACCGTGTTCTCATGGCTCGGCTATGTCGAGGCGTTCCAGTATTTCCGCTTCGGCGAGGGCGCGGCGGTGCTCTACCTGCTGACGGTGGTGTGCCTGGTGCTGGCGGTCGTCTATTTCGTCCTGCTGCTCGCGCCGGCGCGGCGCGCGGGTGGGGCCGAGGCGCCGCAGAAGCTGGCGGAGACGCTGCGCACGCGCACGCCGACCCCGGTGCGGCGAAGCGAGCCGCCGCCGCTTCCGGCGCGGCGGTTTCACCTGCCGAACCGCGAGCTCTGGGGGCGCGTCACGCGCAGCACCGCCGCGGTGCTCATCCTGCTCTGGTCGGTGGCACCGTTCGTCTGGCTGGTCGTGATGAGCGTCTCGCCGTCGGCCGATCTCGTGCGCACGCCGCCGCACCTGCTGCCCGAGCACCTGACCTTCGCGAACTACCGCCAGGTGCTGTTCCCGGAGGCGAGCGGGGCGGCGAGCGTCGCGGCGCGGCGGGTGCCGTACGGGATCTGGAACAGCTTCGTCGTCGCCACCTTCGTCACCGCGATCAATGTCGTGCTCGGCTCGCTCGCCGGCTACGGTTTCGCGATCGCCGGGCGCAGCCGGGCGCTGCGCTCCGCGCTCTGGGCGCTGATGCTGACGCGGATGACGCCGAGCCTGGTGCTGATCCTGCCCTTCTTCATGCTGTTCCGGGCGGCCGGCCTGCTCGATACCCGCACCGGGCTCGTCATCGCCTATTGCAGCCTCATCCTGCCGCTCTCCACCTGGATCATGAAGGGGTATTTCGAGGGCATTCCGGCAACGCTCGAGCAGGCGGGACGGGTGGATGGCTGCACGCGCCTGCAGGCGATCCGCCGCATCGTCCTGCCGATCGCCAGGCCGGGCATCACAGCGACGGCGATCTTCTGCTTCCTGGTTTCGTGGAACGAGTTCGTGATCGCGCTGATCCTGACCAGCACGCCGGCCTCGCAGACGATCCCGGTGACGATCGCGGGGTTCCTCGCGCAGCTCCAGTTCTACGATTACGGCCCGATGTTCGCGGCGAGCGTGCTTGCGGTCATCCCACCGGTGGCGGTCGCCCTCCTCTTCCAGCGCGCGCTGGTCACCGGGATGCTCTCGGGCGCGATCAAGGGATAGCAGGATGGTGAAGAGAGAAGAAAAAGAAAGATCAGGGGCCGCGCCCCTGGTCTGGGGCTCTGCCCCCGACACCCCTGGCAAAGGCGGAGCCTTTGCAATCCATTACTTTAAGCGGATGGGGGTCTGGGGCCTCCCATACTTGGACCCTTGGGCCCCAGCGGGGGTCCAGGGGGCAGAGCCCCCGGCATGACCAGCGTTTCCCTTGAAAGGATGAGCAAGTCCTACGGCTCGGTGACGGCGCTGCAGGCGCTCGACGTGCGCATCGAGGACGGCGAGTTCCTGACCCTGCTCGGCCCGTCCGGCTGCGGCAAGAGCACGGCGCTCGCCTGCATCGCCGGGCTCGAACGCCCGAGCGCGGGGCGGATCGTGTTCGGCGAGCGCGACGTGACGCGGCTCGAACCGCACGAGCGCAACATCGCCATGGTGTTCCAGGACTACGCGCTCTACCCGCATATGACGGTGCGGGAGAACATGAGCTTCGGGCTGCACCAGCAGCGGATGAGCCGCGCCGCGATCGACCGCCAGGTCGCGACCGCGGCGGATGTCCTTGGGCTCGGCCCGCTGATGGACCGGCAGCCCGCGGAGCTGAGCGGCGGGCAGCGCCAGCGCGTCGCGGTCGGCCGCGCCGTGGTGCGGAGCCCGGCGGTGTTCCTGATGGACGAGCCGCTCTCCAATCTCGATGCATCCTTGCGCGTGCGCACGCGGACCGAGATCCGGCGGCTGCAGCGCGAGCTCGGCGTCACCTCGATCTTCGTCACGCATGACCAGGAAGAGGCGATGGTGCTGTCCGACCGGGTCGCGGTCATTCGCGGCGGCGCCCTCCAGCAGCTCGGGCGGCCGATGGATGTGTACCGCGACCCGGCGAACCTTTTCGTTGCCTCGTTCCTCGGCTCGCCGGCGATGAACATGCTGGAAGCGACGGCCTCGCTTGCCGAGGCGGCGGTGACGGCGCGGGTGGCGGACCAGGCGATCACGCTGCCGCGGGCCGTCGCGCGGAGCGAATGGAGCGGCGAGCGGCGCGTTCTGCTCGGCCTGCGCCCGACCGATCTCGGAATCACAGCGCCCGACGCGACGCGCCTCCGCGGGCGCGTGTTCCTGGTCGAGCCGGTCGGGCATTGCGCCTATGTCGATGTCGATCTCGCCGGCTGGGTGGTCAAGGCGACCACCGATCCCGATCATGCGCCGGCGATCGGCGACGTGGTCGGGCTCTCGCTTGCACCCGGCCGCGCCTGCCTTTTCGACCCGGAGAGCGAGGCACGGCTGTAGGCCGTGGCCTGAGGAGACGAATGCCCATGACCATCGATGAGAACGAAGCCCTCGTGGGGTTCATGGACGCGCTGCTGCCGGGCGGCGCCGGCTTCCCGCCCGCGAGTACCACCGGCATGGCGGCGCTGCTGGCGGCAAGGCTGCGGCATGCGGATGCGGCGCTTGCGGGCCGCCTCGCCGCGTCGCTTGCGGCGGAGGAGGCACCCAAAGACAGTGCCGCCTGGCACGACGCGGCCGTGAAACTGGAAGCGAGCGAGCCGGAGCTGTTCGACGAGATCCGCAAATACGCCTACCTCACCTATTACGAGCAGCCCGGCGTGATCGCGGCGATCCGCGCGCTTGGCTTTCGCTACAACGATGCGCCGCTGCCCGCCGGATACCCGGACGAGCCCTTCGATGCCGCGCAGGACGCTCCGCGCCATGCGCGCGGACGCTTTGTGCCGACGGCCGCGGTCCGGCGTATCGATCTGGAGAAGACGCCATGAGCCGGCCCGACCACGCGGATGTCCTCGTCATCGGTGCCGGCGCCAGTGGCGCGATCCACAGCCTGGTGCTCGCCGAGGCGGGCCTGAAAACCGTCTGCCTCGACCAAGGAGGATGGACCGATCCGGCGCAGCATCCGCATTACAGCCGCGACTTCCAGTACCAGCGGCAGAATCGCTGGAGCCCCGAGCCGACGGTGCGGCGCGGCCCGGACGACTACCCGATCGAGGGCGGGCAATCGCACGCGCTGATGTGGAACGGCGTCGGCGGGTCCACCAACGTCTATGCCGCGCTCTGGCCGCGCTTCCGGCCCTCCGACTTCCGCAAGGGCGTGGAGCACGGGCTCGCCCCGGACTGGCCGATCGCCTACGAGGACCTCGCGCCCTTCTACGACGAGGCGGACCGGCTGATCGGCGTGAGCGGCCTCACGGGCGATCGCGGCATGCCGCCGCGCGCGCCCTACCCGCTCGGGCCGCTGCCGATGCGCGCGAGCGGCCGGGCGATCGCGGCGGGGTTCGAGCGGCTCGGCTGGCATTGGTGGCCGATGCCGGCGGGAATCATCTCGGAAAACTACGACGGCCGGCCGGCATGCAACGGCTGCGGCAATTGCGCGTCGGGCTGCCCGCGCGGCTCGATGGCAAAGATGTCGATCACGCTCTGGCCGAAGGCGCTCGCCGCGGGCGCGGAGCTGCGGCCCGGCGCGCGCGTGGAGCGGATCGAGACAGGGCCGGACGGGCGGGCGACGGGCGCGGTCTATATCGACCGCGCCACCGGACAGCGCGTGCGGCAGACGGCGGACGTGGTGATCCTCGCCGCCAACGGCGTCGGCAGCCCGCGCCTGCTCCTGCTCTCGGAAAGTGCCCGGCATCCGAAGGGCCTGGCGAACGCCAACGACGTCGTCGGCCGCTATCTGATGCACCACACGCTGGTCGGGGCGGAGATCTGGGTCGCTGCCCGGATCGATTCCTATATCGGCAATTCCGGGGCGATCATCAGCAGCGAGTTCGCCGAGACCGATATCGGGCGCGGCTTCGTCAACGGCTTCAACTTCAACGTCGCGCGCGTCGGCCCGGCCGGCGCCACTGCCCTCGGCTCCTTCCGCAACCAGGCGGCGCCCTGGGGTGCCGCGCACCATGAATGGTTCGTCCGCCATTTCGGGCACAGCTTCGGCGCCTACGCGATCGGCGACGATTTGCCGCAGGCCGACAACCGGATCACGCTCTCGGCTTGCGAGACCGACAGCGACGGGCTGCCCGCGGCGAAACTGCACTACGTGCCGCACGAGAACGATGCGCGCATGATGCGCTACGGCATCGAGCGCCTGCGCGAGCTTGCCCGATCGGTCGATGCGTTCGACGTGGCGGTGACCGACTATTGCGAGAACGGGGTCTATCGCACCCCGGCCTGGCACCTGCTCGGGACCTGCCGCATGGGCGCCGAGGCGGAAAGCTCCGTCGTGAACCACTGGCACCAGAGCTGGGAGGTTCCGAACCTCTATGTCTGCGACGGGAGCAGCTTCGCCACCGGCGGCGTCGTCAACCCGACCAGCACCGTCACCGCGCTCGCGCTGCGCTCGGCGCGCCATCTCGCGGCGGAGTTCCGGGATTTGCGACGGGCGGCCAAGGCGGCTTAGCAGGAAATTGCCCATGGCGCTCGATGATGAGGCCATGATCGCAGCGCTTCGCGGCGCGGTCTCGGTTCAGGACCTCTGCGGACGCCTTGGACTCTCCGGGGAAGAATTCGCCGCCGCGCGCGATGCGTTCCTCGGCCGCCGCGCCGCCCTGGCCGGCCGCAGCCTCACCGGCCCCACCACAGGCGCCGTCGAGATCAAGCGCGACGGCGCCGGCGTGCCGCACATCTATGCCGGCAGCACGGACGATCTCTTCTTCGGCCTCGGCTTTGCGATGGCCGAGGACCGGCTCTGGCAGATGGACCGGCTGCGGCGCCGCGCGCTCGGGCGGCAGGCGGAGATCCTCGGCCCCGAGTTCGCGCCGAGCGATGTCGCGCACCTCACCGTGGGCATCGACCGGATCGCCGCGGCCGACGCGGCGGCGATGGACGATGCGACGCGCGCGATCGTCACCGCATTCGCAGCCGGCATCAATCGCTGCATCGAAACGACGACGCTGCCGATCGAGTTCGCGATCCTGGAATATGCACCGGAGCCTTTCACCCTGCGCGACATCGTCGCGATCGGGCGCGGGATCTGGTGGTCGCTCAACGGACGGATCGACCGCATCGCCACCGCGGAGTGCGCGCGATTCCTGCCCGGCGAGGCGTTGCGGACGCTCTATCTGACGCCGGAGGCCGCGGAGAATTTGGTCCTGCCGCGGGCAGGCGCGCCCTCCGCCGCGCTACGACCGACCGGCACCGACGACGCGACCGGCAGCAACAACTGGGCGCCCGCCCCACGCCGCACCGGGACAGGATGCCCGATTCTCCGCGGCGATCCGCATCAGCCATTCTGGGCGCCCTCGAGCTGGTACGAGTTCGCGCTGCACGGGCCGGAGGACGACGCGGCCGGAGCGGGCCATCCCGGTCTTCCGGGGATGTGGTGGGGCAGCAACGGCACGACCGCCTGGGGCATCACGAACAACGCCGCCTCGACCCGCGACCTCTACCGCGAAGAGGTGGACCCCAACGATCCGCATCGCTACCGCGACGGCGCGACCTGGCGGGCGTTCGAGGAGCGCACGGCGACGATCCCCGTCCGCGGCGAGGCGCCGCGCGCGCTCACGATCCGCTCGACGGTGCGCGGGCCGGTCGTCAATGCACTGGTCCCGCCGCTCGGGGAAGCGCCCGAGCCGCCGCTCTCGCTTGTTTGGGTCGGCGCCGAGCATCTCGACGACCTGAAGGCGGCGATCGCCGTTTCGCGCGCCAAGGACTGGCCGGAATTCCGCGCGGCCCTCAAGGATTGGGCCATCGCGGTCTTCAACTTCGTCTATGCGGCTACGTCGCGAGCGCGAACCAGCGCATCGTGCCCGCCGATCACGACCAGCCGATCTACGGGGCCTATTCCCAGGGCCACCGGGGCGTGCGCATCGACGCCGAGTTCGCGCGCCATCCGGTGATGGACCGCGACGCCCACATCCGCTTCCAGAACGACGTGACGAGCAGCCGGGCCGAGCGCATGTGCCCGCACATCCTCAGCCTGCTCGAGGATGATGGCCTGACCTATTTTGCGGCCGGAACCGCGGCCACGTCCGTCGCCGTGGGAAAACAGGCGATCACCCGGCTCAAGGCGCGGCTCGGCGAGGATCCGGCGGCCTGGCGATGGGGGCGCGTGCACACCGCCCATTGGCGGCACCCGCTCGCGAACGCGGCGAGCGGCACGGCGTTCGATATCGGCCCGGCGCCGGTGGATGGCGGATCGCACACGGTGCGGAACACCGGAGGCGAAATGCCGCCACACGGCGCCAACGCCGGCACCGAGTACCGGATCGTCGTCGATTTTGCCGCGCCCGATGCCGTGAGCGCGACCTGTACGGCGACGACACGCATCACGCCGGAGTAAGACCGGGGGTCGCTGTCGCCTTGTATCTTCCGGATGAGTGATAACGGGGGTGCCGTGGGGGTGGGGTGACGAGCCCACGGTGCGCTGCGCAGGCCGGGGTCCCCGTGGTTGAGGGACCGTGGTCCTGCGCGGCGGCGGAGCGCCTTCTTGCGTGAACCCCAACAATCGTCCGGGGTCGCGCCCCCGCACCAGCAAGAGCGAGCCCGCGATCGCCGCCGCCATCGCCAAAGCGTAACGAACAAGGCACTTGCCGGACCCCGCCAGGGCCTCAAGGCCCCAGGGGAGTCCAGGGGGCTCAGAGGGGGCCCAGGAGCCAAAGGCCAAAGGTCAAAGGCCAAAGGTCAAAGGCCAAAGCCCCTGGCTGGCTTTATGCATTGGCTGGCGTGCGACCGAGGAGGAGGCGGGCGAGTGCGGCGCGGACCGCCCGGGCGGCCGCGAGATCCCAGGCATTGACGATCGCGAGCCTGAAGCCGCCGGGCGGCATGGCGTGGGTCTCGGGCGGACGATCCTCGTGGAAGGTGATCTGGAGGCTCGAGAGTCCGGGCATGCGGCGGATCGCGTCCGCGAGCGCTGGAGGCGGATGGCGATAGCGCCGTCCATGGGGCCCGAAGAGCACGAGGCTGTAGCCGTCGGCGCGATCGGCATCGGCGAAGCGCCATTGGCCGGTGTGATAGAGGCGGATCACGGCCTCGACCCATCCCGCCCCATAAAGGTCCGGCCACTGGTCGGCGAAGCGGAGATGCGCCTCGATGATGCGCCCGCCGATCGTTTCGAGATTGACCATGCCGGTATAGCCGGCGAGGTGGCGCTCGGCCCAGGCGCCGCAGGCGGCCTCGAGCACGGGGCGGGCGGCGGCATGGACCGTCCAATAGTCGAAGGTGCCGCCCGGGCCGGGGTGGCCGGTGCTGTGGCGCCACCAGCAGGGCCGGCCCTCCGCCATGGCGACGTCGGTGCTCACATGCTCGCCGCGGAGCAGGGTCATCCACATATGCCCAGGCGTAAGCGAGGCGGCATAGGCGGCTGCGTCGGCAATGACGCGCGAGCCGACACCCATGCCGCGCAGGTTGGTGATCGGCTTGGAGAAGATCGGGAACGCCTCCGGCATCACCGCGTGGGGCGCAGCCGCCAAGCCTTGCGAATGGGCGACCGCGATTTTGTCGTAGACCCAGCGGAAGCGCGGATACCAGGACCAGCAATCGGCATCCTCGGTCGGGATCATCACCTCGGGCGGGCACGGGATGCCGGCGAAATACTGCAAACGCCAGGGATCGGCCTCGCAGATCGGCATCAGCTCAGGACGGAGATCGTTTTTGCCTTGATGAGCGCGAAATCGATCGCCGCACCGAGGCCCGGGCCGACGGGCGCGTGGACGAGCCCCCGCTCGTCCACCGCGATGTCTTCGGAAAGGCCGTATTTCTGGGCGGCGTCGGGCAGCAGCACCTCGAAGAAGGAGGTGTTGCGGATGGCCAGGATGACGTGGAGGTTGGCAAGGTTGTTGAGCGAATTGCCGCCGTGATGCACCTCGTAATCGAGCCGGAAGGCCTCGGCGAGATGGGCAGCCTTGATCAGCGTGGTGATGCCGCCCTTGACCGCGACGTCCCCGCGCAGCCCGTCGGTGGCGCGCTCCATCAGCCAGGGCACGTATGCATCGAGCCCGTGCGCGGGATATTCGGTGGCGATGATGGGGATGTCGAGTTTCTGCTTGAGCTTGACGTAGTTGTAGAGGTCCTGGTCGGCGAGCGGATCCTCGAACCAGTGGAAATCGAGCCGCTCGATGGCGCGGCCGACCCGGAGCGCCTCGGCATAATTGTAGGTCCAGATCGAATTGAGCATCAGCGGATAGGAATTGCCGACCGCCTGGCGGACGGCCTCGCAGACGGCGATGTCCTCGTGGGCGCGCTGCGGCGGATGGATCTTGTAGGCAGCCCAGCCGGCCGCCTGGATCTCGCGCGCCTGCTCGATATAGGCGGAGGCGGCGGGAAGCACCGGGGAGCTCGCGTAGGCGGGGATGCTCGCGCGGAAGGAGCCGAGCATCCGGTGGATGGGCAGGCCCGCGATCTTGCCGGCGAGGTCCCAGAGCGCGACATCGACGGCACCGATCGTGCGGATGGTGGCCTGGCGGCTCCGCTGCCAGAGGAGGCGGTTGAGGCGCTCGCGCTCCAGCGGATCGGCGCCGACGAGGAGCGGCTTGAGGAAGCGGATCAGCCCCGGCCCGTCCTGGCTCGCGGGCCAGGAGGAGCTGCCGAGGAAGGCGTGGCCCTCCAGCCCGTCATCGGTGAGGAGGCGGAGCAGGCCGAGATCGCTGGCGCCGCCGGCGGGACGGCCGGAGCTCTGCGCGTAGAAAGTGGCCGGGATATCGTCCCAGGCGAAAAGCGTGAGCGTGACGTCGGTGATCTTCATCGGCCGGCGCGCGCGGCTCGGGGACGGCGTCTGGACATCGGATTTTCCTCCGCGGTTCGCTTGACCCTATAAGCGACCGGCTCAGGATGGCCCGGCGATCCCGGGTCGGCAAGGCAGAGGGGTGGACGGACTTGATGGAGGCGACGGGCCCTCTGAGAGGGATCCGCGTGCTGGATCTCACGCGCGTGCTGGCGGGACCGACCTGCACGCAGATGCTGGGCGATCTCGGCGCGGAGGTGATCAAGATCGAGCGGCCCGGCGCCGGCGACGATACGCGGGGCTTCGCCCCGCCCTGCATTCCGGGGACCACGGAGAGCGCCTATTTCGTCGGCGTCAACCGCAACAAGAAATCGGTGACGCTCGATATCGCCAAGCCCGAGGGCCAGGCGATCGCACGGCGGCTGATCGCCGGGTGCGATCTGCTGGTCGAGAACTTCAAGGTGGGGGCGCTGGCGAAATACGGGCTCGGCTATGCCGATCTCAGGACCGAGTTTCCCCGCCTGGTCTATTGCTCGATCACCGGCTTCGGCCAGACCGGGCCCTACGCGCCGCGGCCGGGCTATGACAGCCTGATCCAGGCGATGGGCGGGGTGATGAGCCTGACCGGGGAGCCCGAGGGGCTGCCCCAGAAGGTGGGGGTGCCGGTGGCGGACCTGTTCGCCGGGCTCTATGGCTGCATCGGCATCCTCGCCGCGCTGCGCGAGCGCGACGCGACCGGGCGCGGGCAGGCGATCGATATCGGGATGCTCGATGCGCATGTCGCCTGGCTCGCCAACCAGGGGATGAATTACCTGGCCACCGGCGAGAACCCGGAGCGGCTCGGCAACCAGCATCCGAACATCGTCCCCTACCAGGTCTTTCCGACGGCGGACGGACATATCGTGCTCTCGATCGGCAACGACGCGACCTTTGTCCGTTTCTGCAAGAGCTTCGCGGTGGAACACCTGCTCGCCGACCCGCGCTTCGCGACCAACGCCAAGCGCGTGGAGAACCGCGTTCTGGTCACCGACACCTTGACCCCGATCATGCGCCGGCATCCGAGCGCCTGGTGGGTGGAGAAGCTCGAGGCGCTCAAGATCGGTTGCGGGCCGATCAACCGGCTCTCGGAGGTGTTCGCGGATCCGCAGGTGATTGCGCGCGAGATGGTGTTCACCATGAAGCACACGGCGCTGGCGGAGGGGGAAAAAGTGCGGCTGATCGCGAACCCGGTGCGGCTCTCGGAAAGCCCGGTGAACTATCGCGTGCCGCCGCCGGTGCTCGGCGAGCACACCGAGGCGGTGCTTGGGGCGGCGCTCGGGCTCGGCGCGGCGGAGCTCGCCGGGCTGCGCGAGAAGGGGATCATTTGATGTGGCCGCGACAGGGTGAGGTGCGGTGCCTTCTCGACAGCGCCTTCTATCGCATGGCCTATGTCGAGATGGGCAATCCGGCGGCCGAGCCGGTGCTGTGCGTGCACGGGTTGACGCGGAACGGGCGCGATTTCGATCCGCTGATGGAGGTGCTGGCGGAACGGTTCCTGGTGATCGCGCCCGATTTGCCGGGGCGCGGGCGCTCGGAATTCCTGCCGCGCGGGGAGCTCTACCAGCCGCCGGTCTATGTGCTGGCGCTGGCGCACCTGCTCGCCGTGATCGGCCGGCCGGTGATGTGGGTGGGCACCTCGCTCGGCGGCATCTGCGGGATGATGGTTGCCGCGGCGTCGGGGCAGCCGATCACGCGCCTGGTGCTGAACGATATCGGGCCGCATATTCCGAAGGCGGCGCTGGTGCGCATCCGCGAGTATATGACGACGGTTCCCGAGAGTTTTTCGGACATGGCGGCGCTCGAAGCCTACCTGCGGCGCGTGCATGCGCCGTTCGGCAAGCTCAGGGACGAAGAGTGGGCGCATATGGCGCGCTTCTCCGCCCGCCCGTTGCCGGACGGAAAGCTCGCGCTCCATTACGATCCGAAGATCGCCGAGCCGATCCGCACGCAGACGCCGAACGACGTCGATCTCTGGGCATTGTGGGAGCGGATACGCGTACCCGTGCTCGCCGTTCGCGGCGAGCAGAGCGATCTGCTGCTGCCCGAGACATTGCAGAAAATGGAGGCATCGGGTGCGCAAAGCCTGATCGTGCCGGAGGCCGGCCACGCGCCGGCGCTTTCGGATGCGGCCAGCATCGCGGCGATCGCTGCGTTCCTTTCCGGCGGATCGGTCGGGGGCTCGACATGATGAAGCCCGCAACGATGAAGCTGGGGGTCGATTCCTATTGCTGGCACCGCCAGTTCGGCGACTGGTATCCGGAGATCCAGCAGGATCCGGGCGTGCGCGTCTCGGTGTGGGACGTGATCGCGCGGGCCAAGGCGCTGGGGGTTGCCGGGATCTCCCTCGAGGCCTGCTACATGCCCCCGCTCGATGCGCCGACGCTGGCGCGGCTCCGCGCAGCACTCGCCGGGGCCGGGCTCGAGCCGGTCTGGGCCTGGGGGCATCCGAGCGGGCTGTCCTCCGGCGCCGACCCGGCGGCGGCGAAGGACCTGATCGCGCATATCGCCAACGCAAGCGCCGTGGGCGCGCGGGTGATGCGGATCTGCTGCGGTGGGCGGCGCACCCGGCCTGCCTCATGGGCCGAGCACAAGGCGCGGTTGCTGCCGCTTCTGCGGGAGATCGTGGGACCTGCCGGCGAGGCCGGGGTGGTGCTCGCGATCGAGAACCACATCGACCTGCTGGCTGACGAGCTGGTGGAGCTGATCGCGGCGGTGGATTCGCCCTGGCTCGGCGTCTGCCTCGATACGGTCAACAATCTGCGCCTGCTCGAGGACCCGATGAAGGTCGCGGAAAAGCTCGCGCCCCACACGCGGGCGACGCACCTCAAGGATTGCGTGGCCTGGCGGGGCAGCCCGCGCGACTTCTCGTTCTGGCCGAGCGTACCGCTGGGCCAGGGCATCATCGATATTCCGGGCGTCCTCGGGCTGCTGGCGAAGGAGGGCTACACGGGCCTGCTGGCGATCGAGATCGACTACCTGCACCCGAAATGGGGCCCAAAACCGGGCGATGAGGAAGCAGCGATCGCGGCAAGCGTGCGGTATCTCAGGGAGGTGCTGACCCGGTCACGGGATTGATCGCTGGGAAGAAAGGATCGCTTCGGTCCTATCTTTCACGTGAAACATGAGGCTTTTCAGTGCGTAGGGCGGCACCCGCCGTGACAATTGGCGGTATTTTTGAGACGGCGTCAGGCGGTGCCGGCGCGACGCTCCGCTGCGAGCGAAAGGGTCGGCGCGCCGTCCGCGAGCTCGGCCAGCACGCGGCCGAGTTCCGTCTTGCCGAGGCGGCGTGCCTCGGCGCGCAGTTGGCCGGCGTGGATGAAGCCCATGCGGAACGCGACCTCCTCGGGGCAGCCGACGAGCATGCCCTGGCGCGCCTGGATGGTCTGCACGAAGGTCGCGGCCTGGATGAGCGAATCGGGCGTGCCCGCGTCGAGCCAGGCGCAGCCGCGCGAGAGGCGCTCGACGTGCAGCGCACCGGCCTCGAGATAGATGCGGTTGAGGTCGGTGATTTCGAGCTCGCCGCGGGCAGAGGGCTTCAGGTCGCGCGCGTAGTCGCCGACGTGCCGGTCGTAGAAATAGAGCCCCGTGACCGCCCAGTTGGAGGCTGTGACGGCGGGTTTTTCGACGATATCGAGCGCCCGCCCGGCCTCGGTGAATGATATGACACCGTAACGTTCCGGGTCGCGCACCTGGTAGGCGAAGATGGTGGCACCTTCGGTGCGGGCGGCGGCCTGGCGCAGCAGCGCCGAGAGATGATCGGCGTGCACGAGATTGTCGCCGAGGGCGAGGGCCACGGGCTCGCCGTCGAGCCATTCGGCGCCGATCCGGAAGGCCTGGGCGATGCCCTCGGGCCGGGGTTGCTCGGCGTAGGTGAAGCTGAGGCCGAGCCGCTCGCCCGAACCGAGCAGGCGGCGGAACTGCGGCAGGTCCTCCGGGGTGGAGATCAGCAGGATATCGCGGATGCCGGCGAGCATCAGCGTAGACAGGGGGTAATAGACCATCGGCTTGTCGTAGACGGGCAGGAGCTGCTTCGAGGCGGCGAGGGTCATCGGATGGAGCCGCGTGCCCGAGCCGCCGGCGAGCAGGATCCCCTTGGCGATGCTCATGCGGCCGTGCCGAGCCGCTGGCCGGAATAGCGCCCGGCGCGGATCGCCTCCCACCATTCGCGGTGGTCGAGGTACCAGGCGAGGGTGCGGCGAAGGCCCAGCGCGAGGTCGTGGCGGGGCTGCCAGGCGAGTGCTGACTCGGCGGCTCCGGGGTCGATCTCGTAGCGGAAATCATGGCCGGGCCGGTCGGTGACGAAGCGGATCAGCCGGGCGCGCGGCCCGGCCGGGTCCGGGGCGAGCTCGTCGAGCACGGCGCAGATCGTTTGCACGATCTCGAGATTGCTGCGTCCGGCGCGGCCGCCGATGCAGTAGGTCGCCCCGGGCTCGCCGCGCTCGAGCACGCGCACCAGGGCCTCGGCGTGATCCTCGACATAGAGCCAGTCCCTGCGGTTCTCGCCCTGCCCGTAGAGGGGCAGGGGCTTGCCATCGAGGGCGTTGATCGCGACCAGCGGGATGAGCTTTTCCGGGAACTGCCAGGGGCCGTAATTGTTGGTGGTGTTGGAGACGAGGGTGGGCAGGCCGTAGGTGTGGAACCAGGCCCGCACGAGATGGTCGGCGGCGGCCTTGGAGGCGGAATAGGGGCTGCGGGGGGAATAGGGGGTTGCCTCGGTGAAGGGCGGGTCGTCCGCGCCGAGGGCGCCGAACACCTCGTCCGTCGAGATATGGTGGAAGCGAAAGCGGGTCTTGGCCTCGGGCCCGAGCCTTGACCAATGGGCGCGCGCCGCCTCGAGCAGGACGTAGGTGCCGAGGATGTTGGTCTCGACGAAGGCGCCTGGCCCGTCGATCGAGCGATCGACGTGGCTCTCGGCGGCGAGGTGCATGACGGCATCGGGCCGGTGGGTGGCGAAGGCGGCCCGCATGGCGTCGGCATCGGCGATATCGGCGCGGATCAGGGTGTGGCGGGGGCTGTCTCCGGCCTCTTCCAGGGCCTCCTCGGAGGCGGCGTAGGTCATTTTGTCGATATTGACGATGCTGTGGCTGGTCGCGCGGACGAGGTGCCGGACCACTGCCGAGCCGATGAAGCCGCACCCGCCGGTGAGCAGTATCCGCATCATTCCCCGCGCAATCGGTCAGCCCAAACGCCCCGCCGGTCGCACTGGGCCCGGGGCCGCACGCAGAGGTTGAGCCGGCCGGCGCGGCCGATCAAGTCTCGATATTGAGCGTGCTGCCGCTGGTGACGCCGATGAAGGTGATCTTGGTCCCGTCCGAGAGCCCGAGGGTCGTGTTGCCGCCGGCCGAGGTTTCGGTCGGTGTGCCGGTGTAGCCGGCGAGGGTCACGGTGTCGCCGGCGTGGTAATTGTAGACGTCGTAGGTGCTGGCGGCGTTGGTCAGTCCCTTGGCGAACGCGAAGTTGCTCGCCCCGGAGCCGCCCAGCATGACGTCGCCGCCGGCGCCGGCGAGCATCGCGTCCTGCCCGGTGCCGCCGTACATCGAGTCGAGGCCATGGGAGTTGGCACTGGTCAGGGTCTCGTTGCCCGAGGCGGCGACCAGCGCGTCGCCGAGGCTGCCGCCGGCGGCCAGCGTATCGCCGGACCCGCCGCCGAAGATGGTGGCCTTTCCCGCGCCGCCAGAGATCGAGTTGTGGCCGCCCGAGCCACCCTGGAAGAGGCCGCCGCCCGCGCCGCCCTGGATCGTCTCGCTGCCGGCGCCGCCGACCACGGTGGAGGCGGCGGACCCGTTGATGAAATTGAGCTGGCCGGAGCCGCCGAAGACCAGCGCCGCGTCGTTGCCGGTGACGGAAATCGTGTCGCTGCCCGAGCCTGCGACCACGGAGTCGCTGTTGCCGGACAAGGCAACGGAGTCGTTGCCGGTCCCGAGCCCGACAAGATTCGAGCCGCTGCCCGTGCTCACCTTATCGTTGCCCGAGAAGGCGGTGATCGTGTCGTTGCCGGGGCCGCCGGCGATGAGGTAGTTGCCGCCGCCCGACGTGGGGGTGCCGATCAGGTTGTTGCCCGAACCGGCGACGACCGTGCCGGACCCGCCGCCGGTGTTGAACTCGACGCCGGCGACCGAGGAGATCAGGACGGTCTGGTTCTCGCCGCCGTTCCCCTGGACGCTGGTGAAGCCGTTATAGGTCTCGATCGCGGTGAAGCTATAGGCGGAGGGGACGGTGACCGGCGCGGTCAGCGGGGAAAGGCTCTCGACGATCGCCAGGACGCCGGTATTCCCGCCCGGCACCGTCGAGATTGAATGGTTGTTCGCCGTATAGAGCTGAAATGTCTCGGTTCCGTCCTGGGACGGCACGAGCAGCGTGTTCGCCAGTTGCTGGGCGAGCTGATAGTCCGAGTTGGACGCGAACGCCATCTGGAAGTCGAAGCTGGTGCCGGACGGGACCGATACAGATGGCATGGAACCCTCACGGTGCCTGTCCTTCGGAGTGCCCGGCTGGGCGCTCTTTCAGACATCGTTAACTGATTTTGTTAACCTTTCCGTAAATGGTGCACATGCGAAAATCAAGTGTTAATTCCGTTTGCGTAAGCCCCTTCCGGGTTAACGCGTTCACCTCTGAGTGAGGACGCTCGACAACCGGCGTGGCGCAAAACCGCCCAGGAATCAAAACCGCCCAGGAATCAAAACCGCCCAGGAATTGGGCGGTCGCTGTTCGCCGGCGATTGTCCGTGAGGCTGCCCATGTCGGGCGCAACCAGGCGCAGGCCGAGCTCGGCTGCCCTAGAGCAGCATTGGCGCGGATAGAAGCGCCAATCCTGCTCTGGCTCTTTGTTTGATCGCGTGATTCAGGCCTTTTGGCGATTCCGCCAAACGCCGTCACGCGCTAACCCACGGCGCGAAAGGTCCGCTCGTAAAGCACGAGGTAGGCGGCCTGGAGCGCCGCCGCGAGCAGCATCGGCAGCACGAGGAGGTCGGCGTCCAGCAGCCAGCCGCCGATCAGCGGGCCGAAGCCGCGCGGGATCTGCATCGAAGCGGAATTGAGGCTCGCCGCCAGGCCGCGCCGCTCGGGCCTGACCAGCTTGAGTCCGACCGCCTGCCGGGCCCCCGAGGTGCCGCGATTGCAGGCCGCCCGCAGCGCGTAGCAGAGGGCGGCGAACGGGTAGCTCGGCGCCAGCGGCAGCAGCACCAGCAGCACCAGGCCGGCCAGGCGCATCACCACGACGGCACGCACCGTGCCCAGCCGCCGGGTGAGCCACCCGGTCCAGAGCGCGCTCCCGCTCGCCAGCAGGAAGCCCGCCGCCATCACCGGCGCAATCGTCGCCGGCCCGGCGCCGAACCGCAGCAGGAACCAATAGGCCATGAACGGGCCGATCATGCCGATCGCGAGCCCGTTCAGGACGTTGATCCCCATCAGGCGGGCCAGCAGCCCGCCTTCGCCCCGGGGATCCGGCGGCGCGGCGGGCTCGGGCCGGGCCGCACCCTGAGGAGCGCGCCCGGGCAGCGGGCCGCGCACGTCCTCCATGCGGGCGAGCAGCAGGAGTGGAATGAGCCCGCCGGCGAGGATCAGCAGGAAGAGCGGCCGATAGGCGAGCGCGCCGGGCAGCCAGCGCTGCCAGAGCGCCGGCAGGCTCGCGAGGCCCGCGCCGACCGCCATGCCGGTGTACCCGACCGCCGAATTGAGGCTGTACACCCAGCCGAAATCCTCCCGGCTGAGATCGGCGGAGAGCCAGGCCTGCTCCACCGGCCCGAACGGCCCGGCGGCGCCATTGGCGCCGCGGCCGTAAGCACCTGCCACGGCCGCCGGAATGAGCCACTCCGGCCGGCCGCTCCGGAGCGCGGCGAGAGATGCCAGCACCTGGATCAGGCTGTAGCCGACGAGAAACGGCTTCCGGCCGACCCGGTCGCTGAGCGACCCCGAGACCAGCGTCAGCACCGCTCCGGACAGCAGCCCGGCGGTGTACACCCCTCCCATGTCGAGCGCCGTCCAGCCGAGCGCGTGCAGATAGAGAGCGAAATCCACCACCAGCGCCCCCTGCCCGACACTGCGGGCGGCGCGGCAGGCAATCAGCAGCCGTGCGGTCGGCGCCAGGCGCGCCCAAGACGGACGGGCCCAAGACCGGACGATGCTCAACAGCGGCCAGCGCTCAACAACGGCCAGCGCTCAACAACGGCCAGCGCTCAAGCAGACACTGCTCACGAAATCGTGATATCCGTCACCCCGGCACGGGCTCATGCCTGCCATGGCCCTGCCCATGTCTAAGATTACGGGCATGAAAAGAGAACGGCTTGGGCGCATGCCCGCCCTGACCGGAACACCCTGACTGGAAGAGGACAACCGAGGATGACCCGCAAGCTCCTTATCCCTTTGCTGCTCGGCAGCCTGGCCATCGGGCTCGCCGGCTGCGGCGACAGCCCGGGGATGCGCGCGCTCACGGGCGGGGCGATCGGTGCCGGCGCCGGCGCCGGCATCGCCGCCGTCTCGGGTGGCAAGCCCGCCACGGGTGCCTTGATCGGCGGTGCGGTCGGCGCGGTCGGCGGCGCGGTCACTTCGCCCTGATCGGCGAGCCTTCTGATCCGCCGCGGCACTCGCGCGTGACGAGGCGATCCGCTTCGGCCCGCACGAGCCCCGGCAAAACGTCGCCGTGCGGGGCGTGCCGCTCAACCATCTCGAGGCGCTTCCGGGCAAGCCGGCCTTCAAGCCGCCCTGGCAGGTTCGGCGGTCAGGCCGGCGGCGCCGTCGAGGCGCGCGCGGCGATGCTGATGCCCACCCGGGTCGCGTGGGGCGGCGTCTCGCCGGCCAGCCTCTGCAGCACGTACTCCGCGGCCAGCCGCCCCATCTCGGCGGTTGGAATGCACACCGAGGAAAGCCCGAGCTGGCCGGAGAGTTCGAGATCGCCGAAACCGATGATCGAGAGCTCCGACCCGACCGCGATCCCCCGCTCGCGGGCTTCGAACAGCACGCCCTGGGCCAGGATGTCATTGCCGCAGACGATTGCGCTCGGCCGCTCGGCGACGCCCATCAGGGCGCGAAAGCCGCTTCGCCCGCCCGCGATCGTGTACGGCCGCTCGACGATCGGCGCCTCCCAGCCCGGAGCGCCGTCCGCCGCCAGCGCCTCGCGCACGCCCGCGATCCGCCCGGCGGCGCGATCGTTGTTCCAGGCGATCCCCGCCACCATCCCGATCCGGCGATGGCCGAGTGCGAGCAGGTGGCGCACCGCCAGCGCCCCCGCCTCCCGGTTGTCGAACCCGACGCAGGGGTGCGGGCCATCCGGCTCGAACACTCCCTGATTGACGAACGGCACGGGGTTGCGTTCGAGCACGGCATAGACCTCGGCCAGGTGCGAGGCGCCGAGATAGATCAGCCCGTCCACCCCGCGGGCGACGAAGGCCTCGGTGAGCTGGAGCTCGCGTTTCGAATCGTAGCCCGCGGCCCCGATCAGCAGCGTATAGCCGCCCTCGTCGAGGCGGGCCTGGATCGCCTCGAGCCCACCGGCGAAGACGTTGTTCTGGATCGTCGGCACGATCGCGCCCACCGTCCACGAACGCTGCGCGGCGAGCATCCTTGCCGCGATGTTCGGGCGATAATGCAGCGTCTCGACGGCGGCCAGGATGCGCGCGCGCAAGACGGCGCTGACCGCGGCGGGCTGGTTGAGCGCGCGCGAGGCGGTGGCCGTCGAGACCTCGGCCAGGCGCGCGACATCCGCGAGCAGGCTCTTCGCCCCCCGCCTTCGCCGCCGCACGCCGCTCGCTCCGCCTGACGGCCGTTCCAACACCTTCCGCAGCACTCGCTCAGACGCCCTGTAATGGCTTACATGGCGGCGCGGCGGCGCGCAGTCAATCGTCCGTGGAGTGTGCCGGAGGGCCTGTCAGGGCTGGACCGCGTCCAGCGTGACGTCGGCCGCGACGGTCGCGGCGACCGAGGTTTCGGCGGGCACCGCATTCGGGGCCACGCCGCGCGCGGCCATCAGCGCCATCGGCTGGATGGGCACCGACCGCCCCGGCGGCGTGAGCCAGACCTGCCGGAAGCCCGCGAAGCGCATGCCGAGCACCTTGGCCGCCGCCTCGGCCCGCCCCTTGAGCTGAGCGAGGGCCATCGCTTGCGCCTTCTCCTCCGCCGCCGCCATCGTCTGCTCCGCGAGCTGCCAGCCGAGCGCCGAGACCGCGAGCCCCTGGCCCTGAAGCTGGCCGACCAGGCCGAGCAGGGCGGGACCGTCATGGGCGCTGAGCAGGAGCGTCTGGCGCGCCTGCCACTCGGGGTGCGGGTCGGTTACGTACCAGACCGAATAGGCCCCGGTCGATGCGGTGACGGCGGAGACCGCGCGCGCCGCGGCCAGCGCCTTGCCGATCATCGCGTTGACGTCGTTCTGCGCCGCCGCCGGCGCGCTTGCCTGCGCCGCCGCCGCAAGCTCCGCGTCGAGCTCGTCCGGCATGGCATGGACGCTCGCGGTCGCCGAGAGATGGAGGATGGTCGCCGCGCGCGCCGGCCCGATCAGCAGGACCAAGGCCACTCCGGCGGCGATGGCGCGCATGTCAGTGGATCTCGGGCTCGGGCGTGCGCATCCGGGGATCCGCAGCGCCCTCGAGGATCGCGTAGTCGCAGCCTTCGTTGGCCTGGCGGACCTCGCGGGCGTGGAGCAGCCCGAAGCCGCGCACATAGTGGGCCGGCGGCGCGGTCCAGGCCACCCGGCGGCGGGCGAGCTCGGCCTCCGGCACGTCGAGGGAGAGGCGGCGCGCCGGCACGTCGAGCGTGATCGGGTCGCCGTCCTGAACCAGCGCGAGCGGGCCGCCGACCGCGCTTTCCGGGGCGACGTGCAGCACGCAGGTGCCGTAGCTGGTGCCCGACATCCGCGCATCCGAGATGCGCACCATGTCCCGCACCCCCTGGCGGAGAAGCTTCCTGGGCAGCGGCAGCATGCCCCATTCCGGCATGCCAGGCCCCCCCACGGGCCCGGCGTTCTGCAGCACCAGCACCGAATCGCCGCTCACCGGCAGCGCGGGATCGTCGATCCGCTTCGCCATGTCGGCGTAGTCGCGGAACACCACCGCCGGGCCGGTGTGGCGGAGCAGGCTTGGATCGGCCGCGCTCGCCTTGATCACCGCGCCGTCGGGGGCAAGGTTGCCGCGCAGCACGGCGAGCCCGGCGTCCGGCTGGAGGGGGCGGTTGCGCGGCAGGATCACCGCGTCGTTGAAGATTTTTGCCCCCGCGATCGCCTCGCCGAGCGTGCCGCCGGCGACGGTGCGGGCGGAGAGGTCGAGCAGGTCGGAAATGCTCTGCATGAGCGCGCGGAGCCCGCCCGCGTAATAGAAATCCTCCATCAGGTATTTGCCCGAGGGGCGGATATTGGCGAGCAGCGGCGTCGCGCGGGAAAGCCTGTCGAAGCGATCGAGGTCGAGCGGGATGCCGGCCCGGCGGGCCATCGCGATCAGGTGGACGACGGCGTTGGTCGAGCCGCCAAGGGCGAGCGAGACGGTCGCTGCGTTGTCGAAGCTGGCGGCGGTGAGGAGGCGGGAGGGACGCTCGTCGTGCCAGGCGAGCTCGACGATGCGCCGCCCGACCGCGGTCGCCATGCGGGCATGGTTGGCGTCCGGCGCGGGGATCGAGGAGCTGCCCGGAAGGGCGAGGCCGAGCGCCTCGGCGGCGCTCATCATCGTGCTCGCCGTGCCCATCGTCATGCAGGTGCCCCAGGAGCGCGCGATCCCGGTCTCGACGCCCTTCCAATCGTCCTCGGTGATGGTGCCGGCGCGCAGCTCGTCCCAGTATTTCCAGGCGTCCGAGCCCGAGCCGAGCGTCTGCCCGGCCCAGTAGCCGCGCAGCATCGGCCCGGCGGGGAGGAAGATCGACGGCAGATCGACCGCGAGCGCGCCCATGATCAGGCCGGGCGTGGTCTTGTCGCAGCCGCCCATCAGCACCAGCGCGTCGAAGGGCTGGCTGCGCGCGAGCTCCTCGACCTCCATCGCCAGCAGGTTGCGATAGAACATCGAGGTCGGCTTCATGTACTGCTCGGAGACGGCGAGCGCCGGGATCTCGAGCGGCAGCCCGCCCGCCTCCCAGACGCCGCGCTTCACCTCCTCGGCGCGGGTGCGGAAATGCTGGTGGCACTGGTTGAGGTCCGACCAGGTGTTGAGGATGCCGATCACCGGCTTGCCCGCCCAGTCGGCCGGGGCGTAGCCCATCTGCATCATCCGGCTGCGATGGCCGAAGCTGCGCAGGTCGGCGGCGCCGAACCAGCGGTGGCTGCGCAGTTCCTCGGCCTTCCGTCGCGGCATTTTTTCCCCTCTCTCCAGGCGGCAGAGACTGCCCCCGTCGTCTCGCCCGGGCAAGCGCCAGGGGGCGGGTCCTCGGCGGCGCGGCTTGACGCCAGCGCGGGCTGCCCCGATGGGTGGAAAGACGCCGATGCCGCTCTGGATTCCCGTCACCCTCGCAGCCGCGCTCTTCCAGGTCTGGCGCACCGCGCTCCAGCAGCGGCTGCGCTCGGAGCTCGCGGTGAGCGGGGCAAGCTTCGTCCGCTATCTCTACGCCCTGCCCGCGGACTTCGTGATGCTCGCGCTGGTGCTCGCGGCAGGGGGCACGAGCCTGCCGCCGATCGGCCCGCTCTTCCTCGCCGCCGCCGCCATCGGCGGGCTCCTCCAGATCATCGCCACCGTCCTGCTGATCCTCTCGTTCGGCTATCGCAATTTCACCGTCGGCACCGCCTACGCCAAGACCGAGGCCATCCAGATGGCCGTCTTCGCCTGGATCGTGCTCGGCGAGACGCTCGCGCCGCTTGAATGGCTCGGCATCGCGCTCGCCGCGAGCGGCGTGATGACGCTTTCGCTCGGCGGACAGGGCGCGGACCTCGCCACGCTGATCCGGGCCGCGCGCCATCCCGCAGCACTTTCGGGGCTGGGCGCAGGATTCTGCTTCGCGCTGACCGCGATCGCCATCAAGATCGCAAGCCAAGCGCTGGGTACGGGACATCTGGGCATGGGAGATCCGGTGCTCCGCGCGATCGTCACGCTCGTCGTGATGAACACGCTCCAGACCCTGATGCAGGGGGGATGGATGGCCGCGCGCGAGCCTGAGCAGCTGGCAAAAGTGTTCCGGCAGTGGCGGCGCGCCGGCTGGGTGGGAATGCTCTCGGCCGCGGGCTCGGCCTGCTGGTTCACCGGCTTCACCCTGGCGCCGGTCGCCCTGGTGCGCACGCTCGGCCAGGTCGAGATCCCGCTGGTGCTGCTGTTCGGCCACTTCCTCCTGCACGAGCGCGTGCGGCGCTTCGAGATCGGCGGCCTGCTGCTGGTGATGGCCGGGGCAATGCTGGTGGTGGCGACCGCGGGCTGAGGCTTAGCGGGCTGAAGTTTAATGGAGCTCGGCGCTGCCGTCGCCCTCGATCGCGGCGAGGTAGCGCGCCGCCGAGGCCGCGAGCGCCGCGCGGCCGCCGGTTGCGATCTCGCGGCCGGCGAAGGCGCCGTAGATCGCATCGAACGCAACGCCGGCGAGTGCCGCCCGGATGCGGCGCACGGCGGGCGCGGAAACCGGCCAGTAATTGGGAAAGCTCCGCATGAAGGACACGTGCCGCCGGTCCGGCAGGACCTGGAGGATATCGCCGGAGAGCAGCGCGCCCTTGCCGTTCGCGCCGTCCGCCCAGTGCAGCACGGTCCCGCCGGCGAAATGTCCGCCGCAGCGGATCAGGGTCAGGCCGGGCGCGAGCGGGAACGACGAGCCCTCCCAGAAGCGGATCGCCGCGTCCGGGCGCATCACCCATTGGCGGTCGGCTTGATGAAGATGGATCGGGCAGCGGAAAGCCGCCGCCCAGTCCGCCATCGCCGTGTAGTAATGGGGATGGGAGATGGCGATCCCGGCCAGGCCGCCGAGGGCGCCGACCAGGGCCTCGGTCGCGGGATCGAGCAGCGAGAGGCAGTCCCAGAGCAGGTTGCCTGCGGGGCGACAGACCAGCAGCGCGCGCTGGCCGATGGCGAAGCCGGGCGTGGTGGCGATCGAGAAAAGCCCCGGCGCAAGCAGGCGGAAGGCGTTCGCGTGCCCATGCCCGAGCACCTCCGGGGTGATCCAGCTCTGCCCCGCCGGGTTCAAATATTGCCGCGGATCCTCGCAGATCGGGCAGGCGGGCGGCGTTTCCCCGGGCGGATACTGGGTGCCGCAGGCGGTGCAGATGAAGGAATTCATCGTTCGCTCCATCGGATCATCCGATCGGATCGCCCATCGGATCAGCCTCGAACATCGCGGCGATCGCGGCGGGATCGACCTCCTCGATGGTGGGCGGCGTCCAGCGCGGCAAGCGATCCTTGTCCACCAGCATGGCGCGCACGCCTTCGGCGAAGTCGGGATGCCGCGTCACGCGCCGCACGAGCCTGAGTTCCGTGGCGAGCGCGGCGGGCAGGCTCTGAAGCGCGCCGCGGCGCAGGATCTCGAAGCTCCAGCAGATCGAGGAGGGGGAAAAGCCGCTGAGCGCCGCCAGCGTGGCGGGGCCGAACGGGGAGGGTTCCGCCGCCAGGCGCGCGAGGATCTCCTTGACCGACGGGGCGCCGAAACAGCGCTCGATCGCCGCGCGGTCGGCGGCGCGCGAAAAGGGCGGAAGGGGCTCGGCGAAGGCGGCCAGCACGGCCGGGCCATCCGCGGCGAGAGCGGCCGAGAGCGCGGGGAGGCGCGCGCGCGGCACACAATGCGTCGCCAGGCCCGCATGCGCGGCGTCGGCGCCGGCAAGCCGCGCGCCGGTGAGCGCAAGCCATGCGCCGAGCGCGCCCGGCAGGCGCGGCAGGACGTGGCTCGCGCCGATATCCGGGAAGAGGGCGATCGCCGTCTCCGGCATCGCGAACAGGGCGTGCTCGCTGGCGACGCGCGCCGAGCCATGCACCGAGATGCCGATGCCGCCGCCCATGCAGATGCCGTCGATCAGCGCGATATAGGGCTTGGGATATTCGGCGATCGCGCGGTTCAGGGCATATTCCTCGGAGAAGAAGGCAGAGATCGCGGCCTCGTTCCCGGCAAGCGCGAATGCGCGGATCGCGCGGACATCCCCGCCGGCGCAGAAGGCCCGGGGGTCGGTCGACTCGATCACCACGGCATGCACCCGGGGCTCGTCGCGCCAGCGATCGAGCGCTGCGTGGATTGCCCGGACCATGCCGACATCGAGCGCGTTGAGGGCGGAGGGACGGTTGAGCCGGATCCGGCCGATGCGCCCGTCCCGGCTCGCCACCACGCTCTTTTCCCGGCCGGCCGCTTCCTCGTTCACCGTGTCGCTCCTGCGCTGCTGTCCTGACGCCGCTGTCCTGAATGGGTGACCGGAGGGGAGGATTGGTATATGAGGCCCGCTTCCGCTACCCCCGGCCGGCCTTGCCTGCCGCATCCGATCTCCTGGGGCAGGCCGGGTGGCCACGAGGCTCCGCGCGAGGCCCGATACTTGAGCAGCCAATACTTGAGCAGCCATCTCCGTACCAGCTTTCCGTGAGAGCAGGCCCGCGCCAGGCTGCCCGGGGCCGGACGTGAGGCCAGGGCGCGGCCACGGCAAGGCGGGGGCGGCGTCGGTCGAACGTATCGAACGCGCTGAGGGCGTCGCCCTGGTCTTCACCGGCCGGCTGGACGCGGACGGCGTGGCGCGGCTCTGGGCGCCGACCCTGAAGGCGGCTGCCGCGGCCAAGGGAAGGGCCCTGCTGTTCGATCTCTCCGCCGTCTCCCATTGCGACACCGCCGGCGCCACCCTGCTGGTGGCCGGCGAGAACGCGCATGGCGGGCCTGCCCGGCTGGCCGGCGAGGCCGAGAGCCTCGAGCCGCTGCTCGAGCGGGTGCGCCTGGCCCTGCCGCCGCCGCGGCCCGGGACGAGGGCGGAACGGCGACCGCTCTACCACCCGCTCAAGGCCGGCCTCGCCGCGGCCGCCGCCGGCATCGCCTTCCTCGGCGAGACCGTCGTCGCCGCGATCCTCGCGCCGCGGCGGCTGCGGATGCTGCGGCCGGGCGATCTTCTCGCGGCGGCTGACCAGGCGGGCTTCCGGGCGATGCCGCTCATCCTGCTGCTCGGCTTTCTCATCGGGCTCATCCTCGCCTTCCAGTCGGCGGTGCCGATGCAGGCCTTCGGCGCGGTCATCTACGTCGCCAACCTCGTCTCGATCAGCCTATTCCGGGAACTCGGCCCGCTGCTCGCCGCCGTCATCCTCTCCGGACGCACCGCCTCGGCCTTTGCCGCCGAGATCGGCACCATGAAGGTCAACGAGGAGATCGACGCCCTCTCGACCATGGGCCTCGACCCGGTAACCATGCTGGTGCTGCCGCGGCTGATCGCGGCGGTGCTGGTGATGCCGATGCTGACGATCGGGCTCGAGGTCGCCGGGCTGGCGGGGATGACGGTGGTGATGGAGATATTCGGCTTCCCGCTGGCGGCGATCCTGCGCCAGGTCCAGGGGGCGGCAAGCGTCGGCGACTTCGCCGGCGGCCTCTTCAAGGCGCTCTGCTTCGCGGCCGTGGTGGCGGCGATCGGCTGCAGCCGCGGGCTCGCCACCGGCCAGGGCCCGCGGGCGGTGGGGATCTCCACCACCGCCGCCGTGGTCGGCGGCATCGTCGCGACCATCGTGCTCGACGGCGTCTTCGCCCTCATCTTCTACCGGCTCAACCTGTGAGCGCATCGCCAGGCGCGCCGGTCGTCCGGGCCGAAGGCGTTGCGCAGCGCTTCGGCGCGCGCACGATCTTCCGCGACGTCTCCTTCACCGTCGCGGAGAAGGAGGTGTTCGTGATCCTCGGCGGCTCCGGCTGCGGCAAATCCACGCTGATGAAGCAGCTTATCGGCCTGCTCGAACCGAGCGCGGGGCGCATCGAGGTTCTCGGCCACGACATGGCGCGCGAACGCCGCCGGGTCCTGCCGCGGATCGGCGTGATGTTCCAGTCGGGCGCGCTCTTCGGTTCGATGAGCCTGCTCGAGAATGTCATGCTGCCGCTCGAGGTCTACACCGACCTCTCGCCGCCGGCGCGCACGGTCGTGGCGCGGACGAAGCTCGGCCTCGTCGGGCTGGCCGATGCCGCCGGCCTGCCGCCGGCCGAGATCTCCGGGGGCATGGCGAAGCGTGCCGCCATCGCCCGCGCGCTCGCGCTCGATCCGCCGCTGCTCTTTCTCGACGAGCCGGCGGCCGGCCTCGACCCGATCACGTCGGCCGGCCTCGATGCGCTGATCCTCGAGCTGCGCGCCGCCCTCGGCCTCACCTTCATCGTCGTCACGCACGAGCTTTCCTCGATCATGGCCATTGCCGACCGCTGCATCATGCTGGATCGCGAGGCGCAAGGCCTGATCGCCGAAGGGCCACCCGCGCAGTTAAAGGCGGAGAGCACGAACCGGGTCGTGCATGCCTTCTTCCACCGCGAGGTGCTGTGATGGGCGCACGCGGGATGTTCCTGCGCGTCGGCCTGCTCGTCCTGGTCGGCATCGGCGCGGTGGTCGGCCTCGTGCTCTTCCTCAGCGGCAACAATTTCGCCAACGGGGTCGAGCTCGAGACCTATTTCCGCGAATCGGTGCAAGGGCTCGATGTCGGGGCGCCGGTCAATTATCTCGGCGTCACGCTCGGCCGCGTCACCGAAATCGGGCTGGTCACGGCCGAGTACGGCCAGGGCATGCCGCAGGATCTCCGCCGCGCCACCTACCGCCTCGTCTATGTCCGCTTCGTCGTCAATCCGCGGAAGATCGGCCGGGTGCTGACGCCCACGGACATCGAGAACGCGGTGGCCGCGGGCCTGCGCGCGCGGGTTGCCTCGCAGGGCATCACCGGCATCAGCTATCTCGCCCTCGATTTCCTCAACCCTCAGCAATACCCGGCGCTGGCCGTGCCATGGCGACCGGCGTACCCTTACCTGCCCTCGGTGCCGAGCACCTTCGCCCAGGTGCAGAACGCCGCCGAACGGATCTCCGGCCAGTTGGAGCAGATCGACTTCAAGGCGATCGCCGCGAGCCTGCTCGGGTTGACCCGGACCCTGGAGCAGCAATTGACGAGCGGCGACGCCCATCAGACCCTGACGGCCGCGACCGCGCTGCTCGGCAGCCTGCGGGCGACCCTGGAGAAGGCCGATCTCCCCGCCCTCACCGCCAGCCTGCGCAAGACCAGCGACGCCGCCGGGAGCCTCGCGGAGAGCGCGCGACTGCAAGGACTGCTCACCAGCGCCGACCGTGCCGCGGGCGAGCTCGCCACCGCGGCCCACGCGTTGCCGCCGCTCATCGCTGCCCTCTCGCGGACCGCCGATCGCACCGACGAAGCGACCGCGGAGCTCCAGCGGCGCATGACCAGCATCCTCGCCGACCTGCAAGCCACCGCCGGCAATCTCCGCGACACCACCGAGGCGCTGCGCAGCTATCCCGCCGGCACGATCTTCGGCGCGCCGCCGCCGCGCGCGAACGGCGGCGGACGATGAAGCGCCGCCTCTGCCTTCTCGGCCTGCCGCTGGCTATCGCCGGCTGCGCCTCCGCCCTCGAGCGGCCCTATGTCGCGCGCCGGGACTGGGCGCTCTCGGTGCCGTCGGCCGCGGCGGACGCTCCCGGAGCGCAGCGGCAGCGGCGCAAGGTGCTGCTCGTGCGCAGCATGCTGGCCGCGCCGGAACTCGGCGATCGGGGACTTTTGACGCTCGGCCCGGACGGCACCATGGCGAGCGACTTCTACGAGCGCTGGGCCGTGCCGCCGGCGGCCGGCGTGGGCGCATCGCTCACCCAGTTCATCGCCCAGTCGGGGCTGTTCGCCGCGGTGCTCGGCCCCGGCAGCCTCGCCGACGCGGACCTGGCGCTCGAGCCGGACCTGCTCGCGCTCTGGGCCGAGCCGGCCGCCGGACGCGCGGTCGCCTCGCTCTCGATCGTGCTGCTCACGACCCGCTCGCAACCTCCGCGCGTGCTGCTGCAGGCAACCGAGACCGCCTCGGCACCGCTTGCAGGGCAAGGCGCGCAGGCGGACGTCGATGCGCAGCTGGCGGCGCTCGCCGCGGTCTTTCGCAAGGTGGAGGCCGCGCTGGCGCCGTTTGCGTGAGCCTCCTGACCGCGGCCCGCTCGCGGGCGCCGGAATCGCACGCCCGCCAGGAACATCGCTGCTGTCAGGCTCGCCAGCCGCAGCTTCGTCGAGGGCCAGCGCCCGATCGCAGAGTTTCGTCACTCGCGTAGCGATCACGAAACGCCGCCTGAATCGGGCACTTGGACAAACACCGACGGGCTGGATTTCCATGAAAGCCGGCACCGGCCAGGGGCCGGGCCCCTGGACCCCCAAGCGCTGCGCGGCACAAAAAGGATGAGGGTCCGGGGCCCCCCATACTTGGACCCTTGGGCCCCAACGGGGTGCCGGGGCAAAGCCCTTTGGCCTGCGGTCGGGACAACCGCGGTCCGCTAATACATGTGCTGGCCGCCGTTGATCGAGATCGTCGAGCCGGTGATGAAGTCCGCCTCGTCGGCGGTCAGGAACACGACCCCGCGCGCGATGTCCGCCGCGTGGCCCAGCCTGCCCACGGGAATGCGGGCGATGATCTTCTGCAGCACGTCCGCCGGCACCGCGCGCACCATCTCGGTATCGACATAGCCGGGGGCGATCGCGTTCACCGTGATCCCGAAGCGCGCGCCCTCCTGCGCCAGCGCCTTGGTGAAGCCGTGGATGCCGGACTTGGCGGCGGCATAGTTCACCTGCCCGTACTGGCCCGCCTGGCCGTTGATGCTGCCGATATTCACGACGCGGCCGAACTTCCGCTCGCGCATCCCATCGAAGGTGAGCTTGCAGAGATTGAAGCAGGAGCCAAGGTTGGTATCGATGACCGCGTCCCACATCTCGCGGCTCATCCGCATCAGCGTCGAATCGCGCGTGATCCCGGCATTGTTGACGACGATGTCGATCGGGCCGAGGGTGCGCGCGATCCGCGCCAGCGCCGCCTCGCACGCCGTGTAGTCGGCGGCGTCGAAGCGCTCGATCGCGATGCCCGTCTCGGCCGCGAAAGCCTCCGCCGCCGTGTCGTTGGCGGCATAGTTCGCGACCACGCTGCGTCCCGCCGCCTTGAGCGCCTGGCTGATCGCCGCGCCGATGCCGCGCGTTCCGCCGGTAACAATTGCAACCCGTGACATGCCGCTCCTCCTCGCTTGCTACCCGGCCGCCGGCCGCGCGCGTTCCGGCCGGCCCTCGCGCTGCAGCGCCTGATAGGCGGCGAGGCAGGCGAGATCGACGATCTGGCTGACCGAGGCGTCGAGCGGCACGATCTGCGCCGGATGCTTGAGGCCGAGCAGGAGCGGGCCGAACGCCGAACCGCCGCCGAGCTTGGCCGCCAGCCTGGATGCGATATGCGCCGCATGCAGCCCCGGCATCACCAGAACGTTCGCCGTGTCCGTCAGCCGGCAGAACGGATAGAGCGCGCGGTAGGCGGGATCGAGCGCCACGTCCGGGCTCATCTCGCCGTCGAGCTCGAAATCCACCGTGAGCCGCTGGAGGATGGCGACGGTCTCGCGCAGATTGTCCACCGTCGGGTGCCGGGGATTGCCGAAGGTCGAATGCGAAAGCAGCGCGACGCGCGGCTCGACGCCGAGATGCCGCGCCGCCGCGGCCGCGCCCTTCGTGATGCCGACGAGCTGCTCGGGCGTCGGCCGCTCGTGGATCAGCGTATCGGCGACGAAGAGGGTCCCGCCATGCTCGCCCAGCATCAGCGTGAGGCCGAACGGGATGAGCCCGGGCGCGGGGTCGATCGCCCGGCCGATATCCTCGAGGCAGACCGAAGCCGAGCGGGTCACGCCGGTCACCATCGCATCGGCATGGCCGGTCGCCACCATGCAGGCGGCGAAGACGTTGCGGTCCTGGTTCGCCATGCGCTGGCAATCGCGGGCGAGGAATCCGTGCCGCTGCAGCCGGCCATAGAGATACTCGGCATATTCGCGGTTGGCGCTCGAGAGCCGCGCATTGTGGATCTCGATGCCCGCCACCTGCCCGAGGCCAAGGCTCGCCATCGTCGCCTTCACCCGCTCCTCGCGCCCGATCAGCACCGGCGTGCCGAAGCCGGCGCCGCGGAAGGCGACCGCGGCACGCACCACCTTCTCCTCCTCGCCCTCGGCGAAGACCACGCGCTTGGGCTCGCCCCGGACGCGCTCCATGATCGTCTCGAGGGCATTGGCCGTGCGGTTGAGCCGCCCCGAAAGCCCACGCCCGTAGCGCGTGAGATCGGCGTTCGGCCGCGCCGCGACGCCGCTCTCCATCGCCGCGCGGGCGACCGCCGGTGCGACGTGCGAGATCAGGCGCGGATCGAAGGCGTTCGGGATGATGTACTCGGGCCCGAACTTGAGCCGGCTGCCCGCCGCCGCCGTGTTCACCTCGTCCGGCACATCCTCGCGCGCGAGCATCGCCAGCGCCTCGGCCGCGGCGATCTTCATCGCCTCGTTGATGGTGCGCGCGCGCACGTCGAGCGCGCCGCGGAAGATGTAGGGAAAGCCGAGCACGTTGTTGACCTGGTTCGGATAGTCCGAGCGGCCGGTGGCGATGATCGCATCGGGGCGCACGGCGCGCGCCTCCTCCGGCGTGATCTCGGGATCCGGATTGGCCATGGCGAAGATGATCGGCTTGGCCGCCATCCTCCGCACCATCTCCTGCGTCAGCGCGCCCTTCGCCGAGAGCCCGAAGAAGACGTCCGCCCCCTCCAGCGCCTGGGTCAGCGTGCGCGCCGCCGTCGGCACCGCGTGGGCCGACTTCCACTGGTTCATGCCCTTCTCGCGGCCCTGGTAGATCACCCCCGACGTATCGCAGAGCATGACGTTCTCGGGACGCACGCCCATCGCCTTCAGCAGCTCCGCACAGGCGACGCCGGCGGCGCCGGCGCCGTTGATCACGAGCCTGATCTCGTGAAACGCCCGCCCGGTGAGATGGCAGGCGTTGATCAGGCCCGCCACGGCGACGATCGCCGTGCCGTGCTGATCGTCGTGGAACACCGGGATGTCCATCAGCTCGCGCAGGCGCTGTTCGATGATGAAGCACTCGGGCGCCTTGATGTCCTCGAGGTTGATCCCGCCGAAGCTCGGGCCGAGGAAGCGCACGGCGCCGACGAATTCATCGACGTCCTCGGTCGAGATTTCGAGGTCGATCCCGTCGATGTCGGCGAAGCGCTTGAAGAGCGCGACCTTGCCCTCCATCACCGGCTTGGCGGCGAGCGCGCCGAGATTGCCGAGCCCGAGCACGGCGGTGCCGTTGGAGACCACCGCCACCATGTTGCCGCGCGTCGTGTAGTCGTAGGCGAGCGCCGGGTCGCGCTGGATGCGCAGGCATGGCTCGGCGACGCCGGGCGAGTAGGCGAGCGAGAGATCGCGTGCCGTGGTCAGCGGCTTGGTGATCCGGGTCTCGAGCTTGCCGGGCCGACCCATGGCGTGCAGCGCCAGCGCCTCCTCCGCCGAGATGTGCGCCGTGCGCGTGTCGACGATGCCGTCCGCCATGGCGGTTCCTCCCCACTTTCGCCCGCCATCATGACGATTGCAGATCGGCAAGGCAAAGTGGGCACTTCGCACTCGCGGCAGAGGCGCCTACATCGAGCCCATGGACATGCCGAAGAGTGCCACGCCGGCGATGGCCCAATGGTTCGCCATCAAGGCCCAGCACCCGGACGCGCTCGTCTTCTTCCGGATGGGCGACTTCTTCGAGCTCTTCTTCGCCGATGCGGAAGCGGCGGCCGCCGCGCTCGATATCGCGCTCACCCGTCGCGGCGAGCACGAGGGAAGGCCGATCCCGATGTGCGGGGTCCCGGCGGCGGCAGCCGAGCTCTATCTCGCCCGGTTGATCCGCCGCGGCTTCCGCGTGGCGGTGGCCGAGCAGCTCGAGCGCGCCTCCGAGCGCCGCGCCGGGGCGCCGATCCGGCGGGACGTCGTGCGCCTCGTCACGCCGGGCACCCTCACCGACGAAGGGTTGCTCGAAGCGGCCCGCACCAATGTGCTGGTTTCGCTCGCCGTTCGGCCGGGCTGCCTCGGGGCCGCCTGGATCGACATCTCGACCGGGCTGTTCGCGACCGAGGCGGCCGCTCCGGGCGCGGTCTTCGACCTCCTGGGACGGCTCGATCCGGCGGAAATCCTCGCCCCGGAGACGCTTGCGCTCGGCGAGTTCGCCCCGCTCCGGGCCCCCGCGAGCCCGCCCCCGCCCGCCCCCGAGGCGGCGCGGCAGGCGCTCGCCGAGGCCTTCGGCGCAGGCAGCCTCGAGGCCTTCGGCAGCTTCACCGACGCCGAGGCCATCGCCGCGGCCGTGGCGGTCGCGTACGTGCGCACGAGCCAGGGCGGCCGGCTGCCGCTGCTCTCCCCGCCCGCCCCGCAGCTTAGTGCGGCGGTCATGGCGATGGACGCCGCGACCCGGGCGAGCCTCGACCTGCTCCGCGCCCGTGACGGCGGGGCCGCGCACACGCTGCTCTCCGCGGTGGACCGCACGCTGACCGCGGCGGGCGGGCGGGCGCTCGCCCAAACCCTCGCCGCGCCCCTGACCGATCCGGCGGCCATCGCCACCCGCCAGGATGCCTGGACCTGGCTGCTCGCCACCCCCGACCTCGCCGCCGCCCTCGGCGCCATCCTCCATGGCTGCCCGGACCTCGCCCGCGCCCTCGGGCGGCTCGCGGTCGGCCGCGGCGGGGCGCGCGACCTCGCCAGCCTGCGCGACGGGCTCGCGGCCGCGCACCGCGCCGGCGCGCTGCTCACCGGGCCGGCGGACCGGGCCCTGGGCGGGGGCAAGGCGCTGGCGGAAAAACTCGCAGCCGCCCTCGCCGAGCGGCTGCCGGCGCGGGCCGACGAGGGCGGCGCGATCGCCCCCGGCTTCGATGCGGCGCTCGATGCGGAGCGGCAGTTGCGCGACGAGAGCCGCCGGGTCATCGCCGGGCTCGAGCGGGCGCTGGCCGGGCGGCTTGCCGTCTCGGGGCTCAAGATCCGCTACCACGCCCAGCTCGGCTACGTCATCGAGGTGCCGGCCGCCGCCGTCGAGCGCCTCAAGGCCGAGCCGGGCTTCGTGCTGCGCCAGGGGATGGCGAACGGGGCCCGGTTCTCGACCCCGGAGCTCGCCGAGCTCGACCAGCGGATCAGCGCGGCGGCCGAGCGGGCGCTCGCCCGCGAGCGGGAGATCCTGGCCGGGCTCGGCGCCGCCGCGCTCGCCGAGGCCGGGGCGATCGGCGCCGCCGCCACCCGCCTCGCCGAGCTCGACGTCGCCCTCTCGGCCGCCCGGCTCGCCGCCGGCGGGCGCTGGTGCCGCCCGCGCGTCACGGCCGGGAGCGAATTCCGCATCCGCGCCGGGCGGCACCCGGTGGTCGAGGCGGCGCTGCCCGCCGGCGCCGCCTTCGTGCCGAACGATTGCGACCTCGCGCCCGAGCGGCGCGTCGCCCTGCTCACCGGGCCGAACATGGCGGGCAAATCCACCTTCCTCCGCCAGAACGCGCTGATCGCCATCCTCGCCCAGGCCGGCCTGCCGGTGCCGGCCGAGGCGGTCGAGATCGGCGTGGTCGACCGGCTCTTCTCGCGCGTCGGCGCGGCGGACGATCTCGCCCGCGGCCGCAGCACCTTCATGGTCGAGATGACCGAGACCGCGGCGATCCTTCGCCAGGCCGGGCCGGCGAGCCTGGTGGTGGTGGACGAGATCGGCCGCGGGACGGCGACGCTGGACGGGCTCGCGATCGCCTGGGCCGTGCTCGAGGCGCTGCATTCGGGGCTCCGCTGCCGCACCATCTTCGCCACCCACTTCCACGAGCTGGCGCGGCTTTCGACCGAGCTGCCGCGGCTCGCCCCGCTCTGCATGCGGGTCAAGGAATGGCAAGGCGGCGTCGTCTTCCTCCACGAGGTGGCGGAAGGCGCGGCCGAGCGGAGCTTCGGCGTTGCGGTGGCGAAGCTCGCCGGCGTTCCTGCCCCGGTCGTTTCCCGCGCCGCGCAGCTGCTCGCGCTGCTCGAGGAGCGAGGTGCCGCGCTGACCGCGCCGGCCCAGCTGCCGCTTTTCGCCGCCTCGTCCCGGCCCAAATCTCCGAGCGAAGTGGGGCCGGAACAACCTCCGACTGCGGTGCCACCCGATCCACTGCATGCAGCGGTTGCAGAACTCGCGCCGGATACGCTCACGCCGCGAGAAGCTCTCGAAATTCTTTACCGGCTGAAGGCGCTGCTTCCTGGTCGCCCGCCCGACGACCCGCTAGCATCCGCACGATGCTGACACCGTCCTCCCTTCCCGCCGCGCCCGCCGCCGCGAAGGCCGCCCTGATCGATGCGCTCGGCGAGCTCGGGCGCGACCTTGCCGCGGTCAGGCGCGATCAGGCGCTCGGTGCGTTTCGCCGCCACTTCGCCCGCATCCAGACCGCCGCAAGGGCGCGCTTCGAGCATGGCGAGCTTTCCGGGGTCGCTGCCGCGCATCTGCTCGCCGAGCTGACCCGCGGGCTGATCGAGGTCATCTACGCCTATTCGCTGGCGCGCTCCGGCGCCGAGCTCGACACGCCCTTGGCCCTGCTCGCCACGGGCGGTTTCGGGCGCGGGATGCTGGCGCCGATGAGCGATCTCGACCTGCTCTTCCTCACCGCGGAGGAACCCACCGGAGCGGTGCGCCAGGTCGTGGAGTTCATGCTCTATCTGCTCTGGGATCTCGGCCTCAAGGTGGGGCACGCCACCCGTTCGATCGCCGATTGCCTGACGGTGGCGAAGAACGACCTCTCGGTGCGCACGGCCCTGCTGGACGCGCGCCTGCTCGAGGGGGACGCAGCCCTCTCTGCGACCTTCCTCGAGCATTTCCGCGCCGAGTGCATCGCGGGCGCGCTCTCGAGCTTCCTCGCCGGCAAGGAAGCCGAGCGCGACACGCGCCATCAGCGCTTCGGCGAGAGCCCGTTCCTGGTCGAGCCGAACGTGAAGGAGGGACGCGGGGGACTGCGCGACCTCCAGACCATCTACTGGATGGCCAAGGCGGCCTTCGACGTGGCGGACATCGGGGCGCTCTGCGCCACGCAAGGTGCCGCGGCCCGCGACGACCACATTCTTTCCGCCTTCGAGGCGCGGCGGTTCCAGCGCTCGCTCGACTTCCTCTGGGCCGTGCGCTTCAACCTGCACTACGTCACCGGGCGGGCGGAGGAGCGCCTCACCTTCGATCTCCAACCCGTCATCGGCGCGCGGATGGGCTACACGCGCCACCGCCGCCAGGATGGGGTCGAGCGCTTCATGCGCCACTACTTCCTCACCGCGCGCGAAGTGACGCGCCTCACCCGCGTGCTCGAGCCGGCGATCCTGCGCGCGGCACTCGGCCCGCCGGCGGTGGTCGCGGGAACCACCGATGCGACGCTCGCCGCCGCCGGCTTCATGCTCGACGAAGGCAAGCTCATGCCGGAGGCGCCGGTGCGCTTCGCCCGCGACCCGATCCTGATGCTGCGCATGCTCGAGATCGCGCGGGACCGCAATCTGGAGCTGCATCCGCTGGCGCTCGCCGCACTCATCCGCCACGAGCGCAACGCGATCGCGCTCCGCGAAGACCGCGATGCGATGGCGATCTTTCTCGACCTCCTCTGCGGCCGCGACGCCGAGCATGACCGCGCCGACGGCGCGCGCTGGCTCACGATCATGAACGAGAGCGGCCTCCTCGGCCGCCTGCTGCCGGACTGGGCGCGCATCGTCGGGCAGATGCAGTTCGACAGCTATCACGTCTTCACCGTCGACGAGCACACGGTCGAGGCGATCCGGGTCCTCAACATGCTCGAGCGCGACGAGCTTGCCGAAATCGCGCCGGTGGCCTCGGGACTGATGGACCATCTCCAGTCGCGCCGCGCGCTCTATGTCGCGACCCTGATGCACGACATCGCCAAGGGCCGCGGCGGCGATCATTCCGAGATCGGCGCGGGGATCGCGCTCGGGGTCGGCCCCACGCTCGGGCTCTCGGGCGAAGAGACCGAGATGGTCTCATGGCTCGTCCTCCACCACCTTCTCCTCAGCCAGACCGCGTTCAAGCGCGATATCGACGACCCGAAAACCATCCTCGACCTCGCCGACACCATCCAGTCCCCGGAACGGCTGCGCCTGCTGCTGATCCTGACGGTGGCCGACATGCGCGCGGTCTCGGCAAAGGTGTGGAACGCCTGGAAGGCGACGCTGCTGCGCGAGCTTTACACGCGCGTCGCCGAAGTGCTCGCCGGCGGCCTCGCCACCACCGAGCGGGATGTGCGCGTCGCGCGGGCGAAACGCGCCACCTCCAACCTGCTCACCGACTGGCCGGCGGCCGATGTCCAGAAATTCCTCAGCCTCGGCTATCCCGGCTACTGGCTCGCCTTCGACCCTTCCACCCACGCCCGCCATGCGCGCATGCTTCGCGGGGCCGAATCGCGCGAGGCGCCGCTCACGGTGGAGACCGAGATCCTGCCCCAGCGCGCGGTGACCGAGGTCACTGTCTACACCGCCGACCATCCCGGGCTTTTCAGCCGCATCGCCGGCGCGCTCGCGGTCGCCGGCGCGTCGATCGTCGATGCGCGGATCCACACCATGACCAACGGCATGGCGCTCGACACGTTCTGGATCCAGGACGCCGCCGGCGGCGCCTTCGACGCGCCGCACCGGCTGGCGCGGCTGGCGGTGCTGACCGAGCAGGCCCTTTCGGGCCGACTGAAATTCGCGACCGAGATCCGCAAGGTCACCAGCGCGCTGCTCGGCCGGCGCATGCGCGCGATCCACGTGCCCGCGCGCGTGGTCATCGACAACCGCGCCTCGAACACCCACACGGTGATCGAGGTGAACGGACGCGACCGGCCGGGCTTCCTGCACGACGTGACCGCGGCGATCAGCGAGCAGGGCGTCTCGATCTCCTCGGCCCATGTCAGCACCTACGGCGTGCGCGCGGTGGACGTCTTCTATGTCAAGGACATGTTCGGCCTGAAGATCACCAACGAGCAGAAGCTCGTGCAGCTGCGCCAGGCCCTGCTCGCCGCGATCTCGCCCACCGAGGAACCCGCCGAGGAAGCCGCACACCCGGCACGCCGCCGCCGGCACGCTTAGCCAGGGGCTGGGCCCCTGGTGCCGCGCAGCGCTTGTGGGGTCCAGGCGCCCCCCCTTTGTGCCGCGCAGCGCTTAGGGGGTCCAGGGGCCCAGCCCCTGGTGCCGCGCAGCGCTTGTGGGGTCCAGGGGCCCAGCCCCTGGCTTGATTGTGCGGCGCAGCAGCCATACGCTTGCTGCAATGCTCCGCTATGCGCTGCGCCGGCTCGCGCTGGCCATCCTCGTCACTGTCACCGTGCTGGTGATCTCCTTCGCGCTCACCCGCATTTCCGGCGATCTCGCCGCCTCGATCGCCGGCCCTGACGCCACCGCCGAAGACATTGCGATCATCCGCAAGGAATACGGGCTCGATCGTCCGCTCACGGTGCAGTTCCTCGACTGGGCGGGGCGCGCGCTGGAGGGCGACCTCGGCGATTCCTACCTTTATCACGCGCCCGTCTCCGGGTTGGTCGCGACACGGCTGCCGATCACGCTGACGCTGGGCGGCGTCGGGCTCGTCTTCGCGCTCGCCATCGCCCTTCCCCTCGGCATCCTCGCGGCACTCTACGAGGGCTCGCCGATCGACCGGCTGCTGACGATGGTGGCGTTGATCGGCCAGGCGATGCCGAGCTTCTGGCTCGGCCTGCTGCTCATCATCTGGTTCGGGCTCGATCTGCATTGGCTGCCGATCTCGGGGGTCGCGGACTGGACCGGCTACATCCTGCCCGGCATTCGTTCTTTCCTTTTCCGCCATTCCGGCGCTGCTCAGGCTGATGCGGACGGGCATGATCGAGGCGCTGGGCTCCGATTATATCCGCACCGCGCGCGCGAAAGGCCTCTCGGCGCGATCGATCGTGCTCAAGCATGCGCTGCGCAACGCGGCGATGCCGGTGGTCGCGGTCGGCGCGGTGCAGCTCGGCTTCATGCTCGGCGGATCGATCGTCGTCGAGGAGGTCTTTGCGCTGCACGGGGTCGGCTACCTCGCCTGGGAATTGATCAGCAAGAACGACTTCCCGGTGGTGCAGGCGGTCGTCCTGCTGCTCGCCGTCATCTACATCGCGCTCACTTTGCTCGCCGATCTCTGCAACGCCGCCCTCGACCCGCGGCTGCGGAGCCGATGAGCGGGGCGCGGGCGGGCCGGATCCTTTCGCCGCGGCATCTGCCGACGTTGCTCGGCGGGCTGATCGTGGGCGCTGCCGTGCTGATCGCGCTCGCCGCCCCCGGGCTCGCCCCGCACGACCCTTTCACGCAGCATCTGACCCACCGGCTCGTCCCGCCGGAATGGCTGCCGGGGGGCAGCCCGGCGCATCCGTTCGGCACCGACCAGCTCGGCCGGGACTATCTCGCCCGCATGCTCTACGGCGCACGCATCTCGCTCTGATCGGCACGCTCACGGTGCTCGCCTCGGGCGCGATCGGCACCACGCTCGGCCTGCTCGGCGGATATTTCGGCGGCCGGGTGGACGATGTCGTGATGTTCGTCATCACCACGCGCCTCGCCGTGCCGCTCATCCTCGTGGCGCTGACCGTGGTGGCGCTCGTCGGCAGCTCGCTCACCGTCGTCATCCTCGTGCTGGCGCTGCTGCTCTGGGATCGCTTCGCCGTGGTCTCGCGCACCGCGACCATGCAGGTCCGCACGCTCGACTACATCGCCGCCGCGCGCGCCGCCGGGTGCTCGCATGCGCGCATCCTCGTCTCCGAGGTGCTGCCCAACATCCTCAACCACCTCGTCGTCATCGCCACGCTCGAGATGGCGCTGGCGATCCTGCTCGAGGCAGCGCTTTCGTTCCTCGGGCTCGGCGTGCCGCCGCCGCTGCCCGACTGGGGGCTGATGATCGCGGAGGCCAAGACCTACATGTTCTTCAGCCCCTGGGTGATCATGATCCCCGGCCTCGCGCTCTTCGTGCTGGTGCTCGGCATCAACCTGCTCGGCGACGGGCTCAGGGATCTGCTCGCGGTGGCGCGCGCGGGATGAGCGCGGTCCTCGAGATCGAGGCGCTCCGCGTCCGCTTCGGCGCGGCGGCCGAGCCGGTGCGCGGCATCTCGCTCACGCTTGCGCGCGGGGAGACCCATTGCCTGGTCGGGGAATCGGGGTGCGGGAAGTCGCTGACCGCGCTTGCGGTGATGAACCTGCTGCCGCGCGGCGCCGCGCGCAGCGCCGGGGCGCTTCGCTTCCACGATCAGGACCTGCTCGGGCTTTCCGGGCGGCGGCATGGCGCGGCTCTGCGGCGATCGGCTGGCGATGATCTTCCAGGAGCCGATGACCAGCCTCAACCCGGCCTACACGATCGGCTCGCAGATGACCGAGGTGCTGCGCCGCCATCGCGGGCTTTCCCGCGGGCAAGCGCGGGAGCGCGCGGCGGCGATGCTGGCGCGCGTCGGGATGAACCGCGCCCGACCTCAGGCTCGCGCAATACCCGCACCAGCTCTCCGGGGGGCTTCGCCAGCGGGTGATGATCGCCATGGCGCTGATCTGCGAGCCCGAGCTTCTGATCGCCGACGAGCCGACCACCGCGCTCGATGTCACGGTGCAGGCGCAGGTGCTCCGCCTGCTCGCCGGGATCAAGCGCGAGCTCGGGCTCGCGATGCTGCTGATCACGCACGATCTGGGCATGGTCGCGCGCGTCGCCGACCGCGTCTCCGTGATGTATGCGGGCGAGATCGTGGAATCCGCGCCCGTGGCCTCGCTTTTCGCAGCCCCCACGCACCCCTACACGAAGGGGCTGCTCGCCGCCGTGCCGGTGCCGGGGAAGGTGCGGCGCGGGGCGCCGCTCGGCGCGATCCCGGGCAGCGTGCCGCGTCTTGCGCCGGGCTTCGTCGGCTGCGCCTTCCGCGACCGCTGCGGCGAGGCGATCCCCGCCTGCGCCGGAGCCATCGCCCGCCAGGCGATCGCCGCGGGTCCTGACGCCGGGCACGAATTTCTCTGCCGCCTGCCCTTCGGCTGGGCGGCGCGGCAGGCCGCATGAGCACGGCACCGATCGTCGTCCTGCGCGATGTCGCGAAAACCTTCCCCCAGGCCGGCGGCCGCCAGGTGCGTGCGGTGGATGGGGTCTCGCTCGCCGCTTCTCCGGGCGAGGTGCTCGGCATCGTCGGTGAATCGGGCTGCGGGAAAACCACGCTCGCGCGCATGATCCTCGGGCTCGAGGCGCCGAGCCGGGGCGAGATTTTGCTCGATGGCGAGAGCTTCGCCGCGATGCATCGCCGGGTCCGCGCCCGCCTCATCCAGCCGGTGTTCCAGGACCCCTTCGGCTCGCTCAACCCGAAGAAGCGCGTGCGCGATATCGTCGGCCTGCCGCTCGCCGCCGTCGGCGGCATGGCGGCAGCGGAGCGCCGCCGGCAAGTTGCGCGAATGCTGGAGCGCGTCGGGCTTTCGCCGGAGATCGCGGACCGGATTCCCGCCGAGCTTTCGGGCGGCCAGCGCCAGCGGGTCGCGATCGCGCGCGCGCTCGTGCTCAATCCGCGCGTCGTCGTCTGCGACGAGCCGACCTCGGCGCTCGACGTTTCGGTGCAGGCGCAGATCCTCAACCTGCTCGCCGAGCTGCGCCGCGACCTCGGCCTCACCATCCTTTTCATCAGCCACAACCTCGCGGTGGTCGAGCACATCGCCGACCGGGTCGCGGTGATGTATCTCGGGCGGATCGTCGAGGCAGCGCCGGTGGAGGCGCTGTTCGCGCGGCCGGCGCATCCGTACACGCAGGGCGCTGCTGGCCTCGGTGCTGACGCCGGAGCCGGGCTTAGGCGTGCCCGATGTGGGCCTCGGGGACAGCACGCCCGATCCCGCCAACATCCCGCCCGGCTGCCGCTTCCATCCGCGCTGCCCGATCGCGGTGCCGCGCTGCGCGACCGAGGCGCCGGGCTTGCGCGAGATCGCCGGCCGCGAGGTGGAATGCCACCTCGCGGCGTAGGCTTCCGCTACTTCCAGTACCGACAGGTAGAAGCGCGGAAGCTCGTCCGGGTAGGGCGTGAAGGCGAGGTCCTTGCTGAAGGCGTAGGTGTCCACGTAGGTATTCAGCGGCACCCAGTAGGCTTGCGCGGAGATGCGCTGGATCGCCTGGCGGTAATAGGCCTGGCGCTTGGCCGGATCGACCGTCGATCCACCGCGCTGGATGAGCGTCTCCACCTCCGGGTCGCGCGCGTAGTCGTCGGGCCCGCCGCCGAAGAAATAGGGCAGGATCGCCGAGACGTCGTTGACCGAATAGGAGCCCCAGCTTCCCGCGCTCATCGGCGCCTGGCCGGCTTCGACCTTCTGCACCTCCGCGCCCACCTGAAGCTGGTCGATGCTCGCGCGGATGCCGACGGCGGCGAGATAGTTCTGTAGGGCCGCCGCCCATTGCGGCAGGATGTAGGTGACGAGCGTGGTGTGGAAGCCGTTCGGATAGCCCGCCTCGGCGAGCAGCTGCTTCGCCTTCGCCGGATCATAGGGGTAGACGGTCGCGGCCGCCTGGTCGCAGCCGAACTGGGAGGGGTAGCAGGGCGCGTTGATCACGCGCGAGCCGCCCTGCACCAGGTTCGTGGCGATCGACGCGCGGTCGATCGCATAATTCACCGCCTGGCGGACGGCGAGTTTCGTGAACGGGTCGTCCTTGCCGGTCCGGCCCGCGGCGTCCAGGCTGACATAGCCGATCCGCATGGTTTCGGCGCGCGTGACGCTGAGCGTCGGCAGGCGCTTGAGGTTGTCGTACTGGTCGGGGGAATACTGCCAGATCCAGTCGGCCTCGCCGCCGATGATCGAGGTGAGCTCGGTGGTCGCGTCCGGCACTTCCTTGATCACGATCTTGCCGATCTTCGGCATGCCCTTCGGGCTGCCGGCGTAGTAGCCGGCGAAGCGCCTGAGGTCGATCTCGGTCACGCCGTCGACGCGGGTGATCTCGTAGGGCCCGGCGCCGATCGGCTTCTTCGCGTATTCCGCCGCGCCGACCCTCTCGCGATAGGCCTTGGGATAGATCGGCACCACCATCGCGAGATAGTCGAGGGCGGCGGGAAAGACGCGCTTGAGCTTGATGACGACGTGATAGGCATCGATCTTCCGGGCGCCGGCGATCCAGGTGAAGTTGCTCGGCACCGAGACCTTGGAGTCGGGCGCGGTGATGGTCTCGATCGTGTAGACCACGTCGTCGGCGGTGAAGGGATCGCCGTTCTGGAATTTCACGCCCTGGCGGAGGGTGAATTCGAGCGTCGTCGGGTCGACCCATTTCCAGGACGTGGCGAGCAGCGGGACGATCTTGAAGGTGAGCGGGTCGCGATCGACGAGCGTGTCCCATGCGAGGTGTGCGACGATGAGCCCGGTGCGCAGCGAGTTGTAGTAGGGATCGACGTCCGGCACCGCGTCCCGCCAGGCGATGCGCAGCGTATCGGCCGATTTCTGCGCGTACGACGGCGACGCGCACAAGCCAAGACCGGCGAGGATCACCCCCGCGAAGAGAAGCCTCTTTTTCATCGTTGCCTCCGAGACGCCGGAAAACCGTAACGGACCTGCCGCACCGGAGGCAAGCGGTGAAATCCGGTTTGCGCGCTAGGGCGTGATGACTTCAGGTCATCACGCTCTAGCCTTTGTTTTGCCGATCAATTTCATGGCTTTGGCGGATCGCTGCGCGATTCCACCAGAAGCCATATTGATCTCGTGCCAGCTTTCACAGAAGGCTGGCACCAGCTCATTGCCTTAAGTATCGGATTGACGCAGGCTGCCGCGGTCGCTCCGCTCCCCGCGAAACTCTGCGATCCGATGCTACGCTTTGCGGGTTCGGTGTGCGCCGCCGCGCGGGGCGCCGATCGGCGGAACCTCCCCGGTCATGCCGGCGAGGACCTCCGCCACGTGCCGCACCTGCACGGCGCTGCCTTCGCGCGAAAGCCGTCCCGCCATGTTGAGCAGGCAGCCGAGATCGCCGGCGAGCAGCGTGTCGGCGCCGGCGGCGGCGATGTCCTTGGTCTTGTCCGAGACCATGCGCACCGAGATCTCGGGATATTTGACGCAGAACGTCCCGCCGAAGCCGCAGCAGATCTCGGGGTCCGCCATTTCCTTGAGCGTGAGGCCCGCCACCCCCGCGAGCAGCCGGCGCGGCTGGTCCTTGACGCCGAGCTCGCGCAGGCCCGAGCAGCTGTCGTGATAGGTGACGGTGCCCGAGTAGGCCGCATCGACATGGGTGACGCCGAGCACGTCGGCAAGAAAGCCCACGAGCTCGAAGGTCTTGTCCGCCAGCGCCTCGGCGCGCGGCCGCAGGTTCGGATCGTCGTCGAACAAGCGCGGCAGATGATGCTTCAGCATCCCGCCGCAGGAGCCGGAGGGGACCACCACGTAATCGTAGCCGCTGAAGCTGTCGAGAATCCCGCGCGCGATGTCGCGCGCCGTCGCACGGTCGCCCGCATTGTAGGCAGGCTGGCCACAACAGGTCTGGGCACGCGGCACCTCCACCTGACATCCGGCCCGCTCGAGCAGACGAATGGCAGCGAAACCAACCGTCGGCCGATGGAAGTCGACGAGACAGGTGACGAAAAGCGCAACACGCGGACGAGAGGACACCATGACCCGATCCTATGGCACCCACACCCCCAAGGCGAGCCAGGGAAGACCAGGGGGACGCTGTCCCCCTGGATCCCCCTGCCAGGAGCTGGGCTCCTGGACCCCATCCATTTGGCGGCCGCTGAGGGCGGTTTGGCTGCCCGCGCGATTGCGCGAGCAGCCAAACCGCCCTCAGCGGCCGCCAAAACGGAGGGGTTCCAAGGGCTCAGCCCTTGGCGGGGGTTCCAAGGGGGCGGAGCCCCCTTGGACTTACTGGCTGGCCGGAGGTCGTGGGAGCAGCACGTATTCGGCGCCGTTGGCGTTCATTCGTCCCGCTGCCGCCTCCGCCGGGTCGCCCCAGCCGAAGAAGATATCCGCGCGGAGCGGGGTGGTGATGGCGCCGCCGATATCCTCGGCGACCATCAGGCGTTGGAGGGGTTTGCCGGTGTCGGGATCGCGGGTTGCGACCCACACCGGCGCGCCGAGCGGGATGTAGCGTCGGTCCACGGCCAGGGCCCGGCCGGGCGTGAGTGGCACGCCGAGGGCTCCGGGCGGTCCCTCGTCGGGTGGCAGTCCGGGCAGGACGCGGAAGAAGTCGTAGGCCGGGTTCTCGTCCATCACCGCCTGGGCCTCGGCGGGATGGGCTTCGAGCCAGGCGACGATGCTCTGGAGCGTGATCGCGTTCTTCGGGATATCGCCGCGATCGCCGAGGATGCGGCCGATCGGGACGTAGGGCCGGCCGTTCTCGCCCGCGAATCCGACGCGGACGATTTCACCGTCCGGCAGGCGGATGCGGCCCGAGCCCTGGATCTGCAGCACGAAGGCCGAGACCGGGTCGGCGAGCCAGGCGATCTCGAGATGCTGGCCGGCGAGCGCGCCCGCCGTGATTTCCGCCCGGGTGAAGTAGGGTTCGAGGCGGCCGTCCTCGACCCGTCCGGCGATGATCCGTCCGGCGAGGTCGGGCGAGAAATCGCCGAGTTCGGCCTGCACGAGGTCGGGCGGGCGGCCGTAGAGCGGCGTGTCGTCGTGCGCGGTCTCGCGGAGCGAGCCGGCCACCTCCGGCTCGAAATAGCCGGTGAAGAGCACCGCCGGGTTGCCCCCGGCGCTGACGCGGTAGGCCTGGAGGTAGCGGGCGAGGAAGGCCCGCGCGGCTTCCTCGTCGCCGGCGGGGACGGCGCGCGCCGCCGTGCATGCCGGCTGCCAGAGGCCTGCGGTGCCGCCGAGGGTCGCGGCCATCCCGGCCCCGCCGAGCTTCTGGTCCGCCGGAAGCGTGAGCAGGCGGGCGCAGGCGGCGCGGAAGGTCTGGAGCCCCGCATCGACGTGATCGGCCTGCCAGCCCGGCAGGGCGGCGACCGGCACCGGCTCGAGGCCGATGGCCGGGCCCTGGCCCTGGCCCGGCTGGAGCGCGCAGCCGGCCAGCGCGAAGGCAAGGAGAGCCGCCGAGGCGCCCCAGCGCGCACGGCGCGCTGGGGACCCTGCCACGCCGCCGCGGCGGGGCGGGCCGAAGAGGCCGCTCACGCGCTGCGGGCGCCGACCAGCCGCCAGGTCGGATCCTGGGCCGCGAGGTCACGTTCGAAGGCCCACAGATCGGTGATCTCGGTCACGGCCTCGGTGCCGGCGGCCGGCTGGCCGTCGCCGCCGAGCGTGACATTGACCTGGTCGGAGACGAAGCGGACGCCGATGCGCGCCGTCGTGCCGGTCAGCTCGGCGCTCTCGATGGTCGCGGACTCGATCCCGCGGATCTCCGTTTTCTGGGTCTCGCCGCGGCTTTCGCGTTCGGCGATCGCGGTGTCGAAGGTGCGGTAGGTCTCGTCGGCGAGGAGTGGCCGCAGGGCCGCGCGATCGCCGGCGGCGAACGCGGCGACGATGATGCGGAACGCCTGCTCCGCCCCCGCGAGGAAGTGCTGGGGCTGGAAGCCGTGGTCCACCCCCTGCATGCGGATGAGGGCCGCGCCGGCGGGGCTCGCCGGATCGGGCAGCTTCCGGGCCGGCGCCGGCTGCGCCGCCTCGGCCCGGCCCTCGATCACCGGCGCCGCACGCAAGGCGGGATGAGCCCCTTGAGGATCGACCGGCGGACGCTCGAAGCCGGTGCGGCGGCCGAGCACGCTGCGCAGCCGGAGAACGAGGAACGCGGCGATCAGGCCGAACAAAACCAGATCGATCGGAAACCCACCCTGGCCCATCAACTTAAACTCCTGTGGTCGCAGAAATAGGCGGAGCCGGCGCCCCACACAACAAAGCATCGGGAAAGCGTCGGGAAAGCAGCGGGCGAAGCACCGGTTGCCGGCACCGGTTGCCGGCACCGGTTGCCGGCACCGGCCGGGCCGGCTAAAGCGGCCCGATGATCCTGCTCCGCCACGGAGAAAGCGAGTTCAACCGGCATTTCTCGGCCACCAAGCGGGATCCCGGCATCCGCGACCCGGCGCTCACCGAGCGCGGCCGCGGCCAGGCCGAGGCCGCGGCCGCCGCGCTCGCCGGGCTCAGCATCGCGCGGATCGTCGTCTCGCCCTATCGGCGGGCGCTCGAGACCGCGGCGCCGCTGGCCGCCTCCCTGGACGTGCCGGTCACGGTGCGGACGCTGGTGCGCGAGCGTTTCGCCTTCACCTGCGATATCGGCTCCCCGCGCAGCGCCCTCGAGCGCAGCTGGCCCGGGCATGATTTCTCCGCCCTTCCCGAGGTCTGGTGGCCGGCCGAGACGGAGTCCGAGGCGGAGGTGAACCATCGCGCGGCCCGTTTCCGCGCCGAGGTCGCGGCCGCGCCGGACGCGCAGGCGTGCCTCGTGATCACCCATTGGGGCTTCATCCTGGCGCTCACCGGCCAGCGCGTGCCGAACGGCGAGTGGCTGCGCTACGATCCCGCCGAGATCGCCGCGAAGCCCTGACGGCGCGCGGAACGGCGGGCGGAAACCCGAAGCTCTTACGGCAGGCAGGAGACCCAGAGGATGTCGGAAACGACGACCGCCGGTGCGCCGGTGACCACGCTGCCGCTCACGGTGAACCTGCAATATATCAAGGACCTTTCGTTCGAGGTGCCGGGGGGTCCGCAGATCTTCACCCAGCTGCGCACGTCCCCGCAGGTCGCGATCAACATGGACGTGCAGGCGCGGCGCCTGCAGGACGGCCAGCCGGTGTTCGAGGTGGCGCTGCTGGTGCGGGCGGAGGCGACGCTGCCGCCCGGAGGCAATGGCCAGCAGGAGGCCGCGGCCAAGCAGCCGGTCTTCATCGCCGAGCTGACCTATGCCGGGGTGTTCACCCTGGGCGCGGTTCCCGACAACGCGGTCGAGCCGATGCTGCTCGTGGAGTGCCCGCGGCTCCTCTTCCCGTTCGCCCGCAACATCGTCTCCGACGTCACGCGCGATGGTGGGTTTCCCCCGGTGCTGCTGGCGCCGATCGACTTCGTGGCGCTCTGGCAGAGCCGGCGCAATCAGGCGGCACCGTCCACCGCGCTCACCTGACGCCGCCCGCCACGCGGTCCTTTCGCACCGGATCGAGCCGCGTATAGTCTTCGCTCGGGACGGTTTTGCGCCAGGGCGCTGAGGGGGCTCATATGAACCGGGGATTGACCCGCCGATCTTGGTTGCTGGGCTCGGGCCTGGCGCTCTCCGGCATCGGGCTCGCCGGCCGGGAGGCCGAGGCCGCCGCGCCGCCCGGCACGCTTGTCATCGGGATCGCCGCCGATCCCACGGGCTTCGACCCCGAGGCGGTGCTCAACAACACCTCGGGCTTCATCATGGCGACGGTCTTCGACAGCCTGATGAAATACAAGCCCGGCACCACCGACCCGATGCCCGGGCTCGCGCGGTCCTACACGGTCTCGCCCGACGGCCTCACCTATACCTTCACGCTCCGCCCGAACATCAGCTTCCATGACGGCACGAAGCTCGATGCGAAGAGCTACATCGCCGGCATCGACCGCCTGCTGAACAAGGCGAACCCCACCTACATCTACAATACCGGCCCCGTCGAAGGGTACATCGACTTCACCTACGGCTCGCTCGCCTCGTACACGGCCAAGGACGACATGACGGTCGTCTTCGTGCTGAAGGCGCCGAGCGCGCCGTTCCTCACCAGCCTCGCGATGGTCTGGAACGGCGTCGTGAGCCCCGCGGCGGCAGCGAAATTCGGCAAGGATTTCCGCCAGCATCCCGTCGGCACCGGCCCCTTCGTCTTCCGCGAATGGCGCCCGCGCGACGCGATCCTGCTCGACGCCAACCCGGCGTACTGGAACGGCGCGCCGAAAGTGGAAAAGCTCGTCTTCAAGGAATATCCCGATCCCTCGGCCGGGCTGCTGGCGCTGAAGAACGGCGATATGCATATCTGGGCCGATACCAACACCGAGCTGCTGCCGGCGATCCGCGCCGATCGCGCGCTCAGCCTCCTCACCCAGCCGGGCCTTGCGGTCAGCGGCGTCGGCCTGCCCTGCGACACGCCGCCCTTCACCGATGTGCGGGTGCGCCAGGCGTTGAATTATGCGGTCGACAAGACCGCGATCGACCGGGCGCTCTACGGGGGCCTCGCCGCGCCGATGACCTCGCCGCTCCCGGCCTCCGAATGGAGCTTCGACCCGACGCTCCCGGGCTACCCCTACGATCCGGACAAGGCCAAGTCGCTGCTCTCGGCGGCCGGGGTCAAGCCGGGCCTCGCGGTCGAGCTGCTCGCCTACAATTCGGGGCGCGGCTACAACCCGGTCGGGCCCGACCTCGCCGTCGCCGTGCAGGGCTACCTCGAGAAGATCGGGGTGGCCGCCACGGTGCGCAAGATCGAGTTCGGCGCCTACCTCACGACCATCCGCTCGGCCAAATACCAGGGGATGTTCCTGGTCGGCTGGACCGGCGACAACGGCGATCCGGACAATTTCCTCAACGCCCTGTTCGGCAGCGCCAATATCCCCGTGACCGACACGGTGCGCTATCGCAACCCCACGGTGGACGCCATCTTCCTCAAGGCGCTGCAGAGCAACGACCATGAGGCGCGCGTGAAGCTCTACCAGCAGGCGCAGCGCATCATCCTCGACGATGCTCCCTGGATCTTCATCAATTCGGTGCTCCAGGTCCGGGCGGTGAGCGATCAGGTGAAGGGCTACCAGCTCAACCCGACCCAGATGTTCTTCGATATGGAGCAGGTTTCCCTGGGCTAGCAGGACGGTCCCGGAAGGGCGTTGGTGGGCGATTATATTGCCGGACGCGTCGGCCAGCTTCTGATCGTCCTCTTCGGCGTGAGCGTCGTCGTCTTCGTCGCCATGCATCTTCTTCCCGGCGACGTGGCGACCCTCCTGCTCGGCGACCGCGCGACCGCGGCCGCGCTGATCCGGCTCCGCCATCAGCTCGGGCTCGATCAGCCGGTGGTCGTGCAGTACCTGGCGCTTCCTCGGCGGCGCGCTCGCCGGCGATTTCGGCACCTCGCTCCGCGATAACCGCCCCGCCCTGGCCGAGGTGCTGGCGGCCTTCCCGGTCACCCTCCAGCTCACGCTCGCCGCCCTGCTGCTCGCGGTTGCGCTCGGCGTGCCGCTCGGCGTGCTCGCGGCGCTCAGCGAGGGCAGCTGGGTCGATACCGCGATCACCACCCCGACGCTGTTCGGCGTTTCGATGCCGGTCTTCTGGCTCGGGCTGATGGCGCTGCTGCTGTTCTCGGAAAAGCTCGGCTGGCTGCCGGTCGGGGGGGTGATGCCGATCGGCGCCACGATGCCGCGGATCACCGGGCTCAGCGTGGTCGATGCGGCCCTTTCGGGCCGGGTCGCGCTCGTTGGCGAAGCGCTCCGCCACCTCATCCTGCCCGCGGCGACCCTCGCCACCATCCCGCTCGCCCTGATCACGCGGATCACGCGGGGCGAGATGCTGGCCAGCCTGCAACTCGAGCACGTGCGCACGGCGCGGGCCAAGGGCCTGCCGGAGGGACGGGTGATCCGCGCCCATGTGCTGCGCAACGCGCTGATCCCGATCGTCACCGTGATCGGGCTCCAGCTCGGGCTGCTCCTTTCCGGGGCGGTGCTGACCGAGACGATTTTTTCCCTCCCCGGGCTCGGGCGGCTGATGGTCGATGCGATCCTGGCGCGCGACTATCCGGTGGTGCAGGCGGGCGCGCTCTTCGTCGCGGTCGTCTTCGTCGCCGTCAATTTCGCAGTCGATCTCGGCTACGCGGCGCTCGATCCGCGCATCCGCCGCCGATGAGCGCGACGCTCGCGCCGATCGCCGCCGGCGCCGCGACGCTCTCGCGCGCGCTGGCGCGGCCGGCCGCCCGCCTCGGCCTCGCCATCGTTCTTCTCTTTCTCCTCGTCTGCGCCTTCGCGCCCTTGATCGCGCCGCACGACCCGTACGCGCAGGATCTGATGAGCGCGCTCGCGCCGCCCTCGCTCGCCCATCTGCTCGGCACCGACCAGTACGGGCGGGACGTGGCGAGCCGGGTCCTCTACGGCGCCCGCTTCGCCCTGCTTGCCATCATCGTCGGCGATGGGCTCGCGCTCGCGCTCGGCACCACGATGGGGCTCGCGGCGGGCTATCTCGGCGGGGCGGTGGATGCCGTCTTGATGCGCCTCGTCGATGTGCTGCTCGCCTTTCCCTATCTGCTGCTGGCGCTGATCATCGTCGCCGCCCTCGGGCCGAGCCTGCTGCATTCGATGATCGCGATCGGCGTGGTCTATACCCCGCAATATGCCCGCCTGGTCCGCGGCCAGGTGCTCTCCGTGCGCCAGACCGATTTCGTGCGCGCGGCCCGCGCGCTCGGCGCCTCGCGCGCGCGCATCATCCTCCGCCATGTCGCGCCGAACAGCCTCTCCCCGGTGATCATCATGGCAACGCTCCAGGCCGGCTCGGTGGTGGTGGAGACGGCCGGGCTCTCGTTCCTCGGGCTCGGCGCCCAGCCGCCCTCGCCCGACTGGGGCGCGCTGCTCGCCGACGGGCAGAATTTTTTCCTCACCGCCTGGTGGATCGCGACTTTTCCGGGGTTTTCGATTTTCCTCGTCGTGCTCGGCTTCAACCTGCTCGGCGACGCCCTCCGCCGCGAGCTGGATCCCAGAGCGAGATGAGCTTTCTGCTCTCGGTCGAGGATCTCTCGCTTTCGTACGGCACGGTGCCCGCGCTCGCAGGCGTCTCCTTCCGCCTCGGGCGCGGGGAGCGCCTCGTCATCGTCGGCGAATCGGGCTCGGGAAAATCCTCGCTCGCCCTCGCCGTGATGCGGCTCCTGCCGCGCCAGGCGCGCTTCACCGCAGGCGCGATCCGCTTCCGCGCCGCCGACGGCGCGGTGCAGGACCTCGCCACCGCGGGCGCCGGGGCCTTGCGCCGCCTGCGCGGGCGGGAGATCGGCATGGTCTTCCAGGAGCCGATGACGAGCCTCAATCCGGTCTATCGGATCGGCGATCAGGTGGTCGAGGCGCTGCGCTTTCACGAAGCGATCCCCCGCGCCGCGGCCCGGGCGCGCGTCGCGGCCCTGCTGGACCATCTCGGCGTGCCCGATCCGGAGCGGCGGATGGACGCGTTCCCGCACGAGCTTTCGGGCGGGCTCCGCCAGCGCGCGATGATCGCGATTGCACTCGTGTGCAATCCCGCGCTCCTGCTGGCCGACGAGCCCACCACCGCGCTCGACGTGACGATCCAGGCGCAGATCCTCGATCTCTTGCGCAGGCTCTGCGCCGAGCGCGGCATGGCGCTCCTTTTCATCACCCACCATCTCGGCGTCGCGCGTGAGGTGGCGGACCGCATCCTCGTCCTCTATGCCGGGCGCGCGGTGGAGGAAGGGCCGGCGGCGGCGGTGATCGCCCGCCCGCTCCATCCCTACACGGCGGGGCTGCTGCGCTCCGTCCCGCGCCTCGGCATGACCAAGGACGATGCGGCGCTCCCCGCCATCGCCGGCGCGGTGGCGGACCCCGCGCATCTGCCGCCCGGCTGCGCCTTCGGGCCCCGCTGCCCTTCCTTCCGGCCGGGGCTCTGCGATGGCGAGGAGCCGCCGGTCTCGGAGCCCTTCGCCGGGCGGCTCGTGCGCTGCTTCCGGGCGGCAGAGCTCGCCGCATGACGACCCCGCTCCTTGCGGTGGAGAGCCTCTCGGTCCGCTTCCCGGTCCGGCGCGGGGTTTTCCGCCGCCCGCAAAGCCTCCAGGCGGTCACCGAGGTGAGCTTCACGCTCGCCCCGGGAGAGATTCTCGGCCTCGTCGGGGAATCGGGCTCGGGCAAGACGACGATCGGGCTGTGCGTGCTGGGCCTCGCCGAGCCGAGCTCGGGCCGGGTGCTCTTCCGCTCCGCGGAAATTTCTTCCCACTTCCAGGAAGTCGGAAAAGCGGGAAAAAATTTCCGCCAAGCGGTGCAGCCGATCTTCCAGGACCCCTATGCCTCGCTCGATCCGCGGATGAGCATCGGGCAAATCATCGCCGAGCCGCTGACGATCCATCGCCTCGCGCCGACGCGGGCGGCGCGGCGGGCCCGGGTTGCGGCGCTGATGGAGGAGGTCGGGCTCGCCCCGGCGCTCGCCCGGCGCCTGCCGCACCAGCTTTCGGGCGGGCAGCGCCAGCGCGTCGGGATCGCCCGCGCGCTGGCCTCGGACCCGGTTTTGCTGGTTGCCGACGAGCCGGTCTCGGCGCTCGATGTTTCGATCGCCGCCCAGGTGACCAACCTCTTGATAACATTGCAGCGGCGGCGGCATCTGGCGATGCTGCTGATCGCCCACGACCTTGCCCTGGTGGGTTACGCCGCCGACCGGGTGATGGTGCTCTACCTTGGGCGGGTGATGGAGGTCGCGCCGGGGCGGGAAATTTTTTCCCACCCCCGCCATCCCTATACGCAGGCGCTGCTCGCCGCGATCCCCGAGGCCGAGGGCGGCCGGAGGCTGCTCGAGGGGGAGCTTCCGAGCCCGCTGGCGCCGCCCTCGGGCTGCGTCTTCCGCACCCGCTGCCGGTTCGCGGAACCCGAATGTTCTCAAGGGGTTCCGCCTTTGCGCATGCTCGAGATGGGCCATTTCGTCGCTTGCCGACGCGCCGATGATCCGGTGGTGCGGCAGCGCACGGTTTCGGCATGAGCAGCTTCCCTCGAACTCGCGCGCTCGGCCAGTCTTGGCGGATGAACGATCAGGCCGATACGCGGGATCCGCAAGCGCCGACGCTCGCCCGGATGCTGGCGAGCCCGGCGCTCTGGCTGATGGGCGGGTTCGGCTTCGCCTCGGGCCTGCCGCTGCCGCTTTCGGGTTTCACGCTCCGGCAGTGGTTCGCCGAGGGCCATGTCTCGCTCGGCGCGATCGGGCTCACGGCCGATATCGGCCTTGCCTATTCGCTGAAATTCCTCTGGGCGCCGTTGCTCGACCACGCGGCCCCGCCCGGGCTCCTTGCCCGCTTCGGGCGAAGGCGCGGCTGGCTGCTCGTCATCCAGCCGGCGCTCGCCCTTTCCGTCGTGCTCCTCGCCCTCTCCCAGCCGGGCGTGGCGCCGGCGGCCGCGGCGGGTGCGGCGGCGCTCGTCGCGTTCCTCTCGGCGAGCCAGGACATCGTGATCGATGCCTGGCGCATCGAGACCTTTCCCCAGCGCCTCCAGGGCGCCGCGATGGCCGCCTATGTCTGGGGCTATCGCGGGGCGCTGCTGATCTCGGGGGCCGGTGCGATCGCGCTCGCCACCCCCCTGGGCTGGCATTTTTCCCTGCTTGCGATGGCGGCGCTCGGCGCGATCGGCATCCCCGTGACGCTGGCCGCGCGCGAACCCGCAGCGCCGGCGCAGCAATCCGTCGCGCGGCTGAGCCTCGGCCAGCGCCTCACCGAGGCCCTGGTGGCCCCGCTTGCCGAGTTCATGGCCCGCCCCGGCGCCGTTCCGATCCTGGCTTTCGTCGTCCTGTTCCGCCTCGGCGAGGCGATGGCCGGGGTAATGCTGCCGCCCTTCTACCGTGCGCTCGGGTTCGACCGCGTCGCGGTCGCGCTGGCCAGCGGGCCGGTGTCGCTCGCCGCGGTGCTCGCCGGCGCTGTCCTCGGCGGCTGGCTGGTCGCCCGGCTCGGCACCGGCCGGGCCCTGCTCTTCACCGGCTGGGTGCAGACGCTCTGCCTCGGCATGTATGTGCTGCTCGCCTACTCGGCGGGCGATCACCGCGTGCTGCTGGCGACCTCGGCCGTCGAGTCCTTCACCGAGGGCCTGGCCGACGCCGCCTTCATCACCTACCTCTCGGGCCTCTGCTCACGCGCCCACACGGCGACGCAATATGCGCTGCTTTCCTCGGTGGCGGCGCTGGCGCTGCGCACGGTGGGCGGCCTCTCGGGCTTCCTCGCCGCCGCCGCCGGGTGGAAGCTTTTCTACTCGCTCACGACCTTCGCCGCGTTCCCGGCGATGGGCGTCATGATCTACCTCCTGCACCGTTATCCGCCGGAGCCCAAGCCGAAGCCGGCCTGAGCCGCCGCGCCTTGGCGTTCGGACGGCTGGAGACGCTGTTTTTTCCCTAGAAGATGGCTGAGAAGAGGAAAAAAATCTTTTTTCTCTGATGGGATTGCCAAACAGGGGAAGGATATTTTCTTTTCTCTGCATGCTCGCGCTTTCGCTCAGGGAAAAACTCGTCCCAGCCCGCTTCGTTCCCGGCTCCGTCTGGCTGGTCGGGGCCGGTCCGGGCGATCCGGGCCTGCTCACGCTCCACGCCGCCGCGGCGCTCGAGATGGCCGACATCGTTCTCCACGACGCGCTGGTGGCCCCGGAGATTCTCGCGCTTGCCGGATCCAATGCGCGGCTCGAGGCGGCGGGCAAGCGTGCCGGCGGGCCGCGCCGGCCCCAGCTCGCGATCAATGAGCGGCTGATCGCGCTCGCCCGCCAGGGCCTCAGGGTGGTGCGGCTCAAGGGCGGCGATCCGCTGGTGTTCGGCCGCGGCGGAGAGGAGGCGCTGGCGCTCGCGGCCGCCGGCATTCCCTTCCGCATCCTGCCCGGCATCAGCGCCGGCATCGGCGCGACGGCCGCCGCCGCCATTCCGCTCACCCATCGCGGGCTTGCCCAGGCGGCGGTGTTCGTCACGGGCCATGACCGGACGGGCGGGCTGCCCGCCGATCTCGACTGGGCGGCGCTCTCGCGTGCGGCGCCCGTGATCGTCCTCTACATGGCGATCGGGACGATCGGGGCGATTGCCGACGCGCTGATCGCGGCCGGGCGGGACCCGGCCGAGCCGGTCGCCTTCCTCAGCAATGCGACCACGCCGCGCCAGCGCATCCGCCGCGCCACGCTGGCGGAAGCGGGCGGTGTTGCCGCGGCGATACCGAGCCGGGACCCGACCCTGATCGTCATCGGCCCGACGGTCGGCCTCTCGGACCTGCTCGGCCCGCTCAACGAGGCGGCGCCGATGCGCCTCGTCCTGCCACCGCAAGCCCGCGCCGCCGGCGCGTAAGGCAATCGTCGATGTCCCAATCCCTCCTGCTGCCCACGAGCGCCCCCTTCGACCCCGACGAGATCGCCGCGCTCAACCGCGCGCTGGCTGCGGCGAGCCCGACCCAGCGCGCCTGGCTTTCGGGCTTCCTTGCCGGGATCGAGGCGGCGAGCGCCTCGGCCCAGCCCGCGCCTGCCGCCGCGGCCGCGCCTGCAATCCAGCGGGCGAAGCTGCTCGTTCTATTCGGGAGCGAATCCGGCAATGCCGAGGCGCTCGCCGCCGATGTACGCCGGGCCGCGCAAAAACTCGGCTTTGCGGCGAAGGTCCAGGACATGGCGGACGTGACGCCGGCGGACCTCGCGCGGGCCGAAAACGTCGTCGTCATCGCCAGCACCTGGGGCGAGGGCGATCCGCCGCAGCGGGCGGAGAGCTTCGTCGCGGCCCTGATGGCCGATGACGCGCCGCGGCTCGACAAGCTCCGCTACGCCGTGCTGGCCCTCGGCGACCGCGCCTATGCGCGGTTCTGCGAGACGGGGCGGCAGATCGACGAGCGCCTCGCTTCACTCGGCGCGGGGCGGCTCGCCGAGCGGATCGAGTGCGACCTCGACTATGCCGGCCCTGCCGCCGGCTGGATCGAGACGGCGCTGCCGCTCTTCGCCCCGCCCGCTTCCGAGCCCGGTCCGGCCGGCGCGGACGTGATCCATGTCGATTTCGCCCGCAGCCTCTTCGGTCCCGCGAACCCTTTCCTCGCCCCGCTCGTCGAGCGGACGAGCCTGCGCTCGAGCCGCGCCGACGGCGAGGCGCTGCATCTCGAGCTCGAGCTCGAAGGCGCGAGCTTCGCCTGGGAGCCGGGCGATGCGCTCGCAATCCATCCGCGCAACGATCCGGCGCTGGCGGAGGCGATTCTCGCGGCGGTGGGGCAGGCAGGCAATGCGGCGCTCGCCGAGGCGCTGATCGGCGAGCGCGACATCACCACGCTGACGCTGCCGCTGGTCCAGAAATATCAGCAGATCACGTCCGACGCCGAGCTTGGGAAACTCCTCGGCGAGCACGCGCACTTGGAAAAACTTCTCGACGGCCGGCAGCCGATCGATCTCTTCGAAAACTTTCCCCACGCGCTCGCGCCCGAGGCGTTGACCGGCTTGCTGCGGCCGCTGCCGCCGCGCGCCTATTCGATCGCCTCGAGCCGCAAGCTCACCGGCAGCTCGGCCCATCTCCTGCTCGCCACGGTGAGATACCAGGCGCACGGCCGGGCGCGCACCGGCGTCGCCTCGCTCGATCTTGCCGAGCGGCGCGCGCTGGGGGGAAAAATCCCCGTCCATCTCAAGCCCAACCCGCGCTTCCGCCTGCCCGCCGATCCGGCCACGCGGGTGATCATGATCGGGCCGGGCACGGGCGTTGCCCCCTTTCGTGCCTTCCTCCAGGAGCGCGAGGCGATCGGCCTGGCGGGCGGCACCTGGCTCTTCTTCGGCCACCGCCGCTTCACCCACGACTTCCTCTACCAGCTCGAATGGCAGGAATGGCTCAAGAGCGGGATCCTGGAGCGGATCGACCTCGCCTTCTCGCGCGACCAGCCGGAGAAGATCTACGTCCAGGACCGGATGTGGGAAGCGCGGCGCGACCTCCATGCCTGGATCGCGGAGGGCGCGCACGTGTACGTGTGCGGCGATGCCAAGGCGATGGCGCGCGACGTGCACGCGACCCTGCTCCGCATCATCGCCGAGCAGGCCGCGTGCAGCGCTGCGGAGGCCGAAGCGCGACTGGGAGAAATGGTGCGCGCCGGGCGCTATCTGCGGGACGTCTATTGATGTCCGCGCTGCCGCCCAACGGCGCCCACCTGCCCGCCGCGGCGGAGGCCGCGCGCCTCAACGAGCGTTATGGCGGGCTTGACGCCTGGGCGCTTCTATCGCTGGCGATGGGCCGGCTCTTCCCCGGACGGATTGCGCTCGTCTCGTCCTTCGGCGCGGAATCGGCGGCGCTCCTCGCGCTCGCTTCCGAGATCGATCCGGCGATCCCGGTGATCTTCCTCGATACCGGGAAGCTTCACGCCGAGACCCTCGCCCATCGCGACCTCCTCGTCGCCCGCCTCGGCCTGCGCGACGTGCGCAGCACCCGTCCGGACGCGGCCGCGCTCGCCGCGGAGGACGCGGAGGAGTGGCTCTGGAACGATGATCCGGACCGCTGCTGCGACTTGCGAAAAGTGGTGCCGCTGGAGGCGGCGCTGCGCCCTTTTTCGGCCTGGATCACCGGCCGCAAGCGCTACCAAGGCGGCCTGCGCGGCGGGCTCCCGGCCTTCGAGGCCGATGCGGCCGGGCGCATCAAGCTCAACCCGCTCGTTGCCTGGAAGCCGGGCGATATGGGCGCCTTTCTCGCCGCACGGGACCTGCCCGAACACCCGCTGCGGGCGAAGGGCTTTCTTTCCATCGGCTGCATTCCCTGCACGCGCGCGGTGCGGCCCGGCGAGGCGGTGCGCGCCGGCCGCTGGGCGGATCGGGCGAAGAGCGAATGCGGCATCCACCTCTCCATCGGGAGTGAATGACCATGCCGGCCCCCGACGCGCCGCTGTCGAGAAACGAGACCATCAAGCGCGAGAGCCATCTCCTGCGCGGCGGGATCGAGGACGGGCTTGCCCGGAAGATCACCGGCGCGATCGACGAGGACGACACCCAGCTGCTCAAGTTCCACGGCACCTACCAGCAGGACGATCGCGACCTCCGCCCCGAGCGCGGCAAGCGCAGGCTCGAGAAGGCTTTTTCCTTCATGGTACGGGTGCGAATCCCAGGTGGTGTGCTCACGCCCGCGCAGTGGCTGGCGCTCGATGCCATCTCCCGGGACTACGGCAACGGGACGCTCCGCCTCACCAGCCGCCAGAGCGTGCAGCTCCACGGCGTGCTGAAGAGCAACCTGCGCACCGTCATCGCCGCGATCGCGGCCGCCGGCCTCGACACCCGCGCCACCTGCGGGGACGTGAACCGCACGGTGATGTGCACCACCGCGCCCCTGCCTTCGGGCCTGCATGCCGAGGTGCTGGCGATCGCCACCGCCATCAGCGAATACCTCCTGCCGCAGAGCTCCGCCTATCAGGAGCTGTGGCTCGGGGCCGAGGGCGGAGCGGAGGGAGACGCCGAGCCGATCTACGGCCCCACCTATCTGCCGCGGAAATTCAAGATCGGCCTCGCGGTTCCGCCGGCGAACGACATCGACGTGCTGTCCCAGGATCTCGGCTTCGTCGCAATCGTCGAAGACGGCGCGCTCGTGGGCTTCACCGTCACGGCCGGCGGCGGCATGGGAGCGACGCACGGCGAGCCCGCGACCTATCCGCGCCTCGCCGAGCCGTTCGGCTTCTGCACGCCGGACCAGGCGGTCACGGTCGCCGAGGCGGTGCTGCGCACCCAGCACGAGTACGGCGACCGCACGGACCGCAAGCACGCGCGCCTGAAATACACGATCGCCGATCGCGGGCTCGACTGGTTCCGGAGCGAGATCGAGGCCCGCCTCGGCCAGCCTCTCGCCCCACCCCGCCCCTTCGCCTTCACCCATACCGGCGACCGCTTCGGCTGGACCGCGGCGCTGAGCACGCTGACCGTGCTCGTGCCCGGCGGGCGCCTCACGGCCGGCGACGCCACGCCGGTCACCGAGATCGCGCGCCGGCATGGCGGGACCTTCCGTATCACGCCGAACCAGAACCTCGTCATCGCCGGCATCGCGCCCGACCAGCGCAGCACGATCGCCTCGGTGATCGCCGGGTCCAACCTCGAGCCCGCGCCCTCGCCGCTCCGCGGCAACGCCATGGCCTGCGTGGCGCTCCCCACCTGCGGCCTGGCGCTGGCGGAGAGCGAGCGCTACCTGCCCGACCTCGCGACCGACATCGACGGGCTGCTCGCGGACTCGGGCCTCGCCGGGGCCGACATCCTGCTCCGGGTCAGCGGTTGCCCGAACGGCTGCTCGCGCCCCTACCTCGCCGAGATCGGCCTGGTCGGCCGCGCCCCCGGCCGCTACGACCTTCATCTCGGCGGCGGCTTCGACGGCGGCCGCCTCGCGCCCGTCTTCCGGGAGAACCTCGACCACGCCGCCATCCTCGAGGCCTTGGCGCCGCTGTTCCGCGAGTACGCCGCAGGGCGGCAGGTCGGCGAGGGATTCGGCGACTTCGTGCTCCGCAAGGGCTATACGGCTCCTCCGAACGACTGACCCTTCGCAGAGCCTCCTGGGAGAACCAATGTCCGCCAGCCTGCTCGACCGCTTCGCCCGCACGAAGCTCGGCTTCTTTCCCTCGCCCCTTCAAAAGCTGCTCCGGCTTTCCAAGGCGCTCGGCATCGAGGTCTGGGCCAAGCGCGACGACGTCTCCTCCGGGCTCGCCTTCGGCGGCAACAAGATCAGAAAACTCGAGTTCCTCGCCGCCGACGCGCTCGCCCAGGGCTGCGACACGCTGGTCTCGATCGGCAACATCCAGTCCAACCACACCCGCCAGGTCGCAGCCGTCGCGGCCGCGCTCGGCATGCGGGCCGTGCTCGTCCAGGAGACCTGGACCGAATGGCCCGACGAGGCCTACGCCACCACCGGCAATATCCTGCTTTCGCGGATCGTCGGCGCCGAATGCGTCCTCGAGGGAAGCGGCTATTCGACCGCGGTCAAGGACACCTGGGAGCAGGCGATCGAGAGCGTGCTGCGCCGGGGCGGCAAGCCCTACCCGATTCCGGCCGGCGCGTCGGACCATCGGCTCGGCGGCCTCGGCTACGCCGCCTTTGCCGAGGAGCTCGCCCGCCAGGAAGAGGAGCTCGATATCCACTTCGATACGGTCGTCACGGCCACCTGCACCGGCTCGACCCAGGCCGGCATGGTCGTCGGATTCCGCGCCGAGGCGCGCGACCGCCGGGTGATCGGCATCGATACCGCGGCCGATGCCGCGATGACCCGCGCGGCGGTGACGAAGATCGCCCGTTCCACTGCCGACCTCATCGGGCTCAACCGGGAAATCCGCGACGAGGACGTCGTCATCGACCCGCGCTTCGCGGGGCCGGCCTACGGCCTCCCCGACACTGCGACCATCGATGCCATCCTGACGGCGGGCCGCCTCGAGGGGATGCTCACCGACCCGGTGTACGAGGGAAAATCAATGGCCGGCCTGATCGCCATGGCCCGCAACGGCGAGTTCTCGCCCAAAGACAAGGTGCTCTACGTCCATCTCGGCGGCGCGCCGGCGCTGAGCGCGTACCACAGCGCCTTCGCCTGACCGGGCCAAGCGGCTCTGCCCCCTGGAACCCGGCCAAGGCCTGAGGCCCTGGGCCCCATCCGCCTTGCTCTAGATCAACGCGGCCGAGCCGCCGGCAGTTCTATAAGGCGATGTCTCCCGCCAGGAATGAGTCCATGCAGGTTCCGGTCCAGATCACCTTCCGCAACATCGCGTCCGCACCCGCGGTGGAAGCGCTGATTCGCGAACGCGTCGAAGCGCTGGAGCAGTATTTCGGACGAATCATCGGATGCCGTGTCGTCGTCGAGGAGAGCACGCGACGCCAGCACCAGGGCAAGCTCTACCATTTGCGCGTGGATCTCACCGTTCCCGGGCGGGAGATCGTCATCAAGCGCGACCCCCCGGAGCACCATGCCCACGAGGATATCCTGGTTGCGGTACGTGATGCCTTCGACGCGGCCAGACGGCAACTCGAGGATTATGCGCGCACGGCGCGGGGCGATATCAAGACGCACGATACGCCGAGCCACGGCCATATCGCTCGCCTTTTCCGGGTGCAGGGATACGGATTCATCCGCTCAGGCGAAGGCGACGAGATCTACATGCACCGCAACGCCGTGCTCGGAAAGGGCTTCGACGCGCTCATCGAGGGCGAAGAGGTTCGCTATGTCGTTCATGAAGGCGAAGGGGAAAAAGGCCCGCAAGCCAGTACCGTCATTCCCGTCGGGAAGCATCACCCGGCGCCATAATGGGTCATCGTAGCGTCAGGATTTCTCCTCCTCGTCGTCCTCGTCCTCCTCATTTTCTTCGTCTTCGTCGTCCTCATCGTCGTCCTCATCGTCGTCCTCGTCATCTTCCGAGAGCGTGTAGCCGAGGCGATCGAGCGCGTTCTCGATGGCATCGGTCACGACAAGGATGCGCGCCAGCTCGAGAATGGCCTCCTCGGCAGCCACCGATTGCGCTTGCGCAACCGCCAGGTCCCACGAATCCTCGGCGAGGTTGCCGCCACCGATGGCCGCAAGTGCGAGCAGTTCATAGACCTCCTCGGTGGTGAGATCGCCGAGCATTGCCGCGAGCTCGGGGTAACCAGGAAGGTCGACGAAATCCTCTGCCCCGCCGTCGCTCGCAGTCTCGCCCGCTGTCGCAGCGTCGCTTTCTTCCGTTTCGTCAACCGACGCGCTCGCGACTTGAGACGCCTGTTCGAGCAGCATGGTAATCCTGTCGATCGGCACGCTCAGCATGATGCCCCTCCAAAGTGCGGTATCCGAAAAAGTACGGAAGCTTCAGCCGGGACCGTCGCTCGTGCATTGATCTCAATCAAGGGTGGCAACGGATCCTCAGTCAGTTTTTATATTTGTGTCACATCCGGCCCCGCCCTCGCCAATCAAAACCCCGGTCCCGGCGGTTCGGACCCGCGCACGCGCGGCCGGAGGACCAGATCCCAGATGTCCGGCATCGGTCCGACCGGCACATGCACCAGGGCGGGCTTGTTGAGCGCGATCGCTTTGCGCAACGCCGCCTCGAGCGCTGCGGGCGTGCTTGCGCGGAGGCCAACCGCGCCGAAGCTTTCCGCGTACGCCACGAAATCGGGGTTCCTGAGATCGCAGGCGATCAGCCGGTTGCCGTAGCGCTGCTCCTGGATGCGACGGACATTGCCGAACGCCCCGTCATCGAACACGACCGCCACCACGGCGATGCCGTGGCGGATGGCGGTCGCGAGCTCGCTCGCCTGATAGAGGAACCCGCCGTCGCCGATCACCGAGACGACCGCGCGGTCCGGCCGCGCGACCTTGGCGCCAAGCGCCGTGCCATAGCCCCAGCCGAGATTGTCCTGGTATCCGGGGGAGAGGTGCAACCTCGGACCGAAGACCGGGAAGGCCAGGCGGGCGGCGAAGCCGAGCTGCGTCACTTCCTCGACGAAGATGCCGTCCGCGGGCAAGGCCGCTCGGATTGCGGCAAGGAAAGCCATCTGCGGCTGGCGGCTAGCCATTTCGGCAGCAAACCAAGCACGGTGCCCGGCAAGTTCCGCGGCGCGCGACGGCCGCGGCTCCGCGGGCAAAAGCGGCAGCAGCGCGCGGAGCGCCGGCGCGGCATCGGCGATGATCGCGGCCGCCGGACGGCGGAAACGCTCCGCCTCCTCGGCATCGATATCGACGCGAACCACGGCGATGTTCTCGTCGAGGCCCCAGACCGTCTGCTGCGGGAAGAGCCGCGTGCCGATGGCCAGCACCGCGTCGGCTTCCTGCCACAGCCGGTGGCCCTCAGGAAAGGAAAGCGCAAGCCGATGCGTCGTCGGGATCACGCCGCGCCCCCTCCGGTAGGAGACGACCGGCGCCTCGAGCCGCTCGGCGATCGCCCGCACCTCCTCTCCTGCCTCCATCGCTCCGCCGCCCACCACGATCAGCGGCCGTTTGGCCTGCCCGAGGACCTCCGCCGCGCGGTCGAGCGCATCCTCATCGAGGGGAGGTGTCACGAGCGGGCGCGGATCCGGAATGCGGATCTCGCCCACCCGCCCCCAGACATCGATCGCGCATTCGAGCGCCACCGGCCGCTGGTGGCCGGAGCAAGCGATCGCCAGCGCCTCGGCCACGCGCTCACCGGCTTCTCCGGGATGCCGGATGCGCGCAGCGTGCTTGGTGAAATGCCCGAGCAGCCCGAGCTGATCGTGGATCTCGTGCAGATGGCCGAACCCGCGGTCGATCGACACTTGCGGAATCTGCCCTACCAGCGCCAGCACGGGAGCGTCCATCGCATAGGCGGTGAGCAGCGAGGCCGCGGCGTTGAGGAGCCCGGGCCCGGGTACCACGATGAAGGCCTGCGGCCCGCCGCTCGCCAGCGCGGCGCCGAGCGCCATGTACCCCGCCGCCTGTTCGTGGCGCGTATGCACCATGCGGATGCGATCGCCCGCGCGATGCACTGCGTCGAAAAAGGGATCGTTATGGACGCCGGGCACGCCGAAAACGGTGGTGATGCGGTGGCGGATCAGGCTCTCCACGACGGCCTCGGCCGTGCTCATGCGCGCCATCCAAGCCTCCATTCGTCGATCCAAGACGGGCGATCCCAAGACGGGCGATCCCAAGACGGGCGATCCCAAGACGGGCGATCCCAAGACGGGCGATCCCAAGACGGGCGATCCCAAGACGGGCGATCCCAAGACGGGCGATCCCAAGACGGGCGATCCCAAGACGGGCGATCCAAGACGGGCCGATCCCAAGACGGGCGATCCAAGACGGGCCGATCCAAGACGGGCCGATCCAAGATGGGCCGATCCAACCTGGCACGATCCTGCCACAAGCATGGGCAAGGCCCGTTGGCAAGGCGCCCGGCGCCTTGACACTCCATTCGGCGCGCACCTAGCCTCGGTGCCACGGAGAGGAGCGGCAGCGTCAATGACGATCAAGGGGAAGGCCTATGTCGCCGGTGCGTTCGAGCACCCCACCCGCAAGGCTCCTGACAAGTCGGTCGCTCAGCTCCACGCGGAATGCGCCAAAGGCGCGCTCGAAGATGCCGGCCTGACCAAGGACGACGTGGACGGGTATTTCTGCGCCGGCGACGCGCCGGGCATGGGCCCGCTCTCGATGGCGGACTACATGAACCTCCGCCTCCGCCACGTCGATTCCACCGACACGGGCGGTTCCTCCTACCTCGTGCACGTCGCGCACGCGGCCGAGGCGATCGCGCACGGCAAATGCAGCGTCGCGCTGATCACGCTCGCCGGCCGGCCGCGTAGCGAAGGCATGGCGACGGGCACCGCGCCGCGCCCGGGGAATCCGGCGCAGCCGGACATCCAGTTCGAATATCCGTACGGCCCGACCGTGGTGAACATGTACGCCATGTGCGCGATGCGCCACATGTACCAATACGGCACCACGAACGAGCAGCTCGCCTGGATCAAGGTCGCGGCCTCGCATCACGCCCAACACAATCCGCAGGCGATGCTGCGCTGCGCCGTCACGGTGAAGGAGGTGCTCGATTCGCCGATCGTCGCCTCCCCGCTGCACCGGCTCGATTGCTGCGTCATCAGCGACGGCGGCGGCGCGCTCGTCGTCGTTGCCCCGGAGGTGATGAAGAGCGTCAAACGACCGCGCGTAAAAATCATCGGCGCCGGCGAGGCGCCGAAGGGACAGTTCGGCGGGGACATCGATCTCACCTTCTCGGGCGCGCGCTGGTCCGGCCCGCGCGCCTTCGCCGAGGCCGGCGTGACACCGGCGGATATCCAATATGCCTCGATCTACGACAGCTTCACCATCACCGTGCTCATGCAGATCGAGGACCTCGGCTTCTGCGAAAAGGGCCAGGGCGGCCGCTTCGTCGCCGACGGCAACTTGATCTCCGGCACGGGCAAGCTCCCCTTCAATACCGACGGTGGCGGCCTCTGCAACAACCACCCCGCCAACCGTGGCGGCATGACGAAGGTCATCGAAGCGGTGCGCCAGCTCCGCGGCGAGGCAACCCCGGCCGTGCAGGTGAAGAACTGCACGCTTGCCCTCGCCCACGGGACCGGCGGCTCGCTCGGCACCCGCCATGGCAGTGCCACCCTCATTCTGGAACGGGAATGATCGCGATGGAAAGCCGCAGGCTGCCGGCGCCCGAGCCCAACCCCGAGACCAGGCCCTACTGGGACGCCACCGCGGAGGGAAAACTCCTCGTCCGCCGCTGTACTTCCTGCGGCCGCGCGCATCATTACCCGCGTGCGCTCTGCCCCTTCTGCTTCAGCGACCGAACCGAATGGCAGACCGCCTCGGGCAACGGCGAGATCTATTCGTTCAGCGTGATGCAACGCGCCCCCGTGCCCTATACCATCGCCTATGTCAGGCTCGACGAAGGCCCGACGATGATGACCAACATCGTCGATTGCGACTTCGATACGATCCGCATCGGCATGAAGGTCACGGCCGTCTTCAAGCCAACCGAAGACGGCGCTCCGCTCCCGATGTTCACGCTCGCGTAAGGCCAAGGGGCTCTGCCCTCTTGTCGGGTCCCCCGCCAAGGGCTGAGCCCTTGGAACCCCTCCATGTTGGCGGTGGCAGAGGGCGGCCGTCAAATGGATGGGGTCCAGGGAACGCTGTCCCATAGGCGCTAAAATGCTGCTTGACCCGACGCGGGCCGGCTTGATTGCGGGGGCGGATGCAAGACACGGCATCTGTTCCGAGGGACCGGCTCACCGCGCTGTTGAACGAGCTTCCGGCCGGCCTCGAGCTTGCCGGCATCGAGCTTCATCGTCTGGCGTTCGAGACCGGCGCGATCCGGCGCAAATGGCGCCTTGGCGACGGGGCCAGCCTGTTGCGGCTCGCGCTGGCGCGCGGCGCGCCGGTTCTGCAGCGGTCCCTGGCCGCAAGCAGCGGCACCGCGGACTTCATCGTGCGGGCCGGTTGGACTGCCCCGCACCTGAGCCCGCGCCGGGGCAAGCCCTTCGATCTGATCGGATACTTGCGAGCGCTCCCCGCCGACATGAAGGCGCACGAGGTGAGCCCGTGCGCGGCGGCCGGAGCGGGCCGGAACGCCTTCCCCCTGAGGGCTTGCTCGACGCCGCCCACATCCCCTCGTTCCGGGCGGGGCAGAAGACCGTGCTGATGATCCTGCCCGCCGCCATTCCCGGGCCGCTCTCCCTGCGCGCTCTTCTCGCCGCGCCGCCAATCGTTCACCGCCTCGCCAACCTACCCCGCAAGCGAACACCGCAGGTCAGATATCCCCTCCGAAACTTATTTTAGCGCCTATGGGACAGCGCCCCCCGGTCTTGCGCGGCGAGGAAGCGGGTGAAGGCGGCGCTTACCGGTTCGGGCGTTTGCAGTGCCATGAAGTGGCCGCTCTCCAGCACCAGGAATTCGGCGCCGGGGATGGCGCGGGCGATCGGCTCGACGGTTTCCGGCGGGCGGAGGCGGTCGAGCGTGGCCGCGATCGCGAGGGTGGGACAGCGGATCGCCGAAAGATCGGTGGCCAGGTCCGCGAGCATGCGGTTGATCGCGGCGTAGCTCGCGGGATCGTTGCCCAGCCAGCGGGCGCGGAAGCGGCGGAAGCGTTCGGGGTCGGTGCGCAGCCGGGGCGGGTACGAGGCTTCGAGCGCGGCGTCGGCGATCGCCGCCATGCCGCCCTGTTCGACCGCGGCGGCGCGGGCGAGGGTTGCGGCGCGCCTCTCTCCGGTGACTTCGGTGGCCGGGCTCGTGATGATGAGCGCCTTTGTGCGCGCGGGGTGGCGGGCCGCGAAGGCGAGCGCGATGGCGGCGCCCACCGCGGTCCCCGCGAGCGCGACCGGCTCGCGGATGGCGAGCGCGTCGAGCAGCGATGCGAGGTCCTCGACCATCGTCTCCATCGCCAGCGGGCCGCGGATCTTTGCGGAGAGCCCGGCCCCGCGCGTATCGTAGCGCAGCACGCGCCGGCCGGCGGCGAGCGCGGGCAGGACGAGGTCCCAGCTTTCGAGCGTGCCGCCCATCTCGTGGACCAGCACGAGCGCGGGTTGGCCGCTGCCGGAGAGATCGCAGCGCAGCGCCGTTTCGTTGACTTCGATGAAGTCCATCCGGCTCTCCTTGATCGCGCGTATCGATTATGCTTGCGGGGGCGGAACGATGAGCGGGCGGCAGTCGGGCGCGAAGGCGAGAGCGGCGCCGGTGAGATTCGCGAGTTGCTCGCGCGTCATGCCGGGGACGATTTCGCGGACCAGGAAGCCCTGCGCGGTCACGTCGATCACGGCGAGGTCGGTATAGATGCGCTTGACGCAGGCGATGGCGGTGAGCGGCAGGGTGCAGCGGGAGACGAGCCGGGGGCTGCGATCGCGGGTGGTGTGCTCCATCACCACCCGGACGGCGCGCGCGCCGGCGGCAAGGTCCATCGCCCCGCCGACCAGCGGCCCCTTGTCGCCGCCGGGGCGGTCCCAGTTCGCGAGGTCCCCGTTCTCCGCCACTTCGAAGGCGCCGAGCACGGCGACGTCGATATGACCGCCGCGAATCATCCCGAAGGCGGCGACCGAATCGGTGATCGTCGCGCCTTCGCTGAGCGTGATCCGCCGGCTGGCGGCATCGACGAGGTCCGGGTCGGCGCGGTCGGCGCCGGCGAGCGGTCCGGCGCCGACCACGCCGTTTTCGGCGTGGAAGAAGACCTCCCGCCCGGGCGGCAGGAAGTCGGCGATCAGCACCGGCAGGCCGAGCCCGAGATTGACGATCATCCCGTCGGCGAGGTCCTGCGCCGCGCGCCAGGCCATTGCGTTGCGCTCGAGCGGCATCTAGGCGCTCTCCGCCACGACCACGCGATCGACGAAGAGTCCCGGCAGCTGCACGCTGGCGGGCGGGATGGCCGGACTCGCCAGGGCCCGCACCTCGGCCACCGCGACCCGCGCCGCGCTCGCCATGGCCGGGCCGAAATTCATCTGCGCGTAGCGGAAGGTCAGGTTGCCGAAGCGGTCGGCCATGTCGCCGCGGATCAGCGCGAGATCCCCCGTGATCGCCGTTTCCAGAACGCAGCCGCGCCCGCGGAAGCAGCGTGTTTCCTTGCCTTCGGCGAGCGCGGTGCCGAAGCCGCTCGGCGTGTAGAATGCGGGAATTCCCGCGCCGCCGGCGCGGATCCGCTCGGCGAAGGTGCCCTGCGGGACGCATTCGAGCTCGATCCGCCCGGCGTTCCAGAGCCGCTCGAAGGGGGACATCTCCTTCTCGTGTCCGCGCGCGGCCGAGGCGATCACCTTGCGCACCAGCCCGGCCTCGAACAGCTCGTGGGTCACGGAATAGCGGTGCGTGGCGGAATTCACGACCAGCGTCAGCTCCCGCGGTGCGCGCGCGCAGAGGGCGCGGATCAGGATATTGGGAAAGCCGGCGCCGCCGAAGCCGCCGATCAGCACGACCGCGCCATCCGCCACATCGCCGAGGGCCTCGGCCGCCGAGGCGACGCGTTTGTCGATGCCCACTTTCCCCCCTCGTTCGCGCCGCCCGACGTTATGGCCGCGCGAGGATCCGGGCAAGCCGGCCCGGCTGGACGGTGGCGGGCGGGTGTGGGAGGGTTCGATGGCGATGAAGCTGCACTGGTCGCCACGCTCGCCTTTCGTGCGCAAGGTGATGATCGCCGGGCACGAGACCGGGCTTCTTGCCCGCATCACCTGCGTGCGAACCGTGGTTGCGGCGACCGCGCCGCATGCGGAGCTGATGCGGGAGAACCCGCTCTCGAAGCTGCCCACGCTGGTGCTCGATGACGGCACGCCGGTCTATGATTCGCGCGTCATCTGCGAGTATTTCGACACGCTGCACGGAGGAGCGACGCTCTTTCCTCCGCGCTTCCCCGAGCGGCTGGCAGCGCTCCGCCGCCAGGCGCTCGGTGACGGCATGCTCGATTTCCTCCTGCTCTGGGCCGCGGAACGCGGGCGTCCGGCGGCGCAGCAATCGGCGCCCCACCTCGCTTCGTACCGGGCGAAGCTCGCGGCCTCCCTGGCGGGGCTCGAAGCGGAGGCGGCAGCGCTTGCCGCAACCGCTTTCGGCATCGGCCACATCGCCGTCGGCACCGCGCTCGGCTATCTCGATTTCCGCTTCGGCCCCGAGGAATGGCGCCGCCATTGCCCGCGCCTGGCCGCCTGGCACGAAGAGTTCGCCGCGCGCCCTTCCGTCCGCGCGACCGCGCCGGTGGACGACACCGCCGCGCCGATGGCGGCCCCGTCAGCCTGATCGTCTCGCCCGGATGATGCTCGCGCCGCCGGGCAGCCGGATTCGCTCGGGCGCGATGCAGCCGGCCGCCGCGAGCCAGGCGAAGTGCTCGGCCGCGGGCGGGCTGCGGCGGTCGTTGTCACGGATGACGGAGCCGGCGCCACGGCGGCTTGCAAGCGCTGGATGGTCTCGGGCGCGGCTTTGTTCCTTTCGCCCCGGTTCTTTGCGCCCGGGTTCTTTTCGCCCGCCACGCGCCTGGGTCAGCTGATGGTGATGCGCGGTCCCGGGCCCGCGGCGGCGAGCCGCCGCTCCACTTCCTCGGCGACGCGGAGCGCGAGGGCGGCGAAGGCCTGGGCGGCCGCACCGTCCGGTTCGGCCGCGGCGATCGGGGTTCCGCGGTCTCCGGTCTCGCGGATGGCGAGCAGGAGCGGCACCTCGCCGAGGAACGGGACGCCGAGCCGGGTTGCCTCGGCGCGGGCGCCGCCATGGCCGAAGATGTCCGAGCGCTCGCCGCAATGGGGGCAGACGAAGACGCTCATGTTCTCGACCAGCCCGAGCACCGGCACATGCGTGCGCTCGAACATGCGCGCCCCGCGCCGGGCGTCGATCAGCGCGATGTCCTGCGGCGTCGAGACGATCACCGCGCCGGCGAGCTTCACCCGCTGCGCCATGGTGAGCTGGGCGTCTCCGGTGCCCGGGGGCATGTCCACGATCAGGTAGTCGAGCCTGCCCCAGGCGACCTGGCCGAGCATCTGCTCGAGCGCGCCCATCACCATCGGGCCGCGCCAGATCATCGGCGTTTCCTCCTCGACCATGAAGCCGATGGACATCGCCTTGAGGCCCCATGCCGGGATCGGCAGCAGCTTGTCGCCCGCCATCTCGGGCTTGCGGGCAAGCCCGAGCATGCGCGGCAGGCTGGGGCCGTAGATGTCGGCATCGAGCAGCCCGACCGTTCGCCCGAGCCGGGCCAGCGCCACCGCGAGATTGACCGCGACGGTCGATTTGCCGACCCCTCCCTTGCCGGAGGCGACCGCGACGATCGCCCGCACCTCGGGAAGCAGCGTCGCGGCGTGGCGCGGCTCGGCCGGCCTTGGCGGGGGCGCCTGGGCAGCACCGGCCCGGTGCGCGGTCAGCACGACGGTTGCGTTGGCGATGCCGGGCTGGCGCGCGAGGGTCGCCTCCACCGCCTTGCGCACGGGCTCCATCGCCGCCGCCCGCTCGCGCGGCACGGCGAGCGCCACCTGGACCAGCCCGCCCTTGAGCTCGATTCCCTCGACCAGCCCGGCGGCGACGATGTCCTTCCCGGTGGCCGGATCGACGATGCTCCTCAGCGCCTCGCGCAGCGCTTCGGTCCTGTCCCCGCTCATCGGCTTGCCACCTTCCGCGGGCCCTCGATATCATCCGCCCATTGGGAGTATATCGCGCCTGGCCGGGCGGGTGCCAACCGCGGCCCGGCGTTATCCTTTGGCAGGAGTTTCCCCCACCCGATGGCCTGGAACAGCGGCGGCGGCCCATGGGGCGGCGCCGGCGGCGGCCCGCCCGGCGGACGACCGCCCGGCGGCCCACCGCCCGGCAGCCCGTGGGGCGGGGGTGGCCGGCGGCGACCGCCCATTCCCGATCCCGAACAGCTGCTCGCCCGCCTGCTGGCGTGGCTGCGCGGCCTGCTGCCGGGCGGCTGGCGGGGTCCTAAGCTGGCCGGGCTGCCCGGGCTGCCCGGCGGCGGCGGTCTTTCCTACCCCCGGCTCGGCGCGATCGCGGCCGTGCTCATCGTGCTCGCCTGGCTCGCCAGCGGCTTCTATGTCGTGCAGCCGGACCAGCAGGGCGTGGTGCTGCGCTTCGGCGCCTTCGCCGGCACGACCTCGCCGGGCCTCAATTACCACCTGCCCTGGCCGGTCGAGGATGTGCTGCTGCCGGCGGTGACGCGGGTCAACCGCATCGAGATCGGCTACCGCTCGGCGCCCAGCGCGTCGGTCGCGGCGCCGGCGGCGCCGACCCAGGAGGTGCCGGCCGAGAGCCTGATGCTCACCGGCGACCAGAACATCGTCGATATCAACTTCGCGGTCTTCTGGCGGATCGCCAATGCCGAGCAGTACCTCTTCGCGATCCGCCATCCCCAGGAGACCATCAAGGCGGTCGCCGAGAGCGTCATGCGCGAGGTGGTCGGCCACAACCCGATCGAGCCCCTGCTGACCACCGCGCGCGCCGCGGTCGAGACCGAGGTAAGCAAGGACATGCAGGCGATCCTCGACCAGTACGGCGCCGGGGTGGAGATCACCGAGGTCCAGCTGCTCAAGGTCGATCCCCCGCCCGAGGTGATCGACAGCTTCCGCGACGTCCAGCGCGCCGGCACCGACGCGGACCGCGCGCGCAACAACGCCGAGGGCTACCGCAACGATATCGTGCCGCGCGCCCGCGGCGATGCCTCGCGCATCGTGGCCGAGGGCGAGGCCGCCCGGGCCTCGACCATCGCGACCGCGACCGGGAACGCCGAGCGCTTCCTCTCGGTCCTTGCCGCCTATCGCCAGGCCAGGGCGATCACGCTCGATCGCCTCTATCTCGACACCATGGAGCGCGTGCTGGCCGAGGGGCACACCGTGGTGCTCGGGGCGGGCGCCGCGAGGCTGCTGCCGCTGCTGAGCCTGCCCGTGTCGGGGGCCGTGCCGGTGCCGGCGGCGCCCGCCCAGGCCGCCGGGCCGGCGCCCGGGGTGACACCATGACCGCGCGCCTCTGGGCCATCCTCGTCGCCGTCGTCCTGGTCCTGTTCGTCGCCTCGAACGCGCTTTTCACCGTGCCGCAGATCAACGAGGCCCTGATCACCCAGTTCGGCCGGCCGGTCCGCGTGATCACCGCGCCGGGCCTGCACGTGAAGCTGCCGTTCGTCCAGGAGGTGATCGAGTTCGATCGCCGCCTGCTCGACTACGAGCTGCCGGGCGAGGAGGTGATCCTGGGCGACCAGCAGCGCCTGGTGGTGGACGGCTTCGCCCGGTTCCGGATCACCAATCCGCTCGCCTATTACCAGGCGGTGGGGACCACCGAGGAGGGGATCCGCGCCCGGCTCAGCTCGATCCTCGGCTCCTCGTTCCGCCGGGTTCTCGGCAATGAGACGCTGCCGGCCGTGCTCTCCACGGCGCGCAACCGGATCATGGGCGAGATCCGGAGCGAGGTGAACACGTCGATGAAGGGCTTCGGCGTCACCATCGAGGACGTTCGCATCCGCCGCGCGGATCTCCCCGAAGCGAACACCCAGGCGGTGCTGGCGCGGATGCAATCGGAACGCGAGCGGGTAGCGGCACTCGTCCGTGCCGATGGCGCCCAGGCAGCCACCGTGATCCGTGCCCAGGCCGACCGCGAGCGCACGGTCCTGCTGGCGCAGGCGAACGCTGAGGCGGCGGCGCTGCGCGGCCAGGGCGAAGCGCGGGCGACCACCACCCTGGCCAAGGCGTACGGACAAGATCCCGGCTTCTTCAAGATATGGCGCACGCTCGAGGTTTATCGCCAGGGACTGGCGAGCCGCCGAACGGAGCTCGTGCTCAGCCCGGCGACCCCGCTGCTTCGCTACCTCGACACGGCGCCGGTGCCCGAACCGGGGCCCGCGCCGAGCCTGTCGCCAACCCTTGTGCCCACCCCTGGGCCCACCCCTGGGCCGGGCCATCCCTGAGCGGGGGCTCTATCACCGCCGCGTCCCCTTGCCGGGCCAGGCTCGGCCAGCGCACAATCGCCGGTCCGGGTCCGGTGCCACGGGGTGCCACCGTCCGAGCCGCTCCCGATTGGCGGATTGCTCGCTTCAGGCCGTCGGCCGGTGCGCACTCGCCTGATCCGGGGATAGGCCCGAGAGAGACCAGCGAAGCCTCCCGCACCGACCCGGCGGGAACGGCTCGAGGGATTTGATTTCTTATGCGTTCACGGCTCCATCGTCTCGGACCAGCCAGCCTCGTCTGCTTAGCGCTCCTGCTTGCCTGCGGCCCCTTCGCCCGCGCCGCGAGCGGGCCGGCAGCCATCCCAGGGCCAGCGGACGCTCCAACAGGTGCGCCCTTGGGGTTGCCGAGCTTCGCCGACCTTGCCGCGCGCCTGCTGCCCGCTGTCGTCAATGTCGCCAGCACCGAGACCGTGCCGTCTTCGGCCGCTCAGGGGCAGCAGGCCCCGCCGCTGCCACCGCTGCCGCCGGGATCGCCGCTCGAGAAATTCTTCCATGACTTCATGAATCACGACCAGGGCGGCAACGCGCCGCCCCCGCCGGACCGGCTGCAAAGCCTCGGCTCAGGCTTTATCATCGATCCCTCGGGCCTGATCGTCACCAACAACCACGTGATCGCCGGCGCCCAGCAGATCAGCGTCACGCTGCATGACGGCACGATCCTGCCCGCGACGCTGGTCGGGCACGACGAGCGCATGGACCTCGCCCTGCTCCGCGTCCACGCGCCCGCGCCGCTCCCGGCCGTCGGGTTCGGCGATTCCGACCATATCCGGGTCGGGGACTGGGTGCTCGCGATCGGCAATCCCTTCGGCCTCGGCGGCACGGTGACCGCCGGCATCGTCTCCGCCCGCGGGCGCAACCTGAACGAGGGCCCGTACGACGATTTCATCCAGACCGACGCGCCGATCAACCGCGGCAATTCCGGCGGCCCGCTCTTCGATATGCAGGGGCAGGTGATCGGCATCAATACCGCGATCTTCTCGCCCTCGGGCGGCTCGGTCGGCATCGGCTTCGCGATTCCGTCCAACATCGCCAAGCCGGTGATCGCCCAGCTCCACGAGTTCGGCCATGCCCGTCGCGGCTGGCTCGGGGTGCGCGTCCAGGAGGTCACGCCCGACATCGCCGCCAGCCTCGGCCTGAAATTGCCCGCGGGCGCGCTCGTCGCCGGCGTCAATGATGGCGGGCCGGCGGAGAAGGCGGGCGTCAAGGCCGGCGACGTCATCCTTTCCTTCGCCGGCCACCCGGTGACGGACATGCATGCGCTGCCGCTGATCGTCGCCGAGACGACGATCGGCGCCACCGTCCCGGTCGAGGTCTGGCGGCATGGGGAGACGGAGACCCTCGAGGCGACCATCACCGAGCTTCAGGCCGAGACCACGGCCGTCGCCGCGCCCGCGCCCAATGCGGCGCCGCCGGAGACGGCGATCGCCTCGCTCGGCATCAGCCTCGCCCCGCTCTCCGCCAAGCTCAGGGACCAGTATCATCTCGGCGCCGCCCAGAAGGGCGTCATCGTCACCACCGTCAGGCCCGGTGGCCCGGCGGCCGCGCGCGGGCTCAAGCCCGGGGACGTCGTGCTCGAAGTGCAGCAGCAGGAAGTGAACTCGCCGGCCGAGGTGATGGACCGGCTCAACGCCGTCCGCCGTGAAGGCCGTCCCTCGGTGCTGATGCTGATCCAGCGCGGCAACGCCATGAACTGGGTGCCGCTGCCGCTCGCCGGTTCGGCGCCCGGGTCCGGCTCCGGTTCCGGCAGGGTCTCGCCGGGCTGACCCGGCGTGGCGCCCCGCATCGACCCGGTCCGCTCGGACACGAGCCTGCCCGAAAAGGCCGCCGTGGTGGTGGTGGGCGGCGGGATCATCGGCGCCTCGACCGCCTTCTTCCTCGCCCGCAAGGGTCTGCCGGTGGTTCTCTGCGAGAAGGGCGAGATCGCCGCCGAGCAATCGAGCCGCAACTGGGGCTGGTGCCGCAAGATGGGGCGGGATCCGCGCGAGATCCCGCTCGTCATCGAGAGCCTCCGCCTCTGGGGCGAGATGAATGGGCTGACGGAAGCGGAGACCGGCTTCCGGCCCTGCGGCGTCGTCTATCTCTGCAAGACCAAGGCGGAGATGGCGAGGCGCGAGGCCTGGCTCGAGCACGCCCGCCCCTATCAGCTCGACAGCCGCCTGCTTTCGCGGAGCGATGTCCGCACGGTGTTTCCCGGGATCGCGGGCGAGTGGGCGGGCGGGCTTTACACGCCGAGCGACGGGCGCGCCGAACCGACCAAGGCCGCGCCCGCCATCGCCGAGGCCGCGCGCCGGCTCGGCGCCACCGTGCTGACCCGCTGCGCGGTCCGCGGCATCGAGACCAAGGCCGGGCGCATCAGTGCGGCGGTGACGGAGAAGGGAACCATCGCCTGCGATTCGGTGGTGCTCGCGGGCGGGGTCTGGTCGCGCCTTTTCGCCGGCAATCTCGACCTCCGGCTGCCGCAATTGCGTGTCGTTTCCGCCGTGATGCGCACCGCGACGTTCGAGGGCGGGCCGGAAATTTCGGCCGCGGGCACCGGATTCGGCTTCCGCAAGCGCCTTGACGGTGGCTACACGGTGGCCAACTGGAGCAACAACCGCTGCGATATCACGCCCGACGCCTTCCGCTTCTTCAGAGACTTCCTGCCCGCGCTCAGGCTCGAGCGCCAGTCGCTGCGCTTACGCATCGGTCGCCCCTTCATCGAGGCGTGGCAGACGCCGCGCCATTGGGCGCTCGACGAGGCCACGCCGTTCGAGCGCGTCCGCACCCTCGACCCGGTGCCCGATCCGGTGATCCTCGCCCAGGCGCAACAGGCCATCAGCGCCGCGTTCCCGGCGTTCCGTGCCATGCGCGTGGTCGAGACATGGGGGGGCGCGATCGACGTCACGCCCGATGCGGTGCCGGTGATCTCGCCGGTCGAGCCGTTGCCGGGCTTCTTCATCGCCACGGGCTTCTCCGGCCACGGCTTCGGCATCGGCCCCGGCGCCGGGCGGCTGGCGGCCGATCTGGTCAGCGGAGAGACCCCCGTCGTCGATCCCGCGCCGTTCCGATTCTCCCGCTTCACGGACGGTTCGCGCGTCGAGCCGTCGCCGCTCCTGTAGGGCTCGCGCCCGGACGACGAACGATGATTGACAGCGCGCGTCACTTCCGCCTTCACTTGCGTCAGGTGATGGGGTCCACCTTGTAACCGCCCTCGGGGCTGATGACTCCTCCGCTCGCAATCCGTTCGACGGAGGAATTTTTGGCGTCGATTGTGCGGAAATGGGGAAGCCCCTCGGGGCCTGGGGCCCGCCCTCCCGATTCCAGAGCCTGCTCGCGATGACGCTGCGCGACGTTCTCCTCCAGATCGCGCAGGTGCTCACCGTCCTGCTGCTCGCGCCGCTCCTCCAGGGCATCGTCCTGCAGTTCGAGGAGCGTATCGAGCGCGGACAGGGCCCGGGCATCTTCCAGCCCTACCGTGACCTCCGGAAGCTCTTCCACAAGCAGAGCGTGGTGCCGGAGACCGCCTCGGGGCTGTTCTGGGCGGCGCCGATCACCGCCTTCACCTGTATGATGATCGTGCCGATCCTGATCCCGGTGCTCACCAACTATCCGCTGCCGCTCTCCGACATGGGCGACATCCTCGGCGGCGGCCTCATCCTCACCCTCGGCTCCTTCATGATCGTGCTCGCCGGGCTCGATAGCGGGAGCGCCTATGGCGGGATCGGCTCGAGCCGGGCGGTGATGGTCGCGATCCTGGCCGAGCCCACCCTCATCCTTGTCTTCATCGGCATCACGCTGCTCGCGAAATCGATGCTGCCCTTCGTCGTCAACCACCTGCTCGTCGCCAGTCCTGCCGCGTACTGGAGCCCGCAGCATCTCTTCCTGGTCGCCGCTTTCTTCGTCCTGCTGCTCACCGAGACGGACCGGCTGCCCATCCATTCTTCGACTCATATCGAGGTCTATATGATCGAAGAGGGCCGCATCCTGGAATATGCGGGCCCGCTCCTCGCCCTGCTGCGCTGGGCCGGCATGATGAAGCAGTTCATCCTCTATACGATCTTCTGCAATGTGCTGTTCCTGCCCTGGGGCCTCTCGATGCAGGGAACAGCGCTCGGCGCGGCGGCGGCCGCGATCGCGCTCATGCTCAAGTTCACGCTCGTCGCCTGCGCGGTCGTCTTCGTGGAGACCTCGCAGTCCCGCCTTCGCTTCTACCGCTACCAGGAGCCGCTCGCCGCCTCGTTCCTGCTGGCGGTGCTTTCCATCATCGGTTCGCAGCTGAGCTGACGCCCGTGCTCATCGCGCATCTCGACCCCCTCGCCTCCTCCGTCTTCAGCCTGATCGCGATCGCGAGCCTGCTGCTTTCGTTCGTCATGCTCGGCTCGCGCTGGCTCCGGCACTATCTCTATGCGTTCGCCGCCCAGTCCTGGCTGATCGCCATCCTCTCGGCGAGCGTCGGCTTCTACGCCAACTTCCCCGAGCTTTACCTGATCGCGATCCTCACCTTCCTCTTCCGCGGCCTCCTGCTGCCCTATCTGCTGCTGCGCATCGTCCGCCGCCTCAGCGTTCCGCGCGAGCTGCACGAGATCCTGCGGCCGAGCTCCGCGCTGGTCATCGGCGCGCTCAGCGTCGTCTTCGCGCTCGCGGTCGCGCACAGCATCTCGGCCGAGCTCGACCTCGCCGGCACGATCGCCGTGCTCGCGCTGACCGTCATGCTCTCGATGAAGCTGATCGGCTTCCTCATCCTCGCGTCCCGCCAGGAGGCGATCAGCCAGATCCTCGGCCTCCTCGTCCTCGAGAACGGCATCTTCCTCGGCTCGCAGATCCTCGTGCCCGGCATGCCGCTTTTGCTCGAGGTCGTCATCCTGTTCGATCTCCTGATCGTCGTCGCCTGCTTCGGCGTGCTGGTGCGCTACCTGATGGCGCATGCCGGCACGACGAGCAGCCGCGAGCTGCGCCGGCTGGTGGGCTGAATGGTGCTCGGCCTTGCCCTTGCCACGGTGCTCGCCCCGGCCGTCGCGATCCTGCTGATCGGCCTCACCCGCCAGCCGAGGCGCGCGGAGTTCCTCAACCTCGCGGCGGCGGCGATCGCCTTCCTCGCGGCGCTGCCGCTGCCGGTGCTCGCGGCGGCGCGTGGCCCGGAGGTCTTTTGGGACGGCGGGATCATCGTCGACCGGCTCGGCGCCTGGGTGCAGCTCTGCACCAGCATCGTCTATCTGCTCTCCTCCATCTACGCCATCGGCTACATGCGCATGCTCGACGAGGAGGAGCGGCTGCCCGGCTTCTACGCGCTCTTCGCCGGCTTCGGCCTCACCACCCTGCTCGGCCCGATGATGAACAACCCGGGCCTCTACTGGATTGCGATCGAGCTCACCACGCTCGTCAGCACCTTCCTCGTCGCCTTCGAGCACGCGCCGGAGGCGATCGAGGCGGGCTGGAAATACATCATCGTCGTCTCCGGCGGCATCAGCCTTGCCTTGCTCGGCACCGTGCTTTCCTATTGGAACGGCAGCTTCGTGCTCGGCCCGCGCTACGACATGACCTGGTCGTCGCTCGCCCGCGCCGCGCCGCACACCGATCCCATGCTCGCCCTGCTCTCCTTCCTCCTCGTCCTGGTCGGATTCGGCACCAAGGTCGGGCTGGCGCCGATGCACACCTGGCTCCCGGATGCGCACAGCGAGGGCCCGGCCCCGGTCTCGGCGATGCTGTCGGGCGCGCTCCTCAACACCGCGATGATCGGCATCGTCCGCTACCTCGCACTCGCGGATGCTGCCGGGGTCGGGCGGATTTCGCACGGCGTCCTGATCGCGCTCGGGGTGTTCTCGCTCTTTATCGCCGCCCTCTTCATCGTCCGCCAGGAAGGCATCAAGCGGCTGATGGCCTATTCGAGCATCGAGCATATGGGCGTGATCGCGCTCGGCTTCGGGTTCGGCGGGCCGTTCGGCATCGCCGGCGCGCTCTATCACATGCTGAACCACTCGCTGAACAAATCCCTGATGTTCTTCGGCGCCGGCAATGTGATGCGGAGCTACGGCACGAAGGAGATCGCCCATATCTGCGGCGTGGGCCTGCGTTTCCCCGTGATGGGCGCGCTCTGGCTCGCCGGCGCGGTCGCGATCACCGGGGCGCCGCCCTTCGGGCTCTTTCAGGCCGAATTTTCTACCCTCCGCGGCGGCCTGGCCGCCGGGCACGTTCTTCCGGTGCTTGTCATGGCCTTGCTTTTGATCGTGATCTTCATCGGCTTCCTCAATCATTTCCGGGTCATGTACTACGATTCCGCGACCGCTCCGCCGCCCGGGACGGGCGCGGTCAGCGCTTGGTGCACGGTGCCGATGTGGTGCGCCCTCGTGCCCCTGCTGGTGCTCGGACTGTGGTGGCCCGAGGCGATCTGGCGCTATTTCGGCGCCATCGCGCATGTGCTCGGCGGCGGGCGATGAAAGGAACCGCGCTCGCCGCCATCGCCGCTGACGAGCTTCGCCCCGCGCTCGAGCGATTGCTGGCCGCGGGCGGACGGGCGCAGATGGTGTATGCCTGGTACCCTGAGCCCGGGCGCCTCGAGCTCCGCTATCTCACCTCCGCCGCCGCGCGGGAGGATTTCCGCATGTGGCGCTGCGCGCCGGGCAGCGAGATGCCGAGCCTTGCCGACCTCGCCCCCTTGCTCGGCTGGTACGAGCGCGAGATCACGGACCTGTTCGGACTTTCGTTCCGCTTCCATCCCGAGCCGCATCGCCTCGTGCTGCACGAGGGCATTCCGCCCGCCCCACCGCCCTTCTCGCCGGCCGCGCAGGGCGAGGCGCTGGTGCCCACGGGAAGCCGCCGCCATCGCGCGCCCGCGCTCGAGGCCGCCGAGGTGCAGGAGCTGCCGTTCGGCCCGGTGCGCGCCGACGTCTTCGAATCGGCGGAGTTCCTCTTTTTCTATCTCGGCGAGCGGATCATCCACTATCAGCCGAGCCTCTTCTTCAAGCATCGCGGCATGGAGAAACGGTTCGAGGGCCGCGCGCCCGCCGCCGGCGTCGTGCTCGCCGAACGGGTCTCGGGCGTCGGCAGCGTCTCTCACGCGCTCGCTTATTGCCAGGCCGTGGAGGCCGCCGCGGACTGCGCCGTGCCGCCGCGCGCGGCCGCTTTGCGCGTGCTGCTCGCCGAGCTCGAGCGGCTCTACAACCACCTTCATTATCTCGGCCATCTCGCAGGCACCACCACGCTCAAGGTGGGCGAAGCCCAGGGCAAGCTGCTCGAGGAGCGCGCCAAGCAGATCAACGCCCGCCTGACCGGCAGCCGCTTCCTCCGCAGCCTTCTCGTCCCCGGCGGGCTGCGCCGCGACCTCGACCCGAAGCCCTGGCTCGGCGCCGCGCTCGAGGCGCTGCGCCAGGAGATCGCCACCTACACCCGCCTCCTCGAACGGTCCGAGAGCTATCTCGACCGGTTGATCGGCACGGGCGTCCTTGAACGCGAGGTCGCCTTCGACCAGGGCGCCACCGGGCCGATCGACCGCGCCTCGGGCATCGACCGCGACCTCCGCCGCGACCACCCCTACGCCGCCTATGGCGCGCTCGACCTCGAAGTTCCCGTCGAACGGGCGGGCGATGCCGAGGCGCGCGCCAAGGTGCGGATCGCCGAGATCGGCGCCAGCCTCGCGCTGATGCAGCGCACGCTCCTGCTCCTGCCTGACGGGCCCGTCGCGGCCTCCTCGGTGCCGCCGCCCGGAAGCGAGGGATTGGGCTGGGCCGAATTGCCGCGCGGCACGCTCTTCTACGCCGTCCATATCGACGGCGCGGGGCGGCTGGCACGGGTGAAGATCAAGTCGCCTTCCTTCTCCAACTGGCGCGCTTTTCCCGTCACGGTGCACGACACCAACATGATGGACTATGCCATCAACGAGGCGAGCTTCGGCCTCACCATCGCCGGCTGCGACCGGTAGAGAATCGCAATGGCACTCTGGACCTTCTTCGGGCTCGGCCAGGGCAAGGCGACCACGGCCTGGCCCGGGCGCGGCGGCAGGGACGGGCAGGAGGGCCTGCTCGGCATGCCACGGTTCGATGCCGCGCTTTGCGTGCCGGACTGCCGCGCCTGCGCCGATGCCTGTCCCACCGCGGCGATTGCCGAGGGCGCGGACGGCGCCATCACCGTCGATTACGGGCGCTGCGTCGTTTGCCAGCTCTGCACCGAAGCCTGCCCCACCGGCGCGATGCAGCCTTCGTCGGACTGGGCCTTCGGCGTCCGAAGGCGGGAGGACCTCGTGCTCGGCGCCGAACCCGCGCCGGCGCCGCAACCGAAGACTGCCGCCTTCCGCCGCAGCCTGCACATCCGCCATGTCGATGCCGGCTCGTGCAATGGCTGCGAGTCCGAACTCCGCGCCCTCAACAACCCCTTCTACAACCTCCATCGGCTGGGCATCTTCTTCACCGCCTCGCCGCGGTTCGCGGATCTTCTCCTCGTCACCGGGCCCGTCACGCACGCCATGCTCGAACCGCTGCGGGCCACCTACGAAGCGATGCCCGAGCCGCGCTGGGTGATGGCGCTCGGCACCTGCGCCGTCTCGGGCGGCATCGCCGAGGGCGGTTATGCGTGCGGGCACGGGCTCGAGGGCGTGTTGCCGGTCGATCTTTACTTGCCCGGGTGTCCGCCCAACCCCGCCGCGATCATCGAGGCGCTGCTCGTCTTCCTCGATCGCTTGCCGCAGCGCGCGCATGGGGGCCGGCTTGGCGAATGATCTGCTCGCCGCGGCTTCCCTGCTCTGGCTCGCCGCCGCGCTCCTCGGGCTCGCCGGCCTCGCCGCGCTCGGCCGCGCCTGCCTCGGCCTCGGCGCCGCAGCCGGGATCGCGGCCTCGCTTGCGGGCATTCCCTTCGGCACGGAGAGCCTCACGCTGCCGCTTTCCTTCGCGGGCTCCCCGGCGCGCTTCGTCATGGCGCCCGAAGCGCTCTGGCTCTTCGGCTTCGGGCTCGCCCCTGCCCTCCTCGCCGCGCTGAACGGCACGCCCGCCCCGCACGGCCAGGGCGGCTGGGTATTCGGCGCCGCGGCGAGCCTCCTTGGCGCGCTCGGCGTCTTCGGCGTGCAGCAGGGAGCCGCCTTTCTCGTTGCCTGGGAACTGATGAGCCTCGGCGGCGCCGTCATGCTGCTCTCCGAGCGCCTCTCGCCATCGTCCGGCTCGCCGGTGCTCTTCATGCTCGGCCTGCTGGAGGTCGGCGCGGTCGCGCTCCTGCTCGGCGTTCTCCTGCTTGCCGATCGCTCCAACAGCCTCGACTTCCTCGATTTCGCGCAAGCAGCACCACTCCTGCCGGGAGCGCTCCGCTTCGCGGTGAGCGCGTTGCTGCTCGTGGGCTTCGGCGCCAAGCTCGGCCTGCTGCCGTTCTACGAGTGGTTCCCCGGCGCCTATGCGAGCGGCAGCGGCGCCTCCGGCGCCGTGCTCTCCGGGGCGGTGCTGAACGCGGCGTTCTTCGGCCTGAGCCACGCCATGCTCGGCTGGCTTCCGGGCTCGACCGGCCCGGCCTCGCTCGGCGTCGGCCTGCTCGTCGTCGCGGCGGGCACGCTCTCGGCGCTGCTCGCGGTGCTCTATGCTTTCCAGGCCGAGGACTGGCGCGCGCTGCTCGCCTTCTCCTCGGCCGAGAACGCCGCGATCGCCGTTGTCATGCTGGGCGCCGCGCTGCTCTTCCGCACCGAAGGCCTGGGCGATCTCGCCGGCCTTGCCTGGACGGTGGCGCTGCTCCATCTCGCCGGCCATTCGCTTGCCAAGGGCGGCCTTTTCCTCGCCGCGGACGGCGCGGCGCGCGCCACCGGCACGTACGCCATCCGCCATGCGAACCTTGCCCGCCGCGCCTCGTGGATCTTCGCCGTCGGCGCCCTCTTCTGCGCGATGAGCCTCGCGGCGATGCCGCCGCAGGCCGGGTTCGTCTCCGAATGGTTCGTCTTCCAGACCGTTTTCCAGGGCTTTCACCTGACCGGCCTCGCCCCGCGACTGGCCCTGGCCCTCGCCGGCGCCGGCTTGGCGCTGACCGCTGCCGTCGCCTTCGCCACCTTCATCAAGCTCTTCGGCATCGGCATCCTCGGCCATGGCAACCACGCGCGCAGCACCGTCCCGCGCCCGGTGGCCGTTTCCACCGCCCTTCTCGGCCTCTTCGTGCTGGTTCTCGCTGCCGGGATGCCCGCATGGCTTCCCGCCCTCAACTGGGCGACGCTGGCGGAGTTCGCGAGCCCGGCGGCCGCTGCCATGCATGACGGCCTGCTGCTGGTGCCGCTGACGGCGAAATTCGCCTTCATCTCGCCCTCGATGCTGGTGATCGCCGGTCCGCTGCTCGCCCTGGTCCCGACCGCCGCCCTGCTGCTCTCGCGCGGCTTCCGCGCGCGCCGCGCACCGGTGTGGTACGGCGGGCTGGCCCAGGACCCGGTCGCCGCGGCCACCACGTCGCTCACCTTCTCCAACGCGCTCAGGACCTTCCTGAGCTTCATCTACCGCCCCGTGGAGGAAACCGAGCGCGAAACCAGGGCCCGGCGCTACTTCGTCACCCGGCTCGAATTCACCCACGACGTGGCCCCGGTGTTCGGCCCCCTCCTCTTCGCCCCGATCGAGCGGACGGTCGTCTTCCTCGCCGGGAAACTGCGCGCGCTGCAGTCCGGCAACCTCAATTTTTATCTCGCCCTGATCGGGCTTCTTCTCGTCGTCATCCTGGTTCTCACCCTGCTTTAGGACGCTGCCCCTGAATGTGGACCTATATCGCGATCGCCATCGGCGGCACGCTCGGCTGCTGGGCGCGTTACGCCATGGCCAACCTCGTGCAGGCGGTCTATGGCCGCGATTTTCCGTATGCGACGCTCAGCATCAACCTGCTGGGCAGCTTCCTCATGGGTTTCCTTTTCATCGAGACCCTGGAACGGCTGACCGTCTCGCCCGCGGTCCGCACCGGCATCCTCACCGGCGTGATCGGCGGCTTCACCACGTTTTCGACCTTCGAGATGGAGACCCTTCTCCTCGCCGAGCAGGGAGAGGTGCCGAAGGCGCTTCTTTACGTGTTCCTTTCGGTCGGGCTTGGATTCGTTGGCGCCTTCGGCGGTGCGTACATCGCCCGCAATCTCTGAAATCCGGGGGGAAACATGGACGACGAAGTGACGATGGTGCGCATCTATCTCCATGAGGCGGACCAGGGAAAACGCAAGACGCTGATGCAGGAGATCCTGAACCTGCTCGCCGAGCAGCATCGCGTGCAGGGCGTCGTCGTCTTTCGCGGCATCGCCGGCCTCGGCGCCGGCGGCGAGGTCCGTGCCTCCGACCTGCTGCGCCTCAATGTCGATCTGCCCCTGGCGATCGAGTTCTTCGACCAGCCCGCGGTGGTCGACGCCGTGCTGGGCGCGCTCGACGGCATGATCCCCAAGGGCCACGTCATCGCCTGGCGCGCCGCCCGCCGATAGCCGGCGGGATCACTCACGGCCCGATCACGAGTCCGCCGTCGACATGGACCGTCTGGCCGGTTACGTAGCCCGCTTCCGGCGAAGCGAGGAACACGATCACCGCGGCCACGTCGTCCGGCAGACCGAGCCTTCCGAGTGGAATTGTCACCGTCTGTCTGTGCAGGGTCTCCGGATCGAGCGCCGCGTGTGCACCGGCGTCCTTGCGGATAAATCCCGGCACCACCGCGTTGACCGTTGTCCCCGCCGGTGCGAGTTCGATCGCGAGCGCCCGCGCCAACGCCTCGAGCGCCGCCTTGGCCGCCGCGGAGGCCGGAAACACCGGCTGGCCGGCGCGAAACGAATGCGCAACGAAGCTGCTGACCGCGACGATCCGGCCATCCCGGGCTGCTGCGAGATGGGGCATCGCCGCCCGCGTCATGGCGAGAAAGGCCCCGCTGATCGTGGCAAACGAGGCCATGAGCGCGGCCTCGGACAGGTCCGCCGCCGGCGTGCGGTCGGCAAAGCCCGCGTTGCTGATCAGGACATCGAGCCGCCCGAACCGCGTCATTGCCTGCCCGACCAGCGTCACGCCGACCTTCGCATCCTGAAGGTCGCCTAGGATCGTCGCGACCTCGGCTCCCATGCTCCGCGCCGTTTCGGCCACGGCGTGAAGCCCCGTCTCGTTCCGCCGCGAATGCAGGATCATGCCCACGCCCGGCGCGGCAAGCCGCATCGCCGTGGCCGCCCCGATCCCGCTCGCCGCTCCGGTCAGCAGCACCGCTCGATTGACGTCACCGCTCATCACCCGAGCTTGCCCGGTTCGTATCCCGGCCGCTAGCCTCGCTCCCGAAAGGGAGGACCGCCGTGCCCCTGCCTGAAGCCGACCCGACCCTAAGCACCTCTCTCTTCGACTGGCTCGAGCGTTTCGCCGCCCATGTCCGCGCCGTGGACTTCGCCGCCGGCCGCCCGATGTGGGACCCTGACGTCGTCGTCTTCGGGACCCACCAGGACCTCGTCCAAGGCCGCGAGGCGGCGATCGCCAGCCAGTGGCGCAATGTCTGGCCGCGCACCGCCGATTTCCGTTTCGACCTCGACAGGACACGGGTCCTTGCCGGCTCCGGCGGGGGCCTCGTCGTCGTCATCGCCCCCTGGACGAGCACCGGCTTCGCGCCGGACGGGACGCCTTTCCCCCGCCCCGGCCGCGCCACCCTCGTCTTCCAGCGGAACGGGAATGAGTGGCTGGTCGTCCACTCGCACATGTCGCTCCATCGCGGCGTGCCCCAGGAAAGCTTCGCCAATCGCCCGATCAAGGCCGCCTGACCGGACCGGCCGGCCCGGTTGACATGCCGCACCGCTCGTCGCCTTCTTCCGCGCCACCAGCCGGCGGGGGGAAAGGACCATGACAGCCAGGGCAAACGGGAACGGCGGTGCCCACGGTGCGGACGAGAAGCGGCTGCGCAGCCGGCGGTGGTTCGACGAGCCGCACAACCCCAGCATGACCGCGCTCTATATCGAGCGCTACATGAATTACGGCCTCACGCGCGGAGAGATCCAGTCCGGCAAGCCGATCATCGGCATCGCCCAGACGGGATCCGACCTCGCCCCCTGCAACCGCCACCACGTCCAGCTCGCCGAGCGCGTGCGCGCCGGCATCCGTGACGGGGGCGGCATCCCGATCGAGTTCCCCCTCCACCCCATCCAGGAGACCGGCAAGCGTCCCACCGCGGCGCTCGACCGCAACCTTGCCTATCTCGGCCTGGTCGAGGTCCTCCACGGCTATCCGATCGACGGCGTCGTCCTTACCACCGGCTGCGACAAGACCACGCCGGCCTGCCTGATGGGCGCGGCCACGGTGAACATCCCCGCGATCGTCCTTTCGGGCGGGCCGATGCTCGATGGCTGGTGGCAGGGCCGCCTCGCCGGCTCGGGAACCATCGTCTGGGAGGCGCGCAAGCTGCTCGCCGAGGGCAAGCTCGACTACGACAAGTTCATCGAGATGGTCGCCTCGTCGGCGCCCTCGGTCGGCCACTGCAACACCATGGGCACCGCAAGCTCGATGAACTCGCTCGCCGAGGCGCTCGGCATGTCGCTCACCGGCTGCGCCATCATTCCCGCGCCCTACCGCGAGCGCGGCTGGATGGCCTACGAAACCGGCCGGCGCATCGTCGCGATGGTGCACGAGAACCTGCGCCCCTCCGACATCATGACGAAGAAGGCGTTCGAAAACACCGTCGTTGCTGCCGCCGCACTCGGCGCCTCCTCCAATTGCCCCATCCACATGGTGGCGATCGCCCGCCACATGGGCGTCGATCACACGCTCGCGGACTGGCAGCGCCTTGGTCCGGACATTCCTCTGCTCGTCGATATGCAGCCCGCCGGCCGCTTCCTTTCCGAGCGCTTCTTCCGCGCCGGTGGCGTCCCCGCGGTCATGAAGGAGCTGCTCGAGGCCGGCAAGCTCCATGGTGACGCAATGACCGTCACCGGCCGCACGCTCGCCGAAAATCTCGCCGCCATTCCCGAGCCTGACCGCGAGGTGATCCGCTCCTACGCGAAGCCGCTCAAGCCCGCTGCCGGCTACGTCGTGCTCTCGGGCAACCTCTTCGAAAGCGCCGTCATCAAGGCCAGCGTGATCGACGAGCAATTCCGCCAGCGCTTCCTCTCCGATCCCGCCCATCCGAACGTGTTCGAGGGCAAGGCCGTCGTCTTCGAGGGGCCCGAGGATTATCACGCGCGGATCGAGGACCCGGCGCTCGGCGTGGACGAGCAGAGCGTGCTCGTCATCCGCAATTGCGGGCCGGTCGGCTATCCCGGCAGTGCCGAGGTCGTGAACATGCAGCCGCCGGCAGCGCTTCTCAAACGCGGGATCGAGGCGCTTCCGACCATCGGCGACGGACGCCAGTCCGGCACTTCGGGCAGCCCGTCCATCCTCAACGTAACGCCCGAGGCCGCCGTGGGCGGCGGGCTCGCCCTCTTGCACACCGGCGATCCGATCCGTATCGATCTCAACACCCGCCGCGTCGATCTGCTCCTTCCGCCGGCGGAGCTCGCCGCCCGGCGCGCTGCGTGGAAGCCGCCCGCCCTCGTCAACATGACGCCCTGGGAGGAGATCTATCGCAACCTCGTCGGCGGCCTCGGCACCGGCGCCTGCCTGGAGCCGGCAACGCTCTATCTCAACGTCATCGAAACCCGCGGCGAATCGCGCGACAACCACTGAAGGACCCGACCCAGCCATGACCGGAAGGCTCGCCGGCAAGACGGCGTTCGTCACCGCCGCCGCGCAAGGCATCGGCCGCGCCGCCGCGCTCGCCTTCGCCGCCGAAGGCGCGCGCGTGATCGCGACCGACATCGACCGCGCACGGCTCGCGCCGCTCGCCTCCCCGGCGATCGAAATTGGCAGCCTCGACTGCACGGACGAAGCCGCCATCGCCGCCGCGGCTCGTCGCGCCGGCCCGATCGACGTGCTCTTCAACTGCGCGGGATTCGTGCACCAGGGCACGATCCTCGAGGCCTCCGAGACCGAATGGGATTTTGCCTTCGATCTCAACGTGCGTGCGATGTTCCGCACCATCCGCGCCTTCCTCCCCGGCATGCTGGCCAGGGGCGGCGGCGCCATCGTCAATATGTCCTCGGCCGCCAGCAGCATCAAAGGCGCACCACGCCGCTTCATCTACGGTGCTACCAAGGCCGCGGTTATCGGCCTTACGAAATCCGTTGCCGCGGACTTCGTAGCGCGTGGCATCCGCTGCAACTGCATCTGCCCCGGCACCATCGGCACGCCGAGCCTCGAGGACCGCATCGCCGCCAACGCCGCCGCCGCCGGCTCGGTCGAGGCGGCGCGTGGTGCCTTCGTTGCCCGCCAGGCGATGGGCAGACTGGGCACGCCCGAGGAGATCGCGGCGCTCGCCGTCTATCTCGCCGGCGACGAATCGGCCTTTCTCACCGGCCAGGCGATCGTCATCGACGGCGGCTGGACCGTCTGATCATGGCTCGATCTTGCTGTCCCCATCACGCGTCATCCTTACGAAAGGGAAAAGAATGAAGCTGCTGCGCTACGGCCCCGCGGGGGCGGAAAAACCCGGCATGCTCGACCCTGAGGAAGCCATCCGCGACCTTTCCGGGGTCGTGCCCGATATCGCCGGCGAGGCGCTTTCGGACTCCGGCCTTGCGCGCCTGCACGCGCTCGACTGGAAGACCCTCCCCAAGGTCGCGGGCTCGCCGCGGCTCGGCCCCTGCGTCGCACGCCCGCTCAATTTCTTTTGCATCGGCCTCAACTACTCCGACCACGCCGCCGAGACCGGCTCGCCTATTCCCAAGGAACCGATCATCTTTCTCAAATCGCTCGGCGCCTATAGCGGCCCGAACGACGAGGTACGCATCCCGCGCGGCTCGCAGAAGACCGACTGGGAGGTCGAGCTCGGCGTCGTCATCGGCCGCGACGCGAGCTACGTGCCGGAGAACCAGGCGTTCGACTACGTTGCCGGCTACTGTGTCTGCAACGACGTGAGCGAGCGCGAATACCAGATCGAACGCGGCGGCACCTGGGACAAGGGCAAGGGCTGCGACACCTTCGGCCCGACCGGCCCCTGGCTCGTCACCCGCGACGAGGTGCCCGATCCGCAGGCGCTCGACATGTGGCTCGATGTCGATGGCACCCGCATGCAGCATGGCAACACGCGCACGATGATTTTCGGCGTCGCCAAGCTCGTGAGCTATGTCAGCCACTTCATGACGCTGCACCAGGGCGACATCATCTCCACCGGCACGCCGCCCGGCGTCGGCCTCGGCAAGAAGCCGGCGCCGATCTTCCTCAAGCCCGGCCAGACGATGCGCCTCGGCGTGGCGGGCCTCGGCGAGCAGCAGCAGCGCCTCGTCGCGACCTGAGCCGGGAAGCCGACGCGGCCCCACTCTTGTCTCACTCGATGAGCGTCGGAGCGCCTCACGACCCAGAGACGCTCCGATCCTCGCGCGCGCTGTGGCTCCTGATTGTCACCACCGCCGCGCTTCGTCTCCTCTTCGCCGCCGCGCTCGGCCTCGGCGTCGATGAAAGCTACGTCGTCGCCGCCGGCCGCACCCTACGCTTCGGCTATTTCGACCATCCGCCCGCGGTGTGGTGGCTCTCCTCGCTCGCCGCAGGCCTCGCGGGCAGCGCGGTGCCGGTGGTCGTGCGGCTTCCCTTCATCCTCCTCTTCGCGCTCTCCACCTGGCTCGTCTACCGGCTCGGCGTGCGGTTGTTCTCGCCGCGCGCCGGCCTCTGGTCTGCGCTTGCCCTCAATCTTTCGCCGCTCTTCGGCGTTGCCTTCGGAACCTTCGTCCTGCCCGACGGCCCGCTGGATGCGGCCCTGCTCGCCGCCGCCCTCTTCCTCGCCTCCGCTCTTGAAGCCTCGGGCTCCGCCGCCCTCGTCTGGTGGCTCCTCGCCGGCCTCGCGCTGGGGCTCGCTCTCTTCTCGAAATACACGGCAATCCTCGTCCTGGCCGGCGCTTTCCTCTATCTCTGCACGACGCCGCGCCACCGAAGCTGGATCGCCCGTCCCGCGCCCTGGCTTGCCACCCTCGCCGCCCTCCTCGTCTTTTGCCCGGTCCTCCTCTGGAATTTTCATCACCATTGGATTTCATTCGCCTTCCAGGGGAACCGTGCCGGTGGCCTCGCCTTCCATCCGCTCGCACCCTTCGTCGTTTTCGGCGGCGAGGCGCTCTTCCTTCTTCCCTGGATCTGGGTGCCGCTCGTTCTCTCCGGCGTCACGGCGCTCCGCCGCGGACCGGATGACTGGAGAAGCTGGCTCCTCCTCTGCCTCGGTCTTCCCGCGATCCTTCTCTTCAGCGTCGTCGCGCTTTGGTCGCGCGGCCGGGTGCTCTTCCATTGGGCCGCACCCGGCTACCTGATGCTGTTCCCGCTGCTCGGCGCCGCGATTGAACGCCGCCTCGCGGCCGGCGCCCGGGCGATCCGCCCGTGGCTCGTCTTCACTGCCTGCTTCGTCCTGCTCGGCGCCGGCCTCGTCGGCGCCGACGCGCGCTTCAATCTCCTCGCGCCCTTCCTCTCCCCGGGCCACGACCCCGCGCTCCAGATCGTCGATTGGCGATCGCTCCGCGGCGACCTCACGGAGCGGCGCCTGCTCGATCGTCCGGGCCTCGTCGTCGGCGCCGTCCGCTGGAGCGATGCCGCGAAGATCGACACTGCCCTGGGCGGCGCGCTACCGGTGATCGTCCTCGGGTCCGAGCCGCACGAATATGGCCTGATCCACCCGCTCGCGCGCTACCGCGGCCACGATGTCCTGATCATCGCGCCCAACGTCACGCCCGAACGCATGTCCGCCGATTATGGCCGGCTCTTCGCCCGCATCGACACATTGCCGCCGATCACCATCGAGCACGCGGGCTTCCCGGCCCTCACGGCCCCGCTCTACCTGGGCCACGGATTGCGATAGGGAGCGGTCAACCTGGCCGCAGAGGCAAACGGCATATCACGGTGCTCGTGTGATGAATGTGTAAACTCCACAGGCGCTGCCCGTTCGACGCAGCCAGGCAGGTGCGCTTCGGCTCATCGAGTGCGATCCACGAGGAGGCGCTACTCGGGTCTCCGGTCTTGGAGATCGCGCTGCACGTCCGCCAAGGCCTGCGGCTCGACCAGGAGACCCTGTCGTTCGAAGCGGTTGCGGCTCCTGCTGAAGCGCACGACAACAGCGTATCGGGTGCTTTTCGCCTTGACCCGGCGCGTGAGCAGCGAATCGCCCGCCGAAAGGAACTCGAGATCTTCGAGACCGACGCCGCGTAAGCACGCAGGGCCGGGATATTCCATCATCAGGAAATCACCGGCGCCGCCGCACCGGTGGCAAGTCCACCCGGTGTTCAATGGGTGGATCACCACCAGATCCGGGGCGCTGCTCGTTTTCTCCGCCAAGCGTTCACGCTTCTTCTCGGAAAGCTCGCGCGAAACCCAATGGGTCCGGTAAAGCCGTTCGATCGTGGGGTCCCCGCTTCGGCTGAAGCGCAGCGTCCGGCGTTGCAGCGTGCGGCGTTGCAGCGTGCGCGCAACGTAGGGCGTCTCGCTTGCGTGCAATCCTTTTCCGCCCGCCCAGGACCGAAAGAGATTCATGGCCTCCGATATGCGCTGCGGGCTCGTCTGGATAACATGCTCAAGGCAATCGATCTGCTCCCGCCGCCAGCGCTCCACCGCTCCGGGGTCCAGCCACCTGATCCCAACGAACACGTCAATGAGGCTCACATAGTCCCGGGCGGCGAGCGACGCTTCCGGAGTTTTGGCGACTCGATCGACAAGTGCGCTCCGATTCTTCTGGCCCATTGCCATTTGACCAAGCTTGCTGTTCCCGGCGGCGCAAGGCAGGCCGTCATTCGCCGAGCGCCGACACATGCTCGCGATCCTGCCGACGTTGCTTCACCCGCCGCTCGTAGCTGGCCTGGTTCTTGGTGGCGAGCAGCGTATGAGGGCTGCCCCGCTTTTCGGTTGCGAGGTCAAGGTCGCACGTCGTGTTCCGGACGCTTTGCGCGACATGGGTCCGCCGGTCCTGGGCCGCTTTCAGGCGCCATTGCCGTTGATGGGGATCAACCAGGAACACGCCGAGTTCGCGGCAGTCGGCGCATGTGCATTTGAGTGGGTTGGTCCGGGACCAGTCCCTCGGAGCCTCCAGTGGTAGAGCGATGCGCTTGCGCAGGTGGTCGAGACACGCCGCGCGGAGCCGCCCGACTGCCGGCCACGCCATGCTCTCCGCTTGCTTGGTGAAGCCCAGAGCGGCCGGAACCAGGACCGCGTCCAGCCCGAATATCCTGGGCCAGGCCAGCAGGTGCGCGATCGCGCGCGCCGCAAGTCCGGCGTCGGTCCGGCCCAATGCCGTCAGGAGGTCAACGACGAAGCTCGCCGTCACGGGAGCACGGCGTTGCGAGATGTCGAGCGCCGCGGGTTTCGCGGGATCGCCGGGCAGGACATCGAGCAGCGCCGCGCCGATGCTCGCCGGCTCGCCCACGGGACCATCCGGCGCCACCACGCAGCGCCGCAACAGATCGCTGCAATCGCCGAGACGGGCCGGCGCGTTGCGTCTGACGATCCGCACCAGCAGGTCCGTGGCGCGCGCTCGCGCAAGCAGCGCCACGGCACGCACGATCGCCTCGTTGTCGGCTGCCTCGTAGGAGCCTTCGGCCGGCAGCTCGGCAAGAAACCCATCGATGCGTGCCGCATTTCCCAGCCGGGCCTGCAGATCAAGCATCCGCGCAGCAGCGGTGTCGCCGTCCGTCCGCAATGACCGGGCGGGCCATGAGCGCAGCATGTGCCCCGAAAGCTCGTCGGCCTCCTGCCACAACGGCGTCTCGATCCCCGCACCGACTGCTTCCCAGCGCGCCGCCAGATCTTCAAGATGCGGCAATGTTGCTCCGAGCCCTGCCTCGTTCAGCACGGCGAGCCGCCGGGCGCGCGGCCACACAACCAGACCGGCGCGGCAGTAGGTGCGTTCGAACGAGGCCCCCTCGTTGCCCGTCGCCTCGTGGAAATGCTGGTCGTCCGGCGTCAGATCCTCGAAAGCATCGGGTGGGCAGAGTTCGGTTTCGGTGAATGGAATATCGCCGAATCCAGCCTCGCTGCCGTCCGGCCGCCGCCATTGGGACAGGATCAGCGCACGGTCGATCACCTCGTCGACATCGAACTCGTCCCCATCCTCATCCTCTTCGTCCCTGCCCCGGCGCCGTCGATGGTTATAATGGCCGGTATGTTGGGCGCTGCCGCTTTCCTCGATCGCAACCAGGGCGAGATGGAGATCGCAGTTCGCGTCTGCGGCGGCCTCAACAAGCACGGACGCAACGGCGGCATCGCGTCCTTTGAGCGTTTCGAATGACAGCGCCGCCGGCGTATAGGCGTGCTCCAAGGGGAGGATCAGCTTGTCGGGTTCGTCCATTGCGTCGGACCAGAGCCGCAACCGTTCCGCGGTCCGTCTCCGCTCCGTCCGATAATCGGGCGGTTCCGGCGGTTGCTTCCGGCCGTGGAAGCGCAAGTTATAGACCAAGGCCACACGGCAGCCCGCGATGACGGGGCGGACCTCGTGGACGCAATCGGCATAGAAGGCGGCGAGGCCGATCTCCGACGGTTCCTCGGGATGCAGGTCGAGCACCACCTCCCGGCCGAGATGCCGGACGATCAGATCTCCGCCGCTATGGGCCGAGGGCAGCACCAGCACCATCGTCGCGAACATACCCGGGACCTTTTCCGTATCCCGGTGGTTGACGAAGAAACTGCCGGCATCGTAGATCAGGAGCTTGTAGAAATCGGCCGTGACCGGGTCGCTCACGCCGAGGCCACGGGCCACGTCGGCGACGAGTGCGGCCAAGGTCTCCTGCCAATGGCGTCCACCGATCCGAACCTTGCCGGGATCGATCTGCCAGGTTCTCCGGACGCAGCGATCGACGACCGTTTCCTCGCCGCGCCCATAGGGCGCACTCTCGGCGACGGCACGCAGCGGCTCGCCCTGCATCGGCAGAACCGGAAATGCGATCCTGCCCACGCCGTCCACGTCGATCGTCGGCATGAAAATCTCCCGCAGGCCGCCGACGCAGAAATCGCCCGGCCGCTCGACCGAACGAAGGCTGTTGAGCAGCGCGGCACCGATCGACGACATGGTCACTCCAGGCAAGCTGGACATAGGAACCATGCTTCGCGGACGATCTTCGATCCGGCCTGCTCGGTCTCCAAGACGTTATGCGCAGCGAGTGCACGCGTGAGAAATCGCGTCCAGCGCCAGGCGCCTCTCGAACCTTCGCCGGGATCTCCGCGCGCCGCCGACATCAGCATCGGCCCGCGCCGTCGGCGCCGGGTGATCTCCAGCGGCGCCCGCCGGGCCTGATGCTGGAACTCTCCGAACGTGCGCTGAAGCTCCGCTGCCATAGTTATTTGAAATGATTTATAAAACCGCGAATGGTGCCCAGGGGCGGAATCGAACCACCGACACTGCGATTTTCAGTCGCATGCTCTACCAACTGAGCTACCTGGGCGGCAGAGGAGCGAAGTCCGATTAGCCCATGCCCCGGTCGCGATCAAGCGGGCCGGCCTCGTCCTCCTCGTCCTCATCCGCGGTCTCCTCGGTCGCCGGGATCCGATATTGCCCCGTCAGCCACCGACCGAGGTCCACATCCGCGCAGCGGCCGCTGCAGAAGGGCCGGAAGGGCAAAGCGGACGGTTTGCCGCAGATCGGACAGGAGTGCGTCATTGCAATCGTTCCAGAACCCATTGCGCGGGGGCGAGCATCAGGTCGCTCCGCAGCATAAGGGCGCGACCGGTCAGCCGTGCAAGCTCGCCGAGCGCCACCGGGTCGTGCTCGAGCGCGGAGACCACCGCCGGCGCGGCGCGCAGCGCCCAGGCGCCGGACGGCGCCGCGCGGTCTTCGGCCGCCACGGCCCGGAGCGCCGCGAGCCCGGCGGCGTGCGCTCCGTCCAGGAGCTCGTGGAGCGGCGGCGCGATCCGCGGCCGTACGATCTCGGCAAGCCCGAGCGCCGTGAAGCCGAGGAAGCGCGGCGCCAGCGGGTCGGGCGCCAGCGCCGCCGTGAACGCATCGGCGAGCTGCCGCCTCTGCCGCGGCGTGAGCCCCGCCAGATCCACGAGGATCGCGCCGGACAGGTTCCGCAGCCGGATCTGCCGCGCGATCTCGGGGATCGCCGCGTGGTTGAGTGCCTGGTGCGTCGCCCGTGCGGGCTCCCGGCCGCCCGCGGCGGCGCCCGCATCCAGATCGATCGCAACCAGAGCCGGCGTCGGATGGATATGCAGTGCGGCTCCGCCCGCCAATCTGATCATCGGGTCTGCCAGGCCGGCGAGCTCCGCCTCGAGGGCGGCATCGAAGCCGCCGCCTGCCCTCACCCGCCCGGGCAGCGCCGCGGCCAAGCGCGCCAGCGTCCCTGCGCCCTCCACCTCGATCGGCGAATCCGGCCAGAGTTTCGCCAGGCGCAGCACCGGGTCCGGCCCACGCCGCGCCAAGCCGGCCGGCCCGGCGGCGAACCGCGCCTGTTCGCCAACGCGAGCGGAAAGCCGCGGCCCTTTGCCGCCTTGCGGCGCGCGGACCACCTGCACGACGAGCAGCGCCCCCTCGGCCAGCCCGGCCGCCCCGGCGGTATCGGGCAGGAATCCGTCCGGCCCGTCCCCCAGCGCCACGAAGGCGCCGCCGAGCGCCGGGGCCCGTCTTGCCACGCGCCCGCGATGGATGTCCCCGATCCCATCCGGGGCGCCCGGGCGCCAGAGAGCGAAATCGATGAGGCGCCCATCCTCTCCCAACGCCGCCGCGCGCTCTTCTCCGGGGCCGGCCGAGACGAGGATCCTGGCACTCACGGGAGGTGCCAGCCGAAGCCCCGCAGCAGCTGCGCCGTCTCGAACAGGGGGAGTCCCACGACGTTGGAGTAGCTCCCGGAGATCTGGCGGACGAAGGCGGCGGCCCGACCCTGAATCGCGTAGGCGCCGGCCTTGCCGGACCACTCGCCGCACGCGAGGTAGGCGTCGAGCTGCTGGGTGCTGAGGCGGGCGAAGGCGACGACGGTTTCGCAGAGGCGTTCGGCGCGGCTTCCATCGGGAGCGGTGAGGACCACGGCGGTGACGACCCGGTGGCGACGGCCGGAAAGGAGAGAAAGGGAGCGGCGGGCGGTGTCGGAATCGGTCGTTTTGGCTATCACACGGCAGCCAACAGCCACAACTGTGTCAGCAGACAATACGACGATCTGGCCCATCTCCGCGCGCGCGACGGCGTCCGCCTTGGCCCGCGCGAGGCGGAGAGCCATCGCCCGGGGTTTCTCCCCCTTCAGGGCGGCCTCGTCGATCACGGGCGCAACGATCGCCTCGGGGACGATCCCGATCTGGGCGAGGAGGGCCAAGCGCCGGAGGGACGCGGAAGCCAGGACCAGGCGATTCACTTGAAACGGGGCGATTCACTTGAAGCGGAAGGTGATGCGCCCTTTGCTGAGGTCGTAGGGGGTCATCTCGACATTGACCCGGTCCCCGGCCAGCACGCGGATCCGGTTCTTCCGCATCTTCCCGCTGGTATGCGCCAGGATCACGTGCTCGTTGTCGAGCTTCACGCGGAACATGGCATTGGGCAGCAGCTCGGTCACCATGCCGCTGAACTCGATCATGTCCTCCTTCGACATCTCACTCCGTGCCTGACAGGCCGCAAATCGGTGCGGAACATGGGCTTGGCCCCCGCCCAGGTCAAGCGAGGCGCAAGGCCACGCTCCGCGCGTGCGCAGACAGGCCTTCGGCCTCGGCGAGGGTTACCGCGGCCGGGCCGATGCGCCGGAGCGCCGCGCGATCGGCGGCGACGAAGCTGGTGCGCTTGAGGAAGTCGAGGACCGAGAGGCCCGACGAGAAGCGGGCGGTGCGGCTGGTGGGCAGCACGTGATTCGGGCCGGCAACGTAGTCGCCGATCGCCTCGGGCGTCCAGGGACCGAGGAAAACGGCCCCGGCATGGCGGATGCGGGCGAAGACGCGCTCGGGCTCGGCCAGCATCAGCTCGACATGCTCGGGGGCGAGGCGATTGACGAGGCCGGCCGCCTCGTCCCAGTCGCGGACCACGATCACCGCGCCGTGGGTCTGCCAGCTCGCGCCCGCGATGGCGGCGCGTGGAAGCGTGTGCAGCTCGGCCGCGAGCGCTTTTTCCACGTCGTCGGCGAAGGGAGAAGAGTCGGTGATGAGGATGGCCTGGGCGGCCTCGTCGTGCTCGGCCTGGGCGAGGAGGTCGATCGCGACGAGGCGGGGGTCGTTGGCCGAATTGGCCAAAATCACGACCTCGGAGGGGCCGGCGATGGAATTGATGCCGACACGGCCGAAGACCTGGCGCTTGGCCTCGGCGACATAGGCGTTGCCGGGCCCGACGATGCGGTTGACCGCGGCGATCGTGGCGGTGCCGAAGGCGAGCGCGGCAACCGCCTGGGCGCCGCCGACCCGGAACAGCTCGGTCGCGCCGGCGAAGCGGGCGGCGGCGGCGACGAGCGGGAGAAGGACGCCGCCGGGGCAGGGCACGCACATGGCGATGCGGGCGACGCCGGCGACGCGGGCGGGGATGACGTTCATCAGGACGGTCGAGGGGTAGGCGGCCTTGCCGCCCGGGACATAGACGCCGACGGCGTCGAGCGGACGCCAGCGCAGCCCCATGCGGACGCCGGCTTCATCGGTGAGCGCGAGGTCGGCGGGGATCTGGCGACGGTGAAACGCCTCGATCCGCTCGGCGGCGAGGCGCAAGGCGGCGTTCTCGTTCTCGGGGACGGCTTCGGCGGCGGCGAGGATGTCGGCGGGAGGGATGCGGAGGTCCTGGGCGGTGAGGGAGACTTTGTCGAAGCGGCGCGTGTAGGCGCAGACCGCGGCGTCGCCCTCGCTGCGCACGGCGGCGATGATGGCGGCGACGGCGGCCTCGACCGAGGCGGCATCGCCCCGGGCGGCCTCGAGCAGGGCTACGAAGGCGGCCTCGAATCCGGGGGCGGTGGTTGCGAGGCGCTCAGGCATCGGCCAAGGGGGCATCGAGGGCGGCGCGGAACCGGGCGATGAGGGAGAAAAGCGCCTCGCCGCCGGTTTTGAGCGCGCCGCGGTTGACGATCAGCCGGCTGGTCACCGGGGCGATCACCTCCGTTATCACGAGGCCGTTGGCGGCCAGCGTCGCGCCGGTCTGGACGAGATCGACGATGCGACCGGCGATGCCGAGGCCGGGGGCGAGCTCGACCGAGCCGTTGAGCGTGACGATGTCGGCCTGGACGCCGCGGGCGGCGAAGTGGCGGCGGGCGATGTTCGGATATTTCGTACCGACGCGGACGCGCGAGAGGCGGCGGAGATCCTCCGTTCCGGCGGTGTCCTCGGGTTCGGCGACGACCATCCGGCAGCGTCCGATGCCGAGATCGAGCGGGGCGTAGATCTCGGAGTAGTCGAACTCCATCAGCACGTCGGCGCCGCAGATGCCGAGCGCGGCGGCGCCGAAGGCGACGAAGGTCGCGACGTCGAAGGGGCGGACACGGACGACGTCGAGGCCGGGATCGTCGGTCGGGAAGCGCAGCCGCCGGCTCGATTCGTCGGCGTAGTCCGAGGCCGGGCGGATGCCGGCGCGGGCGAGCAGCGGCGCGCATTCGTCGAGGATGCGGCCCTTGGGCAGCGCAAGGACGAGCGGTGCAACCGGTGCTCCCGCGGGCGGGGCGCCCGGGTGGATGCCGCCTGGGCGAATCGCGGAGGTGACGGCGGTCATGGCCTCTCTCAATTCAATCCGAGACGCGCTCGATATCGGCCCCGCAGGCGGCAAGCTTCCGCTCGATCGCGTCGTAGCCGCGATCGAGATGGTAGACGCGGTTGACGGTGGTTTCGCCGTGGGCGGCGAGGCCGGCCACGATCAGCGAGACCGAGGCGCGGAGGTCGCTTGCCATCACCGGCGCGCCGGACAGCTCGGCGACGCCGCGGACGATCGCCGAGGAGCCGTGGACGTTGATGCGGGCACCCATGCGGTTGAGCTCGGGGACGTGCATGAAGCGGTTCTCGAAGATGGTTTCGGTGATCATCGAGGCGCCCTCGGCGACGGCCATGACGGCCATGAACTGGGCCTGGAGGTCGGTCGGGAAGCCGGGATAGGGCTCGGTCATCGCATCCGCCCCGGCGAGCGCGTTGCGGCGGGCGACGCGCATCCCCTCGGGCGTCTCGGCGACCTCGACGCCCGAGCAGGCAAGCGTCCGGGCGAAGGCGGCGAGATGATCGAGCCGGGCGTTGCGGAGCATGATCTCGCCGCCCGTGACGGCAGCGGCGCAGGCATAGGTGCCGGCCTCGATGCGGTCGGGCATGATCGCGTGCGCGGCGCCGGAGAGCTTTGCGACACCCTCGATGGTGAGGCGGCCGGTGCCGATGCCGCGGATGCGGGCGCCCATGGCGTTGAGGCAGTGGGCGAGGTCCTCGATCTCGGGCTCGCGGGCGGCGTTGGCGAGCTCGGTCTCGCCGTCGGCGAGGGTGGCTGCCATCAGGAGGTTCTCGGTGGCGCCCACCGAGACGGAGGGGAAGACGATTTTTCCGCCTTTGAGGCGGCCGGCGACGCGGGCGGCGATGTAGCCGCCCTCGAGGCGGATCTCGGCGCCCATCTGCTCGAGGCCCTTGAGGTGGAGATCGACCGGGCGGGTGCCGATGGCGCAGCCGCCGGGGAGCGAGACGCGGGCCTCGCCGGCGCGGGCGAGGAGCGGGCCGAGGACGAGGATCGAGGCGCGCATCTTGCGCATGATGTCGTAGGGCGCCTCGGTGTTGCGGATGACGCCGCCGATGGCGAGGCGGCGGCGTTCGGCGTCGAGCGGCTCGACCTCCAGCCCGTGCTGGGCGAGGAGGCTCGACATGGTGCGGATGTCCTCGAGGCGGGGGACGTTGGAGAGGACGAGGCGCTCCTCGGTGAGCAGGCCCGCGGCCATCAGCGGCAGGGCGGCGTTCTTGGCGCCGCTGATCACGATCTCGCCGGAGAGCGGCCGGCCGCCGCGGATGCATATGCGATCCATTGCTTGGTCCTATCCGATGGCGTCTCAGAGGCGGGGAAGTGCGACGCCGCGCTGGCCCATGTATTTCCCGGCGCGGTCGGCGTAGCTCGTTTCGCACACCTCGTCGGCCTTGAGGAAGAGGAACTGGCAGATGCCCTCGCCGGCGTAGATTTTCGCCGGCAGCGGGGTGGTGTTGCTGATCTCGATCGTCACCTGGCCTTCCCATTCGGGCTCGAGCGGGGTGACGTTGACGATGATGCCGCAGCGCGCATAGGTCGATTTGCCGAGGCAGATCACCAGGATGTCGCGCGGGACGCGGAAGACCTCGATGGTGTGGCCGAGGGCAAAACTGTTGGGCGGGATGACGCAGGAGGCGCCGCGGCGATCGACGAAGCTCGCGGGGTTGAAGGCTTTGGGGTCGACGATCGGCGAATCGACATTGGTGAAGAGCTTGAACTCGTCGGCGACGCGGGCATCGTAGCCGTAGGAGGAGAGGCCGTAGCTGATGACGCCGGTGCGCTGCTGGTGCTCGACGAAGGGGTCGATCATGCCGTGCTCCTCGGCCATGCGGCGGATCCAGCGGTCGGGCATCACCGGCATGCGGGGCGCGTCTCCTGTGGGCGGGGCGGGTTTAGCGCAGAGGGCGGCGCCGGGGCAAAGGGCGGGGCTGGAATGTCAGGGTTTCTCGCGGCGCGGGGACGCGGCGGGGGGGGCCGGGGCGGGGGTGGCGGCGCGCTCGCGGGCCTGCTCCTTGCGGCGGCGGAGGTTTTCGCGGAGTGCCGCGGTTTCCCGTTCGAGGCGCGCGGCTTTCGGGGATTTTGGGGCGGGTGGTAGAGCGGGCTTGGGCGGAGGGTCGGCCATGGCGGGCACGATCGGCCGCCGCGGCCCCCTGTTCAAGCCCCGCTTGCTTGCCCCCGCTTGCTTGCCGGTATCCGGGCGCCGAGGCTATACCGCGCCGTCGGCGCTGCTGTAGCTCAGTGGTAGAGCACTCCCTTGGTAAGGGAGAGGTCGTGAGTTCAATCCTCCCCAGCAGCACCACGATTTCAATCTGCTATCGGGTGGGCCCGCATGGGCCGGGGCGCCGGGCGGCCGGACGCCGGGTCAGGGAGCATCGCCCCCTGGCCCACCGCGTCGCGCTCGAGCCCTTGGGCCCGTAGAGCGCCTGGTGTCAGTCCATGACCATGAAATAGCCGGCCATGTATCCGTTCCGATCCGGCCCATCGAAGCTGGCTGTCATGGACCAGGGATCGCAAGGACCCATGCAATGCCAACGGAACTCGCCGGTCGCGGTCGGGGTGAACGTCACGGTGGTCGTCACGGGAACGACGTTGTCGCCCACGTCCTTGCCAGGTGCCGCGATCAGGTTGAGGCCGAGGCCGGGCGCGGTCACCGAATGGACCATATCGTCGTAGTTGACGACGCGCAGCGTCACGGGGACGCCCTTTTTCAGCACCACGTTCGCGGGCACCATCGTGTCGTGATGCTTGCCATCGGAGCCGATCAGCCCGCCGTGGTCGCCGGGAAACGCCATCATCGTCACGACCTCGGGGGTCGCGGCGCGGCCCTGCGCGCTGATCAGGAGGGGGCCGCCCGCCAAGGCGACGACGCCGGCAAGGGCGACAAGCTTCTTCATGGTCGTAACTCCTTTCATGGCGGCCGCCGCGTATATGCAGTGGCCGCAGCGGCAATGAACAAGAGCCGTTGCGAGCCTGCCATGATCTGGATCAAGCGCGCGTGCGGTGCGGTAGGCTGCTGGAGCCGCTGGCGAAACCGGGCGGGGGGCCGGCGGCGCCGGCGGTGGTGGTAGGGCTCGGTGATCCTCGCCGGCGGCACCGTGGTCTCATGGATGTCAGGGAGACGGCCGACGGGATTCCTGGGCGCAAGACGGACATCATCGAGGCGGCCAAACCGATCCGGACCGATCCCTCTCGCGCGGGGAACCCAGTGCGGACAACGCACCGCGCCGTGCGCTCATTTGCGCGCCGGGTATGGCCCGAGAAACCGAACGCCGTCAAAGTGGATCAGGTGGGAAGGGAGCGTCCGCGACCCAGACCTCGGTTTCCCATGCGATGTCGGCTGAGATATCGCGCCATGACGGATCGTGAAGGAAACGCGGTTACATAGACGAGGCCGGGCTTGCGAGCCTCCGAAGAGGTTCAGCAGTTCCTCGTGGCGCTTGCCATCCACGGGGCCATGGCTCGTGACGCATTCAACCAGCAGCAGCCAGTTCTTTTTGGGATAGTAGAGCACGACATCCGGCATTTTCCCGTGGCTATCGACATCGACCCCAAGGCGATGCAGCAGGGCGTGGTCGAAATATCCCATCTTCTCCCCTGTGTCGCCGGCGTAAATCAACGTACCGCCCTCGAACGAATCGAGGAGCGAATTCCTCAATGATTGCCTTGATGAGCAAGGCTGTGTTCGCCCGGGCTGATTTGAATTGCCATACCCTTAGCGATCGTCACCGGAATCCGCCGCAGATCCCGCTCTTGTGCGTAGCGCGCTGCAAGCCCTTTCTGCTCGCTCATATACGCGGCGAGCTGCGCTCCCCAGCCTTGGGAGCCATAGGTGCGAACAAGGGCGAGGGCTTCCGGGCTCACCTGATAGACCGCCCGTGGGCTGTTGACGGGGCGCTTGGGATCATCCGGATTGTAGAGAACGAGGCCCGCTTGCATGAACTGGTGCATGGTCTGCCGCCGAACGGTCTCGCGCGTGTTCGGCGCATACCGTTTGCCGTAGTTCGTCGGACAGCCAATCCATGATCGGCGTGATCCCCATGAGGGGATTTGCCGCGTCGTTCCATGTCCGCGCGGGTGTCATATCGAGCACGGCGAGCAGAACGAGAGCGGATCGCTCGTTAAGTTGCGGCCGGGGAAAGCCGAGCTGCCTGAGAATATCCGTCGCCAACTTCGATATATCGATGGGTCATGTGATCGTTCTGGATTTTCCGATCCATGGACTTCCTGGGTCAGCGCCGGATGCTCCTTCGCCCATGCCCCGAGCCGCGGCAAGCGTCTCGCGGTCGGGGTATTTCATCAGCCTGAGGTCGGTCGCGTTGACCTGCGTGTGGCCGTTGAAGCGGCGGAAATATTTGTCAACGGCGGTCGAATTGAGGAAGACTGGAGAGGCCGCGAGCGATGTATTCCGGCAGGGGCCCGCGGTCGCTGATGAAACACGTTCAAATGGTTTTCGAAGCCGAGAACCTCTCGCCGGCAAACCCTGGGGATCGACCACCGACGAGACGATCCGCCGCTTTTCCTCTTTCGATGAGAAGCGCCGCACCACGGTATAGAACCCGTTCGGATAGAGCCACTTTTCGGTCTCTGTGTTGCGGCGGATGGCGTTCGGTTTCTTCATCGTCGGCTATCAGGCCACTCGACGCCCTTAGCGGTGAAATGGGCCGGGTAGAGCAGGGGAACCGTTCCCCGCTCCGGCATCTTGACAGAGCCAATCGCGCAGCCGGAAAGTCGACGACGGGGCCGGTCGATACGTTGACGCCAATCATCCGCGAGGCTGAATCGGAAGTTTCCTAACGCGGTTAAACTCCTTCACCCAGTTCCTCGGTCGGGATATGGATGAAGCTCGTCTGGATCGTCGGGAGAGCACGATCTGGTCGAAGTCGGTATTTCTGTTCGCTATAGTCCTGGAAGTTGTCGTCTGTGCTCGTCGATATCGTGATGTCTCCCTGGACGGCGCCGCGCTCCAAGGAGATAATGACATTCTCCTGCAACACGGCATCCTCTTTGAACGCCTTGTTGCGCGATTCGAACAGATGGATGTGGCGAATCGCAGCCCGGCGCAGTACGAAGGCGCGGAAGGGCTTGTAGTAAGGTCCGTTGCAAAAGCTTCGCGGAATGATGGCGACGAGCTTTCCGCCCGGCTCGAGCAAATCGAGGCAGAGGCCAACAAAGCCGGTGTAAAGATTGACGGTCTCGAGACCGATCAGGCGCAGCAACTCCCGGTGCCGGGAGCCGCTGTTTATTTTCCTGTATGGAGGGTTGAGAATGGCGTGGGTATATCGAGGGACCTTGCTGCAGGCGAAGCATGGTGGCGGCATTTTCGATGAAGTCGCCGGGGATCACTTTCGCCGTTACCCGCTCGCCGTCGTTGAGCGCCCGCAGGTTTTCCCGCAGCCCTGGGGCCACTTCGCCATCAAATTCGTAATCGTGAGCTTCGATGCTCCTGGCCGCCCGCGCTCGCCCAACGCGCGATGAACGCGGCTGTGAGTGCGCCGCGGCCAGCGCCCGGCGTCGAGCAGACGCACTTTGGCTGGGAGTGGACCCGCGAAACATCCCGGCCATGAAGGTTGCGATCGTGGCCGGCGTCATGAATTGGCCGAGTTGCGACTGCGGCGATTTCGGCTTCGGCGTCGGTGTCGCTTTGGATGGGAGCGGCGCCTTGAAGCCAAATTCATGGTCAAAGCTCAGGGTGAGGTTCTCGGGCCTTTTCATGAGGCAGGCCGATCCGGGCGGAGCCTGCCGCGGGGCAGGGGCAATTCCGGGTTGGCGGCGGCAGCGTCCTGCTGGCGGAGCAGGATCTGGGCCGCCTGGCGGACGATCCGGGCGACGGAGAGGTCATGCTGGCGGGCGAGGGCGCAGAGCTGCGCGTAGTCCCATTCGTCCAGGCTGACAGACAGGCGAGTTTCCTTACGGCTTCCCGGCGGACGACCCATAGGAGGAAGTTTATTGCACCACTTTGCTGCAGTCTAGTGAAAGACAGGTCCCCGGGTGGCCTAACCGAGATCGGTGGAGCGGGCGCACAATGCAGATTGAGCTTTCACCGCGGTCGATCGAGGCTCTTGCGCTCGTGATCTCGGGTGGCAGCGCCAACGACCCGGCCCCATGCATCGGGGCGTATCGGTCGGGGCCGCGGCTTGAGCAGATCATGAGGAGCTGCAACATCAATCTGCGAGTTGGGAGCGCCTCACGGTTCCCGGCGCGCATCGATCGTCTCATCAATACAGCCAACGGGCCGGACACCGCCAAGCTGTTGCGGCGCGCGATCGGAGAGGATTGCGGACCCGCGCGAGGCGGTGCCGTGGGCGCCCGCTCCGGACCAGCCGAAAACCCCCCATATCGCGTCGCTGCTTATCGGTCTCACGGCAAAAAGCGTGTCCGGGTCCGGCACGTAGGCCGGAAAATGCGCCGCCCAGTTCTTCACCATCGCCGGTTTACCCGACATCGCTCCCCCGGGCCGGGGCTCGATGAGGACCGCATCCTCGGTGTAAGGTGCCGCCAATGCGGCGGCGTCTCTTGCCTGGAAGGCCTGTTTCCAGGCCGCAAGAGCGCTTACCGCGGTTTGCTGTGCCTGTTGTTCGAACATCGCCGGCTGCGCGGCGGCCGGCAGCGCAAGTGCGATCGGCAACAAAGCCGATATGAGGAGCCCGTGGCAAATCGTCGTGTTTGGCTGACGCGCCATCGTTGCCTCCATTCCATTCGCTCGAGAGGCGCGGGGGAGAAACGGCCGTCATGCAGCGACCGGCCCTGAGTGAACTGACATTCCCCGAATGGGCGCCTGCGCGTCGGCCATGCCAAGAGTCCGGAGATCGGCAGAAAAGCCGGCCGGCCGGAGCAGGATTAGCCCACCGTCGGCTGTTTTTTCCGGTCCGGAATGAACCGCAACCGGTGCCGCATTGCCTCGTCTTCCTGGTAGCAGCGGGGATAGGCGGAAAACGGCACTCGCCGCCCTCTGTCCGGACGCGTGCGCGAGGGGTGGCGCGCGGGAGCCGCGGTCGGCATTACGGGTCGCGCCCCGGGGTGCGGGGGTCGCGGTCATGACGAACTCTCTTTCCGCCCGCGTCGAGCGTTGCGTCGAATCCCTGCCGCGTGCGTAGCCTGAAGCGGGCGGCGCGCGCCGTTTCGCATGTGCTCCATCACCCGGCAGTTCACCTGCGGGTCGGTGCTCGACGCTTTTCCCTATCCGCCACGTACCCGGCCTGCTCGAATATGCTTGCCCGAGGAACCCGGACGGCGATCGTCGCTCGGATCGGCCGGCCGCCCAGGGAATGCGGGCCGATCCACCGATGGTGCCGTGGGGTGGGTGTCCCTCTACCGATGTTCCGGCGAAGAGGGTCCGGTCAAAAGCGAGGACAGCCCAAGCGCGGCAGCCGCAGACCAATGTTGCGTGGCGTGATTGGGAGCCCAGCCCATGCCCAGCGGCAACGTGATCGACTTCATTTGAGAGTGGTACCAGCGGCGTGAGCAGGCCGGGGGCGCGAGCAGGTCGGGGGCGCAAGGAACGAGAACCCGAGCACGAAAAGAAATGCGAGGCGCACGGGGAGGATTCCCCAATTTTGTGCGGAAATTGTCACCTCGTCGGCTGAGGCTGCGATGTGTTCGTTGGCGGCGCTCGGCGGCAGCATCTCCGACACCCTTTCTAGCCATCCGGGAGCGACCGGAGCGGTCATCCCGAAAGTGCCAATCAGGCGTCACAGCGGTTTTTTGACCAGGCACTTGCCGTTTTCAAACTCGAAAGGGAACAGGCCGAGGTTTCCGAAATATTCGTCGAAGGCCACTCTCACTCCCTGCCAGTGTTTCTCCGGATAATAATCGTCGCCGATCAGGACTCCTCCGGGAACTATCGGCGGCCACCACTTGGACAAGTCGGAAAGCACCCCCTCGCGGTCGTGCGCCCCGTCGATGTGGACCATATCCGGTTTCAGCTGAAGACGGGCAAGGACCCGCGCAGCATTCGACGAGTCCAGAGGCAGTGGAACGACGTAGTCCTGCAACCCGTTGGCCACAATATTAGCCATGAACTTACGATTGATCATCGGATATCCATGATCCATGAGCAGGTGGTCAAACCATTTCGGATCCAACCAATGCTCCGAGGAGCCAAGCCAGGTGTCTACGGCGATGACGGCACCATCCATGCCGGCTTCCCGCAGCTTCGAGGCCATCGTGATGACCGAGCCGCCTTTCCAGACCCCGACTTCGACGATTATCCTGGCCCCACTCGCCACCACCGATCGCGAGAGGTACGGGTGCCCCGACCCCCAACCCTGGGTGTCCTTCTCGAAGAGGTCCGCGGGAAAATTGCGGAAGGGGTCACGGCCTCTCCATAGTTTCTCGATGATCTCGTCTCTGACGAGGGTCATGCTGCGGCCTCGATCCGAACGACATCGGGGGGGATTCGGCGGTCGTCACCCATTCGCGGCCTCCGCTGCACGTTGTTTCAAGTGTTAACTCTAGCATTTCACCGCGATCTCTCAAGCCTGCTTCGACTTGTCCCTGAACTTTCTTCCGGCGGCGGGGCAAAGCGCGCCTAGGTTGCCAGGTCGGGCCTCACCAGCAGCACGCGCCTCAGCAGTAAAATCAACTGTCTGCGGGCATCCCCGCCGATGGCCGGTGCGCCCGTTCCGGCACGAAGCGGCATCTCGCGGTCCGGCGTGGCGTTGGCGCTTGGCTCTGGCGCTTGGCTCTGGCGCTTGGCTCTGGCGCTTGGCTCTGGCGCTTGGCTGCACGAGTGCAGGGTCAGCCAACGCCGAGGCGCCTGGTGGGGCGCTGCCGCTGTCGATGAGGGAATGTCTTCTCCACGAGAGCATGAATTGGCACGCGAAGGGCATTTCCAACACGAACGCGCTCGATGACTGTTATGTCGTCGGCACGGCGGAGACGGCGACGGCAATCCGTCTCGTCGGCAAATTGCAGGACAGCGGCGCCGGCGCGCCGGTGCCCAGCCCCCGGATCAAGGACCATTGCAAGCCTCGGCCCGGCGGGTACGTCTGCTCCGCCCATGGCATCAATGTCTGGTTCGGGAACCAGCAGCCGCAGGTCCGTGAGAGCGAAGGCGAGGCGCGCGAGGGAGTGGCGTCACTCGAACAACGACTGCCCTTCCTCATTCGTCGCCTTGCGGACAATTCGACGGCAGACGCAGGAGGGATGACGGGGCCCGGCCGGGCCGAGCCGCACGGAGAGGTCATAGCCTCCGCCGAGGAAGGAAATTCCGCCGCCCTTCTCTCTTTGGCTCCGCCCTATTGCGCGCCGCTTCTCATCCGGGCGAAGCTGGCACCTCCAAGACGCGCGCCGCGGTCGGCCAACCCGGGAGAAGGCGATGAAGAGCGGACGAGATGCGGAGCTGCTGCTTGGACGGATCCTGATTGCCGCGCTGTTCCTGCCGGCGGGAATCGAGAAGATCATGGGCTGGCCGGGGATCGTGCACTCCATCGCCCATGACGGCGGGCCCGTGCCCTTGCTGGCCGGGATCGTCGCGGTCGTCTGCGAAGTGGCGGTCATGGCGCTGATCCTGATCGGCGTGCTGGTGCGCCCGCTGGCTTTGATCCTCGCGATCTACACCATCGGCACGGCGCTGATCGCGCACCGCTACTGGGCCATGCACGGGCCCGCGGCGATCGGCGCGCAGGTCAATTTCTACAAGAACCTCGCCATTGCGGGCGGATTGCTGGCGCTCTCGGCCGCCGGCTCCGGGCGCTTCGCCCTGCGCGCGGCTGAGTGAGGCGGATGGACCGAGCCGCTCTGCATAGGAAGGGCGCGCGTCCGTTCGTTCGCGGGATGCGATTGCGCGATGGGATCGCTCTCCCCACCTGATATTCCGACCGGCACGGGAGCGTCCGATGGCTCAATCCGCAAAGGCGCGCGTCGTGGGCTTCAACCACGTGGCGCTGGAGGTGGGGGACATCGAGGAGGCCCTGGCGTTCTACGGGCGCCTCTTCGCGTTCGCGCTGCGCGGCAAGAGCGAGACCATGGCCTTCATCGATCTGGGCGACCAGTTCATCGCCCTTCAGCAGGGACGCAAACAGCCTGCGGACGATGGCCGGCATTTCGGCCTCGTGGTCGACGACAAGGAAGCGGTCCGCAGTGCCCTCAAGGCCGCCGGCGTCACCCTCCTCGACGGCCCCTTCCTCGACTTCCGCGACCCGTGGGGCAACCGTATCGAGATCGTCGGTTACGACAACATCCAGTTCACCAAGGCGCCCAACGTCCTGCGCGGCATGGGCCTGACGCACCTGACCAAGAACGAGAGCGCGAAGAGGGAACTGGCCGAAAAGGGCATGGCACTCGGCTCGGAGTGACTGATAACGGCCCCGAGTGGGGACCGCCGCGTTCAAGGTCTGCCTCCCGGAGCCAGGCTCGCACCCGTTCATGGCGCTTTGCAGCGGGTCGGGCGCCACGCCGCGCGTCGTGGCGCGTCGGAGCCGCGGTCGGCTTTACGAGTCGCACCCGGGGTGCGAGGGTTGCGGGCATGACGAGCCCTTTTTCCGCCCGAATCGAGCGTTGTGTCGAAGCCCTGCCACGGGCCTATGCGGGCCCCGGGGGCGCGGTTGCGGTGCTGCGCGAGGGCGAGGTGCTGGCGCGCCACGCCTGGGGCTGGGCCAATGCCGAGCGGCGGATCGCGTTCACGCCGCGGACGCTGTTTCGCATGTGCTCGATCACCAAGCAGTTCACCTGCGGGCTCGTTTTGGATGCGTTTCCCGACCCCTCGGTGCTGGATGGCGACGTGCGCGCGCGGCTGAAGCGGCTGGAGGGGAAGGCACCGGGCGCCTTGCATTTGTGCCACAACCAGTCGGGCCTTCGCGACTACTGGGCGGTCGCGATGCTGCACGGCGCGCCGGCGGAGTCTTCGTTCGGGGGGATCGAGGCGGAAAAAGTGATCGCGGCGATGCGGACGGCGCAGTTCGCGCCCGGCACGCGGTATTCCTACGTCAACCAGAATTTTCGGATTTTGTCCGATATCTTGCAGGAGCGGAGCGGAAGGAGTTTTGCGGAGCTTCTGCGAGAAAAGATTTTTGCGCGGGTCGGGATGGAGAGCGCACTGCTGGTTGCCGACACGCGGGCGATGCCGGACGGAACGGAGGGATACGAGGGCACGCAGGCGGGCGGCTTCCGCGCAGCGGAGAACCGGATTCTGTGGACCGGCGATGCTGGGCTCGGCGCCTCCCTCGAGGACATGATCGCCTGGGAGCTTCATATCGACGCGACGCGGGACGATGCGGGTGCGCTTTATCGCCGGCTTTCCGCGCCGGTGAGCTTCGCCGATGGCGCGCCGGCGGCGTACGGGTTCGGGCTCGGCCGGGCGACGGAGCTCGGAAGAAAGGTGACCGGCCATGGCGGCGCGCTGCGCGGCTGGCGGAGCCACCGGATGTACGTGCCCGCGGAGCGCGTTTCGGTGGTCGTCATGTTCAACCACCTTTCGGACGCGCACGAGGCGGCGGTGGATCTGCTGGCGGCGGTCTTGGGCGAGGAACGGCCGAAGCCGGCGGCGAACGTGCCGGCGCCGGAATGGCTCGGTTCCTATGTCGAGCCGGAGACCGGGCTCGCGGTGCGGATCGAGGCGGCGGGGACGGGGCGCGTGAAGGTGAAGTACGGGCACGTTCCGGAGCGGCTGGACTTGCAGGAAGACGGGACGGCGAAGGGCGCGAGTGCGCGCCTGCGGTTCGCCGATGGCGGTTTGTGGATGGACCGGCCGAACGAAAACCAGAGCTCGCGCCTCGTGCCGTGCGAGGGCGACCCGGCGAGGGATGTCGCCGGGCGGTATGAGTGTCAGGAGCTGGATGCCGGGCTGACGGTGCTCGATGCCGGCGGCGTGCTCACGGGCGGCTTCTCGGGCTTCCTGGGCCAGGGGCGGATGGAGATGCTGGAGGCGGTCGGGCCGGATGTCTGGGCGCTGCCGTGCCCGCGGGCGCTCGACCACACGCCGCCCGGCGACTGGACGCTCTCGTTCCGGCGCGACGAGGGGGGGCGGATCGTGGGTGCCGCGGTCGGGTGCTGGCTGGCGCGGCGCCTGCCCTACGCGCGCGTCGGGTGACGCCTATCGGGTGAGGCCGGGTCGTTGAGGCGGGGGCGTTGGTGCCCCGCTATTGCCACCGCATCGCCATCGAAACGCTATCGCGCGCTGCGCATCGAGGCCGGTTCCGGGAGATTGGAGACCGGCGATGTCGAGCCAGATCCTGCGCCGCCCGATCCTGCGCCACCCGATCCTGCGCCACCCGATCCTGCGCCACCCGATCCTGCGCTTCCTGGCGCTACCGCTCGTGCTGATAGGAATGGCCACGCTCGGGGGCTGCGCCGGCTACTACGGCCCGTACGCTGGCGGCTATTACGCAGGCGGCCCCGCCTATCCCGCTTACGGCTACGGCTATGGATACGCTCCGGGCGTCGCTGTCGGCTTCGGCGGCCCTTGGGGCGGCGGATGGGGCGGCGGATGGGGCGGCGGTTGGGGCGGCGGTTGGCACGGCGGGGGCCAATGGCACGGCGCACCGGGAGGACGCGCCGGCGGCGCGGGGGCATGGCATGGCGGACAAGGCCATTGGAACGGCGGCGCGAGCGGGCGGCAAGGCGGCGGGGGCCAATGGCACGGCGCCCCGGGAGGACGCGCCGGCGGCACGGCAGGATTGCGGCGTGGCGGGGGCCAACAGCGCGGCGCGCCGGTCCGCTGGCAGGGCTCCGGCCAGCGCGGATGGGGAAACTGAAGCCGAAGGCGGGCCGCCGGTCGGGCCTGACGGCACGCTTGCCCGCTCCCTCGCCGCCTCTAAAGGGTCGCGCCCGGGACCGCCAACGCATTGTCGATCAGGCTCCGGGTGATGATGTCGTAGGCATCATCGACGGAATCCGTGCGGTGAAACAGGCGGAGATCCTCCGCGCTGATCGTGCCATAGCGCACGAGCGCGTCGAAATTGACGACCTCGTTCCAGAACCCGGTTCCGAACAGCACGATCGGCATCCGCTTGCGTATCTTGCGGGTCTGGACAAGGGTCAGGATCTCGAACATTTCGTCGAGCGTGCCGAACCCGCCGGGAAACAGCACGACCGCCTTCGCCAGGTAGACGAACCAGAACTTGCGCATGAAGAAGTAGTGAAAATGAAAATCGAGCTCACGGCTCACATAGGGGTTGTCGAACTCCTCGTTGGGAATTGAGATCGTGAGGCCGATGTTCATTCCGTTCGCTTCCGACGCGCCGCGATTCGCGGCCTCCATGATGCCGGGGCCGCCGCCGGTGCAGACGACGAAGCGATGCTCCTCGTTCGCGATCGTCTTCGACCACTCGGTGAGCCGGCGGGCGAGCGCGCGGGCTGCCTCGTAATAGGAGGAGAGCTCGAGCGCCGTGCGCGAAGCGGCGATCCCTTTGCCGGATTTTTCTGCCTTCGCCAGGGCGGAGGTTGCGGCCTCGCGCGACAAGAGGCGCGCCGAGCCCATGAAGACGATCGTATCGTTCACGCGAAGCCGCCGGAAGCGGTGGAGCGGCTCGACATACTCCGCGAGGATGCGGAGCCCCCGCGCGTCGCGGCTCTCAAGGAACCGTTGGTTCATGTACGCCTTGGGCGGACGCGCTGTTTCTGTCACGGGCTGCCTCGGTTGCTGTTTCACGCTCGCGAGCGACTGCGGGGCGGATTTAGGCCCGCCCGGCGGCCGGCGAGAGCGCCGATTGCGCGAAAACGTGATGGGGTCGTAACCCGAAATTGTGATAGAGGCGCAACGCGTTAGGTCCCCTCGGCTCAGGCCCCGCGCCCGGCGGGCGCCGGGGCGAGGGACGAGGGCGCAACGGTTCGATCCGGGGAGAGAAAGGCCCGCGCCGGGTCGGGGGCGGCCCGGCGCGGGCCAGAGGCATGGCGTGCGCGGCTTGCCTGGGGGGCGAGACCGCACGCCTGAGCTGGGGAGGCATCCAGCCTTGAGGGATGTTGCAGGGCGATAAAGGCGAGAGATGGGGCAGAATCGGGCAAGAATGGGGTCCCGGAGCCAAGGGGCGATCGTTTGGCTTGCGGTCCCGGCCGAATGCGGCATATTCAAGCCCTTACAACCCCGACGCGCAATTCGGTAAGGTTCCTCGGTCAGACTGCGGCGGGCGATCGAAGGCTATGCTCTTTGGTTGAGCCGCCGTGCCGGACCTGACCAGCGGCGCGCCGGAGCCCTCCGGCGCGCGCGCAAAGGGGAAAAAACTGTCGCTGGAGTGGACGATGCGTCGCGTCGGATGGGCCCGCCTTCTCTTGCCGATGGTGGGCGCAGCCCTCCTGCTCGCCGGGTGCAAGCAGCAGAACCGCTACGTCGCACCGCCCCCGCCCGAGGTCGGTGTCGCGACCCCGCTCAAGAAGGACGCGACCCTCTATCTCGAGCTCACCGGCAACACGGTGGCGACCGACGAGGTCAACCTGGAGGCGCGGGTCGCCGGGTTCCTGACCGAGATCAATTATACGGACGGCGCCTTCGTCAAAGAGGGGAAGAACCTCTTCGTGATCGAGCAGCCGCCCTACCAGGCACAGGTGCAGCAGGCGCAGGCGCAACTTGCCGCCGCCCAGGCCGAGCTCGTGCAGGCCCAGGCCGAATATGAACGCCAGTCCCAGCTCGCGCAGCAGAACTTCGCCTCGCAATCCAAGCTCGACCAGGCGCTCGCCAAGCGCGACTCGGATGCGGCGCAGGTGCAGAACGACGAGGCGAGCCTCGCCATCGCCGCCATCAACCTGAGCTACACCCGCGTCAACGCCCCGTTCGACGGGATCGTGACCAAGCACCTCCAATCGATCGGCGCGCTGGTCGGGCAGGCGGGGCCGACCGAGCTTGCCACCATCGTCTCGATCGCGCCGATCTATGTCACCTTCAACATCGCCGAGCAGGACGTCCTGCGCATCCGGGCGGAATTGCGGGCGAAAGGGCTGACGCTCGCGGAGCTGGGCGCGGTCCCGATCGATATCGGGCTCGCGAACGAGACCGGGTATCCGCACCAGGGCGTGCTCAACTATGTCTCGCCGAATATCGATCCCTCGACCGGGACGCTGCTGGCCCGGGCCGAGTTCGTCAACGCCAACCACGCGCTGCTGCCCGGCTTCTTCGTCCGGGTGCGGATCCCGGAGGGCAAGCTCGCCAACGCCCTCTTCATCCCGGACACGGCCTGGGCGACCGACCAGCAGGGGCCCTACGTGCTCGTGCTCGGCGCCGATAACAAGGTCGAGCAGCGGCGGGTGGTGCTCGGGCAGCAGCAGGGTCAGCTCCGGATCATCACGAGCGGGCTCGAGCCCGCCGACAAGGTGATCGTCAGCGGCACCGAGCGGGCGATCCCGGGGCAGGTCGTCGCGCCCAAGGCGACGACGATCGCCGATACCGCCGGCCCCGCCGCCGTCGCGACCAGCAAATAAGCCCGGCCGCGCGCGGATGATCTCCGAGTTCTTCATCGCCCGCCCGGTGCTGGCCAATGTGCTGGCGATCATGTTCGTGCTGCTCGGCGGCGTCGCGCTCTTCGGCCTGCCGGTCGCGCAGTACCCGAACGTCGTGCCGCCGACCGTGCAGGTGACCACGACCTATCCCGGCGCCAGCGCGCTGACGGTGATGCAGAACGTCGCCCTGCCGATCGAGCAGGCGGTGAACGGCGTTGAGGGCATGCTCTATATGCAATCGACGAGCGCCTCGGACGGCACCTACACGCTCACCGTCACGTTCCAGATCGGCACCAACCTCGATTTCGCGCAAGTTCTGGTTCAGAACAAGGTGGCGAGCGTGCTCGCCTCCCTGCCGACTTCGGTGCAGGCGCAGGGCGTGACGGTGCAGAAGCGCTCGACCGCGATCCTCCAGATCATCACGCTGGTCGGCAACAAGGGGCAGTACAGCAGCCTCTATCTGAGCAACTACGCGACCATCAACCTCGTCAACGAGCTCTCGCGCCTGCCTGGGGTCGGCAACGTCAACGTCTTCGGCGCCGGGCAGTACGCGATGCGCGTCTGGCTCGACCCGAACAAGCTGAAGGCGTACCAGCTCACCCCGAACCAGGTGATGCAGGCGCTGCAGAACCAGAACACCGAGGTGACGGCGGGGCAGATCGGGGCGCCGCCGGCGCCGGCGGGGCAGAACTTCCAGTACACCGTCAACGTCCAGGGCCGCCTCGCGGACCCCTCGCAGTTCGCCAACATCATCGTCAAGTCGGGCCAGGGCGCGGGCGGGCAGATCGTCCATATCAGCGATATCGGCCGCGTCGAATTGGGCGCGCAGACCTATAGCCAGACCTTCACCCTCGACGGCCACCCCGCCACCGGGATCGGCATCTACCTGACGCCGGGGGCGAATGCGCTCCAGGTCGCCAAGGAAGTGCGGGGGCAGATGGCCTCGCTGGCGAAGAGCTTCCCCCAGGGGCTCGAATGGAACATCCCGTTCGACACCACCCTCTTCGTCTCGGCCTCGATCGACGAGGTCTACAAGACGCTGATCGAGGCCGGGATCCTGGTGCTCATCGTCATCGTCGTGTTCCTCCAGGACTGGCGGGCGAGCCTGGTGCCGGCGACGACGGTCCCGGTGACGATCATCGGCGCCTTCGCCGGCATGGCGGCACTCGGGTTCACCATCAACATCTCCACTTTGTTCGCGATCGTGCTGGCGATCGGCATCGTGGTGGACGATGCGATCGTCGTCGTCGAGGGGGCGGCGCACCACATCGATCGCGGCATGACGCCGGTGCAGGCGGCGATCCAGGCGATGAAGGAGCTGTTCGGCCCGATCATCGGGATCACGCTGGTCCTGATGTCGGTGTTCGTGCCGGCGGCCTTCCTGCCCGGCCTCACGGGCCAGATGTACGCGCAGTTCGCGCTGGTGATCGCGGTGACCGCGCTGATCAGCGCGATCAACGCGGCGACACTCAAGCCGACGCAGTGCGCGCTCTGGCTCAGGCCCACCGTGCCGAACGAGCAGCGCAATTTCTTCTTCCGCGGCTTCAATGTCGGCTACGGAGCGGTCGAGCGCCCCTATCTCAGGCTGGTCGGGTTCATGACGCGCCACACGGTGGTGGTGGTGCCGATCGCCATCGTCCTGATGGCGGTGGGGTTCGTGGGCTTAAGCCGGATCCCGACCGGCTTCCTGCCGACCGAGGACCAGGGCTACGTGCTGGTCGGCTTGCAGCTTCCGAACGGCGCCTCGATCGAGCGGACCAACCGGGCGATGCAGGCCGTCGAGAAGATCGCGGCCGCGACGCCCGGGGTCGCGCACGTGATCGACATCACCGGCGTCTCGGTGCTCGACAACAACGCGACGCTGGCCAATGGCGGCGTCGCCTACGTGATCTTCAAGGACTGGAGCCAGCGCGGACCCGCCGAGAGCCTGCGCGCGATCTATTTCCATCTCAAGGACGCGCTGCAGACGCTGCCGGCCGGCGTCGGCTTCGTGCTGATCCCGCCGGCGATCCAGGGGATCGGCAATGCCGGAGGCTTCACGATGATGGCGGAGCTGCGCGACGGCAGCGAGGATTTCGACAAGCTGCAGACGCTGACCCGCACGATCATCGCCGACGGTGCCTCGCAGAGCAGCCTGCAAGGGCTCACCACGTCCTTCCGCGCCGACGCGCCGGCGATCCAGGTCAATGTCGATCGGGTCAAGGCCGAACGGCTGCATGTGTCGGTGGGTCAGGTCTTCTCGACGCTGAGCACCTATCTCGGCTCGAGCTATGTCGGGCAGTTCATCAAGTTCGGCCGCGTGTTCCAGGTCTATACCCAGGCGGACAGCAAGTTCCGGACGACGCCGAGCGACATCGAGCAGCTCGACGTCAAGAACGACGAGGGCCAGATGGTGCCGCTCGGCGCGGTGCTGACCCAGGCGCCCGCGGTCGGGCCGAGCCTCATCACGCTCTACAACCTCTACCCGGCGGCGACGATCGCCGGGGCGTCCGCGACAGGATACAGCTCCGGCCAGTCGATGGCGGTGATGGAGGATCTCGCCCTGCACGTGCTGCCGCCCGGGACCGGCTACGACTGGACCGCGATGTCGTACCAGGAAAAGATCGTCGGCAACCAGATCTACTACGTCTTCGGGCTCGGCATCCTGCTCGTCTATCTCGTGCTCGCCGGGCAGTATGAAAGCTGGCTCGCGCCGATTTCGGTCATTCTCGCCGTGCCGCTCTCACTGCTCGGCCCGGTGATCGCGCTCACCCCGCTCGGCGTCTCCAGCAACCTCTATGTCCAGATCGGGCTCATCCTGCTTATCGCGCTATCCGCCAAGAACGCGATCCTGATCGTCGAGGTGGCGCGCGAATTGCGCCTGCTGCACGGCAAGCCGATCCTGGAGTCGGCGATCGAGGCGGCGCACACCCGCTTCCGCCCGATCCTGATGACCTCGATCGCCTTCATCCTCGGCGTCATGCCGCTGGTGCTCGCGACCGGCGCTGGGGCCAACTCGCGCAAATCGATCGGCATCACCGTGGCCAGCGGAATGATCGCCTCGACCTGCCTCGCCGTCCTGTTCGTTCCCTCGTTCTTCGTCATGCTGCAGCGCCTCGAGGAACGAAAGAAGCCGCTGCCCACGCGCACGGAAGAGCCGGCGCGGGACGAGGTTTAGCGCCGGCGGCTCAGCCGGCGTGGAAAAGAATGGCCGTGCCGCCGGCCGCCGCCGGATCGACGAGGAGGCCGGCGGGGAGCGCGCGATGGGGGATCGCCCGCTCGGCGAGGATGCGGCCGATGGCGGCGTTGGCATCGTCGGTGGCGATGGCGATCCCGGCGATGAAGGGAAGCGATGGGATCGCAACGCCGGGAAAGACGCGCGCGAGCGCTGCGGGGGCGAGCATGCGCACGCGGCCGCGGGGAAGGACGAGGGCAAAGCCGCCCTCCGGATCGGGCGTGAGGGGAAGGCCGGAAAGACGCGAGAAGCGGGCGGCGGTTTCGGCCGGGACCGCGGAAACCACGACCACCTCGCCGAGGGCGGAGGCGTGGTTGGGATGGGAGAGGAATTGCTCCTGCCAGATTGCCTCGGGCGTGAGATGGCGGATGAGGAAGATCCGGCCCTCGGGGGCGTCGGGCAGGATGAGGCGGGCGAAGCGGGCCTGCGGGCCCGAGGGATCAGCATCGTCCACGGGGCGCTCGAGATAGGCGATGCCGGGGATGGCGATGCCGGCGGCGCGCATGCGGGCGAGGTTCGTTTCCTCGTCGTCCATGCCGAGTGCGACGATGTGCAGCCCGACATAGCGGGCCAGCGAGAACTCGAGCGAATTGGTGAAAGAATGCGGATCGACGATGGCGATCAGCTCGAGATAGCCCGCGCGCAGCATCGCGCAGCGGTTGCCGGTGCCGAAGGGAACGACGGGGCCTTCCGGGGTGCGGCGGCCGGAATGCCGCGCGAGCGGGGTGAGCGCGAAGCCGAGGCGCTCGAACGCGCTCGCGAGGGCGGCGAGGTCCGGACCGGCGATGCCGACATGGTCGAGCGATCGGGCGGTGTTCATGCGAGCTCCGCCTCGTGGCGGGCGATGCGCCAGGCCTCGGGCTCCCGCGCGGCCTCCTCGTACCAGGCGGCGACGAGCGGATGGGCGCGGACCGCGTCGCAATAGGCGCGCGTGGCGGGGGCGATCTCGGGCTCGTAGGTGAGGAAGCGGGTGGCGAGCGGCGCATGCATCGCGTCCGCCGCGGTGAAATTCGCACCGAAGAGATAGGGGCCGGAGGCGCCGAAGCGGGCGCGGGTCTCGTGCCAGATTCTTTCGATGCGGGCGATGTCCACGAGTGCGCCGGGTGTGCGGCCGCGGCCGGGAAAGCGGCGATCGAGGTTCATCGGCATCGCCTGGCGGAGTGCGGCGAAGCCCGCATGCATCTCGGCCGCGATCGCGCGGGCATGGGCGCGCGCGGCGCGGTCGGACGGCCAGAGCGCGGGGAAAAGCTCGGCACAGTATTCGCAGATGGCGAGGCTCTCCCAAACGGCGGCGCCGCGGTGCTCGAGATAAGGAACGAAGCCGGAGGGCGAGCGCGCCTTGACCTCGGGCGTGCTGCCGCCGGCAAGCACGATCACCTCGTCCGTGACATCGAGGGCGGCCATGCGCACGGCGAGCCAGCCGCGCAGGCTCCAGGAGGAATGGCGGCGGGTTCCGATCAGAAGACGGCCTTCGGGCATGGGCGACTCCTATTGGCGGGCGGACCATGCCATGCCGCAGGGTCCGCGCAAGGGGCCCATGGCCTATGCGTCCGGCGTCTCGGGCTTGCCGGAGATCATCGAGCGCCGCATCGCCTCGAGCAGGCGCATCGCGCTGACGCCGTCCGCGATGGTCGGCGCGTCCGAGAGCTCGCCGCGCGCGGCGGCGAGGAAGGCGGCGAGCAGCGCATGGTAGCCCTTGTGGTCCTCGTTGGCGGCCGCGGTGAGATTGGGTTCCCACAAAAGCGTGTCGGCTTGTGGATCGAGGGTCGCTCCGGGATCGTCCGCCTTGAAGGGTGGCGCGCGGTCATAGCGGACGCTGTGGACGTTGCGGATCTCGACGCGGCGGTGATCGCCCATCACCTGCCAGAACTCCATCGGCGTGCCGCGCGACTGGTGCGTGCCCATCACCACGGTGCCGAGCGCGCCCGAGGGAAAGCCGAATCCGACATGGAGCGCGAGCTTGCCGGGGGCGAGGGAAAAGCTCCGCGCCTGGACCGAGGACACCTGCTCGCCCATCAGCCACGGAACGAGGTCCATCGCGTGCACGGCGTGATGGAGGAAGAAGCCGTCATAGTCCGGATCGCGCGCGAAATAGGTGGGCGCGGTCATGTATTCGCCGAGCAGGCTTGCGGCGGCTCCGAACTCCGCGCCGCGCAGGACGTTGGCGGCGATCCGGTTGGCGGTGGAATACCGCTTCATGAAGCCGACGATGCAGGGCCGCCCGGCCGCGGCCGCGGCGGCCGCCACCCGCTGGGCGCCGGCGGCGGTGGGGGCCGGCGGCTTCTCGACGAAGACGGCAAGCCCGCGCCCGAGTGCTGCCTCGGCGAGCACCTGATGCTGCGCCGGGCCGACCGCCATGCCGAGCACGTCGAGCGGGACCTCGGCCAGCATCGCCGCCGCATCGGTGAAGGAGGCGCCGGCGCCGAAGCGCCGCGCGGCCTCGGCGGCGCGGGCGGGATCGGTGTCGCACACGGCCGCGAGACGGATCGGGAAACGGGTGAGCTGCGGCAGCAGCATCTCGGAGGCATGGGTGCCGCACCCGATCCAGCCGACGCGCAGCATCAGAGCGACGCCGCGTGCAGCGCGCCGCGCAGCAGTGCCGCACTGGCGGCGAGGTCGGCATCCTCGTCCTCCGCCGGCGGGCGCCATTGCGCCAACGGGGTGGAGAGCCGCCGGTCGCGGCGGCGGAACGGCTCGAGCGTGATCGGCCCGGCATAGCCGATCGCGGCGAGCGCGCGGGCGATGGCGGGCCAGTCGAGATGGCCCGTGCCGAGGAATCCGCGATGGTTCTCGTTCGCCTGGAAATGGACGAGATGGGCGCCGCTGGCGCGGATGGCGGCCGGCAGATCGTCCTCCTCCATGTTCATATGGAAGGTGTCGAGCATCACGCCGACGGCAGGGCTCGCGACCTCGCGGACGAGCGCGGCGGCCTGGGCGGCGAGATTGCAGAAATCGGTCTCGAAACGGTTGAGCGGCTCCACGGCGAGCATAACGCTGCGTTCGGCGGCATAGGCGCCCGCCGCGCGCAACCCTTCGGCGACACGGGCGATGCGCGCGGCGCGCTCGGCCTCGCCGATCGGCGCGGGCGGACGCCCGGCGAAGACGAGCGGACTGCCATAGAGCGGCCCGCCGACGATCCGGGCGCCCGCCGCAACCGCGATATCGACCGCGAAGCGGAGATAGGCGATCGCGGCCTCGTGCACTGCGGGATCGGCGGCGGAGAGATCCCGCGTGGCATTGACGCGGGCGGCGAGGACGAGAAAAAGCCCGGCCTCGGCCGCCGCTTTCCGCGCGGCGGCGGGATCGAGCTCGCCGGGCTCGGGCACCAGGAGCTCGCAGAAATCCATTCCCGCCGCCTTCATGCGGGGAAAGAGGGAAAAATGCCCAGGCCCGAACGGGCGCGCGTAGCTCATCGAAATCACGCCGACCGGCGAGGTCTTCCGCATTCTCACCCCTTCACTGCGCCGCCTGTGAGGCCGCCTGCGAGATGCCGCTGCACGGCAAGGAAAAGAAGAACGACCGGAAGGGCGACGAGCGTGCCGCCGGCGGTCAGCAATCCCCATTGCACCTGGTTCTCGCCGATGAACATCTGAAGCGCGACGGTAACGGTGCGCACCCGTTCGCCGGAAAGCATCAGCGCGAAGAGATATTCGTTCCATGAGGCGATGAAAAGATAGATCCCGACCGCGACGATGCCGGGCAGCGCGAGCGGCATGACGACGAGGCGCATGGTCTGGAGGCGCGAGGCGCCGTCGATCATCGCCGCCTCATCGAGATCGCGCGGAATCGATTCCATGTAGCCGCTGAGCAGCCAAACCGCGAAGGGAAGCGCGAAGGTGGCGTCCGCAAGGATCAGGGCGGGGTAGGTGTCCAGCAGATGCAGCGCGCGGAAGATGACGAAGAGCGGCAGGAGCAGGAGCACCACCGGGAACATGTTGACGACCAGGAACAATGTCCGGAAGGTCCGCCGCCCGCGGAAGCGGAAGCGGGAAAAGGCGTAGGCGGCGGGCACCGCGAGCACGAGCCCGAGGACGAGCGTCCCGGCGGCGACGATCACGCTGTTCTCGAGATTGGCGAGAAAGCTCGTCTGGCCGAGCAGCTCGGCGACATGGGCGAAGGTCAGGCGCGAAGGCCAAAGATGAAGCGGAAGCTCGGTCCAGTCCGCGCTCGGGCGGATCGCCGAGAGCATCATCCAGAGCCACGGCAGAAGGCCGAACGCGAGGATCAGGCCGAGCGGAAGCTCCGTGCCGAGAAAAAGCCTGAGCCGGCTCGCCCGCGCGCGCGGCATCACGCGCTCGCCCGGGAGGTGTAGATGATGACGACAACGAGCAGGAGCACCGTCAGCACCACGGCGAGCGCCGAGCCGTAGCCGTAATCGAGGTTGGTCCAGGCCTTGAGGAACGCGTAGAGGGGCAGCGTCTCGGTCGCCGTGCCGGGACCGCCGCCGGTCATGATGAAGATGAGGTCGAGCGAGTTGGCGACCCAGATCATGCGCAGGAGAAGTGCTGTCGCCATCACCGGCGCGAGCCCCGGAAGCGTGACGTGCCAGAACGAGCGGACGGCGCCGGCGCCGTCGATCGCCGCGGCCTCGTAATGCTCGCGCGGGATCCCTTGCAACCCCGCGAGCAGGGTGACGGCGAAGAAGGGAAAACCCTGCCAGGTGAGTGCCAGGATCACCGCGATCATCGCCGTCATCGGCTGGGAAAGCCAGGCGATCGGATGGGCGAGGAGGCCGAGCCGCTGCAGCACCGTGTTGACCACGCCGAGATTGAAATCGAGCATCCACGTCCAGACGAGGCCGATGATGACGCTCGGCAGCGCCCAGGGCACGACGATCAGCGCGCGGGCGAGGCCGCGCCAGGCGAAGCGGCGGTTGAGCAGCAGCGCCGCGGCGAAGCCGAGCGAGAACTGCAACGAAACGCCGGCTGCGACCCAGACCAGCGAATGGCCGAGGCTCGCCCAGAAGGCGGGATCGGCGAGAAGGGAAACATAGTTGGCCAACCCGATGAAGGGCATCACGCGCGGCTGGAAAAGCACGAAGCGGTGCAGCGACATCCAGAGCGTGCCGAGCACCGGGATCAGCACCACGAGGGTCGTGGCAACGAGCGCCGGCGCGAGCAGTGCCCAGGGCGTGAGCACCCGCGATGCGCGGATGCCCGAGAAGGGCGCCCAGGACGCGGGCGCCACCCGGCTGGCCGCCACTATCCTCATCCGAAATAGAGCTTTTCGAAATTCCGCATCATCGCCGCGGGCGTGATCTCGCCGAGCAGCGCCTTCTGCGTCATCTGCGGCCAATCGGTGCTCACGAACTCGGCGGTCGCCGGTAGCGCCGGAAATACATGCGCGATCGGGAGCGAATCAAGCGTGGCCTCGACGAAACGTTGCGGCTCGGCCGTCCAGTGCGCGGCACCCGAGGTGGTGACGGTGACCTGCGCAGTCAGAATGTTGAAGGCGACATTGTTCTCGGCGGTGGAGAGGAAAGAGATCCACCGCCACGCCGCTTCCTTGTTGCGGCTTCCGGCGAAGATCGCATTCGAGCCGTCGCCGAAGGTGGCCCAGCCCTTGCCCCCGGGCCCGCGCGGCACCGGCACCGCGGTGATGCGATCGCCGAGTGCGGCGACCAGCGCGTTGGCCGAGCCGATATGGTGGATCGTCATGCCGGTCACGCCGGCCTTCATGTTGTTGATAGTCTGGAGGAAGCCGTCGGTCGGCGCGGACGGCGGGCAGACCTTCCATTTGCGGAAGAGGTCGATGAACCAGGCATTGGCGGCGATCGCCGCCGGCGTGACGAGCCCGCCCTTGGTGAGGCTCGCGCCGCCGCCGAGGACGAAAGTGGCCCAGAAATCCTGTCCGCCCGGGCCGCCGCGCAGGCCAAATCCCCAGTGCCCCTTCTCGGTCATCGCCTGGGCAGCGTGGAGGAACGCATCGAACGTCGCGGGCGGGGCGAGATGCGCCGCATCGAGCCAGTCCTGGCGGACATAGAGATAGAGCATCACGTATTGCACCGGCAGGTAGTAGCGGGCGCCGCTCGGCGCCGTGTTGATGCGCCAGATGTTCGGATTGATGTCGCCTTTCGCGAACCAGGAATCGATCATCGGGCCGAGGTCCTGGAGCGTCTCCATCTCCATCAGCCGGCCGAGATTCTCGAGCTTCACCATCGCGCAATCGGGCCCGCCGCCGGCGACGAGCGCGGTGTAGAGCCGGTTGTCGTAGTCGGCGCCGCCGCCCCAGGGTATGCTTTCGGCCTGGATCCGAATGCCGGGGTTTGCCTTCTCGAAAGCGGTGACGAGCGAAGCGGGCGAGGCCCTCGGGTTGTCGAAATGGTACCACCAGCGGACGGTGACGGGCGTCGCCGCGTGTGGATGCGCGAGCGGCGCGGCGGCGAGCGCGGCAGTGGCGGCCAGCAGATTTCTGCGCTTCATGGATTTCCCCCAGTCTCGCGGCCGCTGCGTCAGGCAGCGGCCTTGCGTTCGACGATCGTTTCGAGATGCTCTCCGAGCGTATGGACGAGGGCGGTTGCGTCGCCCGCGTTGACCGCGGCAAGAATCGGGCGGTGCCGCGCGGCGGTGGCCGCGAGCGGGCGCTGGTGCCAGGGCGCCCAGAGCTTGAAGCGATGGGTGTGCACGATGCAGCGGGCAAGGATCGGGACGAGCGCGGGCACGCCGCCAATGCGGTAAAGTGCGAGGTGGAAAGCCGTGTCGCGCTCGATCAGCGCCCAGGCGTCGCCCGCCTGGGCAGCCTTGTCCATCGCGTCCTGAAGTGCGGCGAGGCGGGCATAGTCGCCGTGGGTCGCGCGGCGCGCGGCATGGCGGGCGGCGCGCAGCTCCATGCGCCGACGAAGATCGAGGATTTCGCTGGCGGTCGCGGTGTCGAGATCCGTCACCGTCGTCCCTGCCCGGCCGGCGCGAACCACCAGACCCTCGCCGTCGAGCCGGAGCAACGCCTCGCGCACGGCGGCCTGGCTGCAGCCGAGATCCTCGGCAAGCCTGAGCTCGGTGAGCACGGCACCCGGGGCAAGCTCGTTCAACACGATGCGGCGGCGGAGGTTCCCCAGGACGGCGGACCCACGGCCAGTCATAACGCTCCCTCGATTGTTTATCGATATTGAATCGAGATTAACCCTGCCGCTCGACCGACGCAAGTCCAGCGGCGGCTTGTCCCTGGGCCGCCGGCCCTACGCCAGATGTCGCCGTAACGAAGAACGAGTCCGTCCGGATCGGCTTCGAGTTCGGCCGCGAATCCGGTGGCAAGGCCGTGGTAGCGAAAGCGGCCGGCGTCGAGGACAAGGTCCTCATGGCCGGGGCGGCCGATCCAGCCCCAGGCGAGTCTCCGCGCCGTCATGCCTTGCTGCTACGGCGTGGGCGGGGCCGCGGCTTGGGAAGAATTGCTGCCGCCGTCAGCCCAGCCGGTAGAGCGAAGCGGCGTTGGCGAAGCAGATGCTCCGCTGCGTCGCCGGATCGAGGGCGACGGGAAAAGCCTCGCCCGGGTCGTCGAAATCCCAGTGCGGGTAGTCGGAGGCGAAGAGCAGCCTATCGGCGCCGATCCATGCGACGATGTCGCGGAAATGCCGCCGGTGCTCCGGCTCTTCCATCGGCTGCGTCGTCAGCCACACCTGGCGGCGGACATAGGACGAGGGCGGCTCCTTCACCTGCGGCACCTCGCCCTGCATGCGAAGCCAGAGCTTGTCGAGCCGCCAGAGCAGCGAAGGGAGCCAGGCGAAGCCCGCTTCGGTCAGCACGATCGAAAGCCGCGGGAAGCGGGCGAAGACGCCCTCCATGACCAGGCTCGTGAGCTGCGCCCCGGCGCACTGCGCGTGGCCGCTCATCTCCTCGATATAGAACGATGGCCACCCGCCGCCGCTGATCGCCTGCCCGCCATAGCCGAAGGCATGGATGCCGACGGGCAGCCCGGCCTGCTCGGCGGCCTCGTAGATCGGCCAGTAGCGGCGCTGGCCGAGCGGCTCGGCGGTGCGGCTCAGGAGCAGGACCTGGGCGAAGTTCTTGTCGCCGGCCCAGCGTTCGATCTCGGCGGCGGATGCCGTGCCGTCCTCGTAGGGGACGACGATCGAGGCGCGCAGGCGCCGATCCTGCGAGGTCCAGGCATCGACCTGCCAGCGGTTGACCGCCGTGCAGACGGCGGCGCTGAGCTCCTGGTCCTGCAGCCCCTGCCCGCTCGGCGTCAGCGGGTTGAGGATCGCGAAGGCGACATGGTTGGGGTCGAGATGCTGGCGCTGCATCAGGCCGAGATCGCTGCCGGCACGGCCGCCGCCCTCGGGCCAGGCGTCGCGGCGCATCGCGCCGGGCTGGCCCTTGGGATAGGCCGGCCCTTTCGCCGGGCCGAGGCGGCGGCGCTGGCCGTACGTGGCGAGGTGATCCCACCAGCGCTCGGAGAGATAGGGCTTGAGGTCGGCGATGCCACGCATGGCCTGGTGGACGTCGCAGTCGATCACGGCCTGGACGGCGGCTTGCGATCCGGTGCGCTCGCGCAGCGTGACGTTCATTTCCCACCCTCCTCCTTGAGCCCCTCCTTGAGTCGAGGATAGGTCTCGAACGCGTTCTCCGCCAGCACGCGTTCGGCGAGCGCGGGCGGAAAGCAATCGGCCAGGGGGGCCGGCAAGGCGGCGCCGTCGAACTGCCAGTGTGGATGGTCGGTCGAGAAGAGCAGCAGCCGGTCTGAGCCCATCTGCTCGATCACCCGGAGCAGGATGGCGGGGTCCTCGGGCGCGTCGATCGGCTGGAGGGTGAAGCGCACGCGCTCGCGCACGATCTCGGCCGGCGGGGCCGTGACCCAGGGAATTTCGGCGCGCAGGCCGCGCCAGAATTTGCCGAGCCGCCAGACGAAGGCGGGCAGCCAAGTGAAGCCGGACTCGATCAGCACGACGCGGAGGGTCGGAAACTTCGAAAAAACCCCCTCGCAGATGAGGCTCGCGAGCTGGGACTGGAAGGATAGGGCCTGGGCGGCATAGTCCTCGATGTAATAGGAAGGCCAGCCGACGCCGGTGACGGGATGGCGGTAATTGCTGCCGGCATGGATGCCGATGGGCAGGTCGTTGCGGGCGGCCGCTTCGTAGATCGGCCACCAGTGCCGCCTGCCGAACGGCTCGGAATCGTTGGCGAGCAGCAGGACCTGGACGAAGCGGCGGTCCGCCGCCACGCGGGCGATCTCGGCGGCCGCGAGCGCGGGGTTCTGCGTCGGCACGACGATCGAGGCGCGCAGGCGCGGATCGCGATCGAGCCATTCGTGGGCGATCCAGTCGTTGAGCGCGGCGGCGAGGGCGGCGCCGAGATCCTCGCTGAAGGGAAGCTGCACGCCATAGAGGCAGTTGCAGATTGCCAGCCGCGTGCCGTAGGGATCGAGCGCCTGGGCGAGGAACCGCGCGGGATCCGTGCCGGCGTCTGGCGAAAAATCCGGGCGGGCGGTGAGCGGGGCGTTCTTCGGGTAGCTGATCGAGTTCGAGTTCGTCGAGGCCGCGCGCGACGACCTGCTCGCGCCAGTGCGGCTCGAGATAGGGCATCAGCGCCGCGAGGCCGGGCACCGTGGGGTGAACGTCGCAGTCGATTGGAGCTGGGGTCATCGGGGCGGACGGAAGTAGAGACGCGGGGGCGCGGCTGCGCAAGGCGGGAGGGTGGGTGGCCCCGCGAAGGGCGGCGAGGCTAGTCTCGGGGATCGGCGGAAAACCGCCGCGGGAGGGCAGCATGGGCGAAGAGACGCCGGAGCCGGTGGGGCCGGATTTCGCTGCCGGCATCGATGCGGCCGCCCTGGCGGAGGGCGCGATGCTGCTCGGCCACGCCGGCGGCGAGGCCGTGCTGCTGGCGCGACGGGGGGTGGAATGGTTCGCCGTCGGTGCTTCCTGCTCGCACTATCACGGGCCGCTCGCCGAGGGGCTGATGGTCGGCGAGACGGTGCGCTGCCCCTGGCACCACGCCTGCTTCAGCCTGCGCGACGGGGCGGCGCTCCGCGCGCCGGCGCTGGACCCGCTGCCAAGCTGGCGGGTCGAGCAGGCGGGAGGGCGGGTATTCGTGCGCGAGAAGCGCGCCGCGCCGGCGCCGAAGCGTCCGGCGGGCGCGACCCAGCGGCGGATCGTGATCGTCGGTGGCGGGGCGGCGGGGAATGCGGCGGCCGAGACCCTGCGCGCCGAGGGTTACGGGGGCGAGCTCGTGCTGGTGAGCGGGGAGCCGACACTCCCCTGCGACCGACCCAACCTTTCCAAGGACTTCCTGGCCGGCAGCGCACCCGAGGAATGGGTTTTTCTCCGCCCGGCGGAGTTCTATCGCGAGCGGGGCATCTCGCTCGAGCTCGGGACGCAGGTCGTCAGCCTCGACCCCGGGGCGCGAGAGATCCGGCTCGCCGACGGGCGGGCGCTGGCGTGGGACGCGCTGCTGCTCGCAACCGGCGCCGTGCCGCGGCGGCTCGCCGTTCCGGGCGGGGACCTGCCGCACGTCTTCACGCTGCGCTCGCTCGCCGATTGCCGGGCCATCATCGCGCGCGCCGGCGCGGCCCGCTCCGCCGTGGTGGTGGGCGCCAGCTTCATCGGGCTCGAAGCGGCGGCCTCGCTCGCCACGCGGGGGCTCGCGGTCACCGTCGTGGCGCCGGAGGCCTTGCCGATGGCGGGGATGCTCGGCCCCGAGCTCGGAGCGTTCTTCAAAGGGCTGCACGAGGCGCACGGGGTGGTTTTCCATCTCGGCACCACGCCGCAGGCGATCACCGAGCGGGCGGTGAGGCTTGCCAGCGGCGCGGAGCTGCCGGCGGAGCTCGTTCTGGTCGGGATCGGCGTGCGGCCGGAGACCGGGCTGGCCGCGGCGGCCGGCCTCGCGGTTGCCGACGGCGTGCTGGTCGATGAATTCCTCGCCGCGAGCGCGCCGGGCATCTTCGCGGCGGGGGACATCGCAAGCTGGCCTGACCGGCGGAGCGAGCGGCGGCTCAGGATCGAGCACTGGGTGGTTGCCGGGCGGCAAGGCCGGATCGCGGCGCGCAACATGCTGGGGCTCGGCGAAAGCTGCGACATCGTGCCGTTCTTCTGGACCCAGCAGTACGACGTTTCGCTTTCCTATGTCGGCCACGCGGCGCGCTGGGACAGGATCGAGGTCACGGGCTCGCCCGAGGCGCGGGATTGTGCCGTGAGCTATTTCACGGCGGGGCGGAAGGTCGCGGTCGCGACCATTTTTCGCGACCTCGAGAGCCTGGAGGCGGAGGCGGCGTTCGAGCGGGAATTCCCGCCCGCCGCCTGAAAAGGGGCTACAGCTTCTCGACCTGGCCGTATTCGAGCTCCACGGGGGTCGCGCGGCCGAAGATCGAGACGCTCACCTTGAGCCTTCCCTTCTCCTCGTCCACGTCCTCGACGGTGCCGTTGAAGCTGGTGAACGGCCCGTCCGCGACGCGGACCTGCTCGCCCACCTCGAACAGCACGGCCGGCCGCGGCCGTTCCACGCCCTCACGGGTCTGCTTCAGGATACGCTCGGCCTCGGCATCGGTGATCGGGCTCGGCCGGGTCCGGCTACCGAGGAAGCCGGTCACCTTCGGGGTGTTCTTGACGAGGTGCCAGGCATCGTCGGTGAGGTCCATCTTCACCAGCACGTAGCCCGGGAAGAACTTCCGCGCCGCATTGACCTTCTGGCCGCGGCGCATCTCCACCACCTCCTCGGAGGGGACGAGCACCTCCTCGAACTGCTCGGCAAGCCCCTTCTGCTGCGCCTGCTCCTTGATCTGCTGGGCGATCTTCTTCTCAAATCCTGAATAGACATGCACCACGTACCAACGCTTGGGCATCACACGGCGTTCCCTAAAATCCGGTTCCGAAGAGGGCGCGGACCCCCAATCCGATGATCTGGTCGACGACCAGGAAGAAGATGGCGATGGCGGCGGCCATTGCGAGGACGAGCCCGGTCGAGATGAGCGTCTCCCGCCGCGAGGGCCAGGTCACCTTCGCGATCTCGCTGCGCACCTCCCGGACGAACCGGGCCGGATCCACCGCCACCTCAGCCTTCTCCTCGTCGTTACGGTTGCCGCTCGGCCTGACGGGAACAGCCCCCCACCCCCTGCCGGGTACTGGCAGGGGTGGAGGGTCTCGAACCCCCAACCTCCGGTTTTGGAGACCGGCGCTCTAGCCAATTGAGCTACACCCCTCCACCGAGGGCTGCCGCAGGGTAGAGAGAACGCCCCGCCGGCCCTGTCAAGTCGGAAACCCCCGGGCGAAGGCCGGTCCCGGGGAGCGGCTCAATGCTCGATGACAAGCGTGGAGGCGCCGGAGAGCGTCACGGAGGCGAAATCGCCCGTCAGGCTGACCGGCGCCCAGACATAGCTCGCCGAGACAGTGACGGTGCTGCCGGGGTTGTTGTTGGGAGAGAAGGTCACCCTTGGCGTCGGCGCGGCATCGCCGAGGACGGGGGCGGCCGCGGCAGCGAACTGGGCGGCGATCGTCGCCGCATTCGCGGGGCTCGAGGAGGCCGAGCCGTGCACCGACGCGTAACGGGCCGCCACGTCCGCCGCATAGCTCAGCGCGCTCTCGGCGGCGGCCAACCGGCCGAGCTCGATGATCGCGAAGAGCATCAGGAAGAAGGCGAGCCCGACGATCGCGAACTCGACGCTCGCCACGCCGCTTCGGTCAGTCGCGAGGCGGGCGGCTCCCCTCAATTGACCCGCACCGTGGCGGAGGCGCCGAGCGGCACGGTGGCCGGGAAGGGCGCGATTGTGACCGGCAGGCTGACGCTCGCCGAGACCGAGACCGTGAGCCAGGTCGCGAGCGACTCGCCCGTCGGGCAGCTCGCCGAGGACCCGCTTTCCGCCGTGCCGGTCGCCTCGGTCCCGTTCGCCTCGATGCAGAAATAGGCGAAGCCGGGGGTCGCCACGGTGAGCGCGGGCCCGCCGCTGCCGTAGCCGCTGGTCGCGGCGTTCTCGATCCCGGTGACGCTCTCGGCGTTCGTGGCGCTGGAATAGGCGTAGAAGACCGCGTTGCGCACGGCGGCCTCGAGCCGGAACTGCGTTGCCAGCAGGACCGCGACGTCCGCCGCGCCGAGGAAGAGCGGCAGCAGGACGAGGCTGAAGCTGAGCGCGGTCTCGACCGCGATCGCGCCGCTTCGGTCGGAGACGAGGCCCCGGCGCCCGCGCCGCGAGGCGTCACTGCAGCAGGACGACGGTCGTGCCAGAGGACCCTCCCGAGCCGCTGCCCACGGCGTCGAGCCGGGCGCTGCCGCAGGTGGTGATGGTATTGGCGACGACGCTGAGGGTCCCGCCGCTCGCCGCCTTCAGCACCGCGTTGTTGCTGATCTGGAGGTTGACCGAGGGCATGTAGAGCGCGCCGTTCAGGGTGAGGCCCGAGCCACCCACGACGATGTCGCCCGGGGCATTGGGTGCGCCGCAATCGTTGGAGACCGCGCTGTTGGAGGCGGGCGTGGACGGGCTCTGATAGACCAGGATGCCGGCATAGGTGCCGCTGGTCGGCGCCGAGAGCTCCCAGGCGGTCTGGGTATAGTTCTCCCAGTCGATGGAACCGGGCGAGGAGCCGGCCATCACGAAGGTGACGCCGGTGTTGTCGCCCGCCGCCGAGCCGATGGTCGAGCCGTTGTCGATGATGAAGTTGCCGTTGTCGATGATGTAGAGGCCGGGCTTGAAGTTGATGGTCGTGTCGTTGGCGGCGTCGATGCTGCAATAGGTGCCGGGCGAGAGTGTGACGCTCGCACCGCCGTTCTGCGGCGTGGGATAGGGCGTGCAGGAGGAGCCGACGGCGGGCGCGCTGAGGCTCGCGTCGGGGTCCGCTTCGGGCGGATCGGCCTCGGTCGGGCTCGGGCTGATGATCGACTCCCCGTTGGTGCTGGCCTCGACGCCGCCGACCGCGCCGACGCTCGATCCGGTAATCGATCCGTTCCGCACATAGATCGAATTGTTGTTCGGGTCTTCGACGTCCGAATTGGAAAAAACACCGCAATCGATGGCGCTGATCGAGCCTTCGTTCTCGACGTCGATCGCTTTCTCCGCCGTGGTGCTCATCGCGATCACGCAGCCCGCGGGCGCGACGATGCCGGCTTCCGCGGTGGCGGTGAGGGTGGGCTTGGGCAGGCCGAGCACGTCGGTGAAATACCGGCTGCCCGTGCTGGTCAGCGTCACCGCGACGCTCTGACCGCTGTTCACCGTGAGCGAGACCGGTTTGGCGAGCGTGCCGGCCGTCCCCTTGGCGATTGCCCCCTCGGCCTCGGCCAGGGCTACGCTCTGGTAGTCGGCGGTGCTCGCGGCGCTGTCCGGGAGCAGGCGGGCAGCGCCCATGGCAGCCGCGTCGGCGGCGAGCTGAAGCGTCGCGCGCTCGCAGTACCATTGGCCGAGATCGACGGCGAGTCCGGCCGCCCCCATCAGCACCGGCAGCGCGAGCGCGACCGTCAGCACCACGCCGCCGCGCCGGTCGGCGCGGAGTTTGCGGGCGGACTCGAAGTGCCTCGTGGATGCCATCGCGCGCGCGGCCGGTGCGGGACCGGTTATCTCTCGCCGGATGGCGTGAAGCGCCGGTTAACAGCGGCGGTTCAGGGCAGTGGCGACCCGCCAATATCGCGCCGGTAGAAGCCGCCCGGCCAGTCGATCGCGCGCGCGGCCGCGTAGGCGCGGGCGCGGGCCTCGCCGAGATCGGCCCCACGGCCGGTGACGGTGAGGACCCGGCCGCCGGCGGCCTCGAGCCGGCCGTCCGCCAGCCTCGTGCCGCTGTGGAAGATCTGGACGCCGGGCAGCCCGGCGGCGCGCTCCAGGCCGCGGATCTCGGTGCCGACCTCGGGCGCCAAGGGGTAGCCGCGGGCGGCGAGCACCACCGCGACCGCCGTGCCCGGATGCCAGCGCAGGTCGAAATCGCCGAGCTCGCCGTCGCAGGCGGCGAAGAGAGCGGCGAGAAGGTCGGAGGAAAGGAGCGGCAGCAGCGCCTGGCATTCCGGATCGCCGAAGCGGACATTGAACTCGATCAGCTTCGGGCCCTCCGCGGTCAGCATCAGCCCGGCGAAGAGAATGCCGCGGAACGGGCTGCCGCGACGGACCATCTCGGCGAGCGTGGGGCGGATGATGCGGGCGAACGCCTCCTCGGCAAGCGCTGGCGTGAGGGCAGGCGCCGGCGCGACGGCGCCCATCCCGCCGGTGTTGGGCCCACGATCGCCGTCATGGGCGCGCTTGTGGTCGGTCGCGGCGCCGAGCGGAACGGCGTGCTCGCCGTCGCAGAGGGCGAAGAGGGAAACTTCCGGGCCCGAAAGGCACTCCTCGATCAGGACGACGGAGCCGGCCGCGCCGAGCTTTCCCTCCTCCATGAATTCGGTGACCGCGGCTTCGGCTTCGGCCAGGGTTTCGGCCACCACGACGCCCTTGCCGCCCGCGAGGCCCTCGGCCTTGACGACCAGCGGCGCGCCGTGCCGGCGGCAGTACGCGCGCGCATGGGCCGCATCGTCGAAACGGGCGTATTGGGCGGTCGGGACTCCTGCTGCGAGCGCAATCTCCTTGGTGAAGCTCTTTTCCCCCTCCAGCCGGGCCGCGGCAACCGTTGGACCAATGCAACGAACTCCGGCTTCCGAGCAGGCATCGGCAAGGCCGGCGACGAGCGGCGCCTCGGGGCCGGGCACGACGAGGTCGATCGCGTTGGTGCGGGCGAATTCCACCAGCGCGGGCAGATCGAGCGCGCCGATCGGCACCGTCTCCGCGGCCGAGGCGATGCCCGGATTGCCGGGCGCGCACCAGAGCTTCGTCAGCAGCGGACTGGCGGCAAGCGTCCAGCAGAGCGCGTGCTCGCGCCCGCCCGATCCGACCACCAGAACCCGCATTCCGCTCCCCCCACATTGCATGGCGCGATGGGCTAGAATGCGGGCATGAGCGAGATCGCCGTCAACATCCCCGAATACACGGTCGCCGAGATCTCGGGCGCGGTGAAGCGGACGCTGGAGACGGCCTTTGGCCGCGTGCGGGTGCGCGGCGAGGTGACCGAGCTCAAGCGCTATCCCTCCGGGCACATCTATTTCTCGCTCAAGGATTCCGGCGGAAAGCTCGCCGCGGTGGCCTGGAAGGGCGTCGTGCCGCGGCTCGGCATGATGCCGGAGAACGGGGTCGAGGTGATCGCGACCGGCAGGGTGACCGCCTATGGCGACCGCTCGACCTACCAGCTCATCGTCGAGCGCCTGGACTATGCGGGCGAAGGGGCGCTGCTCGCGCGGATCGAGGCATTGCGCAAGCGGCTGGCGGCGGAGGGGCTGTTCGACGAGGCGCGCAAGCGCGCCCTGCCGCTGCTGCCACGCGTGATCGGGGTGGTGAGCTCGCCGCAGGGCGCGGTGATCCAGGACATCCGCACCACCATCGCCCGGCGCTTTCCCCGCCCGATCCTGCTCTGGCCGGTGCCGGTGCAGGGCGAGGCCGCGGCGGAGCGGATCGCGGCGGCGATCGCGGGCTTCGGGCGGCTGGCTGTGGATGGGCCGGTGCGACGCCCGGACGTGCTGATCGTCGCGCGCGGCGGCGGCGGCCTCGAGGATCTGATGGCGTTCAACGACGAGGGGGTGGTGCGCGCCGCCGCGGCGAGCGCGATCCCGCTGATCGCCGCGGTCGGCCACGAGACGGACATCACCCTGATCGATTTCGCCGCCGACCGCCGCGCGCCGACGCCCACGGCGGCGGCCGAGCTTGCGGTGCCGGTGCGGACGGAGCTGCTGGTGAGCATTGCCCAATCGGGCGCAAGGCTCGCGGGCGGGCTGCACCGGATCGCGCAGGAGCGGCGGCTTCGGCTCGAGCGGGCGGCGGGGGCGCTGCCGGACCTGCCGAGCCTGCTCGGCGCGGCGCGGCAGCGGCTGGACGACCGGACGGAACGCCTCGCGCTGGCGCTGCCCGGGCTGATCGAGGCGCGACGGGCGGCCCTTGGGCGCTTGGCGGGGCGGCTGCTCCATCCCGCCGCGGCGATCGCGGCCGCGCGGGCGCGGGTTCAGCTGCTCGAGACGCGGCTCGGCGCGGGGTTTTCGCGCCTGCTCACGGCGCGGGCCGGGGCAATCCGGGAAGCGGGCGCCGGGCTCGAGGGGCTCTCGCCGGAGGGAGTGCTGGGGCGCGGGTACGCCCTGGTGTTCGACGCGGGCGGGCGGCTTTTGACGCGGGCGCGCGAGATCGCACCTGGGGCGGCGCTCCGGATTCGCTTGGCCGATGGGTCGGTGCGGGCGAAGGCGGAGCCGCAAGGATCTTTGCCGCTCTAAGAATTCGCTTATACCCGAGATTGGATTTTCTCTGAGGCGGCGGGCCGCAAGCAGGGCGAGCACGAGAAGCCCGCCCGTCAGCCCGACAACGCCCGGCCACCCCCACTCGGCCCAGAAGAACCCGCCCGCCGAGCCGACCAGGCTCGAGCCCAGGTAATAGAGGAGCAAATAGAGGGCGGAGGCCTGGGCGCGGGCGTGCCGGGCGCGCATGCCGACCCAGGAGCTGGCGATGGAGTGGGCGGCGAAGAAGCCGAAGGTAAGCACGGCGACGCCCAGGATCACGAAGCCGAGATCGTGGGAGAGGGTCAGCACCATGCCGGCGAGGTCGATCATCAGGGCGGCGCGGAAGACGCGCGCGCGGCCGACCTGGGCGGCGAGATGGCCCATCCAGGCCGAGCCCAAGATCCCGGCCAGATAGACGGTGAAGATCAGCCCGACTTCGGCCTGGCTCAGCGAAAAGGGCGGGGCCAGCAGGCGGTAGCCGATATAGTTGTAGATGGTGACGAAGCCGCCCATCAGCAGGAAGGCCTCGGCGAAGAGCCAGGGGAGCCCGGCATCGGTGAGGTGCGCCCGGTACGCCCCGAGCAAAGGATCGAGGGCGAGCACGCGGCGGTGGAAGTTCCGGGAAGGCGGCAGGAAGGCGGCGAAGATGACGCCGCAGAGGATGCCGAGGGCGGCGATCATCGCGGCGGCCATGCGCCAGCCATAAAAATCGGCAAAGAGCCCGGCGAGCAACCGGCCGGCCATGCCGCCGAAGCCGCTGCCCCCGACATAGAGGCCCATCGCGAGGCCCATCGCCTGCGGCTCGATCTCCTCGGCGACATAGGCCATGGCGACCGCCGGCAGGCCGCTCAGCGTCACGCCCATCAGCGCGCGGACCACAACCAGCTCCCACCAGTGCGGCAGCGCCGCCGAGACGAGCTGGAGCAGCGCCGAGGCGAAGAGCGACGCCACCATCACGGGCTTGCGGCCATAGGTCTCGGAAAGGGCGCTGGCGATCAGCATGAAGACCGCGAGCGTCGCGGTGGTGAGCGAGAGCGAGAGGCTGCTGGCGGCCGGGCTGACATGGAACTCGGCGGAGAAGACCGGCAGCAACGGCTGGACCGTGTAGAGCAGGGCGAACGTCGCGAAGCCGGCGGCAAAAAGGGAAAGATTGGTGCGCAGGAAGGCCGCACTTCCGGGCGCGATGTGCTGAGGCGGGCGGGCGGTTTCGTGGGCTGGGGACAAGGCGGCAAATTGGCGGGCCGCGGCGGCGCTGTCCAATGGGGAGCTGTCCCAAGACGCTATCCCAAAGGAAGGGGGCCGCATTGCCGCCCTGCGCGGGCGGTGCTTCTTCACGATTTGCTGCTATGCAATAGGACCGAGTGGTGAAAGAGCGTCGGGGAGATTTGGCCTATGCGATTGGTGGTCATGCCCGGGGACGGGATCGGTCCGGAAGTGACGACGGCGACGGTGCGTGTGATCGAGAAGCTCGACCGGAGGCTCAATCTCGGGATCGCGCTTGAAACCCACGCAGTCGGCTTCGCCACGCTCGACAAGGACGGCACGACCCTGCCCTCCTTCGCCATGAAGGCCGCGGAGGAGGCGGACGGCGTTATCCTCGGCCCTGTCTCGACGCTCGAATATCCCGCGCCGGAGAAGGGCGGGATCAATGTCTCGGCCGCCCTCCGCAAGGGGCTCGACCTTTATGCGAACCTGCGCCCCGCGCGCTCGCGCCCCGGCATTCCCCATTACGGCCGCACTCCGATGGACCTCGTGATCGCGCGCGAGAACACCGAGGGGTTCTACGCCGTGCGGACGATGCACCAGGGCGGTGGCGAGTTCATGCCGACGCCGGACCTCGCCTTTGCCATTCGCAAGATCAGCGCCGAGGCCTCGCGGCGCATCGCGCGCGCCGCCTTCAGGCTCGCCGAGCGGCGGCGGAAGAAGGTGACGGCCGTGCACAAGGCGAACGTGCTCAAGATGACCGAGGCGCTCTTTCTCCGCGAGGTGCGTAAGGTGGCGGTCGAGTTCCCCGACATTTCCTACGACGAGCAGCTCGTCGATTCGATGGCGGCGATGCTGGTGCGCGATGCCCAGCGCTACGACGTGGCAGTGACCACCAACATGTTCGGCGACATCCTCTCCGACCTCTCTTCGGAGCTTTCGGGCAGTCTCGGCCTCGGTGCGTCGGTCAATGCCGGCGACACGCACTGCATGGCGCAGGCGCAGCACGGCTCCGCGCCCGATATCGCCGGCCAGGACAAGGCGAACCCGGTCTCGCTGATCCTCTCCGCGGCGATGCTGCTGGACTGGCTCGCGCGGCGGCATGGGGCGGAGAATTTCGCCCGCGCGGCGCAGGTGATCGAGCGCGGCGTCGATGCCATGCTCGAGCGTCCGGAGACGCGCACGCGCGATCTCGGCGGCGAGCTTGGCACCTCGGCCTTCACCAAGGGGCTCGAGGCCGCGCTCGAACGCGAGCTCGCCGTGGTGGCGTGATACAGGAAGCGGATGCGCTTGGTGCCGTCGCAGATGTGGTGGAAAAGTGGGGTGGCGTAGTCTCCGACTTGTTCAACGAGTTCATGCCCGGAGTTCGCGCGCCGGCGGAGACCACGCCATGGATAGGAATAGCACGACGTCGGACGCGCCGGCGCCGTTTGCTGGGGAAGCCTGGTTCGACCCGATCGAGACCGGGCTGCGAGATCAGGTCCGCAGCTTCATCGAGGAGATGGTCGAGCAGGAGCTGGTTCGGTGCGGTGGAGATCCGCGTGCCGCGGGCTCGGCTGGCGGCGGAGGACGGTGGGACGCAGGAATGGCGCAGCGCGGCGTTGCCCCGCTATGCGCGGATGACCCGGCAGGTGGAGGCGCTGATCGCCGGCGCCTGCCTTGCCGGAACCAACACCCGGCGGGTCGAGCGCGCGCTCGGCGCTCTGTTCAAAGGCGCCGTGGGCAAGGACGTGGTCCGGCTTATCCTGGACCGCACGGTGGTAGGGGTCCGGCTCGACCGGGGCGCCACCAGCATCTCGCGGCTGGTCGTGCTCGGTGTCCACCGCGGCGGGCAGAAGGCGCTGCTGGCCGTTCGCGACATGGGAGGCGAGTGTGAGGCGGCATGGCGCGGCGTCCTCGACGACCTGATCGCGCGCGGGCTGAAGACGCCGCAGTTCCTGATCATCGCTTTGCGCTCAGCCGGCCGGCTTTGCCGAGCGCACCGGACAAAAAATCGTTCTCCAGCGTCAGTTCGCCGATCCTGGCGTGCAGACCCTTGAGGTCCACCGCCGGCGCGGCCGAGCTCTCCGCAGGACCGGAGCCGAACACCCCGGCGGCGCCCTCCGCCAGCTGGGCCTTCCACGCCGTGATCTGGTTCGGATAGACGTCATATTGCTGCGCCAACTCGGCCAGCGTCTTCTCGCCCTTGATGGCCGCCAATGCCACCTTCGCCTTGAAGGCCGGACTCTGCGTCCGCCGCGCTTGTCTCGTCATGGTCTCTCCTGATCTGGAGCATTCTCGCCGCGCTCAGGCAGATTTTCCCCCTATCGACCTGTCCCAATTCCCCCGGCCACCTCCAGTCTCCAAGAGCAGGCAACCGTTGCCGAACCGCGCGGATTGGGCAATCCTGACGCTTGGCGAGGCGTCCGTATGGGTGATCTCGGATGAATGTGCGATGCTATGTCATAAATCTCGAGCGCGACACCGACCGCTGGGATCAGATCCGGGCGGTCCTCTCAGGATATGATGCCGTGTCCGTGACGCGCATCGACGCCGTCCGGGGAAGCATGCTGCCTGACAGCGCCTGTGAGGTTCTGACGAAGAGCCCCAGAATGAAAAATCACAAAGGCACACTGGGGTGCAGCTTAAGTCACGCTCTTGCGTGGGAAGCCATCGCCCGCGCCGAAAACGCCTGGGGCCTCGTATTGGAGGATGACAGCTATCCGCAAGATCTCGGCATTCTTCGGGATTGGCAGATGCCGGGCGAACTGGATTTGATATTCTGCAACGCCAGGATGGCATACCGCCAGGACGGTCTGGCAATCCTTCCTCTGTTCCCGGCCTTCGGCTTCACAATGAGAAACAACACAGCCATCGGTGGGGATGGATATATTCTGTCTCGAGAAGGGGCAGAAAAGCTTCTGTCGTTCTTTTCTGAGGATGGATTTCTTTCTCATGTTGATCTGAGGCTCGCCGCATATAGTCTTACGCTGCAGGAGATGGGAAGGCTTCCACCGCGTCAGCACATTATAAAAGATATCTGTGATTTGCGGCGTCGATTCCCGGCACGGAATCATCTCAATTCGGGAGTACTTGGGATGGCGCTTTCCGTGCACCGGAAATGGGAACCAAGCACCCGCAAGGCGGAAGGCGGCACGTGATGGATTGCGATCCGCATGGATTGCGATCCGCGGCCCTGCTGGATCGCCGCATCCGCCAGGCGGATCATCGGCATGAGCCCGAACCGCCTTCTTTGAAAACGCGCAAAGCCCTGAGTTGGTACGACAATCTACGGTACGGCGCTGGGTCGGCATCTCGGGCCAGAGTGCCGTAAGCCCCCGTTCCAGCCCGGCGGCGCCGTCCGATGACCAGGAATTGCGGCGTCTTCAGCCCGCGTCCGGAGGCTGTGGAGGAGCTCGATCTGCTCCGGCGGCTCGACCGGGGTCTTCACCGACCATCCGGTCTACGGCAGCCGCCGGCTGCGGGTGGTGCCCACAAACTCACGGCCCCGCCGCTGCTACAGAAGGCATTGATTCCGAATTCGATTCCGGGGACCGTCAAAACCTTCAACCGGCCTTGGCTTATTCCCCCCGGAACCTGTCCAAACGACCGGGACCACCGCACTCCTCGCCGTCGCGCCGCTTACGGACAAGACCCATTGGTCCGCCCAAAAGATGGAAGGGTCGCAGAGTAGCGCTTACGCGTGGCGGTTTGGCACGAGATATAGGGAAGTGGTTGCGGGGAGAGGATTTGAACCTCTGACCTTCAGGTTATGAGCCTGACGAGCAATTACATAACTAATTGATATATCTAGGTAAATTGGAATGTCGGTTATTTTTGTGCGAGAATTTGTGTGAATCCATCAGGCAATAATTTATCGGGGTGATTTGCTTTATAATATAGCTTAACATTCTGATTTCTCATACATTTTTTCGAAGACGCTAAATTGGGCGGCGTTTTCAGCCCCCAAAAGCCCGCTTCATGTGGAGCCATCGTCGGCCTCACGAAGCAGCACCAAGCCTGCTTGTCGATGCCATGGCCTGCCGCTGGACCGAGGAGGCGGCCATATGGCTCAATATTTTGTCTCTACAAAATACCCCGTCCGCCCCGAGCACTGCCAGCCACCGGGAGCTTTGTGGTGCCCGAGATGCGGATTACGCTTCGAGTGCTGAAATTTTTTCCCGCAGACCGGGCACTGGTACACGTAGGTCGGCCCCGTCCTGCGGGCGCGCGCAGGTGCTGCCGCAAAGGGGCTTCGTCCGAGACGCGGAACAGAATAGCCGTACGACCCTCCGCTCCGCGTGACAGGAAGTACGGGCCGCATCTCGTCAGGGGTTAGCTCCACGAGAAAGCGCGGCGTGAATGATTGGGTCGTCACGACGGCACTGCGGACTCTATCCAGCCTGTAGCTCCGCGACTGACCGTCCAGGAACCGGACGGCAAAGAGAAGGATTTCGCCGCCTTGTGTTCGCCGCAGGGAATAGGGTTCGATGCGCCGGATGCTCTGCCGCCCATCCTCGGTCACATAGTCAAGATCGACGCAAAGACGGTTGGCGGCCGCGAACCGGATTGTCTCCAGCGCTGATGACCCTCGTATACCCTGCCGACGGAGAACTCCGACGCCCGGACGGAACACTTCCTCCATCGCGCCCAGCGGTGCTGACGGCGGGACCGCCAGTGCGGCACCGCTCCCAAGCCAGGCGAAAAACTCCGGCAGTGCCGCCCAGAACGACTCGAACGGCGGAAGCACCGGGAGCTGATGCCGAAGCATCACATCCCAATCACCGGTCAGTTCCTGAAGCGCCGCACCTATGCTTGCGAACGTCGGAAAGGGGATTCCCTTGAATGCGCACTTTTGGCGCAGCACGTCACGAACCGTTGCCGCCGCCGGCTGAAACTCGCCGTGGCGAAACAGGTTGACGACATCATAGAGATCACGCGGGCGCGTGCGTTCCGCAAGCGCCCGCGTCTTTTCTGCGAGGACCTCCTCATAGGCATAGCAGCGCGCGACGATCCCGCCTTCGGGATTGTCGCTGTATGGGTGGTTCACCGACCGTTCGACAGACGGCAGAACCACAGCTTCATCGGCGGTAAGGTCGAGTTTGATTCGGGGGAGGCTGCCGACCCGGCGGAGGGGACCATTGTAGTAGAGGCGGCCTTCGCAGCTCAGTCCCTGACGCTTGTTCCGATAGACATCGAGGCGCATCTGGTCGATGGGCACCTCGATGCCGGTGCTCTCATAGACCCACTCCCCGACTTCGCGGACGGCTTGCGCGAGGAGGCCCGCGTCCAGGTGGGCTTCATCTGCAACGGTGAAATCCAGGTCCTCCGAGAACCGGTAGGTCTCGAAATAGCATTTTTTCAGGCAGGTGCCGCCCTTGAATATCCAGGCCTGCGCCAGGTCCGGGTGGGCATAGATTCCGGCGAGAAGCCAGCCAAGGACGTAATCCTTCTCCACCACATCCGGCGAGAGCGACAGATCGGTCGCGACGGCGAGAATTTCGGCGCGATCAATCATGCGGCCCCGGCCCGGCTTTCCAACGCTCGGGAAGTTGCAGTTGCCAGTGCCTGATGAAGCGCGGCGATGCCAACGCGGGATCGAGTTTGACTGCGCCGAGCGTGAGCCGTGCCGCACAAGCGTCAATCAATGCCGGCGGCCCGCCCAGCCATTCGGCGAGAAAGCCAAGCCGCTTGAACACGGCTCCGTTCCTGACCCGCTCCGCATAGTCGATGAGAAGGTCGGGATCGGCGTCAGTTCGTGCAAAATAGGCCTTAAGGCAGTCGGCAACATGGCGAATACCGCCGCCCGTCCGGGGATAATTGAGCATGTCGATGATCGTGCGGGCCGGGTCCGAGACCTGGATTTTCACCCGGCCGCGCCAGAGGGTGCGTGTGCCGAACATCTTGTCGGCGGCGATGTGCCGAACAACGAAGGGTGTATCCTGGATCGTCTGCTGCGAACGGCGGACAGGGCGCGTTGTGAAGACAAAGACCGATCGGAATAGCTGTTCCGTGAGGTCCCAGTGCTGGGCCGCGCTGGCCCCTCCGACATAGCCCGGATCGAACAATTCCGGGACGAGGGTCCAAGGGTCCTCGATGACCTGGTCACCCTGAGCGGATGTCAGGGGAACAGAGGCATAGAGACCGCGCTTCACGCGTCGCAGCCATCCTTGCGTCTGCCAGCGGGCGAGCATCTTGGCCGCATCGGTGCGGCCAATGCCGAGAGCCGTCATCGCATCGTCGATAGTGACGAATTCGCCCCCCTGCCGGAGGACGGCGGCGAGCCTGGAACGGCCTTTCTCTGGTGGCATGGATGGAGTCATTGCAACACCTATCCTACAGTAATTCTCCGATTCGGGGAATATCGGCAGCCTGACCGTGGCAATTCGGGTGCCGCCGGCCCGTTCCTGCCAGAACGATGCGACAAGCTGAAACTGACCTATCGAGCGGTCCCAGCGGCCATTTGCGACATCCAGGTTACGATAATTCGCATATAGCGTGAATTGCGGTAGTCAGATCGTTGCAACCCGGCTACATCAACGTCGAAACGGGTCGGTCGGGGCATCGGTAAGGGCGCTCGACGGGCTATCCCTGTGCTCTTCCCGGTGGGCTTCCTTGACACTGATGCCGAAAGCACATAGAATTATCATATGAGGACATGATACGATTGTGGTAAAGAAAACGGATGAACATACGCTGGAATTCCTGCTTGCCTTTGACGGGCGTGTCCACCGGTATGCAGGGGGCTACTGGCTCAAGTTCGAGATTCGCCGGGTTGAGGCCACCTCGGCGCGGCCCCATGGCCTCAGTTATTCGTTCACGCTCCACGGTCCGGACAACACACGGCTTGTGGGCTTCGACAACGCCCATTCGGTCCCGCTGTCGGGCGGGCGCTACAAGAAGCGCGCTGTCATGACGGACCACTGGCACCGGACGGAAGACGACCCCGGCAGGCCCTATGCGTTCAAGAACGCGGCGACGTTGATAGACGATTTCTTCGACGAGGTGGAACGGGTGCTCACGGAGCGCGGGGTTCCGTTCGAGGCCGTCGAGGACAAAGAAGGAGAAAAGCGATGAAAGAAGTGAAAATCCAGAGCCATGCCGGCCTGCGAAAGGAAATGAAGGCGGTTGCCGCCGGCAAGATGGCGGCACCGAAAGACGCGGCGGACATGAGCTTTGATTCGGTCGAGACCCTCCTGCGCCTTCTGACTCCCAGGAACCGCGAGTTGCTCGCCGTCATCCGGGACCGTAAGCCGCAGTCGGTTGCCGAACTGGCAAAAATGACTGGCCGGAAGCCACCGAACGTCCTGCGGACGCTCGGCAAGCTCGAAGCGGTCGGCTTCATCCGGATGAAAACCGTCAATCACCGCAAGGTGCCGATGGCGGCGGTCCGCGCGCTTCGGATCAGCATTGACCCGTTCTCGCAGAATGACAGGCTGGAGCTGGCGTGACCCGAGGTTACCTTCAAGATGTTCCGGCTGGCAGTCCCGCACATCACGCGCCAGCGCAATGGCTTCAGCGTTACTTTCGCTCTTGATGCGAACAAGACCGGTCAATTCGCGACTGAAGCCGAAGCCCACCACCGTCGGATTGTGGCTGCTACATCACCGGGGCGAACAAGGATTTCAGCAAAGACCTGATTCAGCACGTGCTGAAACAGCCGGAATGAGTGAAAGCGCCGAACGGCCAAACTCACCCTCTAAAGGAGGGTAAGCTGCCGCGCCGCTTCGGCCCGGGCTTTCCAAACGGGAGAGGCCGCTTCCTGGTCGAGCCAGGCGAGCACAAAGGCCACCGGCCCGCCCATGGCGGTGACGGTTTCGGCCGCCGTGAAGTGCGAGCGATAGCCGGTCTCGGTGATGGGGAGCATCGCGCGTTCCGGCTCCACGGCCTCGATCTGAAGATGGGCGGTATCGAAGCCGTAGTCTTCGTCGAGGTCGAGCCAGCGCGGTTCCCAGGAGAGGACGAGCCGGATGCCGTTCCAGCTCGCCGCGAAGGTTTCGATACGGCGCGTCATGGCCCACCTGCCTTGACGATGCGGAACTCGTCGAGGCTATAGCCCGCGTCGGGCTCGCGCTGGCCGGCGTCGATCTCGGCCTGAATGTCGGCCAGGAATTCGGCGATGGCGGCTTCCGCGGCCTCGATGGTCTCGAAGGTCTCGGGCTCGCTGGAACCGTCCTCGTTGAGGACGGCCCAGGTGTTGATCCAACCATCGCAGAGCGTGAAGTGCTGAACCTCGTAGGTCATGCCGCACCGCCTTCCTGATCGTCGGGTTTGGCGGGACGGAGGACGATGCGGCCGTCTACCGGATAGCAGTCGAGTTGCACGGTGAAGCCGCCGCCGTTCTGGTGGGGCCAGGCGGCCCCGATGCGGGTCCAGAAGGCCTTGGCGTTGTCACCCTTGCCCTCGCGGACGTGGAAGGCCAGCAGGGCCGGCGCTTTGGTTTCGGATTTGTTGGTCATGTCATTTCTCCTTCGGTTTGCATTGACCCTTTCGGGCATGCCCTCGGGAGGCCGGGCGCAGGCCGCGGCGTCAGAGAGGAAAATTGGGGGGACCGGACGCTTGCGGACGGGGGAGCCAAGGCTTCCTCTTGACGCCATGGGCGGCAGGCGTCTGGCAGAGGGCGGATGATGACCGATGGGTGATGCAAATGGATCGAAGGAGAAGACGGACCAGACCGGAGACCGGTGCCGAGCCCCTTGCGCGGCCGTGCGGCCGTGGGCTGGGCGGGCCAGTGTGCCGTGCCCGTATCGGGGCCTGCACGTGCCATGGTTATGGATTCCGGGGCTGATCGAATTCCGGTTCGGCCTCTCGCTCCGTATCGCCTCTGCAACAACTCCGGTCGCGTCAGCGACAGCCGAGACTGGTGACGTTGTGAGTATGGCCAGAGGGGTATATTATAACCGCCAAGCGGGGGAGCGGGGCACATGCGTAGCGCCGTGGTGTTCATCGCGTGCGTATTAGTTGCGGGCTGCACAAATCTTAAGTCCGTGTCGGACTTTGCGGCGAGCGGGGCCGGCGCCACTAATGCCGGGAGTGTTTTCGCCAGCTACGTGGATGCAGAGTCGAATGCAGTTCGGCTGGCTTACCCGCCAACGGATCACCCCACCCAAGATGAGAGAGACCGCCGGGCGGTAGCGCAGCGCCTGTCAGCTAAGGCTCCGGATTATGCGAAAGCAGACAGTGACGCGCTACGCGCCCTGTCGCTTTACTTCAGCGTCCTCAGCAGCCTGTCGTCGAATACGTTGATAAGCGTCTCCGATTCCGCCACGTCGATAAACTCATCGTTAAAGACGCTCAACGCAACTGCGTCCAGTAGTGTGCCAGCGGCAACCAGTCTCACGGAGCTTCTTTTTTCCGCGCCGTTGGATGCGTGGCGAAATGCTGCCGTGGGAAATCTCATTACCGGCGCCAACAAAGACGTGATGACGCTGTGTACAGATCTCGCCACTGATGCCCGCCTCGTGGCTGCGGCATGGGCGTCGGACATCGAAGCGGCGAATTCCTACTATGGAAGCATTTCTGGTCCGCCGAACGATATTCGCGGAGCTATTCTAATGATGGCAATTGCCAATCAGCAAACATCGGTGTTCGCGGCAAACCAGCAGAAGGCGCTTGCGCTCGGTACCGCACTGGACAACATTTGCAGTGGGCAGAAAACGCTTGACGCGAATGTGGGTAAGCTCGACTCATCCACGGTCATAGCGAACTTGAATGGCTACAAGGCGGAAATTGAAAGCGCCGCAACGTTGATACACAAGTGAGCCAACTATTGGTCTGGAGGCGACGATGCCGACGGCAACAGAACTCGTCACACTTGCCAACAGCCTGAACGCGTTCGCGGCGCAGATCGATACCTACATTGACGCCCAGCCCAACCCATACTCCGCCAACTTCCTCACACTGCGTACCGTCGAAGGTCAGATTGCCAGCGCCGCTAATCAGGTGGCGGGACTGGCTATCGCGATGCTGGCGCCCGACATAACTGCTGCGGCACAGGACCTGACGACGAAGGTGAACTCAGCCAAAGCAACACTGGCGGCGATTGGTGACGCACAGAAAGCGATGCAGATAGCGGCGACGATTTTGGCCGTCGCCGCGGCGGCGGCGACGGGGAATCCTTTCAGCGCCGCATCGGGGGTCGCTCAGCTCGCATCCCAGATACAGGCTGTGGTGTAGGACGGCATCGCTATGTAAACGCAGCGTAGAGTCCAGACGTTTGGGGGCTCGATCAGTTCCTGCGCGGCCTGCGGCTGCGAAACCGCCTTCTCGATCCTCGTTGGGAAGCGTTTCGGAACTACGAGAATCTGGGGATCGACGGATTCGCAATATGGCTTTCGCGTCTCGGCATCGGGTGCGTTGAGGCGCAGCCCAAGGTGACGGTGGTCGATTTCTCGATGATCGCGGCGGATGTTCTTCCCTACTGCTGCACCTCAAGGCGCTCCTCCTTGTGGCGCTGCTCCAGTTCCGGGGACGGCCCAAGCCCGGCGCGGTCCAGCTGTTCTTCTATCTCCCGTCGTAATTCCACTGCACGACAATGCAGCTCGATTTGGGGTTCCCTTAAGAGACAATACAACTTGAGTGCTTCGTTCTCTTCGTCGGTCATTGCGGCCTCCGTGATTGGGCCTCGGGGCATTCGGCAAGAGACGAACCATCAGGCCGCCAGGGCAGGATGCGCTCGTCTTCATCAAGCGGCCCCTGGTCGTTGCGTCGATCCTGGAGGCCCGTCGTCCGGGCGCTCTCGTGGCTGGGGATTTTTGACGATCTCCGCGAAACTGGTCAATCCAGAAGCTTATGAGAAGAGTGGCCGCCTAAGTGGCGGCCCACTCCTCCTTGGCTTCGGGTTCTGCGGCCTCGGCCTTCGGCTGCAAGCCATGGAGGAAGGCGGCGGCGCGTTCGGCGTGGGCGGCGGCGGTGAAGATCGCCCGCTTGTCGTTCTTCAGCACACGCAACCAATTTTCAACGTAGCTGGCATGATCCGCGCGGGGTTCCGGTGTCAGGGCAAGGTCGGCACAGAGGAAGGCGCTGCCGAGTTCGGCAACCAGTTCCTCCGCTGCGTATCCTTCATCTCCCCAGCGCTTGCGGCCAAACGCGCGTGCAAGGCGCTTCTCGTGTTTCGTCGCGTGGCAACATTCATGCGCCAAGGTGGCGTAATAGCTTTCCGCGTCCCTGAACGTCTCGAACGGCGGCATCTGCACAATGTCGCGGCCTTCGGCGTAGAAAGCCCGGTCTCCGCCATGCCGGATGTCGATACCGGTTGCGGCAAAGAAGGCTTCAGCGTGGGCGATGCGCTGCACGGGATCAAGTATCGGCGCGGCGGGTGCGGTGAAGTGCGGGGGCAAATTGTCGATCTGCTCCGCATTGAACACGGTATAGCCTTTGAGGAAGGGGATTTCGCGCTCGGTTTCGTCTCCCGTCTCGGTGGTCTCCGTTCGCGTGATCTTGCTGGCATAAACGACAAGCTCGCCATGCTCTCCCTTGCGGACCTGCGCCCCAAGTTCCTGCGCCTGTTTGTAGGTCAACCAAATCGGCGCGGCGTAACCGCCCGCGGTCGCCGCCATCCAAAGCGTAATGACGTTGATGCCGCGATAGGGGATTCCGTTGTGGCGTAACGGGCGGGTGATGCGTCCTGCGGCATGTTCTGCGTTCCAGGGTTTCACCCAAGGGCGGGTGCCCGTCTCCAGTTCCGCCACGATGCGGTTGGTGATTCTCGTGTAGAGATCTTGCTTTTCCATGATCTGCCTTCCTTTCCGGGCTTTGGGTTCAGCTAAGCGTCTGAACCCTTGCCCGTCGGCGAGACCGGGGAGTGCAAGCGGAAAGGGGCTTCGCGGGGAACCGGCTGCACGGAGCCGGCGCCCCTTCGCGGCGGCGGAGGAAGCTGGGCGGAAGCCCCTTGAAGCGCGCTGAGGGGCAGCGCCCCTAAGCTCGCGCCAAGGCGCGTTCCGGCCGCGTCCGCGGCCGAAAGACCCACTTGCCCGAGGGATCGTGACCTCTGGCCGAGACGCACCTGTCGCGGCTCGGGGCGCAACCTAGAGCCTGGTCCCGCAACGCGCGGGACGGGCCAAATCCCCGGACTGCCTCCTGTTACGGGTTGTTTTCCGTAATTTTGTGCGGCAAAATTCAGCGCGAATTGATTGACACCATGCCACGCCCAAAAGGTCGCCACCTTCCGTACCGGGTTTCCGTCGCTCTGGCGGAGGACCAGCACGCCGCCCTTGACGCGCTGGCGCGCAGCAACAGCGCGCCGGTGTCATGGGTGGTTCGGCGTGCGGTCATCGAATTCCTGGCCCGCAATGAACTGCATGGCCGACAAAAACCTCTGCCGATCAGCACTGAAAAGAACGCGAAGGTGAAAAACGGATGAGCCTGACCGACCGGGAAAAAGAACAGCTCAAGGCGCTCATCGACGCCGGGCAACCGCTGCCGCCGCGCTACAAGGCGGTGCTGTTCGATCAGCCGCACGAGGCGGAGCTGATCTGGCCCGGCAAGACGCAAGAGGTGACGAACGTCGTCCTGCCTTTCCAGTCGATCGAACAGATCGACGAACCGCGCGTCGGCACGCAGGCGGGAACAACGGACCTCTTCGCTTTCGATCAGGGCACCGGCCGGCAAACCGGCGGCTGGACCAACAAACTCATCTGGGGCGACAACAAGCTTGTGCTCGCGTCGCTCAAGAACGGCCCGCTCCGCCGCGAGATCGACGCCGCCGGCGGCCTCAAGCTGGTCTACATCGATCCGCCATTCGATGTCGGGGCGGATTTTTCATTCGACGTGGAAGTTGGCGGTAGCGAGCGCTTTACAAAGCAGCCGTCTGTCATTGAAGATATTGCCTATCGTGACACCTGGGGACGTGGCGCCGATTCCTATTTTTCAATGATATACGAGCGACTTCAGTTAATCCACGGGCTGCTTGCGAGAGATGGCAGCATGTACGTCCATTGCGATTATAGGGTGAATAGCGGCATTCGCTACATAATGGACGAGCTCTTCGGCTCTACTTATTTTTTGAATCAGATTACCTGGAAGCGCATTTACTCCCATAGTGATGCCAAGCGGTATGGAATCGTTGATGATACCATCTTGTTCTATGCAAAGAGCGATCGGTATATCTTTAACAAGCAATTTCGTCCGCACTCTTGACTCGTACATCAAGTCTCACTACGGCCAAACTGATCCAGATGGACGGCGCTATCGTCTTGTAACGCTTTCCGGTGCTGGCCCCGGCCCGAGTCGGAGATTCGGGGACAAGGGGATAATTGCTCCTCCTCCTGGGCGGCACTGGGCGTGGTCGCAAGACCGTATCGATGACGGATTGACAACTGGGAAGATTGTTTTTGCTTCCACTGGTCAGCCGAACATCAAGCAATATCTCGATGAGACGGAAGGAACTGTAATCCAGACGATCTGGGATGACATTCAACCTGTCAACCCCGTCTCCGATGAGCTTCTCGGCTATGCAACACAAAAGCCCGAGGCACTCCTGGGGCGCATCGTAAAGGCATCCTCAAACCCCGGCGATCTGGTGGCTGATTTCTTCTGTGGTTCAGGGACGACGCTTGCCGTGGCCGAAAAGCTCGGCCGGAAGTGGATCGGTTGCGATCTTGGCCGCTTCGCCATCCACACGTCGCGCAAACGCCTCATCGGTGTGCAGCGCGAACTAAAAGCGGAAGGGGAGCCCTACCGCAGTTTCGAGATTCTTAATCTTGGCAAGTACGAACGGCAATACTTTGTAGGCATTGACCCTACCCTACCCGAAGCCCAGCGGCGGGCACTGTCGCTTCAGAAAGAAGAGCATTACCTGACGCTGATTCTGACCGCCTACAAGGCCGAGCGAGTGTTCCAGTCTCCCCCCTTCCATGGGCGGAAGTCTGCGGCGCTCGTCCTGGTCGGACCGATTGATGCACCGGTGACGCAGGCACAGGTGCATGAGGCCGTGGACGCCGCACGGAAGATGCGCGTCTCGAAACTGGACATCCTCGGATTCGAGTTTGAGATGGGCCTTGTTCCGCACGCGCAGGACGAAGCGCGGAGCAAGGGCGTAGCCCTTGCCCTGCGATATATTCCGAAGGACGTATTCGACCGCCGCGCTGTCGAGAAGGGCCAGGTGATCTTCTACGACGTGGCCTTCGCCGAGGTGCAACCTGCCGTCAAAGGGCAGAGCGTCACCGTGAAGCTCAAGGACTTCGGGGTCTATTACCGGCAGGAGGACATTGATGCGCTGGTGTCGTCCATGAAGAACGGCGCGTCGAGGGTAACCGTCGATACCGGACAGGTCGTCAAGGTGTCAAAAGACAAAGGCGGGATCGTGAAACGTGAGGTGTTGACGAAAGCGTGGTCCGACTGGATCGACTATTGGGCGGTGGATTTCCACTTCGAGAGCCGCAAGGAGATCGTCCGACTCACCGATGCGGACGGGACCGAACGCGAAACGTGGAGCGGCGGCTATATCTTCGAAAACGAATGGCAGTCCTACCGGACCCGTCAAGACCGTACGCTCGAACTGGCCAGCACCCCTTACGACTATGAGAAGAAAGGCCGCTACAAGATCGCCGTCAAAGTGATCGACATCTTCGGCAACGACACCACAAAGGTCGTGGAGGTAAGCGTATGAAAGCCGGCCCCGTCGAGATCGGGCGCCTTCTCCAGAACCGTTGGCGCTTTTGCGTGCCGATCTATCAGCGCCACTATGTTTGGTCCCGGTCAAAGCAGTGGGAACCGTTCTGGAGTGACGTCCGGACCAAGGCCATCGAGCGCCTTGCGAACCGTGACAGGCGCTTTTCTCACTTCATGGGAGCGGTTGTACTCGAAGCGCGGGGAGGTTTCTCGGCGACGCGGGTCCCTTCTTTCCAGGTCGTGGACGGACAGCAACGGCTAACGACGTTTCAGCTTTTCCTGGCGGCCGCGCGGGACTACGCGGCCGGCCTCGGGTTCACGACAACCGCGGAGAATATCTCCGGTTACCTTCTTAACGACAAACAGCACCTCATGGAGGACCCGGAGATTGAGATTTACAAGGTCTGGCCAACCCAGTCGGAGCGGTCACTGTTCATCGACATCATAACGCTCGGACGCAAGGCTATCCGCTCGAAATACGCACAGCATTTTTATGTCAGCCACGACCGAATCTACGATTACAGCACGGTGCCGCGCTTGTTGTCGGCTTATGGTTATTTTTACGATCGTATCCGCCATTCGGTCGAGACTGACGATCTTGACGACGAGTTCACAGAAGCGCCGGAGATAGACAATTCGACGCCGGCCACGGATTCCGGCAACGGGCTTTCGCGGGAGATCAAGCTTGACGCGCTCTGGCAAGCGCTTGTCGAGGAATTCAAGGTCGTCGAGATTACGCTGGAAGAAGGTGACGACGCTCAAGTCATCTTTGAGACGCTGAACGAGCGCGGAGAGCCCCTGCTCGCGGCCGATCTCATTCGGAATAACATATTTCAGCGCGCGGATGCGGCGCGGGAGAAGGCCGAGGAGCTTTTCGCCAAGTACCTGGGGGCCTTTCGAGCGATCATTTTGGAGCGTGGAGGAGAAGCAGGGACGGTACAAGAAGCCCAGGATCGAGTTCTTCTTCTCGAATTTCATCGCCGGAAAGATCGGCGGAGAGGTCAATCTATCGAAGCTTTTCAGCGAATATAAGGCGTTCATCAAACGGCAGAAATACCCGAAGGTCGCGGACGAGTTGCAAGAGGTCGAACGCTTCGGGCGCATTTACCGGGAACTCGTGGAAAGGTCCGCCGATAGCGCGCTCGCGCAATTTTCCGGGCGGCTTCGGCCCTGGGACGTGACCACGGTATTTCCGTTTGTTTTGCGGCTGTGGGAAAACCCGCAATTGGCGGACGACCAAAAGGCAAGGTGCCTTTCGCTCCTGCTAAGCTTCATTGTCCGCCGGGCCGTGTGTGGCCTGACGAACAAGAACTACAACAAGTTCTTTCTCGGAGTTGTCGCACATCTGGATCGTACGGGATGGTCCGAAGGTTCCCTGACATCGTTTATCTTGGCGCAAACAGCGGAGACGACCCGCATGCCGCGCGATGAGGAATTTGAGCAGCGCTGGCTGGGCATTCCGGCTTATTCCTCGCTTCAGCCGGCGCGGGCGAAAGCTGTCCTGGAAGAAATCGAGCGGGCGAAACGCACCGCGTTCCACGAGACGAAGGCCTTATCGCCGACGCTTTCGGTGGAACACATCTTGCCGCGCGAGTGGCGAAAGGCATGGCCGTTGCCCGACGGAACGGTTGCAACGAATCACCAAATGACGGACGCCTTGGTCATGCCTGCGAGCGACGATCCGGCCATCGCGTATATCCTGAGACGGAACCGCCTTCTGGATACCTTCGGAAATCTGACGCTTCTCACCAAACCGTTTAACGCGTCGGTGAGTAATGGCCCGTTCGCACACAAGCGTGCTGCTCTGGATTCGCATTCCCTGCTGGTGCTGAACCGCGAGGTCGCCAAACACAAGAGCTGGGGTGAAGAGGAGATTGTTGCGCGCGGCAGGGCGCTATTCGCTGTTGCAAAGGACCTATGGCCGCTGCCGGCGGTGCTGGCGCCCGTTGGGCCGGAGGCTGCTCTGTAATGGGCCTGCATCCGGACTTCCCTTCCGACCCCTATGCCGTGCTCGATCCCGCCGTACGGTGGTATCCCGGCGAGGACATGCTGGGCGAGATGGGCTACGCCATGCTGCTGCCGCCCCTCGTCCACAAAGTGCGGCAAGGGGTCAAGGCATGGCGTGACAGCGGCTATGCCCGCGCGTCGGCCACGACCCGCACGCTCCTCCTGCACTGGTTCCATACGGAGCATCTGATGCCGCAGGCGGATGGGACGGTCGAGCCGTTCCGCTGGTATTTCGCGCAGCAAGAGGCGGTTGAGTCGGCTCTCTGGCTCTATGAGGTTGAGCGCGCCCGCGATCCCTATGCCCTGATGCGCTATGACAGCTCGGGTCGCGTGTCCACGAACATGTTTCCAGAAGACTGGACACGCTACGTCCTGAAACTGGCGACGGGGGCGGGCAAGACGAAGGTCATGAGCCTGCTCATGGCCTGGTCTTACTTCCACAAGCTCTATGAGACGGACTCGGAACTCTCGACCAACTTCCTGCTCATTGCGCCCAACATCATCGTCCTCGATCGCCTGCGGGCCGATTTCGACGGCACGCGCATTTTCTTCGCGGACCCTATCCTGCCGGAGAACGGGCATGAAGGTCGCAACTGGCAGGAAGATTTCCAGATGACGGTCCATATTCAGGACGAGATCGGGTTTGTCGGTCCGCAAGGCAATCTGTTTTTGACGAACATCCACCGTGTTTATGAGGGCGCGGACGCGCCCGCCTTTGAGGACGCCGACACGACGGGGTATTTTCTCGGTGCGAAGCCGGTCGCCAGGACAACGGATTCCTCTGTCGATCTCGGCATTATCATCCGGGATGTGCCCGATCTCGTGGTGCTGAACGATGAGGCACACCATTTGCACGATGAGCAGAGCGCCTGGTTCAAGGCGATTGAGGATATTTCGCTGCGGCTGCGGCAGAAGGGCTCGCAGCTCTCCGCGCAGTTCGATCTCTCCGCGACCCCGAAGCACAACAACGGGGCGATCTTTGTGCAGACGATTGCCGACTATCCGCTGGTCGAGGCGATCCGGCAGGGGGTGGTGAAAACGCCTGTGCTGCCGGATCAGGCCTCGCGCGCGAAGCTGACAGAGAAGAAGAGCGCGAAATTCACCGAACAGTACGAAGACTACCTGCATCTCGGCTATCTCGAATGGAGCAAGGTCTACGGAGAACTCGCGCCCACCGGCAAGAAATCCATCCTGTTCGTGATGACCGACGACACACGCAACTGCGACGAAGTGGCGGAATACCTTGAGGCCAGATACCCGGAGCTGAAGGACGCGGTGCTGGTGATCCACACCAAAAACAACGGGGAGATTTCCGAGGCATCGACGGGCAAGAGCAAGGAGGAACTGGACAAGCTCAGGGCGGAAGCCCGCGGTATCGATGATCCTGCCAATCGCTACAAGGCGATTGTCTCGGTGATGGTGCTGCGTGAAGGCTGGGACGTGCAGAACGTCGTCGCCATCGTCGGCTTGCGGCCTTATACGAGCAAGGCGCGCATCCTGCCGGAGCAAACGCTCGGTCGCGGCCTGCGGCGGATGTTCCGCGGTCAGCCGGTCCAGGAAAAGGTCAGCGTCATCGGCACCGACGCGTTTATGGATTTCGTCGAGAGCATCAAGGTCGAGGGCGTCGAGCTGGAATACCAGCCGATGGGCGGCGCGAGCGGGCCGAAGTCGCCAATCGTCGTCGAGGTTGACACGGGCAACCCCGGAAAGGACATCGAACGGCTCGATATCGACCTGCCGCTGCTCGCGCCCCGCATCCAGCGGGAATACAAGAACCTCGCCGACCTCGATCCGGCGGCGCTGCCGCACAAGCGGCTTGCGATCAAGAGCTTCACGGCCGAGCAACAACGGGAAATCGTCTTCCGCGACCTCAACACTGACGAGCAAAGCCACGTCACGGCGATGGATACGGCGTTCACGCCCAACTACCAGAACATGATCGGGTTCTTCACGCGCGGCATCATGCGTGACCTCCGCCTGGTCGGCGGCTTCGATGTGTTGTTTGGCAAGATCAAGCAGTTCGTCGAGGCTGAGCTGTTCGAGCAGCCGGTCGATCTCAACGACCTCAACATCCTCCGCAACCTTTCGGAAATCGAGGCCACCCGCACGCTCATGGAAACGATGAAGGCGGGCATAAACGCGCTGACGGTGCTCGACGCCGGCACGACCGAGGTGCGGGGCTCGATCCGCGTCGGGAAGACGCGGCCCTTCCTGGTGAAGGAACAGGCATACGTCGTTCCGAAGAAATCTCTGTTCAACAAGATTGTTGGCGATTTCGGCTTCGAGTTGGAGATGGCGGCGTTTCTTGATGGATGCGCGGACATCGTGTCCTTCATCAAAAACAGCCAAAGCACCAATTTTCGGATCGAATATCGCAACACCGACGGCGGCATCGCCAACTATTACCCGGACTTTATCGTCAAGCGAGCCGACGCAGAAATCTGGATCGTCGAGACCAAGGGCCGCGAGGACATCGAAGACCCGCTCAAATGGGAGCGCCTGCGCCAGTGGTGCGACGATGCCTCGCAGCACGATGCCGAGGGCCGCCGGTTTCATGCGCTGTTCGTGCGGCAAGAAGACTGGGAGGCACACAAGCTCACCAGCTTTGGCCAGCTCGTCGCGGCATGCGGGTGAGGTGACGATGACAAGATTGACGACTGGTTGCCAAGCGAGGGGAAGGAGACCGCAGGGATCATGCAACCTGCCTATGTAGTGGTTGTCGCCATGGCTGCGCCGGTTGTAGCCGCCCTTCTGGTCGTTGTCCTTTTGCGCCGGCGCTCGTCTATTGCGCCGGCGGCAGGCGTGACGACTGAACGCCTGTCGGCGCTTGAGACGGAGCTGTTGGCTCTCCGTGAGACGAAGGCCGTCCTTGAGCGGCGCGTCGCGGTCGAAGAGGAGAGATCATCGCGCGTTCCGGGCCTCGAACAGGCGCTAGCGGAGAGGTCCGAGGCGGTAGCGTCGCTCGGCCAGGCGAAGGCCGCGGGTGAGGCCCAGCTTGCCACCAGTACGGAAGGGCTGGTGCGCGTCGAGGCCGCGCTTCAGGATGTGAGTGCACGCCTCGCGCTCGCCGAGCAGTCCCGCGACGGGATACGAGACCAACTCGACGGGGTGAGAGGCGAGAAGAGCCGTCTGGAAGAGACGCTGGCTGCCAAGGTCGAGGCTGCCTCCCGAATGGCGGCCGATATTGAAGATTTGCGTGGTCGATTGGAGGGAATGGGGCAGACGTGCGCGCAACTCACTGCGCGTGTGGAGGCGCTTGTTGGTGAAAAGGGGAATTTGGAAACGGCGGTCGCGGAGAAGTCCGCGTTGCTGTCGGCGGAGATCGAGGTCACGGCGAAGCTCGGCACCCGCCTTGATCAGGCAACGGCCGCGCTGGAAACAGCGCAGCGTGACAGCGGCGATCTGCGGACGCGCTTTGCGGCATTGCAGGAGACATTGAGCCAGGAACGCAAGCAGGCCGAGGAAAGAGTGGCCCTGCTCGCCGATGCCAAAGAGCGGATGACGCAGGAGTTCAAGCTTTTGGCTGGAGAGGTGATGCAGCTCCACGGCGAGAATTTCAGCAAGCAAAACAAGGAGCAAATCGAGACCATCCTGGCGCCGCTCCGGGAGAAGCTGGGAGAGTTCCAGCAGGGCATCCAGGCTGCCCAAACCGAAAGCACCAAGGAGCGCGCGACTCTGGTCGAGCAGATCCGGCAGCTCACGGAGAGCAGCGCCAAGATGACGACTGAAGCCAGCAGTCTCACCCGCGCACTTAAAGGCGAGGCTCAGACGCAAGGCGCGTGGGGAGAGATGATCCTCGATTCTATCCTTGAGAAGTCCGGCCTGCGCGAGGGCGAAGATTACGTCACCCAGCAAAGCCACGCCACCGAAGAGGGTCAGAAAGTCCGGCCTGATGTTGTCGTCAATCTGCCCGGCGGCCAGCGGATCGTGATTGACTCCAAGCTATCCCTGACGGCGTTTGACGGTCACGTGAACGCCGAAACGGATGCCGAACGTGCCGAAACGCTGGCACGCCATCTTACATCCATGCGCTCGCACGTGAAGACGCTTTCCGATAAGGAATACCAATCCGTCGTCGGTGGCCAAATCGACTATGTTATTATGTTTGTGCCGATCGAGGCGGCACTCGCGGCCGCTCTTCGCGGGGACCCGACGCTGACCGCGTTTGCGGTCGAAAATAACGTGGCCATCGCGACCCCCACCATGCTCATGATGGCTCTTCGAACGGTCAGGAACGTGTGGCAAGTCGAGCGCCGCAACCGCAATGCCGAAGCAATCGCCGAACGTGCAGGACGGCTTTACGACAAGCTTGTCGGCTTTGTCGAAGACATGAACGCCTTGGGCTATCGCCTGAACCAGGCTCGCACCACCTATGACGCGGCAATGGGCAAGCTGGCGTCCGGTGGCGGCAATCTCATACGGCAAGTGGAACAGCTCAAAGGCTTGGGAGCAAGGACGAGCAAGTCGTTGCCGGCCAATCTGCTCGACGATGAGGAAGTGGAGGCTCTCCCTGCACCGGAGGCGACAGATACTGAAGCGTAACCGTTAGTCCGGCTTCGATCAGGTGGATAGCCGGCGCAAGGCAAAGAACTGTTACGATTTACGGCGCTTCTCGACAACCTTCTGCTGAGCTTCTATTTCGGAGATCAGCTTCTCCAGGGCCACGAAGTCGGCCTCGACCTCGCTCGGCACGGGCACCCGGATGTTACCCGCGGCCGGATTGTCGTGTGAATGGGTGCTGGTCTTGTCCATTCCTTCCTTGACGCGGTCGGCCTGTTCATCGCTCAACTCCACGTACCGAAGTTCGCGTGTGCGGACTTCGTTGCAGAACCGCCGGATCACCCCCTTGAATATCACCTCTTCAACGGTTCGCTCCCAGGTGTCGCGCAGCCGGCTGTAGATGTCCTTGGTTTTGCGTTCATATTCCGAGGGCGATGTCTGATGCAGTTTTTGGACCTGGAGAAACTCCTGGCGCAGCAGGTTGACACGCTTCTTGACGTCCTTGCCCTTCCATGGCTCGCCCGCAGGGTCGAGCACGCCGGCACCATTATCGTTACGGAATATACCACAGGTGCCGATCTCAACTCCCGTGTCCTCGGCCTTTGCGGATAGGTCATTCAGGAAAATCAGATCGTGAGTGAACACGATGACCTGACGCGTCTTCGCGGCCTGCACGATCCTGGTAGCTACCAGTTCGCAACGCTCGCGGTCCAGGGAGGAGACCGGGTCGTCGATGATGATCGGTGCGTCCGATGCAGCAATACTTGTCTCGGTGAAGAAGGCGGCAAGGGCGAGGGCGGTCTGCTCGCCCTCACTCAGTATCTCTGATGTCTTCGCCCGGATTTTAGATTGCGTCTTGGTACTGAAAGAAGCTACCGACCTGTCCGTCCGCCGTTCAAGATTGACGCCCAGATGGGCGATCTTGAGGCCGGCTCGTTCCGTGGTGAAGGCATTAACAACATCTTGTGTCAGATAGGTGTCGAGCAGCTCGTTGCCTTTGCGTGTCACGCCAGTCGTCTGCAACTGGTCGAGGGCGGCGGCATATTTTGCATCCATGGCCACCAGGTCCCGGCGGCTGCGGAGCTGGCTCCGGTGCTGGTGCAGCGTCTGACGGTCAGTGAGTTCATCAACCCGTGCCTGAAGGTCCAAGCGCGTCCTGGCATCCGCCGCAGAAAGGTGGCGTTGCGCCTCGGCGGCGAGGTCCGCCACTGCCTTATTTATCCGCGCGGTCGGGATTTCGCGCGTGGCCAGTTGAGGCACCTCCCCGTCCGGGATCAGGCTCTGCATTATCGAGGTGAGGTCCGCCAGTAGGCCAGCGTGGGAGGTCGTGAGTTCTGCAGCCAGAGCCGGGTCGCGCGCGGCTATCTGGCTCAGCCGCCCTGCGTCCAACTGCGCATGATCTCTTTTTGCGCCGGTTAAGCGGAGGACCAGTGCAGCCAATTCAGCCTCGGCCGCAAGCGCATCCTGATTGAGGCGGTCGGAAACAAAGGCTTCGAACCGCTGTAACCGCGCTTGGGCCTCTTCTAAAAGGGGCTGCTGGCATAGCACACACCGGGGGTCCGCGCCGTCGCGTGCCGCGGTGACGGGGAACGTGCGCCCGATGTAGGCAGCCATCATTGAGTAGTCGCGTGCGGCGGCCCACAGGCGTTGCCACACTTCCTCGCCCACCTGGGGGAGCGGCTCCATTGCAAAGCCGGCGCTGGCTAGCGCAGCGGCTGCGCGCTTCGCGTTCTTCGTCTTTTCAACAAGGGCCCGTGCGGCGGTCGTTGGCACCGGATCAACCGCTGCGGCCAGCGTATCCAGCGTCGCTTTGACGGTTTGAAGCCAACCCGCGAGCGCGGTGAGGTCCGCGCCTCGATTCCCGCCGGATGCAAGGGCTGCTCGTCCCGTCTCCAGCTCCTGCGCGTCAGCATCCGACCAGAGGATGGCTTCGTCTATTTGCGCATCGGTCGTGATGCCTTTCAGCGAATTATAGAAGCGCTGCGCCGCGGTCTGGCGGGCGATAGGCCAGGCTATGACAGTCGCTTGCAGCGCCGCGGTCGTGGAAGCGCGCTCCGTTTCGACAGTGCCTTTCAGCCGAAGAATAAGCTCATTGAGCCTGAACGGGATCGCGAGACTGAATGGCAGAAAGGCAATTTGATTGCCATCGTCAACGTATAGCTCCGCCGCTTTGCGATCGAAGACGGCAATCCTCATGAGCGGTTCAATGGCCGGGGCACCATCCTGCCAGGGCAGCGTTGTCTCTCCGGCGCCCGTTTTGATAACGATCTCGGCGGTTTTCGCTGCGGCGACCGGACCGGTCACGTCGGCGAGAATCTGGTTCTTGGCCGTATCCGCCCGCGTGCGGCACGCCGTTCGAAAGATTCTTATAAACCCGGTCTTGCCGCTGCCGTTGGGTCCATAGACCACGGTCAGTCCCGTCTCATGGAAGGCGAGACCGGCACCTGCTACAAGTCGATTGACGTTCTGAACATTCCGGATGGCGGTGATCGCCAGCGGCTGCCGAGCGGGCGTGTAGCCGAGATCGGAAGCTGTCAGTGGCCGGATCGCTTTGGCTGGTTGCGCTATTGGAAGCTGCACCGCGGCATAGAGCAGCGTCAGCAGTTCCTGATCGTCCTCAGGTGACAACATCTCCTGAGTGGCAAGACGCCTGAGCGCATCTTGTTGCCAGGAGGAGCGTTCCCTGGCCCACGACAGAATGGCTCGACCGACCGGGGGAAGTGTTGCCATGCCATGTGCCTGCTTGGTCGTTAGGCTTCGCGCCCCGATCAGTCTCTTCCGGATGCCTGTGTGGATCTTGATGCTATCACGGAAACATTCAGAGGCAAAGCGAAGGTTCGCTCTGCCTCCGAGACGGGGTTTCCAGTCGATCCGGGCGGCAGGCTCGTTAGAAAAGCGCGCGCTGCCGCGCGCCCTGGTCGCGCCGCCGCCACTCGGCAGACCCGCTCTCGGCGCTAAGCCAAACGTCCACGTAGCTGGCCGGGCCGCACTGCGGCGGCGACAACCGGAGCCCCGACGAAGTGCGGCCGGTAGCCGGTCTCCGTGATCGGGGGGGAAGCGCCCGCAGCCAGGAGTATGCTGTCAGCGCCCTTTGGCGACCTGCGCCTTCAGCTCCTCGATCTCGGCCTGGAGATTGTCGTTGTCCGCCTTGATCTCGGCCCGCAGATTGTGGTTGGAGGCTTTCAACGCCGCGATTTCCGGATCAACCTGATTGGTCATATGGTCATTGATTTTTCGGACATCGGCAATCACGCTATCGAGGATGGTCTTGATTTCCTTGATCGCCTCGATCAACGGTGCAACCAGTTTGCCGTATTGCAAGGACTTCAAGCCGTCGTCGCCGGTATCGACTACTTCGGGATATATCTTTTCGACCTCTTGCGCGATCAGGCCGATTTCACGCTTTTTTCCTCTGCCTGGGTCTTTCCAGTAGAAAGACACGCCACGCAGCTTGGAAATTTTGTCGAGAGAATTCTGCAAGGGCGCGATGTCTTTCTTGAGCCGAACATCTGAAGCAGTGCATGCCGTTGAGTAACTGAGGACGCCGGTGCTCGTGTTGATACAGACGGCATCAGTTCCCGCAGTAGAAGAAAGCGTCGTCGCCGTCAGCCTGGTGAACGTGCCGGCCAAGGGCGTCGTCCCGCCGATAATCATATTGTTGATCGTGCCCGACCCCGGGTCGAGCGTGAGGGCGTTCGACGGGCTGATCGTGACGTTGGCGGAGGTCGGCGACAGCGTGACCGTGCCGCTCGCCGTCAATGTCGTGAACGCGCCGGCCAAGGGCGTCGTCCCGCCGATAATCATATTGTTGATCGACCCTGAGCTTGGATTTATCGTGAGGGTACTGTTCGGGCTGATCGTGACGGCAGCCGATGGCGACAGCGTGACCTGGCCGCTCGCCGTCAATGTCGTCGCGCTGATCGACATGTTGCTGATCGAGCCCGACGACGGGCTGATCGTGACGCTGGCGGACGGCGACAGCGTTACGGCGTTGTTCGCCGTCAGCGTCGTGAACGCGCCAGCCTCGGGCTTCGTCGTGCCAATCGACATAGTGTTGATCGACCCCGAGCTTGGATTTATCGTGAGGGTGCTGTTCGGGCTGATCGTGACGGCAGCCGATGGCGACAGCGTTACGGTGTTGTTCGCCGTCAATGTCGTGAACGCGCCGGCCAAGGGCTTCGTAGCGCCGATCGACATATTGTTGATCGTCCCGGCCGTTGACGGGTCGATCGTGACGGCGCCCGACGGGTCGATCGTGACGGTTTGCGACGGGCTGATCGTGACGGCGTTGCCGGTGTCACCAATCGACCCGGTGGTAAGCGCTGTGGCGCTGGTCCAACGGGCGGTGTAATTGGCGGTACCGGAACCCGAGGACGCGGATGTGGACGTATAAGGAGCCACGGCAAGCGCCACGGCATAAGGTCCGGGGGGCACGCCGCCCGCCAGCACGAGGCCAATCGTTTGCCGGGTCGTGGAGCGCGCCGTGCCCACATCGTGACAGTCGCCCGCCGTCGTTGAACCGATGGTCACAAAATCGCCCGCTACCGCCGTGTTTTCGAAGGCGCATAAAGCTTGCCCGCCGACCGCGATTTGCGCGATGCCCGAGGTGCCGGCGCCCCCGACGACAATCCCCAAAACCCCGTCCGTTTCCGTTATCGCCGACGTCATCGCCTGCCCCGCCGAAAGCGTGGCCAGCAAATTCAATCCCGTCCCCACGGATGAATTCGCAATCTCGGTGACGTAAGCGCTGCCCATCGCATCGACGTTGCCATTAACGGACAGAGCTTCAGCGGGCGTCGCCGTCCCGATGCCGACGTTGCCGTTCGCGCCCGTGCCGCCGTTATTTGTGCCTGGCATAAGAATAATGTTGCCGCCGTTGTAGGCACCGCCAGCGAGAGCCGTTTGAGCATAGAGATTGATATTTGTCCCGCTTCCTGTCGTCGAGGTGCCGCCTTCAACGTCGAGGGTACCCGCCGGCGTTGTCGTCCCGATGCCGACGTAGCCGGCGGGCGCGGAGAGCGTGCCCGTGTTGGTGCCGGTGGCGAAAATCGTGTTGCCGATATTCAGGAAGTTGCTGGTGTTGCTGAGCGGCGTATCCACCGCGCTCGACGTGCCGATGAGAATGTTGTTCGATCCGGTGGTAAAAGTCGTGCTGGCGACGGAGACTCCAATGACATCGTTATTGCCGCCCGATGTAATCTTTTTGCCAGCAGCATCGCCAAGCGCGGTGTTGTTAGTACCCGTAGTGGAAAAGAGCGCGTACATACCAACGGCGGTATCGGAGGTTCCAGTATTGTCATACAAGGCACCAAAGCCAATGGCCGTATTGCAGCAACCAGTGGTGTTTACGGCCGTCCAGCTGCCGACGATGGTGTTATCATAACCATTAACGATATTATTAGCAAAACCGCTGCCGACGACGGTGTTGCTCCAAAGCCCGCCATCACCGACGAGGTCACCGCCAACGCCAACGACTATGTCGTTCGAGAAAATTCCGCCGCCATTAACGTCGAGCGCTGCCAACGGGTTGTTTGTATCGATGCCGACGTTGCCGGCGGGGGCGGCGAGCGTGCCCGCATTGGTGCCGGTGGCGAAAATCGTGTTGCCGATATTCAGAAAGTTGCTGGTGCTGCTGAGCGGCGTGTCTACCGCGCTCGACGTGCCGATCAGAATGTTGCTGCTGCCGGTGGTGAGCGTCGTGCTAGCGACGCCAGCACCGATGGCGGTGTTGTTACTTCCCGATGCGTTTTTCATCAGCGCTGAATCGCCAATGGCGGTATTTTGAATGCCGGTGTTGGCGGAGGCGGTGCTGCTGCCCTCCAGCGCATAAGCGCCGACGGCGGTGTTGTAGGTCGTGAACACCGACGACTTACTGTTGGCGTTGGCCATAGCATTATAACCGACTGCCGTGCTTTCGCTGCCCGCGACGTTGGTATAAAGTGCATTCAAGCCATTTGCCGTATTATTAGAACCGGTGGTGTTGGCTACGAGTGCACTCATGCCGTTCGCCGTATTAGCACCGCCGGTTGTGTTGGATAGGAGTGCATTCTCGCCATTTGCCGTATTATTAGAGCCGGTGGTGTTGGTAGAGAGTGCAGCCGCGCCATTTGCCGTATTCTGACTGCCGGTAGTGTTACTCATCAGCGCGGAATCACCGACAACGGTGTTGTAATACCCCGTCCCCGCGCTTGGCTTCGTCGTCGCGGAAGTGCTGCCGAGGATGATGTTGCCGTTCGTATAATTCGCCAGCGCGTCGGAGAGGCCGTTGATGCTGGTCGTGGCGCTGCCGGTGAGGATGGGGCTGTAAGCGCCGTTATCTACGGAAAGCATCAGTTCGCTTAGCGTCGAGTCATAGTAAACCTGGGCGGTGTTGGGGGAGCTGCCGGATAAGGGCGGCGCGGACGCCGTCGGGATTCCCGTCACCGTCAGATAGCCGCCAAGCTCGAGCGCGCCGCCGTAGTTGTCGCCGACGGTTGCGGTATTCTGGTTGTATAAATAAGACGCATAGCCGGTGTTGCCGGAGCCGGTCATGCTGCCGACCAGCCCGTAGCCCGCGCCGGTGGTATTGTTGCCGACGGCCAGCGTTGTATCCGCGCCGCCGGAGGCGTTGGTCGCGCCCAGCGTCATGCCCGCCGTGCCGGTCGCCAGCGTGCTCCAGTTCCATGTCTGTGCGTAGGCTCCGCTGTCGATGGTGTTTGTTGCCGTCGCCGCGGTGATCCCGTTCAAAGCCGCCGTCGTGTTGCCGCTGGTGCTGATGCCGGTCCACGCGGCGGTCGAGCAGGTATTGGAAGCATAAGCCGTGCAGAGGCAGACTTCGGCACTGCCGTTGCCGGTGGTGTAATCATAACGAAAGCCGCCCACGGATGACGGCGTGCACGAGGTCGAATCCGGCCCCTGCGGCGTTCCGCCCGAGCCGCAGGTCGGGCAATAAACCCCCGGCTGCAACACCCCGCCCGCGATGATCGTGCCCTGCGTCACCACGGCGGCGGTATTGATGATGCCGTTGGAATAGGCCGACGTGACCGCCGCGGGGACGGTCGCGAGGGATGTGCCGACCTGCAAGTCCTTGCTGATCACCGCCTGCGTCGCGTCGCCGGTTTTCAAGCTCCACAGCGAGGAGAGCGCCGTCGCCGCTTCTTCGTAGGTGTAAGTTTTCACAATGTCGTCGCCGCCGGCGGTGATTTCGCTGCCCGTTTCCGTGCCGAGGCCGCCGGTGCCTGAATAGGCGCTACACGTCGTCTGGAACGTCCGGTCAGGGCCGGCCGAAATAACCGCGATCACCAGATTTTCAGGAGCCGCGCTCTTGGTCGGGTCGGGCGTGCCGAGCAGCATGTTCGGCGCAGCGCCGCCGCATTTCGTCTGCACGGAGCCGACATCCCACACGCAATAACCGTAGTTTGTTCCCCACGGGTCTTGCAGCGGCGCGCCGATGGTGCTCGGCAGAAGCCCGCCGCCCGTCGGGCCTGTGCCCGTGCGCCACTCCGGCGGTTCAATGTCGCCGTCCGCGTCGCAATCCCCGTTTACATATGGTGCAGTATTCTGGTTGATCGCTGCCATAATCACTATGCTGCCGATCGCCTGCATCTGCGTCTTGGCGGCGGTCGCGTTACTCACACGCACCATGCTCGACATCGGGCCGGAAACGGTGTCGTACATAACAACCGTCAGCACGCCGGCAATCGCGATGGCCGCGAGAAGAACGGTGAATATACTGCCGGATTCCGGATCAGCGTCGGTCTTCCTCCTGTCCTTCTTTTCAGTCTTTTTTTCGGCGGCGGCGAAGTTCTTTTTCTGTTCGCGGCGAATATCCAGCCGGTCGAGGGCAACGCCGGTGATGAAGGCGCCATAGATGAGCGCAAAGTAAAAGAGGATTGGCCCTAGGGCTTCCGCAGGAACCCACGTCCAGTAAATGAAAACGTCCAGCGCTGCGACAATCGCGATGCCCGCTAGAAGTACCGTAAAGAAGCTCTCGGGCTGTGACGTTCGCTGCCGCGTCATGGGTCAGCGCGTTTCTCTTTTTGATCGAAACGCATTTCCACGCGTGTGAGGACGATGCCGATAACGCAGCCGACGGACATCGTGACGAAGATGGCCGCAAGCAACGTGAACCCCGGCAAGGTGCCAAGGAATTGGAAGGTGGATCGAATGGCGGGCGAAACGACAAACAGCGCCGCTTCACAGACGGCAAAGCAAACGAGAAAACACACAATAATAAGATAAAATATGCGTTTCATTAAGGACCGTTTTTGAGAACGCCCGTAAAAGCCCTGCTCGAAATATTGATAAATATATAAATTACGTATATACTATAGAGATATAGTATTTACTGAGTATTGCTTGGTGTTTACTTGTCTAATTCAAATAGTATTGAAAACGGTCCTTTTCGATACACTTCAAGTGAAGTATCGCTAATAGAATCAATAACTTGTTAGTCGCAAAAATATGTCGCAAAATGCCCTCCATGAAGGTGGGTTATGCGCGCGTCTCTACTGAAGAACAGAATCTTGATATGCAACGCCGGGCTCTAGCCCATCTTATTCACGCTCCCTTGCCGTCGCCGCCGCCCGGGCGGCGGACGCGGCTCTCCGGCGCGCTGATTTATCGCGATTTCTGGGGCAAATGGCTGGCAGGCGTTGGGTGTTGTCGGGGTGATTGTGCGGGGTCGGGGCATCGGCCCCGTCGGTCACGGTTCGGCGGGTTGCAGCCAGCGGGCGACGGTGGCGAACAATTCGGCATCTGGGCAGGACGCGGCGAAGGCGATGCGCACGCGGGTTGCGGTTTCGATGACGCGGGCGGCGACCTTGATCAGGCGCAGCCGCAGCGTCTTGAATTCGGCGCGTGCCAGCGCTTGCGGTTTGGGAAGAGCGTCGCGGATCGTCAGCAGCAGCCAATAGGCGGCGCTGTGCAGCACGAGGCGAACCTGATTGGCGAGCGGCGAGCGACAACTGGTGCGGTCGGAGGCAAGCTGGGTCTTGTGAAGCTTGATCAGGTTCTCGGCCTGGCCGCGCTCGCAATAGAGCGTGTCATAGAGCCATTCTGCGCTGCCGCGCCGGATGTTGGTCACCACATAGCGGATATCGAGACCGTTGCAGCTCGCCTCGATGCGCGCGGCCACGCGGCGCTCGCATTTCCACGAGGCCGCGCCATGGCGCGTCTCGGCATAACGCCGCACTACCGGGTGCTCGCCTTCGGCCCAGCGCACCCGCACGTCGTCGGCGGCCGCTTCCACCTTGCGGTCGATCGCGTCGTTGCCGCCAAGGCCGAAGATGTAATCGACGCCATGGGCCTCGCACCAGGTCATGGCCTCGTGACGCCCATAGTGACCATCGCCGCGAATGGTGATTTTCGTCGCGGGCCAATGGGTTCGGATGCGTCGAACCAGAACGCCTGATTTGCCCGCGCACCTCGCAGCCCGAAGGCGTTTTCCCGGACCGCAACAACACCGCCACGGGCCGCCCGGTCGCGGTTTCGTAAACATGCATCGGCAGAAAGCAGCGTTCGCCGTAATGCGAGTTGAACAGAGAAAGCTGCTGCGCGCCATGCGCGACATCGACGGTGTCGTCGATGTCCAGCGTGATTTCGCGCGGTGGGCAGGCGTAGCTGGCGCAATAAATGTCAACCAGGGCGTAGCTCATCGCCGCCACCTCGCGCCGGCCGGGCGCGTTCTCCCAGCGCGACACGGTGGGCTGCGAGCACAGATTCGCGCCGCTGTCCGGAAGTCGGCCGCAGGCCAATTTGAAGCCGGGATCAAAGCGCAGCCGGTCGAGATCGTTGCCATCCTCGTAGCCGCACGCGATCGCCAGGATGCGGGCGCGCAGGATGTCGGCCACGCTGTGCTTCACAAGATGCGGATCGCGCGGGTCGTAGATCAGGTCAGCGAGCTTGTCGGCGATGCCCAGGCGCCGCTCGGCGGCGGCAAGCAGCAGCACGCCGCCATCGGAGGTGATGCGACCGCCGTCGAACCCCGCGACGACTTTCTTGCGCGCGACGGCTGGGAAATGGAACGGCAAGAGTGTATCTTTGGACATGGCGGGTGTTGCTCGCGCGATTGCGTGGACCGGATGGCTTCGACACCCAATTCAGTAAACGCGATCAATGCTTTACGCGACACCCGCCAGCGAATCTCAGCCATGCCGTGAATAAGACGGGCTAGGCTCAGGACTCATTGATTATAGCCAGAAGATAACGACAGCCGCGATGCAGATGGCTGAGAAGAAGGTGTGTGCGCAGCGATCATAACGCATGGATATCCTGCGCCAGTCCTTTAGCCATCCGAACATGTTTTCTATTTTATGGCGCTGTTTGTAGAGTGTTTTATCGTATTCGTATTGAACCTTGCGGTTTTTTCTGGACGGGATGCAGGGAACAATGCCTTTCCCGATCAGGGATTTCCTGAACCAGTCCGCGTCGTATCCACGGTCGGCCAGCATCTCTTTGGCTTCGGGCAGTTTGTCGATGAGCGCAGCCGCGCCCTTGTAATCACTGGCCTGTCCCGCTGTCAGATGTAGCAGGACAGGTTTGCCTGCACCGTCGGTCACGGCATGCAGCTTCGTCGTCAGGCCGCCGCGCGAGCGTCCGATGGAACGCGGAGCATCCCCTTTTTTAGCAGGCTGGCTGCTGTTCTATGGGCTTTGATATGCGTGGCGTCGATCATCAGCCGGTCTGGCGGTCCGCCTTCCCTGACGAGCGCCGCGAATATCTTGTTGAACACCCCAAGACGGCTCCACCGCACGAAGCGGTTGTACAGCGTCTTGTACGGGCCGTAGCCTTCCGGCGCGTCGCACCACCGCAGGCCGTGCTTGATCACATATATAATCCCGCTCACCACGCGCAGATCATCCACCCGCTCGACACCGTGCGGACGCGGAAAGTAACGCTTTATCTTTGCAAAATCCTCTGACGGCAGCATCGGTACTTCTCTCATGGCAACCTCCTGTTGCCACAAGTGAATCACATTCTCATGCCTTTGTGAATCCAGAATCAACAGGTCCTGAGCCTAAGGACGGGCGGGTGCAAACATGTATTCGAGGATTGCGGCGTGTCCGGTATCGCGCGGAACCGTCCGCAACTGGACAAGGCGCTCACCTGTCTCAAAAAGGGAGATATTCTCGTCGTCTGGAAGCTGGATCGCCTCGGGCGATCACTCTCACATCTGATCGAGGTGGTGCAGACGCTCGACGAACGGGGCGTCGGGTTCTTGTCGATGTCCGAGGCGATCGACACGACGACGGCCGGCGGCCGGCTCATGTTTCACATGATGGGCGCGCTCGCCGAGTTCGAACGCTCGTTGATCGCCGAGCGAACCCGCGCCGGCATGGCCGCCGCCAAGGCGCGCGGCGATGCTGTGGGACGGCCACGGAAGCTAACACGAAGCCAGCTCGCGCACGCGCAGCACTTGATTGAATCGCAGGATATGAGCGTAACGTCGGTCGCGCGCGCGCTACGCGTCAGCCGGGCGACGCTTTACCGGCACTGGCGGGAGGCGAAGAGTCTACCGGATGAGTGAAGGCCTATAACAGATGCGCGAACCGTCGCCGTCGCCGTTCCCGTTGCCCGCGCCGCTGTATCGGCCCGTAACGGTGACTCGATTGACAGCCAGGACGACAACCATGTTGCGCCACACCCGTTGTCTTGCACCCTCGCTCGCCCTTTGCGCCATGCTCGCTGTTGCCGGCAAGGCAGATGCCGCCACGACGGTGACACCGGACGCACCGCCGACCACTGCACAAACAGCCGCCGTCCGCCGTGCCCTTCCCGGCGATTTCAAAGATGCCGAGCGTATCTCGCATCACCCGCTGACATTCACGGTCGGCCTCGCCGATCTGAACGGCGACGGCCGGCCTGACCTCATCATCCATTACACCGATCAAGGTTGGTGTGGCAGCTCCGGCTGCCTCGGCTACGCGCTCCTCGCGGGTCCCGGCGGCTACAGCACGCATGCGATCATGCTGGTATACTTTGGTCAGACCATGACCGTCCTCGATTCCGTCCATCACGGCATGCACGACCTGCGCTTCGACCATTCAACGTACGTGTTTCGCTGGAATGGAACCGCCTATAAGGGGTCCGCAAAGTAGATCGTATGATGAGCGCGCGCCGCGTTCGAGCGGTCTTTTGATCGCCGAACGGACCCGTTCCGGAATGCCCGCCGCCACGGCGCGGGGCGACGCGGTGGGACGGCGATCTAACGGCTTATGACCGCCTCCTTGCCGCAAGAGCGGCGGCGGCCTGCAAGAGCGCGAGGTTGTCTTCCGTGATGCCTTCCGCCTGACGGGCGGCTTCGGCATAAACCGACAGGGGATGTTCGGCGGCAAACGACAGATCACGTTCAACGGGCAAGCCCGTTTTGCCGCGAAGGGAACGAATTTCCGCAAGGCTGACGCAGCCCAGTTCAGGGAAGCCAAACCCAAGGTCACACAGACCGAAGGCGATCTCCGGTTCCTCCGGGTCGATCTCGCTGAGAAGCCAGGTGCAGTTCGCGTCCGGCGTAAAAAGTTTCACGACCGGCGGATGGTCCTGATCGCGATTACGTCCGTTGGCGAGCAACTGCTCGAACTGCGCTTTGGTGAAGAGGTTCATGTTTATTCTCCTTGTGTTTGCGTCGTCCCCGATGGGACAGCGCAACCCAAGGCCAGGCGCGAGGACGCGGCGTCACACAGGAAAATTGGGGGCGACCTTCAGGGGGAACCGAGGCTTCCTGTTGACGCGGGAAGCGTCCGCGTCTGGCACGGTCGCTGGACACTGCCCTTCGGGGAACGGCAAACAGGGAGACATATCGAACCGCACAGGCGCAGTGTCGCATTGCGCGCTATCGCGCGATCAGAACGGCTTGAAATGGTTCCGCAGTTTCGGGCGCGGCTGCGCCCGCTTGTGAAACTCCGATTTGATCGGAGATGGCGCCGGCGGTGGCGGCGGCTTCGACAGAAGGCGCCTGAGCGCCGCGATCGACACGGCGATCCTTTGCTGCGCCAATTGCAACGTGCGAAACGCCATGCCGGCCAAGAACCGCGAAACCTGCTTAAGAGGCTTGGCAACCTTTCCGGTAAGGAAGCGGCTCGGCTTTGGTTGCAAGAAGCGAGAGCCGCTCAGCGTGCGCGATCGGGCGGCGGGCCGTCCCTGTTGCGTTCGCGCTCGGCGCGCAGCCTCTCTTGCTGGAGCCGTTGTTCCTCGCTCTCGGCGCGACGTTTTGCGGCGGCATCCATCTCGCGGAGATAACGGGCGCGGTCTTGGTCGTAGCGGGCGCTGTGCTCCCGCCGCTGCTGTTCGTGACGTTCGGTCAGGTCGGCGAGGTCGGTTCTCTCGGCATCCTTCAGCCGCGCGATCCGGTCTTCGCGTTCCTTTGCCTGCCGGCGCAGGAATTCATCCGCTGCTTCTTTGCGTTTGCGCGCTTCCTCGGCCATCCGCTGCGGAACGAGTTTCTCTTTGATCTTGTCGATGAAAGCGTCGAAGCCGGTCCTGGCCGGATCGTGTTCGCGGAAATACCGCTCTCGGGCGGCCTGTTGCAGGGCGTCGAAGTGGCCGAGCTTCTCCCGTGACTCTTCTTCAAGGACGCGGGCGGTCTGACGGTACTCTGCTTCCTGCCTGAGAAGCAACTGGCGGCCTTCTTCCGCGTGGCGTTCTCTCAACGCCTGCTGGAGGGCGGCGACTTCTTCCGGGGTGGGGACGCCAGGCTGTTGTGTTGGCGTCTGCTGCGGCGGCGGCGCGGGAGGCTCAAAATTCTCCACAGGGGCTTTGTCGGGCGCTTGTTCGGGCGTGCGTTCGCGCTGCTCCTGCAACGTCTTGGCCTGTTCGACGGTCGGGATCGCCTCCCGGTCAACGTCGGCCATGAAGGCGCGCAGATCCTTGGCGGTCACGCCTTTGATCTGCCGCGCCAGGCTATAGATTTGGCCGTCGGCGTCCACCAGGACGTAATCGCGCCGGTCGCCTTTGGCGAGCACGAAGCCGTGCTGCGCGAGGGCGGCCTGGAACGCCTGCCCGCTGTCGCACGCCTTATATATAGCGGTGATCGCGTCCTTGAACGCGTGCGGATCGGCGCCTGCCCTTTCGGCCTGCTGCCATTCGGCGTGGCTGATTTCGGCCTTGGGGAATTCCGGCTGTTTTTCACGGTCGCGCTTGGCGTGCTTGCCGGGGACGTGCTCATGCCCGAATTCCTTCTCCAGCGCCAGGCTCGCCCGCTCGTGGGCGACATAGTTGAAGCTGTCGGGGACCAGCGTCATGGTGTCGATGTCGGTGCGCTGCCAGACGACGTGAATGTGCTGGCGGCCGTGTTTCTCATGCACCACCACGGCGCGGGGCTGGCCGTCGAAGCCAAGCTCTTTTTCGAGGACATCGGCGGCGCGCTCCCACTGGTCGGGCGTCATGGCATAGCGGGCCTCCGGCGAGATATTCGCGTGGTAAAGGCCGAGGCTGCCCCGCGTGCCCGCCGCGATCAGTTGCCAGTCCCGCAGCGCCTCCCTGAGGCTGCCGGTCGGCGAGTCAAGCTGCACGATGTTGACGGTCTCGTTCGTGTCGGTCCGGAGCAGGTGCCGCGCAAGCTGGACGGGACTGCCGCGGCTTTTTCCCTTAATGATCATCCGCGGCCACGTCGCGGGGGGTGTTCTCCCCGATCGTCTCCATCGCCAGGGCGCGCAGGATGGCGCCCCGGATATCGAGATAGGCGGCGAGCGCGGCACGCAGCTCGGGAATGTCGAGGGGGCCGTCCGCGTTCAGGCGGTGCGCGATCTGGTTGATGTTGTTGCCGACACGGCCGCATTCCCCGAGCAGCTTTCGCAGCGCAACATGATCGACCGGCGGGCGGCGCCGGGCGCGGGGGCCGGGGTGGCCGAAGGCGGCCTCCCGAAACATCGTGGCGAGAGGGTAGCCGGCCCGGTCGGCCTTGTTCGCAGCGGCGGCAAACTCCTGGTCGGTGAGCCGAACGAGAACCTGTTTGGTTCGCCTGCGTTTGCCGGTGCCGCTCGCCATGACATACCCTTCCCGCATGCGCCTGTACTCAGGCGGTTCCAAGGGGCATCGCCCTTGGCGGGTCCAGCACGATGCTGGCGGGTTCCAAGGGCATGCAGCCTTGGTCGTCGCCGGGGCCGAGACCCCGGTCTGGATTCCAAAGGGCACGAAGGCTCTTTGGTCGAGGTGCAGGAGCGAAGCGTCCTGCTCGGGGTCCAGGGATGGAACGTCCCTGGGCTGCACGGCTCTTCCACACCCGCCGTGCAGGGTTCCAAGGGCGGCGCGAAAGCCCCCTTGGTCTGGTTCCCCAAGGGCACGAAGGCTCTTGGGTCGAAGCCGCTGCCGAATCAGCGGTCATGGGTTCCAAGGGAGCAAGAAGGCTCCTTTGGTCAGGGTCCACGGGCGGAACGCCCTGGTCCCGGGGATGCAACGGGGATGGAACGATCCCCTTGCCAAGCCCGGCGCGGATATCCGCGCATGGCTTGCACTCCACAATATCAGACTATCACAGTCCTTATTAAGGTTGCATTAAGGAAACTTACCGGCTGCATTTTTCCAGATTATCGAAAAGCACAGCAAATCTATGGGATAATTGGGAATAAGGGCAAAAAACAAAACAAGAGGTGGCAGTATGGCAGTTTGGATTCCCGTTGGGGACGGGTTCATAGAGGCGGATGTGATCCGGTGGAACGAGCCGGTATTCAAGAACCGGAGGCGCGGGGAACCGGCGCGCGTCGGCGTGCGTCAGGTGAGCGCCGAAGTCCTCCGCGCGGCCGACAAGTCGGAAGCCGGCGCAGGCGGCAGCGACGGGTGGGTCCATCTATTGGTGCGGCGCAGCGAGGTCTTGTCCGTCGGGACAGGCTGGCGGCTTTGGGACGTTGTGCTACCCCCGAAGGACCAAGAAACCTGGCGGCGGCTGGGGACGATCCTCAGGGGCAATCCCGAGCGCCTGACGTGGAGCGACGAAAGCGCCCGCGCCATCGTCGCCGGCCAGCCCCTTGGCAGTCCAAATTCCGCCCCGCCCGTTCCGGCCGAGACGGACGAGCGTTATTCGCTGGGGTCGGCCTTCAATGCCGTTTCGCGCCTCAACCAAATCCGGTGCGCCAAATCGGGATGGAAGCTGCCCGGCCTGTCCACCTGAAAAAGGGAGGGCCGCCTGTCGCGGTCTGACAGGGCGGCGGGCAGGTTCGCCGACACATGCCGGCGCCCCCCCGTTGCGGTAGAGCTGGCGGGGGGCATGCCGGCGGTCATGCAGCAAGCCGGTTTCCCGGTAATTGAAATCGCTGTTGCCCTAACGCCCAGCTGAACCCCCGGTCTCCGCCGGGCGACCGCTTTTTGGGTTTGCAGATGAAATTGCCGCCGAGGTGGTGGCGGCGGGTGAGCGGTCCGCCGGATCAGGCCGGGGGCCGGTCGAGGGCGGAAAACAGGGTGGGCTCGGCGTAGCGTCCGGCCGCGGTGCGCTGCGTGGCCGGACGCCTGTCCTCCCTAAGGTCGAACAGGGCGAACCGCCCGGCGCGCGGCTGCGACCGCGCGTTCGCCACGTTGCTGGAAAAACAATTCATCATCGCCGACTTAAGCGCCTCTATCCATGAATAGCCGTTCCGTACCCCCTGTCGGGCACGCAGCGCGTATCCGCTTCATACAGCGGATGCGCTGCGTCCACGGCGCTCGGCAGGCTTCGTGCTGATGGCCGCTATCTTTCGCGCTCCGCAGGCTGGCCACTCCTATAAAGCGCTTCAAGCCGCTCAAGCCTCTCTTGCTGCTCACGCGCCACCTTTTCTTGCCGTTCGCGGTACGCCTCTTCGACCGTCCGGCGGCGATTCTCTATCTCCGCCTCCGTTTTTCCCTTCCGTCGGTCTCCTTCAAGAATGTCAGCGAGCGCTTCCCGCTGCGCTTCCATCTGCTCCCGGCGTTCAATCGCCTGACGGTTTAGCTCCGCCGCTCTTGCCGTTTCCCACGCCGGCTTTTCGGCGGCATGTTCTGGGCTTCGCGGCGCTTCCTGCCGTTCGGCCGCGTCGGCTTGCAATGCCGGATTTTCCGCAAGCGGCGTTTTCTCCAAAGTCCGAACGATCGCGCTGCGGATTTGATCGTTCATGTAGCCATAGTTTCCGAGACCGGACTGAATTTTCGCCTCATTCCAGGCGTCTCTGTCGATCCTGGTCAAATCGATCTCGTGGCCCGCCCGCTCCCCAAGCTGCTGCAAGAACTGAAGTTGGGTGCGCGTATTGCCTTCCCGGAACGGATGAGCGTGATTGGTGTCGCCGATAATTTCGGCCGCCTTGGCCGAGAATTCCCACGGATCGGCGGTGCCAGGAACATTCGTCTCCACTACGCGACGGTGAACGTCGTGCATGCCCATTTCGATGCGGTCATGGGGCATGTATTCGCCCGGCTCGTTCTTGAACATATCGACCTGGCGCACCTGGCCGGCCCATTCGTACACGTCCTGGAACAGATGGCGGTGAATAGCCTGAAGATGCTCTAAATCGAAATTGCCAGTGGGGCACCCTTCAGCAGCCCGAAGTCGGCCAGCTAGTAGCTCGGCTTGAGCTAGCTCTTCTTTATCCTGAATGCCAAATTTGTTTCGGAGCACGTCTCTGCCCGGGTAAAAATAATCTTCCCAGTTGGCCACGAGCCGGCCCCTATTTTTTGGATTCCTGACGGCGCTTTATATACTCCATGATGTACGCGCGCCTTTTTTCATGCGACCAGCGTTCGCGGTTAAACATCTCGAACATGGCGACGCCCTCAGCGTCTAGCGGAGGATTACCCGATATCCTTTGAATCTCGTCGGCGTCCTTCCCACGCTTGATGACAAGCGCCAACTCCTCGTCGGTGAGGAGGCGGTCAAACTCCGGGCTTTTTTTGTCCTCGTCGCTCATCGTTTGATTGTATCGAAACGCAGGGGAAACTCCATCTTTTTCATTGTTTTCCAGAGCCCTGACATGGTGCGAACTCGGCGACGATGCCTTGCCTTCGGGGGTTGTGGGTTTCCGATTATCGTTGCTCATAACTTTTCTCCTTTCACCGAGTTGGTTGCGTCAGTCGCAAAATCCCGGCCGCACACTGCCAAGGCGCGGCGTCACCCGCAGGGGGAACAGGCAACACGGGAGCCCGGCGCAGCCGGGCGAATGGAGCGGGCAGCCTGTTGACGCCGCGCCTGCGGGATGCAGCGTTCGCCATTCGACTGATGCAAGCAACTCAATCGAGAGAAGTATGCAGTGAGCAACGAAAAAGTTCCGCACATCTGCCGCTTGGCGTGAGCGCAGCGACAGGCTCTCAACAGTCACAGACGACGATCAAATGCCGCCCATCCGCGCCTTCAATGCCTCATCCGCATAGGCAAAGTATTTTGTCAGCCGCGCGGCCCGCGCGTTCGCGGCCATGACGATCACCAAATCCTTGTAGTCGGGACCGGCAAGCACGCTGGGCTCGACGATCTTGACGCGGGTGCCGTCAACGACGCTCTCCTGGAATCCGATATCGTCGGAGATCTTCTGCGCGGTCTCGTCGTGCAGGCTCGGGTTCATGAACATGCGGATGGCGCAACCGCCGATCATGCCGTCCGCGTTGGGGTATGCCTCTTTGAGCTGCCCGAGGCTCTGTGCGAACAGCCAGAGCTTGATGCCGTACTGGCGGCCGATTTCCAGCGCCTCCTCGACGGGCGGCATATGTTTCAGGCGCGGAAGCTCGTCCAGCACGAACAGGATCGGATGGACGCCATGCGCCGGGACCGTCGTCGAGGTCAGCGCGCGAATGTGCTGCGCGATGAAGACGCGCAGCACGGAGATGTAGCTGTCCACCTCGTTCGGTTTCAGGCAGATGTAGATCGTCGGGTTCCTGCCCCCGCGCAGGTCGAGCGGGCTCCAGTCCGATTTTTGCGTGGCGCGCGCGATGCGCTCGCCATCCCAGGCGCTCATGCTGGAGAGCGCGGATTGCAGGACGCCGTCCCGCGTTTTCGGCTCCATGTTTGCGAGGGAATGTCCGGCGCGGGTCATTGACGGAAAATCGACGCGCGCTTCCATGTAAGTGACGAATTTCTCCCAGCCGACGCCGTGGAGGATATCGAGGACATCCCCCATCGATCGTTTGGTGACATCCTCCTCAAGACAGACGCGGGCAATCGCGGCGGTCAGCACGTCGCGGGCGCGGCTTCCCAGAACGGGTCCTTTGCGCCGCTCGGCACGATCATCATGTCGGCGAGAAAGCGGGAGTCCTCCCAGAGATAATCGGGATCGGCGCGCACCTGCGCCAGCGGATTGTAGCCGTGGCTGGCTGCCGGGTCCAAAGGGCTGAACTTGTAGACCGGCCCGACATTCTCGCGTCGCCACTTGCTCGTCTGCTCGTAGATTTCGCCCTTCACGTCGAGGACGACGGCAGCGCCTTTCCACATGAGCAAATTCGGAAACACCTGGCTCTGGGTCTTGCCGGACCCCGGCGGCGCGACGGTGATGAGCGAACCCTCGCCGTCATAGGTCCACCATGTGTCGGGCGCTTTCTCGTCGAGGCCGAGAACGAGGGCTCCATCGACAAACGCGTCTTTCGCGCCCGATTTCAGCGGCGCGCCCGGCGCGAGGTCGCCACCGTCGCCGTGCAGGCGCGCGGACAGCCTGTTCAGAACCGGATCATTGTTATTTCTCTTTATCGCGCCTTGAAGCCAGTTCAAGGTGAGATTGGTCATGGCCTCCACACCGTTGCTCCCCTGATACTGCTTCAGCGCGTCAGAACCGCCCGGATTGTCTCCGATAATGACGGCCTTTCCATCGGCATAAACCAGCCCGAAGCGCACCAGGTAGAAGTTTGTTTCAGCGCCAAAAAGTCCCGCATTGTACAAATGGTAGGCCGTTCTGAGGACCTCGCGCTCGCGCGGGCTCATCGCGGAAATCGCGCGGAGGAAATGGCACTTGGTCCGCCTTTCCTTCAGGTCGAAGGCCACATCGCCCGCTCTTTTATCGAAAGCCAGATCGATGTTTTTGCTTCTGTCCTCCCGCGTCGCCCCGAATTGGCTCAGCGCCGCCTGATTGCTGATCCCTCGTTTGCGTTCGATCCGGCCCTTTGTGCCCCGCCACCACCATATTGCGAAGGCCAGCGCGGCAAGCCCTAGCACCCATGTCGCTGCGATATTCACGAAAAATGCGAGCAGCGCGATAGCCGCATAAAGGCCAATCGAAACCCTGACGAAGCGGGACCGCATCAGAGCTTGCAGCTTTTGTTTGTTGGTCTTTGGCGGCTGCCCGGCCCACGCTCTTCTTTGCCACAGCCACGCGATGCCGAGGGCAAGCGCGGCAATAAGGATGCCCAGTACCAATAGACCGAACAGCGTTGACAGGGCGGACGCCGGCGGGTCGGCCTGCCGGGTTGTTGCAGCGTGGACGATGGCCGGCCAGATGCCGGTGATGACTGCGAAGGCCAGAAGGCGCAGTCGCATGGCGACCTGCCGCGCGCGGTCGCGGGCTATCGCAGGAAGACGGGCACTCAAGCGAACGCGGGTGCGCATGGCGACCTCTCCGTACTTGCCACCTCCTGTTGGCGGCCGCCGAAGAACGCGACAGGATGGGCGGTCGCCTCCCCGGCGCTAAAATTTATAGGGGACAATGCTCCGTCTGTCTTGCTTCGGGTGAGTGGCGACGATATCGGCGTAACGACGCCGCGGCATCCGTCAGCCCCGTGAAACCCCCGGAAAATGGCGCTGTGACAGGTCTGTGTGGATCAGTGCGGTGAAGCCTTCAAACATGATCTCTCCCCTTTTCAGGAAACCCCGATCCCGGACTTCGATGGTGCAGCGTTAGCACCGGCGCGCCTTGCGGCGCTGCAAGCCTTACCAGGCTCCTTCTCTGCGTTGCGGTCCACGCATGTTGCACATGCAAAGCATGGTGGATGCAGCTCAAGGCGGCCGTCGCTCTTCACGGCTGCATGAAGTCCGCAATGGGTGCGGGCAGAAGAAAAGGAGAGACACCATGAGACTCATCACCGCATCAGAACTGGTCAACAAAACCAATTTTCAACTGAGCGCTCTTTATGCGAGGCTCAGGGAAGAACTGGAACGGACAGAACCGGGCAGCTACGATTACGATATTTTGTGCATGTCGCTCGAAAACGTCCGCCGCGCATACGCGACGACGCCCAAGTTCAAACCCCCGGGGATGTAACCCCCGGCCTTCAAAACGACGCGCCCCGACCGGCGATTGCCGATCGGGGGTTCTCTTGATCCGGGGAAGGAAGAGCTTACGCGCCTGCTCCCTCGGCCGCTGCGGGTTGAGCGGATTTCGCTTTCGGAGGAAAGGCCGCGTAGCGTTTGCCGCCGATCAGAAGCGTGAAGCCCTTGCCCTTCTTGTGAAGGAAGACGGCGCCTGCGGGCTTGCCGCTCTTGTCTCCGTCTGGCGCGTTCTCGAAGATGTAGAAGTCAGGGACTTGTTTCGCGTTCGTGGTCTGGGTTTCGGTTGTCGTTGTCATCAGCGTATCTCCTTTTCGTTTGCATTACCCTTTCGGGCGATGCCTCCGATCAGCCAGTAGCGGTCGCGGCGTCATACGAAAAAATTGGGGGATGCAGCGCGCAGCGTTGCATGACGGCGAGGGAGCCAATTTTTTCGTTGACGCAAGAAGCGAGCGCGAATGGCAGGGGCCGAAGATGCACGAAGGGTTCATTCAAACCGCTCGTAAGGAGATAGCCGGGCAACACCGGAAACGCGACCAATAAACGAGCACTCAGTCCCGGCGGTCTTCTCCGCGGCGGCGACGAGACGGGACGCTTCGGCCAGGCGTCAGGCGCTATCAGAACGCTTTGGCAAGAGGGCACTGCTGTTCCGCCGGCATCGGCGGCGCTGCGGGAACGGGACGACGCAACCGAATTCACAACGCGCGTGCATGTGCAGGGTGAGGAAGGATGGCCCTTCGGCCTTGGGATCGGGGGTGAACCCCGATTGGCGCTGCCCGCGAGGGGCGCGCCTGGGCGAGCCGCTGAACGGCGCGCTTGGCGGGAGGTGCAGCGGGCCTCCGAGAGCTGTTCGGACATCGATCCAGGGCAAAGCATCAAGACGGCTGAAAATCGATCTTCGCCGCGGCGAACCTTGGCCCGCCGATGGTCTGGCGACAGCACGAAAGTGCTCTCGAAGGCGTCTATAATGGCTTTATGTGCTTTATATAGCAGTTTCCTTGACAAGCTCGGATTGGTAAAATATGCTCTCTATAGCATATTAACTTATATAAAGTGCCCTTGATAGACCATGGCTAAACGCAATCCTCTTCTCGCCGCCCCCCCCCATGCCGTCGAAGTCGCATTGAAGCGCCTCGGCGCCGATCTGCGTACGGCCCGGACGCGGCGTAACCTGACCCTGGCGGAGGTCGCCGAGAAGATCGGCACCGGCGTCCGCGCGGTCAGAGATGCCGAAAGAGGGCAGCCCTCAACCGGCATCGCCATCTATGCCGCGCTTCTATGGGCCTACGACCTGATCGGGCAGCTTGACGAGGTTGCCGATCCCCTCCGGGACGAGCGGGGCCAGGCGCTTGCGCTGCTCAAAGAGCGGAAGCGGGCGCGCAAGCCGGTGGGGTTGAGCGATGAATTCTAAGGCGTCGAACACCGAGTGCTTCGTTTATATCACCCTGCCGGGGGAGATATCCCCGGTAACGGCCGGGCGCTTCGTCCTGACCGTCGATCGCCGGGGCACGCCGCTCGGCCGCTTCGTCTACGGTCAGAGCTATCTGAAGCGCGCGGACGCCGTCGATATCGATCCCGTCGAACTCAAACTCGGCCGCGGCACCTTTGAAACCACGAACCTCAAGGGCGTGTTCGGAGCGCTGCGCGACGCCGGCCCCGACTTTTGGGGTCGTCGCCTGATCGAACGGCACGTCGGCGGACAGCTTGGAGAGATTGACTACCTCCTGCACTCGCCGGACGACCGGGCCGGCGCGCTTGGGTTCGGGCTCGGCGTGACCCCGCCGGCGCCGCTGCGCAAATTCAACAAGACCCTTGCTCTGGCCAAACTTCAGACGCTCGCCGACGCGGTCGTCAAAGACGAGGAACTGCCGGACGGCGCGACGGAGGAGCAGGTCAGGAATTTGATGCTGCTCGGCACCTCGATGGGCGGCGCCCGCCCCAAAGCGGTGGTCGAGGACGACGAAGGCCTGTGGCTCGCCAAATTCGGCCGCGCCGATGATCGCTGGAATAATGCGCGCGTCGAGCGGGCGATGCTGATGCTGGCGCGGCACTGCGGCATCACCGTACCGGAGAGCCGCATCGAAACCGTTGGCGCGCATGACGTGCTGCTGGTCAAGCGGTTCGACCGCGAGAAGACCAGCGCCGGCTATCGCCGCGCGCGCATGGTCAGCGGCCTCACGCTGCTGCGTGCCGAGGATACCTACCAGTCTCGGGATAAATGGTCCTACATCGCCTTGGCCGAAGAGCTGCGGCGGGTCTCATCCGCGCCCAAGAAGGACGCGGCCGAGCTGTTCCGGCGCATGTGCTTCAACGCGCTGATCACGAACATCGACGATCATCCGCGCAACCACGCGATCATCGCCTGGGATCGCGACTGGAAGCTGTCGCCGGCCTACGACCTGACGCCGACGAACTCCGTCAGCCTTGAACGGCGTGATCTGGCGATGATCTGCGGCGACGCCGGCCGCTTCGCCAATGCGGCGAATCTCAAGTCTCAATCGGCGCGCTTTCTTCTCGACGCCGAGGAGGCTGGCCGGATCGTCAAAGAGATGGCGGACCGTAGCGCCGCGGGTTGGTATGATATCGCCCGCGCCGAAGGCGTGTCGGAGGCGGATTGCGCGACGATCAAGGGAGCGTTCGTCTATCCGGGGTTTTGGTACGCTGGTGAGTGAAGCGCGCCGACGCGCGATGTCAGGGCAATTTGCCAGTGCTCTTCAAAGATGGCCCTTCGGCCTTGGGATCGGGGGTGAATCCCGATTGGCGCGCCCGCAAGGGGCGCGCCCAAGCGAACCGCTGAACGGCTCGCTGACAGCGGCATGTGGAATCGAGCGTAGAGGTCATATCAATTGCGAACACAAGAAGTCCTTCGACCCTTGGTTCGCGTGCGGCACGCGCAGCGGTCCCGCTGCGCCAGTGTGCCGTTGCCTTGGCCGTTCGGCCCGGCTCTGAAACGCCGTTCGGCGTTTTCAATAATCGGATTGAGCCTTTTTGTCTTGTCAGTTTTAGGAGCTAACTTCTCTTCTCTCGACTGACGGTTGTCGGATCGGACAGTCCTCAAATGCGCCCTGGGCCACTTGTGGTTATCCAGGCGGTCGGACCGTCGCGGAGATCGTTAATCACCCGGCGCGCTATCAGAGGCACCTGCTTTGTTACCGTGCTCCTTCCGCCTCTTTGCTTTCTTGCGGACGTTAACCAGGGATGTATCAATCATGTCCTTGAGATGCGCCGCGTAGTGCTTCTCGATCATCTCGACGCTGGTGCGGCAATTTTTGGCGACCTGATAGATATCGGCGCCTTCGAGAAGGCGGAAACATATGTAGCTGTGACGCAGGCTGTAGGCCGTGCGTGCTTTTCCGCTCCGGTCAAGCTTCAGATTGTTGTCCGTGAGAACACGGTTGAACATTTTCTTGAATTCATTGGGGAAGAGCTTGTCAGTCAGCTTCGGCTTTTCAGTCGGGGCCGTTTCGTCCGCCTCCTCTTCGGAAATCTCGCCCGTCGGGCGCGGGCGATCACGCAGACGCTCGAAGGGGAGCACCGCGCCCGGCATGCTCTTGCAGTAGCCGACACCGCGCTTGCCGCGCACTTCGATTTCTAGAATGCGGTCATCTGAATATTCGTCATCAACGATCTCCACGTCGCGGAATTCAAGGTGCTTCACCTCATCCGGACGCAGGCCCGTATTGGCCATGAAGAGCACGAAGTCATGCAGCTGCTCGGCATGCCATGCGAACTGCTTCTTCTTGGGATCGGCCGCATTCTTCCGGGTCGCCTCATAAAGCTGCTTATACTCGTTAGGCGTGAACCAAGGGCGGTGTTCGACCTTGCTTTGCCGCCTATACGGATCAGAGAGGTTGGGGACGTATTCGAGCCACCCGTGACGCTGCGCGGTCTTCAGCACCATGCTCAGCGTGACAATCTCGTTATGAAGGGTATTCCGGGCCGGCGGGTGCCAGGGCTTTGGCTTGTCATCAGCCACAGCATCGGTGCCCTTTGTCGG
>CAWIZE010000001.1:0-833956 GCA_963840545.1 uncultured Pseudomonadota bacterium | reverse complement strand
AAATCCGGCAACAAGACCAACGAGCGCTGGCGCACCGCCGATACCGTCGAGCGGCTGACTGACCGACGAGAAGGAGTTCACCTACTCCTACACCGACGGCAACAACCTCGTGCTGATGGACCCCGAGACCTACGAGCAGACCATGTGCCGGCGGCCTGCTCGGCGACCCGCCGCCTTCCTGCAGGACAACATGCCGGTCACCGTCGACCTGGTCGAGGGCGAGCCGGTCGGCATGCACCTGCCGCCCACCGTCGTGCTCGAGGTCGTCGAGGCCGATCCGGTGGTGAAAGGCCAGACCGCGGCCTCCTCCTACAAGCCGGCGAAACTCTCCAACGGCGTGAAGACCATGGTGCCGCCGTTCATCGAGGCCGGGGAGAAAATCGTGGTGCGCACCGAGGACGGCAGCTACGTGGAGCGCGCCAAGGGCTAGACCGGGCGCCGAGCCGGACTCGGCCGACCCATGGCGATGCCGCCTCTCCCCGCACATGACCGTGATGGCGAACGCCGCGCAGAAGGCCGCCAAGCGTCTGCTGCGCGACTTCAACGAGGTCGAGCAGTTGCAGGTCAGCGTGAAGGGCCCGTCGCGACTTCGTCTGCCAGGCCGACATGCGCGCCGAGCAGACGCTGCGCGAGGAACTGAACAAGGCCCGCCCCGGCTACGCCTTCCTGATGGAGGAATCCGGCGCCTCGGGCTCCGACAACTGGGCCTGGCGCTGGGTGGTCGATCCGCTCGACGGCACCACCAACTTCCTGCACGGCATCCCGCACTGGGCGATCAGCATCGGGCTGGAGCGGCGCCTGCCGGACGGCGGCTCGGAGCTCGCCGCCGGCCTGATCTACGCCCCGGCGGTCGACGAGATGTTCTGGGCCGAGAAAGGCGGCGGCGCCTTCGTCAACGAGCGCCGGCTGCGGGTCTCGGCGCGGCGCGACCTGAAGGAGGCGCTGTTCGCCACCGGCATCCCGTTCGCCGCGGTCGCCGCCGGCGCCGCGCTCGCGTTCGCCCGCACGCTGGGGCGCTGATGCCGCAGGTCGCCGGCATCCGCCGGTTCGGCGCCGCGGCGCTGGACCTCGCCTGGGTCGCCGCCGGCCGCTACGACGGCTCTGGGAACTCGGCATGAAGCCCTGGGACATGGCGGCCGGCCTGCTGATGGTGCGCGAGGCCGGCGGCTACGCCACCGACCCCGCCGGCGGCGATCCGCGCACAGCGGCGACGTGGTGGCCGCCAACCCGCACCTGCATCCGGCTGCTGGACGCCGTGGGCCAGGGCATGGTGGCGGCGGAGCGGCGGGGCAAGGCGGCGGCTTCTTGAGCGTACGTTGGAACTTGCGAGCGCCTCGGCTAGTCTTGCCGCGGCCATGCGGTGCGGCTTCGCTCATAGTGGCGGTGCTGGTGCTTGCCGTGCCGGGGCGCGCGGCCAGGCGAGCTGAACCTGACGCGCTGGACGCGCTCGCGCCGACGCCGCCGCGCCGGGCCGCCGGCACGGCCCGTGCCGCGGGCCGGGCCGGTGCCGCCGGCCCCAGGGCTGCCCAAAGCCGCCGCCCCGAGGACACGCGACGACTGCCGCTGCCGCCGGTGCCCCCGGCCGGGCCGGCCGCCCGCCGCCCGCAGTCCGCGACGGCCGGGCGACAACGTCCGGCCCGCTGCCGCGCCGCCGCCCCAGCGCGCCGGCGCCGGTGCTGGCGCCGATCGTGCCGGCCGGGCCGCCGCACCCCGCGCCGCTGCCGCCGCCGCCCCACGTCGCCGACGGCGCGCCCGGCGCGCCACCCGATCCCGGGCGGGCTGCGCTCACCTTCGGCGCCGACGGCGCCGGCCTCAACCCGGCCACCGCTCGCCGCGCTGAGGGAGATCGCGCGGCGCCGCCGGACGAGCACGCGCCACGCCGTACACGGTCGGCCTATGCGCCGAGCATCGCCGACGACCCCTCGACCGCGCGGCGGCTGTCGCTGTCGCGCGGGCTCGCGGCGCGCAGCGTGATGACGCGAGGCGGGTCGCCTCGGCGCGAATCTATGTCAGGGCCCTGCTGGCGCCAGCCGGGCCGGCGACGGTGCCGGCGGATCGCGTCGACGTGACGGTCGAGCCCGGGCCGGACGGATCGCCCCCCCAGGGAGCATCCCAGGAGCGCCCAAAGGATCGACCCAAGGGTCACCATGACACGGCCGACCACCTACCTGGTGCGCATGCTGGTGTTCCTGGCCGCGTCGCCGTCGTCGCCGCGCTCCTGTCGCCCCTGCTGCTCGCGCCTTCAACAACAACCCGGTGCTCAACAGCCTGATCCTGCTGGTGCGCTCTTCGGCATCGCCTGGAACCTGCGCCAGGTGCTGCGGCTGGCGCCCGAGGTCACCTGGCTGGAGACCTTCCAGCGCGGCGCGCGCCCGCCTGGCCGCCGCTGCCGGCGCCCCGCCTGCTGGCGCCGATGGCCAGCATGCTCGCCGGCCGCGGCGAGCAAGGACCGGCCGACGGCAGCGACGGCTCACCCTCTCCGCCGCCGCGATGCGCACGCTGCTCGACAGCATCGCCAGCCGGCTCGACGAAAGCCGCGAACTGTCGCGCTACATGACCGGCCTGATGATCTTCCTCGGCCTGCTCGGCACCTTCTGGGGCCTGCTGAAGACCATCGGCGTCGGTGGCCGACGTGATCGGCGCGCATGTCGGTCGGCTCGGGCGACGTCAACGCGATGTTCGAGCAGCTGAAATCCGGCCTGGCGCGGCCGCTGCACGGCATGGGCACCGCGTTCTCCGCCTCGCATGTTCGGCCTCGCCGGCGCGCTGGTGCTGGGCTTCCTCGACCTGACCGCCGGCCAGGCGCAGAACCGCTTCTTCAACGAACTGGAGGAATGGCTCGCCGGCCTGACCCGGCTGTCCTCCGGCGTGCTCGGCGCGAGGGCGAAGGCTCGGTGCCGGTCTACGTCCAGGCGCTGCTGGAACAGACCGCCGAGAACATGGAAAACCTGCAGCGCGTCCTGGCGCGCGGCGAGGACGGGCGGGCGCAGGCCAACCAGGCGTTGGCGTGCTCTGACCGAACGCTCGCCACGCTGTCGGACACGATGCGCACCAACCAGCAACTCATGCTGCGCATCGCCGAGGCGCAGCGGCGCTCGCCCCGGCGCTGCAGCGGCTCGCCGAGCTCGCGCGCGGAAGGCGGCCTCGACGAAGTGGCGCGGGCGCACTCTGCGCAACATCGAACTCTACTGCAGCGGATGGTGGCCGAGGCCGAGCAGGGCCGCGCCCAGAGCACCGCCGATCTGCGCAACGATCTGCGGATCCTGACCCGCACCGTCGCCGCCCTCGCCGAGGACCAGCCGCGGTGAGCGGGCGGGACGGATGGAACTGCCAGCGGGCGGCCGCCGGCGCGGCGGTGGCGGACACGGGCTGAATGCCTGGCCCGGCTATGTGGACGCGCTGTCCACGCTGCTGATGGTCATCATTTTCGTGCTGCTGGTGTTCGTGCTGGCGCAGGCGTTCCTGTCGGTGGCGCTGACCGGGCCGCAACAGGCGCTCGACCAGCTGAACCGGCAGATGGCGAGCTGACCGACATGCTGTCGCTGGAGAGCGGCCACTCCGCCGAGCTGCGGATGTCGTTCGCGCAGCTGACCCGCGACCTGCAGGCGGCGACCGCGTCGCGCGACCATTGCTGCCCAGCAACTCGCCGCCCTGCAGGCCGAGGAACCAAGCTCGGCGCCGCCGATCGCGAGCGCTCAAGGCGCGCGACAAACTCGCGGCGCGGCTGACCGACGCCGCGGCGCAGTTGCAGTCGGGCAGTCGCGGGCCGCCGACGGATCTCCCGCCGGAGCGCTGGCCGACGGCCACCCAGGCCAGGCGAGACGCAGGCGAGCGAGCGGCGACCGCGGCGCAGCTCGCCGCGGCGCATCGCAACTGGAGGAGATGCGGGCCAGATCGCGGCGCTCGATCAGACCATCAGGTCGATCAGGCGACCATCGCGGCGCGCGTCTCCGACCTCGCCAAGCTCGCCGACCAGGTGCACGCGCTGACCGCCTTGCGCGACGAGTTGGAGAAACAGGCGCAGGACGCGGCCGGCGCACCATCACCGAGGCAGCGGCGCGCGGCGCGGCGGCGCAGCTGGCGGGCGAGAAGCGCCTCGGCGATCAGCGCGCGGCGCCGAGTGGCGCTGGTGAGCCAGCAGATCGACAGCGCCCGACCAGCTCGCGACCTCCGCGCAAGGCGCTGGACGCCTCCGAGGCGTCCGGGCGAAGGACGTGCAGATCGCCAACCTCGGCAGCCGGCTGAATGCCGCGCTCGCCCAGAAGGTCCAGGAGTTGCAGCACTACCGCAGCGACTTCTTCGGCCGGCTGCGCCAGGTGCTGGCCAACCAGCCCGGCATCCAGGTGGTCGGCGACCGATTCGTGTTCCAGAGCGAGGTGCTGTTCCCGGTGGGCAGCGCCGAACTGACCAACGCCGGCGCCGACAGATCGACAAGCTGGCGCTCACGCTGAAGCAGATCAGCGCAGAAATTCCCCCGGACATCCCCTGGATCCTGCGCGGCTGGACGGCCACGACCCCGACCGCCAGCCCGCAATATCGCCTTGAACTGGGAACTCTCGGCGGAGCGCGCGATCAACGTGGTCAAGCTGCTGATCGCCGACGGCATTCCGCCGAACCGGCTGGCCGCCACCGGGTTCGGCGACACCCAGCCGCTTGATCCCGCCAACACCCGGAAGCCTATGCCAAAAACCGGCGCATCGAGTTCCTCCTCACCAACTACCAATAAGCGCCCCCCCCGCGTGCGGCCTCGTCTGACATCGATCTGACGTGCGAGGGCGAGGGGTGCAGAACCGACGACGGTTCAAGTTCCTGATCTGCGCCCCCGCCTTCGACGCCGAGCGACCTGGAGGGCCAGGGCTCGAGCAGATCGCCGCCGAGATCGAGCGCATCGGCTTCGCGGTGCTGCGCGCGCGCAGCCGAGGAAGCCGAACTCGCCATCCGCGCCGATGCGGCGATCGGCTGCATGGTGATCGATTGGGGCAAGCGCGGCCCGCAGGGCAAGAGCGCCGCGCTGATCGCACTGGTGCGCGCGCGCGGCCTCGATTTGCCGGTCTTCGTGCTGGTGCGCCGCCAGCGGCTGGAGGAGATCCCGGTCGAGGTGATGAACCAGGTCAACGGCTATGTGTTCCTGGCCGAGGAAACGCCCGATTTCATCGCCAACAACCTGGTCAGCCATCTGCGCCACTACGCCGAGTCGCTGAAGACGCCGTTCTTCGGCGCGCTGGTGGATTATGCCGAGGAGGGCAACCAGCTCTGGACCTGCCCCGGCCATAATGGCGGCGTCTTCTATGCGCGCAGCCCGATCGGCCGCATCTTCGTCGCCCATCTCGGCGAGGCGGTGTTTCACGACGATCTCGACAACTCGGTGCTCGAACTCGGCGACCTGCTGACGCACGAGGGGCCGGCGCTGGAAGCGCAGAAGGCCGCGGCGCAGATCTTCGGCGCCGAGAAAACCTATTTCGTGCTCAACGGCACGTCCACGTCGAACAAGATCGTGCTGCCGGCGCTGATCGCCGAGGACGACCTGGTGCTGTTCGACCGCAACAACCACAAGGCGGCGCATCACGGCGCGCTGTTCCTGGGCGGCGCCATCCCGATCTTCCTGCCGACCCAGCGCAATTGCCACGGCCTGATCGGGCCGATCGACTACGACGCTCTGGACGAGGCGCGATCCGCGAGCGCATCCGCGACAATCCGCTGGTCACCGACAAGGACGCCTGGCAACGCGAGCGGCCGTTCCGCGCCGCGGTGATCGAGCAATGCACCTATGACGGCACCATCTACGACGCCGGACGGATCCTCGCAGCAGCATCGGCCATCTCTGCGACTACATCCTGTTCGACGAGGCCTGGGCCGGCTTCATGAAATTCCATCCGCTGTTCAGGGCCGCTTCGCGATGGGCCTGACGGCCTCGGATGCGAGCCAGCCCGGCATCATCGCCACCCAGTCGACGCACAAGCAGCTCGCCAGCTTCTCCCAGGCTCGCAGATCCATGTGCGCGATCGCCACATCAAGGGCCAGCGCCGCCGGGTCGAGCATCGGCGCTTCAACGAGATGTTCATGCTGCACGCCTCGACCTCGCCGTTCTATCCGCTGTTCGCCTCGCTCGATGTCGGCGCGCAGATGATGAAGGGCAAGTCGGGCGAGGTGCTGTGGGACGACACCATCCGGCTCGGCATCGAACTGCGCAAGAAGCTGCGCGCGATCGCGCCGCGAATTCGAGGAGAAGCGAGGCGACCCGGCGCAGCGCTGGTTCTTCGATCCGTTCGTGCCGGATGTGGTGACGCTGCGCGAGGACGGCGGCGCGGCGCAGATGGCGTGGGAAGACGTGCCGACCGATGCGCTCGCGACGCGATCCGGCGATGCTGGGAGCTGGCGCCGGGCGCCGCCTGGCACGGCTTCCGCGCATGTCGCGCCGGGCTACGCGATGACCGATCCGAACAAGCTGACCCTGCTGACGCCCGGCTTCGACCGCGCCACCGGCGCCTACGCGGAGCATGGCGTTCCCGCCCCGATCGCTCGCCGCATACCTGCGCGACAACTGGATCGTGCCGGAGAAGAACGACCTGAACTGCCTCCTGTTCCTGCTGACCCCGGGCGTCGAGAGCGAGCAAGGCCGGCACCTGCTCAGCGCGCTGGTGCGCTTCAAGGAACTGCACGACGCGAACGCGCTGCTCGAGGAGGTGATGACCGAGTTCGTCGCGCGCGCAGCGCAGCGCTATGGCGGCGATGCGGCTGCGCGATCTGTGCGCCGAGATGCACGCGCTTCTTCCGCGAGCAACGACACCAGCGCGTTGCAGCGCGCGCAGTTCCGCGCCGGAGCATTTGCCCGACCTGGCGATGCCGCCGCCGAGGCGGTGCAGCGCCTGGTGCGCAACGAGGTCGATTACCTGCCGATCGATCGAGTCGCCGGCCGCATCGCGACGACGCTGTTGCTGGTCTATCCGCCGGGCATCGCGACGATCGTCCCCGGCGAGCGGCTGGACGAGCGCGCGCAGCCGATGCTCGACTACCTGCAGGTGTTCGAGCGCGCCGCCAACCTGTTCCCGGGATTCGAGACCGAGATCCAGGGCGTCTATCGCGAGACCGGGCCCGACGGGGCGACGCAGTTCTGGACCTACGTGGTGCGCGAGGCATAAAAGGCACGAAGGGAATTTCGATGCGGCTGGCGAGTTTTTCCCACGCGGGACGCCCCGCTTACGGGGCCGTGGTCGAGGGTGGGGTGGTCGATCTTTCGCGACGGCTCGGCGAAGAATATCCGAGCCTGCGCGCGGCGATCGAAGGCGGCGCGCTCCCGCGGATGCGGTCCCTGGCAAGCGAACCGGCGGACATTGCGATGGCGGATCTCGCGCTCGAGCTGCCGGTCCCCGATCCGGCGAAGATCGTCTGCATCGGCCGCAATTACAAAGCGCACGTCGCCGAGGGCAACATGGAGCTGCCCGAAAACCCGAGCGTCTTCCTCCGCGCGATCGAGAGTTTTGCCCCGCCCGGCGGCGCGCTGCTGCGCCCGCGCGTCTCAGAGCAGTTCGATTACGAAGGCGAGCTCGCCGTGATCATCGGCAAGCCGGGGCGGCACATCCCGAAGGAGGCCGCGCTCGGGCACGTGTTCGGCTACACCTGCCTCAACGACGGCAGCATCCGCGACTACCAGTTCACCCACTCGCTGATCGTGGGGAAGAATTTCTTCCGCTCGGGCAGCATCGGCCCATGGATCGTGACGGCGGATGAAATCCCCGACCCGACCCGGCTTTTCCTCAGAACCCGATTGAACGGGGCCGAGGTCCAGCACAGCGGGACCGACGACCTGATCTTCGACATCCCGACGATCATTTCGTACCCTCTCCGCCTTCATCCCGCTCGATGCCGGCGACGTCATCGCCACCGGGACGCCGGAAGGCGTCGGCTTCGCACGCAAGCCGCCGCTCTGGATGAAGGCAGGGGACGAGATCGCGGTCGAGATCACGGGGATCGGGGTGCTCCGCAATTCCGTGGTTGATGAATGATCACGGCCGGGGCCAGGGGCTGGGCCCCTGGACCCCACGAGCGCTGCGCGGCACAAATAGACGGGGTCCAGGGCCCCAGGCCCTGGCGGGGTTGCAAGGGGCAGAGCCCCTTGCCGGGGTGCGGGGGCAGAGCCCCTGCACTTGGTCGAGTCGAGCCGGCCGCTCACGGCCCGGAATTTGGCCTCGGCGCGCGAGATGCCGAGATCGGCGAGCATCCGGTCGTCGGCGTGGAGCAGGTCGCTCCGGGCGCGGGCGCGCCGGCGCCACTCGGCGAGGATTTGCCCGACCTCGGCGCGGCGCGTCCTCAGCCAGGAGCGGCGCGGGCGGGCGGGCTGGAGAACTTCGAACAGGACGGCGCTCATCGTCTGGACTCCTTCAGCTGACGTCCGAGCAACCGAAACATGGGGGTCGGGAAGGAATAAGGAAAACGAATTGCATTGATGAGGAAGATCAAGGATAATGATTGTCATGAGCCTGCCCTGCGGCATCGACCCCGATCTCCTGCGCGTCTTCCTCTTCATCGCCGAGGAGGGCAGCTTCACCCATGCCGCGGAGCGGGTGGGCCGCACCCAGTCGGCGGTCTCGATGCAGGTGCAGCGGCTCGAGACCCTGCTCGGCCAGAAGCTTTTCCAGCGCCGCCGCGGCGGGTCGGTTGAGCTCACGCCGCACGGGCGGCTGCTGATCGGGCGGGCGGCGGAGATGGTCGCCCTCAACGACGGGATCTGGGGCGCCTTCCGCGCCCCGCTCCTCGCCGGCTCGGTGCGGCTCGGCACGCCGGACGATTATGCCTGGCGCTATCTGCCGCCGGTGCTGGCGCGCTTCGCCGACACCCATCCCGCCGTGCAGGTGGAGGTGGTGTGCGCACCCTCGGAGGAGCTTGCGGAACGGCTCAAGGCCGGCGACCTCGACCTCACGCTCATCTCGGAGGGCAGCGAGCCCAGGGGCTGGCCCGTCGTGCCGCTCTGGCGCGGCCCGCTGCTCTGGCTCACCTCGGAGCGGCATGCGGTGCACCGCCGCGACCCCGTGCCGCTGGCGGTCGCGGGCAGCGGCTGCTCCTGGGCGGGCGCGGCGATGCGCGCGCTCGATAAAGCCGGGCGGAGCTACCGCGTCGCCTATATGTCCGGCAGCCAGGCGGGAACGCTCACGCCGGTGCTCGCGGGGCTGGCGGTGACCGTCTCGATCCCCTCGTGGCTGCCGGGCGGAATCGTCGCGCTGAAGCCGGGCGAGGTGCTGCCGGCGCTGCCGGACTTCGCGATCCTGATGCTCAAGGGGCGCAAGCGCGCCGAGCCGGCCGCCCAGGCGCTGGCGACGCATATGACGGAGACCTTCCGCCTGGAGGCGGCGAAGGCGGCGCAAAGTCCGGCCCGGCTGGCCTCCGCGGCGTAAGCGGGGCGCGCTTACCTCAGAGATGTTCCAGGATCGCCTCGGCGCGGCTGACATCGAAGCCGCCCGGCGGCTCGACCGCGAGATAGGTCACCTTGCCGTCCACGGCGATCAGGGCGAAGCGCTGGCTCCTGACCCCGAGCCCGCGCGCGACGAGGTCGAGCTCGAGGCCGAGCGCCTTGGTGAAGGCGCCGGAGCCGTCCGCCAGCATCGTGATCCCGCCGTCCACGTGCTGGTCCTTGGCCCAGGCGCCGAGCACGAAGGCATCGTTCACCGCCATGCAGACGATGGCGTCCACGCCCTTCGCCTTGATCGCCGCCGCGCTCTGCACGAACCCCGGCAGGTGCTTGATGCTGCAGGTGGGCGTGAAGGCGCCGGGCACGGCGAACAGCACCACCTTCCTGCCCTTGAAGATCTCGTCCGTGGAGATCTCCTTCGGCCCCTCGGCGGTGGCCGTCATCAGCTTCATCGACGGGATCGCTTCGCCGACCTTGATCGCCATGTCTCGCTCCGCCCCTGTTGGTGCCTCTTGAGGGGCGATTCCTAGCCTGCCCGGGCGGAAGTGTCATCCGGGGCGCTTGCGTGGCCGGGCGGATCGCCCCAGATTCGCGGCATGTCGGTTTTACCGCCGGATCGGCCCGGGGACGACGGCTTCCTCACCGGGCAACTGCTCATCGCCATGCCCAGCATGGCCGACCCACGCTTCGCGCAAAGCGTGATCTTCATGTGCGCCCATACGGCGGAGGGCGCCATGGGCATCGTCATCAACCGCCCGATCGCGCAGCCGAGCTTCGATGAGCTGCTGAAGCAGCTCGACATCGCGCCCCTGCCGCCGGCGCGGCGCATCCGGCTCTGCTCCGGCGGGCCGGTGGAGAACGCGCGCGGCTTCGTGCTGCACACCACCGACTGGACCGGCGAGGGCAGCCTGCGCGTCGATGAGGCGCTCGCGCTCACCGCCAGCCTCGATATCCTGAAGGCGATCGCCGGCGGCGGCGGCCCCCGCGCCGGCCTCCTGGCCCTCGGCTATGCCGGCTGGGGCCCCGGCCAGCTCGACAACGAGCTCACCCACAACGCCTGGCTGTTCGGGCCGGCGGACGAGGGGCTGGTGTTCGGCGAGGACCACGAGACCAAGTGGCGCCGCGCGATGGCCAAGCTCAAGATCGATCCGGGCTCGCTTTCCGGCACCGCCGGGCATGCCTGAGGCGACTTTCGCTTCCCACAAAGCTTTTCCCCGCGGTGCTATGGTGTCCTTCCGAAGCTATCGGGGGGAACGATGTCCGGGAGTCCGGTTCGCCTCGAGCGTGAGGGCGATGTCGGCCTGATCCTGGTCGATCATCCGCCGGTGAACGCGCTGTCGGCGCCGGTGCGACAGGGGCTGCTCAACGCGATCGCGGAGCTTGCCGGCGATCCGCGCCTCGCCGCCGGCGTGATCGCGGGCGCCGGACCCACCTTCATGGCCGGGGCGGACATCCGCGAGTTCGACGGCCCGCCTTCCGAGCCGGTCCTGGCCACGGTGAGCGCGGCGCTGGACGCGCTGGAGAAGCCGGTCGTCGCGGCGCTGCACGGCACCGCGCTCGGCGGCGGCTTCGAGCTGGCGCTCGCCTGCCACGGACGGGTGATCGCGCCGGACGCGGCGGTCGGTTTGCCGGAGGTGCTGCTCGGCCTGATCCCGGGCGCCGGCGGCACGCAGCGCCTGCCGCGGCTGGCGGGCGCGCTGGTCGCCCTCGATCTGATCGCCAGCGGCCGGCGCGTGCCGGCGGCGGAGGCGCTCAAGCTCGGCCTGGTGGACGAGGTGGCGACCGACGTCCGCGCCGCGGCGCTCGCGCGGGCACGCGCGCTGGCGGCGCGGGGCGCGCTGCCGCGCCTCTCGGAGCGGCCGGTCCCGCCGCTCGACCGCGCCGAGTTCGATACCGCGGTCGCGGTGATGGCGCGGCGATCGCGCGGCCACGCCGCCCCGCTGCGGGCGGCCGAGGCGGTGGGGCTCGCGCTGACCGTGCCCTTCGCGCAGGGGCTCGACCGCGAGCGGGCGCTGGCGCAGGGGCTTCGCCAGTCCGTCCAGGCGCGCGCGCTCCGCCACCTCTTCCACGCCGAGCGCCAGGCCGCCCGGCCGCCGGCGGGCGCGACGGCGCGGCCGTTCGCGCGCATCGGCATCGTCGGCGGCGGGGCGATGGGCTCGGGCCTCGCGGTGGCGCTCGCCGGCGCCGGGCTCGAGACGATCCTGGTGGAGGCGGATGCCGGCGCCCGCAGCGCCGCCGAGCAGCGGATCGGCGCCATCCTCGACCGCCAGGAGCGGGCGGCCAGGCTCTCGGCCGAGGCGCGCGCGGAACGGGAGAACCGGATCTCGACCGCGCTCGACCTCGGCACGCTCGCCCGCGCGGACCTGGTGATCGAGGCGGTATCGGAGGACCCGGCGATCAAGCGCGCGGTCTTCCGCGCCCTCTCGGGCGTCGTGCGGCGGGACGCGGTGCTGGCGAGCACGACCTCGTTCCTCGATATCGACGCGCTCGCCGACCTCGTCGATGCCCCGGAGCGCGTGCTCGGGCTGCATTTCTTCTGCCCGGCGCAGGCGGCGCGGCTGGTCGAGGTGGTGCGCGCCGCGCGCACCGGGCCGGCGGTGCTGGCAAGCGGGCTCACGCTCGCGCGGCGGATGCGGAAAGTGGCCGTGGTGGCGCGGGCGGGCGAGGGGTTCATCGGCAATCGCATCCTGCTGCGCTGGCGGCTGCAATGCGAATACGCGCTCGAGGAAGGGGCGCTTCCGGAGGAGGTGGACGCGGCGCACGAGGTGTGGGGCTTCGCGATCGGCCCCTTTGCCGCCGCCGACGCGGCCGGCCTCGATAGCGGCTGGGGGGCGTGGCGGCGCGGCGCCCAGCACCGCGTGCGCGAGCGGCTGGTGCCGATCGCCGACTGGCTCTGCGAGCAGGGCCGCTTCGGCCAGAAGAGCGGCGCCGGCTGGTACCTCCATCGCGACGGCAAGCGGCTGCCCGACCCGGTGGTGGCGGCGCTGGTCGCCCGCGCCTCCGCCGCGCGCGGCACCCATCGGCGCAAGGTGCTGGCCGCAGCGATCCAGGAGCGCGCGCATGCGGGGATGGTCAACGAAGCGGCCCGTATGCTGTACCGAGGGGGTCGCCGCCCGTCCCTCGGATATCGACGTCGTGATGGTGCACGGCTACGGTTACCCCGCCTGGCGCGGCGGGCCGCTCTTCGAGGCCGACACGATCGGGCTCGCGGAGGTGCTGCGGCGGGTCGAGGCGATCGCCGCGCGTGACGGGCCGGGCTGGGAGCCGGCGCCGCTGCTGCGCGAGCTCGCGAGGCACGGCAGGCGCTTTTCCGACCTCGAGACGTGAAAGGGAGCAGAATGGGGAGCAGCGGCCAGGGAACCAGGGAAACCGCCGTCGCCCGCGCCGTTTCGTTCTTCGACGATGGCCGGTTCCGCGACCTCCTCGCCGGCCTGATCGCGATCCCGAGCACCTCGCAGGAGGCCGCCCATGCGCGCGACCTCGCACGCTACCTCGAGACGGCGATCCGGCCCTGGCTCGAACGGCTCGGCTTCGCCTGCGCCATTCATGCGAACCCGGAGCCGGGCTTCGGCCCGATCCTCACCGCCGCGCGGATCGAGGACCCCCGGCTGCCGAGCGTGCTCACCTACGGCCACGGCGACACGGTGCGCGGGCTCGACGAGCAATGGCGCGCGGGGCTCTCGCCCTGGCGGCTTACGATCGAGGGCGAGCGCTGGTACGGCCGCGGCACCGCCGACAACAAGGGCCAGCACGCGCTCAACCTCGCCGCCCTCGAGGCGGTGCTGGCCGAGCGCGGCGGGCGGCTCGGCTGCAACCTCAAGCTGGTGCTGGAGACCTCCGAGGAGCGCGGCTCGCCGGGCTTGCGCGGCTTCGTCGCGCGGCACGCGGAGGAACTCGCCGCCGACGTGCTGATCGGCAGCGACGGGCCGCGGGTGAGCCCGGAGATGCCGACGATCGCCACCGGAACCCGCGGCACCTTCCATTTCGAGCTCGCGGTGCGGCTGCGATCGGGCGGGATCCATTCCGGCCATTGGGGCGGGCTCGCCACCGACCCCGCGATCGTGCTCGCCCACGCGCTGGCCGCGATCGTCGATCGGCACGGGCGCATCCTGGTGCGCGAATGGCTGCCGCAGGGGGGCGTGCCGGCGAGCGTCGCCCGCGTGCTCGCGGGCTGCCCGGTCGGCAGCGGGATCGGGGGCGGCAGCGGGATCGGGGGCGGCGAGGCGGCGACGATCGATGCGGACTGGGGCGAGCCGGGCCTCACGGCGGCCGAGAAGATCTATGGCTGGAACAGTTTTATCGTTCTCGCGATGCTCTCCGGCCGGCCGGAGAACCCGGTCAACGCGGTGGCGCCGGACGCGATCGCCCACTGCCAGATCCGCTACACCGTGGACACCGACCCCGGGAGCTTCGCCCCGGCGCTCCGGCGGCACCTCGATCGCGCGGGCTTTCCCGAGGTTGCGATCGAGAATGCGCGCCTGCGCATGCCGGCGAGCCGCACCGACCCCGCCGACCCCTGGGTGCGGTTCACCGCGGCGAGCATGGAACGGACGCTGGGGCGCAAGGCGCAGGTGATCCCCAACGCCGCCGGCGGGCTGCCGGGGGACGTCTTCGCCGACCTGCTCGGCACCGCGCTGGTCTGGATCCCGCACAGCTACAATGGCTGCGGCCAGCACGGGCCGGACGAGCATCTGCTGGCCGGGCCGGCGCGCCAGGCGATCGCCGCGATGGCCGGCCTGTTCTGGGACCTCGGCGCGGGCGCCACGCCGGCAGGCCGGAGCCGGGCAAGGGAGGAGGAACCCGCATGATCTTCCGCCAGCTTTTCGACCAGACGTCCGGAACCTACAGCTACCTGCTGGCGAGCCGCGCCGGGGGCGAGGCGCTGATCATCGATCCGGTGCTCGAGAAGGTCGATCGCTACCTCCAGCTCATCCGCGAGCTCGACCTCAGGCTCGTCAAGGCGGTCGATACGCATCTGCACGCCGACCACATCACCGGGCTCGGCGCGCTCCGCGACCGCACCCACTGCATCACCGTGATGGGCGAGCGGACCCAGGCCGACGTTGTCTCGATCCGGCTCGCCGACGGCGAGACGATGCGCATCGAGGGGCTCTCGCTCGACGTGATGTACACCCCCGGGCACACCGACGATTCCTACAGCTTCCTGATGGCCGACCGCGTCTTCACCGGCGATACGCTGCTCATCCGCGGCACCGGGCGGACGGACTTCCAGAACGGCGACGCGCGCGCCCAGTACCAATCCATTTTCGGGCGCCTGCTCACCCTGCCGGAGGAGACGCTCGTATACCCGGCGCACGACTACAAGGGCGACACGGTGAGCACGATCGGCGAGGAGAAGCGATACAACCCGCGGCTCCAGGTGAAATCGGTCGACGAATACGCGGCGCTGATGGCCGGGCTCAACCTGCCCAATCCCAAGATGATGGACGTCGCGGTGCCGGCGAACATGCGGGTCGGGCTCGCCCAGGAGGAGCTGGCGCGGCGCGGCTGGTCGGTGACCGCAGGCGCGGCGATGGCGCTGATCGGGCGGTCGGACATCGTGCTGGTCGATCTGCGCGAGGCGGAGGAGCGCAAGCGCCACGGCGGCATCGCGGGCGCGCTCGCGGTGCCCTACGCCGAGCTGGCGGAGACGATCGGCGCCGGCGGGGTGCTGCACGAGCTCGCGGTGGCGACCGGCAAGTCGATCCTCTTCTTCTGCGCCTTCGGCGAACGCTCGGCGATGGCGGTGCAGGCGGCGCGCGATGCGGGCCTCGGCACGGCACGGCACATCCAGGGCGGGCTCGACGCCTGGCGCAAGGCGGACGGCCCGGTCGTGCGCTGAGCGAGCGGGCGAGCGGGCGGGCGGGCGGCGGTGCGCGCGCGGATGGCGGCCCGCGCGCGGGACGAAGCGAACGCGCTCGCCGCGGTGCTGGAGGCGCTGTTCCCGCCCGATCCGGGCTGGCTTCGGCTGCGCCAGGCGGCGCGGGCGACGATCGCCGGCGCGATCACGCTGCTGGTGGCGAACCGGCTCGGGGCCGAGCGCGGCATCTCGGGGCCGACCGAGCTCTTCGGGTTCGCCATGGGGCTTTTCATGGCGGCGAGCCTCCATGATCCGACGCCGGCTGCGCAGCGCGTGACGATCCTGCTGGCGCCCCTCCCGGCGTCGCTGGCGAGCCTCCTTGCCGCCCTGGTCCGGCCGGTCCCGGTTCTCGGAGAAGCCTGCTTCGTCGCCGTGCTGACCGCGACGGTTTACGCCGCCGCGCGCGGGCCGCGCTGGGGCTCGCTCGCGACGGTCGCGATGATCGCCTATCTGCTCGGGCTGATCGGCGTCATTCCCCTGGCCGAGGTCCCGGCGCGGGTGCTGATCGCGGTGCTGGCGGCCGCTGCCGCGCTGTTCGCCCATTCCGTGCTGCTGCCGGAGATCCCCGGGCGCGTGCTGGCGCGGATCGAGGCGGACGTGCGCCGGCGGGTGCGGGCGATCCAAGGGATGCTCGCGGCGGCGGTGCGCGCGGGGCTCTGGCGGCCGGGGGCGCGGGCGCGGCTGCGCCAGGCGGTCGGGCGGCTCGACGAGGCCGTGGTCGCAGCCGACGCCGCGCTCGCCGGCGCGGCGCGCGGGCGCGTGCTCGGGCTCGAGGCGCTCGACCTCGCGTGCGAGCGGGTGGCCTGGAAGATCCTGGCCCGGCTGCCGGCGGCGGCCGAGCGGCGGGAGGTCGCGGACGCGCTGGCGGGGCTGGGCGCGGGTGGGGCGGCCGGCGGCGTGCCGCTCGGTTCGCCGCTCGGGGCGGCGATCGGGTCGCCGCTTGGGGCGGCGATCGGCGCGCTCGGGCAGGCGCTGTCCGGGACGATGCGGGTGGCGGCGCCTGCCGTGGCGGCGCGGGCGGAGGCCGGGCGGGCGCGGGCGCAGCCCGCCACCCAGCCTCCCACCCGGCCGCCGCTCAGGCGCGTCGCCCAGGCGGCGCTGGCGATCGGGATCGCCGTGGTGCTCGGCGGGATCGTCATGCCCGGGCGATGGTACTGGGCGGCCTTCGCCGCGTTCGTCGTCTTCCTCGGCACCCGCTCGCGCGGCGAATCGATCGCCAAGGCGGCCCAGTTCATGCTCGGCACGATCGCCGGGGTGGTCGCGGGCACGCTGGTCGCGACCGCGCTCTCCGGGCACCCCTATCTCTCGCTCGCCGGCATCATCGTCGCGGTGTTCCTCGCTTTCCAGGCGAGCACGGTGGCCTACGGGATGATGATGTTCTGGATCACGATCATCCTCGGCCTGCTGTTCGGGATGCTCGGATTTTTCGCGCCCGATCTGCTGCTGACGCGGCTGGTCGAGGCGGCGATCGGGTCGGCCTCGGGGGTGGCGGTGGCCGCCATCGTCTGGGTGGTCCCGACCAGCGACGTCGTGACGCTCGCCGAGCGCGCCTATCTCCAGGGGCTGGCATCGGTGGTCGAGGCGGCGGGGCGGTGCCTGGCGAGCGGCGTGCGCGACCCGGGGCCGCTGGCGCTGCTGCTTGCCCTCGAGGGCCGCTTCGCCAGCCTCGGCGCCGCCGCGCGGCCGCAGACGCTCGGCCTGCTCGCCGGCGCGCGGGCGCGGCCGCGGCGGCGGATGTGGCTGCTCGCGGCGTGCCATTACCGGGTGCGGGATCTCGTCCGCCTCGCCGGCGAAGAGGGGAAGCCGGACAGAGCAGCGGCTGGGCCGGCGGCGCCTGGGCCGGCGGCGCCTGGGCCGGCAGCGCCTGAGGTCGCCGCATCGGAGGTCGCCGCCGCGGCGGCGCGCGTCGCGGCCGAGGCGCGGCGGCTGGCCGGCGAGCCGGCGGGGAAGGCCCGGCCGCCCGCGCCGGCGAATGGCGCCCCCGATGGCGCGCCCGACGGGGTCGATGATCCGCGGCTGGATACCGCGCTGCTTCTGCTGCACCGCATCGCGGCGCTGCTGCGGCGGCTCGGGCCGGGATAGCGCACGAAAGCGCGAGGCACCGGCCGCCGGGCCTTGCAACGCCGCCGTTTTCGCCACTCCGCGATTGTGATGCGTCGCGGACTATGGCATGAGACAGGCAATACCTTGCCCGCTCGCGGGACGAGGGGGCAAGCCGCTGAACAGCAGGCGATTGGCCGGCAGAGCCGATCCCTTCTGTGAATTCCTTCGCAGAAGGGGCGGACAAAGGCCGTGAGGGAGGAGTCCAAATGAAGAAACTACGTCCTGTTACCCGCCGTGATGCGCTCAAGATCGCCGCCGCCGGCGCGGCACTTCCGCTCGTCCATATGCGGACGGCGCATGCCGCGGGCAGCCTCAAGGTGGCGCTCTGGGACCATTGGGTGCCGGCCGCCAACCCGGTGATGCTGAAGCTGATCTCCGCGTGGGGTGCGAAGAACCACGTCGACGTCTCGGTGGACCTGCTGAGCTCGGGCACCGCGAACGCCAAGCTGCTGCTCGCCCCGGCGGCGGAATCGCTCGCCGGCACCGGCCACGACATCATGACCTTCCAGAGCTGGGGCGTGCAGCAGTACGCGCAGCACCTGGAGCCCATCGACGACGTGATGGGCGGACTGATCAAGCAGTACGGCACGATCGACGCGGTCAGCGAATATCTCGGCCAAGTGAACGGGCACTGGATGGGCCTGCCCACCAGCGTCGGCAGCCAATACAAGCCCTCCTCCGCGCGGCTCAGCTTCTTCAAGACGGCGGGCTACGATCTCCGCGAATGGTATCCGAACAAGCCGGGCGATGCGAAAACCGCCGACCCGTGGACCTGGGATCTGCTGGCGAAGCTGGCGCCGCAAGCGCAGAAGGCGGGGCTGACCTTCGGGCTCGGGCTCGGCCAGACCACCGACAGCGTCGATTTCACCGGGGCGCTGCTGCATGCGTTCGGCGGCGCGCTGGTCGACGCGAAGGGCAACATGCAGCTGCGCTCCGATCCGGTGCAGCAGGTGCTGGAATACATGACGAAGCTCTATCCGTCCCTGCCGGCGGACACCGTCACCTTCGACGACGCGTCGAACAACAAGGCGCTGATCTCCGGCCAGTCGGCGCTGATCTTCAACCCGCCCTCGGCATGGTGGGTGGCGCGGCGCGATGCGCCGAAAGTGGCAGAGGATTGCTGGACCTTCCCCTGCCCGTCCGGCACGGCGGGGCGCTTCAATCCCTATCTTCCGTTCTTCTGGGGGGTCTGGTCCTTCAGCCCGAACAAGACCTCCGCCAAGGAGCTGATCACCTGGCTCCAGCAGCGCCAGCAGATCGAGACGCTCTGCAATGCCTCGGCCGGCTACGACATCCCGACCTTCGCCAGCATGCACGACTTCGCGATCTGGGCGACGGAAAAGCCGCCGCTCGGGACGCTCTACAACTACCCGATCCGGCCCTGGCACGACACCCAGTCGAGCATGGCAGGCTACCCGGCGCCGCCGCGCATCGCCGTGCAGCTCTACAACAACGCGACCTTCAACGTGATGATCGTCAAGCTCGCCAAGAACAAGGAGAAGATGAAGGACGTGCTCGACTGGGCCGAGAACGAGATCTCCGGCTACATCAATATGTAACGAACTTGGCCGGGCCCGTGCGAGGCGGGCCCGGCCGACGCCGCGTCGCGAACGAACGGCGGGGAGGGAACCATGGCTGACGGAACGACGAGCGTTTCCGCGCCTGCCCTGAGAGGCTTTGCCCCGCCCGCGCGGCGGGGCGGATTGAAGCGGTTCACGCAGCGGCGATCGACCATCGCGGTCGTGATGTGCCTGCCGCTGATCGCGCTCATCGCCGGGCTGGTCGTCTATCCGTTCTTCTACTCGATCTATCTTTCCATGCTGAACCGCGACGCGACGCGGTTCATCGGCCTCTTCAACTATCGCTACCTGCTGCGCAGCGACACCTTCGACCTGGTCATCTTCCAGAGCTGCTTCTTCGCCATCACCGCGGTGTTCTTCAAGGCGCTGATCGGCTTCATCCTCGCCCACGTGATGCACAACATCTCCGGGCGGGACCAGCGGATCTGGCGGGGGCTGCTGCTGGTCCCGTGGGTGATCCCGCCCGCGCTCTCCACCCTCGGCTTCTGGTGGATGCTCTCCGGGAACTACTCGGCGGTGAACTGGATCCTCGCCCAGTTCGGCATCCACGGCGTCGCCTGGCTGGCGAACACCTGGACGGCGCGGATCTGGGTGGTCGCGGTCAATGTCTGGTTCGGCACGCCGTTCTTCATGATCATGTACCTGGCGACGCTGAAATCGGTGCCCGAGCAGCTCTACGAGGCGGCGATGATCGACGGGGCGACGTTCCTGCAGAAGATCCGCTACATCTCGCTGCCGATGCTGCGCAACATCATCAGCATCACGGTCCTTTTCAGCCTGATCGTGACCTTCGCCAATTTCGACATCGTCCAGATCCTGACCGCCGGCGCGCCGGCGAACTCGACCCATGTCTTCGCGACCTACGCCTTCCAGCTCGGCATCGAGGGGGGCAACATCCCGCTCGGCGCCGCCGTCAGCCTCTTCATCTTCCCGATCCTGGCGGTCTTCTCGATCTTCATCCTCCGCGGCGTCGGACGCCGCGCCAGGGAGGGCATCTGAGATGGAGGGACCCTGACATGAGCGGCGCAGCCATCACCGCCGGCGCGGTCCGCAGCGGCCGCTGGCGCCGGCCGAGCATCGCGCGCGAGCGCCGCTGGGCGCTGTGGGCGAGCTATATCGCGCTCGTCGTCTTCGCGATCGGCTTCCTGACCCCGCCCTATTTCGAGCTGGTCACCGCGCTGAAGACCTCCCAGCAGATCGGGTCGGGCAGGAATCCCTGGTTCGCCGCCCATCCTTATTTCGGCAACTTCATCGAGATCGTCGGGAATCCGGTCTTCCAGACCTTCTTCCTCAACACCGTCAAGGTGACGCTGGTCGTCGTGGCGATCACGCTCACGATGTCGATCTTCGCCGCCTACGCGCTCGCCCGGATGCGCTTCTTCGGCAGCCAGGCCTTCGCCACCGGCGTCTTCCTCACCTACCTGGTGCCCGAGTCGCTGCTCTTCATCCCGCTCTTCAAGGTGCTGTCGTTCCTCCACCTGATCAACACCACCTGGGCCCTGGCGCTGGTCTGGCCCACCCTCTCGGTGCCCTTCTGCACCTGGATCATGATCGGCTACTTCTCCTCGATCCCGAAGGAGCTCGACGAGGCGGCGATGATCGACGGCGCCTCGCACCTGCAGATGCTGTGGAAGATCTTCATCCCCGTCGCCCTGCCGGGCATCATCGCCGCGACGATCTTCGCCTTCACCGTCTGCTGGGGGGACTTCCTCTACCCGCTCGCCTACCTCTTCACCGGCAGCCAGATGGTGCTGACCGCGGGCATCGTCAGCGACCTGATCCACGGCGACGTTCTCGACTGGGGGCATATCATGGCGGCGAATGTGGTGGCCTCGGCCCCGCCGGTCATCATATACGCGTTCCTGATGGACTATTATATTGCCGGCCTGACCGCCGGTGCGACGAAGGGGTGAAGCAGGATGGCGCAGGTTACGCTGCGGAAGGTTTCGAAGTCCTACGACCAGCACGTGCAGGCCGTGAAGAGCGTCGATCTCGACATCGCCGACGAGGAGTTCGTCGTGCTGGTCGGGCCGTCCGGCTGCGGCAAGACGACGACGCTCCGGATGATCGCCGGCCTCGAGGAGATCACCGACGGCGAGATCTCGATCGGCGGCGAACTCGTCAATGACGTGCCGCCGCGCGATCGGGACATCGCCATGGTGTTCCAGAACTACGCGCTCTACCCGCACATGACGGTGTTCGACAACATGGCCTTCGGGCTGAAGCTCCGGAAGTTCCCGAGGAGCGAGATCAAGCAGCGGGTGGACGAGGCGGCGCGCATCCTCGATATCGGCACCCTGCTCGAGCGCAAGCCCAAGGCCCTCTCGGGCGGCCAGCGCCAGCGCGTCGCCATGGGCCGCGCCATCGTCCGCCACCCCAAGGTCTTCCTCTTCGACGAGCCGCTCTCGAACCTCGACGCCAAGCTCCGGGTGCAGATGCGGACCGAGATCAAGAAGGTCCACCAGGCGGTGCGCACCACCACCGTCTACGTCACCCACGACCAGGTGGAGGCGATGACGCTCGCCGATCGGGTGGTGGTGATGAACCACGGCGTGATCGAGCAGGTCGGCCCGCCCCAGGAACTCTACCACAACCCGGTGACCCGCTTCGTCGCCGGCTTCATCGGCAGCCCGGCGATGAATTTTCTTCCCTGCCGCCTCGAGACGGTCGGCAACCAGCTCATGCTGCGGCTGACGGACGCGCTCCGCCTGCCGGTGCCGCCGGCACGCGTCGATCGCTACAGCGCCTACAAGGACCGCGAGGCAGTGCTCGGGATCCGCCCGGAACACCTGACGGAACTCAAGGACCAGCCCAAACCCAACGTCGCCCGCTTCGACGCCCGGCTCGACGTGACCGAACCCATGGGCATGGAAATCGTCGTGCACTTCCGCATCAACGGCACCGCGCTCTGCGGCCGCGTCGATCCCTCGACCCACGCCGAGGCCGGCGAAACCCTGCCGATGTCCGCGGACCTCAACAATATGCACCTGATCGATGCCGACACCGGCCGGGTGATTTGAGAAAGGCCATCACGTCCGCCGGGCGGGGGATGGGGGCGACGGCGCCGTAGCCGGTGGTGGAGAGGGCGGCCGCGGCGACGGCGTAGCGGGCGGCCGTTTCGAGTGGGTCGGCGGCGATGAGGCGGGCCAGGAGCGAGCCGCAGAACGTGTCGCCGGCGCCGGTTGCATCGACGGTGCGCACGGCGAGTCCCGGGAGGGTGAGGCGGCGGTCGCCCGTCGCGAGGATGGCGCCGGCGGCGCCGCATTTGAGGATGACGATGGGTGGACCGAGCCCGAGGTAGAAGTCGAGGACGGCGTCCGGGTCGGTGAGGCCGGTGAGTGCCGTGGCGTCGTCGAGGCTCGGCAGCGCGATATCGGCCCGGGCGATGGCGGCGTGGGTCAGTGCCGCGGCGCGTGCGGGCGGCCAGAGGGCAGGGCGGTAGTTGGTGTCGATCGCCACCTTTGCTCCGCCGTTCCGGGCGATGGCGATCGCGGCGAGCACCGCGTCCGCCGCCGAGGCGGAGATGGCGAGGCTGATTCCCGAGGCGAAGAAATATTCCGCCCGGGCGATCAGGGCGGCGGGCAGGTCGGCGGGCCCGAAATGCGCTGCCGCGGACTCCTTGCGGAGATAGGAAAAACGGTGCCCGTCCGGGCCATGGCTGATGAAATAGACCCCCGTTTGGTGGTCGGGGTCGCGGCGCACGCCGGCGCTGTCCACGCCCTCCTGCCGCCAGAGGGCGAGAAGGGCCTCGCCCGCCGGGTCGCAACCGAGCGCGGTGATGTAGCCGACCGCCGCCCCTTGCCTGGCCGCGGCAATGGCGGCGTTCGAGGTATCTCCGCCATATCCTTGAAGGTAAAGTTTTTTCCCAGTGCCGTCTGCAGGCAGCTCGGAGAATTCGAGCATCGGCTCGCCCATGCAGAGGAGGGCTGGCTTTATCACGCGGCCTCCCTGACCGCGGCGGCCGCGGCGAGGATGGCGGCGCGGTCGCCGGCGGCGATCCGGCCTTCGTCCACCAGGGCTCCGCCCATGCCGACGAAGGCGGCGCCGGCGGCGAGGTAGGCCGGCACGTCCCTGGGCGCGATCCCGCCCGTGGGGCAGAAGGCGATGCCGGGAAAGACGCTTGCGAGCGCGCGGATATGGGCGGGTCCGCCGGCCGAGGAGGCCGGGAAGATTTTCACGACATCGGCGCCGGCGGCGATCGCGGCGCGGACCTCGGTGGGTGTCATCGCGCCCAGCATCAGGGCGGCGCCGGCGCGGCGGCACGGCCCGGCGAGGGCAGGATCGACCCAGGGTGTGACGATGAAGCGGGCGCCGGCGGCGAGGCAGGCCTCGGCGTCCGCGGCCGAGGGCACCGTTCCGGCGCCGACGAGAAGGCCGGGCTCGGCGGCCAGCCTGCCGATCAGCGCCGGGGCGGCGGGGATGGTGAGCGTGATCTCGAGCACGCCGAGCCCGGCCTCGCGCAGCCAGCGCGCCGCGGTTTCGGCGTGAGCCGTCTCGCGCGTGCGCAGCACCGGCACGACGCGTGCCGCGCGCAGCCGTTGGAGCAGGTCGGCGACCGACATTCCCTTCCTCCGCGACAGGACCCTGTGGGCCGCGCGACTATATCCGGCCTCAGCCCCGGTGCGAGCCGAGGATGCGGGCGATGCCGGCGGTGAAGACCGCGGCGCCGAGGATTATGTCCTCGTCGGCGGTGTCCTCGGCCCAATGGTGGCTGATCCCGCCGATGCTCGGCACGAAGAGCATCGCGGCGGGCATGATGGCGGCGAGGTTCTGGGCGTCGTGGCCGGCAGCGCTCGGCATGCGCGTCCAGGCGCCCGGGGCGAGCGCCTCGGCGGCGGCGGCGAACGCGTCGGCGAGCGCGGGGTCCATCAGCGCCGGGCGCGTCGATGAGCGCGGAACGAGGGTCAGTTGGCAGGGACCGGCCGCGTTCGCGCGGGCGATCAGTTCGGCGAGGGTTTCGTCCATCCGCGCGAGCACCGCGGGATCGGTGTCGCGGAACTGGAAATGCATCTCCGCGCGGCCCGGGATGACGCTCGGCTCGCCGGGCTCGAAGCGCATCCGTCCGGTGGTCCAGACGCTGTGGGCGCCCGAGATCGCGGGGAAGGCGCGATCGATCGCCACGCACAGCTTGCATAAGGCGAGGCCGGCATCCCTGCGGATCGCCATCCGCGTGGTGCCGGCGTGGTTCTGCACGCCTTCGGCAAAGATGCGGACATTGTGCGCACCGACGATGGCGGTGACGACGCCGATGCGGAGCCCCGCGGATTCGAGCCGGTCGCCCTGCTCGATATGCGCCTCGGCATAGCCGAGATAGCGGCCGGCCAAGGGGCCCTCGGTCTGCGCCTGGGCGCGCGGGCGCCCGGCATATCCCGCCGTGGCGAGGGCCGCGCGCAGGGGGGTGCCGTCGGTGCGGTGGCGGGCGGCGTCGATCTCGGCCTCGCCGACCTGCCCGCAGAACGAGCGGCTGCCGAGGAACTGGCCGAACCAGCCTTCCTCATCCGCCCAGGCGGCGACGTCGAGCGCCGGGACCCGGCCGGCATCGCGGAGCGCGCGGGCGGCCTCGAGGCCGTAGAGGAGTCCGAGCGGCCCGTCGAGCCGGCCGGCCTCGGGCTGGGATTCGAGGTGCGAGCCGACCAGCAGGACCCGTTCCGCCGGCGAGCGGCCGATGACGTTGCCGATGCCGTCGATCTCGGGCGCGAGCCCGGCCTCGGCCAGCCGCCCGGCGAACCAGGCGCGGGCCTCGAGGTCGTCGGGGGAGAAGGTCGGCCGGTGGACGCCCGTGCGGTAGGCGCCGATCGCGGAGAGGGCGCGGAGATCGGCGAGCAGGCGGGCGGGGTCGATCCGCGGCGCGCCCAGGGCCGCGGCGCTCATTTCGACTTCGCCGAAGGCTTGGCCGCAGGGGCGGGGCGGCTCTTCGCTCATCGGGCAGCTCCTCTCAGGCGACCCGGGCGCGGGGCCGCGGCGCGGCGGAGGCGGTCGATGATGGCGCGGCCGAGATGGTGGTCCGGGATCGGCATGGCGGCGATCCCGGTGAGGCCGCGGCGCATGCCCTCCTCGTCGAGGGTGCGCAGGCCCGCGAAGAGCCGTGCCGCGGCTTCCGCGAGGTCGCGGGATTCGCTGAGCTGGAAGACGAGCGTTGCGCCGGTGGGTGCGGGGCCGAAGGCGAGCAGGGCCTCGGCGGCGGCGGCGTGCGGTGCATCGAGCCGGAGCGGCAGGCGGGGCGCGTAGTGCGAGGCGAGCATGCCGGGTGCGGTGGGGGTTGCGTTGGCCAAGGGTCCAGCGACGGGGGCGTGGGCAATGGGGCCAATCGCCTCGATGGCCAGGCCGCCCGGGCGCAGCATGCGGGGTTGGGCGCCGCTGAGGTCGATCACGGTCGATTCGAGGCCGATTTCGGCCGGCCCGCACTCGAGGATCGCGGCGATCGATCCGGCGAGGTCGGCGAGGACGTGCGCGGTGGTGGTCGGGCTCACGCGGCCGGAGCGGTTGGCCGAGGGCGCGGCGATCGGCCGGTCGGAAGCGGCGAGGAGGCGGTGCGCCACCGGATGGGCGGGCACCCGGACGGCGAGGGTCGGCAGTCCGGCGGCGGCGAGCGGCACGACCGATGAAGAGGCACGGCGCGGGAGGACCAGGGTGAGCGGTCCGGGCCAGAATTTCTCCGCAAGGGCGATGGCCAGGGGGGTGGGCGCGACATCGGCGAAGACGGCGGCGGCGGTGGGGTAGTGGCAGATCAGCGGGTTGAAGGCCGGCCGTCCCTTGGCCGCGAAGACTGCCGCGACCGCGCGTGCATTGGTCGCGTCCGCGCCGAGGCCGTAAACGGTCTCGGTCCCGAAGGCCACCAGCGCGCCGGCGCGCAGCAGGGCGGCCGCCCGGGCGATCCCCGCGTCGTCGGCGGCGAGGATCTCGGTCGGCATTATTTCCCTGTGCAGATGAAGAACGGGTTCTCCCAGCCCGGCTTGCCGTAGCCGAGCGGCGTGCCCTCGAGCGTCAGCACATGGCCGCCCGCCGCCTCCAGCACCGCCTGCGGGGCGGCGGTGTCCCATTCCATGGTCCGGCCGAGCCGCGGATAGAGATCCGCCTGGCCCTCGGCCAGCCGGCAGAACTTCATCGCCGAGCCGATATTCGTGACCGAGGCGATCTTCCGCCCGTCGAGGAAGGCGGCCAGGCGCGGGTCGTCCGCGTAGTGGCGCGAGGCCATCACGTCGAGGCCGGCCTCGGGGGGCGTGCGGGCGTGGATGGGCCGGCGGTTTCCGGCCGCGTCCTGCCGCCAGGCGCCGGCGCCGACGATGCCGAGATAGATTTCGCCGGTGGCCGGCAGGGCGACCGCGCCGAGATAGGCCCGCCCGTCGCGCACCAGGCCGACATTGACGGCGAACTCGTCGCGGCCGGCCGCGAACTCGCGCGTCCCGTCGAGCGGATCGACCAGCCAGAACGCAGGCGCCGCCACCGTTATCCGTCCCGCCGCGACTTCCTCCTCGGCGACCACCGGGATCTCGGGCCTCGCTTCGCGCAACCCGGCCACGATCAGCGCCTCGGCGGCGCGATCGGCGGCGGTGACCGGAGAGGCGTCGGATTTCCGCTCCACGGCGAAGCCCGTGCGCGCGGATCGCCAGGATCGCGGCGGCGGCGCGGGCGGCGAGGTCGGCCGCGAGCGTAAGCAGGGCCGTATCGTCTGTTTCATGCATGAGGTGGGTGATAGCGGGCGCCCCTGGGCATGGCAAACAGCTGGGGCACGGCAAACAGCTGGGGCATGGCAAAGGCCCGGGCATGGCAAACGCCCGGGCATGGCAAAGGGCGTCGTGGTTGCTAGAGTCCCGCCGCCATTTCGCGCGAGGGAGCCATTCGCCATGCCCGAGATTTCCTTTGCCGACCCCGCGCTTCCGGCCTCGGGCGCGCTCGTCCTGCTGATCGGCGAGGGCGACGCCCCGGCGGGCATCTGGCGGGCGGCGGAGGAGGCAACCGCGGGGGCGATCGGGCGGGCGCTCGCGGTCGCCGAATTCACCGGCAAGAAAGGGCAGAGCGCCACCATTCTCGCTCCGGGCGCGGGGTTTGCCCGCGTCGTCGCCGTCGGCCTCGGCAAGGAGGCGGAGCGCACCCGGCTTCTCGTCGAGGAGGCCGGCGGGGCGGCCGCGTCCCTGCTGGCCCGCGAGCCGGCCGCGGTGATCGCGGCCGACCTTCTCGGGGCGGATTTCGCCGCCGCCGCCGCCCACGGTGCGATGCTCCGGAGCTACCGGTTCGACCGCTACCGCACGCAGGAAAAGGCGGACGAGAAGCCCCGCCTGGCGACGCTCTCGGTCCTCAGCGCCGATCCCGCCGGCGCGCGGGCTTCCTATGCGCCGATGCAGGCGCTGGCCGAAGGCGCCTTCCTTGCCCGCGACCTGGTGAGCGAGCCGGCGAACGTGCTCAACCCGGCGGAATTCGCCGAGCGCTGCCGCGCGCTCGCGCGCCTCGGCCTGACGATCGAGGTGCTGGGGCCCGCGGAGCTGCGCGCGCTCGGCTTCGGAGCGTTGCTCGGCGTCGCCCAGGGCAGCGTGAACGAGCCGCGGATGGTGGTGATGCAATGGCAGGGCGCGCCGGCGGCGCGCGCGGGCGAGAAGCCGCTCGCCTTCATCGGCAAGGGGGTGACGTTCGACACCGGGGGAATCTCGATCAAGCCGGCGGGCGGAATGGAGGACATGAAGTGGGACATGGCCGGCGCCGGCACCGTCACCGGGCTGATGAGCACGCTCGCCGCGCGCAAGGCTGCCGTGAATGCCGTCGGGCTGATCGGGCTGGTCGAGAACATGCCCTCGGGCTCGGCGCAGCGGCCGGGCGACGTGGTCAGGACCGCCTCGGGCCAGACCGTCGAGGTGATCAACACCGATGCCGAAGGACGGCTCGTGCTCGCGGACGTGCTCTGGTACTGCCAGAGCCGCTTCGACCCGCGTTTCATGATCGACCTTGCGACCCTCACCGGCGCGATCATCGTGAGCCTCGGGCACGAGCAGGCGGGGCTCTTCAGCAACGACGATGCGTTGGCCGAGAAACTGCTCAAGGCCGGCCACGAAACCGGCGAGCGGGTCTGGCGGATGCCGCTTGGCGAGGGCTACGACAAGCAGCTCAAGTCCGACATCGCCGATATGAAGCACGTCACCGGCCGGCCCGGCAGCGCGATCACCGCGGCGCAGTTCATCCAGCGCTTCGTCAACGGAAAGCCGTGGGCGCATCTCGATATCGCCGGCATGGCGTGGGCGACGAAGGATTCTCCCCTCGCAGCCAAAGGCGCGACCTCGTTCGGCGTGCGGCTGCTCGACCGGCTGGTCGCGGAGAACTACGAAGGGTAACCGGGCTTCGCCTCCATGGGGCTTTGCCCCCTGACGGGTCCCCGGCAAAGGCGGAGCCTTTGCAATCCGTCACTTTAAGCGGATGGGGTCTGGGGCCTAAGGCCCCAGCCTTGGTTTCTTTGCCTGCGGCCTAATGCAGCTTCACCATTGGGTGGCCGCGCCTTGTGAGGCCGCGGCCGAGCGTGCCGAGCAGTGTCGCTGCGGTGCCGTGCAGCGCCCGTTCGTGCATCTTGTAGAGCGAGCGGTACATCAGCCGCGCGATCACGCCTTCGATGAAGACGCCTTTGCCGAGGAGCGAGCCCATCAGGCTGCCCACCGTGGTGTACCGGCCGAGCGAGACGAGCGAGCCGAAATCGCGATAGTCGAAGGGAAGCGGCGGCAGGCCCGCGAGCCGGCGCGGCAATTGCCGCGCCAGGTGCGATGCCTCCTGGTGCGCCGCCTGGGCGCGCGGCGGCACCGGGTCCGCATGGCCGCGCCAAGGGGCTGCCGCGCAATCGCCGAGCGCGAAAATGTCCGCGTCACGCGTCGTTTGCAGCGTCGGCAATACCACGAGCTGGTTGAGCCGGTTGGTCTCGAGCCCATCGAGCGCGTGCAACGTATCGGGCGCCTTCACCCCGGCTGACCAGACGACCAGCTCGGAGGGGATGAATTCCCCGCCCGCGAGCCGCACGCCCTCGGCGGTCACCTCGCTCACCCGCGCCCCGGTATGGATCTCGACCCCGAGCCGCTCGAGCAGCCCTTGGGTCGCCTTGGAGATCCGCTCCGGCAGGGCCGGCAGGATCCGCCCGGCGGCCTCGATCAGCACGATCCGCACGTCGCGCTCGGGATCGACGCGGTCGAGCCCGTACGACAGCACCTCGCGCACGGATCGGTAAAGCTCGGCCGCAAGCTCGGTGCCGGTGGCCCCTGCGCCGATGATCGCGACATGGAGCTGGCCCGGCCGCACCGGCCCCGGCTGCGCGTGCGCGCGGATGCAGGCATTGACGAGCCTGCGGTTGAAGCGCGCGGCCTGCTCGGCCGTCTCGAGCGGGATCGCATGCGCCGCGACGCCGGGCGTGGCGAAATCGTTGGTCACGCTGCCGACGGCGATCACCAGGGTGTCGTAAGGAAAGGAGCGGGGCGGGGTGATCTCCCGACCCTCCTCGTCGCGGGTCGGTGCCACGTGCACGCGGCGCGCGGCGCGCGCGAGCCCGGTCATCTCGCCGAAGCGGAAGCGGAAATGGTGCCAATGCGCCTGGGCGAGGTAATTCAGCTCATGCTCGCTCGGGTCCATGCTGCCGGCGGCGAGCGCGTGCAGCAGCGGCTTCCAGAGATGGGTCCGCGTCTTCTCGATCAGCGTGATCTCGGCGCGGTTGCGCCGGCCGAGGCCGCTGCCGAGAGCGGTCACGAGCTCGAGGCCGGCGGCGCCACCGCCCACGACGACGATGCGATGCCGCGGCGCGGCGATCACGCCGCGCCCCCGCGCTTGACCATGCCAGACCGATGCATGATTGTCGCGCCCGGTGCGTCGCGGCCGCGGCCGCAATCCCGCGAAGCTGAGCGATTCTCCATGCCCGTCAATCCCGCCGACAGCCCGGTGTTCGGCACGCTCTACGGGTCCGACCCGATGCGTGCGGTCTTCGACGATGGTGCCTATCTCGGGCGCATGCTGGAAGTGGAGGCCGCGCTGGCGCGGGTCGAGGCGCGGCTCGGGATCATTCCGGCCGCGGCTGCCGAGCGTATTGCGCAAGCCGCCGCCGGCCCCCTGGAGGCGGCGGCGCTCGCGGCGAGCGTGCGCATTGTCGGCTACCCGGTCGTCGGCGTAGTCGCGTCCTTAAGCGCGCGGGCCGGCGAGGCCGGAGGCTGGACCCATTGGGGCGCGACCACCCAGGACATCATGGACACCGCCATGGTGCTCCTGGTCCGGGACGGGCTCGACCTGATCCGGGACGAGATCGCGGCGATCGTGCGGGCGCTCGCCCGCCAGGCGGAGACCCACCGGCATACCGTGATGGCGGGGCGGACGCATTTGCAACAGGCGCTGCCGATCACCTTCGGCCTCAAATGCGCGGTCTGGATGCAGCCCCTCGTCACCCACCTTGCCCGGCTCTCCGCGATCCGCGCCCGCGTCGAGCAGGTGCAGTTCGCCGGCGCGGCGGGCACGCTCGCCTCGCTCGGCGCCGAGGGGCTCGGGGTGATGGAGGGGCTTGCCGCGGAGCTCGGCCTCGCCGCGCCGGCCGCGCCGTGGCACGCCGCGCGCGACGGCTTCGCCGAAGTGGCGTGCTTCCTCGGGCTGGTTTCGGGCAGCCTCGCCAAGATCGCGACCGACGTCGCCCTGCTCGCGCAGTCCGAAGTGTCCGAGCTTGCCGAGCCCTATGTCCCGGGGCGCGGCGCCTCCTCGACGATGCCGCAGAAGCGCAACCCGATCGCCTCCGAATATATCCTCGCCGCGGCGCGCGTCGTGGCGGCGCTGGTGCCGGTGATGCTGGGAGCGATGGCGGCAGACCACGAGCGCGCGACCGGGCCTTGGCAGGCCGAGCTGCTGGCGCTGCCGCAGGCCTTCGTCCTCACCCACGGCGCGCTTCTGCACGCGCGCAGCATCGCCGAGGGCATGGTGGTCGATGCGGCGCGGATGCGCGCCAATCTCGAGGAAGGCGGCGGGCTGATCCTGGCGGAGGCGGTGATGATGGGCCTCGCCCCGCATCTCGGCCGCGGCGAGGCGCATCATGTCGTCGCCCGGGCCGCGAGCCGGGCGCGCGAGGAGCGCATGACGCTGGCCGCGGCACTCGCGGCCGAGCCGGCGGTCACGGCGCATCTCGACGAAGCGGCGATCGGCCGGCTCACCGATCCCGCGAACTATCTCGGCAGCGCGTCGGGTTTCATCGACCGCGTGCTCGGGGCCGTGGCCTGAAGGAGAGCGCAATCGCGATGGCGGTGAACAAGGTCTATCCGAGTGCCGGGGACGCGCTGGCCGGCCTCCTGAAAGACGGCATGCTGATCATGTCCGGCGGCTTCGGGCTTTGCGGCATCCCCGGCGCCCTGATCGCGGCGATCCGCGATTCGGGCGTGAAGAACCTCACCGTGGTTTCGAACAATGCCGGGATCGACGGCGCCGGGCTCGGCATCCTCCTCGAGACGCGGCAAATTCGCAAAATGATCAGCTCGTACGTGGGGGAGAACGCGACCTTCGCGCGCCAATATCTCGCCGGCGAGCTCGAGATCGAGTTCAACCCGCAGGGCACGCTCGCGGAACGGATTCGCGCCGGCGGCGCCGGCATTCCCGCCTTCTACACCGCGACCGGCGCCGGCACCGCGATCGCCGAGGGCAAGGAGACGAAGCTGTTCGACGGCAAGACCTACGTGATGGAGCGGGGGCTGATCGCCGATCTCGCGATCGTCCATGCCTGGACGGCGGATCATGAAGGCAATCTCGTCTATCGGAAGACGGCGCGGAACTTCAACCCGATCATGGCCACCGCCGCGAAGGTGACGGTCGCCGAGGTCGAGCAGCTGGTCGAGAACGGCCGGATCGATGGCGACCACATCGTCACTCCCGGCATCTTCGTCAACCGCATCGTCAGGCTGGAAACCGCCCACAAGCCGATCGAGCAGCGCACGGTACGCAAGCGTTACTGAGGAGGCTCGTTATGCCCTGGACCCGCGATGAGATGGCCGCCCGCGCCGCGCGCGAATTGCAGGACGGATTCTACGTCAATCTCGGGATCGGCATTCCGACATTGGTCGCCAACCACATCCCGGAGGGCATGACGATCCTGCTGCACAGCGAGAACGGCATGCTCGGAACGGGACCTTTTCCCTTCGAGGGCGAGGAGGACGCCGACCTGATCAACGCCGGCAAGCAGACGGTGACCGAGCTTCCGCTCAGCTCCTATTTCGACAGCGCCGCCTCCTTCGGCATGGTGCGAGGCGGGCATATCGATATCTCCGTCCTCGGCGCGCTGCAGGTGGCGGAGAACGGCGACCTCGCGAACTGGATGGTGCCCGGCAAGATGGTCAAGGGAATGGGGGGCGCGATGGACCTCGTCGCCGGGGTTCCGCGCGTCGTCGTAGTGATGGAGCACATCGCCAAGGGCGAGCCGAAGATCCTCAGGCGGTGCTCGCTGCCGCTGACCGGCCAGGGCGTCGTCGATCTCATCATCACCGACCTTGCGGTGCTGGAGGTCGGCGCCGATGGGCTCACCCTGCTCGAGCTGGCGCCGGACGTGACGATCGAGGAGGTGCGCTCCAAGACCGAACCTTCGTTCAGCGTTCGGCAGGATCTGAAGGCGCACTGATCCGGGTGCATTGATCCGGTGGGGGGCCGCTCTTCCGCGCCGGCCGCGCGGCGCCTATTCTCGCCGCGGTTGAAACGAGCGTCGGACACCGGCAGATTCGATGGCGACGATGAAGGAGGTCATGATGCACGTTTCCGAGACCAGGCCCGGCCTGCTCGCCAGGCGCCGCCTGTGCACCGGGCGCGGCCTGTGCACCAGGCGCGGCCTGCTCGCCAAGGGTGGGCTGCTTGGCTCCGCGGCGGTCTTCGCGGGGGCGGTTCTCGCCGGGGCGCTGGCCCTCGAGCCGCGCGAGGCCGAGGCCGCCTCGGCGCGCTCGATCACCCAGGACGCGCTGACGGCGCTGCAGCAGCTCTACTCCGATGAGCCGCATACGCGCACGCTCGGCCAGCGCGCGCGGGCCATCCTGGTCTTCCCGCAGATCGTCAAGGGCGGCTTCTTCGTCGGCGGGCAGACGGGGGACGGCGCGCTGCTCGTCAATGGCAGCGCGGTCGGCTACTACAACATCTCCGCACTCTCCTTCGGCCTCCAGTTCGGCGCCCAGGCCTTCAGCTACGCGCTCTTCTTCATGACCGATTCCGCGCTGAACTACCTCAAGTCGAGCCAGGGCTGGGCGATCGGCTCGGGCCCCTCGGTCGTCGTGCTCGACAAGGGGGCCGCTGCCAGCGTCACCAGCACGACGCTCACCCAGGACGTCTATGCCGTGCCGTTCGGCCAGCAGGGGCTGATGGCCGGCCTCAGCATCGAAGGCTCGAAGATCACCCACATCTATCCGAACTAGGCGGGCGGAGATCGTTCGATGCGCAGGCGTGCCCTCCGCGTTCTGGCCCTGGGGATGGCGTTCGTCCTGCCCTTGCCGCAGCCCTGGGTGCTGGCGCCTCGAGCCGCGTTGGCCCAGGGGGCGGCGAGCGCCCAAGGGACCACATCGACGACCTTCAATCCCGAACAGCTCGACGCGCTGTTGGCGCCGATCGCGCTCTATCCGGACGCGCTGCTGACCCAGATCCTGATGGCCTCAACCTTTCCGGTGGAGATCGTCGAGGCGTCGCGGTGGCTCGAGCAGCCTGGCAATGCGCAGCTCCAGGGCGATGCGCTCACCCAGGCGCTGGCGAGCCAGAGCTGGGACCCGAGCGTGAAGTCGCTGGTGCCGTTCCCGCAGGTGCTGTCGATGCTGAACAGCAACCTCGGCTGGACCCAGCAGCTGGGCTACGCCTTCGCCACCCAGCAGGCGGACGTGATGGGCTCCGTCCAGCGCCTGCGGGCGCAGGCCGAGCAGGCCGGCACGCTGGCGAGCACGGCGCAGCAGAGCGTGACCTCCGAGCAGGGCGCGATCGTGATCCAGCCGGCGAACCCGCAGGTGGTGTACGTGCCGGTCTATAACCCGACCGTGGTCTATGGCGCCTGGCCCTACCCGGCCCTGCCTCCCGTCTATTTCCCGCCGCCGCCCGGCTATGTCGCCGCCAACGCCTTCGTCGCGGGCCTTGCCTTCGCGGCCGGCGTCGCCGTCGTTGGTTCCTTGTGGGGCTGGGCCCAGCCCTCATGGTACCGGGGCAACGTCAACGTGAACGTCAATCGCTACAACACCATCAACGTCAATCGGACGGCGATCCAATCCAATGTCTGGCGTGCGCCGCCGCCCGGCGTCGGCGGGCGTCCGGTGCGTGCCCCGGCCGGACCGGTCGGCGCTCCGGCGCGGCTGAACGGGCTGCCGCCGAACGCGATCGGCCGCCAGGCCGTGCAGGTGCCGTCCGGGCTGGTGAGCCGGCCGCCGCCCGGGACCGGCGCGCGGCCGCCCGGACCGCCGGCGAACCGTCCGGCGGGGCCGGCCCAGGCGCCGAACCGTCCCGCGACGCCTCCGGGGCAGCCGGCCAACCGTCCCGTCGCGGGCCAGCCTCCGGCCAACCGGCCGGCAACGCCGCCCGCTGGCGCCAACCGGCCGGCCACGCCGCCTGCCGGTGCGCCCCGAACCCCGCCCGCGAACGTCTCGCGCCCCGCCGTCCCGCCCCGATCCAGCCCGCCGAGCGGTGCGTTCGGCGGCGTCAACGAAGGCGCGCGCGCCGCCCAGTACGGCAACCGCGGCGCCCAGAGCCGCAGCTTCAGCCAGCCAAGTCGCGCCGGCGGCGGAGGGCGGCCAGCCGGCGGCGCCGCCGTATATCGTCGATGAAGGGGGCGTCGATGAAGGGAGGACCCGCATGAGGATCAATGCCGGACCCGGCTTTCGCCTCCTTCGTCGCCTGGCGCTCGCGGCGCTGCTGGCGCCCCTGTTCACGGTGCCCCTGTTCACGGTGCCCGTGCTGGCGGCGCCCGCGCTTTCGTCGGCGCAGGCCGCCGCGACGCAACAGCAGACCTTTGCCACCCCCGATCAGGCGGTGGCGGCGCTCGTCGCCGCCGTGCAGGCCAACATCCCGCAGGGGCTTTACGCCGTGCTCGGCCCGGGCAGCGAGACGCTGGTCTCATCGGGCGATCCTGTTGCCGACGCCGAGGCCGCCAAGCGGTTCCTCGCATCCTACGCCGAGCATCACGCGCTCGATCCGGCCGGCGCCGGGGAGATGATGCTCGAGGTCGGCAAGAACGATTGGCAGCTCCCGATCCCGATCGTCGAGGCCAACGGGCGGTGGCGTTTCGACTCCGCGGCGGGCGCGCAGGAGCTGGTCGATCGGCGGATCGGCCGCAACGAGATCGAGGCCATCCGGACGCTGCTCGGCTGCGTCGATGCCGAGCGCGAATATTTCGTGCTGACGGGCAAGCAAGGCCATGCCGAGTACGCCGAGCGGTTCGTCAGCACGCCCGGCCAGCAGGACGGCCTTTATTGGCCGGCTTCGGCGGACGCCGCGGAGAGCCCGCTCGGGCCGCTCGTGGCGACAGCCGAGGCCCAGGGCTATCCCGGCGAGCTGGCGGCCGGCAAGCCCACGCCCTACCAGGGTTATTATTTCCGCATCCTGAAGGCGCGCGGCGCCAATGCTCCCGGCGGGGCGAAGGATTTCGTGGTCAACGGGCAGATGACCGGCGGCTTCGCCCTCGTCGCCTGGCCCGCCTCCTACGGCTCCTCCGGGATCATGACCTTCGTCGTCGGCGAGGACGGCGTCGTCTTCCAGAAGGATCTCGGTCCCGGCACCGCCGCGCTCGCGTCGGCCATGTCCCTCTTCGATCCCGACCTGAGCTGGGCGCGCGTCGAGCTCGTCGGTCACTGATTTCGACCCCACGGGTCTGAACGCCATGCCGCGCGCGCGCCTGCGCCATCTCGGTCTTTCCACCGGCCTCCTGCCGACCGGGCAATGGAACGCGATCACCGATGTTCCCGGCGTCGCGGTCGGCTACGCGACGGTGATCCGCGACGAACCCGAGATCGTGCGGACCGGCGTGACCGCGATCTGGCCGCGGCGCGACGGGATCTGGGTCGATGCCGTCTTCGCCGGCTTCCATTCCTTCAACGGCAACGGCGAGATGACCGGCCTGCCCTGGCTCGCCGAGCAGGGCATCCTCGGCGCGCCGATCGGCATCACCAACACCTTCTCGGTCGGCACCGTGCGCGATGCGATCTGCGCGCTCGCCATCCGCGAGGGCGCGCCGCAGAAGTTCCTTCTGCCGGTGGTCGCCGAGACCTATGACGGATGGCTGAGCCGGAGCGAGACGTTTCCGATCACCGCCGGACACGCCTTTGCCGCGTTCGAAGCCGCCGCCTCCGGCCCGCTCGCGGAGGGCAATGTCGGCGGCGGCACCGGGATGATCTGCCATGAGTTCAAGGGCGGCACCGGCACCTCCTCCCGCGTCGCCGCCGCGGCGGGCGAGCGCTTCGTCGTCGGCGCGCTGGTCCAGGCGAATTACGGCGCGCGCGAGATGCTGCGCGTCGATGGCGCGCCGGTCGGCCGCGAGATCGGGCCCGCCGTGGTGCCCTCGCACCGCGCGCCCGCGCCGGAGGCGGGGTCGATCATCGTCGTGCTGGCGACCGACGCGCCGCTGCTGCCGATCCAGTGCCAGCGTCTCGCCCGCCGCGCCGCCACCGGCCTTGCCTGGGTCGGCGGCTTCGGCGCCAACGGCAGCGGCGACATTTTTCTCGCCTTCTCGACCGCCAACCATGTTCGCGAGGGCGAGGCGGTGGCAACCGTTCGGATGCTCGCCCCCGAGCAGATGACGCCGCTCTTCCAGGCCGCCGCCGAGGCGACCGAGGAGGCGATCCTCAACGCGCTCACCGCGGCCGAAACGATGACGGGGCGGGATGGCCGCACCGCCTATGCGCTGCCCCTCGAGGACCTCGTGCGCGTGATGGCTCGCCGTCGCCCGGCGTAGGAAGAGTCCTTCTTTTTCTGAAGAAAAAGAAGCAAAAAGACTTTTCTCCGTCATCCTGGACCCGGCCTCGGCGGAGGACTCCGATCGCAGGATGGAAGTTTTCTGGTTCTCTTTTTCAAAAGAGAACAATCTTCCTTGCTTGTCGCACGACCGCGAGCCGTGCGGGCCGCGCGGCGGCGCTTCCGATTTTGAGCGGCATTCAGCCGCCGCAACTCTTCGCTTCGTCAGCCGCCGCAACTCTTTGCTTCGTCAGCCGCCGCAACTCTTTGCTTCGTCAGCCGCCGCAACTCTTTGCTTCGTCAGCCGCCGCTGAACGCGTACCCGTTCGCGCGCGGATCGGTGGCAGCCTGGCAGGACGCGGCCACGTCGGGCAGGTATCGGCTGCACGCGATCACCTGCGCGCGCCCGGGCTCCGGGACGGGAACCGGCATCGGCGTCTTGGCCCGGAGCGTGTTCGCCATCGCCGCCGCCACGGCGAGCGCCGCGCCGTTCTGCCCCGAGCCCGCGACCGCCGCACGGAAGGCGTGGATGTTGCGGTTCCAGGCGATCGCGGCGGCGAGCAAGGGCGGCCGGCTTCCCGGCGCCGCGGCGAGCAGCACGCCGGTGCCGGGCGCGATCCGTCCGGTGCCGAAAAGGTTGTTCATGGTGACGCCGCAGGAGACCGCGTTGCCCAGCGCGTTGACCGTTGCGAAGGCCGCCGAGGCGGGCAGCGGCGGCAACGTCGCCGCCGGCAGGGTTCTTGCCGCGAGCAGCGCCGTCGGGTCCCCACCGGAGGCGCGCCACGCGGCGGCGACCGAGGCGGCGTGCGCCGCCGCGCCCGTGAGGTCGTCGGGGTTCTGCCAGAGATCGCTGAAGGCGGCCGCCGCGGCGAGCCCGCCATCGGCCGGCGGCGGCAGGAACGCGACGCGGTTGTTCCCGGCCGGGACGGTGATCGGGGGGGCGAGGGCAGGCACCGCGCGCGTGAGATCCGCGAGGGTGAAGCCGCCGCCGGCCTCGGTCGCCGCATAGGCGAGCGAGCGACCAAGCGGCCCATCATACAAGTCGGTGATGCCGTTGAGCCGGAGTTGCGAGAGAGTTCGCAGAAAGGTCCGCCTGGACCATCACCTGCCCGGCCACCAGCGGCGCGCCCGAGGGGCCGGCGAAGACCGCGCGCGCCGCGGGATCGGCGAGCAGCGGCCCGGCCACCGCGCCGAGGTCCTTCGCCAGCGCCTGCGAGACCGGCACGCCGAGCCGCGCCATCGCCTGGGCATCGCCGATCAACTGCTCGATCGGCAGGTGCCCGTAGCGCGCATGGAGCAGATAGAGCCCGCGCGCCAGCATCGGCACGGCGGCCGGGCGGTCGCCCGCAAGCCCGCCGGCGGCCGCGGCGGGGAGGAAGAGGACGGAATTCGGCACGCCGTTGTCCGGGCCGTTCGGCGCCCGGGCATAGACCATGCACGCCCCGCCGCCACCGAGCCCGGCCCGCGAGGGCAGCGTCACCGCGAGCGCGAAGCCGAGCGCCACGGCGGCGTCCGCCGCATTGCCGCCTTCCATCAGCACCTGCCGCGCCACCTCGCCGGCCAGCGGCTCGGGCGAGACGACGCTGCCGATGAACGGCGGCGGCCGGTTGACGGGCGGCGCGGGCTTGCCCGGCCCGCCGCAGCCGGCGAGCGCCAGCGCGGCCAGGACGCTCACCGCGCGCCGCGCGCCGATCGCCGTGAACCGCCGCGCTGCGGCCAGGACGCTGCTTCTTACCAACCCGCGTCTTCCTGTTGGGGGGCCGCCCGCCATAGACGGCTTCGCGGCCAGCGGCAACGCCCCGTCGCGCAAAGGCGGGTCAAAAAAGCTGGATCAGCAGCGTCTTGAGATAGGCGCTCTCAGGCAGATGCGGGTGGATGGGGTGGTCGGGCCCGGCGCCGCCGGCATGCAGGGTCCGCCCCGTCCGCCCGGCGCGGGCGAGGCCGTGGGCGATCGCGGCGGCGAAGGCGTCGGGCGCGGCGTGGTGGCTGCACGAGGCGACGAAGAGAAAACCGCCCGGCGCCACCAATGCCGCCGCCATCCGCGCCATCCGCCCATAGCCACGCAGGCCCGCCGCCTGGTCCTTCCGCGCCGGGATGAAGGGCGGAGGATCGGCGACGACGATGTCGAATTTTCTCCCGCTCGCGGCGAGGTCGGCCATCGCGGCGAAGCAATCCTCGCGCTTGAACTCGACCGCGAGCCCGTTCCGCCCGGCCGCCTCGCGGGCGAGCGCCAACGCCGCGGCGCTGCTATCCACCAGCAGCACCCGCTCGGCACCGGCGGCGGCCGCGCGGAGGCCGAAGCCGCCGGTGTGGCAGAAGAGGTCGAGCACCCGGGCGCCGCGCGCCAGCCCCGCGATCCGGTCCCGGCTCTCCTTCTGGTCGTAGAACCAGCCGGTCTTCTGGCCCCCCTGGGGATCGATCGGAAAGCTTATTCCTCCCTCTTCGACGACGAGGTCGGCGGGCAGGGCGCCGAGCAGCAGCCGCACCTCGGTGGGCAGCCCCTCGAGCCCGCGCATGGCGGAGTTGTTGCGCGCCAGCACGGCGGTGAGCGGCAGCAGCGCCTCCAGCGCCGCGGTGATCTCGGGCAGCAGCCGGTCCATGCCGGCGGTGTTCGCCTGGACCACGGCGAGCGGGCCGAAGCGGTCGATGATCAGCCCCGGCAGGCGGTCCGCCTCGGCATGGACCAGGCGATGGAAGGGCGTCGCGAAGAAGCGGGCGCGCAGGCTCGCGGCCTCGGCAAGCCGGAGCTGGACCCAGCCGGAATTGATCTCGGCGGTGGGGTCGTGGTCGAGCTGGCGGGCGGAGATCAGGCTGTGGGGGTTGAAGAAGCAGGTGCCGAAGCGGACGCCGTCATCGCCTTCGAGGCGCACGAGGCCGCCGGCCGGGAACTCGCGCAGCTCCGGGCTCATCGCGATCTCGTTGCTGAACGCCCAGGGGTAGCCGGATTTGAGGCGGCGATCCGCCCCGGGCCGGAGGCGGATCAGGGGCCGCGCCGCGATATCCATCGCCTTGTCCATGGGCAGGGTTATCTAGCTCCTGGCGGCGAGCGCAACCCCGCCGATGGTCAGCGCGAGTGCGAGGAGCTGGGCGAGGCCGACCGGCTCGCCGAGCAGCAGCCCCGAGCTGAAGACGCCGACGACGGGGACGAGGAGCGTGCCGGTGGTCGCGACCGAGGCGGGAAGCAACTTCAGGGCGCGGAACCAGCAGAGATAGGACACCACCAGCCCGACGAAGGCGGTGTAGGCGAGGGCGAGCCATTCGAGGGCGCCGAGGGCGGCGAAGTCGGGGTGCTCGAAGAGGAGTGCCAGGACGGCGATCGGGGCGATGCCGAGCAGGATCTGCCAGCCCACCAGGGCGAGCGGCGGCATCGCCAGCGGCGCGCGCTTGGTCACCACCGAGCCGAGCGCGAACAGCACCGCGGCGGCGAACGCGGCGGCGACGCCCGGCCACGCGCCGGGCGGGATCGCGGCGCGGCCGCCATCGAGCACGGCGGCGACCCCGCCGATGCCGAGCGCGAGCCCGACCAGGGGCAGCGGGCGCGGCCGCTCGCCGAGCACCGGCCAGGCCAGGCACATCGCCCAGACGGGCATGGTGTAGGTGATGATCACGGCGGTCGAGGCGGGCAGCCAGACCAGCGCGACCGAGACGAAGCCGAGCCAGGAGGTGTAGTTGAGGAAGGCGGCGAGCATCAGGCGCCGCCACTGCCCGCGCGGGGGCATCAGCCGCTCGCCGCGGAGGGCGGCCAACGCCATCACCAGGGTCCCCGCGGCGACCGCCGTCACCGTGCGCATCGAGAAGGGCGGCAGGTGCTCGAGCAGGAGCTTGAGCGCCGGCCAGTTGAGGCCCCATGCGATGACGGTGCAGAGGAGGAGCCCAAGCCCCTCCGCCCGCCCGGCCGGACGCACGCCGATGGTTCCAGAGCGTGATGACCGAAGGTGGAACACCGTAGGTCTCAATCACGCGATCAAACAAAGAGCTGGAGTGGGGTGGGAGAGCGCGAGCGATCCCATCCCACTCTAGCGGACATAGACCTCGACGAGCTGCTCGTCGGTCGAGGGATCGGTGCGGGTCGCCAGCAGCAGCCGCCCGGAGGGCACGCCCATCCGCTCGATCGCCTGCATCACCGCCCGCGCGGCGTCGGCGGCCGCGGCGGCCGCGGCGGCCTGGGCGTCCGGCGCGCCGGTCGCCGGCGCCACGCCCACCACGGCGAACTCGGCGTCGGGCTTGACCGCCTCGGCCGCCGCGATCGCCTTGCGCAGCGGGCCGACATAGTCGGCCGCGGGATTGTCGAAGCGGATCGTCGCCAGCGGCGGCGGCCCGGGCCAGGGCGGCGGCTTGGGCACGGCGGGGGGCTTGGGCGGCACCGGCGGCAGGTACCGCGCCGCGCCGAAGGTCCGCTGATTGGGCAGCGCGCAGCCCGCGAGCAGCGCCGCGCCGGCGCTTGCGGCGACCCCGGCGAAGAGAGAGCGGCGCGAGGTCACTGGCATCGGGGCCTCCTTGCCCGAACGAGGCTTGCAGAGAGCGGCCCGGCGGGCAAGATGCGCCGGCGATCGGGTCGAGGGGACGACGTGAGCGGCAGCACCAACCAGCGGATCGACCCAAGGCGCCTGTGGGACGAGCTGATGCGGATGGCGGAGATCGGCGCCACGCCCAAAGGCGGCGTGCGGCGGCTCGCGCTCAGCGACGTGGACCGCGCCGGGCGCGAGCGCTTCCGCTCGCTCTGCGAGGCGGCGGGGCTCAGCGTGCGGGTCGATGCGATGGGCAACATGTTCGCCCGCCGCGCCGGGCGCGACCCGGCGCGGCTGCCGGTGCTGTTCGGCAGCCATCTCGACAGCCAGCCCTCGGGCGGCAAATTCGACGGCGCGCTCGGGGTGCTGGCCGGGCTCGAGGTGATGCGGACGCTGGACGATCTCGGGATCGAGACCGAGGCCCCGCTCGAGCTCGTCAACTGGACCGACGAGGAGGGCAGCCGATTTGGCCATTCGCTGATGGGCAGCGGCGTCTGGGCGGGGGTCTATCCGCTCGAGAAGACCTATGCGCTGAGCGATCCGGAGGGGGTGAGCGTCGGCGCGGCGCTCGACGAAATCGGCTATCGCGGAACGATTCCCGCCGCCGCCTTTCCGGCGGACGCCTATTTCGAGCTGCATATCGAGCAGGGGCCGATCCTCGAGGCCGAGGAGCGGATGATCGGCATCGTCACCGGCGCCCAGGCGCAGATCTGGTACGACGCCGTGCTGACGGGCCGCGAATCGCATGCCGGGACGACGCCGCCCTCCCGGCGGCGCGACGCGCTGAGCGGTGCGGCACGGATCATCCTGCTGGTCGAGCGGCTGATGCGGGGCGAGGGCGAGGACGGGCGCGGGACGGTCGGGCAGATCCAGGTCTATCCCAACAGCCGCAACGTGATCCCGGGCGAGGTCCGCTTCGCGGTCGAGTTCCGCCACCCCGACGCGGCGGCGATCGAGCGGATCGGCGCGGTTTTTTCCGAGCAGGCGGCAGCGCTCGCCCAAGCCGACGGGCTCGAATTCGCGCTCACCGAGCTCTTTCGCATTCCCGCCCAGCCCTTCGACCCCGGGTGCGTCGAGCTGGTGCGCGCGGCCGCCGAAAGGCTCGGATACAGGTCGCGAAAAATCGTCTCGGGGGCGGGGCACGACGCGGTCTATGTCGCCCAACGCGTGCCGAGCGCGATGATTTTCACCCCCTGCAAGGACGGGCTCTCGCACAACGAGGCCGAGAGCATGCGCCCGGAGGAGGCCGAAGCGGGCTGCCAGGTGCTGTTCGAGGCGGTGCTGGCGCGCGCCAACCGAGCCCGCCTTGGCAGGTGAGGCGGACGTGACCGACATTGCCGTGGGCGTTGCCGGATGCGGGCATTTCGGGCGCTTCCACGCGCTCAAGGCCGCGACCGGCCCGGGCGTGCGGCTCGCCGGCGTGCATGACCTGGACGCCGAGCGCGCGCGGACGCTCGGCTGGGAGACGGGCGCGCCCGCGCTCTCCTGGCCCGAGCTCCTCGCCGCCTGCGCGGCGGTGATCATCGCTGCCCCGGCGGAGGCGCATTTTTCGCTCGCCGCGCAGGCGCTGGCGGCCGGCCGGCACGTGCTCGTCGAAAAGCCGATCGCAGCGACGCTGCCCGAGGCGGACATCCTGGTCGGGCTGGCGGCGGAGCGGCGGGCCGTGCTGCAGGTCGGCCACCTCGAGCGGTTCTCGGCGGCCTTCCGCGCGCTCACCGAGCACATGCAGAAGCCGCTCTACATCGAGGCGATCCGGATCGCGCCCTTCAAGCAGCGCGGCACCGATGTTTCGGTGGTGCTCGACCTCATGATCCACGACCTCGACCTGGTGCTCGCGCTGGTGGAAAGCCCGATCGAGAGCGTCGATGCGGTGGGCGCGCCGGTCGCGAGCGCGAGCGAGGACATCGCCAACGCCCGGGTGCGCTTCGTCAATGGCTGCGTGGCGACGGTAACGGCCAGCCGGATCTCGCTCCGGACCGAGCGGCGGATGCGGCTCTTCGCGCGCGAGGGCTACATCTCGCTCGATTTCGTCAATCGGAAGCTGTTCATGATCGGGCGCGGCGGACCCGGATTGCCGCTGCCCGGGCTCGAAGGCTTCGCGATGACCGAAAGCTCGTGGGAGGACCATGATTCGCTGGCCGCCGAGCATGCCGCGTTCTTCGCCGCGGTGCGCGGCGAGGGGCCGATCGTGGTCGATGCCGCGGCGGGGCGGCGGGCGCTGGCGGCGGCGCTGATGGTGGCGGAGAGCATGGATGCCTCGCGCGCCCGCGCGGTCGCCTCGGGCCTCATCCCCGCCGCGTGACGGGCGAGATCACGGCGCCGGCGGTCAGGGCGATTTTTCGCGAGATTTTGCGCGGCGAGGACAAGGTTCCGGGGATCGAGGCGTGCCGCGAGGCCGCGACGTGGCTGCAGTTCCTGCGGCTGAGAAGGGCGCGGCCGCCCGCGAGCAAAGTGGGCGAAGCGGGCGCCCCGGGGGCCGCCCGGGCGGCCTTGACGGTGCTCGCGGAGCTCGCGAGGCTTGAGACAATTCATGCGCAATTTCAAAGTGATATCGCGCGGGTTCCGAGCCTTCCCATGAGCGAGCCGGGGCTTCGTGAACGGGCAGTCATGGCGCGGAAAGTGCGCGCCGCGCGTGCGGCATTGGAGCAGATTCTTCCAACTCTCGCCGCGAAGGCCGCGCCTGGGCCCAGCTGGCACGAGGAGGCGGCGGGGCTCTTTCGCGTCTTCCTCGCGGCGATGAAGGAGGCCAATCCCGGGCGGGTTTACGCGCCCTCGAACGACGGCGCCGCGGTGCGCTTCATCCGCGCCGCTTTCGCCGTTTCCGTGGGCGAGGAGCGGCGGGAAACGGCGATCGCCCAGGCGCTCAAGCGGATGCGGCGGGGCGGGACAGCGCGCGCTGCCGCCACGTCCCGGGACAAAGGCTGAGCGCGTCTTGTCCCGCTGGCGGCAATGGGGGCGGCGGCCGTAAAACGGCTCTCGGCGCGCGCAAGCCACTCGTCCAGGGTGCGGGTCTGCGAACATCGTCCGACCCGAACCATCCGCGAGTGCCATGCAAGCGACCCGCCGCGCCGTTCTCGCCGCGTCGGCCGCCCGCGTCGGCCGCGGTTGCGGCCGGCGCCGCCGCACGGGGGGCGGCACAGAACCCGACCGTCGCCCGCTCCAAGATCGCGCTCGAGGAGCATTTCATCACCCCGGCGCTGCTTCCCTACTTCAAGAGCGGCAAGCCGGCGCTGGGGGCGGGGCGGGTGATGTTCTCGATCGACTACCCGTTCGAGGTATCCGAGGTAGCGGGCAAGTTCATGGACAGCACGAAGCTCGCGGAGGAGGTGCGGGCGCGCGTCGCGTTCGGGAACGCGGCGGCGCTGCTGCGGATCGGGGTGTGAGGAGGCCGAGCAGGGAGGGACAGGGCGCGGGCGCGGCTTGTCCCGGGACGGAGGGCGGGCGTGCGTTGTCCCGGGTGGCTTCAGTGGGGAGACCGGCTGTACGACGGTGCGGGGCGGGATGCGGGGCGGGGCGAGGGAAGGACGGCGATGCTGGATCTTTCGCAGGAATTCGACCGGACGATCGGCATGGCGGTCGCGCGGGGGCTGAGCCCCGGGCCGTGGCGCGCCGGGCTCGAGCAGCGGTTCGTCGCGGCGCGGTTCGCGGGCGATGAGGCCGAGTGCGCGCGGCTGCTCGAGGAATGCGGGCGGCGGATCGAGGCAGACGAGGCGGAGAAGAGAAGCGGGGCCGCGGTCGCGCGGCGTGCTGCCGAGGAGGCCGAATGCCGCGCGGCGGCGGCGCGGATGAGCGCGCGCGAGGTGATCGAGGCGGTGGAGCAGGGCGGCTGGCATCGGCTGGCGCTGAGGCCTGACGGCGCGATCCTGATCGCCGGGGGACTGCCGGCGGATGCGGTGCTGCGCGCGGCGCTGGAGCGGCAGGCGGGGGCGATCCGCGCGCTGCTGGGCGGGCGCGAGGAGTGGAGCGTGGTGGTGCCGTAGGGCGGCGTCAGGTCCGCGTCAGGTCGGCGTATTGGTCGGGGGCTCCGGCGCCGAGCGGCCCCATCGCGCAAAGCCGTGGGGGCACGACTGCCGGCGCCGATCGCCCTGGACCGCCGAGAGCGGTTGCCCTCGACACTCTCGGTCTGTTTTGGGATAATGCAGACAATTCAGATATTCTGTTGTTCTGCGACCGAAGGAGCCATGGCTCGCACGACCGCCGTTGAGTTTCAGCGCAAATTCGGCGAGTTCCAGCATCAGGCGCAGCGGGAGCCGGTGGAGATCACTCGGCACGGACGGCGCGCGCTGGTGCTGATGTCGGCGGATCACTACGACTGGCTCGTGGCCGCGGCACGGCGGACCCATCGGACCGTGGGCGCCGCCTCGGTGGTGGTGGATGCGGTGCGGCGAGCGGAGATGGACGCGGAACAGGCGGGACTCGACGACCTTCTGAAGTGAGGTCACCGCCGTGCCGCTTCCGGAGCCCAGGCCGGGGGGCTTCTTCGCTCTTCACAGTTGCGTAATGGCAGCTTCACAGGTGCGGATGTTGTGAAGTCTTACAGTTCGAGGCGGCCGACCAAGAACTTGCGCCGTGCCTCAGTGCGCGCTTTCCCCCTCCCGCCGCTCGGTCCGCCCCAACTCTCGGATCGGCGCCTGGACCCGGCGCCAGACCGAACACCCCTCCAGGTTGCGCTCGCCGGTCAGGTCCATCGGGCAATCCAACGCCACTTGCTCGGCGAGAAAGCCGTGCTGGTCGAGCGGCATTCGGGCGGCTTTGTTTTCGCCGCCACGTGACGGTCGGGCAGCGCGCGGAGCCCGGTGGTGCCTCCATTCATTGTGAGACGCCTCACATCGTTGAGACATCGATCCGTCTACAAATGCAGGACGATAACGGCGTGACGCCGCCGGCCAGTCGCCAAGCCACGATCTGGTAACCGCATCGGCGGACCCAACCGCACCCGCAGCCGAGGCGCGTTCACTCGAACCGGGGATTTCACGCCGCACCAGAGGAGAAACAGACCCATGGCAATGAGCACCCCATACGGACAGCCCTTCTCCGCGGATGCACCCGCTGCGGGCCACCCGGCTCAAAGAAGTCAGTTCGGCGCAGCCCTGGCCGGACGGGTGAATCCCTTTGCGATTTTCGTTCGCATCCGCGAACACCTTCGTTGCAGCGGGGAGAAGTCCCGGCTTCACCGTCTCAGCGACCGCGACCTCGCTGACATGAGGCTGGGACGCTGGGAAATCGGTGAGATCTACGATGCCGACTTCGAGCACCGGCGCCGGAATTAAGATCCCGGGCCTCGGCCGGGCGATGCCGGTCTCGGGCCCGATCCTCCGCGAGGATGCCAGGCTCCTCGCGAAGCAGCCGGGCGGCCCGCCGGACGTCGAGCTCGTTCATGGCGTGGGCGCTACGCCCTCGCCTCCCTGATCCGCTCGATCTGCAGCTCGCCCTTGGCGCCCCATCCCTTCACACCCTCGGGGACTCAGGCCGGAACCGCTCATAGAGGCGGAACCCGACGCGGTTGAGCTCTTCGGGCGGTAGCGACGCGGCCAGCGCCTCCATCGCCGCACGCGCTTCAGCCAGGCGAGCGCCGAACGCGCGGGAGCCTCGGGCCGCGACGGTCAGGTCGGTGCGCTTCTTCGGTGTGTTTCTGGGGTGTGTTTCTGGGGTGTGTTTCTGGGGTGTGTTTCTGGGGTGTGCTTCTGGGGCCGCCGGGACCTGCGGGATGATGGAAGTTCTCAATTTTTTCCATGCCGCGGCATGTGCCGGCGCAGCACCTCGTTCATGTGCGCCTGCCAGCCGGGGCCTTGCCGACGGTAGGCCTCCACGACGTGAATGGCATCGTCCCGCGCCGTGACGACGGCGACATGCAATCGCTGTCCGAGAAACGCCAGGATAAATTCTACGCCAGAGACGGGCTACGACAGCAGACGGGCGGACTGGCCATGCGCTTCCATCAGCTTCACGGCCGTCTTGCCGAAAGAGATGAAGATCTCCGCACCAAGCCAGCTTCCTTCATAGGCGATGACGCCGTCGGCGAAATCGCCGCCTGCATCCAGGATCGCCAGCCCGGCCTCCACCGCGGGCCGGTTCGCCACGACGTTCGCAGCGTTCATCAGGCGGCGAACCGATTGCGCTATGTCGGTCGAGGGGATTTTGTAGCCGCGCGACAGCACCCAAACCAGTTCGCAGAGCGCCGGCAGCGCCAGGGCAACGACGTCGGCATTCGTCAGTTCCGCCTGAGCGAGCTTGCTTTGATGCTCATCGTCGCCGGTAATGGCCCGAACGAGAACGTTGGTATCGGCTGTGATCTTCACCGCCTGCCGGCCCAGCCCCGTTTGGCGATTTCATCGATTTCCTCGATCGACAAGGATGGGCCGTTCTCTCTTTTCAAAAAATCGAAGACATCCGAGATCTTGCCGGCCGGCCGCTCGGCCTTCATCTCGATCCTGCCATCGGGAAGTTTTTCGACGGTAATTTTCTCACCAGGGTGCACGCCCAGATGCTTCAGGAGATCCTTGCGCAGCGTGACCTGGCCTTTGGCGGTGACAGTGAGCGTGCTCATGGGCATGCCTCAAGCGGAACCGCATATGTAAGGCAAAAACGCCTTACTATCAAGGGCGCTCGTTTCTGTCGGCGCAGTGCTCTGACCCCTGACATTCGTCCAAGTGAAGGCGAAATGCGCTTCGCTTCTCCGCCGCACGCGCTGAAGGGATGGGGGTCTGGGGCCTCAAGGCCCCAGCGGGGTGCAGGGGCGGGGCCCCTGCTGGGGGCGCAGCCCCCAACATTGTCCGACTTCCTAACTTCGGCGGATGTTCCAGAAGACCGGGATGCCGTCGAGGATTCCGGTGATATCGGTGCGGTGGGCGGTGGGGTTGAACTGCTGTCCGAGCGGGATATAGGGCACGATCTCGAAGGCGCGGCGCTGCATCGCGACGGCGATTTTTTTCTGGCTCGCCTGATCGGGCGCGGCGAGCCAGTCGTCGCGGAGCGATTCCATGGTGGCGTCGGTCGGCCAGCCGGGCGCGGCATCCTTGCCGTTGCAGCGGAGGAACGGGTTGATCGCCGGGCTGTACATGTCGAGCCCGGCCCAGAACGTGGAAAAGATGCTCCAGCCGCCCTTGTCGATCGGTGCCGCGCTGGTCCGCCGGGCGACCAGCGTGCCCCAGTCCATCGCGGCGTAATCGACATTCAGCCCGATTTTCTTCAGCATGTCGTTGCAGACATCGGCGACCGCCTTGACGGTCGGGATGTTCTGCGGCGCGAGGAGGACCACTTTCTCGCCGCGATAGCCCGCGGATTCAAGATTCTTTTTGACGAGGGAGAGATCGCGCGGGGCGGTCAGCGCCGCGAGGCCGGCGGCGCTCGCCATCGGCGTGCCGGGGCAGAAATATCCGACGCCGTCGCGCCAGAGGTTTGGATCGCGGCCGACCACCGCGGTCATGTATTCGGCCTGGCTGACGGCGCCGACGATGGCGCGGCGGATGGCGGGATTGTCGAAGGGCGGGTTGAGCCAGTTGAAGCGCATGGTGCCGATGAAGCCGGTGGGATCGACGACGCGCACGGCGATGTCATGGTTGGCGCGGAGCGCGGGGAGGAGGAGCGCGTCGGGGATCCACCACCAATCGACCTCGCCGGTCGCGAGGGCCGCGAGGGCGGTGGAAGGGTCCGGGATGATGTGCCATTCGATGCGGTCGAAGTGGGTGACCTTCGGGCCCGCGGTCCATTCGGGCGTGCCGGAGGGGCGCGGGACATAGGCGGAAAAACGGTCATAGACGAGGCGCGAGCCGGTCACGCGCTCGGCCGCGTTGAATTTGTACGGCCCGCTGCCGATCATCTCGGTGACCTGCGTGAACGGGTCGGTCAGGGCGAGGCGCTCGGGCATCATCGCGCACATGTTGGGTGGGCTCTTGCCGAGCGCCTGCGGCAGGAGCGGAAAGGGGCGCTTGAGGCGGAAGAGGATGGTGCGGTCGTCGGCGGCGGTGATTTCGTCGGTTGCCGCCATCAGCGCCTGGCCGAAGGAATCGCGGGCGCCCCAGCGGCGGATGCTGGCGGCGCAATCGCGCGCGAGGACGGGTTCGTTGTCGTGGAATTTGAGGCCCGGGCGCAGCGTGAGGCGCCATTCCTTGCCGTCGCTCGAGATTGTGTGGCCCGCGAGCATCTGCGGCGACGGGGCGAAGCCGTGCTCCGGCCCGAGCTGGCCGTAGAGCGTGTCGAAGACGAGGTAGCCGTGGTCGCGGGTCGGGTAGGTGGTGGTCCAGACGGGATCGAGGATCGAGACGTCGGTCTGGGGGACGAAGCGGAGGACGCGCGCGTTCGCCGCCTGGCTGATGCGTGGCGCGGCCAGGGATGCGACGAGGGGCGCGGCCAAGGTGGCCGAGGCGGCCTGAAGGAAGGTCCGTCGCTTCATCGTGCTCTCCCGGCTGGATGCGCGCCGTCATGACGCGGTGCGCCTGAGCCTAATCCGGGGTGGGCGGTGGGCGCGAGGGCGGCGCGGACGGCGGCGATGACGCCGTGCCAATCGCCCGGGCTTTCCTGGCGGAACTGACGAAGCGTCGGGTACCAGGGGCTGTCCGCGCGGGCGCGGAGCCAGCGCCAGCAGGCATCGAACCGGTTGAGCAGCCAGACCGGCTTGCCGAGCGCGGCCCCGAGATGGGCGACGGCGGTGTCGACGGCGATGACGAGGTCGAGGGCGGCGATGAGGGCGGCGGTGTCGGCGAAGTCGGCGAGGCCGGGGGGCTGGAAGATGGGTGGTGGGGGCGAGGCGGTGGGTTGGAGGGAGACGAAGGAAAAATTGGGGAGGGCGAGGAGGGGGGCGAGGAGCGCGGGGTCGAGCGAGCGGCGGGAATCGGCGGCGTAGTCCGGGTTGCCGGCCCAGGCGAGGCCGATCTTGAGGCCGGCCCCCTTGAGGCAAGCCAATGGGGAGAGGCGGGCGGCCCAATCGGCGGCGAGGGCGGGATCGGCGGCGAGATAGGGCGCGGGGGGGATGGTCTCGAGCGTGGTGCCGAGGCGGTGCGGCAGGCTCATCAGCGGGCAATGGAGGTCGAAGGGGGGGAGCGGGTCGCCGCGGGGGATGATTTGCGCGGCGAGGCGCTGCGCGGAGAGGAGGCGAAAGAGCGGGGGCGGCACTTCGAGGATGAGGTGGGGAGAATTGAGGAGGGGGAGGAAGCGGCAGAACTGGATGGTGTCGCCGATGCCCTGTTCGGCATGGACGAGGATGCGGCGGCCGCCGAGGGCGTCGCCGGTCCACAGCGGGCCGGGGAGGTCGCGGCGGGCGGCGCCGCGGCGGTCCCAGCGGCGCTCGTAGCCCGCCCAGCCTTGGCGGAGGCGCCCGGCCGAGAGGAGGGCGACGCCGAGATTGTATTCGGTCTCGGGCTCGGCGGGGCGGAGGCGGAGGGAGATGCGGTGGGCGGCGACGGATTTGGGAAGGTGGCCGAGGGCGGCGAGGACGTTGCCGAGATTGGTGTGGGCTTCGGGGTGGGCGGGGTCGAGGGCGAGGGCGCGGCGGAGGGCCTGCTCGGCCTCGGCGAAGCGCCCGGCGGAGTGGAGCAGCGTGCCGAGATTGTTGTGGGGCTCGGCGTAGGTGGGGTCGAGGGCGAGGGCGCGGCGGTAGCAGGATTCCGCCTCGGCGGGGCGGCCGAGGGCGGCGAGCGCGGTGCCGAGGCTGTTGAGGGCGGCGGGGAAGTCGGGCGAAGCGGCAAGCGCCCGGCGGAGGGCGGTCTCGGCCTCGGCGAAGCGGCCGAGGCGGCAGAGGAGCGCGCCGAGATTGGCGTGGGCGGCGGGGTGGGTGGGGGCGAGGCGGAGCGCGGCGCGGTAGGCGGCCTCGGCTTCGTCGGTCTCGCCGAGGGCGGCGAGCGCGGCGCCGAGATTGTTGTGGGCCTCGGCCCGGATGGGGGCGTCGGCGGGGGCGAGGGCGATGGCGGCGCGGTAGCGGGCGGCCGCCTCGGCGGTGCGGCCGGAGCGGGCGAGGACGAGGGCGAGATCGTAGTGGAGGTCGGCGTCGGCCGGGCAGGCCGCGAGGGCGGTGCCGAGCGCGGCTTGGGCCTCGGGGAGGCGCCCGGCGGCGGCGAGCGCGCGGCCGAGATTGGCGCGGTAGAGCGCGACCTTCGGGCGCCGCGCCACCGCCGCTTCGATCGCGGCGCAGGCCTCCGCATGGCGACCGCCGCGGTGGGCGGCGAGGCCGAGCAGATGGAGCGCGTCGGGATCGCCGGGGGCGGCGGCGAGGATGGTTTCGAGGCGGGCCTCCGCGCCGGCGGCGTCTCCCGCGCGGAGGCGCCGCGCCGCTTCTTCCAGGTGGGCGCGAGGGGCTGGCATCGGGGCAGCCTGGGCGCGGGAGGTTGGCAAATCGCAAAGAGGGGTTGTTAAGGGGTTGGTCGCATTCTGGAGCGCGCGGGGCGGTGGAGAGCGCGCGTGGGTGAGGTGCTGGCGGGGGCGGCGTCGGAGGAAATCGTCCTGGTCGAGCGGCCGGAGCCGGCGCTCTTCGCCGCGATCGCCCGGCCGCTGGTGGCCTTCAACGCGCCGTTCGCCGGCCCGGCCGAGGCACGCCCGCTCGTGCTCGCCTTGCAGCGGGCGCCGGCCGGCGAGGTCATCGGCGGGCTTTCGGGCGAGACGATCTATCGCTGGCTGGCGATCCAGGTTCTTTACGTGCCGCCCGAGCTGCGCGGGCGGGGGATCGGCGCGGCCCTTCTCCGCGGCGCCGAGGACGAGGCGCGGGCGCGCGGCTGCCGCGGCATCGTCGTCAACACCTTCAGCTTCCAGGCGCGGCCTTTTTACGAGCGGATGGGGTTTTCCCATTTCGGCACGCTCGAGGACTGCCCGCCGGGGCATCGCTGCTTCTACCTGGTGAAAAGGATCGGCGGCCGGCCGCCCGTGGCATAGGGCTTGCTAGTTGCGGGACGGGCCGACAGAGTGCGGCCCGACTGGGCCAGGCAGGGGCAGAGCCGGGCAGGGGGCGGCCGACGTGACAGCAGGCGCCACGAGCGAAGGGTACGCGACGTTCGGCGGGGCGACGTTCGGCGAATGGCGGACCTGGTACAGGGTCACCGGCGCGCTCGGGTCGGCGACGCTGCCGGTGGTCGTGCTGCATGGCGGGCCGGGCTGCACCCACGACTATGTGGACAGCTTCAAGCTGCTGGCGGAAGGCGGGCGCGCCGTCATCCATTACGACCAGATCGGCAACGGGCGCTCGACGCATCTGAGGGAGAACGGCGAAGATTTCTGGACCGTCGGGCTGTTCTTGGGCGAGCTCGACAATCTGCTCGCGCATCTCGGGATCGCGGGGGCCTACCATCTGATCGGGCAGTCCTGGGGCGGGATGCTCGCCGCGGAGCACGCGGTGCGGCGGCCGGCGGGGCTGCGGGCGCTGGTGATCGCCGACTTGCCGGCCTCGATGGCGCTGTGGGTTGCCGAGGCGGACCGGTTGCGCGCCGCGCTGCCGGCGGAGGTGCAGGCAACCCTGCTCAAGCATGAGGCAGAGGGGACGCTGGATTCGCCCGAATACCAGGCAGCGACCAAGATGTTTTATGACCGGCACGTTTGCCGCGTGGTGCCGAACCCGCCGGAGGTGACGCGCAGCTTCGACGCGATCGCCGACGACCCCACCGTGTATCATACGATGAACGGGCCGACCGAGTTCCACGTGGTGGGCACGCTCAAGGACTGGAGCATCATCGAGCGGCTGGACCGCATCACGGCGCCGACGCTGCTGATCTCCGGCCGCCATGACGAGGCGACCGAGGCGACGGTGCGGCCCTACGCGGAGCGGATTCCGGACGTGCGGTGGACGATCTTCGAGCACTCCAGCCACATGCCGCATGTCGAGGAGACTTCGCTCTGCATGCAGGTGGTGGGAGAGTTCCTCGCCGCGCACGACCCCCGGTTGAGCAAAGAAACATCATGAGCCGAGATTCGGAGGGAAGGAGACATACGATGAGGTTGCATCGCATAGCCGCCGTCGCCGGGGCGCTCGCTTTCGCCGCCGTCCCGGCGCTCGCCGCGCCGAGCGGTCCGCATTACGGCGGCACGCTCAACCTCGTGGCGGCCGCGGCCGAGGGCACGATCGACCCGCAGGTCAACTACACGCTGAAATACTGGCAGCTCTTCCCGTTCCTCTATGATGGGCTGGTGACGTTCAAGAAGGCCGGCGGTCCGGATGCCTTCACCATCGTGCCCGACCTCGCCACCGCGATCCCGACGCCGACGGACGGCGGCAAGACCTATGTCTTCACGCTTCACCCGGGCATCAAGTTCTCCAACGGCAAGACGCTGACGCCGGACGATGTCCGCGCGACCTATGTGCGTCTGTTCCAGGCGCTCAATCCGAATGCCGGCGCATGGTACAACGTGATCGAGGGCGGCGATGCCTGCGTGAAAACCCCGGCGAGCTGCACCCTGCCCGGCGTGGTCGCGGACGACGCGGCCAACACCGTGACGTTCCATCTCGTGCACGCGGACTCGGAGTTCCTCGACCAGCTCGCGGTTCCCTTCGGCTCGATCGTGCCGGCGGGGACGCCGGGCAAGGACATGGGCACGACACCGATCCCCGGCACCGGCGCCTACATGATCAAGAGCTATGATCCGAACCGGGCGCTGATCATGGTCCGCAACCCCTATTTCAAGCAATGGAACCCCGACGCCCAGCCCTGGGGATATGTCGATGAGATCGATTTCCGCTTCGGACTGACGCCCGATGCGCAGGTGACGGCGATCGAGAACGGGCAGGACGACTGGATGTTCGACAACCTCCCGGTCGATCGGCTGAACGAGATCGCGACCAGGTATCCCCAGCAGCTCCATCTCAATCCGCTGCTCGCCTATTTCTACCTCACGCTCAACGTCAATCTGGCGCCGTTCAACAATCTCGCGGCGCGCCAGGCGGTGGCTTACGCGATCAACCGCGGCGACCTCGTGAAGCTCTATGGCGGGCCGGCGCTGGCGAGCCCTTCGTGCCAGGTGCTGCCACCGGGGATGCCGGGCTACGCGCCCTACTGCCCGTATACCGAGAATCCCGGCACGAAATGGACGGCGCCCGACATGGCGAAGGCCAAGGCGCTGATGGCGAAGTCCGGGGCGATCGGCCAGAGCGTGACGATCATCACCCAGACGATCGACCCCTACCGTGCGATGGGGGTCTATCTGCAGAGCGTGCTCAACCAGCTCGGCTTCAAGGCCTCGGTCAAGGGGATCTCGCCGGACATCGAGTTCACCTATCTGCAGAACACGAAGAACAAGGTGCAGATCGGCGTGACCGATTGGTACCAGGACTACCCGGCGCCGTCCGACTTCCTCAACGTGCTCTATAGCTGCGCCAACTTCCATCCCGGCTCCGACACCTCGATCAACATGCCGGGCTTCTGCGACACGTCGATCGATGCCGAGATGCAGAAGGCGATGACCCTCTCGCTCACCGATGCGGCCGGCGCCAACAAGATCTGGGCCGAGGTGGACCAGCAGATCACCGACCAGGCGCCGACGGTGACCATGCTCAATCCGAAGCATGCGGATTTCGTCTCGAAGCGTGTCGGGAACTTCGTCTTCAGCGGCCAGGTCTACTTCCAGCCCGAACTCGCGTGGGTGAAGTAGCCCGGCTTTGTCGCAGGCGGAGCCGACCTACGCGCCGGCCGGTTGGGGCGAGCCCGCGCGGCTCGCCCCGCCGGCGCTGGGCTACTGGGCGGGCGCGCTTCGAAAGCTCGTCCGCAACCGGAGCGCGCTTTTTTCCTTCTCCGTGCTCGTGTTTATCGTCGTCGCTTGCGCCGCCGCGCCGTACTACGCACGCTTCGTCTCGCACACCGACCCCTTCGCCTCGAATGTCGGCGGATCGATCATGGTGGGGGGCAAGAGCGTCGATGTGCTCCAGCAGGCGACCAACGGGTTCGGCCTCGGCCTCACCCCGGTCGGGCCGCTGTGGCGCTTCGGGCCGTACGCCCTCGGCGCCGACGACCAGGGGCGCGACGTCGCCGCGCGGCTGCTCTATGGCGGGCGGAACTCGCTCGTGATCGGGGCGGCCTCGACCGCGATCTGCCTCGCACTCGCGACGCTGACGGGGCTGGTCGCCGGCTTCTTCGGCGGGATCGTCGATCGCGTGATCTCGATCTTCCTCGATATCCTCTGGGCTTTCCCGATCTACCTGCTGGCGATCTCGCTCTCGATCGTGCTCATCAACGAGAGCCTCGGCATCGGCCCGATCCAGCTCAACGGCGCGAGCCTCGCCTTGCCCATCCTGATCATCGGCGTCGTCTACGTCCCCTATGTCGCGCGGCCGATCCGCGGGCAGGTGCTGAGCCTCCGCAACAGCGAGTTCGTGCTCGCCGCGACCGGGCTCGGCGTGCCGCGCCTGCGCATCCTCCGGCGCGACGTGCTGCCGAACGTGTTCAGCACCGTCATCGTCTTCGCGCCGCTGATGATGGCGCTCAACATCCTGACCGAGGCGGCGCTTTCGTTTCTCTCGGTCGGCGTGCAGCCGCCGGCGGCGAGCTGGGGCACCATCATCCGCGACGGCGAGGACCTGCTCTATACGCGGCCGATGGTGGCGATCGCGCCCGGCATCGCAATCGTGCTCACCGTGCTCGCGCTCAATATCCTCGGCGACGGGCTCAGGGACGCGCTCGATCCGCGCGCCAAGCTGCGCGTGGGCTGAACGAGCGTGACCGGCTTCGTCCTTCGCCGCCTGCTGCACATGATCTTCGTGCTGGTGGGCATCAGCGCCACCGTTTTCCTCATTTTCTTCGCGACCCCGGGCGCCGATCCGGCGGCGCGGATCGCCGGGCGCAATGCGACGCCCGACACGGTCGCGGCGGTGCGCAAGGAGTTCGGCCTCGATAAGCCGCTGCCCGTGCAATACGTGCTGATGATGGACCATCTCCTCGTCACCCAGGACCTCACCTCCTTCGTCAATCGCGGCGAGAAGATCGTGCCGGAGATCGTCGAAGCCGCACCCGTAACCCTTTCGCTCGTGCTCGGCGCGGCGGCGATCTGGGTCGTCTTCGGCGTGGTTGTGGGCCTGGTCGCGGCCGCCTTCAAGGATACGCTGATCGATCGCGGGCTGATGGTGGGGAGCCTGATCGGCGTCTCGATGCCGGTGTTCTGGTTGGGCGAGGTGGTGAACCTGCTGACGCAAAGCCGCCTCCACGGCACGTTTCTTTTCTCGTGGGTGCCGGCGCTCGGCTATGTGAACATCACCGCGAGGCCGCTCGGCTGGTTCGCCGCCCTGGTGCTGCCGTGGATCACCCTCGCCGTGCTCTATATCGGGATCTACGGGCGCGTGCTGCGGGCGAACCTGATCGAGGCGCTGAACGAGGATTATATCCGCACCGCGCGGGCCAAGGGGCTTTCGGACTGGCAGGTGCTGACGCGCCACGCACTGCGCTGCTCGCTGATCAGCTTCGTCACGATGTTCGGGCTGGATTTCGGGGCGCTGGTGGGCGGCGGCGCGCTGCTCACCGAAGTGGTGTTCGGGCTGCAAGGGGTGGGCGCGCTGACCTACCGCGCGCTCGAGGACCTCGACCTGCCGATGATCATGGCGACCGTCATCTACGCCTCGTTCTTCGTCGTCGTCTCGAACGCGGCGGTGGACATCCTCTACGCGGCGATCGATCCGAGGGTGCGCGAACGGTGAGCGGGAGCGGGGCGGGGCCGATCCTCGAGGTGCGCGACCTCGCGGTCTCGTTCCGCACCGAGCGGGGCCTGGTGCGCGCGGTGGACGGCGTCTCCTTCACGCTGGGCGAGCGCGAGATCCTCAGCATCGTGGGCGAGTCCGGGTCGGGCAAGACGCTCACGGTGCTCGCGGTGATGGGGCTGATCCGCGACCCGAACGCGATCGTCGAGGGCTCGATCCGCTTCCGCGGGCGCGAGCTCGTCGGGCTTCCCGACGGCGAGATGCGCCGCGTGCGGGGGGGCGCGATCGCGATGATCTTCCAGAACCCGATGACGGCGCTCACACCCGTCTACGCGATCGGGCGGCAGATCGCAGAGCAGGTGCGGGCGCACCGGAGCGTCTCGCGCCGGGCGGCGGCGCGGCGCGCGGTCGAGCTGATCGAGGCGGTCGGCATCCCCAACCCTGCCGGCACGGCAGAGCGCTTTCCCCACGAGCTCTCGGGCGGCATGCGCCAGCGCGCGGTGATCGCCATGGCGCTTTCCTGCGATCCCGCGCTGCTGCTCGCCGACGAGCCGACGACCGCGCTCGACGTAACCGTGCAGGCCCAGATCCTCGACCTCGTGCGCAAGCTGCGGGCGGATTTCGGCTCCTCGGTGATCCTGATCACCCACAACATGGGCGTGGTCGCGGAGATCGCCGACCGGGTGGCGGTGATGTACGCGGGGCGGATCGTCGAGCGGGCCGAGACCGGGGCGCTGTTCCGCGAGCCGCGCCATCCCTACACGCTCGGCCTGCTCGCCTCGATCCCCCCGCTCGAAGGCGCGCGCCCGCGGCGGCTGCCGGCGATTCCGGGCACGCCGCCCTCGCCCTTCGCGATCCCCGAGGGTTGCCCCTTCGGGCCGCGCTGCCGCTGGCGCGAGGCCGCCTGCGCGGTGCGGCCGGAGCTCGTGGCGGAGGGTGGGCATGAGACCGCATGCATTCTCACGGCCGAGGCGCGGGCGGCGGCGCGCGCGCAGTTGCTTGCGGTAACGGCGTGACCTCCGAGGCGCGCCCGCTGCTCGAGGCCGTCAAGGTGAGCAAGCGCTACCGCGTCGGCAACCATCTGCTGGCGCGCTTCAACAAGGTGGTGCGCGCGGTCGAGCAGGTCTCGCTCGCGGTGGAGGAGGGCGAAACGCTCGGCCTGGTCGGCGAATCGGGCTGCGGGAAATCGACGCTCGGGCGCTGCCTCACCCGCCTCTACGAGGTGAGCGACGGGCAAATCTTCTTCGAGGGCACGGAGATCACGACGCTCCGCCCGCGGGCGCTGCGCGCGCTCCGCACCCGCATGCAGATGGTGTTCCAGGACCCCGCCGCCTCGCTCAATCCGCGACGGCGGGTGGGCGAGCTCATCGCCGAGCCGCTGATCGTGCATCGCCGCGGAACCCGCGCCGAGATCGCCGCCCGCGTGCGCGCGCTGCTGCGCGAGGTCGGGCTGCTTGCCGAGCATGCCGAGCGGTTTCCCCACGAATTCTCGGGCGGCCAGCAGCAGCGGATCGGCATCGCGCGGGCGCTCGCGCTGGCGCCGCGGCTGATCGTGGCCGACGAGCCGGTCTCGGCGCTCGATGCCTCGGTCCAGGCGCAGATCGTCAATCTCTTCATGGATCTGCAGGAGCGGCTCGGCCTCACCTACGTGTTCATCGCGCACGACCTCTCGGTGGTGCGCCAGGTCTCGACGCGGGTCGCGGTGATGTATCTCGGCGCGATCGTCGAGATCGGCCCGACCGACGACGTGCTGAGGGCGCCGGCGCATCCCTACACACAGGCGCTGATCTCGGCCGTGCCGGTGCCGGACCCGGCCGCGCCGAACCGGCGCCGGATCATCCTCGAGGGCGACGTGCCGAGCCCGATCGACCCACCGTCGGGCTGCCCGTTTCATCCCAGGTGCGGCTACGCGCAGGAACGCTGCCGCAGCGAGAGGCCGCATCTCGCGCAGCACGCCCGCGGCTGGAACGTCGCGTGCCACTTCCCTTTGACTGGGTCTGGGGCTCTGCCCCCGACACCCCCGCCAGGGCCTGGGGCCCTGGACCTCCCAACATTCTTATAAAATCAGTATAAGAAAATCTTATAAAAGCGAATGGATTGCAAAGGCTTCGCCTTTGCCGGCGACGGGGCCCCCAACGCGTCTGCGCGTTGGGGTGTCGGTGTCGGGGGCAGGGCCCCCGACCAGGGGCGGAGCCCCTGATTTTCAACGAGTCAGCCTTTTTCAACCAGTGATTGGCCAAGATAGCTGCCTGTCTCCGCGCCTGGGGGGCAGGCGAAGATTCCGCTGCCGATATGGGTGGTGAACTGGTTCAGCGCGTCGAGCCGCGACATGGTTTCGAAGGTGCGGATGAAGCCGGTGCGCGGGTCCTTCTGGTAGGCGAGGAACATGAGGCCGGCGTCGTATTCGATGGCCTGGCGCCAGGGCGGCCAGCGCTCGGCGACGAAGTCCGCGCCGTCGCTGTAGCCGTAGGAGCGGCGCAGGATCTGCGCCCCGCCGTTGAGCGCCGGCGCGCCGAGCCGCGCATGGGCGGTCGCGGGGATCAGCGGATCGCCGTCCGGGTTGGTGGCGGCGAGGTCGAGCGGGGCGAACTCTTCCGCCTCACCGAGCGGGGCGCCGGAATATTTGCGCCGGCCGAACACCTGCTCCTGGAAGCCGAGCTTCATCCGGTCCCAGTGCTCGAGCGCGATGCGGATCCGGCGCGCCACGAGGTAGGTGCCGCCCTGCATCCAGGCCGGGGCTTCGGCGCCGGCCCAGATGAACTGGGCCATTGCCCGGGGATCGGCGGGATCGGGATTCATCGTCCCGTCCTTGAAGCCCATCAGGTTGCGTGGTGTTCCCCTGGCGGTGCCCTTGATGCGGGGCGCGGTGGAGAAGCCGCGTTGCGTCCATTTGAGGGCGATGGCGGGCTCGCCGATGCGGGCGAGCTGGCGGACGGCGTGGAAGGCGATCTGCGGGTCGTCGGCGCAGGCTTGCACCGCGATCGCGCCGCCCGTCTTGCCGGGCTCGAGCTGCTCGCCGGGGAAGGGCGGGAGATCGACCAGGGCGGGCGGGCGGGCGGCGGCGAGGCCGAAGCGGTCCTTGCCGTCGAGGAGAAAAAGCTCGGGGCCGAAGCCGAAGGTGAGGGTGAGGGTGAGGCGGGCCGGGTCGAGGCCGATGGCCTCGCCGCTGTCGCCGGGCGGGGCGGATGGCGTGGTGCCGAGATGATCGGCGGGCAGGCCGGCGGTGAGGCGGGCGGCGGCGAGCGTCCAGGCGCGCATGAGGGCGACGAGGTCGGAGCGGCTTGCGGTCGCGAGGTCGAAGACGGCGAACTGGAGGTTTCTCTGTTGGGGGGTCGTGATGCCGGCCTGGCGCGGGCCGAAGAAGGGTTCGGGGTTGGCCAGGGCCGGCAGGGTCGCGGCGGCGGCGGCGGCGGCGGCGAGGAAGGCGCGGCGCGAGGTCAACGAGGCGATTCCATCCCAGGGGCTTGCATCAGCGTGTTGGTGTCGTCCTCGACGTAATAGAGACCCTTGGCGTCCGGGGTCATGGCGAGACCGAAGAGGTCGCCGTTGCCGGGCGGGTCCTGCGCTTCGTCGTGGTCGAGCCAGAGCGCGCCGCGCTGGGTGCCGGTGGCGGGATCGATCGCGACCACCTGGCCGTTGAGCGCGTTGGTGACCAGGAGATCGCCGTTCGCGGCGACGACCATGGCGAGCGGGCGTTTGAGCAGGCCGCCTTCGCTGACGACGCGGCCGGTGCCGGCAGAGGAGGCGCGGGTGGCGGCGTGGTCGATCGCGACGACGCGGTTGCCGAGCGCGTCCGAGACGTAGAGCGTGCCGTCGGGAGCGAGGGCGAGGCCGGTCGGGCCGATCAGGAAGGCGCCGGCGTCGGCCTGCGAGGAAAAGCCGTCGGCGATGACGGTTTTCGCCTCAACCACGGGCGGCCTGCCCGCGGGCAGGATGAGGTCGATGCGGAGGACGGTCGCGTGGGGGACGGGCTTCTGGCCCAGGGGACCAACGTCGGCGCCGATGCCGAAGCCGACATTGCTGACGAACAGCGTCGCCGTATCGCCGCGGTCGATCACCGCCATGTTGCCCCAGGGGTCGTCGATCTCGGGTCCGGCGATCGTGCCGGCGAGCTTGCCGTGCGGGTCGAGGACGATCAGGCAGCCGGCGCCGCGGGTCTTCGTCGTCCCGTCGGTGCTGGGGGCGCTGCCGACGATGATCCAGCCGGAATTGAGCATGGTCATCGCGGCGGTGAGGCCGACGCCGCCCGGGCAGAAGGCGAGCCTGGGCGGCAGGGCGGCGAAGAGGCGGGCCGTCTTGGTCGCTTGGTCGTAGAGCATGATCGTCGTTCCGGTGCCCTGGAAATTGCTCCGCGCGTTGAAGTTGTCGACCAGCACGTCGCCCGCCGCGATGGCGCCGGCGGAGACCGGCGCGACGACGATCGCGTAGGGGTTGAGATCGCCGTTGGCGGGCACGGTGGAGGCGAGCAGGCGATGACCGTGGAGGGTGGTGAGGGCGGCGGGGTCCGCGGCGAGGGCGGGGGTGGTGGCGAGGGCTGCGAGGAGAAACGAGAGGGTGAGGGGGTGGGGCATCCCGGTCTCCGGCCTGAAACGCTAATGCGAGTTATTCGCATTTGCAGGCCGCGGTCAAGCCCCTTCGCGGTGATGGGCCAGATCGACAGGTTCAGTGTGCGGGATAGGCGATGACGTCGCCGGCGACGGGGTAGGCGATGACGTCGCCAGCGACGATGACGCCGACCGCCGCGCCCGGGCGCGGGACGTCCTGGCCGAAGAGGCGGGCGGAGATCTCGAGCCCCGGGGCTTCGGGCAGGCTGAGCCGGACCACGGCGTCATGGCCGTAGAAGGTGACGTGGCGGACCAGCGCCGGGCGGCTGCCGGCGGCGCCGGGTGGGGTGAGGCGGATCTGCTCGGGGCGGATCATGATCTGGACCGGTCCCTCGGTGGAGACGGAGAGAGGGAGGGTGCCGAGGGCGCAGGCCGCGGCGCCGTGGGCGGCGAGCCCCGGGATCAGCACCGCCTCGCCGACGAAGCGGGCGAGTGCGGCGTCCGCCGGGTGGCGGTAGAGCGAGGCCGGGTCGGCGTGCTGGACGATCTGGCCGGCGCGCAAGACGGCGACGTGATCGCCCATGGAGAAGGCCTCGCCCTGGTCGTGGGTGACCAGAACGGCGGTTGCGCCGGCGTGGCGGAGGGTGGCGGCGACGGTGTCGCGGACCGACTGGCGGAGCGCGGCATCGAGGGCGGAGAAGGGCTCGTCGAGCAGGACGAGGCGCGGGGCGGGGGCGAGCGCGCGGGCGAGGGCCACGCGCTGCTGCTCGCCGCCCGAGAGCTCGTGGGGGAAGCGTTGGGCGTATTCGTGGGGCAGGCCGACCATTTCGAGCAACTCGGCTGTGCGGCGGTCGCGGCCCGGCCGGCGGCGGAGCCCGAAGCCGATATTGCGGGCGACCGTCAGGTGGGGAAAGAGCGCGCCCTCCTGCGCGAGATAGCCGATGCGCCGGCGCTCGGGCGGCTCGTGCAGGCCGGGCGCGGCGAGCGGCTCGTTATCGATTTGGATCGTGCCGGCGTCGGCGCGCTCGAAGCCGGCGATCAGGCGGAGCAGCGTTGTCTTGCCGCAGCCGGAGGGGCCGAGCACGACCAGCAGCTCGCCCGAGGGGACGACGAGGTCGAGCGCGTCGAGCACGGTTTTGCCGCCGAAGCGCTTGGCGAGGCCCGCGATGCGAAGCTCGGCCATCCTCAGCCGCCCCTCTCCTCAACCACCGAGGTCCAGCCGGACGGTGGCGAGGTCGAAGCGGCGCGCGAGGATCAGGCTCGCTGTGAGGGAGAGTGCCACGAGGATGGCGGCATAGGGCGCGGCGGCGGCGAAGGCGAGGGTGGAGGTATCGCCCCAGATGCGGATCGCCAGCGTCTGGGTGCCGATCGGGGCGAGCAGCAGGGTCGCGGTGAGCTCGGTGGTGATGGCGATGAAGACGAGGGCGGCGGCCGCGCCGAGCCCGGGGGCGGCGAGCGGCAGGGTGATCCGGATGAGCACCCCGAACCAGCCGAGGCCGAGCGAGCGCCCGGCCTCCTCGAGCCCGCGCTCGGCCTGGAGGAGGGCGGCGCGGATGCCGACCAGGGCGTAGGGCATGAAGAGGATGGCGTAGGCGAGGAGGAGCAGCGCGGTGCTCTCGTAGAGCCAGGGCAGCGTGCCGACGGTGGCGGAGATGAGGGCGAGCGCGATGACGATGCCCGGCACGCCCTGGGCGAGCCAGGCGCCGCGCTCGAGGAAGGTGGCGAGCGGGCTTCCGGCCCGGCGGCTCGAGAGGATGCCGAGCGGGAGTGCGAGGACGAGGGTGAGCGCGGCGCCGGCGAGGCCGAGGAAGATGGTGGTCAGGGTGGCGCCGAGGACGGCGCCCGCGGAGACCTCGTCGGGCGTGATCGCGCTGACCCCGTGGCGGGTGAGCCAGAAGACGATCATGCCGATCGGGACGCCGGTGGCGAGCGCGTAAAGGAGGGCGAGGGCGGCGAAGGAAGGCCAGCGCCAGGGGCCGAGCCGGTAGGGCACGGCGGGGCGGCGGGCGAAGCGGCCGAGCCGGGAATAGCGGACGCGCCGGCGCATCGCCTGCTCGACGGCGAGGCAGGCGAGGCAGAGCACGAGCAGCACGACCGCGAGCACGGCCGCCTCGTCGCCGCCGAAGCCGGCCTGGTAGGCGGCGTAGATCTCGGTCGTGAAGGTCCGGAACCGCATCAGGGCGAAGGCGCCGAACTCGACCAGCGCGTTGAGCGCGACCAGGAGCGCGCCGCCCAGCATCGCCGGTCGGAGCTGGGCCAGGACGACGCGGCGGAAGGAGCTGCCCGCCGAGCAGCCGAGCGAGCGGGCGCTGTCCTCGAGCGCGGGATCGAGGCCGCGGAGCGCCGCGGCGACCGGGAGATAGACGAGCGGGAAATAGGAGAAGGTGGTGGCGAGCAGGGCGCCGCCGAAGCCCTCGAGCCCGGGGCTCAGTGAGACCCAGGCATAGCTCGCGATGAAGGCGGGCACCGCGAAGGGTGCGGCGGCGAGGGCGGAGAAGGCACGGCGGAAGGGCAGGTCGGTGCGCTCGACGAGCACGGCGGCGGCGGTGCCGATCACCATCCCGATCAGCGAGGTCGCGAGGGTGAGCAGGACGGTGTTGGTCAGCAGCTCGGCGACGAGCGGGCGGGCGAGCAGGGCGAAGGCGCGGGCCGGGCCGGTGCGGAGCGCGTCGGCGAGCGTGATCGCGATCGGCACGGCGACGAGGAGCGCCGGGACCGAAGCCGGCGGGATCAGCGCCCGCGGCGGCGGCTCGGCGTTCCTGAGGATCGTGTTGCCGAGGATAGGCGGGCCGCTCATCGGGTCAGATGAGTCCTGCGTCTTGGAGGAGGCGCGCGGCCTGGCGATCGTCGCCGAGCGCGCCAGGCGCGATCGCCGGCGGGCGGAGATCGGCGAACGGCGTCAGCATCGCGTTCGGGGCGACGCCGGGGGCCAGCGGGTATTCGTAGTCGATATTGCTTTTCCCGAGCATTTCCTGCGCCGGATCGCTGACGAGGAAGGCTACGAACCGCTGCGCGGCTGCCTGGCGCCGCGAGGAGGCGAGGACCGCGGCGCCCGAGATGTTGATGAGGTTGCCGATGTCGCCAGGGGCGAAATGGGCGATCCTGCTATGCGTCCCGGCCGCGCCGAGCTCGGTCGCGAGCCGCGCCCAGTAGTAGTTGTTGATGACGCCGGTGGCGACGCTGCCGCGATTGACCGCGGCGACGACCCCCTCGTCGTCGTCATAGAGCTTCGCGTTGGCGCGCAGGCCCTGGAGCCAGGCCAGCGCCTGCGCCCGGCCTTCGGCGTGGATCACCGCGCCGACGAGGGGGAGAAAATCGGAATCGGCGGGCGCGATCGCGACCTTGCCCTTCCAGGCGGGCCGGGCGAGGTCGAGCAGGGAGCGCGGGAGGTCCGCTGCCGCGATCAGCGTGGGATTCCAGGCCAGCACGTTCTGCCGGGCGAGGACGGCGAGCCAGCGACCGTCCGCCGCGCTGTCCTGGCGGGGGACGCGGGCGAGCGTTGCCGGGGCGACGGGGGCGAGCAGGCGATGCTCGTCGAGCAGGACGAGCTCGGGCGAGTTCTCGACGAACACGACGTCGGCGGGGGAGGATTTTCCCTCGCGGAGGATCTGGTTGGCGATGTCGGGGCCCTCGCCGGAATGGACGCCGACGGCGATGCCGGTTTCCTTGGTGAATTCGTCCGTCAGCATCTGCACGACCTGGGGGTGCTGGCCTGAATAGAGCGTGATCGTCTCCGTCGCGGCAGCGGCGGTGCGCGAAGCTGCGAGGCCGGCGGCGAGCGGTGCCGCGGCGGCGAGGTGGCGGAGAAGGGTGCGGCGGTCAAGGGGAATGGCGTGGGCAGGGGGGAACGGCGGCATGGGGGGACTTTCTCTTTGCGGCGCGGCGGCGGGAATCGCAATTGATAGTCGTTCGCAAGTTGTGTGAAGGCCGTCTATCGGATGGCCCGCCCCCTGTCAAACGGCCCCGTCAAACGGCCCCGTCAAACGGCCCCGCCAAACGGCCCCGTCAAACGGCCCCGTCAAACGGCCCTGTCAAATGGCGCCGCCAAACGGCGTCCTCCGAGCGCCACCCGCTGCGCCGCGGATTGCCCCGCGCTCGGGGACGGCTGATCATGCCGGGCTTGAATTCGCGGGGGCGGCATCCGAACGAATGGCGTCGGCATGGTCGAGGATCCGCCAGGACAAGGCGGCACTGTTCGGGCTCGCCGTCATTGCCGTCGTCGCAATCGCCGCGCTGTTCGCGCCCTTCGTTGCACCGTTCAATCCCGACCACCAGTTCACCAACGGGCTCACCCTGGAGGGCGCGCCGCGGCCTCCCGGCGCGGTCTATTGGTTCGGCACCGATCTGCTCGGGCGGGATCTCCTTTCGCGGCTGATCTGGGGCGCGCGCGCCTCGATGATCATCGGGCTTGCGGCCAATCTCGCCGCCGTGGTGATCGGCACCACGCTTGGCGCGACGGCGGGGTTCCTCGGCGGCTGGGCCGGCACGGTGATCATGCGGTTCACCGATCTGATGATGGCGTTTCCCGCTTTGCTGCTCGCGATCGCGCTCGCCGCGATCCTCCGTCCGAGCCTCTGGATCGTCGCGCTGGTGATCGCGCTGGTGAACTGGGTGCAGATCGCGCGGGTGATCTACACCGAGACGCGGGCGCTGGCGGCACGCGAGTTCGTCGAGGCGGTGCGCGCGCTCGGCGCCACGCGATGGCGCATCCTGGCGCGGCACGTGCTGCCGCATCTGGTGCCGACGATCCTGGTGTGGGGTACGCTCGGGATCTCCTCGACGGTGCTGCTCGAGGCCACGCTTTCCTTCCTCGGCGTCGGCGTGCAGCCGCCGACGCCCTCGTGGGGCGGGATCATCTTCCAGAGCCAGTCCTATTTCATGGTCGCGCCCTGGCTCGTCATCTTTCCCGGGCTCGCGATCATCCTGCTTGCGCTCTCCTTCAACCTGGTGGGCGACAGCTTGCGCGACGCGCTCGACCCGACGCAGCGCGGGATCATGTGATGCTGCGGTTTTTCTGATGCTGCGGTTCCTCGCCCGTCGCCTCGCGCAGTCGGTGCTGGTCGTCCTCGGCGTCACGCTGGTCACCTTCCTGATCTCCTTCGCGGTGCCCGCCGATCCCGCGCGCATGATCGCCGGGCGCAGCGCCTCGGCGGAGACCGTGGCGTCGATCCGCCATCAGCTCGGGCTCGATCAGCCGCTGCCGGTGCAGTATCTTCGCTATCTCGGCCACCTCGCGCGCGGCGATCTCGGCCGTTCCTATGTGCAGCGGATCGATGTGAGCACGGTGGTCGCGAGCCGGCTTCCGGCGACGCTGCAACTCATGGTTGGGGCGATCTTCCTCGAGCTGCTGCTCGGCCTGCCTGCCGGTGCGTTCAGCGCGTCGCGGCGCGGCACGCGCGCCGACAAGGCGACGATGGTGCTGAGCTTCGTCGGCGTCAGCGCGCCGCAATTCGTCGTCGGGCTCCTGCTGCTCTATGTCTTCGGCTATCTGCTCGATCTCTTCCCGCTCGGCGGCTATGGCGGGCTCGCGAACCTCTTCCTGCCCGCGCTCACGCTCGCGATCGGCGGCGGGGGATGGTACGCGCGGCAGAGCCGATCGAGCATGGTCGATGCGCTGCGACAGGACTATGTCCGCACCGCGCGGGCGAAGGGGGCGGGGGAGTGGCGGGTCGTGCTGCTGCACGCGGGCCGCAACGCGGTGCTGCCGGTGATCGCCATGATCGGCCTCGACATCGGCAACTTCATGCAGGGCGTCGTCGTCGTCGAGGCGGTCTTCGGCTGGCCCGGGATCGGCCAGCTCGCCTGGCAGGCGATCCAGCAGCTGGACATCCCGGTGATCATGGGGGTTACGATCGTGGCGGCGATTGCGATCGTGCTCGGGAACCTTTTGGCGGATATCATCACCGGCGCGCTCGACCCGCGCATCCGGGTGCGGTGAGCGCAACGAAGCGACACGACGGGAACGGCAGATCCAAAACAAGGGAGACGAAGACATGAACAAGGATCCGACGAAACGACCGATTCACCGCCGGGGCCTGCTCGGCACCGCCGCGTCTGCCTCCTTCCTCGCCGCCGCGGGGCGGCTGCCCGGGTTCGGGACCGGGGTCGCCCGCGCGGCGGCGGCGCCCGGCGGCGGGCAGGTTTTGGTCACGTTCCAGTCGGACGTGGCGACGCTCGACCCGGCGATCGGGTACGACTGGCAGAACTGGTCGATGATCAAGAGCCTCTTCAACGGCCTGATGGGCTACAAGCCGGGCACGACCGAGCTCATCGCCGATCTCGCCGAGAGCTTCACCGTCTCCGCCGACGGCAAGGTCTATACCTTCAAGCTCCGCTCCGGCGTGAAGTTCCACAACGGGCGCGTGCTCACGGCGGAGGATGTCCGCTACTCCCTTGCGCGCACGATCGATCCCGCGACCCAGAGCCCGGGCCAGACCTTCTTCAGCGCGATCGAAGGCTACGACAAGGCCTCCGCCGGCAAGGGTCCGCTCACGGGGGTGCGCGCGCTCGATCCGATGACCGTCGAGGTCCGGCTCGCCGATCTCGATGCCGCCATCCTGCAGAAGCTTGCGCTCAACTTCGCCTTCGCCGTGCCGAAGGAGGCGGTCGATCAGTACGGCAAGGATTTCGGCAAGCACCCGGTGGGCACCGGCGCCTTCACCCTCAAGGAATGGGTGCTCAGGCAGCACATCGTCTTCCTGCGCAACGCGGATTATTTCACCCCCGGCCAGCCGATGCTCGACGGCCTCACCTTCCAGCTCGGCCAGGACCCGACGGTGGCGCTGCTCCGCTTCCAGCGCGGCGAGGTCGACATCCTCGGCGACAGCATCCCGCCCGCGCAGTTCGTGAGCGTGATGAACAACCCGCGCTGGCGGAAGGACGTGGTCGAGGGCACCCAGCTCGAGACGAGCTACATCACGCTCAACCGGGGGTCAAGCCGCTCGACGACGTGCGCGTGCGCCGCGCGATCAACATGGCGATCGACAAGGAACGGATCGTCCGCATCATCAACAACCGCGCGGTGGTGGCGAACCAGCCGCTGCCGCCGTCCATGCCGGGCTATGACCCGACCTACAAGGGCTATCCGTTCGATCCGACCGGGGCGAAGAAGCTGCTGGCCGAAGCCGGCGTCGGCAGCGGGTTCTCGACCGCGCTCTACTGCATGAACGTCGATCCCAATCCGCGCATCGCCCAGGCGATCCAGCAGGACCTCGCCAATGTCGGCATTACGGCAGAGGTGCGGAGCCTCGCGCAGGCGACCGTCATCGATGCCGGCGGGACCGAGGGTGAGGCGGCGATGGTCTGGTCCGGCGGCATGGGATGGATCGACGACTTCCCCGACCCGTCCGACTTCTATTACCCGATCCTCGGCTGCGGCGGGGCCGTGAAGGGCGGATGGAACTGGTCCTGGTACTGCAACCAGGCGATCGAGAGCCGGGCGAAGGCGGCGGACGCACTCGTCAAGCCGTCCGAGGCCGCGCAGCGGATCGCCCTGTGGAGCAAGATTTTTACCGATGTCATGCAGGACGCGCCCTGGGTGCCGGTCTTCAACGAGAAGCGCTACACCGTGCACCAGCCGAGCGTGAAGGCGGCGTCGGCGGACATCTTCGTCGATCCGATCAACATCCCCGTCAACTACAACATGATCTACAAGAGCAATGCCTGAGCATACGCATACGGGCGCGCGCGCGCCGCACACGATCCATGGCGCGCACGCGCATTTCGGCTGGAACAACGCGCTCGCGCCGGCGCTCACCGTGGCACCCGGCGAGAGCGTGGAGTTCGCGACGGTGGACGCCTCCGGCGGGCAGCTCTCGCCCGCCTCCACCGTTGCCGACGTGGCCGGGCTCGATTTCGGCAAGGTGAACCCGGTCACCGGCCCGGTGTTCGTCGATGGCGCGGCACCGGGGGATCTCCTGAAGGTGGAGATCCTCTCCTTCGCGCCCTCGGGCTGGGGCTGGACGGCGCTGATCCCGGGCTTCGGCCTGCTCGCCGATCAGTTTCCCGAGCCGGCGCTGCATCTCTGGAAGTATGATGTGGCGAGCATGGCGCCGGCCGTGTTTCGGCCCGGTGGGAAAAGTGCCGCTGAAGCCCTTCGCCGGCACGATCGGGCTCGCGCCGGCGGAGCCCGGCCTGCTGAGCGTGGTCCCGCCGCGGCGGGTCGGCGGCAATCTCGATATCCGCGATCTTGCTGCCGGCACCACGCTCTATCTGCCGGTGGAGGTCGCGGGCGCGCTCTTCTCGGTGGGCGACACGCACGCGGCACAAGGCGATGGCGAGGTGTGCGGCACCGCCATCGAAAGCCCGATGCGGATCGCGCTCCGCTTCGACCTCATCAAGGGCGCGCACCGCGCCTTCCCCGAATTCGAGACGAAGGGGCCGGTGGCGCGGCATCTCGATGCCAAGGGGTATTTCGTGACGACCGGCATCGGTCCCGATCTGATGGAGGGCGCGCGCGCCGCGGTCAGCGCGATGATCGAGAAGCTCGGGCGCGAGTGCGGGCTCCAGCCTGCGGACGCCTATATGCTCGCGAGCGTGTGCGCGGATCTGCGCATCAGCGAGATCGTCGACCGGCCGAACTGGGTGGTCTCGCTCTACTTCCCGCGCATCGTGCTGGAGTGACCCTGCCGGACGGCGCGCCGTCTCCGCTGCTGGCGATCGAGGACCTGGCCGTCTCGTTCGGAACCGCGGACGGGCGCGTCAGCGTTCTCGAGGGCGTCAATCTCGCCATCCTCCCCGGCCAGGCGGTCGGCCTGGTGGGCGAGTCGGGCAGCGGCAAGAGCGTCACCGCGATGTCGGTGATGCGCCTCTTGCCGGCGCCGCCGAGCCGGGTCGATCGCGGCCGCATTCTCTTTCGCGGGGAGAACCTGCTCGGGCTTTCGGCGCGCGCGATGCGGGCGGTGCGCGGCGATCGCATCGGCATGATCTTCCAGGAGCCGATGACGAGCCTCAACCCCGCCTTCACCGTGGGGTTCCAGATCGCCGAGGCGCTGGCGCTGCACGGCAAGGCGCGCGGCGCGGCGGCACGGAGCCGCGCCGCCGCGCTGCTCGAGCGGGTCGGCGTCGGGCCGGCCGCGCGGCGGCTCAAGCAATATCCGCACGAGCTCTCCGGCGGCCTCCGCCAGCGGGTGATGATGGCGATCGCGCTCGCCTGCGATCCCGACCTCCTGATCGCCGACGAGCCGACCACGGCGCTCGACGTCACCATCCAGGCGCAGATCCTCGACCTGATCGCCCGGCTGCGCGCGGAGCTCGGGATGTCCGTCCTGCTCATCACGCATGATCTCGGCGTGGTGGCCGAGGTCTGCGACCTGGTCGCGGTGATGTATGCCGGGCGCATCGTCGAGCAGGCGACGTCCGCCGCGCTCTTCGCCGGGCCGCGCCATCCCTACACGGTCGGGCTGATGGAGTCCGCGCCGAAGCTCGGTGTGCGCGTCAAGGAGCTGCCGACGATCCCGGGGATGGTTCCGCCGCCGGGAAAGCGCGGGCCCGGATGCGGCTTCGCCGGGCGCTGCCGGCGCGCGCTTGCCCGCTGCGCCGTCGAGCCGCCGCCGCTCGAGCCGCCGCCGCTCAAGCCGGGCGTCGCCGACGCGGACCTTGGGCACAAGGCGGCCTGCTGGAACCCGGTGCCGTGAAGACGCTGCTCGAGGTGCGCGCGCTCCGGACGCATTTTCCCGCACGCGACGGCGCCGGCACCGTGCGCGCGGTCGATGGCGTCTCGTTCACGCTCGGCGCGGGCGCCTCGCTCGGGATCGTCGGCGAATTGGGGTGCGGAAAATCGACGCTGGCGCGCTCGATCCTCCGGCTCGTCGAGCCGACCGCCGGGGAGATCATCTTCGAGGGAGCGGATGTGCGGGCGCTGAGCGGGCGGCGCCTCGCCGCACTCCGCCGCCACATGCAGATCGTCTTTCAGGATCCCTATGCCTCGCTCGATCCGCGGCAGAGCGTGGGCGCGATCCTCGCCGAGCCATTCGAGATCCACCGGATTGGCATGCGCGCCGACCGGCGGGCGCGGGTGGCGGAGCTGCTCCGGCTCGTCGGGCTCGATGCCGGGGCGGCGGGAAAATATCCGCACGAGTTCTCCGGCGGCCAGCGCCAGCGCATCGGCATCGCGCGGGCGATCGCGCTTTCGCCCAAGCTGATCGTCGCCGACGAGCCGGTCTCGGCGCTCGACGTCTCGATCCAGTCGCAGATCCTCAACCTGCTCGTCGGCTTGCGCGAGCGGCTCGGCCTTTCCTATCTTTTCATCTCGCACGACCTCGCCGTGGTCGAGCATATCAGCGACTGGGTGCTGGTGATGTATCTCGGCCGGGTGGTCGAGAGCGGGCCGGTCGAGGCGATCTATGCGCGGCCGAGCCATCCCTATACGCAGGCGCTGATCGCGGCCATTCCGCAGTCCGGCCCCGGGCGGCAGGGGGGCCGGATCGTGCCGACAGGCGATGTTCCCGACCCCGAGCACCCGCCGCCCGGATGCCCGTTCCATCCCCGCTGCCCGAAGGCGATGCCGCGCTGCGCGAGCGAGGTCCCCGAGGAGCGCGCCGTCGCCGCCTCGGCGCCCGCGCATCGGGTCTCCTGCCACCTGTTCTGAGGCTTTTCCCCACCCTCCGCGAAAGGCGCATGGGCGCATTCGGCCAAAGCCCTTGCCCCGACGCACCGCATGCCCGATCGTGGCGGAGAACCGGCCCGTCGAGCGGCCGCGATGGGGGGATGGACAATGCCCAGGCAGCGCTCCGCGCGTCCGTCGGAAGCTTCCGCGGCCATGGCGATCTAGCCGCGCCGTGGATTTCTCCTTAGGCCTGCTCGGCAACGCGATCGTTTCTGGCCTGCTGCTCGGCGGGTTCTACGCCGCGGTCTCGATCGGCGTCGCGATCTCCTTCGGCATGCTCGACATCGTCAACATCGCCCATCCGGTCTTCATCGTGCTCGGCTCCTACGGCGCCTGGCTGCTCGGCGTCTGGCTCGGGCTCGACCCCATCCTTTCGGGCCTGCTGCTTGTGCCGCTCTTCTACGCGCTGGGGGCCGGGATCTATCAGATCTACCATGTCTCGTTCGAGCGCCGCGGCGAGCAGTCGATGCGCGGGCTCGCCTTCTTCTTCGGCATCCTCTTCATCACCGAGGTCCTGCTCATCCTCGCCTTCGGCGTCGATTACCGCTCGGCGGAGGCCATCTATGTCGGGCCGAGCCTTCATCTCGGCGGGATCGAGCTGCCGCTCCGGCTGCTGGTTCCCTGCCTCGTCGGGCTGGCGCTGATCGGGGGGCTTCAGCTCTTCCTCTCGCGCAGCTTCGTCGGCCGCGCCATCCTCGCCGTCGCCCAGGATTCCGTGGCGCTCAGGCTGATGGGGGCGGACCCGGTCCGCATCAAGCGCATCGCCTTCGCCTGCTCGATCGCCACCGCCTCGGTCGCCGGGGCGTTCCTCATCGTCATCCAGCCGGTCGAGCCGTCGGTCGGACGCGACTATATCGGCCGGGTCTTCGCGATCTGCGTGCTCGGCGGCCTCGGCAGCTTTGCCGGCACGGTGATCGCGGCGATGCTGATCGGCATCATGGAAAGCCTCACCGCGACCTTCTACGGCCCGTCCTGGGCGCCGGCGGTCTCTTTCGGCTTTCTCCTCGTGGCCCTCGCCTGGCGCCCGACCGGGCTGCTCGGGCGCTGATCCGTGGCAACGCCGCTCTTCGCCGCCCTCGCAGCACTTGCCGCCGCCCTGCTCTTCGCCGCGGCCCTCGCGATCGGCAACGGCTATGTCTTCTTCGCCGGCTACGTCGTGCTGCAATATGTCGTGCTCGCCACCGCCTGGAACATCCTCGGCGGCTATATGGGCTACGTGAATTTCGGCACCGCCGGGTTCTTCGCGCTCGGCGCCTATTGCACGGTGGCGCTGGGCAAGCTCGCCCCGCTGCCGCTGCCGCTCTTCATGCTCGCCGGCGGCCTCGTTTCGGGAATCGTCGGCCTGCTCATGGGTTCTCTCACGCTCCGGCTGCGCGGCGCCTTCTTCTCGATCGCGACGCTGGCGATGGCGGTCGTGCTGCAGACGCTGATGGCGAACTGGGACTTCGTCGGCGGCGCGAGCGGGGCCTATGTCATGCGCCCGCGCCAGGCGCCGATCCTTGGGCCGATCTTCGGGGCGGATTACGTCAGCTATCTCTGCGTGCTGATGCTCGGGCTGGCGGTGATCGCGCTCTCCGTGGCGCGCGCGATCGAGCGCTCGCGCATCGGCTACGGCTTCGCCGCGATCCGCGACGACGAGGTCGCCGCCGAGGCCGCCGGCGTCCCGACGCTGCGCCTGAAGCTGCTCGCGGCGACGCTTTCCGGGGCGCTGATGGGCATGGCCGGCGCGCCCTACCCCTATTACGTCACCTATCTCGATCCCGCCTCGGCTTTCAGCCTCGGCTATGCGGTCAATGGCGTCGCCATGCCGCTGGTCGGCGGCACGGCCGCCTGGCCCGGCCCGCTGATCGGCGCGGTGCTGCTCGGCACGCTCCAGCAGGTCGCGACGGTGACCATCTCGTCGGCGCTCAATCTGCTGATCGTCGGGCTGGTGCTGGTCGGCTTCGTCGTCGCCGCGCCGAACGGCATCCTCGGGCTCTTCCGTGCCCGCCACAAAGCGGCGGGCGCGCCGCGGCGGCGGCTTTTGCGCTCGCGCGCATGAGCGCCCCACGCCTTGATGTCCCCCTGCTCGAAGTGCGCGGCCTCGGCAAGCGCTTCGGGGGCTTCGTCGCCCTCGAGGGGATCGACCTCGCGGTTGCCCCCGGCGAGCGGCTCGGCCTCATCGGGCCGAACGGCTCGGGCAAGAGCACGCTCGTCAACTGCATCTGCGGCACGCTCCGCCATGACCTCGGCAGCGTCCGCTTCGACGGCAGGCGCCTCGACGGCGCAGCCCCGCACATCCGCACCCGCCTCGGCCTCTGCCGCAGCTTCCAGCTCCCGCGCCCTTTCGCCGGCCTGACGGCTTCGGACAATCTCCGCGTGCCGATCGAATATGCGGCGCGCCGGCGCCTTCCGCCGGGCGAGATCCGCGCGCGCGCCCACGCCCTGCTCGCGGCGTTCGGCCTCACCGCCAAGGCCGAGCGCCTGCCCGCCGAGCTCACCCAGATCGAGATGCGCAAGCTCGAGCTCGCCCGCGCGATGGCGGGCGAGCCGCGCCTGCTCATCGCCGACGAATCGATGGCCGGGCTTTCGCATGCCGAGCTGGACGAGATCCTGGCGCTGCTCCTCGCGCTCAACCGCACCGGCGTCGCCGTCATCATGATCGAGCACATCATGCGCGCGGTGATGCAGTTCTCCGAACGCCTCGTCGTGCTGGTCGCGGGGCGCAAGATCGCCGACGGTCCGCCGGCGGAGGTGATCCGCGATCCCGAGGTGGAGCGGGCGTACCTTGGGGAGTAGCCTCGTGATCGAGGGTCTTTCGGCCGGCTACGGCGCGGTGCGCGTGCTCGACAACGTCTCGCTCGCCGTGCCGGAGGGCCAGACCGTGGCGCTGCTCGGCACCAACGGGAACGGCAAGAGCACGCTGATGAAGTGCGTGATGGGCATGGTGGCCCCGAGCGCGGGACGCATCATCGCCGAGATCGACGGGGCGCGGCACGAGCTCGCGGGCCTCGCCACCGAGGCGATCGTCGATCTCGGCATCGCCTTCGTCCCCGAGGGCCGCCGCCTCTTCCCCAGGCTCTCGGTCGGCGAGAACCTGATGCTCGGCGCCTTCCGCCGTGCCGCGCGGGCCGGGATCGCCCGCAATCTCGATTTCTGCTTCGAGACCTTTCCCCGGCTCCGCGAACGCCGCGACCAGCTCGCCGGCAGCTTGAGCGGGGGTGAGCAGCAGATGCTCGCACTCGCCCGCGCATTGATGTCCGCGCCGAAGATGCTGCTGATCGACGAGCCCTCGGTGGGCCTGGCACCGATCCTCGTCCGGCGGACGATCGACAAGATCCGCGAGCTCAAGGAGGGCTATCACCTCACCGTGCTGATGGCCGAGCAGAACTTCACCCAGGCCGTGCGCATCGCCGATCGCGGCTATGTCATCGTGCACGGGCGGATCGAATTCGCCGCCGCCTCCGCCGAGGAGCTCGGCAACAACGAACTGATCCGCAAATTCTATCTCGGGCTCTGAGAAGCCGCGGCCGGCCGGCGCGCGGCGCGCCGCCCCCGCGGCCGCTCGATGACGACGAGCAGGAGCCCGGCGAGCAGGATCAGCCCGGCGCCGGCGAAGGTGGGCAGCCCCGGAATATCGCCCCAGATCGCATAGCCGAGGATGAAGGCCCAGATCAGGGAGGAATACTCGACGGTGGCCAGCACCGAGGCGGCCGCGTGGCGCGCCGCTTCGAACAGGCTGAACTGGGCGAGGCCGCCGAAGAGGGCGACGGAGAGCAGCAGCACGAGCTCCCAGGCGCTCGGCGCGCGCCAGGAGAGCGCGCTCGCGGCCCCGGTGGCGAGCGTGAAGACCACGCTCATATAGAAGATCTGCACGAGCGAGCTCTCGTGCCGGGCGATCTGGCGCATCGTGATCACCCCGTAGGCCCAGAGCGCCGCCGCGATAAGCACGAGCAGCGCCGGCAGCGAAATGCGCAGGCCGAACGGGTTGGTCACCACCATCACGCCGACGAAGCCGATGAGCACCGCAAGCCAATGCCCCGGGCTCACCCTCTCCCCCAGCATCGGCACCGAAAGGACCGTCACGATCAGCGGCGCGGCGAAATAGAGGCTGAGGAGCTGGGCGAGCGGCAGACTCCGCGCCGCCGTGAAATAGAGGACCCAGGCGGCGAGGATCATGACGCTGCGAAAAATGAGCGGGCCCTTCATCGGCGTCGTCAGCACCCGCTCCAGAAGACGCCGACGGCCGATCGCAAGACAGACGATCAGGATCGCAAAACTGCGGAAGAAGAGCACCTCCCAAACCGGAAGCGCGGCCACGAGCCACTTGATCGTCGCGTCGTGCACCGAGAAAAGCGCATAAGCGAGGAGACCGAGCAGGATGCCCGCGGTGCCGCTCTGCCCCCGGACCTCGGTCACGCTCGCACCGTCCTGCTCATGCCGCTTGGTCTGATTCCGGTGATCGCCAAGGCCAAGGGGCAGGGCCCCTTGGCCTTGGCGACGGTTGGTACCAGCCCAGGTCAGGCGCGCCAAGGTGGGCTGCCTGACGAAGGGCATATGCCCGTTATTTTGCGCATATGCCCTGGCGAGGACGCCCCATGGAGACCGCGCGCCAATCAATGCGCGCCGTGGGCGCCCCGTGAGCGCCCCGTGAGCGCCCCGTGGGCGAGTGCAACCGACCGCGCTGCGCAAGCCGGCCCGGGGCGCTCGCATACCGTTATCGCCGCAAGCGCATGCCGATCGTCGGGCTTGCCACCCTCGCGCGTGGGTTTCGCGGACCGGCGCTTGCAATCCCGGCATCGCGCGGACCCTGGATGCCATCATCATCCCGGCCACGCGCGATGAAGGGCGGACGGCCACGCGGAAGCAGGCCTTCCGCAAAGCCGTCGTGGTCGGGCCCTACTGCACGGGATTCGGACCGCCCTTGCGTCCGGCGTTCAGCCGCACGGCGCAGGCGCGGAAGGCGTCCGTCGCCCGATTGCTCCCCCGCAACGAGAGCGTCTGCGGGGCGGCGGGTCCGGGGGTCACGGTCATCGCGTTGGATTTCTCCATCGCCCCGATCATGCCGTGGAGCTGATCCGCCGCGATCGCCGCGATCGCCACGTTGTTCGTATTGTCGGTGACCTTCAGCGTTGCGCTGTACGCGCCGACATCGATGGCGAGGGTTCCGGGAACGCTGGCCGGCCGCGACCAGCTTGGGTCGGCAAAGCGGGCCTCGATATCGACGATGTTCGCCTGGATCTCGAACATGCGCCCGGCCTTTCGGGTGAAGGCCGAGCAGAGATAGGGCGGCGCGGTCGTGGAATCCCTCTGCTCGGTCGCGACCCAATCGCCGCTGGCGACGAGGAGGCTTCCTTTCCCCTGCGCGTGGCCCGCACCCGGGCAAAGCATCGGCGGCCCTGCCAGGCACGTTGCGATGGCGGCTCGACCGAAACGTTGCAGTGACATGTCCACTCCCCGTTCTCTGTTGCATGCCGGCATCTTTGGCGATTAGGGATAGCCCGCGGCGCCGCCCATCGAAAAATGACAATGCAGCGTCGCGCTTTCCGCAAGCCTCGTCAAGGATTCCGAGAGGGGGCCGTTAGAGGCCAAAGTCGCGAGCGTGACGCTCGCGACCGACCGGCGAGGCGCGATTCCGGCGAAATTCGTCGCGCTCTAATCCGAGCTTCCTACTGTCAAGTAGCGCAACTCGTTGATCCGAACTCGCTTCTTCGAAAAGCGGCGGCTTCGCTACTGGGTACAGAGGATATCAATCAGATAGCTAGCTTTTTGTGAGGCTATCAGATCTGAGCTCGTCGTCAACCGGTGGGACCCATCGCCAATTTCTTGTCTGGCTGCACCCAGCAACTGGCTACCTTTTCGCCTCTTTTTGATGAGAAGCAGCGATATATCAATGGCTTGATGTAACGGCATAGAAGGAACTTCGGTCTAATGCTGCGCCTCCACGTACGGAAACCGCAGCGACCCGTCCTTGTACGCATCGGGCCAGAGCACCGTTTCGGTCTTCGGGTTGGTGAACTGCTCGACGCCATGCCCGATCACGCCCTGGAACTGCGCCTCGAGCACGCGCGGGGCCACCCACTCGCCGTTCGGGCCGAAGGTGATGTCGCCGACCACGGTCCGGAACGTGTGCGTCCGCAGGTAGTCGGCGAGCTTCTGCTGGTCGAGGCCGTTCGTTCCGGTGACCGCCTGGGCCAGCACCTGCATGTCCGAGTAGGCGAAGGTCGGCAGGTAATAACCGAGCTGATCCACCCCTTTGCCTTTGGCGGCCGCCTGGTACTCCTTGAGGAAATCCGTCGCCTCGGGCGTCGCGAGGCCGCCCACCGGCAGCCAGAAATCGTAATCGACGACGCCGTTGAGGAGCGGTCCGAGCTCGGTCTTGATCGCGGTCGCCTGCAATCCCACCATCGCGCCGCCGAACAGCGTCACCCCGAGCCCGACCTCGCGCGCCGCGCGGATCATGCCGACGCTGTCCGGCGGATAGGAGCAGACCAGCACGATATCGGGATGCGTCGCCTGGATCGCGCGGACGATCGGGGTGTAGTCCACGGTGCTCGGCGGATAGGTGCGGTCGTAGACGACCTTCAACCCGTACTGCTTCGCCAGTTCCCGCCCGCCCTTGAGGGCATTGATCGAGAACTGGGCGTCGGCGCCGACCATCGCGATGGTCTGCGGCTTCGGCGTGAGCGCGGCGGCCACCGCGAAGAATCCCCGCGAGATGCTGCCGCTCGGGTCGGGCCCGCCGGTCGGCGAGATCGAGAAATAGGCCGGGTCATGGAACTGCGCGTTGACGTCGAGGCCGAGCAGCCCAAGGAAGGTCATCTGGTGCGCCATCACGATCGGCATCGCGGGGGCGATCATGTTGGTGGCATAGCCGCTGACCACCAGGTCGACATGATCGATGTCGAGCAGCTTGGTGTAGATCCCGGGCACCGTCGCCGGATTGCTCTGGTCGTCGTAATAGACGAGCCGCACGGGCCGCCCGAGCAGCCCGCCCCTGGCATTGGTGTCCTTGGCCCAGAGCTGCATGGCCAGCAGCGCCGCCCGGCCGTTCGGCGCCAGCCCGCCGGTGAGCGCCATTCCGAACCCGATGGTGATCGGCTTCGCGGCGGCCCGCGCCGTCCGGTCGAGACCGCCCGTGGCCAGGACGGTCGCCAGCAGAACGAGAGCCGCGACCCGGCCGCGGCATCGACGCCTCCAGATGACGCGTTCCATCCCGCGTTTCCTTCCCTGCATTGGTGTTATGTTCCATGATACGCTCGTCGCGCTCGACGGCGCCAGACATCACCCGAATCGCCGCGCCGCCGGGGAGGGGGCCGCGGAGGCGAGTTCGCCTCGCCTCCATGATTGACGCAGAACAATGTTATAATTCAATGGCTTGAGGCGAGGCGCGCGGAACCGGGCAGGGCGCCTCGGTGACACCGCCCGGGCCTTGCGCTAATCGAAGCGCGCTTTGCCCCCCAAGAGCCCGCCCGAAAGTCCGATGGGAAGATGACCAGCAGCAACGAGATCCGCGCCGCCTTCCTCGATTACTTCGCGAGAAACGGCCACCAGGTGGTCGCAAGCTCGCCGCTCGTCCCGCGCAACGACCCGAGCCTGCTGTTCACCAACAGCGGGATGGTCCAGTTCAAGAACGTCTTCACCGGCCAGGAACGGCGTCCCTACCGCCGCGCCACCACCGCGCAGAAATGCGTCCGCGCGGGGGGCAAGCACAACGACCTCGACAATGTCGGCTACACCGCCCGCCACCACACCTTCTTCGAGATGCTCGGCAATTTCAGCTTCGGCGACTATTTCAAGGAGGCGGCGATCGCCTTCGCCTGGGAGCTCGTCACCCGCGATTTCGCCCTGCCGCGCGAGCGCCTCTCGGTCACCGTCTTCGCCGAGGACGAGGACGCCGCGCGCCTCTGGCACAAGATCGCAGGTCTCCCCGAGGAGCGCATCATCCGCATCCCGACGAGCGACAATTTCTGGCGCATGGGCGACACCGGTCCCTGCGGACCCTGCTCGGAGATTTTCTACGACCACGGCCCGGAGATCCCGGGCGGTCCGCCCGGCAGCGAAGAGGCCGAGGGGGACCGCTTCGTCGAGATCTGGAACCTCGTCTTCATGCAGTTCGAGGAGGACCCGCCCGGCGTGCGCGCGCCCCTGCCGCACCCCTCGATCGATACCGGCCTCGGCCTCGAACGCTTCGCCGCGATCCTCCAGGGCAAGCACGACAATTACGACACCGACACGCTGCGCGCCCTGATCCTCGCCTCGGCCGAGGCGAGCGGCCAGGACCCGGATGGGCTCTACCGCGTCGATCACCGGGTGATCGCCGACCATCTGCGGAGTGCCGCCTTCCTGATCGCCGACGGCGTGCTGCCGGCGAACGAGGGCCGCGGCTACGTGCTGCGCCGGATCATGCGCCGCGCCATGCGCCACGCCTACCGCATGGGCGCCCGCGCGCCGCTGATGTACCGGCTGCTGCCGGCGCTGATCCGCCAGATGGGCGGTGCCTATCCCGAGCTCATCCGCGCCGAGATCCTGATTGCGGACACGCTCAAGCTCGAGGAGGGCCGCTTCCAGGCGCTGCTCGAGCGTGGGCTCGCGCTGCTCGCCGAGGAGACCGAAAGGCTCGGCACCGACGCGCCCCTGCCCGGCGAGGTCGCCTTCCGCCTCTACGACACCTACGGCTTCCCGCTCGACCTCACCGAGGATGCGCTGCGCGAAGAGGGGCGCAGCGTCGATGCCGAGGGCTTCGCCGCGGCGATGGCGGAGCAGCGCCGGCGCGCCCGTGCCGCCTGGGCGGGCTCGGGCGACGCGGCGACCGAGCGGGTCTGGTTCGAGGTCCGCGACGCGGCCGGGGCCTCCGAGTTCCTCGGCTACGCGACCGAGGCGGCGGCGGCGACCATCGTCGCGCTGATCGTCGAGGGAAAGCCGGCGGAGGCCGCGCCCGCCGGCAGCGCTGTCGCGGTGGTGCTGAACCAGACGCCCTTCTACGCCGAGTCCGGCGGCCAGATCGGCGATAGCGGCCGCATTGCCGGCGCTGATGGGCTGGCGATCGAGATCGCCGATACGCAGCGCAAGGCGGGCGAGCTCATCGTCCATATCGGCCGTGTGGCCGCCGGCACCGCGCGCGTCGGCGCCGCCGTCGCCGCCGAGGTCGATCACACCCGGCGCACTGCAATCCGTGCCCACCATTCGGCGACCCACCTCCTGCACGAGGCGCTGCGCCGCCGGCTCGGCACGCATGTGGCGCAACGGGGGAGCCTGAACGCGCCGGACCGGCTCCGCTTCGATATCAGCCACCCGCACCCGATCGGGCCCGCGGACCTCGCCTGGGTCGAGGCGGAGGTCAATGCGCGGGTGCGCGAGAACACCGAGGTGACGACGCGGCTGATGAGCCCCGAGGCGGCGGTCGGCGAGGGGGCGATGGCGCTGTTCGGCGAGAAATACGGCGAGGAGGTGCGCGTCGTCTCGATGGGCGAGGGCGACGAAAAAAGGCCGGCCTACTCGATCGAGCTCTGCGGCGGCACCCATGTCCGGCGCACGGGCGATATCGGGCTCTTCCGCATCACGGGCGAGAGCGCGATCGGCGCCGGGCTGCGCCGGATCGAGGCCACCACCGGCGAGGCCGCGCTCGCCCGCCTCGCCGAGACGGACCGGGTGCTCGCCGAGGCCGCCGCAACGCTGAAAACCCCGCCCCTGGAACTGCCCGCCCGCCTCGAAGCGCTGATCGAGGAACGCCGGCGGCTCGAGCGGCAGATCACCGAACTCCAGCGCCGGCTCGCGACCGGCGGCGAGGCCGCCGCGGTCGAGGAGGTGAACGGCATCCGCCTCGCCGCGCGCAATCTCGGCGAAGTCCCTGCCCGCGAGCTCAAGAATCTCGCCGACGCGATCCAGCGCAAGATGGGCAGCGGCGTCGTGGCGCTCGTCTCCACCGCCGAAGGCAAGGCAAGCATCGTCGTCGGCATCTCGCCCGACCTCACCGGCCGGTTCGACGCCGTGACGCTCGCCCGCGCCGCCTCGGCGGCGGTCGGCGGCAAGGGCGGGGGCGGCCGCCCCGACCTCGCCCAGGCCGGCGGCCCGGACGCGAGCCGCGCCGAAGCGGCGCTCGAGGCCGTCCGCACCGCGCTCGCCGCTTGATTCGTCAAGCCGAGGCGGCGGACGTCGCGGCGATCGCCCGCATCGTCGCGTTGGCTTACGGAAAATACGTCGCCCGCATCGGCCGTGAGCCGGGTCCGATGGGCGACGATTACGCGGCACGCGTCGCCGCGGACGAGGCCTTCGTGTGCGCGGATGCGCGCGGCATCGCGGGCCTCGTCGTGCTGGTGGAGAAACCTGACCACCTGCTGCTCGACAATATCGCCGTCGCGCCGGAGCGGCAGGGCGAGGGGTTCGGCCGACTTTTGCTCGATTTCGCGGACGCCGAGGCCGCGCGCCGCGGCTTTCGCGAGATCCGACTCTATACCCACGCGCTCATGCACGAGAACATCGCGATGTACGGAAGGCTCGGCTGGCACGAATACGCGCGCGGAGAAGAGGCGGGATTTTCGCGAGTCTTTATGAGGAAGGCGATAATGCCAACCCCGCAAAAGGAAGATTGACTGGTCCAGGGCCAGGGGCTTTGCCCCTGGACCCCAGCAAAGGCGGAGCCTTTGCAATCCATTCCCTAAAAAGGGTTGGGGGTTTGGGGCCTCCCATGCTTGAACCCTTGGGCCCCAGTGGTCGGGCCCCATCGCGCGAGCGCGATGGGGCCCGGTCCAGGGGCAGAGCCCCTGGTCTTTGCCAAGTCAGTCTTTCCGCTTCTGGGCGAGCGCTTCGCGCGCGGCGGTGGCCAGCGCGTCGGCGCGGTGGTTCATCGTGTCGGTTGCGTGTCCGCGCACCCAGCGCCATTCGATCTGGTGGCGTGTCGCGGCGGCGAGCAGGCGTTGCCAGAGATCCTGGTTGAGCACGGGCTTGCCCTCGGCCGTGCGCCAGTTCCGCCGCACCCAGTTTGCCTGCCATTTCGTGATGCCCTGCTGAACATATTGGCTGTCGGTGTGCAGGATCACGTGGCGCGGCTTGGTCAGCGCCTCGAGCGCGGCGGCGGCGGCGGTGAGCTCCATCCGGTTGTTGGTGGTGGCGCGCTCCGCTCCGGAGAGCTCGCGTTCGGTCCCGCCCGCGCGCAGGATCGCGGCCCAGCCGCCCGCGCCCGGGTTCGGCCGGCAGCCGCCGTCCGTCCAGATCTCGACGCGCTGACGCTCAGAGTCCGTAGGCATGCTCGTCCCGCGCCTCGAGGTGGAAATAGAGGCGGCGGAGATACTCGATCGGGTCCTTGCGTGTCACCAGCGCGCCGGCGGGCGTGTTGAGCCAGTCATAGAGGCGGGTGAGCAGGAAGCGCATGGCGGCGCCCTGGCAGAGCACCGGCAGCGCCGCGCGCTCGGGCGGCGAGAGCGGGCGCACCGCGTCGTAGGCGCGGAGCAGCGCGCGGGCCTTGGTGACGTTGCAGGAGAAATCGGATTCGAAGCACCAGGAATTGAGGCAGACGGCGATGTCGTAGGCGAAGAGGTCGGTCGCGGCGAAATAGAAGTCGATCAGGCCGGAGATCCGTCCCTCGAGGAAGAAGACGTTGTCGGGGAAGAGATCGGCGTGGATATGCCCGCGCGGCAGGTCGGCGGGCCAGGCGGCGAGGATGCGGGCGAGCGCCTTCTCCAGGTCGGCCTCGAGGCCGGGGCGGATTGTATCGCCGCCCGGGGCGCTCGCGGCGAGCAGGCGTGGCCAGGCCTGCGGGCCGAGGGCGTTGGCGCGCTCGGGGGCGTAGGCGCGTCCGGCGAGATGGAGCCGGGCTAGCGCCTCGCCGAGCGGGGCGCAATGCACGAGCTGGATGCGTCGCGGCCAGACGCCAGGCAGGAAGGTGGTGATGGCGGCGTGCCGTCCGGCGAGCTGGCGCAGGGCGGCGCCGTCGCGCCCCGGGACCGGGCGGGGGCAGGGAATGCCGCTTCCGGCGAGATGGTCCATCAGCCCGAGGAACCAGGGCAGGTCCTCCGGTGCGACGCGCCGTTCGTAGAGCGTGAGGATATAGTCGCCGCTCGTGGTGCGGAGCGCGTAGTTGCTGTTCTCCACCCCCTCGGCGATGCCGCGGAAGGCGACGATGCGCCCGATATCGTATTCGGCGAGGAAGCCAGCCACCGCCTCGTCCGAGACTTCCGTGTAGACGGCCATCAGCCAAAAATCTTTCTCTTCCGCGCCAAAGCGCGGGGAAACGCCAAGGGAAGCAGTTGAAGTGGCGGTGCGGATCGGGCATGCTGGCTTGCCCGCACGACACGCGCGCGGGAGAGAGCGGGCCGATGATAGGGCCCGCCGCCGAAGGCGCAACCGGCCCCCGGAAACGCTCAGGCAAAGAGGACCGCGCGCGGACGGGTCTCTGGAAAGCCGGCGGCAGATGATTTTGCCCGCCGCACCGACGGAGTAAGGGCCCCGAGGCACTCAGGGCCCGAATCTCTCAGGTCCCGCGACAGAGGGGGGTCTTTTCCGCCGGTGACGGACCGGCGGAGGGGCCACTCTGGAGCGCGCGGTGACCGAGAACGAGACCGAACTTGCGAAGACCCCGCTCGATGCCCTGCACCGCCGGCTGGGCGCGCGCATGGTACCGTTCGCGGGCTACGCGATGCCGCTGCAATACGCCCCCGGCATCATGGCCGAGCATCTCCACTGCCGGGCCGCGGCTTCACTCTTCGACGTTTCGCACATGGGCCAGGCGAGCCTCGAAGGCGAAAGCGCGGCGGGTGCGCTCGAGCGTCTGGTGCCGGGCGATATCCTGGGCCTCAAGCCGGGGCGGCAGCGCTACACGCTGCTCACCGACGATGCGGGCGGCATCCTCGATGACCTGATGGTCGCCAATCTCGGCGATCGGCTCCTGTTGATCGTCAATGCCAGCCGCAAATCCTTCGATCTCGCGCATATCGCGGCAGCGCTGCCGGCCGCGGTGCGGCTCGTTCCGCACCCGGATCGGGCGCTGCTCGCGCTGCAGGGCCCGGCGGCGGCAAAGGTGCTGGCGCGGCTCGATCCGGGAGTGGAGGGGCTTGGCTTCCTCGGGGTCGCCGAGCGGCAATTGGTGGGCGCCCCTGCCATCGTCACGCGCTCCGGCTATACCGGCGAGGACGGGTTCGAGATCTCGATTCCCGCCGAGGCGGCGGAGCGGCTCGCCGCCGCGCTCCTCGCCGAGCCCGAGGTGCGGCCGGCCGGGCTCGGCGCGCGCGATTCGCTCCGCCTCGAGGCGGGGCTTTGCCTCTATGGCGCCGATATCGACACGACGACGACGCCGATCGAGGCCGGGCTCGGCTGGACCATCGGCAAGCGGCGGCGCGCAGCCTGGGATTTCCCGGGCGGTGCGACGATCCGCGCCCAGCACGATGACGGACCGGCGCGCCTGCGCGTCGGCATCCGCCCCGAGGGCAGGGCGCCCGCGCGCGCCGGCACGGTGCTGCTGGATGATGCGGGCGCCGAGATCGGGGCGGGCGCCGAGATCGGGCGCGTCACCTCCGGCTGCTTCGCGCCCTCGCTCAATGCGCCGATCGCCATGGGCTATGTCGCGGCCGCGTTCGCCGCCGACGGCACCAGGCTCGCCGCCCTGGTGCGCGGCAAGGCGCTGCCGGCCGCCATCGCGCCGATGCCCTTCGTTCCGCATCGCTATCTTCGCTGAAGGATCCCCGCATGCCCGAGACCCGCTACACCAAGGACCATGAATGGGTGCGCCTGGACGGCGCCACCGCGACCATCGGCATCACCGATTACGCGCAACAGGCGCTCGGCGATCTCGTCTTCGTCGACCTGCCCGAGCCGGGCCGCACGGTCGCCGCCGGCGATACCTGTGCAGTGGTCGAGAGCGTGAAGGCCGCATCCGACATCTATGCCCCGGTCGCGGGGCGCGTCGCCGAGGTCAACGCCGCGATCGTGGAGGACCCCTCGCTCGTCAATCGCGACCCCGCGGGAGAAGGGTGGTTCTTCCGTCTCGAAGGCGTGGCAGGGCAGGGGGTCGAGCTGATGGACGAGACCGCGTACAAGACCTTTCTGGAGACGCTGTGATGGCGGCACTCGCCGGGTTCGCCGCCCTCGGCGAAGGTGGTTCCTTCGCCGCGCGGCATATCGGCCCGGATGCTGATGAGGTCGCGGCGATGCTGGCAGCGATCGGCTGCAAGGATCTCGAGGATCTCGTCGCGCGCACGCTGCCGGCCGCGATTCGCCGCTGCGTGCCGCTCGATCTTCCCGCCCCGCTCGGCGAGGCGGCGGCGATGGCCGAGCTCGCGGCGCTCGCGGCCCGCAACGTCGTCAAGAAATCGCTGATCGGGCAAGGCTATCACGGCACCCATATGCCGGCGGTGATCCGCCGCAACGTCTTCGACAATCCGGGCTGGTACACCGCCTATACGCCGTACCAGCCGGAGATCGCGCAAGGCAGGCTCGAGGCGCTGCTCAACTTCCAGACGATGATCGTCGAGCTCTCGGGGATGGAGATCGCCAACGCCTCGCTGCTCGACGAGGCGACGGCGGCCGCCGAGGCGATGGCGATGGCCCATGCGCTTGTGCGTGGCGCGAACGCGACCTTCCTGATCGCGGCGGACGTGCATCCCCAGACGCGCGCGGTGGTTGAGACCCGGGCGCGGCCGCAGGGCTGGACTCTCGCCGAATTCGCGCCGGGCGATACGGAAGCGATCGCCGCGGCGCGGCCGTTCGCTGCGCTGCTGCAATATCCGGGCACGAGCGGGGCGGTGCGCGAGCTTGCCGCCGAGATCGCCGCGGTGCATGCGGCAGGCGGGCTGGCGATCGTCGCGGCCGACCCGCTGGCGCTCGTCGCCCTCAAGCCGCCGGGCGAGATGGGCGCGGATATCGTCGTCGGCTCGGCGCAGCGCTTCGGCGTGCCGATGGGATTTGGCGGCCCGCACGCGGCCTTCCTTGCAACCCGGGAAAACTTCAGGCGGCAGATGCCGGGCCGGCTCGTCGGCGTGAGCGTGGACGCCGCGGGCGGCCCGGCGATGCGGCTCGCGCTGCAGACGCGCGAGCAGCATATCCGCCGCGAGAAGGCGACCTCGAACATCTGCACCGCGCAGGTGCTGCTCGCGGTGATCGCGGGGTTCTATGCCGTCTGGCACGGGCCCGAGGGGCTCGCGCGGATTGCCGCGCGCGTTCATCTCGGCGCGCGGCTGCTCGCGGGAGCCGCGATCCGCGCCGGGTTTTTTCCCAAGCACGAAGAATTCTTCGACACCATCGTGATCGAGACTGGCGTCCTCGAGACCAATGCCGACGCAATGATCGGCAAGGCGCTCGAAGCGGGCTTCAACCTGCGGCGGCTCGATGAGAATTCGGTCGCGATCGTGCTCGACGAGACGGTGAGCGCGGCGGAGCTCGAGCGTCTGGCCGCGGTGATCGGGGCACCGCTCGGCGCGCCGTTCGGGGGAATTCCCGATTCCCTCGTCCGCAGCTCGCCCATCCTCACCCACGAGGTGTTCCACCGCCATCGTTGCGAGCACGCGATGCTGCGCTACCTCAAGCGGCTCGAGGAGAAGGATATCTCGCTCACGCGCAGCATGATCCCGCTCGGCTCCTGCACGATGAAGCTGAACGCGGCGGCGGAGATGATCCCGATCGGGCTGCCCGGTTTTTCCGAAATCCATCCCTTCGCCCCTGCCGATCAGACGGAAGGCTATGCCGAGCTCTTGGGAAAGCTTTCGGCGCAGCTTTCGGCGATCACCGGCTTTCCGGCGATTTCGCTCGCACCCAATTCGGGTGCTGAGGGCGAGCTCGCGGGGCTGCTCGCGATCCGTGCCTTCCATAAGGCGCGGGGCGAGGGGGCGCGCGATGTCTGCCTGATCCCGGCGAGCGCGCACGGCACCAACCCGGCGAGTGCGGCGATGGCCGGCTGCCGCGTGGTGGTGGTTGCCTGCGACGGGCGGGGCAATGTCGATCTCGGCGATCTCCGCGCCAAGGCGGCGGCGCACCGGGAAAAGCTCGCGGCGCTGATGATCACCTACCCAAGCACGCATGGCGTGTTCGAGGAGGGCATCCGCGAGATCTGCGCAATCGTGCACGCCCAGGGCGGGCAGGTGTACATGGATGGCGCCAATATGAACGCGCAGGTCGGGCTGACCAGCCCGGCCGCGATCGGCGCGGACGTTTGCCATCTCAACCTGCACAAGACGTTCTGCATCCCGCATGGCGGCGGCGGGCCCGGTGTCGGGCCGATCGGGGTCGCCCTGCACCTCGCCCCGCATTTGCCGAACCATCCGCTCTGCCCCGCCGCCGGACCGGCGAGCGGCTATGGCCCGGTCACCGCGGCGCCGTTCGGAAGTGCGATGATCCTGCCGATCTCTTACGCCTATATCCGCATGATGGGGCCGGAGGGCCTCAAGCGGGCGAGCGAGGTCGCGATTCTCAATGCGAACTACATCGCCGCCCGGCTCGGCGCGCATTACCCGCTGCTCTATGCCGGGGCGCAGGGAATGGTGGCGCACGAATGCATCCTCGATTGCCGCGGCTTCGAGGGTGAGGGGGGGGTCAGCGTCGAGGACATCGCCAAGCGGCTGCAGGATTTCGGCTTCCACGCGCCGACCATGTCCTGGCCGGTCGCCGGCACGCTGATGGTCGAGCCGACCGAGAGCGAGACCAAGGCCGAGCTCGACCGGTTCTGCGCGGCGATGATCGCGATCCGCGAGGAGATCGCGGCGATCGCCGCCGGGCGGCTCGATCGGCGCGACAATCCGCTCAAGAACGCGCCGCACACCGCCGCCGAGCTGCTTTCGGGCGACTGGCAGCACGCCTATTCGCGCGAGGCGGCGGCCTACCCACTGCCCTTCGTCGCGGCGGCGAAATACTGGCCGCCGGTCAAGCGGGTGGACAATGTCTACGGGGACCGGCACCTTTTCTGCACCTGCGCGCCGCTCGAGGCCTACGCGGAGGCGGCCGACTGACCAGGGGCTCGGCCCCTGGACCCCGGCAAGGGGCTCCGCCCCTTGCATCCCCGCCAGGGCCCCAGGGTTCAAGTATGGGGGTCCTGGACCCCAACCGTTTAAAGTAATGGATTGCAAAGGCTCCGCCTTTGCCGGGGTTCCAGGGGCGGAGCCCCTGGTGGGGGACCGGGGGCGAGCCCCCGGATTGATCGAAGGGAAAAAGCGCATGGATCTCGAGCTTGCTGACCGCACGGCGCTCGTCACCGGCGCGAGCATGGGGATCGGCCGGGCAATCGCGCGCGGCCTCGCCGCCGAGGGCGTGCGGCTCGCGGTGGCGGCGCGGCGGGCTGAGCTGCTGGAGAGCCTGGCCGAGGAGATCGTCGCCGCGGGCGGCGTGCGCCCCGTGCCGATCGTCCAGGACATCATGGCCCCCGAGGCGGGTGCAGCCATCGCCGCGGCGGCGCTGGCCGGGCTCGGCCGCGTCGAGATCCTCGTCAATTGCGCGGGCGGCAGCCGGCCTTTGCCGATCGACGCGCCGGAGGCGGCGTGGGAGGAGGCGATCACGCTCAATTTCACCCGCCAGCGCCAGCTCACCCATGCCCTCCTGCCGCAGATGATCGCCGCCCATTGGGGCCGCATCATCAACATTACGGGAAAATCCGAGCCGGATCGGCTGAACGCAGCCTTCTCCGCCAAGGCCGCGATCCACGCCTGGGCGAAGGGGCTTTCGCGCGAGGTCGGGCGATACGGCATCACGGTGAACTCGATCCCGCCCGGGCGCATCATGAGCGAGCAGATCCGGCGCAACTATCCGGAAGCCGAGCGCGCGCGGTTCTCCGCCGCCGAGATCCCGCTCGGCCGCTATGGCGAGCCCGAGGAGCTTGCGGCGCTCGCGGTCTTCCTCGCCTCCCCCCGGGCGGGCTATATCAGCGGCACGGTGATCCCGGTGGACGGCGGCCTGCGGCGCTATTCGTTCTGAGTGAGTGGGAGGCGGCCCATGCGATCCTTCCTTGGCCTGGTCCTGGCCGGCATTTTGCTGATTGTCGCGCCGCCGGCGCGCGCCGCGGATCCGCTGCTGGACGAATTGGTCGCGCTCACCGGGCCGGCGATGTGGCTCGCCTCCGGCGCGCCGGGCATGGTGCTGGTGGTCGTCCGCGGCCCCGACAGCGTGGTTGAAGGTTATGGCGAGACGGCGAAAGGCGACAAGACCGAGCCGACCGCGCAAAGCCTCTTCCGGCTCGGCTCCATCACCAAGGTCTTCGCGACCGAAATTCTTGCCTCGCTGGTCGTCGACGGCACCGTGCGGCTGACCGATCCCTTGCAGAAATATGCCGGCAGCGTGACGGTTCCGAGGTTCAGCGGCGCGCCGCCGATCACTCTGCTCGACCTCGCGACCCACACCGCGGGGCTGCCGCGGGAGATGGGCTTCGCGCCCGACAAGCCGCCCTTCACGTGGCCGACCCGGGCCGATCGCTGGGCCTGGCTTGCGAAGGAGAAGCTCGGCTGGGCGCCGGGGAGCCTCGCCGCCTATTCCAATATCGGTTTCGACCTGCTCGCCGACGCGCTCGTCACGGCCACCGGCCAGCCCTATGCGGCGCTGCTCCGCGCGCGCATTACCGGGCCGCTCGGAATGACCGACACCGGCTTCGCGCCGACGCCCGATGCCTGCAAGCGTCTGATGGTCGGCAGCGGCATCGGCGGCCCCGGCCCCTGCGTCGATACCGAGGCCACGGGTGGCAGCGGCGGGCTTTACAGCACCGGCGCGGATATGGCGCTTTGGATCCGCCACAACCTCGATGCCACCGATCCCGCGCTGCTGTTGAGCCACGCCGTCTATCGCCCGCGCCAGTCGCTCCAGGCCGCGATCGGCTTCGACGAGGCCGGGCCGATGGCCGGGATCGGCCTCGGCTGGATCATGCAGGAAGCGCAGGGTCCGCAGCCGATGCTGCTGGAGAAGAGCGGCGGCGGCGGCGGGTTCATGAGCTACCTCGCCTTCGCCCCGGGCCGCGACGTCGGCGCCTTCATGGTGGTGAACCGCGTCGATTTCGCGATGTTCGAAGGGCTGAAGAACGGGGTCAACGACATCATCGCCAATCTCGCGACGCGCTGATTCCCACAAACCGGAGGACAAGCGGTGACCAAAAGGGCTGGCGCATGAGCGCGGTGCGCGTCGCCAACCGGGCGAAGGAAAAGCTCGCGGCCGGAGACCTCGTGCTCTGCATGGCGACCCGCCAGGCGCGCACGCCCGACATCGCGATGATCGCCGATGCGGCCGGGTTCGATGCCTTCTACATCGACATGGAGCACAGCACGATCACGCTCGATACGGCGGGCGCGATCTGCGCGGCCGCCCTCGGCATCGGCATCACGCCGATCGTCCGCGTGGCCGGGCATGCCGGGCACGATGCCTCGCGCCTGCTCGACGGCGGCGCGCTCGGCATCATTTATCCTCACGTCTCGACGCGCGAGGAGGCCGAAAAATTCGTCGCCGCCTGCAAGTTCCCCCCGCTCGGGCACCGCTCGGTCGGCGGCAGCGGGCCGGCCCAGCTTTATCGCCCGCTGCCGCTCGCCGAGGTGAACCGCACCGGCAACGACCTCACGCTCTGCATCGCCATGCTGGAAACTGCGGAGGGCATCGCCAATGCCGATGCGATCGCCGCCGTCGCGGGCATCGATATGCTGCTGATCGGCTCGAACGATCTCTGCACCGAGCTCGGCATCCCGGGCGAGCTGCACCATCCGAAGCTCAAGGAGGCCTATGCGGTGACGGCGCGGGCCTGCGCGGCGCACGGCAAGGGGCTCGGGATCGGCGGCGTGCGGGGCGACGCGGCGCTCACGTCCGAGCTGCTCGGGCTCGGCGCCCGCTTCATGATCGCCGGCAGCGATGTCGGCTATCTTGCCGAAGCGGCGCGGCGGGACGCCGAAAAGATCCGCGGGCTCGCGGGGACGCCGCGCGCGTGAGCCTTGCGGAGGACCTGGGCAGGGCGCCTTCGTTCCGCGCGCCGGCAGGGGCGTGCGACGCGCATTTCCATGTCTTCGGCCCGGCCGAGCACTATCCTTACGGCGGCGAGCTCCGCTACGCCCCGCCCTTCGCGCCGCTCGACGACTACATGGCGCTCGCCCGGCATCTTGGGCTCACGCGCTTCGTCTTCGTGCAGCCGAGCGCCTACGGCACGGACAATCGCTGCCTGCTCGATGCGATGCGCCAGGTGGGAACCGCGCGCTGCCGCGGGATCGTCGATCTCGACGAGGTGCGAACCGACCGCGCGACGCTCGCGCAATGGCACGGGCTCGGCGTGCGCGGCATCCGCGTCAATATCTCGCCCGTGCGCGAGCCCGAGGCCGGCCTTGCCGCTGCGCTGCGCCCGCGCATCCGCCGGCTCGCCGCCCTTGCCGCCGGGCTCGGCTGGCACCTCGATTTCCTCCTCCCGGGCTGGCTCGTGCGCGAATTGCTGCCCGAGCTCGCGGCGCTCGAGATCGACTTCACGCTCGCCCATCTCGGGCTCTTTCCCGCCCGCGAGGGCGTGGATCAGCCGGGCTTTCGGGAGCTTCTCGCCCTGCTCGGCGCCGGTCGGCGCCACGGCTTCGTCAAGCTCACCGGGATCTATCGCATCTCGGCCGCGGCGGATTTCTCCGACGTGGCGCCGCTCGCCCGCGCGCTCATCGCCGCGGCACCCGACCGCGTCATCTGGGGCAGCGATTTTCCTCATCTCTCCTTTGCCGACAAGGTCGCATCGGTCGCCCTCTTCAACCTGCTCGGAGTTTGGGCGCCGGAGCCGGGCCTGCGCGAACAAATCCTGGTCGAGAACCCGGCTGCCCTCTTCGGGTTCGCAGCCCCGATTTGACGCAGATCAAGGCGGCGGCGAGTCATCGCGGCCAGGCTCTTCCCGCGCTTCGCTTCCGCCGCCGGCGGGGGCGCGGAGCGTCAACCGCGACGGTGCGCCATGACTTTGCCGCCCAACCTCTCCGGCTCCAGCGAAGGTCCGCGCCGTTGGGGCCGGGCCCAGGACCGCACGATCACCGATCCCTACAAGCGGGCCGCAAAGCTGCACGAGCCGACGGTCTGCCCGCAGTGCGGCGCCGTCTATCGCAAGGGGCGCTGGCAGTGGGCCGAGCGGCCTGCCGGCGCGCATGAAACGCTGTGCCAGGCCTGCCACCGGATCAATGACGATTACCCGGCCGGCACGGTCGCGATCAGCGGCGGCTTCCTGCAGCCGCACAAGGACGAAATCCTCCGCATCGTCCAGCGGCAGGAGGCGATCGAGAAGCCCGAGCATCCGCTCAACCGCATCATCAGGATCAGCGACGAGGGCGACCGGCTCGCCGTCACGACCACCGATATCCATCTGCCGCGGCGGATCGCCGAGGCTTTGAAAGGCGCGTTCGATGGCGCGCTTGCGTTCCATTACGACGAGGACGGGTATTTCCTCCGCGCGGAGTGGCGCCGGGACGAGTGATCTCGCCGGCCGAGCGGCAGGGTGCACGGGCGGGGTTTCTGTGCCCGGGGGCGGGTGCTATAGGCGCCCGGCTTCACGCTCGATCCCCAGGCTCGATCCCATTCCATGACCGACGACCCGCCGCCGCATCCGGCCCTGCTTCCCGCCGGCCTCTGCGACCTGCTGCCGCCCGAGGCGGAATGGGAGGCGCGGGCGGTTGGCCGCGTGATGGACGTTTTCGGCGCTCATGGCTATCAGCGCGTCAAGCCGCCGCTGCTCGAGTTCGCCGATGCCCTGCTCGCCGGGTCCGGCGCGGCCGTCGCCGAGCAGACCTTCCGCCTCGCCGACCCGGCGAGCCAGCGGATGCTCGGCCTGCGCGCCGACATCACCCCGCAGGTGGCGCGGATCGCGGCGACCCGGCTGGCCGGCGCGGCGCGGCCGCTCCGGCTCTGCTATGCCGGGCAGTGCCTCAGGGTGCGCGGCAGCCAGGTCGCGCCGGACCGCCAGATCGGCCAGGCGGGGATCGAGCTGATCGGCAGCACGAGCCCGGCCGCGGATGCCGAGATCGTGGTGGTCGCGGCGGAGGCGCTGGCGCGGCTCGGCATCGCCCGCGCGAGCTACGATCTGACGCTGCCCCAGCTCGCGCCGGCGCTGATCGACGCGGCCGGCATCACCGGCACCGAGCGCCAGGCGCTCGCCCATGCGCTCGACCGCAAGGACGCCGCTGCCGTCGCCCGGCATGGCGGGGCGATCGCAGGGACCCTGACCGACCTCCTGCTGGCGGCCGGGCCAGCCGACGGGGCGCTGGCGGCTCTCGCGGCGGCCGCCCTGCCGGCGCCGGCCGCGGCGCTCGCGGAGCAGGCCCGGGCCACGGTCGCGGCCATCCGGGATCTCGCGCCGAACTTACGGATCACCATAGATCCAATTGAATTCAGAGGTTTTCTCTACCACACCGGCATCTGCGTGACGGTCTATTCGCCCGGCCACCCGGAAGAACTCGGCCGCGGCGGCCGTTACCTCACCGCGGACCAGGAGCCCGCGACCGGCCTCACCCTCTATTCGGACGCCCTGCTGCGCGTCGCCCCACGCCCGACTCCGTCGCCGCTCGTCTTCCTGCCTCCGGGCGCCGACCAGGCGGCGGCGGCGCGGCTGCGCATGGAGGGGTTCGCGACCCTCGCGGCACTCGGCGAGAGCGAGGCGGCCGCGTCCCGGCTCGGCTGCACGCATGTGCTGCAGGGCTCGGCCGCCGTGCCCGTGGACGCCGGCTTCGCCGGCCGCTGACGATGGCAAACGTCGCAGTGATCGGCGCCCAATGGGGCGACGAGGGCAAAGGCAAGGTCGTCGACTGGCTGGCGAGCCGCGCCGACATCGTCGTCCGCTTCCAGGGCGGCCACAATGCCGGCCATACGCTGGTGGTCGGCAACCAGACCTACAAGCTCTCGCTGCTGCCGAGCGGCCTCGTGCGCGGCAAGCTCGGCATCATCGGCAACGGGGTGGTGATCGATCCCGAGGCGCTGCTGGCCGAGATCGCGCTGGTCGAGAGCCAGGGTGTGCGGGTGAGCCCGGAAAGCCTGCGCATCGCCGAGAACGCGGTGCTGATCCTGCCCATGCATCCCGCGCTCGACCGCGCCCGCGAGGCGGCGCGCGGGGAGGCGCGGATCGGCACCACCGGGCGCGGCATCGGGCCGGCCTATGAGGACAAGGTGGCGCGGCGGGCGATCCGCGTCGCCGACCTCGCCGAGCCGGCGACGCTCGCGGCCAAGCTCGACGAGCTGCTGCTTCACCACAACACGCTGCTCGCCGGGCTCGGCGCGGCACCGTTCGAGAAGGAGGCGGTGCTCGCGGGGCTGCTGGCGCTCGCCCCGCGCATCCTCCGTTTTGCCGAGCCGGTCTGGCAGCGTCTCGACGAGGCGCGGCGGGCCGGGCGGCGCATCCTCTTCGAGGGCGCCCAGGCTGTGATGCTCGATGTCGACCACGGCACCTACCCGTTCGTGACCAGCAGCAACACGGTCGCCGCCCAGGCCGCCGCCGGCGCCGGCGTCGGCCCGGCGGCGATCGGCACGGTGCTCGGCATCGCCAAGGCCTATTGCACGCGGGTCGGCGCCGGGCCCTTCCCGAGCGAGCTTTCGGACGCGACCGGCGCCATGCTCGGCGATCGCGGCAACGAGTTCGGCACGGTCACGGGCCGGCGGCGGCGCTGCGGCTGGTTCGATGCGGTGCTGGTGCGCCAGGCGGTGAAGGTGGCGGGCATCCAGGGGCTCGCGCTCACCAAGCTCGACGTGCTCGACGGCCTGCCGGAGCTGAAGATCTGCGTCGCCTACCGAATCCGCGGCGAGCTCTTCCACCATCTGCCGGCCGCGCCCGGGGCGCAGGCGGCCGCAACGCCGGTCTACGAGGTGATCGAGGGCTGGGAAGGTTCGACCCGCGGCGCCCGCTCCTGGGCCGAGCTGCCGGGGGCTGCGGTCAAATATGTCCGCCGCATCGAGGAGCTGGTGGAGGCGCCGGTGACCCTGCTCTCGACCAGCCCGGAGCGTGACGACACGATCCTGATGCGCGATCCTTTCGAGGGCTGATTTGCGGTTTATAAACCAGGTCCGCGTCCAATGGCGGCGTGAGCGCAAGCGCCGACGCATCGCCCGAGGACGGCCTGGTCGCAGGCGCGTATCTGGTCGATCCGGCCCATCTCGTGGGCGTGGGGGACGGCGCGGCCGCCTGGCGCGCCGGCCGGGCAGGCGAGCCCGGCGGGTTCATCGCGATCGAGGTGGCGGCGGGGATGGCGCCCCGCGCGGGCGTGCTGCGGGCGCTGCTGGGCGCCCCGGTGCCGGGCCTTCTTTGCCCGCTCGCCCATGGCGCGGCGGCGCCTGCGGGGCGCAAGCCGGGCTGGTTCGTGATCTGCCCGGCACCACCCGGCCCTTCGCTCACCGCCGAGCGCGGGGAATGGACGGCGCGGGCGCTGATCGCCGACGTGCTCCGCCCGGCCGCGGCGACGCTGGCGCGGCTCGCCGAACGCGGGCTCACCCATCGCGCGATCCGGCCGGACAATCTCTTCCGCGCCGGGCCGGGCGAGCCGGTGGTGCTCGGGCCCGCCTGGGCCGGGCCGCCGGCGAGCCGCCAGCCGGCGCTCTACGAGCCGCCCTATGTCGGGATCTGCCCCGCCTCGGCCCGCGGCGAGGGGACGATCGCCGACGATGTCTATGCGCTCGGCGTGACGCTGCTGGTGCTGGCGCTCGGGCGCGAGCCGCTCGCGGAGATCGAGGCAGCCGAGATCGTCCGCCGCAAGCTCGCCTTCGGCAGCCTGGCCGCGATTCTCGGCGATGAGCGGCTGCCGGCCGGCATCGGCGATCTGGCGCGGGCGATGCTCGCCGAGGACCCGGCGCACCGGCCGGCGCCGGCCCTGCTCGCCGAGCCGGGCGCGGGGCGCATCGGCAGCAGCGCCGTGCGCCCGCCGCGGCGCGCCGGCGAGCCGCTCCTCCTCGGCGCCGAGGAGGCGCTCGAGCCGCGCTCGCTCGCCCGCGCGATCGGCGCGGCGCCCCAGCACGGGGTGCGGCTGCTGCGGCTGGGCGCGGTCGAAAGCTGGCTCCGGCGCTCGTTCGGCGATGCCGCGCTCGCCCATCGGATGGAGGAGGCGGTGCAGCTTCACGGCCGCGAGGCGATCGAGGACGAGGCGCGGGCCGACGCCTTCCTCGCCATGCGCGCGGCGGCGATCCTCGATCCGCTGGCGCCGCTCTGCTGGCGCGGAACCTGGCTCTGGCCGGAGGGGATCGGGCCGCTGATGGCGGAGGGCGGCGCGGTCGCGGCGCTCACCGAGCTGGTCGAGAGCGAGGCGGTCGCGGCCTGGGCTTCGTGCCGGCCGGGCCGGGCCGACCCGGCGCTGGCGCAGCGCCAGGCGCGGCAGAACCGCATGCTGCTCCGCCACCCGGGCTGGGCGGGCGGGGTGGCGCGGCTGACCCATGCGCTGAACCCGATGCTGCCCTGCCGCAGCAAGCTCGTCGCGGGCCCGCCGGTGATCGAGCTGAAAGCCCTGCTCCCCGCGCTCGATAGGACGGCGGGGGCGGCGGGCAGCACTTCCCTGCCGATGGACGCGGAAACCGCCGCCTTCATCCTGGCGCACACCGGGACCAGCCTCGAGGGGGAATTCGCATCGCTCGGCGCCGCCGAGGCGTCCGCGCTGATGGTGCTGCGGGTGCTGGCGCGGCTGGCCGAGGGCTTGCGCGCGGGCAAGCTGCCGGGGCTCGGGCGGGTGCTCGGCCAGCGCCTGGCCCCCGCGCTGGCTTCGTGGCGGGAGCGGCGGCGGCGGGCGGCGCTTCAGGAGCGGCTCGCCGCGTTGGCCGAAGAGGGCGAGCTCGCCGCGATGCGCGACGCGCTCGAGGATGCGGATGGGCGGGCCCAGGATGCGGAGGGGATGCGGCGGGCCGCGGTCGCGGTGCAGCGGATCGATGCCGCGCTCGCGGCGATCGCGGCCGGCGCCCCGGCGCGCGCCGAGACGGCGCGGCGGCTCGGCCAGGAGATCGCCGCGGGGATCGGGCTGGCCGCGGTGGCCGGCACGCTCGCCGTGCTGGCGCTGGGGTAGGCCGGATGGCACGACGGGCGCGCACGGCCGTGACCCAGGCGGCCGGGACGAAACCGCCCCTGGGGCCGCCGCGGGAGCAGCGCTCCTATGCCTGGGTGCAGGGGCTGCTCTGCGGCGTGGCGGCGACGCTGGTGCCGGGGCCGGCGCTGCTCGCCGGGCTGCTGCTCGCCCCGGGGCTCGTCGCGCTGCTGCTCGATCAGGCGCCGGGCAAGCCGATGGCCCGCGCGGTCCTGCTCTGCGGGCTGGCGGCCGCGGTCCCGCCGCTGGCGGCGTTATGGCATGGCGGGGCGGGCGTCGGGGCGGCGATCGCGCTCGCCGGCGATCCGGCCGTCCTCGGGACGGCATGGCTCGCCGGCGCGGGCGGCTGGCTGCTCAACGAATTCGCCCCGCTGCTGCTGAGGCTCGGGATGGACGCCGTCGCCGCGGCGCGCGCCGGCCGGCTCAGGGCCGACCGGGCGCGGCTCGCGGAGGCGTGGGACCTCGCCCCGGATGGCACCCCCGACGGGGGCGAGCGGTAGTTCAGGCGGCGGCGGCGAGGCGGCGCTCGGCCACCTTCGCCTTCATCGCCTTCTGCAGCTTCTCGAACGCCCGCACCTCGATCTGGCGCACGCGCTCGCGCGAGATCCCGTAATGCTGCGAAAGCTCCTCGAGCGTGGTCGGGTTGTCCTTGAGCCGGCGCTCGAGCAGGATGTGGCGCTCGCGCTCGTTGAGCGTTTTGAGCGCGCCGGCGAGCAGGTCCTTGCGCCCGTCCAGCTCCTCGCGCTCGGCGAGCGCCGTTTCCTGGCTCTCAGTCTCGTCCACCAGCCAGTCCTGCCACTCGCCCTCGCTGTCGGCGCGGAGCGGCGCGTTGAGGCTGTGGTCGGGCGCGGCGAGGCGCCGGTTCATGTTGACGACGTCCTGCTCGGGCACGTCCAGCATCGTCGCGATCTTGGCGACCTGCTCGGGCTGGAGGTCCCCGTCATCGATCGCCTGCATCTGGCCCTTGAGCCGGCGGAGGTTGAAGAAAAGCTTTTTCTGGGCTGCCGTGGTGCCCATCTTCACCAGCGACCAGGAGTGGAGGATGTATTCCTGGATGGCGGCGCGGATCCACCACATGGCGTAGGTGGCGAGGCGGAAGCCGCGGTCCGGATCGAACCGCTTGACCGCCTGCATCATCCCGACATTGCCCTCGCTGATCAGCTCGCCGAGTGGCAGGCCATAGCCGCGGTAGCCCATGGCGATCTTGGCGACGAGGCGCAGATGCGAGGTGACGAGCTTGTGGGCGGCATCGACATCGCCGTTCTCGCGCCAGGCGCGCGAGAGGGCGAGCTCTTCCTCCGCCGAGAGCATCGGAAACTTGCGAATGTCCTGGAGGTAACGGGAGAGGTTGCCCTCCGGAGCGAGGTTCATGACGGCAGCGGCCACAGGCAGCTCCTTTTTCCGCCGAAGCAACCGGATCCCGCCCCCGACGGCACGGGGACCCGACCTTCGACCTTGCGATTGATGGCACGTTAACTCGGCGGGCGCCGGCGGGCCCCTTAAAAGGCGGCAACCACCGCGCCATCCGGCCCACATGCCCGGGCCCAAATGCCCAATCCAGCCGGATGACGCGGCTTATACCGGACTGGAACGGTCCTGTCAAGGTTTCCGTCAAGAGTATTGACCTATCGGGCGGCCGGGCGGGGCGCGGCGTCCTCGTCGAGGGTGGCGAGGAGGGCGGCGAAGTCGGCCGGCGGGGCGGTCTCGAAGGCGAGGGGAATGCGGCTCGTGGGGTGGCAAAAACCGAGGCGCGCGGCGTGCAAGGCCTGGCGGGGGAAGTCGAGGCAGGCGCGGCGGAGGGCCTCGGGCAGGAGGCGGGCGGTGGCGGGCACGCGGCGGAGATAGACCGAGTCGCCCACGAGCGGATGGCCGGCATGCGCGAGATGCACGCGGATTTGGTGGGTCCGCCCGGTGGCGAGCCGGCACTCGAGGAGGGCCAGCGCCCCGTGCCAGGTGCGGAGGGTGCGGTAGCGGGTGAGCGCGGGCTTGCCGGCGGCGCGCACGGCCATGCGCTTGCGCTCGCGCGGGTCGCGGCCGATCGCGCCCGCGAGCTCGCCGGCGGTGGCGGCGGGGATGCCCCAGCAGAGGGCGAGATAGGCGCGCTCGATGGTGCGGGACTGGAAGGCGGCGGCCAGTGACGCCTCGGCGGCGTCGGTCTTGGCGACCACCATGACGCCGGAGGTATCCTTGTCGAGGCGGTGGACGATCCCCGGGCGGAGCACGCCGCCGATGCCGCCGAGCGAGGCGCCGGCGTGGGCGAGGAGGGCGTTGACGAGCGTGCCGTCCGGGTTGCCGGGGGCGGGGTGGACGACGAGGCCGGCTTGCTTGTCGAGCACGATGAGCGCCGCGTCCTCGTGGAGGATGGCGAGCGGGATCGGCTGGGGCTCGGGGCGGGCCGCGACCGGCGGCGGCAGGCGGAGCGCGTAGCAGGCGCGGGCGCGGACGGTTTCGGCGGGATCGGAGAGGGCTTCTTCGTCGCGGCTCGCGTGGCCGGCGAGGATCAGCGCCTTGACCCGCGTGCGCGAGAGGCTGCCGATGGCGGATGCGAGGAAGCGGTCGGCGCGCTGGCCGGCCGCTTCGGGCGGGGCGAGGATGCGGAACGGGCCTGGGGGGGCGGGGTTCTCGGGCATGGAGGGGGGATGAGCGGGGCGGGCCAGGGGTCCAATATCGGGCCGAACATCGGGTCGGGCATGCGGTTTTTGAAGGTCGCGGTGGTGGTGATGGGGGTGCTGATCGTGCTCGGCACGACGACGCTCGTCGTGGTCGCCATCCAGCGGCTCGGGGCGGTGCCGGCGGGCGCGCCCGCGGGCGCGGCTGTGGGGGCGGCTGGGGCGGCGGCGGGGACGGCGGTGGTGGGGACGGCGGTGGTGGGGACGGCGGCGCTCGACGAGCCGGCGGGGACGCGGATCACGGCGATGGCGCCGGTCGCGGGCGGGCTCGCGCTCAGCTTGAGCGGCGGCGGGGAGGGGGATCGGGTGGTGGTGATCGACCCGGCGAGCGGGCGGGTGGTGGCGCGGATCGGGCTCGGGCATTGAGCGCGGCTCGGCTTGCGGCCGGGTTGGGGCTCGATTAGAAGCGAGTTCGAGGTCCCGTTCGTCTAGAGGCCCAGGACACCGCCCTCTCACGGCGGCAACACCGGTTCGAATCCGGTACGGGACGCCAGACGCTGTCAATGACCTGTCGCGGAAATCGGTGCCGCCGCCCGAGCCCATGCGCCAGGTTCGGAGGGGTGGCCGAGCGGCTTAAGGCGCACGCTTGGAAAGCGTGTGTGCGTGAAAGCGTACCGCGGGTTCGAATCCCGCCCCCTCCGCCAGCGAGTTTTGGCTCCGGCCCGGGCGGTTCGTTTGCCTCTCGGCGAGCCGCGCAAGCGCCGCCCTTACCCGCCCTGGGGCGGGGCTCCGAGAGCGGGGATGGGGTTCGGTGCGAGCGGGCTTTGCCTATGACGCTAGCGAAGCCCGTGCATGGCGCAGAGAGGCGCCGGCCGCGCGTAGCGGGCCGCGAGCGCTTGGAACGCAGCCGCGGCGTGCAGGTGGCAGCGGTGCATAGCGCCGCCGAAGAGCATTCCCGGCAGCGTGTGCAGATCGAGCGCGATGCGGGAAGCGCGCATTGAGTGCGGGCGGTCGTTCTTCGCTCGTGCTACTCGCGACCTCCCAAAATAATCAGGCCGGAATTGGGAAAGGGCGCTCGACCGAAGCAGGAAACACTGTCAGGATGAGTTGAGCGCTGTGTTGGGATTCCACTCCAGACTTGGAACCGACCGGGCGCAGATGTGGTCTGCTGTGGTGCCGGGGCGGAGGGCGAGCATGGACGGGGGCTGGAGGCGCGCCACCGCAGAACACGAAATCGCCCGTATCGCAGACGACATCGATCGGCGGGGTACGGCCTCGTCGAGAACTACGTTTCGAGCGAGGAATTGGCCTCAGTTCGCGCGTTCGCAGAAGCCAAGGTGCGGGAGGCGGGAGGCGAGTACGTCGGACTTGCGGGCGCGGATGTTTTCCGCGGCACTCTGCTGGGCGAGCTTCCTCGCTCGGCTGAATTCAGGAGCCTCTGCCGACGGCTTTGTGAGTTGGGGACTGGGGAAAGTCCGCCGGATATGGACTTCTACCAGGTCCTGAGATGTTTGCAGGGCTCGACCGGCCAACGTCATTCCAATCGGTTCCACTACGACTTGTATGTTTTGACCGCGCTTCTTCCGATTGCGATTCCCGAGACGGGGATGTCGGGAGATCTTGTGCTCCTACCCAACGCGAGAACGATACGGACGTGGTACTTCCTGAATGTCCTGGATAAGATCGCGGTTGACAATCCAGTTTCTCAATCGATGCTGCGCTCGATGGCGCGGCGGGGCCGCTCGAACGTGGTCAGAATCAGGTTGCGGCCGGGAAACATCTACTTCTTCTGGGGCTACCGATCGATCCATACCAACGAACCCTGCGACTTCGATAAGCTGCGCGCGACGGCTCTCTTTCACTATGCGGACCCGCATCAGAATAGCTGGGGGTCGAGAGTGATCAGAGCCGCCAAGACGCGGTTGGAGCGGGGGGCTGGTTGAAACCAGAGGGGAGCGGGCTCGAGTGCTACCCCATTTACTCGTTCCTTACCGAGGCCCGATTAATCCGCGGTAGCTGACCCGATGCGGTGGTGGGTGCGGGAATTTGCGGGGTCGGTGAGCTATGGATGTCCACGCGCGTTGTAGAGGGGCGCCTGCCGAGCAGCTCGTCCGTGAGCGCGCGGTGCCGTAGGGCGAAGCCCTCTGATGTGAGATCCGCCTCGATCAGCCGCCGTTGTGCCGCCGCCGTCATCGTCGCGCGGCGAACGGAATCGATGGCAAGCTGCTGAACTGCCTCTCTGAGTGCCTGCGAGTTGCCAACCGGCACATAGCAAACCTCGCCGTCCGAGAAGTAGTCCCTGAGCCCGCCGGTATCGGTCACCACGACCGGGATGCCCGAGGCCACGGCCTCGAGTATGACGGTGATCCCGGAGGCATGCCGATTTTCCGCCAGGGTCACGACGACGATGTCCGCCCAATCGTAGAGATCCTTTACCTCCGCCTCGGAGCGCGCGGCTCTTATCCTGACGTTGTCGATCCCGCTCGCCATGGGGATCCTCTCCTTGGTGGATGCGACCATCAGCTCGAAAGTTGGTTTCCCAGCGAAGGCGGAGAGGAGCGTATTCCAGTCTCGGTGCATGTCCCCACCCAGGGAGCCCAGCCGGGTGGGGGGGTGGAGCGGGCGGGAGCGCGGCGGCTTCATTTGGTCGATCGATGTCCAGCCGAACGACAGCAATTCACTCCTGGTTGCCGGCAGAACCTTGCGGGCCACCGCCAGGTTTGAACGCGAGTGCGTCGTCACGACGTCGGCTCTCGAAAGAAGCCGGCGGTACAGGGCGCGCCTGGGCCGGGAGAAGTTGTGCCAGCGATCAAAGAGCCAGATACATTGGGCGACGACCTTCGGCCGCTCACGGGGACCAAGCAGGCGGAACAGCCCAAACACCGCCAGGTTTTCGCGCTCCGTGTGCGTCCAGACGACATCAGAGGAGAGCAAGGGGCGGCGGTTGCGCCAAGCGTGTATCAGGTCGAATCCGAGGATGCGCGTCAGTGCCCTCCTGACGAACCTGGTAGGGAGGCTCTCATCGGCGTCCTCGGAGTACCGGATGGAGCAGCCCTCGCCCGCGGCACGGTGATAACCGTAGGGTAGCATATCGTTCAGGCCGGGTATTTCCGCACGAGCGTGGCGCGCGCACCAGCGGGCCGCCCCAAAGCCATAGCCGAGGAGAACGAAGACCCGAGCGCACTTCGTGGCAGTGGGTTCCGAGGAACCCCTCTCGTCGTGCACAGCGGAGCCTGACTGGCAGTCGCGTCGTTCGGCCAAGAGCGCACGGCTCAGATTTCGGTGGCCTTCCGCATAGGCTCGCGTTGTCAGGCCGGCAACAAGGACCCGGCGCTGTGCTGCAACGGCCATGTTGAACCGCGCGTTATCATCATCCGCGAGCCTCGTGGCTGCCGCCTCGAGCGCGCGCGGATCTCCTGATGGGACGAAACAGAGTTCATCGTCTGAAAAATAAACGCGAAGTCCGCCCACGTCGGTGGCTATGATCGGGACGGCAAGGGCGACAGCCTCGAAAATCACTGTCCTGCCGGAGACGTGCCGATTGGGCTTCAGCGGCACCACGATCATGTCCGCCCAGTCGTAAAGGCTGCGAACGTCCGCCTCCGTCGAGGCGGCAGTGACGGTGACGTTTCCTTCGCTGTCCCGCCGCCGGCCGCGTGCGTTGCTAGACGCGACCCTTAGCTCGAAGCTGGGGTTGCCCCCGAGGGCCGCGAAGAGGGTCGGCCAGTCCCGATGCATGTCGGTGCCGAGCGCGGCGATGCGTGTGGGCCGGTGGATCGGAACGCGGCGGGGCAGCCTCATGAATTCCGCGATAGCGCCGCTTGGGATATGCTCGATTGTTGCCTGCGGCAGCTGCTTGCGCAGCCAGCTTACTCCTTCCTCGGACTGGGACGTGAGCGCGTCCGCGCGCGCGAGCAGCCAGCGGTAGAGCGCGCGCTTCGCTCGGGGGATGCTGCTCCATCGGTCGGGCAGCCACATGCATTCGGCGATGATTTTGGGATTACGCTTGTGCGGTCGGAGGCAGCGCAGGAGGAGAGCTGCCAAATGCTCGCGTTCGGTATGCGCCCATACGACGTCGGCTGCGAAAAGCTGCTTGCGGTTCCGCCAGGCATGAATCAAGTCGAAGCCCGCCGCCCAGGTGAGGCTGCGGCGGAACATCCTCGCGACGCTGCCTTCATCGGTGTCCTCCGAATATACGACGGACCAACCGTCTCCGGCGGCTTGATCGTACCCGTAGGGCAGCGGCTCGTTCAGGCCTGCTATGTCTCCGCGCGCGTGCCGCTCGCGCCAACGCGCTGCCCCGAAGCCGCGACCAAGAAGGACGAAAACGGAAACGCTCCTGCCAGGCGTCGCCGGCGCCTTGGTACACTCGCTCTCGATCCCGGATACGACGGTCAAGGGACTTCGATCCTGCGGAATGATGTGTGGGGCGGTTCCGGGTGGGCTCGGTCGTCGGAATTAGCCGGGTGGCTCAGACGCGACCGGCGGACGCGCGGGTAGCCCAAATGACCGTTTCGAACCCGTACAAGCCCAGGTTCCGTACATTACGCGCCTTCGGTAGGCGCTTAGCGGCTCCGCCAGGGCACCCCGCACGAAATGATAGAAGGGACGATATCTTTTGACGGCAATGTCGATCCCAAAGCCCTCTTGAGCGATCTTTCCTTGGATGCTCAGGTATCCGGGTGCTGCAACATGCGTGGGATCGTCGAAAAAATTGAGTGTCCCCTGTCGGCTTGGGAAATGGACGCTCTCCTCGCAGGGGAAGGCCAGGAAGATCCTGCCGCCTGGCTTGACGGCGCGGAGCATTGCGGTGAGTACGGCATCAGAGTCGTTGCAGTGTTCGATGTTATGCGAACTTACGACCGCATCGAAGACCCCATTCATCTCGAATATCTTATCGGCAAACCGGTCGGCTGGAACCAAATATTCTCGTCGGCGTCTTGGGTAGGGTCGGATACTTGATTGTAATCAGAAACGTCCAGGCCAACGTAGTAGAGGTCCGGGCGTAAGGTCTTGAATACGTGGGGGGAGTTGTTTCCGCAGCCAACGTCAAGCACACGGGCGCTATAGCCACAGGCATCAATAAACGCGGCTTTCGCGTACCGATTTGTCAAATGAGCCCTTACGAAGCGCTTTAGCGACGCGAGTTGAGCCGGGTCAGTGTAGCCCAATTTAGAAACTCCGTCTGACTGTGGTGTACTCAAGCCGACCGTGTGTGGCCCCAGTTCCCGCGGCCAAGCGGGCGACGGGACTGGCCAGACCGATCTGTTCGCGATTATTGGCCGTGACACGAGGCGGTCGTAGCGTATGATTGCCGCGAGAATTCCCCATGGGATCCACAGGGCCGGACCAGTAATCTCAGCACCGGACTCCAGCATCGCGAAGAGTTCGACCACGAGGGCCCACCCGATCGCCTCAAAACAAACGCCCATCTTATTGTCTCGAGGCTTGATGGGGCCCAGGCGCCTTCCCAGCGAATAGAGCTGCCAGAAGAAGGTACGGGAAACAGGACGATACCGATTACGCCAAGATTGGCGAGTATGTAGGCACCAGCGCTCATCGCGCGGTCCGAACCCAGGCCGACCCCGAGGCCGAAACTTTGGGTGAATACGGACACGCTGCGATAGACGCTCGCCAGCCGGTGCTCGGCCGAGCCGGACTGCAGCTTGTTCAAGATCACGCTGTCGATAAGGGACACCCCGTGGCCACCGATAATCAGGGCCACCAGTATCGCACCAGGAGCAAGGCCGCTACAACAAGAGCCCTGACGGCGACCCTCCCTTCCAAGACGATTTGATCACGTACTTCCAGATGAAGGCCCCCCAGGCGACGGCCAGAGCGACATAGCCCGTTGTGGAGGTCGTGTTGACCACCATAAAACTGCCGGCCAGCGCGAACCACCAGTGCCTTCCGCCCCGGCGGCCGCCGCGCGCCGCGAGTACCAATTGGAAAACCGACCACATTGCCAGGAAGTCGCCCGCCGGGGACGCCTCCGGAAAGGTCGCATTGATGCGGCGCCAGCCGGCGAGGCTTTCGCCGGCGAGTTGTCCCCATACCGGATTGCTATAGAGGAACGCCCTCGGGTACGGCAGGCCGATGCGATACGCGAGCAGCTGGTAAGCGCCGACTGCGACGACGATCAGGCCCGACCATGTGAACGCCTCAATAAGGCCTTCCATGTATCCGGGTCGCGGTGCGTTGCGGAGGAACAGAAGCACCACGCTGAAATCGAGCACCAGGTAAGCGGCCTGCCCGAGGTTGCTAAACCTCCAACGGAGGGGGACCAGATGGAGTACGTCGCGTCGAGGCCCGCCCGCCCAGGTCCACTGGCATCCCGCTGAAAGGCACCGGTAACACCAGGGCGGAGATGACTGCCCAACTGACGAACAGGATCAACGCTTGCATGTGCGCGCGAACCGGCTCGTCGCTCGGAGCCCGATACGGCCGTTGACGAGGCGGGAAGATCTGACGGCGATCAGGCGGCCGTGAAGAAATAGGGCGTTATTCCGACGGGAAAGCCGCCACCGATGTTCACGACCGAGGCAGCCCCAAGGGACGAGACGACGATCGCCCACTGGCCAAGACGGCCGGGCTCAAAAGGAAGACCGCCAGGCTTAACGGGATCAGGGAAGGCCTGTTTCCGTGAGATGCAGGGCGCCTTGGTAGCAGCGGGTGGCGGAGCAGAGCGGCTCAGTAGCTCCCTTCCCGACGCGCTACCTTGCCGACGGTGCGGATCAGGATCTCGACGTCCTTGCGCAGGGATTGGTCGCGAATGTATTCCATGTCGAGCAGGACCCCCTTTGAGTACTCGGCGATGCGGCTGCGCCCGCTTGTCTGCCAATGACCTGTCACGCCTGGCTTCACTGAGAGAAGAAGGTGCGCGAACTCCTTGGACCGCTCGACTTCGTCCGGGACGACCGGCCGCGGGCCGACGAGGCTCATCTCGCCCTTGAAGAACGTTCCAAAGCTGGGGCAGCTCGTCGAGGCTGGTGACGCGAAGGAAGCGACCCACGCACGTGACACGGAAATCCGCGTCTTTCGGGACTTTAAAATTGTTGGCGACGTATTTGGCGTGGAGGTCAGGATTGCCCTTGAGGATTTCCTCTAAGCGTCCGTCCGCATCGAACGAAACTTGTACATGCGGAACCTTTCGTCCTCGCTTTTTCCAACGCGTGGTTGGCTGAATAGGACGGGGCCCGGTGATGTAAATTTGATTGCCGCCGCGATCGCGCCAAGAAAGGGCGCCAGGGCCACCAGTCCGGCGAGGGCGCCGATAACGTCGAGCCCACGCTTAAGCACTGCTTCCGCCGGTGCCATCTGTCCGGCCTCTAGCCTGATCGCGGGCATTCCGCCGAGCTTCTCGAGGCTATACCGGAAAAGCCCCGCGTCCACGAGAACCGGGACCACATGTACGCCCCACCGTTGCCGCAAAAGGCCGAGGCAGAGAAAGTCCCGAGGGCCGCGCGCGTCGAGGCCCGCGGCAAGCACGGATGCATGGCTGCGCGCCGGGTCGACGCGCCCCGTGTCTCCGGCCATCGGGTTGCGTATGTCGGCTTCGGCTCTGTCGCCCCCGGGTCAAGCTCCCGCACGCGCTCGGGGCGGAACTCACGAGAACGGGTGAGGGCCTCGGTGATCGCGTGTCTTTCAGGGCCCACGCCCACTACGAGTGCCGCGCGGTTGGCCTCGGGGGGCCATCCAGCCGTCTCGCGATCCGGTCGTCTCGGCCACCTCTCGCGCGCCGTGATTAGGCAAGCTGCAATTGCGAAAAAGGTGAGACTCGAACCGGCGGCTCACGATGTGCAACTTGAGAAGAAGATTGCGGCAGTTGTGGCTGCCGCCCAGGGCACCATCGTGCGCCACAGCTGCGAAAGCGCTCCAAGCAGCCGGCCGTCCTGCGTGGATTGGTAGATTCCGGTGTACGTGCTCGCGGCGGTCCAAAGAACCACGGCTGTCGCGAGCAGCGCAACGTATGACCTCGGCCATCCAAGGACATCGGATGGGCTGGCGCTTGGCCACACGAACAGGCCCAGGTGACCGAGGAGGGAGGCTATGGCCGAGGCAGCAGCGAACGCCGTGATGATGCACGCATGATCGATCACGCTGGATGCGGTACGCGCTGGTGCTGGCGCAGATCTTGTTGCCATGGAGTGATGTACGGCGATAGGGCCGCCCTCAGTTATAGGAAAGCTGAACCGCGCTGATCACGAGGGCCGCGCGCCGGTGTGCCGGCGCAGTCCTACGCCGGAGGATCGGAAGGGAGGCCGGGCCCGGACCTGGGCCGTGCTCAGCGAGCACGCACTGAGACGCAGTCATATGCCTCAAGTCAGTGAGGCGAGGGCAAGGCGCTCAGTCTCCCTGCCGGCACCGCCCTTCCCATCGCCGGGCAAGGCAGGCCGTAACTCTGGTCCGGCGTCGCGGTGCTTGGCGGTCGCGTCATCGACGCAGCGGCGCATGTTGGTTTCGAACGCGCCAACAGAAAATCGCAGCGCATTGATCTGCGGCAATCCTGCCATTTGATCCGGTGCGCGGCGGCTTCGGAGCGTTCGACGGCGGCGACGATCGCCTCCGCCGTCTGCTCCTCGAAGAGATTTCGGTCGGGGTCTTCGATTCGAGACCGAGGACGTCGTCTTCCGCGCCGCCGCGACGGAGCGCGATGAGCGGCGTTCCCGCTGCCTGCGCTTCCACGAGTGCGTCGAACTCTCACTCCGGCGTAGACGAACGCGCGGGCCTTGCGCATGTGCTCGCGGACCGCCTCGAATGGTCGGTGCTCCGAGGATGGTCACGTTCCCGGTGGCTATCCGACGTATTTTCTGGGCCTCCGGGCCGTTGCCAATGACCACAAGGCGTCTCTGCGGCATCCGGCCGAACGCCTCGACCACGAGATCGATGCGCTGGACGGGACCTGTCGCGCCATGACGAGGTAATGGTCCTCGCGCTCGCCGCCTATGGTACGTACGACTCCCGTGTCGACGGGCGGCCACACTACTGTTCGCTGTTGCCCGTAGGTCTTGGCAATTCGGCGTGCCACGAAGCGTGAGGTCGCGATACAGCTACGAGACCGCGCGAGGACGCGACGTCCCATTCGGCGGAGGCGATGCAGGGTCGTGCGTGCGAGCCATGATCTCACGCCCCGCTTAGTCCGGCAGGACGGAAGATTCTCCCTGCAGGTCCCATGCGGTACCGCATCGGCGAGAGGACGTAGCTAACGTGCAGCTGGGAGGGGCCCGTGATCACCCCTTTGGCGACCGCGTGGCGGGCAGGAGATCACGCGAGGTCGTATTCGGCGAGGTCCGTCTGCTGAATGGCAAAGGGAAAGAGCGGACAGGGAGGCCCGCAAACCTCTTCCTGGCGAAGGGGAGCCTTTGCACGGAGCTTGTCTTGGGCTTTCGCCCCTGCAGGAAGCTCCGCTGATCCCAGGCGGGGAGAAAGTCCACAAGACTGAAAAGGTCGGCGCATGGAAACATCGAGAGAAGCTGTTCCGTGACCCGTTCGGATCCGGCGTAGGTCTCGAGCCATTCGTGGACGATAGCGACCCGCATCGATCAGTCCTTTTTTGGCATGGATGGCCGTCATCATTTCGCCGCCTCGCGGTTGTGGGTGACGGCGGGGAAAACGCTCCCGGTGACGCTTCAGGGGCTCGGCGTCCCGGATCCAGGACGCGCGCGAGAATTGCGAGCGCTGTCACGCGCGCAGCGGTCCCAGGTGAACAGTTTGGCACGTTCGCTATCCCCTGGTCCTCCGAAGCTTCTCGGCGGAGCTCGCTGGCTCGGTCAGGAGCTTGCAGATATCCTCGCGCAAAATCCGCGGGTTCCGTTGGATCTGCGTAGAGCGCGGCCTCACCGCATACCTCGCGCAGTGCCCGGGATGTCCGATGCGACGACCGGGCAACCAAACCGCATCGCCTCGAGAGCCGGAAGTCCGAAGCTTTCGTAGAATGAAGGGAGGATCAGCGCCACTGCGGTCTCATAGAGGCGGCGCAGCCCCTCGGTGTCGTTGGTCTGCCTCCCGGAAATCGAGCCTCCCTCCCGGATCTCGGGCGGATCCCCAATCCGCCCCCACGAAGGCCCGGTTGGCTCGCCCCGACGATCACGAGGTCGAGGTGCGTTTCCTGGTTGACCTTCGTCAGCGCGTCGATCGCCGCCTGTGGGTTCTTCAGGGCGGTAAGCGTGCCAACCCACAGAACGAAAGGGCGGCCTTTGTTGCCCGGTTCGGGCCCCGGCTCGCCGGGTTGGGGGCCCCCGCGTGGTGCATCCGGTGGGTGCGCCATGGTGGACCGCGTGGAGCCGTCCGCGCGCCGCTGGATAGCGGCTCAGAATATGGGTTTTTTCCGCCTCGGAGTAGTGGTGATCACGGCGTCGGCACGCCGAACCCCGGCCGAAGGGGACGGAGCAAGGCATAGAGAGCGCGGAAGGCCCTGGAGTAAGCCTCCGGACGGACGGCGTAGGCGATGCTTGTGAACAGTGACGGCTCCGTTGAGCTGCCCCAAGGAAATCAGCGGATGGATGTTGCCCGGTGAGAAACAGCAGGCCGTCACGCGCGAAAAATGGCAGCTCCAGCTGCGTCCAAAGGTGCCCGGTGAGTTGGCCCACCTGGCGGACCGGGATGCGCTCAAGTCTCGGAACATCGATCGGTCCGCGTGGGGCAAGGACCTGGAATTCGATGTGCTGGCCGTCGATCTCTCCCTGTGCCATGAGCTGGTCCCAGGCTCCCAGTAGCTCGCGCCCATAGCGCCGGACGCCGGTGACCGGCTGCTGCAGGAACCGTCCGTTGATGTAAATCCGCTTGCGGGACGTGCTGCGGCCGCCGCCGGACGCTATCCTCCGGCCGTCGCCGGGCCATCTCCCGCCCCACGATCTGCTGGCTCACCGAGCGGCCTGTGTGCGCTCCGCGCCGTCGAGCCAGGGGGCGGCCACGACGCCCCTTGCCGCCTCGAGGACCTCCTCGACCGTGATGTCGCGGAGACAGCGGATATGGTCGGGATTGGCGCAGGCCCGGGGGGCCTTAAGCCGATAGACATCGAGGCATGGGCTGCAGGGGACGCCGCTGGCCACGAGGGCAGCCGCACGTGTCCCGATCGGAGCGTAGCGGCTGGGGACCTCCGGGTCCGAAGATGCCGAGCGTCGGCGCGCCCATTGCGGCGCCGAGATGCATGAGGCCTGTGTCGTTGGTCTACCAGCAGATCGCACTCCGCGATCACCGCCGCGGTCCTCTCGAGCGAGCCGAGCGCCGTTCCGTCGGCGCCGGGACGCCTAAGGGCCTGGAACGCTCCGACGACGGGTTTCTCGGTGCGGTCCCGGTCAGGACGATTGCCAGGCCCGGGGCTCGGCGGCATCCGTTCGGCGAGCTGGGCGAACTGATCCACCGGCCATCGCCGGAATGGTTGGCCCTGGCCGGATCCAAGGTGGAACGCCGCCCGGACCGTGGGCGGTCTCGAGTTCCGCCGAGACACGTCCGAGCAAACCGGCGGGCTTCCTCCTATTGGGGGCGGCCGGACGTCTGGTGCTTCCGGGAAGCCCGGATCGATGAGGCGGGTCGCGCGGACGAATGATGTCCACATCGAATCATGCTCGCGGAGGCGAAGCGGCATCGTGAGGAACGGGGCCTTTGAGCTGTCGTGAAGTGGCAGGAGCCCGATGCGGATGGGGATCCCGAGGGCACGGAGAAATGCTGTTCCGGCGAGCGACCCCTGCTCGAGGTTGATCACCGCCTCGTAGCGGCACCGGCGAACTCCGCCGGCGTTGAAGATCGGCGCCCGGCTCAGCCGCCTCGGCTCGTACGAATGGACACGGAAGTTTGACGCGAGCGCATCATCTCGGTGGTGGCCGGCCCGGCCAGTACCCCGATCTCCATTTCCGGGCGGCGACGGCTGTCGCGCAGAAGCGAGATCATCATGCCGTCGCCCATCCCATGGACCTTGACCGCGAGGAGCCGGCGCGGGACCCACGGAAGCGGCGTTGGGTTCCCCTGGACGACCCGTTCGCCGGCCAAACGCTGCAGGACGCGCTCGCACGCTGTCGTCAACCACGGCCGATCCGGGGGCTCCCGCAACTCGCTGCCCTGCCACCCTAGCCGGGGCCGAGGGGCGACCGCGCGCTGCGAAGCGCGATCACGCTAAGTTTCCAATCAGCGTATTCGCCCGCGGCGCGACCCCGGTGGTGGCCGCCCTTTTGACGCTGTCGCTCAGGCCGCTCGGAGACATCGGCAACGGATCACCTGCAAAGCACGCAACCGAGGCCCGCGGTTCCTAAAGGGAGCGGCGCAGTGCCGGCGAAACAATGTCCCGGATCGCCGTGGATAATCCGTTCGCGTAGATGTTGATAACGGCCGCTCAGGAGGTTCCGCAGCACTGGGAGCACGCGCGAGGCTCGTGAAGGGCTAAGGCTGGCCCCAAACTCGGCCACTTCGGCACGACCGGCCAACACCTGTCTCACGGCCGTGTCGGCCCCGAGCGCGCTCAGCTTATCGCAAAGCTGAGGCATTGCCCTCGCGAACCGGGCGCGCCGCTGAGCTTCCTCCTCGGCCCTCAAGAGGGCATTGCGCAGACGGGCGAGTCGCGAAGGGGACACGTCCAGAGGTGAGCTCACCTGCTCGGGGTGCCGACGATACTTGGTCAGGGCGTAGGGGAGGACCACGACATCAGAAAAGGCGGCAGCAATGATCGCCCGGACAACGTCCTGGGCATAGTCAACGGAGGCCTCGCGTGCCGGCCGGAGCAACAGAGGGGTCCTACGAAACGCCATCGTGTGACCGAAAGCAAGGCCCGCCGCCAGCACGGCGCCAACAGCTCGCGCTCCCCTAGCATAGCAGCGCTCCGAGGATGGCAGCTTCCGTCTGTAAGAACCTTGCACCCATCGGGCGGAGGGTACTACGACGAGCTCCGAGTTGCTAACCACCAACCCGGCGCCAGTGTTTGAGATGAAAGCCTTCATCGTCCGTTCTATTTTGTTCGGCAGCCATACGTCATCCTGATCGCACATGAAGATGATGTCACCAATACACTCCGCAACAGCGCGATCGAAGTTCGCGTCAACCCCTTGATTGCGCTCGTGGCGGAGCACCCGCACGGGAAAGGGGGACCTCGCCTTGAAGGTGTGCACGAGGTCAACCGTGCGGTCTGTTGAGCAATCATCACTTACCACTAGCTCGTTCGGAAGCCAGGTCTGTGCGCGCAAGCTTTCAAGCTGCTCTGCGATGAACCGTTCACCGTTATATACTGCCATGGCGACGGAGACCCACCGACCGGCAGTCATCGCATCGCGTCCATGATGATCTCCTCCCCGACAGCTGGGCGCCATCTCCTCGTGGGCAAGCCGACAAAGAAGGCTGGCCTGCATGGAAGCCTGCTGAGCCAAAACCGCGCGCTCTGGCGTGATCGACGTTGCCTGATGCGTTGCAAGGACCGGCCCACGTGGAAAGCGAACTGTGCCAAAGGGCGGCTGTCGGGGTGGAAACCTGCGTAAGACCGGCATGCCGTGCGACACGCCGCGTATATCGGTGGAAGGGTAAGTCGGCGACGCAGGCTGCATTTTGAACGAGGCGCTCGGTTTCCTCGGCAAACATGATGTAATTTGAAGCGGACGCGTCCGGAGCCCAGCCGTGGACAAGTGCGATCGAGTCATGGCGGATAGCCGCAACGAGATACGAGGTGTCGCGCATTAGCTTCACAATGCTGCTCCACGTACCAGTGTGCGGGAGCATTTCGCAAAATATGAACGGTCTACAGCCGCGTATAATGCCGTGGCAGCCGGCAAGAACGTCGGCCTCGGCCCCCTCAACGTCGATCTTAATGACGCTGACGGGCTGCTTCACTACGTCCTGGCAAAAGTTATCAATGACGAGAGCGCTGACCTGAACGATCTCGCTGTGGCGAGACTTAAATGTCGAAGAAAGAGGGCGCTCATCTCCACCAAACCATGCTCCTGTGTGGGGATGTATAGGCTCGCGGTGCCCACCTTGTCCGAGACCGCCTGGGGTACGACGACGATGTCCGCTGCGAAGGGATTCAATCCGATGTTCGTCCGCAAAACGTCTAGGACCGGCGGAAACGGCTCAAACGCGTAGACGCTGCGATCAGGGCAAAGGGACTTGGAAAGCAGAGAATACAACCCGACATTCGCACCAATATCGAGGAACGCGCCGCCGCGGACAGACGAAAACATCGCTGCCACCAGTGCTGGCAATGGATGTTCGTATCCCCTCCATCCACTATAGCGCATCTCTCTTGAGATCTGATCGCGGCCGTCCGAGGTTGTCATGCGGATCGGATGGGGTAGCGGGGACCCGTCGGGCGAGCGGTTAATCACAACCAGGGGCGGGTGCACAGCAAGCCGTCGCCGGAGGGCCTTCTCCGCGCGGCGAGAGGCCGCCCCGAGGAGCACCAGAGCGGGCTCAACGAGCGCTCGATTTCTTTGCGCCGTGGCTCGGATCCGGCGCTTTGTGCGGGCAAGCATGAGTTTTGCAGTCCCACCCTCCGACGCGCCGGATCATCCGGCCTCAAACGGCCGAGCCGCCGGCGGACAGGCGCCCCCCGCTCGCTCTCCAGGGATCGAGGGCGCCAATCCCGACGAACGATGCCGCCTTCAGACCGCAGGTGCATGGGTGCGCGCCTCCCCCTGGCGCACCTCCCGGGCCGCTTGCCCCATGCGAGCCCGCCTGTATGCTAGGCGTAGCGCTGCTATCCAACGGCTTCCAGCACTGGCCCGGGAGCGACACGAAGAACCTCATCCCTGTCGTGATGAACGGCGCGGAATGCCGCCGCGGATGCGTGTAGCGTGGCGGTCGATCTGACGGCTCCGGGTCGGAGGGGGACCCCTCTGTCTCCGAATGTGGTTACGTTAGGTCAGGGCAGTCTCGACCCGAGCCGAAAGGCTAGGGCGCGACTGCCCGGCGCGCGGAGCGCAGCGTCGGCCCTTTGAGGAACGGCGCGTGCGTCTCCTCTGGTTTGCGGGTCTAGCGGAGATTGGTCGAGACGAGCGCCCGTCCCCGAGCTCGACCTTACGCAGCTGCTCTGCATCTGCCGCCGTCACGGGAAGGGGCCCAGCGCGCGCTCCCCAATTAGGTCGCCGACTTTGGCCGGCAGCCTGCGGGACACTGCAGCCATTACGCGCTCGACGCTAAGTTCGGCCGCAGGCCCGTCGGCATACAGGAGCTCCGCGTTACTTCCGTCAGCGTAACCTCCACTATAGGGCAGGTAGCGCTCAAAGTGGATCAACCTTCCGAGAAGAATCACACCCGGCGTTCCCATTGCGTTGGCGAGGTGCGCCGGGCCGCTGTCCACCCCGACAAACAGGGCGGCGCGCCGAATAACCTCGGCGGTCTCGAGGATTGAGAGGCAGCCGGTGAGGTTCCGGAGGAAGCCGTTCCCCCGGGTAACCATGGGTGTGGTGCCCACCTCGATAACCGACGTACGGAGACTAACTGCGATACTATCGACCAGTTCGGCCCAACGCTCGCGGACCCAGTCCTTCCTGGAATCTCTGGAGGAGCAGTGGATGACGATGTAGCGACGCGGCAGGCCCAGCCTGTCGATCGCCTCCCGCGCTCGGGGGGCCGGCGTCAGCCGTGGTCCGTCTGCCATTCTCGGAATCCCCGCGAGATCGCACTGGACTGCGAGGATATTGCCTCGATGAAGATAATTCTGCATGCTCGGTAGGTGACGGTCCTTTGCGACCACCAACCCGCAGCGGGCGCAAGACGTTCCGCCAACATTGATGTCCCACACTGTGTTGAGCCCTGACACACGCCACACGAGGGCCCACTCAGTGAGGCAGGAGACCGTGAACACGGCGTCAACAGTAGGGAACGCTCTGACGAGCGGTGCATAGGGCTTTCGGGTAATCCAGAGGACTTTCCTATCGGGGCACCTCCGACGCGCGAGCCGCGCGATCGGTTCGGCTGCCATGATGTCTCCCATGTACTCGACGAGCGCTATAATAAGAACTGGCTGCCCATTGTTGAGGCGTCGCACAGCCAAACGGAGGCGGATTAGGCTAAATGGGACCCGCGCGAGAGAAAGGGCGAGGTGGGGGAGTTGGCGCCAGCGGTCAAGGGCGTATCGGCAAACGGCCACGACGCCCCGCGTCGTGAAGGTAGGGCGAGAGCCAGTCGGTCCTTTGTCAACCACAAAGGGCATTGGCAACCCGTGCGACGGGGGGGCGCTCGTGGGCTTGGCGGCGGTTCCGCCGGGATGTAGCGGCGCATTGAGAAGGGTCGTACGCTGCGACACGGATGCGCCCCAAGAGCGTGCTGCTTGCCGTACCTGGACAGGCCGCAATCGCAGACCACCTCGGCGCCCGGAGGGCCACGCCGTGCACCTTGGGCTGGATCACCCCACTTCCCTATAGCACGGCCGGGGTTCGGCAATCGAGCACAGCGGCCCCGCCATGGTCGATCGAGATCAAGAGCCCGCAACCCGCGACGGTTGCCATTCGGTGCGCGATGATGATGACGGTAAGGTTTTTCTCCAGCTGAGAGATGGCATCGAGAACGGCCGCCTCGGTCTCGAGGTCAAGCGCGCTGGTCGCCTCGTCGAACACGAGCACTTGGGCGTTTTTGTACAGGGCACGGGCGATGCCGATCCGCTGGCGCTGGCCCCCGGAAAGGCGCACGCCGCGCTCGCCCACCCGTGTCCCGTAAGCCTGTGGCAGACTTTCAACGAAATCGGCGAGTGCGGCCCGACACGCCGCCTCCTTGACACGGCGGAGATCGATCCTCTCAGGCTCCACGCCAAATGCGATGTTCTCGGCAATTGGCGCGTCGGCAAGGAATATTGCCTGCGGAACATGGGCGATCTGCCTCTGCCAGGCCCTCCGCGTCCTTGCGTCGAGCACGCGCCCGTCGATCTCGATCCGGCCGCCGGTGGGCTGAGGAGTCCCATCAGGAGATCGACGGTGGTGCTCTTCCCGCTCCCGGTCTTGCCGATAAGGCCGACCTTAGTCCCCTTTTGGATGGTGAAATCGATATGGCAGAGCACCGGCGTCTGATCCTCAAAATATCGGAACGAGACGTCCTTGACCGCGATCGCCCTTGCGAACGGCAGCGGCTCGCTCGGGGGCTCGAGATGTTCTTTCGGTATCGGCGCCTCCAGCATCGTTAGAACATCGTCCGCATTGCCAAGGTTCGCCACTAGCTGCGACCAGCTGTAGTATGCAAGCTGCATCAGGGGGAGGAGACGCTGCGCTCCGAACGCGAGCGCGCCCAGAACCGGGAGGGCGGCAGCGAGGCCCCCTGGCCCGGACATCAGGTACAATGCGAGGAACGCGATGAGCACCATGCCCGCGGACTCGATGACGAAGCGGGGCGCCGTTCCCACAATGATGGTCACCGCCTGCGCCCTCTGGAGGTCGCCGTCGTAGCGGCGGAACTTCTCGAGGAACACGGGCTGCGTGCTGTCGATCAGGACATCCCTTATTCCACCGAGTCCCTCCTGAACCGCCCGAATCCGGTCCGACTGCGCACGCGCGATGACCCTGCTGCGCAGTTTGAGCACCTTCCTGGTTGCGAGGGAGATGCAGAGGTACATACCGCCGAACCCGACGAATGCAATGAGGGAGACCAGTGGATCGACGGCGAACAGGGCCGTCACGATGCAGAGGCCGATGATCGTTGCGCTCACGAACTGCAGAACAGCCATGAGAGTGCCTGAACCCACCGCCTGCGCCTTCTGCAGGGCCGCCGTCACCTCGCTCGTGTTGCGGGACACGTGATAGCTGTAGGGTTGATAGAGAATGTGTCTGTAAACCTGCACGCTGAGCTCGTGGCTCAGCGCACACACGTATCGATTATTGACCCAGCTGAGAAGAACGCGGCCTGCGCCTCCGAGGATCGCCGCGACCGCGAAGAACACGGTGAGGCAAACGAAGATCTGGCCCGAACCGTGAAGACCAAGTAGGTGGAGCGCCCGGGCGACCAAGGGGTAGCGCGAAATTCTGCCGGGGTCCGCGACGAAGGCGAGGAAGGGGAGGACCGCCCCAAGCGTCAGCACCTCGCCGAATGCGCCGGCGAGCATCATTGCGAGTACCAGCGAGGAGTTGCGCCCGCCGCTTCCGTGACATCTGGGCCCAAAGCCGACTAAGCACCCCGGCCAAGCTGTCAGGTGCGCTCATGCGCCTTCGTCTCCACACCGCGAACGACCCCACCCGCGACGCCACCATCGGCGGCTACCGGAGCGCAGCTTCATCAGTCGCGAACGCCTCACTCGTTCCCCGCTAATGACGGTCTGTCAACGCAGAAGGCACGCTTAGCGTCCCGAGCGCGATCTCACGCAGGAATTGATGGTAGTGCGCGCTCCAGTCGGTGCGGTCGGGGGCAAGCGCGAGCGCGCGCTGATAGTTCCGGGCGGCGGCCGTGTAGTCGTAGCTCGCCTCCTCGGCACCGGCGAGGAGGTAGAGCGCGTCGGCCGAGTCCGGAGCGAGCGCGGAGGCGCGCGCGAAGGCCCTCGCGGCCTCGGCGAAGCGTCGCTGCTGGGAGTAGGCGTCGCCAAGCCGCATGAGCAGGCCGGCGTCCGTGGGGCGGGCGGCGATCGCCTGCTGGAGCGCCGCTTCGGCGGCGGCCAGGTTGGCGCCCCATTCCCGGGCGTTCGGGCACCATTGCCGCTGGTTCGCGAGGGCGACGTAAAGCGTGGCGCGGTCCGCGCCGTGGCGGATGCCGGCGGCGACGGCGGCCTCGGCCTCGGGCCATTGCTCGCGCGGTCCGTAAACCAGGGAAACGAGATCGGCGTACGGGCGCGCGTCGGCGGGGATGAGGGCGGCGGCTTCGTTGAAGGAGCCGGTGGCGGCGCCGGCGGCGTCGGCGGCGGCGTAGGCCTGGCCGGCGAGGAGAAGAAAGTCCGCCCGGCGCTCGGGGTTCGGGGCGTCGCGCGCGGCGCGGGCGTAGAGGGCGGCGGCGGCGGCGGGGCGGTCGATGGCTTGGTCGAAGCTGCCGAAGCCCTCGATGGCGCCGGGCAGGTGGCGCGCGACCGCCTCGGCGAAGCCCTTGGTGACGGCGGCGGTTTCGGGCGGGGAAAGCCAGGGGAGGAGCCGCGGGTCGAGATAGCGGTGGGTGCCGAGCGAGGGGGAATTGCGGACGGAGAGGGTGATCTGGCGGAGCGCGGCGGCGGGATCGTTGTCGCGGGCGAGGGTTTCGGCGTAGCGGTCGCGGATGGCGGGGTTGGTCGGGTCGAGCCAGACGGCGATGGCGAGCTGCGCGCGGGCGAGCGAAATGGGGAGATCGGGGCCGGCGAGGCCGAGGGCGATGAGGTGGGCGCGGGCGTCGGCCGGATGGGCGAGGATGAGGGCGCGGGCCTGGCGCAGGTTCGCGGGCTGGGGGACGTTGTAGGGGTAGGGCACGGGGTCCTGGCGGAGGGCGGCGACGATGAGCGCGAGGGCGGCGGCGAGGATGGCGGCGGCGGCGAGGCCGTCGCTCGGGCGGGGGGTGCGCGCCGCGGCGGCGGCGGCGAGGGTGAGGCCGCTGAGCCGGAGCGCGGTTGCGAGCAGGACGATGAAGAGGACGGCGTTGGCGGGCGTGTGCAGGGGAAAATCCACGCTCTCGTGGAAGGCCATCGCGGCGAGCGCGGCGAGGAGGGCGAGATAGAGCGGGCGGATGTCGGGCGGGACGGAGGCGACGCGGCGGACGAGGCGGGTGGCGGCGGCGATCGCGAACCAGGCGACGAGGGCGAGGCCCGCGAGGCCGGCCTCGGTCGCGAGCTCGACGTAATCGTTGTGGGCCTCGCGGAAATAGGCGCCTGAGTAGGGCGGGCGGCGGTAGCGGGGGAAGAGCTCGGGCCAGGCGCCGAGGCCGACGCCGAAGGTCGGGAAATCCCGCACCATGCCGAGCGAGTTGTCCCAGAGATGGACGCGCTCCATGAACTTGTAGCCGGAGAGGGTCTCGTTGACGCGGCCGTTCAGCATCGCCCGCGCGTTGGGGCCGAGATAGGCGGCGCCGGCGGTGACGAGGGCGAGGAAGAGGGCGAGTCCGAGGGAGAGGCGGCGCCAGGAGGGGGCGCGGAGAAAGCGCGGGCGGAGGTCTTCCGGGACGGCGGGCGAGAAGGCGGCGAGGACGAGAACGCCGATGAAGGCGCTGATCCAGCCGGCGCGGGAGAGGCTGAGGAGGATGGCGCAGAAGATGACGAAGGCGGCGAGCGCGGAGAAAAGCGCCCAGGGAAAGCGCGCGTCATGGGCGCGGAGGAAGGTGCGGAAGAGCGCGCCGGCCAGCGCGATGGGGAAGATGAGGCTCAGATAGTTGGCGAAATGGTCGGGGTTCACGAAGGGGCCCATGGCGCGCGAGGCGCGGAACTGCTGCGCGGCGCCCCAATCGTAGGGGACGACGGTCCAGAGCATGCGGCCGTTCCAGGTGACCTGCTCGATGATGCCGAGCGTGGCGACGAGGAGGCCCATGGCGAGGGCGGTTTGCAGGATCAGGCGGTGGAGGTGGCGTTCGGCGCGGACGCGCTCGGCGCCGTTGGTCGGGCCGATGGGGTAGGTCAGCACGGCGAGGAAGAGGCTGACATAGGCGGCAAGCTTCAGCACCCAGGGCTCGCTGACGGAGGGCGCGATCGAGAGCGGCATCCAGCCGGGCGGGGCGGCGCGGGTGGCCGCGGCGGTCGGCCAAGCGGGGGCGGGGTGCGCGGGCGGGGCGAAGGGCACGGGGGCGCCGGCGGCGACCTCCTGCGGGGTGGGGAGGATGACCGGGGTGGTGGGGTTGGGCGCGGCCGCGCGCGGGGGAAAGGCGGCGTTCGTCACCGGCCAGCCGGAGAGGCTCCGCTGGTAGAGCGTGACGGTCGCGGGGGAGAGGACGCGTTCGATGCCGAGCGGAAGCGGGAGGAGCTGGGCGAGGCCGAGGAGCAGCAGCAGGAGCGGGGGCAGGAGCAGGTTGCGCCAGGGCTTCCGCCAGGGGCGGGGGAGCGCCGCGTGGCGCAGGCGGAGCCTGGCGAGCCAGGCGACGACCAGCAGCGCGACGAGGGTTTCGATGACCGCGCTCGCCCAAGGATAGACCCCGCCGAACGCGAGCGGGCTGAAGACCAGCAGCAGCACGAGGCCGTAGCGGAACGCCCGGTCGAGCCCGGCGGCCGCGCGCGAGAGGACGGCGGGTTCGCTCAGGCGCCGCCTCCGTCGGTATCGCGCGCGCCGTAATGGTAGCCCTCGTAGGCCGAGTAGCCGCCATAAGGCCGGTGCTGCGGGAGGCGGAGATCGACGCGGTTGAAGACGAAGCCCAAGACGATGGCGCCGGCGGAGCGGAGTGCGGCGTGGGCGTCGAGCACCGCCTTGCGGTGGGCGTTGGCGCCGACGACGAGGACGACGCCATCGACCATCGTCGCCAGCGCGATCGTCTCGCTCGCCGCGAGGACCGGGGCGGTGTCGATGAAGACATGGTCGAACGCCTTGCCGAGCGTGCCGAGAAGCTCGCGCATGGATTGGGAGACGAGCAGGGCGGCCGGGTTCGGGGCGCGCGATCCGGCGGGGATGACGAAGACGCCGTTGGCGCCGCTATGGACCGCGTCGGCGAACCCGCGCTGGCCGGCGAGGATGTCGCTGAGGCCGATCGGATCCTGGGTCGCCACGAGGTGGTGGCATTGCGGGCGGTGCAGGTCGGCGTCGATCAGCAGGGTGCGGCAGCCCATCTCGGAGCTGGCGAAGGCGGCGCCGGCGGCGCTCGAGGTCTTGCCTTCCTCGGGGGTGGCGCTGGTGAACATGACGAGCCGCGGCGAGCCGCCGGCGCGGGAGAATTGCAGCGCGACGTGGAGCGGCCGGTAATGCAGCGTGTAGGCCGGCGTATGAAGCGCGCGGATGATCCCCGGCGCGGCGGATTTCCGCCGCCTCGCCATGGCGGGCGGGGCGATGCGCGCGGCCGGTGCATCCTTCGGGGCGGGCAGCAGCCGCCTGACGGTTGCGAAATCCGGGATGAGGGCGAATTTCGGCAGGCGCAGCGCGCGCTCGACTTCATCGACGCTCTTGAAGCGCTTGTCGAGCTTGTCCAGCACGAAGACCACCGTAAGCCCGATCAGCAGGCCGCCGAGCCCGGCGATGGCGAGGGTCTTGACGACCTTCGGGTAGGAGGGGAATTGCGGCACCGCCGCCGGGGTCGCGATGGTGGCGTTCGAGACCGGCCCCTGCTCGGCGATGCCGACTTCCTGGATGCGCGTCAGGACGGTGCGGTAGATCTCGCGGTTGGTCTCCACGCGGCGGGCGAGGATCGCGTCCTGCAGGGCGGCGTCGTTGGAGGCGAAGTCCTTGTCCCGCTCCGCCGCGACGAGGGCCTGCAGGCGCGCCTCGCGCACCATTGCCGCCTTGTACTCGCGGCGAACGCCTTCGGTCACGGTCGCGACTTCCTGGGCGAGCTGGGCGCGGGCGGAGTTGAGCTGCGCCTTGATCTGGGCGAGCGCCGGCCAGCGATCGGTGAACCGGGTGGCCATGCCGGCATATTGCGCGCCGAGCCGGTCGACCTCCGGCTGCAACGCCTGGATCGTGCGGTCGGCGATCACCTCGGGCAGCGAGGTGTCGTGGCCGGCGGCGATCAGCTCCATCTCGGCGCCGAGGCGGATGCGGCTCGTCTCGGCCTCGGTGAGCGCCGTCTCGAGCGCGGCCATGCGGGTTTCGGCGAGGCGGCTCGCATCGTTCGTCTGGAACGAGAGGATCCCCATCTTGTGGCGGTAGGCGTTGAGGGCCGCCTCCGATTCCTGGACCTGCCGGCCGATCGCGTCGAGCTGCTTGCGCAGGAAGGCCTGGACGATCTCGCTCGCGCCGCGCCGGAGCTCGAGCCCGCGATCGATGTAGGCGCGCGCATGGGCATTGGCGATGCGCGCCGAGAGCGCCGGATCAGGCGTCGTGAAGGTGATGTCCATGAGCTGCGTGCCGAGGACCGGCGTGACCGCGAGCATCCGGAGATAGGCACCGATCGTGCTGCGCTTGACGCCGAGGCCGCCGGGCAGCGGCGCGTCCGGCTGCTCGGAATTCGCCCAGGGGTATTTGATCGTGGTGACGAGGTTCGCGAGGAAGGCGTGGGCCTCGCCCAGCAGACCGGTCGGCGGTTTTGCCGGAGCGAAGAGCGGATTGCTCTCGAGACCGAGCGTCCGGATGACCTCGGCCGCCACCTCCGGGCCTTCGGCGAGGGCGAGCTGGGTCTTGTAGAAATCGTGCTGGTCGGTCCCCGCATTGTCCGCCTGCAGTTGCGGGACGTTGAGAACCTGCGGGATGTCGGGCTTGAGGAGAAGCTCCGCGGTTGCGGAATAGAGCGGGGTCTTCTGGATGGTTGCGAGGCCCGCGAGGAGGAGGATGCTCGCCACGATTCCGATCAGCAGCCAGAGCCGCTTCCTGACCGTGAGCCACAGCTCCTTGAGCCCGATGCCCTCCTGATCGTCGTCGTAGGCGGCATAGAACCGCTCGCGCGCGAAGGAGCCCCCGCCCTCGGGGATGTCCGGGCCGGCGGAACGCGCTGGCAGCTCAGGCATGGTTCAAATCACGGGACCGGGTTCAGATTACGGGATCGGGATCGGGATGCCGGCGCCGAGGCCGGTGAAGAGCTCGTGGAAGGCGTAGGGGAGCGCGCCCAGCGCGGAGCCCTGCACCATCACGACGTCGCCGGCCTCGAGCGGGACATCGGCCTCCTTGCCGTTCTTCACCGCCGCCAGGTTGACGGGGATGCTGGCGCGGTTTCCCTGGCCGTTCACTCTCAGGACGACGACGTTGGAGCTGTAGAGGGCGCCGCCGGAGGCGGTGATCGCCCCGAGCACGGTCATGCCCGGGGTGATCTGGATCTCGCCCGGGCGCTCGACCCAGCCGCCGACCATGACATTCCCCGCCGGGGGCACGACGATCGTGTCGCCGGCGCGCACGGGGAGGTCGAGGCAGCCCTGCTCCGTATTGCTGTGGAGATCGACGACGATCGGCGTGACTTTCCCCACGCCTGCCAGGGAGGCGGCCGGCGGATCGGCGCTCGCCTGGATGACTGCGGGTGCCGCCGCCTGCGCCTGGGCCGCGCTCGGAATGAAGAGGACCCGCTGGGAGGCGTCGCCGCTGAGGCCGCCGGCCGCGCCGATCACGTCCATGATCGTCTCGTTCGGCATCGTCAGAGGCACCAGCATCGGCTTGCTCACCAGGCCCATGACCGCCACGGTCTGGCTGCGATCCGTCTGCATGACGATGTGAACCTCGGGCGACTTGATGTACTCGGCGAAGCGCTCGTCCAGCGTTTGCTCCACCGCATCGAGGTTCATCCCGGCAACCGCGATCGTGCCGACGAAGGGCAGCGTGATCGTGCCGGAATCGGAGACCTGTACATCCTCATTCTGAAGCTCCTGAATGCCGACGACCGAGACGCGGAGCACATCGCCCGGCCCGACGGGCTGGGATCGTCCACCCGGCTGGGTCATCCGCTGCTGCCAGAGCGCCTGCAGCTCCGGCGAGCCATTGCAATTCTCGGCCACCGCGAGCGCGGTCCCGGCCGTGGCCTGCGGGCTCGCGGCCGGCGGCGCACCGGCGGAGCAGGAAGCGAGTGCGAGCGTGCCGAGAACGAGCAGGCGTGGCACCACGCCGGCGTGCCTGCTCGCCGGATGAGTGCCTGATTTTGCACTCGCGCGCATGGTCTCAGTCCTTACGCGGCTCCATGGCTGACGGCTCTTCCCATTCCCTCGTGGTCCGGCACGGCATGGGGCCTGCAACGGCGAATGCGACCGCCGCGCTAGTGCCGGCTTTCATAGAAAGCTGGCATGCCGGTGTTTGTCCAAGTGCCCGATTTACGCGCCATTTCGTGACCGCTACGCGAGTGACGAAACTCTGCGATCGGGCACTAGAGCGAAGGGCTCGCGGGATGGATTGGGAATGGCGGAAGGTGGGCGGTGATACTGCTCACGACGCCGGCGATCGTGGTGCCGGCCACGAATCCCCCGACGCTTATAAGGGAGAGGAACTCAGGGAAACTGAACCCGAACGGGTCGCCCGCAACGGCACCTGCGGCATTCGTGGCGTCCGCGCTCTCGATCGCCGGCACACCCTCACTCGCTTTTGCCAGGGCGATCGCTTCGGTCCTGGGCGAGCAGAGCCAATCCACGCTCAGCCCCTGCTTGCCGACATAGGCCATGGATGTGCCGCCCCGGCAGCTCGCAAGCTGCGACTTGAGGGCGAGGTCGTAGAGGCCAGACGAGATGCCGGTGATCCTGTAGGCGCCTTGGGCGTTGGTGAGCGCCTGCATCGCAGCGGTGCTTCCCGGCGCCTGCACGGTAATCACGACGCCCGGAACCGGATCGTGCTGAGCGTCAGCGACCGTGCCCGCAAGATCCGCGCAAAACCCGGCGGTGCTGGACATGAAAAACCAAATGCCCGCTGCACTTATCGCAAAGCCAGATCGCTTCATCGCCTGCTCCTCCGGGGTTAAGCTTCCGCCGATACCCTCCCTGCGCCGCAGAAAGAGCATGGCACTCTACCCCCGATCTCCCGGCCCGCCCTGCCCCGCAGGACCGCCGGAACTTCTCGCCACCCGCGCCGGTGCCGGCTTTCATGGAAAGCCGGCACTAGTTCTTAGTCATAAGTATCGGATCAACGCGGCGTTTCGTGGCCGCTCCGCGACCCGCGAAACTCTGCGATCCGATACTAGTCCGCCGCGGCCACCATCGTTCCCGGCAGCACCACGCGTCGTTCGGCACTCATGATCGACAGCAGGACCGCGACCCGTTCGGTCCCCGAAAGATAGCCGTCGAAAACTGCTTCGAGCTGCCGGAACGGTCCGTCAAGCACCCGGACGGCATCGCCCGGGGAGAACCGATTCTTCGACAATTCGACAGGACCGTCCGCACATCTCAAGGCCAGCTGATCGACCACCCAGCGCGGCACGATCGCCACCCGCTCGCCGAAGCGCACGAGATCGCGCACGCCGGGCGTATAGCGGATCCTCCTGGCGGCATTCGAGAGCGAGAAGAGGGCAAAGAGGTAACACGGGAAAAGCGGCGCGATGCGGTCGAATACCCGGCCGCGCTGTGGAACCCGTGTTTTCCCAAGCGGAAGAAGCGTGTTTTCGACGATGCCGTGCAGTTGCTGCTGCGCCTTCCGCTCCTCGCCAGCCTTTGTCCGCAGCAGATACCATTCCTGCATCAAGGCAATCCCTGAGAGCACGCTCTCGTAACCGTCCGATAGCGAATTCATAGCGATTCCGGCATGAGAGAGCAAGGAAGTTTGCCTCACAGACTCTGATTAATTCGACGACGGGGGGTGCGAGCGTTCGGGACGACAAGGCCGCCGGCAGGGTCCCGGCGCGGTCGCCCGCGCGAGAAAGCCATGTCAAGCCTGCGTCAGAGCTTCTGTAAATTGGCGATGACGTCGCACGTTTCTTCGGCCAGAGATACTGCTCGCGTATGCAAACGACCTTTACATAGAACATGACACGTTTTCCCGGGATTGATGCACAAAGCGGGCGGTTGCTCTGCCGCCACGCCCGGCCCGGGTGATATCCTCCGCCAACGCAATTCCTGGCCGCCTGCTTGGGTCTTGCGCGCGGAGACACGCTCCGGAAGACCCCGCAAACGAGCGCCATGGCAGCGGGCCGCCCGTCGCTGCCGGAGAGCGGGCCTGGCCGGCGCCGCATCGTCAGCGCCGGATTCCGGCGGCGACCAGAAAAGCGCAAATCGGCCCGTGGGCAGATTATAGTCGCCTATTTCTGATTGTTGGGATACATTTGATACAAATGGAAAGGCCGGGCCGGGTTCCCGCAAGGATCGGCACCACCTCTCGCAGAGCGCCGCCGGCGGGGCGATGCGGCTTCGCGATAACGCACTCGTTACTTCCTTACACCCGGCGCACGCGCCGATCCGGGCGGCCGACTTCGCCCGTCGCTCCCCCGTCCGGTGCCCTCGGATCCATCGGTCGCAAATGAGACCCGCCATCCGGCGCCCCGCCTCCCCCCGTCAGGCTCCGCCGCGGTCCCAAAAGGCGGTCACCGCAAGGCCCGCACACCGCCGGCCAGGGAATCCCGCATGCGGGATGGCGGGCCAGGGCCCGGGCCATCGGCGGGCCATCGCGCTCGGAAGGGCGGGATCTCGTGACCGGGGCGCCGGATCGTCTCCCGGCGTCTGCCTACGCGCCGGCGGCGGACGCGGCGGATGGGGCCGAACCGGCCGAACCATCGCTGGGCGCCATCCCGAGGCTCGCTCTCGAGCAGGCACAGGACGGCGGCGCCTGGTTCGTTCCGAACGAAGCTCGGACGAAGCTGTAACGCGGGTCACAGCGCACCGGGCTCGGTTGCGGTTTCATGCCGTCCACCGAACCAGGGGAGAGTGACCGATGACCAATCTGCTCACCAAGGATCGCCTCAGTGAGATCGCCCACGCGACGACGCGCCCGATCGCGCCGGGCGGACGGCCCGTCGTCACATTGCGATGGACCATCGATGCGCGGACCGGCCGGCCCATCGGGCGCTGGGTGATCGGCGGCGAGCCGGGCGCGGAGGAGTCTCCGGCGGACCCACGCGGCTAGGGCCGGCCTTCATAGAGAGCCGACATGTCGGTGTTGGTCCAAGTGCCCGATTGGCGCGCCGTTTCGTGATCGCTACGCGAGTGACGAAACTCTGCGATCGGGCACTGGCCGGTCCGCCGGGGACTCCCGAAGGTCGGATAGGAAGGGGAGCTCGCCACCATCACTCCCCGCCTCCGCCCGCAACGGCAACATGGAAATCGTTGCCGGCCCACTCTCCGGTGCCGCGCCACTGAAACGTGAAATCGACGGAGTGCGCGTCCGCCAATGCGGCGGCGTCGAGCTCCAGGGCGTGCAGGCCAAGACCGGTGTCCGCCGTCTCGCCGTCGGCAATGCTCTGCCAGCCGTCGACTCCCCAGTGGATCCGCGCCGCGCGCGGCAGCGCGACGATGAGCGTCATGCCCCGTGCAATCCCGCCGATCGGCGCGTGCAGGCACCAGACCGCACGCCGGGCATTGGGGCGCCGCCCACCGTAGCGGCGCCACACCGCCGCCGGCCGGTCGCACGGATGACCGAGATGGCGGGAGATCATCAGCTTGATGAATTCCGCATGCGTCCAGGCCAGCGGCATGGCCGAGCCGGTCGGTTGGCCCGGGAAAAGCCGCCGGTCCGGCAACGGGGCGCTGTCCCAGACCTGCTCGGGCATCATGCCGCCCGGACCTGCCATCGCCGCCATCGCCTGGAGGTACGGCCGCGGATCGTTTCCGGCGACCAGCTCGTAGTGGCCGCGCTCGCCGGTCAGCAGCGGCCATGCGCGTCCACGGCCGGTGCCGTCGAAGGGGCGCCCGTCGCTGTGCTCGCCATAGCCGTCGCCGAGATAGCGGTGCCAGGATGGGCCATTCGGCGTATCCGTCTTGAGCAGCGCATCCGCCGCGGTGATGCTGCCGCGAACCGTGGGATCGTCCGCCGCACGCATACCGAAGCGCACGAGGTGGAGGAAGTCGATCCCGATCTCCTCATCGGCCGGGACCGTCGCATCGCGCTTGCGGTTCCTGATCTCGAGCATGCTGTGCAGCGAGTCCGGGTCGCGCAGCACGTCGATCGGCGCGACGCGGATATAGTAGCTCTCCACGCCCAGGCGCCGCGCCAGTTCGGTGCCGCGCACCGCGGTCCAGGATTCGAGGGAAAAATTCCAGAAATCCGCGAGCGCCAGGGCGAAATCCCGGGCCGGCGGCGTCAGGAAGGCAGCCCCGGCCACGAGTGCGGCGATGCACACCGCGAGGGTGAACGTGTTCAGCCCCGCGTTCTCTTCCCAGCGGTCCTGCGGGGTCGAGGGCCCGGTCGCCGCGATGAAGGAGAGCGCGCGCAGGATCATTTCGTTCACCACGATGCCGCGGAGCGCGTCGCGCTCGGCGAGCGCCGTCGCCAGCAGCACCGGGAACCCGGCCTCGTCCAGTTGCAGGCCCTGCCAATAGGGCGTCCCGCCGAGCCATTGGTTCTGATACCAGCTCCCATCCGCCTTCTGGGTGGCGATCAGATAGCGCAGCGTGTTGCGCGCTTCCCGATCGGCGCCGAGTGCCAGCATCGCGCTCGCGCATTGCACGAGGTCGCGCGGCCAGACGAGATGATAGCCGCCGCGGTCGTCGCGGCTGTTGCCCCAGGGCACGCTGAGGCTCGCGACCATGGTTCCGGGAAAGGTCTTGTCGCGGTGCGTGCGCAGGACCATCGACGAGAGCACGAATGCCTCGGCCAGCTCGTCCGTTTCGTCGGGCTGGAGCATGGCACGTTCGTTGCGCGCCAGATGCCACAGGTGCCAGACCTCGATCTGGCGCGCCAGCAGATGGCCGAACGGTTCGAGGAGGCTCCCGATGGCCAGCGTGGCCGCCGCCCGTATGCTGCTGCCGAAGCCGAGCGCCAGCACCGCCTTGCGCGGCAGCGCGCCGATCATGGCGACATTGCCGGGCCCCGCATTCGCATATTGCCAGGTAAGCGCGCCGTTGCGGTCGAAATCCTGCCAACCGTCGCTCGTGCCGACATAACCCGCGCTCGCCGGACCGAACGCGTCCGCCTGGGCCTCGTCGACGGCCGCGAGCGCCAGCGCGAAAGGGCCTTGCTCCGCCGCCAGAACGCGCCATGCGCCTTGGCTCCTGATCGCCGCGACATTCTCGCGCCCCGCCGTGCCGAGGCGCGGAGCGAGCAGCACATAGGGCCGCAATTGGGGATCGCCGGCCAGCGTGACCTCGATCGCCAGCACGTCGCGCTCGGGGTCGGGCGCGATGCGCAGGCTCAGCGTGAACCGCTCGTGCCGGTGCACCACTTCGACCGCCGGGGTGCCCGGCGCGAGGAGCCGCAGCGTGTAGTTCTCCAGCCGCTTGACTTCCACCCAGAAGCCGTTGCCGTCGGCGACGATGAAGCCGAGGTCGCGGATCTGGGGAATATCGACGCGCGGATAATAGACTTCGTTGACGATGCCGAATCCGAGCGTGTACCACACCCGCGACGGACCGAGCGCGCAGCCGACCATGTCCTTGGCGCTGCTGGTCCAGGTCGGCATCACTCCCGGATGGCCGGGTGCATGCCCTTCGGGGGCGCCCATGCCCGGCGTGCTCGGCTCGAAGAGGCCATCTTCCTGCAAGGCCATGCGCGCTTCCTCCTGACATTGCCTGCGCTCGCAGCGCCGTCGCTTCGCCGGTATTGCGCACGCCCGGCCTTTTCAGCTTCAAGCGCCGTTCTCCGCAAGGCCTGGCCTAACCCTCCGCTGGCCGCCCGCTCGCCCGCGCGCGGAGCGCCGCCATCACCGCCCGCGCGGTCTCGCCCGCGAAGAGCCCTGCGATGTCCCCGCGCAGCCGCCGGCGCCAGTTGGCGCGCTCGCGGTCGGTGCCCGGCAGGTTCACCGCGAGCCTCTCGCCCGCCAGATCGTCGGCCTGCACCAGGGCGAGCAGGGCGGGCGAGACGGCGATCAGCGCGTGCACGGCGCGCGCCAGCGCCGGAGAGATCGGCGCGCCGGCATCTTCCGTCCGCTCCAGCAGCCCCTCCTCGCCGAGCAGCGTCAGCAAGGCTGCCTTGTCGCGGGCCCGTTCGGCGAGCGCCTGCGCCGCCGCCGCGGCGTCGAGCAGGCCAAGCGCGCTTCGTTCGGCGATGTCGTCCGCCCCCCACCAACCGGCCAGCGTCGGCAGGTCGTGGGTCGAGACGCAGGCGGCGGCGAGCGCCGGCCAGCGCGCGGGCGGCCGGAACGCGGCGCCGTCGCGCTCGAACCACAGCACCCGGTAGGAGAGCACGTTCGCCTCGGCCAGCGCCTCGGGCAGCCCGGCCGGCACCGTGCCGAGATCCTCGCCGACCACCAGGCAGCCGGCGCGCGTGCTTTCCAGCGCGAGCTGGCCGAGCAGCTCGGCCAGCGGATAGGCGAGATAGGCGCCGTCCCGCGCCGCGGCGCCGTCGGGCACCAGGAACAGCCGCTGCAAGCCCATCGCGTGGTCGATGCGCAGCGCCCCCGCGTGGCGCATGTTGGCGGCAAGCAGCGCGGCGAACCCGGCATAGCCTTCGCGCGCCATGGCGAGCGGATCGGGCGGCGGCAGGCTCCAGACCTGGCCCGCGGTCGAGAACGGATCGGGCGGGGCGCCGATCGACACCCCGGCGAGCAGCATGTCCTGCCGGCGCCAGGCCTCCGCCCCGTCCGCCGCGGCCCCCACCGCGAGGTCGCGGTAGAGGCCGAGCGCGAGCCCGGACCGCCCCGCCGCGGCGAGCTGGCGGTCGGCCACGAACTGCTGGAAGGCGGCGAACCGCACGCGCGAGGCATGCGCCGCGGCGAACCCGGCGACCCCCGCCGCCCGCGGATGGCGCAGCGCCTCCGGCCATTTCCGCCAGTGCGTGCTGCGCTCTTCCTCGGCGATCGCCGCGAAAATGGCGAAGCGGCGGAGCGTCTCGCCGCCGGCGGCAAGGAATTCTTCGAAGCTCGGGTCATCCGCCCCGCCGGCGGCGAAGGCGGCCTCGAGAATTCCGCGCTTGGCCGCCCATACGCCCGGATAGTCGACGGTGTCTTGGGCCACCAGGCCGGCGAACGGGCCTTCCGTCGCGCCCGGCAGCGCCGCGACGTCGATATAGATCGGATCGAGGAATTCGCGGTCGGAGGGGTGATAGGGGCTGGCGCGGTCCGGCGCTTCGGGGAAGCGGGCGTGCAGCGGGTTGAGCCCGACCATCGCGGCGCCCTGTCCGGCGGCCGCGGCGGCGAGCGCGGCCAGCGTGGTGAAGTCGCCGATCCCCTGATCGCCCTCGCGGCGCAGCGCATAGAGATGGGCGGCGATCCCGAAGCGACGCCCCCCGGCCGCGAGCATATCGGGCAGATGACAGCGCGGCGGCACCACGGCGAGATGGCAGAGCGCCCCCGGGCAGCCCTCGAGGCGCAGCAGATGCCGCCCGAGCGGAAGCGGCGGCAGCACCACCTGCCGCGCTTCGTTCGGCGGCAGCGGAAACCTCGCCTCGCCGCCATCCTCGCGGGCCAGGCTCAGCCAGCCGCCGCGCGCCGATGGGCCGAGCGGGACGGTGATCGACGCTGCCGCCCGCACCACCAGCGCGGGCGGCAGCGGCGAAGCCGCGCGCGCCGCATCGAGCCGCGCCAGGCTGTCGGCGATGTCGGACGGGCTCGCCGCCGGCAGCCGCATGGCGGCGAGCAGGTGGCACTTCGTCTCCAGGCCGACGTCGTGCCGGCGCCCGGCGATGTCCCACCAGATGGGCGCGATCCCGGCCTCCCGCGCCAGCCGCTCGCGCGCCTCGTCGGTTGCGCCCGGGCGCGGCCCCCGTTCATCGGCCGCCTCGGCGAGCAGCACCACCGAGCGCCCGGCCACGGCAAAAGGGCTCGCCGCCTGCCCATCCCGGGCCGGTTCGGCGCTGTCGAGAACGCAATGCCAGGCCTGGCCGGCACGCGGCGGCGGCAGGCTGACCTCGACCTCCGAGGGCCCCGCATGCAGGACCACCAGCGCCCGGCTGCCAGATGCATTGCCCGGGGCGTAGAGTGAAGCGACCAGCGTCCGGTTATCCGGGCGGTGCCAGTCCTCCGGCGCCGGCGAGCGTCCGTCCGGCAGAAGCCAGGCAACATCGGGAATGAGGCTCGCATCCACCGCAAGCCCGGTCAGCGGGAGCGCGCCGGTGAGCGCGGGGCAGTCGCGTCGCGCCCGCACGAGGCGGCCGGCGAACGCGGCGAGCGCCCTGTCCGCTCCCGCCCAGCCGAGCCAGGTGAGCGAATTGTCCTGCGCATAGGCGTTGTTGTTGCCGCCCTGGCTGCGGCCGCACTCATCGCCCATGCTCAGCATCGGCGTGCCGCGCGAGAGCAGCAAGGTCGCGAGCAGCGCGCGCGCGTCCCGCCCTCTCGCCTCGTTCACAGCCGGGTCCTCGCTCGGCCCCTCGACGCCGTTGTTCCAGGAGAAATTGGCATCCGTTCCGTCCCGGTTCTCCTCGCCGTTCGCCCGGTTCTGCTTGGCGGTGTAGGCGACGAGGTCGGCCAGGGTGAACCCGTCATGGGCGGTGACGAAGTTGATGCTGCGGCTGAGCGGGCGGTGGCGTGGCGCGAATAGGTCGGCCGAGCCGGCGAAGCAGGTGGCGAGTTCGCCCGGCAGGCCGGGCTCGCCGCGCCAGAAGCGCCGCACGGTGTCGCGGTAGCGGTCGTTCCACTCGCCCCAGCCGGCCGGGAACGCGCCGAGCTGGTAGCCGCCCGGGCCGACATCCCAGGGCTCCGCGATCAACCCGCGGACGGAGAGCAGCGGGTCCTGCGCGATCGCGGCGAGCAAGGGGGCGGCGGGGTCGAAGCCGTCGCCGCGGCGGCCCAGCACGCTCGCGAGATCGAAGCGAAACCCGTCCACGCCGGCGCGCAGCACCCAGCCGCGCAGCGCCGCCATGGCCAGCCGCAGCCCCGGCGGGCGGTCGAGCGCCAGCACGTTGCCGCAGCCGGTATCATCGATATAGCGGGCCGGATCGTCGGGCCGCAGGCGGTAGTAGCTCGCATTGTCGAGCCCGCGCAGCGCCAGCGTCGGACCGAGATGATCGCCCTCGCCCAAGTGATTGAGCACGACATCGAGCAGCACGGCGATGCCGGCCGCCTGCAGCGCCGCGACCGCTGCCCGCACTTCCGGCCAGCCGCCGGGGGCGAGGCGCGGGTCCGGCGCCAGCAGCGCCACCGGGTTGTATCCCCAGTAGTTCGCGAGCCCGAGCGGCGGCAGCTGGCGCTCGTCGATCCAGGCCGCCGTCGGCATCAGCTCGACCGAAGTCACCCCCAGCCGGCGGAGGTACTCGACCGCGGCCGGGTGCCCCAATGCCGCGAACCGGCCGCGCAGCGCCGGCGGGATCTCGGGATGGAGCATCGTGAAGCCGCGGACATGCAGCTCGTAGATCACCTGCCCGTCCCAGTCGAAGGGCGGGCGCTGCGGCGCGAAAGGCTCGTCCCGGGCGGCCACCAGCGCCTTCGGCATGGCCGCGGCGCTGTCCGCCGGGTTCGGGCTCTCGCCGTCGAACAACGAGGGATCGAGCCGGAAGGGCCGGTCGATCGCGGTGGCGAAGGGATCGAGCAGCAGCTTCGCCGGATTGAACCGGTTTCCCTCCCCCGGCGCCCAGGGCCCGAAGGCGCGCAAGCCATAGCGCGCGCCCGCGGAAACCCCGGCGATATGGCCGTGGAACACGTCCCCGGTCCGCGCCGGCAGCGCGATGCGCGCGACCTCGGCGTCATCGTCGTCGAACAGGCAGAAGACGATCGCCTCGGCATGGGCCGAGAACACCGCGACGTTCACTCCGGTCGCGTCGGCCTGCACGCCAGGCGGCTCGGGCAGGCCGGGGCCGACCGCGTGGGCGTTCAATGCGCGCGCTCGGCGAGCAGCGCGCGATAGAGTGCGGCGTAGCGGGCGGCCGGGCGCCGCCAGGAGACGTCGGTGCGCATGGCGTTGCGCTGGAGCCGCCGCCAGGTCGCGGGCTGGCGCCACAGCGAAGCGGTGCGCTGGATCGCCGCCTCCAGCATCTCGCGCGTGGCCGGGGCGAACTGCACGCCGCTGGCGCTGCCGGCGGCCAGCGCCGCCTCGTTGGCGTCGATCACGGTGTCGGCCAGCCCGCCGACCCGCGCCACCACCGGCAGCGCGCCGTAGCGCAAGGCGCAGAGCTGGGTCAGGCCGCAGGGCTCGAAGCGTGAGGGCATCACCAGCGCGTCCGCCCCCGCCTGGATCTGGTGCGCCAGCGCCTCGTCATAGCCGATGACAGCAGCCGACCCGCCCGGGATGGGCGGCGGCGGCGGCGGCGAACCCGTCCTCGAGCCAGCGCTCGCCGCTGCCGAGCAAAGCGAACTGGGCGCCCTGCCCGAGCAGCGCCGGGAAGGTCGGCGAGCAGCAGGTCGAGCCCCTTCTGCCAGGTCAGGCGGCTGATGACGCCGAACAGCAGCGCCTCGGGCGAGGCCGTCAGGCCGAGCCGCGCCTGCAGGGCGGCCTTGTTGGCGGCGCGCCGTCCCAGCCGGGACGGCGAGAAGCCGGCGGCGATGAAGGGGTCGGCGGCGGGGTTCCACACCGTCTCGTCGATGCCGTTGAGGATGCCGAGCAGCACCGCGGCGCGGGTGCGCAGCAGCCCGTCGAACCCCATGCCGCCCTCCGGGCGTGCGGATCTCGGCGGCATAGGTCGGCGAGACGGTGGTGATCCGGTCGGCGTAGAACAGTCCGGCCTTCAGGAAGCTGATATTGCCGTAGAACTCGATCGCCGTCGATGGCGAAGGCGGACGCCGGCAGGCCGAGCTCTGCCAGCAGGGAGGGCGGGTAATCGTCCCTGGAAGGCGAGGTTGTGCACGGTCATGACCGTGCCTGGCCGCCTTCCGCCGCGGTAGTGCAGATAGGCGAGCGCGAGCCCGGCCTGCCAGTCATGGGCGTGCACGATGTCGGGGGCGGTGAAGCCCGCCTCGCCCATGGCGAGCACGGCCCCCGCCGCGCCCAGGGCCGCGAAGCGGATCGCGTTATCCGGCCAGTCCCGCCCGTCCGGCCCGACATAAGGATTGCCCGGCGGGCGGCCGACCCGGGCATAGAGATGCGGCGCGTCGATCGCCAGCAGATCGAGGCCGGCGGCGCGGCCGCGCAACAGGCGCGCCGGCCCGCCGAACAGCTCGGCGAAGTGGTGCAGCGGCTGCGCCTCGTCGAGCCCGTCGAGCACCGCGGGATAGCCGGGGACCAGGGTGGTCACCCGCGACGCCCTCGGCCGCCAGCGCCGCCGGCAGGGCGCCCGCCACGTCGGCGAGGCCCCCGGTCTTGATCAGCGGAAAGATCTCGGAAGCGACCGCCGAGAACCGTTGACGTCCGTCACTCCGCCAGCCGTCGATCATCGACTTGGTGATCAGGCAGATGCCTTTTTCCGTCCGCCGGAACCGCCGCGCATCGTCGTCCCCGTCCTCGCCGACCACCAGGCCGGGCGGGATGCGCACGCCCTTCTCGACGATCACGTTGCGCAGCCGCGCGCCGCGGCCGATATCGGCGTCCGGCAGGATCAGCGCATTCTCCACCTGCGCGTAGGAATGCACGTGCACGCCGGTGAACAACAGGGTGCGGCGCAGCCGGGCGCCGGAGATGATGCAGCCGCCCGAGACCAGCGACGAGACCGCCTCGCCGCGCCGGCCGATTCTCGTCGTGCACGAACTTGGCCGGCGGAGTGATCTCGGCATAGGTCCAGATCGGCCAGTCGCGGTCGTAAGAGGTCGAGCGCCGGCACCACGTCGGTGAGGTCGATATTGGCCTCCCAATAGGCATCGATGGTGCCGACATCGCGCCAGTACGACTGCTCCTCGGTCGGCGAGCGGACGCAGGAGCGCGAGAAACGGTGCGCCACCGCCCGGCCGTTCTGCACCAGGTATGGAATGATGTCGCGGCCGAAATCGCGGCTGGAGCCGGCGTCCGCCGCGTCGCGCCGGAGCTGGTCGATCAGCAGGTCGGTGGCGAACACGTAGATGCCCATGCTGGCCAGCGCCATGTCCGGCCGGTCCGGCATCCCCGGCGGGTCGGCGGGCTTCTCGACGAAGGCGGAGATGCGGTCGTCCTGGTCCACCGCACATCACGCCGAAGCCGCGCGCGTCCTCGCGCGGCACCTCGATGCAGCCCACCGTGACGTCGGCGCCGCTCTCGACATGCTGGGCGAGCATCAGCTCGTAGTCCATCTTGTAGATGTGGTCGCCCGCCAGCAGGACCATGAATTGCGGCGAGTAGGATTCGATGATGTCGATGTTCTGGTAGACGGCGTCGGCGGTGCCGACGTACCAGTTATCGCCGAAGCGCTGCGAGGCCGGCAGGATGTCGAAGCTCTCGTTGCGCTCGGGGCGGAAGAAGTTCCAGCCGCGCTGGAGGTGGCGGATCAGGCTGTGCGCCTTGTACTGGGTCGCGACGCCGATCCGGCGGATGCCGGAATTGAGCGCGTTCGACAGCGCGAAATCGATGATGCGGCTCTTGCCGCCGAAATACACCGCCGGCTTGGCGCGAACGGCGGTGAGCTCCTGCAGGCGCGAGCCGCGGCCGCCGGCCAGCACATAGGCCATGGCCGAACGCACGAGCGTGGCGCTGCCGATCGGTTGCTGGCGTATGGGTCGCCTCCCTCCCTGCTGCCCGCCCTCTTCCTGACCTTCCCCTTTGGCCGCTTCCCTTTGGCCGCCCCCTTTGGCCGCCCCCCTTTGGCCGGCACGCTATTCCGGTTGCCAGGCAAAATACACGCAGGCGAGCGGCGGCGCCAGGATCGCGGCCGATGCAGGCAGGCCGTGCAGCGGTTCCGGCACGGCCCGGATCTCGCCCTGGTTGCCGAGGCCGCTGCCGCCGTACTCCACCGCGTCGGTGTTCAGGACCTCGCGCCACCGTCCCGCGTGCGGCAGGCCGATCCGATAGCCCTGGCGCGGCACCGGCGTGAAGTTGCTGACCACCGCGACCGGGTCGGCGCCGGGTGCTGCGCGCAGCCAGGCGAACACCGAGTTCTCACGGTCGTCCGCGGTGATCCAGCGGAAGCCCTCGGGCTCGCAGTCCCGCGCGTGGAGCGCCGGCGTCGCGCGATAGAGGCGGTTGAGATCGCCGATCAGCATCTGCACGCCGCGATGGGGCGGGTGATCCAAAAGCCACCAGTCCAGGCCGGCGGCAAAATCCCACTCGCGCGACTGCGCGAACTCCTGGCCCATGAACAGCAGCTTCTTGCCGGGCTGGCCCCACATGAAGCCGTAATAGGCGCGCAGGTTGGCGAAGCGCTGCCAATCGTCGCCCGGCATCCGCGCGAGGATCGAGCCCTTGCCGTGCACCACCTCGTCATGGGAGAGCGGGAGGACGAAATTCTCCGTCCACGCATAGAGCACGCCGAAGGTCATGCGGTCGTGGTGCCAGCGCCGATGCACCGGATCGAGCGCCATGTAGTCGAGCGTGTCGTGCATCCAGCCCAGGTTCCATTTGAAGCCGAAGCCGAGCCCGCCGGCATAGGTCGGCGCCGACACCCCGGCCCAGGCGGTCGATTCCTCGGCGATCGTGATCGCGCCCGGGCTTTCGGCATAGACGAGCGCGTTGCAGTGGCGGAGGAAGGAAACGGCCTCGCGATTGTCGTTGGAGCCGTCCGGGTTCGGCAGCCACTCGCCGGGGCGGCGCGCATAGTCGAGATAGAGCATCGAGGCCACGGCATCGACGCGCAGCGCGTCGATATGAAACCGGTCCAGCCAATAGAGCGCCGAGGCGATCAGCACGTTCGCCACCTCGTGCCGGCCGTAATCGTAGACCGCGGTGTTCCACTCCGTCTGGAAGCCGCGGCGCGGGTCGGGATGCTCGTAGAGGGTGGTGCCGTCGAAGCGGGCGAGGCCGTGGACGTCGGTCGGGAAGTGCGCCGGCACCCAGTCGAGGATGACGCCGAGCCCGGCCTGATGGGCGCGGTCGACGAAGCGGGCGAAGCCGGCCGGGTCGCCGAACCGGCGGGTCGGCGCGAAGAGCCCGATCGGCTGATAGCCCCAGGAGGCATCGAGCGGGTGCTCGGTGATCGGCAGCAGCTCGAGATGGGTGAAGCCGAGCCCCGCGGCGTAGGGAACCAGCGTCTCGGCGAGCGCGTCGTAGCTGAGGAAGCCGCCATCCTCGTCGCGACGCCACGAGCCGAGATGCACCTCGTAGGCGGCCATCGGCCGCCGGCGGGGGTCGGCTGCGGCGCGGCGGGCGAGGAAATCGCCGTCGTGGAAGACGAAACGGTCGGTGCGCGCGACCACCGAGGCGGTGGACGGCCGCAGCTCGGCGGCGAAGCCGAACGGATCGGCCTTCAGCGGCACCAGCGTTCCGTCACGGGCGATGATCTCGTATTTGTAGACCGCGCCTTCGCCGACATCGGGGACGAAGATCTCCCAGAGCCCGCTATCGATCCGCTTGCGCATCGGCAGCCGCCGGCCGTCCCAGGCGTTGAAGTCGCCGACCACCGAGACCCGCGCGGCGTCCGGCGCCCAGACCGCGAAATGCACCCCCTCCGCCCCCTCGTGGGTCCGCGGATGCGCGCCCAGCCGCTCGTAGAGCAGCCGGTGCGTGCCCTCGACCAGGAGATGATCGTCGAGCGGGCCGAGCACCGGGCCGAAGGCGTAAGCGTCACGCAGTTCCCAGGACCCGCCTTCGTTCTCGGCGCGCAGCCGATAGCGGAAGGGATCGCGGCGCCCGGCGAGGCAGGTCTCGAAGAAGCCGGCCTCGTGGCGGCGCGCGAAGCGGGCGAGGCTGGTGCCGTCCTCGGCCAGCAGCCAGAGCGCGGCGGCATCCGGGACGAACGCCCGCACCGCGAGGCCCGCGGCGGTCGCATGCGGGCCGAGGACGGCGAAGGGATCGGCGTGGCGGGCCGCGACGATCGCCTCGATATCGGCCCTCGCCGCCCGCCCTTCGCTCATGCGCCGGCCGGTCGCGGCGGGTTCGTGATCGGCGGGTTGGGGGCCGCGCCCACCGGAACGTCCCAGACCTCGGCGGCGTATTCGCGGATCGCGCGGTCCGCGGAGAACCAGCCGACGCCGGCGGTGTTCATGATGCTGGTCCGCCACCATGCCGGCGGCTGGCGCCACAGCGCGTCGATGTCGCGCTGGGTGGTGTAGTAGGCATCGAAATCGGCGCACACCATGAAGTGGTCGTGGTGGCGGAGCTGGTGGACGAGGCCGCGGTAGCGGTCGGGCTCGTCGGGCGAGAAGACGCCGGATTCGACCGCGTCCAGCACTTCCGCCAGCACCGGCGAGGCGGCGATCAGCTCTTCGGCCTCGAGGCCCGCCTCTCTCCGCCCCGCCACCGCGTCGGCCTCCAGGCCGAAGATGAACAGGTTCTCCGCCCCCACCCGCTCGCGGATCTCGACATTGGCGCCGTCCAGCGTGCCGATGGTCAGCGCCCCGTTCAAGGCGAGCTTCATGTTGCCGGTGCCGGATGCCTCCATTCCCGCGGTCGAGATCTGCTCCGAGAGATCCGCCGCCGGGATGATCGCCTCGGCGAGGCTCACCGAATAGTTCGGCAGGAACACCAGCCGGAGCGCGTCGCGCACGGTGGGGTCGCTGTTGATGACCCGGGCCACGTCGTGCGCCAGCTTGATGATCAGCTTGGCCTGGTGGTAGCTCGCCGCCGCCTTGCCGGCGAACAGCTTCACCCGCGGCGTCCAGCTTCTCATCGGCAGCGCCCGGATGCCGTGATAGAGCGCGATCGTCTCCAGGATGTTCAGAAGCTGGCGCTTGTATTCGTGGATGCGCTTGATCTGCGCGTCGAACAGGGCGGCCGGATCGACCCGGATCTCGAGCTCGCGGTGGATCAGCTCGGCGAGCGCCCGCTTGTTGTTCCGGCGCACCGCCGCGAAGCGCTGCTGGAACGCCGCGTCGGCGGCGAGCGGGCGGAGCGCGTCCAGCGCGTCCTCGCGGTCGAGCACCTCCGGCCCGACCGCCTCGATCAGGAGTGCGGTCAGCTTCGGGTTGGCCTCGTGCAGCCAGCGGCGGAAGGTGATGCCGTTGGTGATGTTGACGACCCGCCCGGGCCGGAGCGCGATCAGGTCGCGGAACACCGTCTCGCGCAACAGCTCGGTGTGCAGCGCCGAGACGCCGTTGACCCGGTGCGAGCCGAGGAAGGCGAGATGGCTCATGCGCACCCGCCTTCCGGAATGCTCGTCGATCAGCGAGACGCTGGAGAGCATCCGGTCGTCATCGGGATGCTCCGCGCGCACCTCGCCCAGGTGCAGCGCGTTGATCATGAAGATGATCTGCATGTGCCGCGGCAGCAGCCGCTCCATCAGCGGCACCGGCCAGGTCTCCAGCGCCTCGGGCAGCAGCGTGTGGTTGGTGTAGCCGAAGGTCGCCTGCACCATCCGCCACGCCGCGTCCCATGCCAGCCCGTGCAGATCGACCAGGATGCGCATCAGCTCGGCAACCGCGATCGCGGGATGGGTGTCGTTGAGCTGGATCGCGGTCTTTTCGGCGAGCGATTCGATCCGGCCGAAGGTCTGGAGGTGGCGCCGCACCAGGTCCTGGAGCGAAGCGGAGGAGAAGAAATATTCCTGCCGGAGCCGCAGCTCCTGCCCGGCGGCCGTGGCGTCCGAAGGGTAGAGCACCTTGGAGATGGCTTCCGCCCGCACCTGTTCGGCGAGCGCGCCGGCATGGTCGCCGGTGTTGAAGGCATCGAGGCGCAGCGGGTCGACCGGGCGGGCGGACCATAGCCTGAGCGTGTTCACCCGCCGTCCCCGCCAGCCCACCACCGGCGTGTCGTAGGCGACCGCCTCGATGGTTTCCGCCGGGTGCCAGACGAACCGTTGCGCCGGCCCCTCGGACGGCGAGACCGCCTCGATCGTCCCGCCGAAGCCGATTTCGTAGTGGACCTCCGGGCGTTCGAATTCCCAGGGGTTGCCGAGCGTCAGCCACTCTTCGGGGTATTCCTGCTGCCAGCCGTTCTTCACCACCTGGCGGAACAGGCCATGATCGTAGCGGATGCCGTAGCCGTGCGCGGGGATGCCGAGGCTCGCCATGCTTTCGATGAAGCAGGCGGCAAGCCGTCCGAGGCCGCCATTGCCGAGCGCGGCGTCCGGCTCGCGTGCGCGGAGCCGGTCGAGATCGACATCGAGCTCGGCGAGGGCTGCCCGCACCGCGCCGGTGAGGCCGAGATTGTTGAGGTTGTCGAAGAGCAGGCGGCCGATCAGGAACTCGAGCGAGAGGTAGTAGACCCGCTTCTCGCCCTGCTGGTAGGCGGCGTCGATGCTGGCCAGCCAGCGCTCGACGGCGATGTCGCGGACCACGGTCGCGGTTGCCAGCAGCCAGTCCCGCTCGGTCGCGGTGGTGCGCCGCTTGGCGACATGGGAGGCGAGCTTGGCGAGGATACGGTCCCGCAATGCGGCCACGTTCGCCGACCCGTCCGCGGCGAACAGGCCCTCGCCCGCGCGTTGGGCGCGCATCCGGTCCGTCTCAGATTCGAGCTCCACGATCGGTCACTCCAGCCCCCGAAACGGGGGATGCCAGGTTGCGCCAGGGGTATGCGAGTACGAAAGCATTTTTCCTGCGGCCGCGGCAACCACCGACCCGGCCGGGGGGCAGAGCCCCGGTGACCGGCGGTCCGTCATCGCCGCGAGAGGATCGATCCGGTCGAGAAGGCGAGCGCCGCGGCCGCGGTGAAGACATCGGCATGGGCGTCCTCCTTTTCGGATTGCGCCTGGGCGAGCGCCGTCTCGTCCCGGACGAGATCCGTATAGGTTCCGACGCCATGCCGATAGGCGTCGAGCGCGGCGCCATAGGCGGTTTCGGCCGCCGCGGTGAGCGCCACCGCAGCCGAGTACTCGGCGAAGCTGGTGCGGAGCGCGTCATAGGCGTCGCTCACCTGCTGCGCGGCCACGTCGCGAGCCTGATCCAACGCCGCGCGGGCGGCCGCGACCTCCGAGCGGGCCGTCGCGACGCTGGCGCCGCGCGCCCCGCCGTCGAACAGCGGCAGGCTCAGCTTCAGGATGACGTCGGCGCCCGGCTTGTCGACCGAATAGTAGCTGCTGCCGTCCGTGCTGAGGCCGCCCAAATTCTCGTAGGCCTGCGCTTCGAGGCCGATCGTCGGATAGTAGCTCGCGCGCGCGCTGCCGAGCGTCGCCTCCGCTGCCCGGACCTGCCCGATGGCGGCATTGACGTCCGGCCGGTCGATCAGCGCCTCACGGACGAACCGGTCGACGTCTCCGGAAGGAGCGGCGGGCAGGCCCTCTCCCGTGCTGTCCGCAACGTCGATGCGGGTATCCGGCGCGATGCCCATGCTGGCGATCAGCGCCTCGTACGCGGTGTGCGCGCCGGCGGTCGCGCGTTCCAGATCGAAACGCGCCGCCGCGGTCTGGCGCCTTGCCTCGGCCAGCGCGACCACGGTCCCGAGGCCGTGCGCCGCCTCTGTCTCGGCCGCATCCTGCACGGTCTGCGCCGTCTTCAGGGCCTCCCGGGCAACCCTGAGCCGGCCCCGCGCGGCGCCCAGGGCGAAGTAGTCGCGGCTGACGGCATAGACCAGCTTCTGCTGGGCGCCGCTGAAAGCGACGTTCGCAACGAAGGAGTTCGCGCGTGCCGCCGCGGCGGCGCCGGCGCGCCGGCCGAAATCGAAGAGCAGCCATTTCACCGCGAGCGTCGGGATCAGCTCGCGCGTGTCGGTGGTGAAATATCCCTGCGGAACGAGGCTGGTGGGAATCGGCAACGGCGTGCGTTGGAATCCGCCGATCATTTCGGCGGAGATCTGCGGCACGAAGCTGGTCTCGCTGAGACCCACCGCAAGCGCGGCCTGGCGCGCGCGCTCCCATGCCTCACGCGTTTCGGGGTTGTTCCGCTCCGCCAGGTCGATCAGGGCGGCGAGGTCGTACCGTCGCGCAGGATCGATCGATACGGCGTTTCCCGGCGGAAAATCCGCCCCGTCATCGCGCGACGGCAGGACATTCGCCGCGCCCGGACGCGGCGCGCTGAGCGCGGGCGGGATGAGCAGCGGCCGGTCCGGCGCGCTCGGGGCGAGCGCAAGCCGGTCGGTCGCGCAGGCAGCCCCCGGCAGGAGCGCCATCAGCACTGCCCTCCGCCACCAGGCCGGGACGCGGGGGGGGCGTGATTTCTCCCGTTCAGCCATGCTGACGGCGTCCCGAGGCCGCGGCGACGGCGCTCTCGATCTCCGATTGGAGCAGCCGGCGCGCCGCGATCGCCGCGCCGCGTTCGCCCGGAGCGCCCTCGGGCAGGGCGGCTCGCGGCCGGGCAGGATCCGGAACGCCGCCGGCGGCGAGCCGGGCGGCCCATGCGGCGAGCCATGTCGCGACCGCCTCGTCGTACCGATGGCCGGCGCCGGCTCCATCGGCGCCGGCCCCCTGTTCGATGACGACGAATACCGAAGCGGCGAGGCGATCGAGGGAATCAAGGGAAAAATCACGGATTTCTCCGGGACTTGCACGCCCCGGCAGCATGCGGAGCTCGAACCCGCCGATGGCGAAGAAGCGCCGCGCTTCGCCGAGCGCCCGAAGGACGGCAAGGCGCGACCCCGCTTCGGACGCCGCGTCATCGTCGGTCAGAAGCCGGCCGAGCCCGCCCAGCGCCTCCGCGAGCGACCGCCGCGCCCGATCGATCGCGCTCGCCGGCCACAGCACGCTGAACACCAGCGAGACCAGGACATTGCCCAGGAGAATGCCTGCGACACGGTCCCTGAGCACGGTGAGATCGGTCGATGGGCCATAGCCCTGGAGCACGCCGAGGAAGAAGGCGAACGCAATCTGCATGCCGGCATAGGAGAGGAGCTCGCTGCTGGTCGCCACCCAGGCCGCGACGAAGGAGGCCGCGGCGATCAGCAGGCAGAGCTGGCCGATATCGGTCATCGCGGGCAGCAGGAAGACGATGCTGAGCCCCGCCGCGAGCCCGCCGATCGCCGCGCCGGCGAGGCGCAGCGTGAGCTTGTGCATGGTCTCGCCGAGGCTGCCGAGGGCGACGAAGAAGCAGGTGGTGATCGCGGTGCTGATGCCCGGCCAGTCGAGGCCGCTATAGATGACATAGGCGGCCATGACCGCGAGCGTGGTCTTGAGCGCGAAGCGGGCGTGCTCGGGGTTGCTGAAGGCGTCCGGCACGAAGAGCGATTTTTCCGGCGGCGGGGCGGGCGGCCCCATCGGCGGCCCCATCGGCGGCCCCACGGGCTGCGCCGCGCCCGCACGCCGGCCGGCGAGGCCCCGGCTCAGTCGTTCGAGTGCGGCGGCAAGTGCCAGGGCCACCGGCCGGGCCGCCGGGCCGGGCGCCCCGAGGGCCGCCGCGCCGGCAAGCGGCTCCGATGCCGCCGGCGCCTCGCTCCGCGCCAACGCCGTGGCGCTCGTCTCGCAGGAACTCGGCGAGCGCCTGGCGCACATCGCCCGGCGTGTCGGCGGGAAGAAGCTCGACCAGGGTCAGGAGCTCGGCCAGCGTCTCGATAAGATTGGCATCCGCGGCGGCCAGGTCGCGGAGATCCCGATCGAGCATGCCGGCACGCTGCCTGAGCTCGATCAGCGCGATCGCCTCGGCGCGCTGCCGCCGCAGCGGTTCCTTCGTCCCCTGGCGCAACGCCTGGGCCAGGGTGCGGAGGAGGCGGAGCGCCGTGCGGTGCGCGAGCCGTGCCGGGCTCTCGCCGATCGCGAGGTTGACGAGCAGCGTGACGGTGTCTGGGACGATGACGACGACCCACAGCCACAAGACGAGGCGCACCAGCGCCTCGAGCGTCGGAACCTCGTCGATCACCGTTTGCGAGAGGACGAGCACGAAGCCGGCGAGGAAGCCGATCGGCCCGAGCGCCATCGTGCGGGACATGAACATCCCGATGAAGGCGCCCGCTGCCATCAGCGGCAGCCGCAGCGCCGGCTCGGACGCGTCGAGCGTGTAGAAGAGGAGCGAGAGCCCGATGGCGAGGGTCGCGGCGAGCGCGCCGCCAATGCCGGTGAGCAGCGTGCTCGCGAGTTCGTCGCGGCTGACCAGGAAGACGATGTAGGCCATATAGGCCGGCAACGGAATCCGATAGAGCATCGCGATCGCGACGACCACGGTGCAGCTGCCGGCGATCCGCGCCGCGGCAGCGGCCCGTCCCGGCCGCGGCGCCAGTTCCGCGCAGATAAACCGCAGAAAGGTGGAGCGCGGGAGAGCCGCCTCAGCGACCAGCGCCATGCCGCACCACGATCGCCACGGTGGCGCCGATCCGCATCACCCCTTCGGGCGGGTCGTCGAGCCGGACGCGGACCGGAAAGCGCTGCGCCACGATGACCCAGTTGAGCGTTCGCCCGACGTCCGGCAGCCCCGGCGCGCCCGCGTCCGCGGGCTGGACGCCCCAGCCGACGCTTTCCACATGGCCCCGGATCGGTCGATTATCGTCGCCCGTCAGCCAGACGGTCGCGGGGTCGCCGATCGCGATGCTCGGCAGCTCGGTCTCGCGGAAATTGCCGACGGCGTACCATTCATGGGCCTTGATCAGGGTGAACAGCGGATGGCCGGCAATGGCGTAGGCGCCGGCGGCGATGTCGAGCCCGGCCACCAGTCCGTCGAAGGGCGCGCGCAGCGTCGCGTTGCGGAGGTCGCGCGCGGCGAGCCCCACCGCGGCCTCGGCACCGGCCAGCCGCGCCTCGAGGCTCGCGGTATCGCCGATCGCCTCACGGGCCTGCCGGGCCTCCTGGATCGCTGCCGTCAAGGCGGCCTCGGCGGTCTGCTCGTTCGTCCTCGCCTCGTCGACCTGCTGGGCGGTGACGTATCCTTTTCCGAGCAGCGGCTCGAGCCGGCCTGCCGTGTCGCGGGCGAACGCCAGCCCGGCGCGCGCCCGCGCGACCTGGCTCGCGGCGGCCGCGGCGCCGGAGCCCTCTGCCGCCACCTGGCGCGTCGTCAGGTCGATCTCGGCGCGGAGTGCGGCGACCGTGGCGCGCACCTCGCGGAGCCTCAGCGCGAACGGTTCGGGATCGATATCGACGAGGTCCTCGCCCCGCGTCACGCGCTGGTTGTCGCGCACGTCGAGCCGCACGATCCGCCCGCTGACATCCGGCGCGAGGCCGATGCTGTCGGCGTAGAGATAGGCGTCCTGGGTCCTTGGCCTTCGGTCGAGCCGTGCGAACGAAAAGGCGCCGAGGCCGATCGCCGAGGCGATTGCGACGAACGCGACCGCTCGCCCGAGCCAGAGGCGAAGCGGGCTCATCGCAGCCCGCCCCGGGCCGGCGATTGCCGTGAAGCCGGATCCGTTCTCAGTCGAGCCATATCAGCCACGCGGCGAAGGCAAAGGCGATCGCGAGCGAGAGATAAACGACGAGGGGAACCGGCAGCGCCTTGTCGATGCCCGCCGCGACGAGAAGCTGGCGGACGACGACGGTCATGCCGAGCCCGGCCAGCGCGCAGATCATCCAGGAGGGGAAATAGGATCCGAAAACGTTCCGTGACGGAGCCGCACTGCACCCGGCGATGCCGAGCAGCGACGCCGCCCACGGCGCACGGCCAAGCCGCCGTCGCACGCGGCAATCGATGGCAGAGAGCAACCGCCCTTCCTCCGCAGGCAAGAAGGGCCGCACAAAGAAGGAGCCCACCCGCTGTTCCCTCGAGATCCTAAAGGTCCACGCCATCACGAGGTTACGGATGAATGTTCAGGGTGACAATGAACCCTCGTCATGGCGGCATGGCGGGCACGATGCGTAGGATCGATCTCAATCTCTTCCGTGTGTTCGAGGCTGTCATGCGCCACCGCAGCGTCGCCGGCGCCGGCCGGGAGCTCGGCGTCACCGCCTCGGCCGTGAGCCATGCCTTGTCGCGGCTGCGCCAGGCGCTGGCGGACGAGCTCTTCGTGCCGGGCGAATCGGGCATGCAGCCGACCGCGCGCGCGCTCGAGCTGGCGCCCGTCATACGCGACGGGCTCGGGCGGATCGATGTCGCTCTCGTCGCGCGGGCCTTCGTCCCCTCCGCGGCTCTGCGAACGTTCCGGCTCGCCGCCACGGACTATGTCGGCGTCACGATCCTCCCGCGCATGGTCAGCCGCATCGCCAGGGTGGCGCCGCAGATCGATCTCAGCGTCTTTCCGTTCAGCCGCATGGATGCGATTCGCACTCTCGACGACGGCCGCCTCGATTTCGTCGTCGGCTGGTTCGGCGCGCTGCCGGAGCGGATGCGCCGCGCGACGATCATGGTGGAGCGGGAGGCGGTCGCGGTGCGCGCCGGGCACCCCCTGACCCAGGGGAAGCTGACCAGGGAGCGGCTCTTCGCCTTTCCTCATATCGTCGTGGATCTGACCGGGACCGAGGGCCAGGCGACCGACGGCTTCCTCGACGAGCGCGGCGTCTGGCGACGAACCTGGATCGAGCGGCTGCTGATCGAGATGGGCGATGGCGAGCCGGGGCTGGTCGGGCGAGTGGCTGTTTCGGTGCCGCACTACGCGGCCGTGCCGCCGGTGCTCCGTGTCACGGACCTGGTGGGGACGCTGCCGCGCAGCCTGGCGCTGCTTGCGGTGGAGCAGGGCGGGCTCGTCATGCTCGATCTGCCCTACGAGCCCCTGGCGGTGCCGATCGAGCTCGTCTGGCATCAGCGCGTCGAGCCCGACGCGGGCGTGCAGTGGCTCATCACGGAACTGATCGACGAAATGAAGTCCGTGGCTGCAAAAGATGCGTGACCCGCGTGGCCTGCGCCCTGCCTAGCCGCTCACCGCTCCGCCGCGCGCCAGGTCGTCTCTGCAGGCCTCGCCGAATTCGACGAGGAAATGCAGCCTGCCCTGCTTCACCTCGTCCAGCAGCTCGTGCAAGGAGCGGTTGGGCGCAAGGTAGGTCTCGATGATCACGTCCAATGTCCGCTCGGCCGCCGTAACGACGGTCCGCGACGCGACGAGCCTGATCCGTCCGAGCAGGGCGTAAAGATTGACCAGGCTGGCGACGTCGTCCTTCTGGTGGCCCAGGGCGTCCCCGTAGAGGCGCGAGGCCTCGGCGACGAACTCGGCGTAGAGGGCCTCCCGCTTGGCCTTGTTGGCTTCAGCGTGGGTGAAGCGCAGCTGCGTCCGCTGCGTCAGCCACGAGCTGGCGAACGACGCCAGCCCGCCGATCAAGGCTCCCGCCAGGGCGGAGAAGGCTGAGACATAGGCTGTGTCCACGTCGCTGTCCCTGCCGAAAATCCCGCCCGAACGGGGCCTTCCGTGCCGCCGTCACCATTCGCCGACGGGATCCGTCCAGACCTTGAACCCGGTGAGCGTGTTCGGCCCGAAGGCGTGGCTGATCGGCACGTCGGCGGCGTCGCGGCCATAGCCGATCAGCACCCGGCCGATCCGCGGGGTGTTGTGGCGGGCATCGCACACATGCCAGTGGCCGTCGAGAAAAACCTCGAACCACGCGGAAAAATCCATCGGCGCCGGATCCGGCGGCACGCCGATATCGCCGAGATATCCGGTGCAGTAGCGCGCCGGGATGTTCATGCAGCGGCAGAGCGTGACGGCGAGGTGGGCGAAGTCGCGGCAGACGCCCAGGCGTTCGTTGTACGCCTCCCAGGCGGTGCGCGTGGCGCGGGCGTGGGCGTAGCCGAAGCTCAGGTGGCCGTGCACGAAATTGCAGATCGCGTGCACGCGGGCGAATCCCTCCGGAACGGTTCCGAAACGGCTCCAGGCGATGTCGGAAAGCCGGTCCGTCTCGCAATAGCGGCTGCCGAGGAGGAAGACGAGCGTGTCCGGCGGGAGATCCTGCACCGCGTGCTGACGCGCGCCGTAGGGCACCGCGTCCGGCAGCCCGCTGTCGTTGACGAGGGCATCGGCGGAGAAGCGGATGCCGCCGGCAGGCGCCACGAACCGGCTGCACCAGTTGCCGAAGAGGTCGCGGTAGGCGGTGAGCGGAACCGCCGGCACGGTGGTCAGCAGGTCCGGGCGCACGAGGTCGGACGCGCGCGAGTAGTGGATGTTCAGCATCACGATCATCGGGACCGGCTGCGGGCAGTCGTAGCTTTGGCTGAAGCCGACGCGGATCTGCATGATGTCCCCCTTGGCTTCCCTTAAAGCAGATCGCGCCTGACGGAAATCGGCAAGCGATCCCGGGGGCCATGGGGGGCGCCTATCTGCTCGTCCACACCGCCTGGGGCGGTCGGGTGCCTGCCGGGCGCGGCGAGCCGGCCCGTCGGGGACCGGCAAGCCGCCGCTGTTGGTGGTGCCGACGCTCGGATTTGAACCGAGGACCTACTGATTACGAATCAGTTGCTCTACCGCTGAGCTACGTCGGCATTGCCGTTCGCTCGCCGCCTTCCGGTCGTCGGTTCGCCGCCGCGCGGCCGCAACCTCCGGCCGCGCGGGGCGAGGATGAAAGCCTCACCCCTCGGCCCGGCGCTCTTTTGCATGGGCGTTTCGGCGCTGTCCAGACCGCCGTCGCGCGCCGGCCGGCGAAGCCCGCTCCGCACGCGTGGGTTGAAAAATAATGTGACAGTTCCAAACTGCCTGTTTACGGTGGCTTGCTGCACCGCACGGTCGGGGGCGATCAGGGCGCGGCGGCGGAGTGGGGGGTTCGGGCACAGGCGGGAGAGCCGAGCGATGGGCGGAGCCGTAGGGACCGGCGGTTCGATCACGGTGGCGAGGGATCGCACTCCGCCCCTCGGGGTCGGTGGAGCCCCGGCTGCCTCGCCCGCCTGCGGACCCCGCGGCGAGGATGCGGGCGGCGATCGTCGCCCCGAGGCACGGCCGCGCGTCCGGCTTTGGGACGATACCGGCGCCTACTCGCCGGCATCGCTCGCCAAGACCGTCGTCGCCATCTCCGAGGACCGAACCGCGCCTTAGAATGTGTTCCGTTCGCCGCGGCTCACGCAAGACACGCCGGCTCTCTCTTTTTTGGCTCTCTCTTTTTTGGCGAGCATCTTTATCCGATCGAATGATTCCATTCGATCGGATGACGCTCCGGCCGCCCGCTATCCCGCCTGCCCGGCCGCCTCGCCGCCGGCCGCCGACCCCTCCGCCGGCGCCGCCGGCGCCGCCGGCGGGGGCTTGCGGATCGCCCCGACCAGCGCCCGCACCTCCGCTCGTGCCGCCACGTGGCTCATGCCGAGCGTGATGCCGATCCCCGCCTCGCGGACATCCATGAGCGTCAGGCCTTGCAGAAAAAGCTCGCGAAAAATCACCCGCTCGCCAAAACCCTTCACGGTGCGGAACCCGATCCGCCGGGCCAGCGTCTCGAGCGAGGCCCCGACATCGCGCTTGTTGCGCGCCGCCACCGCGCCCAGCCGGTTGCGCATCACGATCCAGTCGATCCGCCCGCGGTCGCGCGCGAAGCGCGCCTTGCGCGCCTGCCACACCATCTCGCTATAGATGCTCGGATGCACCACGTCGCGACGATCCGGGTCGACCTTCGCCAGCATGGCGAAGTCGAGAAAACTGTCATTGATCGGCGTGATCAGCGTATCGGCGTGCGCGTGGCCGAGCCGGCTCAGGAAGGTGTCCGATCCCGGGCAATCGATGACGACGATCTCGCATTCCTGCGAAATCGCGGCGAGTGCAGCGGCAAAGCGCGCCCGTTCGTCCACCTCGGCGGCGGCGCGGCTGTCCTCCTCGCTTCGCGTCACCGTCAGCACCCGGGGCACCGGCAGCGCGACACCCTTGGCGCGGACGAAGGTTTCGCGGGCGGCGATATAGCCGGCAAGCGTCGCCTGCCGCCCGTCGAGATCGATCGCGCCCACGCGGTAGCCCTCGCGCAGCAGCCCGACCGTGAGATGCATCGCCGTGGTCGACTTGCCGGACCCGCCCTTTTCGTTGCCGAGCACGATCACCATCGCCCGCCGCTCGAGACTGACGCTGGCCAAGCCCGCCGCCGTCAACGTCCCGTGAGGATGCGCTCGACGAGCTGTCTCACCGTCGGGATGAAGCCGTTCGAGTAGAACGGGTCGGCGGCGAAGCGGAAGCCGTTGGAGCCGCTGAACATCAGGTTGTTCTCCACCGCCTCCGCCGCGGCCGACTGGTGGCCGATGTTCTGCAGCGTCTTCTGGATGCAGAAGCTCCGCGGGTCGGCCTTCTTGCCGGTGCTGTATTCGGGCGCCTGGTCGCTCCAGTTGGAAAAGCGGCAGGCGCTGAGGCAGCCCATGCAGGCGACCTGGTCGGTGCGGATTTCCGCCGCCTTCTCGGGCGTCACGAAAACCAGCGTCGAATCGGGCGTGCGCAGCGCCTCGGTGAAGCCTTCGGCCTCCCAGCCCTGCACCCGCTCGAGGTCCGCCGGCGCGAGATAGACGGCGCGCTTGCGCGGCCCGACGCCGTAGAGGGCGACGAGCTCGCCGATCGGCTCGCTCGCATAGGCCACCTGCCGCTCCGAGCGCGCCTTGAGCTCGCCGAGGAAGCCGTTGTTCACCGCCGAGGAGTAGAACCCGGTCGGGCTGAAATGATTGAGGGAGATGTCGCCTTCCTTGAGCTTGAGCAGCCGCTGCTTCCAGCCCTCGCCGATCGGGCTCTCCCGGGTCAGCAGCGGGCGGGTGCCGAACTGGAAGGCGATCGGGCCGAGATCCGGATTGTCGATCCAGTCCTCCCACTCCTCGAGCCACCAGACGCCGCCGGCCATGATGATCGGCGTCTCGCCGAGGCCGAACTCGCGCATCAGCTTGCGCAAGCTCAGCACGCGTGGAAACGGCGCCTCCGGCTGGTTCGGGTCCTCGCTGTTGGAGAGGCCGTTATGGCCGCCGGCAAGCCACGGGTCCTCGTAGACGACCCCGCCGAGCAGGTCGGCGACCTTGTGGTAGGCGCGCTTCCAGAGCGCGTTGAAGGCGCGGGCGGAGGAAACGATCGGGTAGTAATGGACGCCGAAGCGGCCGGCGATCTCGGACAGCCGGTAGGGCATCCCGGCGCCGCAGGTGATGCCGTTGATCAGCCCCTTCGCCCCCTCGAGGACGCCGGTGATCACCCGCTCCGCCGCGCCCATCTCCCAGAGGATGTTGGCGTGGATGCGCCCGATCCCGCCGGCGAGCTCGAAGGCGCGCTTGGCCTGCGTGATCCCGCCCGCGATCGCGTAGGCGACCAGCTCCTCGTGCCGCTCGCGCCGGGTGCGGCCGCGATAGGCCTGGGGGATGGCGCGGCCCGCTTCGTCGTAGCTGTCGGCATTCACCGCGCTGAACGTGCCGACCCCGCCGGCCGCCGCCCAGTTGCCCGAGGAGATGCCGTTCGAGATCGAGATGCCTTTGCCGCCCTCGACCAGCGGCAGCACGTCGGCGCCTCCCATGCGCAGAGCGTTGAGCGGCTTCATGGCCTGCCTCCGTTCGGGCCTACGCCGTTATCACAACCCAGTGTACCACCGGTAAAGCCGGCGTGCGAGCGCGCCGGCCTCGCCCAATCCCCGGCCCCTGTGGTCCCCGGCCCCTGTGGTCCTCGCCCCCCGCGCTCGTCGGCCCTTCAGCAGCCGGCGGCGATCTCGTCGGCCCCGAACCGCTCGCGCCGCTCCCGGCCGCCTTTCGGCCCCACCTTCTCGGTGATGTCCTCGCCGGTCGCCTGGTCCACCACCCGCATCGAGAGCTTGACCTTCCCCCGCTCGTCGAAACCGATCACCTTCACCTTCACCGCGTCGCCGACATTGACCACGTCGGTCGTCTTGTTGACCCGCCCGGTCGCCAGCTCGCTGATATGCACGAGCCCGTCGCGGCTGCCGAGGAAATTGACGAAGGCGCCGAAGTCGGTCGTCTTGACCACCTTGCCGGTATAGATCCCGTTGACCTCCGGCTCGGCGACGATGCCGCGGATCCAGTCGATCGCCGCCTGCGCCTGCTTCTGCTCGGTCGCCGCGATCTTGATCGTGCCGTCGTCGTCGATGTCGATCTTGGTCCCGGTCTGCTCGGTGATCTCGCGGATCACCTTGCCGCCGGTGCCGATGATCTCGCGGATCTTTTCCTTGGGCACGGTGATCACCGTGATGCGCGGTGCGGTCGCCGCGACATCGCTGCGATGCCCCTTCAGCGCCTTGGCCATCTCGCCCAGGATATGCATCCGCCCCTCGCGCGCCTGCGCCAGCGCGATCTGCATGATCTCGGGCGTGATCGAGGTGATCTTGATGTCCATCTGCAGGCTGGTCACGCCCTGGTCCGTGCCCGCGACCTTGAAGTCCATGTCGCCGAGATGGTCCTCGTCGCCGAGGATGTCGGAGAGCACGGCGAAGCCGCGCGCCTCCTTGATCAGCCCCATGGCGATGCCCGCCACCGGCCGCTTGAGCGGCACGCCCGCGTCCATCAGCGCCAGCGAGGAGCCGCAGACGGTGGCCATCGAGGAGCTGCCGTTGCTCTCGGTGATCTCGCTCACCACCCGCATCGTGTAGGGAAAATCCTCCTTGCTCGGCAGCAGCGGATGCACCGCCCGCCAGGCGAGCTTGCCGTGGCCGATCTCGCGCCTTCCCGGGCTTCCCATCCGTCCGGCCTCGCCCACCGAGTAGGGGGGGAAATTGTAGTGCAGCATGAAATGCTCGCGGTATTCGCCCGCCAGCGCATCGACGATCTGCTCGTCCTGCCCCGTCCCCAACGTCGCGACGCAGAGCGCCTGCGTCTCGCCGCGGGTGAAGAGCGCGCTGCCGTGGGTGCGCGTCAGGATGCCGACCTCGGCGGTGATCGGCCGGATCGTGCGCGTGTCGCGCCCGTCGATCCGGACCCCGGTATCGAGGATGGCGTTGCGCACCACATCCGCCTCGAGCGCCTCGAAGAGCTGGCCGAGATTGCCCGCCTCCAGCCCTTCGGCCGCCAGCGCCGAAGCGGCTTCCGCCCGCACCCGCGCCACCTTCTCCTGGCGCGCCTGCTTCACCTTCTCCCGATAGGCCTCCGCCAGCGGTTCGCGCGCCAGCGCCGCCAGCCGCTCGCGCAGGCTCTGCTCGCCGGCGTCCGGCTCCGCGAGCTTCCAGGGATCCTTCGCCACCCGCTCGGCGAGATCGATGATCGCCGCGATCACCGGCTGGAAGCCGGCATGGCCGAACACCACCGCATCGAGCATCTGCTGCTCGGAAAGCTCCTGGGCCTCGCTCTCGACCATCAGCACGCCCTCTTCGGTGCCGGCGACGACGAGGTCGAGCGCGGAACGCTCGCGCTCCGCCGCCGTCGGGTTGAGCACGAAGGCGCCGTCGATATAGCCGACGCGGGCCGCGCCCACCGGGCCGAGGAAGGGAATGCCCGAGAGGGTCAGCGCCGCCGAGCATCCGATCATCGCCGCGACGTCGGGGTCGTTCTCGAGATCGTGGCTGAGCACGGTCGCGATGACCTGCACCTCGTTGCGGAAGCCTTCCGGGAACAGCGGGCGGATCGGCCGGTCGATCAGCCGGCTGACCAGTGTCTCCTTCTCGCTCGGCCGCCCCTCGCGCTTGAAGAATCCGCCCGGGATCTTGCCCGCGGCGAAGCTCTTCTCCTGGTAGTTCACGGTGAGCGGGAAGAAGTCCTGGCCCGGCCGCTGGGTCCTGACGCCGACCGCGGTGCAGAGCACCACCGTCTCGCCGTAGCGCACCATCACCGCGCCGTCGGCCTGGCGGGCGATCTTGCCGGTCTCGAGGATCAGCGTACGGCCGCCCCAGTCCAGCGCCTTACGGAAATAATTGAACATGCGTCTTTGGTCCTTCACACGCGCCGGATCCGGGCGGGGGGGGCCAGGGCATGATCGAAGTCCCGTTCCCTCACGGCGGACACGGCGCCTCGGGCGGCATGGATGCGGCCTGCCGGGACGGCAGGTCCGCTTGCCATGCGGCCGGAAACGCCGCTGTACGCTCCACTCGTGCCGGAATTGGGGATCAGCTCAGGGTCCGTTCCGCCGCGGTCGCGGCAGCCGGGACGGGCGTCCCGGCGAGTTGCCTCGCACCCCCATGGCGCGAGGAATTCAGATAAATTCGCCCGTATATGGGCATTCGCCCCGCCGCTGCCACGCCTAGCCCGTCCTTTTCCCAGTCTGCGCCCGCGCTCGCTTGGTCTTTGCTTTGCCAGGCATTCCTCGGCCCTCGCCAATACGAAGCGTATTGGCCTCGGCCCTCGAAACGCCTGACAAACCAAATCCCTGCGCGATCATCGGGCGATCCTGTGAAAAGTCCGGGCTATCGGCGCAGATTGAGCCGCGCGACCAGGCCCTCGTAGCGGGCGACGCTCTTCGCCTTGAGATAGTCGAGCAGCCGCCGCCGCCGTCCGACCAGCACCAGCAGGCCGCGGCGGCTGTGGAAATCCTTGCCGTGCACCTTCAGATGCTCGGTGAGACTGGAAATCCGCTCGGAGAGCAGCGCCACCTGCACCTCCGGGCTGCCGGTATCGCCGGCGCTCGTCGCATAGTCCGTCACCAGCGCCTGGCGGCGCTCGGCCGTGATCGACATCGGGCCCTCCTTTGCGGAACCGTCAAACCAGCAGGCGCTCAGGCTTCAGCCAGCCATCGACCAGCCGCCCGAGCCCCAGCACCTGCCCCCCCGCCATGGCGCGAACCAGACCCCCTTCGGGGTCCGCGCGCTCCGGAATCCGGCCCATCAGCGCGACCAGGCTCAACGCCTGGCCACGCGCAACCGCCGTCGCCTCCGCCTCGGTCAGGGCCAGCGCCGGGATGTCGGCCAGCGCGGTCGCAACCGGAAGGAGGAGGTCCGGGAAAGCGCCGGTGCTATCCTCCCCGGCGCCGATTTTGTCCAGCGGAATCGCCTGGGCCTCGGTAAACGGGCCGACCTTGAGCCGGCGCAGCGCCGTGATATGGCCGAGCGTGCCGAGCGCCAAGGCGAGGTCGCGCGCCAGGCTCCGCATATAGACGCCCTTGCCCGAAACCACCTCGAACTCGGCGGTCGCCTCGTCCCCGAGCGCGATCAGGTCGAACCGCTCGACCCGCGCCGGCCGCGCCGCCAGCACCGCCGGCTCGCCGCCGCGGGCGAGGTCATAGGCCCGGGCGCCCGCAACCTTGACCGCGGAAAAGGTCGGCGGAACCTGCATGATATCGCCCCGGAACGCGGGCAATGCAGCCCTGATCGCCTCTTCCCCGGGCCGCACCTCCGAGATGCCCGTCACCTTTCCATCGGCGTCGTCGGTGTCGCGCCCCTCGCCGAAGCGGAGCGTGAAGCGGTAGTGCTTCGCCCCGTCCATCACATAGGGAACGGTCTTGGTCGCCGCCCCGAAGGCCACCGGCAGAACCCCCGTGGCCAGCGGATCGAGCGTGCCGCCATGCCCCGCCTTGGCGGCGCCGAACGCATGCCGCACCCGGTTGACGACGGCAGTCGAGGTGATCCCGGCCGGCTTGTCGACGACCAGCCAGCCGTCGAGCTTGCGCCCCCGCCTTTTTCTCATCTCAGGGGGCCCCGCCCCCTGAACCCCCGCTGGGGCCCAAGGGTCCAAGCATGGGGGGCCCCAGACCCCCCTAAGCGCTGCGCGGCACAAAACAAACGGATTGCAAAGGCTCCGCCTTTGCTGGGGGGTCCGGGGGGCAAAGCCCCCTGGGCTTTCTTCCTCATCACCGCCCCAGATCGCGCGCGACCACCGGCGAACGCAGCACCGTCTCGATCCGGCTCACCCGGTCGAGCGCGCTGTCGGCGGCGAACACCAGCACCGGCACACGGCGCAGCCTGAGCCCGCGCGCCACCTCGCCCTGGAGGAAGGGCGTCGCGCGGGCGAGCCCCGGCATCAGGGCGGCCACATCCGAGCGTCCAAGCCGCGCGACATAGGCGGTCGCGTTGCGCAGGTCCGGGCTCACCCGGACCTCGGTCACGGTCAGGTTCACCCCGACAAGATCCGGGTCGCGGAACGGCGCGCGGACAAAAATATCCGCCAGCCGATGGCGGATTTCCTCGGCGATCCTGAGCCGCCGTTGCGCGCCCCGACCCGCCGCGGCACCCGCCGCGGCCCCCGCCACGGCCCCCCGGGCGGGCGCCGGCGAGGCGCCGCGGGTCACGCCGGAACCAGCTCGCTTTCGAAGCACTCGACCACGTCGCCTTCGCGCAGATCCTGCCAGCCGGCGAAGGCGAGGCCGCATTCATAGCCCTTCGCCACCTCGCGCACGTCGTCCTTGAAGCGCTTGAGCTGGGAGAGCTCGCCGGCATGGACCACCACGCCCTCGCGCAGCAGCCGCACCCCGGCGCCGCGGCGCACCATCCCGTCGGTCACCATGCAGCCGGCCACCTTGCCCATCTTGGTGATCTCGAAGACCTTGCGGATCTCGGCATAGCCGAGGAACCGCTCGCGCGCCTTGGGCGCCATCCGGCCCTTGACCAGCTTCTCGATGTCGTCGGCGAGCTCGTAGATGATGCTGTAGTAGCGGATGTCCACGCCCTCGCGCGCGGCGAGCTCGCGTGCCTGGGAGGTGGCGCGGACATTGAACCCGACCACCACCGCGTCCGATGCCTGGGCCAGCACGATGTCGCTCTCGGTGATCTGGCCGACCGCGGCGTGCAGCACCCGGGCCTTCACTTCCTCGGTGCCGAGCCTGGCCACCGTCGCCTGGATCGCCTCGGCGCTGCCCTGCACGTCGGCCTTCACCACGATGGTGACTTCCTTCTGCTCGCCCGCGCTGATGCGCGCCAACATCTGCTCGAGCGTGCCGCGCGCCGCCCCGGTGGTGGCCGCCGCCTTGTCGCGCAGCTTGCGCTGGCGGAACTCCGCGACCTCGCGCGCCCGCGCCTCGTTCTCGACCGCGATCAGCGGCTCGCCCGCCACCGGCACGCCGGCGAGGCCGAGGATCTCGACCGGTGCCGAGGGCCCGGCCTCGGCGAGCGCGCGGCCGCGGTCGTCGAGCATCGCCCGCACCCGGCCCCATTCCGCACCCGCAACGACGATATCGCCCTGGCGGAGCGTCCCGCGCTGCACCAGCACCGTCGCCACCGGGCCGCGGCCGCGATCGAGCCGGCTTTCGATGATCGTGCCCTCGGCCGCACGGTCGGGATTGGTCTTGAGGTCGAGGATCTCCGCCTGCACCAGGATCGCGTCGTTCAGCGCCTCGAGCCCGGTGCGCTTGAGCGCCGAAACCTCGACGTCCTGCGTCTCGCCGCCCATCTCCTCGACCACGACGCCGTACTGCAGCAGCTCGGTGCGCACCCGCGCCGGGTTGGCGCCCGCCTTGTCCATCTTGTTGATGGCGACGATGATCGGCGCCTTCGCCGCCTCGGCATGGCGGATCGCCTCGATCGTCTGCGGCATCACCCCGTCATCGGCGGCGACCACCAGCACGACGATGTCCGTCACGCCCGCCCCGCGGGCGCGGAGTGCTGTGAACGCCTCGTGGCCCGGCGTATCGATGAAGGTGATGCGCTCGCCGCCCGGCATCGTCACCTGGTAGGCGCCGATATGCTGGGTGATGCCGCCCGCCTCGCCGGCCGCGACGTCGGTCGCGCGCAAGGCATCGAGCAGCGAGGTCTTGCCATGGTCGACATGGCCCATCACGGTGACCACCGGGGGCCGGGGCAGCAGCGCCTCCGCGGCGTCGGCCTGGCCTTCGAGGCCGATCTCGACATCGGATTCCGAGACGCGCTTGGCGCGGTGGCCGAACTCCTGGACGACCAGCTCGGCGGTGTCGGCGTCCAGCGTCTGGGTGATGGTCGCCATCACGCCAAGCTTCATCAGCGCCTTGACCACGTCGCCCGCCCGCGCGGCCATGCGGTTGGCGAGCTCCTGGACGGCGATGCTCTCCGGCAGCACGACCTCGCGCACCACCTTGACCTGGTCCGAGCGCAGCAGTTCGAGCTCGGCCTGGCGGCGTTCGCGCTCGCGCTGGCGCCGCACCGAGGCAAGGCTGCGCACGCGCTCGTCCTCGCCCTCGATCGCGGCCTGCACGTCGATCTTGGCGCCGCGGCGCCGGTCCTCGGCGCTCTTCTTCGCCACCGGCACCTGCGGCGGGCGTCGCGCCGGCTGGGCCCCCGCCCGGCGCATCGGGCGCGCTTCATCGTCCTCCTCGCCGGGACGCGCCGGCTTGAGGCGGAGCGTGCCGACCGGTTGCCCGCCTTCGCCCCCCGCCGCGCCGGACCCCACGGCGCCGGTCCCCACGGCGCCGGCCCCCGCCGCGCCGGTCTCCACGGCGCCGGTCCCCGCCGCGCCGGTCCCCACGGCGCCGGCCGCCGCCGCGCCGGTCCCCACGCCGCCGGCCGCCGCGGCGCGGGCCGCGCGCTCTTCGGCCGGCTCGGCTGCCTCGGCCGCGCGCGCCTCGCCGGCGCGGCGCTGCGCCGCTTCGGCCACCGCGCGCGCCTCTTCCTCGACCTGGCGCTTCGCCTCCTCCTCGGCCCGGCGCTTCGCCTCCTCGGCCGCGGAAAGGACGGAGATCTTCTCCTGCTCGCGCCGCTCCAGCTCGCGCCTCGCCTGCTCGCGCTGCTGCTGGGCGAGCGCCTTCTGCCGCGCCGCGAGCTCGGTTTCGGTGAGCGCCCGCGCCGTCCCCGGCGGCGGCCGCCCGCCGGGCGCGGCCGGGCGCGAGGTGGCGGGCGCGCCCGATGGCGCCGGCGCGCCGGGCCCCGCCGGCCCGGGAACGGGCGCGCGCTTGCGGCGCACCTCCACCTGCACGACCTTCGAGCGGCCGTGGCTGAAACTCTGCCGCACCGACCCGGCATCCACCGTCCGCCCGACCTCGGGCCGCGATGTCGGCCTGAGGCTCAGCCGCCCCTTGCCCGCTTCCTGATCACTGCCTTCCGTCATGCACCCCGCCCGCCCGTTCCCCGTCCGTCCGTTCCAAACCCGGCGCGAGCCCCGCCCAGGCCACGCAAGCCTGCCAGCCGCTCGACATCCGCCCGCACCGCATCGGCCAGCCGCGTGCGCCCCGTTTCGCCATTCCCCGGCACCGCCTGCCCGCCGCGCACCACCCGCCCGCCGCGCTCCGCCCGCCCCAGGAGATCCGCGATCCGCCGCTCGAGCCCCGCCACCAGCCGCTCGCGGAGATCCGCCGGGATCGCCACCGAGCCGCCGGCAGCCCGGGCGAGAGCCCGCTGGAGAGTGCCGCGCACGCGGGCGGTTTCTAACACATCCCCCTTCGCGCTCAACCAGATTCCCCGGCCCGGGAGGTTGGCCGCGAGATCGGGCACCAGGCTGCGCTCCGGTCCGATCACGAAGCGTATCATCTGTTTCTTCGCCAGCCGCGCGCGGGTTGCAACGCAGCGGCGCAACCCCCGCCCGTCCGGCGCGCCGGCCGCTTGCGGGGAGGCCGGGGGTGGTGGCCAAGGGCTCAGCCGTGATGCGCCTCCTGCCCCGCCGCGGACTGCGCCGCCCCCGCATCCGCCTCATCGGCGAACCAGTGCGCGCGCGCGGCCATGATGATCGCATTCGCCGTCGGCTCGTCGAGCGCCTCGGCCCCCACGATCTCGATCAGCTCGTCGGAGGCGAGGTCGGCGAGCTCGTCGAGCGTCCGCACCTCCTTCTCGCCGAGTGCCACCAGCATCGCCGGCGTCAGGCCCTCGATCGCCGCCACCTCGTCGGCGACGCCGAGCTCGCGCCGCCGCTCGCCCAACTCGGCCTCGTGGCGCACCCGATAGGCCTCGGCGCGGCGGATCAGCTCGCCCGCGATCTGCTCGTCGAACCCTTCGATCGCGGCGAGCTCGTCGGGCGGCGTCAGCGCCAGCTCCTCGACCGAGCCGAACCCTTCGGTCACCAGCAGCCCCGCGATCACGTCGTCGACATCGAGCGCATCGACGAAAAGCCCCGTCCGCCGGCGGAATTCTTCCTGCCGCCGCTCGCTCTCCTCGGCCTCGGTCATGATGTCGATATCCCACCGCGTGAGCTGGCTCGCCAGGCGCACGTTCTGCCCCCGCCTGCCGATGGCGAGCGAAAGCTGGTCGTCCGGCACCACCACCTCGACCCGGCCGGCCTCCTCGTCCATCACCACCTTGGTCACCTCCGCCGGGGCCAGCGCATTGACGACGAAGGTCGCCGCCTGCGGGCTCCAGGGAATGATGTCGATCTTCTCGCCCTGCAGCTCGGCCACCACCGCCTGGACGCGCGAGCCGCGCATGCCGACGCAGGCGCCGACCGGGTCGATCGAGGAATCGCGGCTGATCACCGCCATCTTCGCCCGCGAGCCGGGGTCGCGCGCGACCGCCTTGATCTCGATGATGCCGTCATAGATCTCCGGCACCTCCTGAGCGAAGAGCTTGGCGAGGAAGCCGGGATGCGTGCGCGAGAGGAAAAGCTGCGGGCCCCGCGGCTCGGCGCGCACGTCGTAGATATAGGCGCGGACGCGGTCGCCGTTGCGAAAACTCTCGCGCGGGATCAGCTCGTCGCGGCGCAGGAGCGCCTCGGCGCGGCCGAGATCGACCATCAGGTTGCCGTACTCGGTGCGCTTGACGACGCCGTTGACGATCTCGCCGACCCGGTCCTTGTATTCCTCGTACTGGCGCTTGCGCTCGATGTCGCGCACCCCCTGCACGATCACCTGCTTGGCGGTCTGGGCGGCGATGCGCCCGAAATCGATCGGCGGCAGCGGATCGATGATGTGCTCGCCGAGCGCGATCTCGGGCTGGAGCTTGCGCGCCAGCGAGAGCGGGATCTGCGTCTCCTCGTTCTCGACCGCCTCGACCACCTCGCTCCAGCGCGACAGCCGCACATCGCCGGTCTTGCGGTCGATGGTGGCGCGGATGTCCTTCTCGTGCCCGTATTTGGCGCGCCCGGCCTTCTGGATCGCGCTCTCGAGGGTGGCGATCACCTCCTCGCGGTCGATCGACTTTTCGCGCGCGACGGCATCGGCCACCAGCAGGATGTCGGGGCGGGCGATCGCGGTATCCATGGGATGTCCTCTCAGTTGCTCAATTTCGCGGGTGCCGACGCGGCGATCAGCGCCGCGGTGAGAACCAGCCGCGCCCGGCGGATCGCTCCCAGCTTCAGCACCGCCTCGGTGCCGTCCTCGAGTCGGAGCCTTGCCGCCTCGTCGTCCGCCCCGAGCACGATGCCGCTCAGCCGCCGCCGGCCGTCGATCGGCTCGGCAAGCTCGACCCGGGCCAGATGGCCGGCGAAGCGGTTCCAGTCCTTCGCCCGGGTCAGCGGCCGGTCGATCCCGGGCGAGCTGACCTCGAGCTGCCAGGCGCCCGGCAGCGGGTCGGCGACATCGAGCACGGCGCCGAGGGCGCGGCTGATCGCCGTGCAATCCTCGATCGCCATCGCCTGCCCGTCGCTGCGCTCGGCCATGACTTGCACCGTCGGCCGCGTTCCTCCCGTGGTTGCGACGCGCACCAGCTCGTAGCCCATCGCCGCGAGCGTGGGAGAAACGAGTTCGGCGAGCCGGGCATCCGGGGCCGAGGAGACTGGTGCGCGATCGACCAAACAAAAAAGGCGGCCCGTGAAGGCCACCCCCCGTCCGTCAGCGGAGAATTTTTTTCCGACCCCGCAGATAGCCCCGCCGTCCGGCGATTGCAAGAAGCCGGCGCCTACTTCTCGCCCCGCCGGACCAGCCGCCAATAGAGCGCCCGCCGCCCGGCCGCGAGCGCCTTCGCCTCGTAGCGGGTCGCCGGCCAGCCTTCCGGCCGCTCGGCCGCCGGCGCCGGGACATGGAAGAAAGACTGCCCCGCCAGCACCTCCGCGGTCCATTCCTGGAGCACCGGGTCATCGGTCGCAATCCTCAATTCCCCCCCTTGCGCCATGACCCTCGCGATCTGGGGCAAAAAGTGCGGATGAAGGAAGCGCCGCTTGGCGTGCCGCGCCTTCGGCCAGGGGTCGGGAAAAAGGAGAAAAAACCGCTCGACAGACGCGTCCGGCAGCGCCCGGATCAGCGCCCGCGCATCCGCGGTCCAAAGCCGCAAATTGCCGGGCAGGGGAGGGGACTCCTCTTCCCCCTCCGGCACCAGCGCCGAGAGCAGCGAGGCGACACCGTTCTCGAACACCTCGCACGCGATGAGCCCCACTCCCTTCGCGCCGATCACCGCCAGCGCGTGCTCGCCGGCCCCGAACCCGACCTCCAGCCAAACCCTTTCCGCCCGTGGCGCGAACGCCGCCCCCGGCTCCGCCGCGTCCCCGATCGCGAATCGCAGCCGCGGCAGCACCGTCTCGACGAGCAGACTCTGCCGCGCCCTGAGCCTATGCCCGCCCCTCCGCCCATAGAGCCGCGCGGGCGGCGGCCGCAGCCGCCACCCTGCTGTCCCGCCGCAAGAATCAACGGTCATGAACGATCGGCCCCTGCCCGGACAGTCTTGACCAACACCTATCGCACGCCGGGCGGCGACGGCGCGGGAATCTCCGCCTGCGGCGCGGCCGCCCGCGGGGGAGAAGGTGCCGCAGGCCGGCCACGGGGGGGGCCGGGGCTCTTCAGTCGATCCGGTGATCCATTCCGCCCCAGAGCTCGGCGAGGACCCACCGAAGCGCAGGAAGGCCGTTCATTCCCCGAACCTGCGGTCCAGCCCGGCCACCTCGTCCAAGCCAATCAAGCGATTGAACTGCTCGAACGTCGCCATCCTGTCCGCGAGGCCCGCATAAGTGCCTCTGGCGCGGACCTCCGCGTAGAGTTCCGAAAGCGTCCTGGCGACGGCAAAGACCACGTCGGGAAGCAGCAGGAACCGATAGCCGAGCCGCTCGATGCTGGCGGCGTCCGGCGTCGGCGAACGGCCTCCATAGGCCCAGTTGAAGACTTTTGGCGCGCGGATGGTCCGAGCGATTTCGACCAGCTGTGCCATCAACTCCGGCGCCTCGACGAAGACCGCGTCGGCGCCCGCTTCCTCGTACGCCGCTGCCCGCGCCAGAGCCTCGGCAAACCCCATGACAGCAATCGCATCGGTGCGCGTGATGATGACGAAATCCTCGTCCTGCCGCGCATCCGCCGCCGCCTTGATCTTGTCGAGCATTTTTCCGGTTTGGATGACGCGCTTGCCCGCCATGTGGCCGCAGCGCTTGGGCGAAGCCTGGTCCTCGATCTGGACGCCGGAGATGCCGAGCCGTTCAAGCTCGCGCACCAGCCTGGCGGCATTGAGGTGATTGCCGTAGCCGTCGTCACCGTCGGCGATGATGGGAACGCCGACCGCGCCGCTCACCTGGCGCGCCGCAGCCAGCATCTCCGTCATGGTGAGGTAGCCGACATCGGGCAATCCAAGCTGCGTCGCCGAGACGCAGTAGCCGCTCAAATAGGCGACAGGCAATCCGGATTGCTCCAGCAGTCTGGCCTAGGGGCGGGTACGCTCCTCCACCGTGCTGTCATCAGGCCGTTGGAACGGCGCCATCCGCTTCCGGGTGAGCTGCCCCCGATTTCTCTGGACACGGTATTGTCGAGAGAAGAGGGAGCAGAGGAATGGCTTTGATCAAGGAAGCGAATGTGAGGGCGCCGGTTGATGGGCCTGTGGAAAGCGAGGGCGGGCGTAGCCCGTCCATGCTATCCACAGGCCGGGCCGCGGAGCCGATGCCGGTGACGGGACCGTTGGCCCCTGGTCAGCGCTGGAGCGTCGCGCGCAAGCGTGAGGTGGTGTTGAGGTTGATGCGTGGCGAGCCGGCCGAGCTGCTCTCCCGGGAGCTCGGCGTGCCGCTGTATCGGCTGGAACGCTGGCGCGAACGGGCCCAAGCGGCGATCGACGCGGCGCTGAAGGAGCGTGAGACCGACAGCGAGAACACAGAACTGGCCGCCGCCATGCACCGGATCGGCGAACTTTCGATGGAGAACGAGCTGCTCCGCGTGCGGATCGGTCATTCCGGCCCTTTGGTCCGTCGGAGGTCGCGGTGACGGCCGCCGCGATCTCCCCGGCGACCGGCCGCACCTATGGTGTCGAACGGACCTGCGCGGTGTTCGGGGTGTCGCACTCGTCCTTCTACGCGTGGCGTTCGACACAACGGCGCCCGGCAAGGACAGCCGATCGGCGCGGTCCGAAGCCCGCGCTCTCGGATGCCGATCGGCTGGCAGCGATAAGAGCCGATCTCGCCCGCTCGCCCCTTCATCATGTCGGACGTAGCTTTCCGCGACCCAGCTTGGCATCAGGTCGAACGCGCCGTCATGCCAAACCCGCTCCCGGCGGTCGAAGAGATCGCGCATCGCAAACTCGTCCGACATCGGCAAAACCCGGCGTCCTTGCCGGTAACCATGGAGGCTTGCCGCGCGGGAGTCGAACAACCGTCAAATGTCAAACCGAGACACCACCGACATCCGGCTTGACCCGGTCATCGGCGGGATCGCCGACGATGACGGCGAAGCTGCTTCGCTGAGGCCCGGCCGGTGAGGGGGAACGGGACAAGCACGACATCACCGAACTCAAATGGGCCGAACTCAAATGGGCCGAACTCAAATGGCACCGTAGGGGGCGTCGTCCGGGTTGCTCCGGATCGCCGCCCCGCGCTCACCTCCCGAACGCCGCCGCCAGCGCCGGCGCCAGATCGGTCCGCTCCCAGGTGAAAAGACCGCGCTCCTCGTCGGGCTCGCGGCCGAAATGGCCGAAGGCCGAGGTCGGCGCGTAGATCGGCCGGTTGAGACGCAGATGCTCGCGGATGCCGCGCGGCGAGAGGTTCATCAGCTCCCGCAACACCTGCTCGAGCTTCGCCTCCTCCACGTCCCGCCCGGTGTCCTGCAGATCGACATAGACCGAGAGCGGCTGTGAGATCCCGATCGCATAGGAGATCTGGATCGTGCAGCGCTCGGCGAGCCCGGCGGCGACGACGTTCTTCGCGAGATACCGGCACGCATAGGCCGCCGAGCGGTCGACCTTGCTCGGGTCCTTGCCGCTGAACGCCCCGCCGCCATGCGGCGCCGCGCCGCCATAGGTATCGACGATGATCTTGCGCCCGGTCAGCCCGCAATCGCCGTCGGGCCCGCCGGTCACGAATTTGCCCGTAGGATTGACATAGAAGCCCGCCTCCGGGCACATCCAGCCGGCCGGCAGGCTGCTCTCGACGATCGGCCAGAGCATCTGCTTGATCTCGCTCTGCTCGAGACCTTCCACGTGCTGGATCGAGACGACGATCGAGGTCGCCTCCACCGGGATGCCGTCGACATAGCGCAGCGTCACCTGGCTCTTCGCGTCCGGCCGCAGCCCGGCCACCCCGAGATCGCGGTTGCGCCGCATCTCGCTGATCCGGCGCAGGATGAGATGCGCGTAATGGATCGGCGCCGGCATCAGCGTCTCGGTCTCGGTGCAGGCATAGCCGAACATGATGCCCTGGTCGCCCGCGCCCTCGTCCTTGTTGCCGCTGGCATCGACGCCAAGGGCGATGTCCGTGGACTGCGAGTGCAGGTGGCAGCAGACGACGGCGTCCTTCCACGAGAACCCGTCCTGGTCGTAGCCGATGTCGTGCACCGCCATCCGCGCGAGATGGGTGAGGTACTCGTGCGTCACCGTGTCCGGCCCGCGGGTCTCGCCGGCGAGCACGATGCGGTTGGTCGTGACCAGCGTCTCGCAGGCGACGCGCGCGTAAGGGTCGGCGGTGAGGAAGGCGTCGAGAACGGTGTCGCTGATGCGGTCGGCAACCTTGTCGGGATGGCCCTCCGACACGGATTCGGAGGTGAACAGGAAATCGCCCTTGTCGCGCATGGATCTTTCCTCTTGTCGCGGCCCTTTTGTCGCGCCCGGTCAATGGAGGAAACCTACGGTAGGGTCAAGGTCCGATCCCGATCACGTCACGCATCGAATAGAGCCCGGCCGGCCGGCCGGCCAGCCACAGCGCCGCGCGCACCGCCCCGCTGGCATAGATCCGGCGGTCGAAGGCGCGGTGCGTGAGCGCGATCTGCTCGCCCGCGCCGGCGAAGAGCAGCGTGTGCTCGCCCACCACCTGGCCGCCGCGCAGGCTCGCGAATCCGATCTCTCCATCCGCCCGCGGCCCGACATCGCCGTGCCGCCCGCTTCGCATCAAAGGCTCGAGCGCGACGCCCCGCCCCTTGGCGACCGCGCGGCCGAGCCCGATCGCCGTGCCTGACGGGGCGTCCAGCTTCTGGCGGTGATGCATCTCGAGGATTTCGGCGTCGTATCCGCTCGCCGGCAGCGCTCCCGCCATCGCTTCCGCGAGCCCCAGCATCAGGGTCATGCCCGGCGAGAAGTTCGCCGCATAAACCACTGGAATTCGTCTCGCCGCCGCCGCCACCGCGGCCTCGTCCGCGGCCTGGAGGCCGGAGGTTCCGAGCACCCAGCCGACCGCGGCCTCCGCCAGCGCCCGCGCATGCCTCCTGGCCGCGCCGGCATGGGTGAAATCGATCACCACGTCCGAGAGCGCGGCGAGTTCGGCGATATCGCCGGTGCTTCCGAATTCCCCCGCTCAGCACGATGCCCGCCGCACCGACCTCCTCGGTCAGCAGACGTCCCATCCGGCCCGTGATCCCGGCAATTCCGATCCTTAATGCCATGCCGACCCCCATTCTGTCCATCCTGGACAGCCGCGGCGGCGGCGGCAATGCTGGGCGCGGGCGTATTTTCGCCGGCGAAACGAGGAGCGACCCATGGTCAAGGCCTTGACCTTGCTGCTGATTTGCCAACTCCTGGGAACCGTCATCGCCCGCGCCGCCGCCCTCCCCATCCCCGGCCCGGTCTTCGGCCTCATCCTGCTGCTGGCCCTGCTCGCGCTCCGCCGCGGCCCGGACCCGACCCTCAATACGACCGCGCAGGGACTGCTCCGCCATCTCGGCCTGCTCTTCGTGCCGGCCGGCGTCGCCGTCGTGAACGAGCTCGGCGTGCTTCGCGCCAACGCCTTCGCGATCGCCGTCGCCCTGCCGGTCTCGACGCTGCTGGCACTCGCCGTCACCGGGCTCGGCATGCAGCTCCTGCTCAAGGGGGAACGCTGATGCAAGGCCTCTATCACGCCTGGGTCTATCTGCAGAGCGGGCCGCTGCTCGGCCTCACCGCAACCCTCCTCGCCTGGCAGGCGGCAACCTGGCTCGACGAACGCACCGGCCACGCCTCCTGGTCCAATCCGATCATGCTGGCGATCGCGCTGCTGGTGCTCGCCCTGATCGCCACCGGCACGTCCTACCGCAGCTACTTCAACGGCGGGCAATATGTGGAGTTCCTGCTCGGACCGGCGACCGTCGCGCTCGCCGTGCCGATGCACGCCAATCTCGCGACGATGCGCCGGAATTTTCTTCCCATCCTTCTCTCCATCGTCGCGGGCTCGATCACCGCCGCGGTCTCGGCGATGCTCATCGTCGAGGCGCTCGGCGCGCCGCGCGCGGTGGTGATCTCGATCGCGCCGAAATCCGTCACCACGCCGATCGCCATGGGGATCTCGCAGGACCTCGGCGGCCTGCCCGCGCTCACCGCGATCTTCGTGCTCCTCACCGGCATTATCGGCAGTGTGCTCGCCCCGCCGCTGTTCCGCCTGCTCCGCATCCGCGACCGCCGCGCGCAAGGATTGGCCGGCGGCACCGCCGCACACGGAATAGCCACGGCGCGACTCCTGCTCGAGAGCGAAACCGCGGGCGCCTTCGGCGGCCTCGCGATCGGACTGAACGGCCTGATCACCGCGGTGATGGTGCCGCTCCTGGTGCGCTGGCTTATTTGATTTTGATCAAGCGGGGGCTCCGCCCCCGGCGCCCCCGCTGGGGCCTTGAGGCCCCAGACCCCCATCCGTTTTTGTGCCGCGCAGCGCTTAGGGGGTCCAGGGGCCCAGCCCCTGGCCCTGGCCCAGCCCCTGGCCCTGGCCCTGGAACTCCGGCGCCACTTTCTGCATGAAGAGGGTGAGGCTCTGCGCCGCGTCCGCGTATTCCATCGGTCCCAGCCGGAATTGCAGGATGATGCCGCCGAAGCCCATCGCGGCGATCTCGGCGAGCGCCTCGGCAACCGTCGCCGGCGAGCCCGCGATCAGCGCGTGCTCGGCGATCGCGTGCGCCGGCGGCGGCGCGCCGGCGGCCTGCATCGGCACCATCGACACGCCCTGCTCCTCGTAGATGCGCTGGCGCATCGCCACGCGATGCTCCTGCATCGCCGTGAACGCCGGCAGCGCGATGCGCGCCGCCTCGGCATCGGTCTCGGCGACGAACACGTTGCGCCAGGCCCAGCACTGATCGAGCGTGCGCGCGACCGTCGCCTCGTCGAGCCCCCGTTCGCGGAGCGTGCGGCGGTAGAGCTCCATCCGCTGCCGCGCCACCGCGTTCGACTGCACGTTCATCATGAAGGGCCGCCCTTCGCGGGCGATCCGCAGCATCCCCTCTTCGCTCGAAGCCGCGCGGATCACGTACGGGTGCGGCCTGGTGTAGGGGCGGGGGCGGAGCATCGGCACCCGGAGGTTCCAGAACCGGCCGCGATGCTCGAAGCCCTCGCCGCTCCAGGCCCGGAACATGATTGCCTCGGCCTCCTCGAGGCGCGCCTGCGCCTCGGCGGGATCGAGCCCGTAACCTTGATAATCGTAGATATTGTAGGCGGTGCCGCGCCCGAGCCCGACGATCAGCCTGCCCTTGCTGATAGTGTCGATCAGCGCGAGCTGCTCGGCCATGCGGATCGGATGATGGAGCGACATCTGCGCCACCGCGAAGCCGATCTTCGTCCGTTGCGTCGCGACGGCGAGTGCCGCGGCAAAGCTCACCGGATCGACATAGGCGCAGATGCCGTCGAAATGATGCTCGGCGAGCCAGATCGCCGCGCAGCCCAGCTCGTCGGCAAGCCGCGCCTCGCGCAGGGTCTCGTCGATCACCTGGGCGTCGCGCCCGGGCTCGCGGCTTTCCGGGAAGAGGAAATTGCCGAACCTCACGCCTGGTTCCTCACGTGCGATGCCGCAGCCCGGTCAGACAGACATCATCCCCGGCTGCCATTCTCGAAGAACTCCCGCACGCGCGCGAAGAAGCCCTCCGACTCCGGGTGGCCTTTCACGTTCCTCGTCGATTCCTCCTCGAGTTCCTCGAGCAGCTCGCGCTGGCGGCGCGTCAGGTGCTGCGGCGTCTCCACCGCGACCTGCACGTACATGTCCCCGCGCGTCGCACTCCGCAGCACGGAAAAGCCCTTGCTCCGGAGCCGGAACTGGTCGCCGCCCTGCGTGCCGGGCGGGATCTTGAGCTTGGTGCGGGTGCCGTCGATCACCGGCACCTCCACCTCCGCGCCGAGGGCGGCCTGGGTCATGCGCAGCGGCACGCGGCAGAAGACATTGGCCCCGTCGCGCTGAAAGAGCGGGTGCGGCCGGATCGCCACATGCACGTAGAGGTCTCCCGGCGGCGCGCCGCGCGCGCCTGCCTCGCCCTCGCCGGCGAGGCGGATGCGGGTGCCGTCCTCGACCCCGGCGGGGATGGTGACCTGGAGCGAGCGCTCGCGCGCGACCGTCCCCGAGCCGCCGCACATGCGGCAGGGATTGCGGATTACGCGGCCGGCGCCGCCGCAGGTCGGGCAGGTGCGCTCGATGACGAAGAATCCCTGCTGGGCGCGCACCTTGCCCGCTCCGCCGCACGTCCCGCAGGCCTCCGCGCCACGTTCCTTGCTCTCCGAGCCGGTGCCGCCGCAGGCGTCGCAGCGCGTGCGCGTCGGCACGCGGAGCTGCGTCTTGGTCCCCGCGAAGGCTTCGGCGAGGTCGATCTCGACCGTCTGGCGCAGATCCGAGCCTGGCCGCGGGCCGCGCGCGGCACCGCGCCGTCCGCCCATGAACTCGCCGAACATCTGGTCGAAAATATCGCCAAGCCCGGCGCCGGCGGCGAAATCGAAGCCGCCCGCGCCGCCCGCGCCCTGCTCGAACGCCGCATGGCCGTAGCGGTCGTACGCCGCCCGCTTCTGCTCGTCCTTGAGCACGTCGTAGGCTTCGCTGATTTCCTTGAAGCGCGCCTCGGCCGTCTTGTCCCCGGAATTGCGGTCCGGGTGGAACTGCATGGCGAGCTTGCGATAGGCCTTCTTGATATCCTCGGCGCCGGCCTCGCGGGCAACGCCGAGCGTGGCGTAGTAGTCCTGCTTCGCCATCCTCAGCCCATCCTCGCATCCGCCCAAGGCGGCGCGATCATCGTCCGCCGGCATCCGGCCCCGGCGGCTTGCCCGGGCCAGGCACACGGGCGCCGTACCGCGCTTGCGATACGACGCCCCGCGATATCTTCCTCCGGCATCCCCCGGTCACGAAGCGGCGGTGGTCAGGCCGACTTCTTCTTGTTTTCGTCGACCTCTTCGAACTCGGCGTCCACCACCTTCTCCCCGCCCGCCGCGGAGCCGGTCCCGGCGCCGGAAGTCTGCGGCCCGGCCTCCGGCCCCGGCCCGCCCGGCTGAGCCCCGCCCTGCTGGGACTTGTACATCGCCTCGCCGATCTTCATCGCCACCGCCGAGAGCCGCTCGGTCGCGCTCTTGAGCGAAGCCGCCTCGGTCCCTTCGGCCGCCTTGTGCACCGCCGCCATGGCGGACTCCGCCTCTTCCTTGTCGGCAGGCGCGACCTTGCCCTCGTTTTCCTTCAGCGTCTTCTCGACCTGATGGATCAGCGCGTCGGCATGGTTCTTCGCCTCGACATACTCGCGCCGCTCCTTGTCCGCCGCCGCGTTCGCCTCGGCCTCGCGCACCATCTTCTGGATCTCGGCCTCGCTCAGCCCGCCCGAAGCCTGGATGCGGATCTGCTGCTCCTTGGCGGTTGCCTTGTCCTTGGCCTGCACGGAGACGATGCCGTTGGCGTCGATGTCGAAGGTCACCTCGATCTGCGGCACGCCGCGCGGCGCCGCGGGGATGCCGACGAGGTCGAACTGGCCGAGCAGCTTGTTGTCGGCCGCCATCTCGCGCTCGCCCTGGTAGACCTTGATCGTCACCGCCGTCTGGCCGTCGTCGGCGGTCGAGAAGATCTGGCTCTTCTTCGTCGGGATCGTCGTGTTGCGCTCGATCAGCCGGGTGAACACCCCGCCCAGCGTCTCGATGCCGAGCGAAAGCGGCGTCACGTCGAGCAGCAGCACGTCCTTGACGTCGCCCTTCAGCACCGCGCCCTGGATCGCCGCACCCACCGCCACCACCTCGTCGGGGTTGACGTTGCGCGCCGGCTCCTTGCCGAAGAACTGCTTCACCGTCTCGATGATCTTCGGCATGCGCGTCATGCCGCCGACCAGGATCACCTCGCCGATCTCGGCCGCCGTCACGCCCGCATCCTTGAGCGCCGCCCGGCACGGATCGAGCGTCTTGCTGACCAGGTCATCGACCAGGCTCTCGAGCTTGGCCCGCGTCAGCTTCATCACGAGATGCTTCGGCCCGGAGGCGTCGGCGGTGATGAAGGGCAGGTTGATCTCGGTCTCCTTGGAGGAGGAAAGCTCGATCTTCGCCTTCTCCGCGGCCTCCTTCAGCCGCTGCAGGGCGAGCCGGTCGCGGCGGAGGTCGATCCCCTGCTCCTTGCGGAACTCCTCGGCGAGATAATCGATCACCCGGGCATCGAAATCCTCGCCGCCGAGGAACGTGTCGCCGTTGGTGCTCTTCACCTCGAACACGCCGTCGCCGATCTCGAGCACCGAGATATCGAAGGTGCCGCCGCCGAGGTCATAGACCGCGATCGTCCCGGTCTTCTTCTTGTCCATGCCGTAGGCGAGCGCCGCCGCCGTCGGCTCGTTGATGATGCGCAGCACCTCGAGCCCGGCGATCTTGCCGGCGTCCTTGGTCGCCTGGCGCTGGGCGTCGTTGAAGTAGGCGGGCACCGTGATGACGGCCTGCGCCACCGGCTCGCCGAGATAGGCCTCGGCGGTCTCCTTCATCTTGCCGAGGATGAAGGCGCTGATCTGGGACGGCGAGTAGCGGCTTCCCTTCACCTCGACCCAGGCATCGCCGTTGTCGGCGCGGACGATGGTGTAGGGCACCAGGTTCTTGTCCTTGGCCACCATCGGGTCGTCGTAGCGCCGGCCGATCAGGCGCTTGACGGCGTAGAGCGTGTTCGTCGGGTTGGTCACGGCCTGGCGCTTGGCCGACTGGCCGACCAGCCGCTCGCCGTTCTCGGCGAAGGCAACCATGCTCGGGGTCGTGCGCGCCCCCTCGCTGTTCTCGATCACCCGAGCATCCGTGCCTTCCATGATGGCAACGCAGGAATTCGTGGTGCCGAGATCGATGCCGATCACCTTGCTGGACATGCGAAGTCTCCTTTCAGCGGATGCGGCCGGCCCGAAGCACCGCCCGCGTCCCCGGGTTATGGATGATGGCGTTCATGTATTGAGAGGGCGTTTCCCGGACAAGGCCCAAGGGTCGACAAGCCGGTCCATTTCTTGCCCGCCCCGCCGCCCATGTCGCCCCATCAGGCGGTCCGGTCGAAGCCGGAGGCAGCGCCCGGCTTGCCGGCGGGCGGGGCGATCTCGGCCGGCTCGCCCTTGGAAACAACCACCATCGCCGGCCGCAGCAGCCGCCCGTTCAGCGTCCAGGCCGGCGTCCAGGCCGAGAGCACCGTCCCCGGCGGATGCGCCGCGCTCTCCTGCTCGGCCATCGCCTGGTGCCGGTTGGGGTCGAAGGCGGCCCCGGTCGGGTCCTCGCGGCGGATCCCGTGGCGCTCGAGCGCGGCGATCAGCCCGCGCTCGATCCCGGCGAACCCCTCGCGCAGCCGGGCGAGCACCTCCGGCTCGTTCGCCGTCGGCCTGGGCAGGCTCTCGAGCCCCCGGCGCAGATTCTCCGCCACCTCGGCGATGTCGCGGGCGAAGGCCTGGACGGCGAACAGCCGCGCATCCTCGATCTCGCGCTTGGCCCGCGCGCGGACATTGGCGTTCTCCGCCTCTGCCCGCATCCAGCGGTCGCGCAGCGATTCCTTTTCGACCTCGAGCTCGTTGATCCGCGCCGTCGCCGCCCGGATCAGCTCTTCCTGCGTCGCCGGCGGCCCGCCCGTCGCATCGTCGTTGGCAGGCCCTGGGGCCGCCCCGGGGGCCGCGTCCGGTTCGCGCATCTCGGGTTCATGGATCATCATCGCGCGGCTCAGTTAATGTGCCGCGCGCCTTCGCACAAGTCGCCCCGCGCTCATCCGAGCAGCCGGCCGATCACCCGCGCGGTGTAATCGACCACCGGAATGATCCGCCCGTAATTGATCCGCGTCGGCCCGATCACCCCGATCGCGCCGACGATCCGGTTCGCGGCATTGCGCGCCGGCGCCACCACCATCGCCACCCCCGAGGTCCCGAACAGCCCGCTCTCGGCGCCGATGAAGATCCGCACCCCCTCCGAGCGGTCGGCAAGCTCGAGCAGCCGCAGGATCGTCTCCTCGGTCTCCAGCCGCTCGAACAGGCGCTGGATGCTCTCCAGCCGCTCGATCTCGGTCACGTCCGCGAGCAGCCGCGCCTGGCCGCGGATGATCAGGCTGCCGCCCCGTCCTTCGCCGGTCCAGGTCCCGAGCCCCGCCTCGACCACCCCCGCCGCCAGCCCATCCAGCGTCGAGCGGTCCGCCGCCATCTCCTCGGACACCACCAGGCGGAGCTCGGCGAGCGTGCGCCCCACCAGCCGCGCATTGAGAAAATTCCCCGCCTCCTGCAGCGCCGAGGGCGGCAGGCCCGGCGGCGTCGCGATCACCCGGTTCTCGACATGCCCGTCGGCGCCCACCAGCACCACCAGCGCCCGCCCCGGGCCGAGCGGCACGAACTCGATATGCTTGACCGCCCCCTCCGATTTCGGCGCCAGCACGAGCCCGGCGGCCGAGGAGAGCCCCGAGAGCAGGCTGCCCGCCTCGGCGAGCGTGTCCTCGAGGCTCCGCCCCGACGCCCCGAGTGCCGCGCTGATCGTCTCGCGCTCGTCCTCGGAAAGCTCCCCGAACTGCAGCAACCCATCGACGAACAGCCTGAGCCCCCGCTCGGTCGGCAGCCGGCCGGCCGAGGTGTGCGGCGCGAAGACGAGGCCGGCATCGGTGAGGTCGGCCATCACGTTGCGGATGGTCGCCGGCGAGAGCGCGATCGGCAGCAGCCGCGAGAGGGTGCGGCTGCCCACCGGCTCGCCGGTCTCCACGTACTGCTCGACGATCTCGCGCAGGATCGCCGCCGACCGGGCATCGAGCCCGCCCGGCAGGCGCGCCGCGCCCGGTGTCCCCGGCACACCAGGCTTCGGCCCCCCCGGCTTCGGCCCCCCCGGCTTCGGCCCCATCGGCTGATCCATCGTCCCAATCCCCCTCGCCAACTTACTCCCTTATTCAAGCATCGCGCCAAATAGCGACGGCCCCCCGGAAATCCATGCCGATTTCCATGGCGATTTCCATGGCAATTCCCATCCTGGCCCGCCCCGGGCAGTATCCGCCGATGCAAGACCCCGCCCGCCTCACCGCAACCACCGCCGCCGCCCTCATCCGCGACCGGCGGCTTCGCCCCGAGGCGCTGATGGAGGCCTGCCTCGCCCGCATCGCCGCCCGCGAGCCCGCGATCCACGCCTTCGCCTGGCTCGACCCCGTCGCCGCGCGCGCCTCCGCCGCCCGCGCCGCCCCGCCGCGCCCCGGCCCCCTCCATGGCCTCCCGATCGGCGTGAAAGACGTGCTCGACACCGCCGACATGCCGAGCGAATACGGCTCGCCGATCTGGCACGGCTGGCGCCCCCGCGCCGACGCCGCCGCCGTCGCCGCCGCCCGCGCCGCCGGCGCCATCGTCATCGGCAAGACCGTCACCACCGAGTTCGCGACGCGCAAGCCCGGCCCCACCGCCAACCCCGCAAACCTTGCCCACACGCCCGGCGGCTCCTCCTCCGGCTCGGCCGCCGGCGTCGCCGACTTCTTCTTCCCGCTCGCCTTCGGCACCCAGACGGCCGGCAGCGTGATCCGCCCCGCCGCCTTCTGCGGCACCGTCGGCTTCAAGCCGAGCTTTGGCCTGATCAACCGCGCCGGCATGAAGCTGATGTCCGACAGCCTCGACACGATCGGCGTCATCGCCCGCACGGTCGCCGATTGCGCGCTCTTCGCCGGCGCCGTCTCGGGCGCCGATCTCGGCGACCCGGACGCGCATGCCCCCCGCCCCCCGCGCATCGGGCTCTGCCGCTCCCCCTCCTGGCCCCACGCCGCCCCCGAGACCGAATTTTTGCTCGACTCGGCCGCGCAAACCCTGGCCCGCGCCGGCGCGACCGTCACCGACCGCGCGCTCCCCGACCCGATCCCCCGCCTCGTCGAGTCCCATCCCATCGTGATGAACGGAGAGAGCGCCCGCGCCATGGGCTGGGAGCTCGCCCATGCCCGCCGAGAGATCAGCGCCGGGCTCCTCGAGCGCCTCGAGTTCGGCCTCGCCCAATCGGCGGAAACCCTCGCCGCCGCCCGCGCCACCTTCGTCGCCGCCCGCGAGGCCCTCCCCGCCGCCATGGACGGCCTCGACATCCTGCTCACCCCCGCCGCCCCCGGCGAGGCGCCCGAGGGCCTGGCCTCCACCGGCGACCCGGCCTTCAACTTCCTCTGGACCAGCCTGCACGTGCCGTGCGTCACCGTCCCCGCCGGCGCCGGGCCCCGCGGCCTGCCGCTCGGCATCCAGATCGTCGGCCGCCCCGGCTGCGATCGCGCCACCCTCGCCTGGGCCGCCTGGGTTTTTTTCGCCCTCGCCGGATAGGCCAGGGCAGGGCAGGGGGTTCCGTTGCGCCGCCCATCAGCGCTAAGAACCCGCCCCCAAACCCCTCAGGAACCCCCCCATGCGCCCATCCGGCCGCGCCGCCGACGGCTTGCGCGAAACCTCCTTCACCCCCGGCTTCGCCCGCCACGCCGAGGGCTCCTGCCTCATCCGCATGGGCGGCACCGAGGTCCTCTGCGCCGCCAGCGTCGAGGGCAAGGTCCCCGGCTTCCTCCGCAATTCCGGCCAGGGCTGGGTCACCGCCGAATACGGCATGCTGCCCCGCGCCACCCACACCCGCGGCGACCGCGAGGCCGCCCGCGGCCGCCAGTCCGGCCGCACCCAGGAGATCCAGCGCCTGATCGGCCGCTCCTTGCGCGCCGTGGTCGACCGCCCGCGCCTCGGCGAGATGACCATCACCGTCGATTGCGACGTGCTCAACGCCGACGGCGGCACCCGCTGCGCCGCCATCACCGGCGGCTACGTCGCCCTGGTGCTCGCACTCCGCCACCTCGAGCGGATGAAGGTGATCCCCCGAATCCCGCTCGCGGGCCAGGTCGCCGCCATCTCCTGCGGCATCGTCGCCGGCGAAGCGGCGCTCGACCTCGACTATGCCGAGGACTTTTCCGCGGAGGCGGACGCCAATTTCGTCTTCACCGACGAAGGCGGCATCGTCGAGATCCAGGGCACGGCCGAGCGCCGGACCTTTTCCGAGCCCCAGTTTCTTTCCCTCCTCTCCTTCGCCCGCGCCGGCTGCGCGCAGCTCTTCGCCCTCCAGCGCCAGGCCCTGGCGTAATGCCCCGCCGGCTCGAACGCGGCGCCCGCCTCGTGCTCGCCAGCCACAATCCGGGAAAACTCGCCGAGATCGCCGCCCTCCTCGCCCCCTACGGCATCGCGGTCGTCTCCGCCGCCGCCCTCTTCCTTCCCGAACCCGCCGAGGACGCCCCCGATTTCGCCGGCAACGCCCGGCTCAAGGCGCTCGCCGCCGCCACCGCCGCGAACCTCCCCGCGCTCGCCGACGATTCCGGCTTCTGCGCGGCCGCCCTGAACGGCCGGCCCGGCATCCATTCCGCGCGCTGGGCCGGCCCTCGGCGCGACTTCTCCGCCGCCATGGCCCGCGTCCAGTCCGAAATCGGGGAAAACCCCGACCGAAGCGCCTGGTTCGTCTCGGCCCTCGCGCTCGCCTGGCCGGACGGCCACACCGAGACCTTCATCGGCCGCGTCGACGGCACCGCCATATGGCCCCCGCGCGGGGAACGGGGCTTCGGCTACGACCCGATGTTCCTCCCCCTCGGCGCGCGCCTCACCTATGGCGAGATGACCGCCGAGCAGAAACGCGCCGACACCCACCGCGCCCGCGCCTTCGCGGGGCTCCGCGCCGCCTGCCTCGACCGCGCCGCCTGCCTCGACCGCGCCGCCTGCCTCGACCGCGCCGCCGCCACGGAATAGATCCCGAACCTGAAATAATTTCATTTCCCATCCCGCCCGGCTCAGGAGGGGAACGAAAAATGTCGGGCCTCCGCCGCCGCCTCCGCCGCGCCCGTCAGATCCGCCCAACGCGGACCGCCGCCACCGTTGCCATCACCCCGCGCAGCTCGGCCAGCCCCTTGAGCCGCCCGATGCAGGAATAGCCCGGGTTCACCCTCTTCCCGATATCGTCGATCAGCAGATGCCCGTGATCCGGCCGCATCGGCAGCTCGTGGTCTTCCCGCCCCGCCGCGCGCCTCAGCCCCTCCTCGTCCATGACCGCCGCCACCACGCCCACCATGTCGACATCGCCGCCGAGATGCTCGGCCTCGGTGAACGAGCCGTCCGGCTCGCGCGTCACATTGCGCAGATGCACGAAATGGACTCTCGGGGCGAATTCCTTCGCCATCGCGACGAGATCATTCTTCGGGTTGGAGCCGAAGGCCCCCGTGCAAAGCGTGAGCCCGCACGCCGCCTGCGGAACCGCGGCAAAAATCGCGCGCACGTCGTCGGCGTCCGACATCACCCGCGGGAGCCCGAAAATCGGCAACGAAGGATCGTCGGGATGAATGCAGAGCCGCGCGCCCTCTTCCTCCGCCACCGGCACGATCTCGTGCAAAAACGCAATCAAATTGTCCCTCAATTCCTCCCGCGAAATCTCCCCATAAACATCCAGCATTTTCCGGAACCCGTCGCGCCCGTACACCACATCCCGCGCCGGCAGCCACTCGATCAGCACCGCCTCCAGCCTCGCGACATCCCCCTCGCTCATCGCTCGGAAGCGCTTCTTCCGCCCTCGCAACAACCTCCGGCGAGTGATCCTCCTCCGCCCCCTTTCGCTTGAGCACGAACAGATCGTACGCCGCAAAATCCGCCGCATCGAAGCGCAGCGCATAGCCCCCGCTCGGCAGCTTCCAGGCGAGCTCGGTGCGCGTCCAGTCGGTGATCGCCATGAAGTTGTAGCAGATCACCCGCACCCCGGCCCGCGCCACGGCCCGGATCGAGCGCTTGTAGTCCTCGATCCGTTCTTTCCACGCGCCCGTCCGCGTCTTGATGTCCTCGGCGACGTTGATGCTCTCGACCACGTCCCACCGCAGCCCCGCCGCCTCGATTTCCCTCCGTCTCCGCTCGACCTCCTCCACCGGCCACGCGCCGCCCTGGTTCCGATGATGCAGCGCCGTCACGATCCCCCGCGCCCCCGCCTGCCGCGCGTGATCGAGCGTCACCGGATCGTCCGGGCCGAACCACCGCCATGTCTCCCGCATCGAACCCCGCCTCCCCGCCGGCCCGCGCCCCGGCGGCGCCGCGGGACGATTGCACGGCTCTCGGACCCCATGGCAATACCCTCCCCTCCCAGACGAGGATGACGATCATGGCGAACGACAAGATGCTGGCGCAAATGTCGGAGAAACCCGGCTTCATCGCCGCCCTCGACCAGAGCGGCGGCTCGACCCCCGGCGCCCTCCGCCTCTACGGCATCCCGGACAGCGCCTATTCGCGGCGATGTCGAGATGTTCAAACTCATGCACGAGATGCGCGTGCGCATCATGACCGCGCCCGCCTTCGCCGGCGCGAAGGTCATCGCCGCCATCCTCTTCGAGGCCACGATGGACGGTGACGCCGAGGGCAAGCCCGTCCCGTCGTACCTCTGGCAAGACCGCGGCGTCGTCCCCTTCCTCAAGGTCGACAAGGGGCTCGAGCCCGAACAGGACGGGGTCAGCCTGATGAAGCCGATGCCGGGGCTCGCTGCGCTGCTCTCCCGCGCCGCCCGGCTCGGCGTCTTCGGCACCAAGATGCGCTCGGTCGTCAACCTGGCCTCCCAGACCGGGATCGCCGCCATCGTCGCCCAGCAGTTCGCCCTCGGCGCCGAGATCGCGGCGCACGGCCTCATGCCCATCCTCGAGCCGGAAGTCTCGATCAAGAGCCCGGACAAGGCCGGCGCGGAAACCATCCTCCGCGCCGAGATCACCCGCCACCTCGACGCCCTGCCCGAGGGCCGCCAGGTGATGCTCAAGCTCACCATCCCCGATGTCCCGGATTTCTATTCCCCGCTCATCGCCCACCCGCGCGTGCTCCGCGTCGTCGCCCTCTCCGGCGGCTACACGCGCGACGATGCCTGCCGCCGCCTCGCCGCCAATCACGGCATGATCGCGAGCTTCTCCCGCGCGCTGACCGAAGGCCTCAGGAAATCGATGACCGACGCCGAATTCAATTCGGCCCTCGCCGCCTCCATCGACGAGATCTTCACGGCCTCGACCGTAAAAGTCGGGGAGACCGTCTGAGCGCGTAAAGCGCAGCGACGAAGCAATCTCCTGCCCCCCTCCACTGTCATTGCGAGGAGCGCAGCGACGAAGCAATCTCCTGCCCCCCTCCACCGTCATGGCGAGGAGCGCAGCGACGAAGCAATCTCCTGCCCCCCCTCCACCGTCATGGCGAGGAGCGCAGCGACGAAGCAATCTCCTGCCCCCCCTCCACCGTCATGGCGAGGAGCGCAGCGACGAAGCAATCTCCTGCCCCCCTCCACCGTCATTGCGAGGAGCGCAGCGACGAAGCAATCTCCTGCCCCCCCTCCACTGTCATTGCGAGGAGCGCAGCGACGAAGCAATCTCCTGCCCCCCCTCCACTGTCATTGCGAGGAGCGCAGCGACGAAGCAATCTCCTGCCCCCCTCCACTGTCATTGCGAGGAGCGCAGCGACGAAGCAATCTCCTGCCCCCCTCCACTGTCATTGCGAGGAGCGCAGCGACGAAGCAATCTCCTGCCCCCCCTCCACTGTCATTGCGAGGAGCGCAGCGACGAAGCAATCTCCTGCCCCCCCTCCACTGTCATTGCGAGGAGCGCAGCGACGAAGCAATCTCCTGCCCATGGAGCGCCAATACTTCGTCTACATCCTGACCAACCGCCACCGCACCGTGCTCCACACCGGCGTTGCCAGCAATCTCCCACGCCGTATCTCCGAGCATCGCACAAGAACGGTCCCAGGCTTTACCAGCCGCTATAACCTCGACAAGCTGGCCTTCTACGAGCGCGCGTCGTCGCCATCTCCGCCGGCCGGCCGCCAATCACGGCATGATCGCGAGCTTCTCCCGCGCGCCCACCGAGGGCCTCACGAAATCGATGACCGACCCCGAATTCAATTCGGCCCTCGCCGCGTCCATCGACGAGATCTACCAAGCCTCGACCATAAAAGTCGGGGAGACCGCCTGATCGCCCCAGGGGGAAAAGCGCCTGCGGCCCAGGACGCTCGGCCTCGACCTTGGCCGCCACGCGTTCTATATTTCTCTCGGCTTTATAGACACGGGAGGGCGCCATGGCGCTCAGCCTGAAGGACAAGGAGACCGACCGCCTCGCCCGCGAGCTCGCCGCCCTCACCGGCGAGACGCTGACGGACGCGATCCGCAAGGCGCTCGCCGAGCGCCTCATGGAACTCGGCCGCGAATGTGCAGCACTCCCCGATTTCGACCCGCGCACCCCGGACGAGATCGTCGGCTACGACGAAACCGGGATGTGGCGCTGATCGGGGCCGACACCTCGGCCCTCGTCGCCATCCTGCTCCACGAGCCGGACGCCGCGCGCTTCGCCTGCTCTCGGCGGTGACACGGGTCGAGCTCTCGTTCGTCATCGAGGGCCGTTTCGGCCGCGGCCGTCACCGCGCGGAGCTGACCATCGGCGATTGCTTCTCCCACGCGCTCGCCGCGGCGACCGACCATCCGCTGCTCTTCAAGGGCGACGATTTCTCCTGCACCGACATTCGCCCGGCCCTTCCCGCCGCGCGGGAGACGCCGTGAACCCTCGCCAGAGCCGGGATCCGAAGCGGCGGCTCGCCCCGTCCGACCGGCTCGACCAGGCCGGCCGGGAAGCGCTCGCGGCCCGACTGGCCTATACGGGAAGTGCGCTCCACAAACGGCAGCCGGGCGACTACAGATTCCACCCGCCCGTCAATCCCCGCACCTGGAAGTCGCTCTGCGACGGCAAGCGGGCCATTCTGAGGGCCGAAGCGGCCGAACTGCTCCGGCAGGGGGTGCTCGACGGACTCTTCAGCGACTTCCCCGACAACGGGGCGCCCAAATACGTCTGGAGCGTCGATGCGGACCGCGAGGTTTATGAGGCCAAGATCGACAGTAGCGGCTATCACGGCTATCGACTGGAGGAGGAGGACGATTTTCGACCCCTCCTTCTGAAGGAATGGGCCAGGCGGTGCAGCCCACGCTGAGCATCACGGCGGACTGGGAGCGGCTCGATGAGGGCACGCCGGAAGAGCGCGCCTGCTTCGCCGCCGTGGCCATCCTCTGCAACAACCAGTCTCTGACCGAAGGGCGCGACGGCTTCGTCAACCGCATTCGGCCCGGCCCATTGGTCTCGGCCTACCATCTGGCCGAGTGGCTGGCCTGGAACTGGTGGCGGCTGCGCTGGGAGCCGCGATCCAACGCCCCGGACTGGCCCTTCGCCCACCGGCTGACCACGATCGGAGAGGGCTACGTCTGGCCGAATATCACCATCTTTTCCGACGGGGAGAGAACGGCGCTGATCGCCAAACCGACCGCGGCCCGGCCGGTCACGGCTTTCCGCTATATCAGCGACCATGCCGCCATCGTGCCGTCCCTGGTGTTCGAGGGCGAGGTGGATCGGTTTATCGGCCAGGTTCTGGGCCAGCTTCAGGCCGAGCAGGTCCATGGGACCAACCTGGATCGGCTCTGGTCCGAGCTGGGCGCCGAACGCCGGGATCGCGAAACGGCGCGGCGACGGAAGCTGGAGGCCCTGCTCGGCCAGGATCCCGATACGGCCGACCCGGCCACAATCGACCATCTTCTGACGGACGCACGCCTGCTTGGCGAGCGAGCGGTGGAGGAGCTGGCGGCGGATCGGGCGCAGGGCGGAAAACTGCTGACCGCCGAGGACCTGCGGCAGCTCGCGGCCAGCAGCGGGTTCGCCGCCTCGCCGCACGACGCCGCCCGCCTTGCCCCCGGCGCCCTGCCTCCTCCATGCGACGTCCCAGCTTGGAAGCTCGGCGCCGACGCCGCGCGCGCCTTGCGCGAGCAGGAAGGGCTGGGTGAAAGGCCAATCGGCAACGACACATTGTCGCATCTCGCAGGCGCGGATACACGGGCGCTGACCGAGGACCGGACCGGCCCCAACCTCTCCTTCGCGCTCGATCGCAACGAGACCGAAAGCCATATCGTCCTGCGCTCCCGCTGGCCGACCGGCCGCCGCTTCGAGCTCGCGCGTCTGCTCGCCGATCGAATGGTCTCCGCTCCCCACGGCAAGCTCCATGCCGCGACGCGTGCTTATACCTATCGCCAGAAGATGCAGCGGTCCTTTGCCGCCGAGCTGCTGAGCCCGTTCGAGGCAGTGGAGGCAAGGCTAGACGGCGACTATTCCGCGGAGGCCCAGGCGGACGCGGCCGAGCATTTCCAGGTCTCAGACCTCACCATCCGCACTCTCCTCGTCAACCATCACCGGCTGGAACGCGACGAGCTGGACGAAGACTTCATCGCCGCCGCTTGAGCGGCCGCCGCCGCCGCGCACGGCCCAACTTTTCCCACGCACCCGACACCGCCACCGACCACCCGCTGCTCTTCACGCGCGACCATTTCGTCCACACCGACATCGGCAAAACGCCCGCCGCCACCCCCCCCGCCAATTCCCGTTTGACTCAATCATAGCTGACGAGCTATGGATTAAATCCATAATCATTCAGTTATCAATCCCCCATGCACGCCGTCCCCGACGCGCTCTTCAAAACCCTCGCCGACCCGACCCGCCGCGCCATCTTCGAGCGCCTCTGCCGCAACGGCGAGCAAACCGTCCGCGCGCTCACCGACCACGCCGGCGTCTCGCAGCCGGCCGTCTCCAAGCATCTCTTCGTCCTCAAGCAGGCCGGCCTGGTGCGCGACCGCCACGCCGGCCGCGAGACCCGCTACACCGCCGAGCCGCGCGGCCTCGCCCCTCTGATCGACTGGATGCGCCTCTACGGCGCCTTCTGGCGCGCGCGGTTCGACCGCCTCGAAACCCTCCTCAACAGGATGGACCCATGACCAGCCCTTCCTCCCGCACCCTCGTCATCGAGCGCGAGATGCCGCACCCGCCCGAAAAAATCTGGCGCGCCCTCACCCAAGCCCCGCTCATCGAAGCCTGGCTCATGCACAACGATTTTCTTCCCGTCCTCGGCCACCGCTTCAACTTCCGCGCCCCGCCCATGCCGCACTGGAACGGCGTCACCGACTGCGAAGTCCTGATCGTCGAGCCCAACAAACGCCTCTCCTACACCTGGAACGCCTCCGGCCCGGAGGCCGCCGACGGCCTCAAAACCATCGTCACCTGGACGCTGACCCCCACCAAAACCGGCGTCCTCGTCCGCATGGAGCAATCGGGCTTCCGGCCCGAGGAGGAAGCCAACTACCAAGGCGCCAACCATGGCTGGCAACGCTTCCTCGCCGCCCTGGAGCACACCGCCGCCGACGCCTGAGAAAAGAGCCTCCTGCCCGGACGACGATCTCCCGAATGCCGGCGACGCGGCATCGTGCCGAACCTTCACCCGCTGGGCGGCATCCGGATTGTCGTCGGAGATGCAATCGACAATCGCCAGCAGGCCGGCACTCAACCACGAGCCCGGCGCTTTTTGTCGATCACCGCCTGAGCCTCGTCCATGACCTGCCGATGCGGAACAGTCGGACGCTTGTCGGCAAGCGCGTCCCGTACCTTCGCGCGGAACCACGAATCATAGGCTTCCGGATCGGCAGTCAGCCCGGCGGGCAACCCGCCCTCTTGGGCAACGCGGGTGAGCAGGATGCGCACAGCATCCGAGACGGTCAAACCGACCTTCGCCAGCGTCTCCGTGGCATCCTCCTTGAGCACGTCATCCACGCGAACATGCAGCATTGAGGTGTGACGAGCCATCTCCGCGCTCCTGGAGCATCTCCAACATGCCTCTCAAATGAGATACAGTCAAGACCGAAACGCATCGGCCGGGCCGCCCCTCCACCGCCATCGCGAGGAGCGAAGCGACGAAGCGGTATCCCACCCGAGGAGCCCCGACCGTCCCAAACCCGCACGAACACTTACGCTCTCCACGATCCGAAATGCCCAGTCGCCGCCGCGCGCATCGGCATTAGCGCAGCGGCAGTCACGGAAAAGCCAGTTCGCCCGCGAGCTTGTCGCACCGCACCTCAATCATCTGTTGTTGATTCTCTTGCTGCTTCGGAGGTTGCTAATTCGTTCGACCAAACCCGATGGGCAATAGGAACCAAACTGCCGCTTGCTCTTCACATTCGCGTGAAACGCATCATTCGGGGTCCCTTCAGCGAAGAGCGAGAAGCCCGAGACAACGTCAGCGTCATGGAAACAAAGCCCTTTTCTGTACGCCGTTCCAGTCGCAGAATACTGCTCATGAAAATGCCCACGCTGAGCTCTCGACCGGCCCCGGGCAGTTGCGAGGGGCCTGCGGAGCGCGAGCGGATCGGTGTACGCACTCGCCATTGCCCAAAGCTGGCAAGAGGCAACGGCATAACCCCCGGCCAGGCGTTCGAGATGGCCCGTCGCCACCTCTGCGAGGGGGCGGGCGTGCGGGAGGGTTCCGAGCTATCGGCCGCGTCGTCGGTCGCCTCCAACCCAGGCGGAACGCCGAATTCGAGAATTCCCGCCGCCGGCCCGCTTCATAGGGTCGCGCCTTCATGAGCCGTCGCAGCTTTGGCGCGAACATGCGGATGATCGCTCGCGAACTCGCTCGCGCCGAGCGTGCTAGGGAACGCGAACAAGCCAGGCAGGCGGCTGCCCAAATCCGGGAAGTCCGAAACGCCGAACGGCAGACCAAAGCCGATGCAAAGGAGGCAGCCCGATTACACGTCGCCGCCCAAAGCGAAGAAGCCGCAGACCTGACACACGCCATCGAGGACCGTGAAAAGGCGATCCGCAATCTGCTTGCTGACGCTTTGACTCGCAATCCCGCGGTCGAGTTGGCTACCCTACTCAAGCCCTTTAATCCCGGCACGTTCGATGAAAAGCCGTGGAGGCCTTGGGCGCCCCGCCGCGCTGACTTCGCCCCAGAGCGACCCGCACTCCTTGCTCGGATGTTGCCTGGGGCTACTGGGCGACATGAACGCCGGGTTCTCGAAGCCAATCGCCGATTTGATGAAGCTGACGCTGCTTACAAAGAGCGCCTTCAGGCAAGAGCGGCGGCTTTTGCGGCATTTGAAGCCGCCGAGAGCGACCGAAAATCCGAAATAGACCGGCACAACGACTTGGTCCGCGAGTTGCAGAGGCGCCTGGAGGCTCAAGAACACGCAGCGATCGTCGGCTACCTCAAGATCGTCCTCGACCGTTCCCTGGTTGGTGAGCCAAACGCGGTTTCTGCTGAGGTGGGCTATGCGGCAGAATCTCGCCACCTCGTCATCGACCTTGATCTGCCCGAACTCTCGATCGTCCCCGAAGAAACCGGGTTCCGCTACGTTAAATTGGCGGACCGCATCGAGCCGATCGCCCGCCCTGAAGCCAAACGGAAGGCTCTTTATGCCAACCTACTTTGCCAAGTCGCACTCAAGGGCATCGATACTGTTTTCCGCGGCGGCCACGTCGGTGCGGTAGAATGCCTGACGCTGAACGGAATGCTGGACACAATTGATCCAGCGACGGGTCAAAACGTTCGGGTCTGTCTGCTGTCCGTCAGGATCACAGCAGATGACTTTCGTAGCTTGAACTTGACACAGGTTCAGCCCGAACACTGTCTGCGCTCGCTCAAGGCGTCAGTTTCTCGCGCGCCCGCTGAGTTGCTGCCAGTCAAGCCATTACTCGAACTGGACATGGTAGACCCGCGGTTCGTCGCCACCCTCGACATCATGTCGGGGTTGGATCGCCGTCCGAATCTGATGGAGCTCAGTCCCATCGAGTTCGAGGGCCTTATTACCAACCTCTTCGCGACCATGGGCCTGGACACGCGACAAACTCGGCCGTCTCGCGATGGAGGTGTGGATTGTGTCGCTTTCGACCCTCGCCCCATCTTTGGGGGTAAGGTCGTCATCCAAGCGAAGCGCTACAAGAACACCGTGGGGGTCAGCGCCGTCCGCGACCTCTTTGGTACCGTGCAGAATGAGGGCGCCTCGAAGGGAATCCTGGTTACCACAAGCGGGTACGGCAAGGCGGCTTTTGAATTCGCAAAGGGCAAGCCGCTAGAGTTACTGGATGGAGGAAATCTACTCCATTTACTCGCGGAGCATGCCGGCATCGAAGCGCGTATCGTCATGCCCGACGGTTGGGTTGACGTGCCGATTCATGGCGAGTGAACCGTGACCCTCAAAGAGAACCAGACCCTCAGCAAGACGCCTCGCGCCGTCCTCGCGGAAATCGCTCGGGAATGGCGCCCCAACGCTACGCGCCCGGCTATTTCTAACCCTCCTACTCCGCCGCCCCATGCGGCCCCGCCGGGACTACAACGCCCGGCAGCCCGCGGCCCCCCCCCGCCCGCTACCCGTCCCGCAGCCGGACGCCCGCGCCCCCGAACTGCTATAACCTCCCGCAATGCTGAAGACGCTCCAATTCACCAACTTCAAGTCCTGGCCGCGGGTGGACCTCCCCTGCGGCGGGATCACGGGGCTCTTCGGCACGAACTCGTCCGGCAAAACCAGCATCCTCCAGTTCCTTCTCCTCCTGAAACAGACCAAGGAAGCGACGGACCGGCTGCTCTCGCTCGAGCTGAACGGGGACTATGTCGAGCTCGGCACCATCCGCGACGCAATCCACCGCCACGACGAAACCCGCGGCATCGAAACCTCCGTCACCTTCGAGCGCGCGGAAGATCTCGTCCTCGCCGACCCCTCCGCCGCCAAAGGAGGCCCGCCGCTCGCAAGCGGCCGGACCCTCACCCTCGAGACGGGCCTCGTCGTCGAGGGCAAAGCCGCCCTGACGACCCGGCTCGCCTACCGGCTCGCCGGCCACGAATTCACGCTCCGCCGGCGGGCCAAGGGTGGCGAGTTCGAACTCAGCCACCGCGGCGAGGCCGGCGATTTCCGCTTCGTCCGCACTCAGGGCCGCGCCTGGGGGCTGCCCGGGCCGATCAAGGGCTATGCGTTTCCCGATCAGGCGCGGACCTACTACCAGAACGCGCAGTTCCTCTCCGATCTCGAGGCCGCCTACGAGAAAGCAATCGACGGCATCTTCTACCTCGGCCCGCTCCGCGACTTCCCCAAGCGCGATTATCTCTGGGCGCGCTCCCGCCCGGCCGATGTCGGCCGGAAAGGCGAAAAGGCGATCGACGCCATCCTTGCCGCGACCGAGAGCGCCGAGATGCGAAACCTGAAGCCCAAGGCGCGGCTTCTGCCGTTCCAGGGCATGGTCGCCCACTGGCTCCGGCATCTCGGCCTGATCCACAGCTTCACGGTGGAGGAAATCGCGCCCGGATCGAACCGCTGGCAGGCGAAAATCCTCACCCGCGAGGACAGCAGCGAAGTGCTGCTGACGGACGTCGGCTTCGGCGTCTCCCAGGTGCTGCCGGTCATCACGCTGCTGCTCTACGTCGCGGAAGGATCGACCGTGATCCTCGAGCAGCCGGAAATCCATCTCCACCCGCTCGCCCAGGCCGCGCTGGCGGACGTCCTGATCCACGCCGCCACGCACCGCCGCGTGCAGGTGATCCTGGAAAGCCACTCCGAGCACCTGCTCCTGCGCCTCCAGCGCCGCATCGCCGAACGGAGCATCGGCGCGAAAGACGTAAAACTCTACTTCTGCGATATCCGGCGTGGCGCCTCCGTGCTCACGCCGCTCGCGGTGGACCTGCTCGGGCGCATCGATAACTGGCCGGAGCACTTCATGGGCGATGCCTTCGGCGAAGCCGCGGAAGCCGAGCGCGCCCGCCTCGGCCGCGTCCCGGATGCGGCGGAGTGAAGCGCGTTGTCGTGGACACCAACGTCCCGATCCTCGCCAACGGGCGGCCGGACCCCTCGAACGGCGGCCGCCAACCCTCGCCCCACTGCCGCCGCGCCGCGATCGACTTTCTGGTCGACACATTGAAGCGCCGCCGCATCCTCCTCAACGGCGCGCGCGGCGCCATGAGCGCGCGCCCACGAAGATCGGTCGGCTCCCGCGAGCGCGACAAACCGAAGGGGCACCAATGAGCGAGAACCAGATCCGCTTCGACGACGGGGCGGCCTACGAGCGCATGATGGGCGTGTGGAGCCGCCTCGCCGGCGATGTCTTCCTCGACTGGCTGGCCCCCGGCCCGGGCCAGCGCTGGGTCGATGTCGGCTGCGGCAACGGCGCGTTCACCGAGCTTCTGGTGCAGCGCTGCGCGCCGGCGGAGATCCACGGCATCGATCCCTCCGAAGGCCAGCTCAGCTTCGCCCGCGCGCGCCACACCGCGGGCATCGCGCGCTTCCGGCAGGGCGACGCCATGGCGCTGCCCTTCGGCGACAGCAGCTTCGATGCCGCGGTCATGGCGCTGGTCATCTTCTTCGTTCCGGAACCGGCGCAAGGCGTTGCCGAAATGAAACGCGTCGTGAAGCCCGGCGGCACGATCTCCGCCTATGCCTGGGACATATTGGAGCCCGGCGGATTCCCGATGGGCCCGATGCAGGAGGAGCTTCGGGAGATGGGCCGCAAGCCGATGCTGCCGCCGCGGGCGGACGTCTCGCGCATGGACGCCCTGCGTGCCCTGTGGACCGAGGCCGGCCTGGCGGACATCGCAACCCGCGCGATCACCGTCGCCCGCACCTTCGAGGATTTCGCGGATTTCTGGGCCTCCGTGCAGATCGCCGTCAGCATGGCCCAGGCCATTCGCGAGATGAGCCCGGACGAGAACGCCCGGTTCAAGGATCGCCTGCGCGCGCGCCTGCCTGCGGACGCCGCGGGCCGCATCACCTACACATCCCGCGCCAATGCCGTGACCGGCCGCGTGCCGGCCTGACCCGATCGCCGTGCGCCGGGGCCGGTCCCGGTCATTCATCGGCACCCGCACCCGCACCCGCACCCGCGCCCGCGCCCATCGGCGCCCGAGGAACGCAACGATCGCCCCCCGCCTGAGCGCAATCCCCTCGTCTGCACTTCGATCAGCCGCTCGATCATCTCTTCCCGGGCGAACCCGGCCCCCGCGAGCCCGTCGATGATCAGCATCGTCAGGCCGTGCACGGCGGCCCAGACCGCGAGCGCGGCAAGCGCGATCGCCCGCGTCTCGCAGGCCGGGATCGCGAAGGCCTTCGCCCGCGCCCCCCGCGCGATGATCTCCTCCAGCACGGCCCTGGCCTCGGCGCCCGCCGCCCGCGCCAGCATCGGCCCGTCTCCGCCGGGCACGGCGAGCGCGGGGCCGAACATCAGCCGGTAGAGGGCGGGATTCTCGACCCCGAGCCGCACATAGGCCCGCCCGCTCATGGCGAGCGCCGCCTCGCCCCCCGCGATCCCCGCGATCGCGGCGAGCAGGCCATCCCGCAGCCGCGCGAACCCCACGGCCGCAACGGCGTCCAGCAGGTCCCTCTTCTCGGGGAAATGGTTGTAGGGCGCGTTGTGGCTCACCCCGGCGCGGCGGGCCACTTCCCTGAGCGAGAAGCTCCACCCCTGCTCCTCGGTCACCAGCGCCAGCGCCGCGTCGATCAGGGCCCGGCGGAGGTCGCCATGGTGATAGGGAAGGCCGGCCGGTCGGGTGCTGGTCATCGGGGCCCCGCAGATATTGACATCGGCAAATCTTGACATCGGCAAATCTCGACATCGGCAAATGTTGACACCGGCCATATCCTGCGATATGGGCACTGTCAACACGCAAGGCCGCTGCCCTTGCGTGGATACGCGATCGAGGAGTGCGAGCGATGCCCTATCTGCATCTGGACGTGCCGGCCCGTTACCCCCTTGCGGTCAAGCGCGACCTGGCGCGCCGCCTCGGCGGGCTCTATGCCGAAATCATGCAGACCACGCCCGACCTGGTCGATGTCTGCTTCCGCGAGCTCGGCGAGGGCGGCGTCTGGCACTGCGGCGAGGACGCGCCCGTTCCCGCCGCCGTGCTCTCCTGCGAGGTCCGTCGCGGCCGTCCGCCGGAGCAGCGCGCGCGGCTCGGCGAAGCGCTGCTGGGCGCCTGCGCGGAGGCTCTCGGCCTCGATCCCGTGCACCTCGCCGTCGAGTTCACCCAGCACGCCGGCGACGAGATCTATCGCCGGATCCCGATCGACGGAGCCCTCGTCGGCGGCCTCGGCAGGGACTGGTCCCCGGACGAGCAGAGCGCCCCGCTGATCGACTCCCTGAGGCGGGACGCGGCCCGGGATCTGGTCGAAAACGGTCGCGAAAAGCCGGCTTCGGTGCCGCCTCTTCGCCTATAATGTCTTGATAATAAAAGAAACGCGTACTCTCGGCGGGGGGACGGTGCGCCCACTTCGCCCGCTTCCCCTCGCCGCGGGCGCGCGAAACGCAAGCGAATCCAACGCGTTTCATCCCGTTCCTGGGACCCGTTTCACCACCCGTTCACCCGCGGCCAGACCTCCGCCACCGCCACCCCGTCATCGGTCACGAAATAGCGGTCATGCGCCGCCGCGGTCAGGCAGACATGGTTCGGCGCCACCCTCACCTTGTCCCCCACCGCGAGCGCCGGAAACGGCCGCGCCGGATCGCACGCAACCACCCCGTGCTCCTGGTAGGCGCGGCGCACCACCGCCGTCCCCAGCGCCCCCCCGCCGCCGATCTCGCGCACCCGCCCGAAGCCCCAATCCTCCGCCGTCGCCTCGGTGCTGCGGTCCTTCGAAAGCGCGATCGCCCCGGCATCGATCAGGAACTGGTGCCGGTCCGGCCGGCGCCCGATCACGCTCGCCAGCACCGTCACCGCGATATCCTCCGGCCCGTGCGTGCCGATCGCCGCCTGGAAGAGATCGCCGAACATATAGACCCCCGCCCGCACCTCGGTGATGCCCGCGTACGAGGCCGCCGCCAGCGCCGTGGGCGAGCTTCCCATCGAGACGATCGGCACCGTCAGCCCCGCCGCCCTGAGCCGCTCCGCCGCCCGCACCACCCCGGCCCGCTCCGCCTCGGCGATCGCCGCCAGCGCCGCCGGCCCGCGCGCCGCGTAGCTATGCCCCGCATGGGTCATCACCCCGACCAGGCTCGGCCCGAGCGCCTCGGCGATCGCCATCAGCCCTGCATCCTCGGGCAGCGCGCCCCCGCGCCCTTCGCCGCAGTCGATCTCGATCAGCGCCCGCACCCGCGGCTCTTGCGCGCGGATCGCCGCCGCCACATCCGCATCGTCCGTCAGCACCGCGATATCGGCCCCCGCGGCGTTGAGCTTCGCCACCTGCTCGAGTTTTGCCGGCGTGATGCCCACCGCATAGAGAATGTCGCCGATGCCGTGCGCCGCGAAATACTCCGCCTCCGCCAGCGTCGAGACGGTGATGCTGCCCCCCGCCTCGCCGAGCACCAGCCGCGCGACATCGATCGATTTCGCCGTCTTCATATGCGGACGCAGCGTCACCCGATGCGGCGCCAACGCGGCTGCCATCGCCGCGATGTTGCGCTTGAGGACCCGCCGGTCGAGCACCAGCGCCGGCGTCGGCAGCTCGGCAATGTTCATCGGTCCTCCTCGAGGATTTCGGCGATCCGCGCTCCCGCCTTGAGGCCGCTGCCGGTCAGCACCAGCACCGTCGTCTCCGCCGGCGCAATGACGCCCCCCGCAATCAGCCGCCCGAACGCCGCCGCCGGCTGCGCCGCCGTGGGCTCGACGAAAAGCCCCATCCGCGCCAGCGCCAGCGTCGCCGCCTTGATCTCCGCCTCGCTCAATGCAACCGCGCCGCCGCCGCTCCCCCGCAAAGCCCCGAGCACCGCGCCGAACCGCACCGGTCGGGCGATCGCCGTCCCCTCGGCGATCGTCGGCCGCGCCACTGCCTCGACCCTCCCATCGCTCCCGGCCGCGAACGCCGCCGCGATCGGCCCGCAATTCTCCGGCTGGGCGGCAAAGATCCGTGGCATCCGCGCAATCCCGCCGGCCCGGACAATCTCGCCGAACCCGATCGCCAGCCCGAGCACGTTCGAGCCCGCCCCGCACGGGACGATCACATTGTCCGGCGCGCGGAACCCGAGCTCCTCCCACAGCTCGTAGGCGAGCGTCTTCGTGCCCTTCCAAAAAGAAGGGGTGCCAGTTGTGGCTGGCGTAAAAGATCTCTTCCGAATTCGTTTCCCCTTGGTCCAGCGCCGCCGCGGCTGTCGCCTGCCGATCCCCCGGAAAAAGCTCCACCCGCGCCCCGTGCGCCCGCATCGCCAGCAATTTTGCCGGGCTCGTCGCCGCCGGTGCCAAGATCGTCGCCGCCATGCCCCCGGCCGCCGCATAGGCCGCGATCGCCGCCCCGCCATTGCCCGAGCTGTCCTCGAGCACCGCGCCCACCCCCTGCGCGCGGAGAGCCGAGAGCATCACGCTCGCCCCGCGATCCTTGAAGCTCCCCGTGGGCATCACCCACTCGCACTTCACCAGCGCCTCGGCCCCGGCGACCCGCCGCGCGATCAGCGGCGTCATCCCTTCGCCCATGCTGATCGCCGGCGCGTCGGGAAGTGCGAACGCCGCGCGGTAGCGCCAGAGGCTCCGCACGCCCCCCTCGATCTCGTCCCGGCCGATCCCCGCCCGCTCCGTCAGCAGCAGCGGCCGCCGCCCCGGCCCTGACCAGCGCGGCACCGCGATCGGAAATTTCTCCCCGCTCTCCGGATCGACATACGCAACCGCCATCATTCGCCTCTTCGCCCGGGCCTTCTCGCCCGCACCCGCGCCCGGATAGCATGGCCGCTTTCCCTCGTCGCGGAGCCCCCGATGCCTGACCCCACCCGCCCGATCGTTGCCCTGCTCTCCGATCTGGTGGCGATCGACAGCCGGAGCTTCGTGAGCAACCTTCCCATCGCCGAGCGCGTCGAGCAGGCGCTGGCCGGCTTCACGATCGAGCGGCTCGACTACACCGATCCCCAAGGTGTGGCGAAGCGCTCGCTCGTCGCCCACCGTGGTCCCCCCGGCGGCGTCGCCCTCTCCGCCCACATGGACACGGTGCCCGACACCCTCTGGCAGGAGGACCCTTTCAGCGCCCGGCTCGATTCCGATGGCGTGCTGCACGGCCTCGGCGCCACCGACCTCAAGGGCCCGCTCGCCGCGATCATCGTCGCCGCCGCCTCGCTGCCCGAATCGCTCCCCGTCAGCCTCCTCATCAGCGCCGACGAGGAGACCACGAAGGAGGGTGCCCGCGTCATCGCCGCCCGCTCGGCCCTGCTCCGCGAGGCCCGGCCCGCCGCCATCGTCGTCGCCGAGCCGACCCGGCTCCGCCCGGTCCGCGGGCACCGCAGCCATATCGAGTTCACCGCCATCGCCACCGGCGAGGCCGCGCATTCGAGCACCGGCCGCGGCAGCAACGCGAATTGGATTTTTCTTCCTTTTCTCGTCCGCATGCACGAGATCTTCCTCCGCCTCCGCCGCGACCCCGCGCTGCAGGACGCCGCCTACGATCCGCCCTTCAGCGACTTCAACCTGATCCTCGACAACCACGGCACGGCGATCAACGTCACCGTCCCCAAGGCGACCGCGCGCATCAAATACCGCTACAGCGCGAGCATCGACCCCGCGCCGCTGGTCGGCGAGGTGCGCGAGGCGGCCGCCCGCGCCGGGCTCGCGCTCGCCATCGCCCACGAGGGCGCCCCGCCCGAGCTCGCCGCCGACCACCCCCTCATCCGCCTCGCCGCCGAGATCACCGGCGAGGCCGCCGACCACCGCGCCCTACGGCACCGACGCCTCGGAGCTGCAAGGCATCGCGCCCTGCGTCGTCCTCGGCCCGGGCGATATCGCCGCCGCGCACCGCCCGGGCGAATCGATCCGCATCGCCGATTTGGCCGCCGCCGTGCCGGTCTTCATGCGCCTCGCCGAACGTCTCGCCGCCGACTGACGAGGGGCCAACTGAAACGGGGAGGGGAGACAATGGCCGGACGGCTCGAGGGCAAGGTCGCGATCGTCACCGGCGCCGGCTGCATCGGCCCCGGCTGGGGCAATGGCCGCGCCACCGCCGTCCTCTTCGCGCGCGAGGGCGCCCGCATCTTCGCCGTGGACCGCGATCCCGCCGCCATGGAGGAAACCCTCGCCCGCACCCGCGAATTCTCCGGCGCCATCACCTCCCACGTCTGCGACGTGCTCGACCCCGAAGCCGTCGCCGCGATGGTCGAGGCCTGCCGCGCCGCCTATGGGCGGATCGACATCCTGGTCAACAATGTCGGCGGCTCGGCCCGCGGCGGGGCGGTCGATCTTGCCGAGGAGGCGTGGGACCGCCAGATCGACACCAACCTGAAGACCGTTTTTCTCACCTGCAAGCATGTGATCCCGGTGATGGTCGCAGCCGGCGGGGGGGCGATCGTCAACACCGCCTCGAGCTCCGGCCATCCGCTGGACCGGCTCGGCCCAGGTCGGCTACGCGGCGGCCAAGGCCGGCGTCATCCAGTTCTCGCGGGTCACCGCCGTCGAGTTCGCGCCCCAGCGGGTCCGCGTCAACACGATCGTCCCCGGCCAGCTCCACACGCCGATGGTCGAAGCGCGCCTCGCCGGCCAGCGCGCCGGCGGCGACGTCGCGGCGCTGCTCGCCCAGCGCGTCGCGCGCATCCCCTTGGGTTTCATGGGAGACGGGCGCGACACCGCCAACGCCGCGCTCTTCCTCGCCTCCGACGAGGCGCGCTTCATCACCGGCACCGAGATTATCGTCGATGGCGGCATGACCGCCCGCTGCGACTGACGGAAAATCCCGCCGTTCAGCCGTCGGCGCGGTCGACCCACGGGATGCGGGCGACCGCGATGCCCTCGTCCGAGAGGGTCTCGGCCTGCTCGGGGCTGGCCTCGCCATAGATCCCGCGGGGCGTGCTCTCGCCGCGATGGATGCGCCGCGCCTCCTCGGCGAAGCCGGGGCCGACATACTCGCAATTCTTCTCGACCTCGGAGCGCATCTTCTGCAAGAGCGCCCGCAACTGGTCCGGCATCGCCTTGCCGGCCACCGCGATCGGCGCGCCATGGGGAGTCTGGCCGATCGTCTGGTCGGGCTTGTGGCCCGTCCCCTGGCCCGTCCTCTGTTCTTCCGCGGCCGGCGTCGCCGGCCGCGGGGCCGCGTGGGCGCGCGGCAGGGCAGGGGCCATCAGCGCCCGCGTGACCTCGACGCCCCCGCAGACCGGGCACTCGATCAGGCCGCGCTTGGCCTGGCGGTCGAAGGCCTGGCTGTCCTTGAACCAGCCATCGAACTCGTGGCTGTCGCTGCAGCGAACCTGGTAGTGAATCATCGGCTTATTTCACATCCCACCGGCAGCATCGCAACCTCGGCAGCGACGTCAAGCGCGTGCCAGCCGGCGATCGAGCTCGCCCGCCAGGTCGAGCCGCATGAGATCGTCGCAACCGCCGATCGCCTCGGCCCCGATGAAGATCTGCGGCACCGTCGTCCGCCCGCCCGAGCGGCGGATCGCCTCTTCCCGTTCCGGCGTCCCGTGCGGCGCGTCGATCTCGCGGAACGCCACGCCCTTGGCAGTCAGCAGCCGCACCGCACGCGAGCAGTACGGGCACCAGGGCTGGGTGTAGATCTCGACCTCGGGCATGCACGAATCCTTCATCGGCTGCGCTCCGGGATGTGGGCGTCCCGGCTGGTTCTGCAAGAATCGTGCCCCTACTGGAGCCGCGGGTCAGGCACCCGCGCCGCGGCGAGCACGTCCACCGCAGCCGCGCCGGCCGCCATCAGCGCGCGCGCGCAGGAATCCGCCGTCGCGCCGGAGGTCAGCACGTCGTCGATCAGCAGCACCCGCCGGCCACCGATCGTCGCCGCCCGCGTCGGCCGGACGGCAAAGGCGTCCGCCACCTCGGCCGCGCGCCGCGCCGCCGACATTTCTCCGAGCGGCGCCGTGGCACGCAGCCGAACCAACGCATCGGGCAGCATGGCCACGCCCGCGCGGCTCCCGACCGCGCGGGCGAGCAGCGCCGCCTGATTGTAGCGGCGGGCAAAGAGGCGCCGCCGATGCAGCGGCACCGGCACCAGCAGCTCCGCCGCCCGCAGCAGCTCGGCCCCGGCGCGCGCCATGTGCAGCGCCAGCACGAAGGCAAGCTCGGTCCGGTCGGCATATTTGAGCGGCAGGATCAGCCTCTGCGCGCCGGAATCGTAGAGCAGCGCGGCGCGGGCGCGCCCGAACACGGGCGGGGCCTGCACACAGGCGGGGCAGAGCCGCCCCGGCCCGCCGGCGCCCTGGTGGGGGAAGGGGGCGCCGCAGCGCCGGCAGAGCGGCTCGGCGAGCAGCGTCACGCCCTGGAAGCAGGCGGCGCACATCAGCCCCGGCGCATCGACCGGCGCTTCGCAGGTCGGACAGGACGGCGGCAGCAGCAGGTCGAAGACGGCGCGGCCGGCCCGCCAGGCCTGCTCAATCGCCGCCATTTTCCCTCCGCACACCAAACGCGACCGAGCCTTCGCGCCCGACCTGCTCGGCGAGCCCGATCTCCCAGGAGAGATAGGCGCGCATCGCCTCCTCGGCGCCCGACGTCCGGTCATAGGGACGAAGATTGACATCGATGCAATCGCTGTCCGGCGGCTCGGCTTGCGTCACCGCGAGCGCCTCGCCGGCCGCCCTCCACGCCTCCGTGCCGCCGGCGAGCACATGGACGGGCGCGGCCGTAAGCGCCGCCGCCTCGGCGACCGTGTGGGCCGCGAGCCATCCGTCCGGCGAGGTCAGAACGACCCTGCTCGCTCCCGCAAGCGCCCAGCCGAGCATCCCCCCGAGCCGCCCGCGCAGGCCCCAGAGCGCGCCCGGGATATGGCCGGCGCGGTACTCGAGGCTGCGGGCGCAATCGATGACCACCCTGCCGGGCAGGCCGCGCCACGACACGAGCTCGGCTGCGGACACGAGCGCGGCCGCCGGCGGCTCGGGCCGCGTCTCGGCGCCCGCCTCGAGCGGTCCGCCAAGCCCGCCCTCGAGCACGAACACCTCCCACGGCGCCATCTGGGCGAGCCAGCCGCCGGCCATGCGCGCGCGCACGCCGCTATCGTCGATCAGCACGATCCGCGCGCCGCGCACCGCGACCCAGCCGTCCGTCGCCTGGACGAGCTGCCCGCCCGGCGCGGAGCGGCTGCCCGGAACATGCCCGGCGCGATATTCCTCCGGGCTCCGCACATCGAGCAGATAGAGGCTGCGCGCCGGGTCGCCCGCCAGCGCGGCGAGCGCCTCGCGGCCGATCGCCCGCACCCCCGCCGCGGCGGCGAAGCGCTCGGCACGCAAGCGGGCGAGCCCGGCCGAAGCCGGCGTGCCCGCCGGATAGCGTTCCGTCGCCCCGCGCTCGCAGGCGAGCCCGGCCAGCTCCCAGCCCATCGTGCCGTTGCGCAGCGCCAGCACCTGGTTCGGAATGCCCGCCCGCCGCAGGCTCTCGGCGCCGAGGATGCTCCGCGTCCGCCCGGCGCAGTTGACGATGACGAGCGTCTCCGGGTCCGGCACAAGATCCCCGATGCGATAGACCAGCTCGCCGCCCGGCACGCTGATCCCGCCCGGGATGCTCATCCGGCGGAATTCCTCGAAGGTCCGGGAATCGAGCACCACCATCTTCGCCCCGGCCGCGCGCCGGCTCTCGAGCTCCGCGGCGTCGATGCTCTCGGTGCCGTAATGGTGCTCGACCCACTCGCCGAACGCCTTGGAGGGAACATTGACGCCGCTGAAAAGCTCGCCACCCTCCGCCGCCCACGCGCCGATCCCGCCGGCAAGCACCGCGACATCGCCACAGCCGAGTCCTTCGAGCACACCGGCCAGCCGCCCGGCCTCGCCGCCGCCGTCATCCACCGCGACCACACGCACCCCGGGCCGCGGGAGCAGCGCCGGCGCACGGAGATCAGCCACCGAAAGCGGGCAGGGCACCGCCCAGAAAAGATGCGAGCGGGCGAACGCTCCCTCCTCGCGGGCATCGAGGATGGCAAGCTCTTCCTCATCAGCGAGGGCGGTGCGGAGATCGGCGGCGGTGATCGTCACCCGCCGAGGCTAGGCGGTGGTCGTTGACGGGTCCAGGGGCTGGGCCCCTGGACCCCCCAAGCGCTGCGCGGCACAAGAAAAGTAAGGTAAGGGCCGCGTAAGCCGCGGATGGATTGCAAAGGCCCGGCCTTTGCCGGGGTCCAGGGGCCGAGCCCCTGGCAGGGAGGTGCTTTGGGAAAGGAGCGGCTGCTCGCCTTCACCGACGGTGTGATCGCGATCATCATCACGATCATGGTGCTCGAGCTGAAGGTCCCGCGCGATCCCAGCCTCGGCGCGCTGGCAGCGGTGACGCCGATCTTCCTGAGCTATGTGGTGAGCTTCCTCACCGTCGCGGTCTACTGGAACAACCACCACCATTTCTTTCACTTGGTCCAGCAGGTGGACGGCACGATCCTCTGGGCCAACATGCATCTGCTCTTCTGGCTCTCCCTCATCCCTTTCGCCACCGGCTGGATGGGCGAGAACCATTTTGCCGCGCTCCCGACCGCGCTCTACGGCCTGTCCCTCCTGATGCCGTCGCTCGCCTGGCTGGTGATGCAGTTCGCCATCCTCCGGAAAGACGGCCCGGATTCGCCGCTGGCCCACGCGATCGGCCGCGACTTCAAGGGCAAGATCTCGCCCGTGCTCTACGCCTCGGGCATCGCCGCTTCCTTCCTTGCTCCCCGTCTCGGCGACGCGATCTACGTCCTCGTGACGCTGATGTGGCTGGTTCCGGACCGGCGCGTCGAGCGGACGATCCCGCGCCCGTGAGCCGGACCAAAGCGTGAGCGGCGCGCCGACGATCTTCGACCGCGCCGCGGTGCGCCTTCACCGCGAGCGCGCGGCAGCACTGGTCGAGCGCGTCGCCCCCGTGCTCGGCGAGGCAGCGGTTCGGCTGGTCGAGCGGCTCGACGACACGACGCGGCGGTTCTATCGCGCGCTTGATCTCGGTGGGCGGGGCGTCGTGGCGCCGCTCCTCGCCGCGCGGGGAATTTCGGTGGTCTCGGCCGATCTCTCTCCGCGCATGGCGGCACGGAGCGGCGGGCTCGCCCTCGCCGCCGACGAGGAATTCCTCCCGTTCCGCGACGGCGCCTTCGATCTCGTGCTGGCGAACCTCTCGCTCCATTGGGCGAACGACCTGCCCGGCGTGCTCGTCCAGCTTCGCCGCGCCCTTGCGCCCGACGGGCTGCTGCTCGCGAGCCTGCCGGTGCTGGGCACGCTCGATCCCCTGCGCGCCGCGCTCACCGAGGCGGAGGCCGGCTTGCGCGGCGGCGCCTCGCCGCGCGTCTCGCCGTTTCCGACGCTCCGCGATTGCGCTTCACTCCTCCAGCGCGCGGGCTTCGTCCTGCCGGTCGTCGATCTCGAGACGATCGCGCTCGGCTATGCGGATGCGCTGGCGCTCCTGCACGACCTCCGTGCCGCCGGCGAGACCAACGCCGTCGCCGTGCGTGACCGGCGCATCCCGCCGCGGGCGCTCTTTCCAGCGGCACTCGCAGCCCTGCCGGTGCGCGAGGGGCGGATCGCGCTCGATCTTCCGCTGGCGATGCTCACCGGATGGGCCCCGGCGTCCTGAGCGCCGGATTCAGGGCGCGCGGTTGCGCGCCGAGCGCGCGAGATCGGCGCGGATCACGGCCGGGTCGATCTCCGAGACCTCGGCGAGCAGGGCGCGCCAGTCCCAAAGATCGCCGACGCCGGTCGGGTTCTCACGCAGGAGCTCGCGCTTGAGGAACGGGTGGCCGCGCCGGATCAGCCGCCGCCAGAGATCGCTCGTCGGATTGAGCGGCAGGCCATCGGCGATCGCCTCGCGGATCTGCCGCTCGTGCCGCCGTCCGGCCGCAAGCAGCGGATCGCCGGCTTTCCGCGCCGCACCCGCCGGGGCGGTCGCCGCGTCGTCGAGCAGCGTCTCGTACGGCCAGACGGCGGCGAGACGGAAGCCCGCGCGCAGCATCGCCTGCGAGAGCCCGACCTCGAAGCGGCGGATCACCCAGCGCTTGAACGCGAGCGGCCGGACCGTGGCCCAGAACCTCTTCCACGCCGGGCTCTCGAACACGCGCGGGCCGGCAATCAGGAAGTAGGATTGGAGGTGGTAGCGGAGCTGCCAGCTATCGGTCAGCGCCCAGAGATCCGCGGCCGAGAAATCGATCGCGGCGATGGCGGGCCAGAGCGGCCGGATCGGGCCATAGACGCTGTCGTTGACGAGCACGAGCATGGCGGTGTCGGGGCGCGGCAGGCCGTAGGCGAGGAGCGCGTCCCTCCAGGCGCTGAAGTCGAAGCCGGCATTGCGGCGGATGATCACGCCGGCGCAATGTTTCCCCAGGAAATCCATTTCCGCGGGCGCAAGTTTCGGCGCGTTGCTGACGAAGACGATGCCGAAGCCGCAGCGCGCCAGCTCCGCGACGTAGAGGCGCAGATCCTCGCGGATCCGCCCGGCGCGGTCGTAGTGGCAGAAGATGACGATTTTCGGCCCGAGCATGGCCTCGCGGATCGGCATGACCGAACGCAGCGTCGGGCGCCGGTCGAGCCAGGCAATGGCGGCCCCGACCGGCACGAGCACCGCATCGAGCGCGTCGCGGAGCGCGGGTCGGAGGCGACGCGCGATCCGGGCGAGCGCGGTGCTAAGCGGCATGGACGCGAGCTATCGCGAGCCGCGCGGATTTGTCCATGCTTGTCGTTTTTGGGCCTGCCCGTTAGGGCGGCGGCAACGGAACAGTCTTCGCCATCGGAAGCGCGCCGCCCGTCCCCCGGCCCGGGCTGCTGACCGGGCCCGGGCTGCCGGGCACCCAGGGCCTCTCGCCGCGCAGGCCCCGATCCGAGAGGATCCGCACGCCCCGGCCGAGCCACACCGCGTAGGGGCCGTTCCGCCACACGCTTTCGCGGTCGATCACCGCAACGCCCGCGCACCGCGCCCGCTCGTCCGCAGGGGCGAGCACCAGCGCCGCCGCCGGGCAAGAGTTCGGCGCCCCTTTCCCGCGCAGCAGGAGGTCCTGCGACGCCGCCCGGATGCGGACGATAGAGGCAAGCGGCCGGCGTGCAGCGGAGCGCGCCGCCCGCTACGGCGCCGGTCCCGGGCAGCGCCTGGAATGGCCCCGAGCGCCAGAGAAGCTGCCAGGCGTCGCGGGTGAATGCCGAAGCGCCGCGGCCGGTCTTCGCAACAAAAACGCCCGAAGGCGTGGCGAACCCGATCAGGCCGGCATTGTCCGAGACGAGGATATTTGGCGGCGGGGAAATGAGGGGGGTCGCGAGGCCGACGAGAACGGGGAGAAAACCGGCGAGCCGGAGGTGCCCGCGCCAGAGGCAGAGCCAGGCGAGCCCGAACGCGACCACCCCGAGCCCCCATGCCGGCATCGGCGGCACCGCGATCCGCGCCGCCGGCAGGGCGGCCACCGCATGGGCGACGAGCAGCAGCACGCGCACGCCGAGCCCCATCGGCACCAGCGCCAGGCGCTCGAGATGAAGCGGCATCAGCGGCAGCGAAATCAGCCCGGCCGGCATCACCCAGAGCGCCGTCACCGGCACCGCGACGACATTGGCGAGCACGTAATAGAGCTGGATATGGCCGAAATGGAAGGCGGCGAACGGAAGCGAGGCAGTGCCCGCGAGCAGGCTCGTCAGCGCCAGCGCCAGCACATGGGCGCCGAAGCGCTGCCACCAGGTGCGCGCCCCGTGGACGCGGCCGAGCCAGGGCCGCAGCGCCTCGTAGCCGGAGATCAGCACGAGCACGGCGGAAAAGCTCATCTGGAAGCTCACGCCGACCGCCGATGCCGGCGCGAGCAGCAGCAGCACGATGGCGGCGAGCCCGAGGCTGCGGAGCGAGATCACCCGCCGTCCGGCCGCCAGCCCCAGCACGGCGAGCGAGGCCATCGCGAAGCTGCGCTCGATCGGCAGATGCGCGCCGGTGAGAAGCAGATAGGCGCCGCCGACGGCGAGGGCGGCGATGGCGGCGATCTGCTTGGTCGGGAGATAGAGCGTCGCCCGCTCGGAAAGGGCGAGGAGCGCACGGCTCAGCGCGAACGCGAAGCCCATGACGATGCCGATATGCAGCCCCGCCACCGCCAGCAGGTGGGCAAGCCCGGAGTCCTGGAAGGCGGCGCGATCGGGCGCGGGGATCGCGCTCGAAAGCCCGGTCATGAGGGTCGCGCCGACGGCGCCCACAGCGCCCGGCAGCGCCGCCCGGATGCGATCAGCGATCGCCTCGCGCAGCGCTTCGAGACGCTGGGCGAGCGCGCCCCGCGGCGCCGCGGCCAGCCGGCTCGCCGGGCCCAGCGCGAAGCCGTATCCGGCAAGGCCCGAGAAGAAGGCGTCGCGCTGGATGTCCCACGCGCCCGGATAGGACGGATCCGACGGCGGCTCGACCAGCGCCCGCAGCCGGACGGTATCGCCCGGCACCAGCGCGATCGCGTCGTCGCGCCGGAGCCGCACGCGGAGGCTGCGCGCGATCGGCGCGGCGCCGTCGATGCTGGGGCGGGCGATGGTGACGCGGCTGCCTGTCGGCAGCGCCTCGACCGCGGCGACCCGCCCGCTGAGGATCACCGCCCGGTGCGGCAGCGCGGCGAGCGGCGGGGCGCGGGCCGTGGCGAGCGCGGCGGCGGCGATGCCGAGGCCGAAGGCGAAGGGCAGCAGGCCAAGCGCGCGGCCGAGCGGGTGCTGCCGGAGTGCGATGGTCAGGGCAAGGCCGGCGCCGGCGATGCCCGGGCCGAGCCAAAGCGGCGGCTCGCGCGCGAGCTCGAAAAAAGCGAGCACGCCGCCGAGCAGCGCCACCGGCAGCCAGAGGATGAAGCGCTGGTGCTCGGCGGCGAGCCAGCGCGCCAAAATATCTCCAACGCGGGCACCCACCGCCCCGTACGCCAATCCGGCCGATGCTTGCATGCGCGACGCGGGGCGTACCCATCTGGGATTTGCGACGTAAACGTTACACAATCCCGGCCCGGCCGGGCAAGAACCGCCGCCGGGTCAGCCGCTCGCCATCCAGTCCTCGATCAGGCGGCGGGCGATCGAGTCGAGCCGCGGCAGGCTGAAGCCGTGGCTCTCATGCGCCGCGATCTCCTCGCGGGTGAACCAGCGCGCGTCGCGCAGCTCCTCGGGGTCGATCGTGATCTCCTCGGAGAGCGCCTCGGCGTAGAAGCCGAGCATGATCGAGCCCGGGAACGGCCAGGGCTGGCTCGAATGGTAGTCCACCCGCCCGACGCGCACGCCCGTCTCCTCGCCGACCTCGCGGGCCACCGCCTCCTCGAGGCTCTCGCCCGGTTCGACGAAGCCCGCCAGCGTCGAATACATCGCCCCCCTTTGGGCCACCCGCGGGAAGCGGTGCGAATGGCCGAGCAGTGCCCGCCCGCCGTCGGTGACCAGCATGATCACGGCCGGATCGGTGCGCGGGAAATGCTGCGTGCCGCAGTCCGGGCAGCGCATCACGTTCCCGGCGCTGGCGGAGCGGGGCGCGGTGCCGCAGACGCCGCAGAACCGCGTCCGCGACCGCCAGTGCATGAGGCCGCGGGCATGGGCGAGCACGGCCGCCTCCCCGGGCGGCAGCAGGCCGGGCACGGTGCGGAGATCGACGAACGCGCCCTCCGTGCCCAACGATAGCCCCCCGGGCAGCACGGACGGATCCGCGGCGCCGAGATCGAAGGCGAACACCGCGCGCCCGCCCATCACGCCGAGAAAGACCCACGGAAATTCCCCCGCGCCGTCCGCGGCACAGAACGCCGCCCCAACCTCGGCGGGCAGGAACACGGCCTCGGGGTACCGGAGTCCGACCCGCGCAGCAGGCTCTTCGCCTCCCGCACCGGCACGAAGAGGCTGGCGGGATCGGCGAGCGCGGCTGCGATCCACGCCGCATCTTCCCGCCGGTGCACGGCGCGGTCGAGCGGGCTCCCGGTATAGGGATTCGGACGGCGGGCGAGGATCAGGACCACTTGCCAGGAGCTGCGTTGGAGGGCGCGAAGGTTGGCACGCGCCGGCAGGCCCGACAACCCGCCGAGGGACAAGCTGACGGCGGAGGAAGCGCGTGCTAACTAAGCCTGGGGGGTCGGCGATGGACGGGCGCCTCGCGAACCCGGTCAGGTCCGGAAGGAAGCAGCCGCAACGAGTTTCCGCCCGGGTCGTCGTCCGGCCTCCCACCCCGCAACCCATCCCCCTTGAGCATGGCCGGCCTGTTCGAAGATCCCGCGCCCGAGCACCCCAGCGCGGCCCCCTACCGGGTGCTCGCGCGCAAATACCGGCCCCAGCGCCTCGCCGATCTGATCGGCCAGGAGACGATGGTGCGCACGCTCACCAACGCCTTCGCCACCGGCCGCGTCGCCCACGCCTTCATGCTCACCGGCGTGCGCGGGGTCGGCAAGACGAGCACCGCCCGCATCATCGCCCGGGCGCTCAACTGCACCGGGCCGGACGGCACCGGCGGGCCGAGCGCGGAGCCCTGCGGCGTCTGCCCCAACTGCACGGCGATCCTGGCCGAGCGCCACCCCGACGTCGTCGAGATGGACGCCGCCTCGCGCACCGGCGTCGACGATGTCCGCGAAATCATCGAGGCGACACGCTTCCGCCCGCTCCAGGCACGGAAAAAAGTCTTCATCATCGATGAAGTCCACATGCTCTCGCGCAACGCCTTCAATGCGCTCCTCAAAACGCTGGAGGAGCCGCCGCCGCACGTGGCCTTCGTCTTCGCCACCACCGAGGTGCGCAAGGTGCCGCTCACGGTGCTCTCGCGCTGCCAGCGCTTCGACCTCCGCCGCCTCGGCGCGGCCGAGCTCGCGGCGCATTTCTCCCGCATCGCCGCTGCCGAGGCGGTCGCCATCACCCCCGAGGCGGTGGCGCTGATCGCCCGCGCCGCCGACGGCTCGGTGCGCGACGGGCTCTCGCTGCTCGACCAGGCGATCGCCCAGAGTTGGAGCGGCGAGGCCGCGCCGATCGGCGCCGAGATGGTCGCCGCGATGCTCGGCATGGCCGACCGCGAGAGCGTGCTCGACCTGATGGAGGCAGTCATGGCGGGCAAGCCTGCCGCCGCCCTCGCACTCGCCGACGCGGCCGCTGCGCGCGGCACCGATGCCGGGCTCCTGCTCGCCGACCTGGCCGAGCTTCTCCACACCGTGAGCCGGATCAAGGCCGTGCCGGCGCTCGCCGAAAGCGCGGAGATTCCCGAGGCCGAGCGTACCCGCGGCGCGGTGCTCGCCGAGCGCCTCTCGGTGCCGGTGCTCGGCCGCGCCTGGCAGATGCTGCTCAAGGGAATCCAGGAGGTCGAGAGCGCGCCGGACCGCCGGGCGGCTGCCGAGATGGTGCTGATCCGCCTCTGCTTCGTGGCCGACCTGCCGCCGCCCGGCGAGCTGGTGCGCACGCTTTCCACGACTCCGGCTGCCGCGCCGCAGCCCGCCCCATCGCGCCCCCCGGCGCCCTCGGGCGGGGGCATGCGCCCGGCGGGGGGCGGCGCGCCGCTCGCCGCGCCCCTGGAAGCGCCGCCCGCCGCGGCCGCCCCACCACCGCCTCCGATGCCCGAGGATTTCCGCGCCGTCGTCGCGCTCGCCCGCGAGGCGCGCGAGGCGCTGCTCGCCGCCCAGCTCCTGCACCACGTCCACCTGGTGCGCTTCGCCCCACCGGTGATCGAGATCAGCCCCGATCCCGAAGCGCCGCGGGACCTCGCCGCGCGCCTCGGCCGGCTTCTTCAGGCGGCCACGGGCGTCCGCTGGACGATCGCGCTCGCGGCCGGCCCCGGCGACCCCAGCCTTGCCGAGCAGGAGCGGGCGGAGGAGGTAGCTCGCCGGGCGACGGCGAGCCGGGATCCGCTGGTATCGGCGATCCTCGCTGCCTTCCCCGGCGCCGAGATCGCCGCCGTGCGCGACGTCGAGCCGGATGCACCCGAACCCGAGGAAGCACTCGCCGCCGCGCCGCCCGCCGAAAGCGAAGCGGCCGACAGCGACGAACAAGAGGAGCCGTGATGAAGAATCTCGCCGGCCTGATGAAGCAGGCGTCGCAGATGCAGCAGAAGATGCAGGAGCTGCAGGCGAAGCTCGACACGATGGAGTGCGAGGGCAGCGCCGGCGCCGGCCTCGTCGCGGTGGTGCTGAATGGACGGAGCGAGCTCCGGCGCGTCCGCATCGACCCCAAGCTCACCGAGCCCGGCGAACGCGAGATGCTGGAGGACCTGCTGGTCGCCGCGCACGCCGATGCCAAGCGCCAGATCGAGGCGGTGGCGGCCGAAGAGATGCAGAAAGTGACGGGCGGGCTCTCCCTGCCGCCGGGGATGAAGCTCCCCTTCTGAGTCCCGATGGGCTGAGCTGCCATGGGCGGGCCGGAAATCGAGCGTCTGATCAGCCTGCTCGGCAAGCTGCCCGGCCTCGGCCCGCGCAGCGCCCGCCGCGCCGCGCTGAAGCTCCTGCAGAATCCCGCGGCGCGCATGCTGCCGCTCGCCGGCGCGCTCACCGAGGCGGCGCGCGCCGTCGCCTCCTGCCGCCTCTGCGGCAATCTCGACAGCCGCGACCCCTGCAGCCTCTGCATCGATCCGCGCCGCGACCACACGCTCGTCTGCGTCGTCGAGGGCGTCGGCGACCTCTGGGCGCTCGAGCGCTCGGGCGTCTATCGCGGCCTCTACCACGTGCTCGGCGGCACGCTGTCCGCGCTCGACGGCCTCGGCCCGGACGACCTCAACCTGCCGCCGCTCATCGCGCGCATCGCGCAGGGCGGCGTCGCCGAGGTGATCCTTGCCCTCGGCGCGACCGTGGACGGCGCCACCACCGCGCACTGGCTGACCGAGCGGCTCCGCCCGCTCGGGGTCGCGGTGAGCCGGGTCGCGCACGGCGTGCCCGTCGGCGGCGCGATCGACCTCCTCGACGACGGCACGCTCGCGACCGCGCTCAGCGCCCGCCGGCCGTTCTGAGCGGCTCCTCCCGCGCGGCACGCTTCAGCGCCTGGGGCGGCTGGCCGAACACCCGCAGGAACGCCCGCCGCATCCGCTCCGGATCGGAAAACCCCACCGCGCCGGCGATGCGCTCGATCGGCTCCGTGCCCGCCTCCACCCGCGCCCGCGCCGCTTCGGTGCGCAGCCGCTCGACGGCCTTGGCCGGCGTCTCGCCCGTCTCGGCACGAAAGGCGCGCCCGAACTGGCGCGGGCTGAGGCACGAAACCGCCGCCAGCCGCTCGAGCGGCAGCTTCTCGCGCAGATGCTCGCGGGCGAAGCCGAGCGCCCGGCGGATGCGGTCCGATTGCGGCTCGAGGTCGATCAGCGCCGAGAACTGGGACTGCCCGCCCGCGCGGCGGTGATAGACGACGAGCTCGCGCGCGGCAGCCCGCGCCACGCCCACCCCGAAATCCTCCTCGATCAGCGCCAGCGCGAGATCGATCCCGGCGGTGATCCCGGCCGAGGTCCACACCGTCCCGTCGCGGATGAAGATGCGGTCCCCATCCACCCGCACCGCCGGAAACTGCCGCTGCAGCGCCGCCGCCTGGCGCCAGTGGGTGGTGGCGCGCCGCCCGTCGAGCAGCCCGGCGGCAGCGAGCACGAAGGCCCCGGTGCAGACGCTGGCCGTCCACCGCGAGCGCGCCGCGATCGCCCGTACCATCGCCACGAACCCCGCCTCGGAAACCGTGGCCGCCCGCGAGCCCGGTCCGCCCGCGATCATGAACGTATCGAAGCCGTGCTCGCCTGCCGCCCGCGTCCCCACCTCGAGCCCGCCCGAGCTCGCGACCGCGCCGCCCTCCCGCGACACGACTTCGACCCGATAGGCATCGCCCCCCGCCTCGTCATCCGCCGCCTGGAACGAGGCGAGCGGCCCCGCAAGATCGAGGATCTGGAACGCGGGAAACACGAGGATGCCGACGGTGAGGGCCATGGCGCGAAGCGAGGGATCCTCGTCGTTTACGCCGCGACCTTGCGGCCCCAATCTGCCTCCGTCAACCGGAAAGGCGCCGCCATGCCAGCCCTTCTCACCTTCGTCATTCCGATTTACCCGGGTGTGACCCAGCTCGATTTCACCGGGCCCCATCAGTTCCTCGCCCGCCTGCCGGACGCGACGATCACCGTCGCCTCGGTCGGCGGCCGGCCGGTGACGGCTGACGGACTCACCTTCTCCGGCCTCGCCGATCTCGATTCGATCGCCCATTGCGACGTGCTCTGCGTGCCCGGCGGCGCCGGCTGCACGGACGCGATGGCCGACGACGCGTTCATGGCCGCGATCCGCCGCCTCGGCCGCAGCGCCGGCACGCTCGCCTCGGTCTGCACCGGCTCGCTGCTGCTCGGGGCGGCCGGCTTGCTCAAGGGCCGCCGCGCCGCCTGCCACTGGGCTTGGCGCGATCTTCTCCCCCTCTTCGGCGCCATCCCCGATCCCGCCCGCATCGTCCGCGATGGCACTATCCTGAGCGGCGGCGGCGTCACCGCCGGCATCGACCTCGTGCTCGCCCTGATCGCCGAGCTCCGCGGCGCCGAGGCCGCGCAACTCATCCAGCTCGCCCTCGAATATGCGCCGGAGCCGCCCTTCAACGCCGGTCGGCCCGAAACCGCGCCGGCCGCAATCCTCGCCGAGGCCCGCGCGCGCCTCGATCAGCCGATGCGCGCCCGCCGCGCCGCCGTCGAGCGCGCCGCCGCCTTGATGCCCGCCTGAGGCCCCAACCTTCTCACACTGTCACACTTCTCACACCGTCACATCCGCAACGTCGAGCTGCCAGCCGGCGGCGGTGAGCGGCAGGGTCTTGATCCTGTCCGCAACCGCGATCTGGTAGATCGGCTGGAACAGCACGACGAGGTTGGCGTATTCGACCATCCGTCTCTGGTACTCGATCCAGAGCGCGACCTGCCTGTCGTGGTCCTGCTCGTCCGCGGCGTCGTTCACGAGCTTCACCATGTCCGCCGGCGGGTCCCAGTGCACACGCTTGGCGACGCGCTGGACCGTCGCCGCGGCCCAGAGCCAGTTGTCCACGGCGGGAGGATTCCAGTAGGTGATCGCCGCCGTCGAATGCCCGGTGAGGTACTGGGTGCGCATGGCCACCTGGTCGAGCGGATCGAGCGTCGCCTGGATGCCGACGCGCGCGAGATCGGACTGGATTTTTTCCGCGAGCACGCCGTAGGAAAGCCCGGCGATCGCCGCCGCGCCGTAGCTCAGCTTGAAGGTGAAGCCGTTCGGGAAACCGGCTTTCTGCAAGAGCACCTTCGATTTCTCGAGATCCTGGCGGAAGCCCACCTTCTCCACCACGGCATCGGTCGAGCCGAGCACGCCGATCGGCAGGAAGGTCGCGGGCCGCAGTGCCGCGCCGCCGAGCAGCTTGTCGCGGATGCCGTCATAGTCGATCGCGTAGCCGACCGCCTGGCGCGCCTCCTGCACGCCGAGCGCCTTGTTGAATGCGGCATCGGAGGTCAGCGCGACATAGACGAAATCGAGGCTTTTCAGCCGCGCGACGCGCACGTGCGGCGAGGTCTGCAGGGTCGCGATCTGCTCCGGGATCAGGTTGAAGGCGACGTCGATATCGCCGCGCTGGATCGCGAGGAGCTGCGCGGCGGGGTCGGAGAAATGGCGGATGATCACGCGTCCGAAGGCGGCCGGGCCGCGCCAGGACTGCGGGTTGCGCGCGAGCTGGATCATGATGTTGCGCTGCCAGCCGACCAGGGTGTAGGCGCCGGTGCCGCAGGAATGCTGGTTGAGCCAGTTGGTCGCGGTGTCCTTGGTCGCGGCGTCCGGCGTGGCAAGCCCGCCATGCGCTTCCAGCACCTTGCGCTCGTAGATTGCGAAGGTGGGTGCCGCGAGCACGTCGAGGATCGGCCGATCGGGGTCCGTAAGCAGGATATCGATATGCTGCGGATCGACGATGTTCACCGCGGAGATGTTGCTGATGTACTGCCAGGGCTGCTGGCGCAGATTGAGCACGCGGTCGAGCGACCATTTCACGTCATCGATGGTCATCTCGTTGCCGGAGGCGAACTTCACGCCCTGGCGAATGGCGAGCCGCCAGCCCTTGCCGTCCGGCGTGCGCGCCCATGCGGTCGCGAGCGAGGGCTTGACCTCGATATAATCGCCCGGGGTCATGGTCACCAGCGCGTCGTAGGTGGCCTCGAGCGTCATCGGCGCGGTGTATTGCGCCTCGGCGGCGGGATCGAGCGTGACGGTGTCGCTGATATCAATGCCGATCACCAGCACGTCCTTGCGCGACTGCGCGAGCGCCCTCTCCGGCAGGCCGAGCGCGGCGGCCGCGACCGGCCCGGCGGTGATGAGCTGCATGAGCCCGCGGCGCGTGATGCCGTGAATGTCCCGTGTCATGACGTTTCCCCTCTCTCCCCCGTTCTTGCGTATGCCGTTCTTGCGTAAGGCGCTCGGGCGCGGCGGGCGGAGGAGCCGGCCGGTGCCCGTTGCGCGGCATCATCGTTCAGACGCCCAGGCGCTGGCAAGGGCGCGCTCGGGCCTCTATCCTCGCGGCCACGGGGGCCGTGCTGCACCCGCTTCACGAATTCGTAAGGCAACCGGATCATCATCGCGCCCGTTCAACATTGCCGCGTGACGATGCCGTTTCCCGAATGTCAGACCGCCCCGCCGGGGCCCGATCGTTGAACGATCGGGTCGGCCTCCCCGAAACCGAGGGCTTCGCGAGCCCGGAACGGGTCCTGAAGCTGGCCGATGACGCGGCGCGCATTTCGGGCGCGAAGGTCAAGGGCATCCACGCGATCACCGAACAGACGCGGATCCTCGCGCTCAACGCGACGATCGAGGCCGCGCGCGCGGGGGAGGCCGGGCGTGGCTTCGGCGTCGTCGCGGGCGAGGTCAGATCGGTGGCGGCCGAGGTCGCCCGCCTCGCCTCCGAAATGGACACCGAATTGCATTCCGCCTTCGAGGCACTGCGCCGGGTCGGCGCCCGCATGGCCGAGCAGGTGCGGGGCCAGCGCCTTGTCGATCTTGCGCTCAATGCGATCGAAATCATGGACCGCAATCTCTATGAGCGCACCTGCGACGTGCGCTGGTGGGCGACCGATGCCGCGATCGTCGATGCGGCAACGTTCGACGCGGCGAAGGGGCCCGATCCGGCGCGCCTCGCCCATGCCACCCAGCGGCTCGGCGTGATCCTCCGCGCCTACACGGTCTATCTCGACCTCTGGCTCTGCGACAAAGCGGGCCGCGTCATCGCCCACGGCCGGCCCGATCGCTATCCGCGCGTCCTCGGCGCCAACGTTGCGCGCGAGAGCTGGTTCACCGATGCCATGGCGAGCGCCTCGGGCGATCATTTCGCGGTCGCCGACATCGCGCGCGCCGCCCCGCTCGACAACGCGCCCGTCGCGACCTATGCCGCCGCGGTGCGCGCGGGGGCGGAGGTGCAGGGCCGCGCCATCGGCGTGCTGGCCATTCATTTCGATTGGGGTGCGCAGGCCGAGACCGTGGTCAAGGGCGTCCGTCTCAGCCCTGACGAGGCGGCGCGCACCCGCGTCGCGCTGGTCGACGCCAATGGGCGCGTCATCGCCGCCTCGGACCGCACAGGCATGCCCGACGAGACCCTGCATATCGAGCATGCCGGCCAGGCCGCCGGCAGTTTTCACGACTTAAGCGGGCGAACCGTCGCTTTCCACCGCACGCCGGGCTACGAGACCTATCGCGGCCTCGGCTGGTACGGCGTGCTGGTCCAGTCGGAGCGTTAACCCCGGCGCCGCGGCTTACGTCGCGCGTCTCGGGCTGATACACCCGCGTCCCGTTGTGCCTGGACAGGACGCCTTCCGTGGTCGATCCGATCGATGTCAACCGCCTGAACTGGGACGAGCGCGCCGCCATCCACGCGCGCGACACCACCGGCGAGTATCGGCTCGACCGCTTTCGCGCCGGCGAAGATGCTCTCCACGCGATCGAGGCAGCAGAGCTCGGCGATATTTCCGGAAAGCGCGTCCTCCATCTGCAATGCCATATGGGGCGCGACACGCTCTGCCTCGTCCGCCGCGGCGCTGTCGCGACCGGCCTTGATTTCTCCGCCGTCGCGCTGGATGTCGCGCAGCACCTCGCGGACGAGACCGGGCTCGAGGCCAATTTCGTTCAAGGGACCGTGGGTGAGGCGCCGTCCTTGACGCCCGGCCCGTTCGACCTCGTCTTCACGACCTGGGGAACGATCTGCTGGCTGCCGGATGTCCGGAGCTGGGCCAAAGTCATTGCGTCCGTTCTGGCGCCGGGCGGCGAGCTCTATTTTGCCGAAGCCCATCCGGGCTTTCTTTTGCTCGACGAGCATGTCGGCAAGCTCGCGCCAGCCTACGATTTCCAAACGCCAGCCGATCGGCCGATGGAGTTCGTCGATGCGACGACCTACACCGGCGACCCGACCATCATGACCAACCAATCGAGCCGCCAGTGGATCCATTCCCTTTCGGCGATCTTCGGGGCGCTCATCGATGCCGGCCTGACGATCACGATGTTTCGCGAGCATGAGGTCCTGCCGTGGCGGGGCGTGCCGAGCCTGGTCCCGGCATCCGACGGGCTCTGGCGCCTTCCCGACGGACATCCGCGCCTCCCCTTGTCCTTTTCCCTGCGGGCGAAAAAGGGAGGGTGACGCCGCTGCATCGCCGTATCCCGGTCGGGCTAACCCGGACCTCTCGCAGGATCGCGCGATGATCGTGCCGGGGCAAGGACCAAGCGAGGGCAGGCGCAGACTGTGAGAAGGACAGGTTAGAGCCGCGCGGCCTCGCCGCCCTCGGCCGAGCGCAGCAGCGCCTCGATCAGCACCTGCACGGCGAGTGCCGAGGCGCCGCTGGCGAGCGGTGCCCGTCCGGCGTCGAGCGCATCCAGGAAATCCGCAAGCAGCGCAGTATGCGCCGCCGGCGAGAAAGCCATCGGGTCCGCCCCGCCCGACTGCGACGCGCCGCCCTCGATATGCAGAGGCCCGCCGTTCTGAAAGAACACATCGAGCGTCTCGGCCACGAGCACGGCCGAGCCGGCCGTCCCCGCGATCTCGATCCTCTCCGGAAACCCCGGATAGGCGACGGTCGTGGCGTCGAGCACGCCGATCGCCCCGCTCGAGAATTCGAGGCTTGCGGCGACGATATCCTCGGTATCGATCGGGCGGAGGCCGGAGCGCCGCGCGAACGCGAAGCCGCGTTGCACCGGGCCCGCGAGATGGAGGAGAAGGTCGAGCGTGTGGATCGCCTGCGTCAGAAGCACCCCGCCGCCATCCCGCGCCTTCATCCCTCGCCCCGGCTGCTCGAAATACGAGAGGGGGCGCCACCAGCGGATCACCGCGCTCGCCGAAAGAATGTCTCCCAGTTCGCCCTCGGCAAGCAGTGCCGCGAGTCGGCGCGCGACGGCGCGGAAGCGGTGCTGCAGCACGACCCCGAGCGTCCGACCCGCGCGCTCCATCGCCGTGACCGCCGCGGCCGCACGCGCGGCCGACACTTCCAGCGGCTTTTCGAGCAGCACGTGCTTGCCGGCCGCCGCCGCCCGTTCGACGAGCGGGAGGTGCGTCGCCGGCGGCGTAAGGATCAGCAGGAAATCGATCGCCGGGTCCTCGAAAATCTCCTCGATCCGCGCAACGGTGGGAAGCCCGTGCATGGCGGCGAAATGCGCGCGCCGCTCCGCACCCGGCGAGAAGCAGGCCGCAACCTCGACCCGTGGCGCGAGTGCTGCCAGCGCCGCGACATGCGGCGCCGAGGCCATGCCGAGCCCTATCATGCCGACCCGACGGCGTGTCATGCGCGGGTCCTGCCCGCGCCGATTGCGGTGATGGCGATGTGGGTCACCCTTACGGCGTCGCAGATGGGCGCGTCCTCGGCCGGCATGCTTGTCTCCCCACGAGCGCAGAACCTTATCAGGATCGCGCACGCGCGCCATCGCCCCTCCGGCCCGGCCAGCTCCGAGGCTGCTCCGTTACCCCTGCCGAGGGGCGTCCGGTCCCGAGGCCCGCGTCGCGCTCCGCTCGAGGGAGGTGCGAGCGTCAGCTCGACCCGCCGATTTTGCGCGGACATCTGCCAGCCGCCCGTGGGGACCAGCAGATTGCTGTTGACAGTGCATTTGATCGCCCCTTGCAGCCCGCCGATCTCCATCTTGTCGGCGGCGATCGGTTGCTGGAGCGGGTGGCTTCGTGTCTTGAGCGCGTCGTCATCGCTCTGCAAGACGCCGCAGGCGGCAAGAGGGACAGGGGCCATCAACGGGAGCCGCAAGGCGCTGCGCTTCAGACCGTATCTGATCGCTTGAACAGTCCCAGGTTGGAGATCGCGGCTGGCACGGTCGGCAAACACCACCCTGAACCACCCTATGCCGGATCGATTCTATCCGGTGCCGATCTGGATCAACCCGGACGCCTCCGGCACGTCATGGCGCTCGCCCTTCCCGCTATTTCCAAGCCACCGCGGCGCTCGCCGCGCCCGCCAGTGGGATCTTCGTGGTCGATCGGAATCCGGTCGCGCGGCACCAGCCATCGAACTGGGCGAAGGTGTAGTCGTATCCGTCAGGCGTCTCGATGAGCATGTTGAGCGACATCAGCAGGCCGAGCACGTTCTCCCGTCGCGCATCGTCGATGATGGTCTCGATCGCGATGAACGCGCCGCCCTCCGCCGTCGCCGCATGGGACTTGGCGATCAGCATCTGCTTGGTCGCGGTCCCCCAGTCATGCAGGACATTGCCCATCAGGATCACATCCGCCCGCGGCAGATCATCTTCCCGGAAATTGCCGCTGCGCGCTTCGATCCGGCCCGTCAGACCCGCGGCCTCGATCCGGCGCTGCGCGTAGGGCGTCACCTGCGGCAGGTCGTAGGAGATGCAGGCGATGTTCGGGTGCCGCCGCGCGATCGCGATCGACAGCGCGGCACTGGCCCCGCCGACGTCGCAGACGGTCCGGTATCGCGCGAAGTCGAAGAGGTCGGCGAGCGCCAGGAAATTCGCCTGCTGCACGGCGGCCATCGCCGCCAGGAACTGCTCGAGCCGGACCGGATCGGCATAGAGCGCCGCGAAGACGTCGCCGCCCCCCTTGGACTCGTTCTGCTGAAGGCCCGTCTGCAGCGCTTCGGTCAGGTTGCTCCAGTGCCGATAGAGCCGCTGGCTCGCCATGGCAAGGAGGCCGCCGAGATAGGCCGGGCTGGCCGGGTCAAGGAAGGAAGCCGCCTCCTTGGTATTGGCGTAGCGCGCGTCCGGGTCGTCCGCGTCACGAGCGAGGAAGCCGAGTGCCACCAGCGCGTCGAAGAAATCGGCGGCGGCGCGTGGATGCAGCCCGAGGCGCCCGCGCAGCGCCTCGCCGGTGAGCGGCCCCGAGCCAAGGGTCGCGAACAGGCCGAGCTCGACCGCACTCAGGAGCGTCTTCGACGCGAAAAACCCCATCCCGACCTGCATGATCCGCGACGGATCCGGGCTTGCCTCAACCATCTCGTACCCCATTTGTTGCCCGGCCATATACACCGGAATCGAACCGCGCGAAGCCCGCATCGGCAGGCCCGCCCCGCACGCCGGCGGTCGCGATTGACATTTCCCCACGCCGACCCCTAGAACCGGCGCAAACGGCGGCGGGACAGCCATCTTTGGGGGGGAGGGGCGCATCCGTGCTCTAGGCATGCTTGCGGCAATAGCGACGTGCCCGCCCTCGCTTCAGGTGCGCGCGGCAGCGTTTGCGCGTTGGCGCTAAGGCCGATCGCGACCATGCTCCGCTTCATCCTCTCCCGCATCGCCGCCTCGTTCGGCATGGCGCTCGCCGCCACCCTCGTCATCTTCCTCATCGCCAACACCGTCCCGGGCGATCCTGTCCTTGTCCAGCTCGGCGACATGGCGGCATCCGACCCGCACGTCGTCGCCGCCTGGCGCCACAAATACGGCCTCGATAAGCCGCTCGCCGAGCGCTATTTCATTTTCCTCGATGGCCTCGCGCACGGCGATCTCGGCACCTCCATCGTCTCGCAACGCCCGGTGCTCGATGATCTCGAAAGCTATGCCCCGGCGACGATCGAGCTCGCGAGCGCGGGTTTTCTCCTCGCCCTCCTCGCCGGCATCCCGCTCGGCATTCTCGCCGCCGTCCGCCGCGATAGCTGGATCGACCATCTCGCGCGCGCGATCTCGCTGCTCGGCGTCGCCTCGCCCACCTTCTGGCTCGCCTTCATCGTGCTTGCGATCTTCTATGGCTGGCTCGGCATCGCCCCGGGCCCCGGCCGGCTCGACCCGATCGCCTTCCCCCCGCCCACCGTCACCGGCTTCTACCTGATCGACACGCTCCTCGCCGGCGACCTCGGCGGCTTCTGGGACGCGCTCAGCCATCTCGCACTGCCCGCCTTCGTCCTCGCCGCCGCCACCATCGGCCTTGTCACCCGCACCACGCGCGCCAGCATGCTCGACTGCATCCGCCAGGACTATGTGCGCATGGGCCGCGCCAAGGGCCTCCGCGAATGGCAGGTGATCATGCGCCACGCCTGGCCGAATGCGCTCATCCCCGTGGTCACGCTCGGCGGCCTCGCCTACGCCAACCTGCTCTCCGGCGCGGTGCTCACCGAGACGATCTTCTCCTGGCCCGGGCTCGGCCGCTACACCTTCACCGCCGCCTCCTCGCTCGATTTCCCGGCGATCATGGGCATCACGCTCGTGGTCGCGGTCACCTACCTCTTCATCAATCTTCTGGTCGATATCTCCTACGCCTTTCTCGATCCGCGAGTGCATCGATGAGCGCGGCATCACTCGCCGCGCTCGGCCCCTCCCGCCGCGCCCGCCTCGCAAGCTGGCGTCGCCGCTACGGGCTCGCCGCCCTCGGCGCCGCGATCGTCCTCGCCTGGTCGGCGCTCGCCATTTTCGCCCCGCTCGTCGCGCCCTACGCGCCCAACACCGTGAATGTCGGCATCCGCCTGCTCGCTCCCTCCGCGCGCCACCTGCTGGGCACGGACGAGCTCGGCCGCGACGTGCTCACGCGCCTGCTTTACGGCGCGCGCATTTCTCTCCTCACCGGCATCGTCGTCGTCGGCATCGGCGCCTCCTTCGGGACGCTGGTGGGCGGTATCGCCGCCTATGCCGGGCGCGGCGTCGAATGGGTGCTGATGCGCCTCACCGATCTCATCCTCTGCTTTCCCCCGATCATCCTCGCCCTTGCCATCGGCGCCGCGCTCGGCGTCGGCACCACCAACACGATCATCGCCATGCTCGTCGTCTGGTGGCCGAAATTCGCCCGCCTCGCCCGCAGCCTCGTGCTCCAGCAGCGCACGCTCGAATATGTCGAGGCCGCGACGGTTGCCGGCTACAATGCCGCCCGAATCCTCTTCCGCCACATCGCGCCGAACGCCGTGGGCCCGCTTATCGTCCTGGTGACACTCGATATCGGCAACGCGATCATCACCTTCGCCGGCCTCTCCTTCCTTGGCCTCGGCGTCGTGCCGCCGCGTCCCGAATGGGGCTCGATGGTCGCCGAAGGCCGGGAATTCGTCTCGCAATGGTGGGTCGCGAGCTTTCCTGGATTCGCCATCCTCACCGTCGTGCTCGGCTTCAATTTCCTGGGCGACGGGATTCGCGACTGGCTCGATCCCAAGGCGAAGTCGCGCTGATGGACGCCCGCACACCACCCGCGCCCGTCCTCGCCGTGCGCGACCTCTGCGTGAGCTTCCCCACCGATGACGGGCTCGTCCGCGCGGTCGATGGCGTGAGCCTCACCGTCGGCGCCGGCGAAACCCTCGGCATCGTCGGCGAATCGGGCTCGGGCAAAAGCATGACCGCGCTCGCCGTGATGCGCCTGATCGACGAGCCGGGCCGCATCACCGCGGGCAGCATCCGCTTTGAAGGCCGCGATGTGCTCGCGATGGGCAAGGAAGAGCTCTGCGCGATGCGTGGCGGCGACGTCGCGATGGTCTTCCAGGACCCGATGACATCGCTCAACCCCGTGCTCACCATCGCCCGCCAGCTCGACGAGGCGATGGTCGCGCACGGCCGCAAGCCGCGCGAAGCGGCCCGCCGCGCGATCGCGCTCCTCGGCCGGATGGGCATCGCCGCGCCCGAGCGCGCGGTGCGCTCCTATCCGCACCATTTCTCCGGCGGCATGCGCCAGCGCGTGGTGCTGGCGATGGGCATGAGCAACGAGCCCGCGCTGCTCCTCGCCGACGAGCCCACCACCGCGCTCGACGTCACCATCCAGGCGCAAATCCTCGACCTCCTGCGCGAGCTCAACCGCGATTTCGGCACCGCCGTGGTGCTGATCAGCCACGATCTCGGCGTGGTCGCCGGCGTCTGCGGGCGCGTCGCGGTGATGTATGGGGGCGAGATCGTCGAGGAGGGGCCGACCGAGGCGGTGCTCGCCCGGCCCCGCCACCCCTATACCGCGGCGCTGATGAGCGCGATCCCGCGCCTCGACGCGCCGCTGGCCGCCGATCGCCGCCTCACCACGATCGAGGGCGCGGCGCCCGATCCGCTCGCCTTTCCCCCCGGCTGCCGCTTCGCCCCGCGTTGCCCCTTCCGCCGTGCAATTTGCGCCGAGCACCCGTCGCTCGACCCCGTCGGGCCCGGCCATCTCTCGCGGTGCTGGGTCGCCGCCGATGGGGAGGAATTCCTCCGTGCCCCTTTCGCGCTCCCCGCCGCCCCCGCCACGCCCCCACCACCCCCGTCCTCCGGGACCACGCCGCTCGTGCGCGTCTGCGGCCTCGTCAAGCACTTCCCGTTGCCCCACCGCCTCTTCGAGCCGCGCCGCCTCGTCCGCGCCGTCGACGGCGTCGATTTCGAGATCGCCCCGGGCGAGACGCTCGGCGTCGTCGGCGAGTCCGGCTGCGGCAAATCGACCCTCGGCCGTCTTCTCCTGCGCATCCATCGCCCCGACGCCGGCAGCATCCGCTTCGACGGGCACGAGATCGCTGCCGCCGCCCCCGCCGCCATCCGCCCGCTGCGGCGGCGCATGCAGATGGTCTTCCAGGACCCCTACTCCTCGCTCAACCCGCGCATGACAGTGGGAAAAATCCTGGCCGAGCCGCTCCGCTATTACGGCCTCGCCGACGGCGAGGGTACCGTCCGAGCCCGCGTCGAAATCCTCCTCGGCCTTGTCGGCCTGCCGGCGCGTGCGGCCGTGCGCTACCCGCACGAATTCTCGGGCGGCCAGCGCCAGCGCGTCTCGATCGCCCGCGCGCTCGCCCTCGAGCCCGACTTCATCGTCGCCGACGAGCCGATCTCCGCGCTCGACGTCAATATCCAGGCCCAGATCATCAACCTGATGATCGACCTCCAGGCGCGCTTCCATCTCACCTATCTCTTCATCGCCCACGACCTCGCCGTGGTGCGGCACATCTCCGACCGCATCCTGGTGCTCCATCTCGGTCAGGTGGCGGAGCTGGCGCCCGCCGCCGCGCTCTTCGCCGCGCCGCTACACCCCTACACGCGCTACCTGATCTCCGCGGTCCCGGTCGCCGACGTTGCCATCGAGCGGACCCGGCGGCGGCAGATCCTCGGCGGCGAGCCGGCGAGCGCGGTCGATCCGCCCTCGGGCTGCCGCTTCCGCACACGCTGTCCGCTCGCCGCTCCGATCTGCGCGGCGGAGGTGCCCAAGCTGCTCGAACGTGAGGCCGGGCATTTCGTCGCCTGCCATTTCCCGGCGCTCGAAAGGACCAAACCGGACCTAATCCGTTCCGCAACCTGAATCATCTCCTCACAACGTCATGAGCAGCGTCGTCTCTGGGACAGCATAGCTGTCATGTCGGCCCAATTCTCTCTCGCACTCGCGAAAAACCTCCATTAGTCTCGGCCATGGGGCCGGCTGGCTTGCTGCCGGAAGGAGGAGAAAGGGAAAAAGCATGGCCGACCGCATGCTGCAATTCGTGCGCCTGCCGCAGCAGCAGCCCGAGAAACGGGCGGTGGCCGAGCGCCGTGCCGATTTCGCCGAAATCTATGGCCGCTTCGATGCGCCTGAGGCGGCCCGCCAGTCCAGCCGTTGCAGCCAGTGCGGCGTGCCCTTCTGCTCGGTCCATTGCCCGCTCGGCAACGACATCCCCGACTGGCTCAAGCTCGCCGCCGAGGGCCGCGTCGAGGAGGCCTACGAGATCTCCGCCGCGACCAACAATTTCCCCGAGATTTGCGGCCGCATCTGCCCCCAGGACCGGCTCTGCGAGGGCAATTGCGTGATCGAGAAGGGCTACGAGGCGGTGACCATCGGCGCCGTCGAGCGCTTCCTCACCGACACCGCCTTCGAGCAGGGCTGGGTCCGCACCCGCCGGCCGACGCGCGAGCGCGGCCGCTCGATCGGCATCGTCGGCGCCGGCCCGGGCGGCCTCGCCGCCGCCGAGGAGCTGCGCGCGCTCGGCTACACGGTCCACGTCTATGACCGCCACGACCGCATTGGCGGCCTTCTTATCTATGGCATCCCCAACTTCAAGCTCGAGAAGGAGATCGTGCTGCGCCGCGCCCGCCAGCTCTCCGAGCAAGGGGTAAAAGTCCATCTCAATTGTGAGATCGGCCGTGACATCTCCCTCGACGAGCTCCGCCGCCGCCATGAGGCGGTCCTGATCGCCACGGGCGTCTACCAGGCCCGCGACCTCACCGCCCCGGGCGCCACCTTGCCCGGCATCGTCCCCGCGCTCGACTACCTGATCGCCTCCAACCGCAAGGGCCTCGGCGACACGGTGCCGGACTTCGAGAGCGGCCTTCTCGACGCAAGCGGCAAGCGCGTTCTGGTCGTGGGCGGGGGAGATACCGCCATGGATTGCGTCCGCACCGCCGTCCGCCAGGGTGCCCGGTCCGTCAAGTGCCTGTATCGCCGTGACCGCACCAACATGCCGGGCTCGATGCGGGAGGTAAAAAACGCGGAAGAAGAAGGGGTTGAGTTCCTTTGGCTGAGCGTGCCCAAGGCATTTTCAGGCGCCCAGCGTGTCCAAACCGCCCATTCCTCGCGCATGCGCCTTGGCCTCCCCGATGCCTCCGGCCGCCAGTCCGTTGAGCCCGCGGACGCGCCTTCCTTCAGGCTCGAGGCCGATCTCGTCATCAAGGCGCTCGGCTTCGATCCCGAGGATCTCCCTCGCCAATTCGCCGAACCGGAGCTCGCCGTCACCCGCTGGGGCACGCTCAAGGTCCATCACCGGAGCTTCATGACGAACCTTCCCGGCGTCTTCGCCGCCGGCGACATCGTCCGCGGCGCGAGCCTCGTCGTCTGGGCGATCCGCGACGGGCGCGACGCCGCCGCGGGCATCCACGCCTATCTCGAGCAGGAGGCCGTGAAATTCGCGGTCGCCGCAGAATGACAGAGGTAGTGACAGAGATGGAGAACGCCTCCGACTTCCTCGCCGCCTGGGCACGCAACCGCGCTCTGCTGGCCGACACGTACGCACCCGAGCAGGAGCACGATTCCTGCGGCGTCGGGCTGATCGCGGCCCTCGACGGGAAGCCCCGCCGCAAGGTCGTCGCCGCGGCGATCGACGCGCTCAAGGCGGTCTGGCACCGTGGCGCGGTCGATGCCGACGGCAAGACCGGCGACGGCGCGGGCATCCATGTCGAGATCCCGCAGGATTTCTTCGCCGAGGTCGTCGAGCGCGGCGGCACCAAGCTCCGTCCCGGCCCGATCGCCGTCGGCCAGGTCTTCCTGCCGAAAACCGATCTCTCCGCGCAGGAGCGCTGCCGGCAGATCGTCGAGACCGAGATCCTCCAATTCGGCTATGCCATCCACGGCTGGCGGCAGGTGCCGATCGACGTCTCCTGTATCGGCGAGAAGGCGAACGCGACGCGCCCCGAGATCGAGCAGATCATCATCTGGAACGCGCTCGGGACCGCGGAGGCGATTTTCGAGCGCGACCTCTACGTCATCCGCCGCCGCATCGAGAAGGCGGCGATCGCGGCGCAGATTCCGGAACTCTATTTCTGTTCCCTCTCCTGCCGCTCGATCATCTACAAGGGGATGTTCCTCGCCGAGCATCTTTCGGAGTTCTATCCGGATCTTCTCGATCCCCGCTTCGTCTCGCGCTTCGCGATCTTCCATCAGCGCTATTCCACCAACACATTCCCCACCTGGCGGCTCGCCCAGCCCTTCCGCATGCTCGCGCACAACGGTGAGATCAACACGCTCGCGGGCAACAGCAACTGGATGCGGAGCCACGAGACGCGGCTTGCCGATGCCGCGCTCGATCCCTTCATGGAGGACATCAAACCGGTGGTGCAGGCCGGCGGATCGGACACCGCCGTGCTCGACAACGTCTTCGAGCTGCTGGTGCGCGCCGGGCGCGACGCGCCGATGGCCAAGGCTCTGATGATCCCCCCCGCCTTCGCCGCCGACGGGACGATGGCGCCCGCGGAGCGCGATCTCTTCCTCTACTGCAACGCCGTGATGGAGCCGTGGGATGGGCCGGCGGCGATCGCCGCCACCGACGGGCGCTGGGTGATCGCAGGGCTCGACCGCAACGGACTGCGCCCCCTGCGCTACACCATCACGACCGACTCGCTGCTCATCGTCGGCTCCGAAACCGGCATGGTGAAGCTCGACGAGACGTCGATCCTGGCCAAGGGGCGCGTCGGCCCCGGCGAGACGGTCGGCGTCGATCTCGACCAGCCGCGCTTTCACGTCGATGCCGAGATCCGCAAGCTGCTCGCCGCCCGCCAGCCCTTCAGCGAGTGGTCGCGTCGCGTCGGGGTGATCGACCACATCGTCAAGACCGACGCGCCCGAGCCCGCGATCTACCAGGGCGAGGAGCTGCGCCGCCGCCAGCTCGGTGTCGGCCTCACGCTCGAGGAAATGGAGATGATCCTCCATCCGATGGTGGAGGAGGGCAGCGAGCCGGTCGGCAGCATGGGCGACGACACGCCGATCGCCGTGCTCTCGGAGCATTACCGCGGATTGCACCATTATTTCCGCCAGGGCTTCAGCCAGGTCACCAATCCGCCGATCGATAGCTTGCGCGAGACAAGGGTGATGACGCTGCGCACCCGGCTCGGCAACCTCGGCAACGTGCTCGACGAGGATTCGAGCCAGTGCGACCTCCTCCAGCTCGAAAGCCCGGTGCTCTCGGCGGCCGAGTTTTTCGCGATGCGCGAGTACATGGGCGGCTCGGCCTGCGACGTCGACTGCACCTTCCCCGCCGCGGCGGGCGAGGCCGGCCTGCGCGCGGCACTCGAGCGCATCCGCCGCGAGGCCGAGGAAGGTGTGCGGGCCGGCTGCACGCATGTCATCCTGACCGACGAGGCGCAGGGGCCGGAACGCGCGCCGATCCCGATGATCCTCGCCACCGCCGGCGTGCACACCCATCTCGTGCGCCAGTCGCTCCGCACCTTCACCAGCCTCAACGTGCGCTCCGCCGAATGCGTGGACGTGCACTATTTCGCCGTGCTGATCGGGGTCGGCGCGACCACCGTCAACGCCTATCTCGCCGAGGCCTCGATCGCCGACCGCCAGCGCCGCGGCCTCTTCGGCGAGCTTTCGCTCAAGGCCGCCGTGCAGCGCTACAAGAAAGCGGTGGACAAGGGTCTCTTGAAGATCATGTCCAAGATGGGGATCGGCGTCATATCCTCCTATCGCGGCGGCTCGAATTTCGAGGCGATCGGTCTCTCGCGTGCCCTCGTCGCGGAGTTCTTCCCCGGCATGCCCTCGCGCATTTCGGGCATCGGGCTCTCGGGGATCGCCCGCAAGATCCTCGGGCTTCACGAAACCGCCTGGGCCTCCGGCGTCGTCACGCTGCCGGTCGGCGGCATTTACAAGGTGCGCCGCCGCGGCGAGGCGCACGGCTTCGAGGCGGGCCTGATCCACACGCTGCAAACGGCGGTCGGGACCGACAGCTACACCATCTATCGCCGCTACGCCGAGGGCGTGCGCAAGCTGCCGCCGATTGCGCTCCGCGATCTGCTCGACTTCCGAACCGAGGGCCGCACGCCCGTCCCGGTGGACGAGGTCGAAAGTGTCACCGAGATCCGCAAGCGCCTGGTCGCCCCCGGCATCTCGCTCGGCGCCCTCTCGCCCGAGGCGCACGAAACCCTCTCGATCGCGATGAACCGGATCGGCGCGCGATCCGATTCCGGCGAAGGAGGCGAGGATCCGGCACGCTACCGGCCGCGCGCGAACGGCGACAATGCCTGCTCGGCCATCAAGCAGATCGCATCGGGCCGTTTCGGCGTGACCGCCGAGTTCCTCAACAATTGCCGCGAGATCGAGATCAAGGTCGCGCAGGGCGCGAAGCCGGGGGAGGGCGGCCAGCTGCCGGGCTTCAAGGTGAGCGAGATGATCGCGCGGCTGCGCCACTCGACGCCCGGCGTGATGCTGATCAGCCCGCCGCCGCATCACGACATCTACTCGATCGAGGACCTCGCCCAGCTCATCTACGATCTCAAGCAGATCAACCCGGACGCCACCGTTTGCGTGAAGCTGGTGGCCAGAAGCGGCATCGGCACGATCGCCGCCGGCGTCGCCAAGGCCCGCGCGGACGCGATCCTGATCTCCGGCCATGCCGGCGGCACCGGGGCGAGCCCGCAGAGCAGCATCAAATACGCGGGCCTGCCGTGGGAGATGGGCCTCTCCGAGACGCACCAGGTGCTGATGCTCAACCGGCTCCGCCACCGCGTGAAGCTTCGCACCGACGGTGGCATCAAGACCGGCCGGGATGTCGTGATTGCCGCGATGCTCGGGGCCGAGGAATTCGGCATCGGCACCGCCTCGCTGGTGGCGATGGGCTGCATCATGGTGCGCCAGTGCCACTCGAACACCTGCCCCGTGGGGGTCTGCACGCAGGATCCGGAGCTTCGCGCCAAGTTCGAGGGCACGGCAGAGAAGGTGATCAACCTCTTCTCGTTCGTCGCCGAGGACGTGCGTGGCATCCTCGCCTCGCTCGGCTTCCGCCGGCTCGAGGACGTGATCGGCCGCACCGATCTCCTCCATCAGGTGAGCCGCGGCTCCGACTTCCTCGACGATCTCGACCTCAATCCGCTGCTCGTGCAGGCGGATCCCGGTCCCTACACGCGCTTCTGCTCGCGCGAGGGGCGCAACGAGGTGCCGGAGACCCTCGACGCGCAGATGATCACCGACGCCGCCGCCTTCTTCGAGCACGGCGAGAAGATGCAGCTCCAGTACACCATCCGCAACACGCATCGCGCCGTCGGGACGAAGTTCTCATCGAAGATCGTCCGTCGCTTCGGCATGGCGGGGCTCGCGCCCGGCCACGTGACCGTCCGGCTGCGCGGCTCGGCCGGCCAGTCGCTCGGCGCCTTTGCCGTGCGCGGCCTCAAGCTCGAGCTGTTCGGCGATTCGAACGACTATGTGGGCAAGGGCCTCTCCGGGGCGACGATCGTCGTCCGGCCGGCGCCGTCCTCGAATCTGATGAGCCACGAGAACACGATCATCGGCAACACCGTGCTCTACGGTGCAACCTCGGGCGATCTCTTCGCCGCCGGCCAGGCCGGGGAGCGGTTCGCGGTCAGGAACTCCGGAGCGGAGGCCGTCGTCGAGGGCTGCGGCTCGAACGGCTGTGAGTACATGACCGGCGGCACGGTGGTCGTGCTCGGGCGCGTGGGCGAAAATTTCGGCGCCGGCTTCACCGGCGGCATGGCCTTCATCTACGACCCGGACGAACGGTTCTCGCGCGTGGCCAACCCCGACACGATCAATTGGCAGCGCATCGCGTCGGCCGACTGGGAAAAGACGCTCCAGGACCTCGTCTCCCGCCACGTCGCCGAGACAGCGAGCCGCTATGCGGCGATGCTCCTGCACGACTGGGAGCGCACGGTCAGACATTTCTGGCAGGTGGTGCCGAAGGGCTACGAAAAATACCTTGCCGCGCCGCTCACCGAACCATCGGAAGCGGCCGAGCGCGCCTGATCTCCGGCCCCCCGCACTTGCCTGGCCCGCCTCACCTGCCCCGGCCGCGCGTGCGTGACCGGGGCAGGTGGTGGCCGCGCTACGACTTCGGCGGGATCACCTGGCCGCGGATTTCGCCCCCCGGATGATCCTGGGAATGGACGTTGACGTACAGATCGTCGTCCATGAGCATCGTCGCCTGCGCCGGGGTCAGCGTGGCGTTGCCGGTGATCGGGCTTGTCGGGGCTGCGCCCTTCTTGCTGATCCAGATCTGCACCCCGGCATTCTTGCCAGCGGCGGCCGGGCCATGGAAGTGCGCCATGGTGGCGGCGCTCGAGAGCCCGCTGAAGGTGACCGACCAGGTCAGCACGCGCGTCGTCGGATCATAGGTGAGATCGGCCGTGCCGGTGCCGGACGTGCTGACCGGCGGCACCTGCGCCGCGCCGGACAGCGGCACGCTGAAGGAAACCGGTGCCGCATGCACGAGCGTCACCGAGGTGATCCATCCGAGCAATGCCAATGCGAGAAGGACCGACCATGTTCTTGCCGGACGCATGACGCTTTCTCCTGCAGATGTTGGCCGGCCAAGCTTAGCACAGGGCGGCGCCCAGGGAACGGGGCGCGCGTTCAGAGGATCGCCCTGATCCGTGACAATGTCTCTTCGCGCCCCAGCACGGCGAGCACGGCGTCGATCGGCGGGCTCGCGGTCGAGCCGGTGAGCGCCGCGCGCAGCGGCTGCGCCACGCTGCCGAGCTTGTCGCCCCGCGCGAGGGCAAAGGCGCGCAGGCACGCATCCAGTGCCGGCGGGGTGAATTCCGTCGCCGCGAGCGCCGTTGCCAATTCTCCCAGCATCTCCCGCGCCGCCGGGGTCAGCAACGCCTGGGCCTTTGCTTCGAGCGGAGGCGCCGGCGCGTGCGCGAGGAAGGAAGCTGACGCCGCGAGCTCGCCCAGCGTTCGCGCCCGCTCTTTGAGCACGGGCATCAGGGCCCGGATCCGCGCCTGGACCTCGGGCGCCTGGACCTCGGGCGCCTGGACCTCGGGTGCCCGGGCGCCCGCCCGTCCGAGCCGCTCCGCCACGTCCGCGGCGAGCCGGCCGTCATCCGCCTGGCGGATCCAGACCGCATTGAGATGGGTGAGCTTCGCATAATCCATCCGGCTCGCCGCCCGACCGACGCCGTCGAGATCGAAGAGGCGGATCGCCTCCTCCCGCGACAGCACCTCCGCATCGCCGTGGCCCCAGCCGAGCCGCAGCAGGTAGTTGCAGAGCGCCTCGGGAAGGAAGCCCTGATCGCGGAACTCGACCACGCTCTGCGCGCCATGCCGTTTCGAGAGCTTGGCTCCGTCCGGGCCATGGATCAGCGGGATATGGGCGAAGCGCGGCGGCTCCCAGCCCATCGCCTGATAGATCTGCATCTGGCGGAAGGCGTTGGTCAGGTGATCGTCGCCGCGGATCACGTGGGTGATGCCCATATCGTGGTCGTCCACCACCACCGCGTGCTGGTAGGTGGGGCTGCCGTCCCCGCGCAGGATGATCATGTCGTCGAGCTCGGCATTGGCCACACGCACCGTGCCCTGGACGAGATCCTGGACGAGCGTCTCGCCCTCGCGCGGCGCCTTGAGGCGGATCGCGGGCGCCACGCCGGGCGGCGCCTCCGCCGGGTCGCGCTGGCGCCAGCGACCGTCATAGCGGGGCGGCCTGCCCTCGGCGAGCGCCTGTTCGCGCATCGCGGCCAACTCCGCGGGGGTGCAGAAGCAGAGATAGGCCCGGCCCGCCGCAAGCAGCGCCCGCGCCACCTCGGCGTGGCGGGCGGCGCGTGTGGACTGGAACAGCGGCGGCTCGTCCGGGAGGAGGTCGAGCCATGCGAGCCCCTCGAGGATGGCGCGGATCGCGGCCTCGGTGTTGCGCGCCCGGTCGGTATCCTCGATCCGGAGCAGGTAGGTGCCGCCGTGGTGGCGGCTGAAAAGGTAGTTGAAGAGGGCCGTACGGGCGCTGCCGATGTGCAGCATGCCGGTCGGGCTCGGGGCGAAGCGGGTGCGGACGGTCACGGCGACGGCTTCTAGCCCAAGAGACTCAGCCATGCGAGCCGGCTTCGCCGCGCCGCCCGCCGAACCCGAGGAGGCGGGCCGAAAGGCCGACGGTCCAGCCCTGCACGATGAGCGAGAGGATGACGACGATGAACATGCTGGCGAACAGGCTCCCCCCGCGTTCGGGGTCGCCGAGCGCCGGGATGATGCTGAGATAGATCGGCACCGCGCCGCGCAGGCCCACCCACGAGGCGAAGGCGGACTCGCGCCAGGAGAACCGGAACGGCAGGAGCGTGCCGAACACCGCCACCGGGCGGGCGAGGAAAATCAGCGCCGCGGCGCCGCCGATCGCGCCGGGGATATATTCCGGCAGAAGGTGCGGCGTGACCAGCAGGCCGAGCATAAGGAAGAGGACGATCTGCGAGAGCCAGGCCATGCCTTCGAAGAACGGGGCGATGCCGGAACGGGTTGGGTTGATGGCGGCGCGGGTGACGATTCCGGCGAGATAGACCGCGAGAAAGCCGCTCGCCCCGAGGATCTGGGCAATGCCGAACAGCCCGAGGGCGGCGCCGAGGAGGAACACCGTCGCCAGCGCGGGCTCGAGCGGCAGAAGCCGCATTGCCCGGCCGAGCAGCCAGCCGCCGGCGAGCCCAAGGGCGGCGCCGCCGAGCATCTCCTCGAGGAAGAGAATCGCGGCGCCGCTCACGCCGAGCGAGCCGGGCGCGGCAATGATATGGATGAGGAGCAGGGTCAGGAACACCGACATCGGGTCGTTGAGGCCGGATTCCACCTCCAGAAGCGCGAGCAACCGCTCCGGCAGGGCCACTGCCGAGGTCCGCAGCAGGACCGCGACCGCCGCCGCGTCGGTCGGTGCCACCACGGCTCCTGCCAGCAGCGCCGGCGCGATCGGCAGCCGGTCCACCACGGCGATCACACCTCCGACGATGCCGGCGGTCACGGCGACGCCCACCGTCGCCAGCGCGAGCGCGGGCCAGAATGCCGCCCGCAGCATTGGCACGGGCGTCTTGAGGCCGCCTTCGAAGAGGATCACCGCAAGGGCGACACTGCCGATCAGGTAGGACGTGGCGTAATCGTCGTAGTGGATGCCGAGCAGGCCGTCCTCGCCGACGAGCATGCCGAGCGCCAGGAAGGCGAGCAGCATCGGCGCCCCGATGCGGCGCGAGGCGATCGCGGCCAGGATGCTGAGGATGCCGAGCCCGCCGCCGAGCAGGATGACCTCGTGCGCGTGGTGCATGGCCGCGCGCCCCGCCATGACCATCGCGTCAGGGATCGTCATGCCAGTCTCGCGGCATCCTCAATGTCCTGGGGGCCCCCGTTCTTCGCCGCCGCCGGCCCCGAGGCTCTTCCCCGCAGCCTGATGAATGCTATTGCTCGGCCCCTGCCGGAGCCGCCGCCGCGGCTCCCGGCCATCGTACGGCACCTGCCCAGATCGTCAGCCTTGAGGAAGTGCGGCATGAAGCTTCGGGTCCTTGCGCCTTTCGTGGCCGTCCTGATCGCCGCCTGCGCGACGACCGACAATTCGCCGCAAGCGGTCTGCCGCCGCCAAGCGTACAACGATCCCCAGGTGAATGCGCTCCGGGTCCGCATGATGCAGAGCCCGAGCGTCAACCTCGGCTCGAGCGGCCAGCTCCAGTATCTGCTCCGTCAGGCGACGCTCCGCTGCCTGCGGGACAAAGGGCTTGCCGTGCCGGGCGGCGTCGAGCCGGTGGTCACGACGGACCCCTGACTTCGGCGCGTGGCGCGGATCCTTCGGGCTATGCCGGGGCGGCTATTCCGGAGCCGCTATGTTGCGGCTCGCCGCCGCCGGATAGACGCCGAGCACACGCACCTCGCGCGAGAAGAACGAGAGTTCCTCGAGCGCGTTGCGTAGGCCGGGCTGTTCCGGACGCCCTTCGACGTCGCACAGGAACTGCGTCGCGGTGAACTGGCCGTTCAGCATGTAGCTCTCGAGCTTGGTCATGTTCACACCGTTGGTGGCAAATCCGCCGAGCGCCTTGTAGAGCGCGGCCGGCACGTTGCGGACGCGAAACACGAAGGTCGTCATCATCACCTTGGCATCCGCCGCCGGCGTCTCGGGGCGCGGGGCCATCACATAGAACCGCGTGGTGTTGTGCGGCGCATCCTCGACATTGCGGCGCAGGATCTCGAGCCCATAGATCTCGGCCGCCAGCGCCGAGGCGATCGCGGCATCCTCGCGCCGGTTCCATTCCGCGACCAGCGCGGCCGAGCCCGCGGTGTCGGCCTCGATGACGGGCTCGACATGCATCTCCCTGAGCAGCCGGCGGACCTGGCCGAGCGCCACGGCGTGGGAATGCACGCGGCGGACATCCGAGAGCCGCGCCCCCGCGGGCGCCAGCAGGCAGTGCTCCACGCGCTGGAAATGCTCGCCCACCACGAACAGTCCGCTTCCCGGCAAAAGATGGTGGATGTCGGGCACGCGGCCGGCCAGGCTGTTCTCGCACGGAAGCATGGCCAGATCGGCATGCCCCTCGCGCGCCGCCTCGATCGCCGCTTCGAAGCTCTCGCACGGCAGGGTGCTGAGGCCCGGGAAGGCGTCGCGGCAGGCGAGATCGGAGTAGGCGCCGGGGCGCCCCTGGAAGGCAATGCTGCGGGTCATCCTGCGATCGTCGGGCCGCCGCCCGGCCGCAGGCAGAGCGCGGGTTGAAGCAAGCCAACGGTTTCCTTAATGTGCGCCGCACCTTAGGGGGGTGCTGGCGGGGGCGCAACGTTGCCCGGGAGCGTCCCCATTCGGTGCATAACAGGATCGGACGGGAAACGCCGCATGGACAGCTTGGAGGTCAACAAGATCATCGCCGCCGTGCTGGTGGCCGGGATCGCCTTCATGGTCGCCGGCTTCATCGCGGATACGGCGGTGAGCCCGACGGAACTCGCGAAGCCGGTGCTCCAGATCGCGATGCAGGCCGAGCAGGCCGGCCAGCCCGCCGCCGCCAAGCCCGCGCCGGTCCCCGCGATCACGCCGCTGCTCGCCAAGGCCGACGTGAAGGCGGGGCAGCAGTTCGTCGAGGAGGTCTGCGCCGCCTGCCACAACTATACCGCCGGTGCCGGCGCCAAGATCGGCCCCGATCTCTACAATGTGGTCGGCCGCCCCCGCGCATCGGTTGCCGGCTTCAATTACTCCTCAGCGATCAAGAGCCTTGGCGGCACCTGGACCTACCATAACCTGAACCTGTGGCTGGACGACCCGCAGGTGGTCGCGCCGGGCACCCTCATGACCTTCGCCGGGATCCCGCAGACCCGGACCCGCGCGGACGTGATCGCCTTCCTCCGCACGCTCTCCTCGCACCCCGTACCGTTGCCCGCCGCCGCTCCTGCCGCGCCCGCCCAGCCCGCGGCCGCGGCCGCCAAGCCCTAGCCGCCCTCTGTTGACCGCCCCTCCCACGGACGCGCTGCTGGCCGCCGGCGTGGCCGCCGGCGTGGCCGCCGCGGCCGCCGCGGGCGCTGCCATCCGGCCCCATTTCCGCGCCCCGCTCGCGGTCGAGCAGAAGGCGGATCTGAGCCCGGTGACCCTCGCCGACCGCGGAGCCGAGCAGGCGATGCGCGCCGTGCTTGCCGAACGCTTCCCCGATCACGGCCTGCTCGGGGAAGAATGCGGCCATGAGCGGCCGGGCGCGCGATTCTGTTGGGTGCTCGACCCGATCGACGGCACGCGCGCCTTCATCACCGGCCGCCCGCTTTTCGGCACGCTGATCGCGCTGCTCGACGCCGGCCGCCCCATCTTGGGCCTGATCGACCAGCCGATCACCGGCGAACGCTGGCTCGGGCTCGCCGGCCACCCGACCCGGTTCTCCGGCCCGCTCGGCGGCCGCGCCGGATGCCGGCCCTGCGCCGCCCTCGGCGCGGCCGAGCTCTCCTGCACCCTGCCGGAAATGTTCGACGCCGCCGAAGCCACGCGCTTCGCCCGCCTGCGGTCGGCCTGCCGACGCACGACCTGGGGCGGGGACTGCTATTCCTATGGGCTGCTGGCGCTCGGCCAGATCGATGTGATCGCCGAGGCCTCGCTCAAGCTGTGGGACTGGGCGGCCCTCGTCCCCGTCGTCGAAGGGGCGGGCGGCCGGCTGACGGACTGGCAGGGCAGGGCGCTGACCCCCGACGCCACGGGAGAGGTGCTGGCGGTCGGCGATCCCGCCCTGCTCGAGCCCGCGCTTGCCATGCTCGCGGGCTAGGCTCAATCGGGGAACCGCTGCCGGCGATCCGGGGGCGCACCCATATCCTCTAGCCTCCCCAAAGAGACCAACGACGGACCAACCGGAGCGCGTTCGATGGGGCCGGGATGCGAGACGCGCTCGCGCAAAGGAGAACACCATGCGGCGTCGCTCGCTTCTTCTCGGCGTCTCCGGGAGCCTCGCCGGCCCCCTGGCCGCCGCGCGGGCCCGCGCCGCGACCCCGCCCGCGCGCACGGACGCCATCTCGCTCCTCGGCCCGCCGGCCCTGCCGCCCGGCTTCACCGCCTTCCCCTACGTCAACCCCGACGCGCCGAAAGGCGGCACCGTCACTCTCTTCTCGCTCGGCAGCTTCGACAGCTTCAACCCCTACATCATCCGCGGCACCCCGGCCGACGGCCTCTCCCGTCTGTGGGACACGCTGCTCGTCGCCTCGGCCGACGAATCGGGCACTGCCTACGCCAGCCTCGCCGAAAGCGTCGAGATCAGCCCCGACCGCGCCACCATCACCTTCACCCTCAATCCCGCCGCCCGCTTCCACGACGGCACGGATGTCACGGCTGCCGACGTGGTCTTCACATTCAACGTCCTGGTCAACCAGGGCCAACCCTTCTACCGCGCCTACTACGCCGCGGTCGCCTCGGTCACCGCGCTTGCGCCCCGCGCCGTCCGCTTTCGTCTCCACTCCACGCAAAGCCGGGAATTGCCGCTGATCCTGGGCGAGCTTCCCGTCCTCCCCGCCCGCTTCTTCGCCCATCGCGATTTTTCGCGGCCCCTGACCGACCCACCCCTCGGCTCCGGGCCGTACCGTATCGCGGCCTTCGCCTTCAACCGCTCGGTCACCTATCAGCGCAATCCCGACTACTGGGCCGCCAACCTTCCGAGCGCGCGTGGCCTCTACAATTTCGACACCATCCGGACCGAATATTTCTCTGACGACACGGTTGCCTTCGAGGCGTTCAAGGCCGGCAGCATCGACTTCCGCAACGAGAACATCTCCAAGAACTGGGCGACCGGCTACGATTTTCCGGCGGTCCGGCGTGGCCTCGTCAAGCTGTGGCGCGTCCGCTACCACCTGCCCACCGGCATGCAGGGCTTCGCCATGAACACCCGCCGGGCCGTCTTCGCCGACGCTCGCGTGCGCCAGGCGATGGCCTGGGCCTTCGACTTCCAATGGGAGGACAAGAACCTCTTCTACGGCCTCTACACGCGCTCGCTGAGCTACTTCTCCAACAGCGACCTCGCCTGCTCCGGGCTTCCGCAAGGGGGCGAGCTCGCCCTGCTCGAGCCGTTCCGCAAGCAACTCCCTGCCGAGGTCTTCACAAAACCCTTCACGCTGCCGGTCACCGACGGCTCGGGCAACAACCAGAAACAGCTCGTCGCCGCCTTCCATATGCTCGAGCAGGCAGGCTGGCACGTCGCCGGCGGCAGATTGGTGAACCAGGCGGGCCTCCCCTTCAACTTCGAGATCCTGCTCCCCGATCCGACCTTCGAACGTGTCTCGCTCCCCTACGCGAGCTGGCTCAAACGCCTCGGCATCACCGCCGCGGTGCGGGTCATCGATCCTGCCCAATACCAGGAGCGGATGAACAATTTCGATTTCGACATGACGATCACGGTCTTCCCGGAATCCGACATCCCCGGCAACGAACAACGCAACTACTGGACCTGCGCCGCCGGCCACACACCCGGCAGCGAGAACCTGACGGGCGTCTGCAGCCCGGTCATCGACGCGTTGGTGGAGAAATTGATCGACGCGCCCGACCGCACCGCCCTCCTCGCGGCCGCCCACGCACTCGACCGCGTGCTGCTCTGGGGCTGGTACGTCGTGCCGCAATGGCACTCGAGCTACTTCAACCTCGCCTACTGGAACCGCTTCGGCTTCCCCACCGAACCCGTCCGCTCGGGCTACGTCTTCGATGCCTGGTGGGTCGACGAAAAATTGGCCCAGGCCACCGACGCCGCGCGCCGCGCCGGCCTCTAGACCCGATGCTGCCCGTGCCGCCGCCAAGGAGGGGTTCCAAGGGCTCAGCCCTTGGCGGGGTCAAGGGGCAGAGCCCCTTGCCGTCCTTCCGGAGCGGAGGCACGGGCAGCATCGGAGGCGTGTGATGGCGGCTTATCTGCTGCGGCGGCTCTTGCTGATCATTCCGACTTTGTTCGGGATCATCGCCATCAATTTCGCGGTGGTCCAATTGGCGCCGGGCGGGCCGGTCGAGGAGATGATCGCCCGTTTCAAGGGGCAGGCAGCGGTGTTGTCCGGGGTCACCGGGCAAGGCGCCCCGGAAGCGGCGGGGCCCGGGCTCTATCGTGGCCAACAGGGGCTTGATCCGCATCTGATCGCCCAGATTCGCAAGATGTTCGGCTTCGACAAGCCGCCGCTCACGCGATTCCTCGACATGCTGCGCAACTATGCGACCTTCCATCTCGGGCGCAGCTTCTTTCTCGATCAGCCGGTGCTGACGCTCGTCCTCAACCGGATGCCCGTCTCGATCTCGCTCGGCCTGTGGTCGACGCTTCTCATTTATCTGGTTTCCATTCCGCTCGGCATCGCCAAGGCGGTGCGTGACGGCAGCCGGTTCGACATTGCGAGCACGACGGCGGTGCTCCTCGGTTATGCCGTGCCGGGTTTCCTGCTCGCCATTCTCCTCATCGTTTTGTTCGCCGGCGGGTCCTTCGTGCAATGGTTTCCGCTGCGCGGCCTGATCAGCGAGAACTGGTCGCAGCTCTCCTGGCCTGCCCGGATGGCGGATTATCTCTGGCACATGGTGTTGCCGATCACGGCGATGACGCTCGGAGGTTTCGCCAGCCTCACCATGCTGAGCAAGAACTGCTTCCTCGAGGAGATCGGCAAGCAGTACGTCGTCACGGCGCGGGCCAAGGGGGCCTCGGAGAGGCGCGTTCTCTACGGGCATGTCTTCCGCAATGCCATGCTGCTGGTGGTGGCCGGCTTTCCGCAGGCCTTCGTAGGCATTCTTTTCACGAGCGCTCTTTTGATCGAGATCATCTTCTCGCTCAACGGTCTTGGGCTGCTCGGCTTCCAGGCGGCCGTGCAGCGCGATTACCCGGTGATGTTCGGCACGCTCTATATCTATACGCTGACCGGGCTGGTGCTGCAGATCATCGGTGACTTTATGTACACCGTCGTCGATCCGCGGATCGATTTCGCGGTGCGGCGGTGAGGTTCTCGCCGCTCACCCGCCGGCGGCTCGCCGCCTTCCGCGCCAACCGGCGCGGGGTCGCCTGCCTCTGGATTTTCCTGGTTCTCTTTACGACCTCGCTCTTCGCCGAGTTCGTCGCCAACGACCGGCCGCTGGTCATGCAGTATCGCGGGGCTTGGTATTTCCCGGTGGTCGCGAACTATCCCGGGACGGAGTTCGGCCCGGATTTCCTGCCGACCGAGACCGACTATACCGATCCCGCGGTCAAGGCGGCGATCCGCGCGCACGGCTGGATGCTCTGGCCGCTCATTCCATTTCATTACGATACCATCGTCAACAACCTGCCCTCGCCGGCGCCGAGCCCGCCCACCTGGCAGAACTGGCTCGGCACCGACGATCAGGCGCGGGATGTGCTGGCCCGCGTGATCTACGGATTCCGCATCTCGGTGCTGTTCGGGTTCACGCTCACTATCCTCTCCTCCGTCGTCGGCATCGCCGCCGGGGCGGTGCAGGGCTTCTATGGCGGCCTCGTCGATCTTCTCGGGCAGCGCGGGATGGAGATCTGGTCGGGGATGCCGCAGCTTTTCCTGCTCATCATCCTGTCCAGCATCATCACGCCCTCATTCTGGGTTCTGCTCGTGTTCCTTCTTCTGTTCAGCTGGATGGCGCTCACCGGTCTCGTGCGGGCGGAATTCCTGCGCGGCCGCAATCTCGAATATGTCCGTGCCGCGCGTGCGCTGGGTGTCTCCGATGTGGTGGTGATGTGGCGGCATGTGCTGCCGAACGCGATGGTGGCTGTGCTGACCTTTCTTCCCTTCATCCTTTCCGGCTCGGTGACGGTGCTCGCCAGCCTCGATTTCCTCGGCTTTGGGCTGCCGCCGGGCTCGCCCTCTCTCGGCGAGCTGGTGACGGAGGCGAAGAACAACCTCCAGGCACCCTGGCTCGGCATCACGGCGTTCGTCGTGCTGGGCGGCACGCTCGCTCTGCTGATCTTCGTCGGCGAGGCGGTGCGCGACGCCTTCGATCCGCGCAAGACCCGGCCGTGAGCCTGGTAGAGGTTGCGGGCCTCTCGGTCGCGTTCGGTGCGCGCACCGTGGTCGAGGACGTCTCCTTCACTCTCGAACGTGGCGAGACGCTGGCCATCGTCGGCGAATCGGGTTCCGGCAAGACCCTCACCGCTCTTTCCCTCTTGAGGCTGCTGCCAGGTGCTGCCCGCGTCACGGCCGGCCGCATCGTGCTGGACGGCCAGGACGTGACGGCGGCGGATGCGACCGCGCTGCACCGGCTGCGCGGCGACGCGGCGGGAATGATTTTCCAGGAACCGATGAGCAGCCTCAATCCGCTGCATCGGATCGGCCGTCAGGTCGCCGAGGCGATCCTGCTGCACCGCCCGATGCGGCGGGCGGCCTTGCGCGCGCGGATCGAGGCGCTGCTCCACGCCGCCGGCTTTGCCGACGCTGCCGAGCGCATCGACGCCTTCCCCCATCAGCTCTCCGGCGGCCAGCGCCAGCGCGTGATGATCGCGACGGCGCTGGCCAACGATCCCGCCCTGCTCATCGCCGACGAGCCGACCACCGCGCTCGACGTCACCATCCAGGCGCAGATCCTCGAGCTCCTCGAGGCCGAGAAGAGGGCGCGCGGCCTCGCCCTTCTTTTGATCACCCACGATCTTTCCATCGTCCGGCGCATGGCGGACCGTGTTTGCGTGATGCAGGCGGGGCGCATTGTCGAGATGGGTCGCAGCGCCGAGATCTTCGCGTCCCCCCGTCACGGTTACACCCGCGCCCTGCTCGCGGCGCGGCCGCGGGGGCGCCCGGCGAGCCGGCCGCACGGCGATGCGCCGCTGGTCGAGGCTTCGGACCTGCGCATCCATTTTCCGATCCGCGCCGGGCTCATGCGCCGCCAGGTCGGCGAGGTGCGCGCCGTGGACGGCGTCTCGCTCGCCGTGCGGCAAGGGGAAACGCTCGGCCTGGTGGGCGAATCAGGTTCGGGAAAGACGACGATCGGGCTGGCCCTGCTCGGCCTCGAAGCGGCGGAGGGCCGCATCTCCTTCGAGGGGCGCGCCATCGGCGGACTTTCGCGCCAGGCGCTGCGGCCGCTTCGCGCGCGCATGCAAATCGTGTTTCAGGATCCGTTCGGCAGCCTCTCGCCGCGGCTTTCCGTGGGCGAGATCGTGGCCGAGGGGCTCGCGGTGCATGTGCGTTCCCTCTCGCGGGCCGAGCGCGAGGCGCGCGTTGCCGCCGCCCTGGAGGAGGTCGGCCTGCCGGGCGAATCCGCCGAGCGCTATCCGCACGAATTCAGCGGCGGCCAGCGCCAGCGCGTGGCGATCGCGCGCGCGATCATCCTGAAGCCGCGCTTCGTCGTCCTCGACGAGCCGACGAGCGCGCTCGATGCCTCGGTGCAGGCGGAGATCGTCGATCTTCTGCGCGCGCTTCAGGCGCGCCACGATCTCGCCTATCTCTTCATCAGCCACGACCTCGCGGTGGTGCGCGCGCTGGCGCACCGCCTTGTGGTGCTCCGCGCCGGACGGGTGATCGAACAGGGCCCGGCCGAGGAGATCTTTGCCGCACCGCGCGAGGCCTATACCCGCGCGCTGATCGCGGCTGCCTTTCCCGACAGCGTCCCGGCGCCGGGTTTACCTTCGCTGCCGGCTCAGGCAGCCTCCGCACCGGCGGCGCATCCGCCGCATGGAGGACAACCCGCATGATCGTCGATCTGCGCATCTACACCACGCGTCCCGGCAAGACGGCGGCGTTCGTCGCGCTCTACAAGGCCGACGCCTGGCCGCTGCAGCAGAAATATCTCGGCCGTTGCCTCGGTTGGTTCGTCGCCACCGAAGGGCCGCTCAACCAGGTGGTGCATCTCTGGGGCTATGAGAGCCAGGCCGATCGCGAAGCGCGCCGCGCTGCCATGGCGGCCGATCCCGGCTGGGGTGCCTATATCAAGAAGTCGGAAGAGCTCGGCCTGCTGGTCTCGCAGGAGAACCGCCTCCTTCGCCCGACCGATTTCTCGCCGGTCCAATAGCGCGACGCGGCCGCGGCGGGCCGGCGGTCTCAGCCGATCGCGAGATAGCTGCCGATCATCGCGAGCCGATCATCGCGAAGAGCTCCCGCCGTGTCGCCGGGTCGTCGCGGAACGCGCCCAGCATGCGACTCGTCACCATGCCGGCGCCGGGCTTATGCACCCCGCGCGTCGACATGCACTGGTGTTCCGCCTCGATCACCACGGCGACCCCGCGCGGCTGCAGAACCTCGTTGATGGTGTTTGCGATCTGCGCCGTCAGCTTCTCCTGAATCTGCAGCCGGCGCGCGTAAGCCTCGGCCACACGCGCCAGCTTGCTGATGCCGACGACGCGCCGCCGGGGCAGGTAGGCCACGTGCGCCCGCCCGACGATCGGCAGCATGTGATGCTCGCAATGGCTCTCCACGCGGATATCGCGCAGCAGCACGAGCTCGTCGTAGCCGTCCGTCTCCTCGAAGGTGCGCTGCAGCAGAGCCACCGGATCGACGGCGTAGCCCGCAAAGAATTCCTCGTAGGCCCGCACCACCCGCCCGGGCGTGTCGAGGAGCCCTTCCCGCGCGGGGTTTTCGCCCGCCCATCGCAGCAGTACGCGAACCGCCTCCTCGGCCTCCTCGCGTGTTGGACGTGCCGGCGTTACGGCAGCAGGAACGAGAAGATCCACGGCATCGGTTTCCTTGGGCCGGGGTTGAGCGCGGAGACGTCGTCGCGCCGCCGATATTGGGCCTGTCCCGGGCGCTGACAAGCTGCCCGCTTGACGGCCCCTTGAATTCCCCTTGGGCGCGCCGCCCTCAATTCAGCCGGCGGTCCTGATGGGGGCTGTCGAGGCTGAAGGCCGGAATCGCCACGTCGAACCGCTCGCCCGACGCGGCCACCACCATGTGATAGGCGCCGGTCATGAAGCCCGAGGGCGTCTCGAGCGGAGTTCCCGATGTGTACTCGAAGGCCTCGCCCGGTTCGAGGACGGGCTGCTCGCCGACGACGCCCGCTCCGTGCACATGCTGGATGCGCCCGTGCGCGTCGGTGATCTGCCACGTGCGGCGCAGGAGCTGCACGATCTCGCTGCCGCGATTTTCGATCTTCACCCGATAGGCCCAGACGAAATGATGCGTCTCGGGCTCCGACTGATCCTCGAGATAGAAGGGGCGGACGCTCACCCGGATGCTGCGCGTGGTCTTCGAATAATCCTCGGCCATGACGTGGACCTCTTGGAGCGCGTTCGGTCGTGGTGAACGCGCCCTTTTTCCCCTTGTGCCGAGCGGATGGATCCAGCCCTGGATCGCCTCGCGATCAGAGCCGCCTGTGATCCGCTCCATTACGGATGAAACCCCGGCCCCGCGGGCCTTGTCCAGACCAATCGCTAATCCGCGGCGTGCGCGAGCCTGCCGGCGGCGAGCGCCCGCTCGAGATCGGCCTCGAGGTCGGCGGGATCCTCGAGCCCGACCGAAAGGCGGATCACCGATTCGGTGATGCCGAGCCGGGCGCGCTCCGCTTCGCCGATGCGCATGTGCGTCGTCGTCGCCGGATGCGTCGCCAGCGATTTGGTATCGCCGAGATTGTTCGAGATGGCGATCAGGTGGAGCGCGTCGAGTGTGGCGAAGGCGGCAGGTCGGCCGCCGGCCACCGCGAAGCTCACCACCGTGCCGCCGCCCTTCATCTGGGCCCGCGCCAGCCGCTCTTGCGGGTGGTCCGCGCGGAACGGATACCAGACCTGCTCAACCTCCGCTCGCCCGGCGAGAAAATCGGCGATCCGGGCCGCCGCCGCGCTCGAGGCCTCGACGCGCAATGCCAGCGTCTCCATCCCCTTGATGAGCACCCAGGCATTGAACGGCGAGAGCGCAGGACCGGTGTTGCGGATGAAGGGCTGCAGCGTGTTCTCGATCCAGCTTTTCGAGCTGAGCACCGCCCCGCCCAGCACGCGCCCCTGGCCATCCAGGTGCTTGGTCGCCGAATAAACGACGATGTCGGCCCCGAGCGCCAGCGGCTTCTGCAGCAGCGGTGTCGCGAATACGTTGTCCACCACGACGAGCGCGCCGGCATGGTGGGCAAGGCCGGCCACCGCCGCGAGATCGATGATCTCGAGCATCGGATTGGAAGGTGTCTCGAGCAGGACGAGCTGAGCCGGTTCGCTGAGGGTGGCGCGCCAGGCATCGAGGTCGGCGCCGTCGACGAACTCCGTCCTGATCCCGTAGCGCGGCAGCAGGGTCGAGATGATCCAGTGGCAGGAACCGAAGAGCGCGCGCGCGGCGACCACCCGATCGCCCGCTTTGAGCTGGCAGAGCAGGGCGGCATGCACCGCAGCCATGCCGCTCGCGGTCGCGCGGCACGCCTCCGCCCCCTCGATCGCGGCGAGTCGCGCTTCCAGCATCGCGACCGTCGGGTTGCCGAAGCGGCTGTACTGGTAGTGCTCGACCGTCCCCGCGAAGGTCGCGGCGGCCTGCTCGGCGCTGTCATAGACGAAGCCCGAGGTGAGGAAGAGCGCCTCGGCCGTCTCCGCGAACTGGCTGCGCGCGACCCCGCCATGGACGAGCAACGTGGCGGGGGAGAGGAGGGGGGTGGTCATCGGAGCGGGCCCTTTCAGCCTGGGCCGGCCTGGAATACCGCGATGTGCCGGAACTATTCCCTTATGCACCGCGGGCCTCTTTAGCGCGCTTGTTTCACCTCGCCGCAAGCCGGCCGGACAAATCACGAGGGGCGGTCGCCCGCCACCGCGAGCCTTACGGCGAAGCGGTTGCGCCGTCAACACGCGTTTTCTATAAGGGCAGTCTCGCCCAAGGGCCTGCGGGTAGCGCCCCGGCGCGGGTGTAGTTCAATGGTAGAACAGCAGCTTCCCAAGCTGCATACGGGGGTTCGATTCCCCTCACCCGCTCCATCCGCTGCGCGAGCGATCGCGTCCAGCCTATCATTGTGCCCCCGCCGAGTCGCCCCAACGGGGTTCGAGGTGGCTGCCCGCGATGCGCTTCACCGCTGACCTGCACGTCCACTCGAAATATTCCCGCGCCACGAGCCGGGATCTCGATCTCGAGCATCTCGCCGCGGCAGCCCGGGTGAAGGGCGTCGATCTCGTCGCCACCGGCGATTTCGCCCACCCTGCCTGGCGCGCCGAGCTCGGTGAAAAACTTGTGCCTGCCGAGCCCGGCCTTTTCCGCCTGGCGAGCGGGATCGAGGAGCGGCTCGCCGCGCTTCATCCGGGCGCCGCTTCCGCCGCCCCGGTCCGCTTCATGCTCTCGGTCGAGATCTCGACCATCTACAAGAAGGGCGATCGCACGCGAAAGATCCATCACCTGATCTACGCGCCCGATCTCGCCGCCGTCGATCGCATCTCCGCCCGGCTCGCGCGCATCGGCAACATCGCCTCGGACGGCCGGCCGATTCTCGGCCTCGATTCCCGCGATCTGCTCGAGATCGTGCTCGAATCGGACCCCGCCTCCTATCTCGTGCCCGCGCATATCTGGACGCCGTGGTTCGCCGCCCTCGGCTCCCAATCCGGCTTCGATTCGATCACCGAATGTTACCGCGACCTCGCCCCCGCGATCTTCGCCCTCGAGACCGGGCTCTCCTCCGACCCGGCGATGAACTGGCGGCTTTCCGCGCTCGATCGTTACCGCCTCGTCTCGAACTCGGACGCCCATTCGCCCGGCAAGCTCGGCCGCGAGGCGACAATGTTCGACAGCGCGCTCGATTACGGGGCGATCCGCCGCGCGCTTGAGACGGGCCAGGGCTATGTCGGCACCGTCGAGTTCTTCCCCGAAGAGGGAAAATACCATCTCGACGGGCACCGTGCCTGCAAGGCCCGCCTCCTTCCTGCCGAAACGCTCGCCCATGACGGGCGCTGCCCGGTCTGCGGCGGCAAGCTCACCATTGGCGTGCTGCATCGGATCGAGCGGCTCGCCGACCGCAGCGAGGCCGAAGCCCTGCCCCCGCCGACAGCGGGCAAGATCGCGAGCCTCGTGCCGCTGCCCGAAATCCTGGCCGAGCTCGCCGGCACCGGGCCGGCTAGCCGCGCGGTGGCGCAGGGCTATGAACGCCTCACCGCATCGCTCGGGCCGGAGCTCGCCATCCTCCGATCCGCCCCGCTCGAGGAGATCGCGCGCGCCCACTCCTCGCTGCTCGCCGAGGCCATCGCCCGGATGCGGCGCGGGGACGTCATCCGCGAGGCGGGCTATGACGGCGAATATGGCGTCATCCGCCTCTTTGCGCCGTGCGAGCTCAAGGGCCGCGCCGGCGGCGCGCTCCTTTTTCCCCTGGGACGGGCCTCCCCGCCCGAGCCGCCGCCCGCTGCTGTGGCCCGTGCCACCCCGGCCGCGCCGTGGCCCGAAGGCGCCCTCCCCGCCGTTGCCCCCTGGCCCTCCGACGGCCTCGATGCCGCGCAGCGCGCCGCCGTCTCCGCGCCCACGGGCCCGCTGCTCATCGTCGCCGGCCCGGGCTCGGGCAAGACCCGCACCCTCACCCACCGGATCGCCCATCTCGTCGCCGCCGGCGCCGTCCCGGCCGAGGCGGTGCTCGCCATCACCTTCACCCGCCGCGCGGCCGGCGAAATGCGCGACCGCCTTGGCCCGCTGCTCGGCCCGTGCGCCCGGGCGGTTCAGATCCACACCTTCCACTCGCTCGGCCTCGCCATCCTTCGGGCGCACCCCGAGGCTGCCGGCCTCGCGCCCGGCTTTTCCATCGCCGCCGAGGAGGAAAGCCGCGCGCTGGTGGCCGAGGCCGCCGCCGTCACGCCGGGCAAGGCCGCAAGCCTCCTCGCCGCCCTCTCCCGCGCCAAGCGCAGCGGTGCGGCGGCCGATCCCGAGATCGCCGCATTGCTTGCCCGCTATCAGCAGGCGCTGGCGGCGCGGAACGAGGTTGATTTCGACGATCTCGTCGGCCTGGCGCTCGCGGCACTCGAAGGGAACGCCGCCCTCGCAAAGCGCTATCGCGCGCGCTTCCGCTTCATCGCGGTGGACGAGTTCCAGGATCTTGACGCCACCCAGTACCGCCTGCTCCTGATGCTGGCCCCGCCCCTCGCTCCCTCCGGGGTGAACCTGCTCGCGATCGGCGATCCGGACCAGGCGATCCACGGCTTCCGCGGCGCCGACGCCGCCTGCTTCGATCGCTTCCGCGCCGATTATCCGACCGCCCGCAGCTTCACCCTGCGGCGCAACTATCGTTCGAGCGAAACGATCGCCGCCGCCGCCGCACAGCTCCTCGCCCGCGGCCCGCCCGCCGCCCGGCGCGGCCTCCTCCCGGCCGAGCGCATCACGCTGCATCGGGCGGCCTCGGAGCGTGCCGAGGCGGAGTTCGTCGTCCGCACGATCGAGGAATCGCTCGGCGGGCACAGCTTCTATTCGATCGATCGCGGCCGCGGCGGTTCTCCGGCGGTCGGCAGCGCGGCCCAGCGGGGAATCGGCTTCTCCGATATCGCCGTGCTCACCCGCACCGGCAGGCAGGCGGCCCCGCTTGCCGAGGCCTTCTCCCGCGCCGGCATTCCTTACCGCACCTCGTCGGCCGACCCGCTGGCCAGCGTCCCCGGCTTGTCCGCCCTGCTTGCCGAAATCGCCGCGATCGCCCGGGACGGCGACGTTCCGGCAGCGCTGCGCGCGGCTGCGGCGCGGCTTGCCGCCGGCGGCGCGGAAGCCCCGGCTCAGGCCGCGCTCGCCGGCCTCGTCCCCGCGCTGGCCGGGCTTGCCGAGCGTGCGCTCGGCGAAGGGCTCGGACCCGCCGACGCGCTTTCGCTCGCGCGCGAGACGGACCTCTGGGATCCGCGCGCGGACCGCGTGCTGCTCTCCACGCTCCATGCGGCGAAAGGCCTCGAGTTCGCGCTCGTCTTCATCGTCGGGTTGGAGGACGGGGTTCTGCCGCTGCTCGAAGGCGACGGCACGGCCGCCGAGGAGGAGCGTCGGCTCTTCTATGTCGGCGTGACCCGCGCCCGCGAGCGTCTGGTGCTCAGCCGCAGCGCCGAGCGGTCATGGCGCGGCCGCCTTCAGCGGCTCCCGCCCTCGCGCTTTCTCGCCGATATCGAGGAGGGGCTGCTCCGCCATCAGGCTGACCGCCCGTCTGCCCGCCCGGTCGCGAAGCGCCAGCTCCGCCTTTTGTGATGCCGCCGGGGAACGGTCCCGCCAGCCGTTAGCCAGCAGTCGTCAGTTGACGGAACCGTTCGGATAGCCGTCCGGCGGCGTGGCGCCGATCGGGATCTCGCGCCCCTCGTTCTGGCCCGGCTGATCGCCGAGCCCAGGGGTCATTCCGTCGGGCTCCTCGCCGTCCATCTCGAGCGACCGGCGCGGCGGCCCGCCCGGGCCCGTCACCTGGCCCTGCTGGGCCGCCTGGTTCATCGCGTTCATGATGCGGAAATAGTGCTCCGCGTGCTGGAAGTAGCTCTCCGCCATCACCCTATCGCCGGCACTGGTCGCGTCCCGGCCGAGCTGCAGGTATTTTTCGAAGAGCTGCTGGGCGGTGCCGCGGATCCTGAGATCCGGCCCGTTGCTATCGAAAACGTGATTGCGGTTGAGCGGGATACCCCCGCCGTGGTGCCGCATGCCACCGCCGTTGGTGCCCCCACGGTGGCCCCTGCCGCGCATCCGTTTGATGTTCATGCCTATGCCGTTGCGCTTTCCTGTTCGCACTCTGCGAGGGTCGTGGCACGGTCTTCATCCGTGCGGCAGCGCCCTCTGGCAGCCGAGAAAGATCCTTCGCCCTTGGCTTCGGTGCAGCGTTCATCCGGGGGTCCAACCGCCGGTGCCCAGGGCACCGGCATGCCGACCATCCTGGCTGAAGCTTGCGGGAGCCGCCGCGCCGCGGCGATTCCTGCTGCCCGGTCAAGCTAGCCGCCTTATCCTCCGCTGCCAAACGGTTTTTTTGTGACCCCAGGAGAGCAGGATCGGCGGCCAGGATCGGCGAGCATGAGGGCTCGCGAATTCCCTCCCAGATCGGGCCTCACCGCCCTCACCGCAAGCCCCTCCGCCGCGGCAAGGCGCGCCACGCCTTCCGCCCCGCCGATGCCGAGCTCAAGGATCGCGAGCCCGCCCTCCGCCAGCAGGCGCGGCAGGGAAGGCAGGAGCCGCCGATAGGCGTCCAGCCCGTCCGCTCCCCCGTCGAGCGCCGAGCGCGGCTCGAAGCGGGCCACCTCGGGCATCAGCCCGGGGATCGCCGCCCGCTCCACATAGGGCGGATTCGCCAGCACCAGATTGAACCGGCCCACGACCGACGCCGCCCAGTCCCCCGCCAGGAAGGCCGCCCGCCGGGCCAGCCCGAGCGCTTCGGCGTTCGCCCGCGCCAGCGCCGCCGCCGCCGCCACCCGATCGATCCCGACCCCGAAGGCCGCGGGAAACTCGCTGAGCGCGGCCAGCAGCAGGCATCCGGTCCCGGTGCCGAGGTCGAGCACGCGCCGCACCGCCGCGCGGTCCGGCCAGGCGGCCAGCGCCGCCTCGAGCAGCGTCTCGCTCTCGGGGCGGGGAATGAGCGTCGCCGGCGAGACGGCGAAAGGGAGGCTCCAGAACTCGCGTCGGCCGAGGATGAAGGCGAGGGGCTCGCGGGCGGCCCGCCGGGCGATCAGGGCGGCGAAGCCCGGCGGCGGGGCCGGCCGCTCGCCGATCAGGCTTTCGGGCGCGCGGCCGAGCGCGTGGGCGAGCAGAAGCCGCACTTCGCGCCCGGGCGTGGGGATCCCGGCGGCCGCCAGCCGCCCCACCGCCTCGGAAATGGAGATCCCGCGGGAGATCCCGGGGTAAACTTCATCGCCCATCGGGGGCATCAGGCACGAGGCATCAGGCATGCCAAGGCGCCGACGCGATGTCGATGCGATAGGAGAACATCATGCTGCACAATGACGCATTGCCATCACAATGTAAACACGATGACGGCTCATACGGAATCACCGACCGCAGGTTTTCGCGGCGGCGATGGATCATTTCCACGAGCACAAGCGATCGTAAGCGGATTGAAGGGGATCGAGCCCATGTCGTTGCTTGGAAGCAACATATACGCCGCCTCGCGGGAAGCCGCCGCGACGCCGACGCGAAGCTGACGCAGCGGGCGATGCAGGAAACCACGCCCTTCTCCCGAACCTTCTCCCTCAGGGGCGGCACCGCCGCCCTCTGCCGTCTTGCCCCACCCGCGGGCGCGTGGGACGCGGATCTTGCGCGCGCCCGCGAGCTCGGCTTCGATGCCGTCGTGCTCGATGCCGTCGCGCTCGATGCCGTCGTCCTGGGTGCCGACCCGCCGGCCGACTTCGCCCCGATCGCCGCGCGCGCCGCATCCGAGGGGCTCGGCGTGATCCTCGATCTGCCCCCCGAGCGCGCAGGTTCGGACATCGGAGCCTGGTGCGAAGCCGGGGCCGCCGGCTTCCTCTGCGAGGCCGCGCACCATCTCCCGCCCGAGACCTGGACGCGGACGATCGCGGCGGTGCGCGGCCGCCATCCGGGCACGCTCTTCCTCGCCTTCACTCACGGCGCAACCCGCGAGGCGCTCGCCGGCCTCGTCCCCTGCGGCTTCGATGCCGCCGCCAGCTCGTCCTGCTGGTGGGATTTCCGTGCCGGCTGGATCGACGAGGATGCGGCAGCCGTCGCAGCACTCGGCGCGGTCATCGCGATGCCCGAGCCACCCCGCGGCCCGCCCGCCGCAGATCCCAGCGAACGGCGCCGTGCGCTCCTCTTGGCCGCCCACTACGCCCCCCTTTGGATGATGCGGATCGGCTTCGAGGCCGCCGATCTCGCCCCCGAGACCGCGCGGCTCAATGCCCGCCGGCGCGCGCAACCCGCGCTCTTCGCCGGCCCGCCGGCTCGCTTGGTCTCCCCGCCCGGCGCCGAGATCGCGGTGCTCGCGCGGGGCAGCCGGCAGGATCCGGGCCTCGTGCTCGCGCTCAATCCGGACCTCGACCACCCGGCCACGCTCCCGGCCGAAGCGGTGCTGCCCGCGATCGGTGGGGCCGGCGGCGTCCTCGCTCCCGCAGACGCCGTGGGCGGCGCCCCGGACGGGGAGGGCGACCCGATCGGCCCCGGTCAGTCCCTTCGGCTCGGGCCTGGGGAGGGGCGGGTGCTGCGCTTCGTCCCGACCCGCGCCATCCGCCGCCTGTCCGGGCGCGCAGCCGAGCGAGTGGCCGCCGGGCCGCGCATCGCGATCGAGGCGGTGCGCCCAGCAGTCGAGGAAGGACAGTTCCCGGCCCGGCGGATCGTGGGCGATACGGTCACCGTCGCCGCAAACCTCATCGGCGATGGGCACGAGAGGCTCGCGGCCGATCTGCTGTGGCGGCCCGCGGACGTTGCCGCGTGGGAGCGGACGGCGATGGAACCGCTCGGCAACGACCGCTACGAAGCCTCCTTCCCGCTCGCCCGCCTCGGCCGCTACCTCTTCACGATCGAGGCCTGGATCGACCGCTTCGCCAGCCTCGTCGACGAGATCGCCAAGAGGCGGGCCGCTTCGATCGGGATCGCGCGCGAGCTCGAGGAAGCCGTCGGCCTCGTCCGCGCCGCCGCCGAAACAACCGAGGCCGGGGCCACGCAGCGAGCTTCGCTCCGCGCGCTTGTGGGCAGGCTGGAGCAGGCCGGCCCCGAGGAGCGGCTCGCGCTCGTCACCGCGCCCGAGACCGCCGCGTTGATGCGCGAGGGCGCGGCCCGGAATTTCCTCGTCCGCCGCGAGCCTCCCCTACCGCTCGAGGCGGAACGGCCGGCCGCCGGGTTCGCCAGCTGGTACGAGCTCTTTCCCCGCAGCCAGAGCGGCGATCCCGCGCGCCACGGCACCTTCGCCGACGTCATCACCCGGCTGCCCGCCATCCGTGCGATGGGCTTCGACGTGCTCTATTTCCCGCCGATCCATCCGATCGGCCGGGTCAACCGCAAGGGAGCCAACAACGCGCTCGCCGCCGGACCGGACGATCCCGGCAGCCCCTACGCCATCGGCGCAGCGGAGGGCGGGCACGACGCGATCCATCCCGCGCTCGGCACGCTCGCGGATTTCCAGCGCCTGCGCGAGGCCGCCGCCGGCTGGGGGATCGAGATCGCGCTCGATTTCGCGGTCCAGTGCGCGCCCGACCACCCGTGGGTGAGCGCGCACCCCGACTGGTTCGAATGGCGCCCCGACGGCTCGCTCCGCCACGCGGAAAATCCGCCGAAGCGCTACGAGGACATCGTCAATGTCGCGTTCCATGCGCCGGGCGCGGTGCCCGCGCTCTGGAATGCGCTCCGCGACGTCGTGCGCTTCTGGCTCGCGGCGGGCGTGCGCATCTTCCGGGTCGACAATCCCCACACCAAGCCGCTGCCTTTCTGGGAGTGGCTGATCGAGGATATCCGCGCCGGCGAGCCCGACGTCATCTTCCTCGCCGAGGCCTTCACGCGCCCCGCGATGATGCACCGCCTGGCCAAGATCGGCTTCTCCCAGTCCTACACCTACTTCACCTGGCGCAACACGAAGCACGAGCTCACCGCCTACTTCACCGAGCTCGCCAGCTCCCCGCTCGCCGATTTCTTCCGCCCGCATCTTTTCGTCAACACGCCGGACATCAACCCCTTCTTCCTCCAGCAGGGCGGGCGGCCCGCCTTCCTCATCCGCGCCGCGCTCGCCGCCACGCTCTCCGGCCTCTGGGGCGTCTATAACGGCTTCGAGCTCTGCGAGGCACGGGCGCTGCCGGCGCGCGAGGAGTATCTCGACTCCGAGAAATACCAGATCCGCGCCTGGGACTGGGACCGCCCCGGCAATATCACGGCAGAGATCACGCGGCTCAACCAGATCCGCCGCGCCAATCCGGCCCTGCATGGAAATCGCGGCCTCGAGTTCCTGAACGCCGCCGACGAGAGCATCCTCTGCTACGCGAAAACGTCGCGCGACCGGCGCAACACGCTGCTGGTCGCCGTCAACCTCGATCCGCGCCGCCCGATCGAGGCGGAGATCGAGATCCCGCTCTGGCGCTTCGGCCTGCCCGACGACGCCGCGATCGGCGCCGAGGAGCTGATGCGCGGAGGTTGGTTCACCTGGCACGGCAAGCGCCAGCGCATCCGGCTCGATCCCGCGGATCTGCCGTTCGCCGTCTGGCGGCTCGATCGCCCGCCGACGCTGCCCGCGGAGAGCGCGCCATGAGCCTGCGTTCCGCCCGCCCACGCCGCCACACCCTCGCTTGCGATCCGCTCTGGTTCAAGGACGCGGTCATCTACCAGGTGCACGTGAAATCGTTCTTCGATGCCAACAACGACGGCATCGGCGACCTCGCGGGGCTCAGCGAAAAGCTCGATTATATCGCCGCCCTCGGGGCGAACGCGATCTGGCTCCTGCCCTTCTATCCCTCGCCGCGGCGCGATGACGGCTACGACATCGCCGATTACCGCGCCGTGCATCCCGAATACGGCACGCTCAGGGACATGCGCCGCTGCATCGCCGCCGCCCACGCCCACGGCATCCGGGTGATCACCGAGCTCGTCATCAACCACACCTCGGATGCCCACCCCTGGTTCCAGCGCGCCCGCCGCGCCCGCCCCGGCACCTCGGCGCGCAAATTCTACGTCTGGTCCGACGACGACCACCGCTATGCCGGCGCGCGCATCATCTTCGTCGATACCGAGAAGTCGAACTGGAGCTTCGATCCGCTCGCCGGCGCCTATTACTGGCACCGCTTCTACGCCCACCAGCCGGACCTCAATTTCGACCATCCCGCGGTGCTCGAGGCGGTGCTCGGCGTGATGCGCTTCTGGCTCGATCTCGGGGTCGACGGATTCCGCCTCGATGCCGTCCCCTATCTCGTCGAGCGCGAAGGGACGGACTGCGAGAACCTGCCCGAGACGCACGCCATCATCCGGCGCATCCGCGCCGAGCTGACGGGCGCCGCGCCGGAATGCGTGCTGCTCGCCGAGGCCAACCAGTGGCCCGAGGACGTGCAGGAATATTTCGGCACCGGCGACGAATGCCACATGGCGTTCCACTTTCCGCTGATGCCCCGCATGTACATGGCGATCGCCCAGGAGGACCGCTTCCCGATCACGGATATCCTGCGCCAGACCCCGGCTATTCCGGACTCCTGCCAATGGGCGGTCTTCCTGCGCAACCATGACGAGCTGACCCTCGAGATGGTCACCGACGCCGAGCGGGACTATCTGTGGAGCACCTATGCCGCCGATCGCCGGGCGCGGCTCAATCTCGGCATCCGCCGCCGGCTGGCGCCGCTGCTCGAACGCGACCGCCGGCGGATCGAGCTGATGAAGGGCCTCCTCTTCTCGATGCCCGGAACGCCGGTGCTCTATTACGGCGACGAGATCGGCATGGGGGACAATATCTATCTCGGCGATCGCGACGGCGTGCGCACGCCGATGCAATGGTCGCCGGATCGCAACGGCGGATTTTCCCGCGCCGACCCGGCGTCGCTCGTGCTGCCCCTGATCATGGACTCGATCTACGGCTTCGAGGCCGTCAATGTCGAAGCGCAGGCGCGGGATTCCCATTCGCTCCTCAACTGGCACCGGCGCATGCTCGCGGTGCGCCGCCGCCACCGCGCCTTCGGCCGCGGCCGGCTCCGGCTCCTCTATCCGGCCAACCGCAAGATCCTCGCCTTCCTCCGCGAATACGATGATCACGAAGGCTCGGGTCATCAAGGCGGGGGCAATGAAGGTGGCGGCGAGGCAGCGGAGGAGACGATCCTCTGCGTCTCCAACCTCGCCCGCACCGCCGAGGCGGTGGAGCTCGACCTCTCCGCCTTCGCCGGACGCGTGCCGGTCGACCTGCTCGGTGGCTCGGTCTTTCCCCCGATCGGCGATCTCACCTACCTGCTGACCCTGCCGCCGCACGCCTTCTACTGGTTCAGCCTCGAGTGGGACACCGGGACGCCCTCCTGGCGCATCCCGGCCCCGGAGAAGCTGCCCGAGTTTGCGACGCTGGTGCTCCGCGGCGATATCGCCGAGCTTGCGGAAGCGGAGCCGCGGCGGCTCATCGAGCGGGAGATCCTCCCGCCCTATCTCGCGCGCCGACGCTGGTTCGCCGCCAAGGACCGCAAGGTGCGCGCCATCGCCATCGCCCGCGCCGACGTCATCCGCGGGCAGGCGGGCGATTTCGTCGCCTACGAGATCGCGGTGACGCTCGAGGATCGCGAGGATCGCTATTTCCTGCCCGTCGGCATCGTTTGGGACGACGAGAATCCGTCCGCGCTCGTCCATCAGCTCGCGCTGGCGCGGGTGCGCCGGCACCGGCGCACCGGCATGCTCACCGACGCCTTCGCGGTCGATGCGCTGCCGCGGGCGGTGCTCGCCAGCCTGGGGAGCAGCCGGGTCATGCCGCTCGCCGACGGCGAGCTGCGCTGGAGTGCGACGAGCCAACCGATCCCGCCCGTGCCGACCGATATCGAGATCCACCGACTCTCCGCCGAGCAGTCCAACACCTCGCTGATTCTCGGCGACATCGCGGTGCTGAAGATCATCCGCCGTGTCTCGCCCGGGCTGCATCCGCAGACGGAGATGTCGCGCCATCTGACCGAGCGGCGTTTCGCCCATGCGCCTTCCCTGCTCGGCGAGCTCGTCCGCGCCGATGCTTCGGGCACCCCGCACACGCTGCTGATCGTCGAGCAGTTCGTGCGCAACCAGGGCGATGCCTGGCAATGGACGCTCGACGTCTTGAAACGGGCGGTCGGCCCGGTCGCGCTCACCGATGCGAGCGGCGAGGCGATGGAGGACGTGCTCGCCGGCTACCTGCCCGTCGCGGCGGCGATCGGCCGGCGTCTCGGCGAGCTGCATGCGGCCCTGGCCGCGGCCCCAAAGGACCAGGAGTCGGATCCGGCCTTCGCGCCCGAGCCGGTCGGCGAGACCGAGGCGGCGTCCTGGGCGGCGGCGGCGGCGGCCGAGCTCGATGCCGCGTGCGCGACGCTTGCCGGCTTCACCGCCTGGCGGGACGAGGCCGAGCGCGCCGCCGCCGCCGCCCTGCTCGCGCTCCACGATCCGCTCCGCGCCCGGCTCGTCGCACTCGCCGCCGCCGCGCCCGGCTCGCTCCGCACGCGCATCCATGGGGATTTCCATCTCGGCCAGGTCCTCGTCGCCCAGGGTGACGCAATGCTGATCGATTTCGAGGGCGAGCCGGCAAAAACCCTGGCCGAGCGGCGCGCCAAGGGCAGCCCCTTCCGCGACGTGGCCGGCCTCCTGCGCTCCCTCGACTATGCCGCCGCCACGCTTGCCCGCGAACCCGCCCCCGCCATGGATCCGACCGCCGGGCACCGGGACGAGCTGCTCCACCGCTTCGTCACGGGGGCCTCGTTGCGGTTTCTCGTCGGCTACCGCGCCGCCGCCGCCGCCGCCGAACGGAAATGGGTTCCCGACGAGGACGCCGCCCGGGCGCTGACCGAGCTCTTCCTCGTCCAGAAGGCCGCCTACGAAATCGGCTACGAGGCGGCGAACCGTCCGGCCTGGATCGGCATCCCGCTCGGCGGTCTGCTGCGGCTCGCCGAGCGCCTGCTGGCGCCCGAGGCAAAATCTCCGCCACGCGAGCCGGCCGATGCCTGAGGCGAGGCCGTTCGATCACCCCGAGGATCGTGCCCCCCCGGCGATCCGCGTGAGGGCCTGCACCGGGATTGGAACATGCTCACCTACAATCTCGGGCGCAAGGAGGTGCGCGGCGTCCTGATCGGCAGCGCGCTGCTGATGGCGGAGGAATCGACCGCATGGCCCGGCGTGACGCGCGCCGTCGTCGCGGGCGGGCCCAGCGTCAACTTCGCCCTCTTCTCGGCCAGCTCTATTGTCACGCAAGCTATCCTGCGGGCATCAAGGTCACAGACGACGAGACGGCCACAATCAATCTCACAGCCCACGACTTCCATGGCGAGTGGAACTATACAATCACAGCAAAGCCAACATAACGACCGAGTTGTTGATCAACAGGTCCTAAGGTTGCGCATCGGTTGCCGGGAGAGGGCCGCCCCGGCTCGCTCAAGGGTTCGTCCTCGTCGGTGAAATTGGCACCCTCGAGCGGTGTTCTGGGCTCGAACGGTATCCTGAGGCCAGGCCTTGCCGCGCTGCGCCGCGCGCACCCGACGCTCCGGAGTGCGCATTGCCTGCACGGCAGCGCGGGAATCCTACCCGGTGTCGCGGACATCGCCTGGTTCGACGAGGCCGGGGCGGCGCTCACCGAGGCAGCCTGCGACGACCCGATCGCCCATCTTCTCGTGCTGCTTGCGGCGCGCGCCCGCAGGCCGGCGCCTTCTTCCGCGCGGACATTGCCATGCCCTGGGGCGCGGCGATCGATTTCCGTCGGCAGGAGGTACGCGCCTTCTTCATCGACAACGCGCTCCTCTGGCTGCTCGAACACCGTTTCGACGGGCTGCGCTTCCACGCCGCGCACGCGATCGGTGACCGCGATTTTCTCCGCGAGCTCGCGTCGTCCCTGCGCGGCGCCGTCGCGCCCGATCGGCACGTCCATCTGGTCCGCGAGAACGACGAGAACCATTCGGACCTGCTCCGCGCCGGGCCCGAGCAGCCGGGCTTCGACGCGCAATGGTCGGACGATGCGCACCACGCGCTGCGGGTGCTCCTGCTGCTGCTCGAGCCGCAGATCCCGCTGCTCTTCATGGGCGAGGAGTGGGGCGGGACCTGCCCGTTCCTCTTCCTTACCGATCGCGGGGAGAAACTCGCCGCCGTGGTGCGCCAGGGCAGGCGGCGCGAATTTTCCCGTTTTGCCGCCTTCGCGGATCCGGCCGCGCGGGCACAATGTCGCCATCCCAACGATCCCACGAACTTCCTCTGCTCGCTCCCGACCCTGCCCGCGGAGCGGACGGCGGAGCAGGCGGCATGGCTTGCCTGCCACGCCCGGCTCCTTGCCCTGCGCGCCACCTTCGACCATCCCCGCCGGGACCTGATGCACCTGCTCGCGTGCGAAGGCCTTCGCCACCGCGGGGTGATCCTCGCCGAGGATCTCGGCGCGGTGCCGCCCGGGGTCTCCGACCGTCTCGTCGTCGTCGGCCTCGCGGGGCTCCGCGCGCTCTGGTTCGAGCGCACGGCGGGCGGCTTCCGCCCGCCCGAATCCTGGCCGGAGATGGCGGCGACGATGACCTACCCACGATCTGCCGACGGTCGCCGGGTGGTGGCAGGAGCGCGACATCGGCTGGCGGATGCGCCGCGGCCTCCGCCACAGCAGGCTTCCTCGGCCTGAGCTCGTCCCGGCTCGCGCTGCTGCCGCTCGAGGACGCGCCGGCGCTCGCCGAGGAGCCGACCCTGCCCGGGACGGCCGCGAGGCATCCCAACTGGCGCCGGCGCCGATGCGCTCGCGGGGGCTCGGCGCGGTCTGCGGCGGCCTGCCTGTCGCCTGCTGGCTCGGGGATCAGGAGGCGGCGGCCAGGGTCAGCCGGACCAGCTCGGGCAGGCTGTGTGCCTGGAGCTTCTCGAAGACCCGCGCGCGATGCACCTCGATGGTGCGCGGGCTGGCGCCTAAGGTCTTGGCGATGGCCTTGGTGGAGAGGCCGCCGACGAGGAGGTCGAGCACCTCGCGCTCGCGCGCGGTGAGGGCGGCGAGCCGGCGCTGCGCCTCATCGGCCTGGCGCTCGAGCGCTTCGCGCCGCTCGCCCTCGGCGAGCGCCCGCTGGACGGCGCCGAGCAGGGCCTCGTCGGAGAAGGGCTTTTCGAGGAAATCCACCGCCCCGGCCTTCATCGCGCGGACCGCGACGGGGATGTCGCCCTGGCCGGTCATGACGATGACGGGCAGGCGGAGCCCGCGCTCGTTGAGGCGCCGCTGCAGCTCGAGCCCGTCCATCCCCGGCATCCGAACATCGGTCAGCACGCAGCCGAGGATGCCGCCGACCGCCTCGAGGAAGAGGGGGGCGCTCGGATAGGTGCAGACGGCGAGTCCGGAGGATTCGAGGAGCATGCGGAGCGAGTCGCGGATCGCCGCGTCATCGTCCACGACATGGATCATTCGCGCCGCCATCATCAAGCCCCTGAAGGCAGGGCCTCGCTCGCCAGGCCCATACGCAGAACTCCGTACGAAGCAAACCGAATTCCGGCCCCCCCGCACGGCTCGCTAGAGCTTGGTCCATCGCAACGCGCTGCTCGAGCGGAGGACAAGATGTTCGCCACACTCGCACCGATCGCCACCCGGTCAAGGCCCGTGCCGCCCCAGATCCCGGCCGGGCCGGCGCGGGCCCCCGCGGGGACAAGCGTGCTGGAGCTGCTCACGGCGCCGGCCGTGACGATGAGGATGGACCGGGATGAGGAGATCGTGGCGCAGGGCGATCCGGCCGGATATTGCTACCTGCTGGTGGGCGGCTGCGCGCGCACGGTCAAGCTGATGGAGGACGGACGGCGCCAGGTGGGCGAGTTCCTGCTCGCCGGCGACCTCTTCGGCTGGGAGGCGCTCGACGAGCATGATTTCGGGGTCGAGGCGGTGACGCCGGTGACGCTGCTGCGCTATCCGCGGAGCGCGCTCGAGGCACTGGCCGACCGGGACCGCGATTTCGCCCGCCGGCTCAGGGCGCTCGGCGCGGGCCAGATCCGCGCCGGGCGGGAGCGGCTGGTGCAGCTCGGGCGGAAGACCGCCTGCGAGCGGATCGCGAGCTTCCTGCTCGAGATGGCGGAGCGGATCCGGAGCGAAAGCGGGGCGATGATCGGGCTGCCGATGAGCCGCGCCGACATGGCGGATTACCTGGGCCTGACCATCGAGACGGTGTGCCGCGGGCTCACGCAGCTGCGGGCGGCGGGGGTGATCGCGGTCGAGCGGTCGAAGATCGTCATTCTCGATCGCCGCGCGCTCGGCGTGGCGGGCTGCGAGTCGGTGCATTAGGCCGAACTTCTCACTGTTCGAACTGTTAAGGCATTGACGAAGAATCGGCATTGGCTGACTTGGGCGTTTTGGCGTACTCATGCATGGGTCGGAGCTATTACCCTGAAGAGTTGATTCGTCGGTGATTCTCTGTGCCATGCACATTGAGTCCATGCCGAACCGCAAGTCGCACCCGACCATCCTGCCGCGAGGCTGATGCCTCCGAGGCTGGCGAGGGATGGAGTGACAGCCAGATCGCCGCGGCGCTGGATACCAGCGTCGGCCAGAAAGCGCGTCTGCGATGGCGCAGCCGAGGCCAAGCTGATCGCCGTTGCCTGTTCCGAACCGCCCAAAGGGCGCGCACGGTGGACGTTGAAACTGCTGGAAACGGCGGTCGTGGAGCTGAACATTGTCGACCGCGCCAGCGATCGCACGATCGGGCGGACGCTGAAAAGAATACTCTCAAGCCCCACCTGCAGCAGCAGTGGGTCATCCCGCCGGACGCCAACGCGGCCTTCGTAGCCGGCATGGAAGATGCGCTGGAGGTGTATCGGGGGCCGCACGATCCAGCCCGCCCCGTGGTGTACGTGGACGAGACATCGAAGCAACTCATCGCCGAGACGCGCGGGCCGATCGCGGCGAAGCCGGGGCGGGCCGCACGCTTTGACTACGAGGATCAACGCAATGGCACCGCCAACCTGCTCATGGTCTTCGCGCCGGTGGAAGGCTGGCGTCAGGTCAAGGTGACGAAGCGTCAAGCCGGCGTCGATTGCTACCCAGGTCCTCAAGGAATTGTCCGACGCACACTTTCCCGAGGCCAAGCAGATCGTGCTGGTGCAGGACAATCTCAACACCCACAGGCCGGCTTCGCTCGACGAAGCCTTCCCCGCCGCCGAGGGGCGCCGCCTCGTCGAGCGATCCGAGCGGAAATTACACACCGAAACACGGCGGTTGGCTGGATGTGGCTCAATCCGAACTCGGCGTGTTGTCGTCGCAGTGCCTCGATCGGCGTATCCCTGACAAGCAGAGCTTGATCGAGCAAGTCGCCGCCTGGGAAGGCAGCGGCAACAAGAACCACACCAAGGCCAATTGGCAGTTCGCCACCACCGCCGACTTTATCGAATCGGTTCAGCGGCTTGACGGAGTCGCAAATGAAAGGTTCGGGCTAGAGGCCGAGGACCTCGGGCCACTCGATCACGCGGTGGAGGCGGCCGACGCGCTCGGCATCGAACTCGATGATCGCCGCGGGATTGTATTGCTCGAGCTCGACCCGCGTGCCGGTGCGGCGGAGCAGGCGCTTGAGGAAGGCCCGCGGCGGCTGACCGGGCTCGGGCGACCAGATCTCGGCGATGACGTGGCAGCCGGGCACGGCAGGCCGGTTGTGGTCGATGAAGACCAGCTCGCCCGGCTGCCGCCAGGGCACCATCGAATCGCCCTCGACGCGGATCGCGAAGACGCCCTCGACACCGGCGAGGCCGGGCGGGCGGCGCGCCCAGTACATCGCGCCGCCGAGCATGTTGAGATGGAACGACCCCTCCGAGCCGGCCTGGGCAGTGCCGTAGACCGGCACGTCCGCGGCGGATTGGTCCGCCTCTGACGGGGCAGGGTGGACGCGCGCACGGTCGTCCGCGGCCATCGAAATGGGCGGAGGAATGGGCTCCCCGACCTTGGCGTGGAGCTCCTTGACGGGGACCTCGAGGATCGGGGCGAGGCGCTCGGCGATGCGATGGCTGAGGCCACGCTTGTCGCTGACAACCTTATGAAGTGTCGAGCTTTCGATCCCGGCGCGCCGGGCCAGGGCGGCGTTCTTGAAGCCGCGCGCGATGCGGATCTCGTCGACGCGGGAGCGGGGCGAATCGGGGCGGAGCATGTAGCCATAATGGCCAAAAATGCGGGCGATTGCGAGGGGAAATTTGTCAATCTAAAGTTGACAGAATGGCCATTAAGGCCATAATCTCGTGGCCAATGACGCTCGAACAGTTCCGCAGCCGCCACCGCCTCACCTACCGGCAGCTCGCCGACATGATCGGGCTCAGCGGCGGCGGCGCCTGCCGCACCGTCCATCGCTACGCGACCGGAGAGCGCTTCCCCCCGCCCGACATGCTCCGGCGGATCCGCGAGGCCACCGGGACCGCGGTGACGGCGGACGACTTCGTCGACCAGCACACCAGGATTTTCCCGCCCGACGCACCCCCGGAGGCCTGATGGACCCCACCCGCTTTCCGCTCTGGAGCACAGAGGAGGATGCCCGCCTGCGCCAGATGGCCGCCGGCGGGCGCACCAAGCCCGAGGTCGCCGCCGCGCTCGGGCGGACCGTCAATGCCGTGGCGGCGCGGGCGATGGCGATCCGGGTGCGCTTCCGCGCGCAACAGGAATGCGCCACGCCGGCGCCGGTCGCGCGCCGGCGCTGCCTCCGCTGCCGCAATTTCTTCGACATCCCGTCCCGGTTCCGTTTCGTCTGCGACCTCTGCCACGTCCTCGAGGAGTGGCGGGGCGCGGATCTCGGCTGAGGAGAGCGCACCATGAATGGTTCCGTGCCCGAGGATATATTCGATGCGGACGGCGTCGCCCTTCGACTCGAGGAGGCAGGGGCGACGCTGCTCTCGCTGCCTTCGAGCGGCGCGCGCACCGGCTTGCGCACCAGCGCCTGGCCGGCGGTGCATGCCGAGGTCGAGGCTTATGGCTGGTCCGGCACGCGGCTCAAGCCCGCCGTGCCCTCGGCGCAGGCGATCAGCCGCATGGACGAGGCGCTGGGCTGGATCCGGCTCATTCCCCAGGAGAATTATGTGCTCCGGCGAATCCTCGGCGCCCGCGCCCTGGTGAGCCCGCTCACCGGGCGGCATCTCTTCTCGTGGCGGCGGCTCGGTGGCCTGCTCGGCGCCGACGGGCGGGCGATCCAGCGCTGGCACACCAAGGGGATCACGATGATCGTTGCGACACTGAATGGAACGAGGCAAAAGCCGTTGGGAACAAAAGAGGAACTTTTCCTTTGACCCAATGGCACATTCCAAGGCATATTCTGTAATACGATGGTTGACGAGAACGCGCCGGGGCGTTTCCCGCGCAGCGCTTCGCGAAACCAGATCCAGAGCCAGATTTCCCGGTCGACCGGCATCGCGAAAGTGAGGTGGTTTGCGGCATGCGGGTTCGCAAAGATGCGCTTGCGCGCTTCCTGAAAACCCTCGCCGCCAGCGGCAACGTGACCCTGGCTGCGAGTGCGGCGAAGCTGCCGCGCGGCACCCTCTATCATTGGCGCGACCGCGACCAGGGATTCGCCGCCGACTGGCTCGATGCGATCGAGGCCGCGACCGACGCGCTGGAGGCGGAAGCGCGGCGGCGGGCGGTCGAGGGGGTCGAGACGACGATCGTCCATGGCGGGCGGATGGTGCGCGACGAGGCGGGAAGTCCGCTGACGACCCGGCGCTATTCCGACAGCCTGCTGACCCTCCTTCTGCGCGCGCATCGCCCGGAGAAGTACCGCGACAAATCCACCCCGGGGCCCGGCCCAAACGCCGGCCCAGGCGCCGGCAATGCCGAGCCGCGGAGAGTTTCATTCACCTTCCGGATCGGTGAGCACAAGCGGGATGACGAAGACCAGCCTGCCTCACCCGACCGCAGCGGAGAAGGCTGACTACAAGCGGCCGTGGCTCTATCCGCTGCAGCTCGAGGCGATCTTCCACGGCGAGCGCTACGGCCTGGTCGAGGCCTCCACCAAGGCGGGCAAGACGGTCGCCTGCCTGGTCTGGCTCGCCGAGCAGGCGATGGCCGGCGGCGCGGGGGACGCATTCTGGTGGGTGGCGCCGGGCTATGCGCAGGCCGAGATCGCGTTCCGGCGGATGAAGTTCGGGCTGCCGCGCGATCTCTACGTCGCCAACGAAACGAAACTTGCGGTGACGTTCGGCAACGGCGCCACGGTCTGGTTCAAGTCGGGCGAGAAACCGGACGCGCTCTATGGCGAGGACGTGCACGCCTGCGTGATCGACGAGGCCTCGCGGGTGCGCGAAGAGGCCTGGCACGCGGTGCGTTCGACGCTGAGCGCGACCACGGGGCCGGTGCAGGATCATCGGCAACGTCAAGGGGCGGCGGAACTGGTTCTACCAGCTCGCCCGGCGGGCCGAGGGCGGCGAGAACGGGATGCGCTACGCCAAGCTGATCGCGGCGGATGCCGTGGCGGCGGGCGTGCTGAGCGCCGACGAGGTGCGCGACGCCGAGCGGGTGCTGCCGGCGGCGGTGTTTCGCGAGCTCTATCTCGCCGAGCCGAGCGATGACGGGGGCAACCCGTTCGGGTTGGCGGCGATCGCGGCCGTCGTGATCGAGATGAGCGCCGAGCATGCGCTGGGCAGCGCACCCGCGTGCTGGGGCTGGGACCTGGCGAAGAGCCGGGACTGGACGGTCGGCGTGGCGCTCGATGCGAGCGGCACGATCTGCCGGATCGAACGCTGGCAGGGGCCGTGGCAGGAGACGATCGCGCGGATATGCGAGGCGAGCGGGGATGCGCCCGCGCTGGTCGATGCGACGGGTGCGGGCGATCCGGTGCTCGAGGCGTTGCAGCGGGGCGGTTCTGGGAATTTCGCGGGCTTCACGTTCTCCGCGCCGAGCAAGCAGCGCCTGATGGAGGGGCTCGCGGTCGCGATCCAGCGCAGCGAGGTGCGGCTGCCGGACGGATTGCCCGTGGGCGGCCTTTTGCGCGCCGAGCTCGAGGCGTTCGAGTTCGAATATTCGCGCACCGGCGTCCGCTACGCGGCACCCGAGGGGATGCACGACGATTGCGTGTGCGCGCTGGCATTGGCCTGGCGCCAATGGCGCGAGGCGCCCCCGGGCGCCGGCGTGCTCGGCTGGATGATGCAGCGCCTGAGGGAAGAGGGCCGCCCCAGGATGGGCGGGCCGAGGGGCGAGCCGGCGCCGGACGCGCGGCATGAGGCGCCGGCGGATCTCTACGAGGCGGCGCGCAAGAAGCTCGGGCTGGCGCTCGGGTTCGTCTGCGCGCGCTGCGGACAATCGATCGGCGCGAGCAGGGTGACCGACGGGGTATGGAGCTGGCATCCGGAATGTCGATGAGCCGCGAGCAGAGCGAGCGCTGCGAGCCCCGGAGGGGCGAAGCAGGCTGGAACGGACGATGAGCGACCTCTCCTCTGCCGGAAGCTGGTGGACGGCGAAGGCGCCGCGGCTGAAGCCGGGCGCGATGCAGCGGCCGGTGGCGCTCAGCACCGGGCCTGGCCCGACGGGTCCATTGGCGGGCAGTCCGCCGCCGCGCGGTCCGCAAGAAGGCGCGATGCGGCCGGCCGATCCTTACGGCTGGAGCGGCGGAGAGGACTTCGCAGTATCGCCAGGGCCGGCCGTACACCCCGCCCGCCGTGCTGCGCGATGTCGATAGCGGAACGAATTTTTTTTCCCCCCTCCAGCCGGTGAGGCCGTTCGCCCCACCGACGGGCAACTATGCCCGGGTGTGGGACTACCCGGTCGGGGTCAATCTCGACTACCAGCCGCGGCGCTTCGCGCTGATGGCGCAGCTCCGGCTGATGAGCCAGAGCTGGGGCCTGCTTCGCGCCGTGATCGAGACGCGGAAGGATCAGCTCCTCGCGGTGCCGTGGGACATCGTCGGGCGCGATGGGCAGGACGGCGGCAAGCGGGCGCGGCGGGTCAAGGACTTCTTCCACAAGCCGGATCGGAAAAACCGGTTTTCGCGGTGGGCGCGGCTGCTGCTCGAGGACCTTTTCGTCATCGACGCGCCGAGCCTCTATGTGTGGCGCACCGAGGGCGGCGAGGGGATCGGCTCGGTGCACGCGCTCGAGGTGGTGGATGGCGCGACCATTTTTCCACTGGTCGACGACGCGGGACGGCGGCCCGACTGGCCGAGTGCTGCCTTCCAGCAGGTCATCAAGGGGCTGCCCGCGATCAACCTCACCGAGCGCGAGCTGATCTACGCGCCGATGCGGCCGCGCCCGGAGCTGCCGGTCTACGGTTATTCGCCGGTGGAGCAGATCTATCTCGAGGCGACCGAGGGCATCCGGCGCACGCTCTACCAGGTCGATTTCTGGACCGAGGGGACGCTGCCCGAGCTGATGATCACGGTGCCGGACGGCTGGACGCCGCAGCAGATCGCGATGTTCCAGGCGAGCTTCGATGCGCTGATGAACGGAAGTGCCGCGCTGAAGAGCCGGGTGCGGTTCGTGCCCGGCGGGATGAAGCCGTTCGATATCAAGAACGCGAACGGCGAGGCGTTGAAGAGCGATTACGACGAGTGGCTGGCGCGGCTGGTCTGCTACGCCTTCAGCGTCAACCCGCAGCCCTTCGTCAAGGAAATGAACCGGGCCACCGCCCAGGTGGCCGATTCGGCCGCCAAGGAGGAAGGGACGCAGGCGCTGCAGGCCTGGTTCAAGGGCGAGATCATGGACCCTTTGATCCAGGAGGTGTTCGGCGCCGAGGAGCTCGAGTTCGTCTGGCAGATGAAGCCGGAGGCGGACCCGCTGGCGCAGGCGGAGCTGGCGCAGATCCATGTCCGCAACGCCATCCGCAGCGTCAACGAGGTGCGCGCGGAGATCGGGCTTGCCCCGGCGCCGGAGGGCGAGGCGCTGCGCGTCTATACGGCGGCGGGGGCGAGGCCGCTCGCCGCGGAGGAGGACGCATGAGCAAGCGCGACCGGGCCGGCAAAGGCGATCAGGATCGGGGCGAGGAGATGCGGCTCCGTCGTCACATGCACGTGGACGGGGCGAGGCTTTCGCTCCGCTACTGCCTGAGCGACGGCAGCTATGTTGGAGAAATCGACATCGCGGCGCGCGGCGGCATGACGACGATGCAGACGCTCGCCTACGACCTTCTGCAGGTGACGAGCGCCTGGGTGGAGGGCTGCGAGGTGCCGGAGACGAACGAAGCGCCGGCGATGAAGGGGTTCGCGTAGGATCATGAGCGGCACCATCCGGACGTTCCAGTTCGCCCCGCAATGGGGGCCGATGGCGGGATTCCTGCGGCTGGTGCAGGGCGCCGTCACCGCGCCGACGCAGGGGCCATGGCTGCCCTGCGGGTTGTTCCAGGCGGCGAGCGTGGATATCGAGGGCAGCTCCTCGACGATCACTGCCGGCGTCCGCCTGGCGAACACGCTGGCGGCGCCGCTCAACGGCTACACGGTGACGATCGGCGGCAGCGTGACCGCGGGCGACGTGGTGAGCGTGAGCGTGGCGAGCAGCCTGGCCGGAAGCGTGACGGTGAGCCATACGGTGGCGAGCGGCGATACGATCGGGATCATTGCTGCATCGCTCGCTTCGTCGCTGGGGGAGAATGAAGCGCTGGCGGCGGCCGGGTTCGTCGTGAACGAGGGCTCCGCGATCGTCACGATGACGTTCCCAAGCCTCGCTGCGGGAATGAACTGGCAGGACAGCGGAGCGGCGGTCGATGGATTCGCGACCGCGCCGCCGATCGATTGCGTGAGCGTGACGGCGAGCGTCGGCGGGGCGGCGACGGAGACCGCGACGGTGAGCCTCGTCAACAACGGGATGAGCGAAGGCTCGCTGAGCACGAACCCGGGGCGCCTCGAGCTTCCGAGCCTGCCGGCGCGCTGGGTGCAGGGCAACGTCACGGCGCTGACCGGCGCCGGGGCGAATGTGAACCTCAACCTCGCCGGAGTGGCATGATGGTCGGGCTCTACCTGCCGATCGCGAAGATCGATCGCGAGCAGCGCATGGTGTGGGGCTATGCCTCGACGCCGACGCGCGATCTCGACGGCGAGGTGATCGCGCTCGAGGCGATCAAGGCCGCGCTGCCGGGCTACATGCAATGGCGCAACGTGCGCGAGATGCATCAGCCGAGCGCGATCGGCGTGGCCGAGGAGGCGAATGTCGATGCGACGGGCCTCTATCTCGGGGCGAGGATCGTCGACGACGAGGCGTGGAAGAAAGTCGTCGGCGCCGTCTACAAGGGATTCTCGATCGGCGGCAACGTGACGGAGCGCGACGGCGCCACGATCACCGGGCTCGAGCTGATCGAGATCTCGCTGGTCGATCGGCCGGCCAATCCCGATTGTCGGATCGCGGTGATCAAGGCGGCGGGAGACGCGGCCGCGGCGACGGGGCTGGTCGAGGTGGGGGTGACGCTCGGGCGCGAGGAGATCGGCCTGATCGGGCGGCTGCTGGCGAAGCTCGCCGGGACGGCGGGCGGGAAGAAGGGGAAAGAGCCCGACGGCGACGTGGAGTATGCGGACCCGGGATACCGGGCCGATGGAAAGAAACGCTACCCGATCGATACGGAGGAAAGAATCCGGGCGGCGTGGAGCTATATCCACGAGGAGAAGAACGCGGCGGACTACAGCCCCGGAGAACTCGCCGCGATCCGGCGGCGGATCATCATCGCCTGGCGCCGGTTGATCGATCCGGACGGGCCGCCCGAGGCGGACGCGGCAAGGGGTTCCGCTCGCGCGGGCGCGCGAGCTGCGAGGGACGAGGGCGGCGCGGCGGAGGACCCGATGGCGGCCGTCGATATCTCATCAGGAGTGACGAGAATGGCGGAAGGCGATCTGGGCAAGCGGGCGCCGGAGGGTGCGCATGCGGGGCATCTGAAGAAGGCGATGCATCACCTCGGCGAGGCGCACAAATCCTTGGGTGCGGGGCGGGCGGGCGTGGCCAGGGCCGAGCGGGCGCTCGGCGAGAGTGAAGGCGGGGAGGCGCAGTTGGCGCGGGCGGCGCAGCAGTTCGAGCGCGCGCATGAGCAGCACGTTCTGGCGCACCACCATATGGCGGTGGCGCTTGGGGCGGTGGGGCATGCCGGCGAGCGCGGCGAGGAGCCGGGCGATGCCGAGGCGGGGATCTACGCCCCCGAGAGCGGGCTCACGCCGCTCGGGCTCGATCATATGAGCGAAGGGCATGTGCCGGAATACGCGGTCGATCATCCCTATTCCGGCAAGGGCGCGCAAGCTACGCTGACCAAGCGTGAGGCCGATGCGCTCGCCGAGGCCGCGTATCTCCGCGGCAAAGTGGAGGCGCTCGAGAAGATGCCGGCCTCGCCGCGGGCGAAGCTGTTCGCGGTGCCGCGCGGGGCGTTCGGCGTGAGCGAGGCCGAAGAGCCCTCGGCGATGGAGAAGCTGCTCAAGGGCGTGAACCTCGATGCGGTCGAGCCGGCGCAGCGGCAGGCCGCGGGGGCGCGGCTGATCGGCAACATGATCGCCAACGCGGGGACCTTTGCCCGGCCGGTGATTGGTGATCCGAACTTTCGCGGCGGCGCGGGCCGGTAAGGAGAGACGCAGATGGCGAATAACGAAATTGTCGCGGCCCTGCTCGCGAACGACGGCTTCATCAAGGGCCTCGGCACCCGGCTCGGAACGATCGGCAAGGCCGATACGATCAGCCAGGCGAGCGGCCTTCTTTGGTATGACCTGCGGCCGGTGGTACAGCTTCTCTATCCGTTCAAGGAACTGATCCCCGAGATCAGCCGGTTGGCGCGTGTATCGGCGGACGGCGGCAACGCGTTCCACTGGAAACGGATCACCGCGATCAACCCGGGCGCCATCGCCTTGGGCGTGAGCGAAGGCAATCGCGGCGGGCGCATCGCCATCACCGAGCAGGACCAGCAGGCGAGCTACAAGACGCTCGGGCTCGAGAGCTCGGTGACCTTCGAGGCGCGGCTGGGTGCGGAGAATCTCTCGCCCGACGCGCTCGGCGTCGCGGTGCAATCGACGCTGCGCTCGGTGATGATCGGCGAGGAGCAGGCGCTCATCCTCGGCAATGCGAGCACGCCGCTCGGCGCCACGCCGACGCCGACGCTGGCGGCGAGCGGCGCTGCGGGGAGCTGGCCGGCCGGCACCGCCTATGTGGCGGCGGTCGCGCTGGCCGGTTACGGCTGGCTCAACACCACGCCGTGGAACGGCGGCATCGGGGCGGGCGGCGTGCCGGGCCAGCTCGGCAAGACCAACGCGGACGGCTCGGAGGATATTTTCGGCGGCGGCTCGGCCAAGCCGAGCGTGGTGGCGAATGTCACGGTGGCCGCCAACCAGGTGGTGACGGCGACGGTTTCGGTGGTGCCGGGCGCGCTCGCCTATGCATGGTTCGCGGGCACGGCCGCCGGCGCGCTCTATTTCCGCGGCATCAGCACCTCGAACCAGGTGGCGATCGGCGGCCCGGGCGCGGCGACGAGCCAGCCGCTGAGCGCGCTCCAGGTGGCCGGAGCCTACCAGGACAACTCGACGAACCAGCTGCTGCCGGACGGCGTGCTCTCGCAGATCTTCGGCAGCGTGTTCGGGGCCGCGCCGGGCACGGCGATGGCGAGCAACCCGAACCTGCCGGCCAATATCTCGCAGAGCGCCGGCGGCTCGCTGATCTATACCGCGCCGGCGGGCAATAGCGGGCTCACCATCGCGGGGACCAACATCGTCGAGTTCGACGCGGTGCTGCGGGCGGCCTACGACCAATACAAGCTCGGGTTCAACCGCATTCTCATGAGTGCCGCGGACATCCAGAACTTCATGGGCACCATGCTCGGGCAGAACGCCGCGGCCGCGTTCCGCATCTTCTTCGACGCGGACGCCGAGACGGGCCGTATCGTCGCCGGCCGGCGCGTGACGAGCTACCTCAACAAATGGTTCGGCAACACGCTCGATATCGAGGTGCATCCGTTCCTGCCGCCGGGCACCGTTCTGTTCTGGTCGGATCGCACGCCCTACGAGCTCGCGGGGGTGCCGAACCTGCTCGAGGCGCATGTGCGGCAGGATTACTACCAGATCCAGTGGCCGTTCCAGCGCCGGGCTTACGAGTATGGCGTCTATTGCGACGAGGTGTTCGCCTGCTACTTCACGCCGGCCTTCGCCGCGATCACGAACCTCAATGCGCCGTCCGGCAACGCGAGCATTTGAGCCGTGCTGGTGCAGGTGCCGGCGGGGATCACCGCGGTTTCGGTCCAGCAGCAGGAGTTCGCCCCGGACCGGTTCGGCATCATCACGGTGCCGGACAATCTGGGGACGTACCTGATCGGGCTTGGGGTGGGGTTCGCGGCGGTGACGGAGCGGCCGCCGCCGGCGGACCGTCCGCTGGCGGCGGACCGTCCGCTGGCGGCGGGCGCGGCGGCAAGTTCGGCGACGACGGGGGGGCCGATGACTGGGGCGCCGATGACTGGGGCGCCGATGACGGGGGCGGCTGCGTTGGCGGCCGTGGGGAACATCACCTCGGCCGGTCTCAAGGCTGGATTGGCGGGGCTTCCGCGCGGCGGGGCGCCTGGCGGCGCAGGCGGGCGCCCGGCCGATGCGGCCAGGGGCCGGCGGTAGAGCAGATCGCGCCAGGCGGGAACCGCGCAGCGGTCCGCAGGCGCGTCAATCTGCTCGTTCAGACAACCGGGAGTGTGTTCGCCCTGGGCGAACGCACTCCCGGGCGAGGCGGCGCGGTTTCGGGAACGGGGGTAGGCGATGCGTGCCGATCTTCTCCATGTCGTCACGGCGGTGGCCAACCCGCTGCTCTGGGAAAGCCGGGTGCGGCTCTACCGCGAATTCGAGCAGCATATGCTCGCGAGCGGCGTCAACCTGACGGTGGTGGAGTGCGCGTACGGCGAGCGGCCATTCCAGTGCGCCGGGACCGACGGCGTGACGCATATCGGCGTGCGGGCCAAGACCGCGGCGTGGTCAAAGGAGTGCCTGCTCAATCACGGGGTTCAGCGGCTGCCGGCGGCGGCGAAGTATGTCGGGACGTTCGATGCCGACATCTTCTTCCGCCGGTCGCATTGGGCGGCGGACGTGGTGAACGCGCTGCAGCTCCACGAGGTGGTGCAGCCATGGTCCGATGCCTATGGCCTCGGGCCGCACGATGAGCACATCCAGCATCATAAGGCATTCGCCGATCGGTTCGTGGTCGGGGAGCCGGTGGTGCCGGGCGGCGGCAAGTGGTGGAGCTTCGGCGGCGGACCCTACCTCTATCCGCATAGTGGCTACGCGTGGGCGTGGACACGCCAGGCGCTCGACTGGTGCGGGGGCCTCTTCGAGGTGGGCGGCATGGGCTCGGGCGACCACCACATGGCGCTGGCGATCGTCGGGTGCGCCGGCGCCTCCGTGCCGGATGGCGTGTCGGAGGGATACCAGCGCGCGGTGAAGCGCTGGCAGCACAATGCGGCGCACCTCAACCGCAACCTCGGCTGCGTTCCGGGGACGATCGAGCATCGCTTCCACGGGCGCAAGCCGGATCGGCAATATCTGAGCCGGTGGGACATGTTCGTCCGCCACCGCTTCGATCCGGAAACCGACCTCAAGCGCAACAGGTGGGGCGTGATCGAGTTCGCGGGCAACAAGCCGGAGCTGATCCGCGAGTGGAATCTCTATCTTTCCATGCGGAACGAGGACGTGAACTCGCTCTGAGCACGGCGGGCGGGACGGGGAACGATGGCCAATCCACGTGATCTCTGCGACCTCGCCGGCGTCAAGGCGTTCATCAGCCCGCCGCTGAGCGGCACGACGGCGTCCGATCCGGTGCTGGCGGCGCTGATCTCCGGGGTGAGCCGCTCGATCGAGGCGTATCTCGGCCGCGAGATGATGGCGCAGAGCTGGACCGAGATGCGCAACGGCACCGGGCAGGAGAGGCTCGCGGTCAGGCATTTCCCGATCATCGGGGTGACGAGCGTAACGGTTCAGACGCAGGCTGTTCCGGCGGCGGGCGTGCCGCCGACCGCGAGCTGGGGCGGCTACACCTTCGATGACCGGTTCATCTATATCGGCGGCGGCTTTGCGAGCGGCCCGCGGCGGTTCGTCCGCGGGATGCAGAACGTGCAGGTGGTCTATTCGGCGGGCTACATCACGCCGGGGATGATCGCCGTGGCGGCGCTGCCGGGGTGGGCGGCGAGCCAAGCCTATGCCGCGAACGCCGAGATCGTGGCGGCCGGGTACGTGTTCACGACGGCGGCAGGCGGAACGAGCGGGGCGGCGGCACCGGACTGGCCCGAGCAGCTCGGAGCGAGCGTGGCGGACGGGACCGTGACGTGGCAATGCACTGCGGGGGCGGTCGGGCTGTTCGCGGGCGCGGAGCTGCTGCCGGACGGGATCAAGGTGGCGGCGATGCAGCAGGTGGCGCTGACGTTCAAGCAGCGCACGCGCGTCGGCGACAGCGGGACGGGCGAGGGGCCGCAGCGGGTGAGCTACATGAACCAGGCGCTGCACCCGACGACGCTCGCGATGCTGGACCCATATCGGGACTGGGCGTTTCCGGGCGACGTGTTCTGATGGCGCTCGGGCGTGAGGCGATCTATGCGACGCTCTTTTCGCAACTGGCGGCGCTGCTCGTGTGGCCGGCCGGCCCGTTCAATTATGCGGGCCGAAGGCCGGTTTCGATGAGCACGATCGCGCCGGAGCAATATCCGGCGTTCGTCCTGGTCGAGAAAGGTGAGAACTATGACCGGAGCCGGCTCTTCGCGCCGGCCAAGGTGACGCTGCTCGCCGATCTCTTCATCTATTCGCTGCAAGGCGAGGTGCCGGACGAGAGCGACGTGGCGGCGCTGAACATTCTCGCCGATGCGGTGGAGGACGCCGTGCAGGCATCGTGCGGCCCGACCGCACAGAACACGTTGGGCGGCCTGGTCGTGGAGGCGTGGATACTCGGGCGGCAGGTGACGACGCCGGGCTCATACGCGCAGCGGCAAAGCGAGCAGATCATGGGGCTGGCGGTGACGCTCCCGCATAGCCGATGAGCGGCTACGGATCACTTCCGGTCTGGCTCGACCCGACTGCGTGGGCCGGGCGGACATTTGCGCCGCCGGCGGGGCAGGATGTCGGCACCATTCAGGGCGAGATCGCGGCACAGCTTGAGAGCTACTTCACCGGCGCCGGGCTCAATATCCCGGTCTATGTGTTCCCGGACTTCGATCTCGATACGTGGTGGGGTTCGGCCGCAATCGCCTTCGTCCTGATCTCCTACCACGCCAGCCGGTTCGGCAAGCCGATGACGACGGACGCGATGGTGCAGGAGCGCGTTCTGAGCTTCGATGTCCATGTCGAGGCGCGGCAGACCGCATGGGCCTTGACCGGGCCGGGCAGCGTCTATGCGCTGGTCGATGCCGTCGAGGCAGCGCTCACCGGATTCCGGCCGACCGCCTGCCGCAACGCCTATTTCGTCGAGGAGCGGTTCAGCGAGCAGGAGAGCGAAGGCCGGGTCTGGCTCTATGACATGCGGCTCGAGGTGCCGACGCTGAAGCTCAAGACGGAACCGGCCTATGCGCTGGCGAACCTCGTCAAGGCGCAGATGTATGCCGCAGCGCTGGCCGCGGCGCGGCAGGCCGCCGTGCCGGGCGTCGGGCCGCAATATGGATCATGGGACGCGGCGCCCTATGTGGACCCGCTCTCGAATGTCGATGCGGTGGAGACGGCGAACGGATCGCCGGTGGCGAGCGGGACATATGCGTTCGCCGGCGGGACGCTGACGCTGCCCGGCCCGACGCCGCTGGTGGTGGGCGCGATCGCGGCGGGCAACGGGCTCGTGCTCTATCAGGAATTCGTGGACTGGACCTGCGACGGCGCCACGGGGGTTGTGACGGCGGTTGCGAGCGGGGCGATCGGGGCCGATGCGCAAGTGCAGATCGCGTGGGCGCCGGCCGATACGGTGACGGTGGTTTCGACGGGCGGCACGGCACCGACCTATCCGACGAACTGACGGCGCGACAGCGCCGCCACCGCGAGGCCGGCAGCGCCGTGGTGGTCTCCGGCGATCGAAGTGACATTTTTTGCGGTTCGCGGTGACGCGGCCCGAGGGGAAAAACATGCCTGCGAACTTCCTGCACGGGATCGAGATCACCGAGGTAAACAACGGCCCGGTGCCGGTGACGGTGGTCAACTCCGCCGTCATCGGGCTGATCGGCTCGGCGCCGCAGTGGATGGTGCCGAGCACGGCTGCGGTGCTGCCGCCGGCACCGAACACGCCGGTGCTCGTGGGATCGAGCCTCGGGGCGAGCCAGTTCGGGCCGCTGGTGAGAGGATACACGATCCCCTATGCGCTGGCGGCGATCCAGGCGCAGGGCGCGGGCCAGGCGATCGTGGTCAACGTGTTCAACCCGGCCGTGCATCAGACGGTGGTAACGCCGGCGGTGTTCAACATGCCGGCCAGCGGAACGCAGGTGGTCAACCTCGCGCGGATGGGACTGATCGGGCTTGGTCTGCCGAACTCGGGCTCGCTCACCAGCACGGTGACGGTGGCGCCGGCGACCGCGCCGGGCAACTGGGCGGCGACGACGACCGAGACGGTGAACGCGCTGATCAAGCCGACCGCCGGCAATACCGGGGCCTACGTGTTCAAGGCGACCACGGCGGGCACCACGGGGGCAAGCGAGCCCGGGACCTGGGACCAGACCGTGGGCGGGACGGTGACGGATGGGACGGTGACTTGGACGAACGTGGGCCTCTATGGCTACATCGAAAACACCGATTACACCGTCGATTACGTCAACGGCTTCGTCTATGCGAAGGCGGGCGGCGCGATCGTGGCGGCCGAGAGCCTGGAGATCGGCTACGCCTATGCCGACCCGAGCAAGGTTGCGGACTCCGACATCATCGGCGCGGTGACCTCCGGCGTCTATACCGGCATGCAGGCCCTGCTCACCACCTTCCAGAGCATGGGGCTGTTCGCCAAGCTGCTGATTGCGCCCGGCTATGCGCAGGACGAGGAGACCGCTTCGGCGCTGACCACGCTGGCCGCGACGATCCGCGGCATGGCCTTCATCGACGCGGCGCCGGCGACGAGCGTGGCGACCGCGATTGCCGACCGCGGCGCCTCGGGCGATGCGTTCGACACCTCGAGCTATCGCGCGATCCTCTGTTTCCCCTGCGAGATGTTCTACGACACCGGCATCGTGCCGACCGGGAACACGCTGAACAACCAGGGGATCGTGATCAACACGCTCTACAACGCGAACGCGGACAGCCCCTATTCGCAGTGGGTTGCGGGGGTGACGGCGGCGCAGGACATCGCCAACGGCTACTGGTTCAGCCCGAGCAACGTGCAGATCCAGGGCATCGTCGGGCCGGACATCACGATGTATTCCTCGGCCTTCGATCCGGCGAGCGACACGAACAACCTGAACGCGACGGGGATCCTGACCGTGTTCAACGGGTTCGGCACCGGGCTTCGGACCTGGGGCAACCGTTCTTCCGCCTTTCCGAGCTACACCGATGCGAAAGTGTTCATCTCGGTGCGGCGGACCATGGATGTGGTCGAGCAGAGCGTGCAGCTCGCGATGATGCAGTTCCTCGACCAGCCGATCAGCAACGGGCTGATCAATTCCATTTTGCAGACGGTGAACGGGTTCCTGGCGACGCTGGTGCAGCGCGGCGCGCTGATCGGCGGGACATGCAGCTACAACCCGGCGGAGAACCTGGCGGTGCAGCTCGCGGCGGGCCAGCTCACCTTCGACCTGAGCCTGATGCCGCCGCCGCCGGCCGAGGAGATCACGTTCAATGTTTCGGTCAACACCGCGCTGCTCAACACGCTCGGGCCGGTGAGCGCGAGCGCGACCGCGGCCAACGGCTGAGGAGAGAGCGCGTCATGGCAAGCCTCACGATCAATTCCCTCTGGAACTGCAATGTCTATCTCGACGGCACGTCCCTGCTGGGCCGCGCCGCCGAGTTCACCGTGCCGCAGCCCAAGCGGCTGATGCAGGATTACAAGGGCCTCGGCATGGCCTCGCGGATCGAGGTGCCGGTCGGCTGGGACAAGATGGAGGCCGACATCACCTGGTCGAGCTTCGACCAGACCACGCTTGGGCTGCTCATGAGCTCGACGGGGATGCAGCAATTCTCGGCGATGGGCGATCTGCAGGTGCTGAGCGCGGCGGGCGAAACGAGCGAGCTGCCGGTCATCTACAACGTCACCGGGATGACCAAGGATCCCGGCATGATCCCGTTCAAGGCGCAGGAGAACATCTCCTACAAGACCGTGATCACGGTCTATCACGTCGATCTGACCGTTGCCGGAACGCAGGTCTATCTCTTCGATGCGTTCGCCAATCTGTTCGTGGTGGGCGGGGTCGATCAGCTCGCGTCCTATCGGACGAATATCGGGGGTTAGGCGATGAGCCCGGTGGCAGCCGACCATCGGCCGGACGCGGAGCGGCTGGCGACGCTGGAGGCCGAGATGCGTCAGGTCCGGGAGGATATCGGCGCGATCCGGGTGGCGATGGAGCGGCTATCGAGCATTGCGCATATGGGGCGCGGCGCGCTGTGGCTCGCGCTGCATGTCGGTGCGGCGATCGGCATCGTTGCGAGCGCCTACGAGGCCGTGCGCATCGTAGGGAGGCATTGATGCGGATACGCGGCGTGGTCGCGGTTTTGTTGCTGGCGGCAACCGCCGCGCGCGCGTTTGCCGCCGCGCCCGCCCGGGTGATGAGCGACGCGGAGGCGGGCAGACAATGCGCGCCGGCGGACGAGGCCCTGGCGACGCTGAAGGCGCGCTACGGCGAGGTGCCGTTCTGGATCGGCGACACCGATCACGATGACTCGGTGATCGTGACGCGGCGCCTTGATGGTGGAAGCTGGACGCTGCTGGCGGTGGGGCGGGACGGCGCCGGCGAGGCGATGGCCTGCATGGTCGCGGCGGGGGTGGGCGGCGTGCGGGGGGAGCCGACGCAGTGAGGCCGATGGTCGGCTCCCAGCCGATGGTCGGCTGCCGGCCGAGATTCGTCACCGTGAATGCGGTTGTCGCAGCCCTCGGCATCGCGGCGTGGCGGGCCGGGTTCTTCGCCGCGATCCCGGCGCTGGGCTGGCGCGAGATCGTGATGCTCGCGGCACTCGGCGGATATGCCGCGGTGGGGTTCGGGGCGGCGCTCGCGGGGCGGTTCGAGACCGCGCGGCATATCGCGAACGGCGTGCCGATGTGGGCGCTCGGCTGCACCGGGCTTGGCATGCTGCTCGCGGTGAACGGGCTGCAGGATCTCACGCCGGCGGCGCTCGCCGCCGTGTTCCGGGGGCTTGCCTTCGCCATCGCGCCGAACATCGCAGGCGTGGTGCTCATGGCGTGGATCCGCGAGGCAATCTGGTGGGCGGCGCGTGAAGCCATCTGAGGGCTTCGAGTGGGCGTATCGGGACCTGCTGATCGCGCTGCTCGTGGTGTTTATGGCGATGGCCGCGCTCGCCCTGGTCGCGGCGACGAAGGCGGTGCGGGCGGGCGTGACGCAAGGCTCGCTGGTGATCGAGATGCGGTGGGACCGCGCCTCGGACAGCGACATGGATTTGTGGGTGAAGGCGCCAGGCGATGCGCCGGTCGGCTTCTCCCATATGGCCGATCAGCACTGCAATCTGCTCCGTGACGATCTCGGCCGCGCGATCGACCGGCAGAGCCGGAACGAAGAGATGGTGGTGTGCCGCGGCGCGCCGGCCGGAGAATGGATCGCCGATGCGATGCTCTATCGCGATTATGACGGCGTGCTTCCGGTGGGCGTCGATGTGACGGTGCTGCGGATCAGCGGTGCCGGAGTGGACACGCTGCTGACGCGGCATGTCGAGATGACCGAAGAGGGTGAACAGGACACGATCTGGCGGTTCGGGTTGGATGGAAAGGGCGCGCTGGTGCCGGGCAGCGTGAATGACCTGCCGATGCCGCTTTACGGGCAGCGCTGATGGGCGCCGGGGCGTTCGCGGCGGCGGCGGTCGTGGTCGGCGCGGTGTCGCTCTTCGGGCGGCGGCCGTGGCTGCGGGCCAGTGCGTTCTGCTGCCTTGTGGCGGCACTCGGGGCGGTGTGGTGGGCAAGCCTCGGCCAGCCGCGGCCGGTGCTGCTGGGCGTGCCGAGCGGCACCGTGGCGGCGTTTGAGCTCGACGAGCCGCGGGCGATCTATGTGTGGCTGATGGCACCTGGCGCGCGCGCCCCGATCGCGCTCGCGCTGCCGTGGTCTGAGGCCGACGCCGCGGCGCTGCATGACGCGGCCGAGCAGGCCAGGCGACGGCGGACGCAAGTGCGCATGGGGCAGCCCGGACATGGCGGCGCTGTCGGAGGCGACCAGCGCGGGCCGGCGATGTTCTATCCGGCGCCGGCGCCGGCGTTGCCGCCGAAGCAAGCGCCCTGAGACAGGCGCCGCCGGCGCAGCAGCGGCGAGGCGGCCGTTGCACATCGGAGATCTTCAATGGCGGTTGACGCGATCTGCATCGGCATCGTGCTGCTCGTTGGGCTCGTGGTGATCCTTGCGGAGTGCGGCCTGTGAGCGGGGCGACCGGGAGTGCGGCATTTCAGGCCGCGGTGGCGTGGGTGATCGCCGAGGAGGGCGGCTACACGAACGATCCGGGCGATCCGGGGAACTGGACCGGCGGCGCGGTGGGCTCGGGCCAGTGCAACGGGACGAATTTCGGGATCAGCGCGGCAGCTTATCCGACGCTCGACATCGCGAGCCTGACCGAGGCCGAGGCCGAGGCGATCTATGCGCAGGACTATTGGACGCCGATCCAGGGCGATGCGCTGCCGCCGGCGCTGGTGCTGGTCGTGCTCGACGCGGCGGTGAACAGCGGGGTTTCGCAATCGGGCATCTGGCTGCAGGTCGTGGTGGGCGCGACCACGGATGGGAATATCGGACCGGCGACGCTCGCGGCGGTGAGGGCGTGGTCGGGGGGGGCAGCGGATTTGTGCGCGGAGGTGCTGGCGCAGCGGATCGCGGCGCTCGGCTGCGATCCGAATTTCTCGACGTTTGGCCTGGGCTGGTCGCGGCGCTGCGCCGCGCTCGCCTTCCAGGCCGCGACGATGCTGTAGGAGAGAAATCGTGAACAAGATCATGGCGTTTTTCAAGGCGCCGCTCAATCAGGCGGCGCTCGCGGGGATGCTCGGCACCGCCGTTGCGGTGATGCAGGGCCAGATGACGTGGCAGGCGGCAGTGCCGGTGGCGGTCGGCGCGGTCGTTGCGATGGTGATCCCGGACAACAGCGTGGCGAAAGAGGACATCGAGACGCTGGTGGCGGACGCGATCAAGGCCGGGAGCGAGCTGCAGAAGGTGGGGAAGTGATGCGCGGGGGCGTGCTGGCGGGCGCCGCGGCGCTGGCGCTTCTGGCCGGCTGTGCGCAGAACGCGACGCAACCCGTGGTGAGCGTCGCCGGCGCGCAGGCCGAGGCGGCGGCGATCATGGCGGCGCTCGACGCTGGCGCGACGATCTATACGAGCGCGGCCACCACGAGCCCGGCAGAGGCGCAGGCGATCGAGAACGTACTCGCCCCGGCGCAGGCCGCGGTGGCGGCATTCCAGGCCGCGCAGGCGAGCGAAACGCCGGCGCAGCTTGCCGAAACAGTGAGTTCGGACATCGCAGCGGTTCTCGCCGTGATGCCGATCGATCCGGCGACGAAGACCGCGATCGATGCGGGCATGGCGGTGATCGATGCGCTCGTGGCGGGGCTCGCGGCCGCGCCGGCGACGCCTTTGGCAATGGCGCTGAGCGTGCCGGAGAAGGTCGCGCCTGTTGCGCCGCCCGTGCCGATCCCGGCGCCGCGCATGCTGCCCCCGAAGGCTTGACGCGATGGCCGATCATTCGGGGATGAAGCTCGGCAAGCGGCCGCGGCGCGACGAGCGGCGGTTGCGGTCGTTGTGGCGCTACATGGGTGCGACGGCGCCGGGCGGTCCGGCCCTCCCACCGGTGCCGGCGAACTGCGAGCGCGGCGGCGCGGTGGCGAGCTGGCCGATGCTCGACAACGACACGATCGGCGATTGCACCATCGCCGCGGTCGGGCATGCGGTGCAGCTCTGGACCGCTGTGGCGGAGCGGATGCGGGTGATGAGCAATGCGGAGGCGCTGGCCGGCTATGAGGCGTTCGGCTACCGGCCGGGCGAGCCGAGCAGCGATCGTGGCGTGAACGCAGTGGACGTGCTGACACGATGGAACGGGGCCGGCTTGGCGTGCGGTGGTGCTGCCGACATGCTCAGCGGGTTCTGCACGATCGACCCGGCGGAGCAGGACGAGGTGCGGGCGGGCGTGGCGTGGCTCGGCGTGGTCTATGCCGGAATCGAGCTGCCGATCGCCGCGCAGCAGATGGATTTGTGGGACGCGCCTGCGGCGGCGGCGGCGCTTGTCGGGAATTACGAGCCCGGGAGCTGGGGCGGACACGCGGTGCCGATCGTGGGCTACGGCCCGGGCGGCGTGACGTGCGTGACCTGGGGCGCGTTGAAGCAGATCACGTGGCGCTTCTGGGCCGCTTATGCGAGCGAGGCATACGGCCTGCTGAGCCGGGATTTCGTGACCGGGGGCGGCCGCGCGGCGAGCGTGGATTGGGGACAGCTCGAGGCGGACATGGCGGGTTTGCGGAGGGAAGCGGCGTGAACCAGGGGATAAAGATCGAGGTGCCGGATGGGTCGGCGGCCGGCGAAGTGTGGGGGCCCGATCTCGCGCTGCCGAGCGGCAAGAAGGCGCAGTTCCGGCGCGGAACCGGCAAGGATGTGCGGCTCGCGCTCGCCGCGGTCGGTCAGCCGTTCGACGGCACGCGCTATCTCTATGCGCTGATCGCGCGGATGGCGAAGATCGACGGCAAGCCCACCACGATGGAAGGGATGGACGATCTCGACGCCGAGGACGCCGAGAAGCTGCTCGAGGAGGTGCGGAAGCCGCGCCCTTCTCCGGCCGCGCCGGCGCCGGCGCAGAGCTGAGCCCGGCGGCGCTCGGCGAGATGATCGCGCATGGGGTTTCACCCGGGCGAGCTTGATGCGATGGACGTGGACGAGATCGCGAGCTGGCGGTTGGTGATGCGGGTCTATGCCGAGGCGACCGGGCGGCAACGCTGATGCTGGACAGCGGGATCGATGGGCGGCAAGAATGGAGGTGCGATGCGCGTCTTCTGGTCCACTCTCTGGCGAACATTGGTCGGCTGGATCATAGTCCCGGCTGTTTGGTTGTTGGTATCGCGTCAGGTCGTCACCGACACGGATGCGTGGATACTGGTGGTCTGGTGGATCGTGGTTCCGTTCCTTGCTTATCGTCGGGCCAAGATTGTGGTGGGGCGGGCTGAGGCGCGCGAGGCTGAGCGCATGGCAGCGATTATCGCCGAAGGCGTGCGCCGGGGCACCAAGCCGTAACAGGGAACGCCCGGGGTTTGGCGGAGGGTATCCTCGGCGAACCTCTTGCTTGGGGCCGAGGAAGGAAGACGGGTGCCGGCGGCAGGCACGGCGCGGTACCGCACTTCATCATGCAGGCGTTTCCAGTGACGGTTTTGCGCGTGCTCGCGCCGATAGCGCGCGCGGTGCCGCGTCCGGGAGTAGAGGATGGCATTCCAGAGCGTCGGAGGCGTCTCGGCGCCGTTCACGGCTGTCGGTGAGTCCGTGGAGCCGTTGGCTCAGGTGCTCGAGCGGATCGCCGGCCTGCAGGGCGCGCTCGAGCGGTTGTCCGACGCTATCAACTCAGCCTCTCGCGGCATCGGGAGTGCGGCGAACGGCATCACCCGCGCCGTGGACTCGATCGACAGGATAGCGGCGGTGCTCGCATCGAGCGCCGAGGGAGCGGGCAATTTCCTGTCGTCTGGTGGGGGTGGCACTACGGGCGGCGGCGGGGGGCAGGGAGGGGACGGTCGCAGCTTTTCCCTCGACCACTTGAGCGGAACTGACGGGCAGGAACTCAGCCCCTCCCAACGGGCAATCGGCCACGGTTTCTACAAATCGATCAGTGAAGCGATGGGCGAGAACCAGGCGCTGACACAGACGCTCTCTGCTTTCAACGTGCCGGGGCTGATGGGGGCGCAGCGGGAGCGGGACTTCGACCTGTTGCATGAGCTCGCGCGCGTGTCCGCCGTGGGAACGAGCTATACCGAGCAAGAGACCGCGCAGGCGATGCTCGGTGCCGCGCAGATGGGCGACTTCACAGGAGCCACAGGCATCGAGAAGTTCGCCGGCGTCTTTCCATCCGCGCTCACGATGGCCGAAGTGGGCAAGGTACGAGGACTAGGCTCGATTGCGGACAATCCCAAGGCGACGATCGGTTATGCCGATATGACGCAGCGCTATAGCGCCGGGCAGCTCGCGCCCGCGCTGGACAAAATTCTCGCTATCGCCGAGAGCACCCATAGCTCGCTCTCGAGCGTCGAGGCGACGATGACGGGCGGGCTGCCGGCGGCCGCGGCGGCGGCGGGGGGGACGAATATCGACCAGGCGACTGAGGCAATCGGCTATCTCATGCATGTCGGCCTTGGGCAATCGGCCGGAAACGCCGTGGGCCAGATGATCCTTGGAGCGCTTACGACCGGCGGGCCGATGAACGCAGGGCTCGCGCAGGAGCGCGCGGCGGCGGCGCAGGCCATGGGCGAGAACGCCCCGCAGTTCCGGGACATGACGGCGCATGTGCAGGCGCTGCGCGACCTCGGCGTCACGGATGCGGCCGCGCGCCTGACCGTGCTGAACGCCGAGGGCGGCGTGGATCTGGGCAAGATCCTCGCCGATATCCGATCTTACGGAGCGCACCACAGATCGACCGATCTCACTGACGTGCTCCATCAGGCGTTCGGCATCCGGGGCATGCCCGACACGACGCCGCGCGCCCTGCAACAGGGGAGTTTCACGGACTTCGAGAAAGCTATTGCCGGCATGCCGGGGGCGGCCGCGCAACGGGCGATGGTCGCGGCGACTCCGTTGCAGCAGTTCGAGCAGAGCCTGGCCCGGTTGCGGGATATCGGGAACCTGTTGGCGGCCGCGATCTTGCCGGACTTTACGATGTTGGAGATGGGCTTCCTCGGATTGCTGGAGGCGGTAGAGAACTTCCTGAGCAGGTATAAATTCGCCGCATCCCTGGTTGGCCACGCTGCCCTCGGGGCTATAGCCGGCTGGTCGGCCGGGGGCCTGGCGGGAGCGGCTGCGGGCACCGCCATTGGAGCCGGCGCAGTGTACCCGGAGTCCATGATCAAGAACGAGCCGGATTGGATCAAGGCTCACCATTTGGCGGTTGCTCCGCCCTCTCTGCCCCCGCCATCCGAGATTACGGTCAATGCGCCCCTGACCGTCACGGTGCAGGGAGACATGTTGGGGGACTATGCGAGCCTGGGCGCGTTTCTGAGCGAGTGGTGGGAGAAGAACTCCGGTGCCATCGGTGATGCCGTGAATCAACAGATCCGGAGGTTGCAAACCCAGTCGCGGCGCTCGACGATGCAGGACTATGGGAACGAAGCGATGCATCCCGGTGGCATGACGATGGGTGGGCCATGAGCGGGTCCGTCGTCGGCGCGGCGCTCTCGGCGCTCGGGTTCGGGGATTTCGCGGCGTTCGGCAGCGTATCGTTCATGCTCCTCGGATCGCCCGAGACCCTGACCCGGTCGCGGCGGAGCAATTACGCCAAGCTGCCGCTGCTCACCGCGCGACCCGTGCTGCAATGGACCTATGACGATCTCGAGCAGATCACGATGGGGATCCGTCTGCACGTGATGTGGTGCGACCCGGACAGCGCGGTGGCGCTGCTCGACCAGGCACGAACGGCGCACCAGCCGCAGTCTCTGGTCTTCGGTGCCGGGCAGAGCGAGGGCCAGTTCGTCATCACGCAACTGGTGGCGAGCGACCAGTGGCGCTACTCCGGTATGGCACAGCATATCGATGCCAGGCTCGTGCTTTCGGAGTGGCAACCGACGCTGCCGACGGGTGCGCCCACGGTGACGGCCGCGGCGCCGGCAGCTGGCATCGTCGGCGTGCCGGGGGGGTTCGCTGCGATCTACACGGCGGGCAGCACGATTGGGCAGGTGGTGCCGACGTCGGAGTTCGCAGAGGTCGCGACCTCGGTGATGACGCGGACCGGGGCGCTCTGAGGGAGCGAGATGAGCGGTAGCGTGATGACACCCGCGGAGTTTGCCGCCGCCTATGGGATGGTCCCGGCAGGGACGGCGGCGGCGCCGCCGACGCCGCAATATCTCTCCTACGTGACCGGGCCGGCGGACCGTTGGGATACGATTGCGTGGCGTGCCTATGGCGATCCGACGCAGGTGAGCGGGCTGATCATGGGGAACGCGACGGTACCGATCTCGCCCGTGCTGCCGCAGGGGGCGACCATCTACTGCCCGCTGATCGCCGCACCCGGGTCGGCGGCGGGCACGACGCCGTGGAGCCCGTAATGTGAGCACCACGGTCTCTCCTTGGCAGCCGTCGGGCAGCAACGCACTTGCGGTTCCATGCTGGACGATCGCGCTCAATGGCAGCGATGTCTCGAGTGGCATGATGGTGGAGCGCATCGCCTACTCGGAGGCGACAGGCGGCGAGGTGCCGACGTTTCAGGTGGATGTGCAGGACATCGACCAGCGCTGGCAGAAGTACGGCTTCACGCTTGGCACCGATACGATCGTGGGCACGCTCGGCTGGCAGGGCGGCACGAGCTGGACCACGGGCACGTTCTCGCTTGACGAGCTGGGGCTTTCGACGCCGCCGGACGTGTTCTCGATCATGGCGGTGGAAGCGGGCCTCAACAATGCGATCCGGACGCGGAACAGCGTCGCCTATGAGGGGAAGACCCTGACGCAGATCGCGACGCAGATCGCGATGAACCACGGGATGACGGCGGTCACTGCGGCGGTGAGCCCCGATCCGGTGTGGCAGCGCGTGACGCAGCGGATGGAGACCGATCTCGCCTTCCTGCTCAGGATCGCGCACGAGCACAATTACGATTTCGTGATCCGCGGCGGCCAGTTGATCTTCTACAGTCGGCCAAGCCTGGAAGCGCAGAGCGTGACGGGGCCGGTCCTGACGCGATCGATGATCCGCCAACAGGTCCGGTGCCGCCACCAGGGCCTCGGCGAGCTGACCTACAAGCAGGCCACGGTTTCCTACTTCAACCCGTACGCGAAGACCCTGTTCCAGGCCCAGATGCAGAACCCGACCATCGAATCGGCAGATACGCACAAGGCGGTGGTGCGGGTCGAGAACGGGACGCAGGCCGCGCTCAAGGCGCAGTCGAACCTCTGGGCCGCGAACATGCGCTCTACCGGGATTCAATTCCCGCTGGTCGGCACGCTGAACTGGCGCGCCGGAAACACGGTGAACGTGCAGGGTTTCGGCAAGTGGGACGAGAACAGCTATCTGGTCGAGCGCGTGCAGGTCGAGATCACGCCGCGGCAGGGGTTCGTCACCACGCTCGAGCTGCGGACCGTCACCGGCCTTCAGGACGGCGCGCAGAGCATCGCGAGCCAGGCCGGGGGCGTAGGGCCATGAGCGGACGCCCCTATTACGTGCAGCACCATCCCGTGTTCCGCACCGGGCTGGTGACGGCGCAGAACGTCGCGGCCGGTCAGGTGCGGGTGCAGTTCCCGGACCGCGATGGCGTGGTGAGCTACTGGCTTCCGGTGCACGGGCAGGGCAGCCAGAACGACAAGGCCTGGTGGATGCCGGACGTGGGCGAGCAGGTCGTGGTGCTGATGGACGAGCACGACGAATATGGCTCGGTCGTCGCCTCGATCTATTCGACCGCGGACACCCCGCCGGGCTGGGCCGGCGCCGACACGCGCGGCATCCAGTTCAGCGACGGCACGATCATCCGCTATGACCGCGCCGCCCATGTGCTGACCGTGGCGCTCGGCGCCGGCGGCTCGGCGACCATCTCGACGCCGCTCGGCAATGAGGTGGTGCTCGGAGCCGACGGCACCACGCTGTTGCAGGACCATATCGGCGCGCAGGTCAAGCTCAGCAATGACGGCAACGTGCGCGTTCTGGGCAACCTTCTGGTCTCGGGCACGATCGGGACGTTCTCGGGCACGTTCGGCAATGGCGACATGACCATCACCGGCACGATCAAGGCCACGGGCGACATGACGGCCGGAGAAGGAACGCAGAACGTGAGCGCGCTCGGCCATACCCATAGCGGCGTGCAGACCGGCGGGGGCGACACCGCCGCCCCGAACGCGAACACCTGATGTCCGGCTCAGCAGTCACCCTCGCCGACATCACCTCGGCGAGCTGGTCCCTCATGCTCGACAGCACGGCAGGCGGGGGCGCGGGATCAGGGATCGGGCAGGTGGTGCAGGGGCTCGCGGACATCGGGCAGTGCATCGCGATCATCCTGAGCACGATCCCGGGCGAGGACCCGTTCCGGCCGACCTTCGGGTGCGATCTGACCAAATACATTGATCGGCCGTTGCCGGCGGTGCTGCCGGCGATCGTGGGCGTGGTGACGACGGCGATCGAGACATGGGAGCCGAGGGTCACGGTTCTCGGCGTCACGGCGACGCCGGGAGGGGCTGCGGCGCCGGCGCTGATCACCGTGAGCGTGACATGGCAGGTTGATATAGGCACCACGCTGGCGCCCGGGCAGAGCGTGATCGGCGGGACCGGGCCGGTGACAACCACGGTGGGGATCGGCGGATGAGCGGCACCAGCAACCCGGCGAACAGCCTGCCCGCCCCGGTCTTCCTGACCGACGCGGACGGCCTCGACCCGAACCTGATCCTCGCCGACATGATCTCGGCCTTTCAGAGCGCGAGCGGGCGGACCTTGTATCCGGCGCAGGTCGAGCGGCTGCTGATCAACCTCTATGCCTACCGCGAGAGCCTGGTTCGCGCGGCGATCCAATACACCGGGCAGCAAAACCTTCTCGCCTATGCGACCTATCCGGTGATCGACTATCTCGGGCAGCTCGTCGGCGTGACGCGGCTGGCAGGGGTGGCGGCGACATGCACCCTGCAATTCACCCTGACCGGGGCGTTGACCGTGAGCTACACGGTCGCGGCCGGGACTCAGGTGGGCACCAGCGACGGCAACTTCATCTTCACGACCAACTCGGCGCTGACCATCCCGGCGGGGAGCACGACGGGCAGCGTGCAGGCGACATGCACCACCGCGGGGAGCGCCGCCAACGGCTATCTCGCCGGGCAGGTTGACGTGCTGATCGGCGGCGACGCGCTGATCGCCGCGGTGGCGAACACCACCGCGACGGCGGGCGGATCTCTGGTCGAGACGGACGATCACATGCGCGCGCGCATCCAGGCCGCGCCGAACCAATACTCGACGGCGGGGCCGAGCGGGGCTTATCGGTTCTATGCCCTCAGCGCCGACCCGACCATCATCGATGCCGAGGTGGTGAGCCCGGCACCGGGCGTGGTGGATGTCTATGTGCTCACCGGCCCCGTCACAGTGCAGCCGGCGGCGAGCCCGAATTCGGTCGGCATTGCCAGCTCAGGCGTCATCGCCGAGGTGGTGGCGGCACTCAACGCGACGACCGTGCGGCCCCTTTGCGACACGGTGAACGTCTATGCCGTGACGGAGGTGGATTACACCGTCAGCGCGACGGTGACCTTGTTTGGGAACGCCGATCCGACCTCGAGCGAGGCGGCGTGCCAGGCGGCGGCGGTGCAGCTTGCGATCAATTTGGCGAGCAGCGTGGACAACGACATCGTGCCGAGCCAGTGGGTCTCGGCTCTCTCGGTGGTGGGCGTGTATGAAGCGAGCGTCACGATCGCGGCGAACATTGGCGGATCGCAAGTTGTCCCGGAGCCGGACGGCAGGATCGTGCTCAATTCCGGCCAGTGGGCGAACTGCGCCGCGATCGCTCTGACCTATCAGACGGGATCGGAGGCGCAATCGCAATGAGCGGGGCGGCCGGCGCCGGGAGCAGCCTGAGCGCCGCATCATCGATCAATGATACCCGCACGCAGGCGCTCCTCGGGCTCATCCAGCGGCTCGGAAAAATCGATCTTTCTCCCATTCTCGTCTACACGCTTCAGGATGTTCCTGTCTCGGCGCTGCCGTTTCTGGCCTGGCAGTTCGACATCCTGGCGCCGTGGTGGCAATTGCTTTCAGGGCCGGACTCCCAGCAGCAACTGATCCAGCAGGCGGTCCATCTCCATCGCTACAAGGGCACGCCCTACGCGATCCAGACCATCATGTCCGGGCTCGGCTTCGAACTCCCGACGATCCAGGAGGGGCAGGCGAGTTGGGGCGGAACATCCTGGCCGGACACCCAGGGCTGGGCCGTGTTCCGGATCGTCGTGCCGAAGGCGGATATCGTGCTCGCGAGCCCACAGCCCACGAGCTGGGACGCGGTGAGCGGCATCGATCTGCTGCTCGACGTTGACGACATCGAGCAGGCCACCAGCATCACCGGCGTGGCGGTAACGACCGAGATCGAGACCCAGGCGATCGCCGCGATCGAGTTTTTTGCGCCCGCGCGATCGTGGCTCGATTCGCTCTGGTTCGAGGAGCTGCCGATCCAGGACGCGGTTGTGCCCAGCGACGAGATCACCATCGTCGCGGCGAACTATATCGGAGAGAAAGCGTTCCGGATCACCGATTTCGTTGCGGTGGAGGGATGGGCGCTCACCGATGCAAAGCCGACGGCGCCGTTCTACTCGGCGCATTTCTACCATGCCGGACTTCACCTACGGGGCAACGGAGCCTCCGGTGGTCGATAGCGGCATCGTCATCAACGGCGCCCCCAAGGCGTAACCGCCGAAGGCGCTGCAAGGAGCCGCAGGCGACGAAGCAGCCTCGTGCGGAAGGAGAATTCATGATGCGAAGGCCGACCGGCCGCGTGCGCCTCTGGCGCGACGGCGCGCTGCTCTTAGAGCGGAACAACCTGGTGGTGAACGCGGGGCTGCCGGCGATGGCCGAACAGCTTGCGGGCGCGACCACCTATCCGGTTGCGGCGGTGGGGTTCGGCTCGGGCAACACCGCGCCCACGGTCTATGACACCGATCTCGGCGCCTCGCCGAAATACTACAACGCTGTCGGCGCGGCGACGTTCCCAAGCCCGGGCACGGTGACGTTCGCCTTCGCGATCCAGGCCGCCGATTATGCCGCCTACGGCATGACGATCCAGGAGATCGGGCTCTTCGCCAACAGCGCCGCGGTCGTGCTCCCCGCGACCGCGGGCTTTAGTTATCCGGCCTGGGCGGCGAGCGGCAATCAGCCGGTGGGCAATCTGGTGAAGGACTGGTGGAGCAGGCCGGCGCGCTCGACCACGCCGCCGGCGTGGCCCGCGAGCACGGCGGTCGCAGTGGGCCGGCTCATTACCGACGGCAACGGCAATTTGCAGGAATGCACCACGGCCGGCACCACCGGCGCGTCGCATCCGACATGGGCGACGACGGTGAGCAGCACCACGACGGATAACACCGCGACGTGGACCTGCAAGGGGCTCGCCGGATACACGCCCGTCACCGGATCGACCACGCCGAACTGGAGCACCTCCGGCGATCGGCACGCTCACCTATGACGGAACGGTGGCGTGGACTTATCTGGCCGCGCTGGTGGTGCCGCAGCCGATGATCGCGCACGCCGTGGTGCCGGCATTCAGCTTCTCGGGCAGCGCGGCCTACTCGGGCACGTGGAGCTTGACCTTCTGATGGCAAACCTCATCGACAATCCGGAATACACGCCGAACGAAGTCTATGAGATCCAGCAGACGGACAAGGTGGAGGGGGCGGCGGCCGGGGCCAGCTTCGGCGGGATCGGCGTATCGAACGAGCCGCACCAGCAGCTCGCCAACCGCGCCGCATTTCTTTACGGGCGGCAGAACACGAACATCGGCAACATCACGACGCTGCAAGGCCAGGTGGCCGCGCTGCTGGCGCGCAACACATGGACCAATGCCGCCGTCTTCTCCTCGCCCGGAAGCTATGACTGGTCCGTGCCAGCAGGTGTCTCCCTGGTGCACGCGATCGTGGTCGGCGGTGGTGGCGGGGGTGCGGACTGCCTTGCCAGCAATATCGAGGGGTATGCGTCCGGCGCCGGCGGCGGCGCGGGCGGCTATGCAGAAGGGCTCGTGAGGGTTGCCGGCGCCGCGTCGATGTCGCTCTCCGTCGCCGCCGGAGGGAACCCGCAGAGCGGCGGCGGGATATCGACGTTCGGCTCTCTGGTCGCAACGGGCGGCGGGGGCGCGGATTTCGCCAGGCCGGCAAGTTCGGCCGGCGCCGGGGGCGGGGCGGCAAGCGGCGGGTTCCTCAATTTCTCGGGTGGAACCGGTAGCGACGGGCAGGCGGGGGCGTTCGTCTTTGCCGGGAATGGCGCCCCCGGCCCATGGGGCGGCGGCGGGAGGGCGGGCGAGCAAGGCGGGACGGCGGCAACGGCGCCCGGGGCCGGCGGCGGCGGCGCCTACGATCCGCTGTTCACCGGAAGCTACTTCTACGGCGGCGCCGGCGCGCCGGGCATCGTAATCATCCTGTGGTGAGCGTGATATGAGCGGTTCCTTCACCCCGATCCCCAACTTCACCGGAGTCAATGCCGGCCAACAGTTCCGCGAGGCGATCAACAATGCACTCAGCGGGATGGTGCCGATCTCGCCGCAGATCGTCGGCGGATCGATCAGCGGCGCGACCGCAAATTACACCTTCTTCGGTGGTTCGGTCTCGCCGGAGCTCGAGGCGGCGGGCAGTTCCCAGAGCACCGCGACCCCACTCGAATCGCAGACCAATATCGTCACGTCGGGCGGCGGGGGCGTCGTGCTCACCACCGCCGCGCTGCCGCTCAACACATGGATCACGGTGGTGAACGCGCTGAGTGAGGCGATTTCGGTTTGGCCGCCGTCCGGCGCGTCCTTCATCGAGCTCGGCGAGAACGACCCGGCGACGCTGCCAGCCAACGCGGTGGACGAATACATGATCGTCACCGTCGCCGGCGCGACCACGATTTACGTGAAATGAGGCTGCACATGAGGATCCTGGCCCGTATCGCGATCATCCTCGCTCTGACGCCCGCCGCGGCGTTCGCGCAGAACCGCGGCGCGCTCTATGCGCCGAACAATCTCTCCGACCTGCCGAACCCGGCGACGGCGCGCTCGAACCTCGGGCTGGGCAGCCTCGCGGTTCTCTCCACGATCGCCGGGCTCGACGCCTCGGCCAGCGATCTGACGGACCCGAACGGCTCCAATGTCGCGACCGTGGCGAGCCGGGCCGGAGAAGTGCTCGACGTGATCGGCGGGTTCGGCGCGGTACCGAATGCAGCGGGCAACAACGTGGATGGGACGATCTCCGCGGGCAGCGCCACATTCACGAGCGTCACGGCAAATTTCCCGTCGTCGGCCCGGGGCGATGATATCTGGATCGATGGCGTCGGCGCGAACGGCTTTCCGCTCGACACCACGATCGCGGCGGTGAATTCGGGAACGTCGATCACGCTGGCGGCCGCGGCAAGCCTGCCGAGTGGCGGCTATTACATCGAGTCCGCAATCGAGGCGACGCCAGGGACCGGCTGCGTGCCGGGCGGCGTGGAGACGCTGAGCGCGAGCGCAGCCGAGGCCGGGCAGCTCACCGTGACGAGCTGCGGGGTGTTCACCATCCCGACTGTGGCGGCAGCCGGTTCGGGCGGCACGGACAATGCCGGCGTGCCCAATAGCGGCGTACCGCCGTGCGTCGTGGTCGGGACGACCGGAACGGTGCCCATGGGCTTTGGCTATTTCGAGGCGGTGGTCGAGACGAATTCGGGCGGCGGGATCGCCGCCGTGCTCTCGATGCTGCGCAACGGCACCTACACGATGAACCCGACCACGCTCTCGGCCGAGCCGGTGGCGAGCGAGACCTGCGGCGCGCTCACCGGGGCTACGCTCAACCTTTCGGCCGCGATGGGGGTCGAGACCGTGAACGCAACCGTGCGCGGCTCCTATACCGGCGCGCCGAGCGGGGCGCAGGCTGTGACGAGCAGCGGCGGCATCAGCGGCGATACCTATATGCTGGCGACGGCCAAGGCTGGCAGCTATACGTACGGCGTCGACAGCAGCGGGGCGCTCGCGAGCGCCATCGCCAAGGCAAACAGCACATTCGCCACGAGCGGACAGCCGCAGGCGATCAAGCTGCCCGCCGGGTCCTACATCATCGACCACACCGCGCTGCCGGCGCTGACCAACGGGGTGACGATCGAGGGAGCGGGGTGGTTCCGTTCGCGGCTCTTTCTCGGGCCGAGCTATAGCGGCGGCCTCTTCACCGTCCAGACCGTAGCATCCGGATTCTCGCAGGCTACCGGGAATGCCTGGAGCGCGAGCACCGTCTCCCCAGGGCAGGTATTCCGCAACTTCGGGATTCTCGGTGACCTTGATAGCGGGAACGCGGTGACGGCGTTTGATGTCCAGGGCGAGAACACGAATTTCGCGTTGATCGAGAATGTGTTCGTTCGACCACTTGTCGGCCCGTGCCTCTACGTCGGCGACCAGCAGATCGGGGCTGGGGGGAACGCCTACGCGCGCGAGGGCAGGATCCAGAACCTCCAGTGCTTCAACGCCGGGACGCCTCTTCAACCCGCCGAGCTGTTCCAGAGCCAGGGCACCGGCAGCGGAATCGACAGCACGAACGAATGGGTGATCAGCACGCGCGTGTTCGGCTCGATGGGTCCTGGCGTTGTGGTCGGAAGCCTCAACACGCACAAGCCCACCACCTATCTGCAATTCACGAGCCTCTCCTCGGAGGATGCAGGCCTGGCAAATCCGGTGGCGGACGCCATCGATATCGGGACGCCGAGCGATACCGGCGGTGTGGCGGTGATTCATATCGAGAACCTCGATGTACCGTTTATGGCGAGCATGATGGGCTGCGGGTTGCGCCTGGGCGGAGGGCACGGTAGTTCGCAGAGCTACCAGATTCAGGTCGCGGACGGTGATATCGGGGCGGTGCCCAATGGGATTTGCTACGGCAACGTGCGCGATACGGAAGTCCGCCTCGATGGGATCGGCGGCTCAACTCAGACGGTTATCTTCGGGCCGAACGCGGGCGCTGCGAACTATCTCACCGCGCCGAGCGCGAACACCGGCAATATCGTCAGCTACGCAAGGGACCCGAACAACCTCCTGCTTTCGGAGCCGGGCGTGCTCGCGAATCTCGGCACGGCGCGGCTGCCCGGCTTCACATATGGGCCGGATTATGCCGGGACGTTAACGAGCGAGGCGATCGGCGCGATCGGAAAGATGTATGCCGAGCGCTTCGATGTCGGGGCGACCAGCGTGCTCAAGTCCGTTTCGTTCGACGTGACCGCGGCGAACCCCTCGGCATGGCAGGCGGAGGTGTGCGTCTATCGCGACGTCGCGGGGACGGCCAGCAACCTGGTGCTCGACACGGGCGCCATCTCGGTTGCGGCGAACGCGACGGGGGTGCAGACCGACATGCTCGCATCTCCAATGGTGCTGCCCGGCCCGGGCAGCTATGTGGTGGGACTGATGGCGAGCGCCACGGGAGAGAGTCTCTGATTCGATGGTGCCGAGCCTGACGGGATCTCTGGCCTCCGCGGCCAATCAGACGGGCGCCAACAACGCGACGAACCTGTTTGCCGGCACCGCGCCGGCGGGGTTGGTAGGTGCGGCAACGTTCGGGATCTGCCCAAGCGCGGCGCCCTATCTCACGGCGCCTGCGAACGCCGAAATCCCCTACGTCGCGCTTGGGTTCTGAGGCGACGCCTTCGAGCCTAAGCGCATGGCGCAACGATGGGCCGGACTTGGGCGGGACGATCGACGAGACGGCGGGCGGTCGGGAAGGGCCGGCGATGCGATGGCCATGAAAGGAGCGGCGGAGTAGAATTCGTCCGGGTGGGGCACGAGAGGAACCCGGGATGCTCGGATCGCAACGCGCTCTCTTCGCTATGCCGCGCGAGGTCTGCTACCTGAACGCGGCGGCCTGGGGGCCGCTGCCGATTTCGAGCCAGGAGGCCGGGCGCGCCGGCGTCGCGCGCAAGGGCCAGCCGTGGACGCTCGATCCGCAATTCCCCGCCCAGCAATTCGCGCGTGCACGCACCGCGGCCGCCGGGTTGATCGGTGCGGCGCCCGAGGATGTCGCCCTGATCCCCTCGGTGAGCTACGGCGTCGCCACGGCTGCGAAGCTGCTCGCGATCCCGGCGGGGCGCCGCGTCCTGCTGCTCGAGGACGACCATTCCTCGCCGGTGCTTGAATGGATGACGCGCGCGGCGAGCGGAGGCTTCGCGATCGAGGTCGTGAAGAGACCCGGGGACGGCGACTGGACCGTGGCGCTTCTCGACGCGATCGCGCACCCGGGCGCGCCGATCGCTCTTGCCTCCATCTCCTCGGTGCACTGGTCGGACGGCGGAGCGGTGGATCTCGCCCGGGTGGGCGCGGCTCTCAGGGCCCGCGAGGCGGCGCTGCTGGTCGACGCGACGCATGCCGCCGGCGTGATGCCGCTCGATGTCCGCGCGCTCGACCCCGACTTCCTCGTCTTTCCCACCTACAAATGGGTGCTCGGGCCGTACGGCCGCGCGTTCCTTTACGTGGCCGGCCGCCATCAGGACGGCGTTCCGCTCGAACAGACGGCGCAGGGGCGCCGCGGGGTGAGCGCGGACCAGGCGCGCTATCTCGCCGACACCGCCTTTGTCGCCGGCGCCCGGCGCTTCGACATGGGCGAACGGGACCATTTCATCTCGCTCGAGATGGCCTCGATCGGGATGGAGATGGTGGCGGGATGGGGCCGTGCCGCGATCGCCGAGCGGCTCGCCTGGCTGACCGGCCGGCTCGCCGAAGGGCTCCGCAATCTCGGCGTGGCGGTGCCGGAGGAACGCGTGCGGGCGCCGCACATCCTGAGCCTTTCGTTTCCGCGGGGCATGCCCGAGGGGCTGGTCGCGCGCCTCGGCGAAGCGGACGTGCACGTCGCGGGACGGCTCGGGCGGGTGCGCATCAGCCCGCATGTCTATAACGACGAAGAGGACGTCGATCGTTTCGTCAGCGCATTCCGCGGGCTTGCCCTATAGCCTGACCGCGTCTCGCCGCTCGGTCAGTGCTTGAGGGCCTGGATGATCTCCTCGGTCATCTTCTTGGCGTCGCCGAACAGCATCATCGTGTTCGGGCGGAAGAAGAGCTCGTTCCCCACCCCGGCATAGCCGGCGCCCAGCGAGCGCTTGACGAAGAGCACGGTCTTCGCCTTCTCGACATCGAGGATGGGCATGCCGTAGATCGGCGAGCGGGGATCGTTCTTGGCTGCCGGGTTGGTGACGTCGTTGGCGCCGATCACGTAGGCGACGTCGGCGGTCGCGAACTCGTTGTTGATGTCCTCGAGCTCGAACACTTCATCGTACGGCACGTTGGCCTCGGCCAGCAGCACGTTCATGTGACCCGGCATGCGGCCGGCCACGGGGTGGATCGCGTATTTCACCTCGACGCCGTCCGCCTTGAGCACGTCCGCCATCTCGCGCAGGCTATGCTGCGCCTGGGCCACCGCCATGCCATATCCGGGCACGATGATGACCTTGGCGGCATTCTTGAGGATGAAGGCGGCATCGTCGGCATTGCCGCTCTTCACCGGGCGATCCACCGAAGCGGCCGGGCCGGCGGCGCCGGCGGCGGAACCGAAGCCGCCGAGCAGCACATTGATGATGCTGCGGTTCATTCCCTTGCACATGATGTAGGAAAGGATGGCGCCGGAGGCGCCGACCAGCGAGCCGGGCACGATCAGGCCAAGGTTGCCGAGCGTGAAGCCGATGCCGGCGGCGGCCCAGCCGGAATAGCTGTTCAGCATCGAGACCACCACCGGCATGTCCGCTCCGCCGATCGGGATGATGATGAGGAAGCCGAGGGCGAAGGCGCAGAGCGCGACGAGCCAGAAGAGCGCCGGGCTGCCGCCGGAGGCGACGAAGGCGATGATCAGCAGCAGGATCGCGATGGCGATCCCGAGATTGATCTTGTGCTGGAAGGGAAAGACGATCGGCGCGCCGCTCATCAGCGCCTGGAGCTTCGAGAAGGCGATGACGGAGCCCGAGAAGGTGATGGCGCCGATCGCCAGCCCGATCGACATCTCGATCCGGCTCTCGAGGTGCAGGTTCCCGGGCGTGCCGATGCCGAAGGCGGCCGGCGCATAGAGCGCGGAGGCGGCGACGCAGACGGCGGCGAGCCCGACCAGCGAGTGGAACGCGGCGACGAGCTGCGGCAGCGCGGTCATGCGGATGCGGAGCGCGATGAAGGTGCCGATCGCCCCGCCGATCACGATGCCGAGCACGATCAGCCCATAGCCGCCGAGCACGAGTCCCGGCTGCAGCGCCGTGGTGACGATGGCGATCGCCATCCCGGTCATCCCGAGGCGGTTGCCGGTCCGCGCGGTGTCCGGATGGGAGAGCCCGCGCAGCGCGAGGATGAAAAGAACCGCGGCGGCGAGGTAGGCGAAGGCGGTGAGGGTCTCCGGCATGGCCCTACTTCTTCTTCTGGAACATCTGCAGCATGCGCTGCGTGACGACGAATCCGCCGAAGATATTGACGCTGGCGAGCACCACGGCTGCGAAGCCGAAGCCCGACGAGAGGCCGGTGAGGGAGAGGCCGGCGGCGAGCATCGCGCCGACGACGATCACCGAGCTGATCGCGTTGGTGAGCGACATCAGCGGCGAATGCAGCGCCGGCGTGACGTTCCAGACGACGTAGTAGCCGACGAAGCAGGCGAGCACGAAGGTCGCGAAGAGAAAGGTGAAAGGGGCGGAAGCGACGGCAGCGGGTGCCGCGGTTGCGAGCGCGTGGGCGTGGGCGGCGAGCGCCGTCGCCTGGTCGGCGAGGCGCCGGGCCTCGTTGGCGATCTCGTTCGGGTTCATCGGTCTCTCTCCGCGATCAGGCTGCCTCGGATGGCAGGAATTGCGGGTGCACGATCGCCCCGCCGCGCGTCAGCAGCACGCCTTTGACGATGTCGTCCTCCGCCGGCAGCTTGGGCGCCTTCGCCTCCTTGTCCCAGAAGGTCGAGAGAAAGGTGAGGAGGTTGCGCGCATAGAGGGCGCTCGCGGCCACCGCAAGCCGGGCCGGCCAGTTGCGGTAGCCGAGGATCGCCACACCGTTGGGCGTGACGATGCGCTCTCCGGGGACGGTCAGGGCGCAGTTGCCCCCGGCGTCGGCGGCGAGATCGACGATCACGCTGCCGTCGCGCATCGTCCCCACCATCTCGGCATTGACCAGCGTCGGCGCCTTGCGGCCCATCACAAGCGCGGTCGTGATGACGATATCCTGCCGCGCGACGGTGCTCGCCATCAGCTCCGCCTGCTTGCGGCGATAGGCCTCGCTCATTTCCCTGGCGTATCCGCCGCTGGTCTGGGCCGCCCGGCTCTCGTCGTCCTCGACGCCGACGAAGCTCGCGCCGAGCGACTTGATCTCCTCCTTCGCCGCCGGTCGGACATCCGTCGCCGAGACGATCGCGCCGAGGCGGCGGGCGGTGGCGATCGCCTGCAAGCCGGCGACGCCCGCGCCGAGCACGAAGACGCGGGCGGGCGGCACCGTGCCCGCCGCCGTCATCATCATCGGGAAGGCGCGCTGGAACTCCGCCGCCGCGTCGATCGCCGCCCGGTAGCCGGCGAGGTTCGATTGGCTCGAGAGCACGTCCATCGTCTGGGCGCGTGTGATCCGCGGCAGGAGCTCGAGCGCGCAGGCATCGATGCCGGCCGCGGCGAGCGCGGCGGGCAGCGTCGGGTCCGCGTGCACGCCCGAGATGCCGACGAGCAGCGCCCCGCGCGGGATCAGGGCACGCTGTTCGGCCTCCGGCATGGCGACGACGAAGACGATCCCGGCCGCGGCGAGCGCGGCGGCGGCATCCCGCGCCACCTCGGCGCCGGCCGCCTGGTACTCGGCGTCCGCGATGTGCGCGCCGGCGCCGGCCCCGCTCTCGATCGCGACGGTGAGGCCGAGGGCGGAGAGCCTCTTCACCGTATCCGGAGTGGCGGCCACGCGGGTCTCGCCCGCCCGACTCTCCTTCAGCACGGCCAAGCGCATCCCGGGGTTCCCTCTGCTCTACGCCCGCTTCAACCATGCGCGAGCGGGCGAGCCCAAGGCAAGTGGGCAGGATCCAAGCGAACGAGCTACCCCGCTGCCGGGACCCCGGCCTCGGCCAGCGCGGCGGCCTGGCGCGCGGCGAGCGTTGCGGCATCGAAGTCGGCGATCAGCTCGTGGAACAGGCGGTGCCAGTTCAGTTCCGCGCCGAGGCGGAGGAAGACACTGCCAAGCCCGATCGCCGCGCGGTCCATCAGCACGAATTCGCGCGGCGGGCGCACGCCCCCGGTGCGGCGCAGGCCGGCATGCACCCGCTCGGCGACCTCGCGGCCGAACTGCGGATCGTTGGTCTCCTGGATCCGTCGCACGCGATCCTCGATCAGCGGCTCGTAGAGGAACTCGGCCCAGAGATTGAGCACCTTGAGCTTCTCGGGCGTGATCTCGGCGAAGCCCCAGCTCTGATAGGCGCGCAGCGCCTTCTCGGCGTCGCGGTCGCGGATCGCCTCGAAGAGGTCGATCACGCCGCGGATGAAGTGCGGCCTGAAGACCCGGATGGCGCCGAAATCCAGCAGGTTGACCCCGCCGTCCGGCCGCACCTGGTAGTTGCCGAGATGCGGATCGCCGTGGATCACGCCGTAACGGTAGAGCGGCACGTACCAGGCGCGGAATAGAGCGCTTGCGATCCGGTTGCGCTCCTCCTGCGGCGGGTCTTCGGCGAGCCGCGCCTGGAGCGAGCGCCCTTCAAGCCAGGTCATGGTGAGCAGGCGGCGGGTGCAATAGCCCGCGATCGGAAGTGGCACGTGAACGTCCGCTTCGTTCGCGAGCATCAGCCCGTAGAGGCGCATCTGGGCCGCCTCGCGCAGATAGTCGAGCTCCTCGCGCAGCCGCTCGGTGAGCTCCTTGTAGATTTCGTCCTGGTGGATGGCGTTGTCCATCCGCTGATAGACCGCCATGGCGAGCTTGAGCTGGCGGAGATCCGCCTCCACCGTGCTCGGCATGTCCGGATATTGCAGCTTGCAGGCGACTTCGTTTCCGTCCGGCAGCGTGGCGCGATGCACCTGGCCGAGGCTGGCCGCGGCCGCGGCGGCATGGCCGAAGGTCGCGAAACGTCGTTCCCAATCCGGCCCGAGCTCGCTTGCCATCCGCCGGCGGACGAAGCTCCAGCCCATCGGGGGCGCGTTGGCCTGCAACTGGGAAAGCTCGGCCGCGTATTCCTCGGGCAGCGCGTCGGGGATGGTGGAGAGGAATTGCGCGACCTTCATCAGCGGGCCCTTGAGCCCGCCGAGGATGGCCTTGAGGTCTTCGGCGTTGGCCGCGCGGTCCGTCTTCAGCCCGAACACCCGTTGGCCGGCGATGCGCGCCGCGATCCCGCCCATCGCGCCCGAGGTGCGGGCGAGGCGGCGGAGTTCGCCGAACAGCGTGCTCTCGTCGCTTTCGGCCACGATGTCAGCCCGCGCCTCTGTCCGGCGCGCGCTCGAGCTCGTCGATGAAGCCGGCGATGACGTCGAGGCCGCGCTTCCAGAACGCGGGATCCGAGGCATCGAGCCCGAACGGCGCGAGCAGCTCGCGGTGGCGCTTTGCCCCCCCGGCGCGCAGCATCTCGAGATATTTCGCCTGGAATCCCGGATGGCCGTCACGGTAGACGGCGTAGAGCGCGTTCACCAGGCAGTCCCCGAAGGCATAGGCGTAGACGTAGAACGGGGTATGGATGAAGTGCGGCACATAGGCCCAGAAGTTGCGGTACTCGTCGGTGAATTCGAAGGCCGGGCCGAGGCTCTCGCGCTGCACCGCAAGCCAGAGCTCGCCGATGCGCTGCGGCAGGAGCTCGCCGGAGCGGCGCTCGTCGTGGAGAAGGGTCTCGAAGCGGTAGAAGGCGATTTGGCGCACGACGGTGTTCAGCATGTCCTCGACCTTCGCCGCCAGCATGATGCGGCGCGCGCGCGGATCGGTGGTGTCCGCGAGCAGGGCCTGGAACGTCAGCATCTCGCCGAAGACGCTCGCGGTCTCGGCCAGCGTGAGCGGCGTGTTGGCGAGCAGATAGCCCTGCCTGCCCGCGAGCACCTGGTGCACGCCGTGGCCGAGCTCATGGGCGAGCGTCATCACGTCGCGCGTCCGGCCGTGATAATTGAGCAGCACGTAGGGGTGCGCCGAGGGCACGGTGGGGTGGGCGAAGGCGCCGCTCGCCTTGCCGGGACGAAGGGCGGCATCGATCCAGGGCGAGGCGAAGAAGCGTCCGCCGATCTCGGCGAGCTCGGGGCTGAAGGCGCCATACGCCCCGATCACACGCCCGCGCGCCTCTTCCCAACCGATATGGCGGTCGTCGTCTTCGGGCAGCGGCGCGTTGCGGTCCCAGTGCTGCAGGCGCGGGAGGCCGAGCCATCGTGCCTTGAGGCGGTAATAGCGGTGCGCGAGCCGCGGATAGTCGGCGCGCACGGCGGCGGTGAGCGCCTCGACGACCTCGTCCTCGACCATGTTGGCGCGATTGCGGTGGCTCGCCGGGTGCGGAAAATGCCGCCAGGTGTCGGCGATCTCCTTGTCTTTCGCGATCGTGTTGATGATCAGCGAGAAGAGGCGGATGTCGCGCTCGAGCGTTTCGCCGATCGCGTGCGCGGCGGCCTCGCGCTCCGCGCGGTCGCGATCCGAGAGCTTGTTGAGCGCGGCACTCATCGTCAGCGCCTCGGCCCCGAGCGGGATGCGCATGCCGGCGATCGTCTCGTCGAAGAGCCGGCTCCAGGCGGCGTGGCCGGTGACCTCTTTTTCGTGGAAGAGCTTCTCGAGCGCATCGTCGAGCTGATGGGGCCGAAAGACGCGGAGGTCGCGAAGCCACGGGCGGAAGTGCCGGGCGGCCGGGTCGGCGAGCTTGGGCTCGAGCACGGCCTCGTCGAGCCGGTTGAGCTCGAGGCCGAAGAAGATGATGTGGCTGCCGATCGCGGTGACGCGTTCGTTGATGGTCTGGTAGAAGCGGCCATAGTGGGAATTGGTCGAATTGCTGCTGAAAAGGAGCTGCGCGTAGGAGACCAGCCGCCCGAGGATCTCCTCGAGCCGCTCGAATTCGCGGATCGCCGCACCGAGCTCGGCCCCCGAAAGGGAGGCGAGGCGGCCGGCGTAGCGCGCCGCGAGAGTCTTCGCCTCCGTCTCGGCGCGCGCGAGATCGGCGGCCACGGCGGGGCTTTCCGGTCCGGAATAGAGGTCGCCGAGGTCCCAGCTCGGCAGCGCCTCCGCGCCTCCGGCCTGGCCTTCCGGGGCATGGTTCGGGCCGGGATATGGCATCGGGCTCGGGTCCTCTATGCTGCGGGTGCGCATCCGCTCCCATGTAAGATGGAGACGGGGAGCGGGGTCGTCAAAGGGGCTGTCAAAGAGGCCGACGGGGAGGCGACAAGGGGAGGGCGAGGAGGAAGCGTGGGGGCTTATCCGCATTGGCCGAACCTGGCCGCCATGCTGTTCGATCGCGCACGAACCTGGAGCGGGCGGCCGATGCTGCGCGCCTTTCGCGCCGACGCCTGGCAGACCAAGAGCTGGGGCGTCTTCGCGCGCGAGGCGGCCGCGGCGGCGCGCAGCCTGCGCGCCGCCGGGATCGGCGCCGGCGAGCGGGTGCTGATCCTGGCCGAGAACGGGCCCGAATACCCGATCGCGGAGACCGCGCTGATGGCCATCCGCGCCATTCCGGTTCCGGCGTACACGACCAACACGCCGGCCGACCACGCCCATGTGCTGCGCGACGCCGGGATCCGGGCGGCGATCGTCTCGAGCCCGGCGCTCGCCGAACGGCTTCTCGCGGGAGCGGCGCTCGCGGGCGGGCTCGACCTGCTGGTCACGGGCGAGCCCGTGCCGGCCGCGCCCGGCATCCGCACGCTCGCCTGGCCGGAGATCGTCGCCGGCGACGCGGAAGCGGACGACATCGCCGCGGAGGCCGCGCGCATTCCGCCCGAGACGCTCGCCTGCCTCATCTACACGTCCGGCACCGGCGGGGCGCCGAAAGGGGTGATGCTGCCGCACCGCGCGATCCTTTCCAATTGCCGCGGCGCCGAAAAGCTCGTCGGTCCGCTCTCGCTCGAGGGCGGCGTCTATCTCTCGGTCCTGCCGCTCTCGCATAGCTACGAGCACACGGTCGGCCAGTTCTTCCTCACCTCGATCGGCGTCGAGGTCGTCTATGGGCGCGGGATCGAGCATCTCGCCGCCGACCTGATGACGATCCGCCCCTCGCTCATCACCATCGTGCCGCGCGTGCTCGAGTTGTTCCGCGCCCGCATCTTCGGCCAGGTCGCCCGGGCGCCGCACTGGCAGAAGGCGCTCTTCGCCCGCGCGCTCGCCAACGGGCTGGCGCGGATCGATCGCCGCCCGCTCCCGCCCTTGGCGCGCCTGGCCGAGCCGCTGCTCGAGCGTCTGGTGCGGCGCAAGATCCAGGCGCGCTTCGGCGGGCGGCTCAGGCTCGCGGTCTCGGGCGGGGCGCGGCTCGAGCCCGAGGTCGGGCGCTTCTTCCTCGCCCTCGGCGTGCCGCTCATCCAGGGTTACGGACAGACCGAGGCCGGGCCGGTGATCAGCGCCACGCCGCCCGGCAGCACGCGGATCGAGACGGTGGGGCCGCCGCTCGACGGGGTCGAACTTCGCATCGCCGAGGATGGCGAAATCCTCGTCGGCGGGGATCTCGTCATGCTTGGCTACTGGAACCGGCCGGAAGAGACGGAGGCGGCGCTCGCCGGCGGCTGGCTGCACACCGGCGATATCGGCCGGCTCGATGCCGAGCGGCATCTGCGCATCACCGATCGCAAGAAGGACATCATCGTGCTCTCCGGCGGCGACAACATCTCGCCGGCGCGCATCGAGGGCCTGCTGATGGCCGAGCCGGAAATCCTCCAGGCGGTCGTGACCGGCGACGGGGAAGCCTCTCTCTCCGCCCTGATCGTCGCGGCCGAGGGCGCCGACGCAGCCGCGGTGGCGTTGGCGGTGCAGCGCGTGAACGCAGGGCTCGGCGTCGTCGAGCGCATTCGCGGCCACCGGATCGTGCCGCCCTTCACGCAGGAGAACGGCCTGCTCACGCCGACGCAGAAAATCCGCCGCCAGTCCGTGCTCAGCATGCACCACGCCGCGCTGGATGTGGTCCGGTAAGCGACGGTCGGCCGAGGGCGGCGCGAAGCGGCTACATCCCGAGCGCGCGACGATAGAGGTCGAGCAGCGTCTCCTGTTCCTCGACCGCCTGCGGCTCCTGCCGGCGCAGCCGGATGAGCTGACGCATCACCTTGATATCGAATCCCGCCGATTTGGCTTCCGTATAAACGTCACGGAGGTCGGCACCGAGCGCCTTGCGCTCCTCTTCGAGCCGCTCAATGCGTTCGACCAGGCTGCGCAGCCGATCGGCCGCGATCCCGCCGGTGGCACTTGGGGCCAGCGCGGCGGTGCCCGATGAAGCCATTTGCGTCTCCTGCGGCAGGGGGACGGGGGGATAGCCGTGCCGGACGGCGGGGTCAATCCGCGGCGGTGCGGCGAAGATCGGCTGCCCGGCGGGATTGTGGTTGAATGATACCGTGATCGAGGCCGCCAACACCGTCCTGCTGATCTTTGCCGCGCTGTTCCCGATCGTCGATCCGATCGGCAACGTGCCGTTCTTCCTTGCCGCCACGCTCGCCTGCACCCAGGCCGAGCGGCACGAGCTGGCGCTCGGCGTGGCGCGCAACAGCTTCTTCCTGCTCGTCGGCACATTCTTCTTCGGCTCCAACGTGCTCGGGTTCTTCGGCATCACCGTGCCCGCCGTGCGGGTGGCGGGCGGGCTGGCGGTGAGCGCCTTCGGCTGGCGGCTCCTGGAGAGCGGCGGTCCGGTCGACGCCATGCCCGGCGTCAAGAGCGGCGCGGGGCCGGCGAAGCCGGTCGATTCGTTCTACCCGCTGACGATGCCGCTCACCGTCGGGCCGGGATCGATCTCGGTCGCGATCACGCTCGGAGCCGAGCGCCCCGCGCTCCCTTCGGCGCCCCTTCATCTCGCGCTCTTCGTCGCCGCGGCGCTGATCGCGCTCGCCGCCATCGCCGTGAGCATCTATCTCTGCTACCGCTTTGCCGAGCGCACCGTCGCGATCCTCGGCGCGCGCGGCACCAACGTGATGCTCCGGCTCTCCGCCTTCATCGTGCTTTGCATCGGCATTCAGATCATCTGGAGCGGCGTCGCCGCGTTTCTTCATCGCGGAGCCTGACGCTCAGATCCCGGCGACGAGCGCGAGCACGGCGGCGGCGGTCAGCACCAGGAGGGGATTGAGCTCCGTGAAGGAGAGCAAAGCGGTCGCGCCGGCGGTCAGCGCATAGGCCCGCCAGCCATGGACGGTCGTCTCGAGGAGCGCGATGCCGCCGGCGAAGGTGAGGCCGACGGCGAGCGGTGCCAGTGCCCGCTCGACGGTCTCGCGCCAGGCGCGCCCCTCGTAGCGGCGCCAGATCCGGGCAGCGAGATAGACGAGCGCGGAGGAGGGGCCGTACATCGCCACGCCGGCGACCGCCGCGCCGGCGAGACCCGCCGCCTTCTGCCCGACCAGCAGCACGATCAGGGAGCCCGGGCCCGGGGTCGCGCGCGAGATCGCGAACATGTCGAGGAACTGGTGGTTGGTCATCCAGTGATGCACGGCGACGCTCGCGTGCTGCATCTCGGGCAGCACGCCGTTGCCGCCACCGACCGCGAGCAGCGAGAGCAGGGCGAAGAGGCGGGCGAGAGCGACGAGGGTGCGGATCACCGGCGCGGCACGAAGCGGGCAACGAGCAGGCTCGCCGGCACCAGCACGGCGAGGACGGCGAGCAGGTCGAGCCGCAGCACGCCGACCGAGAGCGCGGTTGCCAGCATGATGGCGACCGAAGGCAGGTCGCGGATGTTGCGCCGCGCGAGCCGCACGCCGACCGCGAGGGTGAGGCCGATGGCGCCGATGCCGGCGCCGCCGAGGGCCGCGCCCAGACCGGGCGCGTTGCCGAAGGCGAGATAGAGGCTGCCGGCCACGAGCACGATCGCGCTCGGCAGCACCATCAGCCCGGCGAAGGCCGCGAGCGCCCCGGGCGCGCCGGCGAGCGTCGCGCCGATGAAGACGGTGAGGTTCACCGCGTTGGCGCCCGGCGCGATCTGGCTGAGCGCGAGGCCGCTCAGGAAGCCCCGGTCATCGAGCCATTTACGCCGCTGGACCACGTCCCGGCGGATCCAGGCGGAGAGCCCGCCGCCGAAGCTCTGCACGCCGATCGTGAAGAAGCAGGCGAAGAGCGCCGAGGGTCGCGGAGCCGCGTGTGAAGCGGGAACGGGCGATGGCGGCGGCGCGCTCAGATCCTGCCCTCGGCCCTTGGGCCCTCAGCCCTTCTGGTGCCGGGCGCGCGCGATCGCCTCGCTGATCATCCGTCGCGCGGCGGCGGCGTCCCCCCAGCCCGCGAGCTTGACCCACTTGCCCTCCTCGAGGTCCTTGTAGTGCTCGAAGAAATGGCGGATCTGGGCGAGCGTGATCGGCGGCAGCTGGGCGACCTCGGCGACGTGCGCATAGCGCTGGGTGAGCCGGGGCGAGGGCACGGCGATGACCTTTTCGTCGTTGCCGGCCTCGTCCACCATCATCAGCACGCCGACGGGGCGGACATTGATCACCGCCCCGGGGACGATCGGCCGCGTGTTCGCCACCAGGACGTCGATCGGGTCGCCATCCTCGGAGAGCGTGTGCGGCACGAAGCCGTAATTCCCGGGATAGCGCATCGGCGTGTAGAGGAAGCGGTCGACGACCAGGGCGCCCGCTTCCTTGTCCATCTCGTACTTGATCGGCTCGCCGCCGATCGGCACCTCGATGACGACGTTCACGTCCTCCGGAGGGTTCCGGCCGGTTTTGATGGCTTCAAGGCGCATGCGGCGATCGCCCGGGCGGGAACGCGTCAGGCCGGGCGGGTGGCGGCGGGCGCGATCAACGGCAGGATGAGGCCGACGCCGAACCCCCAGAACCCGTTGATCAGGAACGAGCGCACGAAGTCCATCACGGCGAAGCCGCCGGCCACGGCCTGGCCTTTCAGCGCCGGGACGACGAAGAGGCCGACGAGGGCGGCGAGGATGCCGAGCCCGAGCCCGAGGAGCCACATCGGCACGCCCTTCGGCAGCACCGGCAGCACGAGCCCGAAGAGCGCGCCCCAGACCCCGCCCCAGAAGCAGAGATCGACGATGCGCGGCAGGCCGAAGGGCGGGACGCGGGCCGTGGGGTAGGGGGCGGGCATCAGCTTCATCGCGTGGAGCGCCGCCCACATTCCCTGATGAAACATCAGGACCGAGAGGGCGGCCGCGAAAAATCCGGACGCGGCACGGGGCCAGGCAGATTGCATCGCATTGATCCCCTCGCTCTTCGGCCGGCGATCATCCCGCCGCGCTGCGATCGCGTCAATTGGTGCCCCCTGGTGGCGCCCCCTCGTTGCGGCAACGTCATGACGAGGCAATGACATCGTTGAGGCCGAGCGCGCGCGCGGTCGCGACGATCGCCTCCCAGGTGCGCGCCTGAAGCGGGATGCCGCCGGCGAGGCGGGCGGCGCGGGCGCGCTCCTCCGGCTCGCCGGGGATCAGCACCTCGCCGCCCGGGCCGACCGGGCGGGCGGACTTCACGTAGGCCACGTAGTCGAGCACCGCGGCGGCGAAACCCGGCGCGCCGAAGCCGGCGGGCGCGAAATAGATCGAGAGCATCCCGTTGGCGATGCGCCTTCCGGGCCCCTTTTCCGCCGGACCCGAGGTGCCGCCGCCGGTGAGGCAACCGGCGAGCACCTCGCACATGAAGGCGAGGCCCGAGCCCTTGTGGCCGCCGAAAGCCCTGAGCGCACCCGGCCCGGCGGCGGGGTTGCGCTCGTAGGTCCCTTCGAGCGGGCCGTAAAGGGTCGCGGGATCCGCGGAAAGCCGCCCGTCCGGCATGATCAGGGCATCGTCCGGCACTGGCTTGCCGCCGTTCGAGGCCACCAGCACCTTCCCTTCGGCGACCACCGAGGTCGCGAAGTCGAGGATGAGCGGCGGGCCTTCGGCCATCGGGACGCCGATGCAGAAGGGGTTGGTCGAGAAGCGCCGGTCGACGCCGCCGAAGGGCGCGACCAGCTCGCCGTTGAAGACATTGACGAAGTGGATGGAGATGAGGCCGGCGGCGGCGGCGCGCTCGGCCCAGTCGCCGACCCGGCCGATATGCCCCGAGTTGCGCAGCCCGATCACCGCCACGCCGCTCGCGCGGGCCTTGGCGATCCCGAGATCGACAGCGAGCGGGGCGATCGTCTGCCCGAAGCCGAAATTGCCGTCCACCAGCGCCTGGCTCGCCTGCTCGGCCACGATCGTGAGCGACTGGCCGGCACGCACCTGGCCGAGCTTCAGCACCTGGACGTAGCGGGGCACGCGGACGACGCCGTGGCTGTCGTGCCCGGCGAGGTTGGCGCTGACGAGATAGGTGCCGAGGCGCGCCGCTTCGTCGGCCGCACAGCCGGCGGCGGCGAAGATGCGCGTGACCAGCGCGGTGAGCTCATCGGCGGGGACGGCGTGGGTGGCGAGCGGCTGGTCCATGGTCGGCGGCTTCCCAATTCTTCACGACAGTCTTCATCGCTCGCCGCCGGAAATACGCCACAGTCGGACGTATCCCGTGGGCCGTGGCGCCGATGGTCCGCACCGGTGATTCCCGAGGGGGGGACGGTTCGTAAGGGGTAGAGGACGCGTCGGGCCGCGCGCGGTCAATCCGCGGGCGTGCGGAGACTTTGGCGCGAAGGTTGCATAGTCTGTGGCATGGCCAAGGGTCATAGTCGGGGTGAAGCATGGGCGTGAGAGCGATTGACGGGACGGCGCGGCGGCGGACGGGCGCCCGCGCTTCGCCAGTCGTCAGAGGCTAGGTGCATGGCCGCGCCGCGCCGCCTGCTCGCTCGCCTGCGCGAGACGATGGCGCAGAGCGCGGCACCGCTCGCAGCGCTTCCGTCGCTGATCGCGGCCGAGCTCGAGTGCGAGGTCTGCTCGATCTACACGCTGCGGCCGGGCGAGATCCTCGAGCTGGTGGCGACCATAGGGCTCAAGCCGGACTCGATCGGGCGGACGCGGCTGCGCGTCGGCGAGGGGGTGGTCGGGCTGGTGGCGGCGACCGGCGTGGCGCTGAACCTGCCGGACGCGCAGAACCACCCCGCCTTCGCCTACCGGGCGGAAACCGGCGAGGAGCCCTATGCGTCGATGCTGGCGGTGCCCGTGCGCCGGGCCGGGCGGACGCGCGGCGTGCTGGCCGTGCAGAGCCGGCTGCCGCGGCTCTATGCACGGGAGGAAGCGGACGAGCTCGAGACCGTGGCGATGCTGCTCGCCGAGCTGCTGCCCAACGGCACCAATGCGGCGCCGCCCGAGGAGGGGTTCGGGGCGACGCTCTCGCGCCGCTTCGCCGCGACCACGCTGGCGCCCGGCCTCGCCGTCGGGATCATCCTCAGGCGTGGCGCGCTCGTCCAGCCGGAGCGTCTGCTCGCCGAGGATGTCGCGGCGGAGCGGGTGCGCCTCGAAGGCGCGTGGCAGGCGATGCGGCAGAGCGTGGACGCGTTGCTGGCCGACCTCGTGCCGGAGCCGGGGGCGCCGCGCGAGGTGCTGGAGGCCTATCGGCTGGTCGCGGCGGATGCCGGGTGGTTCGAGCGGGTGGCGACGGCGGTGACGGGCGGGCTGACGGCGGAGGCGGCGGTGCACCGGGTGGCGGGCGAGCTGCGCCGGCGCATGCGCCATTTCGGCGATCCCTATCTGCGCGAGCGGCTTGCCGATCTCGACGATCTCGCCGGCCGGCTGCTGGGCGCGCTCGGCTCGGCCGAGGCGCCGGGCCCGGTGGCGCCGGGGACCATCCTGCTCGCCCGCCGGCTCGGCCCGGCCGAGCTGATCGACTGGCACGCGCGGGGCGTCGTCGGGCTGGTGGTCGAGGAGGGGACGCCGCACGGCCACGCCGCCATCCTCGCCCGGGCGTTCGGCCTGCCGGCGCTCGGCGGCGCGCCCGGCCTGCTCGAGACGGCGAGCGACGGCGAGGAGATGGTGCTGGACGCCGACGAGGGGCGGGTGATCCTGCGCCCCGAGCTCGACGTGACGCAGGGCTATCGGGCGGCGCTGGCGGCCCGCACGGAGGAGCAGGTGAGCCTGCGCGCCTGGCGCGGGCGGGCGGCGGCCACGGCCGACGGCACCCGGCTCAAGCTGATGCTGAACATCGGGCTGCCCCACGAGATCGAGCAGCTCGATGCCACCGGGGCGGACGGGGTCGGGCTCTTCCGCACCGAGATCGCGATGATGGCGGCGGGCGCGGTGCTGCCCGACGCGGCCGAGCAGGCGGCGATCTATGCCCGGGTGCTGGACGCCGCGAAGGGGCGGGAGCTGGTCTTCCGCACCCTCGATCTCGGAGCCGACAAGCTCCTTCCGGGGGCCCCGCCGGCGGTCGAGGCCAATCCGGCGATGGGCTGGCGCAGCCTCAGGATCGGCCTCGACCGGCCGGCGGTGCTGCGCCGGCAGCTGCACGCGCTGCTGCTCGCCGCCGCCGGGCGGCCGCTCTCGGTGATGTTCCCGATGGTCGCGACCGTCGAGGAATTCCAGGCGGCGCGCGCGCTGCTCGAGGCCGAGGTGGCGCGGATCGGGCGCAAGCCGGCCCGGCTCGCCGTTGGCACGATGCTGGAGGTCCCGGCGCTGCTCTGGCAGCTCCCGGCGCTGCTCGCCGCCGCCGATTTCGTCTCGGTCGGCACCAACGACCTGATGCAGTTCCTCTTTGCCGCGGACCGCACCGCGCCGGACATCGCCGAGCGCTACGACGTGCTCTCGGCGCCGATCCTCGACCTGCTCGAGGATCTCGCCGAGAAGGCCGAGGCGGCGGGGGTCGCGCTCTCGGTGTGCGGGGATGCGGCCGGCGAGCCGGTGGTGGCGCTGACGCTCGCGGCACTCGGCATCGGGACGCTCTCGATGTCGGCCCACGCGCTGCTGCCGCTGAAGGCGTGGCTGGCGCGGATCGATCTGCCCGCGTTCCGCCCGGTGCTCGCGGGCATCCGCCGCGCCGCGTCGGGCGGGGCCTCGCTCCGCGAGACGATCGCCGCCTGGACGCGCGAGCAGGGCGCGGGGGGCGGCGAATGAGGCCGCTTGCCCGGCCGTCCATGTAAAGGTGTAACGCTCACGTTGGGAAGGTTGGCAAGCTGCCTGAATTTGGGCTAAATACCGATGAGCCACGGCATCGTCGGCGGCTCGCGCTTGACGGCTGCCGATCGACGACCGGTCGGCCACGGAGACCGGACCCGTGTTGCACGAGCGAAAGGCCAGGCTGGCGGAGGGGCATGCCACGATGTCCTCCGGACAAAAGGATATCCCGTCGGGGTCCGGGCATGTGCCTGGACACGCGCCACGGGTGGGAGCGGAGCTGCGTGCCGCGCGTGAGTATCGTGGCTGGGAGCTCGAGGCGCTGGCGGCGAGCCTGCGCATCCGCTCGAGCTATCTCGAGGCGATCGAGGCCGGGCGGGTCGCCGACCTGCCCGGGAACGCGTACGCGCTCGGCTTCCTGCGCACCTACGCGGCGACGCTCGGGCTCGACCCCGACGATGTCACCCGCCGCTTCCGCGCCGAGGTGGCGGAAGTGAACACCCGGACCCAGCTGAGCTTCCCGGCCCCGGTGCCGGATCGGGGCGTGCCGGCAGGCGTGGTGGTGCTGCTCGGGCTGCTGCTGGCGATCGGCGCCTATGTCGGCTGGTACAGCCTGGCCGACCGCGGGGCGCCGCCGAACCCGGTCACCCCGGTGCCGGAGCGGCTGGCGCGGCTCGCCGACCCGACCGCGCTTGCGCCTCCCCTGCCGGCCCACCCGTCCGTGCCGGTCTCCTCGCCGGCGGCGACCGCCGTTCCGGGTGCGGTCACGGCCACCGTGACGGCGACAAACGCGCCGCCGCCCGTGGTTGCGCCGCCGGCCGTCACTGAGCCGCCACTTACGCAGCCTGGGCCGGCCGCGTCCTCATCCCCAGGGGCGTCGCGAGCGGCGTCCCGATTGGCACCGCCCGTGGCGTCTCCCGCGACCCCGAGCGGTTCGCCCGCCTCGAACGCCGCCCTGGCCGCCGTCTCGTCCCTCGCCCCCCCGGCCAATGCCGCGACCCAGCCTCTGCCGCCGCCGGGCACCATTGTCGTGCGTGCGACGGAAGCCGCCTGGATCGAGATCCGCGATTCGGCCGGCACCATCGTTTTCACCAGGCTGATGCAGCCGGGCGAGAGCTGGACCGTGCCGCGGCACGCCGGCCTTGTGCTGACCACGGGCAATGCCGGCGGCACCGAGCTTCTCGTCGACGGGCGGCCCGCGCCGCCGCTCGGCGGCCCCGGGATGGTGGTGCGCGACCAGCCGCTCGATGCCGCCCTGATCAAGGCCGGCGCGCTGCCGGCGCAGATCGCCGCCGCCGCGGCGGGCGCGCCCGCCTATATGCCGGCCTCCATCCACGCAACACAGGGCACTGACCCAACACAATGAATTACCGATCTTACCAGCACATCGAGCGCCGGACGTCGCGGCGCATTCATGTGGGCTCCGTCCCGGTGGGCGGCGGCGCGCCGATCAGCGTGCAGACGATGACCAACACGCCGACGACCGATGTCGCGGGCACGGTCGCGCAGATCCGCCGCGCCCAGGACGCCGGGGTCGATATCGTGCGCGTCTCCTGCCCCGACCAGGAGAGCGCGCTGGCGCTCAAGGCAATCGTGCGCGCGGTCGATGTGCCGATCGTCGCCGATATCCATTTCCATTACCGCCGCGCCATCGAGGCGGCGGAGAGCGGGGCGGCGTGCCTGCGCATCAATCCCGGCAATATCGGCAGCAACGAGCGCGTGAAGGAGGTCATCAAGGCCGCGCGCGAGCATGGCTGCTCGATGCGCATCGGCGTCAACGCGGGCTCGCTCGAGCGCCACCTGCTCGAGAAATACGGCGAGCCCAATCCCGAAGCACTCGTCGAAAGCGCCCTCGAGCACGCGAAAATTCTCGAGGACAACGACTTCCACGAGTTCAAGATCAGCGTCAAGGCCTCCGACGTATTCCTCGCCGTCGCCGCCTACCAGCAGCTCGCCGAGGTCTGCGACCATCCCCTTCATATCGGCATCACCGAGGCCGGCGGCCGGCGCACCGGCACCGTGAAGTCGGCGATCGGGCTCGGCAACCTGCTCTGGGCCGGGATCGGCGATACCGTGCGCGTCTCCCTCTCGGCCGAGCCGGAGGAGGAAGTGCGCGTCGGCTGGGAGATGCTGAAATCGCTCGGCATCCGCCATCGCGGTGTGCGCATCATTTCCTGCCCGTCCTGCGCGCGACAGGGCTTCAATGTCATCGAGACCGTCTCGGAACTCGAGGAGCGGCTTGCGCACATCGAAACGCCGATCACGCTCTCGATCATCGGCTGCGTCGTCAACGGGCCCGGCGAAGCGCTGATGACCGATCTCGGCATCACCGGCGGCGGCGCCGGGCGGCACATGGTCTACCACGCCGGCAAGACCGATCACACCATTCCCGCCGAGCGGATGATCGACCACATCGTCGCGCTGGTGGAAGCGAAAGCGGCCGCGCTCGCCGGGCTGACCGCGCCGAAGGCAGCCGCCGAGTAGAGCTGGCCGCGGGCCGCCCGCCTCGTCCCTTGCCATCGCCCGCCCTTCCGTCACTCGGGTATTTGCTGCGACTGCGTGATGACCTGAGCGCCTGACGAGCGACTTGTATCGGCGGACCGCGCGGGCCTAACCTTTGATCCAGGCGGGTTCTGCAAGAGTCGCGTGCGTGCTCTTCATGCCCTGCCTGCGCCGGCGGAAGGCGGGCGCCCCACCACTGCGCCTACCAAGTCCTAGGGAGGAAAATCGTGGAAAGCAAGTTCGCGAATCCGGCGCCGCTCGGGCTGATCGGATTCGCCAGCACGACCTGGCTGCTCAGCATGATCAATGCCGGATGGGTCAGCGCGGATGGGCTCGGGGTCGTCCTGGCGATGGCCGTCGCCTATGGAGGGACCGCGCAGGCGCTCGCCGGCATCCTCGCTTATATCCGTGGCAACACGTTCGCCACCGTCGCGTTCCTCAGCTACGGCGCGTTCTGGTGGTCGTTCGTTCTGTTCGTCAAACTGTTCCTGGGCAAGACGCCCGAGCCGTTCGTCGGCTGGTACCTCTTCGTCTGGGGCGTATTCACGTTCTACATGTGGATCGCCTCGTTCCGCCACAACATGGTGCTCCAGCTCGTCTTCCTCACGCTCTGGATCACCTTCTTCCTGCTCGCCATCGGCAAATGGTTCGGCGCCGACCTCATCGGCACGCTCGGCGGCTATATGGGCCTGATCTGCGCCCTGCTCGCCGCCTATCTCTCCGCGGCCGAGGTGATCAACGGCGACTATCAGCGCGAGGTTCTTCCCGTCGGCCCGTACGTTGCGAAGCCCGACGTCCTGACTGCCTGACCGGACGCTCCGGGGGCCGCCGCACGGCTCCCGGAGCCGCCCGCCATCTTCCTGGCGCGAACTCTTGCCGGGAGCCCGCCGCGCGGGCAGGATGGCGCCTCGCCGGGGGACGGTCCCGGGGGAACGGCCCGGAGGATGCGGCCGCCCTGGGCGGCACCGCCGTCCGCCATCAGCGCGCAGGAACGAGTATCGCCAGCATGCACACCGCCTTTTCGCCGAGCGGCATCCGCGCGTCCGCGCCGGCCGCTTCGCACTGCCGGACCACCCGAAGCGCGCGCGGCGGCGCGTCTTCCTCGTGAGCCCGATCCAGCCCGTCCGCGGCACCCGCGACCTGATCGGGGAGGATCTGCGCCGCCACCGCCACGTGATCGAGACGGCGCGGCGCATCGCCGAGACCTTCGGCTTCGAGGAATGGGCGACGCCGATCTTCGAGGACACGCGCGTCTTCTCCCGCACGCTCGGCGAAACCTCCGACGTGGTGACGAAGGAGATGTACAGCTTCACCGACCGCTCCGGCGAAAGCCTGACGCTGCGCCCGGAAGCGACCGCCGGCGTCTGCCGCGCGCTCGTCTCCAACGGGCTTACCCAGTCCCTGCCGCAGAAAGTGTTCTATGCCGGGCCGATGTTCCGCTACGAGCGGCCGCAGAAGGGCCGCTACCGGCAGTTCCACCAGATCGATATCGAGCTGATCGGACCTTCCCATCCGCTCGCCGATGCCGAGGTGATCGCCTGCGGCTATGCGATCCTGGGCGCGCTCGGCGTCGGCGCCGACGTCACGCTCGAGATCAACACGCTCGGTGACGGCGAAAGCCGCAATGCCTGGCGCGCCGCGCTCATCGACTATTTCGCCCGGCGCCGCGCGCTTCTTTCGCCCGAGAGCCAGGCGCGGCTCGAGCGCAATCCGCTGCGCATCCTCGATTCCAAGGAGCACGCCGACCAGGCCGTCGTTGCCGAGGCGCCGGCGATCGCGCCCCATCTCACGCCGGCGGCCGCCGCCTTCTATGCGGGCCTGAAGGAGGGGCTGGCGCGCTTCGGCGTGCCGTTCCGGGAGAACCCGCGCATTGTCCGCGGCCTCGATTATTACGGCCATACGGCGTTCGAGTTCGTCACCGCCGCCCTCGGCGCGCAGGGCACGGTGATGGCCGGCGGGCGCTATGATGGCCTGGTCGCGGAAATGGGCGGTCCGCCGACCCCCGCGGTCGGCTGGGCCGCCGGCATCGAGCGGCTGGCCATGCTGCTGCCGGAGGCACCGGTTGCCACAGCACCGGTGGCCGTGATGCCCGTTTCACCGGCGGTGGAAGACGCGGCGATCGACATTCTCCGCCGCCTGCGCGCGGCGGGCATCCGCGCCGAGATGGAGTACCACGGCAATCTGCGCCGGCGCATGGAGCGGGCCAACCGCATCGGTGCGCGGGCGGCGGTGATCCTGGGCGAGGACGAGATCGCGCGCGCGGCCGTGCAGCTCAAGGACCTCACCAGCGGCGCCCAGACCGAGGTGCCGATCGCGGAGCTCGTCGGCCGCCTCTCATGAGCTTCTCCACCCGGCTCGACCAAATCCTGGCCCGTAGCGCCGAGCTCAAGGACCAGCTCGCCGCCGGCCATGCCGGCGAGAGCTCGGTCCGCGCCGCCCGCGAGCTTTCCGAGCTCGATCCGGTGATCGCGCGCATCGAGGCGCTGCGCGCGGCCGAGCACGCCCGCGAGGAGGCCGAGGCCCTGCGCACCGATCCCGTGCTCGGCGAGCTCGCGGAGGACGAGCTGCAGGCGCTGCGGGAGAAAATTCCGGTCCTCGAGCTCGAGCTCCGCCTCGCCCTCTTGCCGCGCGACGCGGCCGACGAACGCAGCGCCATCCTCGAGGTGCGGCCGGCGGCGGGCGGCGAGGAGGCGGCACTCTTCGCCGCCGTGCTGTTCGCCATGTACCGCCGCTATGCCGAGGCCCGGCGCTGGCGCTTCGAAACGTTGAGCGCCACGCCGAGCGATCTCGACGGCATCCGCGAAGGCATCGCCGAGATCACCGGGCGCGATGTCTTCGCGCGCCTCAAATTCGAATCGGGCGTGCACCGGGTGCAGCGCGTCCCGGAGACGGAGAGCCAGGGGCGCATCCATACCTCGACCGTCACGGTGGCGGTGCTGCCGGAGGCCGAAGAGGTGGACGTCGTCATCAACGATTCCGATCTCCGCATCGACGTCTTCCGCGCCTCCGGCGCCGGCGGCCAGCACGTCAACAAGACGGAAAGTGCGGTGCGCATGACGCATCTTCCGACCGGCATCACCGTTTCGATGCAGGAAGAGAAGAGCCAGCACAAGAATCGCGCCAAGGCGATGAAGATCCTGCGCGCGCGGCTCTATGAGCGGAACCGGGCGGAGCTCGCGGCGACCCGCGCCGCCGACCGGCGCGCGCAGGTCGGCACCGGGGACCGCTCGGAACGCATCCGCACCTACAATTTTCCCCAAGGAAGGGTCACCGACCACCGCATCGGGCTCACGCTCTACAAGCTCGATCACGTGCTCGAAGGCGATCTCGATCCGCTGATCGATCCGCTGATCGCCGAGGACCAGGCGGCCCGCCTGGCCGCCCAGGGCCTGGGGCCCTGGACCCCCTAAGCGCTGCGCGGCACAAAAAGAAGAGCCGCGGGGCCCTGGCGGCGAAGCGCCCTGATCAGGTGTCCACTTCCGGCAGCACTTCGGTCTTGAGCGCCAGGATCTCGCCGAGCCAGGCGGCGTGGCGCGTATGGTCGTCGCGCGGGCGGCCCGTTTCGGGATGGAGCAGGACCGTGAGCCCCATGCGGTTCAGCATGAGGAACGGAGCGAGCGCGGGAAAGACCTCCGGGGCGAAGGCGACCTGGTACATGGCGGTGGGGTGCGGGCCGACCGGAACATCATGCCAGCGTCCCATGCGGACGGGGAACCGCGCCTCGACCCAGCCGCGCAAGGTGGCGGCGCGGGCGCGGCTCTCGGGGTCGGCCGGGTCGTAATAGACGTGCGCGTGATAATCGGCGACGGCCGCGATGTCCTTTGGGGCGATGTCCTTTGGGGCGATGTCCTTCAGGGCGTCTTCCATGCCTGCCTCCTCGAGCGGGATAGGCCCCCATCATAGGCAGGTGCGGCCCGGCCGGTCACCGCGCGTCGCGCGGGGCCTGGACGAGGCGGGCACGGCGTGCGTAGGCTTGCCCCGACGGTCCGCCGTCGAGGGAAGAAACGCGCCATGATCAAGCGATTCCACGTGCTCTATGTCGGGCAGATCGCGCTCGACAATGTCGGGCTTGACGGAACGCCGGCCAACGCGCGGCGCTATCCGAGCGAGCGGCTGGCGGAAGCGCTGTGGACCGCGCGCGACATCGCGCAAGTGATGGACGCGTCGGGGTTCCACGCGCTCTGGACCGCGGAGCATCATTTCCAGCGCGAGGGCTATGAGTGCCTGCCCAACCTGGTGCAGCTCGGGCTCTGGCTCGCGACCCAGACCAGGCGGCTCAAGTTCGGCTGCGCCTTCAACGTCCTGCCGATGTGGCACCCGATCCGCCTCGCCGAGGACTACGCGATGGCGGATATCGTGACCGACGGACGCATCATCATGGGCGTCGGGCGCGGCTACCACACGCGCGAGGTCGAGACGCTGGGCGGGCCGCTGATCGATGCGGAAAGGAACCGTGCCTGGTTCGAGGAAGGGCTCGAGCTCCTGCTCAAATGCTTCAACGAGGACTCGTTTCATTTCAAGGGAAAATTCTTCGAATGCCCGCCGCCGGTCGAGTACCGCGGGTATACCGTGAGCGAGATCACCGTGGTGCCGCGGCCGAAGCATCTTCCGGTCGAGATCTTCATGCCCGTGGCGAGCGGGCGGACGATCGAGATGATGGCGCGCTATGGCCTCAAGCCGATGGTGACGCTGAACGGGGAGAAGATCCTGGACGAGGTCGTGCATGCGTACCAGGCGGCGTGCCGCAAGTTCGGCAGGGACAAAGCACTCGGCGAGGACATGATCTGGGGCGCCGGACTTTGCCTTGCAGAGAGCCGCGAGAAGGCGATGCGCATGATCGAGCCGGCGCATGACGAGCGTTACAAATGGTTCGCGCCGTTCGGCTTCGTCCGCTACGCCGACGAGGAGGGGCGGGCGTGGGGAACCCCGGGCGCGCCGGCGCGCGTGCCTGCGCTCGCCGACGGGGTGGCGCAGAAGGCATGGTTCTGCGGCCCGCCCGAGGAGGTGATCGCGGGAATCCGCTCGATCGAGGCGAAATATCCCGGGCTCGAGGACTTCATGATCCACTGGGCCGAGGGCATGGGGCCCGAGGAGTTCGCCCGCCAGCTCCGCTGGTTCGCCAAGGACGTGATGCCGGCCTTCGGTGCGGGGTAGGGACCGGCCGCTCCCGGCCGCTCAAACCAAATCCTTCAACAGCTCCGGATGCCTGTCCAAGAGCCGGAAGAGATTGACGACCGCCGGCAGTGGGGTCGCCTCGCCGCGTTCGTAACGGGAGAATGCGTTGTGGCCGCCACCGGTGAGGCGCGCCGCCGCAACCTGGCTCAAGCCAAGCTTGCGACGGATGCGGCGGATTTCCTTGCTCTGCCGCTCGCGCTCGCGCAGTACCGAGCGCATCGCCGGCCGCTGCGTAGCGCCGCGCGCTGTCGGCGTCGAATCCGACTTCGCCGCAGGTTCCACAACGCCAACCCGACAGCCCTTCCACCGTTGCGGACATGCCGGCATGGGTGATGGCGAAGGTCTCGCCCTCGAAGCGTGTCATGCCCTTCCGGCTCTCGCAGTTCAGACACTTCCGCGCCATGCTCACTTCTCCTTGCACCGGATCACCGGCGCGGCGTCGCGCAAGGTGACCTTGATATACGCATCCTTCCGGACCGGCGTGGCCGCGTGATACACGTCCTGCCAAATCCGGTGATCGGCGCAGGTCGTCATTGATTTGTGGAAATGACGCCGAGACAGGGACGCAATCACCGTCAGCATCTCCGCCGTCGTCAGGCCCATCGTCCGGCCGCCATCCAAGGCTGTCTTCGTGAAGGCCGCCGCCCCGAGCGGCGCGACATCCGCTTGAACGCGCGCCAGGTCGTAATGAGGCGCGCGCTTTTCCACGAAGATACACTACCCTATAAGGGTAGCCAGGGCAATGCCGCTGATCGTTTGCGTCCCCGATAGGGAGGGCGTGAGTAGGGCACGATGAAGCAACGGCACCATCGCCCCGCAAGCTCCCACATCGACGCGATGGCGGCAGACTTCTCCCGCACCGATGCGCTCCACGGCCTCCAGAAGCGCGGCGGGGTCGTCGTCGGCGCCGGTGTAACCCCGGGGTAGGGATGGCGCGGGGTCGGGGGCGGTTTTGCCGCCGAGCGCGGGGGGGCTATCCTGCCGGGCAACGGGATCGGGAGGTAAGGCGGCGTCATGCGCTCGGCATTTTTCCCTGGCTTGTCGTTTTTCTTCGCGGCCCTCGTCGGGCCGGGCTGCGTCCTGGCCGCGGCGCCGGCGGCGCCACCGCCTCCGGCCGGACCGCCCATCTCGCTCGAGCTCAACAAGCTTGCGCCGCTGGACGGAGCAACCGGCTGCCGCGCCTATTTCGTCATCGCCAACCCGGGCGGGGAGGCGGTTCCCGAGCTGCAGCTCGACCTCGTGCTGTTCGGCACGGACGGCATCATCGCCCGGCGCGTGGCGGTCGAGGTCGGGCCGCTGCCGGCGGACAAGACGGTCGTCCGGCTCTTCGATCTCGCAGGCACGAAGTGCGATGCGATCGGCCACGTCCTGCTCAACGACGTGCTCTCCTGCCAGGTCGGGAACGCGGCGCCGGCGGCCGGAGGGGGCGCCGGCGACGACCAGCGCCAGGCCTGTCTCGAGCGGATCGCGGTCTCCTCGCGCACCGCGGTACCGTTGACGAAGTAGGCCCGGCGCGCCATGCCCACGCCGCCGGAGCTCTCGCCGGTCGTGCTCTTCCTGCACGCGGACGCGCTGGTGAAGCTGGTGCTGCTGGTGCTCGTGCTGGCGAGCGTCTGGGTGTGGGCGGTGGCGATCGACCGCGCGGTGCGCTTCGGGCGCCTCCGGCGCGATGTCGGGCGGCTCCGCGAGGCCGCGCGAGGGCTCGGCGCGGAGACCCCGCCGGACGGCCTGGCGGGCGAGGTGCTGCGGGCGGGGCTCACCGCCGCTTGCGAGGCGGACGACGACGAGACCCGGACGGAGCGGCGCGAGCGGCTCGCCGAGGCGATGCGGCTTTGCCTCATCGACCGCTTGCGCGCGGTCGAGCCCGGGCTGCCGTTTCTCGCCACCGTCGGCGCGACGGCGCCCTTTGTCGGCCTGTTCGGCACGGTGTGGGGCATCATGGCAAGCTTTTCGGAGATCGCGGCGGCCAACGACACCAGCCTCGCGGTGGTGGCGCCGGGGATCGCGGAGGCGCTCTTTTCCACCGCGATCGGGCTCGCCGCGGCGATTCCGGCGGTGATCGCCTACAACAAGCTGGCCGCGCACCTCGCCGGCACGCGCGCGCTCGGCATCTCCGCGATCGCCCGCCTCGCCGGCGTGATGAGCGTGGTGCGCCCCGAAGCGGCGCGGGCGGCGGCGGATTAGCCGGGCGAGGGCGATGGGTGCGCGGCGCCGGGCGGGCGAGCAAAGAGACGAGGAGGTGGCGGATCTGGCGCCGCTCGCGGAGATCAACGTCACCCCGTTCGTCGACGTGATGCTGGTGCTCCTGGTCATCTTCATGGTGACGGCGCCGCTGATGATGGCGGGGGTGCCGCTCCGGCTGCCGAAGACCGCGGCGGCGCGCGTCGCGGAGCCGCGCCAGCCGATCGTGCTCAGCATCGATCGCGTCGGACACGTGTTCATCGGCGAGAGAGAGGTGCCGGCGGCGGCGCTGCCGGCGCGGCTGCACCGGATGGCGGCGGCGGCGCCCGACCAGACGGTCTATATCCGCGCCGACCGGGCCCTTTCCTATGGCGCGGTGATGCAGACGATGGGCGCGGTGGCGGCCGCAGGGTTCTCCCGCATCTCGCTGCTGGCCGAGCAGGCTGAGGCACCGCCGGACCATTGACGATGAGCGCGCTGCCTGGGCGGGTGCATCCGGCGGCGCTCGTTCTCGCCCTGCTGCTGCATCTGGTGGCGCTCGGGCTCTTGCTGCGGATGGGGCACGTCCCGCCGCCGCCGGTGACGGTGACGCTCTCGCTGGCGGCCGTGCCTTCGCCGGTGGTGCGCAGCGGCGCGGCGCCCTCCCCGCGCCCCACGCCGGCCGTGCTGCCGGCCGTGGCGCCGCCGGTGACCGCGCCGCCACATCCAATCCCGTCGCGGGTCCTGCCGCCGGCCGTGGCGCCGCCGGTGCCCCCGCCGGCCGTGGCGCCGCCGGTGCCCCCGCCGCCCGCGGCGGCGAGCGCGCCTGTGCCACCCATGCTTTCGTCCACCTCGCCCGCGGCGCCGCTGGCCACGCCGCCGCCACCGCGGACGATGACGGCGCGGCCACCGCCTCCGCCGCCTTCCCTGGCTCTGCCGCTGCCCCCGCCTCCGGCGCCGCGCCCGCCGCCCGAGCGGGCCGTGCAGCGACCCGCGCCGCGCCCGATTGCGCGGCGTGAACCGGCGGGACAGGCAGCCACGCGGGCCCCGTCCGCCGCCCGCTCGGAAGCCACATCGGCGGCGGCGGCGTCAGGGAGGGTGGTCCAGAGCTCGTCCTGGCTCAGGGCGGTGGGCGCCTGGCTCGAGGCGCACAAATTCTATCCCAACCCGGCGCGCGCGCGCGGCGAGCAGGGGACCGTGATCATCCGCTTCATCGTCGCGCGCAGCGGGCAGGTGCTCGCGGTCAGCGTGCTGCGCGGCAGCGGGTCTCGCATCCTCGACCGCGCCACGGAGGGATTGCTGCGCGGCGCCGCCCTGCCGCCCTTCCCGCCGACGATGGAAGGGAGCGAGACGACCGTCACCTTCGCCATCCGCTATTTGCTCGAGCCGTGAGGCGCAGGCGCCGCGCTCAGCCGCTGAGCGCGGCGGCGAGGAAGGGCAGGCTCTCGTCCATCCGGTAATCGATCCCGCTATGGTTGTCGGGGAACTCCTCGTAGCGATGAGGGATGCCGAGCTCGCCCAGGCGACGGACGAAGCGGCGGGCGCCATAGAGCAGGTTGAACTGATCGCTGCGGCCGCAATCGATATAGAGCGCCTTCAGAAGCCGCAGGTTGTCCGCCCGCGATTCGAGCGCGACCACCGGATCCTGCCGCAGCCAGTTCTCCCAGCGCTCAGGGATGATTTCGCAGGTGTCGAAGGTGACCGGCAGGCGGATTCCGAGGAACGAGTCGGGATCGGGGTCGTAGCTCGCGGCCATGGCGAGCGCGTTGACGACCTTGCCCGCGCCTTCGGGCTGCTTGCGCGCGGCCTCCAGCTCCGTCCACCAGCGTTCGATCGAATTGTCGGTCCGGGCGAGCGCGCGCAGCACCGCGGGCATGTCGGGGAGGTAGCAGAGCTCGAATCCCATGTCGCCGGAATGGCAGGAAGCGGCCGCCCAGATATCCGCGTGCCGGAGCGCGTGCGTGATCGCGCCATAGCCGCCCGAGGATTTTCCGAAGATGCCGCGCCGGCCAATGCCGCCGCAGCCGAAGCGCGTCTCGACCGCGGGCAGCATCTCGTGCAGCAGGAAGTCTTCCCAGGGCCCGGTGGCGGCCGAATTGATGTACTGATTGCCGCCGAGCCGGGTGAAGCAGTCCGGGAAGGCGACGGCCACCGGCTTCATGCGGCCTTCGCCGATCAGGCGGTCGAGCCGCTCGGGCAGGTTCTCGCGAAACCCGACCCAGTTGGTGTGCGAGAGACCGCTGCCGGTGAAGCCGACGAGGTCCACGAGCAGCGGCAGCCCGTGTCCGTCATGCGCAGCGGGGACATAGACATCGACGGCGCGGTCCGTCGGGTCGCCGAGCCGGTTGCCCGCGAGCGCCCGGCTCGCGACGTCCAGGCGCGTCACGCTGCCGGCCGGGCCCGGGAATTTGCGCATCTTCGGGCTCCGCGGCGCTGCCGGTTCAGGCGGCGACTTGCGTGCAGCGGAAGCCCGCGCCCCAGCGGGAGATGCGGCACGAGGAAGGTTGCGGGAAATGCGCCGTGCAACAGAGCGTGCCGGTGTCGCAATAGCGCTCGAGAAAGGAGCGGCGGGTGGCGGCGGATTGCTTGGGGTCAAAATCCGCGCGGTAGGAGATTTCGGGATAGCGGGCCTGGATCGGCGAATGGATGAGATCGCCGGTGAGCACCGCATCGTCGCGGCCGCGCCCGACGGCGACGGCGAAATGGTCGGGCGTGTGGCCCGGCGTGGGCATCAGCCGGACATGGTCGTTCAGCGCATGGTCGCTCTGGACGAGGTCGGCCTGCCTGGCATCGAGGATCGGCAGCACGCTGTCGGCGATGCAGGCGATCGGGTCCTTGGCGTGCAGCGCGGTCCAGTAGGCGAGCTCGCGCTCGGAGAAAAGATAGCGCGCCTTGGGAAAAGTCGGCACCCAGCGCCCGTTCTCGAGCCGGGTGTTCCAGCCGACATGGTCGACATGCAGGTGCGTGCACATGACGAAATCGATATCGGCCGGGGAGACGCCGGCGGCGGCGAGGCCCTGCATGAAGGCCTCGCCCTTCATCCGGTGCCAGAAGGGACGCTGGGGCCGCTCCTTGTCGTTGCCGACGCAGCTATCGACCAGGATGGTGTGGTGCGGCGTGCGCACGAGGTAGGACTGCACGCAGAGGATGAGCTTGCGGGTTGCGGGGTCGAGCGCCGCGGGCTCGAGCCAGGAACGATTCTCGGCGAAGATCTCGGGGGTGACCCCGGGGAGGAACTCGAAGATATCGAAGAGCGGCTGCTGCTGCTCGACGATGGGCGTGATCGTGATCTCGCCCAGCGCGAGGCTCTTGCTCATGGGCGCTCTCTCCCCCTTGGCTCGGACCATCAGGTGCGGGGATGGTAGGGGCTCACCCCGGTAAGGCAAGTGGGGCTAAGGCCAGTAGGGCTAAGGCGGGGGGGTCAAGGAGGGAACGATGAGACTCTACGAGTTGGCGGGCGCCGAGGCGGAACGGCGGTTCAGCCCCTATTGCTGGCGCATCCGGATGGCGCTCGCGCACAAGGGGCTCGCGGCCGAGTGCGTGCCGTGGCGGTTCACGGAGAAGGAGGCGATCGCGGCCTCGGGCCAGGGACGCGTGCCGGTGCTGGTGGAGGGCGAGCGCTGGATCGCCGACTCGCAGGCGATCGCCGAGCATCTCGAGGAGGCCTATCCCGAGCGTCCCTCGCTCTTCGGCGGCGCGGGCGGCCAGGCGCTCTCGCGGCTCGTCACCGCCTGGGCGGACATCGTGGTGAACGGCGCCCTGGTCCGCATGCTGGTCCTCGATATCTGGCGGCATGTCGATGCGCAGGACCGCGAGTACTTCCGCGCCAGCCGCGAGGCGCGGTTCGGCGCGAGCCTCGAGGCGGTGGTGGCGGATCGCGACGCGCGGCTGCCCGGCTTCCGCGCAGGCCTCGAGCCGGCGCGGCAGGTGCTGGCGAAGCAGGACTTCCTCGGTGGCGCGCGGCCGCTCTACGCCGATTACACCCTGTTCGGCACCTTCCAGTGGGCGCGCTGCATCAGCGATTATCGGCTGCTTGCGGCGGATGACCCAATCGCGGCCTGGCGCGGCCGGATGCTCGGGCTGTTCGGCGGCATGGCGGGCGCGGCGCCGGGCTATCCGGTGTGACTTGTATCGGCGGTTCGTCGGTTCGGCGCCGCTGAAGCCTTGCCGCTGCGAGGCCGCGACGCGCACGGCGGCGCCGTGGCGTCAAGCAGGAGAGGTTTGACAGCTTGCCGGTCCAACCGCTCTGTGGGCCGGATCGCAGGGGACGGACACAGGATGTTGACGAGCGAAGGGCGGATCCTGACGACGCATACGGGAAGCCTGCCGCGTCCGGCGCGGCTCACCCGGCTCTACGCGATGCGCGAGCGCGGTGCGGCGGTGGATGCCGACGAGATCGCGGCGGCAGGACGCCAGGCGCGCGCGGAGATCGTGGCGAAGCAGATCGCGGCGGGGATCGATATCGGCAATGACGGCGAGCAAGGCCGCGAGGCGTTCTTCCTCTATGTGCGGCGGCGGATGAGCGGATTCGGCGGCGGCTGGGACCGGCCGGCTTTCGCCGACATTGCGAAATATCCGCGCTTCCGGGCCTGGAAGGCAGCGCACGACGCCCTCGGCGAGGCAGTGAGCAATACCGGGCGCCTGCCCGAGGCGGTGGGCGAGGTGCGCTACCGCGACGCCGGGCCGATCGAGGCCGAGTGCCGGGAATTCCGCGCGGTGTTGGACGGGCTCGGCGGCGGGTTCGCCGAGGCGTTCCTGACCGCGCCGTCGCCCGGGATCGTCGCCGCGGCGCTGCGCAATGCACACTACGCGACGGATGCGGCCTATATCGCGTCACTCGGCGAGGCGCTCAGGGTGGAATACGAGACGATCGTGCGCCATGGCTTCCTGCTGCAGATCGATGCGCCGGATCTCGCACTCGAACGGCATGCTTCGTTCCAGGAGCGCCCGATCGGCGATTTTCTCGCCTTTGCCCGGCAGGTGGTGGCGGCGATCAACCGGGCGCTCGAGAACGTGCCGCGCGAGCGGGTGCGGCTGCATGCCTGCTGGGGCAATTACGAGGGGCCGCACGATTGCGACGTGGCGCTGGCGGAGATCCTGCCCACGATCCTCGAGGCGAAGGCCGGCGCGTTCGTGCTGCCCTTCGCCAACCCGCGCCATGCGCACGAATATCGCTGCCTCGAGGCGCTGGGGGGAGCGGACGGGCCGATGGTGGTCGCCGGCGTGATCGATGTGCTCACCAACTTCGTCGAGCATCCCGAGGTGGTCGCGGAGCGGATCGAGCGGATCGCCGGGGTGCTGGGCGATCCGCGGCGGGTGATCGCCGGGACGGATTGCGGGTTCGATACGTCCGCGGGGCGCGGGCGGGTGGCGGAGGATGTCGTCTGGGCGAAGCTCGCGGCACTCGCGGAGGGCGCGCGCCTCGCCTCGCGGCGGCTGTTCGCCGGCTGAGCGAAAGCGAGATCACCGTCCGGGTCATTCCGCCGCCGACCACGAATTCGGCGCCGCGCGCGGCGCACGGCTTCGTCAGGCGGCGGGCGGACTCGCGGGCGCATAGGCGCGCAGGAACGTCTCGACCGCGGCCGTGACGGTGGTCTCGATCTCGGCCTCCGTGGGCGGGGGCTCGATGCCGAGCAGGGCACGCATATGCAGATGCGTGCGCAGGAGGCTCACGAACTGCTCGGCGGCGATCCCCGGGTCGCGGGCAAGAAGCCTGCCGGCTTCCATCTCCCGCGCGAGCCAGGCGGAGAGGTTGCGCCGGGAGGCGCCGGCGCCGCGCTCGTAGAAGGCGCGGCCGAGCTCGGGAAAGCGCACCGCTTCGGCCATCACCACGCGGTAGATGGCGAGCGACTGTTCCTCGAGCATGAAGCGGAGCACCCGCTCGCCGAGCGTGGTGAGGGCTGTGCGGAGGTCGGCCGCGCCGTCGGCAAGCTCGACCCCGCCGGCGCCGGAGCGCGTGCAGGCTGCGCCGACCAGGCTCGCGAAGAGCCGATCCTTCGAAGCGAAATAGGCATAGAGAGTGGCCTTGGAGACGCCGGCGGCGCGGGCGATCGCGTCCATCGAGACCGCGGCGTAGCCCTGCGCCATGAAAAGGCGCGTCGCCGCCTCGGCGATGTCCCGCTGCTTGGGGGTCGGGTCAGCCAAATCTGGGGTGGTTTGAGCCTCGGACATGAAGGTGAATAAACTGCACGGTTTAGTTTTGTCAAGGGCCCTGGGTGCGTTCCGGTGCATTTGTGCGTTGCGGTCTGAGCATACTGAACGGTTCAGTTTACCATTGACCGCAGCTCTGCGGGAAGGATATCAGACTGCACCGTCCAGTTTAGTTCCGCCTCGCCTTGGAGACCCGCATGGACCAGAACACCGCCGATTGGACTCTCGAGAAAATCGTTCCCGAATGGGAAGACCAGGCGATCCGCGCGCGCGTCGGTCTGCGCGAGGGAGGCGGCCTGCCGGGCGAGGCGATCTCGCGACCCGGAGTTCGGCGGCTGCGCCGGCAGCGACGGTGGTTGATCGGGGCGGCAGCGCTGCTCGCCGCCACCGCGCTCGGGGTCGGCGGCTATCGCTGGTGGGAGGCGACCAGGTTCCTGGCCTCGACCGACGACGCCTATCTCCAGTCCGACAGCGTCACCGTGAGCCCGCAGGTGGCCGGCACGATCGCCGTGCTCGCCGTGACCGACAACCAGCCCGTCCGGGCGGGGCAGGTGCTGGCGCAAATCGACGATCGGCCGTTCCGGGCAGCTCTCGCCAAGGCCCAGGCGGATGTCGCCTCGGCCGAGGCCAAGCTCGGCGATGTCGGCGCCGAGATCGCCGAGCAGGTGGCGAATGTCGCATCCAGCCGTGCCGTGATCACCGCAGACCGCGCGGCGGCCGGCTTCGCCGAAGCCGATGCGGCGCGCTATGCCCGTCTGAGCCGGACCGGCTTCGGGACCATCCAGACCGCCGAGCGGACCGCGGCGGCCCTGAGCGAGAGCGAGGCGAAGCTCGCCAGCGACCAGGCGGCGCTGACGGCGGCGGAGCGGCAGATCGGCGTGCTCGCGGCCGAGCGGGCGATGGCCGCGGCGGCCCTCAAGGGCGCCCAGGCCGCGCAGCAGACGGCAGAGCTCAACCTTTCCTACACCGTGATCACGGCGCCCTTCGCCGGGGTGGTGGGCGATCGCGGGGTCCGGCTCGGCGCCTATGTCGCACCCGGCACGCCACTTCTGCAGGTGGTGCCGATGGGCGGGCAGATCTACGTCACCGCCAACTTCAAGGAGACCCAGCTCGCGCGGATGGCGGCAGGCGAGCCGGTGACGCTTGCGATCGATACCTTCCCCGGCCATGAATTCCACGGCACGGTGGAGAGCCTCTCCCCCGGCTCGGGCTCGCAGTTCGCGCTGCTGCCGCCCGAGAACGCGACCGGCAACTTCACCAAGATCGTGCAGCGCGTGCCGGTCAAGATCGCGCTCGCGGCGAGCGACCCGATGGTGAGCGCGCTCAGGCCGGGGCTTTCGGTGGAGGCGACGGTCAACACCGCCGCCCCGCCGGCGGGCGCACCCGTGGCCCTCGCCCAGGACGCTTCCCGATGAACGCGGACCGGGTTCCGCTCCGCGACTGGATCGCGGTCCTGGGCGGCGTGCTCGGCGCCTTCATGGCGGTGCTCGATATCCAGATCACCAACGCCTCGCTCAGCAACATCGAGGGTGGGCTCTCCGCCTCGTCGGACCAGGGAAGCTGGATCTCGACCGCCTACCTGGTCGCCGAGATCGTGGTGATCCCGCTCACCGGCTGGCTTTCGCGGGTTTTCTCGCTCCGCCGCTATTTGATCGCCAACACCGTGCTCTTCCTGATCTTCTCGATGCTGTGCGGGACCGCGAGCAGCCTCACCGAGATGATCCTCTTCCGCGTCGGGCAGGGCTTCACCGGCGGCGTGCTGATCCCGACCGCGCTGACGATCATCCTCGCCAAGCTGCCTCCCACGCGCCAGCCGGTCGGGCTCGCGATGTTCGGCGTGACGGCGACCTTCGCCCCGGCGATCGGCCCGACCATCGGCGGCTGGCTCACGGATACCTGGTCCTGGCACTGGATCTTCTTCATCAACGTGATCCCGGCGCTGGCCGTGATCGGCGCCGTCGCTTACGGGATCGCGCGCGAGAAGATGCAGCTCCACCTGCTCAGGAACGGCGACTGGTGGGGCATTCTCTTCATGACCGCCGGGCTCGGCTCGTTGATCGCCATGCTCGAGGAAGGCGAGGAGAAGGCCTGGTTCACGACCGAGTGGATCCGCTACGCGGCGGCGACCGCGGCGATCGCCATTCCGACCTTCATCGTGATCGAGCTCATCCGCCGCGAGCCGTTCCTCAATCTGCGCCTGCTCGCGCGGCGCGGATTCGGCGCCGCGTCCCTGCTCGGGCTGGTGATGGGGCTCGGGCTCTACGGCTCGGTCTATCTGCTGCCGGTCTATCTCGGCCAGGTGCAAGGCTACGACGCGCTGCAGATCGGCCAGGTGGTGATGTGGGCGGGGGCGCCGCAGCTCCTCATCATCCCCTTCGTGCCGATGATCATGAAGCGGGTGGATGCGCGGCTGCTGGTGGGCTTCGGGTTCCTGCTGTTCGGCGTGAGCTGCATGATGAACGGCTATATGAGCCCGCTCACCGCCGGGCCCGAGCTCCAGCTGCCGCAGCTCGTGCGCGCGCTCGGCCAGCCCTTCATCATCGTCCCGCTCTCCTCGCTCGCCACCGGCGGCCTCGCGCGCGCCGACCAGGCGCAGGGCTCGGCGCTCTTCAACATGTTCCGCAATCTCGGCGGCTCGCTCGGCATCGCCATGCTCTCGACCTTCACGACGATGCGCGAGCACTACCATTTCGACATCATCTCCCAGCGCCTGACCATCACCTCGCCGGAGGTTCACGCCTGGCTCGAACGGGCGGCTTCATTGCTCGTCGCCCGCGGGACGCCGATAGGCCTCGCCTCGCAGCAGGCGCTGGGCGAGCTCGCTTCGATGGTGCGCAGCCAAGCCTATACGATGACCTACGGCGATTGCTTCTTCGGCATGGGCGTGGTGCTGATCGGCGCGATCGCGCTGCTGGCGCTGATGCCGCGGCCAAAGGCGGGCGGGGCCATGGCCGCCCACTGACCAGGGGCCGGGCCCCTGGTCCCCCCACGCGCCGCGCGGCACCAGGGGCCGGGCCCCTGGACCCCCCACGCGCTGCGCGGCACCAGGGGCTGGGCCCCTGGACCCCCCACGCGCTGCGCGGCACCAGGGGCTGGGCCCCGGTAGTGTCTCAGTTTGAAAATCTCTAAAATGATACAATATCCATGACAAGCGGTGTCACAACAGGGCGATTGTGCACCCCTAACTTGTTTCTATGCCTCGCCGGCATATAAATGCCTTGACTCAATGGGGTGCCCAACTCGTAGTCGAGCGACTCGGGTATAGGCGCCCTGTCAAGTCGAACTGGAGGATAAAATGCCTAAAGGGCCGCAGGGCCAGAGCCGGCCGCCCGACGTGATCGGATGCGCGGTCCAAGTCGGCCGGCTGTCAGTTGGCCTCGAAACCGAGGAGCTGCGCAAGCCGTCCGGTCGCGTCCGAAGTGGGCGGGCCGGTGCGAAGGCACGCGTTGAAAAGTTGACTAAAGAACAGCGCAGCGAAATAGCCAAATTGGCTGCGCTCGCACGGTGGGGAAAGTAAATCCGCACGATTTAGATCAAACAATCTTACAGCATATCAACGAAAAAGCAAAAACGTTAGAGGACCTTTTGCGATCGGATGTCGTCTGTTACTTCGGGCAAATCCGGCCTCAGGTCCTATAGGCTGTTCAGGAATTTTATCGAGGAAGTGAGCACGAAATCCAAGAGACGGGACAGCGCCATCTCGATTGTTCTCAGAACCCCTGGCGGTTCTGCCGAAACAGTGGATCGGTATGTTTCCGTCGTGCGTAAGCATTACAAGTCGGTCAATTTCGTCGTTCCCGAAGTGGCGATGTCTGCGGGAACCATATTTTGTATGTCCGGCAACAAGATTTATATGGATTATTCATCGTGCCTTGGACCTATTGATCCGCAAGTTTTGATGCCAGACGGCAGTGGATACGTGGCGGCTCTGGGATACTTGGACAAAGTTAAGGAAATCACAGACAAACCAAAGTTGACGAGCGCCGACGTAGTTTTCCTGCGTGGTTTAGACCTTGCCAAGCTGGCGTTGTATGAACAGGCTCGGGACCTCTCTATCGATCTTCTAAAGAAGTGGCTTGTCCAATACAAATTTAAGGATTGGATTAAGCATAGAACAACAAACCCAGGTGCAAGAGTCACCAAAGCGGAGAAAGAGGCGAGAGCGGAAGAGATTGCTTCCGCCCTTTCGAACCATAAACTATGCAAACCGTGTGAAAACCCTGTGCGGAAGGATTCCGGCGCGGCGTGAGCCTTGCTAGAATCCGGCATGTCTCACATCACCGGCCACGACCGATCCCAAACCCTGCTTTTTCCAGAGAGTGTGGACGACTATGTCGGTCCAGAGAACCCTGTGCGGTTCATCGACGCCTTCGTTGACGGACTCGATCTAACGATTGCGGGTTTCGCCCGTGTGGTGCCGAAGTGGACCGGGCGGCCGAGCTACGCACCCAAGGATCTGCTGAAGCTTTACATCTACGGCTACCTCAACCGCGTTCGGTCGAGCCGCCGGCTCGAAGCCGAGACCCATCGCAACATCGAGGTGATCTGGCTGCTGCGACACCTGAAGCCTGACTTCAAGACCATCGCCGATTTCCGCTCCCAGAACCGCAACGCGTTCCGCCCGATCTTCCGCCAGTTCGTGCTGCTCTGCCGTCAGTTGGACCTATTCGGCCGAGAACTGCTGGCGGTGGATGGCACCCGGATCAAGGCGGTCAACAACAAGGACCGCAACTTTACCCGCGCGTCTCTGACGCAGTTCATCAACCTCGCCGACGCCAAGCTCGACGATTATCTGCAGCGGCTCGATCAAAGCGATCTCACTGAGAATGGAACAGTCGGATCCCGGGTCAAGAACCTGGCCGAGAAGATCGCCGCAATCGACCAGCGGCGTACGCGATGCAAGGCCATGCTGGCAGAGCTGGACAGGACCGGAGAGGACCAAATCTCACTGACCGACCCCGATAGCCGGGCGATGGCGGCGCACACGCGTGTTGCCGTGGGCTACAACGTTCAGATCGCAGTCGATGTGAAGCACAAATTGATCGTGGAGCAACAGGTCGCCAACCAGGTTGTCGACATGGGTCTGCTGACGCAGATCGCGGAACCGGCAAAAGAGGTTCTTGGCGTCGAGACAATCGCGGTCGTGGCCGACAAGGGTTATTTCAAGATCGAAGACATCGAGGCCTGCGAGACAGCCGGGATCGAGCCCTGCGTGCCGCGTCCCCAGCGTGGCCCCTCGGTCAAGGCCGGCCTGTTCCGCAAGGATGAGTTCCAATATGACGCAGCCAACGACAGTTATATTTGCCCGGCGGGTCGGCGCCTGCATCCCTATTCATCTTCGCTTCTGCGTGGTCTGAAGAAGATCAACTACGTCAACAAACTGGCGTGCGACGATTGCGCGATCCGCTCACGCTGCACGGCGGGCAAGTTTCGCACGGTATCTCGTCTCGAGAACGAAGCGGTGTTGGATCGGATGCAGGCCCGATTGGCAAAGCGCCCCGATGTCCTCGACCGCCGCCGCGAGACGGTCGAACATCCATTCGGCTCGATCAAGCAGTGGATGAACCAGGGGGCGTTTCTGATGCGCGGCTTGAAGAAGGTCCGTGCCGAGTTCAGCCTGACCGCGCTCGCCTACAATCTCAGACGGGTCCTCAATATCGTCGAATTCGCCGAGCTGATGGCCGCGGTGGCGGACTGAAAGGCACATGCCTGGGCAGTTTTGTCGGGCGCGACGACACTATCGCTGAGAATAGCACCGTTGAACCGGTCTTTGCGCAATGTTGGCCGGGGTGGCTGGTCGTTGCTCACCTCGGGTCTGGCCGGTCGTGGATGTCGAGATTGGCGCGGCAACGCACGTTTTCACACGGTCTGTATGGTTTTCGCATGGCAGGGCGCTAAACGTCGAAAAGCTCAAAAAGTCTGCGCCTCGAGATCGACGACTATTCGGCAAATGCCGAGTTGGTAGATGCCATTAGATCATATCACGACCCGCTTTCAGCTTACATGGATAGGATGCAGTTTCCCTACCTCATGCACAGCCACCTGATGGAGCTACTGTGATGGCGAACAAGCAGAGTCTGTCGAACTTAATGCGCCAGCGAGTCGAAAAGGCGAGCAAGGACAACGATGCCCTCTCGCAAGATGCCCGGAACGCCTTACAACTCGCCGAGCAATTTGAGGGAATCACCCCCCCTGACTATCTGCTGCCGATCGATGAAATGGCTGGGTTCGCAACGCAGCGATGTTAAATGAACAAAATGCTTGATATTCTAAATTAGAGCAATTATAACAAGGGTGTGAACAAGCTCCCCGTCGCCAAGCGTGTCCAAATCCTCTCCATGCTTTGCGAGGGATCGTCCATGCGGTCCGTCTCCCGCGTGGCGGACGTGTCGATCAACACAGTGGCGAAGCTTCTGGCGGAGGCTGGAGACGCTTGCGAAGCCTTCCACGATGAGACGCTCCGCGGCGTGAAGGCCCAGCGGGTCCAGTGCGATGAGATTTGGGCCTTCTGCTATGCCAAGGCCAAGAACGTCGCGACCGCCAAGGGCGCCCCGGAAGGCGCCGGGGATATCTGGACATGGACCGCGATCGACGCCAACTCCAAGCTCATCATTTCCTGGAATGTCGGTGGTCGGGACGCCGGCTACGCCAGCGCATTCATGGACGATGTAGCGAGCCGCCTGGCATCCCGGGTGCAACTGACCACGGACGGCCACAAGCCCTACCTAGAGGCCGTGGAAGGCGCCTTCGGGGCGGATATCGACTTCGCCCAGCTTGTGAAGCTCTACGGTGACGCTCCCGGCCCGGCTGGCCGCTACAGCCCGGCCGAATGCACCGGGACCAAGAAAATCCGCGTGGCAGGCGGCCCGGACCCGGCGCACGTCTTCACGTCCTATGTGGAGCGGCAGAACCTGACCATGCGGATGGGGATGCGCCGCTTCACCCGCCTGACCAACGGCTTCTCAAAGCGCGTGGAAGGCCACCGCCACATGCTGGCGCTGTTCTATGTGCACTACAATTTCATCCGGATGCACAAGACGATCCGGTGCAGCCCCGCGATGGCGGCGGGCGTGTCTCGCACTCTCTGGACTATGGATAATGTTCTCGCCCTGATCGATGCACGGGCCGAGCCGGCGAAGCGCCCGGTTATCTATAAGATGGGAAATTCAAACTGAGACACTACCTGGGCCCCTGGACCCCCCACGCGCTGCGCGGCACAAATGGATAATGGGGTCCAGGGGCAGAGCCCCTGGCCTGGGCGATAGGGAGGAGCAAGGCGTGAGCGTGCGCATCGGTACCAACCCGATTGCCTGGAGCAATGACGACCTGCCGGAGCTTGGCGGCGAGACGCCGCTCGAAACCTGCCTCGCAGAGGCGCGCGCGGCCGGCTTCACGGGCATCGAAATGGGCAACAAGTTCCCGCGCGAGCCGGCCGCGCTCGCCGAGGTGCTCGGCCGCCACGGCCTCGCCCTGGTCTCGGGCTGGTACGGGGCGGAGCTCCGGCACCGCTCGGTCGAGGACGAGATCGCGGCGATGCGGCCCCATTTCGATCTGCTGCGGGCGATGGGTTGCCGGGTGATGGTGTTCGCCGAAACGTCGGGCACCGTGCAGGGCAGGCGGGACGTGCCGGTGGCGGAGCGGCCGCTGATGAGCGAGGCGGAGTGGCCCGTCTTCCTCGAGCGGCTCGGCCGGCTCGGCACGTGGATGGCGGGGCAGGGTGTCGCGATCGCCTTCCATCACCACATGGGAACCGTGATCGAGAAGGCGCACGAGATCGACCGGCTGCTCGAGGGGACGCCGGCGAGCGTCGGCCTGCTCCTCGATACCGGGCATCTCCATTTCGCCGGCGAGGACCCGGCGCGGGTGGCGGCGCGCTGGGCCGGGCGCGTCAATCACGTCCACGCCAAGGATGTGCGGCCCGACATGCTCGCCCGGGCGCGGCGCGAGCGCTGGAGCTTCCTCGACGCGGTGGTGGGCGGCGTCTTCACCGTGCCGGGGGACGGCGTGGTCGATTTCCCGGCCGCACTCGCGCCGGTGGCGAAAGCGGGCTACGCGGGCTGGCTGATCGTGGAGGCGGAGCAGGATCCGGCGAAGGCGCCCCCGCTCGCCTATGCGCGCAAGGGTCTTTCCCACCTGCGCGCGGCGGCGGAGCAGGTGGGATTCCGGATCGCCTGAGCACGGCCACGGGGAAGAAGTGGCATGAACATCTGCATGGTGGGCTACGGGATGATGGGGGCGTGGCACTCCGAGGCCCTCCGGCGGACGGATGCCGTGCTGCACACCGCCGTCGGACGGCGGCCCGAGGCGGCGGAGGCCTTCGCCGCGCGCTACGGATATCGCAAATGGACGACTTCGCTCGCCGACGCGCTCGCCGATCCGGAGGTGGATCTGGTGGTCCTCGCGACGCCGAGCGAGCAGCACGAGGAGCAGGCGATCGCCTGCCTCGAGGCGGGCAAGCACACGCTGATCGAGATCCCGATCGCGATGAGCCTCGCGGGCGCGGAGCGCGTGGTGGCAGCCGGGGAGAAGAGCGGCAAGGTCTACGGCCTCAGCCACCCGATGCGCTTCCGCGCCGAGCGTGAGGCGCTGCGCGCGCGGCTGGCGGCCGGGGAGGAGACGATCCGGCACATCGCCGGGCGCTTCTTCATCCCGCGCCTGAAGAATGTCGGCGCGACCGGCTATGTGCGGAGCTGGACCGATAATATCCTTTGGCATCATTTCTGCCATTTCGTCGATCTCGGGCTCTTTCTTTTCGACGGCGCGAAGCCGCGGCGGATCGCGGGCCATCTCGGCCCCCGCCACGAGCGGACCGGGATCCCGATGGAGTGCATCGTCCTCGTCGAAACCGGGCGCGACGCGACGCTGCTCGTGCACGGCTCGTACCACGCGTCCTACCGTTTCTACGACAAGCTGATCGTCACCGACCGCGACACCTACTTCTTCGATATCCTCGCCGGCACGCTCCGCACCGCTTCGGGCATTGTCGCGATCGAGTCCGAGCAGGAGAACGCCGCTCGCGTCATCTTCGATTTCCTCGAAGCCGTGCGCGCCCGCCGTCCGCCGCGCGCCTCCGGCCCCTCGGTGCTGCCGGCGATGGGCGTGCTCCAGGCGGTGCAGGACGAATGGGACGCACGCCACGGGACGCAGGCGATTCCGGGCCGCGCGGCATTCGGCTGAGCCGCTGCCTTCAGGGTTTGGCGGCCGGCTTGTAGCCGTCGGTCAGCGTTTTCAGGAAGGCGATGATGTCCGTCTCGTCCGCCGCCGTCATCGCCGGCTTCTCGCCCGGATGGCGGTTGAAGGGCGGATCGACGATATCGACATTGGCCTGATAGCGCGGCGGGATATCGTTGTATTTTTCCACGTGTCCGTTCGCCCCGCGCGGGTAGATCCTTTCCGGGTCGGTGTCGCGGAAATCGTAGAAATCCATGACCTGCTGAAGGGTGTGATAGACGCCGTTGTGGAAAAACACGTGGCGGGTCGCGACATTGCGCAAGGTCGGCGTAAGGAAAAGGCCGCAATACTGCGTCTCCTTGGCCATGTCCGTGCGGTACGGGCCGCAAATGCCGAGGTCGAAATAGGCGGGATTGCGATTGGCGGCCAGCGCCGGGTTGCGCGGCACGGCGAGCGCCTCGAACTGATGATCGGTGAAGAGCGGCGGCTGGCCGTCGGGGTCCGGCTGGTCGAGATGGCAGCCGCCGCAATCGGCCCTCGCCGGATCGTTGAAGAGCAGGTAGCCGCGCATCTCGGCAGGCGTGAGCCGCGTCTCACCCTCGAGCCAGGCATCGTACTTGCTGGTGTAGGGATGGAACCGAGGATCCTCGATCTCATAGCGCGCCACGGCGAACATCGCCTCCGCGACCGCCATGCGCGGGCTGGCGAAGATTGATGGCCCGAACAGCTGGACGAAGAGAGGCGCGTAGGCGGCGCTACGGAGCTTCGCGGCCACCGCGGCGACGCTGCCGCCATCCATCTCGAAGGGGCTGAGCAGCGGAAAGAACGCCTGGTCCTGCAACGTGTCGGCGCGGCCGTCCCAGAAGAGTCCGCCCTGCGGGACGAGATTGGCCGCGGTGGCGGCGGTGTCCTCAGCGGTCTTCTGCGTGCGCGCGGCGTCCTGGCCGGCCGCTGCCATCTGGGTCAGGCTGACGGTTTCGTTCGTGTCGTTGTCGGGGCCGATGCTGAAATTGGGCTGGCGCTCGAGATACATGAGCGAGGGCGCCGCGCGCACGCCCTGGCGGGTGAGATCCGGCCCGCCGAGCATCGCCGGCAGGCCATTGGGCGGGCCGTAGGCGTGCGCCGGGCTGTGGCAGGAGGCGCAGGAAAGCCGGCCGGACGAGGAGAGGCTGGGGTCGAAGAAGACGCGCCGGCCGAGCCGGGCCATCGCCGAGAGGGGCAGGGCGGGCGGGCGGACGAGCCGCACCGGGTGGGGATTTTTGCCCTCGCTCAGGAGATAGCTCGCGACCGGGTGGATGAGCCACGAGCCGAACGGGACGGGGCTTTCCCCGACCGTGACGGCGCCGGCGACGATCAGCAGCGCGAGAAGGACGCTGGCGCCGACGAGGGGCCAGCGCCCGCGCCGCGCGCCACGCGCCGCTTCTGCCCGCCTCACGGATGCGCGGTCGGGGTGCCTGTCGTCGGGTCGAGGAAGAGCGGCGGCGTGTGGCCGCCCGCGGACGAGAAATCGAACATGTCCATGATCGAGCCGGCGGTGGCGTCGAACGAGCCGCCGCCCAGCCGCTCGCCTTTCAGCCAGTTGTCCTCGATGAAGGACACGACCGAGGCCTGGGAGATCTGGTTATGGGTCACGTCGTTCGCCTTGGCCCAGGGCGAGATGACGAAGAAAGGCAGGCGCGTCCCGGGGCCGCAGCGGCCGTTGACGGGCTTGCCGGCGATGCCGGGGAGCGGCGTGCCGCTGCCGCACTTGCCGGGGCCGTCGAGCTGGTCGGCCGCAGCGTCGAAGGAGGGATTGGTGGTCGTGGCGAAGGCGTGGTCGTACCAGCCGTCCGAATCGTCCCAGGTGACGATGACGGCAGTGCTCTTCCAGTCGGGCTGCTGCTCGAGGAAGTTGATCAGGGTGACGACCCCGGCCTGCTCGTCGAGCGGATCGGAATAGCCGGCATGGCCGTCCTGGTAGGCGGGCATCTTGATGAACGAGACGGCAGGGAAGTTGCCAGCCTTCACCGCGCTGTAGAAATCCTGAAGCCCGTATTCGTGGTTTGCCGGGTCGCTCTTGCCGTCGTGATCGAAGCTGTAGCCGATCGCCGCGAGGGAAGCCGGGCGGGCATGCGTCGGGTTGGCGGTGGAGGCGTAGTACTGGAACCAGTTGTGGTGTGGAATGTAGTCCAGGATTTTGGCGTGCACCACGGTGGAATAGGTGCTGCGGGCGCAGCCGGTGGTGCCGTTGGGGTTCGTGGCGGCGAGATCGAACCCGCCCATGAATCCGCCCCAGGTGATGCCGGCTTCGCTGAGGAGATCGCCGATGTTCTTCCCGCCCATCAGCACATGGTCTTTCGGATTGGAGCAGGCGTCGCCGGCGGGATCGACGTCGGAGACCAGCCCGAGTCCGCCCGCCCCGTCATGGATGTAGTACCGAGGTCGAACCGAGCGTGTACGGCTTCTTGGTGGTGGCGACGAGCTGCACGCCGTTGGTCTGGCCTGACACCACCTCGAGCGCGCCCGGCGTGGAGGGCCCATAGGTGTCGGTATAGGCGTTGTCGCTGATCGTGAAATGCTGGGCGTAGTTCCAGAGGGCGGTGACGGTGTTGCCGTCGTAATAGCCCATCACCTGGCCTTTGGTTCCGAAGGCGCCAACGCCGCCCGGCGTGGCCTTGCCGGTGTATCTCGGGAAGAGGTCGGCCGCGCCGCCGTCATAGGCCTGCTGCTCGGCCGTGTAGCCGTGGTTCTGGTCGGCCGTCGCGGCCTGGGTGCGATCGAGCCGGAACGGCTCGGCGGCGTCCGGGCCGTTGGCCTGGTTGGTGAAATTGGGATTGTTCGTCAGCAGATGGGCGGTGACGAGGTTATTGACCGAAGGGGTGCCGGCAGCGGCGCGGAAGGCAGGCTCGCCCGGCGGGTTGGTGGCGTTCGGGTAGGTGGCAAAATAGTGGTCGAACGAGACGTTCTCCTGGAAGATCACCACCAGATGCTTGATCGGCGATGCCGTGGGCAGGGAATCGGCCGGGCTCGGGCCGGTGAGGCTTGCCGGCGCCGTTGCCCCTGCTGTCGGGGTTGCGGCGCGGGAGCCGTGGGTCCAGACGCCAAGGCCGGCCGCCAGGGCGCCGGCGGCCGTGCAGAGCAGAAGTGTCTGTCTTGTCATGATATTCCCGGAGAATCGCTGAACTCGGTTTTACACCTACCGGCTTAGGCGGACGCGGGCGTGTTAATCAATTATGACGCCACCAAACGGCTGGGGTCCAGGGCCCCCGGCCCTGGCGGGGGATCGGGGCTCCCATCGCGCTTGCGCGATGGGGACGCGACAAGGGGCAGAGTCCCCTGGCCGGTGGGATCAGGCGTCGATCTTGAGCGCGGCGAGGAAGGCCGATTGCGGGATCTCGACCTTGCCGAACTGGCGCATGCGTTTCTTGCCTTCCTTCTGCTTCTCGAGAAGCTTGCGCTTGCGCGTGATGTCGCCGCCGTAGCACTTGGCGGTGACGTCCTTGGCCAGCGCGCCCAGCGTCTCGCGGGCGATGATGCGCCCGCCGATCGCGGCCTGGATCGCCACCTTGAAGAGCTGGCGCGGAATGAGGTCCTTGAGGCGCGCGCAGATGGCCCGCCCGCGATTCTCGGCAGCCTGGCGATGGGCGATGAAGGAAAGCGCATCCACCGGATCGTTGTTGACCAGGATGGTGATGCGCACGAGCTCGCCTTCGGCATAGCCGTCCATCTGGTAATCGAAGCTCGCATAGCCGCGCGAGACCGATTTGAGGCGGTCATAGAAGTCGAAGACCACCTCGTTCAGCGGCAGGCGATAGACCGCCATCGCGCGGTTGCCGACATAGGTAAGGTCCGCCTGCTGGCCACGCCGGTCGTTGCAGAGCGTGAGGACCGCGCCGAGATGCTCGTCGGGAACCAGGATCGTCGCCTTGATCCAGGGCTCCTCGATATGGTCGATCGCGCCGCCGTCGGGCCAGTCGGCCGGGTTGTGCAGCTCCCGCACCGTGCCGTTGGCGAGGTGGATGCGATAGACGACCGAGGGCGCGGTCGCGATCAGATCGAGTGCGAACTCGCGATGCAGGCGCTCCTGCACGATCTCGAGATGGAGGAGGCCCAGGAAGCCGCAGCGGAAGCCAAACCCGAGGGCTGCGGACGTTTCGGGCTCGTAGTGGAAGCTCGCATCGTTGAGCTGGAGCTTGGCAAGGCTCTCCCTGAGCTTCTCGAAATCGTCGGCATCCGCGGGATAGAGCCCGCACCAGACCACCGGCACCGAGGGGCGGAAGCCGGGCAGCGGCGTCGTCGCGGGATGGCGGTCGTCGGTGATGGTGTCGCCGACGCGGCAATCGGCCACCGTCTTGATCGCCGCGTTGATGAAGCCGATCTCGCCCGGGCCGAGATCCTCGGTCGGCAGCATCTTCGGGGTGAAGACGCCGATGCGCTCGATCGTGTGCACGGCGCCGGTGGACATCATGCGGATGCGCGCGCCGCGGCGCAGCACGCCGTCCTTGACGCGGACCAGGATGACGACGCCGAGATAGGGATCGTACCAGCTATCCACCAGGAGGGCGGTAAGGGGTGCTGCCGGATCGCCGACGGGCGGGGGCAGGCGGGTGACCAGCGCCTCGAGCACCGCCGCGATGTTCAGGCCGGTCTTGGCGCTGATCGGGATCGCCGCCGAGGCGTCGAGCCCGATCACCTCCTCGATCTGCTGGCGTACCTTCTCGGGCTCCGCCGCCGGCAGGTCGATCTTGTTGAGGACCGGGATGATCTCGTGGCCGGCCTCGATCGCCTGATAGACGTTCGCGAGCGTCTGCGCCTCGACGCCCTGCGAGGCGTCGACCACGAGCAGCGAGCCCTCGCAGGCGGCGAGGCTGCGGCTGACCTCGTAGGCGAAATCCACATGGCCGGGCGTGTCCATCAGGTTCAGCGCATAGGTCAGCCCGTCTTCGGCCCGGTAGGTGAGGCGCACGGTCTGCGCCTTGATGGTGATCCCGCGCTCGCGCTCGAGCTCCATGCTGTCGAGCACCTGGCTCACCATCTCGCGCTCGGAGAGCCCGCCGGTGGACTGGATCAGCCGGTCGGCGAGCGTCGATTTGCCATGGTCGATATGCGCGATGATCGCGAAGTTGCGGATCTGCGCGATCGGGGTTTCTGTCATGGGGAACGGATAGAGAATTTTTTCCCCGTTGTCAGCCGCCCGGGTTGGCAGCCGCCCGGATCGTCAGCCACGCAAGACCGCGCCGGTCGCCGCCGCGACGGCGGCGACCACGTTGCGGCACGCCGCCTCGATCTCGGCGTCCGTCAACGTGCGCTCGCGCGGCTGGAAAACGACCTCGATCGCGAGCGATTTTTTCCCGGGCCCGATCGCCGGCCCCGAGAACACGTCGAAAAGGCTGACCGTTTCGATCAGGCCGCGCTCCGCCCCCCGCGCGGCGCGCAGCACCGACTCGGCCGGCACGGCCTCGTCCACGATGAAGGCGAAATCGCGGGAAAGCGGCTGGAACGGGGAGAGCTCGGGCGGCGCCCGCCGCGCCCGCCGCTTCGGCAAAGGCACCGACTCGAGGAAGAGCTCGAAGGCGACGGTAGGGCTCGGCAGATCGAGGGCGGCGATCAGTCGCGGGTGCAGTTCCCCGAAGCGGCCCAGGGCAAGCTTCGGGCCGTGCCCGATCAGGCCGGACCGCCCCGGGTGATAGTGGCCGGGGCCCGGCCTCGTCAGGGTCAGCGCCTCGCCGGGCACGCCGAGGCCGGCGAGCAGGGCGAGCGCGTCCGCCTTGGCATCGAGCGCGTCCACGGGCCGGGAGGGCGCGATCCAGCTCCGCGTCGTCGCCCCGGCGCGGATGCCCGCGGCCATCAGGAGCTGCCCGTCCGGCGCCGCCTCGAGGAAGCCGGGGCCGATCTCGAAGAGAGCGCAGTCCGGAAAACCGCGGGCGGCGTTGCGCCTGACGGCGAGTGCGAGGGAGGCGAGCGGGGTCGGGCGCATCTGGTCGAGGTCGGCGGCGATCGGGTTTTCCAGCCGGAGCGCGTCCGGTGCCGGGCCGAAAAGGGCGGCTTCGCGGGCGCCGAGGAAGCTGAAGCTCACGCACTCGGCGAGCCCGCGCGCGGCGAGCAGGCGGCGCGCGAGCTGGACGCGCGCCTCGGGCGGGGCGAGCGCAGCGCCCGGCACCGCGGCGAGCGGCGGCATGGAGACGGGCGGGACGGTGTCGAGCCCGCTTATCCGCAGCACCTCCTCCACGAGGTCCACCTCCGGCTCGACGATGGCGACAGCCTCTTCCATCACCGTCGCCTCGCCGGGCGGGAGGTCGGGCGCCAGCGCCAGCTCGATGCGGGCGGCGATGTCGTTCCGCCAGGGCGGGACGGCGAGGCTGACCGAACTTTTTTCCCGCTGCTCCACCTCGAAGCCGAGGCGCTCGAGGATCGCGACCGCCTCGGAAGCCGGCACCTCGAGGCCGCCGAGCTCGGCGAGCCGGGAGAAGCGCAGGCGCGCCGAGCGCCGCCAGGCCGGCTCGGCGCCGGCGGCGGCGACCTCGCTCGCCTCGCCGCCGCAAACGTCGAGAATCATGCGGGTCGCCGCCTCGAGCGCGTGCGGCATCAGCGCGGGATCGAGGCCGCGCTCGAAGCGGGCGCGGGCATCCGAGAGAATCCCAAGACGCCGTCCCGTCTCGGCGACGCGCACCGGATCGAAGAGCGCGCACTCGATGAAGACGGTGTCCGTCCCCTCATCGCACCCGCTCGCCTCGCCGCCGACGATCCCGCCGAGCGAGACGACGCCCGAGCCGTCGGCAATCACGCAGTCCTGCTCCGAAACCGCGACATCGCGGCCATTGAGCGCCCGGAAAATCTCGCCCGCGCCGCGCCGCATGGTGAGCACGGGGCCGGCGATCTTCGCCGCGTCGAACACGTGCAGCGGGCGGCCGAGGTCGAAGGTGAAAAAATTGGTGATATCGACCAGCGCATTGATCGGCCGCAGCCCGATCGCCGTCAGCCTCTCGGCGAGCCGGCGCGGGCTCGCCCCGTTGCGCACGCCGCGGATGGTGCGCCCGAGCACATAGGGGCAGGCTTCGGGCCAGGCGATCGCCCAGGCGAGCGGGCTCGGGAAGAGCGACGGCACGGGCGGGGCAGCCCAGGGCAGCAGCCGGCCGATCCCGGCGGCGGCGAGATCGCGGGCGATGCCGCGCACGGCGAGCGCGTCGCCGCGATTGGGGGTGACCGCGATCTCGATCACCGGGTCGTCGAGCCCCGCCCAATGCGCGTACGCCGCGCCCACCGGCGCGTCGGGCGGCAGCTCGACGATGCCGTCATGGTCCTCGCCGAGCGCCATCTCGCGGGCGGAGAGCAGCATGCCCGCGCTCTCGACCCCGCGGATCAGGTTTTTCTTCAGCGTAATCCCGCTCCCGGGAATGACGCTTCCGGGCGGGGCGAAGACGGCCTTCATGCCGGTGTGGGCATTGGGCGCGCCGCAGACGACCGAAACGACGCCGCTGCCGGTCTCGACCCGGCAAGCTTTCAGCCTATCGGCGTTGGGGTGCGGCACGGCCTCCAGCACGAGGGCGATCCGGAAAGGTGCCAGCGCGGCGCCGCGGTCGGTGACGCTCTCGACCTCGAGCCCGATCGCCGAGAGGGTCTCGGCGATCCGCTCGAGCGTTGCCTCGGTCTCGAGATGGGTGCTGAGCCAGGCGAGCGAGAATTTCATTCCGCTACAGCCCCTCGTGGAGGATCGCGGGCTGGAGCGGGGAAATTCCGTAATGGCGGAGCCAGCGCAGGTCGCCCTCGTAGAACGGGCGGAGATCGGTGATGCCGTGCTTCAGCATCGTCACGCGCTCGATCCCCATGCCGAAGGCGAAGCCCTGCCATTCGCGGGGATCGACCCCGCAATTGGCGAGCACGCGCGGATGGACCATGCCGCTGCCGAGGATCTCGAGCCAGTCCTTGCCCGCGCCGATCTCACCGGACCGCCGGTCCCAGCCGATATCGACCTCCATCGAGGGCTCGGTGAAGGGGAAGTAGCTCGATCGGAAGCGCACCGGCAGCGACGGCTTGGCGAAGAAGGCGCGGAGGAAATCGATCAGGCAGCCCTTGAGATGGCCGAGCGTGATGGCGCGGTCGATCGCCAGCCCCTCGCACTGGTGGAACATCGGGCTGTGCGTCGCATCGTGGTCGGCGCGATAGGTCCGGCCGGGGACGATCACGCGATAGGGCGGCGCAGCACTCCGCATGGTGCGGATCTGGCCCGGCGAGGTGTGGGTGCGCAGCACGCGGCGGCGGCCGTCCCGCCGGCCCGGGAGGTAGAACGTGTCCATGTCCTGCCTTGCCGGATGATGCTCGGGGATGTTGAGCGCGCCGAAATTGCGCCAGTCATCCTCGATGTCCGGGCCGCCGACCACGGCGAAGCCCATGGCGCCGAAGATCGCGACGATTTCCTCGACCGTCCGGCTGATCGGGTGGATCAGCCCGGCCGGGGAGGGCCGCGGCGGCAGCGTGATGTCGAGCCGCTCGGCGGCGAGCGCGGCATCGAGGGCAGCGCCCTCCAGCGCCTCGCGGCGGCCGGCAATGGCGGCGGCGAGTTCTTCCTTCAGCCGGTTGAGGCTGGCGCCGCGCTCGCGCCGCGCCGTCGCCGGCAGGGCGCCGAGGTCGCGGAGCAGCAAGGTGAGCCGTCCCTGCCGTCCGAGCAGCCCGACCCGCAACGCCTCGAGCGCGGCGGGATCGCCGGCACCGGCGATCGCCTCGCCCGCTTCACGGCCGAGCGCGGCGAGATCGGCCGAGATGTCTTCGGTCACGGCAGGCGATGGAAACGCCGGAGGACGCTACGCGGCGAGCGCGGCCTTGGCCTGCTCCGCGATCGCGGCAAAGGCGGCCGCATCGTCATAGGCGATCGCGGCGAGCACTTTCCGGTCGATCTCGATTCCGGCCTTCTTCAGCCCGGCCATGAAGCGCGAATAGGGCAGCCCCTGCTCGCGCGAGGCGGCGTTGATGCGCTGGATCCACAGCCCGCGGAAATCGCGCTTGCGGTTGCGCCGGTCCCGGTAGGCGTATTGCAGCGCCTTCTCGAGCCGCTCGATCGCCATGCGGTAGTTGGTGGAGGAACGGCCGACAAACCCCTTCGACTGCGCGAGCACCTTCTTGTGCCGCGCATGGGTGGTCACACCCCGCTTGACCCGTGCCATGGCTTCAAATCCCTCAGTCGAGCCCGTAGGGCGCCCACTGGCGCACGGTCTTCGCGTCGGCCTCCACCAGCACCTGGTTGCCGCGGGCGGAGCGCTTGGCGGTCTGGGTGCGGGCCATCAGGTTGTGGCGCTTGCCCTGCGGCCCCGAGACCACCTTGCCGGTCGCGGTCATCTTGAAGCGCTTCTTCACAGAAGACTTCGTCTTGAGCTTGGGCATTTTTTCTCCTTGCGTGATCTTCCCCGGACTTGATCTCAGTCCGGGGGGCGGCCGCGGCCGGGCATGCCCCAAACGGGCCCGGGCGCGCGGGAGGCGGCTCTATAGCGAGGGGGCGGGGGCGGTGCAAGGGATCGCGGCCTTCTGCCAGGGGTTCGCTTGCGTGGCCGTATTGGCTATGGATGCCGCCATGCGAACCTCCTTCGTGAAAATGCACGGAGCCGGAAACGACTTCGCGGTGTTCGACGAGCGCCACGCGCCGCTCGGCCTGAGCGCGCCGCAGGTCGCCCTGCTCGCCGACCGCCATCGCGGCATCGGCTGCGACCAGCTCATCTCGATCGAGCCCTCGGCGCGGGCGGACGCCTTCATGCGCATCCGCAACGCCGACGGCTCCGAGGCCGGGGCGTGCGGCAACGCGACCCGGTGCGTGGCCCTCCTCCTCGGCGCGGAGAGCGGGAAGCGGGTGCTGGCGATCGAGACCGTCGCCGGCATCCTGCCCGCGGAGATCCTGGGTCGCGACCGGGTGCGGGTCGATATGGGCGTGCCGCGCTGCGCCTGGGACGAGATCCCCTTGGCCCGGAGGCTGGATACGCTCCACCTGCCGCTCATGGCGGGCGAGGCGGACGGATCGGCGGTCTCGATGGGCAATCCCCATGTCACTTTCTTCGTCCCCGACGCTAATGCGTTGAATTTGGCCGAGATTGGCCCGCCCCTGGAGCACGACCCGCTTTTTCCCGAGGGCGCGAATGTCGGCTTCGCACGCTTAGATGGGCCAGATCGTCTGTTCCTCCGTGTCTGGGAACGGGGCGCGGGCGCGACCCGCGCCTGCGGGTCTGCGGCCTGTGCGGCGGTGGTGAACGCGAGCCGGCGTGGCCTCGGCGCCCGTGCGATGGCGGTGGCGATGGACGGCGGCACGCTCGAGATCGATTGGCGGGCCGACGGGCACGTGCTGATGACCGGCCCGGCGCTGCGAGCCTTCGCCGGCGAGGTCGACCTCGCCGCTTATCTCCCCGATTGTCATTGATATGAGCGTCTCGGTCCTCACCTTTGGCTGCCGGCTCAACGGCTACGAGAGCGCGGTGATGCGCGCCCAGGCCGAGGCCGGGGGGCTTTCCGGGACAGTGATCGTCAATACCTGCGCGGTGACGCTCGAGGCCGAGCGGCAGGCGCGCCAGGCGATCCGCCGCGTCGCCCGCGAGCAGCCCGAGGCGCGCATCATCGTCACCGGCTGTGCCGCGGCGCTCGACCCGGAGGGCTGGGGCCGGCTGCCCGGGGTGGCGCGGGTGGTCGACAACGGCGGAAAACTGAAGCCGGAGAACTGGGGGGGCGGGGCGCCCGTTGCCGCCGATTTCGCCGGCCGAGCCCGCGCCTACGTGCCCGTGCAGCAGGGCTGCGACCATCGCTGCAGCTTCTGCATCATCCCCTATGGTCGCGGCCCGAGCGTCAGCCGGCCGGCCGGAAGCGTGGTCGCGGAAATCCGCGCGATGGTCGAGGCGGGCCGCAAGGAAGTGGTGCTGACGGGCGTGGACCTCACGGCGTACGGGGCCGACCTCCCCGGGCAGCCGACGCTCGGCGGCCTGGTGCGCCGTGTGCTCGCCCTGGTTCCCGAGCTGCCGCGGCTCCGGCTCTCCTCGCTCGATCCGGCGGAGATCGACGCCGATCTCTGGCGTCTGATCGGCGAGGAGCCGCGCCTGATGCCGCATCTGCATTTCTCGCTGCAGGCGGGCAGCGATTTGATCCTGAAGCGGATGAAGCGCCGCCATTCGCGCGACGAAGCGCTCGGCGCGATCGCGCGGGCCCGCGCCCTGCGGCCCGGCCTGGGCGTCGGTGCGGACCTGATCGCGGGGTTCCCGACCGAGACCGACGCGCTGTTCGCGGAGACGCTGGCACTGGTCGAGGAGGCGGAGATCCCGTTCCTACACGTCTTTCCGTTCAGCGCCCGTCCCGGCACGCCGGCCGCGCGCATGCCCGCGGTTGCGCCGCCGCTCCGGCGCGAGCGGGCGGCGCGGCTGCGGGCGGCGGCGAAGGTGCATGCCGGGCGCTATTTTTCCTCTTTTCTCGGGCGCGACGTCTCGATTCTGCTCGAAGCGGGCGGCCGCGGCCGCACGGCGGAATACGTGCCCGCGATCCTGATGGGCGAAATCTCGCCGGGCGCATTGATCACGGCACGGGTCGCGAGGTCGGAAGAATCCGGCCTCATCGCCACGGCAGCCTGATGGCGCTTTCGGGCTTCTTCTCCCGCCTGAAGGAAGGGCTGCAGCGCAGCCGCCAGAAGCTCTCCGAGAGCATCGGCGCGGTTTTCACGCGCCGGCGGCTCGACGACGAGGCGCTGGCCGAGCTCGAGGACCTGCTGATCGCCGCCGATCTCGGCCCCGCGGCCGCCGAGCGCATCATCGCCGGCTTCCGCCGCACCCGCTTCGGCAAGGAGGTGACCAGCGAGGAGGTCCGCGCCGCGCTCGCCGAGGAAATTTCTTCCCTGCTCGCCCCGGTCGCCTTGCCGCTCACGATCGATCGCACCCACGCGCCGCATGTCGTGCTGATGGTCGGCGTCAACGGCACCGGCAAGACCACCACCATCGGCAAGCTCGCCCAAGGATACGCGGCGACGCGATTGCGCACCGTGCTGGTCGCCGGCGATACGTTTCGGGCCGCCGCGGTCGAGCAGCTCGAGATCTGGGGCCGCCGCACCGGGGCCGAGGTGATCGTGGGCGCGCCCGGCGCGGACCCGGCCGGCCTCGCCTTCGATGCGCTCGGCCGGGCGCGCGCCGCGGGCGCCGACGTGCTGCTGATCGATACCGCCGGGCGGCTCCACAACAAGAGCGCGCTGATGCAGGAACTGGCGAAGATCGTGCGCGTGCTCAAGAAGCAGGACGCGTCGGCGCCGCATTCGGTCGTGCTGGTGCTCGATGCCACCACCGGGCAGAACGCGATCGCACAGGTGCGCGTCTTCAAGGAGATGGTCGCCGTGACCGGGCTGATCGTGACCAAGCTCGACGGCAGCGCCCGGGGCGGGATCGTGGTGGCGCTGGCCGAGACCTTCGGCCTGCCGGTCCACGCCGTGGGGGTGGGCGAGCGGGCGGAGGACCTGCGCCCGTTCGACCCGCAGGAATTCGCCCGCGGCCTGGTCGAGGGGTGAGCCGGGCGTCAGCTCGTCGAGCCTGTCGAGCTGGTCGAAAGCACCTGCTGCACCGCGGAGAAGGGCAGCGACGTGGCGCCGAGCTCGAGATCGAGGACGCCGCTCGAGCTGGTCTGCACCCCGCTGATCGTGCCTTCGACGCTGAAGGGCAGCGCGGTGGTGCTGCCGTCCGAACTGGCGCCCTCGACAGCGACGGAATAGGGGCCGTCGGCCATCTGCGCGCCGCTGTTGGACAGACCGTTCCAGGTGAAGCTGTTGGTGCCGGCGGTGGCGGTGAGCGTCGTGTCGTACACCTGCTCGCCGGAGCTGTTGTAGATCGCGATCGCCACCGGCTCGGCCGAGCTCGCGGTGTACTGGAGCGTCGCCGAGCCGTTCTGCAGCGGCAGCGTCGAGGAGTTGAGCAGCACCTTCTCGCCGACCATCGACGAGGACTGCATCAGCTCGCCCGACTGGGTCAGCGAGATCAGCTGCGTCAGCGCGCTGTTGGTGTTGATCTGCTGCTCGACGGAGGCGAACTGGACGAGCTCGCTGGTGAATTGATTGGTGTCCATCGGGCTGGTGGGGTCCTGGTTCTGAAGTTGTGTCATCAGAAGGTTCAGGAAATCGTTGAAATTGCTGGTGAGCGAAGAGAGCGCGTCATTGCTGGTGCTGGTGGAAGCGCTGCTCGTGCTGCTCGACGAGGTAGTCGCGCTGGAGGTGGCGGCGGAAGCGGCCGCCTGATTGGCGGCGGCGAGCGCGTCGCTCTGCGGGGTGGAGAGGGAGGCGATGGTCATGGCAGGGGTCCTGTGCTGGTGTCAGGCGGTGATATCGAGGCCGGCGCGGAGCCAGGCGCGGGCCGGCAATGCACCGACGGCGACGGTGGCATCCTCGGCCTGAGCGGCGGGGGCGCGCGTGGCGGTGCGGGAGCGGCGCGCGGAGCTATCGCCGGTTGCGGCGCCGTCGGCCCCGAGGCTGTAGCCGCCCCCGGAGCCGCCCCCGGAGCCGCCCGCGGAGCCGGCATTGGCGTTGGCGCCCGGCGTCGCCGCGACCGGCGCCGCCGCTTGCTGGGCCGCGGCCTGGGAGGGGGCAAGATGAAAGCTCACGCTCTGCGGGTCGAGCGCGAGGCCGGCGCGGCTGAGCGCCTGCTGCAAGGCGGGCTGATCGCGCACGAGCAGGAGCAGGGTCTCGGGCTGTTCCGCCGTCACTTTGACGGAAGCCCGCCCGTCCGGCGGGCGGGTGATCTGCACCTCCACCTGGCCGAGCGAGGCAGGCTCGAGCCGCACCGTCAGCACGTTCGAGGTGCCGGAGCGGGCGAGCGAGAAGAGCGCCGGGGCGAGCTGCGTGGCGGGCGCGGATCCGGCGGCCTGGGAGTTCGTGGTGGCGGTAGACGTGCCCCCCTGGGACGTACCGGGCGATGCGCCCGAGGATGAGCCGGGGCCGGAGCTGGTGGGGAGCAGGGAAGAGGGGGAGATCCGGGATAGGGACGAGAGAGGCGCGGTCGCCGGCGGCTGGGTGGGCGGCGCTGCGGCGGATCCCGATCTGGAAGCTGCGGTGCCGGTCGCCAGGGTGGCAGTGGCATCGCTCGCGGTAGAGCCGGCGGTGGCAGAGGCGAGCGCGCTGGCCGCCTGATGGCCGGATGATTGGGCAAGGGGCGCCGGTGGCGCGGGCGAGGCCGCGCCGGCGCTCGCCGTGGCCGCCGGCGCCGGGGCCGCTTGCGTGCCCGCCGCTTGCGCGGCGATCGCAAGGAGGGTGGCGGCGGGGGGCGCTGCGTTCGGCCCCGGCGACGACGCTGACGCGCCGGCTCGCGCGGATGCCGTCCCGGCGGTCTTGCTTTTGCCCGACGCCGGCGTCGCGGACACCGCAGAAATTGCCGTGCCGCTTGCTCCGTCACGTCCCGCCGCCGGCGACGCGACCGGGTCGGGAGCTTCGGGCGAGGCGGCGAGCAGGGCAGCGGCGGCCGTCGTGCCAGTGCCGCTGCCAGTGCCGCTGCCAGTGCTGGTGGCGGCCCCGGGGGCCGGGCAGGAGGCAGGCGAGGCCGTCGATCCCGAGGCCGGGGTGGTGGCCGCCTGGGTGACGGACGAGGCGGTCGTCCCCGTTGCGGCGGCGGGTTGGACGGCTTGCGGGGAGGCGCAGAGCGCGCCGGCGAGCGTGCTGTGGAAGGCGCCTTCGCTGCCCGGCGCCGCCGCGGAAGAGCCGGCGCCGCTCGCGGCGGCGCGCCCTGCCGCCGCGGCCGCCGGGGGCGAAGGCGCAGCCAGGGTGGGCGAAGCGGGCGTCGGCGAAGCGGGCGTCGGCGAATCTGGCGGCATGCGGGTTCCTTGCCGGCGGGCGGCCGTGACATCCCCATCGGGTGGCGGCCGGGGCAGGCCGGGAGAGAAGCAAGCGGCGGGCCAGCGCAGACGCCACGGAAGGCGCGGCCGGGGGGCCCGGCCCGGCAGGATTTGCCGGGTGGGATCTGCCGTGCGCGGCCGGAAACGCCTGTCGGCTTGCGCGCGGCGCAGGCAAAAGCCGTGCCCGAAGTGGCGCGGTTCCGCTGGCACGATTCCTGCGAAGCATCGTGCGGCACCCGCCCGGGAGCAAAACGCTCCGGCGGGGCCGTCCGGCTTCGGCCCGGCCGCGACCGCAGGAGGTTCCCGTGTCCTTGTTTGGCGCCATGAATACAGCCGTCAGCGGGCTCGCCGCGGAGTCGGCGGAGTTCACGAACATCAGCAACAACGTGGCGAACAGCCAGACCGTCGGCTACAAGGGCGTCGACACCAACTTCATCGACTACCTCACGACCTCGACGCCGGAAACGAACGACTTCGAGCACGGTGGTCGCGCTGCCCGGCTACACCAACACCGTCCAGGGCACGATCACCCAGACCAGCAACCCGCTCAATCTCGCGATCTCGGGGCAGGGGTTCTTCGCCGTCAACCAGTCGGACGGCACCGCCAATAGCCAGCCGGTCTTCAATCCCGAGCAATATTATAGCCAGGCCGGCGACTTCTCGATGAACGCGCAGGGGTATCTGGTCAACAGCGCCGGGTACTATCTGGACGGCTGGAGCGTGGACCCGGGCACCGGCACTGTCGATCAGAACACGCTGACCCCGATCCAGGTGAGCCAGACCGCGTACGCCCCGGTGGCGACGAGCCAGGTCGACCTTGCCGCCAACCTGCCGGCAACTCCCTCGTCCACGACCCCGATCACCTCCGAGGTGCAGGTCTATGACGGGCTCGGCAACCAGCAGACCGTCAACCTGACCTGGACCCAGACCACGGCGAACACCTGGACGGTGGACGTCACCGCGCCGAATGCGACCAACGGGCCCGATCTCGGCACCGCGACGGTGGCGTTCGGGCCGACCAGCAGCGGCAACCCGGTGGCCGACGGGACGATCGGCAGCGTCAGCGTCGACACGGCCGATCCCGGCACGCTCTCCACCTCGACCTATTCGGCGAACGGCCCCGCGAGCCTCTCCTTCACCGCCAATTTCGGCAACGGCAACCAGACGATCCAGCTCAATCTCGGCGACTACGGCGCCTCCAACGGCCTCACCCAGTATGCCGGCACATCGTACACACTCAACAATCTGAGCCAGAACGGCGTGCCCCCGGGCGCCTTCTCGAGCGTCAGCATCAACACCAACGGCGACGTCGTCATCAACTACAACAACGGCCAGTCGCAGACGATCGCCCAGGTGCCGGTGGTGACGTTCAACGCGCCGGACGGGCTGCAATCGCAGAACGGCCAGGCCTTCACCGCAACACAGGCCTCGGGCGACGCGATCGCCAACAGCGCCGGCAGCGGCGGCTCGGGCAGCCTGGTCACCAGCGCCGTCGAGGAATCCAACGTCGACATCTCGACCGAGTTCAGCCAGCTGATCGTGGCCCAGGAGGCTTATTCGGCGAACACCAAGACGATCAGCACGGCGGACCAGATGGTGCAGTCACTGCTCAACATGATCCAGTAGCGCCGCCCGGGCGGTGCCGCGAGAGACCCAGCGATGAGCCTGAACGCAGCACTCTCCATTGCCGGCAGCGGGCTCTCGAACATCGAACAGCAGATCGCGCTGCTCTCGCAGAACGTCGCCAACGCGAGCACGCCGAGCTACGCGGTGGAAACGCTCAGTCAGGAGAGCCTCAGCGCCGCCGGCGCGCCGATGGGGGTGAAGACCGGCGTCGCCACGGCGAACATCGATGCCGCCTTGCAGGCTTCGGTGTTCACCCAGAATTCGGCAGCCTCGGCGCTGCAGACAGAGACCAACGCGCTCTCGGGGATCGATGCGGTGATGGGCACCCCGGGCTCCGGCACCGACCTCGGGAGCCTGCTGACCAATCTCGAGGACGCCTTCTCGACGCTGTCCGCGGACCCGTCGAGCCCGACCCAGCAGCAGGCCGTGGTGCAATCGGCCGGCACGCTCGCCTCCAGCATCAACGCGCTGAGCGACACCTACACGACGGCGCGGCAGAACGCCGAGAATTCGATCGTCTCCGCGGTGGGCACGATCAACTCCACGCTCTCGGCGATCGGCACGATCTCCGGGCAGATCGTGGCTGCCCAGCAGCAGGAACAGAGCACGGCGAACCTCAAGAATGACCTCACCCAGCAGGAGCAGACCCTCTCCGGCCTGCTCAGCGTGAATTTCGTGGCGCAGAGCAACGGCAACGTCCTGGTGTTCACGACCAGCGGGCTCGAGCTGCCGACGACCGGATCGGGGCCGCTCGCGGTGACAGCCGACACGATCGGGCCCGGCGCGACCTATCCGGGCAGCATTTCGCCGATCACCCTCGGCGGCGTCGATGTCACCGACCAGCTCAGCGGCGGCTCGCTCGGCGCCAACATCAGCTTGCGCGACCAGACCCTGCCCGACTACCAGGCCGGGCTCGACGAGTTTTCCGAGAATCTCGCCACCCGTTTTGCCGCGCAGGGGCTCACCCTCTTCACCAACGGCTCCGGCACCGTGGCGAGCGGTGGCGGGACCCCGGTGCAGTCCGGCTATGTCGGATTCGCCTCCGAAATCCAGGTCAACCCGGCGGTCACCGCCGATCCCTCGCTGGTGCAGGACGGCACCAACGCGATCGCCGGCAGCCCGACCGGCGCCAGCGCCTTCACGCCCAATCCGGTGGGTGGACCTGCCGGATTCACCACGCTGATCACCCGCGTGCTCGATTATACGTTCGGGTCAGACCTGCAGGACGGCGTTGCGCAGCCGGCGGTCAACATGACCGGGCTCGGGACGCTCGGCAGCCTTTCGCTGCCGTTCGCCACCCCGGACACGCTGACGGATTTCGCCACCGCCCTGGTCGGGCAGGAGGCGGACGACAGCTCCAATGCGAACACCGATCTCTCCACCACGCAGGCGACGCAGAGCGCGCTCACCGACCAGCTCTCGTCGACGTCCGGCGTTAGCATCGACCAGCAGATGGCGCAAATGGTGGCGCTGCAGAACAGCTATGGCGCGAACGCCCGCATCATCGCGGCCGTGCAGTCGATGTGGCAGGACCTGCTCGCCGCGGTTCCCAGCGGCTGAACGAGGGGAGGACGCAATGAGCGGCAGCGTTTCCGGTATCGATACCTCGAACTACTCGGTGATCGCGGAGCTATCGGCCAACGCCGCTGCTACCCGCGCCGAGCTCGATACGCTGACGGAGCAGTCCTCGACCGGCCTGGTGAGCCAGACCTATGCCGGGCTGGGCGCCAGCGCCTCGGTCTCGCTCGACCTCAACCCAGAGATCGCGCAGATGAACACCTGGCAGAGCAACATCAACGAAGCGCAGGGGAACATGCAGGTGACCCAGACGGCGGTGAGCGAGATCAGCTCGATCGCGTCGAGCTTCGCATCCGAGATCAACGCCCTCGACAGCACCAACTCGCAGGCGGTCGACACCCTCGCCTCCTCTGCCCAGCAGGCGCTCGCCGAGGTGGCGAACCTGCTCGATACGACCGACGGCAGCACTTACGTTTTCGCCGGGCAGGACAGCGCCAACGCGCCGGTCCCGAACGCCGACCAGATTCTCTCATCGGGGTTCTACAGCGCCATCAGCACGGCGGTGGCCGGGCTCGCCACCAACGGCGCGGCAACGACCGAGGCGAGCATCCTGGCGAGCGGGTCGTCGAACGCCACCGGCACCTCGCCCTTCTCGGCCGCGCTTTCGCAGCCGGCAGCGAGCCTGCAGGCCAGCCTGCCGAGCATGCAGGTGGGCAGCAACCAGTCCGTCACCACCGGGCTCCTCGCCTCGGCCAACACCTACGTCGCCTCGACGGGGTCGTACACCACCGGATCCTATATGCGCGACGTGCTCACGGGGCTGGCGACGATCGCCTCGCTTTCGAGCGCGCAGGTAAACGATCCGGGGTTCGAGACGTTGGCCACGGACACGGAGAGCATGCTGCAGGGCGCGGTAACGACGATGAACCAGGATGCCGGGGTTCTCGGCAACCAGCAGACGGCGCTGAGCGATACCGCGACCAACCTCTCCGACACGGTGGACGCGCTGACGACGCAGGTCGGCGCGGTGCAGGACGTCGATGCGGCGAGCACCGCGACGGACCTCTCGCTCGTGCAGACGCAGCTGCAGGCCTCCTACCAGGTGATCGCCAATCTGGGCAGCCTTTCTCTCGTCAATTATCTCTGACAATACAAAAGCTTCGGCCGCCATGCGACCGGCCGGCGACGGCCTTCACCGGCCGTTAAGGCATTCGCTCCAGGATCGGGCGATGCCCGCAAAAGGCGGGGCAACCGCAACCTCTAGGGCAACAGGTAAGAAACCATGTCTCTCTTGGCCTCCATCAACACCAATGTCGGCGCGACCGTCGCGCTCGAATCCCTCAACCAGACCACCGCGCAGCTGGATCAGGTCCAGAACGAAGTCTCGACCGGCTACACGGTCTCGAATGCGACCGACAACGGCGCTGCTTATGCGGTGGCGCAGAGCGTCCGCTCGGACGTCTCCGCGCTGACCACCGCGAACCAGGCGCTCGGCGGCGTGCAGGGCCTGCTCAGCACGACGCTTTCGGGGCTGAACAGCGTTTCGACCACGCTCTCGAGCATGCGCGACGTGCTCATACAACTTTCGAGCTCCAGCGTCACGGGGTCGCAGCGCTCGCAGTACACGGAGCAGTACAACACCGACCTCAAGCAGGTGAAGAACGACATCCAGGACGCGGGCTATAACGGGGCGACTCTGATCGGCAACATCACCGGCAGCGACGGCACCTACGGCGCGGTCTCGGTGGTGCGCAACGAGCAGGGATCCACCTACGGGATCGCGTCGTTCAGCGGCTCGGCGCTCTACAACTCGCTCGTCTTCACCTCGACTCAGCTCGGTTCCGCAACGACGGTCCAGGCCCTGATCACGACGACGGGCACCTTCATGAAGCAGGTGAACACGGTCGGCACCGAGCTCAACTCCTATGGCTCGACCGCCGACTTCGTGACCAACCAGATCAGCTACAACAGCAACAAGATCGACGCGCTGAACGACGGTCTTGGCTCACTGGTGGATGCGAACATGGCCCAGGAATCGGCGCTGTTGCAGTCGCTCCAGGTCAAGCAGGAGCTTGCGACGTCCTCGCTCACGGTCGCCGAGCAGTCGCCGTCGCTGCTGCTCAAGCTGTTCCAGTAAGGCGGACGGGCGGCGGGCAAAAGGTCCGCCGCCGCGCCCTTTCGAACGGCGTGGCCAATGGCCGGGCGCTGGGCGGCGCGCAAGCTCGAGGTGTGGGCGGCAAGGGGTGGAAGGGCCTAGATGTCGACACTGGTTCTTGAGCTGAGGCAGGGCGAGGTGATGGTCGTCAACGGGGCGCCCATCCGCTTCCGGACCAAGTCGCGCATCGAATTGACGGCCAAGGCGCGCTTTCTCTTCGGCAAGCAGATCATGCCCCCTGCGGCGGCGGACAGTCCGGCGCGGCGGATCTATTTCGCGCTGCAATCCGCCTATATCGGCGAGGACGAGGAGCGGGCGCGCGGCCTTGCTGCGGCGCGGACGCTGGTCGCGGAGTTCCAGGCCGCAACGACCTCGGCCCTGGCGCGCGAGATCCTCGATCGCGCGATCGCGGCGGCGGAGGCGGATGACTGCTACCAGGCGCTGAAGCTCGCCCGGCGCATCATGCGCCACGAGGACGCGGTTCTGGGCCGCGCGCCGACCGCGCCGGCGGGCGCTTCCGGGGCGCGCGCCGGCGGCCCCGCCGCATCTGACGAAAGGAGGGCCTCATGAGCACACCTTCCATGACCGCCGGGCTCAGGGCCTATGGCGCGATGGCTGCGGTCCGCAGCCGGGGCGCCCAGGAGGCGGACGTGTTCTACCGCGCCAACGGCGCGCTGCGCGCCGCGCGGCAGGGCACGCGGGCGGACCGGGTGCGGGCGCTGGCCGATAACCGACTTCTGTGGAGCACCGTGCTGGCGCTGGTCTACGACCCGGCGAGCAAGCTGCCGAAAGCGTTGCGCGGAGCGATCGCCTCGGTGGGACTGGCGGTGCAGCGGGAAGCGAACCGCGAAGACCCCAACCTCGATTTCCTGATCGCCGTCAACGAGAACGTTGCCGCCGGCCTCGCCGCGCAGGACCGCTAAGGCAGGCGTCCGGCACAGGCACGGCGCATGGGCACCAGCATCAGCAGCGGAATCGACTATGCGGCACTGCTTGCGCCCCTCTCATCGAGCAGCGGCGGAACGGCCGCCACGCTGCTCGATGAGATCTACGGCACCAGCGCCTCCAGCACTGTCCAGACCGAGACGAACCCTGTCGCGGCGCTCGATCAGGCGGAGCAGGACCAAACCAAGGACATCGCGACGACGGCGGCGGAGCCCCAGGTGGCGCGGGAGATCAGCGAATTCACGACGGCCGTGGAGAGCGCGACGAGCGTATCCCAGCTCCTCAACAACCCGACCGTGATGAAGGTGCTGCTTACCGCCAACGGCCTTGCGGACCAGGCATCCTACACGGCGCTGGCAAAACAGACCTTGCTCTCCAATCCGGACGATTCGAGCTCGCTGGTCAACCAGCTCTCGGACTCGCGCTGGCTCCCGGTCGTGGAGACCTACGATTTCGCCAACAAGGGCCTGTCGGTGCTCCAGAATTCGTCGGTGATCTCGACCATCGCGAACGGCTATGCGGAGTATACCTGGCTCTCCTCGCTCGATCAGGTCACGCCGGGCCTTTCCAACGCGCTCGCCTTCCGCTCCGAAGCATCGAGCATCACCTCGGTCGACCAGATCCTCGGCAGCACGACATTGTTCTACGTGGTGACCGGGGCGCTCGGCATTCCCGAGCAGATCGTCTATCAGCCGCTTCAGGCGCAGGAGAAGGCGATCAGCGCGCGGCTGAACGTCAAGGACCTCCAGGATCCGAAGTTCGTCCAGAACCTCATCGAGCAATACCTGATCAACGAGAAGGCCAGCGCGTCCGCCAGCAGCAGCACGACCAGCCTCGCGGCGCTGGCGGTGCAGGCGCAGGGCCTCATCGCCTGAGCCGCGACGCGGTGCGGCTCAAAAGGGGGCCTATCATGCAGCATGCAATCGCACCTCCCGAACCCGAGACCCTGGCCGCGTCGGCACGGAAGATGCTCGGCGCCGGGCGACCGGCGGCGGCCCGCCCGCTTCTTGCGGCACTCGCGCGCGTGGCGCCGCAGAGTCCGGCGCTGGTGGAACTCGGGAGCGCCGTCGCGGCGGCCGAAGGCGATCTGAAGCTGGCGATCGCCATCCTCGATGAGGGGGTGGCCGTCACCCCGGGGGACGCGCTCTTGCGCAAGCGCCGCGCCGGGTTGCGCCAGCGCACGGGCGATCTGGCAGGCGCGCTCGGCGATGCCGCCGAGGCGGTGATCGCCGCGCCATCGGATGCTGCGGCGAAGGCGTTGCTCGGGCTCCTGCTCATCGAGGCGGGCGAGATTGCCCGGGCTCGCGTCTGCCTCGCCGAGGCGGTGGCGACGGAGCCGGACAATGCCACCTTCCGGATCGGCCTGGGCGAGGCGGCGAGCCGCGCCGGTGACGCGGAGGCCGCGCGCCTCGTGCTCGACGACGGGATCGCGCGGGCACCGGGGCGCGTCGATCTGCGCGTGGCGGCGATCCGGCTAGCGCTCCGCCGCGGCGATGCCGAGGCGGCACAGGGCCTCGCCGAGGCGGCGCGGCGCGAGGGCGTCACCGACGCCACCGTGCTGCGGTTGCTCGCCCAGGCGAGCGCGGCGCGTGGCCGGGACGAAGACGCGGCCGCCGCCCTCGCCGCCGCCTGGCAGCTCGATCCGACCGACCCGGGGCTCCGCCGCTTCGCCGCTGCGGCCGGGCTGCTTGCCGCCGGCGAGCGCGGCGACAAGATGGCCGGGGAGGCAGTCGGCCACGAAGATGGTCGCTGACGTCTCGCTCGCCGCGCGGCCCGATCGGGAGAGCGCGAGCGATCCGGCCGAACCCGCTCTCGTCGAGGCCGCCCGGCTGCTCGGTCAGGCGGCTCGTCCGAGCGCGCGGGCACGCGCGCGTCGATTGCTCCGCGACACATGCCGCGCCTGTCCCGATCGCGCGGAGCTGTGGGACGCGCTTGGCTTCGCCCATATGGCGGACGCCGAGTGGGAAGCCGCGCTCGGCGCCTTCGCGGAGGCCGGGCGGGTCGCGCCCGGCTCGCTCGCCTATGCCTTGCATCGGGTCGAAGCCGCGTCCTGCGCCGCCAGCGGCGAGGCGGAGCTTGCGCGCCTCGACCTCGCTTCCTCGCTCGACCCGCTCGATATCGTGCCGCTCGCCGCCCGCGGGGCGCTGCTCGCCGGTCTCGGACGCGAGGAGGAGGCGATCGATACGCTGGCGGCCGCCGCGCTGCTGGCGCCCGACAATGCCGAGATCCACGCCCTGCTGGGCACCAGGCTGGTTCACGCCGCACGGCTCGACGAGGCCGAGGCGGCGCTACGGCGGGCGATCGCGCTCGGCCACCCGCAGCGGGACCTGCGCAACACGCTGGGCGCGGTGCTGATGCGGCGCTACCGGCACGCCGAGGCCTATGAGGAGCTCGCCGCGCTGATCGCCGAGCACGGGGCCTCCGTCGTGCCAATGTGCAACCTGGCCTCGGCCGCCACCTCCATCGGAAGGCATGAGGAGAGCGAGGCGCTGCTCCGGGAGGCCGTCGCACTCGCGCCCGAGGAGCCGCTTCCCTGGCGCACCCTTTGCAACACGCTGCCGTATCGGGACGGCATCGACGGGGCTGAATTGCTCGCGGCCGCGCGCGCCTATGCCGAACGCCTGTCGCGCGGCGAGCCGCCTCGGGACGGCGGCGCCTTCGCGACCCCGCCGGATCCCGGCCGGCGGCTCAGGGTGGGGCTGCTGTCCGGCTCGCTCCGGATTCACCCTGTCGGATGGCTGACGGTCGCCGGCTTCGAGATGCTCGACCGCACCGGCTTTGCCCTGATCGGCCTCGCCGAGCGCCGGGCAGACGACATGCTCGCGCGGCGCTTCCGCGCGGCCTGCGAGGAATGGCACGAGGTCGGCCGGATGGATGATGCGGCCCTGGCGCGCGAGATCCGGCGGCTCGCCATCGACATCGTCATCGATCTCGGCGGCTATGGCGATTTGGGGCGCATGGCGGCGCTCGCCCGCCGCGCCGCGCCCGTGCAGGTGAAATGGGTCGGGATGCAGAATCACAGCACCGGCCTGCGGGAGATCGACTGGCTGATCACCGACCGCTGGGAGACGCCGGAGGGAAGCGAGCCCCTCTATAGCGAGCGGCTGCTCCGGATGCCGGACGGCTATGTCTGCTACAGCCCGCCGCCCTATGCGCCCGATGTCGCGCCCTTGCCGGCACTCGCGACGGGCAGCGTCACCTTCGGCTGCCTCAACAACCTGGCCAAGATCACCCAATGCGTGATCGCGACCTGGGCGCGCATCCTCACCCGCGTTGCACGATCGCGCCTGTTGTTGAAGACCCACCAATTCGCGGAAACACCGGTCGTCGCGGCGGTGAGCGCCGACTTCGCGCGGCACGGCGTCGCGGCCGAGCGGATCATCTTCGCCGGCGCCTCTCCGCATCGCGCGTTCCTCGCGGAATACGCCCGGGTCGATCTTCAGCTCGATCCGTTTCCCTATGCCGGCGGGCTGACGACCTGCGAGGCCTTGTGGATGGGCGTGCCGACGCTGACCTTGCCGGCAGATACCTTCTCCTCGCGGCATTCGCTGAGCCACCTCTCGAATGTCGGCCTCGGAGACTGGGTCGCGGGCGATCTCGCGGAATACGAGGCGCTCGCGGTGGCGAAGGCGAGCGATCTCGTGGCCCTCGCGCGTCTCCGCGCCGGATTGCGCGCGCGGGTCGCGGCGAGCCCGCTCTGTGACGCACCGCGATTCGGGCGCAATCTCGGGGCGGCGCTGCGCTTCGCGTGGCTTGAGTGGTGCGGGCGCGTCGGCGCGACGCCCTCTCATCCCGATTAATCCTTCCGCAACGCCTCGCGGCTAGCCTCGGCCCGGTCCATCGCCTGTTGCGCAGAACCGGGAAAATCACCGTGACCTCGCCTCCGGCCGTCGATGTCAACCTATTCGTCCATAACGGCGAGGCGGCGGTCGGTCCGGTGATCGAGAGCGTGCTCGCACAGACCTGGCCCGCGCTTCGCCTCACGCTCATCGACGATGGATCGACCGACGGCACGGCGGCGATCCTGGCCGATTATGCCGCCCACGTGCCGACCGTCGGGCTGCGGCGCCTCTCCTGCAACGGCGGCGCGGTGGGCGCGTTCCAGCGTGCCTTCTGGGCGGGCGATGCGGACTTCGTGATGCCGAAATCCGGAGACGATCTGATCGCGCCGGACTTCGTCGAGAAGACGATGGAAGTTCTGCTCGCTCATCCGGCCGCCGCGATGTGCCACGCCGCGGGGCTGGTCTTCCGTGGTGCCGCGCGGGTGCAGGGCGTCTATCCGCGCGAGCATCGCCTCTCGGCGGTCGGGCCGGATCCGCTCGCGCGCGCGGCGGCCGTGATGCGGACCTACACGAGCGCGCCGAGCTTCTGGGGGGTCTATCGCCGCAGCGCCGTCGATCGGCTCGCGCCCATCGCCTATCGCGCCGGCTGGGACCATGCGCTCCTCGCCGAACTCGCGCTCTATGGCGAGATCCGCCATGTACCGGAGCTCCTCTACTGGCGCCGTGACGGCGGCCGTCCGGTCGCCGAGCTTGCGCGGCGGGCGACGATGGCCGCCAACCGCGGCGTGGCGCTCGACGGGCCGCTCGCCGAACAGCGCTGGCGCACGCCGCTGATCACCACCGCCTATGTCCATCTCGAAACCTTCGCCGTGGCGCGCATCGACGAAGCGAGCCGCGCCCGGCTCATGGCGTCGGTGCCCGGTATCTTCCGCGCCCGCTGGTTGCCGCTGCTGATGGCCGAAGCGATCGCGCTCCGCGCCGCGCTGCCGGCGCTGCTCGCCGCGATCCGAAACGTTGCTCCGGACCTCACGGCATGGGCGGCAAGCCAGCTCGCGCAATCCCTTCTGGCGACGCAGGCGATCGTGCCGGAGATGGATTTTTCTCCCCAACTCGGCGCGCTCTTCGCGCAGGCCGGCGCCCGGCCTGCCCAAGCGCGGGCGGATGTGGCGTGATCGGAGAATAGCGATGGACGGCGCTCTCACCTCCGCCTCGGAGCCGAAATTGCATATCGGGTGCGGGACCAACGTGCTGCCCGGCTGGATCAATATCGACCGCACGGCGCGCGCGCCCGGCGTCGTCACCGACATCGATCCCGCGTCGCTGCCCTTCGCCGACGGATCGGTCGCCGCGGTGCTGGCCGAGCACGTGCTCGAGCACCTGACCTTCGCCGAGGAGCGCGCGGTGTGGCCGGAGCTCGCGCGCGTGCTCCGCGCCGGCGGCGAGCTTGTCATCGAAGTGCCGGATTTCGCGTGGGTATGCGAGGCATTCCTCGCGGCCGAGGATGACTGGCGAAGCTTCTACATCGTCGGCCACCGCGACCATTATGCCGGCTGCGGCCGCGCGCTCGACCAGCGCTGGGGGATCCTCCAGACGATGGTCTTCGGCAACCAGAACGGGGCGGGCCAGTTCCATCACTCCGCCTATACCGAGGCCAAGATCCGCGCCATCGCGTGCCTGCTCGGCTTCGCGGCGGTCACTGTCGAGCGGCGGTTCAACAAAGGCGGGCAATGCCTGCGCGCGGCTCTCACACGCTAAGACGGGGCGGCATGCGCATCTTCATCACGGGCATCGCGGGATTCCTCGGCAGCCATCTCGCCGAAAGGCTGCTGGCGATGGGCCACGAGGTCGCCGGCTGCGACAGCCTGATCGGCGGCGAGCTGCTGAACGTTCCCCCCGATGCCATCTTCCACCAGTCGGACTGCCGCGATTTCAACGCCATGGAAAAAGGGATGCGCGAGGCGGAGCTGGTCTACCACTGCGCCGCCACCGCCTATGAGGGGCTGTCCGTCTTCTCCCCGGCGATGATCATGGACAACGTCGTCACCGGCTCGACCGCGGTGTTCTCCGCCGCGATCGCCAACGGCGCGCGGCGCATCGTCTTCTGCAGCTCGATGGCGCGCTACGGCACCAACAAGGTCCCGTTCAAGGAGAATCTTCCGCCGCGGCCGCAGGATCCCTACGGCATCGCCAAGGTGGCCGCCGAGCAGGCGCTCATGCAGCTCGCCTTGGTGCACCGTTTCGAGTATGCGATCGCGGTGCCCCACAACATCATCGGCCGGCGCCAGAAATTCGACGACCCCTATCGCAACGTCGCCAGCATCATGGCGAACCTCATGCTGCAGGGCCGCCAGCCCTACATCTATGGCGATGGCGAGCAGCAGCGGTGCTTCAGCCACGTCGATGATTGCCTTTCCTCCCTGCTCGCGATGGGGCTCACCGATCGCGGCGTCGGCGAGGTCGTCAATATCGGTCCCGACGAGGAGTTCGTCTCCGTCAACAGCCTGTTCCGCCGGCTCAAGGAGATCACGGAGTTCGAAGGCCAGGCAATCCATCTTGCCGATCGCCCGGCCGAGGTGAAGCGTGCCTGGTGCAGCAGCGAGAAGGCGCGGCGGCTGCTCGGCTACCGCACGATGCGCACGCTCGATGAGGGCTTGCGCGATGTCGTCGCGCACATCCGCGCGGTCGGGCCGCGGCGGTTCCGCTATCACCTCGAGATCGAGATCAGGAACGCGCACACGCCCCGGACATGGACGGAACGGCTGATGTGAGAACGGCGCGCGTCGCCTATGGCGTCCTCTCGCCGTTCTTTGAGGGAGCCGGCGCCGGCGCCGGCGCCGCCTGGGAAGACGCCCCGTCGCGATAGGCCGTGAGCTGCTGCGCGGTCGGGATCGAGCTCACGACATCGCCCGCCTCGTTGCGAAATTCGATCACGACGACGCCCGCCTGGGGGTCGAGCGCGAGCGTCGCGTTCACCGGCACGACGGCAGCCAGCGCCGACCCGACCGGGGTGTTCTTGGTGTTATCTGGCCTGGTGTTATCTGCGGCATGTTCCGGGACGTCGGCCGGCGCGACGGGCGGAGCGCTCCCGGAGAGGCGGATCGTGAAATCGCTTGGCATCGCCGTTCCCCGTCTCGGTCGGTGGGGCATGGGCCGCGTGCCGTCCTGGCGTCGACGTGTCGGCAGAGTGTGGAGCGGGGGATGTTTCCAGCCCGTTAACCCCGCCCGCGCGGCAGGCCCCCGCCCGGACCCTCAGCGGCCGCCGATCCCGATATCGTCGCGGATGCAGGCAACCCGGTGTCCGGCCGCGCCGGCCTCGCTGAGCGCCGGGCTCTCCCTGCCGCAGGCGCGCAGGGCGTGCGGGCAGCGGGTGCGAAAGACGCAGCCCGAAGGCGGATCGGCCGGGCTCGGCGGCTCTCCCGCCAGCGGGGCGCGTCGCTGCCGCCGGCTCGGGTCGAGGCGCGGGGCGGCGGCGAGCAGCGCCTGTGTATAGGGGTGCCGCGGGGCCGCGAACACCGCCTCCGTGGTGCCCTCTTCCATCACCCGCCCGAGGTAAAGAACGACCACGCGCGCACAGAGATGGCGCACCACCGGCAGGTCGTGGCTGATGAAGAGCAGGGTGAGCCCGCGGCGGCGGCAGAGATCGGCGAGCAGCGCCAGCACCTGCGCCTGGACCGAAACGTCGAGCGCGGAGACCGGCTCGTCCGCGACCAGGAAATCCGGCCCGGTGGCCAGCGCGCGGGCGATCCCCACGCGCTGGCGCTGGCCGCCCGAGAATTGATGCGGATAGCGCTCGGCATGCTCGGGCAGCAGCCCGACCTCGGCCAGCAGCGCCCGCGCGCGCGCCTCTGCCGCCCGGCCGGACGCGAGCCCGTGGATGACGAGCCCGTCGGCGATCTGCGCGCCGACGCGCCGGCGCGGATCGAGGCTCGCATAGGGGTCCTGGAACACGAGCTGCATGCGCCGGCGAAGGCCGCGGAGCACGGACGCGGAGGCGCCCGTGAGCGCGATGCCGTCGAAGACGATGCGGCCCTGCGTTGGCGCCAGGAGCCCGAGCAGGAGGCGCCCGATCGTGCTCTTGCCGGAGCCGCTCTCGCCGACCAGCCCCACCGCCTCGCCGGCCGCGAGCGCAAGACTGACATCGACGACCGCCGGCACCGCCCGCCCGCGCAGAAGCAGGCTGCGCGGCGCGAAGGACCGGCCGAGACGCTCGGCCTGCACCAGCGGCGCCGGCGAGACCAGCGGCGGGCTCATATCTCCGCGGCCCGGATGCAACGGCTGAGGCGCCCGGGCGCGATCCCGGCAAGCACCGGGTGGGCCGCCGCGCAGGCCGCGAGCGCGCGCCCGCAGCGCGGGGCAAAGCCACATCCGGGCGGCAGGGCGTCGGGCCGCGGCACCATGCCCGGGATGGGCAGCGGCGGCGGCCCGTCCTCGTTCGGCGCGCTGGCGAGCAGGGCGGCGGTGTAGGGATGGCGCGGGTGGGCGAAGACCTCGCCGACCGGGCCTTCCTCGACGATCTCGCCCGCGTACATCACGGCGACGCGCTGGGCGATCTCGGCGACCACCGGCAGGCTGTGGGTGATGAAGAGCAGCGCAAGCCCGCTCTCGCGCTGCAGCGTCCGGAGCAGGTCCAGAACCTGCGCCTGGATGGTCACGTCGAGCGCCGTCGTCGGCTCGTCGGCGACGATCAGCCGCGGGCCGTTGGCGATCGCGATCGCGATCATCACCCGCTGGCGCATGCCCCCGGAGAGTTCGTGCGGAAAGGCGCGGAACCGGCGCTCGGGATCGGCGATCCCGACCTTGCGCAGCAGCGAGATCGCCCGCGCCCGCGCCGCGCCCGCCGCTTCGCCGGCGGGCTGGTGGGCGCGGATCGCCTCGACGATCTGCGCCCCGATCCGGTGCACCGGATTGAGGCTGCTCGCCGGGTCCTGGAAGATCATCGCAATGCGCGAGCCCATGAGCGCGCGCCGCGCGGCCCCGGTCATCCGGAAAAGCTCCCCGCCCTCGAGCCACGCGGCACCCGCCGTGACGCGCGCCGCGTCCGGCAGCAGGCCGAGCAGCGCGAGACCCGTGAGCGACTTGCCCGACCCGCTCTCGCCCACCAGCGCCAGCGTCTCTCCGGCGCGGACGCCAAGCGCCACATCCCGCACCGGATGGATCACGCCCCCGACCGTCTCGATCGCGACGCTAAGGCCGGAGAGCGCAAGCACCCTATCCTCCGCCGGCGCCAGCGCCGGCAGCAGCATCCCCAGCGCGCCGGCGCGGCGCCAGCGCACCACGAGGTGGGGGTCCGCCCGCTCGCCGAGCCAGTCGCAGAGCGCGTTGATCGTGAGCACGGTGACGGTGAGCGCAAGGCAGGGCCACAGCAGCAGCCCGGGGTCCTGGGCCATCGTCGCGCGCGCCGAACCGATCATCAGCCCCCAGGACGGCGTCGGCGGAACGACGCCGAGGCCGAGGAAGGAGAGCCCCGATTCGAGCAGAATCCCGGCCGCGACGGTGAGGCTGAATTGCACGATCAGCGGCCCGCCCGCATTGGGCAGCACCGTCCGCAGCATGATCCGCAGCGGCCGCGCCCCCAGTGCCCGCACCGCTTCCACGTAATCCTGCGCGCGCACCGCCAGCACGCCGCCATAGGCAACCCGGGTGAAGCCCGGAAGGAACAGCACCGCGAGCACCGGGATCAGCGTGCCGATCCCCGGGCCGAGCACGGTGACGACGAGCAGCGCGAGCAGGAGCGGGGGGAAGCAGAGCACGATATCCATCGTGCGCACGGTGCAGAGCTCGACGATGCCGCGGAAGAATCCGCCGAGGACGCCAAGCACCGTGCCGATCAGCCCGGCGAGCAGCGAGGCCGCGAATGCGACGGTGAGCGAGCTGCGCGCGCCCCATACCAGCCGGGAGAGCTCGTCGCGCCCAAGCTCGTCCCGGCCGAACCAATGCGCGGCGCCCGGCCCGGCGAAGCGGTGAGCCACATCCATCCGCACCGGATTCGCCAACGGCAGCACAGGTGCCAGCAGCGCCACCAGGACGATGACGCCGACCGCGCCGCCGGCGAGCCAGGGAAAACGTCTCATCCGTGCCGCACGCGCGGATCGAGCACGGCGTAGAGGATATCGACCAGTAGGTTGAGCGCCACGAACAGCACCGAGATGACGAGCACGATCCCCTGCACCAGCGTGTAGTCGCGCGCGTTCACCGCGTCGAACAGCAGGCTCGAAACCCCGGGCCAGTTGAAGACATATTCCACCAGCACCGTGCCACCGAGCAGGCTGCCGAGCTGCAGCCCGAGCACCGTGACCACGGGGATCATCGCGTTGCGCAGCACGTGCCGGCTGAGCACGCGGCCGGGGCTCAGCCCCTTCGCCCGCGCCGCCCGGACATGCTCGCGCCCGGCCACGTCGAGCACGGCGGCGCGCGTCATGCGGAACACCGCGCCGGCGAGCCCGGAGCCGATCGTGAACGCGGGCATCGCGAGCAGGGCCAGGAACTGCAGCGGGTCCTGGCCGAAGGGCACGTATCCGCCGGCCGGCAGCCAGCGCAGCGTCTGCGCGAAGAGCAGGATCAGCAGCGTGCCGGTGACGAAGACCGGCACCGAGAGCCAGAGGCCGGCGAGCCAGGAGGCGATGCGGTCATAGAGCCTGCCGCAGCGGATGGCCGCGAGCGCGCCCGCCGGAACCCCGATCAGGACGGCGAAGAGCCCCGCCGCCGCGATCAGCTCGAGCGTGCGCGGCAGCCGGGCGAGGATATCGCCCATCGCCGGCGAGCCGTCCTCGAGCGATTGGCCGAGATCGCCCTCGATGAGCCCGACCATGCTGGCACGGTACCTGGGCGAGGAGCGGCCGGTCGAGCCCGAGCTGCTGCTTGAGCGCGGCGACCGCGGCCGGGTCCGGCGCCACGCCCCCCTGGGAGAGCAGCAGCTCCGCCGGATTGCCGGGGATCACGCGGATGGCGAGAAAGACGATGCTGGCGACGATCCAGACGAGGCCGATCGAGATCGCGATCCGCCGCGCGAGCCAGAGCATCATCCCTCCGCGGGGTCAGGCGAAATAGGCGTCCGCGAACGAATAGCCCGAATAGAAGGTGAGCGCTCCGGGCAGGTTGGCGAAGTCGTCGAGGGTCTTCTTCATCGCGTAGGCCTGCGAGCGCCAGCAGAGCGTCACGATCGGCGCATATTCGAGCGCCACGCTCTGCATCTTGTCGTAGATCGCCACGCGTTTGGCCTGGTCGAACTCCGCCCGGCCCGCCGCGAGCAGCGCATGCAGCCCGGGCGCGACCAGGTCGTAGCTGCGCTCGTACGAGGGCGAGAGCGTGCCGTCGATCAGCGGGCTCAGCCCGTCCGGATCGTTGCTCTCGGTCGCCGACCCGCCCACCGCGAACTGGTACTGGCCGCGATTGCCGAGTGCGACGCGCGTCGCCCAGTCGGGCAGGTTGAGCTGCACATTGATCCCGATCGCCGCGAGGTCCTGCTGCACCACCTCGGCGGTGATCTTGTGCATGCCGTACTGCGCGGTCGAGAGCAGGGTGCAGGAGAAGCCGCTGGCCAGTCCCGCCTCGGCGAGGAGCGTCTTCGCCCGGTCCGGATCGTAGGTCCAGAAATCGGCGAGCTTGGCGTCGTAGAACGGCGTGCCCTTGGGGATCGGCATCCCGCCGAGCGGAGCGCCGCGCCCGAAGAAGGCGCCGTTCACGATGTCCTCCCGCTTCATCGCGAAGCCGACCGCCTGGCGCACGCGCGGATCCTTGAACGGGCCGGAGCGCGCATTGAAGGTGAGGTACATGAACGGCCCGAGCGTGCTCTCCATCTTGAGCTTGGCGTCGGCCGCGATCGTGCCCATCGATTGCCACGGAACATACTCGATGAGGTCGACATTCCCGGCCTGCAGCGCCGCGACGCGCAGATTTTCGTCCGGATAGGCGACGAAGCGCATCGTCTTCAGCTTCGGCAGGCCGGGCATGTAGTATTTGTCGAAGGCGGCGAAGTCGAGCGCCACGCCGCGCTCGAAGGATTTCAGCACGAACGGCCCGCAGCCGACCGGCAGCTTGCCCGGCGCGACCGTTCCGGGCGCGACGACCGAGGCGTAGAAGGGCGCGAGCCAGTCCGGAAACGTCGCCGTCGGCTCCTTCATGATCACCCGCACCGTGTGCGAATCCGGGGTCTCGATCGCGGCGATCCCTTGGAACTGGGCGCGCAGATAGGCGGTCGAGCTCGGCGCCGCGATCTCAGCGAAGGACCATTTCACCGCCGCCGCATCCACCGGTGCGCCGTTGTGGAAGAAGGCCTCGCGCAGATGGAAGATCCATCCCGCGCCGCCATCGGATTCCCAGTGCGCGGCAAGCTCGCCCTGGATGCTGCCGTCTGCGGCGTAGGAGAGAAGGCCGCGATGATGCGCGAGCAGCGCCGTGCCGGCGGCCGTGCCGGCATTGATCCAGGGATTGAGGTTCGGCGGGTAGCTCGAAAGCCCGAACGTCAGGTGGGTCGGGGCTGACGCTGCCCACCCCACCTTGGGCAGAAAGGGCAGAGCGGCGCCTGCCGCGAGAATGGCCCGACGAGGGAAGAGCATGATGGCCTCCTTGCTGTTCTTGTCCGCGGCCTTCACGCCGCGGCGGCTGAAGACGGCACGGGTCCGGCGGCATCGCGCTCCTCGGCGATGTCGCGCCGGCGTTGCTCGGGCGTCCGCTCCGCCGGCGGGCCGTAGCCGCCGGCGCCGGGCGTGATGATCTCGATCGTATCGCCCGGCCTGAGCGCGCCCGCGCCATGGTCGAACGGGGCGACACCCGGGCCGAGGTGGAATTCGCCCTTGCCGCCCGGCAGCCCCCCGGCGAGCCCCCACGGCGCCGAACGCAGCCGCGAGCCATCGACCCGCACGCGGCACTCCGCCTCGGCGCGATAGACGCGCCGGAGCCCCATGCCGCCGCGCTGGCGCCCGGCGCCGCCCGAGCCGTTCACCAGTTCATAGCGCAGCACGCTCAGCGGATATTCGCCCTCCAGCGCCTCCACCGGCAGATTGGAGGTGTTGGTCACGTGCACGTGCACGCCGTCCAGCCCGTCCTTGGTCGCCCGCGCGCCCGACCCGCCGCCGATCGTCTCGAGATAGACCCAGAGGTTGCCATCCTCCGGCTGCGCGCCGACGAAGGTCGCGGAGGTGCACGGCGCCGTTGCATGCGGCGATGACCCGGTCCGGCACCGCCTCGGCCAGCGCCCCGTGGATGAGATCGACCACGCGCTGGCAGGTTCCCGTCCTGCCGTTCACCGCCGCCGGATGCACGCAATTGAAGCACGGTGCCGGCGGGCGCCGTCACGCGGCAGCGGCCGCGCCAGCCCGGCATTGGGCAGGATGGTCGGATCGACGACCGTCTTGACCGCGTAATAAACCGTCGAGAGCAGCGCGGTGAAGATCGATGTTGATGCCCGGCGCGCACCTGCGGCGGGCTCGTCGAAATGCAGGTGCATCTCCTCGCCGGCCACCGTGATCGTCACCGCGAAGTCAAGCTCGCCGATCGAGCTCGGGGCAGTCGAAGCGGTCGGCGAATCGGTAGGTGCCGTCGGGGATCGCCGCGATCCCGGCGCGCATCTTGCGCTCGGCATAGTCCTGCAGGGCGACGCCGGCCGCCAGCACGGTCTCGCGCCCGTAGCGTCGCGCAGAGCGCGCTGCATCCGCTGCACGCCGAGCCGGTTCGCCGCCATCTGCGCGCGCAAATCGGAAAGCCGTTCGCGCGGCACCTGGCAGTTCAGCAGGATCAGCTCCTGGACGTCCTGCTGCAGCACACCCGCGCGATAGAGCCGGATCGGCGGGATCCGCAGCCCCTCCTGGTAGATATGCGCATGTCCGCGATCGGCGAAGTCCGCGTGGTGGGCGAGGTTCACCGCCCAGGCGACGATCCGTCCCGCGAAGAAGACCGGCTCGGCGAGCACGATGTCCGGCAGATGCGTCCCGCCGCCCTCATAGGCATCGTTGCCGCAGAACACGTCGCCCGGCTGCATCTCCTCGATCGGGTGGCGCTTCAGGATGTGCGGCAGGATGCCGATGAAGCTGCCGAGATGCATCGGGATATGCTCGGCCTGGCACAGCGTGTTGCCGTGCGGTGTCGAACAGCGCGGTCGAGCAGTCGCGGCGCTCCTTGATGTTGGTCGAATAGGTGGCCCGCACCAGGGCCTCGCCCATTTCCTCGACGATCGAGGCGAAGGCGCTGCCGATCACCTCGATGGTGATCGGGTCGGGTGCCACGCGAGGTTCGCGCACGGCGAGGCGGTTCATCGTGCCTCCATCAGCAGGTTGCGGATCGGGTCCACGGTGGCGTGCATTCCGGGCGGCAGCAGCGTCGTCGCATCCATCTGCTCGATCACCGCCGGCCCCGCGATCCGGTTGCCCGGCCGCAGCCGCTCGCGATCATAGATCGGGCAGGTGACGAAGCCGCCCGCCTCGGCAGCCACACCTTGCGCGTCCCGCTCTGCGCCGCCGAGCCGTCGGGCCCGCCCAGCGGTTCCGGCCGCAACGCGCCTTCTGCACCTCGCCCGCCGCCTCGAGACGAAACGTCACCATCTGCACCGTTCTCGCCCTCGGCCACGAAGCCGTACATCCGCCGGTGCCCGCGGCGAATCCCTCGCCGAGTGCGGCGATCCATCGCCGCCTCCGGCAGCCCGGCCTCGGAGCGGGACGGGAAGCTCGTAGTTCTGCCCGGCATAGCGCATGTCCACCGTGCGGACGAGCCGCTGCGCCGCCGGCGCGATGCCTTCCTCGGCGAACCATCGCCCCGCCTGCCGTTCGAGTGCCGTGAAGCCTCGGCGATTGCCGGCAGCGCCGCCTCCTCGAGCGGCGTGAGGCGGGTCGTCGCGAAATCCGCGCTTGCAGATCGGTCAGCAGCAATCCCATCGCGCACAGGATACCCGGATTGCGCGGCACCAGAATGCGGCGCGATGTCCAGCTCGCGGCGCCAGCCGCGCCGCGTGCAGCGGCCCCGCGCCGCCGAAGGCGACCAGCGTGTAGTCGCGCGGATCGTGGCCGCGCTGGACGCTAGATCACCCGGATCGCCCTCGCCATGTTCGCCGTCACCACCGCGAGGATGCCTTGCGCCGTCGCCATGGAGGTCCATGCCGAGCCGCCCCGCCAGCCGGGCGATCGCCGCCTCGGCGAGGTCCCGCCGCACCTCCATCCGCCCGCCAGCAGGATATCCTTCGGGTTGAGCGTCTGCAGCAGCACGTTGGCATCGGTCACCGTCGGCTCGTCATTGCCGCGGCCGTAGCACACCGGGCCTGGATCCGCGCCGGCGCTGCGCGGCCCGACCTTCAGCAGCCCGCCGCTGTCGATGAAGGCGATCGAGCCGCCGCCGGCGCCGACCGTATGGATATCCAGCATCGGCGCCTTGATCGGATAGCCGTGCACCGTCGCCTCGCTGGCCAGCCGGCACTCGCCGCCGTCGAGCAGTGCTACGTCGGTGCTCGTGCCGCCCATGTCGAAGGTGATGAGGCTCGGAGAATCCGGCGAGCCGCCCCACCGCCTCGGCGCCGACCACGCCCGTCGAAGGGCCGGACAGAACCGTCCGCACCGGCAGCCGCGCCGCCTGCCTCGAAGCCGATCACCCCGCCGTTCGACTGCGTCAGATGCGGGGTCGCGGTGACGCCGAGATCAGTGAGCCGCCGCTCCAGCCGTTCGATATAGCCCCGCATCACCGGGCCGAGATAGGCGTTCACCACCGCGGTGGACATCCGCTCGATATTCACGGAACTCCGGCGCCACCTCGTGCGAGGCCGAGGCGAAGGCCTCAGGGAATTCCTCGGCGAAAATCCGCCGCGCGATCTCCTCGTGCTCGGGTCGGACGAAGCCGTAGAGGAACGCGCATCGCGACCGCCTTGACCCCGCTCTGCCGCAGCCGCCGCGCCGCCTGCCGCACCGCCTCCTCATCGAGCTTGGTCTCGACCGAGCCGTCGTGCCGGATGCGCTCCGGAACCTCCAGGCGAAGATCGCGGCTGACCAGCGTCGGCGGCTTGTCCGCCTGCGAGGTCATAGAGGTCGGGGCGCTTCTGCCGTCCGATCTCCAGCAGGTCGCGGAAGCCGTCGGTGGTGATCAGGCCGGTCCGCACGCCCCGTTCCTCGATCAGCGCATTGGTCGCGACCGTCGTGCCGTGGCCGAAATAGGCGACCTCGCCGGCGGCGGCGCCGAGCCGCCCGAGGCTCTCCGAGACGCTCGCCGCAATCCCCTGCGAGGGATCGTCCGGCGTCGAGGGCACCTTCCAGACCTCGACGCTGCCGCTCTCCGTCGTCAAACAGGCAAACGTCGGTGAAGGTTCCGCCCGAATCCACGCCGATCCGCCAAGTCATCGATCAGACCTCGCTTTTCAAGAATGTTCCCATCCGCCGCGGACCATGCCCGCGCATGCCCGAAGGCGCCGTGCGCGCCGCAGACGGACGCGGCGAAGCGCGTGCCCTCTTCGAGCGCGGCCGCGATCGGCCGCGCGGCAAGATGGGCGAGCACGAAGGCCGCGATGAATCCGTCACCGGCGCCAAGCGTGTCGAGCGGGTCGATCGGCATCGCCGCCTGCTCGCGGATCTCGCCCCCGGCGAGCGCCATCGCTCCCGCCGCGCCGCGCATCGCAACGACGATCGTGGGACCCGCGGCCGCGAATTCGTGCAGCAAACCGGCCGCTGCCGCGTCCGTATGCCCGGGGCAGGAGAGGAACGCGATATCCACCGCCGGCAGCGCCTCCGCTGCGCGCGGCAGGCCGAACTTGTACGAGAAATCATACGAGATCGGCGCGCCCGTCGCGCGGATGCGCGGCAGCGCCGCTTCGATCTCGCTGTTGATGCTCGTATGCACGAGATCATAGCCGGCGATCGCGGCGAAATCCGCCGCCTCGAGCCCATAGCGCGCGCGCACGCCGGGGGAGGCGCCCAGAAACCGGCGCTCGCCCGCCTCGAGCCCGATCAGCGCGCGCGCATTCGCCCCCGCCCGCCGGCGACAGAGGCTGAGATCCACGCCCTCCGCGCCGAGCGCGGCGAACAGCAGATCCCCGCCCGCATCGTCGCCGAGACAACCGAGATAGCCGGAAACAGCGCCGAGGCGGCGGGCGAAGACGGCAACGTTCACGGCATTGCCGCCCGGGAACTGCAAGCCGAGATCGACATAGGTGTCGAGCGTGTTGTCGCCGAGGCCGAGCAGCCGACGCGGCGCGGCGCTCAATACTCGGTCTTCCACATATAGCGCCGGGTCGTCAGCGGCTGGCAGTGCCACACCGAAAGATGCGCCGCAATCCGCTTCAGCGCCGCCTGCAGCACATAGGGTGCGACGATCGGGCGGATCGCGGGGGCGATACCGGGCATCGCGAAATCGCGCGAATCATAGACCACCAGGCGGTTCGAGGCGCGCCGGCAGAACTTGACCACGCGCTCCATCAGAGGCCGGCTCGGATCCTCGCCGAGAAGAAGGATCAGCGGCGTCGTGGCGTCGACGATCTCGAACGGGCCGTGGAAGAACTCCGCCGCCTCGATCGGGTAGGAATGGAGCCACAGCATCTCCATCAGCACGCAGACGCCGAACACGTAGGCCGTCGTGAAGCCCGGCCCGGAGGCGACGTGGTAAAGAATCCGGTCGCTGCGGAGCCGCTCCGCCTCGGCCGCCGCGCGTGCGTCGCTCTCGCTTGCGCTGGCGGCGATCGCCCGGGGCAGGGCCGCGAGCGAGGCGAGCAGCGCGTCGGCCTCCCGCCAGCCATCCTTCGCCGCGAGCAGGCCGCCCACCAGGCTCTGCATCAGCATGAAGATGGCGACGAAGGAACTCGCTGCTCGGGCCGGTCAGGAAGCGCGTCTGGGCGGCGCCGGCGAGCGGCGATTCCTCCACTTGCGTGAAGGCGACCGTGCGGCACGGCCGGTCGCGCAGAAACTCGGCGGCGGCGAGGGTCTCGGGCGTGGTGCCAGATTTCGAGGCGAGCAGGACAAGCGTGCGCTGATCGAGGCGGCGCGGGTCCTGCGCCATGTATTCGGCGGGGAAATAGCGGCGAACCTCGAGCGAGGGGCTGAGCCGCTCGATCCAGGTACCTGGAGGCCGAGCATCGCCCGGTTGGACGAGCCGCAGGCGACGAAATGAACGCGGTCGATGTCGGGCCCGAGCGATCGTCCGAACGCCATGGCGTCCGGCAGGCCCGCCGCCGCGGTCTCGAGCGCGCCCGCGATCGCGGCTTTATCGACGTCCGGCGCCACGGAACCCCCTTTCTGGTATAGGGTCTGGTCTATACCAGTTGCCGGCGGTGGACAAGGCGCGTTATAGGTCTCGCATGCGGAAATGCCTGGACCATCGTCCGGCCGCCACGGGCCGGCGCCGGAACAGGGCAGGGAGCGAGCCGGGCATGGTGAGGTCGCGCCAGCGCACCATCGCGCCGCCGCACGCGCCGGTCTATGTCCGGATCGAGCACTATATCCGCGAGCTGATCGGCGGGCCCGGCTTCGCGCCCGGTGATCGCGTCCCCTCGGAGCGGACGCTGGCGGAACGGCTCGGCGCCAGCCGCATGACGGTGCGCAAGGCGATGGAAGGCCTCGTCGCCCAAGGCGTCCTCGAGCGGGACGGCACCGCCGGCACGCGCGTCACGCGCCCGCGCGTGGTCCGCCCGACCGATGCCCACACGTCCTTGGGCATCGCGCGGATCGTCCGCGCGGGCGGGGGAACACCGGGCAACAAGCTGCTCCACTTCGCAACCGCCCCCGCCGATCCGCGCGCGGCCAGGCGCCTCGCGATCGCGGAGGGGACGGAAATCGTCCTGATTCGCCGCCTCTGGACGGTGGACGACGTGCCGTTCTGCATCGAAACGAGCCATCTTTCCTCGGCGCTGGTCCCCGGCCTCGCCGCGGAGGACCTCCTCGCCGGCCAGTCGCTCTACGCGCTCCTGCGCAGCCGCTACGGTATCGAAACAACGCGCGCGGAGCGCTTGATCGGCCTCACCACCCTCACCGAGCTCGAGGCACGCCTGCTCGGCCTCGGCCCGTCCGGCCCGGCCCTTCTGCTCGAGCTGGTCGCCTCCGACGCCGCGGGCCGCCCGATCGAATACATGGCCTCCGTCAACCATCCCGGCCGCGTCCGCTTCCGCACCGCGAACTCCGAAATCGGTCCTTAGCGAAGCCAAGAGCGAAGACGAGGCCAGCGGCGCAGCCCAAGAGGACAACGCCGCCCCCCGCCGTCACGTGGCGGCAAGCGACGACGCAATCTCCTGCCCGATCGGCGCCACGCTTGCGTCGCCGGATATCGGCTGATGACACGCAATGCGGCGCGCGGTCGCCCCGCTTCCCCAAGCTCTCCTTGATTGCCCCAGGCTGGGCCATCGTCCCGGGGCAGGGCTATGGCGCGGGGGCCGCGCTCTTCATCGGCCGCGCCGCCACCCCTCAGACCAGCTTTACCTTCACATACGACCCCGGCGCCGGCTCGATCGCCTTCAGCTTGCCCTCGCCCGGGATGCGTGCCGGCACGCGCTCCGGCGCCTGCGCACTCATCCACCGATGCCAGTCCGGCCACCAGGAGCCGGCAAGCTCCGTCGCGCCGCTGAGCCACTCCACCGGGTCTGCCGGCATCTCGGTGCTGACCCAATGGTTGTATTTGCCGCTCTCCGGCGGGTTCACCACGCCGGCGATATGGCCCGAGGCGGCGAGCACGAACCGGAGCGGTCCGCCAAGCAGCTTGGCCCCGCGATAGGTCGCCTTCCAGGGCGCGATATGGTCTTCGCGCGTCGAGAGGAAATAGGCCGGGATCTTGATCCGCCTGAGGTCGATCGGCTCGCCGCGGAGGCTGATCCCGCCGGGCTCGGCGAGCTTGTTCTCCTGGTACATCTTGCGCAAATAGAAGCTGTGCATGCGCGCCGGCATGCGCGTCGAATCCGCGTTCCAGTAAAGCAGGTCGAAGGGGAACGGATCGTTGCCGAGCAGGTAGTTGTTGACCACGAACGACCAGATCAGGTCGTTCGCCCGCAGCATGTTGAAGGTCGCGGCCATCTCGCTGCCTTCCAGGAAGCCGCGCTTGTTCATCTTCTCCTCGAGCACCTTGAGCTGCTCTTCGTCGATGAACACGTTGAGCTCGCCCAATTCCGTGAAATCGAGCAGGCTGGTGAAGAACGTGGCGGACTTCACCGGCTGCCTGCGCTTGCCCGCCATCCAGGCGAGCGCCGCGCCGAGCAGCGTGCCGCCGAGGCAATAGCCGATCGCATTGATCTCGCGCTCGCCGGTCGCCTTCTCGATCGCCTCGATCGCGTCGAGCACGCCCTCGGTCATGTAATCGTCGAAGCCCTTGTCCCCGAGCCTTTCGTCCGGGTTGACCCAGCTCACCATGAACACCGTATGGCCCTGGGCAACCGCCCAGCGCACGAAGCTGTTCTTCGGCCTGAGATCGAGGATGTAGAACTTGTTGATCCAGGGCGGCACGACCAGCAGCGGGCGCTTCAGCACTGTCTCCGTGGACGGCGCGTATTGGATGAGCTGGATGAGGTCGTTCTGAAAGACCACCTGGCCCGGCGAGACGGCGATGTTGCCGCCCACCTGGAAGGCGTCCATGTCGGTCATCTTGATCCTGAGCCGCCCCTTGCCCCGATCGAGGTCGGCGAGCAGATTGGCGAGCCCCTTGAGCAGGTTCTCGCCCCCGGTCTCGGCGGTCCGGCGCAGCACCTCGGGGTTGGTGAGCACGAAGTTGCTGGGGCTCATCGCCTCGACGAACTGGCGGGCATAGAAGTCCACCTTCTGCGCCGTCCGCGGGTCGAGCCCGTCCACCCGGCGCACCACGTCCTGAACGAATCGGGCGGACAGCAGATAGGATTGCTTGATGAAGTCGAAGATCTCGCTTTCGTTCCAGGCCGAGTCCTTGAAGCGCCGGTCGGCCGGATCGGCTTCGATCACCGGCTTGTGCTCGAGCCCCATGACGCGCCGCGCCGTGTTCTGCCAGAGCGTCATGTAGTCCTGCCAGAAGCCGAGCTGGGCCTGCATCAGCTCGGCCGGGTGCGCCATCATGCGCGTCGTCATCTCGATGAAGGCATTGCCGATGTTGAGCGGATCGAACGGCTGCCCTTCCTCTGACTGGCGCTTCAGCCACTCGCTGACGATGCGCTGGGAGCGCTCGGCCACGTCCGCCATCGAGCGCCCGATCATGGCGGGATCGGGCAGCTTGAACGCGGGGGCCTCCGGCTTCTCCGCATCGGCCATAGGAGCATCCTTTCCGCGGGCGCCTTTCCCGCGCTACATCACCGCTGCGGCAAGCCGCAGCGGCGAGGCCGTGGCAAGACCATGATCGGTAGCGGCGCGGAACCTAGTGGGGACAGGCGGGCGGTTCAAGCCGGGACGGCCCGGCGGCGCCGCTTTTCCGCAAGCGGCACCTTGGTCTCGGGGGTGCTGTCCGCGCTCTCGCTCCCGCTGTTGCTCGGCGCCTGCGCCTCGGCCCCGCCGGCGATCAATCCGGTCGATTGGTACCACGGCATGGAGGGCGGGCCGATCGCGGCGAAGCGCGCCCCGATCCCCGGCGCCCAGGCGCCCTATCCCAACCTCGCCAACGTCCCCCAGGCGCCGAAGCTCATCGACCCGGCGGAGCGCGACCGCATCTCTGCCGAGCTGCTCGCCGAGCGCACCCGCGCCCAGCAGCAGGCGGCGCTGGCGCCGGTTCCTCCCGCCACCAACCCGCCGGCGGCCAATGGGGCGAGCAACCCGGCCGTGGGACCAGCCGCGCCGGCCGCCCCCGCTGAAGTCAACGCCGGCGCCGCGAGCCCGCCTGCCGGCGGGCCCGCCCCGGCCCCGAATCAAGCCTCGCCCCCGCCGAGCGCGACGCTTGCCGCCGCCGCAGCCGCCCTGCCCGGCGTTCCCGCCGCCCCGCCGCCGCCGCCCGCCTTCGCCGGATTCCCCGTCCCCGGGCCGCCGCCCACCCCCTTCGGCCTCGCCGCGCCCGCCGCGCTCACCCTGCCCTTCCCGGCCGGCTCGGCCGCGCTCTCCGCCGCCGCCCGCGCGCGCCTCAGTCGCCTCGCCGCCGTCCGCGGCAAGGCGAGCATCGCCGTGGTCGGCTACGGGGACGCGACCGAAAGCAGCGCCGCCGCGCAGTCGGCGGCCCTTCACCTCGGTCTCGCCCGGGCGAGTGCCGTCGCCACCGCGCTCGCCGCCGACGGCGTGCCCGCGAGCGCGCTCCGCCTCGGTGCCGAAGCCTCCGCGCCCGAAGCCTCGGGCGGCGCCACGCTCCGCCTGCTGGCCGAGCCCGGGTCGGTCCCGGCCACCGGCACTTGAAGCCGCGCCGTTCCCCAAGCCACAATGGGCTTGGCCGTCCCCCCATTTGGCGCCCCCCGAATCGCAACCCGACACGGGATCGTCCCGCGACACGGGATCGTCCCGCGACACGGGATCTTCCCGAAGGCAGAGACGTGCGACGAGAGAACCCATGAACCGCCCGCTCTCCGTCGGGATCGCCGGGCTCGGCACCGTGGGCATGGGCGTGCTCCGGATGCTGCGCGACAATGCCCCGATCGTCACCGCCCGCGCCGGCCGGCCGATCGCCGTGACCGCGGTGTCGGCGCGGACCCGCGCCCGCGATCGCGGCATCGCCCTCTCGGGCCTCCGCTGGTTCGACGACCCGCTGGCGCTGGCGGCAGACCCCGCCATCGACGCGGTCGTGGAGGTGATCGGCGGCGCCGAAGGGGTCGCCCGTGCCCTCGTCGAGGCCACGCTCGCCGCCGGCAAGCCGGTGGTGACGGCGAACAAGGCGCTGCTCGCCGTGCATGGCGCCGAGCTCGCCCTGCTCGCCGAGCGCCACGGCGCCTCGCTCGGCTTCGAGGCCGCGGTCGCCGGCGGCCTGCCGGTGATCAAGACCCTCCGCGAGGGGCTGGCCGGCAACCGGATCGCCCGCGTCGCCGGCATCCTCAACGGCACCTGCAACTACATCCTCTCGAAGATGCGCACGGAGGGACGCGAGTTCGCCGACGTTCTCGCCGAGGCCCAACGCCTTGGCTACGCCGAGGCCGACCCCTCCTTCGACATCGACGGCGTCGATGCGGCCCACAAGCTGGCCATCCTCGCCGCCCTCGCCTTCGGCCGTCCGGTCGCCTTCGCCGACGTCCATGTCGAGGGAATCCGCCGGATCTCCGCCCTCGACATCCTCTTTGCCGGCGAGCTTGGCTATCGCATCAAGCTGCTCGGCATCGCCCGGCAGGGCGATGGCGGGATAGCGGCCCGCGTCCATCCCTGCATGGTCCCCGCGAACGCCCCGCTCGCGCGCGTCGACGGCGTCACCAACGCGATCGTCGCCGAGGGCGATTTCGTCGGCCGCGTCGTCCTGGAAGGGCCGGGCGCGGGGGCGGGGCCGACCGCCTCGGCCGTCGTCGCCGACCTGGTCGATCTCGCCCGCTTCCGCCTCACCCCGGTCTGGGGCGCGCTCGCGGCCGAGCTTTCGCCGAGCGCCTCGCTGCCGATGCAGATGCACAGCGGCTGCTATTATCTCCGCCTGATGGTCGTCGATCAGCCGGGCGTCATCGCCGACGTGACCGCGGTGCTGCGCGACCTCGGCGTCTCGCTCGAATCGATGCTCCAGCGCGGCCGCGCGCCCGGCGAGGCGGTGCCCGTGGTGCTGGTCACGCACGAGACGGGCGAGGCGGCGGTGCGCACCGCGCTCGCGCGCATCGCAGCACTCGAGGCGGTGCTCGAGGAGCCGGCGCTGATCCGGATCGAGCCGGGCTGAACCCGAACCGAGGGAGAAAAGAATGAGCGAGCGGACCTCCAGGCCGGGCGAAGTGACCGACCGCAACCTCGCGCTCGAGTTGGTGCGGGTGACCGAGGCGGCCGCCATCGCCGCGTCCAAATGGATGGGGCGCGGGCGCAAGAACGAAGCCGATGGGGCCGCGGTCACGGCGATGCGCCGGGCCTTCGATACGGTGGCGATCGCCGGCACGGTGGTGATCGGCGAGGGCGAAATGGACGAGGCGCCGATGCTCTATATCGGCGAGCGCGTCGGCGCCGGCGGCCCGGCGATGGATATCGCGGTCGATCCGCTCGAAGGGACCACCAGCACTGCCATGGGCGGACCGAACGCGATGGCGGTGGTGGCACTCGGGGAGAGCGGCCGCTTCCTCCACGCGCCCGACATCTACATGGAAAAAATCGCGGTCGGTGGCGGCCTGCCCGACAATGTCGTCGATCTCGATGCGCCGGTCGCCGAGAACCTGCGCAACGTGGCCCTCGCCAAGGGCAGGGAGGTCGGCGATCTCGTCGTCTGCATCCTCGAGCGCGAGCGCCATCTCGAAGCCGTCGCGCGCTGCCGCGAGGCCGGCGCGCGCATCATGCTGATCCCGGATGGCGACGTCGCCGGCGTCATCGCGACCACAAGGCCGGAAAGCGGCGTCGATATCTACATGGGCTCGGGCGGCGCGCCCGAGGGCGTGCTCGCCGCGGCGGCGCTGCGCGCGGTCGGCGGGCAGATGCAGGGAAGACTGCTGTTCGAGAACGCGGCCCAGGTCGAGCGGGCCCGCTCCATGGGCATCCGCGATCCGGGGCGCAAATACGGCATCACCGAGATGGCGGGCGGGGACGTGATGTTCGCCGCCACGGGCGTCACCAACGGGGCGATGCTGCGCGGCGTGCGCCATTTCGGCCACGGCGCGACCACGCATTCGATCGTCATGCGCAGCAAGTCCGGCACCGTCCGCTATATCGAGGCGCACCATAATTTTGCGACCAAGACCTGGGCGCTGGTCTGACCGTGGGGGCAGCGGCCCTCGGCGTCACGCAAAGCCTGGGCGGCCGGCGCTGGGTCTGGCGCGAGGCCGAGGAGCGCCTGGGCCTCGGGATCGCCGAGCGGCTCGGCGTGCCGGAGATCCTTGGCCGCATCCTCGCGGTGCGTGGCGTGACGATGGAGAGCGCCGCCGGTTTCCTCGACCCCACCCTGCGCGCGCTGCTGCCCGATCCCTCGCGTCTCGCCGACATGGATCGCGCCGCCGCGCGCCTCGCGCTCGCGGTGGCGCGGGGCGAGCCGGTCGCAATCTTCGGCGATTACGATGTCGATGGCGCCTGCGCGGGCGCCCTGCTCGTCTCGGTGCTGGGCGCGCTCGGCGTGCCGGCGGTGGCCTACGTGCCGGATCGGATCAGGGAGGGCTACGGCCCCAACCCGGCGGCGCTGGCGGGGCTGGTCGCGCGCGGGGCGCGGCTGATCGTCTGCGCCGATTGCGGCAGCGGCGCCGACGAAGCTTTCGCCGCCATCGCCGGCCAGGCCGACGTGATCGTGCTCGACCATCACCAGACGGAAAACCCGCCGCCGGTCCTCGCCGTGGTCAATCCCAACCGGTGCGACGATTGCTCGGGCCTCGGCGCGGTGTCGGCCACCGCGATCGCCTTCCTGGCGATGGTCGCGCTGCTCCGCGTCCTGCGCCGCCAGGGCTTCTTCGCCGGCCGCGCCGAGCCCGACCTGCTCTCATGGCTCGATCTGGTGGCGCTGGCGACGGTCTGCGACGTGATGCCGCTCTCGGGGCTCAACCGGGCGCTGGTGGCCCAGGGGCTCAAGGTGATGGCAAGGCGCCTCCGCCCCGGCCTGGCGGCGCTGCTGGCGGTGGCGGAGGTGCTGGGCCACCCGACGGCGGAGAGCTGCGGCTACGCCCTCGGGCCGCGGATCAATGCCGCCGGCCGCATCGCCGAGGCCGATCTCGGCCTCCGCCTGCTGCTCGCCTCCGATGCGGACGAAGCGGCGCCGCTCGCCCGCGCCCTCGATGCCGTCAACCGCCAGCGCCAGCAGGTCGAGGCAGGCGTCCTCGAGGCCGCGATGGCGGCCGCCGAGGCCCAGGCCGAGGCCGGATTGCCCGTGCTCCTGGTCAGCGGCGCGGACTGGCATCCGGGCGTGGTCGGGATCGTCGCCGGGCGGATCAAGGAGCGCTTCAACCGCCCCGCCTGCGTGCTGGGCCTGGCCGGCGCTCCGGTGGTCGCGAAGGGCTCCGGCCGCTCGGTCCCCGGCCTCGACCTCGGTGCCGCGGTGCTCGCGGCGCGTCAGGCCGGGCTGCTCGAGGCCGGCGGCGGACACGCCATGGCGGCAGGCTTCTCGTTGGCGGCGAGCGGGCTTGCCGCGTTCCATTCCTTCCTCAACCAGCACCTGGCCGGCGCGGCGCTGCTGCCCGGTGTCGCCGACCTCGCGGTCGAGGGGACGCTTTCGGTGCCGGGCGCGACCGCCGAGCTTGCGGCCGCGCTCGGGCGCCTCGCGCCGTTCGGCGCGGGCAACGCGGAGCCGGTCCTGGTGCTGGCGCGCGCGCGGATCGTCCGCTCCGACCGCGTCGGCCAGAGCGGCCGGACGATCCGCGCCATCCTTGCCGGCGAGGATGGCGGCCGGCTCAAGGCCGTCGCCTTCCGCGCGGCCGACGGGGCGCTCGCGCCGGCCCTGCTCGAGCGCGCCGGCCGGCCGCTGCATCTCGCCGGCCATCTCCGGCTCGATCGCTGGAACGGCGCCGAGACGGCGGGCTTCGTCATCGCCGACGCGGCCTTAGCTTGACCCCTGCTCCCGCGATGGCCTAGGCAGCGCCCCGTCCGTCCCGTTCGTCTAGAGGCCCAGGACACCAGCCTTTCACGTTGGTAACACGGGTTCGAATCCCGTACGGGACGCCACGCTTTTCAAGCACTTAGAGACCATCCCCGAAGGCTCTGTCCAACATATGTCCAATATCCAGGCTTAGACGGGCTTGGACATGGCTAGCCGGCAGCGCACGAAAAAGGCCGCCCCGAGGAGCGGCCAGATCGGCACCGCCGCGGCGCGCTACCCCGGCGTATCCGCCGCGGCTTCGTCCCTCCCCTGCCCGTCCGCGCCCACCCGGGCGATGACGCGCCGACGTGCCGTCTCGAGCTCGGCGACGACGGCGATCACGGTTCCCTCGTCGGCACCAGCCGTCCGGGCTCCGGCCCCGGCTTCCCTGGGCGGCGCCCACGGGCGCCCCACACGATGAATCCCACCAGCCGCACGCCGAGGCCCCAGACCCAGAGGGCGAGCAGGACCTGCGCTTCGAGCGCCCACGCCACGGCGGTCAATCCCGCTTGAGCGGGCTCCCACCATTGCGGAAATTCTAGGCGTCCGGTTCGGCGGTCGCGGAAAAGAACGATGCCCGGCGGAAGGGGGGGCGCGCTCATGCCCCGCCATCCCACAATACCACGGCCCGCGGCGCCAGGGGGATCGTCACCCCGTCGTCGCGGAGATACCGCGCCTCGGCGGCGAGGCGGTCCAACTGCTCCGCCAGCATGGCGAGGTAGAGCCTGCCCGGCATGCAGCCGTTGGCGAGGCGCTCCCGGAGAGAGCCGGCGGCATTGGAGAGGCGTCGAACGAAGAATTCGGCATGTGGAAGGGGCAGCGAGGGCGTGATACGCCCGTCAGTAGCCTTGGTCATGGTCGCTCCATGGTCAGGGTCAGGTCGGGCGGTGGTGTTTGCAGCACCCCGTCCGGCCGCCTGCCGATGGCAGGCAATGGAACTGTAGACAGAAAATTGATTTCCGTCTACAAGAAAGAATGGCAGCGAAGCTACCCAAACGCCCCCGTGGCCGGCCGCCGATCGGTCGATCAACCGTCGTTAGCTTCCGGCTCCGGCCCGAGGAGATCAGGCGCCTGATCGAGATCGGCGACGAGATCGGCATCGGCCGTCCCGCCGAGCTGGCGCGAATGATCGTCACCGATTTCCTGCGGGGCGACCTGGTGCAAGCCAGCCCGGAAACAACCTCGCGGCCGGCGCAAAATACCGATCTCGATCGAACGGTGAAGCTGGCCCGCGAGATGTTCGGGATCAGGGGCGCCCTGGCGGACGAGAAGCGTTAGGCCCGCTCACCCCATCCTATCAGCCATAACCTGGCCGGCCTGCTCGGCCGCCACGCGCTCCAGCCGGCGCAGGAACCTGCGCGCCTTCACCCTCATTGAGGCGCAAACCAACCGGCTCTCGGCGATGTCTTGCAGGATCCGCAGCGCCAGCTCGACGGCGGGCGCGTCCTCGGCTTCGGGCTCAGGCTCCGGCTCGGGCTCGGGCAGCACCCCCTGCGCATCAGCAAAGGCGGTGGCGTCGTGCATCGGCTTCCTCCTAAGCGGAGCGAAACCACGCGGCGAGGTCCGCCCACGCTTCGGTCGACGCGGCCTTCTGGCTCTCTGCCCCCCAGCGTAGATCACGCCTGACCACCGCGCCATGATCGTTCCCGGCCCTTTTGCGCGCATCGAGATACGCAACCCACGCTGCCGCTCCCGGAGCGCTGAGCTCCGCCGGATCGCACGGCTCCGAAAGAACCCGGACCGGGCCATCAATCTTCGCAGAGACCGTCTGCGGCGCCATCCGCAGAGCAACAGCTTCATCTTTTCCGCCGCTCCGTTGCTTTGAGCGAACGAATTCAATCCGGTTCCCTTCGACCAGCGGCTCAAGACCCGCCGCCTGCGCGGCGCTCACGTGCACGAACACGTCATCGCCCCCGCCGTCCGGCCGGATGAAGCCGAAGCCCTTCTCGGTGTTGAACCACTTCACGGCGCCGGTTTCCCTAGCGCCTGACACGGAATTGTCGAGGCAGTCCAGCGCGCGCGTGCGGGCGATGATCGAAGCGAACGTCATGTCCGGACTTTCGTTACGCACTCGGAGCAGGCACAGCAGCATAGACGACGGTGCACCAGTCATTGCCGTTCGGCTGCCGCAGGTTGCCGATATGGCGAATCGCAGTCACGTTGAAGCTTCCAGAAATGGCGCTCTGGTAATTTGTCATTGACGGAACTGCCGACTGAGCCGTTGTCACGAACCCACCCAATCCACCGGGACCGCTCCCCGCCGCCTCGGGAAACTCAATTGTGTCGCCCACCTGCAAATCCGCACGCATTGTGAACCGCGCCTGAATTATCTGCGGCTTTATCCATTGCGGTTGTCCGATCAAATCCTCAAAAGAGATCTGCTTGGGTTTCGGCTTGTAAGTAGCGTCGAAGACAAAGATCGTGTCGCCGTTGATGACGATCTGGACCTTCGTCGGCGTAATATCATGAAGCAGCCGCGCGAGATTAGAGAGTGTCGCGCAGACATGCTTCTCGTCGAAGGATTGCACCACGTTGCCGATGTTCATGCTGATAGTCGCCGTGGGATACGCCACAGACAGCGTGTTCTTGAGCGCCGTCGCGAGCGCCGTTCCCGCTGTCCAGTTCAGGACGAAATTGCCGGGATTTTCCAATGTGAAGGTCGAGGCATTAACGACAAATGCCGCATAGATTTCGGTGCCAACCCAGTTGCCATACGCCTGCAAGATTGTCCCTTGCAGCAGCAACCCGGCCTGCGCCGGCTTCGCCAACGGAAGGCCCGGTCCCATACCGCCCCGAAGCTCAAGCTGCTGGCCGCTAAACTGTTGCGCGTTGGTCAGAAAGGCCGGCGGCAATCCTTCAAGCGTGATCGCACTGCCTCCCATCGGGGTATGCTGCGGATAGACAAACACGCTAAAAACGATGTTCAACGCGCCGGGATCGTAGGGGGACTGCGTAAGCCCCGGAATGCCGAAAGCTGCGGCAGTGGCGCCGAAAAAGGCGGGGCCGGTCGCACCACCGCCCACTCCGCCCGGATAGGACGTAGAGTGCAGCATCGGCGCGCCGGTCTTCGCGTTCAAGACCTTCAAATCATAAAATCGCACGGCCTTTTTCCTCTAGAGACCGATCGCGGACCAGAACGATCCGCTCGTCTTCTGGCCGCCCTGCAGCGCCTGCATCACCGAAGAAAAGGACGCACCGGCGCCCTGCTGGGTGATGAGAGGAAAAAAGAAGTCGAACTGCCAGTCAACCTGCTCTTGCTTAGTCTCGCCATCGGTAGCGTCGAATACGTCGAGCAGAATGCCCCCCTGATAGAACAGACCCGGCGTGAAGATGATATAAGTGCCCCCCGCATTGTTGTGCGCGGTGAGCGCCGCCTGGATCGAGGTCCAAATCGCCGGCTTGGTGAGATATCCGAAGCCATCCTTGACCGGCGCGCGTAGCAGCATGGAAAGCGACAAGGGCTCTTGCACCGTTGCATTCGCAGCGATCTGCAAGCTCGCGAAGGGATAGGTGGCCGCGCTCTGGCTTACCATTTTCCCGCCCGGCTGCAACCGCCATTCTCCGATGTATGGCGAGCCACTACCGAGAGCGCCCTGCACAACACCGAGCAACGCGCCGGCCAACCCCGAGAACGGGAAAACCTGGCCCGGCAACCCGACGAAGCTGCCGCCGACCATAAATAGCGGATTGACCTGATAGAGCGCCTTCCAGCCAGCGCGGCTCGCGGCCCCGACCGGCCCGGCGGCGAGCCCGCTCATTGCACCGGCGCCAGCGAGGTCGGAGCGAGCCCGGCGGCGAGCGCGGCGAGTATCTCTGCCGCGTCCGCCGCGGCAACGTGCATCGCCCGCCCGCTCCGCTCGGCGTAGGCACGAACAATATCCACCAGCGCGGCGGCGAGGACCGCGTCCAGCGGGGCGGCTGCGGGCAGCCCGCCGATGATGACGCCCGGCACCCCGATCGCCTCCGCCTGCGCCGTGGCGCGCGCCTCGAACTCGGCAAGCGTCTCTCCGTCGTCGCGCTCGATCTGGAGCCGGCCGATCGTCGCGATCCTGGGCTCGCCCGGCAGGCCGCCGCTGATCCTGACCAGGCGGGGGGGCTCGTCGCTCATGCCGCAGCGCCCGTGTACGAGATTTCCAACACCCCGGCCGTGGTGCCCGACACGGAGATGAAAAGTCCCGTCGTGAAGCCGGAATTCGGCATCATCGCAGCGCCGACCTCGGCGAGCGAGAAAGTCGCGAGTGGGGTGCCGCTGGCGGACGCGCCATCATAGAGCGTGGCCACACAATCGGCGATGCCCGCAGAGGTCACGCAGGGCGGCGCGGCAACATGGCCGCCGCCGGTCGCAAGCGCGAGGCCGCCAAGCTCGTCGATCATCGCCAGATTGAAGGGGCATGACGACGTGTACGGAAAGATCGTTGTCATCGCTATCCTCTCTAGGTCGAGCCGAGCGAGCCGAAGCCGGTACCGCAGCGGAAGCCGCATGCGCAACGTGAGCCAGGCGCGCGCGATCCGGCGGTGCAACGAAGGCCGCCGACGCTTCACCGTTTTCTCGCCGGCGGCTCGACGAACTTCCCGACCCGGCCCGGCGTCATGAAGTACTGCATCCAAGCCATGTTGTCGCCGTTGAACCGGGTGATTTCGCGTCCGGAAACATCGCGTTCCTTGACCGGAACGAGCGTCATCGGCGCATGCGATGACGGCGAGCGCGCCTTCTGCACCGCCTCGTCGAGAACGGTGCGCTCGATGCCCGCGAGCGCCGCCGCCTGCACGCCATCGAGCGTCGCCTTCGCGTACGATTGCGAGTGCTCAAGCATCGGCTGCAAGATTCGCCTGCGATAACAGATCGGAGATTCCCCAGGCACCGGCTGCGAAGGCGTCCATCCGAATTCTCTGTAGGCCGCCGCCGCTCGCTCGGTGGCCTGCGCGATTTCCGTTCGCTCATCGTCGCTCAGGGGCCGGCGCAGAAGACCAACCTGATCCTGCATGGCTCGGATTCTGTTGCGCAGGTCCGCGGTTTCGCTCATCTTATTTCGCTTTCTGAGGCAATAGAAAACCCGCGCCGTACCGCTGCACGCCAGGATGGAGACCGGCGGAGCACGACGCGGGTGCGGCCCGGTGCCGCAGGTTGCCGGCGCGTCCACTTCCACGCGCGCCGGGGTGGGGGCATTTCAAGTTCAACGCTGGAGATCCTCGGCGGCCTGGCGAGGCAAGCGGACCGCCGCAAGGGCGGCCTCCTGCGCCCGGCCAGCGTCGAGCTGGCGCTCCATGGTGGCGAGCTGCGTCTCAAGAACGCGCCGGACAACCGCGCTCCGCGAGCGCTGCTCCGCCCGCGCCACCGCATCGAGGCGCCCATTCATCTCCTCGCTCAAGGCGAAGGTGGTCGGCACGAGGCGACTTAATTTTTCCATAAGGAAATATATTCTGCCGGTCCAAAATAACGCAAGGGAAAACGCAAGCCGCAGCCTCCGGAAATCCGATGACAGCGATGGACGCCTGTGCACACTGGCGCACATCCCCACACACTCCGTAACAACGTCGGAACGGCGGCGCATTGCTGCCCTGCGCGCTCAGCCGGGCTCGCCCGGCGCCCATCCCTCAGCCTCGATCGGCATCGCCATTCGGCCGACATTGCAGTCCGCTCAGTCCATAACTCGGAGCATCGTCCTATCGAAGCGCCTCGCCCATCCCTCCGGCGTACTTACGAGCGCGGCTTTATCTACGTGCAGCGGCTTGCCAAGGCTCCGCACCGCGCCCCGCAAATCGCACACACTGAAGCTTTCCGCCGTGTCTTCGCCGCGCTCTCAGCCATGAACGCCTATAACGCACGCGCCTCCACTTCAGGCTCGACCGAAACTTTTCCTTCGCGTCCCGCGTCGGCTTCCGCGCCGCCTCCGCCCGCGCCCGCGCCGCCTGCGCTGCCGCGATCGCCTCCTCCACCGACGGCATCTACCACGCCCGTAATCGCCGCCGCGTCGATCGGAAAATCTTCCGCCGCTGTCCACATCAAGGTCCACCGCAAACCGAGGAGAATCGCGAGCTGCAACGCGTCGTCTCCGATCTTTTCGCCCGCACGCAGCGCGAGCGCACCGCCCAGGGGCAGCCCACGCTCCAGCGCAGGACGGGCGATGCGGAACTCGCCCCTGGCGACGTATCCCGACAGCGGCATCGTGAGGCTCGACGGCTCGGTCAGCCATTCCACCGGCCACGCCTCGCATGCCACGTTGTCCATGTGAAACGAAGAAACGCACTCCTCGGGCACGATGCAGCCGAATCCGTCGAGCGGCCGCACGATGTCAGCAAGCTCCTCCAGGCGGCGCCGCAGCCGATCGGCGATATCGACGAGCGGCACCTCCAACACATCGATGAGCGTCGCCTGCGCAGGGTCGGCCGCCGTCCCCGAGGCCCGCCCCCGCGGCCCCATCGCGTAGGCCGCTCGCTCGGCGAAGAACGCCAGCGCGGCCATGGAGCGCGCGGGGTTTAGCGCCAGCACCGCGACCAGGCTGCGACACCACCGCGGCATCTCCACGAGCCGGTCGTCCGCCAGGAGCGCCTCGCGCCTGACCAGCGCCGGCGTCGCCGCGGAGCGTAGGTGGTCGATTACGGAAGCCACGGCGGCTGCAAGGTCATCATGCGACCGGGCAGGGTGCGTCACAAAAGCCCCCCCCGAGGCCCGCACATGCCGCTGTAGCTGGGTAAGCTGGTGATGGAGCCTCCGATCCTCGATCAGCCTCACAGCGCCCTCAGCAAAGGCTGGCACGACGTGTAGATAGGTGTCCGACGTGCTCGCCTCCCGAACCTCCGAACTCAGCCCCACCGCCCGCAGCCCGTCCCCCACCAGGCCCGCCGCGAACTTGTCGATCACGACCCGGGCAATTCTGAAAGGCCGCGCAAAGGCCGCTAACTCGCGAAACACCTCACTCGGCGGGAAAGGCGGGCGCCGCTCAAACAGCGCATCGAGCACCACCACCCCGTCCTCCAGGTGCGCGATCGCCGCCGCGGTGCTGTCGGATTTGCCGTCCGAAAAATCGGCGGCCATGGCGTAATCCACGCCCGGCAACGGCGCGCGCTGCGTCACCCCCGCATCCGTGCAGCGCTCGACCAGCTCGCGATCGAGGAAGGCTCCCACGTCATCACGAAATTCGGCCAGGTATTCAGAGGCCGCCCGCTCCGGATCACGCTCCAGCGCGTCGTCGATCAGCCGTTGGTCAAGAGTTGGATTCAGCAGCTTCGAAGGCCCGCGGATCACCAGAACGTCAGGGTCATCCTTGCCAAAACTTTCGGTGAACTTCTGATACAAGAGGCCAGAGCGGCCATGTGGACTCGAGAGCCCGAATAGCATCGCTCCTGGAATCGTCGCCATTGCCGGCAAGATCGCTGCATATAACTCAACATCCGAAGCCGCGGCCTCCTCGTCGGCATAAAACGCAACCTCATCCAAGATCGCGGCGATAACGGTTCTGCCTCGAATTGACCTGAAGTTGGGCGGCGCGACCGTGATCTCAACGTTGTTTACCAACTCGATCGTATCGGCCGTCTCGCGCCGGATCAGCGACGCCAGCACCGGGTCGCCGAGCAGGTTGCCGCGAATGAAGCCGAAGACAATCCCGGCCTGCTTCGCCGTGTTGGCGACGCAGAGCACACTCCCCAGCTCGCCCGGCCGCAGGTGCGCGGCGTGATCCTGAAGGGCCAGCACGATCGCTGCGGCGCTGACGACGCTGTCCTTCCCACCTCGGCGCCCGCCGATGATCCACGCCTCCCGCACGCGCCTCGCGGGAGGCTGCCTGTTGCCCGCAACCTCGGCAAAGGCCCGCCGCTCCGGCCGGCTGAGCTTCTTGCCCTCCACCGCCTTCAAGATGGTGCGCCAGAGGTCCCACGATGCCCCGGGGAAGGCAAAACTCAGGAAGCCGCCAGGGCTGATCGCAGCGGCGATCGACGATGGCGCCGGGAGCCCCGTCATCGGATCGGCCTCGGGGCCGTGGCCGCGGCAAGAAGCTCGGCTATCGTCGGCGGCCGTGCGGCGGCGGCCTTGCCGAGGGCTCTCAGGACCCGCGAATAGGCGTTGCTCAGCCGTAGATACTGCTCAGCCTCCCGTTCGGTGAGCGCCCGATCCGGCGCTTGCTGGTCGGCCAGGGCGAGGCGGAGGGCCAGGCGAGCGGCGTGCGCGATCTGCCGCTTCTGCACCGCGTTCGGCTTCCCCCGACGAATTCGGAGAGCTCGGCACCCACTTCGGCCATCAGTTTGGCGGCAACGGTGCGACCATCGAGCTTGTCGATGATTTTGCGCCGGCAGTATCGGTATTTCCGCTGGGTATCTGGCAATCGCTGCGTCGTTGCAGGGGACAAGTCAAAACCTCCGTTCCGCGGCGGTTATCCGCCAAATATTGGACATTCCGCCCGCTGATTGCAAGTAAGCCGTTGAATTGTCTAAGAATGTCCAATGGCGTTTACTGAGATTTACCAACGTGATGGAACGGTATCAGACGGCTCCCGATCTCGCCGGGAGAAAATACGAAGGGCCTGACGCGCTGCCTCGGCGTTGCCGGGGATCTGGCGGCGCAGGATCGGAGCGCGGAGCATTTCGTCGTAGGCGAAAAGGTCGGAGAGCCGGGGATCGTCCCGGAGGCCAGCTTTCAGTTTTGCGCCGATCGCGCGCCGAAGTTGCGCCGATCGTGCGCCGATCTGCGGTCCTAACCGGGGAAGGAAAAGAGGCGCAAAGCGTGCGGTATAAGAGCACGCTGCGCCGATCTTTTCCGGTTAGGAAAATCGATCGGCGGCGCATTTCGTGCGCGCAACGAATCCCGGAAAAAGAGACTGCCGATGGTTGCGCCGAAGTTGCGCCGATCTTGGTCATTCGACGATGCCTTCGATGCCGAACCACTCGGCGGAGGGGTGCTCGCCGATGCGGAGGCCGGACCTTGGCTTCCGTTGGCTGCCCTGATAGCGCGCGCTCTCGAGGGCGAAGTTGTCCTTCAGGGCCTCCATGACTTTTTTCTGGCAGTCGGTCCCGATGAAGCCGTGCTGCTCAAGGAGGGCGCGGACTGACCGGGGCTCGGTGCAGAGCTTCGGCGACCACGGCTCCCCGCCTGGGCTACCGCGTTCGATCGCCACGGCCAGGGCGGCGAGGTCGTCCTTTGATGCGACCTTTGCGACCGGCGGCTGCCAGGGCACCGCGGCCGCCACGGCTTCTCCGTTGTCGAGCTCGTAGACGTGTTTCTCGAACCATTCCGCCTCCCGGATCGGGGCATAGTTTTGCTTCGCGTCGTCGAGCCGGACGTAGCCGCTCCGGGCCTTGTGATCAGTCGGTAAACCGAACTGCTTGGCGTCTTCCTCGCCCATCGTCCCGAGCGTCAGGGCGATGCGGACAGCGCCGAGAATCGAGGAAGCCCCGCGGGCCGCGTCCGGGTCACCTGGGCTGGCGCTGGAGCCCTTCCGCGTATGGTGCAAGATGATGACCGCCATGTCGAATTCGATCGCCAGCTTCCGGAACTCGGCGATGACGGCGCGCAGAGCGGTGTTGTCGTTTTCCTCCTCCCCGTGCAGCTCGCTGAGCGGATCGGCGATGAAGGCAACCGGCCGCTGTTTCTCGATGACTTCCCGGAGCCGGCCGAGAGCTCGGGGTGTTGATGATCGCGCCCGTTTGCGTCCGCACCAGCAGCGTGCCAATTCCGCTCGGGCCGGCCCGCGTTACCTTGCCGCGGATGTCTTGCCGGAAGCGCATTGAACTGGCGCAGGACGGCGGAAAGTCGGCGGCGTTGCTCGGTTTGATCGTCTTCTACGTTGTAGATGACGGCGTTGCCCGGCTCGGTGGGGTGGAAGCGCCCGAAATCCAATTTGAGTGCGAGCGCGCAGGCCCACGCCAGCATCAGAGACGACTTCATCGCGCTCGGCGGCCCGATCACCAGCGTGACGGCGCCTCGCAGCGCATAGCCGGGTGCGATCCATGGGCGTTTCGGAAGATCGGAATCGGCCCAGTCGCGGTCATCGATCCAGATCGGATCGGGCTCGGCCGGCTGTTCGTCTGCTTTCTCCGGTTGCCACGGCGCGCATTGCGCGGCCAGCCGTTCTAATTCTTCGGCGGTTCCGCCGGCGGCGAGCCAGTCGCAAACATCGCCTTTCAGCGGCAATCCTGGCAATCGCACGATGCGGATCGACTTAGCAATCCCATAAAGCTTCGCCGCAACATCGGCGGCGTGCGCCTCGCCATCAGTCATTGTCCGGAAGAATCACCACGTCTCGACCGCGCAGATGCTCGTCGAATTGGTTGCCCACTTCCGCGCGCCCCCGGGGTTGCACGTTGCGACCAGAAGATGTTCCCGAAGCGCATCGACATCCTTTTCACCTTCCGGAATGAATACGGTCGCACCCGGAGAGGCAGAGAGCAGCTCCGGCAACTTGTAAAGAACCCTCGCTGTGCCTTGCAAATTCCAGATCCATCCGCCGTTGCCCGTCCGGGCGCGCGCTGGCTGAAATCCTTCGGCATCTTGCGGACTACCTGGAAAAGAAGCGCCCCATTCGCGTCGCGGTAGTCGTAGGTCGCGGCGATATTTCCAGTGCCGTTCGGGGGCGCTTCGCCATGAACCTTTGCGAAGAGTGATGCGAATCCTCCCCCTTCTTCCGTCTTCGTGATCAAACCATTCTCCGGTGCTTCGCCGTATCGATTTGCTTCCCTTCGAGCCGAACCTGATGTCCTCCCGCGTGGAAAGGCTTGCGTTCTGATCTCCCCAAAGTTTGCGGCCGAGATCGATCATCTCCTCGGCGTTGTGCGCGCTCATTCTGCATCCGACCGCGCCAGCGCGCATTTCCTGAATCCGGTGCCACGCCCAGCCCGACCTGTAGCCGCGGGCCTTCGCCACGAATCGCACCTTGTCAGGGTTGTTCGCCCACGCGAGCATGTCAGCGTAGCGCATCCCGCGCACCCGCATCCGCATCAAGGAAAACTCCGTCCGTCTCGGCGAGCGTGCCCGCACCTTCCGCCACCTGCGGGCACTCCAGGAGACAGCTGGCCGTCATCGTCGCGCTTCAGCGCCGGCGTCTTGGCGTCGCCCTTCCTCCGCTGCTTTCGGCTCTCCAGCGACCATTCGCGCTCATCGGATGGCAGCCCATGGCGGAAGGAATTGCCCGCGTGATCGAGCACGATGGCGTGATCCTTGCCCTCGGCGCGGGCCGTAGCGCCCGGCCAACCATTTGCAAATGCAAGGCCAGCGATTTCGTCGGCCGCAGCAGGATCGCGGCGCCGAGCGCCGGAACATCAACCCCTTCGCCGAAGAGGCTGCAATTCGTCAGAACATCGATGCCGCCGTTGCCCAGCGCCGCGATCCGCTCGCGCCGCTCCTCCGGCGCCGTGTCGCCGTCAACGTGCTCGGCCCGCCAGCCCGCCTCGCTGAAACCGCGCCGCCACCAGGCTGAGAATGCTCGATCGAGCAACAAAATGCGATTGCCGGCTTCCCCGGTGCCAGGCGGCCGTAATGCTCTACCGCGTCGCCGACGATCTTCCTATCGGCCATCACCCGCGCCAACGCGCCTCGATCGTAATCGCCGGCGACCGTCCGCACTCCGCTCATATCCGGACCGATGTGCCGGCGCATAGACCAGCGCAGGCGCGAGGAAGCCGAGCCCCGTCAGCTCGGCGACGCCAGGCCCGCAGATCATCGCCTCGAAAATGTCGCCCAGACCGCGGCCATCGAGGCGCTCGGGCGTTGCCGTCACGCCAAGAACGAAAGTCTCCGGCATCGCATCGAGGATGGCCCGCCACTGGGGCCGCGACCGAGTGGTGGCACTCATCCGTGAACCAGAAAATCGAATCGTCCAGCGTAGCGGCGGAGCCGCCGCGCCAGCGTCATCACTGACGCCACCTGCACCGGCGCATCGGTCTCGGGGTGGCCGGCGGCGATAAGGCCATGCGGTACGTCGAGAGCCGAGAGCGCGCCATCGATCTGCTCGACGATCTCCTGCCGATGGGCGAGCACACTGACGCGCTTGCCGCGCGCCACCGCGTTCTTCACGACGAAGCTGAAAATCACCGTCTTCCCGCCGCCAGTCGGCAGCTGGAACAAAACCCGGCGGAGCCCGGTGCGAAATGCGGCGCGAATATGCTCGAACCGCTCTGCTTGGTAAGGCCGTAATGTTAGTGGGCTCATGGGTTTCGGGACGCCTCGCGGCGCTCCGCTCCTCGTTGAGCCGGCCTGAAATCGCTTGACAAATCCGAAGGAGACGCTAAGTAAGTGCTGCCTGCACGATGTCAGCCTTCCCCGGCCCCGCTGCGCTCCCAGAGCCGGCGGGGTTTTTCACGCGGCGGCTTGGCGGGGCTGGTCTGCTGCGGGCGCTCCCATGGCGGCGGCTTCCCGATCGCGGCGCCAGTCGGCGGCTGCCTCGCGCGAGATTCGGCGCCGGTTCCCCACCATCATGTAGCGCGGGCCAGTGCCCGCCTTCCAAAAGTTGTAGAGGCCGGCCCGGCTGATCCGATGCCGCGCGCAAAATTCCGGAATATTGAACGCGTCTTGTTCGCCGTCCATGGCGGTTCCCTTTCGTTGATTGGGACGGCTTCGGAAACTATATGTTTTCTCGCCCGCGTCACCAATAAGCGTCGGACGTATTAGGTCGCGAATTACGTCCCGCGCTGCGTCCGGCGCGTGCGCCCCTTCGCAATGGCTGCATCGGATGGGGGCCGCTCGGGAACCAACCACGCCAGCGCCGCGGCCGCAAACGCGTCGGCCCGCGTCTGATCCCCTGCGGCCCCCCACGCCTCCCGCACGCGGCGAGAAAAGTGTGCGGCGAGGTCGCGCTCAAAAGAGGGCTTCGCCCCTCGCTTGGGCAGCGCCACGGCGTCCATGAATGGACCGTGAGAATTGACCATCCGGAGCAACTCGGCGGTCCTCTGGACCGGCACCACGGGCGAAACGGAGGGGGATCGAAGCTGTTCCCGGCGCCACGCCTCAACGTAAGGAGGCAAGTTTTTCTGTAGGACGCGTAGCGCAGTGGCAATGCGCTCCAAGCGCGCCATGTCCGGATCATGCTTTCGGATATCCGCGGCATCGTCGCGCCAGAATCCTGAGCTCAGCGCTGCGCGCAGATCGGTTGCGATGGCGGCAGCATCGTCATTAGAGAGCGGCGCCCCCTTAACGTTTGTTACCCACCCATAAATCAGCTCGATCGCGGCGCACTGGTCGGTTTTCCCGTACTTGCGGACGGCTTCTTCGGCGGCGGCCGGGGCGATCATTTCCGCGCCACCAGCCCTACGACATTTGCTCCCGCCGTAAACCCGAACGTTGGGGCGTATTCGCGCACGGCCTCCGTCACGAAATCGCGGCTCAGATGCCCGTAATGCCGCTCGGCCATGCGGCTATCGCGGTGGCCCAGGTTCCGCGCCACAACCATGAGCGGCATCCCGGCCATCACGCTCAGGCTCGCCCAGGTGTGACGGAGCGCGTGGAAGCCGACGGGCGGGGCGATCTTGGCCCGCTCGCAGGCTTCCCGCATCGGCCGCGACTGGTGCGATTTCAGCCATCGGCCGCCGCCGGTCTTGAGGAAAAGCCGGTCTGCGCTCCCCGTCCCCGCCGCCGCGGCCGCGAAGAACCGCTCCCCCTCGTCGGTCAGCACCACATGCCGGGGCTTCCCTGACTTGCTGACGCGGATGTGCAGCCGGCCGGCATCGGGGTTGAAGTCCGACGCCACCAGCCCGGCCAGCTCCGCATACCGGCAGCCGGTCAGCAGCGCGGCCTCTATCATCCGCCGGAGGTCAGGATCAGCGGCATGGATCAGCCGCGCGCACTCGGGGAGCGTCAAGTATCGCTCCCGCGGCCTGTCGGCTCCGGCGTATGGCTTGACCGGCCGCCATGCCGCATCGGATGCCACCTTCCCCGCCTTCCATGCCTTGTTCAGCCCGGCTTTTAGGATCACCAGCTTGCGGTTGGCGGTCGCCCGCCGTCGCCGCTTTTCATCCTCGGCCGTCTCCGGCGTGGACTGGCGGTATGCCTGCTTGACGCCCTTCTTGGTCCGCAGCCGCGCCGGTTCGGCCGCCACCTTCCTTTGCCACTGCTCGATCTGGGCCTTGGTCAGCTTCGCGCATGGCACGCCGCCCAGCTCGGGGATGATCGACGCCTCGGCTGTCCAGCGGATCTCCTTGGCGGACTTCCGGTATTCCTCCAGCCACAACAAGTATTCACTGATGGCATCGCGCACGGTGTAGGGGTCGGCCTGGGCTGCGGGCAGTCCTGCCGCGCTTCGCTTGGCCGCGGTAAATCGCTTCCGCGCCTCGCCCTGCGCTTGGCTGTAGGACAGGATTATCGCGCCGTCAGGGTCCAGCGTGTCGTCCGCGGCGCCGATCGTCTCTACGATGTCACTTCCGATCGCCGGCATAGCGCCGCACGACCCATTTACCGGCGCCCTGTCCTTTCCGGTAGCCGACATGAAGTCCTTCGTCGAGCGCCCTCCAGTAGGGCTTGCCGGCCGGCTTCAATGCCGCCCTCGCCGTCCGGCTCTCCAGCTTCGCGTCCCTCACCGTCCTCGCCATCACTGCCGCCCTGTTTTGTCCAACGTTTGTCCAATATATGCCGCTGGACGGGCGTGGACAAGGGTAAACAGGATGGCAGGTTTTTGCGGGTTTTCAGGGCGTTAGTGGGAGACTGTTGGACAGATATGGACGGCTTTGCCATTCTTTCACGTTGGTAACACGGGTTCGAATCCCGTACGGGACGCCAGAAATCTACGGTCCAGCCTATGGTCCCCAGGGGGGATTGCCGAGATCGACGGTGTGCGGGCTGGTGTTGGCGGCGGTGAGCGCGCCGGCGCCGCCGCCGAGGAGGGCGCCGACGACGATTCCGACCGGGCCGCCGATAATTCCGATCGCGCCGCCGGTGGCAGCGCCGGTTGCGGCACCGCCCTGGACGCGGCCGGGCTCGCCGGAGCCGCAGCCCGCGAGGAGAGATAAAAGCGCGAGAGTCAGGATGAAACGCATTGGATTCCCTCCGATTCGCGGAAATATTCTACCAGAGGCGGCGAGCCGGAATCGGACAAAGTGGGCGTACCGGAGGCCATCCTGAAATTTATTATATTTTAGAATCAGTTAAGTAAGCTGGGCGATCCGGCGCGATGGCCGCCATTTTCCGCCCATTCCCGCCCCCAAGCAGCCCGCCGGCGGCGCCGGTCCTACTCGCTTGGCAACTGGGATATCAGATTGCTGTGGGCGCGCGCGATATGCGCACGCATCAGGGCCTCCGCGCGGTCGGGATCACGCCGCTCGATCGCGTCGAGGATTTCGAAATGCTCCGCCATCGCGGCGATGTGGCGCCCCGGCACCACGGCCGAGCGAAAGCGCGAGATCCTGATCAGCGAATAGAGATCGCGGCAGAGGAACTCCTCCAGCCAGCGGTTGCGGCTGCCGCGCACCAGCTGCGAATGAAAATCGTTGTCCTGGGTGCCGTGGACGAAGGCATCGCCCAGGCCCTCCTGCTCGATGCGGCCGGCGAACTCGACCAGGCCCGCGCGCAGCCGGCGGGTTTCCGGCAGCGTCATGCGCTCCGCGGCGTGGCGGCTCGCCATCCCCTCCAAGGCCTCGCGCATGACCAGGAGCTGCTCGAAATCGTCGCGCGTGAGCGAGACGACGCGGACGCCGGAATAAGGCGTGCGCTCGACCAGCCGCCGCCCTTCCAGGCTGCGGATCGCCTCGCGCAGCGCGCCGCGCCCGATGCCGAGCCCGGCTGCGAGCGCCTGCTCGGAGAGCCGCTGCCCCGGCCCGATCGCCCCGGTCAGGATGGCGCATTCGAGGTGATGGACCGCCTGGTCGACCAGCGCCCGGATGCCGGCCGGGGCGGAGGCCTTCTCCTTCATTCGACCGGGCCGTGGCAGGGGATCGGGCCGCGGTTCAGCGCCGCCACCCGGCAAGCCCGCGAGCCATGAGCATTCCTGCCCTCTGTGTTGACAATCCGTCTATATTGTCGACAACCCAACGCTTGTCTAGACTGCTCGCACCGCGCCTGGCGGGAGCGGGAAGGGGGGATCGAGGACGAGCATGCAGCAGGCCAAGGAACCGATCGAGGTCGCCGCGCTCTTTCCGGAGGTCGGCGATATCGGCGATGCGAAGCTCCGGGAGGCGGTCGTGGCCACCTGGCAGGAGCTCTGGGCGATGAGCCCCTGGACGCGGATCGAGGAGGTCCCGACCTCGACCGAGATTCCCTATCCGACGCTGCCGCACAACCGCTGCGTGCTGGAGATGGCGCTCGCGGTCGCCGACGCGTTCGCGCGCCACCATGGCGTGAAGGTCAACCGCGACCACCTCATCGCCGCCGCCATCCTCCAGGACGCGAGCAAGGTCGTGGAGTTCGCCCCCGGCCGCGACGGCAAGGCCGTTCCGACCGCGCTCGGGCGGGACTACCCGCACGCGTTCTGGGCGGCGCATGTCGCACTTCGCCACGGGATCCCCGATGCGATCGCGCATGTCCTGCTGACCCACACGCCACAGGCCGCGAAGTTCCCGGCCACGCTCGAGGGGAAGATCCTCTACTACGTCGACCAGATCGACGTCATCGGCATCTACAAGGACCGCTGGCGGAAGGAACTCTTCATCACGAAATGAGCCGGCCGGAACCTGCAAAAGAAACCAGGAGAGCGGACGAGATGAGCAAGGGCAAGACGCTGCGGACGCTGATCGAGGCGCCCGAAATCCTGGTCATGCCCGGGGTCTTCGACGGGTTCAGCGCCCGGCTGATGGACGTTTCGGGATTTGCGGCGGGATTCCTCTCGGGCGCGGGCATCAGCGAGGCCAGCCTCGGATGGGCGGACGTGGGCATCCTCGGGCTCGAGGAGAACCTGCGCGTCGCCCGCGCGCTCGCCGCCTGCTGCGATGTGCCGCTGATCGCGGACGCCGACACCGGGTACGGCAATGCGGTGAACGTGCATTTCACGGTGCGCGGCTTCGAGGGCGCGGGCCTCGCCGGGGTGATGATCGAGGACCAGGCCTGGCCCAAGCGGTGCGGACACATGAAAGGCAAGGAAGTGATCCCGGCCGAGGAGGGCGCGGCGAAGATCCGCGCCGCCGCGGAGGCGCGGATCGACCCCGACCTCGTCATCATGTCGCGGACCGACGCGCTGGCCACGCACGGGCTGGACGAGGTCATACGCCGCCTCGCGATGTACGCCGAGGCCGGCGCGGACCTGCTGTTCGCCGACGCGGTGCTGAGCGTCGAGCACATCTCCGCGATCGTGCGCAACGTCGCGCGGCCGCTCTGCGTCAATATGGGCTTCGGGATCCGCAGGCGGGCGACGACGCCGCTGCTTTCGGCCCGCCAGCTCGAGGATCTCGGGGTCGCGGTGGTGATCTATCCGAGGCTGCTGACGGCGGCGTCCATCCAGGGGATGAAGAATGCGATCGCCGCGCTGAAGGAACAGCTCCGCAGCGGCGAGGTTGCGGACCGGCCGGACCTCGCGGTCGGCTTCGATGAGCTCAACGAGCTGGTCGGGATGAAGGCGCTCGAGCGCCTCGAGCAGCGCTACCTCACGGGCGAGCAGCTCGGGCGGAAATACCGCGCGCCGGCCGAAGAGACGGCGCGCTGAGGCACGGGCGCGGCGCGCGCGAGCCTCAGGCAGGGCGCCCTTGGAGACGGAGAAACATGCGATGAGCAACCCGAAGATCCAGCAGATGCGTTCGCTCCTTTCCTCAGGGCGGATCATCGTCTCGCCGGGCGTCTATGACGGCTACAGCGCCCGGCTGGTCGAGCGGCTGGGGTTCAAGGCCGCGTCGATGAGCGGCGCCGGGCTCGCCAATTCCCGCCTGAGCGAGCCGGATATCGGCATCATGTCGATGACCGAGAATGTCGAGGGCTGCAAATGGATCGCGCGCTCCATCGCGATCCCGATGATGGCCGATGCGGATACCGGGTACGGCAACCCGGTGACCGTCTATCACGTCGTGCAGCTGTTCGAGGAAGCCGGCGTCGTCGGGATCAATATCGAGGACCAGGTCAGCCCGAAGCGCTGCGGCCATATGCGCGGGAAGGAGCTGATCGAGGCGCGGGAGGCCGCCAAGAAAATCGAGGCGGCGGTCAAGGCAAAGCGCGACCCGGGGTTCATCGTCAATGCCCGCACGGACGCCATCGCGGTCGAGGGGATCGAGGGCGCGATCAGGCGCGCCAGGATGTACGTGGCGGCCGGGGCGGACATGGTCTACCCGGATGCGATCGCCTCGGAGGACCAGATCAAGCGCTTCGTCGATGCGGTCGAGGCCCCGGTCAGCATCAATATGGGGTTCGGCATCCGCTCCCGCCCCACCACGCCGGTCATTTCCGTCCCCCGCCTCCAGGAGATCGGGGTGGCGCGGGTGAGCTACGCGCGCATGCTCCCGGCCGCCGCGATCATGGGCATGACGCGCGCGCTCGAGCTGTTCCGCGACAGCGTGGAGAGCGGAGCGGTGCATGACCGGCCCGACATGCTCGCGGGCATCGAGGAGATCACCGAGCTGATGGGATATCCGTTCATCGACCGGCTCGAGCAGGAGTTCCTGCTGGCGGAAGAGATGGAGCGAAAATACGGCGCGGGGACGCGGAGCTTCGTCGTCCGCGCGTGAGCCTGCCGAGCGGGGAGCGGCGCCGCGTTCGTTCCCGCGGCAACCCGGCAAGAGAAAATCGAAATCAAGGGGGGAAACAAGAGATGGCTTCCGGCTCCACTGCTCGCGTCCCGGTCGCGGCCCGGATCGAGCGGCTTCCCGGCTCGCGCTACATGGCGGGGGTCATCGTCCTGATCGCGCTCGGCACTTTCTTCGACTCCTACATGCTGTTCTCGATCGGCCCGATCTCGGCGCACTTCTTCGGCTATCTCGGCGAAAAGCAGTTCGCGACGCTGTTGCCGCTCGTGCTGTTCCTCGGGACCTTCGTCGGCGCCGTGACGCTGAGCACGGTGGCCGACCTGATCGGGCGGCGGAATGCGTTCGCCCTCGACCTCCTGATCCTTGGCGTGGGAGATCTCGGGGCGGTGCTCTCGCATAGCGGGATCGCGCTGCTGCTCTGGCTTTTCGTGGCAGGCGTCGGCACGGGCGCGGAGCTGCCGCTGTCCTCGACCTATGTCCAGGAGCTGAGCCCGGCGCGCATTCGCGGGCGGATGACGAGCGCGCAACTGACGATCGGGTTCCTCGGCGGAACGGTCGGAGGGTTCGTGGCCCTCCTGGTGGTGCCGCTCACCGGCCTGCCCATCCCCGGCTTCAAGCTTGCGCTGCTGCTGGCCGCGGTGGGCGGGTTCTCCGCGCTGATCATCCGGATGAAGCTCCCGGAATCCCCACGGTGGCTGGAGCGCGTCGGCCGGCTGGACGAGGCGGACGAGGTGATGACGATGATCGAGTCCAGGATCATCGCCGAGAGGGGTGGCGCCGCGCTCGCGCCGCCCGCGCCGATGGCATACGACATCGGAGCCAAGATGAAGGCCAGCATACTGGTCTCGCCGCAATATATCCGGCGCACCCTGAGCGCCTGGATCATCGAGCTGCTGCAGGGCTTCGGAGCCTACGGCTTCACCACCTTCGTCCCGCTGATCCTCTATTCCCGCGGCTACACGATCGTCCACGCGCTGGCCTATACCGCCGTCATCCAGATCGCCTATCCGGTCGGGACGCTCATTTCCGTGTTCATCACGGACAAGATGCAGAGAAAATGGGGGATGGCGCTCCTCTACGGCCTCAACGTGCTCGCCGGCATCGGCTTCCTGCTGGTGAATAGCGGGCCGCTCATCCTGCTCTTCGGCTTCCTCACCGAGATGCTGATCTTCCTCAACGGCCCGCTGCTGCACACCTACGAGGCCGAGATCTACCCGACCGGCGTGCGCGGCCGGGGGGCGGGAATGAGCTTCGCGCTGAGCCGGCTCGGCGGGTTCCTGGCACCGCTCGCGGCCTTGCTGATCCTGCGGGTCGATCCGGGGGGCGGATGGCTGATCGGGGCGGCGGCGGCGGCCTGGCTGATCTGCTCGCTCGTCGCGGCGACGGTGGCGGTCGATACCACCAATATTCCCCTGGAAGGACTTGAAGTCGAGCTGCCCGAAAGGAGCGGGTGAGCGCGGCTTCCCGGGCGCGGCGGAGGCCGCGTCGGGCTCAATCCGGTGCCTCACGAACCGCGGGCGGCACACCGTCGCGGCGCCTGACGATGCGGAGCGTGCCGAGGGCGTGGGCGATCGGGGCGCCGTTGCCGTCCTCGGCGGTGGCCTCCACGGTTGCGATGGTGCGGCCGAGGCGCAGCACCCGGCCGCGGGCGGTGAGCGGGCCGCGCGCGGGGGCGAGATAGGCCGTGGCGAGGGTGATGGTGGCCGCGCCGGCGCCGGGAGGAAGGCGCGAGCGGACGGCGGCGGCGAGTGCTGCGTCGAGCAGCGTGGCGACGGCGCCGCCATGCACGTCACCGCGGCTGTTGGCGAGCGCCGCGCGCGCGGGCAGGCTGACGAGGGATTGTCCCGCCGGCGCGGAAAGCACTTCGAGGCCGAGCAGGGCGTAGAAGGGACGGGCGTCAGCGGGCATTCTTCCTCCGTGCGGCGGAGTGTGGCGGGGCGGCGATGCGGGGGCAATGAGCGGGGTGGGGGCCGGGACGGGCGGCGAGCCGTGGATTGCGGTGGTGATCCCGACGCTCGACGAGGGCGAGACGATCGCCGCGGTGGTGGCGGAGATCGGGCGGGACGTGGCGCGCGCGGTGATCGTCGCGGATGGCGGGAGCGGTGACGAGACGGTGGCGCGGGCGCGGGCGGCCGGTGCGACGGTGGTGATGGCGGGACGCGGATACGGGCGCGCCTGCGCGGCCGGCGCGGCGGCGGCGGCGGAGGCGGGGGCCGGGATCATCGTCTTCCTCGACGGCGACGGCGCGGACCGGGGAGACCTGCTCGGCGAGCTGGTGGCGCCGATCGTTGCGGGAACCCACGATTTCGTTCTGGCATCGCGCACGCGCGGGGCGCGCGAGCCGGGCTCGATGCTGTGGCACCAGGTGCTGGCGGGACGGCTGATCGGGTTCTTCGTGGGGGCGCGGTTCGGGGTTCGCTACAGCGACATGTGCGCGTTCCGGGCGATCCGGCGCGCGGCGCTGGAGCGGCTCGGGATGCGCGAGACCGGCTATGGCTGGAATGTCGAGATGCAGATCCGGGCCGCGGCGGCGGGGCTGCGGATCGTCGAAGTGCCGATGCCCTATCGGCGGCGTGGGGGCGGGCGGTCGAAGGTGGCGGGCTCGGTCGGCGGGACGATGCGGGCGAGCGCGCGGATCCTGACGGTGGCATGGCGGCTCGCGGGGCCGGGCGGGTCCGCGCTTTCGCGGCAATGACGGGGCGCGGAAACGACGCTGCCAGGTTCCGGTTGTGTTGCGCGGGAGATGCGGGACATATGGAGCGCGGAACGATCGCAAATTCGTGCGGAGGCGGTCGGATGTCCGGCACGGCGTCCTGCCGCGGGTGCGGCGCGCAGACTTCCGCAGGGGCCGGCTTCCGCCCGAAATGCGGGGCGACGCGGAACCTGGCCGCCGGCGGGGCGGGAGGTTGACGGAGCCTGGGCCGGCGGCTCTACAGGGGCAGGAGGTGGGCATGGGCGTGAAGCTGTTCTATTCCCCGGGGGCGTGTTCGCTCGCCCCGCATATCGCGCTCGAGGAGACCGGCGCGGACTTCGAGGCGGTGCTGGTGGATTTCAGCCACGGCGCGCAGCGGGCGCCGGACTATCTCGCCATCAATCCGAAAGGCCGCGTGCCGGCGGTGAGCGATGAGGGGTTCATCGTGACGGAGAATCCGGCCGTGCTGCGCTATGTCGCGCGCAAATATCCGGCGGCCGGGCTGTGGCCAGAGGCCGCGCGGGAGGATGCGCGCTGCCTCGAATGGCTCGGCTGGTGCACCTCGGGCGTGCATGTCGCGTATGCGCATATGCGCCGGCCCGAGCGCTATGCGACGAGCGAGGCGGCGAAGGCGGATGTGGTGGCGCGCGGGCGCGAGACGGCGCGCGAGGTGTGGGAGCAGGTCGAGGCGAAGCTCGGCAAGCAGGGCACGGCGTGGGCGGCGGGCGAGAGCTATTCCGTGGCCGATCCTTATATCTTCACGTTCTGGACCTGGGGGCGGGGCAAGGCGCTCGGCTATGACATGGCGCGGGATTTTCCGCGCTGGACGGAGCATGCGCGGCGGATGGGCGAGCGGGGGGCGGTGCGGCGCGCGCTCGCGCGCGAGGGGATCGCGGCACCGTAGGCCGGTTTTCCTGGAGACCGATTGAGAATGCGCCGCGGTGAGTCGGGGGCGGCGCAGGCGCCATCCGCGGGGGCGGCACTGTCGGCAACGTCGCGACGGGCCCCATCCGCCTTCAACGCGGTCAATTTCTTCCTTGCCGATGTCGCCGGCGGGCTCGGTCCCTTCCTGCCGGCCTGGCTCGCGACCGCCTTGCACTGGCATCCCGAGCGGATCGGCTTCGTCATGACGGCGGGCGGCATTGCCGGCCTCCTTTGCAATACGCCGGGCGGCGCTTTGGTCGACCGCCTCGGCCGGCCAAGACTGATGGTCGCTGCCGGCTCGGCGCTGATCCTGCTCGGCACCGCCGCCCTGGTCCGCGGCGAGCACCCGAGGCTGGTGCTTGCTGGCCTCTTTCTGACCGCGCTCGGCGGCTCGGTGATCGGCCCGGCGATCGCCGCGGCCAGCCTCGCCTATGTGGGCCAGCGCGACTTCCCTCTCCAGCAAGGCCGCAACGCCGCCTGGAGCAATGCCGGCAATGTCACCGCCGCGCTCATGATCCTGCTTGGTGCGACACGGCTCGGAGTTGACGCACCCTTGCTCGTGCTGGGCGTGATGGCCGCGGCGACCATCGTGGCATTGCTCTGCCTTGCCGGCCCGCGCGGCGAAACGAGGCGGATCGGCCTCGCGCCCGGCGCCAGGCCGGAGCCGTTCTTCAAGGCGCTGCGGCACGGGCCGATATTGGTCTTCGCACTTTCCCTGCTGTTCTTCCATTTGGGCAACGCGGCGATGCTGCCGCTGCTCGGCCTGCGCCTGGCGCGGCTCGGCCACGGCGACGCGACGCAATGGATGTCCGCCTGCGTGATCGTCGCCCAGTTCGGCATGATCGGTGTCGCGCTGGTGGCGGGACGGATCGCGGAGCGCCACGGCAAGGTGCCGCTGTTCCTTTTCGCCTGCTGCGTCCTGGTGGTGCGCGGGATCATCGCGGCCTACGGCGAGGCCCCGCTCTGGCTGGTGCCGATCCAGATCCTGGACGCGCTCGGCGCCGGCACCCTGGGCGTCATCACGCCGACCCTGGTTGCCGATCTGTCGTGGGGTTCGGGGCGGACCCAGACCACGCTCGGCGCGGTGATGACCGTGCAGGGCATCGGCGCCTCGCTTTCGGGCTCATTGGGGGGACTGCTGATCGCCTCGATCGGCTGGCGGGATGCCTTTCTCGGCCTGGCGCTGCCACCGCTCGGTGCCATCGTCTGTGGCCTGTACTTGCTGAGGGTTGTGCAGGTGTCTCCGACGGCGCCGGCGGTGTCAGGCGAGGGGTGATGGGGATGAACGGCCGAATGCCCGGAGCGACGAGGGGTTCATCGTGACGGAGAACCCGGCCGTGCTGCGCTATGTCGCGCGGAAATACCCGGCCGCCGGGCTGTGGCCGGAGGACGCGCGGGAGGATGCGCGCTGCCTCGAATGGCTCGGCTGGTGCACCTCGGGCGTGCATGTGGCGTATGCGCATATGCGCCGGCCCGAGCGCTATGCGACGAGCGACGCTGCGAAAGCGGACGTGGTGGCGCGCGGGCGCGAGACGGCGCGCGATGGCTATTCCGTGGCGGACCCTTATCTTTTCACGTTCTGGACCTGGGGGCGGGGCAAGGCGCTCGGCTATGACATGGCGCGGGATTTTCCGCGCTGGACGGAGCATGCGCGGCGGATGGGCGAGCGGGGGGCGGTGCGGCGCGCGCTCGCGCGCGAGGGGATCGCCGCACCCTGAGGCGGGAAAGCCGGGGGGGTAACCGGGGGCGTGAAGAGTGCAGGCGTGAACCGCGCGATTTGACAGAGGGTTGGAGCGGGATGGGTGGGCGCAGGGGGAACCCGTTCCGCTCGAGGGCAAAAACCCAGGTGGCGGCGGTCGCTGCGGGTGGGCTTCAGGCGGGCTGCCAGCGGGCGGCGATGGTCAGAACCGGAGGTTCGCCTCGCGGCACGATCTGGCCGAGTGCCGAATGGTCGGTTTGGAGGGCGCGACGGCGGCTAGCGGACGTTCATCTATAGAGATTGCCGACGGCGGCTGCGACGGTCACCAGGCGGTCGCCTGCCTCCTTCGACTCGATTACCGGACGCGGAATGCAATGCCGCTTCTATTGATAAAATCTGTTATCAATGATAACATCAAGGGCCGAGGAAGGGCGAATAACCGGATTATCAAGTGCTAGCCCCTATGGCGCTCCGCGCCGGCAGGGAGGTTTCTTGTTCTTTGTATGCTCCTCGGCGGCCCGGCGTTGGCGCCACTGGAAGCGCATGATGACGCAAGGGCCGACCCGGCCTATATGTCCTCCTAGCGAGGAGCTTCAGATGCGTAGCACTGCCAACGTGACGTCGTTTCTGCTCAGCGGTGTGCCGGCTCAGGCGGCCGATCAGGTTGCACGCGAGCCGCCCCTCCAGATCAAGCTGTTAAGCGCGATCTCCCAGGTCGGGAGGATGCCGTTGCGCGATCTTCCGTCGATCTTGAAGCTCGACCCGAAGCAGACGGTTGAACTGGTAGAGCGGGCGCGCTCGCTCGGGGAAGTCGAGGTGTACGAACTCGAGGACGTGCAGAAATCCAAGCTGCTGTTTCTGACGTCCCAGGGCTATGGCGCGCTCAGCCGCTACACCGAAGCTGGTGCAAGCACGCCAGCCTGACCATCGGTGTTGTCCCTGGATTGCCGATCTGATTGACTCCCCGGCGTAACAGCCGGGGGCAGACCATGTCTGGAAGTGATGGTGCCGACCCGATCGGGGCAAGCCGGCCGGATTGGAGAGACCGCGTAAGCGAACTGTCCTGGAGGGGGACCTGGCTGCTAGTGCCAGTCTCGTTCGCGGTGGGATCTTTCGTCACCTATGTGGTACGGACAGAAGCTGTCCGTGAGTATCTGGCGTTCTTCGCGGCCTCACTCCTGGGAACGCTCGTCGGTGTGACGGAGCTGATCGCGCGCTACAAGGACAGCCCGACGGCAGCACTAAACAGCCTACCTGGATATTTCTACATCGCAGTCAACACGCTAGTATCGTTCATAGTTTTCTGGCTGCTGCAGACCGAGCGGCTCAAACTGGGACTGTCACCGGACGATACGCTCGCGCCGACTTTGACCCGTGTGCTGCTGGCCGGCGTGGGTGCGATGGCGCTGCTTCGCACCGCAGTGTTCACCTTGCGCGTCAAGGACAGCGACATCGCGATCGGGCCGGCTGCGTTGCTGCAGGTGATCCTTGCCGCCGCAGATCGAGAGTGCGATCGGCAGCGGGCCGGTCCGCGCGCCAAGCGCGTGAAGGCCATCATGCGGGGCGTCTCGTTCGCCCGGGCGCGCACCGCGCTATTGGCGCATTGCATGGCGCTGATGCAGAATCTCTCGGCCGATGAACAGAGCGCGCTGCAACAGGCGACCGAAGCGCTCGCCTCGCGTGCGATGAGCGAGGAAGTGAAGGCCTACAATCTTGGCCTATTCCTGATGAACTACGTCGGAGAGGACGTGCTCGCCCAGGCGGTGGAAGCGCTTGGGTCCCTTATCCAGGGGCCGCCGCCGGACGACCCGCCGATCTTCGCCCAGGCCGCAGGCCTCAGTTTCGCTGACGACATGCCGACCATCGTGGAGCTTTGCAAAGCGCTCGATCCGCTGCAACGGGACTTCAATCGGGACAGCTTGCAAGCGATCGTGATCGTGGTGCCACGCGATCCGGACCGCAACGTCCTTGCGCTCGCCATGTTACAGAGGATCTTCGGCGCCGACACGGTGACCCGCGCGATCGCTCTTCTGCTCGCCGGCCGACCACCGAAAGATAGCAAGATATTCACTGGAGCTCTGTCCGATGCAGATGCCGCGCCCGGACCATGATTGGTCTCCCCCGGAATCTTCGACCGAATTGAGTGAGTTTTTTGCCGGGTTAGTGCTGAGGGCAGGACCAAGGGAAGCCAAACCCCGGTTCCGCCTCGATTAAATCCCGGGGGCAACGTCAATTGGTCGAGAAGAAGCGGCTCACTCGTCGCCCCAGGCGCACGCCTGCTGTCGCCCTCCGCCTTCTTCAGCCACTCGTTGAGCGTCTGTCCGGTGCAGCCGATTTTGGCCGCAATCGAGACGATCGCCGCCCAGCGCGACCGGTGCCCGTAGGTGCTGACACGGGCGTAGCCGAGAGGCCGAGAATGGGGGTTATTTTCGGTCATACCCTGCAAGAAGTCTAATCTATTGAAACCATGGGGGCAACCGAAGTACCCGAAAGTCTTGACTTATGATGTCAGGGTTGAGGCGGAAGGAAGTCCTTCATACTCGCCGCATTCTCCCTGCTGCGGTCAGCCCGCGCTTTTTCGGCATGATGAAGAGTTTGCTTCAAACCTTCGGCGTAGTCCCAAACTGCGTCCGCCTGTTCGATGCCGTGCTTGCGTCGCAGGTCTATGGCGATCGACCACGCCTCCAGCCCGCGCCGAGCGGCCTCCTCATCGAGGACATCCCCTAGCTCGTCCCGGGTATACTCGATTATCCAGCGGATGACGGTTTGGCTGCCGTCGATCTTGTTACGAAGGTTTAAGCATCGCCCTGCGAGCTTACGATCAATTGCTCGCCAACCTTCGGCGTCCTCCGGGTATGATAACAGCTGCGGCAGCGTGGTATCCCAATTAGGAAACTCCTGGTCAGGAGGGGCTTCTGCCGTAGAATTCTTGGCAATTAGATCTGAGCAGGCGGCCGTATAGGCTTCCAGAATGACGGCAAGGCGCATGGCCATATAGGCCGCATGTGAATTCCGCTCTCGAGCGTCCCGGTAAATGGCAAGCAGCGGTTGGACGAGGGCCGTGCCAACCCCCGCTCCGATTATGGTCTTGATGAGCGTGCCCCAGTCCATGTAAGTGGCTCCCACGAAGTCATTCACTTCTTCGACTATCAGCACGCGATGACCGTGAGCCTAGGGGAAGACTCTCATGGCGTCTTGGAACGAGCTAACTGAAGCCGGAAAGATAGAGGAAATGCGGCTGAAGGTTGACGACCTTGATAGAGGCTTGAGTTCTCTCAAAAACGATGTGACGAACCATCACCAAGCTGTCGCCGCCGGCGTTGTGACGCTCAAGAGCATGATCGGGGCGTTACAAAAACGCGTCGAGGAGCTTGAGAAGCTCGTGAAGATCAACAGCCAATAGTCCGCATCCTTTTCTACATCTTGTGGCGCCGCCCACTAGCGCAGAGTGCGTGTCGGTGCTCGATTGAAAAGTCACAATTTCTCCCCGATAGAGATGTCACCCCCGGGGCGACCCGGCAATCCAAGCCGGTTTCTTTGTTCGGCTGAACAGGGGCCTTTCTTCGTCCCGGCCACCCTGCGGACCGGCGCCGGGCACGGCGACGGTTGTCGCTCTGGCGACCTCGGCATCGAGGGTACCTGTTCTCCGCGTATAGAGGCTTGTAGCCCGGACGATGGAGGGTCTGCTTTGGGGGAGCGGCGACAATCGGTCTAACTGCGGCTATGGGCGCCATGCCGTGTTTGGCGCGTGCCAGCGAAGGTCCGTTTTTGGACGCTTGGGCCGGTGCGGCGCGCTTTGGGCGGCATGGGTGGAGAAATGCCGCCCTGCCGGAAGTCGGCCGACGGGGGCTTGGAGGTGGAGCGCGATGACCGAAGGGGGGCTCGCCGCAGATCCGAATCACGTGAATAAACAAAGAGATGGAGCGGGATGGGAGCGCCCGCGCTCTCCCATCCCGCCGTGGATCATGGTGGCTGCCGGCGGGTGGGCGAAGCGATCGGCCGCAGCGATGGGGCCGGCCGGCCGGTCGGTGAGTTGGGCCGCCTGATCAGGCGGCGGCGGGCGGGTAGTTGGAGGGGAAGAGCGCGCGGCGGGCGTCCTCGTCCACCTCCTTCTTGAAGGCGATGTCCTTGCCGACGGCGCGGGCGCGGGCGACCGCGGGGCGCGCATCGACGCTCAGGAAGAGGCGCTGGAGGTTGGGGAAGGCGGAAAGCGGGTGCGAGTCTCGCCCGGGAGCACGCGCGCGGCGAAGTCGAGCCAGCCCCAGGCGGAGATGTCGGCGATCGAGTAGTGCTCGCCGAGGATGAAGGCGCGGCCGGCGAGGTGCGTATCGAGGACCTGGTAATGGCGCTCGGCCTCGCGGCGATAGCGGTTGACCGCATAGGCGAGGGGCTCGGGCGCGGCGTGCTGGAAATGCACGGCCTGGCCGGAGTAGGGGCCGAGGCCGCTGGCGATGAAGAAGAGCCAGGAGAGCAATTCGGGACGGTCGGCTTGGGCGCCGATGAATTTTCCGTATTTCTCGCCGAGATAGAGGAGGATGGCGGAGGAATTGAAGATGCGGGTTTCGGGGCCAGCGGGGCCTTCGGTATCGACGATCGCGGGGACCTTGCCGTTCGGGTTGATGCGGCGGAACGCGGGCGCGTGCTGCTCGCCCTTCCTGGTGTCGACGGGGACGACCTCGTAGGCGACGCCCAGCTCCTCGAGCAGGAGCGCGATCTTGGCCGGGTTGGGCGCCGGGTGGAAATAGAAGCGGATCATGGTGCGTCTCCGGAGGGAATGGAGAGTGTTTTAGAGCGGGCGCATTAGAACGGGCAAGCGGGGGGGCCGTCAGCCGAGGGGCATTCAGCCGAAGAGGATCTGGACCTTGGCGTGGGCGCCGCGGTCGCGGGCGAGGTGGAAGGCGGCGACGGCGTCGCTCGCCGGGCGGGTGCCGGTGAGCAGGGGGCGGACGGCGATCAGTCCGCGATCGAGGCATTCGACGGCGTGGGCGAATTCGGTGTCGAAGCGCATCGAGCCGCGGAGGTCGATCTCCTTGGCCATGACGAGGTTGACGGGGAGGGGGACGGCGGCGGGAGGGAGCGTGCCGACCTGGACGACCACGGCGCCGGGGCGGACATGGCGGAGGGCGGAGGAAAGGGCGATGGGGTTGCCGGAGCATTCGAAGGCGAGGTCGTAGCCTTCGGGGGCGCGGGCGGGGGAGTTGGGGTCGGCGGCGACGTTGTGGGTCGCGTCCGCGCCGAGGGAGGCGGCGAGCGCGAGCGGGGGATCGAGCACGTCGGTGACGGCGATGTGGGCCGCGCCGACGCGGCGGAGGCAGAGGAGGGTAAGAAGACCGATCGGGCCGGCGCCGGTGATCAGCGCGGTGCGGCCGAGGACGGGGCCGGCGCGGGAGACGGCGTGCAGGCAGACGGCGAGCGGCTCGGCGAAGGCGGCGATGGTGAAGGGCAGCTCGGGCGAGACGGGGTAGCACTGGCTTTCGTGGACCAGGAGAAAATCGGAAAAACCGCCCTGCATGTGGGGGAAGCGGCTGGCGCTGCCGAGGAAGAAGACGTTGCGGCAGAGATTGCCGCGCCCTTCCTTGCAGGCGCGGCAGTGGCCGCAGGCGCGGCCGGGATGGACGGCGACGTGATCGCCGGGGGCGACGCGGGTGACGGAGGAGCCGATCGCGGCGACCTCGCCCGCGACCTCGTGGCCGGGGATGAGCGGCTCGCGGACGACGAAGTCCCCGTTCCGTCCCTCGAAGAAATAATGCAGGTCCGAGCCGCAGATTCCGCCGGCGCGGATGGCGAGCAGGACCTCGCCCGGGCCGGGGGTGGGGTCGGGCCGGTGCTCGAGGCGGAGATCCTCGGCGCCGTGGATGACGCAGGCGCGCATGGGCGTTTCCCTCCGGGCTTGACGGGGCGACCCGGCATTATATCAGTGCCTGGGCGCGCGCCTGGAGCCGGGGCTGCGGGCGCGATCGGGTGGAGGGCGCTGCATGCGGCTTTCGCGCACGGCGCTGGCGCATCTGGCGCGGGGCGTGGCGCTTCCGGGGCATGATCCGGCGGCGCTCAGCACGGGCATCGTTCATCTCGGCGTGGGCGCGTTCCATCGCGCGCATTTGGCTGCGTACACCGACGCGGTGCTCGGGCGCGATTTGCGGTGGGGGATTCTCGGGGCGAGCCTCCGGCGCGCGGATGTGCGCGATGCGCTGGCGCCGCAGGATTGTCTTTATGCGTTGTCGCTGCGGGATGGGACGGAGCGGGCGCCCAGGGTGATCGGCGCGCATACGGGGCTGCTGGTGGCGCCGGAGGACCCGGCGGCGCTGGTTCTGCGCATGGCGGCGCCGGAGGTGGCGATCGTTTCGCTGACGGTGACGGAGAAGGGGTATTGCCGCGGTGCGGGGGGCGAGCTGGATGCGGCGCATCCCGATGTGGTTGCCGACCTAGGGGCGGGCCTTGGTGGGCCGGGGAGGCCGCGGAGCGTGCCGGGGCTGCTGGTGGCGGCGCTGGCGGCGCGCAGGCGTGCGGGGGTGGCGCCGTTCGCCGTGCTGAGCTGCGACAATCTGCCGCGCAACGGGGCGACGCTGCGAGGGGTGGTCGTCGGGTTCGCGGCGCTGAGGGATGCGGGGCTGGCGGCGTGGATCGGGGAGCGGGTTTCGTTTCCCTCTGCGATGGTCGATCGGATCGTGCCGGCGACGACGGCGGCGGATCGGGCCGGGATCGCGGCTGCGCTGGGTGCGGAGGATGCCTGGCCGGTGGTTGCCGAGCCCTTCACGCAATGGGTGCTGGAGGATCGGTTTCCGTTGGGGCGGCCGGAGTGGGAGGCGGCGGGGGCGACGCTCACGGATGACGTGCGGCCGTGGGAGGAGATGAAGCTCCGGCTGCTGAACGGCAGCCATTCGGCGATCGCCTATCTTGGCCAGCTCGCGGGCTGGGAGACGGTGGCGGATGCGATCGCCCATCCGGGGATGGCTTCGATGGTGGCGGGGCTGATGGCGGAGGTGGCGCCGAGCCTGGCGATGCCGGCGAATGTGGATGTGGGCGGCTATTGCCGGGAGGTGCTGGCGCGTTTCGCCAATCCGGCGCTCAGGCACCGGACGGCGCAGATCGCGGCGGACGGATCGCAGAAGCTGCCGCAGCGGCTGCTGGCGCCGGCGCGCGTGCTGCTGGAGCGGGGCTCGATGCCGGGGCACGTCGCGCTGGCGGTTGCGGCCTTCATCCGCGTCTGCCAGGGGCGCGCCGATGACGGCGGCGCGCTTGTTCTGTCCGATCCGCAAGCGGCGGCGCTGCGGGCGCGAGCGAGCCGGGCGGGCACCAGCGCGGAGGTTGTGCGGGCGGTGCTGGCGCTGCCGGCGCTGGATGCGGCGGATCTGGCGCGGGACGGGCGGTTCGTGGCGGCGGTCGGGGCGGCGCTGGAGGCGCTGGCGCGGGGCGGCGTGCGGGGGGTGGTGGCGGGGTTCCGGGGGCAGGAGATTGCCTGGTCGCGGAGCCTGCCCCGGTGACGGCGGGGGCGCCGTGCGATGGCAGGTTGGGGGGTCCAGGGGCCCAGCCCCTGGCCTTGGCCTTGGTGAAGCAGGAGCGCGGGATGAGTGCCGGGCGGGTCGAGGCGGTCTTTCATGTCCGGAGCGAGGCGGGCGCGATTGAGGCGCGGGCGCGGGCGATCGCGGTCGAGCAGAGCGTGGAGATGCCGCCCGAGGCGATCGGGGATGCGGCGATATTGCGCGACATCGTGGGAAGGGTGGAGGGCATCGCGGATCGCGGCGGCGGGGTGTTCGAGGTGCGGGTCGGGCTGGCGGCGGCGACGGTCGGCGATGATGCCGGGCAGCTTTTGAACATGGCGTTCGGCAACAGCTCGCTGCACGAGGATGTCGTGCTGTGGGACCTGGTGCTGCCGGAGGCGATGGAGGCGGCGTTCGGGGGGCCGGGGCGGGGGATCGCGGGGCTGCGCCGGCTGGTGGGGGCTGAGGGGCGGGCGATGACCGGCTCGGCGCTCAAGCCGCAGGGGCTTGGGCCGGAGCGGCTGGCGGCGCTGGCGGAGCGGCTCGCGCGCGGGCGGATCGATTTCATCAAGGACGATCACGGCATCGCCGATCAGGCTTTTTCGCCGTTCGCCGCGCGCGTTCCGGCGATCGCGGCGGCGGTGCGGCGGGGCGCGGCGGGCGGGCATCCGGCCTGCTATGTGCCGAGCCTTTCGGGCGATCTCGAGCGGATGCGGGGGCAGATGCGGGTGGCTCGGGAGGAGGGGATCGCGGCGGGGCTGATCGCGCCGATGATCGCGGGGGTGGCGAACATGCAGGCGCTGGTGCGGGAGTTTCCGGATTTTTCCTTCTTTGCCCATCCGACGCTGGGCGGCGCGGCGCGGATCGATCCGGCGCTGCTGATCGGCAAGCTGTTTCGCCTGTTCGGTGCCGATGCGGTGATTTTTCCCAGTTTCGGCGGGCGGTTCGGCTATTCGGAGGAGACGTGCCGGCGGCTCGCGGGCAACGCGACGGGGGAGAATCCCCGGTTGCGGGCCGCCGTGCCGGTGGCGGCGGGCGGGATGGTGGTTGAACGCGTGCCGGAGATCCTCGATTTCTACGGCACGGACGCCATGCTGCTGCTGGGCGGCAGCCTGCTCGCAGCAGGGGAAGAATTGACCGCGGCGACGCTCGCGTTCAGCGAGGCGGTGGCGAGGCACGGAGGGAGGTCGGCGAAATGAAGGAGGATGTGGCGGCGCGGGTGCGGGCGTTCGAGCCCGGATTTCGCTGGGAGGGGGTGGAGCACCGGCCGTACAAGGAGGAGGGGGCGGCGCCGTTTTGCGCGATCTCGCGCCAGGTGCTGTTCGAGGAGGCGGCGCTCGATTGCGAGCTCCGCTATTTCGAGATGGCGGCGGGCGGATTTTCGACGCTCGAGCGGCACCAGCACATGCACGGGGTGATGATTTTCCGCGGGCGCGGCCATTGCCTGCTTGGCACGAGCGTGCGGGCGGTCGCGGCGTTCGACCTCGTCACCATTCCGGCCTGGACCTGGCATCAGTTTCGCGCCGATGCGGGCGAAAAGTTCGGCTTCCTCTGCATGGTCGATCGCGCGCGCGATCGGCCGCACTTGCCGGACGAGGCGGAGCTGGCGGCGTTGCGGGCGATTCCCGAGGTCGGGGAATTCCTGGCGGGGTGAGCGGGTTCAGCCGTTCAGGATGCGCAGGGCGGCGGCGCGGGCGGTGTCCGCGGTGACCGGCGTGCCGGCGCGCGAGAGCTCGTCGCGTACGGCGCGGATGATGTGCGTGCGCACGGTGGCGGGCGCCGGCGCGACGGCGGTGGCGAGCGCGGCGCTGACCGCGGGCGGCCAGGTGCGCTCGAGGGCTTCGCGGGTGGGGCCGAGGGTGAAAAGCCGGGGGGTGGCGAGGGTCTCCGGCCGGGTGGCGCGGGCGGCGCGCGTCGCGGGCTCGTCCACCGCGCCGGCGCGGATGACCACGCCGTAGAGGCTGCGCGCCTGCTCGGGGGAAAGCAGGCCGTCCTGCAGTTCGGCGAGCACGCGGGCGGGATCGCGGGTGAAGGGATCGCCGTAGCCGCCGCCGCTCGGCGTGATCATGCGCAGAAGATCGCCGCGGGAGAGCTCGAGGACGTCGATGCGGCCGATCTCGCGCTCGCGGTCGCGGCCGGGATTGAGGATGCAGCTTGCGTGCGCGCCGGCGCCGCCGCCGGCGAGGCCCCAGGGCTGGAAGCGGAAGCGTTCGAGGCCGCGGACCGTCATGACCGAGGAAAAACCGAGATTTTCGATTTCGATGCGCATCGCGTGGCCGCCGCGGAAGCGGCCGGGACCGGGGGTGCCGGGCTCGAGGGCGAAGCGGCGGATGACGAGCGGGGTTTCCAGCTCCACGACCTCGACCGGCGCGCTCTTGAGGAAGCCCACGGGCTGGTCGATGCCGTCGACGCCGTCGCCCGAGCTGCGCCCGCCGCTGCCGCCGATGAAGGGCTCGATCACGCTGACATGGCGCCGGCCGGAGCGCGGATCGGTGGAGGCGAGCGAGATGATGCCCGCCTGGCCGGCGCCGGCGGCGGCGATGCCGCCGGGGACCGCCTGGTCGAGGCAGCCGAGGATCGCGTCGTAGACGCGCATCACCGCGACCCAGCGATTGCCCATCGCGGCGGGGAATTCGGCGTTCATGAAGCTGCCGCGCGGAGCGTGGGTGCGGATCGGGCGGATGATGCCCCCGGAGAGCGGCACGGTGGGCTCGACGGTCTGGATCCAGTTGACGATCGGCATGCAGAGGAACGGATGCGGGCGGTTGCCGGTGGTGAAGTTGAGCGCGTAGCGGACCTGCGGATCGCTGCCGGAGAAATCCATCTCCAGGGTCTCGCCGTGCTTGGTCATCTTCGCCGCCATGAAGATGAAGCCGTCGCCCTGGAAGGCTTCGAGATAGTCGTTGAAGGCGTATTCGCCGTCGGCGAGGCGGGCGATCGCGGCGCGGGCCTTGGCCTCCGAGAGCGCCAGCACGTCGGCGACGGAGGCGAGGAATTCCTCGGTGCCGTAACGATCGCACAGCTCCTGGGTGCGGCGGTCGAGGAGTGCGAGGCCTGACATCATCGCCTGGAGGTCGCCCCAGATGAGGTCGGGGATGCGCGAATTGTCGGCGAAGAACTGCCAGAGCGGGCGGTTCGGCTCGCCGGCGCGATAGAGGAAGCCGGGGCGGATGCGCACGCCCTCCTGGAAGACCTCGTAGCTGGTGGGCGAGATGCTGCCGGGCACGGCGCCGCCGATGTCGGAGGCGTGGATGAAGGCCCAGGCGAAGGCGATCGGCCGGCCCGCGCGGAAGACCGGGCGGACCAGGTGGATGTCCATCGTGTGGGTGCAGAGCGCGTCGCCGGAGAAGGGATCGTTGCTGATGATGACGTCGCCCGGGGCCAGCGTTTCGATGCCGATCTCGTCGACCAGGCCGCGCAGGTTCTGGCAGACGGCGGAGGTGACGCCGGCGTGGAGCGGATAGGCGAAGAACTCGCCGGCGAGGCTGGCGAGCGCCACCTGGTAGTCCTGCGTCTGCTTGACGAAGGTGGTGTAGGCGGAGCGATAGGCGATGGTGCTCGCCTCTTCGGCGATGGCGGCGAAGCGGTTGCGCATCACCTCGGTGCGGACGGGGTCCATGTCAGACGGCTTGCTCCAGGATCAGGTCGCCGAATTTGCCGATGGTGGCTTCGAGTCCGGGCGGGACGATGACGGTGGCGGTGGCCTGCTCGACGATGGCGGGGCCGGGGGTGGTCCAGCCCGGGGCGAGGTCGGGCCAGCGGAAGACGGGCGCCTGGTGCCAGCGCCCGTCGAAGCGGGCGGGGCGCGTGGCGGCGGGGCGGGCGGCGCCGTTTGGGGTTGCGCGGTTGGGGCGCGCGGGGACGGCGGCGGGGCGCGGCAGGGCGCCGCGCACGCGCACGCGGAGGGCGAGGATCGCGATATCGCCCGCTTGATCGGCATGGCCGTAGAGGCGCTGGTGGAGGGCGTGGAAGCTGTTCGCGATCGCCGCGCGATCGCCGTTGCGGGCGGCATCGGCGTCGATTTGCGCCGCCAGCGTGAAGGACTGGCCTTCGTAGCGGACATCGGCGGAATGCTCGAAGGCGGGTGCGATGCCGGGCGCCTGGGCGGCGAGCCAATCGCGCCCCTCGCGCTCGAGCGCCGCGTAGGTCCCGGCGAGCAGCGTTGGCGTCGGCGCCATGGCGTGCACCGTGCGCACGACGTCGTAGAGGAGGTCGGAGACGAGGCAGCCGAAGGCGCAGAAGACCGAGGAGACGCGCGGGATGACGATGCGGCCGATGCCGATCTCGCGCGCGAGCAGGGGGCCATGGATGGCGCCGGCGCCGCCATAGACCATGAGCTTGAGCGCGCGCGGCTCGAGGCCGAGGCGGGCGATGAAGGGAAGCGCGCCGGCGAGCATGTTGGAGGTGGCGACGGCGATGACGCTCTCGGCGGCGTCGGTGATGTCTGCGCCGAGCGCGGCGGCGATCGGGCGCATCGCCGTCTCGGCAAGGTCGCGGCGGAGGCGGAGCCCGCCGGCGAGCGGCGCATCCTCGGAGAGATAGCCGCAGAGGAGATAGGCGTCCGAGACTGTGGGCAGCGTTCCGCCGGCGCCGTAGCAGGCCGGGCCGGGTACGGCGCCGGCCGAGCGCGGGCCGACCTTCAGGACCTGATGGCCGGGATCGGGGGGTTCGGGAGCGGGGCCGTCGAGCCAGGCGATGGAGCCGCCGCCGGCGCCGATCGCCTCGATGGTGGTGACCGGGATCATCAGCGGGAAATCGCCGACGCGGCCCTCGTGCGAGACGCTTGGCTGGCCGTGGTGGAGGAGCGAGATGTCCGTGCTGGTGCCGCCCATGTCCATGGTGAGAAGCGAGGGCTCGTCGAGCATTTGGCCGAGCACGGCGGCGGCGGTGACGCCGGCGGCGGGGCCGGAGAGGAGGGTGTGGATCGGCATGCGGGCGGCCTCGGCGGCGCCCATGACGCCGCCGTTCGACTTGGTGACGAGCAGGCGCGCGGCGGGCAGCGTCGCGGCGAGATAGCGCTCGAGCTCGGCGAGATAGCCGGACATGGCGCGGCGGGCATAGGCGTTGAGCAGGGCGGCCGATGCGCGCTCGTATTCCTGCGCCTCGGGCCAGACCTCGTGCGAAAGGACGAGATCGATATCGGGGAGCGCGGCGCGGATCGCGGCGGCGGCTTCGCGCTCGTGCGCCGGGTTGCGATAGGCGTGCAGGAAGCAGACGGCGATCGCGGCGGCGCCGGCGGCGCGAGCGGCGCGCGCGGCGGCGACGGCGTCCTCGGGGCGGAGCGCGATGTCCACGCGGCCGTCGGCGCGCAGGCGTTCCGCCACCTCGAAGACGAGGCGGCGCGGGATGAGCGGGGCGGGGCGGGTGTTGAAGAGATCGACCGGGCGGTCGAAGCGGAGGCGGGCGAGGGAGAGGATGTCGCGGAAGCCCGCGGTGACGAGGAGGGCGAGCGGCGGGCCGCTGCGCTCGATCACCGCGTTGGTGCTGACGGTGGTGCCGTGGACGATCAGCGCCGGTTGGTCGCTCTGCATGCGCCCGGATGCGAGGAGGCGCGCGAGGCCCGCCTTCACGCCTTCGGCGAAGCGCGGCGGCGTCGAGGGAACTTTCCAGGAATCGACGGCGATGTAGCCTTCCGGCGCGCCGTCCCAGAGCGCGAAATCCGTGAAGGTTCCGCCGATATCGATCCCGATTCTGAGCATTCCGGGAGGATCGGGGCGCGTGCCGGGCAAGTCAATCGAGGGGTTTGCCGCGCGTCTCCGGCACGGTTGCGAAGACCAGCAGCGAGATCAGGCAGATCGCCGTGATGTAGGCGGGCATGCCCCAATCGATCCGCGCCTTGATGAAGGCGGTGGCGACGAGCGGGGCGGTGCCGCCGAAGATCGCGCTGCAGACGGCGTAGGGCAGGCCGATGCCGGAGGTGCGCAGGCGCGTGGGGAAGACCTCGCAGAGGACCGGCGCGAGCACTGCGTTGTTCATCGCGATGAACAGGATGCCGATCACGTCGATCAGCAGGAAGGAGCCGAAGCTTGCGTGGTGCAGCGCGTCGATCAGCGGGAAGGAAAAGAGGAGGAAGCCGCCGACGGCGCCGTAGAGCAGCGGCTTGCGGCCGATGCGGTCGGACAGCGCGGCGAAGGCGGGGACGGCCACGCAATAGACCGCCATGGCGATGGTGCTGGCGGCGAAGCCCGCGGCGAGCGGCAGGCCGCCGGCGAGATGCGCATAGGAGGGGAGGAACACGGTCCAGGTGTAGAACTGCACGGTGCCCATCTGGAGGACGAAGACGAAGAGGCTCTCTTTCGGGAATTCGCGCACCGCCTCGATCAGCGGGCGGCGCGAGAGGGCGTGGTTGCGCTCGAGGGCGGCGAATTGCGGCGTCTCGGGCAGGCCGACCCGGAGCCAGAGGCCGTAGAGCGCGCCCGCCGCGCCGATGAGGAAGGGGATGCGCCAGCCCCAGAGATCGAGCGCGGGGCGCGGGATGAAGCGCGTGGTGAGGGCGGAGACGGCGGTCGCTGCCAGGATGGCGACGCCGATGCTGATCATTTGCGAGGAGCTGGCGAAGGCGCGGGTGTCCGCGGGAGAATGCTCGACCAGGAAGACCGAGGAGCCCTGGAACTCGCCGCCGGCGGAGAAGCCCTGGAGCAGGCGCGCGAAGAGGAGGATCAGGGGTGCGGCGATCCCGATCGCGCGGAAGGGCGGACAGAGCGCGACGATCAGGCTGCCGAGCCCCATCAGGGTGATGGAGAGCGCGAGCATGCGCCGGCGGCCGTGCCGGTCGGCATAGGGCGAGAGGATGATCGCGCCGACGGGGCGCATCAGGAAGCCGAGCGCGAAGGTGGCGAGCACCGCGAGCAGCGCGGTGGCCGGGTTGCCGGAGGGGAAGAACTGGCCGGCGAAGGCGGCGGAGAGCAGGCCGTAGACGATCCAGTCGTACCACTCGATCAGGTTGCCGAAGGCGCCGCCGAGGATGGTGGCCGCGCTGGGGCGGACGGCGGGCACCGGTGCGGTGCGTGCGGACATCAGGAGCTCCTTTGGGGCGCTTGGGGGAACGGCGGCCGCCGGGTCAGAACCAGTTCGCCTTGTTGACGACGTTGCGCAGGCCGGCGCCGGCGGCGAAGGCGCGGGCATTGTCGCGCAGGATGGCGAAGCGCCGTTGGTCGAGATGCGGGCCGTAGCCGGCGGTGTGCGGCGTGATCAGCACGCCGGGCAGGGTCCAGAGCGGATGTTCGGGCGGCAAGGGCTCGGTTGCGAAGACGTCGAGCCCGGCGCCGGCGATCTCGCCCGCTTCGAGCGCGGCGGCGAGATCGTCGAGGCGGGTGGTTTTGCCGCGGCCGATATTGATGAAGAAGGCGCTCGGCTTCATGCGGCGGAAGCGGGCGCGGTCCATGAAGAATTCGGTGGCGGGCGTGTGCGGGACGGTGAGGATGACGAAGTCCGCCGCGCCGAGGAGGGAATTGAGCGAAGCGGGCGGATGGAGCGCGGCGACGCCCGCGGTGGGCGCGGTGCGGCGGGCGTCGGTTGCGATCACGCGGGTGCCGAAGGCGGCGAGGAGGCGCGCCGCTTCGGCGCCGATGCCGCCGAGGCCGACGATGAGGGCGGTGGCGGCGGTGAGGTCGATGACGCCGGTGTCGAGCGGCTTGGGGTTCCAGAGGCGGCGCTGTTGTTGCGGAAGGTAGGTGTGGAAGTCGCGCGCGAAGGCGAGGACGAAGGCGAGGATGTGGGCGCCGATATGGTCGTTGTAGATCTCGCGCATGTTGGTGACGGCGAGCGGGTGGGCGATCAGCGCGGGATAGTAGAAGCCGGCCGGGGGTGCGGCCTGCGGCGCCTGCAGCCAGCGGAGCTTTTGCGCGCGCGCGAGGAGGTGCGGGGGGAGCGTGCCGTAGGCGGCTTCGGCGTCGGCGATGATGGGCAGGGCCTCGGCTTCGCTCGCGGCGACGATGACGTGCGCGTCCGGCACGGCGGCGGCGAGCTCGCGGGCCCAGGCGCGCGTGGTCTCGCTTTGCGGCGGGAGCATGAGCAGGGTGAAGGGCATGGGAGAAGCCTCCGGAGCTTTCTTTTCGACGGGCGCGGGTGGGTTGGCAAGGCGCGGGACCGCGGCGCGGCGGCTTGCCCTGGCGATAGGCGAGGATTATTGGCGACGGCGCGGGCGCGACCCATCTCTCGGGATGACGAAGGCGCGCCGGAGGTGGCGATGGACTACGAAGGCTTCTTCCGGAGCGCGTTGGACGCTCTGCGCGGGGAGGGGCGGTACCGGGTGTTCGCCGAGCTCGAGCGGGTGGCGGGGGAATTTCCGCGCGCCCTGCATCATGGTGGGGCCGAGGGCGGGGCCGGGAGCGGGGCCGGGCCGGCGCGGGTGACGGTGTGGTGCTCCAACGATTATCTCGGGATGGGGCAGCATCCGGCGGTGCTGGCGGCGATGCATGCGGCGCTCGACCGCGCCGGCGCGGGGGCCGGGGGCACGCGGAATATCGCCGGGACGAGCCACGAGCATGTGCTGCTCGAGGCGGAGCTGGCGCGGCTGCATGGCAAGGAAGCGGCGCTGCTGTTCACCTCCGGCTATGTCGCGAACTGGGCGGCGCTGGGGACGCTGGCGGCGCGGATGCCGGGCACGGTGGTGCTGTCGGATGCGGCGAACCATGCCTCGATGATCGAGGGGATCCGCCACAGCCGGGCCGAGCGGCGCATCTTCGCGCACAACGATCCCGAGGATTTGAGAAGGAAGCTTGCGGATATCGAGGCCGGGCGGCCGAAGCTGGTGGCGTTCGAATCGGTCTATTCGATGGATGGCGACATCGCGCCGATCGGCGAATTGTGCGATGTCGCGGAGGCGGCGGGCGCGCTCGTCTATTGCGACGAGGTGCATGCGGTCGGGCTCTACGGGAAGCGGGGCGGCGGGATTGCCGAGCGCGAGGGGGTTGCCGATCGGATCGGGGTGATCGAGGGGACGCTCGCCAAGGCGTTCGGCGTGATCGGCGGCTATATCGCGGGCTCGGCGGCGCTTTGCGATTTCGTCCGCAGCTTCGCCTCGGGCTTCATCTTCACGACCGCGCTGCCGCCGGCGATCGCGGCGGGGGCGCTGGCGGCGGTGCGGCATCTCGCGGCGAGCGAGGTGGAGCGCACGCGGCATCGCGAGCGGGTGGCCGAGGTGCGGCGGCGGCTCGATGCGGCGGGGGTGCCGCATATGCGGAACCCGAGCCATATCGTGCCGGTGCCGGTGGGGGACGCCGCGCTCTGCAAGCGGATCAGCGATGTTTTGCTGGCGGAGTATGGGATTTACGTGCAGCCGATCAATTATCCGACGGTGGCGCGCGGGAGCGAGCGGCTGCGCATCACGCCGAGCCCGCTCCATTCGGATGCGGATATCGCGCATCTGGTTGCATCGCTTTCGGCGGTGTGGGGGGAGATGAGGCTCCGGCGCGCGGCCTGAAAGCGGATGGGGGTCTGGGGCCTCAAGGCCCCAGCGGCGTTTTAGGGGCAAAGCCCCTAATCTTACTCCTGCCACGGGAGTACGGCACGGCCGCGGGCGGCGAGGGCGGCGGCGGCGAGGAGCAGCAGGGTCACCGCGACGGCGATGACGGAGAGCGCGGCGGCGGCGCTGAATTCGCCCGCCTGCTCGAGGTTGAAGATCATCACGCCGATTGTTTCGTTGCCCTCGGACCAGAGGAGCGCGGAGACGGTGAGCTCCGAGAAGGCGGCGAGGAAGACGAGGAGGGCGCCGGCGGCGAGGCCGGGCGCGAGGGCGGGCAGCAGGATGCGGGTGAGGCGCCTCGGATAGGGGGCGCCGAGGCTGGCGGCCGATTCCTCGAGCGCGGGATCGAGGGTTTTGAGCAGGGCCTGCACCGGGCGGCGGGCGAGGGCGAAGAAGCGCATGAGGTAGGCGATCAGGAGTATGGCGAGCGTGTCGTAGAGGGAGAGGCCGAGGATCGGGCGGAGGAAGAGAAGGATGCAGCCGATGCCGAGCGCGGTGCCGGGCAGGACATAGGGGATTTCGGCGGCGGCGAGGGCGAATTTCGCGAGCCGGCTGCCGGATTCGGCGCGGTGCGCGGCGGCGGCGGCGAGGAGGGTGAGGAGGGCGGCGGCGAGCGCGGCGAGGAGGGCGGAGTTGAGGAAGGCGCGGCGGGTCGCGGGCTCGGCGAAGAGCACGTCGCGGAAATGGGCGAGGCTGAGCGTGGCCGGGGTGAAGCTCTGGCCGTAGGCGCGGGTCGCGGCGGTGGCGAGGAGGGCGGCGAGCGGGAGGAAGAGGAACGCGGCGAGGGCGAGCCAGCAGAGCGCCTCGGCGGGTGCGCGCCAGGGGCCGAGGGCGAAGGGTCGCGCGGGACGATCGGAGGCCAGAGGGGTTGCGGGGGCGAGCAGCCGTTCGCAGGCGACGGCGGTGACGGAAAGAAGGCCGAGCAGGAGGGAGAGGAGGGTGACGGGGCCGAGCTCGTCCGGGCCGAAGCCGGAGAGGCGCTGGAAGATCAGCGTCGTCAGCATGAGGTAGCGGCCGGGGATGCCGAGCAGCGCGGGGGTGGCGAAATTGCCGATGCCGGCGGCGAAGGCGCCCGAGAGGCCGGCTGCGAGGGCGGGGAGCGCGAGGGGCAGGAGGATGCGGGCGAGGCTGCGCCAGGGGCCGGCGCCGGACGATGCCGCTGCTTCGAGGAGATCGGCGGGGATGGCGCCGAGGCCGGCGGTGAGGATGAGAAAGACGATCGGCGCGTGCTCGATGCCCATCAGGAAGATGATGCCTCCGGGGCCGTAGAGCGGAAGCGGCGCGCCCGGGTGTGGGGCGAGGCCGAGCGGGGCGAGGATGGGGCTCGCGGGGCCGGTGAGCGCGATCCAGGCGATGACGCTGATCTGCGCGGGGATGATCATCAGGAGGAGGAAGAGGAAGGAGAGCGCGCGGCGGCGCGGCAGATCGGTGAGGGCCGCGAGCAGGGCGAAGGCGCCGCCGAGGAGGGCAGCCCAGAGCGCGCTCAGGCTGCCGGCGACGATCGTGTGGCGGATGGCGGTGAGCGTGGTGGGGGAGGCGAGTTCGCGCCAGGGGCGGGGTTGGCCTGTGCCGGCGGCGAGGAGGGCCAAGGGGACGGCGAGGCCGAGGAGGAGAAGGAGGGGCGCGATCAGGGCGGTGGTTGCGCGTTCGGCGGTTCCGTTCACGCTAATCGCCGAAGGCGTTGGAGAAATTCTCCTCCAGCGCCCGGCGATGGGCGAGGATTTCTGGGATGTCCATCGGCAGCAGATGAATTTCTGAAACCGGCGGGAAGCCGGGCGGCGGTGCCACTCCGCGGCGGGCGGGGAGGAAGCCTTGGGAGACGGCGAGCTGCTGGCCGCGCACCGAGAGCAGGAAGGCTATGAAGGCGCGCGCGGCCGCGGGGTTCTTCGCGGTCTTCAGGGTCGCCACCGGCTCGGTGACCGCGGGGACGCCCTCGGCGGGGAAGACGAAGCCGACGGGCGAGCCCTGCTTCTTCGCGTTCAGCGCCATGAAATCGACCAGCAGGCCGAACATCTTCCCCCCGCCGGCGACCGCGGTGAGCACGCCGCCATTGCCGGCGACCGAGATCGCGCCGGCGGCGGCGAGGCGGGCGAGATAGTCGGGGCCGAGCGGGGCGTACTGGGCGAAGGCGCCGGCGGAGATCAGGGCGGCGCCGGAATAGAGCGGGCTCGGCATCACGACCTCGCCCTTGGCGGCGGGCTTGAGGAGATCGGACCAGGAGCGGGGGATGAAGGGCGCGTGGGTGTTGTAGACGATGCCGGTGGTGATGAGCTTGGTGGCGAACCAGGTGCGGTCGGGATCGTAGAGCGCGGGGGGGAAGGCGGAGACGTCGACGGCGGGATCGGGGGCGAGGCGGCCCTGCCGCTTGAGGCGCTCCATGCTCATCGCATCGGCGATCAGCAGCACGTCCGGCTGCGGGCGGCCGGCGAGGAATTCGGCGTCGAGCTTGTTCATCACCTGCGTCGTGCCGGAGCGGAAGACGGTGACCGTGACGGCGGGATCGGCGGCGTGGAAGGCGGCGACGGTCCCGGCGGCGATCCGGTCGGGCTGGGAGGTGTAGAGGACGAGACGGCCGGCCGGCTGGCCGGGGGGCGCGGCGGCGGCGCAGAGGAGGGCGAGCAGGACCAGGGAGACGGCGGAGAGCGCGGGCTTCATCGTCTTCGTCCTCGGATGGCGCCGCCCGAGCTTGGCGGGCAATTTCGGGCAGGGGAATATGGGGGGCAGGCGGAAAAGGGCCCCTTGATCGCTGCCCCCCTTGATGCTGCATTGCAACGTCGGAAACATGACAGGTTGGAAAAAAGGGGGCCGGATGGGCACGCGGGTCGGGCGTTTCCGCTGGGCGATGGTGCTGGGCCTGATCGGTCCGATCACCTTCGTGATGTCGCTCGATCGTACCGCGATGGTGGTGGCGGCGCCGGTGATCCAGCGCGAGTTCCACTTCACGCTGGTGCAGATGGCCTTCCTGCTCACCGCCTTCTCCTGGACCTATGCGGGGCTGCAGGTGCCGGCCGGGTGGCTGGCGGAGCGGATCGGGCCGCGGCGCTCCCTCTTCGCCGCCAATGCGCTCTGGTCGGTGTTCACCGTCGCGACCCCGCTCGGGTTCAGCTTTCTTTCGTTCAGCGCCATCCGCTTCGCGCTCGGGATCGGCCAGTCGGCCGACTGGCCGAGCTCGGTGCTGGCGATCAAGCGCTGGTTCCCGATCGCCGAACGGGCGAAGGCGAACTCGGTGCTGCTCGGCGCGCTCTATCTCGGCCCGATCGTCGCCGCGCCGCTCACCACCTGGGTGATGCTCACCTTCGGCTGGCCGGTCGCCTTCTACGCCTTCGGCGCGGTCGGCATCGTGCTCGGGCTAGGCTGGCTGTGGGGGTTCCGGGACCACCCGGAGCGCCACCCGATGGTGGGGGCGGCGGAGGCGGCGCATATCGCCGCGGGGCAAGGCGGCGATGCGGCGAAATCGACCCCCGGCGCCTTCGTCCGCTGCCTCGGCTCGGGGCAGTTCTGGGCGCTCGGGGTCGAGTATTTCTTCCTCGTCCTGATCCAGAGCTTTTACACGACCTGGCTGCCGACCTACCTCGTCAATGTGCGCCATCTCTCGCTCAAGGCGATGGGGATCTACGCCTCGCTGCCATGGGTCGCGCTGTTCGTGATGGTGTTCGTGACCGGGCAGCTTGCCGACCGCATCCTCAGCGCCACCGGCTCGGTGTGGCGCGCCCGCGTGCCGCTCGCGATCACGGGCTTCATCGTCTCGGCGGCGGCGCTGATCGGCGCCTCGCGGAGCCCGGGGCTTGGGACGATGATGGTCCTGCTCTGCATCTCGCTGGGCGCGATCGGGCTGACCCAGGTCTCGATCTGGTCCTCGACCCAGGATCTCGGGCGGGCGGCGACCGGGATCGTCTCGGGCTGGACGAATTTCTGGGGCAATGCCGCGGGCGTCGCCGGGCCGGTGCTGACCGCCTTCCTCGTCCGCTGGACGGGGAGCTGGTCGGGGGCACTGTTCGGCATCGCCGTGGCCGGCGCCGCCGGCGCCGTGCTCTGGGTGTTCGTCCATCCGGAGCGGCCGCTCGTGCTTCCGGTCGAGAGCGTTGCCGCTCTAATCTGAGGGAGCTTCTCCAATGTCGCGTTATGAGATCGCGCCGATGCCGGCGCCGCTTTCCGCTGAAATCGTCGCCCTGCTCGAAGGCGTCGAGACGGCGACGCTCGGCCATTGGCGTCATTGGGGCTTCTGCGACCGGCGGATTTCTCCCCTTTTGCCGGGGCGGCGGGTGGCAGGGACCGCGGTGACGGTGGCGATTCCGGGCCCCGATTCGACGCTGCTGCACCACGCGCTGGGCCTGCTCCGGCCGGGTGATATCCTGGTGGTGGACCGGCTCGGCGATACGCGGCACGCCTGCTGGGGCGGGGGCGTGACGCTGGCGGCCAAGGCCGCCGGGGCGAAGGCAGGCGTGGTGGACGGGCCCTGCACCGATCTCGCGGAAATCCGCGCCTCCGATTTTCCGATCTGGTGCCGGGGGATCGCGCCGATCACGACCCGCATCTACGATCTCGGCGGACGGCTCAACCATCCGGTGGCGATCGGCGGCGCGGTGGTCATGCCGGGCGACGCGGTGCTTGCCGACGAGAGCGGGGTGGTGGTGCTGACCGCGGCGGAGGCGGAGGGCGAGGCACGGGCGGCGCTCGCGCGCCAGGAGCGCGGGCGCGAGACCGAGGCGAAGGTGGCGGGCGGGGAAAAACTCGGCGGCTTGAGCGGGGCGAGCGCGAAGGTCTCCGCCGCCACCGGTTGAGCGAATTCGGAGATGGTGCCAGGGCCGATTGCAGTCGGCGGGGAAACTCCCTAGATCGACAGGACCCTTTCCGGCGGCACCGGCGGGGGGAATGCGTGCCCGGCCACAGAACGTGGGGCGCACGCCGGGCATCGGCCTCGATCCGCGCATGGCGCGCACCATGGAGGGGCCGGCCGGCACCGCGCGTTGATGACCGGGCGTAGCCGCGTCCGAGCTCGTCTCAAAGGGGTCTCCGCCTCGCCATGGATGGAACGCAGCCTCCGGCTGACCTTCGTTCGACAGCGCCGGGCCGGACCCCGATCGGCGTCAAGATCCGCCGGGCGGTGCTGAGCCTGGCCCTGCTGGCGGTGCTCGGCGTCGGGCTCGATTATCTGTGGTTCTCGGGGGCCGGGACGGTCACGACCGACGACGCCTTCACCGACGGCCACCCGGTGGCGATGGCCGCCGAGGTCTCCGGCATGGTCGTCACGCTCAACGTCAACGACAACCGGTTCGTCCACCAGGGCGAGCTCCTGCTGGCGATCGACCCGCGGACGTACCAGGCCGCGCGCGACCAGGCGCAAGCCGGGCTGGCGCTCGCACAAAGCCAGCTCGCGAGCGCCGAGCAGGACCTGGCGATCGCCCGGACTTCCTATCCGGCGCGGCTGGCGGAGGCGAAGGCCGCGGCGGAGCAGGCGGACGCCGATTTCGCGCAAGCTGCGCAGAACGAGCGGCGACAGCTCGGCCTGCCGGCCGGGGCGACCAGCCAGCAGGCCCGCGAGGACGCCGTGGATGCCGCCAATGCGGCCCGGGCGAAGCTCCACCAGGCGACGGCCGCGGTCGCCGAGGCCAACGACGTGGCGGAGCAGATCGCCGCTTCGGAGGCGCTCGTCGCCGAGCGCAAGGCTTCCGTCGGGCAGGCCGAGGCGGAACTCGAGCAGGCGAGCGTCAACCTCTCCTATACGCGGGTGACGGCGCCCTCGGACGGCTGGATCACCGACCGCGGCGTCACGCTCGGCACCTTCGTCCAGCCCGGCACGACGATGTTCAGCCTGGTCAAGCCGGAACCCTGGATCATCGCCAACGTCAAGGAAACCCAGCTCGACCACATCCGGCCGGGGCAGATTGTGACGATCCGCGTCGACGCCTATCCGGGCCTCAAGCTCACCGGCCGCGTGGACAGCATCCAGCAGGGCTCGGGCTCGGTCTTCAGCGCCTTTCCGGCCGAGAACGCGACCGGGAACTTCGTCAAAATCGTGCAGCGGGTGCCGGTGAAGATCGTCATCACCGGCGGCCTCGAGGCAACGGATCCGCTGCCGCTCGGGCTCTCGGTGGAACCGGTCATTCATCTGAAATGAGCGACGCCCAGAAATGAGCGACGCCCAGAAATGAGCGACGCCCAGAAATGAGCGACGCCCAGGAGGCGGCGGACGCCGCCTGGCGGCCGCGGTACAACCCATGGCTGATCGCGGTCGTGGTGACGATGGCCGCCTTCATGGAGATCCTCGACACCACCATCGTCAATGTCAGCCTGCCCTACATCGCCGGCAGCCTCTCCTCGAGCTACGACCAGGCGACCTGGACGCTCACCTCCTACCTCGTCGCCAACGGGATCGTGCTGCCGATCTCCGGTTGGATCGGGCGGGTGATCGGGCGCAAGCGCTACTTCCTGCTCTGCATCGTCATGTTCACGGTCTTCTCCTTCCTCTGCGGCAGTGCGACGAGCCTCGGCGAGCTGGTCTTCTTCCGCCTGATGCAGGGGTTCTTCGGCGGCGGCCTGCAACCGAACCAGCAGGCGATCGTGCTCGACGTCATGCCGCCCGCGCTGCGTGGCCGCGCCTTCGGCGTGGTGGCGATCGCGGTGGTGTTCGCGCCGATCATCGGCCCGACGCTCGGCGGCTGGATCACCGACAGCTACTCGTGGCGATGGGTCTTCTTCATCAATATCCCGATCGGCATCCTCACCTTCTTCCTGGTCAACCGCCTCGTCGAGGACCCGCCCTGGGTGCTCCGCGCACGCACGCGCGACCGGCGCGTTGACCTGCCCGGGCTGCTGCTGATCGCGATGGCGATCGGCTGCGCGCAGATCATGTTCGACCGCGGCGAGGACGCCGACTGGTTCTCCTCGCCGATGATCTGCGCGCTCGCCTTCGCAGCGGCCCTGGGGTGGGTCGGCGCGATCCTCTGGCTCACCGAGGCGCGGCGGCCGATCGTCCATCTCACCGTCTTCCGCGACCGCAACTTCGCGCTCGGCTGCCTGATGGTGGTGGCGCTGTTCGGCACGCTCTACTCGAGCGGCGTGCTGATCCCGCAGCTGGCACAGGTGCATCTCGGCTACACGGCGCTGCAGGCCGGCCTCGTGCTCTCGCCCGGGGCGCTGGTCGTGCTGGCGCTGATCCCGTTCGTGACCCGCGTGCTGATGCCGCATGTGCAGACGCGGCTGATCATCGCGACCGGGTTCGTCATTCTCGGCTTCGGGCTTCTCTATGCGAGCCACCTCGCGCCAAACCTCGACTTCCGCACGCTGATGCTGATGCGGATGGCGCAGGGCGCGGGCCTCGGGTTCCTCTTCGTGCCGATCAGCACGAGCGCGTACATGACGCTGCCGCGCAGCCTCAACACCGACGCCTCGGCGCTCTACGTGCTGGTGCGCAACGTCGCCGGATCGGCGGCGATTTCGCTCTCGACCGCGGCGGTGGTCTCGAGCAGCCAGACCAACATGGCCTACCTCGTCGGCTCCGGACATTTGAGCTCGGCAAGCCCGGTCTACCGCGCGACCCTCGCCCAGGTCTCGGCCGCACTCGCCGGCCTCGGCCGGGCGCCGAGGGCAATCGGGGCGGACGCGATGGGCTGGCTCTACCAGACGCTGAACACGCAGGCGGCGTTCCTCGCCTACCGCGACGTCTTCATCGATTGCGCGGTCATCGCCTTCGCGATCGTGCCGTTCACCTTCTTCCTCTCCTCCGCCCGGGCCGGCGCCGGCGCCGGCGGGCATTAAGACCAGGGGCTGGGCCCCCCGGCGTGGCGCCGGCGCCCTAAGCGCTGCGCGGCACAAAAAAGAAAGGGGGATGGGGGACAGCGTCCCCCTGGCCTTTGCCGCGGTTCGCCTCAGTCCGCCTCTTTCCACATTTCGGCGACGAAGCCGCGTGGATCGGTGTGGAAGACGGCTTTGGTGGGGCTGGCTTTGGGGCCGTTGCAGCGCCAGTCGTAGATCGTGTCGTGGCCGGTCACGTACATCGGGATGAAGGACGAGCTTGGATTCTGCGCGCACCAGGCGTCGGCGGCGGGCAGGTCGCGGCTGGTGTCGGCCGCGCCGCAGGGCAGGTTGGCGCCGACATTGCAGATGAAGACGTGGCTCTCGAAGCAGCGGAAATAGGTGCCGCGCTGGACATCGGCGGGGGGCATGGCGGCGAGGCCGAAGAGCCGCACCGCGGCGGGGACGAGCCCCACGGGGATCTCGCGCAGCGTGTCGTCGGTGCCGGCCTGCCGGCAGTAGGCGGCGGGCGAGGCGGCGCGGGCGGGATGGGGGAGAGCGAGGGCCAGGACCATCAGGGCGGCGAGCCAGGCGATGCGCCTCATGCGGCCTCCTCCTTCATTCACTGCCAGTCGAGCGATACCAGCACCGGCACGTGGTCCGAGGGCTGATCGGCCGCCCGTTCGGCCCGGCAGATCTCGACCGCGGTCAGGCGCTCGGCCAGCGTGGGCGAAAGCAGGACGTGGTCGATCCGGAGGCCGACATCGCGGTCGAAGGCGCCGGCCTGATAGTCCCAGAAGGTATAGGCCGGCCCGGCCGGCTGGAGCGCGCGCAGGGCATCGGTCAGGCCGAGCCAGAGGAGCCGGCGGAAGGCGGCTCGGCTCTCGGGGCGGACCAGCGCGTCGGTGGGTGGCAGCGCGCCCTCGGGCGCGTCGACGGCTTCGGGGGCGACGTTGAAATCCCCGGCGATCGCCAGCTTCGTGTCCTCGGCGAGCAGGGCCTCGGCCCGCTCGGCGAGATGGGCGAGGAAGGCGAGTTTTTGCGCAAATCCCTGCTCGCCGCCGGAATTGCCGTTGGGCGCGTAGATGTTGACGAAGGTGATCCCCGCGGCCGTGAACTCGAGGTAGCGGGCCTCGGCCGCGCCTTCGCGCAGCCGCGGCAGGCGGCGGTGGAGCACCGCGACGGGCTCGCGGGAGAGCACCGCGACGCCGTTATAGCCCTTCTGGCCGACGATCTCGGCATGATAGCCCAGCGCCCGGAATTCGAGGTCGGGGAAGGTTTCGGCCTCGCACTTGAGCTCCTGGAGGAGGAGGAGGTCGGGGCGGCGCTGTTCGAGGAAGCGCGCCACGTGGCGGGCGCGGGCACGGACCGAGTTCACGTTCCAGGTAGCGAGCTGCACGGCTTGGTGCACTGGGGGTCCCGATTGCGAGGTTCGGCGTGATGGCGAGGCCCCCTGATCGAGGGCCCCGCTGGTCGATGTCCGCGCCCTTGATCGGGCCTCTGCTCAGTCGATCGAGAAGCTGGTGCCGCAGCCGCAGGAGGAGGTGGCGTTGGGATTGCGCACGGTGAAATGGCTGGCCATCAGCTCGTCCGTATAGTCGAGCACGGCGCCGGCGAGGAGCTCGAGGCTGGTCGGGTTGACCACCACGCGGGCGGCGCCGCGGTCGATCACGAGGTCCTCGGGCTGCTGGCCGGATTCGAGCGCGAAACGGTACTGAAAGCCGCTGCAGCCGCCGGCGAGGACGGCGACGCGGAAAGCGGCGGTCCCGGCGGCGAGCTCGGCGATGCGGTCGGCGGCACGGTCCGAGACCGTGAAGCTGGATGGGTCCATGCGCGCAATATAGGGCAGGGAGGGGAAGGATTGAAGCGGGTGGGCAGGCTTGGCGTTAGATATAGACCCCCTGCATCCCGGCGGCCGGGTAGCGGGTGCCGGCGGCCGCACCCGCCGGCACGGCGGCGGAGAGGGCTGCGACTTCGGCGGGCGAGAGGCGGACGGCGAGCGCGCCGATATTCTCGTCCAGCCGGTTGCGGTAGCGCGTGCCCGGGATCGCCGCCACGTCCGGGCCCTGGGCGAGCAGCCAGGCGAGGGCGAGTTGGGAGGGTGTGCAGCCCTTCTCGGCGGCCATCGCCTCCAGTTTCAGGACCAGCGCGCGGTTGTGGGAAAAATTCTCGGCCTGGAAGCGCGGATGGGCGGCGCGGCGGCCATCGACGTCGGCGAATTCGCGGATGGCGCCGGTGAGGAAGCCGCGGCCGAGCGGCGAATAAGCGACGAAGCCGATGCCGAGCGCGCGCGTGGTCTCGCGGGTCTCCTCGGCCTCGGTGCGGTAGAGCAGCGAATACTCGGTCTGGACGACGGCGATCGGGTAGACCCTGTGGGCGCGGCGGATGGTCTCGGGGCTCGCCTCCGAGAGGCCGAGGAAGCGGACCTTTCCCAGTTCGGCCAGGCGCGCCATGGCGCCGACCGTGTCCTCGATCGGCACGGCGGGGTCGACGCGGTGCTGGTAGTAGATGTCGATCACGTCCGTGCCGAGGCGCGCCAGACTCGCCTCGCAGGCCGCCTGCACGTACTCCGGCCGGCCATTGACGCCGTTGGGCTGGCCCTCGCGGCGGATCTGGCCGAACTTGGTGGCGAGCACCACGCGCTCCCGCCTTCCCTTGATGGCGCGGCCGACGAGCGTCTCGTTGTGGCCCCAGCCATACATGTCCGAGCTGTCGAGGTGATCGACGCCCTGGTCGATCGCATAGCGGATCAGGTCCTCGGAGGCGGCGTCCTCGGCGGCGCCGTAGATGCCCGAGAGGGACATGCAGCCGAGCCCGATCGCCGAAACCGAGAGGCCGCCTTCGCCGAGCGTGCGATGCTCGAGTTCTTTCGCCTCTGCCATGGATTGCCTCCTTGAACCGGGTCGGCTCGGAAATAGAGCTTTTCGCCCGCGAGGGAAGCCCTGGTTTGAGGCGGGCGCGGGAGGGGGGGGTAGGCGGCGCTGACGCCGCGCCTCCGGAACTGGCTCCTCCAGGTCAATCCCAAGCGATTCGAATCTCGGGCGACCCGGTGCGCTCAAGCGTCGCAAGGCAATTGGCGGAAAAGACGCAATTTGATCCCGCCCAGTCGGAGGAGGGCGTCCGCGCGGGCTCAAACGAGCAGTGGCATCGATGCCGACGATGCCGCGAACCGTAAGAATTTATTTCCTATACCGTTAAGACATGTCGTCTTTTTTTTCTCGTCCCGCTCATTATCGTCCCCCGACAGAAACCAGATCGAGACAGTGTTGCCGGTTGGCTCCGACCGCACCGAGCGTGCGTTGCCGGCAGGCAGACCTTCACAACTCAAGGGAGAGCAACCAGCATGCGCCTGCTCCTCGCGGCTATTGCCGCACTCGTCGTTTTTGCGGCGTCGCCCGCGTCCGCCGGAACGCTCGACGCCGTCATGCATCGCGGGTTCCTCCTTTGCGGGACCGGGGACTCCGCGCCGGGCTTCGGGTATCTCGATCCCAAGACCGGGACGCTCGAGGGATTGGACGTTGATTTCTGCCGCGCCGTCGCGGCAGCGGTTCTCGGCGATGCGACCAAGGTGAAGTTCGTCACGGTAACTGACAAGAGCCGGTTCAATGCACTCCTGACCGGCCAGGTGGACGTCGTCTTCGCCCACTCCACCATAACGATCACCCGCGAATCCGCCGTCGGAGTGACCTTCCTGCCTGTAAACTTCTACGATGGCACCGGCGTCATGGTGAAGGCATCTCTTGGCGTACACCGCGTGGCAGATCTCGATGGCGCGACGATCTGCACCACCCAAGGGTCGGGCACGGAGGTCTTCTGGGCGAACTATGCCAAGGCGCATCATTGGAATTCCTCGACCAAGATCCTGACCTTCCAGGATGATGCAACGGTTTTCGCTGCCCTGAACGCCGGCCGGTGCAATGCCATGAGCACCGACCGCTCGGCGCTGGCGGGCTGGAAGGGGAACGCACCCGATCCGAGCGCTCTGGAGATACTTCCGGAAACGCTCGACAGGTCACCGTTCGCCGGCTTCGTCCCTGCCACCGCCACGAAATGGGCAACGGCCCTGCGCTGGGTTGCCTACGCAACGATCGAGGCCGAGCTCGACGGCATCACGTCGCGGAACCTCGCCCACGAACTCACGAGCGCCGATCCCTATGTTCGCAATTTCCTCGGCGTCGCCGGAGCGTTCGGCAGGGATCTCGGCCTGCCGGCGGATTTCGTCCAGAAGATCATCGGCGAGGTCGGCAATTATGGGGAGATCTACGCGCGGAATCTTGGGCCCGGCGAGCCTTGGGCGATCGAGCGAAAGGGATCATTGAACGCTCTCTACACGGATGGCGGCCTCATGTATTCGCCGCCTTGGTACTGACGGCGCGTGCCACGTTGCTTGGCCACCAGGGCTTGGCCACCAGGGCTTGGCCACCAGGGCTTGGCCACCAGGGTCGGGCAGGGGCTCGAACTGAACGAATGGGCATGAGCGATACGGAGGTCTGCAAATCCGCCCCCTCCGTCAGCTCCGCCGTGCGATCACGCGCGGCTGCGGCGATCGCGGCCGATGACCGGTCCAATCCCGGACCGCTTTGCAGCCGCCGGCGGGCCGGAGCGGGAGCCTGGCGGAGATCCGGCGTCTATCGGGCGTCCGTCCAGGCGGCGATCCTCATGCTCGTGGTCTTCGTTCTTCTCCTGTTCGGGCTCGCAGTCCGGCGTGGGCTCCGTGCCCACGGCATTCCCTTCGAACTCGGGTTCCTGCGCCAGCCTGCCGGGATCGATATCAGTCAGGGCTACACGATTGCGGTTGACCGTGGCTGGCTGGCGTTGCGGCCCTATTCCTCGGAGGATTCGAACGCCCAGGCACTCATCACCGGACTGCTGAACACGGTCGGCGTGGCGTTTCTCGCGATTGTCCTCAGTACCGCGCTCGGCCTCTGCGTTGGGGTCGGGCGGCTCTCGACCAACTGGGTTATACGCCAGCTCACGCTCGGGTTCGTTGAGCTGGTTCGGAACACGCCCCTCCTCATCCAGCTTTTCTTCTGGTATTTTGCGGTGATCCTCAAGCTGCCCCCGATCGGGTCGGCGACCGCGCTTTACGGCGCCGTGATCGCCAGTCAGCAAGGCATTTATCTGCCAACGTTTCATGCGCGTGCCGGCGCGGCGGGGTTTCTCTGGTTCCTTGCCGCCGGGATCGTGCTCGCGGGCCTCGCCCGGCTCGGCCAGGCGAGGCCGAGGGTCCGAAGCTGCGCGGTTGGTGCCGCCGGCATGGCGCTCGCCATCGGACTCGTCGTCTGCGGCTCGCCGTTGGTCCTGGAGGCACCCGTTACCGGAAGATTCTCGGCGGTCGGCGGAATTGCCATCAGCCCGGAGATGGCTGCGCTGCTCTGCGCGCTGGTGGTCAACAGCGCCGCGTTCATCGCCGAGATGGTCCGTGGCGCGATCCAATCGGTTGCCCGCGGTCAATGGGAGGCCGCGGCAGCCCTGGCGCTGACCAGACGGCAGACGCTGCGCGACGTGGTGTTGCCCCAAGCCTTCCGCGTCATCGTGCCGGGGCTGGGAAATCAATATGTGAGCCTGACCAAGAGCACGTCGATCGCGATCGCTATCGGCTACCCCGATCTCTTCAACGTCTATGGCACCATTGCCAATCAGACGGGGCGCAGCCTGGAGGGGATCATCCTCGTGATGGCAGCGTATCTGATTCTGAGCTGGACGATCAGCGTCCTTCTGAACGCGTACAACCGCCGGCTCATGGCAGCGGGGGCAGCGCGATGACGGCGGGTCCGATCGCGTGGTGCCGGAAGAATCTCTTTGCGACTGCCGGCGATGCGGCGCTTTCAATCGTCTTTATCCCGCTCTCTCTATGGGCCGCAGGCGGCATCATCGTGTGGGCCATTCACTCGGCGCGGTGGGACGTCGTCACGGACAATGTTCGTCTGCTTCTGATTGGCACCTACCCGCCGCGAGAGCTCTGGCGGACCTGGCTGGCCGCGGCAATGCTGTGCGCGCTTGCGGGCGCGACCGTCGGTTTCGTCTTTCCCGTGCGCGGTGGGCGGCTGCGACTCGCCGCGATCTCTGCTCCGGCCGCGGCGTGCGGGGCATTTGCGCTCGGCGGTGCGGTCACGCCGGGCTGGGCTTTCGGCTGCGCCGCGGCGGCAGGGTTGGGCTGGGTCACCGGGTCCTGCGCGCCGCTCTCCGCGCGGATATTGATTCCAGGGTGGCTTGCGGGCCTGAGCGCGATATGTGCGATCCTCGCGCCCGCGGGGACCGCGCGGTGGGGCGGCCTCCTGCTGAGCGTACTCGTCACGCTTCTCGCAGCTATCCTTAGTTTTCCTCTTGGGATGCTGCTCGCGATCGGCCGCCGCAGCAGGGTGCCGAGTTTGCGGATCTGCTGCACCGCCTATATCGAGTTCATTCGATCCGTTCCGCTCATCGCAGTCATCTATTGGGCCTGGATCATTGTGCCCCTGACGTTGTCGGCGACCGACTACGTACCCGATCTGGTGCGCGGTGTTGGGGGATTCGTCATCTTCTTTGCTGCCTATGTCGCGGAGTTTGTGCGTGGGGGGTTACAGGGCGTCCCCGCGGGCCAGGTCGAAGCCGCCTGCTCGCTTGGCCTGGGCCCCGTGAATGTCTTCTGGCATGTCGTCTTTCCGCAGGCCATTCGTGCCGTCATTCCGGCACTCGTCGGCAACGTGCTCGACATATTCAACAATGTCCCGCTCGTTTTCATCATCGGTCTGACTGATTTCCTGAAGGCCGGTCAGACGATTCTTGCGGATCCGCAATATGGCGGGTGCGAGTATGAGGTCTACGGCTTCATGTTCGCCGTCTATCTCGGCATCGGTTCCGTAATCTCGTTCGCTGCGAGGAGGCTCGAGGTGAAGATGGGGCTCAGCACACGGTGAGTGTCAACGGGCGGAAGCTGCGGAGAGGCGACGCGGGTGTGCGCTCGATGGGGGGACCTCCACGGTGAGCGCGATCGTCGAGTTGGTCGGCGTCAACAAATATTTCGGCCCGATTCATGTGCTGAAGGAGATCGACCTCTCGGTCGAGGCCGGAGAGGTCGTGGTGCTGATCGGCGCGAGCGGCTCGGGGAAGTCCACCCTCATACGATGCATCAATGGCCTGGAGAGCTTTCACAGGGGCAGGATCGTCGTTGACGGGTTCGAATTGTTGCCGGGGACAGACACGGCGGCAGGACCGCGAAGCGACCTCGCACGCATCCGGCGCCAGGTCGGGATGGTCTTCCAGCAGTTCAACCTGTTTCCTCATATGACGGTGATCGACAATGTCGCCCTGGCGCCGACCCGCGTCCGCCACGCACCGCGAGCGCAGGCGGAAGCCAACGCGCGGAGGCTGCTCGACCGCGTCGGGATCGCGAACCACGCGCGGAAGTACCCCGCGCAACTCTCCGGCGGGCAGCAGCAGCGGGTGGCAATCGCCCGGGCGCTTGCGATGGAGCCCAGGCTCATGTTGTTCGACGAGCCTACGTCCGCATTGGACCCGGAGATGATCGGCGAGGTGCTGGATGTCATGCGCGAACTCGCCGGCGAGGGAATGACCATGGTGATCGTAACGCACGAGATGGGCTTTGCCCGGGAGGTTGCGGATCGTGTTGTCTATCTGGATAATGGCAGGATCGTCGAGATCGGATCGCCGGCACTGCTCTTCGACAGCCCACGGAACGAGCGGACGCGGACATTCCTCTCGCGCGTCCTGCGCCACTAGATCATCATGGCTTGTCGCGGGGAAGCGAGGCGATCCGCCAAAGCCATGACAGTGATCCGCAAAAGAGGGCAAGAGCGTGATGATCCGGAGCCATCACGCTCAAGGCGTTCCTGACGAGGGGCGCGTGGCTCCTCGACAAATCATCGCATGCCTCGGACCATTCCCAATCCGGATCGAAGGAGCGGCGCGCGGATGGCTCGCCGGCGCCGCAAGGAAAGGACAGAAGCGACCATGGACTTCGTATCTGAAAGCACTGCCCCCGTGCATCCGAGGGTTGTCGAGGCCGTCGTGAAGGCAAACGACGGCTTCACCATGAATTTCGGAGGTGATCCACTCACCAACGAGGTGAACACGCGACTGTGCGAGGTGTTCGAGCGGGACCTCAGCGCCTTCATCGTGCATACGGGCACCGCCGCGAACGCGATCGCGCTGGCGGCGATGGTTCCTCCATACGGGAGCATTCTCTGCCATTGGGACGCGCACATCGAGACGGATGAGTGCGGCGCACCGGAGATGTTCACCTTCGGGGCGCGGCAGGTTCCATTGGCAGGGGCGCACGGGAGGTTGGACGCGAAGGCCCTGGACGAGTACCTCTCGGAGGCGAGGTTCGGGAATGTCCACGCGCTTCAGCCCTCGGCGGTGAGCCTCGCGAACCTGAGCGAGGCCGGGACAGCCTATGCGGCAAGCGAAATCGCCGAGATCGGGGAGATCGCAAGGCGCTACGGCCTGCTCGTCCATATGGACGGCGCGCGCTTTGCGAATGCTCTGGTGGCAACAGGTGCAACCGCCGCGGAAATGACGTGGAAGGCGGGTGTGGACGTCTTGGTCCTGGGCACGACCAAGAGCGGGACCTTTGGGGCGGAGGTGATCATCTCATTCCGTCCGGAACTGTCGAAATCGTTGGCGTTCACGCGCAAGCGCAGTGGCCATTTCGTCCCGAGGAGCCGGTTCCTGGCGGCGCAGGTCGAGGCGTACTTCCGTGATGGTCTGTGGCTCGAGAATGCGCGCCACGCCAATGCGGCGGCGTGCCGCCTCGCGATCGGCCTTGCGAAATGTCCAGGCGTGGAAGTCGTGCATCCGACGGATGGAAACGAGGTGTTTGCCGCCATGCCGAGCGAGATGACGGACGGCCTGGTCAGGGCAGGGGTCAAGTTTCACCGGGACTGGCGCCTGCACCCGCGTCAGAACCGGTTCGTGATGTCATGGGCAGCGTCGTTCGATGAGGTTGACCGGATGATCGGGCACTGCCTGGAGGCTTTGGCGGGCCCGAGCGTGGAAGCCGCACAAGAACCGGGGCGTTAGATTGAGGTGGCGCCCGGGCCGGCATTTTCTCTGGGCGGTCTTTCCAGCTGCGGATCAGGAGAGAGGTGGAGCGGCGCCTTCGAGCGCCTCGAGCAGGACCGCCACCGCCGGTCGTTTTGCCGTCCCGCGCGGCAAGGCGACAAAGATGCGCCGGTTGAGCGCGGGCTCGACGGGAACGACGGAAAAATCGGGGTCGGCTTCGACGTGCCGCAACGCCAGGCGAGGAAGAACCCCGACCATATAACCGGTGCGCACCATCTCGAGCCTGACCGCCATGCTGTGGCTGTTGCACACGATCCGTGGCGTGAAGCCCTCAGCATAGCACGCCTTGAGCAGGAAGGCGTGGTATGATCCTGCTGTCTGGTTGACGGCCCAGCGCTCGTGGGCAAGCTCGGCGAGCTGGATGAGCTTGCGTCCGGCGAGCCTGTGCCCGGCGGCGAGGACGGCATCGAACCGGTCAACGCACAAGCCCCGAAAGTCGAGCAGGCTGGCGAGCGCCTCGGTGTTGACAAGGTCGTCGACGACCGCGACGTCGGTCTGCTTGGCCGCCGCCGCGCGCAATCCCTCGGACGGCTCGAGCTCACTGAAGACAACGTTGAGCTGGGGGTGCCGGTGCATCAGCGCGCTGATCGCATTCGGGACGATGCTTTGCGCCACGGACGCGAACGCCGAGAGCCGCACCTCGCCGGTGACCTCGCGATTGCTGGCAGCGACCTCCGCTTCGATCTCCTCGACCGTCTCGAAGAGGCCGGATGCCCGCGCGACCAGGCGCCTACCCACCGGCGTCAGCGCGACGCCTCTGCCGGATCGCTCGATCAGCGCCGTCTTGAGGTCGCGTTCGAGTTGCACGAGCTGCTGCGAGACTGCGGGTCGGGTGAGCCCGATGGCCTCCGCCACCGCGGAAATTGTTCCCAGCACGGACAATTCGTGGAGGAGACGGAGCCGCCCCAGATGAAGCATGACGATCCCACGAGTTGGCGAAAGGAGCATAATAGCGTAAAGCACTCCTACGTGTAGGGTGGAAATATGTCGAAATATCTTTCGCATGGGCCGCCTCCTCGCCCGGCGGTAGGGCGGCCGTCCAGCGAGCGCCGCCCGCCGCCGGAGAACGCGGCCGCGCGGGGGCCCCGGTTTGAGGCGGGCGTGCGGGGTGGTAAGCGAGCCGGATGCCCCGTGCCCCCTATGCCGTTCGCGCCGAGCTTTGCCGCGGCCGGCTCCATCCCGAGCCCGAGGCAGTGAGCCGGACCCCCTGGCAGCGCGACCGCGACCGCATCGTCCACAACTCCGCTTTCCGAAAACTGCAATACAAGACGCAGGTCTTCGTCAATCACGAGGGCGATTTCTTCCGCACCCGCCTGACCCACAGCCTGGAGGTGGCGCAGATCGCCCGCTCGATCGCGCGGCGGCTCGCGCTCGACGAGGACCTCGCCGAGGCGCTGGCGCTCGCCCACGATCTCGGCCACCCGCCCTTCGGCCATGCCGGTGAGGAGGCGCTGGATGCAGGGATGCGACCGGCGGGAGGGTTCGACCACAACGCCCAGAGCCTGCGCGTGGTGACGCTGCTCGAGGCGCGCTATGCCGCCTTCGACGGGCTCAACCTCACCTGGGAGACGCTCGAGGGCCTGGTCAAGCATAACGGGCCGCTCGCCGACCCGCCTGCGTATATCGCGGCCTACGACCGGGCGCAGCCGCTCTGGCTCGACACGAACCCCTCGGCCGAGGCGCAGGTCGCCTCGCTCGCCGACGACATCGCCTATCACAGCCACGATCTCGACGACGGCATGCGCGCGGGGCTGTTCGGCTTCGAGGAGATCGCGCGTCTGCCGGTGGTGGGCGCCGCACTCGCCGAGGCCATGTCGCTCGGCCCCGGGGTGGTCCTGGGGCCGGCTACGTCGCGGCTCCGCCATGAGACGATCCGCCGGGTGATCGATCGGCTGGTCGGCGATGTCGTCGCCGAGGCGGAGGCGCGGCTCGCGGCGCTGGCGCCGGCGAGCGCCGATGACGTGCGGCGGGCGAAGCGGCCGGTGATCGCCTTCGGCGCGAAGGTCGCCGAGGCGAACGCGGCGATCAAGGAATTCCTGACCGAGCGCATGTACCGCCATTGGCGCGTCAACCGCATGACGAGCAAGGCGCGCCGGCTGATCGGCGAGCTTTTTTCCCTTCTCTCGGCCGATCCCGCGCTGCTGCCGGCGGAATGGGGCGCGCGGGCGGGCCCGGTGGTGATCACCGTCGGCGACTATGTCGCCGGCATGACCGACCGCTTCGCGCTCGAGGAGCACCGGCGCCTCACCGATCTCTCGATTCCAGGATAGTTTTTTCCCATGCAAGAGGACTTGTTCACGAGGGCGCGCGCCGAAGTGCTGCGCGCGATGAAGGAGGCCTATCCGGGCCTGCCGGAGGCGGCCGCTTCGCGCGTGGAGGTGGGGCCGGCGCGAGCACCCGAGCATGGCGACATGGCGAGCAATGCGGCACTCGTCTCGGCGGGCGCGCTCGGCTTCCCGGCCCGCGAGATCGCGGGCGTGCTCGCAGCCAGGCTCGCCGCCTCGCCGCTCTTCGCCGCGGCCGAGCCGGCGGGCCCCGGCTTCGTCAATCTCCGGCTTCGTCCCGAGGTGCTGCGGAGCGAGATCGCGGCGATTTTGCGGGCGGGCGGGCGCTACGGCGAGGGCACGGCCGGGGCGGGGCGGCGGGTCAATGTCGAGTATGTCTCGGCCAACCCGACGGGGCCGATGCATATCGGCCATTGCCGCGGCGCGGTGGTCGGCGACGCGCTCGCCAGCCTGCTCGCCAAGGCGGGCTACGAGGTGACCAGGGAATACTACATCAACGATGCCGGCGCGCAGGTCGAGGCGCTCGCCTGGGCGGCCTACTGGCGGTACCTGGAGGCGCTCGGGCGGCCCGTTCCGGCGGAGCGGTTCGCGGAAGAGGCGCCGGGCGGGCTGCAATACCAGGGCGAGTACCTGATCCCGGTGGGAGAGGCGCTGGCGGAGGCGCATGGGGCGGCGCTGGTCGGCGATGATCTGCGACCGGCTCCCGGGGCGATCGCGACGATCCGGGAGTTCGCGGTCGGAGAAATGATGCGGGCGATCCGCGAGGATCTGGTACTGCTCGGGGTGGTGCCGGACGTCTTCACCTCCGAGCGCGGACTGGTGGAGGCGGGGGCGGCGGACGCGGCGATCGCCCGGCTGAACGATATGGGGCTGATCTACGAGGGGACGCTCGAGCCACCCAAGGGAAAATTGCCGGAGGACTGGGAGCCGCGCGAGCAGACGCTCTTCCGCGCCAGTCGGTTCGGTGACGAAACGGATAGGCCCTTGCGGAAATCCGACGGCACGAACACCTATTTCGCCAACGACATCGCCTATCACGCCGACAAGATCGGGCGCGGGGCGGAGATCCTGATCGATGTCTGGGGCGCCGACCATGGCGGCTATGTGCGGCGCATGCAGGCAGCCGTGGCGGCGCTCTCGGCGCAGCGCGTGGCGCTCGAGGTGGTGCTCTGCCAGATCGTCCACGTGGTGCGCGGGGGAAAACCGGTGCGCATGTCCAAGCGCGCCGGCAGCTATGTCACGTTGCGCGAGCTGATCGAGGAGGTCGGGCGCGACGCGGTGCGCTTCACCATGCTGACGCGCAAGGCGGACGCGCAGATGGAGTTCGACCTCGACCAGGCGGTGGCCCAGACTCGGGAAAACCCGGTATTCTACGTCCAGTACGCGCATGCGCGCTGCCGCTCGGTGCTGCGGGCGGCGGCGGCGATGCTGGGGGCGGAGGGAGCGACGGACGAGGTTCTGGCTGCGGTCCGGCTGGAGGCGTTGGGCGCCGAGCCGGAGCTTGCCGTGATGCGCCGGCTGATCGCCTTCCCGCGCACCGTGGAGGCTGCCGCGGAGGCGCGGGACCCGCACCGAATCGCGTTTTTCCTCTATGATCTAGCCGGCGACTTTCATATTCTATGGAACCGGGGGCGAGAAGACTCGAGCTTCCGCTTCCTGACCGCGGACCGGCCGGCCGAAACGCGCGCAAGGGTGGCGCTGGTGGCGGCGACGGCGGCCGTTATCCGGGCTGGTCTCAACATGCTGGGGGTGACCCCGGTCGAGGAGATGCGGTGAACCGTGCGCGACGATCTTGAAATTCCCCCGCCCGGATACCGCGTGGCCCGCCGCTCGGCGGGCCTCGATCCGGCGACGCGGCGGCTGGCGACGATCGCCGCCGGCATCGGCGGGGCACTGGTGGTGCTGGTCGGGATCTGGTCGATGGTGGGTGGCGGCAGCACCGGGGTTCCGGTGGTGCCGGCGCCGGCGGGGCCGATGCGGGTCAAGCCCGCCAATCCCGGCGGAATGCAGGTGACCGGGACGAACGAGTTGATCCTCGGCGGCAGTAATTCGAACGACAAGCCCGCGCTCGCCCCGCCGCCCGAGACGCCCGATCTGCAGGCGCTGGAGAGCCCGCCCGCGGCCAGACCGGCCGCCGTGCCCGGGGGCGTTGCCGCGGACGGCGTAGCCCCCCCGGCGCTGCCCGCGGGGGCCCCCGTGGGAGCTGCAATCGCCACCCTCGGCACCACCGCGCCGGCGACCGTCAACGGCCTGCCGTTGCCGCCGCCCTCGCCGCCGCCGATCCGGCTCGCCGCCGCGTCCGCCGCTCAGCCGCTGCCGGCCACGATCGGCACCGGCACGGCGACCGAGGTGCAGTTCGCCGCGCTGAGCTCGAAGGAGGGCGCGCTCAGCGAATGGACGCAGTTGCAGGCAGCACTCCCCGGGCTGCTCGCCAGCCGCCAGCCTCTCGTCTCCAAGGTCGAGGTGGACGGGCACATATTCTGGCGCCTGCGCACGGGCGGCTTCGCCAACGTCGCCGAGGCGACCGGCTTCTGCGCGGCGGTGCGCGCCAAGGGCCAGGCCTGCGACATCGCCGCCTTCTGAGCCGCCCTCCGAGATGCGTGCCGCTATCGTCGGCCTGGCGGGCCCGGCGCTTTTGCCGGGGGAGGCGGCGCTGCTGCGCGCGCTGCCGCCGGCCGGGGTCATCCTGTTCGCCCGCAATATCGAGGAGCCGCGGCAGCTCGCCGCGCTGACGGGCGCGCTGCGGCGCGTGCTGCCGGACGGCGCGGTGCTGATGATCGACCAAGAGGGCGGGCGCGTCGCGCGGTTGCGGCCGCCGCACTGGCCGGCGCACCCGCCCGCCGCGTTGATCGGGCAGCTCTACGCGCGGGACCAGGGGGCGGGGACGCGGGCGGCGTGGCTCACCGGCGCGTTGATCGGGCAGGAGTGCGCCATGGGGAATGGCGATGCGGGGTTCGACGTGGTGACGGCGCCGGTGCTCGATCTCGGGCTTCCGGGCGCGGACGCGGCGATCGGGGATCGCGCCTTCGGCCCCGAGAAGCGGGCGGTCGCGCGGCTTGGCAAGGCGCTCGCGGCCGGGCTGCTCGCGGCGGGCCGCCAGCCGGTGATGAAGCATATCCCCGGCCATGGCCGGGCGACGGTGGACAGCCACCAGACGCTGCCGCGGGTTGAAAGCAGCGCGCTCGCCGCCGATCTTTTCCCATTCGTTTATAATGCCGGCCTTCCCTGGGCGATGACGGCCCATATCCTCTACCCTCACTGGGATGCAGAAAATCCGGCGACCCTCTCGGAGACGATCATCCGCCGCATCGTCCGCGGCCGCGCCGGGTTCGCGGGCGTGCTGGTGACGGACGATCTTGCCATGGGGGCGCTCGCCGGCCCGCCTGCGGCGCGGGCCCTGGCATCGCTCGCCGCCGGCGCCGATCTCGCGCTCTATTGCGCGGGCGGGGCGGAGGCGAACGAAGCCGTGCTCGAAGTGGTGCCGGAGGTAACGGCGGCGGCGGCAGGGCGGCTCGCGCGGGCGCGCGCGATGGCGCAGGCGGGGCGGATCGCGCTCGATGCCGCGCGCCTCATGGCGGAGCGCGAGAGGCTGCTGGGGGCGTGATCGGGGGCTTGAACGGCGTCCTGATCGGGATCGCGCTCGCCGCCGTGCCGGTGGTGCTGGCGATCACGCTCCATGAGGCGGCGCACGGCTATGCGGCGCTCGCCATGGGCGACGACACCGCCAAGGCCGCCGGGCGGCTTTCGCTCAACCCGCTCCGCCACATCGACCGGGTCGGCACGATCCTGCTGCCCGGCTTCCTGGTGATAAGCCAGCTCCTCGTCTTCCACCGCATTCTGTTCTTGTTCGGCTGGGCGAAGCCGGTGCCGGTGGCGGCGTGGAAGTTCCGCAATCCGCGCCGCGGCATGGCGGTGGTGGCGGCGGCCGGGCCGGCGATGAATTTTTTCCTCGCCTGGATCGGCGCGCTCCTGCTCTACCTGCCGCCGGCGCTGCCGGGCTTGGCGTCCGACCTCGCGAGCCTGCTCTTTCAGTATTTCATCCTGGCGAACCTTGCTCTCGGCCTCTTCAACCTGCTGCCGATTCCGCCGCTCGATGGCGGGCGGATCGTCGTCGGGCTGCTGCCGGCACCAATCGCGATGGCCTATGCGCGGCTGGAGCGGGCGGGAATCCTGATCGTGCTGCTGGTTTTTTTCCTCCTGCCCGCGCTCCTGCGCGGCTCCGGCATTCAGTTCGACCCGATCCAGGCGGTGCTCGGCCGCATCCTGCCGGCCGCCGCGAACCTCGTTCTTCTTCTCGCCGGCCACCGGGGCTGAGCGTGTCCGAGGCCGCCGCATCGGGGCAGCTCTTGCTCCGCCTCGAAGGGTTCGAGGGGCCGCTCGATTTGCTGCTCGAGCTGGCACGGGCGCAGAAGCTCGATTTGGCGCGGATCTCGATCCTCGCTTTGGTCGAGCAGTACCTGGTGGTGATCGAAGGAGCGCGGGCGGTGCGGCTGGAGCTCGCGGCCGATTGGCTGGTGATGGCGGCCTGGCTCGCCTGGCTGAAATCGCGGCTGCTGCTGCCGGCCGGCAGTGCGGAGGCGGAGGAGGGCGAGCGGGCGGCGGACGTGCTGGCGGCAAGGCTCGCTTCACTCGAGGCGATGCGGGCGGCGGCGCTCTGGCTCGGTGGGCGGGCGCTGCTCGGGCGGGACGTATTTGCGCGCGGGGCGCCGGAAAGCTTCGTCGAAGTCGATCGCTCGCGGTTCCGGCTGGACACGCCCGCCCTGCTCGCAGCCTATCTCGGGGCGCTGCGGCGGGCGCAGGAGGCCGTGCGCTACCAGCCGCCGCCGCTCACGGTCTGGACGGTGCAGGACGCGCTCGACCGGCTCCAGCGTCTGCTCGGCAGCCTGCCCGATTGGGCGAGCCTCGAGCATTTCCTGCCCGAGCAGCTCAGCGGGCCGGAGGAACGGCGGGCGGCGCTGGCCAGCACGCTCCTGGCGAGCCTCGAGATGGCGCGGGACGGGGGGCTCCGGCTGCGCCAGGAGCGGCCGTTCGGGCCGATCCTGGTTGGGCGGCCCTCCGGCGAGACCGGCGGGGCGGGGTGAGGGATGGCAGAGGAGCCCGTCCCGGAGCCCCCGCGCCAGGCGGAGCCCGGGCCGACAGAGGCTGCGCCCACGGAGGCCGCGCTCAGGCTCGCCGAGGCGTTGGTGTTCGCCTCCGCCGAGCCGGTGTCGGCGCGCGCGCTCGGCCAGATCCTGCCCGAGGGGGAAGAGGCGGAGGCGGTACTCGCGGCGCTCGCGCGCCGCTACGAGGGGCGCGGGGTGGAGCTCGCCAATGTCGCCGGCGGGGTGCAGTTCCGCACCGCGCCCGATCTCGCGCCGAGCTTGCGCAAGGTGGTGCAGCAGCCGCGCCGGCTGCCGCGGGTGGCGATGGAGACGCTCGCCATCATCGCCTACCACCAGCCGGTGACGCGGCCCGAGATCGAGGCGCTGCGCGGGGCGAGCCTCGCGCAGGAGACGTTCGACCTCCTGCTCGAGGCGGGGCTGATCGCGCCCCAGGGGCGCAAGGAGGCGCCGGGCCGACCGACGCTCTGGGGGACGTCGCCGCATTTCCTCGCCGCCTTCGGTTTGGCGAGCATTGCCGATCTGCCGCGGCGGGAGGATCTGCTCGCCGTCCCGCCGGCGGCGGGGTAGGAGCGGCCCCGGAGCGGCCCCGGAGCGGCCCCGGAGCGGCCCCGGAGCGGCCCCGGAGCGGCCCCGGAGCGGCAAGGTTTTCGGCCGGGGGGATTCCTGCTAGCAGGAGCCGCGACGGCAGGCTCGAGGCATGTTCAACTTTTCCTGGTCGGAGATTGCCCTGATCGTGGTGGTGGCGCTGATCGCCATCGGCCCGAAGGACCTCCCGGCCGCACTCAAGACGGTGGCGCAGGTCATCAAGAAGGCCCGTGGCATGGCCGCCGAATTCCAGACCCATGTCAACGACCTGATGCGTGAGGCCGATCTCGAGGACGTGCGCAAGCACATCGACGAGATCCGCAACTTCGACATCAAGGGCACGGTCGAGCGGACGCTCGACCCCGACCAGAGCCTGCGCAAGACCTTCACCGAGGATCCGTTCGCGGCCGCCGATGCCGCCAGCACCGCCACGGGGTACTCTGCCGTGGCGGAGGCCGCGGCGGATGGCGGGACCACCGTGCTCGAGCGTCCCGAGGTGATGGCGGAGGTGGAGGCGGCTCGGGCCGGCGAAGAAGTCGAGGCGCTGGCGCAGGCGCCCTCGTTCGTGCCGCCGGCGGTGGCGGCGGCGACGATGCGCCCGCCCGCCTTCGTGCCCCCGGAGCTGCTTACCCGGCGTTCCTGAGCCCCGCCCCGAACAGCCTCCAGAAAACAGCCTCCAGAAAACAGCCCCCAAACAGTCCAGGATCGAGCGTGCCGCGCAACGAGAACGATACCATCGACGACAAGCCGATGCCGCTGCTCGAGCACCTGCTCGAGCTCCGGCGGCGGCTGATGTGGTCGCTCGGCACGTTCTTCGTCGCGTTCCTGGTCTGCTACCATTTTTCGGGGCAGATCTACGCGTTCCTTGCGGCACCGCTGGCCGAGATCCTGCGCAGCAAGGGCCAGGAGCCGCGGCTGATCTACACCGTGCTCTACGAGGCGTTCTTCACCTACGTGAAGGTCGGTGTGTTCGGCGGGGCGTTCATCTCGTTCCCGGTGGCGGCGACCCAGCTCTGGCTCTTCATCGCGCCCGGCCTCTACAAGAGCGAGAAGCGCGCCATCCTGCCGTTCCTGCTCGTGAGCCCGGTGCTCTTCCTGATGGGCGCGGCGCTGGCGTACTACGTGATCTTCCCGTTCGCCTGGAAGTTCTTCCTGAGCTTCGAGACGCCGCCCGCGGGCAACGGGATGCAGATCGAGCTGATGGCGACGGTGAGCCAGTATCTCAACCTGGTGATGAAGCTGATCTTCGCCTTCGGCATCACCTTCCAGCTCCCGGTGCTGCTCTCGCTCTGCGCGCGGGTGGGGCTGGTCTCCGCGCGCGGGCTCGCCGCCAAGCGCCGCTACGCGTACGTGGGCTGCTTCGTGGTGGCGGCCGTGCTGGCGCCGCCGGACATTTTCACGCAGACCGGCCTCGCGGTGCCGCTGATCCTGCTCTATGAAATTTCGATCCTCGCGGCGCGTTGGGTCGAGCCGAAGCCGACCCCTGAGTAGCAGGCATGCACGATATCCGCGCCGTCCGCGCCGACCCCGGCGCTTTCGATGCCGCGCTGGCCCGGCGGGGCCTGCCGGGCGCGTCGGCCGGACTGCTTGACCTCGATGGCGAGCGGCGCGCCGCGCTGACCCGGCTGCAGGAGCGCCAGGCGCGGCGGAACGCGATTTCGCGCCAGGTGGGCGAGGCACGGCGCAAGGGCGAGGAGAGCGCGGCGCTGGAGGCGGAGGCGGCGAGCCTGCGCGGGGAGATGGAGGCGCTCGAGGCGGGGGCGGAAAAACTCGAGGGCGAGATCCGCCTGAGACTCGCCGCGCTGCCCAACCTGCTCGACCCGGACGTGCCGGAGGGGCAGGACGAGCGGTTCAACGTCGTGCTGGCGCAGCACGGGGCGCCGCGCGACCTGGGCTTTGCGCCGCGCCAGCATTTCGAGCTCGGCGAGGGGCTCGGGATGATGGATTTCGCCGCGGCGGCGAAGCTTGCCGGCAGCCGCTTCGTCGTGCTGCGCGGGGCGCTGGCGCGGCTCGAGCGCGCGCTCGGGCAGTTCATGATCGACCTGCACACGCGCGAGCACGGCTACGAGGAGACCGCGGTGCCGCTGCTGGTCAACGACGCGGCGATGTTCGGCACCACCCAGTTGCCCAAATTCGCCGACGATTCGTTCTGTACCACCGATGGCCGGTGGCTGATCCCGACCGCCGAGGTGCCGCTGACCAACCTCGCCGCCGGCGAGATCCTGCCCGAGGCGAGCCTGCCGATCCGGCGCACCGCGCTCACCGAGTGCTTCCGCGCCGAGGCGGGCGCGGCCGGGCGCGACACGCGGGGGATGCTGCGCCAGCACCAGTTCCGCAAAGTGGAGATGGTCTCGATCGCCCATCCGCAGCGCTCGGACGAAGAGCACGAGCGGATGACGCGCTGCGCGGAGGCGATCCTCGGCCTGCTCGAGCTGCCGTTTCGCCGTGTGCTGCTCTCGGCCGGCGATACCGGGTTCGGGGCGGCGAAGACTTTTGACCTTGAGGTTTGGCTGCCCGGCCAGCAGGCCTGGCGCGAGATCAGCTCCTGCTCCAACTGCCGCGACTTCCAGGCGCGGCGGATGAACGCCCGCTTCCGCCCGGCCGAGGGCGGCGCGCCGCAGCTCGTGCACAGCCTGAACGGCTCGGGCGTCGCGGTCGGGCGCGCGCTGATCGCGGTGATGGAGAACCACCAGCAGGCCGACGGCTCGATCCTCGTGCCGCCGGCGCTCTGGCCCTACACGGGCGGGATCGAGCGCATCGGGGTGGGAGCGGCGTAATGCCGGGTCTTGCAGGGGATGATTCCGAAAGAAGAAGAGGCCGGGGCGCTGCCCTGGATCCGCTCAAGGCGAAGCCCTAGCCCTGGCTGATGAAAGAGCGATTGTTTGCGCGGGGTGGCATCGGTGGTTCGTCCCGCCACGCCCGCCGGATCCGGCCTCAGCCGGCGCGGAGGGAAGCGGGCCGGCTCTCCGTGTCCGGGGCGACGCCGAGCCGTCCGGCGAGGTCCTGGATGAACTGCCAGGCGACCCGGCCCGAGCGCGCGCCGCGCGTCACCGACCATTCGACGGCCTCGGCGCGCAGGGCCTCGTGTGTGATGGGCAGGCGGAAATGCTCGGCATAGGCCTCGACCATGGCGAAGAACGTCTCCTGGTCGCAATTGTGAAAGCCGATCCAGAGGCCGAACCGGTCCGAGAGCGAGACCTTTTCCTCGGTCGCCTCGGAGGGGTTGATGGCGGTCGAGCGTTCGTTCTCGATCATGTCGCGGGGCATCAGGTGGCGGCGGTTCGAGGTCGCGTAGAAGAGGACGTTGGGCGGCCGGCCCTCGATGCCGCCATCGAGGATGGATTTGAGCGCCTTGTAGTCGGTGTCCTCGCGCTCGAAGGAGAGGTCGTCGCAGAAGACCAGGAAGCGGCGCGAGCTCTCGCGGAGGAGGCCGAGCAGGGCCGGGAGCGAGGCGATGTCCTCGCGGTGGATCTCGACCAGGACGAGGCGGCCGGAGGGAGCGTTGGCGGTCGCGTGCGCCGCCTTGACGAGCGAGGACTTCCCCATGCCGCGGGCGCCCCAGAGCACGGCGTTGTTGGCCGGGAAGCCGGCGGCGAAGCGGTCGGTGTTCTCGCCGAGGATGCGGAGCTGGCGATCGATCCCCTTCAGGAGCGCGATATCCACCCGCGCGACCACCGGCACCGGGACGAGGCGGGGCGGGTGGGGATGCCAGACAAAGGCGTCGGCGGCGGCGAAGTCGGGCGGCGCCGGCGGCGGCGGCGCCAGGCGTTCCAGGGCGTCGGCGATCCGGCTCGCCAGCGCGAGCAAGTGCTGTTCCATCGGCGGGATCGGCCTCGGGGTTGACGCCAAGGGGGCGGACACTATGGTCCCGGGCCGACCACCGCAACCCGGGTTTTCCAGATGCTGATCACTCCGGCCTACGCCCAGGCCGTCTCCGGCAACATGCTCGGCACGGCGACGCAATTCCTGCCGTTGGTGCTGATCTTCGGGGTGTTCTACCTCCTCTTGATCCGCCCCCAGCAGACCAAGCAGCGCGAGCTGCGCCGCCAGGTCGCCGCGATCAAGCGGGGCGATCGCGTGATCACCGCGGGCGGCATCGTCGGCACGGTGCAGCGGGTGCGCGAGGGCGCGACCGAAGTCGAGATCGAGATCGCGCCGAACGTCCGCGTCCAGGTGGTGCGCGACACCATCACCGGCATCGCCAAGCCGCAGGCTGCGAACGATTCCAAGCCGGCGAGCGAGGCCAAGACGAGCTGAGCGGCCCCCGGATCCGCCGCCGGCGGATCCGGTGATGCCTGGCGGGCTCAGGCCGCCTTGAGCGCGGCCTCGGCGAACTCGTAGTTGGCGAGCTTGTCGAGCCAGTTCTGCAGGTAGTCGGGGCGGCGGTTGCGGAAATCGAGATAATAGCTGTGCTCCCACACGTCGCAGCCGAGCAGGGCCTTGCCCTCGCCGGTGGCGAGCGGGTTCGAGCCGTTCGGCGTGCGGGCGATCTTGAGCTTGCCGTCCGCGGCGAGCACCAGCCATGCCCAGCCGGAGCCGAACTGGCCGATGCCGGCCGCCTTGAACGCATCCTTGAAGGCCGCGACCGAGCCGAAATCGCCGGCGAGCTTCTTCTCGAGCGTGGCGGGGATGCCGCCGCCGTGCGGGCTCATCATCAGCCAGAAGAGGGTGTGGTTCCAGTGCTGGCCGGCATTGTTGAAGACGCCGGCGAGATCCGGCTTGTCGTGCGAGAGGTGGATGATCTCCTCGAGCGATTTGCCCTTGAGCGCATCGTTCTTCTCGACGAAGCCGTTGAGCGCGGTGACGTACGCCTGGTGGTGCTTGCCATGGTGGAGTTCGAGCGTCTCCTGGCACATGCCGTTGGCGGCGAGGGCGCCATGGGCGTAGGGAAGGGCGGGAAGTTCGAAGGCCATGGGGCGCGTCCTCCAATTGAGTGGGGCATCGAACATCAGCGGGACCGCCGGCGAGCTGAGCGGGCCCAAGCGGTGTGAAGGTAGCTATGACCGCGGGCGGAAGGCGTCAAGGCGCGGCTGAGGCGGGGCTGAGCGCGCCGGGGGCGCTTGTCCGCCGCAGCGACCCGGACCGTTTTCTCGCCACGCTGTTCGCGCCCGCGCCGGCGCGGGAGGCGCTGTTCGTCCTCTACGCCTTCAATCTCGAGCTGGCGCGCGCCTGCGAGATGGCGCACGAGCCGCACGCGGCCTTCCTCCGCCTCGCCTGGTGGCGCGAGGTGGTGGACGGTGAGACGCGGCGGCACGAGGTGGCGAGCCCGCTTGGCGCAATGCTCGCGGAGGGGCGGCTCGAGCGGGAGGCGCTGCTCGGCTTGATCGCGGCGCGCGAGGATGAAGTGGCGCCGGAATTTCCTACCCTCGCCGATTGGCGGCGGCAGATGTTCGCGAGCCAGGGCGGGCTCGCGGCCGCGGCCGGCAAAGCGCTCGGGGCGGAGGCGGGGCCGGCGCTCGCCGCGTTCGGCGCCGCCTACGGGGCGGCGCGGCTGCTGCGCAGCATCCCGGCACTCGCCCGGCAGGGACGGGTGCTGCTGCCCGCCGATCTCCTCGCCGCGCACGGGCTCGTGCCCGAGGCGCTTGCCGCGGGTGCGGAGGGGCCGGCGCTGGTGGGGTTGCGCGCGCGGCTCGCGGCCGAGGCAGCGGCGTGGCTCGGCGAGGCGCGGCGGCTCAGGCTGCCGCGCGCGGCGCTGCCGGCGGCGCTGCCCGCCGTGCTGGCCGGGCGCGACCTCAGGCGGCCGGACGAGGCTAGGGCGCTGCCGCGCGGGCTCGGCGCGCGGCTCGCGGTGCTGGCGGCGGCGCTCACGGGGCGCGTGTGAGGCGGTTTGAGTCGCGCGGCGTCTGCATCTAAGGTCCGCGCCCGTCGGGCCGAGGGGAAAAAAGAGATGCCGCGATTGGCCGCCAACCTGTCGATGATGTTCAACGAGGTGCCGTTCCTCGACCGCTTCGAGCGGGCGGCCAAGGCCGGATTCACCGCCGTCGAATTCCTCTTCCCCTACGAGTTCCTGGCCCCTGACATCGTGGCAAGGCTCAAGGCGAACGGGCTCGCGCTGGCGCTGTTCAACGCGCCGCCGGGCAACTGGGCGGCGGGCGAGCGCGGGCTGGCCGCGATTCCCGGCCGCGAGGCCGAGTTTCGCGAAGGGTTCCTGCGCGGGCTCGACTATGCCGCGGCCCTCGGCTGCGGGCAGATCCATGCGATGGCCGGGATCCTGCCGCCGGGCGTCGCACCTATCACCGCCGGCAGCGTCTACGCGGCCAACCTCGCCTGGGCGGCCGAGCAGGCGGGCAAGGCCGGGGTGAAGGTATTGCTCGAGCCGATCAACCACCGCGACATGCCGGGCTATTTCCTCAACACGACGCGCCAGGCGGCGGAGATCATCGCCGGGCTTGGAGCTACGCACCTCGCGCTGCAGTTCGACCTCTACCATTGCCAGATCACCGAGGGCGACCTCACACGGCGGATGGCCGAGCTGCTTGGGCTGATCACGCACATGCAGATCGCCGACGTGCCGGACCGCCACGAGCCGGGGACCGGGGAGATCGGCTGGGACTATGTCTTCCGGCGCATGGACGCGTTGGGCTATGCGGGCTTCGTCGGCTGCGAGTACCGGCCGGCGGGCGCCACCGAGGCCGGGCTTGGCTGGCGCACGCGGTTTGGCGTCTAAAGGGGGCGTTTGAGAGCGGGAAGGGAGAGCGCGCGATGCGGATCGGTTTCGTCGGCCTCGGCATCATGGGGCGCCCGATGGCGCAGAACCTCGCCAAGGCCGGGCACGCGCTCATCATCCCCGAACGCAAGAGCCTGGACGCCGAGCTGCGGGCGGCGGCGAGGGTGGTCCAGGATGCGCAGAGCGTCGCCGCGGGCGCCGAGGTGGTGATCATGATGGTGCCCGATACCCCCGATGTCGAGGCGGTGCTGTTCGGGCCGGGCGGCGTCGCGGCGGGGCTGAAGCCAGGCACGCTGGTGATCGACATGTCCTCGATCAGCCCGATCGCGACGGGCGAGTTCGCCGCGCGCATCAACGAACGCGGCTGCGACTATCTCGACGCGCCGGTCTCGGGCGGCGAGGTGGGGGCCAAGCAGGCGAGCCTCACGATCATGGTGGGCGGGCCCACGGCGGCCTTCGCGCGGGCGCTGCCGCTCTTTCAGCTGATGGGCAAGACGATCACCCATGTCGGCGAGAAGAATGGCGCGGGCCAGATCTGCAAGGTCGCCAACCAGATCATCGTCGCCTGCAACATCCAGGCGGCGGCCGAGGCGCTGGTCTTCGCCGCCAAGGCCGGCGCCGATCCGGCCGTGGTGCGCAAGGCCATCCTCGGCGGCTTCGCGGGCTCCCGGGTGCTCGAGGTGCACGGGGAGCGGATGCTGACCCGCGCCTTTGCGCCGGGCTTCCGCATCCGCCTGCATGAGAAGGACCTCTCGCTCGCCCTGGGTGCCGCGCGCGAGCTCGGGCTTGCGCTGCCGAACACCGCGCTCGCCCAGCAGATGTTCCAGGCGGCGGCGGCGAACGGGGCGGCGGAGTGGGACCACTCGGCGCTGGTCACCGCCGTCGAGCTGCTGGCCGACCACAAACTCGGTGGTTGAATGGTCTTGTTCCTGGAATCACAAAAACTGGGACATCGGGTCCGTTTCTGATATTATCGCGGTGCGTGGGGCGAATCGCATTCGGCCACCGCGAGGGCAGGCCGGATCGCAACCGGATTGCAAGGGAAGACATGCGGTTCAACGAGATCGGTCAGCAATTGCGGGCGTTCCGGCTCGAATCGGGCCTCCGGGCGGAAGAGGTCGCAGCAAGGCTCGGCGTGTCGCGGGCGGCCCTCTACCGCTACGAGAAGGGCGAGGTCATCAAGCTCGACACGGTCAAGCGGCTGGCCGAGCTGCTCAAGATTTCGCCGCTCTCGCTGCTCGGGATCGGGATCGAGTACTACACCCGCACGGCGGCGTTCTTCGAGCGGCTGCGCCAGATCGAGGAGACCGCGGATCAGGTGCTGCAGCTCGAAGGGCCGCTTTGCTACCTGACGACCTCCGATGCCTATGACACGGCGCTGCGCGAGGTGTTCGAGGCGGTGGCGGAGCGGGCGCCGGCGCCGGGGGGTGCCAGCCTCCGGGCAGCTTCCGAGCAGGTGACGGGCATCCTGGCGAGCCGCAAGCGGGCCTACGCGACGCGGCGGCCGAACGTCATTGCCCTGATCTTCGCCGCCGCGATCGAGCGGTTCCTCGCCACCGGCATCGCCGGCGGGGTCAGCCTGCCGGAGCGGCTGCGCCGGCACTGCCGCGAGGTCGCGGCGGCGGAGGTGGAGCGCATCATCGCGATGATGGAGACCGAGCCGATGGGCGTGCAGTTCGGGCTCCTCACCGGGGCGGAGCCGAGCGGGGCGTTCAGCATCCTGCGCATGCGCGAGCGCATGGCGCTCTCGCTCAATCCCTTCCGGCTGGACACGCATCCTGCGGACCAGTCGGGGGTGGCGATGATCACCCATTCCGACGAGGCGGTGGGCGCACACCAGCGGATCGCCGAGGCGCTGTGGCAGGATGCCCTCAAGGGTCCCGCCGCGGCGAGCCGGATGCGCGAGCTTCTGGCGGCCGTCCGGTAGCCTCGGGCCGCGGCGAGGGCGGCCGCCCGGGCATGCCGGGGAGAGAGCCGATCCGGGTCGCCGTGGTGCTGCCGCCGCGGGGGGATTTTTCGCCCCAGGCGGCCGGGGCGATCGGGATCGTGGTGCACCGCCTCGCCCGGGCGAGCGGGCCGGGGTTCGCGCCGGTGGTGCTGGGGCCGGCCTCGCCGCTCCCGCCCTACGCGGATGTGGCGTTCGCGCCGGTCCGCCCGCGATGGTGGCCGCCGGGGCCGCTCGCCTGGCGCTACGGGCTGGCGGTCCGGCGCCGCCTTTGCGGACTGGCGCCGGCCTTGATCGAGGTGCACAACCGGCCCGATGTCGCCCTCCTGCTGGCCGAGCGCTGCCCGGGAACCCCGGTCGTGCTGTTCCTCCACAACGACCCGCGGGAGATGCGCGCTGCCCGCACGATCGCGGCGCGGCGGCATCTGCTCGAGCGGCTGGCCCGGGTGGTGACGGTGTCCGCGTTCCTGCGCGGGCGGTTGCTCGAGGGGCTTGCGGAGACGAAGCGGGCCGCGGTGCTGCCGAACCCGATCGGCCGCACCTCCATGCCGGCGCCGGTGGCCGCGGAGGTCCGCGATAAGGTGCTGATGTTCGCCGGCCGGGTGGTGCGGGACAAGGGCGCCGATGCCTTCGTCGCGGCGGCGGCGGCGGCGCTGGCGCTTCTCCCGGGCTGGCGGGCGGAGATGTTCGGCGCCGATCGCTTCGGGCCGGATCAGCCGGAGAATGCCTATCTGCGCGCGCTCAGGGGGCGCGCGGCGGCGGCGGGCATCGCGATGCACGGCTACCGGCCGCACGCGGAGGTGCTGGCGGCGATGGCGCGGGCGGCGATCGTCGTCGTGCCGAGCCGCTGGGAGGAGCCGTTCGGCCTGACGGCGCTCGAGGCGCTGGCCGCAGGCGCTGCGCTGATCGCGGCCCCGCGCGGGGCGCTGCCGGAGGTTGCCGGGGCGGCGGCGCGCTATGCCGAGCCTGATGAGCCCGGCGCGCTCGCGGCGGCGATGGTGGCGCTGGCCGGCGATCCGGCGGCGCGGGCAGCACTCGGCGCCGCCGGCCTCGCGCGGGCCCGGGGGTTCGATGTCGGGCGGGTCTCGGCCCGGCTGGACTTGCTGCGGACGGAGGTTCTGGAATCGTGACGCGTGCGTGGACGGCCAGCCGGATTGCCCCGCGGATCGCCATCGCGGCGACCCTGATCCTGCCGCTCTTCCTCCTCTACGGAAGGGGGGTCGCCGAGATCATGATCGCGATCACCGATCTCTGCTTCCTCGCGGGCTCGGCGGCGGAGGGAGAGTGGCACTGGCTCAAGAGCGGCTGGCTGCGGATCGGGCTCGCCTGGTGGGGCTGGCTGGTGATCTGCTCCCTGCCGTTCCCGCCGTTCGGCGACGGCGGCCTCCATTCGCTCGGGGAAGCCGTGGCGAGCCTGCGGTTCCTGGTCTTCATCGCCGCGCTCGAGCATTTCGTGCTGGCTCAACCTGCGGCGCGGCGCTGGCTTTCGCTGAGCCTCGCCGCCGCGTTCCTCTGGATCGGCATCGAGTCGCTGCAGCAATATTTCACCGGCCATAACATCTTCGGCCACCCGATCAACGGCGACGGCGAGCTGACCGGCCCGTTCGACAAGCCGCGCGCGGGCCCGCCCTTCTCGCGCCTGCTCTTTCCGCTCGTGCTGCCGCCGGTCGATCGGCTGCTGGCGCGCCCGGGGTTTGCCAAGCGCGCCGCCGGCGTCCCGGTGATGCTGGCGGCGATCGCGGTGCAGGTGCTGATCGGCCAGCGCATGCCGGTGCTGCTGATGGGGCTCGGCCTCGTCGTCACCTTCTTCCTGATGCGCCGGCTGCGCACGCTGATGGTGGTTGCGGCGGTGGCGGCACTCGCGTTGGTCGGCGCGGCGGCGGTGATCCGTCCGCCCGCCTATTATCGGCTGGTCGACAAATTCTCCCGCCAGATGGAGCATTTCCGCGAGAGCCCCTATGGCGAGCTCTATATGCGGGCGGTGGTGATGGCGGCCGAGAACCCGGTGTTCGGCCGCGGTTTCGACGGCTTCCGCGACAATTGCCACAAGCCGCGCTATTTCCACGACCTTGCCTACCTCTTCACCGGCCACAACGCGCGGGGCTTCGTCACGCAAGGCGAGGGCGCCTGCAACGAGCATCCACACAATTTCTATCTCCAGGCGGTGACCGATGGCGGCGTGCCGGGCCTCCTTCTCTACGCCGCACTCGGGCTCGCCTGGCTGGCGGCGCTCGGACGCGGGCTCGGCGGGGGCGAGCCGGACCCGACCCGGGTCGGGCTCTTCGTCGCCGCCTTGATCTTCCTCTGGCCGCTCGCCTCCACCTCGAGCTACCTCGACATGCCGATGAGCGGCTGGTCCTTCCTGCTGATCGGCTGGGGCCTGGCGGAGGCGCGGGCACAGACGATGAGAAAGACGGACCGGCCCGGCGCGCGGCCGGGTGGTTGACGGCGGGCGCGCACCCTATATTCCGCCCGCAAGATCCAACGGAGAGCGCACGATGGCCGAACCGGCCGCCCCAAGGTCCGTGCCAGTGCCGGCGTCAGTGCCAGCGTCAGTGCCAGTGCCCGTGCCAGTGCCAGTGACCGTGCTGACCGGGTATCTCGGCGCGGGCAAGACGACGCTGCTCAACCGCATCCTGACCGAGCGGCACGGGCGGCGCTATGCGGTCGTGATCAACGAGTTCGGTGAGCTCGGCGTGGACAACGACCTCGTCGTCGAGAGCGACGAGGAGGTGTTCGAGATGAACAACGGCTGCATCTGCTGCACCGTGCGCGGCGACCTCATCCGCATCGTCGGCGGGCTGATGAAGCGGCGCGATAGGTTTGACGGCATCATCATCGAGACCACGGGGCTCGCCAATCCCGCGCCCGTCGCGCAGACCTTCTTCGTCGACGAGGTCGTGCGGCAGAAAACGCGGCTCGACGCGATTGTCACGGTGGTGGATGCCAAGCACCTGCCCGAGCGGCTGGAGGACAGCCACGAGGCAGCCGAGCAGATCGCCTTCGCCGATGTCATCGTGCTCAACAAGACCGACCTCGTGAGCGAGGCTGAGCTGGAGGCGGTCGAGGAGCGGATCCGCGCCATCAACCGTTTCGCGCGCATCCACCGCACCGAGCGCGCGGCGCTGCCGATCGCGGACGTGCTCGATCAGAGCGCGTTCGATCTCGAACGGGTGCTGGCCGAGACGCCGGATTTCCTCACCGAGGATGCGCACGAGCACAACGATGACGTCACCTCTGTGAGCTTCGCGCTCGAGCGCCCGATCGATCCGGAGCGGTTCAATGCCTGGATCAGCGTGCTGCTCGCCGAGAAGGGGCAGGATCTGCTGCGTACCAAGGGCATCCTCCACCATGCCGGCGAGGATCGCCGTTTCGCCTTCCAGGCGGTGCACATGATGGCCGACGGCGGCTTCATCGGGCCGTGGAAGGAGGGAGAGCCGCGGACGAGCCGGCTCGTCTTCATCGGCCGCAACCTCAACCGCCCGCAGCTTCGCCGCGGCTTCGAATCCTGCCAGGCCGGCTGAGCGGTTCCGGACTGGCCGGCTGATATGAGCGCGAGCGCGACGGCCGATGCGCTGCTGAACACGCGCGGCGAGAGCCGCGTGCTCGATGCGTTCGTCATCGCCGCGACCTTCGAGCGCGGCGGGCGTTTCTCCGCATTCGCCCTCGGCGATGGGACGCTCAGGATTGTCGAGGGATTGGGACAAGCCGAGTGGCGGAGCGTGGACGTGCACGCGGGCGCGGTGCTGGCGCTGGCGCCGGACGCGCGGGCGGGCGGCTTCGTCAGCGGCGGCGATGACGGGGCCTTGCGCCGGACCGACGCGGCGGGCGAGGTCACGGAGATCGCCCGGTTCGGTTCGCGCTGGGTCGAGCAGGTGGCGAGCCATGGCGGAGCCAAAGGCAGCGGGCTGATCGCCGCCACGGTGGGGAAGACGATTGATCTGTTCGACGGGGCGGGCACGCGCCTGAGGAGTTTCGAGCACAAATCCACGGTCAGCGGGATCGCCTTCGACGCGAAGGGAAAAAGAATTGCGGCGAGCCACTACAACGGCGTCTCGCTCTGGTTTGTCGCGGCGAAGGATGCGAGCCCGCGCGAGCTCGAATGGAAGGGGAGCCATATCGGCGTGGCGCTCCATCCGGAGGGCGATGCGGTGGTGTCGGCGATGCAGGAGAATGCGCTGCATGGCTGGCGTCTTTCGGACGGGCAGCACATGCGGATGAGCGGCTACCCCGCCAAGGCGGAGGCGCTCTGCTTCTCGCGGCGGGGGAAGTGGCTGGCGAGCAGCGGCGCGGATGCGATCATCCTCTGGCCGTTCTTCGGCGGCGGGCCGATGGGCAAGGCGCCGCTCGAGCTTGCCGGGGGCGATGGCGTGCTCTGCACGCGGGTTGCGTGCCATCCCGGGAATGACGCGGTGGCGGGCGGATTTGCCGATGGCCTCGTGGTGCTGGCCGATATCGATTTGGGGCGGGTGCTGCCGGTGGCGGCGCCCGGGCGTGGGGCGGTCAGCGCGCTGGCGTGGAACGCGGACGGCACGCGGCTTGCCTTCGGAACCGAGAGCGGGTTTGCGGCGATCGTCGATTTCGCGAGGAAATGAGCGCGGTGGAGCATCTGGAAGCGGGAGGCATCGTCTTCCCGAAGCTTGGCCTGGGCACGTGGCGGCTTTCGGGCAAGATCGCGGAGGCGGCGGTCGGGCAGGCGCTGGCGCTCGGCTACCGGCATATCGACACGGCGGAGATGTACGCCAACGAGGAGGCGGTGGGCGCGGGGATCGCGGCCTCGGGCGTGAAGCGGGGAAAAATTCACCTCACCACCAAGGTGTGGTGGACGAACCTGGCGCCGGAGGCGGTCCGCCGGGCGCTTGCGGCGAGCCTCGAGAAGCTCGGGACCGACTATGTCGATCTCTATCTGATCCATTGGCCGGCGCCGGACATGGACCTCGGCGCGACGCTCGGGGCGATGCTGAAGCTCCGCGAGGAGGGTCTCGTGCGGGCGATCGGGGTCGCCAATTTTCCGGTGGCGCTGCTGCGCCGCGCGGTCGAGGAGATCGGCGCGCCGATCGCCTGCGAGCAGATCGAGTACCATGTGCTGCTCGACCAGGCGAAGCTGCTTTCCTATGCGCGGGCGCGGAAAATTCCCGTTATCGCCTATTGCCCGCTGGCGCAGGGGCGGCTCGCGGATCACGCCGTGCTGGGCAGGATCGCGGCGAAGCATGGCGTGACGGCGGCGCAGGTGGCGCTCGCCTGGCTGCTCGGGCAGGAGGGCGTGGGAGCGATCCCGAAATCGGGCAGGTGGGAGGGGCTCAAGGCCAATCTCGATTCTGCCGGGATCGCGCTGGATGCGGCGGATCGGGCCGCGATCGCGGCGCTCCCGAAGAACCAGCGCTGCGTCAATCCCGGCTTCGCACCCGCCTGGGACAGCGCGCCGTAGCGCAGACCGATTTTTCTTGTTGCGCCGCGCAGCGCTTAGGGGGTCCAGGGGCCCAGCCCCTGGACCGGGTCAGACGCTGGGGTCGGGGCGGGGCCGGGAGCCGTCGGTGAAGCGGGAGAAGCGGAAAGCGCTCGGATCGACGATCGGGGTCTCGCCGGTCGCGAGCTGAGCGGCGAGCTTGCCGGCCGCCGGGCCGATGCCGAAGCCGTGGCCCGAGAAGCCGGTAGCGATGACGAAGCCGGGGACGGTGTCGACCGGCGAGATGACGGGCACGACGTCGGGCGTGACGTCGATCATGCCGGCCCATTGCTGCACCACGCGGGCCGCGGCGAAGGCGGGAAAGCGCTGGCGCAGCGTGTCGAGCGCCGCGTCGTTGATGGCGGTGACGGGCGCGGGGTCGAGCGTGCGGACGGCCTCGAAGGGCGAGGTTTCCTCCGGGTTCCAGCGCCGTGGCGTGCGCCACTCCTCGACGAAGCGGCCGCCGAGCCGGAGGCGGAACGTGCGGCGCTCGAGCCGGATGAGGGGCAGGAAATCGCCGAGGAAGCGGAAGCTGTCGGGCACGAGCTCGGCGACGCCCGAGGAGAGCTTGGAGACGGTGTAGCCACCGTCGAGGCGCTTGCGGAAGGCGAACTCGGCGCTCGAGGCCGCCGTCTCGGGCGGGCCTTCGAGCGGGGCCGTGCGCATCACCGAAGAGCGCACCTTGAGCTGCGGCAGGCGGAGGCCGAGATTGCCGCAGAAGAGGCGCGACCAGGCGCCGCCGGCGAGGATCACGGCATCGCAGGCGATGCGGCCCTTCTCGGTCAGCGCGGCGGTGACGCGCCCGCCGGTGGTCTCGATGCCGCGGACCGCGCAGTTCGTGAGCACGCCGGCGCCGAGCTTGCGCGCCGCGGCGGCGATTGCCGGCGCTGCCTTCTGCGGCTCGGCGCGGCCGTCGCTCGGGGTGTGGAGGCCGGCCTTGAACGGGCGGGTCGCGCCCGGGACCAGGGCTGCGACCTCATCGGCGCCGAGCATGCGCGTATCGAGCTGATACTGGCGGGCGTGCGCGAGCCAGGCCTCGCGGCGCGCAACCTCGGCGTCGGTATCGCAGAGATAGAGGGTGCCGGTGGCGCGGAAGCCGGTCTCGGCGCCGACCATCTCGTTCATCTCGTGCCAGAGCTTGAGACTTTCGATGATCAGCGGCAGCTCGCGCGGATCGCGCCCCATCTTGCGGCACCAGCCCCAGTTGCGGCTCGACTGCTCGCCGGCGATCGTTCCTTTCTCGCACAGAACGACCGGCACGCCCTGGCGGGCGAGGAAGAAAGCGGCGGAGGTGCCGATGATGCCGCCGCCGATGACGACGACACCGGTGCGCGCCGGCGGCGCTTCATCGCTAACAACGGGATCTGTGGGGGGGCCCATGGGTGCTCGCGGGAGGGGGAGGAGAGAAGGAAAGGCTCGGCGAAGGGGCTGCCCATGTCAATTGGCGCCGCGCGGTTTTCCCCCCGCAATTTTGGTCGAGATGTCGGGTTGCCCTGAACGTCCCGGCGGCGTTAGGCTGAAAGAATGGAGCCGCGATTGCATGCAGGGGTGCCTGCAGGCAGCGCGCGAGGCGGGCTCCGCAAGAAGACTGGTGCCTTCTCTCGCCGCGTGCGAGCGGGAAAGGCGGGGCGGCGGGAGATTGAGGGTATGGGGCAACGGGGCAGCCCGTTTGCACGCCGTGACGCGATGGGCGGGTGTGGCGCCGGCGAATGCCGCGCGCCTGATTTCCTGCGATCGAGTTCTGCCGCCGGGCGATCATTCCATCACCAAGGGCAAGCGTTAAGGAGGCTCGGGCATGAGCGAACCGGTTGATTTCTGGCCGTCTGGACACTCGCCGTCTGCAAGGGGACGGGGATTTTCGCGCCGCTCGGTTCTCGGCCTCGGCGTCGCCGGCGGCGCGGCGGTGCTCGGCTTGAGGCCGGCGCTCGCCGCCGGGACCACGCCGCCGGCCGCGCCGACCGGGCAGGTGATCATCGGCTTCTCGCAGGAGCCGACCGTGTTCAACCCCTTGATGCCGCATATCGAGGTCGATCAGGGGGTGCACTGGAACCTGTTCAGCCCGCTCTGGCTCCCCAACGCGAGCGGCGAGTTCGTGCCCGAGCTCGCCGCCGAGGTGCCGACGGTGGAGAATGGCGGCATTTCCGCGGATGGCCTGACCTGGAAGGTGACGCTGCGCGGCGACGTGAAATGGCACGACGGTACGCCCTTCACCGCCCATGACGTGAAGTTTTCCTTCGATCTCATCAACGATCCGAAATTCCGCTCGTGGCTGCGCACCGGCTTCGACCTGATGCAGGACATCACGGTCGCGAGCCCGACCGAGATTTCCTGGAAGATGACGAAGCCGTTTTCGCCCTTCGTGGCGCTCCTCTCCTGGACGTTCATCGTTCCCCAGCATATCCTCGGCAAGGCGGTTGATCCGAACACGGCGCCGTTCAACAATGCGCCGGTGGGCACGGGCCCCTTCATGTGGAAGGAGCGGGTGCCGGGCGATCACATCACGCTCACGGCCAATCCGCATTATTTCGGCAAGGGGCCCTATCTCGAGACGGCCGTCTTCAAATACATCCCCGATCTGACGGTGATGTTCACGCAGTTCCAGACCGGGGCGATCGACTATATCGGACTCCAGGGCATCACCGCCGACCACTACAACGAGGCGAAGAAGCTCAAGGACCGCGACGTCGTGGTGGGCCCCGCCCCGTTCTGCGAGAGCATCACGCTCAATCTTTCCCGCCCGCAGTTCCAGGAGCGCGCGGTGCGCGAGGCGCTCTACACCGCGATGGACAACAAATCGGTCATCGAGCAGGTGTATTACGGCCTGCCGAGCCCGACCTCGACCTTCCTGCCGCGGCAATCCTGGGCGTACAACCCGAATTTGCCGCCGCACATCTATGATCCGGCCAAGGCCAAGGCGATGCTCGACGCGGCCGGCTGGAAGCCCGGCGCCGGCGGCATTCGCGAGAAGAACGGCGTGCGGCTCGCCTTCCTCAACTCGACCACCGCGGGCAACCATGTGCGCGAGACGGCGCAACAGCTTTTGCAGCAGAACTGGGCCGATGTCGGCGTCCAGATGACGATCAAGAACATGCCGCCGGCGGTGATCTGGGGCGACTATTTCGACATGTCGCATTACGATTCCGTGATGGTCGGCGAGGACATGATGTACGGCGGCGACCCGGACGTGACGACCTATTTCAGCTCCAAGTCGATCCCGGCCAAGGGCGGCGCCGGGCAGAACACGATGGAATACGTCAACCCCGCGGTGGACGCGCTGCTGCTCGCCGGGGTCAGCACCTTCGATCGCGCCAAGCGCCAGCAGATCTACTGGAAGATGGAAGAGCTCATCCGCAACGACCTGCCGCAATTGCCGCTCTTCCAGTACGCGACGATCGAGGGCACGAAGAAGGGGCTGATCGGCTATCAGCCGAGCGTCTACAGCTCGTGCAACACCTGGAACGTGAAGGACTGGTACTGGGCGACAAGTTGAGGGGCGACAAGTTGAGGGGCGACGAATTGAGCAACGACCGCGCGGGATGACCTTCACCGCGGTGGCGCGCTGCCCCCGGACGGGGATGCTCGGGGTCGCGATGGCGACCCGGGCGGTGGCGGTCGGCAGCCGCTGCCCGGTCGTCGTGGCGGGATACGGCGCCGCCTCGGTGCAGCTCATCGCCGATCCGCGCCAGACCCAGCTCTGCGGCCGGCTGCTGGCACTCGGCTATTCGGCCACGAAAGTGCTGGCGGAGCTGGTCGCGAGCGACCCGCATATCGGCCGCCGCCAGATCGGCATCGTTGACAGCTACGGCAATGCGGCCGCCTCCAGCGGCGAGACCAAGGGCGGCTATAGCGGGCATGTGCTCGGGCGAGAGAGCGTCGCGATGGGCAATGCGGTGGTCGCGGAGGGCGTCGTGCGGGCGATCGCCGGCAGCCTCGAGGCGAGCGAGCACGAGGATCTTTGCGAGCGGCTGCTCGCCGCGGTGGAGGCGGGGGCGCGCGCCGGCGGCCAGGCGGAAGGGCAGCGATCGGCCGCGATTCTCGTCTTCGACACGGAGCCCTTCGCGCATCTCGATCTCCGCGTCGATCTGCATGACGATCCGCTCGCCGAGCTCCGCCGCATCTACGATCGGCTGAAGCCCCTGATCCCCTATTTCCGGCGGCGCCCCTACGATCCGGCGATCGCGCGCGATGACCGCTGGCTGGCAAGCCAGGCTGCCGGAGTGCGCCTTTCGCCGTGACGGGCTTCCTGTTCCGCCGCCTCGCCCAGAGCGTCGTGCTGCTCTGGCTGGTCTCGGTCATCGGCTTTGCGGTGGTCCATCTCGCCCCGGGCGGCCCGCTCGCGCAGTTCACGCTGGCGCCGGGAATGACCGCGGCCGAGCTTCACCGGATCGCCCACCAGATGGGGCTCGATCGGCCGCTGCCGATGCAGGACCTGGGAGTGGCTGCGGCGGATGCTGGTGGGGAACTGGGGCCGCTCCTATCAGGACAACGAGCCGGTGCTCTGGGTGATCGGCGCGCGCCTCCCGGCGACGCTCGAGCTGATGATCGCCTCGACGCTGATCGCCCTCGTGCTCGGCACCTGGGTCGGGGTGATGGGGGCGGTGCGCCGCTATTCGCTGTTCGACCAGCTGGCGACGGTGGGCGCGATGATCGGGCTCTCGATCCCGACCTTCTGGTTCGGCCTGGTCGTGATCTACCTCTTCTCGGTGCTGCTCGGCTGGTTGCCGCCGGGCAACCTGCACACCATCGGCGATTCGTCTTTCCTTGATTATGCCTGGCATCTGATCGCGCCGGCGATGGTGCTGGCGCTGGTCACGGTGGCGATCTGGAGCCGCTACATGCGCTCCTCCATGCTCAACGTGATCAACCAGGATTTTGTCCGCACCGCACGGGCCAAGGGCCTGCCCGAGCGGGTGGTGGTGCTGCGCCATGCGCTGCGCAATGCGCTGCTGCCGATGATCGCGATCGCCGGGCTGCAGCTCCCGAGCCTGCTCGGGGGCGCGCTGGTAACGGAGACGGTGTTCACCTGGCCCGGCATGGGGCGGCTCTTCCTCGATGCGATCGGCTATCGGGACTATCCGGTGCTGATGGGGATCCTCATGCTCTCGGCGGTGATGGTGATCGCGAGCAACCTCGCCGCCGACCTCCTGTACGCCGCGGCGGACCCGCGCATCCGCCTGCTATGAGCGCGGTCGCGGGCACAAAGTTTGCGACGGACGCCGAAGCCACACCTGGACGGCAGGCGCTGCGGCGCTTCCTCCGCCATCGGCTCGCGGTGGTCGGCTGCGTCACCGTGGTGGCGCTGGTGCTTGCCTGCGTGCTCGGGCCCGAGATCATCCCCTACGGGTCGCTGCATATCGATCTCCGGGTACGGTTCGCCGTGCCCTTCACCGGGCCGCATTTCTTAGGCACCGACCAGCTCGGGCGGGACCTGCTCGTGCGGCTGCTGATGGCGGGGCGCGTCTCGCTCACCGTGGGGTTCGCGGCGATGCTGATCAGCACCGCGGCGGGCACGCTCATCGGCGCGGTCGCCGGCTATTTCGGCGGCTGGATCGGCTCGGCGCTGATGCGCTTCGTCGATGCCGTGCTCTGCTTCCCCCAGATATTTCTCCTCCTTGCACTCGCCGCCTTCATCACGCCGAACCTGCTGACGATCACGCTGGTGATCGCCGCCACCGCCTGGATGGAGGTGGCGCGGGTGGTGGAGGCGGAGATGAAGAGCCTGCGCGAGCGCGATTTCGCGCTCGCCGCCGAGGTGCTGGGCGCCTCGGACGGCTTCATCATCTTTCGCGAGCTTTTGCCCAATGCGGTGGCGCCGATCGTGGTCGCGGCGACGCTCAATGTCGCCCGCGCGATCCTGCTCGAGGCCTATGTGAGCTTCCTCGGCTACGGCATCCAGCCGCCGACGCCGAGCTGGGGCAACATGCTCAACAACGCGCAGGAATATCTCGTCACCGCGCCCTGGCTCGCGATCTTTCCGGGGGTGATGATCACGCTCGCGGTGACGGGGTTCAATTTCGTGGGGGACGGGCTGCGCGACGCCCTCGACCCGAGGCTCGACCGGGCGTGACGCAGGGTCCGGCTGGCCCGCCGGTTCTCGAGGTAGGCGAGCTGGCGGTGCGGTTCGCGAGCCCGGGCGGGGAAGTGGCGGCGGTCAACGGCGTCTCCTTCGCGATTTCGCGCGGCGAGACGCTGGCGCTGGTGGGCGAATCGGGCTCGGGCAAGAGTGTGACGAGCCTCGCGATCATGCGGCTTCTGCCCAGGCCCCCCGGCTGCCGGGTCGCGGGCGCGGTCCGGCTCGCGGAGCCCGACGGGAGCCGGCGGGAGCTGCTGGGCCTGCCGGCGGAGGCGATGTGCCGGGTGCGCGGGGACCGCATCTCGATGATCTTCCAGGAGCCGATGACCTCGCTCAACCCGGTGCTGGCGGTCGGCGAGCAGATCGCCGAGGCGATCCGCTTCCACCGCGGCGCCGGGCGGCGGGCAGCGCTCGCGGCGGCGGAGGCGCTGATGGAGCGGGTCGGGATCCCCGAGCCGCGCAAACGGCTGGCGAGCTACCCGCACCATCTTTCCGGCGGCCAGCGCCAGCGGGTGATGATCGCGATGGCGCTCGCCTGCGACCCCGAGGTGCTGATCGCCGACGAGCCGACGACGGCGCTCGACGTGACGGTGCAGGCGCAGATCCTCGACCTCCTGAAGCGGCTGCAGGAGCGGACCGGGATGGCCATTCTTTTCATCACCCACAATCTGGGCGTGGTGGCGGAGGTCGCCGACCGGGTGCTGGTGATGTACGCAGGAAGGGTGGTGGAGGAGGCGCCGGTGGGAGAGATCTTCCGCCGCCCGCTGATGCCCTACACGGCCGGACTGCTCGGCTCGGTGCCGAGGCTGCCCGTGGCCGGGGTCGCGGCGCGGCGGCTGGCGGCGATTCCGGGCAATGTGCCGGACCCGCTGCACCTGCCGCCCGGCTGTTCCTTCCAGCCGCGCTGCGGGCGGGCGCAGGCCGGCCTCTGCGATCGGGGCGTGCCGGCGGTCGAGGAGGTCGAGCCCGGGCACCTGGTGCGGTGCCTGCGCTGGCGGGCGCTGGCGGAGGCCTGAGTGGACGCCGGGGGAATGACTGCGCTGCTCGAGGTCGAGGCCGTCCGGAAATGGTTTCCGCTGGGGGGCGGGCCCTTCGCCCGACCTTTCTCCCGCTGGGCGGAGACGGTGAAGGCGGTGGACGGGGTCTCTTTCACGATCGCGGCGGGGGAGGTGGTGGGGCTGGTCGGCGAGTTCGGGCTCGGGCAAGACCACGCTGGGGCGGACGGTGATGCGGTTGACCGAGCCGACCGGCGGGGCGATCCGCTTCGCCGGGCGGGACATCACCCATCTTTCGCGCCGCGCGCTGCGCCCGATCCGCCGCCGCATGCAGCTCATTTTTCAGGACCCCTTCGCCTCGCTCAATCCGCGGATGACGATCGGGCGCATCCTCGCGACGCCGCTGATGATCCATCGCCGCGAGCTTGGCCGCCGCGAGCGGGACGAGACGGTGGCCGAGGCGCTCACGCTGGTCGGCCTCTCGCCGCGCTTCGCCGGGCGCTTTCCGCACGAATTCTCGGGCGGGCAGCGCCAGCGCGTGGGCATCGCCCGGGCGCTCATCCTCGGCCCGGAGTTTCTCGTCGCCGACGAGGCGGTTTCGGCGCTCGACGTCTCGATCCAGGCGCAGGTGGTCAACCTGCTGCTCGAGCTCCGCGAGCGGCTCAACCTCGCGATGCTGTTCATCGCCCACGACCTCGCCGTGGTCGCGCATATCTCGGACCGCGTCGCGGTGATGTATCTCGGCCGGCTGGTGGAGCTGGGCCCGACGACCTCGCTGCTGACCGCCCCCCGCCACCCCTATACCGAGGCGCTGCTGGCGGCGGCACCGGTGCCGGACCCGGCGCGCGGGAGAGCCAGGGTGCTGCTCGCGGGCGACATCCCAAGCCCGGTCAACCCGCCCTCGGGCTGCGCCTTCCGCACCCGCTGCCGCTACGCGCTGGCGGCCTGCGCCGAGGCCGCGCCGCCGATGCGCACGGTCGGACCGGGCCATGCCTCGGCCTGTATCCGGGAGGATCTCGCGCTCGCGGCACCGGGCTGAGGGGGCGGTGCCGCCTCGCTCCGCGTTGCCCTTCTTGTCACACGAGCTTGTCCCTGGGGGGGTATGTGCGCTAAAGGCGCCGGCTCAGCCCGCGCGGCGCGGGCGTGGTGGAATTGGCAGACACGCCAGATTTAGGTTCTGGTGGCGCAAGCCGTGGGGGTTCAAGTCCCTCCGCCCGCACCAGCCTCGAGGTCCGGCGAGAAGGATTTCTTCCGACCATGCAGGTTACCGAGACCCTCTCAGAGGGGTTGAAGCGCGGCTACACGATCGTCGTGGCAGCGGACGATCTCGAGGCGCGGCGCCAGGCGAAGCTTTCCGAGCTGGCGCGCGGATTGAGGCTGCCCGGCTTCCGGCCGGGCAAGGTGCCGGCCTCGGTGGTGCGGCAGCGCTATGGCTCGGCGGTGATCGCCGAAGTGCTCCAGGAGTCCGTGAGCGAGGCGACCGAGCGGGTGGTCGCCGATCGCGGGTTGCGCCCGGCCGTGGCGCCGAAGGTGGACGTGCTCGCCCAGGGGCTCGGCCAGGCGGAGAGCCAGGACCTCGAGTTCAGGGTCGAGCTCGAGCTGCTGCCCGAGATCAGCATGCCCGATTTTTCGGCGATCCGGCTGACCCGGCTCAAGGCGGAGCCGGACGAAGCGGCCCTCGCGCGCGCGTGCGAGAGGATCGCCGAGAGCAGTGCGACGCTCGAGCCGATCGCCGAGCCGCGGGAGGCGGCCAAGGGCGAGGTTCTGACCGTTGATTTCACGGGTGAAATCGACGGCCAGCCGTTCGACGGAGGCAACGCCAAGGGGGCGCAGGTCGAGCTCGGCGCCGCGGCGGTGGGGCCAGGCTTCACCGACCAGCTCGAGGGCATGCGCCCGGGCGAGACGCGGGTCGTCACCGTGAGCTACCCGACCGAGGACGCCCCGCCGCAGCTCGCGGGGAAGGAGGCGCGATTCACGGTGAGCGCCTCGGCGCTGGCGCGGCGGGTGGTGCCGCCGATCGACGAGGCGTTCGCGAAGACGCTTGGCTTCGCGGGGCTGGACGCGCTCAAGGAGCTGGTCCGCCAGCGGATGCAGGAGGAATATGACGGGCTGACGCGGCTCAGGCTGAAGCGGGCGCTGCTCGACGCGCTCGCCGCCATGGTCGATTTCGCCCCGCCGGAGGCCCTGGTGAACGCCGAGTTCGAGGCGATCTGGAAGCGGGTCGAGGGCGAGCGGGAGGCCGGCCGGGGCGAGCCGGAGGACGCGGCGAAGGACCCCGAGACGCTCAAGGCGGAGTATCGGGCGATCGCCGAGCGGCGGGTAAGGCTCGCGCTGCTGCTCGCCGAGGTCGGGCGGATGAACGGGATCACCGTGACCGAGGAGGAGATGGCCCGGGCGCTGCGGGCGGACGCCGCGCGCTACCGCGGCCACGAGGGCCAGGTGCTCGAGTTCTACCGCCGCAACCCCAGCGCGGCGGAGGGGCTGCGGGGCCCGATTCTCGAGGACAAGGTGATCGACTTCGTGCTCGAGCTGGCGACGGTGGAGCAGCGGGCGGCGACCCCGGAGGAGCTGCTGAAGGAGCCGGACGCGCCCGCGGACCCCTCCCCCGGAGCGGCGCCGGAGGCCGCCTGAGGGGTGGCATTTGCTTCCCGGGCCGGGTTGCCTATTTAAGGGAGCCGGTGCGGCGGGAAAAGGCTCCCGCCCCGGCGAGGAGGCAGCAAGGTCAGGCGATGCGCGAACGCAACCCGGGCGAGGTCTACGCCAATACGCTCGTGCCGATGGTGGTCGAGCAGACGGCCCGCGGCGAGCGGGCGTTCGATATCTATTCGCGCCTGCTCAAGGAGCGGATCGTCTTCCTGACCGGCCAGGTGTTCGACGAGGTGAGCGCGCTGATCTGCGCCCAGCTCCTCTTTCTCGAGAGCGAGAACCCGAGCAAGGACATCTCCTTCTACATCAACAGTCCGGGAGGCGTGGTGTCCTCGGGCCTCGCGATCTACGACACGATGCAGTACATCCGCTCCCCGGTGAGCACGGTGTGCATCGGCCAGGCGGCCTCGATGGGCAGCCTGCTGCTCTGCGCCGGGGCCGCGGGCAAGCGCTTCGCCCTGCCGAATGCGCGGATCATGGTCCACCAGCCCTCGGGCGGGGCCCAGGGCCAGGCGACCGACATCGAGATCCAGGCGCGCGAGATCCTGACGCTGCGCAAGCGCCTGAACGACATCTATGTCCAGCACACGGGCCAGCCGATCGAGGCGATCGAGCGCAAGCTCGAGCGCGACGCCTACATGTCGGCCGAGGAGGCGCGGGAGTTCGGGCTGGTCGATCAGGTGGTGGCGAATCGGCCGGTCCCGGTAGAGCTGGTGGCGGCGCGAGGGTGACCCGGCAGAGCTGAACGGGCGGGCGCCGCGGCGGGCGGCGTTTCCCTTGTCCGGGCGAGGCGCCGAGGATTAGAGTTTCAGGTCGGGCCCTGGTTGGGCGGGGCAGGAGTGGGCATGAGCAAACCCGGCGATTCAAAGAATACGCTCTATTGTTCGTTCTGCGGCAAGTCGCAGCACGAGGTGCGCAAGTTGATCGCCGGGCCGACAGTGTTCATCTGTGATGAATGCGTCGAGCTCTGCATGGATATCATTCGCGAGGAGCACAAGACCCACCTCGTCAAGTCGAAGGACGGGGTGCCGACCCCGCGCGAGATCTGCAAGGTCCTGGACGATTACGTCATCGACCAGGATCACGCCAAGAAAGTATTGTCGGTCGCCGTCCACAATCACTACAAGCGGCTGGTCCACGGGCAGAAGAACAACGACATCGAGATCGCGAAGTCGAACATCCTGCTGGTCGGGCCGACCGGGTCGGGCAAGACCCTGCTCGCCCAGACGCTCGCCCGCATCCTCGACGTGCCGTTCACCATGGCGGACGCGACCACGCTGACCGAGGCGGGCTATGTCGGGGAGGATGTCGAGAACATCATCCTCAAGCTGCTCCAGTCGGCCGACTACAATGTCGAGCGGGCGCAGCGCGGCATCGTCTATATCGACGAGGTCGACAAGATCAGCCGCAAGTCGGACAACCCCTCGATCACGCGGGACGTGAGCGGCGAGGGGGTGCAGCAGGCGCTGCTCAAGATCATGGAGGGCACCGTCGCCTCGGTGCCGCCGCAGGGCGGGCGCAAGCACCCCCAGCAGGAATTCCTCCAGGTCGACACCACCAACATCCTCTTCATCTGCGGCGGCGCCTTCGCCGGGCTCGAGAAGATCATTTCCGCCCGCGGCAAGGGCTCGGGGATCGGCTACGGCTCCGAGGTGCGGGCGCCGGACGAGCGGCGCACCGGGGCGATCCTGCGCGAGGTCGAGCCCGAGGACCTGCTGCGCTTCGGCCTCATCCCGGAATTCATCGGCCGGCTGCCGGTGGTGGCGACGCTCGAGGACCTCGACGAGGGCGCGCTGGTCGAGATCCTGACCCGGCCGAAGAACGCGCTGGTCAAGCAGTACGCGCGGCTCTTCGAGATGGAAGGAGTAAAACTCTCCTTCACCGAGGACGCGCTCAAGGCGGTGGCCTCGCGCGCCATCGCGCGGCGCACCGGGGCGCGCGGGCTGCGCTCGATCATGGAGTCGATCCTGCTCGTCACCATGTTCGACCTGCCGGGGCTCGACGGGGTCGAGGAGGTGGTGATCAACCGGGAAGTGGCCGAGGGCCGCGCCAACCCGCTCTTCCTCTACGGCAAGGAGCGCGCCGAGACGTCTGCCTGAGACGCGCCGCCCACGGCGCGTCCCGCCAGACCGTTTCGAACCCGGACGATTTCAAGATCTTGCGACACAATGCGGTGCTGACGATATCCTGCGCTGGAACCCGTTTTCGGGACTCGCCTCCGCCGCGCTCCGGCGGCAGGCGGCACGTCCCGCCTGAAGGAGGTCACCATGGCGGAACCTGAAAGGCCAGAGCAGGCTCGGCCGGAACAGGAACGAGCCGAGCAGGCGCCCGAGCAGGGCGAGCCCTCGCCCAAGGCCGCCGACAAGCACACCGATAAGCCCGGCGAGGCGATCGCGGTCCTGCCGCTGCGCGATATCGTCGTCTTTCCGCACATGATCGTGCCGCTCTTCGTCGGGCGGGAGAAGTCGGTGCGCGCGCTCGAGCGGGTGATGCGCGACGACAAGCAGATCCTGCTGGTGGCGCAGCGGAACGCCGAGCAGAACGACCCCGGACCGGACGACATTTACGGCGTCGGTACGGTCTCGACCATCCTCCAGCTCCTCAAGCTGCCGGATGGGACGGTGAAGGTGCTGGTCGAGGGCAACCGGCGGGCGCGGATCGAGCGCTTCACCGAGACCGAGGCCTATTTCGAGGCGACGGTGGAGGGGCTGGCGGACCTGCCGGGCGAGAAGAAGGAGCTCGAGACGCTCGCCCGCACGGTGGTCTCGCAGTTCGAGCAATACCTCAAGCTCAACAAGAAGATCGCGCCCGAGGTGCTGGTCTCGCTCAACCAGATCGAGGACCCGAGCAAGCTGGCCGACACCGTGGCGAGCCACCTCTCGATCAAGATCGCCGAGAAGCAGGAGCTTCTCGAGATGGCGAATATCGGCGAGCGGCTCGAGCGCGTGTTCGCGCACATGGAGTCCGAGATCGGCGTGCTGCAGGTGGAGAAGCGCATCCGCAACCGCGTCAAGCGGCAGATGGAGAAGACGCAGCGCGAGTACTACCTGAACGAGCAGCTCAAGGCGATCCAGAAGGAGCTCGGCGAGAGCGAGGACGGCAAGGACGAGACCGCCGAGCTCGAGGCGAAGATCAAGAGCACGCGGCTTTCGAAGGAGGCGCGGGAGAAGGCGCTCTCCGAGCTCAAGAAGCTGCGCGCGATGAGCCCGATGAGCGCCGAGGCGACGGTCGTGCGCAACTATCTCGACTGGATCCTCTCCATTCCGTGGAAGAAGCGGAGCAAGGTCAAGAACGACGTGCTCGCGGCGGAGAAGGTTCTCGACGCGGACCATTACGGTCTCGAGAAGATCAAGGAGCGGATCATCGAGTATCTTGCGGTGCAGGCGCGCTCGAACAAGGTCCGCGGCCCGATCCTCTGCCTGGTCGGCCCGCCGGGGGTGGGCAAGACCTCGCTCGGCAAGTCGGTCGCCCACGCCACGGGGCGGAACTTCGTGCGCATGTCGCTCGGCGGCGTGCGCGACGAGGCCGAGATCCGCGGCCACCGGCGGACCTATATCGGCTCGATGCCGGGCAAGATCATCCAGGGGATGAAGAAGGCGAAGACGTCCAATCCCCTCTTCCTGCTCGACGAGGTCGACAAGCTCGGCGCCGACTGGCGGGGCGATCCGTCCTCGGCGCTGCTCGAGGTGCTCGACCCCGAGCAGAACAGCAGCTTCAGCGACCACTACCTGGAGGTTGACTACGATCTTTCGGACGTGATGTTCGTCACCACGGCCAACAGCCTGCGCATGCCGCAGCCGCTCCTGGACCGGATGGAGATCATCCGCATTCCCGGCTACACCGAGGACGAGAAGGTGGAGATCGCCAAGCGCCACCTGCTCCCGAAACAGTCCGAGGCGCACCGGCTGAAGAGCGACGAGTGGTCGATCAGCGAGGAGGCGCTGCGCGACATCATCCGCTACTACACGCGCGAGGCGGGCGTGCGGGCGATGGAACGCGAGATCGCCTCGCTCGCGCGCAAGGTGATCAAGGAGATCGTCACCAAGAAGGTGACCAAGGCCGCGATCACGCGCAAGAACCTCGAGAAGTACCTCGGCGTGCGGCGCTTCCGCTTCGGCGAGGCGGAGAGCGAGGACATGGTGGGCGTGGTCACCGGGCTCGCCTGGACCGAGGTCGGGGGCGAGATCCTGACGATCGAAAGCGTGTTGCTGCCGGGCAAGGGCAACGTCAAGCAGACCGGCAAGCTCGGCGACGTGATGCAGGAGAGCGTTCAGGCGGCCCTCTCCTACGTGCGCAGCCGCTCGATTACCTTCGGCATCAAGCCCAATATCTTCGAGAAGCGGGACATCCACGTCCACGTGCCCGAGGGCGCGACGCCGAAGGACGGTCCGTCCGCGGGCATCGCGATGGCGACGAGCATCGTTAGCGCGCTGACCGGCATCCCGGTCCGGCGGGATATCGCGATGACCGGCGAAATCACGCTGCGCGGGCGGGTGCTGCCGATCGGCGGGTTGAAGGAGAAGCTGCTCGCGGCACTCCGGGCCGGCATGCGCACCGTGCTGATCCCGAAGGACAACGAGAAGGATCTCGCCGAAATCCCGGATAACGTGAAGAAACATTTGACGATCGTGCCGGTGGCCAGCGTCGACGAGGTGATCAACCGGGCGCTTGCGCGCAAGCCCGAGGCGATCACCTGGGAAGAGCCGGAGGAGACCGTGGTCGCTCCGCCGCCGGCGCCCGCGGCATCGGTTACCCTGCCGCACTGAACTTGCGGCGCAAGCCGGCGGATCGGCGCCGGCGCCGCGATGCAGCATCGGGCATCGCGGCGCCGGCGCGGATTCGCCCGATTTTGCGGCCGGGCACCTTCACTCTCGTTGACACTCGTCGTTGACGAGGCGAAATCTGGCCTTCTAGTCTCGGGGGCCAGCCACGCGAGTCGCGGGCCGGCTGGCCGCGATCATGCGCCGCATGCGAGGAAAGGGGGGTCCCCGAGTGAACAAGATGGATTTGATTGCCGCCGTGGCGGAGGAGACCGATCTGGCGAAAGGCAAGGCCAGCGAGGTGGTCGACGCCGTGTTCGGCGCCATCGAGAAGGCCCTCAAGATGCATCAGGAAGTGCGGCTCGTCGGCTTCGGCAGCTTCGTCACTGCCAAGCGCAAGGAGGGCAAGGGGCGGAACCCGCGCACCGGAGAGGAAATCAAGATCCCGGCTTCGACCTCGGTCCGCTTCAAGGCCGGCAAGGCCCTCAAGGACGCTGTGAACTGAAGGGCCGGGGTAGAACTGCCGCAGGCGGGACACGGGGCGACGCCCGGGCTAGGATCGCGCGCGGGCGGTTAGCTCAGCGGTAGAGCATCTCGCTTACACCGAGAGGGCCGGCGGTTCGAACCCGTCACCGCCCACCACCAGGGGCTGGGCCCCTGGACCCCCCAAATGCGCTGCGCGGCACGAGACAGACAAGGCCTGGAGTGTCCGAGGAATGGGGCGGCGCCCTGACCCGGCTCGCCGGCGCCTGCCACCCTCTCCCGCAAGCGCGGGGACCAAGGTCATTTCTTTGCTTGTTGTGCCGCGCAGCGCATTTGGGGGGTCCAGGGGCCCAGCCCCTGGTTGACGGGGTGGGGTGTGCGGCTTACACGCCCCTGCTTCCATCCACGGTCCGCGGGTGTAGCTCAGTTGGTTAGAGCGCCGGCCTGTCACGCCGGAGGTCGCGGGTTCAAGTCCCGTCACTCGCGCCATCGCCCTGCGGCGCTGGCTATGGCGCCGAGGCGTGGATGCGGCTAATGTCCGGCTGCCTGCTGCGCTGCAAAACGGGCCGGGCGGGCTGAGGATCAGGGGGCATGCAGCCGATCATCGTTCATTATCTGCCGATCCTGGCGTTTCTCCTGCTGGCGGCGGTGATCGCCGGGGCGATGGTGGGGGGCTCGATGCTGGCGGCGCGGCAGAAGCCGTACCCGGAAAAGCTCTCCGCCTATGAGTGCGGCTTCGAGCCGTTCGACGATGCGCGCCGGCGCTTCGACGTGCGCTACTACCTGGTGGCCATCCTCTTCATCATCTTCGATCTCGAGGTCGCCTTCCTGTTCCCCTGGGCGGTCAGCCTTTCCACGATCGGCGTTTTCGGCTTCCTCTCGATGGTGGGGTTCCTTGCCGTCCTCACCATCGGTTTCATCTATGAGTGGAACAAGGGCGCTCTCGAATGGGAATGACGCCCGAGGGGGTGAGGCCATGAGCGCAGGAAGCAGAGAGGGCGTGGCGGTCGCGTGGAATCGCGAGAGGCTGGCGCCGGGCGCCGAGCAGGATGCGGTGGTGAAGGGGATCACCGGCGAGATCGCCGGGCGCGGGTTCGTGGTCGCGCAGGTTGACCGGCTGGTCAACTGGGCACGGACCGGCAGCCTGTGGCCGATGACGTTCGGGCTCGCCTGCTGCGCGGTGGAGATGATCCACGCCTATATGCCGCGCTACGATCTCGACCGATTCGGCATCATCCCGCGCGCGAGCCCGCGCCAGAGCGATGTGATGATCGTCGCCGGAACGCTGACCAACAAGATGGCGCCGGCGCTGCGCAAGGTCTACGACCAGATGCCGGAGCCGCGCTGGGTGATCAGCATGGGAAGCTGCGCCAACGGTGGCGGCTATTACCATTATTCCTATTCGGTGGTGCGCGGCTGCGACCGGGTCGTGCCGGTCGATGTCTATGTGCCGGGCTGCCCGCCGACCGCCGAAGCGCTGGTCTACGGCATCATGCAGCTGCAGAAGAAGATCCGGCGCACCGGCACGATCCTCAGGGGCTGAGGCGGCATGAGCGAGAAAGCGGTGCCGATCGCCGAGCTTCAGAAGGATGTCGCGGGGCTTGCCGCGATCAACCTGACCGCGCTCGAGAAGGGCGAGCTGGTCGCGCATGCCGGGCGGGACGGGCTCGTCGAACTGATGATGGTCCTGCGCGACGATCCGCGCTTTCGCTTCGCGCAGGTGATGGATCTCTGCGGCGTCGACTGGCCGGAGCGGAGCGAGCGGTTCGACGTTGTCTATAATCTCCTTTCGGTGGCGCTGAACCAGCGGCTGCGCGTGATCGTGACGACCGACGAGGCGACGCCCGTGCCTTCCGTCTGCGGGGTCTGGCCGGCGGCGACGTGGTGGGAGCGCGAGGCCTGGGACCTCTTCGGGATCGTCTTTTCCGGCCAGCCGGATCTGCGGAGAATTGTCACCGACTACGGGTTCGAGGGGCACCCGTTGCGCAAGGATTTCCCCATGACCGGCCATGTCGAGGTGCGCTACGACGAGGAGCGCAAAGCGGTGGTCTATGAACCGGTGAAGCTGGTGCAGGATTTCCGCAACTTCGATTTCGTCTCGCCGTGGGAAGGGATCACCACGCTGCCGGGCGACGAGAAGGTGCATGAGGAGCGGGAGGAATGAGCGGGGTCGCGCCGCCGCCGACGCCCCCGGGGAAGCACGTCGTCGAGATCGACCATCACGCGATCAATTTCGGGCCGCAGCATCCGGCGGCCCATGGCGTGCTGCGGCTGATCCTCGAGATGGACGGCGAGGTGGTCGAGCGGGCCGATCCGCATATCGGGCTGTTGCATCGCGGCACCGAGAAGCTGATCGAATACAAGACGTACATCCAGGCGGTCCCCTATTTCGATCGTCTCGACTATGTCTCGCCGATGTGCCAGGAGCATGCCTTCGCGCTGGCGACCGAGAAGCTGCTCGGGATCGCGGTGCCGGAGCGGGGCAAGTGGATCCGCACGCTCTTCGCCGAGATCACGCGCGTGCTGAACCATCTCCTCAACGTCACCACCTACGCGCTCGATGTCGGCGCGCTGACGCCGAGCCTCTGGGGCTTCGAGGAGCGCGAGAAGCTGCTCGAGTTCCACGAGGCAGCCTCGGGTGCGAGGCTGCATGCGAATTATTTCCGCCCGGGCGGGGTCTCTCGCGACCTGCCGGCCGGGCTGGTCGAGAAGATCGCGGCATGGGCCGAGACTTTTCCGAAATTCATCGACGACGTCGAGGCCCTGCTGACCGGCAACCGGATCTGGAAGCAGCGGACGGTGGATATCGGCGTGATCAACGCCGAGGATGCGCTTGCCTGGGGGTTCTCCGGGCCCCCCTTGCGCGCCAGCGGCGTGCCGTGGGATTTGCGCCGGGCCCAGCCCTACGACATGTACGGCGAGGTCGATTTCGCGGTGGCGGTCGGACGCAACGGGGATTGCTACGACCGCTATCTCGTGCGCGTGGGCGAGATGCGCGAGAGCGTGAAGATCATCAAGCAATGCCTCGCGCGGATGGTCCCTGGCCCGGTGAAGGTGCAGGACCGCAAGTTCTCGCCGCCGACGCGGGCTGAGATGAAGCGCTCGATGGAGGCGCTGATCCATCATTTCAAGCTCTACACCGAGGGCTTCCATGTTCCCCCCGGCGCGACCTACACGGTGGTCGAGGCGCCGAAGGGGGAGTTCGGGGTCTATCTGGTGGCGGACGGGACGAACCGGCCCTATCGCTGCAAGATCCGCCCGACCGGGTTCGCGTTCCTTCAAGCGATCGAGGTCCTCGCCCGGCGGCACATGCTGGCCGACACGGTTGCGATCATCGGTTCCCTCGACATCGTTTTTGGCGAAATCGACAGGTGATGATGGCCGAAAACCCAAGGGGCGGCGCCACGACGGACGCCGCACAGCCGGAGCCGTTCGTGTTCGACGCCGAGAGCGAGGCGGCCATTCCGGCGATCCTGGCGCGCTACCCCGCCGGGCGGGAGGCGAGCGCGGTGCTGCCGCTGCTCGACCTCGCGCAGCGGCAGATGGGGCGCGCGACGGGGGCGGCCTGGGTGCCGATCGCGGCGATGGATGTCGTCGCGGCGCGGCTCGGGATGGCCCCGATCCGGGTCTACGAGGTCGCCACCTTCTATCTGATGTTCAACAAGCGCCCCGTCGGGAAATTCCACCTCCAGCTCTGCACGACGACGCCCTGCTGGCTCCGCGGCTCGGACGAGGTGGTGGCGGCGTGCCGCAAGCTCACCGGGATCAAGGGCTGGGGCGAGACCAGCGCGGACGGCCTCTTCACGATGACCGAGGTGGAGTGCCTCGGCGCCTGCGTCAACGCGCCGATCCTGCAGGTGAACGACGATTTCTACGAGGACATGGATGCGGCCTCGAGCGAGCGGCTGCTGGCGGCGCTGCGAAGCGGCGAGGTGCCGCCGGCGGGCTCGATGACCGGGCGGCAGGGCTCGGCGCCGGTGGGCGGGCCGACGACGCTCCTCGATGTGCCGCCCATGGGTTTCCCAGGGCAGGCCGGGGAGTGAGGCCATGCTGAGCGATCATGACCGCATCTTCACCAACCTCTACGGGATGCAGGATTGGGGCCTCAAGGGCGCGCGGGCGCGGGGGGACTGGGATGGGACGGCGGCGATTCTCGCCCGGGGGCGCGAGGCCTTGATCGAGGAGATGAAGGCTTCGGGGTTGCGCGGCCGCGGCGGGGCGGGGTTCCCCACGGGGGTCAAATGGTCGTTCATGCCGAAACAGTCCGACGGCCGGCCGAGCTATCTCGTGGTCAACGCCGACGAGAGCGAGCCCGGCACCTGCAAGGATCGCGACATCCTTCGCAACGATCCCCACAAGCTGCTTGAAGGCTGTCTGATCGCCGGCTTCGCGATGGGCGCCCAGGCGGCCTACATCTATATCCGCGGCGAGTTCTACAACGAGGCCGTGCGGCTCGAGACGGCGGTCGCGGAGTGCTACGCGGCCGGGCTGCTCGGCCGCAACGCCGCCGGCTCCGGCTATGGTTTCGACGTTTTCGTCCATCGCGGCGCGGGGGCCTATATCTGCGGCGAGGAGACCGGGCTGCTCGAGAGCCTCGAGGGCAAGAAGGGGATGCCGCGGCTCAAGCCGCCGTTCCCGGCCGCGGTCGGGCTCTATGGCTGCCCGACGACGGTCAATAATGTCGAGACGATCGCGGTGGCGCCGGCGATCATGCGCCGCGGCGCGGCCTGGTTCTCGGCGCTGGGGCGGCCGCGCAATTCCGGCACGAAGATCTTCTGCGTCTGCGGGCATGTCGAGAAGCCCTGCAATGTCGAGGAGGAGATGGGCATTCCGCTCCGCGAGCTGATCGAGCGGCATGCGGGCGGCGTGCGTGGCGGGTGGGACAATCTGCTCGGCATCATTCCGGGCGGGTCGAGCGTGCCGGTGATCCCGAAATCCGTCTGCGACACGGTGCTGATGGATTTCGACAGCCTGCGCGACGTGCAATCGGGGCTCGGCACCGCGGCGGTGATCGTGATGGACCGCTCGACCGACATCATCCGCGCGATCGCGCGGCTGGCGAAGTTCTACAAGCACGAAAGCTGCGGCCAGTGCACGCCCTGCCGCGAGGGCACCGGCTGGCTGATGCGGGTGATGGACCGGCTGGTCGAGGGGCGCGCCGAGAGCGAGGAGATCGACACGCTGGATGCGGTGACGCGGCAGATCGAAGGCCACACGATCTGCGCCCTCGGCGATGCGGCGGCGTGGCCGGTGCAGGGGCTGATCCGGCATTTCCGCCCCGTGATCGAGGAGCGGATCGCCGCGTACAAGCGAAATGGCGCGCCCCTGGGCCTTGCGATGGCGGCGGAGTAGCGGCGATGACGAAACTCACGGTCGATGGGATCGCGATCGAGGTGCCGGCCGGCTCCTCGGTCTTGCAGGCGGCCGAGCTCGCCGGCAAGGAGATTCCGCGCTTCTGCTACCATGAGCGGCTCTCGGTCGCCGGCAATTGCCGGATGTGCCTGGTGGAGGTGGAGAAGGTGCCGAAGCCGGTGGCCTCCTGCGCCTGGCCGGCGGCCGAAGGGATGGTGGTGAAGACCGACAGCCCGATGGTGCGCAATGCGCGCCGCGGGGTGATGGAATTCCTGCTGATCAACCATCCGCTCGATTGCCCGATCTGCGACCAGGGCGGGGAATGCGATTTGCAGGACCAGGCCATGGGCTATGGCTGGGACCATTCGCGCTATCGCGAGGCGAAGCGGGCGGTGACCGACAAGGATCTCGGGCCGCTGGTGAAGACGGTGATGACGCGCTGCATCCACTGCACGCGCTGCATCCGCTTCATCACCGAGGTCGCGGGCGTGCCGGAGCTTGGCGCGACCGGCCGCGGCGAGGAGATGGAGGTCGGCACCTATGTCGAGCAGGCGCTCGCCTCCGAGCTGTCCGGCAACATCATCGATCTCTGCCCGGTGGGGGCGCTGACCTCGAAGCCCTATGCCTTCATCGCGCGCTCCTGGGAGCTGGCACGGACCGACGGCATCGACGCGCTCGACGCGGTGGGGACGAATATCCGCGTCGATGCGCGCGGGCCTGAAGTGCTGCGGGTGCTGCCGCGGATCAATGACGAGGTCAACGAGGAGTGGGTCGGCGACAAGTCCCGCTTCGCGATCGACGGGCTCAAGCGGCGCCGGCTTGACCGGCCGTGGATCCGCCAGGGCGGCCGGCTCGAGCCGGCGAGCTGGGACGAGGCGTTCGCCGCGATCGCCGAGCGGCTCAAGGGCCTGCCCGGGGAGAAAGTGGGGGCGATCGCGGGCGACCTGGCGGATGCCGAGAGCATGCTCGCGCTGAAAGACCTGATGGCGACGCTCGGCTCGGAGAATCTCGATTGCCGGCAGAACGGCGCGCGGCTGGCGACGCGCCGGCGCGATTTCTATCTCTTCAACACGACGATCGCCGGCATCGACGAGGCGGACGCGGCGCTGATCATCGGCGCCAATCCGCGGCGCGAGGCGCCGGTGCTCAATGCGCGGATCCGCAAGCGCTGGCTGGGGGGCAATTTTCCGGTGGCCGCGATCGGCCAGCCCGCGGACCTCACCTATCCGGTGGAATGGCTCGGCGACGATCCGCGGAGCCTCGCCGCGCTGCTCGCCGGCGCCCATCCGTTCGCGCTCAGGCTCACGGCGGCGAAGGCCCCGATGCTGATCCTGGGCCAGGGCGCGCTCGCGCGGCCCGACGGGCAGGCCGTGCTGGCGACCGCCTGGCAGCTGGCGGCGGCGAGCGGGATGCTGCGGGCGGACTGGCACGGCTTCAACGTGCTGCACACCGCCGCGGCGCGGGTCGGGGCGCTCGATCTCGGTTTCGTTCCCGGGCCCGGCGGCAAGGGGTTCTGGGCGATGCGCGGGGGCGGGGTGGAATTCCTCTGGCTGCTCGGCGCCGACGAGTTCGACGTCGCGCGCATCCCCTCCGCGACCTTCGTCGTCTACCAGGGCCATCACGGCGATCGCGGCGCCGAGCGCGCGGACGTGATCCTGCCCGGCGCCGCCTACACCGAGAAGGACGGAACCTATGTCAACACCGAGGGGCGGGCGCAGCGCGGCTGGCTCGCGGTCTATCCGCCGGGCGATGCGCGGGAGGATTGGAAGATCCTCCGCGCGATGAGCGGCGTGCTCGGCCGGCCGCTTCCTTACGACGATCTCGCGAGCCTGCGCCGGCGGCTCGCCGAGGCGCACCCGACCTTCGCGCGGGTGGGCGCGCTCACCCGCGGCGGCTGCACCGATCTCGCCGGCCCGGCCGGGGATCCGGCGGCGATGCTGCCGACGCCGTTCGTGCCCGCGATCGATGATTATTACCAGACCGATCCGATCAGCCGGGCGAGCCCGACCATGGCGCGCTGCACCGCGACGTTCGGCGCAGCACCTGCGCTGGCCGCGGAGTAAGGGGATGAGCGGCTTCTTCTCGACCATCGCCGGCGAGATCATCCTTACCTTTCTGAAGGCTCTGGCGCTGATCGTGCCGCTCCTGATCGCCGTCGCCTACCTCACCTATGCCGAGCGGAAGGTCCTCGCCGCGGTGCAGCTCCGCAAGGGGCCGAACGTGGTCGGGATCTTCGGGCTGCTGCAGCCCTTCGCCGACGCGCTCAAGATGATCTTCAAGGAGACGATCATCCCGGCCGGGGCCAACCGCGTGCTGTTCATCCTGGCGCCGATGATCACCTTCGGGCTGGCGGTTCTCGCCTGGGCGGTGATCCCGGTCGACAACGGCTGGGGGATCGCGAATATCAATGTCGGGATCCTCTATCTCTTCGCGATCAGCTCGCTCGGGGTCTACGGGATCATCATCGCCGGCTGGGCGAGCAATTCGAAATATGCGTTCCTGGGCGCGCTGCGCAGCGCCGCCCAGATGGTGAGCTACGAAGTCTCGATCGGCTTCGTCATGGTCTCGGTGCTGCTCTGCGTGGGCAGCCTCAACCTCAACGACATCGTGCTGGCGCAGCGGAACATCTGGTTCTGCATTCCGCTCTTCCCGATGTTCGTGGTGTTCTTCATCTCCGCGCTCGCCGAGACCAACCGCGCCCCCTTCGACCTGCCGGAGGGGGAGAGCGAGATCGTCGCCGGCTTCTTCGTCGAATACAGCGCCATGGCCTTCGCGCTCTTCTTCCTCGGCGAATACGCCAACATGATCCTGATGAGCGCGCTCACGACCATCCTTTTCCTCGGCGGCTGGCTCTCGCCGCTGCCCTTCGCCCCCTTCACCTGGCTGCCCGGCCCGCTCTGGTTCATCATCAAGATCCTGATCTGCCTGTTCGCTTTTCTCTGGGTCCGGGCGACCTTTCCCCGCTACCGCTACGACCAGCTCATGCGGCTCGGCTGGAAGGTCTTCCTTCCCCTGTCGCTCGGCTGGCTCGTCTTGACGGCGGCGGTGCTGATGGCGACCGGCTGGCTGCCCCATGCTGCTTAAAGGCGGGCTGCTTAAAGGCGGGCTGCTTAAAGGCGGGCTGCTTAAAGGCGGGCGGCTTGATGGCGGGCGGCTTGATGGCGGCATGGGAACGGGCTATCCCGGCGCGGCGCTTGGAGGTGGCGATGGCGTTTCTTGACCGCACCGCACGCAGCCTGCTGCTGGGCGAGCTGGTGGCCGGCATGGCACTGACCATGCGCTATTTCTTCAAGCCCAAGGCGACCATCAACTATCCTTACGAGAAGGGGCCGATCAGCCCGCGCTTCAAGGGCGAGCACGCGCTGCGGCGCTACCCGAACGGCGAAGAGCGCTGCATCGCCTGCAAGCTCTGCGAGGCGATCTGCCCGGCGCAGGCGATCACCATCGAGGCCGAGCCGCGCGACGACGGCTCGCGGCGCACCACGCGCTACGACATCGATATGACCAAGTGCATCTATTGCGGCCTCTGCGAGGAGGCCTGCCCGGTCGATGCGATCGTCGAGGGGCCGAACTTCGAGTTCGCCACGGAGACGCGGGAGGAGCTGATGTACGACAAGGACAAGCTTCTCGCCAACGGCGACCGGTGGGAATCGGAGATTGCCAAGCGGCTCGAGCTCGATGCCGCGTATCGTTGATTCCCTGGTCGCTGAACCCTTGATTGCGCTGACAGGCGGGGCTCGGCCGTGATCGCCACCATCGGCTTCTACGTCTTCGCGGTGATCCTGCTGATCTCGGCGGTGATGGTGGTGAGCGCGCGCAACCCCGTGCACTCGGTGCTGTTCCTGATCCTCGCCTTCTTCAACGCCGCGGCGCTCTTCCTGATCGCCGGGGCCGAGTTCCTGGCGATGATCCTGATCATCGTCTATGTCGGCGCCGTCGCGGTTCTGTTCCTGTTCGTCGTGATGATGCTGGACGTGAACGTCGCCGAGGTGCGCGAGGGGCTGCAACGCTACGCGCCGATCGGCGGCGCGGTCGGCCTCATCCTGCTGGCGGAGCTGGCGCTCGTGCTGGGCGGGTGGCACTTCCATCCGGAGGCGGCGACGCTCAGGCTCTCGCCGACGCCGGCCAACCTCTCCAACACCGCAGCGCTCGGGAACATCCTCTATACCCGCTACATCCTGCTCTTCCAGGCGGCGGGGCTGATCCTGCTGGTGGCGATGATCGGCGCCATCGTGCTGACGCTGCGCGACCGGCGCACGGTGCGGCGGCAGAGCATCGCGCGGCAGGTTGCGCGCCGGCCGGCGGAGACGCTGGCGATGGTGCAGGTGAGGCTCGGCGCGGGCACCGACGAGACCGGGATCCTCCTCCCGCTGCCCGAGGACGAGCCGGAAGAGGAGCCGGCGCACGCTGCCACCCACGCGGCCCCCCATGGGGCCCCCCATGGGGCGCATGGCGAGGACGCGGCGCTGCCGCAGGCTGCGGAGGGCCACTGATATGCCAATGGGGGCGATGCCGGTCGGGCTCGGCCACTACCTCGCCGTCGGGGCGATCCTCCTCGTGCTCGGCGTGTTCGGCATCTTCCTCAACCGGAAGAACGTGATCGTCATCCTGATGTCGATCGAGCTCATCCTGCTCGCCGTCAACCTCAACCTCGTCGCCTTCTCGGCCGCGCTCGGCGACCTCGTGGGCCAGGTCTTCGCCATGTTCGTCCTCACCGTCGCGGCGGCGGAGGCGGCCATCGGCCTGGCGATCGTCGTCGTCTATTTCCGCAATCGCGGCTCGATCGAGGTCGAGGACGTCACCTTGATGAAAGGCTGAGATGCTGCCCCTCGTCGCCGTCTTCGCCCCGCTGCTCGGCGCCGCGATCGCCGGCCTCTTCGGCCGCGTCATCGGCGATCGCCCGAGCCAGGTGATTGCCATCCTCTGCATGATCGTGGCGGCGATCTCCGGGGTGAGCGGCGCCATCCTGCTCGGCACCGGCGCCAGCAGCCCGGGCGTGATCCCGATCACCACCTGGATCACTGCGGGTTCGCTTTCCGTCTCCTGGGCGCTCCAGTACGACACGCTCTCGGCGGTGATGGTCGCGATGGTCACCACCGTCTCGATGCTGATCCATGTCTACAGCGTCGGCTACATGGCCCACGAGCATCGGACGGCGCGGTTCTTCAGCTATCTCTCGCTCTTCTCCTTCGCCATGCTCATGCTGGTCACGGCCAACAACATCCTCCAGCTCTTCTTCGGCTGGGAGGGCGTCGGCCTGATGAGCTACCTCCTGATCGGCTACTGGTACGAGCGGCCGAGCGCCTGCGCCGCGGCGATCAAGGCCTTCATCGTCAACCGCGTGGCGGACCTCTTCTTCTCGGTCGGGATCGCGCTGATTTTCTTCCAGTTCGGCACGCTGACCTTCGCGGACATCTTCGCCGCCGCGCCGCAGCACGTGGCCGACCACTACACCCTGTTCGGGACGTCCTTCCCGGTGCTGGAGGTGATCGGCGTCCTGCTCTTCATCGGCGCGATGGGCAAGTCGGCACAGCTTCTGCTGCACACCTGGCTGCCCGATGCGATGGAGGGGCCGACCCCGGTCTCGGCGCTGATCCATGCCGCGACGATGGTGACCGCCGGCGTCTTCCTGATGGCGCGGATGTCGCCGCTGATGGAATACGCGCCGGGCGCGCTCGCCATGGTGACGTTCATCGGCGGCTCGACCGCCTTCTTCGCCGCGACCATCGGCTGCGTGCAGAACGACATCAAGAAGGTGATCGCCTATTCGACCTGCTCGCAGCTCGGCTACATGTTCCTGGCCGCCGGCGTCAGCGCCTTTCCGATTTCGATCTTCCATCTCATCACCCACGCCTTCTTCAAGTCCCTGCTCTTCCTCGGCGCCGGCTCGGTGATCCACGCGATGTCGGACGAGCAGGACATGCGGCGCATGGGCGGGCTCTGGCGGAAGATTCCGATCACCTACGGGGTGATGTGGGTCGGCTTCCTCGCGCTCTCCGGCATTCCCCCGTTCGCCGGCTACTACTCGAAGGACGCGATCCTCGCTTCGGCGGCGACCGCGCCCTCAGGGATAGCCCATTACGGCTATATCCTGGGCGTGGTCGCGGCCTTCCTTACCGCCTTCTACTCCTTCCGCGTGCTCTTCATGACCTTCCACGGACGCTCGCGCGCCGAGCCCCATGTGCTGGCCCACGTGCACGAGAGCCCGCCCGTCATGACCGTGCCGCTGATCCTGCTGGCGATCGGCGCGGCCACCACCGGATTTGCGCTCCGTGGCGTCTTCATCGGTCATGACTGGCGGGGCTTCTGGGGCAGCAGCATCTTCACGCTGCCCGGAATCCACCCGGTCGCGCGGATCGAAACCATCTCCCCCTGGCTCGAACCGTTGCCCATGGTCGTCGGGCTGCTCGGGATCGCGACCGCGTACGTGTTCTACCTGGTGCGTCCGGAGATCCCGGTGAGGCTCGCCGAGCGGTTCCGGCCCATCTACCTATTCCTGCTCAACAAATGGTATTTCGACGAGCTTTACGACGCGCTGTTCGTCCGCCCGACGATGCGGCTCGCCCGGTTCCTCTGGAAGGTGGGCGACACGACCGTGATCGACGGCGTGCCGAACGGCATCGCGGTGCTGGCGAGCGATTCCTCGGCCGAGGTGGTCAAGCTGCAGAGCGGGTCGGTCGCCCAATACGCTTTCGCGATGGTGATCGGCGTCGTGGCCCTCATCGCCATCTTCCTGCTCGTCGGGTGACGCGATGAACGCAGCCGGCTTCCCGGTCCTCTCGCTGATCACGTTCCTGCCGCTGGTCGGCGGCGCGGTGATCCTTTCGATCCGCGGCGACGAAGCGACGGTTGCGAGCAACGCGCGCTGGGCGGCGCTGTGGACCAGCCTCATCGTCTTCGGGCTCAGCCTCGTCCTCTGGGTGGAGTTCAATCCCGCGGACCCCGGGTTCCAGTTCGTCGAGAGCGCATCGTGGATGCCCGAATACGGCCTCGGGTACAAGATGGGCGTGGACGGCATCAGCGTCCTCTTCGTGCTCCTCTCGACGGCGCTGACGCCGCTCTGCATCCTCGCGAGCTGGGACGTCATCAAGCGCCAGGTGCGTGAGTACATGCTCGCCTTCCTGATCCTCGAGACGATGATGGTCGGCACCTTCTCGGCGCTCGACTTCGTCGTCTTCTACATGTTCTTCGAGGGCGTCCTCATCCCGATGTACCTGATCATCGGAATCTGGGGCGGGCCGCGGCGGGTCTATTCCGCGATCAAGTTCTTCCTCTTCACCCTCGCCGGCTCGGTCCTGCTGCTGCTCGCGATCCTGGCGATCTGGGTGCACACGGGCACCGCCGACATCCCGACCCTTCTGCACACCCGGCTTCCCGTCGTGATGCAGGGCTGGCTGTTCTTCGCCTTCCTCGCCTCCTTCGCGGTGAAACTCCCGATGTGGCCGGTGCACACCTGGCTTCCCGACGCGCATGTCGAGGCGCCGACGGCGGGCTCCGTGATCCTGGCGGGCGTGCTGCTGAAGATGGGGGCCTACGGCTTCCTGCGCTTCTCGGTGCCGATGCTGCCGGCGGCGTCGGCGGCCTTCGCGCCGCTGATGTTCGCCCTCGGCGTGATCGCCGTGATCTACACCTCCTACGTGGCGCTCGCGCAGGAGGACATGAAGAAGCTGATCGCCTACTCCTCGGTCGCCCATATGGGCCTCGTGATCATCGGCATCTTCACCTTCAACATCCAGGGCATCCAGGGCGCGCTCTTTCAGATGCTCTCCCACGGCATCGTCTCGGCGGCGCTCTTCCTCTGCGTCGGCGTCGTCTATGACCGGATGCACACGCGCGAGATCGCGCGCTATGGCGGGCTGGTCGAGCGGATGCCGGTCTATGCCGTGATCTTCCTGCTGTTCTCGCTGGCCAGCGTCGGGCTGCCGGGAACCTCGGGCTTCGTCGGCGAGATCCTGGTGATGATCGGGGCGATGGAGGTGAATTTCTGGCTCGCCCTGCTCGGGGGCGTCGGCATGATCCTGGGGGTCGCCTATATGCTCTATCTCTACCGGCGGGTGATCTTCGGCGCGCTCACGAAGGTGGAGCTCAAGGGGATCCTCGATCTCAGCCCGCGCGAGGTCGCCGTCTTCGCCCCGCTCGTGGCGCTGACCCTCTGGATGGGCATCCATCCCCAGAGCTTCTCGAGCTTCTGGGCCTCCAGCGTCGCGCAGATGGTGCAGCAGCATACGGCCATGCTGCACCAGCCCGTGCTCGCCGCCCGACCTGCGCTCACGGCCCAATCTGCGCTCGCGACGCTGGCCTCGCGATGAACTGGACCCTCGCCCTTCCCGAGATCGTGCTGTCGCTGGCGGCGATGGCGATCCTCATCTTCGGCGTCCTCTACCGCCACGATGCGAGCTTCGCCTGCAATATGCTCGCCCTCGGCGCGCTGCTGCTGACCGCGCTGCTGGTGCTCGCGGCACCCGCGGGCAGCGCCTATGGCGGGCTCTTCGTCGTCGATGCGTTCTCGCGGTTCGTGAAGATCCTGGTGCTCGCGGGCTCGGCGCTCGCGCTGATGCTTTCGCTCGACTACAACCGCCAGCAAGGGCTGGCGCGCTTCGAGTTCCCCGTCCTCATCCTCTTCGCCGTCGTCGGCATGATGGTGATGGTCTCGGCGGCGAACCTGATGACGCTCTATCTCGGGCTCGAGCTGCAATCCCTCGCCCTCTATGTGGTGACCGCGTTCGATCGGGATTCACTGCGCTCGAGCGAGGCCGGGCTCAAATATTTCGTGCTCGGAGCGCTGGCCTCCGGCCTGCTGCTCTACGGGATCTCGCTGGTTTACGGATTCTCGGGTTCCACCGCGTTCGCAGCGCTCGGGGCCGCCCTCGGCGGGGCTCAGGGGGCCTCGGCGGGGCTGGTGGTCGGCATCGTCTTCGTGATCGCGGGCCTGGTGTTCAAGGTCTCGGCGGTGCCGTTCCATATGTGGACGCCGGACGTGTACGAGGGCGCGCCGACGCCGGTGACCGTGTTCCTCGGCACCGCGCCGAAGGTGGCGGCGATGGCGCTGCTGCTCCGCACCATGGCGACGCCGTTCGGGCATTTGGCGGACAACTGGCGCCTGCTGATCGAGCTGATCTCGATTGCGAGCATGATCCTGGGCGCGGTGGCGGCGATCGGGCAGACCAATATCAAGCGGCTGATGGCCTATTCCTCGATCGGCCATATGGGCTACGCGCTGATCGGGCTGGCGGCGGGGAGCGCGGTGGGCCTGCGCGGCGTGCTGATCTATCTCGTGGTCTACGTGTTCATGAATGTGGGGACCTTCGCCGGCATCATCGCCATGCGCCGCCAGGGAAGGCCGGTCGAGCAGATCTCCGATCTCGCTGGCCTCGCCCGCACCGACCCGGGCCTGGCACTCGCGCTCGCCATCTTCATGTTCAGCATGGCCGGGATCCCGCCGCTCTCGGGATTCTTCGGCAAGCTCTATATCTTCCTCGCCGCCGTGCAGTCCGGGATGTGGGCGCTCGCGGTCATCGGCGTGCTGACGAGCGTGGTGGGCGCCTACTATTACATCCGCATCGTCAAGGTGATGTATATCGACGAGCCGGCGGCCGCCTTCGATCCGCGGCCGGCGATGCTCACCCTGGTTGCGGCCGGCGCCGGGCTCTTCACCACCTTCTTCTTCCTCTTTCCCGGACCGTTCGTGGGCGCGGCGCAGGCGGCCGCACAGGTGCTGCTCGGGTGAACGGGCCGGCGCCAGCCGGAGGCGAAGGTCTGGGGCCGTGGCGCATCCGCTCCTATGCGCGGCTCGCCTCGACCTCGGACCTTTGCCTCCGGCTGGCGGCGGCCGGGGAGCCGGACGGGCTCGCTGTGCGCGCCGGCGAGCAGAGCGCGGGGCGCGGGCGCGGCGGCCGTTCCTGGCGCTCGGCTTCGGGCAACCTCTTCCTCTCCGCCCTGCTCCGTCCTGCGGGCGAGGCCGAGGCGGCCGGCCGCTACGCGCTGCTTGCCGGCGTCGCTGTGTGGGAGGCACTGGCGGGATTTCTCCCCGACGCTGCGACGCTTTCGCTCAAGTGGCCGAACGACGTTCTGCTGGGGGGAAAGAAGCTCGCCGGAATCCTGGTCGAGAGCGCGAACGGTCCGGAGGGGAGTCTCGCGTGGCTGGTGATCGGGATCGGCGCCAACCTCGCCCAAGCGCCCGCGATCGCTGCGCCCTCGATCACTGCGTCCTCGATCCCTGCGCGCGCGAGCGCCTGCCTCGCCGATGCGGGAATCGCGCCGCCGGCGGCGGAAGACGCGGCGCGCGCGGTCCTCGCGCGCCTCACCCATTGGCGCGCCGTCCTGGACGCCGAGGGCTTCGCGCCCGTTCGCGCCGCCTGGCTCGCCCATGCGCATCCGCCGGGCGCGGCGCTCGTCTTCAACGGGCCGGGCGGGGTGCGGAGCGGCCGCTTCGCCGGGCTTACCGAGGCGGGGGCGCTCAGGCTCGCCACCGACCGCGGCACCGAGACCTTCTCGGCCGGGGAAGTGCTGGAAACGGTCGTGGACCAGCCGTGCTCCTCGTGATCGATGCCGGCAATACCAACGTCGTGGCCGCGGTGCATGACGGCGCGGAATGGCGCGGGATCTGGCGGATCGCCACCGAGCCGGACCGCACCTCGGACGAATACGCCGTCTGGCTGCTGGCGCTGCTTGGCTACGCGCGGCTGAAGCCGGCCGACATCGAGGCCACGGTGATCGGCACGGTCGTGCCCACGGCGCTCTATCACCTGCGGCGCCTCTGCCGCGACTGGTTCGCAAGCGAGCCGCTGGTGGCGCGCGCCACGCTCGACTGGGGATTTTCGATCCGCGTCGACAACCCCGAGGACGTGGGCGCGGATCGGCTGCTCAACGCGCTCGCTGCCCACCAGATCTATGGCGGCCCGATGTTGGTGATCGATTTCGGCACGGCCACCACCTTCGACGTGGTCGGCGCGGACGGGGCCTATCATGGCGGCGTCATCGCCCCGGGGATCAATCTCTCCGTCGAGGCGCTGCACCGCGCCGCGGCGCGGCTGCCGCGCATCGGAATCGGGCGGCCGCAATCGGTGATCGGGCGTGGCACGGTGGCGGCCATGCGGTCGGGGATCTATTGGGGGTATGTCGGATTGGTGGAGGGGCTCGTTTCGCGGATCCGGGCGGAGTTCGGCGCGCCCCTCAAGATTCTTGCAACCGGCGGGCTCGCCCCGCTCTTTTCCGAGGGCACGCCGTTGATCGAGAATGTCGACCTCGAGCTCACGCTGCATGGGCTCAGGCTCCTTGCCGCCCGCAATCCGCGCCCGGTCTTCAGCCGTGACCGTGCGCGCCGGCAGGATGCCGATTGATGGACGGCATGACCCCGGACCTTGCCTTCCTGCCGCTCGGCGGCACCGGCGAGATCGGCATGAACCTCAATCTCTATCGCTGCGCCGGGAAGTGGCTGGCGGTGGATTGCGGCATCGGCTTCGGCTCCGCCGAATACCCGGAAGCCGAGATCATGCTGCCCGATCCCGGCTTCATCGCGGACCGTCGCGGCGCGCTGCTCGGCCTCGTCATCACCCACGCCCACGAGGACCATATCGGCGCGGTGCCATGGCTGTGGCGCGATCTGCGCTGCCCCGTCTTTGCGACGCCCTTCGCGGCGGCGGTGCTCAGCCGCAAGCTCGGCGAGGCGGGCATGCTCGGCGAGGTCAAGCTGACGGTCGTGCCGCCGGGTGGAAGCTTCACGCTCGGCCCCTTCGCGCTGCAGTACCTGCGCGTCGCCCACTCGATCCCGGAAGCCCAGGCGCTCGTCATCCGCACCCAGTTCGGCACCGTGCTCCACACCGGGGACTGGAAGCTCGACCCCAGCCCGATGATCGGGCCGCCGACCGACGAGGCCGCCTTCGCCGCCCTCGGCGCGGAGGGCGTGCTGGCGATGGTCTGCGACTCGACGAACGCAATGGTCGAGGGGCACTCCGGATCGGAGGCGGAGGTGCGCCGCACGCTCGCGGCCCTCATTCGCGAGCTGCCCGGGCGCGTCGCCGTCACCTGCTTCGCGAGCAATGTCGCGCGCGTGGAATTGATCGCGCTGGCGGCGCGCGCGGCCGGACGCACCGTCGCGGTCGCCGGGCGCTCGTTGCGCAATATCGAGGCGGCGGCGCGTGACTGCGGCTATCTCAAGACGATCCCGCCGTTCCTCTCGGAGGATGCGGCGAACGAGATGCCCGACGAACGGCTGCTCCTCCTGGTCAGCGGCAGCCAGGGCGAGCCGCGGAGCGCGCTCTCGCGCATCGCCGCCGACACCCATCCACGCATCGCCCTCGGCGAAGGCGATACGGTGGTCTTCAGCAGCCGCGTCATCCCCGGCAACGAACGGGCGATCGGCGCGGTGCAGGACAATCTCGTCCGGCGCGGGGTCCGGCTGATGACCGATTCCGACCATATGGTGCACGTCTCCGGCCACCCCGCGCGCGATGAGCTCCGCAAGCTCTACCGCCTGGTCAAGCCGCGCTTCTCGGTCCCGGTGCATGGCGAGTGGCGCCACCTCGCCGCCCACGCGGGCCTCGCCCAGGAACTCGGCATCCGCCCCAGCCTGCTGGAAGACGGCGAGTTGCTGGGACTGGTGCCGGGAGAGCCGCAGGTGGTCGATTCCGCCCCGGTCGGGCGGCTGGTGCTGGACGGAAGCCGCCTCGTACCCCTCCAGGGCGGGGTAATGGCGGCACGACGGCGCATGCTGGGCAACGGCGCGGTGATCGGCAGCCTGGCCGTCGACCGCGCCGGACGCATCCTCGGCGAGCCGCAGGTGAGCGCGCCCGGGCTGCTCGAGAACGACGATCCGGAAGTGGCGGCGATCGGAGGGTCCTTCGCGGCCGCGCTCGACGACCTGCCGACGGAACTCCGCCGCGACGACACCGCCCTTGCCGACGCCGCGCGCGCCGCACTGCGCCGCGTGCTCGGCCGCCGCTACGGCAAACGACCGCTGGTGGACGTGCATCTGCTGCGTGTCTGACCACCAGGGGCTGGGCTCCTGGACCCCATCCGCGCCGCGCGGCACAAAAAGGGATGGGCCCCAGCGGGGTTCAGGGCGGGGACCCGGTTAGCGGCGGGTCAGTGCGACGAGGTAGCGGCAGGGCGCGTCCGGGGAAGGGTTGGCGAACGCGCAATCGGCGGGCGGGCCGAGCACCAGGCAGTCGCCGGCGTCGAGGCGGTGGGTTGCGCCGCCTTCGGCGAAATCCAGCCTGCCGTCCAGCACCCACAGGCACTGGCCGCGGAGAAAGGCGTAAGCCGCGGCGGGGAAGGGCACGCGCACGCCGGGTGGCAGCGTCACCTCGACGAGCTCGGGTTCGGCGCCGGGAGGCGAGAGCGCGCGACGGCGGTAGAGCGTGGCGGGGTCCTCCCAGGTGGGCTGGTCGGCGACGCGCAGAAGCTGGCCGGCGGCGTCGGCCTCGGCGCGCGCGAGCAGCGCCGAGAGGGTGAGCCCGAGCGCGCCCGAGAGCCGGCCGAGCAAGGCGGCGGTCGGGCTCGCTTCGCCCCGCTCGACCCGGCTGATCATCGCCCGCGAGACTCCGGAGCGCTCGGCAAGCTCGGCGAGCGGCCAGCTGCGCGCTTCCCGTTCGGCGCGCAGCCGGTGGGCGAGGCGGGCGCCGAGGTCCGGCTCGGTATCTTGTATGATATCCATAATTCTAGTATAGTGGATAAATCTGGCTTGCGCCACCGGCGATTGGAGGGGTCTTGCTGATCCGCGACGCAACCGAGGCCGACCTGCCCGGGATTCTCGCCATCTACAACGACGTGATCCGCACCTCGACCGCGGTCTATACCGAGGACCCCGATACGCTGGCGGCGCGGCGCCGGTGGTTCCAGGCCCGCGGGGAGGCGGGTTTTCCGGTGCTCGCCGCGGTGGGAGCCGTGTCCGGGGCGGTGTTCGGGTTCGCGAGCTTTGGCGATTTCCGCACCTGGCCCGGCTACCGGCACACGGTCGAGCATTCGGTCCATGTCGCGCAAGCGGCGCGTGGGCAGGGAATCGGAACCGCGCTCGTCACGGCGCTGTTGCCGCGTGCGGCGCGCTCGGCAAGCACATGATGGTCGGCGCGATCGATGCCGCGAACGAAGGCTCGATCCGCATGCATGAGCGGCTTGGGTTCGTGCGCGCCGGGACCTTGCGCGAGGTCGGTCGGAAATTCGACCGTTGGCTCGATCTGCTTTTCATGCAGCGCCTGCTGCCGTGACTCGCGAGATCCGCCTCAACGCCTTCGACATGGCGACGATCGGCCACATCCAGCAGGGGATGTGGACCCATCCGCGCGACCGTTCGCTCGAATATCGCTCGCTCGATTACTGGGTGGGTCTCGCGCGGCTGCTCGAGCGGGGGCTGTTCGACGGGCTGTTCCTCGCCGACGTGCTCGGCGTTTATGACGTCTATGGGGGGACGCCGGATGCGGCGCTCCGCGGCGCAGTGCAGGTGCCGTTGCTCGATCCGCTGGCACTCGTGCCGGCGATGGCCCACGCGACGCGGCATCTCGGCTTCGGCGTCACCTGCAACCTCGCCTTCGAGCCGCCCTGGCTCTTCGCCCGGCGCATGGCCAGCCTCGATCACGTGACGGGCGGGCGGATCGGCTGGAACATCGTCACCGGCTATCTCGACAGCGCCGCCCGCGCCATGGGCTTCGCCGCGCAGATGGCGCACGACGACCGTTACGACCTCGCGGACGAGTACATGGCGCTGATGTACGCGCTCTGGGAGGGGGGTTGGGAGGACGGCGCGGTGGTGGCCGATCGGGTGCGCGGCATCTACACGGACCCGGCCCGCGTTCATCGCGTGAGCCACCAGGGAAGGCAATGGCAGCTCGCTGCGCCGCCGCTCTGGGAGCCCTCGCCGCAGCGCACGCCGGTGCTCTACCAGGCGGGCTCGTCCGAGCGCGGCCGCGCCTTTGCCGCGCGCCATGCCGAATGCGTGTTCCTCAATGCGAGCGGCAAGGAAAACGTCGCCCGGCTTCTCGCCGATATCCGCGCCCGGGCGGCCGGCAGGCCGATCCTCGCCTTCGTCGGCGCCACAGTCGTGGTCGGTCGCACGACGGCGCAGGCGCGCGACCTGCTCGAGGAATATCGCCGCCATGCCAGCGCCGAGGCGGCGCTCGCCCACGCCTCGGCCTCGCTGGGGATCGATTTTTCGCGCTATGCGCTCGATGAGCCGATCCAGGTCGGGCCGGGCAATGCCATCCGCTCGAATGTCGAGGCCATGCAGCCGACCAAGCGCCGTCTGATCGACCAGTTCGTGCTCGGTTCGCGTCAGCCGCCGATTGTCGGATCAGGTGTGGAAATTGCGGATGAACTTCAATCCTGGGTTGACGAAACCGGAGTGGACGGCTTCAACCTTTCCCGCACGGTCGTTCCCGAATGCCTTGAGTTTTTTATTGATCTCGTCGTTCCGGTGCTTCAGGAGCGGGGCCGCTACAAGCATGCCTACGCCCCGGGCACGTACCGGGAGAAACTCTTCGCGGCGGGGCCGCGGCTTGCCCCGCCCCATCCCGCCGCGGTCAGAGCCGAATAGGGCGTCCCAGGATCGCCCGCGCCCGCTCGAGATCGGCGAGCGTATCGACGCCGAGCGGCTCGCTTTCGATCACCGTGGCGTCGATGCGCATGCCGTGTTCGATTGCGCGGAGCTGCTCGAGGCTCTCGCGCTGCTCGAGCACGCCGCGCGGCAGATTGACGAAGCGCTCGAGCGCGGCGCGGCGGTAAGTGTAGAGCCCGACATGGTGGTAGTGCGGGCCGGCGCCGCCGGGGATGATGGCGCGGCTGAAATAGACCGCCCGTCCCGCGCGCGCGCCGGGCGGGATCGCGAGCGCGATCTTGACCACCTGGGGGGCCTGCAATTCGAGCGGGTCGGTGATCAGCGTCGCCAGGGTCGTGATGTCCACCTCCGGCTCGGCGAGCGGCATGAGGGTCGCGCGCAGCACGGCGGGCTCGATCGTCGGCAGGTCTCCCTGCAGCACGACGACGACGTCATGGCGCCGCTCGGGGTCGATGATGGCGAGCGCGGCCTGGACGCGGTCGGAGCCGGTCGGCAGGGCGGGATCGGTGAGGACCGCCTGGCCGCCCGCCGCGCGGATCGCCTCGGCGATCGGCGCATCGCCGCAGGCGACGTGCACGGGGCCGATCTCGGCTTCGAGCCCGCGTCGCCAGACATGGACGATCATCGGGTCGCCGGCGATATCGGTGAGCGCCTTGCCGGGCAGGCGCGTCGAGCCAAGGCGTGTCGGGATGACGACGACGGGATGCACGGTCGGGGGCGCCCTGCCTCAGCCTGAATTGCCACGAGCTTGATGCGCCGCACGTCCCGGAGAACGCGGATCCCGACGCGCCGCAAAAAAAAGCGGCACCGCCAACACGCATGGCAGGATGAGGAGGATCTCCTCACCCTGCCAATCGAGATTGGCGTTTCCTCCCCAAACTTGGCCCGGATCGCTCCGCCGCGGCCCGTTTGTTACCCGCTTGGAGATGCCGAGTCACGCATTTTCGTGCTTGCGTCGCGAATATTTCTTGGCGTTCTTGCGTTGGCTTGTTGTGCGACGCACAAAAATTGCTGCAATGCAGCAGGAACCGTTCAGCAGCCCGCTCGGGCCGCGTTTCGCGCCGCGCCATCTGGCCCGGCGGGCGGCGGCCGGGTAGGGTCTCGCGCCCAAACCCCCTGGAGGATCGAACGCGCGATGCGCCTTTCCCGCAGCTTTGTGCCGACGCTCAAGGAGACTCCAACCGAGGCGCAGATCGTCTCGCACCGGCTGATGCTGCGTGCCGGCCTGGTGCGGCAGACGGCGGCCGGGATTTATGCCTGGCTGCCGGCCGGGTTTCGCGTGCTGCAGAACATCGCCGCGATCGTCCGCGCCGAGCAGGACGCGGCCGGTGCGCAGGAGCTCCTGATGCCGACGATCCAGCCGGCCGAGCTCTGGCGCGAGAGCGGACGCTACGAGGATTACGGCAAGGAGATGCTCCGGCTCAACGACCGCCACGAGCGCGACCTCGTCTACGGGCCCACCAACGAGGAGATGATCACCGACCTCTTCCGCCAGTCGGTGCGCTCGTATCGGGAACTTCCGCAGATCGTCTATCACATCCAGTGGAAGTTTCGCGACGAGGTGCGGCCGCGCTTCGGCGTCATGCGCGGGCGCGAGTTCCTGATGAAGGATGCCTACAGCTTCGATCTCGACTATGACGGCGCCGTTATCAGCTATCGGCGGATGATGCTCGCCTATATGCGCACCTTTCGCCGCATGGGGCTCAAGGCGATTCCGATGCAGGCGGAATCGGGACCGATCGGCGGCAATATGAGCCACGAATTCATCATCCTCGCGCCGACCGGCGAGAGCGAGGTGTTCTACGATGCCGGGTTCGAGGAGATCGATTATTCCGCAGCCGGGTTCGATATCTTTTCCGAGGCCGACCTCGCGCGCTTCGAGGGGCTGATGACCAGCCATTATGCGGCGACCGACGAGAAGCACGATCCGGCCGCCTGGGCCGAGCTCGCGCCCGAGCGGCAGCGTCGCGGCCGCGGCATCGAGGTCGGGCACGTCTTCTATTTCGGCACCAAATACAGCGCCGCCATGGGCTTCACCGTCGCCGGCGCCGACGGCAGGCCGGTCGCCCCCGAGATGGGCAGCTACGGCATCGGCGTGAGCCGGCTCGTCGGCGCGGTGATCGAGGCCTCGCACGACGAGGCGGGCATCATCTGGCCGGACGCGGTGGCGCCGTTTCGCGCCGCGATCCTCAATCTGCGCCAGGGCGACGCCGCCTGCGATCGGCTCTGCGAGGACATCTACGGAAAACTCGGCCTCGCCGCCCTCTACGACGACCGCGACGAGCGCGCCGGCGTGAAGTTCGCCGATGCCGACCTGATGGGCCATCCCTGGCAGATCATCGTCGGGCCGCGCGGGGCGGCGAAGGGAACGGTGGAGATCAAGCGGCGCGCCGGCGGCGAACGCCAGGAGCTTTCGCTCGAGTCCGCGCTCGCGCGGATCCTCTGAGCATGTTCGGCACGTTCGAGCGGATGGTCGCGTTCCGCTACCTGCGTTCCCGGCGCGGCGAGCGATTCGTCTCCGTGATCGCGAGTTTTTCCCTGCTCGGCATCGCGCTCGGCGTGGCGACGCTGATCATCGTGATGAGCGTGATGAACGGCTTCCGCCAGGAGCTGCTCTCGCGCATCCTCGGGCTGAACGGCGATCTCGGCGTCTATTCCACGAGCCAGGGACTGACCGGCTTCGATGCGATCGCGACGAGCATCCGCCGCATCCCGGGCGTCGTCTCGGCGATACCGATCGTCGAGGGCCAGTCGCTGCTCACGAGCGAGAACGGCGCCGCGGTGGGCGGCCTCATCCGCGGGATCACCAGGCCCGATCTCGAAGGCCTCAAGTCCGTCGCCGATCATATCGTGGCGGGCAGCCTCGATCGGTTCGGCGGCGACGATGCGGTGGCGATCGGCGCCGGGCTCGCCCAGACGCTCGGCCTCAGCATCGGCGGCCGGCTTACGCTCGTCTCGCCCCAGGGCGCGGCCACCGTGCTCGGCACCATCCCGCGCATCCGCTCCTACCAGGTGGTGGCGATCTTCCAGGTCGGCATGAACGAGTACGACAGCAGCTTCGTCTTCCTCCCGCTTTCCGCCGCCCAGCTGTTCTTCCAGAAGCCGGACGAGGCGACGCAGATCCAGGTGACCGTCCAGCACCCGGACGCAGTGGCGGAGATCGATCGAGCGATCACGCGCGCGCTGCCCGGCCGGCCGGTCCGCATCATCGACTGGACGGAGGCGAACGACAGCTTCTTCGCCGCCGTCACCGTCGAGCGGAACGTGATGTTCCTCATCCTCACGCTCATCATCCTGGTCGCCGCTTTCAACATCATCTCCTCGCTGATCATGATGGTGAAGGACAAGACGCGCGACATCGCGATCCTGCGCACGATCGGCGCCGGGCGCGGCGCGGTGATGCGCATCTTCCTGATGTGCGGAGCCTCGGTCGGCATCGTCGGGACCTTGGCCGGGACGGTGCTCGGCGTGCTCTTCTGCCGCAACATCGGCACCATCAAGGACTGGCTGCAATCCCTCACCGGGACCAATCTCTTCAACCCGGAGGTCTATTACCTCGAGCAGCTTCCGGCCGTGCTCGACTGGGGCGAGGTGGCGCGGGTGATTGTGATGGCGCTCGCGCTCTCGCTGCTCGCCACGCTCTATCCGAGCTGGCGGGCGGCGCGCACCGACCCGGTCGAAGCGCTGCGGCATGAGTGAGGCACTCGTTCTCAAGGACCTCTCGCGCACGTTCCGCGGCGCCGGGGGCGATCTGGCGGTGCTGCGCGGCGCCGATCTCGCCGTCGCGGCGGGAGAGATCGTGGCGCTCGTGGCGCCGTCGGGGGCGGGAAAATCGACGCTGCTGCATCTCGCCGGGCTGCTCGAGAAGCCCGACGGCGGGGCGGTGCTGATCGCGGGCCGCGATGCCGCGACGCTAACGGACGCCGAGCGCACGGCATTGCGCTGCCGCGCGATCGGCTTCGTCTACCAGATGCATCACCTGCTCTCCGAGTTCAGCGCGGTCGAGAACGTGATGCTGCCGCAGATGATCGCGAACGTGCCGCGGCGGAAGGCCGGGGAGCGGGCGATGGCGCTGCTCGGCTCGTTCGGGCTCGCGGCGCGGGCGCGGCATCTGCCCGGGGCGCTTTCGGGCGGCGAGCAGCAGCGGGTGGCGATCGCCCGCGCGCTCGCCAACCAGCCGGCCTTGCTGCTCGCCGACGAGCCGACCGGCAATCTCGACGTCGCGACCGCCGCGGTGGTGTTCGAGGAGCTGCTGGCCGCCGTGCGCGGCCGCGGGCTCGCCGCCCTGATCGCGACCCACAATCCGGACCTGGCGGCGCGGATGGATCGCCAGGTCACGCTCAAGGCGGGTAAGATCGTCCCGCTCGCCTGAACCGGAACTGGATCCTGCCGTGCCGCACGCGGACTTCGTTCATCTTCGCGTCCATTCCGCCTATTCGCTGAGCGAGGGCGCGATCAAGGCGGGGAAGATCGCGACACTCGCCCAGCGCGCGGCGATGCCCGCGGTCGCCATCACCGACACGGGCAACCTCTTCGGCGCGCTCGAATTCAGCCAGGCCTGCGCCGCCGCCGGCGTGCAGCCGATCCTGGGCTGCCAGCTCGCCCTCTCGCGCGCGGAGAATCCGCGTCTCGCCCCCGATCCGCTGGTGGTGCTGGCGCAGGACGAGGCGGGTTTTTCCAACCTGCGGCGCCTTTCGTCGCTCTCGTTCCTGGAAACCGAGCCCGGTCTTCGCCCACAGCTTCCATTCGAGACGTTGGCCCGGAATGCGACGGGCCTGATCCTGCTCACCGGCGGCACCGCCGGCCCGCTCGGTCGGATGCTGGGCGAAGGCCAGGCCGCCGAGGCGGCGCAGCTGCTGGCGGCCCTCGCGGAAGCCTTCCCCGATCGCCTTGCCGTCGAATTGAACCGCCATTTCCTCGCGATCGAAAGGGCGATCGAGCCGGAGCTCATTCGCCTCGCGGACGCCGCTTCGCTGCCGCTGGTTGCGACCAATGACTGCCTTTTCGCCGATCCCGGGATGTTCGAGGCGCAGGACGCCCTGCTCTGCATCGCCGAGGCGCGGCTGCTCGCCGAGACCGAGCGACGGCGCGCGACACCCGAGCAATGGTTCAAGCCGGCCGCCGAGATGCGCGCCCTCTTCGCCGACCTGCCGGACGCCTGTGACAACACGCTCGCGATCGCCACGCGCACCGCCGTGATGGCGGAGGCACAGAAGCCCCTCCTGCCGCGCTTTCCGAAGCTGCCGCCGGGGACCGACGAGAACGCGACGCTCGCCGCCATGGCGCGCGCCGGGCTTGCCCGCCGCCTGGCAGGCAGCCTCGATGGCCGCCCCGAGGGTCGCGATGCGGCGAGCCGCGCGCGCTACGCCGAACGGCTCGAATACGAGCTTTCGGTAATCGCCGGGGTGGGTTTTCCCGGCTACTTCCTGATCGTCGCGGACTTCGTCCAATGGGCGAAGGCGCAAGGGATCCCGGTCGGCCCCGGCCGCGGCTCCGGCGCCGGATCGGTGGTCGCCTGGGCGCTCACCATCACCGACCTCGATCCGATCCGTTTCGGTCTCCTCTTCGAGCGCTTCCTCAACCCCGAACGCGTGTCGATGCCGGATTTCGACATCGATTTCTGCCAGGAGCGCCGCGACGAGGTGATCGCCTATGTGCGGGCGGAATATGGCGCCGACCGGGTGGCGCAGATCATCACCTTCGGCACCCTCCAGGCGCGCGCGGCGGTGCGCGATGTCGGCCGCGTGCTCGGCATGCCCTACGGGCAGGTGAACAAGCTCGCCGAGCTGATCCCCAACAACCCGGCCCATCCGGTGAGCCTCGAGCAGGCGATCGCCGCGGAGCCGCGCCTGGCCGAGATGCGCGAGGCCGAGGAGGAGGTGCGGCGCCTCTTCGAGATCGCGATCCGTGTCGAGGGCCTCTATCGCCACGCCAGCACCCACGCCGCCGGCGTCGTCATCGGCGATCGCCCGCTGATCGAGCTCGTGCCGCTCTATCGCGATCCGCGCTCGGATTTCCTGGTCACCCAGTATTCGATGAAGCATATCGAGCAGGCCGGCCTCATCAAGTTCGACTTCCTTGGCCTGACCACGCTCACGATCCTCAAGCGCGCCTGCGATATTCTGGCCTCCCTCGGGATCGCGGTCGATCTCGAGCAGCTCCCGCTCGACGATCCCGCCACCTACGCGATGCTGAGCCGGGGCGATGCGAGCGGGGTGTTCCAGTTCGAAGGCCAGGGCATGCGCGACGTGCTGCGCCAGATGCGCCCCGACCGCTTCGAGGATTTGATCGCCGCCGTCGCCCTCTACCGGCCGGGCCCGATGGCCAATATCCCCGCCTTCTGCCAGCGCAAGCACGGCGAGAAATGGGAGGCGCCGCATCCGCGGCTCGCCGAAATCCTCGGCGAGACCTACGGGATCATGGTCTACCAGGAGCAGGTGATGCAGATCGCCCAGCTTCTCGCCGGCTACAGCCTGGGCAGCGCCGATCTTCTCCGCCGCGCCATGGGCAAGAAGATCCGCTCGGAGATGGAGAGCCAGCGCCAGATCTTCATCGACGGCGCGGTCGCGCGCGACATCCCGAAGGCCAAGGCGGGCGAGATCTTCGACCTGATGGCCCGTTTCGCCGATTACGGGTTCAACAAGAGCCACGCCTGCGCCTATGCGCTGGTCGCGTACCAGACGGCGTGGATGAAGGCGAACCATCCGGCGGTGTTCCTCGCCGCCTGCATGAGCCTCGCCCTTTCGAACACCGACAAGCTCGCCGTCTACCGCCAGGAGGCGGCGCGGCTCGGCATCGCCGTGCTGCCGCCCGAAATCAACCGTTCCGGGGCCGATTTTTCGGTCGAGCGCGAAGCGGGGGAAAAGCTCGCCATCCGCTACGCGCTGGCGGCGGTAAAGAAGGTCGGGCTCGCCGCGATGCAGGCGGTGGCGGCGGCGCGCGGGGATCGGCCCTTCGCCGATCTCGCCGATTTCGCCGCCCGCGTCGATCCGCGGCATCTCAACCGGATGCAGCTCGAGAATCTCGTCAAGGCGGGCGCGTTCGATGCGCTCGAGCCCAACCGGGCGCGGCTCTTCGCCGCCGCCGAGACGATCCTCCGCCGCGCCCAGGCCCAGGCTGCCGAAAAAGGGGCGGGGCAGATCGGCCTGTTCGGCGATGCCTTGGGCGGTGGGCTCGATCTGCCCCGCCTCCCCGACTGGCCGCCGATGGAGCGGCTCGCCTTCGAGGCCGAGGCGGTCGGGCTTCATCTCTCCGCCCATCCGCTCGACGTCTATTCCCCGCTCCTCAAGCGGCTCGGGGTGGTGGCGAGCAACCGGCTCGAGGCGCGGGCGGCCGCCGGGGCGGCGCGGCTCAAGCTCGCCGGCACGGTGATCGCGATCAAGGAGCGGACGACGCGCACCGGCAGCCGGATGGCCTGGGTGCGGCTCTCCGACGCCGGCGGAAGCTTCGAGGTCACGGTCTTCAGCGAGGTGCTGGCGCGCACGCGGGGCCTGCTCGAGGCGGGCGCGAACCTCCTGGTGACGGCGGATGCGCGGATCGAGGGCGAGACGCTCAGGATCACGGTCCACGAGATCACCGGGCTCGACCAAGCGGCCGCGGCGGCGGGCGAGGGGCTTCGCGTGTGGCTCGACCGGGTCGAGGCGGTGGGCCAGGTCAAGACGCTGCTCGCCCACGAGGCGGGTGGGCGGGGGCGGGTGCTGCTGCTGCCGCTGCTCGCGGGGGCGCGGGAAGTGGAGATCACGCTCCCGGGCGGGTTCCGGGTGACGCCGCGGCTCGCCCAGGCGCTCAAGGTGGTGCCGGGGGTCGAGCGCGTGGAAGCCTTCTGAACGTTGACTTTGCGAAGGGAGGGGTTATATCCGCCGCTCTCTTGGTTTTGGACAGTTTGGACACGGCGGGACCCGATCGATGACGTTTGCAATAGTCCGCACGGGCGGCAAGCAGTACCGGGTCACCCCGAATTCCGTCTTGCGGGTGGAGCGGCTCGCCGGCGCCGAGGGCGAGATCGTCACCCTGGGCGACGTGCTCGCGGTGGGCGAGGGCGCGGCCGTCCGGCTGGGCACCCCGCTTCTCGAGGGCGCCTCGGTGACGGCCACGGTGATCTCTCAGGAACGCAACGACAAGATCCTGATCTTCAAGAAGAGGCGGCGGAAGAATTCGCGCCGCCGCCGGGGCCACCGCCAGCACGTCACCGTGCTCCGGGTGGGCGAGATCCGGGGGGAGATCCGGGGGGAGTCCGGGGCCGAGATCCCGAGCGACGGTCCGGTGGAGCAGAGCGATGGCGCATAAGAAGGCGGGCGGCTCCTCGCGCAACGGCCGCGACTCGGCCGGAAGGCGGCTCGGGATCAAGAAGTTCGGCGGCGAGGCGGTGAAGCCGGGCAACATCATCGTCCGCCAGCGGGGCACCAAGGTGCATCCGGGGATCAATGTCGGGCTGGGGCGCGACCACACGATCTTCGCGCTGACCGAAGGCCGGGTCACGTTCACGCGCCGGGGCGAGGACAAGATGTTCGTCTCGGTGGCGCGGGAAGCAGGCGTTCCGCCTGCCACGGACCTTCCGCCGGCAGGGGACCATCCCCCCGCGGAGTAGTACGCCCCGGCGCGGGCCCGCGTTTGGAAGGGATCGGCGCCGGCCGGTCCCTTTCTTTATTTTCAGTGACTTGAGAGATGAAATTCCTTGATCGGGTAAAAATCTACGTCCGCTCCGGAGATGGCGGGAACGGCGTCGTCGCCTTCCGGCGGGAGAAATTTCTTCCATTGGGCGGGCCGGACGGGGGGAACGGCGGCAAGGGGGGAGATATCATTCTTGCCGCCGTGGACGGGCTCAACACGCTGATCGATTTCCGCTACGCCCAGCATTTCCGGGCCGCGAAGGGCGGCAACGGGGCGGGGCAGAACCGGACCGGCCGGAATGCCCCCGACCTCGTGATCCGCGTCCCGCCGGGGACCGAAGTGCTCGCCGACGACGGCGCGACGAAGCTCGCCGACGTCACACGGCCGGGCAGCCGGATCACGCTCTTGCCGGGCGGGGACGGCGGGTTCGGCAACGCCCACTTCAAGTCCGCCACCAACCGTGCGCCGCGCAAGGCGATCCCGGGCTTTCCGGGCCAGGAGCGCTGGGTTTGGCTCAGGCTCAAGCTGATCGCCGATGCCGGGCTGGTGGGGCTGCCGAACGCCGGGAAATCGACGCTGCTCGCCGCGGTCTCGGCGGCGCGGCCGAAAATCGGCGACTATCCGTTCACGACGCTTCACCCGGTCCTGGGCGTGGTGGAGAGCGACGGGGACGCGTTCGTCCTCGCGGACATCCCAGGCCTGATCGAAGGCGCGCACGAGGGGGCTGGGCTCGGGACCCGGTTCCTCGGCCATGTCGAGCGGGCGCGGGTGCTCGTGCATCTGGTGGACGGTGCTGCCGGTCAGGTCGTCCGCGCCTGGCGGACGGTGCGGGGCGAGATCGAGACCTATGGGGCAGGGCTCGCGGAAAAGCCCGAGATCCTCGTTCTGACCAAGGAAGACGCGATGAGCGCGCGCGAGGCGCGGGCGCGGCGGGCAGCACTCGCGCGGGCGGCGGGGCGGGAGGTGTTCCTCGTCTCCGCGGTGAGCGGCGCGGGGCTCGCGGAATTGAAGCGGGCGATTGCTGCCCTGGTCCGCCGGCCCGAGGTTGCGGCGGCGGCCCAGAGCTTATGACCGCACCCGCCTCCCTTCCCGCGTCCCCGATGGGCCTCGCCGGCGCGCGGCGGCTGGTGGTGAAGATCGGCAGCGCCCTGATCGCCGACGGCGCCACCGGGCGGGTCAGGACGCCGTGGCTCGCGAGCGTCGCCGCGGACATCGCCGCCCTGCGTGCGAATGGGGCGGAGGTGATCGTCGTCTCCTCGGGCGCGATTGCGCTCGCCCGCCGCACCTTAGGCTTTCGCGGCCGGCTCCGGCTCGAGGAGCAGCAGGCGGCGGCCGCGGTCGGGCAGATCCGTCTGGCGCAGGCCTGGACCGAGGCGCTCTCGGCGCACGGGCTCGTCGCGGCGCAGCTCCTGCTCACGCTCGGCGACACCGAGGACCGCAGGCGCTACCTCAATGCGCGGGCGACGCTCGCCACGCTCGTCGCGGCGGGCGCGGTCCCGGTGATCAACGAGAACGACTCGGTGGCGACGAGCGAGATCCGCTTCGGCGACAACGACCGCCTCGCCGCGCGGGTCGCGGCGATGGTGAGCGCCGACCGGTTGGTGCTGCTCTCGGACATCGACGGGCTCTACACCGCCGATCCGCGCAAGGATTCCTCCGGGCAGCATATCCCGATCGTGGAGCGCATCACCCCGGCGATCGAGGCGATGGGCGGCGACGCGGGCACGGGCTCAGCGCGCGGCGGCATGCGGACGAAGCTCGAGGCGGCAAAGATCGCAACCCGCGCGGGTGTGGCGATGGCGGTCGCGCGCGGCACGGGGCTGCACCCGCTCCGGGTGCTCGCCGAGGGTGGGCGGGCGAGCTGGTTCCTCGCCGAGCCCGAAGGGGCGCAGGCGCGCAAGCGCTGGATCGCCGGCGCGCTGGCCCCGCTCGGACAGATTGCGGTGGATGCGGGGGCGGCGGCGGCGCTCAGGGCCGGGCGCTCGCTGCTGCCGGCGGGCGTGCTGACGGTTGCGGGCGATTTCGCGCGCGGCGATCCGGTGCTGGTGCGGAGCGCCGACGGCGCGGACATCGCCAAGGGGCTTTCCGCCTACGGCAGCGAGGATGCGCGGCGCATCGCCGGCCACCGCTCCTCGGAGATCGCAACCCTGCTCGGCTGGCGCGGACGGGACGAACTGGTGCATCGTGACGATCTCGTGTTGCTGGATGCGGCCGAGATCGGGGGGAAAACGTCCGGATGACGGCGGAGGACGGCAGCGCCACGACGCAATTGCGGGCGATGGCGGAGCGGGCGCGGGAGGCGGCGCACGTGCTCGCGGGCGCATCGCGCGGCCAGCGCGACGCAGCGCTGGCGGCGGCGGCGCGGGAATTGCGCGCCCGCGCGGGGGCGATCCTTGCCGCGAACGAGCGCGACCTCGCCCAGGCGGGGGAGAGCACGGACGCCTTCCGCGACCGGCTCATGCTCGATGCGGCGCGGATCGCGGCGATGGCCGACGGGCTCGCGGCGGTCGCGGCGCTGCCCGATCCGCTGGCCCGCCCGCTCGGCGAATGGACGCGCCCCAACGGGCTTCGCATCCGGCGCATACCCCAGCCGATCGGGGTGATCGGGATGATCTACGAGAGCCGGCCGAATGTCGGCGCGGACGCCGCAGGGCTCTGCCTCAAGTCGGGCAACGCGGTGATCCTGCGCGGGGGCTCGGAAAGTTTCGCGAGCGCCGCCGCGATCCAGGCAGCTGTGGCGGCGGGGCTCGGCGCAGCCGGGCTGCCGGAGGCGGCGGTGCAGACGGCGCCGAGCCCGGACCGCGCCTTCGTCGCGGCGATGCTGGCAGGCTCCGGGCTCATCGACCTGATGGTGCCGCGCGGCGGCAAGGGCCTCGTCGAGCGCGTTGCGCGCGAGGCGCGGATGCCGGTGCTCGCGCACGCCGAGGGGCTTTGCCACACCTATGTGCACGCGGCGGCGGATGCGGCGATGGCGCGGCGCGTGGTGGCGAACGCGAAGATGCGGCGCACCGGCGTGTGCGGCGCGACCGAGACGCTGCTGATCGACGCCGCCATCGCCGGCCGCCTGCTGCCCGCGATCATCGGCGATCTTGCCGCACTCGGCTGCCGCTTCCGCGCCGATGCGCGCGCGCGCGCGGTGATGCCCGAACTTCCCGAGGCAGGGGCGGGGGATTTCGATACCGAGTGGCTCGACGCCGTGCTCTCGGTCGCGGTGGTGGACGGCGTGGAGGCCGCGCTCGCGCACATCGCGCGGCACGGCAGCAGCCACACCGACGCGATCGTCACCGAGGACGAGGCGGCGGCGGAACAGTTTCTTGCCGGTGTCTCCTCGGCGGTGGCGCTGTGGAACGCCTCGACGCAGTTCTGCGACGGCGGCGAATTCGGCTTCGGCGCCGAGATCGGGATCGCGACGGGGCGGGTGCAAGCGCGCGGGCCAGTGGGGCTCGAGCAGCTCACGACCTATCGCTATCTCGTGATCGGCACGGGCCAGGTGCGTCCTTGAGGGAAGCGAGGCGTCCGGTATGAGATCCGTGCCGCGTTTCGGCGATGCGCGGGTGCGGCGCATCGGGGTGCTCGGCGGCTCCTTCAATCCCGCCCATGAAGGGCACCGGCACGTGGCCGAGGCAAGCCTCAGCGCGCTCGGGCTCGACGAGGTGTGGCTGCTCGTTTCGCCCGGGAATCCGCTCAAGCCGGTTGCGGGGATGGCGCCGTTTCCGGTACGCTTGCGTTCGGCAGAATCGATTGCGGATGGAAGGCGTATTCTCGCGGTCGGATTGGAGCAGGCGTGGTGCACGCGCTATACACGCGACACGCTCCTGCTTTTGCGCCGGCGTTTCCGGCGGGCGCGCTTCGTTTGGTTGATGGGGGCCGACATCCTCGTGCAGCTGCCGCGCTGGCGGCGCTGGGAAGACGTGGTGCGGCTGGCCCCCTTCGCGGTGCTGCCGCGGCCAGGCTTCACGATGAAGGCTCTCGCCGGATGCGCGGCAAGCCGCTACCGGCACGCGCGGATGCCACGGGGGAGCGGAAAACTTCTGCTGGCGGAGCGGAGAAATCCGCCTTCCTGGGTATTCCTGCCCGGCGCCGAAGACCCACATTCGGCGAGTGCGATTCGCGGCCGAGCGAGAGGAGAGGAAACGATCACCCGACTTCCCCCTGATGATGCGAGCTGGCGCAAGCGGCGGGTTTCGCGTGCGCGCCGGCCTGGCGTTCCGGCGGCGCTGAAGGCGAAGGCGGCGCGAGCCTCGATCGCGGCGGCGCCGCCGGAGAGCGTGCGCAAGAAGGCCGCGGTGGCCGGGCCACAGAAGGTGGTTGGCCCACGCCCCGCGGCCGCGGCGAAAAAGCGAACGGGCCCGGGGAAGCCCGCGGCAGCGGCAGCTCCTGCCGCCACCGGACCCGGCAAGGCGCCCGCCGCGCGGCGGCGAAAAGCCAAGGAAGCGACGGCGCTCGACGCGCTGCAGGCAGCGATCGTCCAGAGCCTCGCGGACGACAAGGCGGAGGATCTCGTGACGCTCGACCTTGTCGGGCGGGCGAGCTTCGCCGATCGGATGGTGATCGCGACGGGCCTCGCGGACCGCCAGATCGCGACCATGGCGCGCCACCTCGAGGAGAAGCTGAAGGCGATGGGCTTCGGGCGGCTCGCGATCGAGGGCCGGCCGGGCGCGGACTGGGTGCTCGTGGACGCGGGCGACATCATCGTCCATCTCTTCAAGCCCGAGGCGCGGGCGCATTACGCGCTCGAGCGGATGTGGGGCGCGGAGCTCGGCCCGGAAGAGCAGGCGAGCGCAGGCTGAGGCGCGGCAGCGCCCGTGGAAGCGTGTGCATCCGGGAGGAGCACGCAGCGGCACACGGGATCGTGAGCGCCGGATCTTCGCCCACGGCCTGCGGGCAGACCCAAAAATTCCCCAGGCGGTTTCAATTGAAACAGAGAGGGCGCCGCCCGGGAATCGGCCTCGGCGGCGGAAGATTGACTTGCCTGGAAAAAATTGATGGTATTTCGCTCGGATTCCGGGGAGGTCGGCGTGAGGATCTACATGCATAGCGGCACCGAGGATGGTGCCGCCTTCTATCTCGATACCGCGGACGGCGCGGTGCACGTGGTGAGCAGCACGCGAGCGGAAACCGAGTGGTTCAGCCTGGCGCAGGCGGTGAAGCTCCTGTCCGCCGCGGTGCGGATCAAGGAGCCGGAGGTGCGGAGCAACGCAATCCGGGCGGTCGGCGGCTACGTGGAGAAGCAGCTCGGCGAGCACCTTCGCGAGGGCGGCGTCTTCGTGGTGGGGTAGATCGCGTCTCCCGCGATCCGCGCCTGACCCGCCGCGCCGGCCCTGTTCACTCTCGCCGGCAAACGTGGCGATTGGGCTTCGCGCCCGATGCGCGCGTTCTCAGCGCACCGGACGCGCTATGGCCCTTGTTCGGCATGCCTGTCAAAGCCCGGCTCGACGACACGCGGCACGGTTCCGCCCGCCCCGCAACGTGAACGCAACGGGCGTCGGCGGCGCGCCGGAGCAATCCTCGTTCGGATCGATATCGTAAAGATGACAGGTGAAGGAGAACAGAGGCGCGGGCTCCATTTTCCGAACCAAGGTTTCCCAGCGGAGACGCTCATAACCGGGATCGGTGACCCGCCCACGCGAAACCCGCGCGGGCACGAATGCCCCGTCCAGCCGGACGCGGGAGACCGGGGCCTTGAGCGCGATGCTCTTTTCGATGCGATCGCTCATGCGCGTCCTCATGGTTGCGCATTGGCGTCGTGCATCCCGCGATCAAGCGCAAGCCTGTTGTTGCGCGTTCACCCGCACCGCGTCAAAGCTCCGCCGAGCCGCGCCAGGCGCGCGCGAACGCCCGGACATCCTCCGCCGTTTCGCCGGCGGCCCAGAATTCCACCCCGTCCGCGCGCCAATAGGAAAGTGCGATGCCGGCGGCTGCGAGCGATACGGGCGGCGTCGGCGTGTGCGCCTCCGGCCAGAGATAGAGCGTGACCGCGCGGCCATCGCGCCGATAGACCAGCACGGCCGTGCGCCGTCCGTGCACGTAATCGAGGCGCGCCCCGGCAAGCGTGAAGCCCGGGACCGCGCGGACCGGCGGTGCGAACCCAAGCCCGGCCCGGAACCACGCGGCAAGCGCGGCCGGCCCCGCACCCGGCCGGTCCAGCAGGTGGCCGGGCTCGCGGGCACGGAGCGTCGCGGCCGCGACCTCGCCGGCAACGCGGCGCGCCTCCGGCGGCGCGACCGGCAGCACGGCGAGCGCCACCGCCGCCAGCGCCGCGCCGGCGACGAACCAGCCTGCCTGCGCCCACGCGAGGCGAATGCGCCTGCGGGGCGGCTTTGCCGCCCCCACCATCGATGCCGCCATCAACTCCGCCATCAACTCCGCAAGCGAACGCCTGAGCGCCTCAGGCGCCTGGTAGCGGGGGAGGGTTGATCTGAGCGCGGTCTTCAGGCCGCGCAGCTGGCCGATCAGGGCCTGGCATTCGTCGCAGCCCGCGACGTGCAGCGCCAGGTCGGTCGACTGCACGGCGTCCAGCTCGCCGTCGAGATCGGCCTGGATCAGCACGCCCATCGCCTCGGAATGGGGAACGTTCATCGCGCGTCGCTCCGTTCCACCTGCTTGAGCAAACTCCGCCGCGCGCGCCAGAGCCGCGACATCACCGTCCCGACCGGAACCGCGGTGATCTCCGCGATCTCCTGGTAGCTCAACTCTTCGAGCTCGCGCAGCACGAGGCATTCGCGGAGATCGGGCGCCAGGGCGGCGAGAAGGCGCTCGAGATGGGCGCGCTCCTCCGCCGAGTGGAGCAGGGCTTCCGGGTCCGGCCCGGGATCGGGCGTGGCGCGGTGGCGTTCGTCCGCATCCTCCGCCAGCGGCTCGGGATCGCGCCGCCGCGCTTCCATCCACGTGTAGGCGGCGTTGCGCACGATCGCGAGCAGCCAGGCCCGCGGGTTCTCCCCGCGAAACGTCGAGAAATGCTTAAGCGCACGCAGCATCGCGGCCTGCGCCACGTCCTCCGCCGCCGTCGCGTCGCGCACCAGCCATCGCGCCAGGTTGTACGCCGCGTCGAGGTGCGGCAGCACCTGCGCGGCAAAGGGGGACGGCGCCGCGCTCAACGCCACGGATCCCCCGCGGTGCGCGACGTGAGCCGGCGGCGCGTCATTTCACGATGACCGTCCCCGTCATGTCCGGATGGACGCTGCAATGATACCCGAACATCCCCGGGCTCGCGAAGGTCAGCGTCGCGCTCTCGCCGGTGTCGAGCAGGGGCGTGTGGAAGCTCTTGCCCTGATCGTCGCTGGTGGCGGTGTGCACGTCCTGATCCTTGTTCACCCAGGTGACCGTCTCGCCCGGATGGACGGTGACCGTGGCGGGCATGAACATGTGTCGCTCGATCGTGACCTGCTGATCCGCGCCCGCGGCAAGCGGCGCCGCCGCGGCCAGAGCGGCCACGACTCCCGCGAAAAATCTGCGCCCCATGGTCAGGCTCCGAGCGGCGTGTCGATGATCGCGAGCCGGGCCTGGCCCGGAACGTAAGCGACGCTGGCGGTGCCGAGCACCTCCCCGAGCCGCCCCGCCGGAACCGTGAGCGGCCCCGGATTGGCATCGGGCCCGGGCGCCGCCTGCGGGAAGGCGGTCGAGCGCGCGGTGTGGAACGCGACCTGCCCCTCGACCTTCTGGATGATCTGGTGGATGTGGCCGTTGAGCACCGTCACCGAGCCGAAGGGGCGCAGCATGCCGAGAAGCGCCGCCGCCTCCTCCGTCCCCCATCCCCACTTCGGATAGACCTGCCAGAGCGGAATGTGCGCCATGACGACGATCGGCTGGCTGGCCGGCCGGCCGGCGAGGTCCTTCTTCAGCCAGGCGAGCTGCTCGGCGCCGAGATGGCCGAGGCCCTTCGTTCCGAGCGCCGAGACATTGTCGAGCCCGATGAAATGCACGCCTCTCTCATCGAGGCTGTACCAGCGATTCTTTCCCTCCGCGAAGCGCGAGAAGAAGCCCTTGCCGGCATCGACGAGAACGTCGTGCTCGCCCGGGACGAAATGGGTCTCGAGCCCGGCCTCCTTGATGATCGTTCCGGCGGTGTCGAACTGCGCGGCCTGGGAGGTATGGCTCACATCGCCGGTATGGATCATGAAGGCCGCCCGGCCGGCATTCTCCTTCACCTCCGCGATCGCCTGGCGGAGGGTGCCGGCGACGTCCGGATTCGCCGCCCCGTGGAAGCCGAGATGGCTGTCGCTGATCTGGACGAAGGAGAAGCTTGCCGCCTCCTCCGCGGCCTCGGCCTCGTTGCCGAGAAGCCGCGAGCGCGGAACCCCTCCGGCAACGGTCCAAAGCACGCCGGTGCCGGCCCAGACCATGCATTCGAGGACGCGGCGCCGACCCGGCTCCGGCCCATCGCCGGGCCTGCCCTGCTCCTGGTTCGCTGTCATCTCCGAGGCTCCTCTGTCGGTGGCGGACAATGAGGAGACCGTGGGGGTGCCGCGCCTATTCGCGCTCGGGAAGGATTTTTTTCAGGATTGCACGGCGAGGCCGTTCAGGCGGTGACCGAGGATGCCAGGCGCGCGCGCCCCGCGTCGTCCCGCCGCTTGCGCGCCAGCGCCGCCTCCCCGCCGCTCGTCGCGTGATAGAGGTCGAGCCCTTCGCTGTCGGCGCCGTTCATGGGCGCGATGGCGAGATCGCTGTACGTCCAGCGATCGGGCGCCTCCATCACCTCGCGTAGGATTTCCTTCCCCTGCCGATAGACGCCCCAGTACCGCCACGCCTTGATCGCCGTCTCGCCGAGATAGCGGGGATAGAAGATCAGCGGGCTCTCGCGCTTGAGGCCCCATCGCCGGTCGCGCCGGAATTTCAGCCGCAGCGCCCCGCCTTCCAGCGGATGCACGCCCTCGAACCGGCTCATCAGGGTGAACCAGAGGAGGGTCGTGAACGTCGTCTTCGGCCTGCCTTGCCGCAGGGCCGCCGTCCGGCGGAGGACCGTGCGCAGGTGCTCGGGCGTGTAATAAGCGCGCCAGGCGGCCTCGTATGCCTCGTCCCACTCCGCATCCGACATCGTCGGGTGATGCGAAACGCGGTGGTGGACGTCGTACTTGTTGAGGTCGGGGTCCATCCAGACGCCCCGCTCCCAGAGCTTCTGATGGTCCTCCGAGCCGGGCAGCGGCGTCAGCACGAAGAACTCGAGGATGTCGAGCGGCAGCTCGCGCTGGATGATCTCGATGTCGCGCAGGATCGACGCCTTGGAATTGGCCGGGAAGCCGAGGATATAGCCGGCACAGGTGATGGCCCCGTGCAGGCGCCAAAGCTGGAGCATCTCCCGATATTCCGTGATCTTGTTCTGGTGCTTCTTGGCGCCCAGAAGATTGTCCGGGTTGATGTTCTCGAGCCCGATGAAGACCCGGCGCACGCCGGCGCGGGCCGCCTTCTCGATGAAGTGCGGGATGCGGTGGCAGAGCGTGTCCACCTGGATGGTGAAGCCGAGATTCATCCCCTCGCCCTCGCGGAGCGCGATCATCCGCTCGAACAGCGGTTCCCACATCCGGTTGCGCGCGAAATTGTCGTCCGTGATGAAGAAACGTTTTATTCCCTGCGCGTAATTCTCGCGCACGATCCGCTCGAGATCGTCCGGCGAGCGGAACCGGCTCTTCCGCCCCTGCACGTTGATGATGGTGCAGAACGAGCACTGATAGGGGCAGCCGCGGCCGAGATCGGCGCTCGAGAGGGAACCGGAGGTCCGCCGCACGTGCCGGCCGGGCAGGATCGGCGGCGGCTCGCCCTCGAGCGAGGGCAGGTCGTCCATGAAATTGTAGAGCGGCTTCAGCCTGCCCGCGAAGGCGTCGCGCAGCACCTCGTCGAGCCGCCCGGCCTCCGCCTCTCCGGCAAAGAGGGAAATGCCGAGCGCCTGCGCCGCGCGCATCTCGGGCGGCATCTCCGGCAGCATCGCGAGGCTGCCCGAGACATGAAAGCCGCCGATGCACACCGGGAACCCCGCGGCGAGAAACGGCCGCGCGAGGTCGACCGCGCGCGGAAACTGGTTGGTCTGCACGCCGACCAGCCCGATCAGCGCCTTGCCCCCCTCCTTGCGCAGCGCGCGGATGATGCGCGCGGGGTGCACCCGCCGGTTGGTCTCGTCATAGGTGCGCAGGCTGATCCCGACATCGGGGCCGAGCACCTGGCGCCGCTCGGCATCCTCCGCCAGGCCGTTGAGGCAGGCGAGCGTGTTGGAGGGAATCGCCGAACGCAGCCATTGGATCGGATAGCCGTTGTCGTCGTAATGGGTCGGCTTGATCATTACGAAGTGGAGCAACGGGCCTCGGCGGACCGCCGGTCGACGTATCATTTGCGTCCTTCCAGGCGATTGGGCCGGGCGCCGACATTTCCCCGACGGCCGAGGGCTTTGCCGGACCAGGGGTCCGGACCAGGGGGGCCGGACCAGCGGGCAGGGTAGTCCTCGCGCGAGTTTTGTGACAGCGATTTCGTCGATCGCGGCCCCGTCAGCGCCCTCGCCGCATTGCAACACGAGCCAAAACGGCGCGTCCTCCGCTCGATTGCCCGGCATCCGTGGCCCCTCGCCGGCCCGAGGCGCGCCCGGCGGGGCGAGAAGCGCCGCCCGCTCCGTCCCTCATCCCGACTCCGAACGGACCCACCGCGCCGGAAGGCGCGCTCGGAACCGCCGGCGGGCTTCGATGAGGCCGCGGCGCGCGTGCCGCGGAAACGACGATCCGGCCCATGTCAGCCTCCTCTGTTGCGTGAGCTTCAATGAGGCCGCGGCGCGCGTGCCGCGGAAACGACGATCCGGCCCATGTCAACCTCCTCTGTTGCGTCAGCTTCAATGGGGCCGCGGCGCGCGTGCCGCGGAAACTTGCTCAGAGCATCGACGGCCGCGATCTCCGCGCGCGAGCTTCAATGAGGCGGCGGCGCGCGTGCCGCGGAAGCCATGCCGAGACCTCACCCATGTAAGCCGGCGTCCACACGCTTCAATGGGGCCGCGGCGCGCGTGCCGCGGAAACAACACCGGCCTCCTCGAGGCGGCGCTGGCGACGCGCTAGCTTCAATGAGGCCGCGGCGCGCGTGCCGCGGAAACCTGAGCCACCGCGTCTCGCCATCCTCCCATGAGAGCTCGCTTCAATGAGGCCGCGGCGCGCGTGCCGCGGAAACCCGCCTGGAAATCGACGATCCGGCATGGCAGCGCGCGCTTCAATGAGGCCGCGGCGCGCGTGCCGCGGAAACCCGATACCCCACATGCCTGGGCGCTCGCCCGCAAGTTGCTTCAATGAGGCCGCGGCGCGCGTGCCGCGGAAACCCAAGGAACTCTCCTACCGGCTCGCGATGCGGTCGGCGGCTTCAATGAGGCCGCGGCGCGCGTGCCGCGGAAACGCGGTGGCGGCACGCCGACGGGACGCGCTGGACCGCGGGCTTCAATGAGGCCGCGGCGCGTGTGCCGCGGAAACGGGCGGCAAAATACTCGAACGGCTCCTGGTCATACTGTCGGCTTCGATGAGGCCGCGGCGCGCGTGCCGCGGAAACCGCCACCGCGCGGCGGAGGCTCGGCTGCCGGGCGGGCTTCAATGAGGCCGCGGCGCGCGTGCCGCGGAAACGCGGCCAGGTCCCGGGCCCCCTCTGGGGCTGCCATGCTTCAATGAGGCCGCGGCGCGTGTGCCGCGGAAACTTGCTCAGAGCATCGACGGCCGCGATCTCCGCGCGCGAGCTTCAATGAGGCCGCGGCGCGTGTGCCGCGGAAGCCATGCCGAGACCTCACCCATGTAAGCCGGCGTCCACACGCTTCAATGAGGCCGCGGCGCGCATGCCGCGGAAACCTCGCCCAGCTCAACCGCGGGGTCGAGGCGCGCGACGAGCTTCGATGAGGCCGCGGCGCGCGTGCCGCGGAAACATCCCGGCCGCGCGAGATAGGCGCGGATGTTGCGCTTGCTTCAATGAGGCCGCGGCGCGCGTGCCGCGGAAACCCGTGCAGGTGGTAGATGCCGCTGTTCGTGTTGAGCCGCTTCAATGAGGCCGCGGCGCGTGTGCCGCGGAAACCAGATGGAGAAGCGCGGAACGGTCGATCTCGGCGCCGGGCTTCAATGAGGCCGCGGCGCGCGTGCCGCGGAAACCGATACCCCACATGCCTGGGCGCTCGCCCGCAAGTTGCTTCAATGAGGCCGCGGCGCGCGTGCCGCGGAAACGTACCCAAGCGCTCCGGCACGTTCGGTGCAGCCCACGCTTCAATGAGGCCGCGGCGCGCGTGCCGCGGAAACTTGCTGGCGGACTGGTTGCGTGGGCACGCCAAGCCGGGCTTCAATGAGGCCGCGGCGCGCGTGCCGCGGAAACCTTGGTGGTCGCTGTAGATCACCCGCAGGTCTTCCTTGCTTCAATGAGGCCGCGGCGCGTGTGCCGCGGAAACGCGCATCGGCGTCTCACGTTTCATCACCGAGGAAGTCGCTTCAATGAGGCCGCGGCGCGTGTGCCGCGGAAACGGGGTCGATAACGGGCAGGCGACGCTCGGGCTCTACCGGCTTCAATGAGGCCGCGGCGCGTGTGCCGCGGAAACGACGTCGCGCACGCGATCACGCTCCTCGCCACGCTCTCGCTTCAATGAGGCCGCGGCGCGTGTGCCGCGGAAACCCGCGTGCTCCATCCAGGCCGTGGCGAAGTGGGAAAGGCTTCAATGAGGCCGCGGCGCGCGTGCCGCGGAAACAGAAGCGAACGCAGCGCGAGATGGCGGTGATCGCCATGCTTCAATGAGGCCGCGGCGCGTGTGCCGCGGAAACTCCTGGGGCTGTGGCATTAAACATAGAGCATAGGAGCGGGCTTCAATGAGGCCGCGGCGCGTGTGCCGCGGAAACCGACCTGGCGGGTAATGCGTATCTCGCCGTAGGCACGGCTTCAATGAGGCCGCGGCGCGCGTGCCGCGGAAACAAGTCGTGCCGTCGCCGTCGAGTAGCACGTCATGCTCCGCTTCAATGAGGCCGCGGCGCGCGTGCCGCGGAAACCCATGAGCGGTCCAGGCTCGTCCTCCTGTCTCAAAAGCTTCAATGAGGCCGCGGCGCGCGTGCCGCGGAAACCTTCCGCGAGATATGCTATCGCCTCTCCGATCGCTCGCTTCAATGAGGCCGCGGCGCGTGTGCCGCGGAAACTAGCTCGGCCGACTGCGATGCCAGGAGAAGAGTATGGCAGCTTCAATGAGGCCGCGGCGTGTGTGCCGCGGAAACAGCCCGCTATATTGGTGATTATCGGCCCCGCAAAGCTTCAATGAGGCCGCGGCGTGTGTGCCGCGGAAACATGCCGTAGAGCTCACGGATGCGCGCGAGAGCGTGGCTTCAATGAGGCCGCGGCGCGCGTGCCGCGGAAACTGCGCCCCCGTGAACGACAGTTTCGCCCTCGTTGCCGCCCGGCTTCAATGAGGCCGCGGCGCGTGTGCCGCGGAAACCTGGAGCGTCGCGTGCTGCCGGAAGTCAGATTCGGGAAGCTTCAATGAGGCCGCGGCGTGTGTGCCGCGGAAACTCGCGATCGATTACCTATGCGGCGCATGCACTGCACTGCTTCAATGAGGCCGCGGCGCGTGTGCCGCGGAAACGCAGCTGATCGCCCTGGATCGGGACCCAGAAGTCTTGGCTTCAATGAGGCCGCGGCGCGTGTGCCGCGGAAACAGCCGCCTGACAGGCTGTTGTTTGTCGAGGGAAATTCGAAGCGTTTTCGAGCGGTCGGTTGCCGTCGCGCTTCGGCAGGGGAAGCCCAGCGGGCCCGGAAGGATTCGATTGTCAAAGAACCGTAGCCATTTCAATGGGATAAGAGGATTCGAGCGGGTCCCGTGAGTTTGGCGCCATCGGGCCGCTCGAATCCGGTCGGCGAGAGCGGAACAAGCCTCGACCCGCACGAATTATATCACCATGGCGCGGCGCTCGATACTCGCAAAGGTCTTGCCGATGCTCTGGACGGCGAGCTTCGTCCGATCCGCCGGGCCCACGTCGATGACCAGGACGTGGTCCTCGCCCGCTTTCACCAATTCGCGCAGGCGGGTCTCGAGCTCCGCGCGCCGGCGCGACGAAAGCCGGCATTGGAAAACCGAGAGCTGGAGCCAGTCGCCATAGCCGTGCATCGTCTTGAAGACCCGACGCCAGCGGCGGGTATCCGAGATGTCGTAAGTCGACGATAAAGAGACGGTCATCGCTCATCGGGGCAGGTGATGAGGGTAGGCGGGAAGCTCGCCGAGCAGGAAGCGCGAGAGCAGGCGCGCCTGAACCAGCAGAAGCCGGCGCATGCTGACCCGGTAGCCGAACAGCGGATGCGTGGTTTCCTGAGAGAGCCGGCGCTCGAACGCCTCGACGAAGCGGCGGCGGCCGGGAGCGGCGAGCGCGGTGCCGGTGGCGGCAATGACGAAATCGTCGGGCCCGACCTCGCCGGTGTTGACGACGGAGAGCACGACGGAGTCCGCGATGATCGGGCGAAACGGCTCCATGATGTCGAGCGCCAGCGCCGGGCGGCCGTAGCGCGGCGCATGATAGAAGCCGCGGTATGGGTCAAGGCCGACGGAAGCGAGGGCGACCGTGAGATGACGCGCCAGCATCGCGTAGGCGAGCGAGAGCATGGCGTTCATCGGGTCCATGGGCGGGCGGCGGTTGCGCGCGTCGAACTGGAAAACGACGGGCTCGTCCGGCGCGCCGGCCGCAGGCGGCGAGAGCAGTTCGGCGAAGGCGCGGAAATAGGTGGCGGCGGCATCACCTTCCATGCCGAGCAGCTCGCCCAGCAACGCCGCGCGACCGGTGGATTTGCGGGCGGCGGACAGCCGGTCGAGCGCGAGCGCGCGGCCAGGTTCGTCGCGGCCGTTGCGGCGAAGAATCGTGCGTCTGGTTGGCGATCTTCGCCGCCACCAGGTCGCGGGAGAAGCGGAGGCAGAAGGCATCGTCGAAGCTCTGCGCGGTATTGCGCGGTGCGCAGCTCGACGTTGCGGTGGCCGAGCCCGTGGGCGATGCCGCGGAACCAGCCGCCATGGCTGAGGAACGTGACCGGGATCTCGCGCTCGAAGAGCGTGGCGAGCGCGGGCGTGGTGATGGTGACATTGCCGAACAGCACGACGTCCGACACGTCGATCAGCCGGACCGTGGTCTCGCCCTGCTCCTCGTCGATGATTTTGAGCGTTTCGCCCTCCTTGGCGATGCGGGCCCGCTGCGACTGGACGATGAGCGGCAGGGCCTCGTCGGCCGGGACGGCGATCGGGCGCGGAGCGAGCGCGGAGCCGTTGAGGGCGCTCACCTCATCGGGCAGGCAGATCGCGACCAGGGCGCAGCGCGGGCATTTCGGGCTGTCCGTGAGCGGCGGCGGGATGCGGCCCTGCGAGACGAGGAGGCGAAGATTGTGCACGGCGTCGTGGGCGGCAAGCCGGAGCGCGTCGTCGAGCTCGATGCGCACACGCTCGCGGCTCTCCGCGTACCAGATGGCGCCCTCGGTCGACGCGGTAGCCGTGCTCTTCGAGAAGAAGGGCCTGAAGGCAGACCTGAATGCGTTCGGGCTCGTAGGCGCCCAAGCGCCATGTGCGGGCGCTTGCCGCGCTTGTAGTCGACGGGGGTGACGGCGCCGTCCTCGGCCTCGGCGATGTCGATCTTGGCGATGACGCCAAGCGTGGCGGATGAGAGCGTGATCGAGCGCGTGGTGACGGCGGGTTCGCCGGCGGCGATGGTCTCGGGTGACGGCAGCGGCGGGCCGGGGCGGTCGGCGCGGGCGTGGACGCGGCGGCCATCCACGGTGTCGGCGGACTCGGACCATTCGGCCTGCGTCCACATGAGGTAGGCAAGGCGGGGGCAATAGACGAACTCGTTCACCATCCGGGCCGGCACGAGCGGCGTCTCGCCCATGACGGGCGGCGCGGGGAGGTGGAGGGAGAGCTGACCGGAAGACATTCAAACACCCCGTACGGGGCTGAAGTTGATCTTGAAGTCCGCCCCCGATCCGACCTTGATACGGCGAGAGCGCAATATGGCTACAACGCCCCGGGCCCGCAGGACGGCGCGGTCGGGAGACCTTGCCACCAAGTCGGACAACAGCATCAGCGACCGGATCGTGTCGGGGCCGGCAGGATGCCCCCAGACTGGCCAGGTAAAAGAATCGCCCGGCCCACTCCATCCTGTCGTCTCAAGCCCCCGCTTCCCCGGCGCCGAGGGAAAAAGCGCCAGCGCCTGATAGGCAAGCAGATTGGCCATCCATACGGTGCGGCCCTTGTTGCCCCTTGCAGGATCGCGATCCATGAGGGCGTAGCGACGATCCTCGATCGGGTCCCATCGCAAGGAGAGCTTCTCGTCGCTGTAGGTCCAGGGCTCAAACAGGGCTGATTGGACACGCCCGGCGGTGACCTCCTTCATCAACTGGCGCACAGTGTCGAGGAAGTACTGATGACCCGATCCCGTGATGAAGCAAAAAGGCGTGGCGGTGACGCGATGTTCCCTTTCCTCGAAACATGCATCGCTGGCAAAGGCCGCGAGGAGGTCAAGCGGCTCACGGCCAGCAATTCCTCCGTTCTGAAGGAGGCTGGCTGCGGAATTGCGGTACCTCTTCATCTGTGCAATCGATGCGCTGACCTAGGGCGAGTTCAGGCCGGGGAACGGCGCCTTTCAACGCCTCCAGCCACACGCTACGCTTCTGGTATACCTGCTGTTCGAGGGGAGCGGTTTCCGCCTCAATGGCGGCCTTGCGGTCCTCGCCGCGCAAGCCTCGCTCCCTGATCTCGTCCCGCTTGTCTTTCAACGCTCTCTTAGCGGCATCGAAGCTGTTCTGCGCTCTTCTCCGCATATCTTCGGCATCGTCGGATACCGGAAGTCCGCGCAGCACGGCAGCAATAGCGTCGCACAGCGCGCCCCTACTTTCCCGCGGAATACCTGTCAGGAGGGGCTGCCATGTAACCGTACGTCTCCAGCCGAGGCGGGCCTGTGGACAGGCGCTTTGGCGGAGGACCAGAAGCGCTCCGAGGGCGCTAAGAAATCCGAGCGGGTTACCGCCATCCAGTCCTGTCAGGACAAGCGCGCCATCTTCGGTCGTCGCCGTGGGAAGGCAGAGCCCTCCGCGCGACCGTTGCGGCGTCACCGCCCGCGACAAATTTTCTTCGACGACATGCGCGCTGCCGTACCAGTCGCCAAGGCGCAACACGGCCTCCAGATACGCGAGACCCCACCACCCGTATCGTCGTACCAGTCGCCAGAAGCGATCCGGGATGCCAGAACCAATACTATGGGGCTCGACAAGTCGCTCGCGATCCGCCGCATCCAGCGCGATAGCGATACCGTCGTGGCGACCGGAAACCGCTGGGGGTTCAGGATCGGGAATAACGGGCGTGAATGGACGCGCGTGGCCGTGGTGGCTCGCGACGAGGTGCAGCACGAGGTCCGCGGCTTGCTCGCCGGCCAGCGGTCCGGCACAGCGCTCGACCAGTTGAAACGACAGCAACTCGTGGCGGAACCCTTTGGGAAGACCGGCATCCGCCCGAATTGCTTCCCGATGCATCGGTGAAGTGGGCACAAAGGCGGATTTTGCCAGCGGCCTGCCAAGGTCGTTTGCAATTTCGCTGCCTTGCCGGAGGACGAGCTGGAAGCGCTCGTCGAGCTTACCGATATCATGCCAATAAGCGGCGCGCCGGAGTGGGCCGAGAAGCTCCTGTGGAAGGCAGCGGCTCGCGATCTTCTCTACAGCCCGATCCACCCACGTGCTGTGGTCCGCGAGCGTAATCTCGACATGACTCGACCGCTCACGCGGTATCCAAGACGACGCCAAGTCATCATCGTCAACGAAGAGGTCGAGTTCGGCATCTCGGTCGGATGCCGATTGCCTTGCAAACAGGACAACACCGCCGGCAGGATGATTCTCAATGCGTCCGTCGCGCACCGCCCTGAGGAGCTTGAGCAACCATCGAGGCGGCTGAGGCGGCTGGCCCTCACCGCCCGATTCGTACGCGAGCACCGCGCCAACAGCTTCTTGCAAGCCTTGACGCTCCCGCACGGGATCCTCGGCAAGATCGATCAGGTCCTTCACGGGCGGGATCTCGAGCCAGCATTCGAGGACCCTGCGGTCAAGACGCAAGGCCGGCGGCCTCCCGCTCGCTATCCAGGACGGCTCCCATAGATCGAGCCCAGCCCTGCCCAAGGTCTCGGCCGGTGCAGATTGCCCTACCGCAGAAATTCCGTATGCGGCGGGCACGACGACGACATCGTTCGGCCTGATCTCCTGTGGCCGGCTGATGACCTCCGACTGATCCCGCCCCCGCCAGACGAGGAAGGGGCGGCTCCATGCGCCGGGGTCCCCATTGCTGCCGGCAGCACCGTCGTCGTGGCCGGCGCCTTCAATGTCGCTTGTCCCCTGGTCTTCCGCTTCTCCGTTCGCAAGCCATGCGCGAAGCCGATAGAGCGGCACCGACAGCATCTCACCGCTTATCGGCGAGCAGAGCGCAACCGCCTCCTTCCAGATTCGACGATTGTCTGCGGTAAGATCGGCGCGCCAAACGACCCGCGCCTCGGGAGGGCTCTGCTCTTTGCCGTGCAGAAACAGGCCGATGTCAGGCTCCACGGCCGGAGTTGGTGCGGTCTGGCACAGCAGGTCGAGATGCGCGGGCAACAGCACGGGGGCGTCAGGTCGCGGCGCCAGATAGGGCGAGAGATCGCCAACTTCTGTCAGCATGCTGTTAAGCGCATCGACCCCGAAATTAATGCATTTACTATCTTCTCCGCCGGGGGAGCTTGTTGCTTTGTTATCGAGCAGGCGCCAGCAACGCGAAATTGCCGTCCCGTAGATAGGGTCGGACTGCTCCTCCTTGGTATCGCGATCTCGGATCACGATGGTTGCAGGCGCCTCGCCCAAGCCGCCCATCCGGTTCAACCTGCCGAACCGCTGTCGGAGCGCATCGAGGCTCGCAGCTTCCGTGACGAGCGCATCAAAGCTGAAATCCGCGCCTACCTCGATGCACTGAGTTGAGACCAAGATGATCGGCTTCTCGGGCTGCTCGGGCGAAGAAGCCTTGAGGAAAGGCTTCCATTGTTCCACCAGCCGGTCACGCTCGTAAGGCCGAACAAGACCCGTCAGGAGCACGACATCGGCCGCCTCGTGGCATTCCGCGAAGAGCGCGCTCGCAGATTTCCACTGCCGTGCGGACGCGGTTTACGATCACCGCCACGCGATGTTTGCCTTGCGCCTCGACATAAGATCGCGCCCGGCTGGCGACCTTGTTTACCAGCAAATCATCTCCCTTCGCACGCGCCTTGACCGTTATCAACTCGGCTCGTTTTGGTGCCGACATCCGATCACGCAAGATCGGATGGTCGAGCGCACGGTCGCAGTCGGCGCCCGGAAAGATCGCCTCCTTCGGAATCTCCGACGGTAGGGTGGCGGAGAGAATCGTGAACGCGAAAGGCGTCGGGATCGGGGACTCTGCCCACGCCTTCCCGCGGAAGTTTTCGACGGCACGCAGCGTTTGCATGAAGGGCACGGAGCAATGGGCTTCGTCGAGAAGAATGAGGCTGTCGTGCGCCGCCAGGCCGGCGAAGATAGGCGCCGCAAGATTGCTGCGGCCATAACCGCGAAAAAGCAGGCGAGAGCCAAGCTGATCGACCGTGGAGGTGATCACCGCCGGCTGGGACGGTAGACGCCCCCAATTGTCGTCGCGCAAGATACCGCCACGAAGACGTGCAACGGCCAGCGGCCTCCTCGTCCCGCTGAGCTCGAGAAGCCGGTCGGAGATTTCCTTGAGCGGTCCGTCCTTCGCTTCTGCCAGCTTTTCTGCGATCGTCGATGCCCGCTCGAAGGCTTCGTCCACCACGATCCGGCGATCGACCACGAACCAGATGCGGCGTGGCGCCGTGCGTTCGGCGATGAGCCTGTCCACCTGCGAGGCGAGCGCATAGATCGCGGCATCGATGCAGGCGGTCTTGCCCGTAGCGGTCGGAAGATCGACAGCCCGTGGCCACTGCCCTGCCACGATCCGCTCGGCGAGCATGGTCTGCCACGGGAACGGTCCGTAACCCCACAGGGCCCGGAAGAAAGCCGGGAAGCTCGGAAGAGGGGGCACGGTCATGCCTCCTCGCCCGGTTCGTCTATCGGCCGGCAGATGCCGTAGCCACGATAGCGTCCGGCACCGAGAATTATCGGTCCGAACACGGGCGCGTCGAAAACGAGATGGGCATGGGCGTGGCGGCGCGGCGTGCCGTCCTTGCGCTGCAGTAAGGGAAATGCGCGGGCGGGCGGCACGCCGGGATGGGAGGATACCGGCGTGGCGATCACCTCGCGCGGAAGGGGCAGGCCGATGCGCGTGCAGCACTGCGCGACCATCGCAGAAATTTCAGCTTGGTAGGCAGCTTTCTCCCGCGATTTCGGATGCTGGTCGAACACGATCGGCGTGACGGTCGACCATCTCGTCGCTCCCTTTGGATGCCCCGTCCATGTTCCCGCCCGCAGATTTAGAGGCGGGCGCGCCGCGAGCACCGGCTCGGCACCCCAAACGCCGAGTCGGCCGAGTTTCAGCGCGTCGATACGACCCACAGCCTTCATGATTTCGCGGCGATGGTCGCGCGAAAGATCATTCGGCAGGGCGATACCCATTCCGAGGAGACGGCCGTCTGCATACCTGTCCCCGACGAAGGCAAGCGGAACGAATGCCAAATGAGCATCCTGCAGCGGCAGACCATCGGAATCATGGCCGCTCAACACCGTGCGGGCACGAGCCGGAAGATCGTTGCTATGACTGAGCAGCGCTTCCCGCCAGCGCTGCGTCACAGCCAGAACGCACGCCAGGTCGAGCTGACGGTACGGACCCTCTTCCCGCTCAAGCCTCATCATAACGAGATGCGGGCTGAAGACCGAGCCTACAGCCGGGGCGTTCGCATCCGACGGAGAGGACCGGGCATATCCGTAATCGACCGACAGGTTGGGTCGTAGCTGCCGAGGTGGGCCATCAGCGAATTCTCCCTTCAGACGCTCGTTGGCGTCTCTTCGAGCCTTCCCGTCGGAGGCGTCCTGCGCAACGACCCTCAGCGCGGCATACTGCTGGACGGCCTCACCGTTGAATCGGTGCTCAAGATATTCGAGGGCTCCGGGAGGCGCGATGCGCAGGCGAATGAGAGCTCGATCCTCGTCGGGGACCCAGTTCGGCGTGCCGACCTCGTCCGTACCGGGCGATCCACATCTGGACCAAGGAAGATGAGTGTCCGATACGGGTCACCTTGGCACAGAGAGCGTCGAGGGCGTCTCTGACCATCTCGGTAGGCTCGGCATCCAGCCATACCATGTGGACGATGTCGTCAGCGAGCCAGGCCCTCGCAAAAGTGCGCGGCCGACGCTCCCGTGTCAGCGGCACTGATTGGAGCATAGCCTTCGAGGGGCCGGGCCTGTCGTTGACGGGCACATAATGCGTGACCACAGCCCGCTGCACAGCCTCCGGTGCGACAATGCACGGAGCGGCCGGCTCGCCATCCTTTTCCAGGGATTGCAACCAAAGCAGCGCCTCTCGTTCCCGGGGTTCCGCTCCGGTCTCGAAATGCGACGCCACGAGCGCCATGAACACGCGCCCTGGATGGGGCGGCCACTCCGCTTCGAGGTCGTCAGGCGCGGTCCTGGCGGCAACGAAGCCGTTGAGGTAGCGAATGCCGAAAGCGAGCATGTTGCTCAACCCGCGTCCGGGCCCTCCTTCACTGCCTCAAGCTGGCTGAGCCGCACGAGCTTGAGGAGCTGCGCCGAAGGCTTGAGCGTGAGAGGCGTGCTTTCCCACAGGAGTTTGGTCTTGCTGGCGCTCTCGACGGCGGCACTGAGCAGCGCGATCGCTTCGTCTCCAGCGAGAGAAAATTTTTGCGGAGCCTCGCCCGGCCGGGCAAGCAGTTCCCACTCCATCGGCCCGTCCGGCCACAGCAGACAGCGAGAGCGGAGGCCCATTCCCGACTCGAAGGCCAGCGTAGCGGCACAGAGCCCGAGCGCGGCCAGAACTGTGCGGGCGGCCCTGTCCGCTTCGGCCCCGGCCTTCCCGTTGATGGGGAAGCGGAGCCGGCGCAAACAGATCAGGGACAGAGTGGTTGTCTGCTCGGCATATTCTATGGTGACGCCAGAGTAGAGATTATTCTCTGTTTTTTCCTTCCGGTCCTTGGGGAACGGAACGCTGCTATGGTTGACCTCTGACGGTGAGACGGCGCCCTTGGCATCCGGATCGGCTACCGAATAGGACTTATCCGCTGCCTTTAGAACTTTGACCGCAGCCCGAACTTCCAACGGGTCGCGCCGAACGCCACGTAGAAGACCGCCTTTTTCCGCGCCGATGCCGACAACCTCGGAGACTATTGCACGCTCGAATTTGGGGCCAAGGCCGCCCTTGGGACCGGTCGAGTCCCACATCCCGAACACGAGTGCGGTCGGGCAAAGCGCAAAGAGCGATGTCGCGTCGGCAAGGCTGACAGTGTTGAGGCCCTTGCCCTTGTCCGACTTCCGAAAGTCGACGCCGTCGATCTGGCTGTCGCGCAGGATCGCGTCGGCGAGACGATGCGGAACCTGAAGGCTAGTCACCTTTCCGATGGCGTCGATCAGCCGGCCCGCCTTCCTGTCGGCCTCGATATCGCCCGTTGGCCCGTCCCCCGTGAAATCGACCTCCAGCACTGGGATGGTGATTTTTCCCTCATCGAGAGCTTCCTGGAGTGCCAGCTCCATGCGGTTGGCCTGGCTTTGGACACTGTCAAGCAGCACGCAAGTCGCCGGCTCCGATCGACCGGGCACACGCCGCTGTTCCACCGCGTAAACCGCTCCAGCGAAAGTAGGCGGGAAGACTTTGTCACCTTCGCCGCCTGCCGGTTGCATACGCCTGCGGCAGCGAAAGGCCGCGGCGCTCTCGACGGCCGTTCGGAGCGTCTCCAGGGTTATCATGGCCGCCTCCTCCTCTACCTGTATAGTTAATGTGAGGATGAAAACTGTGATAACGGTGGGAGTCAAGCTGGATTCGAGGGGCTTTCAAGAATTTGTGAACGGTCCCAATTCCAGCTGTCGTTGATGGAAGATGAGGTGAAGAGAACCGGCCATGGGCGCACCCACTATGCGCACAGAAACTGTCGCTATCAAAACTGGGCGCGCTGTGCAAGTCAGATCGCGCCATGGGCGAATCGAGGGAATCGAGCGAATCGGAGGGCGCCGGGCCGGCGCTCCGCTGGAGCGTCGAGCAGCGCGTCGCCTTCGCCGCCCGCCGCCTCTACTGGGACGGCACGATCAACCGCGAGGACCTGATGCGCCGCTTCGGCGTCTCGGCCAACCAGGCAAGCGCCGACCTCGCCCGGCTCAAGGAAGTCTACCCGGAGGGCTTCCGCTACGACACGGTGGCCAAGCGCTATCGGGCCGCGGAGGGCTTCATCCCCGAGGGCGCCAATCCCGCCGCGCTGCTCCGCGAGCTGCGGCTGATCGCCGAGTCCCATCTCGGAACGAACTTATCCGTGCTCGCCGCACCGCCCCCGCTCGCCATCGCCGAGATGCCGGAACGGACGGTCGATGCCGAGGTGCTGCGCCGGCTGCTCGGCGCAATCCGCGCGCGCCGCGCGGTCGCGGCACGCTACGTCTCGTTCCAGCGCGCCGGCGAGGCCGGCCGAATCCTCTCGCCGCACGCGCTCGTGTTCGACGGCTTCCGCTGGCACGTCCGCGCGCACGACGCCGGGGACGACCGGTTCAAGGACTTCCTCATCGCCCGGCTCTCGCGGGTGAAGGAAGCCGGCGCCTGGCGCCGCGGGCCCGAGGACGATGCGGCATGGAACCGCACCGTCACGCTGGTGATCGTGCCGCACCCGAAGCTCGATCCGCACCAGCGCCGGGTGATCGCGCGGGACTACGGGATGGACGCGCGCCAGCGGCTCAGGCTCGCCGTGCGCGAGGCGGTGCTGTTCTACGTCAAGCGCCGCTTCGGCCTGGTCGAAGGGCATGAGGCGCGGCCGGCGCAGGAGCAGCACATCGTCCTTGCGGCAACCCGATAGGCGCGCGGCCTCGGCTCCCCGCGAGGCTCGCGCGCGGCCGAACGGGCTTCAGCTCCGCTCGATCCCCTGCGCGGCGCCGTCGAGCACCGCGACGACCCGCCGCAGCTCCTCCTCCGAAAGCCGGCCACGCCCAAGCCGAAGCCGGAGCGCCGTCCGCACATTGTGCATGGCGCGGAAAAGCTGGGCGCGCCCGGCGCCGCCGGCCCCCGCCTCGGCCATCCGGGCAAACAGCGCCTCAACCTCCCCCGCGTTCTCCGCCAGCATCTTGCGGCCGTCCTCGGTGATCGCGTAGCGCTTCTTGCCGCCCTCCTCGGGCTCCTGGCGGATCAGGTCCTGCTCCTCGAGCAGCGTGAGCGTGGGGTAGATCACCCCCGGGCTCGGGCTGTAGGCGCCGCCGAAACGCTCCTCGATCTCCTTGATCAGCTCATAGCCGTGGCGCGGCGCATCGCCGATCAGCCGGAGAATGACGAGGCGCAGCGCCCCCTGCTCGAACATCCGCCCGCCGCCGGCCATGCGGCTGCGGAACATGCCCCGCATGAAGCGCCGGCCGCCATGGCCGTGGCAGCCGCGGGACTCTTCGGACACGTGACGAAAATACATTTTTCTCTCCTGACGACTGAGTTTCGATATATCGGAAAATAAGATATATCTTGACCGTGTCAAGAGGGCCCCACTCCCGTCAACCCGCCCGTCAACCCGCTCGTCACCCCGTGAGGCGGTCGATCTCCTCGATCTCCCCGGTGCTCAGCGCCCAGCCGCCGGCCGCCGCGTTCTGCGCCACCTGCTCGGGCGCGGTCGCGCCGGCGATCACCGAGGCCACCGCCGGGCGCGCAAGCAGCCAGGAGAAGGCGAGCTCGAGCAGGGTTTTCCCTCGCGCCGCGGCGAATGCCTGGAGTTTCTCCACCCGCGGCCAGTTCGCGTCCGTGAGAAAGCGGTGCTGCAGCCGTTCCGTGTTGGCCAGCCGCGTCCCCTCGGGCAGCGCGGCGCCGGCGCGGTACTTGCCCGTCAGCAGCCCGCTCGCGAGCGGAAAGTAGGGAAGCAGGCCCAGCCCATAGCGAACGATCGCGGGGACCAGCTCGGCCTCGATGTGCCGGACGACGAGCGAAAATTCGTCCTGGCACGAGACGAACGCGTTGAGCCCGCCGGCGCGCGCCGTCCATTCGGCCTCGACGACCTGCCAGCCGGGGAGGTTGGAGCAGCCGATATAGCGCACCTTGCCGGCGCGCACGAGGTCGTCGAGCGCGCGCAGCGTCTCCTCGATCGGCGTCAGCGGATCGGGCTGGTGGAGCTGGTAGAGGTCGAGCCAGTCGGTGTCGAGCCGCCGCAGGCTCGCCTCGACCGCGCGCATGATGTAGTGCCGCGAGCCGCCCTTGAGCGTGCCCGCATCGTCCATCGGCAGCCCGAACTTGCTCGCCAGCACGATCTCCTTGCGCCGCTCGCCGAGGATGCGCCCGAGGCAGGTCTCGGAGCCGCCGCGCCCGCCATAGACATCGGCCGTGTCGAAGAAGGTGATGCCGAGGTCGAGCGCCTTGTGCACCACCTTGCGCGACGCCTCGAGATCGATCCGGCCGCCGAAATTGTTGCAGCCGAGGCCGATCGCCGAGACCCGGAGGCCGGAGCGGCCGAGATTGCGCAGTTCCAATGGCGTGTCCTTTCGTGAATCGGATCGGGTCGTGCGTCGGATCGGGTCGTGCGTCGGATCGGGTCGTGGGTCAGATCGGGCGGCGCCCGCCCGGCATCGCCCGCCCGGCGATCTCGAGCACGAACTTGCGCGTCATCGCCTGGACGAAATCCTGGTCCGCGCGCACGTTCATCACGAAGCTGCCGGGCCCGGCGATGACGTTGTCGTGGTAGTACCGGACGATGCCGCCGGGCGGATCGACATGCGGGGCGAGCCAGGGCGGCGGGTTGGCGTGCACGATCGCCAGGCCATTGATGGTGATGCCGGCCTTGAGCGCTTCGGCCCGCGCATCGTCCATCGTCATCCCGTCATTGCTGTTGCCGTCGCCGCAGACATCGATCACGCGCCGGCTGGCGGCGAACCCGCTCTCGGCGATGTCCTGCACCGCGGCGTCGATCCCGGAGCCGACGGCCGTCCGGCCATAGGAGGAGCGCGGCCGGGCGAGGATGTCGGCCGCGAATTTCTTGGCCGATGCCAGATCGCGCACCACCTCCCAGCCGACCACCGTCGCCACCTGGTCGGGGCCCGAGAACTCGACATAGGTGATGGCGATGGCGCCGATCGCGCCGTGGCGGATCGCGTTCAGCACCTCGGGGCTCACGATCGCCGCGGCATAGCCCTCCTTCTCGAGCGAGAATTCCGATTCCGTGATGCTGCGCGAGACGTCGGTGACGAGGACGAGGGCGACATCGACGCCCACGGGCACGGGCACCGGCCGGGCCGCGGCCCGAACGGAAGGCGCGGCGCCGACGGAGAGAAAAAAAATCGCGAGCAGGACGGACACCGCGCGCATGGCCGCCACCTTCGGGGTTGGTTACCTTCGATCTGGGATCTCTCGCCGCCGGATCAACGCCCGCGGGCGCCGGCGCGATCGGCCCACCCGCTCAGTGGCTCGACCAGACGATCCGATGCAGGAACGCGACCTCGGACGGATCGAGCCGCTGGACCGGCTGCGGCGGGGAGAAGCGGCGCAGCACCAGCCGCCGCGCCGCCCGCTCCACCAGCTCGCGGGCGACCAGCGCGCCCTTGCGCAGGCGGACGACGACGCGGTCGCCGCGCCGGACCGGGGCGGCGGGGGAGGCGATCAGGATGTCGCCCTCGCGGAACACCGGCGCCATCTCGGCGTCGCCGATCGCCAGCGCATAGGCGGCGGGATCGCCGATCTCGGGATGGTCGAACTCGTCGGGCACGCTGCCGGTGGGCCGGCCCTCGGCATCGAAGAACACATCGCTCGCCGCGCAGGGGAGCGCCAGCAGCGGCAGGCGGCGGACGCCCGGGCGGTGGAGCACACGGGGCAAGGCGCGGGCGCCGCTGACCAGCGCCGTGAAGGCTTCGAGCGGCGTGCGCGTCGCGATCAGGACCTTGGCCAGGCTCTCGGTGCTCGGCCAGCGCGCGCGCCCGTCCGGCAGCAGGCGCTTGGCCGGCGTGAAGGTTGTGGGGTCGAGCCCGGCGCGACGGGCGAGCGCGGAGACGGTAAGGCCGTTTTCGGCGGCGAGCGTGTCAAGCGCGCGCCAGATGTCCTGGTGGAGCATGGCGGTGCGACCTGGAACTCGCGCGCGGGACTGCGCGGGAGAAGGGGCGATCAGGAAAGGGCGCGGATCATGCCGGCGCCGGCGGCGGAAGGAAAGGCCCCGCGCGCCGTTTGAGGACCTCGCTCGCGTGCCGGGCGCGGCCGGCCTCGGTGACCTCGAAGCGCTGATCGCCGCGCCGGCGGACCAGCCCGCTCGCCGCGAGCCGCTCGAGGCAGGGGCCGTCCTTGAGCCCGTCGGGCCGGCCGATGGCGCCGGCAAGCACCAGGCGGTGGAGCGTCGCGCGGCAGCAGCTCTCGAGATAGGGCTCGTTCCACATGTCCGCGAGTCTGCGGCCGGGCCCTGACCAGGACAAGCCGGCGGCCCGTCTAGCCAGCGCGCCCGGCTTGCGGCAGGAACCCGCCATGTCCCCCACCCGGATCGCCCCAAGGCTGGCGATGGCATTCCTCGCCGGGCGCGATCCCGAGCGCGCGCACGCGATCGCGCTCGCCGCGCTGCGGCTCGGCCTCGCCGGGCGGGCAAGCGTGCCGGACGATCCGATCCTGGCAACCGAGGCCTTCGGGCTCCGCTTCGCCAACCCGATCGGCCTCGCCGCCGGGTTCGACAAAAATGCCGTCGCCATCCTGCCCCTGATGCGGCTCGGCTTCGGCTTCGTCGAGGCCGGCGGCGTGACGCCTCTGCCGCAGAAGGGCAATCCGCGGCCGCGCCTCTTCCGCCTCGCCGCGGACCGCGCGGCGATCAACCGCATGGGCATGAACGGGCGCGGCATTTCTTCCTTTGTCGCCCGGCTCGCTTCGCTCGGGCCGCGCCCGGCGGTGCTCGGGGCCAATGTCGCGATCAACAAGGCGGGGGCCGACCCGGTCCGCGACTACCCCGCCCTGGTCGCGGCGGTGGCCCCCTACGTGGACTATGTCGCGATCAATGTCTCCTCGCCCAACACGCCCGGCCTGCGCGACCTCCAGGGCGAGGCGGCGCTCGCGGCGATCCTTCGGGCGATCGCGGAGCGGGTGGAGAAACGGCCGCCGGTCCTGGTGAAGATCGCGCCCGACCTCTCCGAGGACGGGCTCCGCGCGGTGGTCGAGACCGCCCTCGCGCGCGACGTGGCGGGGCTCATCATCGGCAACACGACGACGAGCCGGCCGGCCGGCCTCCGCGCAGCAAGGGCAGGCGAGGCGGGCGGGCTTTCGGGCGCGCCGCTCTTCGCGCTGTCTACGGAAATCCTCGCGCGCGCTTATCGCATGGCGCAGGGCCGGCTCACGCTGATCGGCTGCGGCGGTGTCTCGACGGGCGCGGAGGCATTGGGGAAAATACGGGCCGGGGCGAGCCTGGTGCAGCTCTACACCGCCTTCGCCTATGAAGGGCCGGCGATCGTCGCGCGGCTCAAGGCGGAGCTGGCGGCTCTGCTCCGCGCGGAAGGCTTCGCCTCGGTCACGGCGGCAGTGGGGACATTATGAGGCACGAGGCGGGGATGGCCCGGCTGGCCGGCGAGTACCGAGGGCTTCGTCGTCGATCTCTGGGGCGTCGTCCATGACGGCGTCGCACCGCTGCCCGGCGCGGCGGAGTGCCTGGCCAGGATCCGCGCCGGCGGCGGGCGGGTGGTGCTGCTCTCGAACGCGCCGCGGCGCTCGGCGGTCGCGGCCGAGGCGATGCGGCGGATGGGAACTCGCGGACGGGCTTTACGATGGCATCCTGACCAGCGGGGAAGCCACGTACATGATGCTCCGTGATCGGGAAGATCCGTGGTTTTCCAGGCTCGGACGGCGCGTCTTTCATCTCGGGCCTGAACGCGACAGAAGCGTGATCGACGGACTCGATTACGCCCTCGCAACGGCGCCCGAAAATGCCGATTTCGTCCTCAATACCGGGCCGGACGACCATCGCGACCCCGCCCATCTGGCCGAATTCGAGGCGGTTCTGCAAGCCTGTGCAATGCGCCATTTGCCCATGGTCTGCGCCAATCCCGACCGCGAGGTGATCCGCGGCGGCGTCCGCGTGCTCTGCGCCGGGGCGCTCGCCGAGCGTTTTCGCGAGCTGGGCGGGGAGGTGCGGAGAGTGGGAAAACCGGACCAGGCGGTCTACGAGCCGGTGCTGGCGATGCTCGGCGTGCCCGGCTCGCGGGTGCTGGCGGTGGGCGACGCGCTCGAGACCGACATCGCCGGCGCCGCCGCCGCCGGCCTTGCCTCCTGCTGGGTGCTGGGCGGCATCCATGGCGAGCGGCTCCGGGGCGACCGCGCCGCCGCCGAGGAGGCGGCCGGGCTGGCCGGGCTCGCGCCGGTCGCGACCGTGCCTGCCTTCGTCTGGGCCTAGGCGAGGGCGGCCAGGAGGCGCGCCTGGGAGCGGGCGCCCTTGTGGAGGCAGCGGAGCTCGAATTTCTCGTTCGGGCTGTGCACCTGGTCGTCATCGAGGCCGAAGCCCATCAGCAGCGAGTCGATGCCGAGCGCGCGGGCGAGCTGATCGACCACCGGCACCGAGCCGCCGCAGCCCATCATCACCGGGGCGCGGCCGTACTCGTCGGCGAGTGCGGAGCGGGCGGCGTTGACGAAGGGCTTGTCCAGCCCGACCTCGATGGCGCGCCCGGAGGAGAAAATCTTCACCTCGATCGTCGCGTCCTCGGGCGCACGCGCGGCGAGGAAGCGGCGCAGCCCGGCCACGATCTTCTCCGGGTTCTGGTCGGGGACGAGGCGGAAGGAGAGTTTGGCGGAGGCCTCGGAGGGGATGACGGTCTTGCTGCCCGGCCCGCTATAGCCGCCCCAGATGCCGTTGAGATCGGCGGTCGGGCGCGCCCAGAGCCGCTCGAGCCCGGAAAAGTTCTTTTCCCCGGCGGGGTGGGAGAGCCCGATCGCACGGAGAAAAGCCTGCTCGTCGAAGTCGAGGCCGGCCCATTGGCGGGCGGTGGCGGGGTCGAGGGGAGAAACATCGTCGTAGAAGCCGGGGATGCGCACCCGGCCGGCCTCGTCGTGCAGATCGCCGAGGATGCGGGTGAGCGCATTGATCGGGTTGAGCGCCTCGCCGCCATACATGCCGGAATGGAGGTCGCGGTTCGGACCCTGCAACGTGATCTCGGTATAGACCATGCCGCGCAGGCGGGTGGTCAGCGCCGGCGTGTCGATGTTCCACATGCCGGTGTCGGTGATGACGGCGATGTCCGCGGCGAGTTTTTCCCGCTCGGCGGTGAGGAAGGGCTCGAGATTGGGGCTGCCGATCTCCTCCTCGCCCTCGATCAGGACGGTGGCGGGCACGGGGAGACCCCCGCCGGCCTCGTGCCAGGCGCGGAAGGCGGCGAGGAAGGTCATGACCTGGCCTTTGTCGTCCACCGCGCCGCGGGCGACAATGCGCGGGCCGTGCGGGCCCTCGACGAGCGTGGGCGAGAAGGGCGGGCTCTTCCAGAGGGCGAGCGGGTCGGGCGGCTGGACGTCGTAATGGCCGTAATAGAGCAGGTGGGGCGTGTTGCCGCCCGTTGGGCCCCCCGTTGGGCCCCCCGTTGGGCCGGGGTGGTGGGCGAGGACGAGCGGGCGGCCCTTGGTCTCGCGCACGGCGGCGGTGAAGCCGGAGGCGGCGAGGTCGGCCACGATCCACTCGGCGGCGCGGCGGCAGTCCGCGGCGTGGGCGGGATCGGTCGCCACGCTCGGGATGGAGAGGAGGGCGAAGAGGCGCTCGCGCGTGGCGTCGAGGCCGGCATCGATGGCCGCGAGGACGGCAGCCAAGGGGGAGGAACCAGGAGGCAGGCGGACGCTCATCGGTGGCTCCTTGCTCGGCGGCGTCCGGCGGCGGACGGGGAGGATCGGAGGAGGCCACGAAAACCGCGGCGGCGGCAAGGGCGGCCCTTCGGCGGAAGCATGGCTCCCTGGCCGGGATTTCATTTCACGTCTTGGGCGCGCCGGGGCAGACCCAGCCGATGAAGACAGGGCCGATGATAAGCAAGCTGATGATATGCCGCGTGGCATGCCGTGTGTGGGCCGTGGCCGGACTGGCGGCGGGGCTCGCGGCGATCTTGGGCGGCTGCACGGTGGGGCCGGATTTTTCCCCGCCGCAGCCGGCGTCCCCGTCTTCCTTTCGGACGGGCCGACCGGGTGACGCGAGCCGGACCGTGGCGGGGACGGTCGCGGTGCAGTGGTGGCAGTCCTTCGACGATCCGGTGCTGAGCTCGCTCGAGGAGCGGGTGGCGGGACAGAACCTCGACGTGCAGGTGGCGACCGAGCGGCTGTTCGAGGCACGGGCGCAGATCCAGATCGCCGGCGCGGCGGCCCTGCCCTCACTCGGGGCGGGGGGCTCTTACGCGCACGCGCTCAACAGCGCCTACGGGCCGGCCAACAGTCCTCCGCTCCTGCCCTTCCGGATCGAACCGACGCCTTACAACCTCTTCGAGGCCGGGTTCGACGCGGCGTGGGAGGTCGATCTCTGGGGCGCGACGCGGCGGAGCGTCGAGGCGGCGAAGGCGAACTACGCGGCCGCCGATGCCGAGCGCCGGGGGGTGCTGCTCTCGGCGCTGGCCGAGCTCGGGCGGGACTATCTCGACCTCCGGGCGGCGCAGGACCTGCTCTCGATCACGCGGCAGAATCTCGGGACGGCGCAGCAGAGCCTGACGCTCACCGAGCAACGCGCGGCGGCCGGGTTGGTGGCGGACCTCGACGTCGCCAACGCGCGGGCGCAGGCGGCGAGCATCGCGGCTGGGATCCCGCCGCTCGAGACGCGGATCACCGTGGACATCAACGCGATCAGCCTCCTGCTCGGGCTGCCGCCGGCGGCGCTGGCGAGCCAGCTTTCGCCGCCGCGGCCGGTGCCGCCGGTACCGCCGGTCGTGCCGATCGGGCTGCCCTCGGAGCTGTTGACGCGGCGGCCAGACGTGCTGGCAGCGGAGGACCAGCTCCATCAGGCGACGGCCGAGGTCGGGGTGGCGGTCGCCAACTTCTTTCCGAGCTTCAACCTGGCTGGAAATATCGACCTACAATCGATTAATATCAGCCAGTTGGCGGATATCGCCGCGCGGACCTATTCTTTCGGGCCGACGATCAGCCTGCCGATCTTCGAGGGCGGGCAGCTGCAGGGACAGCTCACCCTGCGCAAGGCTGAGGAGAAGCAGGCCGCGATCGCCTATGCGCGCACCGTGCTGAGTGCGTTCCACGACGTGGACAATGCGCTCGCCGCCTATGACGGCGAGCAGCGGCGGCGGGTGAGCCTCGAGGAGGCGGTGCGGCAGGATCGCAGGGCGCTGGCACTCGCCCAGAGCCGCTACGCGGACGGGCTCACCGACTTCCTCGAGGTGCTGACGGCGCAGCAGAACCTGCTCTCGGCCGAGCAGCAGCTGGCGATCAGCACGGCCGCGGTCTCGACCGATCTCGTGGCGATCTACAAGGCGCTGGGCGGCGGCTGGCAGATCGCCTTCCCGGAGGCCGCGGCGCCCGCGCCCATCCGGCCCTGAGGGGACGGGTCGTCGTGCGTTGTTTGGTTGACCCGGCGCGGCGCCATGCGGTTTCTAGGGAGGTGCGGGGAGCCCTGTCATCTTCCCGGACGGGATGCAGGAGGGCAGTGGGACGAGGTTCTCCGGTGCAGGAGCGGCGATCGCGGTGGCGGCGCTCATCGGCGCGGGGGCGGCCGGGGCGGCCGCCCAGCCGCCGGCTCGGTCCCAGGCGGTGGGGGAAAAGCCGATGCCGCCAAAGGTGGAAAAGCTCGGAAAGAGCCAGGCCGAGGGGGTTCTCGGCCAGCCGGTGCTGAATACCAAGGGCCAGGCGATCGGCCATGTCGTCGACGTGCTGATCGACCCCGAGGGCAGGCCGCAGGCGGCGGTGATCGAGTTCGCGGGCTTTTTCGGCCTCGGCAACCGCGACGTCGCGGTGGACTGGAAGGCGCTGCGCTTCGCCGTGCAGAATGACCGGATCCTGATCCACGTCGCGCTCGAGACCGCTGCCCTCAAGGCGATGCCGCTCTACAAGCCGGCGGCGAAATCCGTCCCGGTCGCGACGCCGGCGCGGCGCAGCACCGCCGGCGCGCCGTAGCCGCCGCGATGGCAACCGCCCGCAGCCTGCGCGGCCTCGACTGGCTCAATTTCTTTTCGGCCGAGGTGCAGACCGGGTTCGGCGCCTTCATCGCCGTCTATCTGACGCTGCACCATTGGACCGGGCTGGCGATCGGCGGCGTGCTTTCGCTCGGCACGATGGTCGCCATGGCGAGCCAGATCCCCGCCGGCGTGCTCGTGGACTGGATGGCGGGCAAGCGGCTCGCGGCTTCGCTCGGGCTCGGCGCGATCGGCGCCAGCGCCGCTCTCTTCGTGCTCGCGCCGACGGAGTTCGGGGTCGGGCTCGCCGAGATCCTGCACGGCTTCGCGAGCTGCCTGCTGAACCAGGCGATCGCCGCGATCAGCCTGACACTCGTCGGCCGCCATCTTCTCGGCCGGCGGCTCGGCCGCAATCTCCGCTTCGCCGGGCTCGGCAACGGCATCGCGGCGGCGGCGATGGGGGTTGCCGGATCGTGGATTTCAGGCTCCGCGGTGTTCGTTCTGGCGGGCCTGCTCTGCGTTCCCGCCTGCCTCGCCCTGGCGGCGATCGAGCCGACCCGGCCGCAGCGCGCCGCGCTGGAGGTGGAGCTTGCGGATCAGGCGCCGTGGCGCGAGGTGCGCGCGCTTTTTCTCGATCGCCGGCTGCTCGCCTTCATGGCCTGCATCGCATCCTTCCAGATCGCGGATTCGGCGATGCTGCCCTATGCCGGACGGAAGATCGCCGGCGAGACGAGCGAGTTCGCCGATCTCGCGATCGCCGCGGCGATCGTGCTGCCGCAGGGCGTGGTGGCGGTGCTCTCGCCGCTGGTCGGGCAGGCGGCGGAGCAGCGCGGGCGGCGCCTGGTGCTGATCGCGGGATTTGCCGCCGAGCCGCTGCGCGGCTTCCTCTTCGCGGTCGTCCACGGGCCCGTGCCGCTCGTGCTCGTCCAGGGGCTGGACGGGATCGGCGCGGCGGTGGTCGGCGTGCTGCTGCCGCTGATCGCCGCCGACATCGCCCATGAGCGCGGCCACTTCACCCTGGCGATGGGCGCGATCGGGGTGGCGGCGGGCGCCGGGGCCTCGGCGAGCACGACGCTCGCAGGCTGGATGGACAGTGTCTTCGGGGCGCGCGCCGCGTTTTTCGCCCTCGCGGGCGCCGGGCTCGCCGCCACCCTGCTGGTGTGGCTGATCATGCCCGAGAGCGGGCCGGGTTCGCCGGGCCCGGCGGCGATGGGCGCGCCGCGGCCGACCGGATCATGAGAATCGGATCATGAGAATGGGATCGTGAAGATCCTCTATGTCGATATCGACAGCCTGCGCGCCGACCGTCTCGGCTGCTACGGCTATCCGCGCGCGACCTCGCCCGCGATCGATCGGCTGGCGCGGGACGGGGTGCGGTTCGAGAACGTCTATGTCTCGGACAGCCCCTGCCTGCCCTCGCGCACGGCGCTGTGGTCGGGGCGGCACGGCTTCCGCACCGGGGTGGTGGACCAGGGCGGCAGCGGCGCCGAGCCGTTCCGCGAGGGCAGGCGGCGCGGCTTCCGCGACCTGTTCCACAGCGCGGGCTGGATGACGGGCTTGCGCGCGAGCGGCCATTTCACGGCGACGATCTCCTCCTTCGGCGAGCGCCACAGCGCCTGGCACTGGCATGCCGGCTTCAACGAGGTCATCAATCCCGGCCGGTTCGGGATGGAGCGCGCCGACGAGGTGGTGCCGCTTGCGATCGCGTGGCTCCGGCGGCGGGGGCGGGAGCAGACGGACTGGTTCCTGCACGTCAATCTCTGGGACGCGCACACGCCCTATCGCGCACCGGCTTCGTTCGGCGATCCGTTCGCGGGCCAGGCCGGGCCGACCTGGCTCGACGCGGGCACGCTCGCGCGGTTCCGCGCCGGCTTCGGGCCGCATTCCGCGCGCGAGCCGAGCGGCTTCGACGCCGGGGGGGATCCGCGCTTTCCCCGCCAGCCCGGGCCGGTCGAGACGATGGCGGACGCCCGCGCCTGGTGGGACGAATACGACACCAGCGTCCGCTATCTCGATGCATGGCTCGGGAGATTGCTTGCCGCCATCGCGGATATCGGCCTCGGCGAGGAGGCGATGATCGTGGTCTCCGCCGACCACGGGGAGAATCTCGGCGAGCTCAATGTCTGGGCCGACCACCAGACCGCGGACCAGTTCACCAGCCGCGTGCCGCTGATCGTGCGGATGCCGGGAGGGCTCGGCGCCGGGCGCGTCGATCGCGCGCTGCACTACCAGTTCGACTGGGCGGCCAGCCTGATCGAGCTCGCCGGCGGGCGGGTGCCGGAGGGATGGGACGGCGTCTCGTTCGCCGGCGCGCTCGGCGCGGGCGGCGAGGCCGGGCGCGAATTCCTCGTCACCAGCCACGGCGCCTGGTGCTGCCAGCGCGGCATCCGCTTCGCCCGCGGCGGGCGGGATCTTTTGTTGCTCGTCACGTACCATGACGGGTACAAGGATCTTTCCCCGTTCATGCTCTTCGACCTGAGCGCGGACCCGCACGAGCTCGTCGATCTCGCCGCAGCGCGGCCGGATCTCGTCGGCGAAGCGGCGAGGCTTCTCGCGTGCTGGCAAAGCGAGATGATGCGGCGAAGCGAGGCCGGGATCGATCCCCTGATGCGGGTGCTCCACGAGGGCGGCCCGTTCCACTGCCGGGGCGAGCTTGCGGCCTATCTCCGGCGGCTCAAGGCGACGGGGCGCGAAGCCTCAGCGCAGCGCCTGGCGGAGCGGCACAAGGGGGAATGATGCCGCCCGCCCGGGCCGCGGCCGCGCTCACGGCGGCGTTCCATCGCGGGTGGATCTACGCGGCGGGGCGAAGCCCGGCGCGGCGGGGCGCGCCGCGGGAGCGGCGGTGTCCGCGATTTGCCGCCGCCGGCTGCTGGTGCTGGCGTGCCGGCTGGGGGGGAGGCGGCGAGCCGCCGGCGACGGTGATCCGGCGTCCCGGTCATGCGTTCGATCGCGCGGAGCGCTGCGTTCTCCGCGGCATCGCAGAACGAGATCGCGACGCCGCTGGCGCCGGCGCGCGCGGTGCGGCCGATGCGGTGGACATAGTCCTCCGGCTGGGTCGGGAGGTCGAAGTTGATCACGTGCGAGATGCCGGTGACGTCGATGCCGCGCGCGGCGATATCGGTCGCGACCAGGATCCGTGCCCGGCCGGTGCGGAATTGCTCCAGCGCCTTCTTGCGCGCCGGCTGGCTCTTGTTCCCGTGCAGCGCGCTGACCGGATGGCCCTTCAGCTCGAGCGTCTCGGCGACGCGGTCGGCGGAGCGTTTCGTGCGGGTGAAGACGATGACCCGCGCCAGCGCCGGGTCGGCGAGCAGCCGGCCGAGCAGCGCGCGCTTGTCGGAAGCGGCGACGAAATGCACCTGCTGCTCGATCGGCAAAGGGCCCTGCTCGGCGCGGGGGATTTCGACCCGGACCGGGTTGCGGAGCAGGGTTTCGGCGAGGCGGCCGACCTCCTGGGGCATGGTCGCGGAGAAGAGCGCCGACTGCCGCGCCGGCGGCAGGGCGGCGACGATGCGGCGGATGTCGCGGATGAAGCCGAGGTCGAGCATGCGGTCCGCCTCGTCGAGGACGAAGTGCGTGACCTCGTTCAGCCTCAGCTCGCCGGAGGACATCAGGTCGCAGATGCGCCCGGGCGTGCCGACCACGATGTCGGTCCCGGCGCGCATGCGCTGCACCTGCCCGGCGCGGCTGACGCCGCCGAGGATGGCGACGATGCGCTGGTTCAGCCCGGCGCCGAGGCGGCGGAGGTGCTGCTCGATCTGCAAGGCGAGTTCGCGGGTGGGGGCGAGGATGAGCGCGCGCGTGGCGAAGCGCCGCGGCGGCGCCTTCGTGCCGGCGAGGTGCTGGAGCAGCGGCAGGGCGAAGGCGGCGGTCTTGCCGGTGCCGGTCTGGGCGATGCCGAGCAGGTCGCGGCCGGAGAGCAAGGGAGGAATGGCGTTGGCCTGGATGGGGGTGGGCTCAAGGAAGCCCGCCGCGTCGAGGGCGCGCAAAAGCGGCTCGGCGAGGCCGAGGGTCGCAAAACTGGTTGATGGCACGAGGATTGGATCTCCGGCGCCCGTCCCGCAGGTCGATGCCTGCGGCCAAAGGCGAGCGCCTAGGTGTTCGCCTGCCCGCGCGACGATGGGGCGAACGCGTTGCAACTGAGATTTCCGGGAGGGCGACGTCCGAGCCGGACGCGGCGCCAATCACGCATTCACGGAAGGTTTCTCCTATGTCGCCCAGGTGCCGGGGAATTGCAAGGGATGGGGGTCCGGGGCCCAGGCTCCCACCCCTTATTTGTGCCGCGCAGCGCTTACGGGGTCCAGGGGCCCAGCCCCTGGTGGCGGCGGGTGAGCCCGCGGGATACATCACGATGGGCGGCGCGGCGCCAGGGACGGCGGCGCCGCTGGGTGGGGACGCGGACGTGACATCGGGCCTCAATTCCGGCTTCGGCCTCGATTTCGACCTCGGCGAGACGGCGGAGATGCTGCGCCGGCAGGTGCAGGCCTTCGCGGCCGACGAGATTGCGCCGCGCGCCGCGGCGATCGACCGCGAGAACGCGTTCCCCGCCGATCTCTGGCGGAAGATGGGCGCGCTCGGCCTGCTCGGGATCACCGTCGAGGAGGATTATGGCGGCGCCGGCATGGGCTATCTCGAGCATGTCGTGGCGATGGAGGAGGTTAGCCGCGCCTCGGCCTCCGTCGGCCTCTCCTATGGCGCGCACAGCAATCTCTGCGTCAACCAGATCCGCCGCAACGGCAGCGAGGCGCAGAAGCGCCGCTATCTGCCGCGCCTGGTGAGCGGGGAGCATGTGGGGGCGCTGGCGATGAGCGAGCCGGGGGCGGGCTCGGATGTCGTCGGCATGCGCATGCGCGCCGAGCGGCGGGGCGATCGCTATGTGCTGGACGGGACCAAGATGTGGATCACCAACGGGCCGGATGCGGACGTGCTGGTGATCTATGCCAAGACCGACCCCGAGGCCGGCCCGCGCGGCATCACCGCCTTTCTGGTCGAGAAGGGTTTTGCGGGGTTCGCGACCGCGCAAAAGCTGGAAAAACTTGGAATGCGCGGCTCGAACACCTGTGAGCTGGTGTTCACGGAGTGCGAGGTGCCGGCGGAGAACGTGCTGGGCGAGGTCGGACGGGGCGTGAACCTGCTGATGAGCGGGCTCGACTACGAGCGCGCGGTGCTCGCCGCCGGCCCGCTCGGCATCATGCAGGCCTGCATGGACGTGGTGCTGCCCTATGTGCATGAGCGGCGGCAGTTCGGCCAGGCGATCGGCGAGTTCCAGCTGATGCAGGCCAAGCTCGCCGATATGTACACGGTGATGAATGCGGCGCGGGCTTACGTGTACGCGGTGGCGAAGGCGTGCGATCGCGGGCGGACGACGCGCAAGGATGCCGCCGGGGCGATTCTTTTCGCCGCCGAGAAGGCGACCTGGATGGCGCTCGAGGCGATCCAGGCGCTCGGCGGCAACGGCTATATCAACGAGTATCCGACCGGCCGGCTGTTGCGCGATGCCAAGCTCTACGAGATCGGCGCCGGCACGAGCGAAATACGGAGGATGCTGATCGGGCGGGAGCTTTTCGAGGAGACGGCCTGAGATGGCGGCGCTCGAGCGGATCGCGCCGGAATGGGATCGCGAGGCGATCGCGAGCGCCCCCTGGGGGGCGCGTTGCTCTGCCCGACAGAATAGGGCGAGAGCGAGGTCGGCTTGGCCGAACTCGCTCTAGAGAGCGCGCTCGATCCGCGTTCGGCCGGGTTCCGTGCCAATGCGGAGGCGATGGCGGCGCTGGTCGCGGAGCTGCGGCGGATCGTGGACGAAATCCGCGAAGGCGGCGGGGCGGCGGCGCGTGCGCGCCATCGCGCGCGCGGCAAGCTGCTGCCGCGCGAGCGCATCCGCGCGTTGATCGATCCGCTCTCGCCTTTTCTCGAGCTCGGCCAGCTCGCGGCGTACGGGATGTACGGGGGCGAGGTGCCGGCGGCGGGGATCATCGCCGGCATCGGCCGCGTCGCCGGGCGGGAGTGCATGATCCTCGCCAACGATGCGACGGTGAAGGGCGGGACCTATTATCCGATCACGGTGAAGAAGCATCTGCGGGCGCAGGAGATCGCGCTCCAGAACCGGCTTCCCTGCCTCTATCTCGTCGATTCGGGCGGGGCCAACCTGCCGAACCAGGACGAGGTCTTTCCCGATCGGGATCATTTCGGCCGCATCTTCTACAACCAGGCGACGATGTCGGCCGCCGGCATCCCGCAGATCGCCGTCGTGATGGGTTCCTGCACCGCGGGCGGGGCCTATGTGCCGGCGATGGCGGACGAGAGCGTAATCGTGCGCGACCAGGGGACGATCTTCCTGGGCGGCCCGCCGCTCGTGAAGGCGGCGACCGGCGAAGTGGTGAGCGCCGAAGAATTGGGTGGGGGCGAGCTGCACAGCCGCATTTCCGGCGTCGTCGACCATCTCGCCGAGAACGACCTTCATGCGCTCGGCATTGCGCGGCGCATCATCGCCAGCCTCAATGGGGCCGGGCTCAATGGGCGCAAGACGCCCGGGCTCGCAATCCGCGCGCCTCTCGCGCCGCGCTACGATGCGGGCGAGATCGGCGGTATCGTGCCTGCCGACCGGCGCCAGCCTTACGATGTGCGCGAGATCATCGCCCGGCTGGTCGATGGCTCGGAGTTCGCCGAGTTCAAGCGGCTCTACGGGCCGACGCTGGTCACCGGCTTCGCGCATCTCTGGGGCTATCCGGTCGGCATCGTCGCCAACAACGGCATCCTGTTCAGCGAAAGCGCGCTGAAAGGCGCTCATTTCATCGAGCTCTGCGCGCAGCGGGGCATTCCGCTCGTCTTCCTCCAGAACATCACCGGCTTCATGGTCGGGCGGAAATACGAGGCGGGCGGCATCGCCAAGGACGGGGCGAAGATGGTGACCGCGGTCGCGACCGCCGCGGTGCCGAAATTCACGGTGGTGATCGGCGGCAGCTTCGGCGCCGGCAATTACGCGATGTGCGGGCGCGCCTATGCGCCGCGCTTCCTCTGGATGTGGCCGAATGCGCGGATCTCGGTGATGGGTGGGGAGCAGGCGGCGAGCGTGCTCGCCGGGATCCGGCGCGACGGGCTGGAGGCACGGGGAGAAACCTGGCCGAGCGAGGAGGAGGAGGCGTTCAAGGCGCCGATCCGTGCCCAGTACGAAACGCAGGGCAGCCCCTATTACGCTTCGGCGCGGCTCTGGGACGACGGGATCATCGATCCCGCCGAGACGCGGCGTGTGCTTGCGCTCGGCCTCTCGGCGAGCCTCAATGCGCCGATCGAGCCGACGCGCTTCGGCCTCTTTCGGATGTAAGCCGGGCGCATGTGAGCCGGGCATGTTCGGAAAAATCCTCATCGCCAACCGCGGCGAAATCGCCTGCCGCGTGATCGCCACGGCCCGGCGGCTCGGCATCGCGAGCGTCGCCATCCATTCCGTGGCGGACGCGCGGGCGCGGTACGTCTCGCTCGCCGACGAGGCCTGGCCGGTGGGGCCGGCGCCGGCACGCGAGAGCTATCTTGCGATCGGCAGGATCATCGATGTCGCGCGCCGCGCGGGCGCCGAGGCGATCCATCCCGGCTACGGCTTCCTCGCCGAGAACGCAGAATTCGCCGAGGCCTGTGCCGAGGCCGGGATCGTCTTCATCGGCCCGCCGCCGGCGGCGATCCGCGCGATGGGCTCGAAGGCGGCGGCCAAGACGCTGATGGAGCGTTCAGGCCTGCCGCTCGTGCCCGGCTATCACGGCGAGGCCCAGGATTTTCCGGCCTTCCGCGCGGCGGCGGAGCGGATCGGCTATCCGGTGCTGGTCAAGGCCTCGGCGGGCGGGGGCGGCAAGGGGATGCGCATCGTCGCGCGCGCCGAGGAAATCGCGGCGGCGATCGAAGGGGCGCGGAGCGAGGCGCGCTCGGCCTTCGGCGACGATCGGCTGCTGCTGGAGAAATATCTGGCGGAGTCAAGGCATATCGAGATCCAGGTTTTTGCCGACGCGCACGGCAATGTTGTTTCGATGTTCGAACGGGATTGTTCGCTTCAGCGCCGGCATCAGAAAGTGATCGAGGAGGCGCCGGCTCCGGGCATGACGCAGGTGCGGCGGCGGGCGATGGGCGAGGCCGCGTGCCGGGCGGCGCGCGCGGTGGGCTATATCGGCGCCGGGACGGTGGAGTTCATCGCCGACGGGGAAGAATTCTACTTCATGGAGATGAACACGCGCCTGCAGGTCGAGCACCCGGTCACCGAGATGATCACCGGGCAGGACCTCGTGGAATGGCAGCTCCGCGTCGCCGCGGGCGAGGCGCTGCCGCTCGCCGGGGAGGCGCTTCGCATCCGCGGCCACGCGATCGAGGCACGGGTCTATGCCGAGGACCCGGCGCAGGATTTCCGGCCCGCGACCGGCACGCTCGTGCATCTCGGCGAGCCGCGCGCGGACGCGGCGGTGCGGATCGATTCCGGCGTGCGCGCGGGCGATGCGATCACGCCCTATTACGATCCGATGATCGCCAAGCTCATCGTCCATGGCGAGGATCGCGCCGAAGCGGTGAGAAGGCTCGCGGCCGCGCTCAGGCACTACGAAATCGTCGGCGTGGAGACGAATCTCGACCTCTTACGGGCGATCGCCGCGCACCCGGATTTTGCCCGCGGGGCGCTCGATACCGGGTTCATCGCCAGGCATGCGGCGGTGCTGCTGGCCGCGCCCGCCGCGGAGGCGGGCGATGGCGTGCTGTGGGCCGCGGCGGCGTGCGCCTGGCTTGCGGACGCGCGGGCGCGGAGGGCGGCGGAGGCCGCATCCTCCGCCGACACGTTCTCGCCGTGGAACGCGACCGACGCCTGGCGGATGAACGGGGACGGCTATCAGGACCTGATGCTGTGCCGCGCGGAGCAGGCTTCGGTGCTCCGCATCCATCCCGAGGCGGATCGCGCCTGCCGGATCGAGTTCCCGGATGGCCCAATGGGCGGTTCGGTGCGCGCGGAGGCGAGCGAGGAGCCGGGGGACGGGATGGCGCTCCGCATCGACGGCGTGCTGTGCCGTCTGCGCGTGGTACGGCGCGAGGGCGCGCTGGTCGTCATACGCGGCGGCCGCAACCATCTCTTCCACATCGCCGACCCGCTCGCCCCGCCGGCGGGCGAGGAGGCGGGGAGCGAGCGGCTGGTCGCACCCATCCCGGCGCGCGTGGCGCGCGTGCTGGTGAGCCCCGGCGCACGCGTACGCAAGGGCGACCCGCTGGTCGTGCTCGAGGCGATGAAGATGGAGATGACGATCGTCGCCCCGTTCGACGGCACGATCGAATCCGTGCCGCACGGGGCGGACGAAATGGTGGAGGAGGGGACGGAGCTTGTCACCTTCGCCGCGCGGGAGACGGCGTAATCCCGACCGTCGCCAGGGGATGCTGGTCCCTCGGCACCATCCATATGGCGGCGCCGCGCGGGATCCGCAAGCCCGCACTGTAACACGCTGCAATAACAGCAATAAAGAGAAACGATTGCCTTCAAAAGGCCATGGCCGGAACGTCGTAGGGTCGCATCCCACGGGCAGATTTCTCTGACCAACGACAGCCGGAGGGTCACTTGATGCGCTCGCAACCGCTTTGGATCATTGGCGCGCCGCGCTCGGGAACGACGTTCCTGGGGGCGGTGCTGAACCGCCATCCGATGATCTCGCTTACCAACGAGAGCCGCGTGTTCGTGCTCTTCAAGCACATCCTCGAGCAGGCCTGCGCCCGGCCGGAATTTCTCGACCTGGGCCAGCGCGAGCGTTTCACCGGATTCCTCAAGCGGGAAGCGGCGGCGCTGATCGAGCGGTACTATCGCCGGGAGCTCGGAATCGTCGCGCCGATCTGGGGCGACAAGCACCCGCCCTACGCCGACCCGACGGTGCTCTCGGGCCGCGCCGGCGGGCGGCCGCTGCTGCCGGTCTCAGGTTCGTGCCTGCGGCTCATCCGCGAGATCCTGCCGGATTCGAAGTTCATCCATATCCATCGCGAGCCCGCGGAGGTCGCTCATTCGCTCGAGCGGAAGGGGTGGGTACCCTCGCTCGCCGATGGGATGGCGGTGTGGCGGCAGTACGTGCGCGAGATCGACGGGTTCTTCAGCGAGATCGAGCCTGAGAACCGGCTGCTGGTCGCCTATGCGGACCTCCTCGAGGAGCCGGACGAGACGGCGGATTCGCTTGCAGGGTTCCTCGATCTGGCCGACCCGCAGCCGATCGCGCTGTTCCTCCGCGCCCAGCACCGCGCGCCGACCCCGTTCAGTGCGCCGGTGAGGGACCTCGGCGCGGTCTATGGCGTGCGGGCGCCATTGCGGCTGGTCGAGGAGCGCCAGGCTTCATAGGATCACGCGGCATTGCATGGGACCGCGGAGCGGGACGGATGAGACGCCCCGTTCCGCGGGATCAGCCGACCATTTGAGAACGCCGTAGAAGGTGGACAGAGTGGCCCGGGCGTAGCGGTCGAGACCCGGCGGCTCGCCCGCGGCGGCCACCGGCCAGCGCGGGGTCAGGCGCGTTCTGCCCGCCGCGCGGCTGCGATGGCCTGCCAGATTCGTTCGGGCGTGGCCGGCATGTCGATATGGGCGATGCCGTATTCGGCGCGCAACGCATCGATGAGTCCGTTCATCACCGCCGGCAGCGAGCCGGCACAGCCGGCCTCGCCGCAGCCCTTGGCGCCGAGGAGGTTGGTGCGCGCCGGAACCGGGTGCGAGGCGATGCGGAAGGAGGGGGCGCTGTCGGCGCGCGGCAGCGCATAGTCCATGAAGGAGCCGGCCAGCACCTGGCCGTCGGAATCGTAGGCGGTTGCCTCGAGGAAGGCCTGGCCAATTCCCTGGACGACGCCGCCATGCGCCTGGCCGGCCACGAGCAGCGGGTTGATGACAGTCCCGAAGTCATTGACCATGCTGTATTTCACGACGGCGGCGACGCCAGTCTCGGGGTCCAGCTCGACCTCCGCCACATGGCAGCCGTTCGGGAAGGCGGAGGGCGCGGCCTGGTGGACGTGGCGCACGTCGAGGCTTTGCGGCAGTCCCTCCGGCAGCGAAAGGCCCGAGCGCAGCCTTTCGGCGAGCTCCATGATGCCGATCCCGCGATCGGTGCCGGCGATCGTGAAGCGGCCGCCCCAGGAGCCTTCGTTGGCGGAGAGCGCGAACTCGATATCCGCGACCGCGGCCTCGAGCACGTGGGCGGCGATTTTGCGCCCGTTCTCGATCAGGATCTCGGCGGCCTCGATGACGGCGGCGCCGCTCGCCATGATCGATTTCGAGCCGCCGGTGCCGCCGCCGGCGATCAGCTCGTCGGAATCGCCTTGCAGCAGCCGGATTCTCTCGAACGGGATGCCGAGCTTCGCGCTCAGCACCTGGGCGAGCGGCGAGGCGTGGCCCTGGCCGTAATCGAGCGTGCCGGTGATGATGGTGACGCTGCCGTCGGGCTCGAAGCGGATGCCGCCCATCTCGTTCGAGGGCGGCGCCGTCACCTCGAGATACTGGCCGATCCCGAGCCCGCGCAGCCGGCCGTTTCTCCGGCTTTCGGCGCGGCGGGCGGGAAAGCCCGCGACATCGGCGAAGGCGAGGGCATGCTCGAGCAGGGCCGGAAAATCGCCGCTGTCGTACTGCATGGCGGAGGGCGCGTCCCAGGGCAGCTCCTCGGGGCGGATATGGTTGCGCCGCCTGAGCGCGACCCGGTCGATTCCCATCTCGGAAGCGGCGGTGTCGATCAGCCGCTCCATGTAATAATTGCCCTCGGGACGGCCGGCGCCGCGATAGGCGCCCACCGAGGTCGTGTTGGTGAAGAGGCAGCGCGTCGAGACCTCGATCAGTGGGGTGCGATAGACGCTGATGGTGTTCTTCACCGCGTTGCCGGTCGAAGGAATGATGGTGGCGTTGGAAAGATAGGCGCCGAGATTGCCGTAGCCGGTGAGGCGGACGGCAAGGAAGTTCCCGGCCGCGTCGAGGGCGAGCTCGGCATCCATCTCGTGGTCGCGGCCGTGGCTGTCGGAAAGGAAACTCTCCGCGCGCTCGTCGGTCCATTTGACCGGCCGGCCGAGCCTGCGCGCGGCCTGGAGCAGGCAGAAATACTCGGGATAGGCGGAGGCCTTCATGCCGAAGGAGCCGCCGACATTGCCGGTGAGGATGTGCACCTTCTCGTCGGCGACGCCGAGGACCGCGGCGATCAGCGGGCGCAGATTGAAGACGCCCTGGCAGCCGACATGGAGCGTGTAGCGGCCATTCTCGGGGTTGAAGGCGCCCAGCGCCGAGCGCGGCTCCAGCGGGCAGACGACGATCCGGCTGTCGATCAGGCGGAGCCGCGTGACATGGGCGGCTTCGGCGAAGGCCTTCGCCACCGCCGCGCTGTCGCCGTAGTGGAAGTCGAGCACGAGGTTGCCGGGCACGTCGTCATGGACGAGCGGTGCCCCGGGGGCGTCGGCGGCACGGGCCGAGGTTACGGCGGGGAGGGGATCGATTTCGAGGAGCACCGCTTCGGCCGCGTCCTTGGCCTCCCTCGCGGTCTCGGCGACGACGCAGGCGACCGGGTCGCCGACATAGCGGACCTTGCCGGTCGCGAGCACGGTCTGCGGCGGCCGGGCCATCGGGCTGCCGTCGCGATTCTTCTGCGCCATGCCGGCCGGCATCAGCCTGAGGCCCGGCTTCCACGAGGTCGGCCCCGGTGATCACGGCGAGCACCCCCGGCATCGCCCGGGCAACCGCCACGTCGAGGCCCGCGATCCGGCCATGGGCGTGGCGGCTGCGGACCATCACCGCATGGGCTTGGCCGGGGAGGGCGATATCGTCGGTATAGCGGCCGTTTCCGGCCAGCAGCACCGGGTCCTCCTTGCGATGGACGGGCTGGCCGATGGCGTATTTGATGACGGGAAGGGAGTTGGGGGGGCGGGTGTCGGCGTCGAAGGGAGCGTTCATCGTCCGGCGCGATCCGATGCTCGTGGCTTGCCCACGAAATGTGGCGCACGGGAGCGGAGCCGCAAGGCCGGGCGGCGCCGGGCGGCCTCGGGGAAGCTCTTGCGGAACCGCCGCGAGGGCGGCAGCATCGTGTCAACTGGGAGATTCCGAATAGGGAGACCGCGGCCACCACATGGCGGGCTTCATCCTTGCGCGCATCCTGCAGGCGATTCCGGTCCTGCTCGTGGTGTGCCTCCTCGCTTTCCTGCTGTTCGCCTATGTCGGCGATCCGGTGGCGATCATGCTCGGGCAGAACGCGACGCTCGCGCAGCGGATCGCGCTCCGCCACGCGCTCGGCCTCGACAAGCCGTTCTATATCCAGTTCCTGCTCTATCTCGGGCGGATCCTGCACGGCAATTTCGGGCTGAGCTACCGGCTCGGCGAGCCGGTGCTGCAGCTTCTGGCCGTCCGGCTGCCGGCGACGCTCGAGCTTTCCTTCACCTCGGCCGTGCTGGCGGTGGTCATCGGCGTGCCGATGGGGGTCTATACGGGGATCTACCGCACCTCCTGGCTCAGCCGCGCCTTCCTCACCTTCAGCCTGATCGGCGTCTCGCTGCCGACCTTCCTGATCGGCATCCTGCTGATCCTCGTCTTCAGCGTCTGGCTCGGCTGGCTGCCGAGCTTCGGCCGCGGCACCGTCGTGCCTATCGGGCATTTCTGGACCACCGGGTTCCTCACGCTCTCGGGCCTCAAGGCGCTGATCCTGCCCGCGATCACGCTCGGCCTCTTCCAGATGACACTGATCATGCGGCTGGTGCGCGCCGAGATGCTCGAGGTGCTGCGCAGCGACTATATCCGCTTCGCCCGCGCCCGCGGCCTGCCGAACCGGATGGTCCATTTCGGCCACGCGCTCAAGAACACGCTGGTGCCGGTGATCACCATCACCGGGCTGCAGCTCGGCCAGATCATCGCCTTCTCGATCGTCACCGAGACCGTGTTCCAGTGGCCCGGCGTCGGCTTCCTGTTCGTGCAATCGATCGCGGCGGCGGATATCCCGGTGATGTCGGCGTACCTGATCCTGATGGCGGCGGTGTTCGTGGTGATCAATCTCGTGGTGGACCTGCTCTACTACGCCGTCGATCCGCGCCTCAGGTTCGAGCGGCGCTCGCCTGCGGCGGCGCGATGAGCGCCCCCGCCGCCGGGCACGCCCCCGCCGCCGGGCACGCCCCCGCCCAAGTCCCGGGACCTCTCGCCCGCTTCCTCGACTCCGACCTCTGGTACAATTTCCGCCGCTCGCCGGTGGCGATCATCGCGGGTGCGGTCGCCTTCGTCTGCATCGCGGGCTCGCTGTTCGCCCCCTGGATCGCGCCGCACGATCCGTTCAACCTCGCCAGCCTCAGCCTCTCCAACAGCTTCATCCCGCCGATTCCGATGAAGGGATCGCAATGGACCTTTCCCCTCGGCACCGACGACCAGGGAAGGGACATGCTCTCGGCGATCATGTACGGCGGGCGCCTCAGCCTGGTGGTCGGCTTCTCAGCGGTGCTCTTCGCGACGATCGTGGGCGTCGGGCTCGGGCTGATCGCGGGCTATGGCGGGGGGGCGCTGGACGCGCTGCTGATGCGCATCGCCGACGTGCAGCTCACCTTCCCCGCGATCCTGATCGCCCTGGTGGTGGACGGGGTCGCTGCGGCCATGCTGCCGCACCAGATGCACGAATCGACCGAGATCTACGTCATCATCCTGGCCATCGGCATCAGCAACTGGCCGCAGTTCGCGCGCACGGTGCGCGGCTCGACGATGGTCGAGCGCGGCAAGGAATACGTGATGGCGGCGCGGGTGATCGGGATCTCCGGCCCGCGCATCATGCTCACCCATATCCTGCCGAACGTGCTCGGGCCGGTGCTGGTGATCGCGACGATCAATCTCGCGGTCGCGATCGTCACCGAGGCGACGCTCTCCTTCCTCGGCGTCGGGCTGCCGCCGACCGACCCCTCGCTCGGCACGCTGATCAACAACGGCAACAGCTACCTCTTCAGCGGGCAGTGGTGGATCACGCTCTTTCCGGGCGCGGCGCTGGTCATCATGGTGCTGTCGATCAACCTGCTCGGCGACTGGCTGCGCGACGCGCTGAACCCGCGGCTGAACTGATGGCGCTCGGCGAGGTCCCCCTGCTCGAAGCCCCCCTGCTTGAAGTCAGGGAGCTTTCGGTCGAGTTCCCGACCCGCCGGGGCGTGCTCAAGGCGCTCGACCGCGTCTCGTTGGCGATCGGGACGGGCGAGGTGCTCGGCGTGGTCGGCGAGAGCGGGGCCGGAAAATCCCTCACCGGGGCTGCGATCATCGGGCTGCTCGAGCGGCCGGGGCGGATCTCGGGCGGGCGGATCCTGCTCGAGGGACGGCGGATCGACACTCTTTCGCCCGAGGAGATGCGCCGCATCCGCGGGCGGCGGATCGGCGCGATCTTCCAGGATCCCCTCACGACCCTCAATCCGCTCTACACCGTCGGGCGCCAGCTCGCCGAGACGATGCAGGTCCATCTCGGGATCCCGGAAGCCGCGGCGCGCAGGCGCGCCATCGGCTGGCTCGAGCAGGTGGGCATCCCCGCGGCCGCCGAGCGGATCGGCGCCTATCCGCATGAATTCTCGGGCGGCATGCGCCAGCGGGTGGTGATTGCGCTGGCGCTCTGCGCCGAGCCGAAGCTCGTAATCGCCGACGAACCCACCACCGCGCTCGACGTCTCGATCCAGGCGCAGATCATCACCCTCATCAAGCGGCTGGCGCGCGAGCACGGCACGGCGGTGATGCTGATCACCCACGACATGGGGGTGATCGCCGAGACCGCCGATAGGGTCGCGGTGATGTACGCGGGCAGGATCGTCGAGCTCGGCCCGGTGCAGCGCGTGATCCGCCATCCGGCGCATCCCTATACCGAGGGGCTGATGGCGAGCATCCCGACGCTCGCCGGAAGGCTCGGGCGCCTCACGCAGATCGATGGCGCCATGCCGCGGCTTTCGGCGATCCCGCCGGGCTGCCCGTTCGCGCCGCGCTGCCCGAAGGTCTTTTCCCGGTGCACCGAGGCGCGGCCCGAGCTGATGGCGGCCGGCGAGACCGAGGCCGCCTGTTGGCTCTACGCGCCGGCGCCCGCGGAGGCGGCGCATGTCTGAGGTTACCGGGCCGCTCTTCGAGGCCGAGCACGTGACGCGCCTGTTCGACGTCTCGAGCCCCTGGCTGCAGCGGATCCTCGGGGGCGAGAAACGGCGGTTCCTGCGGGCGGTGGACGACGTCTCCTTCGCGATCGCCACGGGCACCACGCTCTCGCTGGTGGGCGAATCGGGCTGCGGGAAAACGACGGTGGCGCGCCTCGCCGTCGGGCTCTACGCGCCGAGCCGCGGCGCGATCCGCTTCGAGGGCAAGCCGCTCGCCGCGGCGCGGGCGGAGGCCGGCCTGCGCCGGCGGATGAACATGATCTTCCAGGACCCCTATGCCTCGCTCAATCCGCGCTGGCGGGTGGCGCGGATCATCGCCGAGCCGATCCGCGCATTCGAGCTGCTGCGCTCGGCGCGGGCGATCGCGGCGCGCGTCGGCGAGCTTCTTCTCCAGGTCGGGCTGCAGCCCTCGGACGGCGAAAAATATCCGCACGAATTCTCGGGCGGGCAGCGGCAGCGGATCTCGATCGCGCGGGCGCTCTCGAGCGAGCCCGAGTTCCTGGTCTGCGACGAGCCGACCTCGGCGCTCGATGTCTCGGTGCAGGCGCAGATCCTGAACCTGATGCGCGATCTGCAGCGCCGCCTCGGCCTTACCTATCTCTTCATCAGCCACAACCTCGCCGTGGTCCGGCACATGTCGGACCGGCTCGGCGTGATGTATCTCGGGCGGATCGTCGAGATCGGGCCGGCCGAGGAGGTTTTCTCGGCGCCGCGCCATCCCTATACGCGCATGCTGCTCGACGCGATCCCGGACCTCGCGATGAGCGGACGGAGCCGGACCCCGGTGGCCGGCGAAGTGCCGAGCCCGATCGCGCCGCCGCCCGGATGCACCTTCCATCCGCGCTGCCCGCTGGCGAACGAGCGGTGCCGCCGGGAGCCGCCCGCATACACCGCTGCGGGCGCGACGCTGGTCGCCTGCCATGCGGTGGCAGAGGGGCGGCGCGCGGCCTGAGGCCCGCCGGGCCTCCGCGACGAGTTGGGCCACGTCGCCCGGGGCGGAGACGTCCGCCCGGACTGCGCGGGCTTTTCCACCCCCCGCCGCGATCAGCGCGACCACCTCCTCCGCCGCGCCGGCGTTGCGCACATAATTCACGGTGACGCAGCATCCCATGCGCGCCAGCATCAGCGCGATCGCCCGTCCGATGCCCCGGCCCGCGCCGGTAACCAGGGCGTGGCGGGAAATGCCGGGCGGGGCGTCGGGCATCGGTCGGACTTGCCTGTCACTGGGATATCCGGGGCCGAGACCAGCCGACCCGGCAGGAATGTCGATCGGATCGGGTCCCCTCTCGCCGCTCCCGTCTCACATCTCCCGGCGCTGAAAAACACCGCCGGCCGGATGGATTTTTCCGCGGATACAGCCTAACGAAAACCCGACAACGAGGAGGATCCGTCGATGCGACGCGCGCTGCTTGCCGCCGGCCTTGTCATCGCATTCGGCCTGAATTTCGGTTCGCCCGTCGGCGCCCGCGCCCAGACGCTTCCCCCGGCGTGCCCGCGGCGATGCCGTTCGACATCCCCTATGGCACGCCGATTTCGCTTGCACAGGCGGAGAAGGTCGCCGCGGCGGCGGTGGCGGCGGCGGCGCACTGGAACTGGAAGGAGGCGGTCGCGATTGTCGATCCCGAGGGCGAGCTCGTCTATTTCGCACGGATGGACGGGACGCAGATCGCCGCGATCGGGATCGCCGAGGACAAGGCGCGGGCGGCAGCGCGCTACCGTCGCCCGACCAAGGTCTTTCAGGACCTCGTCAATCACGGCAACCCCAGTTTCCTCAGCCTGCGCGGCGTCGTCGCCGCCGAAGGCGGCCTGCCGCTGGTCGTCGACGGCAAGCTGATCGGCGCGATCGGCTGCAGCGGCGGCACCTCGCCGCAGGACCAGGTGGTCGCGGCCGCCGGCGCCGATGCTCTCAAATAGAAGCGGGCAGGCTCAGCCGATCTCCGCCAGCGCGCCGTCGCGCACGGCGCGGAAGAAGCAGGCGCGATGGCCGGTATGGCAGGCCGGCCCGGTCTGTGCCACGCGCAGCAGGATGGCATCGCCGTCGCAATCGAGGCGAAGCTCGACCAGGCGCTGGACGTGCCCGGAGGTCTCGCCCTTGCGCCACAGCGCCTTGCGGCTGCGGCTCCAATAGGTGGCGAAGCCGGAGGCGAGCGTCGCCGCGATCGATTCCGCGCTCATCCAGGCGAGCATCAGCACCTCGCCGCTGGCCGCGTCCTGCGCGATCGCGGGGACGAGGCCCGCCGCGTCGAACGTGATCGAAGCGGCGAGGTCGGCGGGCAGCCCAACCGGTAGCTCAGTCGACATGGGCGGCAAGGACGGCAAAACCGCGCTCGAGATCGGCGATGAGATCGGCAGGGTCCTCGAGGCCGATATGCAGGCGCATCATCGGGCCGCCGAAATCCTTCGGCTCGGCGGTGCGGGTGAGGAAGCCGGTGGTCGGCAGGGCGAGGCTCTCATAGCCGCCCCATGACGCGCCGATGCCGAAGAGATCGAGGCTGTCGATCATCGCGCGGGTTGCCTCGGCGCTGAAGCGGGGCGCGAAGACGACGCCGAAAAGGCTCGGCGCGCCCGAGAAATCGCGCTTCCAGAGGGCGTGGCCGGGCGCGCCGGGCAGGGCGGGATGGAGGACCTGGTGCATCTCGGGGCGGGCGGCGAGCCAGCGCGCGAGCTCGAGGCCCGAGCGCATCTGCCGCTCGAGGCGGACCCCGAGCGTGCGCAGGCCGCGGATGGCGAGCCAGCAATCGTCGGGGCTCGCATACTGGCCGAGCTGGAGGGCGGTGGTGCGGACGCGCTCCCAGTCCTTCTCCTCGGCCGTGGTGATCGCGCCGAGCAGCGCGTCCGAGTGGCCCAACGCATATTTGGTGAGCGCCTGGATCGAGACATCGACGCCGTGGCGGAAGGGCTGGAAGAAATGCAGGCCCCAGGTGTTGTCCATCAGCACCTTGAGCCCGCCCGCGTGCGCCGCGGCGGCGAGCGCCGGGACATCCTGCACCTCGAAGGTGTGGCTGCCCGGGCTCTCGAGATAGAGCACGCGGCTGTTGGGGCGGATGAGCGGGCCGAGCGCCGCCGCGTCGATCTCGGGCGGGTAGAAGGTGGTTTCCACGCCCATGCGCGCGAGGATGCCGCCCGCGAAGGTGCGCGCCGGGCCGTAGACGGAGTCCGGCATCAAGCAGTGATCGCCGGCGCCGAGGAAGGCGAGCAGCGGCGTGGTGACGGCGGCGAGCCCGGTCGAGACGATCTGGCAGCGCGTGCCGCCCTCGATCTCGGCGATCATGTCCTCGAGCGCGAAATGCGTGGGCCCGCCATGGGTGCCGTAGGTGAGCGCCTGGTCGAGCCGGCGCTTGCCCATCGCGACGCGGTCCGCACAGGAGGGGTAGAGGACGGTCGAGCCGCGCGCGAGCGGCGGATTGACGAAGCCGTGGGTGTGCGTGCCGGCCCGGCCGGCGTGGGAAAGGCGGGTGAGAAACCCTTGCGGGCGGCCGGCGGTGTCGTCAGGCATGAAGGATCCTCAGGGTTCGATTGGCCCAGGTTCGATGGGAGTGTCAGGGCGGCCGCCCCATTCCGTCCAGGAGCCGTCATAGACCGCGCCGGGGGCGAGCCCGGCGAGGGTGAGGCCGAGGGTGAGGATGGTCGCGGTAACGCCGCTGCCGCAGCTCGTGACCACGGGCCGCGTGCCGTCGACGCCGGCTTCGGCGAAGCGGGCGCGTAAGGCCGCGGGCGGGCGGAAAGTCGAGTCAGGGTTGAGGAGCTCGGTGTAGGGCAGGCTCGCCGCGCCCGGGACGTGGCCCGAGCGCATGCCGGCCCGCGGCTCGGGCGTCGCGCCGGTGAACCGCCCGGCGGCGCGGGCATCGAGCACCAGCTCGGCGCGAGTGCGGACATTGGCCAGAAGATCGCCGATGCCGCGGATGCGCGCGGCGCGCCAATCGGCGCGGAAGCGCAACGGAGTGGGCGGTGGAGGGGGGCCGGATTCGAGCGGGCGGCCCTCGGCGCGCCATTTCGGCAGGCCCCCATCGAGCACCGCGACCTGGTCGTGGCCGAAGACCCCCATCATCCACCAGCCACGTGCGGCGGAGGATAGACCCTTCTGATCATAAAAGATTATTTTGCTCGCGTTGCTGACGCCGAGGGCGCCGATGAGGGACGAGAAACGGCCCGGCGTGGGCAGCATATGGGGCAGCTCGGTCTCGCCGTCGGCGATCATGTCGATATCGAAAAATCGCCCGCCGGGAATGTGGGCGCGGCCGAATTCCTCCTTTCCGATCAAGGGTTCATTGGGCAGGTAGAGGGTTGCGTCGAAAACGACGAGATCGGGATTTCCAAGCTCCCGGGCGAGCCATCCGGTGCTGACGAGCGGTTCCATCCCCTCTATCCTCACGCGGAGAGGGCGACGACGACGCGGCGGTTCTGGCGGCCCTTGTTCTCGATCTTCGCGATCGCGACCCGGCCGATCTCGGTGGTCGAGGCGACATGGGTGCCGCCGCAGGGCTGCAGATCCACAGGCGGGGCGCCGGCGCCGATCCGCACCAGGCGGAGCCGCCCGGTGCCGCGCGGGGGCTGCACCGAGAGGGTGCGGACGAGGTCGGGCGCGGAGTCGAGGACCGATTCCTCGACCCATTCGAAGCTCACCGGATGGCCGGCTTCGATCAGCGCGTTCAGCCCGTCTTCGAGGGCGGCGCGGTCGGGCGATTGCTGGAGGTCGAAATCGAGCCGCGAGCGCTCCTCGCCGACCGCGCCGCCGGTGACGCCGGCGCCGGGGAGGAGGCTGCAGAGGAGGTGGAGGGTGGTGTGCATGCGCATCAGACGGTGCCGGCGCGGCCAGTCGATCTCGGCCGCGAGCGCGGTGCCGGGCGGCGGCAGCGCCGCCCCCGGGGCGGGGAGATGGAGGATGTCTTCCCCCTCGCCCTTCACCGCCTCGGTGATCGCGATCTCGCCGCCCGCCCAGCGGAGCCAGCCGCGATCGCCGGGCTGGCCGCCCGAGCGGGCGTAGAACACCGTGCGGTCGAGCAGGATGCCGGCCTCGCCGGCCGCCAGCACCGTCGCGCCGGCGCGCGCGGCGCGCGGGTCTTCGAGAAAGAGGCGCTCGGTCATATGGCTCGCCCCTCCCCGAGGCGAGAAGGGGGAGAGATAGCACGATGCGCCGGCGCGTCCAGGCGGGCGGCGTTGGGCGTTTCTTAAGGGGCGGGTGCCAGGCTCGCCGCCGCGATGGCGGAGAGCCCCGGCGGGTGAGAAATTTCGGAGACATTCACGCCCGGATCGGCCGGCTTGCCGAGGCGCAGCTCTTTTTCATCGGCGGGGCGATGAAATCCGGCACCACCTGGCTCCAGCTCATGCTCGACGCCCATCCGGCGGTCGCCTGCAAGGGCGAGAGCCATCTCGCCAACCACCTCTCGCGGCTGCTGACGGGGAGCCTCGCCAAACACAACCAGCTCCTCGCGGACAAGAACGCGACGATCTTCCGGGAGCTTTCCGGGTTTCCGCTCTATGGCGGGGCCGATCTCGCCTACCTCACCGCCGCCGCCCTGCTGCTCGGGCTGGCCAAGGACGAGCGCGACGGGCTCGCCGCGATCGGCGAGAAGACGCCGGACAATATCCGCCATCTCGAAATGCTGCGGACCATCTTCCCGCGGGCGAAATTCATCCACCTGGTGCGCGACGGGCGGGATTGCGCGGTCTCGGGATGGTTCCACAACCAGCGCAGCAGCCCCGAATGGATCCGCGGCAATTTTCCGACGCTCGGGAGCTATGTCGATCTCGTCGCGCGCGAATGGGCGAAGGATCTGGCCGCGGCGGGCGAATTCGCCGACCGCAATCCCGAGGCGTGCCTGACGCTCCGCTACGAGGATCTCGTGGCCGAGACCGAAGGGCAGCTCGAGCGCGTGCTCGACTTCCTGGGCGTCGGGGCCGATGCGGCGAGGCTTGCCGGCTGCCGCGCCGCCGGCGAGTTCGCGCGGCTGAGCGGCGGGCGCGCGCCGGGAGAGGAAGACCGCGGCTCGTTCTTTCGCAAGGGGAGGCCCGGCGATTGGCGGGGCCATCTCGATGACGCGCTGAGCGGCGCGTTCCGCGAGATATCCGCGCCCTGGCTCGAGCGGTTCGGGTACGGGTGAGCGGGGCGGGGGATCATTTGAGACGTTCGAGCGTCCGCACCGTGCCGTCCGCGGCGCCGACGATCGCGCGCTCCACCCCGTGGGTGAAGAGGCCGCTCTCGACGACGCCGACGACGGCGTCGAATTCGCGCTCGAGGGCGGCGGGATCGGGGATTGCGGCGGCGACATCATAGATAAAGTTGCCGTTGTCGGTGACGTAGGGAAAACCGTCCGGACCGGCGCGCAGCACGGCCGGGCCGGCGAGGCGCTCGAGCCGCCGGGCGGTCGCGCCATGGGCGAAGCGCACCACCTCGACCGGGACGGACATCCGCGTGCCGAGCCGCGCCACGAGCTTGCCTTCGTCGACGACGACGACGAAGCGCCGCGCCGCCGTGGCGACGATCTTTTCCCGCAGCAGCGCCCCGCCATGGCCCTTGATCAGGCAGAGGCTGGCCTCCTCGACCTCGTCGGCGCCGTCGATCGCGAGATCGAGCGCGCCGACCGCGTCGAGATCGGCAAGCGCGATCCCGAGCTCGGCCGCGCGGGCCGCCGTCCGTTCCGAGCTCGGAACGCCCGCCAGCCTGAGCCCCTCCGCCCGGATGCGCCGGGCCAGCGCCTCGAGGACGAAGGCGACCGTGCTGCCGGTGCCGAGGCCGAGGGTCATCCCGTCCGCGACAAGGCGCACCGCTGCCTCGGCGGCTGCCCTCTTGCCGACATCATGGCGGTGTGTTTCGCTCAATTCCCGTCTCCTGGCCATCAGCGCCCGCAAAATTCTCTTACCATCGCCGCCGGCGCGGCCCAAATACGCCGAATCCATAGGGAATCGCTCCGATGAACGATCCGCGACGCGCGAAAAAAAGCGACGGGACGCTGACACTGGCGATCGATATCGGCGGCAGCCATCTCAAGGCCGGGATCGTGGACGAGGCCGGCACGCTGGTCGGCACGCGCGCCCGGGTCGAGACGCCGGCGCCGGCAATGCCCGGCGATGTCCTCGCCGCCCTGGTCGCGCTGGCGCGCCCGCTCGGCGATTTCGATCGGATCTCGGTCGGGTTTCCCGGCGTCGTCCGCGGCGGCTGCGTGCTCACCGCGCCCAATCTCGGCGGGGCCGAATGGCACGGATTCGCGCTCGCCTCCGGGCTGGAGCGCGCGCTCGGCAAGCCCGCGCGCATGCTCAACGACGCCTCCGTCCAGGGCCTCGGCGCGATCGGCGGCCAGGGGATCGAGCTGGTGATCACGCTCGGCACGGGCATGGGATTCGCCTTGTTCACGGACGGCCGGCTCGCGCCGCATCTCGAGATGGGCCAGCATCCGGCGCGCAAGAAGAAGACCTACGACGAATATGTCGGCGACGCCGCGCGGCGGGCGGCCGGCCCGCATCGCTGGGACCGCCGCGTCCGGCGCGCGATCGGGACGCTGAAGACGCTGGTCGATTACGACATCCTTTATGTCGGGGGCGGCAATGCGAAGCGCCTGGCCACGCCCTTGCCGGAGGAGGTCCGGATCATCTCCAACGAAACCGGCGTCACCGGCGGCGTGCGGTTGTGGGACCGGCGGCATGATGCCATGTTCGCCGAACCGGCGCCCGCCTTCGCGCTCGCCGCATCCGCCCGGCCGGACGAGGGGTGATCGGAACCGGGGGCAAAGAGATCCGGCGGATCGGGGTGGTCCCGTTGCCCGGAGCGGCACATCTAGCTTGGGGAACAGTGCCAGGAGGGCGAGGATAGTGCCAGACGCATCGAACGTCGATCCGGATGGGCTTGCGATCAACACGATCCGCATGCTGGCGGTGGACGCGGTCCAGAAGGCGAACTCCGGCCATCCCGGCACGCCGATGGATGCGGCGCCGACGGCCTATGTGCTGTGGCAGCGCTTCCTGCGCTACGACCCCGCCGCGCCGGACTGGCCGGACCGCGACCGTTTCGTCCTTTCGGCCGGCCACGCCTCGATGCTCCTCTATTCCCTCCTCCATCTCGCCGGCGTGCGGGATGGGGACGGCAAGGACGCGGTGACGCTGGCGGATATCGAGACCTTCCGCCAGGCCGGCAGCCACTGCCCCGGCCATCCCGAATACGGCATGACCGCCGGGGTCGAAACCACCACCGGGCCGCTCGGCCAGGGTGCGGCGACGAGCGTGGGGATGGCGATCGCCGAGCGCTGGCTCGCCGCGACCTACAACCGGCCCGATTTCGCGTTGTTCGGGTATCGCGTCTACGCGCTCTGCGGTGACGGCGACATGATGGAGGGCATCACCAGCGAGGCGGCCTCGCTCGCCGGGCATCAGCGGCTCGCCAACCTGTGCTGGATCTATGACAGCAACCGCGTGACGATCGAGGGCCATACCGACCTCGCCTTCAGCGAGGACGTGGCGGCCCGCTTCCTCGCCTATGGCTGGAACGTCACGCGCGTCGGCGATGCCAACGACCTCGACCAGCTCACCCGCGCCTATCGCGAGGCCGGCTCCATAGCCGACCGCCCGACGCTGATCGTCGTGCAGAGCCATATCGGCTACGGCTCCCCGCACAAGCACGACAGCTCCGAGGCGCATGGCGAGCCGCTCGGCGTGGAGGAAGTGCGCCTCACCAAGACATTCTTCGGCTTCGACCCGGACAAATCCTTCGTCGTGCCCGACGGCGTGCGCGCGCATTTCGCCGCCGGCATCGGCGCGCGCGGCGCCGCTTCGCGGCGCACGTGGGAGGCGCTGTTCGCCCGCTACCGCGCCGCCCATCCCGACCTCGCCGACCAGGTCGAGCGCATCCTGAGCCACCGTCTGCCCGAGGGCTGGGAAACGGCGCTGCCGAGCTTCGCGCCCGACCCCAAGGGGATGGCGACGCGCGACGCTTCCGGCAAGGTGCTCAATGCGCTGGCCGGGAAAATTCCCTGGCTGCTCGGGGGTGCCGCGGACCTCTCGCCGAGCACCAAGACGCGGCTCCTCTTCCCCGGCGCCGGCGACATGGAGGCGAGCGGGGTGACGCTCAAGGGCATGACCGCCGAGCCGGCCGGGCGCAACATGCATTTCGGCATTCGCGAGCACGCGATGTGCGCGATCGTCAACGGCATGGTGCTGAGCCGGCTGCGCGCCTTCGGCTCGGGCTTTCTCATTTTCACCGACTATGCGCGCGGCTCGATCCGGCTCTCCTCGCTGATGGATTTGCCGGTGATGCATATCTGGACCCACGATTCGATCGGCGTCGGCGAGGACGGGCCGACCCATCAGCCGATCGAGCAGCTGGTCTCGCTCCGCGCCATCCCCGGCATGGTCGTCATCCGCCCGGCGGACGCGAACGAGATGGTGGAGGCGTACCGCTGCGTGCTCGGGTTCAAGGATCGCCCGGCGGCGCTGATCTGCTCGCGCCAGGCCTTGCCGATCGTCGATCGGAACGAATGCGCGCCCGCGAGCGGGCTCGCCAAGGGCGCCTATGTCCTGATCGACGGGCCGGGCGTGCCTCAGGTGATCCTGATCGCGAGCGGCAGCGAGGTCTCGCTCTGCCTCGCCGCGCGCCGGCTCCTCGCCGCCGAGGGCATCGCCGCGCGCGTCGTCAGCATGCCCTCATGGGAGCTTTTCGAGGCTCAGGACCCGGCTTATCGCGAGAGCGTGCTGCCGCCCGCGCTGACGGCGCGGGTGACGGTCGAGGAAGGCTCGACCATCGGCTGGGATCGCTATGCCGGGACGCGCGGGGCCGTGCTCGGGATGCACACGTTCGGGCTCTCGGCGCCGATCAAGGTGGTGGCGGAGCATTTCGGCTTTACCCCGGAGCGGGTGGCCGGGGCGGCGAAGGCGGTGATCGCGCGGGGTGGATAGGGCGGAGGCGGGATTGAGATTGCTTCGTCGCTGCCCGCCACGTCGCCGCCTGCGGCGGCTCCTCGCGGCTTCGGCTCCTCGCAATGACAGCGGAGGGCAATGACAGCGGAGGGCAATGACAGCGGACGGCGGAAGCGGTGGAGGGGGCGCTTCGCGCCTCACAGTGACGGCGTAGGGAGCGGCAGGGCTGCGTCTCTGTTCGATGGGGTGCAGCAGTCATGGATTCCCGCTTTCGCGGGAGTGACGGGTTGGAGGCGGCGGGGCGCTCCTCGCAATGACACGTTGATGACAGTGGAGGGGAATGACGATGCAACTCGGGATGATCGGGCTCGGCCGGATGGGCGCCAACATGGTGGAGCGGCTGATCGGCGCCGGCCATGCGCTTGTCGTCAACGACGCCCACGACTCCGCCGTGCAGGGCCTGGTCGCGAAGGGCGCGAAGGGCAGCACCGACCTCAAGACCTTCATCGGGCTGCTCGAGCGTCCGCGCGCGGTGTGGCTGATGGTGCCGGCCGGCGTCGTGGAATTGGTGATCGATCAGATAACGCCGCTGCTCGCTCCGGGCGATATCGTGATCGACGGCGGCAACTCCTACTACCATGACGATATCCGCCGGGCGAAGAAGCTGCAGCCGATGGGCCTGCATTATGTCGATGTCGGCGTCAGCGGCGGGGTCTGGGGGCGCGATCGCGGCTATTGCCTGATGATCGGCGGGGAGGATGCGATCGTCGGCCGGCTCGATCCGGTCTTCAAGGCGCTGGCGCCCGGGTTTGCGGCGGCCGCGCGGACGCCGGGGGCGAGCGGCGAACCGACCACGGCCGAGCAGGGCTATCTCCATTGCGGCCCGAACGGCGCCGGCCACTTCGTCAAGATGGTGCATAACGGCATCGAATACGGCGTGATGGCGGCCTATGCGGAGGGGCTCAACGTGCTGCACCACGCCGATGTCGGCACCCGCACGCAGGAGGAGGACGCCGAGACGACGCCGCTGCGCGAGCCCGAGCTCTACCAGTACAAGATCGACCTCCCCGCGGTCTCGGAGCTGTGGCGGCGGGGCAGCGTGATCGGCTCCTGGCTGCTCGACCTCACGGCGACGGCGCTGCGCAACAGCCCCGACCTCGCCACCTTCAGCGGCCGCGTCTCGGATTCCGGCGAGGGCCGCTGGACGCTCCAGGCGGCGATCGACGAGGGCGTGCCGGCCCCGGTGATCAGCGCCGCGCTCTATGCCCGCTTCAGCTCGCGCGGCGAGGAGGAGTACGCGGACAAGCTGCTCTCGGCCATGCGCTTCGAGTTCGGCGGCCATCTCGAGAAGCCGTGGGGCCAGCGCCATGACTGACGCCGCATCGCTCGCCCCATCGGACGCCGTCGTCTTCTTCGGGGCCACCGGGGATCTCGCGAAGAAGCAGATTTTTCCGGCGCTCTACCGCCTCGTGCTCGAACAGGACCTCAATGTCCCGATCATCGGGGTGGCGAAACAGGGCTGGAAGCTCGACCAGCTCAAGGAGCGCGCGACGGAGAGCCTGAAGGAGCACGGCGTCGCGCCGGAAGGCGATGCGTTCGTGCGGATGATGCAGCTCCTGCATTATGTCGATGGCGACTACAACGACCCGGCGACCTTTGCGGCGCTGCGCCACGAGCTCGGCGCGGCGAAGCACCCGCTGCACTACCTCGCGGTGCCGCCGAGCCTCTTCGCGACGGTGGCCGGCGGGCTCGCCAAGTCGCAGTGCGCGGCGGGCGGGCGGCTGGTGATCGAGAAGCCGTTCGGCCACGACCGCGCCTCCGCCCGCGCGCTGGACGCCATCCTGCTGCGCTATTTCCCGGAGGAGAGCATCTTCCGGATCGACCATTATCTCGGCAAGGAGCCGGTGCAGAACATCCTCTATAGCCGCTTCGCCAACCCCGTCTTCGAGCCGATCTGGAACCGCAACTACATCCAGAGCGTGCAGATCACCATGGCGGAGGATTTCGGCGTCGATGACCGCGGGCGCTTCTACGACGAGACCGGCGCCGTCCGCGACGTGCTGCAGAACCATCTGCTGCAGGTTCTGGCGGTGCTGATGATGGACGCGCCGACGGGCGAGGAGCACGAGGCCGAGCGGGACCAGCGGGCGGACCTCTTGAAGGCGGTGCGGCCGCTCGATCCGGCGCACGTGGTGCGCGGGCAGTACGAGGGCTATCACGCGGTGCCGGGCGTGCGGGCGGGATCGACGGTCGAGACCTATGTCGCGGTCAGGCTCGAGATCGAGAGCTGGCGCTGGGCGGGGGTGCCGATCTATATCCGCGCCGGCAAGCGGCTGCCCCTCACCGCCTCGGAGGTCCTGGTGATCCTCAAGCGCCCGCCGCGCGAAACCTTCGGCGAGATCGTTCCGGCCTCGTCGGCCCATGTCCGGTTCACCATCAGCCCCGACGTCTCGGTCGGGCTCGGCGTGCGCGTCAAGGCGCCGGGCGAACGCATGGTCGGGCGGGACACCGAGCTCATCCTCTCGCGCCAGCCGGGCGCCGACCGCCCGCCCTATCAGCGGCTGCTCGGGGACGCGATGCGGGGGATCGGCGAGCTCTTCACGCGGAGCGACCTGGTCGACGCGCAATGGCGGATCGTCGATCCGATCCTCGACAATGTCTGCCCCGTCTACCCCTATGCCGGGGGAAGCTGGGGGCCGGCGGAGGCCGCCGAGATGATCGGAAGGGACGGGCCCTGGCATGACCCGAATTTGGGTGGGCCGAGCGTGGGAGGGCAGGGCTGATGTCCGAGGCGAGAGCAGAAACCCGAGATGTTGTTTTTCTCTTCGACGTCGACAACACGCTGATCGACAACGACCGCGTGCAGCACGACCTCGGCGCCTATCTCGACGAGGCCCACGGCGAACGCGCGCGCGAGCGCTACTGGGAGATCTTCGAGGAGCTGCGCGGGAGCCTCGGCTATGCGGACTATCTCGGCGCGCTGGAGCGCTACCGCAAGGAGGACCTGCACGATCCGAGCATCCTCCGGATGGCGAACTGGCTGGTCGATTACCCCTTCGCCGAGCGGCTCTATCCCGGCGCGCTCGAGGCCGTGAACCATGCCAGGCGCTGGGGCCACACCGTCATCCTCTCCGACGGCGATGCGGTCTTCCAGCCGCGCAAGGTGCAGCGCTCGGGGCTGTGGAGCGCGTTCGAGGACCGGGTGCTGATCTATATCCATAAGGAGGAGGAGCTGGCCGATATCGAGCGGCTCTATCCGGCCAAGCGCTACGTGCTGATCGACGACAAGCTGCGCATCCTGGATACGGTGAAGAAGGCCTGGGGCCCGCGCGTCACCACGGTGTTCCCCCGCCAGGGCCATTACGCATACGATCCCAAGGAAATCGCGAAATATCCGCCCGCCGACCTCACCATCGAGGCGATCGGCGATCTGCCGCTTTTCGATCTCGCCCGACTGACCGCTCCAGCAGAGGAGGCAGGACGATGAAGCCCACAGAGACATTGCATGATGCCGGGCAGAGCCTCTGGCTCGACGACATCACCCGCGAGCTGCTCGATAACGGGACGCTGGCGCGCTATATCGCCGAGCTTTCGGTGACGGGGCTGACCTCGAACCCCTCGATCTTCGACCACGCGATCGCGCACAGCGAGAAATACGACGGCGAGATCCGCCGGATGACGGCGCGCGGCTATGCGAGCGAGGCTCTTTTCTTCGAGCTGGCGCTCGAGGATCTTGGCCGCGCGGCCGAGATGTTCATGCCGGTGCATGTGGCGACCGCCGGGACCGACGGCTGGGTCTCGCTCGAGGTCTCGCCGCTGCTCGCCTACGAGACCGAGGAGACGACCGCCGAGGCGATCCGGCTTTCGAAGCGCGCCAACCGGGAGAACCTCTTCGTCAAGATCCCGGGCACGAGCGAGGGGCTGCCGGCCATCGAGGAGGCGATCTTCAACGGCGTGCCGGTGAACGTGACGCTGCTGTTCTCGGCCGGGCACTACGCGGCGGCGGCGGATGCCTACATGAAGGGGCTGGAGCGGCGGGTCGCGGCGGGGCTGGCGCCGGACGTGCGCTCGGTGGCGTCGGTGTTCATCAGCCGCTGGGACCGCGCGGTGGCGGGGAAGGTGCCGGAGGCGCTCGGCAACACGCTCGGCGTCGCGGTCGGCACGCTGGCCTACAAATCGTATCGGGACGTTATCGACTCCGATCGCTGGCAGCGGCTGGCCAATCGCGGCGCGGCGGCGCAGCGGCTCCTTTTCGCCAGCACCAGCGTGAAGGACCCGAAGGCGGCGGACACGCTCTATGTCAAGGCGCTGGCGGCGCCGAACACGGTCAACACGATGCCGGAGGCGACGCTCAACGCCTTCGCCGATCACGGCGCGCTGGGTGACGTGCTGCCGCGCGACGGCGGCGACGCCGAGGCGGTTCTCGAGAAGCACCGCAAGGCCGGGATCGATGTCGCGGCACTCGCGGCGCGGCTGCAGACCGAGGGCGCGCAGGCGTTCGTCGATTCGTGGAAGGACCTGCTCAAGGCGATCGATACCAAGAGCCGGGCGCTGAATTAGCCGGGGGTTGAATTGGCCGGGTGTTGAATTGGCCGGGGGGGCCCCTGGGCGTCGTCCGATTGATGGAATTTTGAGAGAGTGACGTATGGATGCCTGCGTTCGCAGGCATGACGAGTGGGCGGGGGCGGGGGGCGGCGAGGTTCTGACGGGATGGAGATTGCTTCGTCGCTTCGCTCCTCGCAATGACAGTGGTAGGGGGGCGGCGTGCGCCGCGGGGCGCGATGACGGTGGGGGGTGGTGAGGTTCCGACGGGATGGAGATTGCTTCGTCGCTTCGCTCCTCGCAATGACAGTGGTGGGGAGGGGAGGCGAGTGCCGTGGGGCGCGATGACGGTGGGGGGTGGTGAGGGGCTGACGGGATGGAGATTGCTTCGTCGCTTCGCTCCTCGCAATGACAGTGGTGAGGGGGGAGGGAGGCGAGTGCCGTGGGGCGCAATGACGGTGGGGGGGTCTGGGGCCTCAAGGCCCCAGCGGGGTCCAGGGGCGGAGCCCCTGACCAGAGCCCCTGGATTGGGTGCGATAGGGTTGTTTGACTTCTCTTTGACTCTGGCCTGAGTTTTCACCCGAGGGAGGACGTTTCCATGGCGAGCCTGCGGCCGAACGAGACAGCCGCCTGGGCGGCGCTTGCCGCCCATCATGCGGCGATCAAGGATCGTCATCTCCGCGAGCTCTTCGCCGGGGATCCCGCGCGGGCGGAGACATTCTCGGTCGAGGGGGCGGGGCTTTTCCTCGATTATTCGAAGAACCGGATCACCGGGGAGACGGTGCGGTTGCTGCTCGATCTCGCGCGCGAGCGGGATGTGGAGGGCAGGCGTGCGGCGATGTTCCGCGGCGAGAAGATCAACGAGACCGAGCGGCGGGCGGTGTTGCATGTGGCGTTGCGTGCCCCGCGCGGGACGCGGATCGAGGTCGATGGGCAGGATGTCGTGGCGGACGTGCATGTGGTGCTCGACCGCATGGGTTCGTTCGCGCGCGAGGTCCGTTCGGGGAGCTGGAAGGGCTATACCGGCAAGCGCATCCGCAACGTGATCAATATCGGCATCGGCGGGTCCTATCTCGGGCCGGAGATGGCGTGCCTGGCGCTCAGGGAGTTCTCCGACAAGGGGATGAGCTTCCGTTTCGTCTCCAATGTCGATGGGGCGAATTTTTCCGCCGCGACCGACGGGCTCGATCCGGCGCAGACTCTTTTCATTATTTCGTCGAAGACCTTCACCACGCTCGAGACGATGACCAATGCGGCGACCGCGCGGCGTTGGATCGTCGAGGGGCTGGGCGCCGATGCGGCGGTGGCGCGGCATTGCGTCGCGGTTTCGACCAATGCCGAGGGGGTGGCGAAATTCGGCATCGATCCGGCCAGGATGTTCGGCTTCTGGGATTGGGTGGGCGGGCGCTATTCGATGGATTCCGCGATCGGGCTTTCGAGCATGATCGCGATCGGGCCCGAGCGTTTCGATGAGATGCTGGCCGGGTTCCATGACATGGACGAGCATTTCCGGACCGCGCCGCTGGCGGCCAACCTGCCGGTGCTGATGGGGCTGCTCACGGTCTGGTACAACAATTTCTTCGCCGCCGAGACGCTTGGGATCATGCCGTACGCGGCGCCGCTGGCGCGGTTTCCGGCCTATCTCCAGCAATTGCAGATGGAGAGCAACGGCAAGCATGTCGCGCTCGACGGGGCGCCTGTCGCCTGGCAGACGGGGCCGATCATCTGGGGCGAGCCGGGAACCGATGGGCAGCACTCGTTCTACCAGCTCATCCACCAGGGGACGAAGCTGATCCCGTGCGACCTGATCGGCTTTTGCGAGAAGCTGAGCCCGCTCGCCGGGCAGCATGATCTGCTGATGGCGAACCTGTTCGCCCAGGCCGAGGCGCTGGGCTTCGGCAAGACGGCGGAGGAGCTGAAGGCGGAGGGCTCGCCCGACTTCCAGACGCCGTTCCGGGTGACCGAGGGCAACCGGCCGACGAACGTGATCCTGGCCGATCGGCTGGAGCCGCGGACGCTCGGCGCGCTGGTCGCGCTTTACGAGCACAGCGTGTTCACGCAGGGGACGGTGTGGGGGATCGATTCCTTCGACCAGTGGGGTGTGGAGCTTGGCAAGGTGCTCGCCGGGCGGATCATTCCGGAGCTTGCCGCCGATGCGGCGCCGGCGGAGGGCCATGATGGCTCGACCAACGCGCTGATCGCGCGCTATCGCAGCCGCCGCGGCGGTGAAATTGATTCTTAATCAAAACAAGGGCATGGTGAGCGACGGTTTTCCGGCTCGCAGGGGGCGTCGATGAACAAGGGGGCAGGGGTCGGGGGCGAGCGCCTCTCGGGCCTGATGATGGTGGTCATCGCGGTGATCATCCTCGCCGGGATGCTGTTCGGCTACGACCAGGGCGTGATCTCGGGGGCGCTCAGGGGAATCGAGAAGACGTTCAGCCTCGGCCCGCTCCTGCTCGAGGTGGTGACGAGCTGGGTGACGCTCGGGGCGCTGGTGGGCTCGCTGATCGGCGGCGAGCTTGCCGACCGGATCGGGCGCAAGAAGGCGGTGCTGGCGGCGGGCGTGCTTTTCACGCTCGGCGCGGTGCTGCAATCCGTTGCCCCGCATCCTCCCCTGCTGGTGGGCGGACGGCTGGTGATCGGCGTGGGCGTGGGGCTGGCGGCGGTGGCGGCACCGCTCTATGGCGCTGAGATGGCGCCGGCGGCCTGGCGCGGCCGGTTCGTCTCGGCCTATCAGCTCGCGATCACCATCGGCATCTTCATCGCCTACCAGGTCGATGCGACCCTGACCGCGGACAATGGCGGCTGGCGGCTGATGCTCGGCGTGGCGGGATTCGTCGGCGTCGCCCTCTTCCTCGCCATGCTGGCCGCGCCCGAATCGCCGCGCTGGCTGCTCAAGATGGGGCGGCAGGGAGAGGCGCTCGACCGGCTGCGCGCGGTCCGGCCCGATGCCGATCAGCCGGCGCTGCTCGCGGGGATGGAGGCCGCGGTCACCGAGGAGGCGCAGCAGGCCTCGTGGGGCGAGGTGTTCGCCCCGGAGCTGCGCCGGCCGCTGATGGTCGCGATCGGGCTTGCGGTCTACCAGCAGATCACCGGCATCAACGCCATCATCTATTACGCGGACAACATCTTCGCCGCCGCGGGATTCGCCTCGCCGGCCGCGCAGACGTTCGCCACGACCTGGGGGATCGGCGCGGTCAACGTGCTCGCGACCTTCATCGCGATCGCCTATATCGACCGGATCGGCCGCCGGCCGCTGCTGCTTGCCGGGCTGGTCGGGATGGGGGTGAGTCTCGTGATCGTCGGCATCGCCTTCCTCTTCATCGGCGCGCCGGCGACGGGCGCGGGCCCGAGTGCGACCGGAATCGTGACGCTGGCCGGGCTCGTCGTCTTCATCATCTCGTTTGCCTTCTCGCTCGGGCCGGTGGTCTGGACGGTGATCAACGAGATCTTTCCGGGGCGCGTGCGCGGGCGGGCCGTTTCGGTGGCGACGGCGGTGAACTGGGGGGCGGCGTTCGTGGTGAGCCAGTTCTTCCTCACCCTCATCCACGCGATCGGCCGGCCCGCCACGTTCTGGCTCTTCGCCTTCTTCTGCGTGACCGGCTGGGTGTGGATCTGGCGGCGGGTACCGGAGACGAAGGGGCGCTCGCTCGAGGAGATCGAGCAGATCTGGGACGAGCCCACGCTCGTCCCGGTGACCGAGCGCACCTGATCCGGGCATGCTGATCGCGGGCGATATCGGCGGCACCAAGACGCTGCTCGCCTTCTACACGGCGGAGCACGGGCCGCGGGAGCCGGAAGTCGTGCGCGAATTTCCGAGCGAGAGGTTCGCCGGGCTCGGCGATGTGGTGCGCGCATTCCTGGAAGAGGTGAAGCAGCCGGCGACCGCTGCCTGCTTCGATGTCGCGGGCCCGGTGAGGGACGGGCGCGCGCAGCTCACCAACCTCCCCTGGCTGGTCGACGAGCAGGCGCTGGCGGAGGAGCTGGGGCTCGCCCAGGTGAGCGTGATCAACGACCTCAAGGCGATCGCCTATGCCATTCCCCACCTCCACGACGAGGATGTGCGGGCGATCAATCCGGGTAAGGCCGAGCCGCACGGGCCGATCGCGGTCATCGCTCCCGGCACCGGATTGGGCGAGGCGTTCCTGATCTGGGACGGGAGCCGGTACATCGCCTGCGCCTCGGAGGGCGGGCATGCGGATTTCGGCCCGGCCGATCCGCTCCAGGCCGCGCTCTGGGCGCATCTCTTCGAGAAATTCGGGCACGTATCCTATGAGCGGATGTGCTCGGGCAGCGCCATTCCCGGGATCTATGATTTCTTCCGCGCCCGCGAGCCGGCGGCGGAGTCCGCGGCGTTCGCGGCGACGCTCGCCGCGGTCCATGACCGCACGCCGCCGATCGTCAAGGCGGCGCTGGAGGGGGGGAGAAGAACAGGCTCGCTTCGGCGACGATCGATATTTTCGTCTCCGTCCTCGGCGCCGAGGCGGGCAACCTCGCGCTCAAGGTGCTGGCGACGGGCGGGGTCTTTCTTGCCGGGGGGATGCCGACGCGGATCCTGCCGCGGCTCGAGCTCGGGGGCGCCGGCGGGAGGTTCATGCAGGCTTTCACCGCCAAGCGGCGATTCGCGGAATTGCTCGGGACCATCCCGGTCAACGTGGTCGTGGCGCGGGCGGCGCTGCTGGGCGCGGCGCTCTACGGCCTCGACGTGCTGCGGGGGGCGGGGCCGAAGCCGGGCTGAGCGTTGCGGCGATCGCGCGCTCCCTTAGAGCGCGACCCTGACGGGCGAGCGGACGACCGGAGAGAGCCCGTATTCCTCGACCGCCATGGTCTTCGCGGAGCGGTCCTCGTCGGACGTCATGACCTCGACGATTCGCTCGCGCTCGGCGCCGGCGAAGCCCTTCCGGGCGAAGATCCGGGGGACCTCCTGGCACTCGCCGGCCGGCACGATGGCGATGTGCTCGTGCTCGTGCAGTTGGCCGCTCCCATCGCGAACCCGTCGGCGGCGAGGTGTTGATCCGCCTCAAGAGGTCGCGTGGAGAGGGGGCTGCGGCCGGGCGGGTCCGCTGGCGGGCCACGCCCGACGATGATGAGCACTATGTCTACGCTATAGCCCTATGATGGTCAATGACGGCGACACCTGAGTGATTCCGTTTTCGCCCTCCTTTGGGCAGGGCCCACGCCAGCAGAGCAAACCGGGAACGACGACAGATTGCGAAGATGCTTGTCATCGCTTCCGCGGAGGAGAAGCGATAAAATGGCAGCCGGGACGGAATGCCGCAGACACGGCGTCTTCCCACCGAATCCAACCGCTGAGTCGGCATATGGCTGACCGCTGCCTCCTGGAGGAACGATGGGCGATTTGGCAGATGAGGTCCCGCAGCGAGCATACATCAACGCACAAATAATCCAGCGGGCGATGCGGGATGGCACGCTGGACGTGACAATCAAAGCTGTATGCCGGGAGAATGGATATCCATCGGTCTACGAATTCAACAACCCAGCGCTCCATTTGTCTCTGCTCTACTGCCTTATTGTATTTCCAAGGGAGTTCTGGGATGGGGTCGATCTGTCTAACGCCACCCAACATCTCAACGAGCAATGTGACAGGATAATCTCATTATTCGACATAACATGCTGGAGTTGTAGGCCGCAGAAGGACGTGATTTACAACAGCAATCAGCAGGGCCTTCTGACAAAAATTCGGAATGCGGTTTCGCACGCGCATATTTCTGTCGCGCCCAGCCTGACCTATCGCATGTGGGATCAGCGGAACGATCTCTCGCCCAAGAATTTCGAGTGTAGTATCACCGCCCCGAACCTCGGCCAGTTCCTCACGATAGTGGGGAGCACACTTGCCAACATCAGAGCAACTCGCAGTGGTTCTGAAGCAGGGCGGCGCCACTGACGGCGACTTGGTCCGGTGTGGCGAATCAGGATGTCACGGTAGATCAGTATCCTGGGCCGCCCCGCCAGGCCGGCGGGACTCGGACGGCAAGATAAAGCCGAGCGGCACCATTGGTCCCGACCGGGCGCGATTTCCCTGTCTGCACATTGGGTTATCGACCCCGCTCACCGTGCCGACAGCTGGTGACTTGGCACGGCGGAACCTCCACTGATCGGCCTCTCACCTCGCCTTTCCGCGGTGCCACCGCGGCTTCTCGGCTGAATCGGTACCGACACCCCCTTGCCTCGGCGTCCGGCAACGGGCCGGCACGGCCGCCATCAGCCTTACGCGCCTCATCGCAAACGGCCGGACCGGGACCACGCCGTCAAGGGCGGCTTCGCCGTCGCCGGAGGCGATGCGCCGCGAGCGGCGCACCCTTGACCGCGCGGTCCCGGCCCGGCAGCGGCTTGTGGTGCGTAAGGCTGACTGGGAGCAGGGTGCTCTCGCCTTCGCCCCCTGGCGTTGGGATCGGCTACATGCTATTTATAGCATGATGAGGTGACGTGGTGGCCGAGAATGAACCACAGCCCAAACCGGTGCGCTGGATCGGGTCGAGCCGCGAGGATGTGCGGGCGTTCCCGGAACCCGTGCGCCTCCGGGTCGGCGGCGCGCTGTGGGAGGCGCAGCTCGGGCGCAAGGCGCCCTGGGCCAAACCGCTCCGGGGCTTCGTCGGCGCCGGCGTGCTGGAGGTGGTGGACGACCATGACGGCGACACCTACCGCGCCGTCTATACGGTGCGCTTCGCGGGCGCGGTCTATGTCCTCCACGCTTTCCAGAAGAAATCCAAAAGCGGCATCGCCACGCCGCGCCACGAGATCGCCCTGATCGAGCAGCGGCTCAAGCGGGCGAGAGAGGATCACGAGCAATGGCTGGCCAGCACGAAGACGACCTCACGGTGACCCCGGGCTCCGGCAACGTGTTCGCCGATCTCGGCGTCGCCGAGCCCGAGGAGGAACTGGCCAAGGCGCAGCTTGCCGTCCACATCCGCGACGCGATCAAGCGCCGGCACCTCACCCAGGCCGAGGCCGCCCGGCTGGTCGGGCTCGACCAGCCGAAAATCTCCGCGCTGATGAACGGCAGGCTGACCGGCTTTTCCAGCGACCGGCTGCTCCGCTGCCTGACCGCGCTCGGCCAGGACGTGGACATCGTGGTCCGGTCCAGGGCGAAGGGCCATGCGCGGGGGCATCTCCGCGTGATTGAGACGGCAGCCTGATGCAACCCGCTTATTTGCCGCCGATTGGCGCCGATTCGGCGACGCCCGGCCGGGGGCCATTCCGCACCGACGAGGGACGCGCCACCTCCGCGGCATGGCCCGCTGGCATGTTCGCCATCGGCACGACCCCCCAACGCTCCGTGCGCCGCCGCCAGATCTCTATGACTATGCGGCGCCGCCCACGCGCCGGCTTGGTCGGCCGGTCAAGCACGACCTGGCGGATTGGTATGTGGTCGATGACTGGCCCGCGCACGTCCCGGTCACACTGGCCGAGGTTGATGTGTTCGAACCCTGGTTCGGCGACCTGTTTGACGAGCTCTTCGGCCGGCCCTGATCCGATCGGAGCCGTGCCTTGACCGTGCCGCTTCGCGCCGCCCTCTACCTCCGGGTCTCGACGGCGCGGCAGGCCGAGCATGACGTTTCCATCCCCGACCAGCGCCGCCAGGGCGAAGCCTACTGCGCCGCGCGCGGCTACCAACCGGTCGAAACCTATGTGGAGCCGGGCGCCTCCGCCACCAACGATCGCCGCCCTGAGTTCCAGCGCATGGTCGAGGCCGCCACCTCCAAACCGCCCGCCTTCGACATCGTGGTGGTCCACTCGTTCAGCCGCTTCTTCCGCGATCATTTCGAGCTGGAATTCTACGTCCGCAAGCTGGCGAAGAACGGCGTGAAGCTGGTCTCGATCACCCAGGAAATGGGCGACGACCCGATGCACACCATGATGCGGCAAATCATGGCGCTGTTCGACGAATACCAGTCCAAGGAGAACGCCAAGCACGTGCTCCGCGCCTTGAAGGAGAATGCAAGGCAGGGCTTCTGGAACGGCTCGCTGCCGCCGATCGGTTATCGCGTGGTCGCGGCCGAGCAGCGCGGCGCCAAGGTCAAGAAGAAGCTGGAGATCGACCCGCTGCACGCCGGCACGGTGCGGCTCGCCTTCAAGCTGGCCCTGGAGGGTGACGGCACCTCCGGCCCGATGGGCGTCAAGGCGATCGTCAAGCACCTGAACGCGCGCCGTATCTTCACGCGCGATGGTGGCCGCTGGGGGGTGGGCCAGCTCCACCGGCTGCTGACGCGGCCGACCTATATCGGCCGGCACGAGTTCAACAAGCGCAGCAAGGCCAAGCAGATCAAGCCGGCCGCCGAGGTGATCCCGGTCGAGGTGCCGCCACTAATCGATCAGACGACCTTCGACGCGGTGCAGGCGCATCTGAAATCCCGCAACCCGAAGGTCACGCCGGCCCGCGTGGTCAGCGGGCCGACCTTGCTCACCGGCATCTGCTTCTGCGCCGGCTGCGGCGGCGCCATGACCATCCGCACTGGCAAGGGCGGGCGCTATCGCTACTACACCTGCTCCATCGCCGCCCGGCAGGGCGCTACCGGCTGCAAGGGCCGGTCGATCCCGATGGAGAAGCTGGACGACCTCGTGGCCGGACACCTGGAGCGGCGGCTACTGAACCCCGAGCGGCTGGAGGAAATCCTCGTCACCGTTCTCGACCGAAGGCAGGAACGGGCCGAACGCCGCCGCACCCATATCGCCGAACTCAACAAACGCGCCGCTGAGGCCGATGCGCGGCTCCGGCGTCTCTATGACGCCATCGAGAGCGGCGTGGCGGACCTGGACGACCCGGCGCTGAAGGAACGGGTGGCCGAGTTGAAGGCCACCCGCGACCAGGCCCAAGCCGACGCCACGCGCGCCAGCCAGGCCGCCGAGGGCACCGGCGCGACGATCACACCGGACCATGTCGCAACCTTCGCCCGCAAGGCCCGCGAACGCATCCGCCTGCCCAGCGGCGGCTACCGCCGCGACCACCTGCGCGCGCTCGCCCAGCGCGTCGAGGTCGCGGATCGCGAGGTGCGGATCATGGGATCAAAGGGCGAATTGCTGCGAACTCTTGCCGCGTCAGCCGGCGTAAAATCGGCGCCCGCCGGCGTGCCCAGTTCTGTTCCGAACTGGCGGAGAGGGTGTCCGCCTCACCGCTGTTTCGGGCCGTCTCACACGGTCTCAGTCGCTCACGAAAATGTCTTCCTAAGACACCATTCTTCCCGACATGCAATCGCGCACTGTGTCCTTGCGTCTCACCACGTCGCACGCTAAAGTGTAGCCCTGCATGTAGCCCAGGAGGGGCGGCGGCGATGGCGGGCGGCAACCTCAAGAGCGTGGCCGGAAAGCTCAGGACCAAGACCGCGGCGGGCAACTGGGCGGACGTCGAACGGGCGGGCCACCACGGCGACGGCGCCGGCCTCTACCTCAAGGTGGCGAGCGCCGAGGCGCGGTCCTGGCAGTTCCGGTACAGGCACCGCGGCACCGGCAAGACCGTATGGCTTGGCCTCGGCGCCGAGCGGGATGTGACGCTCGCCGAAGCGCGCGAGAAGGCCCGCGAGTGCCGGAGGCTGCTCGGCCAGGGCAAGGACCCGCTCGCCGAGCGGCGCGCCGCCCGCGCGGCCCAGGGCGACGCCTTGACCTTCTCCGACGTGGCCGAGCGCTACATCGGCGCGCACGAGGCGAGCTGGCGCAACCCGAAGCATCGGCAGCAGTGGCGCAACACGCTCCGGGATTACGTGGCGCCGGTGCTCGGCATGAAGGTAAACGACGAAGGCCATTTGACCAGCGGCCGCTTGGTCAATGAGATTGCGGTGGGCGACGTGATGAAGATCGTCGAGCCGCTTTGGCAGAAGAAGCCCGAGACGGCCTCCCGCGTGCGCGGCCGGATCGAGAGCATCCTCGATTATGCGACCGCGCGCGGCTGGCGCGTCGGGGAGAATCCGGCCCGGTGGCGCGGCCATCTGGCGAACCTGCTTCCGCCGCGCGCCAAGGTGCAGCGGGTGCAGCACCATGCCGCGCTGCCATGGCGCGAGATCGGCGCCTTCATCGCGAAGCTCAGGGAGCAGCGCGGAACGTCTGCCCGCGCGGTCGAGTTCGCCATTCTGACCGCGGCGAGAAGCGGCGAGGTCCGAGGCCTGCGGTGGGCGGAGATCGACGCGCAGCACAAGACATGGACCGTGCCGGGCGAGCGGATGAAGGCTGCGCGCGAGCACCGCGTGCCGCTCAGCGACCGTGCCGCCGAAGTCCTGGCGGAGATGCAGCCGCTGCGCAGGGGCGATGCCGGTCGCGATGCAGATTTCGTCTTCCCCGGCGGGCGCCCGAGGAAGCCGCTCAGCGACGTGGCGTTGTCCAAGGCGGTGAAGGCCGCCGGCGGCGCCGAGCTGACGCTGCACGGGTTCCGCTCGACGTTTCGAGACTGGGCGGCCGAGGCCACCGCCTACCCGCATGAGGTTGCGGAAATGGCACTGGCGCATGCCGTCGGCGACAAGGTCGAGGCGGCCTATCGCCGCGGCGACCTGCTCGAGAAGCGCGCCCGCCTGATGGCCGACTGGGCCGAATTCTGTGATCGGCCGGCGGTTAGCGCCGACAACGTGCGGCACCTGCACGAGCCCCAGGCCGCCTGACGGCGCCGGGTGCCGGCCGCCGCCGTTGCGGCGGATGACGACGACAGAGACGACGACAAGGACGATGACAGTGACGACGGGAGCCGGCTTGCGACCTTCGCGGTCGGCTTGAGGCGAAGAAAGCTCCCCGCGACAGTCCATCGGAGTCGTCCATGTCCGCTCCTCCTCTTGCCGGCCAGCACCTGAACCTCATGCCCGAAATTCGGGAGCGGCTCGGCGGCATATGTCGGGCGGGCGTCTATCGCCTCGCTGGCGCCGGGAAGCTGAAGCTGGTCAAGATCGGCAAGCGCGTCGCGGCGACGGACGAGGCGCTCGACGCCTGCATCGCGCGATGCCCGCCGGCCGACATCCGAACCGCTCGCAAGAGGGAGGGCTGATCCATGCCGTCCAGAATCACGGTTAGAGGCCGCGCACCGCGCGAGGGCGAGATCGGGCCGAATGCGGCCGAGCGCGAGGCCATGTTCACGCGGGGAGGCACCACGCCGCCTCCTGGAAACTTGCGGCCGGCGCAGGAAATCTTCAGGGCGATTCGCGACCTCCAGAACGCGCCCGGGTCGGCCGACCGCGCCCAGGAGATCGTGATTCAAGCCGCCGCGCTGCTCGGCGGCATGGGCCTGCCCGGAATTTCCCAGGCGGCCCCAGGCGCCACGGCGAGCGGCGGCGGCGGCCTTGCGGCCGGGGGAGCCGGCGCGGCCGCGGGCGGCGGCGCGATGGCCTCGGCGATGAACGCGCTCGCGAGGGCGATCGAGGGCTCGACCCGCGCATCGGGCGGCGGCGGATTCGCCAATCCCGCGATGCTGTCGCTCATCAGCGCCCGATGGAGCCAAGGCCCTTCCGAGAAGATGGATCCGCTGCTGCGCCGAATCGACCGCGACGTGCGGGCGATCGGAACCGGTGCAGGCGGTGGCGCGCCGCCCGCGTGGGTGCCCCCGGGGCTGCCGGCCTCGCCCTCATGGCCTGGCCCTGGCGCGGTCCCGTGGCCGCCGGGAATGGGCACGGCGCAGGGCGGTGCAGCCGCACCAGGAGCCGCGCCCGGGGGCGCACCCGGCTGGGCCACGCCTGCGGCAAGGATGCGGCGCGGGCGTGGCGCTCCTGGCGGTGGTGGTGGCGGTGGTGGCGCGGGCGACGTGCTGATGGGAGCTGCCGCCGAGCACTTTGCGCGCCGCATGCCCGCGACCAGCCGCATCGCGCGGATGCTCGGCCTCGGCGCCGGTGGAGCGGCCGCGGCGGAAGGCGGAGCGGAGGCGGTGGGGCTCGCGATCCCCGGGCTCGACGTCGTCGCCGCCACCGCCGGGGCCGGCTTCCTGATCTATGAAGCGGGCAAGGAGATCATCTCGCTCGTGAAAGGAGCGGTGACCGCGCCGCAGAAGGCGGCCGGCACGGCCGCGGCCGTGCTCGCGAGCGCGATGCCGTGGTACGATTTTCAGATCGCGACGGCCCGATACGGGATCACGGGCGGATTCCCTGGCGGCGCTTTGCGGGGCCAACTTTACAGCGGGCTGACGGCGCCCTCGGCGATGGGCGCGCGGCTTGGGCTCTCCCCCCAGGAAATGTTGGGCCTCGCCAGCAACTACAGCATCGTCCAGCGCACGCCCGAGGCGGCCGCACGGTTGATCGAGACGTTGGGCGCCTCACGCTTTGCGCCGGGCCTGAGCACGCTGCCCACGGGCCTCGTGCAGAGCTCGATTTTACAGGCTCAAACCTATGGCGCCGGCGCGATCCAATCGGGGCCGCTCGGCGCCGCGAGTGCGACCGCTCAGTTCGCCGACGCGATGCAAAAGGCGGTCGCGGCCGGCCTCAACCAGGCCGAAGTGATGAAAAACATCAATGCCGGCATCTCGTATATGGCCTCGATCGGCGCCACCTCGGCGGTCTCGCCAAGCCAGGTTTTCGGGTGGGAAATGCAATTCAGAGGAGCCGGGCCAGGCGGCCCGACTGGCCTGTTGGGCCTGCAAAATATGCAAGGTCTCACCTCGGCGACCGCGCTGATCGGGCACGCCCCGCTTCAAACGATGCTGGCCTCGCGCATCGTTCGGACTTTCACCAGCATGGGCGCGGTGCAGAAGTTCGTGGAGGCGCACGGCAAGCCGGGCACGTGGGAGGCGATGAACGCCACGCCGACCCAGCGGGCGGCGCTGAAATACATGGTCAACTCGGCGGCGAGCGGCGGCGCGTTCGGCGTGCTCATGGCGGACCAGGAATGGCAGTCATTGATGCTGGGGCATCCGGGCCTGATGGCGGCGACGCTGAACATTCCCCGCGCGCCCGGCCAGTCGGAGGCGGAAAACGCTTACCTCAACTGGCAGATCGGCCACTACAAAAGCTTCGCGTCCGCGGTCGCGGCCGAGAATCCGCCGCCGCCGCTGTCGGTCAGCGTGCCGTACATGCTGGCGAACTATCCGAGCTACCTCAGCGGCCTCAAGGGGACGCCGCTCAGCGCGGCGGATCAGCAGGCGCAAATGAGGATGGGGAAGCTCTACGGCGTAGATCCGCGCGTGCTCGCGACGCTGGAGGGCGTCGAATCGAGCTTCGGCAAGAATCCGAAGGCCGGATTCAACGTAATGCAGATCAGCTCTCCAAATCCTATGCCGACGACGCGCGAGCAGAGCATCGCGGAGGGGGCGCAAATCTTCTCCAAGCGGCTAAAGGAAGGAGGCGGCAATCTTGAGGCGGCTTTGATCGGGTACAACGAGGGGACGATCGCGGAGCAGGCGTTCCTGAAGACGGGCGCGATCGACACGAGAGGAGAAGCCTACCTTAATAAATTCTATGAGATGTCGGGACAAGTCGGCGGGCTGCAAACCGCGCTCAAGAACCGCGCCCTTGCCGGCAGCTTGCCGCTCGGCGTCGCCCAGCTCAACGCGGCAGAGTTCGGGCAGGTGCTCGCCGACGTGGCGGGCGCGCTCACCACCCTGGCGGCCGAGATCACTTCGGCGGCGGGCGTTGTCGGAAAGGCGTCGAGCGAGGCACCATCGCGCGCGCCATGGAAATAGGCCGGACTCAGTAAGGCCCCGATTGCACGAAAAGCGTGGCCAGGGCGAGGACGATCAGCGAAATGATGACGGCGGTCACGAGCATGATCCGGAACCCGGTCCAGAAGATCCGGCTCGCGCCGCCATACCACGTGATGAAATCGACCGGCGCGGGATGCGTCCGGCGCTCGCGTCTCGCCGCCACGATCGCTCCGCACATCGCAGCGACGAACAGAATTGGCGTTCCCAGGACCTCCCAGAAAATGCCGAGCAGCGCAAGCTCACCCATGGAAACAATATAGACCTTACCGACAAGTTTCACAAGTGAAAGTATGCGGCGATGAGCGAAAACGTCAGCACGGTAGACTGCACGGTCGATATTTATCCCTGGGAACTGCCGCCCGTGTCGCTGCAAGGCGGCCAGATCATTTCCTGCGACGTGAACAAGTCCATAGTCGGCGGCGCGGCCGGAACTTTCTCAATTCTACTCCCGCCCGGAGGGCCGAACGGCGTCGAGGATGCTGACGTTTGGGCGGACATAATCACGCCGGGCTCGTTGGCGGTCATTGCTATGAGCAGAGGCAGCCGGGCGGCCGTAACCATGGTCGGGATCGTCCAGGATACGAGCGAGGCCCTGACCTGGACCGCGAACGGCGTGATCCGGCGGCAGGTGGTTCAAGGGCTCGATTTCACTTACTTTTTCAGCCTGTTCATGTACACGGCTTTCTCGGCCCTCGGCATCTTCACCGCGACGGAATTGGGCGCCGCGCTCGACATCCCCGAGGCGGGGCCGATGGCGCTCATGAGCCCGGCCCTGTTCGGCGTGCTCACCGGGAGCGCCTCGACTCCGGTATTCGTTGCGCAGGCGCTGTTCCAGTTCATGCTCGCGCCCGGCGGCTTGATGGGCGAGACGCGAGTGCCGTGGATGGGCTCGCGCCTCAAGCTCTCGGAGTGCATCGGCAGCATCTGGGAAAACTACGTCTGCCCCGTCTTCTTCGGGAATTTCCTGCTGGGGACCGAGGAAAGCTGGCTGGCCAAGCTCCAGGAATGTCTGCCTTCTCCCCTTTACGAGGTGTTCTGCATCTCGGCGCCCCAGGGGAGCTACAGCCTGTTGCCCGTGTCGCAGGGCGGCAGCGGAACGACGATCGCGCCTGCGCCTCCGCCCTTGCCTCCGAATACGATTGAAGTCAATGGCGCATCGATTCCACAGGTGACGGCGGTCGCAAAGGCGCCAACAGCAAATGGCGTTTATTTCGCGAGCGCAAGCATGCCGCAGGCGACGCCCGCGGCCCCGATGCTGATCGCGAGGGTGAACCCTACGGTCGCGCTGCCCTTGACGGTCAAGAATAACAACGATTCAGGGACGTTCGGCGCGCCCGACATGAGCCGATGGAACGCGCTCCCGCTCTACACGCCGGACTCTGGCGTGATATCGAGCAGCCTCAGTTTCTCAAGTCGCATGGCCAAGAATTTCTATGCCTTGGACCCCGGATGGATCCAGAGCAATATGATGCCGACGGGCGTTAACGTTACGCCAGCGTTCTATCTGTTCATGGTCGGGGCGGACGCGGCTTCGATTTACCGATACGGCTATCGGCCGTGCACTCCCGCCAGCGACAGCGGCGGAAGCTTCTTGTGGATTTTCGATCCGATCGCGGCCGGGATCGTCGCGCCTGCGGGACAATGGTGGCAAAGCGTCGCGACGATCTGGACGAGGCTCGCGTCCTGGCATCATCCGCTGCCGCTCATGGGCCGCAGCAACGTGGTCCTGCCGCTCAGGGTCGATATTTTACCGGGCTGCAAATTCGAGTTCACGCCTAGCAAATTCTCGACGCCCTGGACGGGTTACATCGAGAGCGTTTCGCATCATTTCGAGTTCGGCGGCAAGACCATCTCGACGACGACGCTAAGCGTAGCTCGTCTGTTGCCGACCGCGGTCTACCAAGACAGCGGCCCGGGCGGCCTCCTTCAGGCGATCCAGTTGGGTAATGCAACGCGTTCGGTTGACGATCCGGGCGCGATCGGCAGCATCGACGGCTACAAGATCGGGCTGCCGCAGGGGCTGGGGCCGGCGCTTCAGACGATCGTGCCGCTCGCGTCCAACAGCGCGCTGGCGGCATTTATCGGGTCGATTGGGAGCAGCTACGTCACTCCACAAAGTTGAACGAGAAGGAATTCTGCCGATGACGACCGCGAAAAAGACGAGACGGCCGGCATCGTGACGATGGCGCAGCGGGAGCGTGCCCGGCGGCTCCTTGAGGAGCGCGCCGCCGACCTCTAGGCGCCTCGGGGACCGACCGGCCGAAACCGGCGCGGAAATCGCGCCACGTTGAGCGCCTGACGGCCTCGGCGCCCCTGGCCGATGAATCCGCAGCCCCCCGCCCCGAAGGCGCCTGTAACCGCGTCCTGAGCGGCTTCTTGCGGGGCGGGGCGGGGCATGATGCAGACGCAAGGTTGCCATGCAAGTTTCCGCGCCGTTTCGTCGTCTTTCGACCTTTGGGCTGCAATGCGACGACGACGGCAGACAATGGCGACGACAAAGGCAGCGGCGGACAACGGCGGCCTTCGACCTAAGCTGCTACCAGCGCGCACCGTATTTTCGCGGGCATGCGCGCCGTCATTCGCGGCGGCAAGGAGGCCCGTCAATGAGTGAATCGCTCCGTTCTACCGCCCCGACGCCTTCGGCTGCGCCGGCCGGCGCCGATCTGACGGAGGACCGGCTTCTCCGGCCCGTCGAGGCGGCGAGGATCGTTGGCGTCAGCAAGGACTGCCTGCTGCGGTGGCGGGAGGAGAAGATCGGCCCGCCGTACCTGCGCCTGTCGGGGCGGGTGCTGCGCTATCCCGAGCGGCTTCTCGGCGCCTGGCTCGCCGACAGGATCGCCGCACAATAGAACTGCCGCCGGCCGGAGGACGATCCAGCGCGGCGGCAGAGCCGGCGATATCGAAAGACGAGGAGGTCCTCGATATAGCCCGCTCGGACGTTTCGCTCAAGTCTCGTCTCTTCGGTCAGCGGCTTCCACAAAGGAGACCGCCCGTGCCTATCTTCATCCGCACCGACACCGCCTGCGTCAATTTAGCCCACGTCACATGCGTCCTGAGCCGCCGGAGCAATCGAACGAAGGGCGTTCTTCGATACGAATTCATTGGTCCTGAAGGTTATACTCTCGGCACGCTTGAAGCCGACCATTTCGATATCGAGGCGTTGACCGCGCCGATCCTTCCTGCGGCGCCGGGCGCGCTTGCCTATGTGGTCAGCATTGACGACGACAGCGGCGCGCGCCCCACCGAGGCCGACCTTTTTATTCGGCTGTTGCATGTCATCGGCTGGCGAGTTTTTCAACATTGGATCGAGCCGATATTGGTCGAGACGACCTGCGACGGCGAGCATGTCCTGGTCGTCTGCGAGGACGGCACGCTGGTCGAGCCGGAAATCCAGCGCCACGCCAACCTCGAGACTGCCAAGGCCGAAATCCTACGGCAGGCGCAAGAAGCGTTCGACATGCAGGTGAGGGCGGCATGAACGCCCCCACCGACATGCTCGCCCGGACGATCGCCGAAATCCAGCGCGAGGGCGCAGGGGTTCTGCGCTTCGAGGTCGTGCCGCCCGAAGCCGCGCAGCGCCTGATCGTCGCGGCCTGGCACGGCGATGATGGCGCGGTCGTGAGGCTCCGCGCATGAGCGCGCCACTGACGACCGGCTCGGCAATACCCTTCGAGGTCACACTCTTCGCCAAGGCGGACGGGCCGCTCACCAAGCGCATAGGTCTCGCGGCGGACGGAACGGTCACGAGCGACGGCAGCGCATGCGTCATGTCCGCCGGCGAGGCGCGGCGCGTCCGGCTCGATCATGTCGGCCAGCTCGCCGAGCTGGTCGGCCGGATGGCGCAGAACGAGGCGCTCGCCCTCGGCGCGCTGCGAGACGACCAGCCCGAGCGTGTACGGGTAGTGACCAAAGGCGAGCTCGCGCCGTTGAACGGCATCCCCAGGCCGCTCGGGATCATCGCCCGCACCGCCGATTTCATCGCCTACCGCTGCGGGCAGCCGGCCGTCGCGCTGGTTGACTTCGATCAGAAGGGGATGCCGCCGCACGTCGCGGCCCGGATCGAGGCGCTAGGCGGCGTTTGGCCGGCCCTGGTTTCGGTGCTCCCTGCCCTGGAGTGGACCGGCTTTGTGGCGCGGCGCTCGACCAGCGCCGGCCTTTTCCATGCAGATACGCGGCAATGGCTGACCGGCGCGGGCGGCCTGCACGTCTATCTGCTGGTCAAGGACGGGACCGACGTGGAGCGGTTCCTGAAGACGCTGCACGAACGATGCTGGCTCGCCGGCCTCGGATGGCTGATGGTCGGGGCGGGCGGCCAGCTCCTCGAGCGCGCGCTCGTCGACCGCACGGTCGGCGCCGCCGAGAGGCTGGTGTTCGAAGGCGCGCCGATCCTGGTGCCACCCATCGGACAGGACGCGAGACACCGGCAGCCGGTCCCGAGGGATGGCGCCCGCCTCGACACGCTCGCGGCCATGCCGCCTTTGACAGCCATCGAGGAAACGAGGCTGCGGGAGCTGCGCGCCAAGGAGGCGCAACGGCTTGCGCCCGACGCGGCGAAGGCGCGAGCGATCTTCGTCGTCCGCCAGTCGCGCCGGCTGGCCGAGCGCACCGGCCTTCCGCTGGCCGAGGCGGAGCGCGTCATCGCGCGGCAGTGCGACGGGATCCTGCTCCCGAGCGTCATGCTCCCATTCGACGATCCCGGGCTGGCGGGCGCGACCGTCGCCCACGTGCTCGCCGATCCAGCGCGCTTCGAGGGCGCGACCCTCTCCGATCCGCTGGAAGGCGTCGAGTACGGGACATGCAAGGCGAAAATTATGTTGGCGGCGGACGGCACGCCCTGGATCCACAGCTTCGCCCACGGCCGCACGATCTACCGCCTCAAGCTCGACTTCCGCGCCGCGGCGGCCGCGCTGGGCAGGGCGGAGAAGGGCGAGGCGGTTGAGACGTTCGTCCGGCTCGTCCTTAGCGGCGATCTCGGCGCCGACGAAGTGGAACAGCTTCGCGACATCGCAGCAGCCCGCGCCGAAGTCGGAAAGCGAGCCGTCGATGCACGCCTGACGACCGCGCGCAAGAAGCAGGCGGCGACAGAGGCGCAGGCGGCTATCGCCGCCAGCGACGCTCTCGTGCTCTCCATCGCCGCGCCGCTGGAGAGCGCAAGGGAGATGATCCGCGGTCGCTACCTGCGCGGCGATGCGCGGATCATCCACCACCATCAATCAGCGTTCTTTACCTGGACCGGCACGCACTACACAGAGGCCGAACCAGAAGAAGTCCGAGCACACATTTATGGTTTTCTCGATCGCGCGAGGCGCGTCACGGACGAAGGCAAGCTGGCGCCGTTCAACCCGGACAAGGCGAAGGTCGCGAACGTCCTCGAGGCTCTGGCCGCAGCCGCCCAACTCGACGGCTCGATACGCGCGCCGGCATGGCTCGACGGCAGGGCGCAGCCGCCCGCGTCCGACGTCCTGGCGTGCGCCAACGGGCTTTTGCATCTCCCGACGCGCGAGCTGATGCCACACGACCCGGCGTTCTTCGGCCTCAATGCCGTCGAGTACGCCTATGACCCGGCGGCCGGCACGGCGGTTGAATGGCTGAAGTTCCTCAAGTCGATATGGCCCGACGATCAGGAATTGATCGACACGCTGCAAGAGCTGTTCGGACTTCTACTCACTGCCGATAAATCGCACCACAAGGCGTTCCTGCTGATCGGCCCCCCGCGCAGCGGCAGAGGCACGATCGCGCGGATCCTGACCGCACTGCTCGGCAAGGAGAACGTCGCCGGGCCGACCCTGAGCAGCCTGTCCCAGAACTTCGGCCTCTCCGCCCTCATCGGCAAGCCGCTCGCGATCGTCTCCGACGCCCGGCTCGGAGGCCGGGCGGACGTGCATACGATCGTCGAGCGCCTTCTCGCCATCACCGGCGATGACTCCCTGAGCGTCGACCGAAAGTTCCGCGATCCTTGGACGGGGCCGCTGCCCACCCGTTTCATGATCCTGACGAACGAGCTGCCCAAGCTCCAGGACGTGAGCGGCGCGCTGGCCTCGCGGTTCATCGTGCTTCTGATGGTCGAGTCCTTCCTCGGCCGCGAGGACCTCGCCCTCACCCAAAAACTGCTCCCGGAATTGCCCGCCATCCTGCTCTGGGCGATGGCCGGCCGGGATCGCCTCGCTGAACGCGGCCATTTCGTCCAGCCCGCGTCCGCCGGGCAAGCCGTGGCCGAGCTTATGGACCTCACGAGCCCGGTCGGGGCGTTCCTGCGGGACCGCTGCTTGGTAGGAGCGGCGTACAGCGTCGAGCGCACGACGCTTTACAATGCGTGGGCCGCATGGTGCATCGAGCACCACCGCGACCATCCCGGCACCGTAGAGAGTTTCGGCCGCGACCTCCGGGCAATGGTTCCGGGCCTCGTCACCACGCAACCGCGGACCGATCAAGGCGGCCGGGCGCGGTACTACCAAGGGGTCGGGCTCGGCCTCGAAATGGAGAAGGAACTGGCGGAGGATCTCCTTCTCGCCCTGGAGGCGCCGAGCGCCACCCTGGAAGCCGCTTCGCCGCCCGGTGCACTGGCCTTCGCCTGACGACCCTCCGGCAATCCTTGGCTCGGCGGTAGGAACAGTGCGCCCGCTCCGGCGGTCGCGATTTTCTGGCGGTCGCGGGCGGCTTGGCACAAGCTGGCACATGCGATTCACCATTTCTTACCTATAGATTCAAACACTATCCTGTTTATGTTTCCCTACATCTTCCTTAAATGGTTCGGCGCATGTGCCAGCTTGTGCCAGATCGAAAAAACGTCTCACGAAGATACTAAAAACCGCTCGAAAAATCATTTCCGATTTTCCGGTGGGGATTTTCCAATTGCACGAAAATCATTTTTCGATTTTCCCGCCACTTTTACCATTTCAACCATCGGCGCCGCGGCCATCGCGAAAATCCCCCTCCCGATTTTCCGGGAATTTTGATCGGCGGCTGGAAATTCCGGCCGGTATTTTCCGGCGGCATTTTTCCATCTGCCCGAAAATGATTTTTCGATTTTCCGGCCGCCGTTCGACACGCTGATCGGCGACCAGGAGCCCGCCCCCGTCTTGACCGATCGCCGCCAAGGACGCGCTTCGACCTCGCGTTCCGCGGCCGAAAGGAGCATGATCGCCGCTGCTTCGCCACATGGCGAGGCGGCCCGAGCCGGCGGTTGCACGCCGACCCGAGCCTGACCCTGCTCAAGGAGAAGGCCGTGAGCAAGGCTATCGACACTCTAACCGCGCTCTCGCCTGATGCACTCGCCCCCTCGACCGCCGAGCGTCGCGCCTTCGTCCGTGGGTTCGCGGCGGGCGCGCTGCTCGCGGCGGTTTGCTGCGGCGCCCTAATGGAATCCCTCCTCGCTGTTCTCGTCCACTTCCAGGGGGGCTTTTGATGAGGACGCCATCGCGGACGGCATTCCTCGGCGTCGCGCTCGCGCTGGCGGCGCTGTTGTTTGCGTCCGCCGCCCGTGCAGGCTCGCCTGTTTCCTTGCCCGCGACCGCGAGCGTGGTGCCGCTCACGCCGATCTGGCGCGACCTGGGCGCGTTCCTGGGCGGGTCGTGGGTCCGTCCGAAAGCCGACTGCCCCGCCCGCAGGAGTGTCCAAGCCGACCTCGCGCCACGTGGACCCCAAACGGTCACGGTCTTCAGCACTTTCTGGGTCGGGCTCGAGCCCTTCGGCGACACGAAGATCTCGAAATGCGATTCCCACTTGCAGATCGCTTCACCGGACGGCGAGGTCATCTACAGCGACAGCGGCTCGTTCCAGATCGATGGAGGATCGTTCTTCGCGCTCGTGCGCGTGCTGCCCCGCCGCCAACAGCTTCTCAGGATGGACTGGTCCATGGGGGCTTCGGGCGGCAGCATCGAGTTCAAGATCCTCGACTTCAGCGCGGGGCGTCCGGTCGAGATGCTGGCGCTCTCGGGCGGCGACGATCCCGGCGTGTTCAAGTGGACCGTGCTGCCCGACTACCGTCTTCAGATCGCGGCGGCCGAATATCCGGCCCATTTCGCCGACTATGCGGACGCCCGCGCCGACGAGACGAAAATGACGATCGAGATCGCCTTCGATCCTTCGACTCATGTGCCGAGCGTGATACCGACCGGACCGGATGCGGCCGCGCAGGTTCGGTTCTTTCAGGGCCTCGAGGCCGAGATCCAGCCGGCGGCGGCGCCAGCGCCAAGCGCCGCCATGGGGCGGGCCGCCAATCCGGTCACGCCGGAGACCACCTGCGTCGAAGCGCAGACGGCGGTTGACCCGGCCTTCATCGTCAACATCATGGTGATGAACATCGCGGGCGAGAACGACGGATCGGTCTCCATGAACGCAGATTGGCTCGATCGGTTCGTTGGAGACGATCCGTCCGGGAACGAGGGCGTCCAGAGCGCAATCGGCCTGAACCGGGCGACGGCCAGCATCGGCTTCGGAAACGATACAACCGCGGCCGACATTGCTGGCCCCTTCGACCGGGCCGAAGGGCCTGCACATATGCTGCTGCCAATGGTGCAAGCCGAGTGCGCGGCGAACCCTACCCTGCCGCTCCTGACGGTGGTCCAAGCCGTCCTGAGAGGCGCAGGGTACGACTGACACGCTGCTCGGACCCCCGCATCAGATCGCCCCGACGGCGCGCATGAGACCGGCACCTGACGCGGTAGCCCCCCGCAACCGGAAAATCTGCTAGAGAGGTGTCGGGCAACCGTTTGGGCACACGCGCGCATGCAGGCCGCCACTACGATTGAAATACACGAGGGCTCGCCTCCGGCCGGCCGGAGGCGGATCCTATTCGACACGAGAGCGGCCGCGGCCTATTTCGGCGTGCCGTGCTACTGGCTCGAGCATTGGCGGCAGCGGCGGTGCGGGCCGTCTTTTATCCGCGTCAACCGATCGGTGCTCTATCCGCTCGACTTGCTCGACGATTTTATCGATAAACGGCTTGAGCAGTTTCACCGTTTGCCGAGGCCGATGGGCGGGCGGCTGCCGGGAGGCAGGAACCGCCCCCGGAAGCTACCCGAGGCCGCCGCGCCGCTGACGCCGATCGCGCGCATGAAGCGCTTCGCCGAGGCGGAGCTGGCGCAGAAGGAAGACGAAGCGCGATGAGGCACAAATCGCAAAGCCGCGCAGCGGATCGCGCCCTGGCCGCCAGGATGCCGGCCAGCCTTGAACAGATCCGGCTGATGGCCGAGGTCGAGGCCCAGCGTCTCGCGCCGGAAATGATCCGCATGCTCCACGGCCTGGCCCTCGACGTGACGATCATGCCGGAGCGGCTGGCTGTTCTCGAGTTCCGCAAGAGCTGCGCCGAGGCCGTGCTCGACCGCGCCATGGGCAAGCCGATCGAGCGCAAGCTGGCGATCGTCCAAGACTTCGGCGCCGGCGGCACCGCCGGTGAGGTCGCCAAGACGTTGGCGGCCGCGCAGGAGGCCAGTGATTTTTCCAGATTGTGCGGCGAATATGTGGGGCGCAGGCCGTACGCGGAGTGGCCCGAGGCGGTCAAGAATTCGGTCGAGGGCGCCGAAGCATTCGACGTGCCGGAGGAAACGGGACTGTGACGCGGAACCCCGTCTCCTTCGTGGAAGCGAGACTGCGGCGGCTCGGGCCGGCCGGGCGCGACGCAGCCGCGGTCCGGGCGCTGGCCGATCTCGCGGAGATCGTGCTCGACGAAAGCCTGACGGCGGCCGACCTCCCTGCGGTCGAGCATCGAGTACAGCAGGCGAAGGACATTCTCGATCACGTGCTGCCTCCCTCGGTTCGCGCCCTGGGCGAGGCGCAGGCGCGGGCACGGGCGCATGCCCCCGCCATGATCGAGCTGCTGTGCGGCCTCGCCCTCGACCCCACGGTCGCGCCCGAGACCCGGCGCGCCTGCGCGCTCGACGTGCTGAACCGCGGGCGAAGCGAATTTGGCCGGTAGCGCGGTCGGGCGCCGACGTCGATGGACGCGGCGCAACGCCAAGCGTATCTTAACAAGACACACCGAGGCCCTATATCGCCAGCATGTCCGCCGCCCCGACCGAGCCCGCCCGACGCTACCATGTGCGCGCCTTCTGGGACGCCAAGGCGGCCGTGTGGGTCGCCACAAGCGATGACGTGCCTGGCCTGGTGGCGGAGGCCGCCACGTTCGAGGGGCTGGTTGACGATCTGCGCGCCCTCATCCCCGAGCTGCTCGAGCTGAACGCCGTGCCGCATCCGGGGCACGCCGAATGGATTTTGACCGCGGAGAGAAACGAAGCGATCGAGCTTGCCGCCTGAATGCCGGCGGACTTCGACCGGGAGCTGAAGAAACTCCTCGTTGATGCAGGCTGCCACCACGTTCGAGACGGCCGCCATCCGATTTGGACCAGCCCGATATCCGGGCGGCATTTCCCCGTCCCGAACGGAATCAAGAGCCGGCACACGGCGAACGAAATCCTCAAGCAGGCCGGGCTGCCAAAGGCATTCTGACGAGCGTCCATGCGACCAAATCGACTTGTGGCCGCGTTTGATAGGACGACTGTGCCAGTAAGCCCTTGAAAATGCTGCTAAAATTGAGAAGTGGCAACCCGGAGAACAACCAAAGGTTGCAACTCGCCCCCACCTGCCTCCCCACCGGTTGCATACATCATCCTCGACACACTCGGCGGTGGTGGTGCTCCCGTCGAGCCTTCCCGCGACCATCCGTGCCGCGCAGCGGATCGATCGCGACCGCACCGATGCGCTTCGGGCGCAATCACGAAGGCGCGACCACGGCATGCAGCGGCGCCGACAGGCGCATCGCATCGAGACGCGACCGCGAGCGGCCCATGCCCCATTCCGGCGCTTGGAACGTAGCCTCAGGTGTAGCCCGCCATCCGGCACGCTTAGGAAAGCATAACTGTTTCAATAACATAGAGCGGTAGCATGGCGGAGAGGGTGGGATTCGAACCCACGGTACGCATAAGCGTACAACGGTTTTCGAGACCGTCCCGATCGACCACTCCGGCACCTCTCCGCGGAGCCGTTGGGTGCGGGTTATAGGTGGCGGCGCAGGGGGCGGCAACCAAGCAAAGCGCGCGGGGGTGGTGGGGCGCGGGTGCGCTTGCCGAGCGCGCGCGCGAACCTTACGAACGTCGGAAGCGGAGAGTCCGGGAGGAAGCGGCATGATCCTGCACGAGGTTCGGGTCCATTCATCGCGGTCGCGCCTGCCGCGCGAGGAGCAGCTCGCCTGGAAGATCGCCGCCGTGGCGGCGGACCGGGTCGGGGTTGCGCCGGCGGTCGAGGAGATGATCGTCAACCGGATCATCGACAATGCCGCGGTGGCGATCGCGGCGATCAACCGGCGTGCGCCGACGACGGCGCGGGCGATGGCGCTCGGCCATCCGCGCAAGGGGGGTGCGAGGGTTTTCGGCGTGCCCGGGACGCGCGCGGTGAGCCCGGAATGGGCGGCCTGGGCGAACGGTGTCGCGGTGCGCGAGCTCGACATGCACGACACGTTTCTTGCCGCCGAGTATTCGCATCCCGGCGACAATATCCCGCCGATCCTCGCGGTGGCGCAGGCGAGCGGGCGCTCGGGGGCCGATCTCGTGCGGGCGATTGCGACCGGCTACGAGATCCAGATCGACCTCGTGCGCGCGATCTCGCTGCACGCGCACAAGATCGACCACATCGCCCATCTCTGCCCGGCGCAGGCCGCCGGCATCGGCACGCTGCTCAGGCTGCCGGCGGCGACGATCTACCAGGCGGTGCAGCAGGCGGTGCATGTGAGCTGCACGACGCGCCAGTCGCGCAAGGGCGAGATCAGCTCGTGGAAGGCCTTCGCGCCGGCGCATGCGGGCAAGCTCGCGGTCGAGGCGGTCGATCGGGCGATGCGCGGGGAAGGCAGCCCGAGCCCGATCTATGAGGGCGAGGATGCGGTGATCGCCTGGCTGCTCGACGGGCCGGAGGCGCGCTACCAGGTGCCGCTGCCGGCGCCGGGCGAGGCCAAGCGCGCGATCCTGGACAGCTTCACCAAGGAGCACAGCGCCGAATACCAGGCGCAGGCGCTGATCGATCTCGCCTTTCGCATGCGCGAACGGATCGCCGATTTGGCCGAGGTCGAGCGCATCGTCATCCACACCAGCCACCATACCCACGCCGTGATCGGCACCGGCGCCGGCGATCCGGAGAAGATGGACCCGAAGGCGAGCCGCGAGACGCTCGACCATTCGATCATGTACATCTTTGCCGTCGCGCTCGAGGACGGCGCCTGGCACCACGTGAGGAGCTATGCGCCGCGGCGCGCCGCGCGGCCCGCGACGGTGGCGCTCTGGCACAAGATCGAGACCCGCGAGGACCCCGAATGGACGCGCCGCTACCATGCGGCGGATCCGAAGGAGAAGGCGTTCGGCGGCCGGGTCGAGATATTCCTGCGCGACGGGCGGGTGATCGAGGACGAGATGGCGGTGGCGAACGCGCATCCGCTGGGCGCGCGGCCGTTCGGCCGGGAGGACTATATCCGCAAATTCCGCGCCCTGACCGAGGGGATCATCGCGCCCGCGGCGGCGGAACGCTTCCTCGCCGCGGCGGAGGCGCTGCCGCGGCTCGAGGCCGGCGGGCTGGAGCGGCTCAACATCGCCCTGCCGGTGGACAAGCTTGCCGCGGGCAAGCCGGGACTCTTCTGAGAGGGGAGCACCGATGATAGGGGAGCACCGATGAGAGGGAGCATTGGCCGATGACCGATCGGATGAACGAGCAAGAGGTGAAGAAGGGCCTGGTCGGCGTCTATGCCGACACCACCGCGGTCTCCAAGGTGATGCCGGAGACCAACAGCCTCACCTATCGCGGCTATGCGGTGCAGGACCTCGCCGAGACCTGCCGTTTCGAGGAGGTGGTCTATCTCTTATGGAACGGCGAGCTGCCGAACCGCCGCCAGCTTGCGGCGTTCGAGAAGGAAGAGAGAGCCGAGCGGCGCATCACGCCGCGGCTGCGCTCCGTGATCGAGGCCTTTCCCCGCCGCGCCCATCCGATGGACGCGATCCGCACGGCGGTTTCCTTCATGGGCCTCGAGGATCCCGAGACGGCGGACAACTCGGCCGCGGCGACGCGACGGAAAGCGCTCCGCCTGCTGGCGAAAATCCCGACTGCGATCGCCGCCAATTACCGTCTCGGCCACCGGCTCCGCGTCCACGCGCCGCGCCCCGACCTCGGTTTCGCCGAGAACTTCTTCCATATGTGCTTCGGCAAGGTGCCGGCGCCCGAGGTGGTCAAGGCGTTCGACGTCTCCCTCATCCTCTATGCCGAGCACAGCTTCAACGCCTCGACCTTCACCGCCCGCACCGTGAGTTCGACCGAGGCGGAGATCCACGGCGCCGTCACCGCCGCGATCGCGGCACTCAAGGGCCCGCTGCACGGCGGGGCCAACGAGGCGGTGATGCACATGCTGGAGGAGATCGGCTCGCCGGAGCAGGCGCATGGCTGGATCAACGACCGCCTCGATCACCGCGCGCTGGTGATGGGCTTCGGCCACCGCGTCTACAAGAGCGGCGATTCGCGGGTCCCGACGATGACCAGATACGCCGAGAAGATGGCCGAGGTGGTCGGGGATGCGCGCTGGATGGAGATCAGCCGGATCCTCGCCGCCGAGATGCTGGAGCGGAAAAACATCCATCCCAACCTCGATTTTCCCGCCGGCCCCGCGTACCACCTGATGGGATTCGAGACCCCGATGTTCACGCCGATCTTCGTCGCCGCCCGCCTCTCCGGGTGGGCCGCGCACATTTTCGAGCAGGACGCCGACAACCGTCTGATCCGCCCGCTCTCGGTGTATACGGGTGCAGCACAGCGTCCCGTGCTGCCGATCCGGGAGCGTTGATCAGCGCGCGGCGTGCTCTCGCCGCGGCGATTTGCGAAAAAAATGATCGGAACCGCTCGGCAACGGTTGCTTTTTGTTTGACACGCGATGGTCATAAGCGGAATAGCGGAGTCGCTGTGCCCGCGGCCGATTCGCATATACGCGGACTAGAATTCGCGGATGCACGCATCGAGGAAGGACGGTCGATGGACCGGAGGCTCGTTCGGACAAGGCAGCGCAACCCGCGTGGCGGAGTCCGGACCATGATCGGAGAACGGTCGGCGGTAACGCGAGGCAAGGTCGCATCCGATGCGGCTCTCTGCTTCGTCCGTGCGCCGGAGCCTCGCTCGCATCGGACCGTCGGACTGGCCGCGGGCGTTCGCAGTTGCGACGCGACCGCCCGCGGTGGCCGGACCGCATGGCCATGCAATGGCGCGGCCCGGCCCTTGTCCTACCCACCGCACAAAGGAGTTTCATCACGTGAGTAACGAAGAATCCGGCGCCAAGCAGCCGCGCGCCCAGCCGATGGCGATGCGCGCGACGACGCGCAAGGCCGCGAAGAAGAAGACCACGACCCGGCGCAAGACCGCCGTGCGCAAGCCCGCCACGCGCAAGCTCGCCGCCAAGAAGAAGACGACGACCCGGCGCAAGGCCACCACGCGCAAGACGGCAACGCGCAAGGTCGCCGCGAAGAAGAAAACGACCACCCGGCGCAAGGCGGCGACGACCCGCAAGGCGCCGGTGCGCAAGGCCGCCAGGGCCGTCAAGGCCGTCAAGAAGGCCCGCAAGGCCCCGGTGCGTCGTGCGCGCAAGGCCGCCGCGACACCCGCCGCCGCGGAACCCTTCTCTACCGATACCGACGAGATGGGCTGAATAGGCCCAACTCTTCGCGAGCCTGCAAAGGGCGCCCTTCGGGGCGCCCTTTCTTTTTCTTCGTCAGGTGCTGTTGCTCGTCAGGTGCTGTTGCTCGTCAGGTGCTGTCGTTCCTCAGCACGGGGCGAGCATCGCGAAGGCATCACGGAAGAAGGCGCGGGGGCCGAAATTGCCCGACTTGAGCGCGAGCAGCAGTTTTTCTCCGCTGCCCTCGGCGCCACCCTCGGCGCCGCCCTCGGCGCCACCCTCGGCGAGTGTCCAGGGCACGCCCGGCGCGATCTCCTCGCCGATGGTGAGGCGCCGCAGCCCGAGCTTCGCCACCACCGCGCCGGAAGTCTCGCCGCCCGCGACCACCAGGCGGCGCACGCCGCGCGCGACCAGCCCCGCGGCGATCGTGGCGAGCGCGTCCTCGATCAGCGCGCCGGCGCGCTCGCGTCCGAGCCGCGCCTGCAGTGAAGCGACCTGCTCGGGCGGCGCCGAGGCGGCGATCAGGATCGGTGTCGCGCCGAGTTTTTCTCCGGCCCAGGCGAGCGCCGCGGCGGCGAGGCGGTCGGCATCGGGCGTGCGCAGCGGATCGAGCGCGAAGTGCGGCAGGTCCGTGGCCGCGGCGATCTGCGCCAGCGTCGCCGGCGAGCAGGAGCCGGCGAGGATCGCCGCGTGACCGGCGAGAGAAGGCAGGCGCGCGGCGGTTGCGCCGGATTCGGGCAGCAGCCCGGCGCGGCGAAAATTGGCAGGCAGGCCCATCGCGATTCCGGAGCCGCCGGTGATCAGCAAGTGGCCGGCGGCGGCCGCGCCGATCGCCAGCAGGTCCTGATCGCTCACCGCATCGACGATCGCGTAGCGCTGTCCGGCTTGCTCGAGTGCCGCCATCGCCGCGGCGATGGCGCCCGCGCCGGCGGCGACGGTTGCGTATGGGACAAGGCCGACGCCGCCCTTGGTCTGGCGGCCGAGCACGCGCACGAGGTTGGGATCGCGCATCGGCGTCAGCGGATGGTTCTCCATCCCGCTCTCGCTCAAGAGCGCCGCGCCGACGAAGAGGTGGCCCTGGTAGACGCTGCGCGCATTGGCCGGGAAGGCCGGGCAGGCGAGCGCGAAGCGGGCGCCGAGGGCGGCCAGCAGCGCATCCGCCACCGGCCCGATATTGCCCTGATCGGTGCTGTCGAAGGTCGAGCAGTATTTGAAGAAGAACTGCCGGCAGCCGGCCGCGCGGAGCCAGGCGAGGGCGGCGAGGCTCTGGGCGCAGGCAGAGGCGGGCGGCGCGGTGCGCGACTTGAGCGAGACCACGACGGCGTCACAGCCGGGGACGGTCTCGCCCGCTTCCGGCACGCCGATGGTCTGGACGGTGCGCATGCCGCCCTTGACCAGCATGGCGGCGAGGTCGGTCGCGCCGGTGAAGTCGTCGGCGATGGCGCCCAGGAGTGGCGTCATTGGAGGGGCATCAGCCGAGCGCCGCGGCGAGGCGCTCGGCCGCGTCTTCGCCGCGCGGCAGGGCGGCGCCGGCGCGCCAGGCGGCTTCGGCCATCTCGCCGCGGAGCGCGCGGTCGAAGATGAGCCGCCGGAGCGCCCGGGCGAGCTGGACGCGGTCGCCGGGCGGGGCGATCGCGCCGGCCTCGGGCGGCACCGCGGGCGTGGTCGTGGCGTCGCCGCAGATGGCGAGCGGCAGCCCGCGCTTGAGCGCCGCGGCGGCGGCCATGCGGTAGCCGGGCCCGGCGGCGGCCAGCGCGAAGAGGTCGGCCTCCTGCCACAGCGCCTCGGCCTCCGCCGGCGGGGCGAAGCGGAGGCGGGTGGCGAGGCCGAGCTCGTCGCCGAGGCGCGCGAGATGGGCCGCGTAATCCGCATCGGGTGCGGCGCCGACGATCGAGAGCCGCCAGTCGAGGTCGGCGAGGCCGCCGAGTGCGGCGAGCAGCAGCTCGTGCGCGCTTGCCGGCAGGAGCGCGCCCTTGGCGAGGATCGCCGCCCCCGGCGCGCCGGACCCGCGGGCGCGGGAGAGCGCGGGCGTCGGCGGCGCGATGACCGTGATGCGCCCGCGCGGCACGGCGGCTTCGCGGACGATCGCCTCGGCCGCCGCCTCGCTGCTGGCGATCAGGTCGGGCGCCAGCGCCAGCACCTGCCGCTCGGCGACGGCGAGCCATTCCCGTTCCGCTTCGGGCAGGCCCGAGGCCTCGGCGAGCGGCTGGTGCGCCACCACCACCGCGCCGCGCGCGCCGAGCTGCTGGGCGAGCGGGGCGAAGGCGGGGAGCACCGAGAGCGCGATCAGCGGCCGCGTCTCCGGGGCGAGCGCCTCCCAGGCGGCGCGCGCGGCCGTGTAGGCGGCCTCGTCGGCCAGCGGCGTGCGGCCGGCCAGCGCGAGCACGGGGATGTCGAGCAGGGCGGCGAGCCGCCGCGCGTAGCCGTCCCCGCACCCGTCCGTGAAGGCCGCGGCGAAGAGGACGAAGGGCGGCGGGGATGGCACGCGCGCCCGCCTCAGCCGGCGCCCTTCGCCTCGCGCCGGTAATGGTGGAGGATCCACTCGGTATAGCCGTTCGGCTGCTCGCGGCCCTTGAGGACGAGATCGCGGGCGGCGCGGAAGGCCGGCCCGTCGAACCCGGGCGCCATCGGCCGGTACGCCGGATCGCCCGCGTTCTGGCGGTCCACGACGGCGGCCATGCGGCGGAGCGTCGCCAGCACCTGCTCGCTGGAGGCGATCCCCTGGTGCAGCCAGTTGGCGATGTGCTGGCTCGAGATGCGGAGGGTCGCGCGGTCCTCCATCAGCCCGACATCGTGGATGTCGGGCACCTTCGAGCAGCCGATCCCCTGGTCGATCCAGCGCACCACGTAGCCGAGGATGCCCTGGGCGTTGTTGTCGAGCTCCTCCTGCACCATCTCGGCCGACCAGTTGGCCCCGGCGGCGGTGGGGATGGCGAGGAGGTCGGCGAGCTTGGCCCGCCGGCGGCCGGCAAGCTCGGCCTGGCGGGCGGCGACGTCCACGGCATGGTAGTGCAGCGCATGCAGCGTCGCCGCCGTCGGCGAGGGCACCCAGGCGGTGTTGGCGCCCGCCTGGGGATGGGCGATCTTCTGCGCCAGCATGTCGGCCATCCGGTCGGGCATCGCCCACATGCCCTTGCCGATCTCGGCCTTGCCGGCGAGGCCGCAGGCGAGCCCGATATCGACGTTCCAGTCCTCATAGGCGAGCATCCAGGGCGCGCGGCGCATGTCGTTCTTGCGGATCATCGCGCCGGCCTCCATCGAGGTGTGGATCTCGTCGCCGGTGCGGTCGAGGAAGCCGGTGTTGATGAACACCACCCGATCCTTGGCGGCCTGGATGCAGGCCTTGAGGTTCACCGTGGTGCGCCGCTCCTCGTCCATGATTCCCATTTTTACGGTGTTGGGCGGAAGGGAGAAAAACTCCTCGACGCGCCCGAACAGCGCGTTGGCGAACGCCACCTCGTCGGGCCCGTGCATCTTCGGCTTGACGATGTAGATCGCGCCGGCGCGGCTGTTGCGGAAGGCGCCGGCGCGGCGGAGGTCGTGGATGCCGATCAGCACGCTCACCGCCGCATCGAGGATGCCCTCCGGGGTCTCGTTGCCCGCGGCGTCGAGCACCGCGTCCGTCATCATGTGGTGGCCGACATTGCGCACCAGCATGAGGCTCCGGCCCGGAAGCGCGAAGGCGCTGCCGTCGGGGGCCGAGTAGGCGCGGTCGGGGGCGAGCGCGCGGTCGGTTTCGCGGCCGTCCTTGGCGAAGCGCGCGGTGAGGGTGCCCTGCATCAGCCCGAGCCAGTTGCGGTAGGCGGCGACCTTGTCCTCGGCATCGACCGCGGCGATCGAATCCTCGAGATCGACGATGGTGGTGATCGCCGCCTCGAGCAGGATGTCGGCGATATGGGCGCGATCGGTCCGGCCGATCGGGTGGGCGGGATCGATGCGAAGCTCGAGGTGCAGATTGTGATTGCGCAGCAGCACGGCTTCCGGGCGGTGGGGCTCGCCGCGGAAGCCTGCGAACTGCTCGGGCCGGGCGAGCTTCACCCGCCGCCCGTCTTCGCGGAGGCCGGTGAGCGTTTCGCCCTCGACCTGGTAGGCGATGAGGTCGGCATGGCTGCCGAAGGAGAGCCGCGCCGCCTCGTCGAGGATTTCGCGCCCGCGCGCGATGACCCGCGCCCCGCGTACCTTGTTATAGCCCGGGTTGTAGCCCGGGCCGCGTGCCGCGCCGCCGTCCTCGGGCAGCGCGTCGGTGCCGTAGAGCGCGTCATAGAGGCTGCCCCAGCGCGCATTGGCGGCGTTGAGCGCATAGCGCGCGTTCATCACCGGGACGACGAGCTGCGGGCCGGCCATGGTTGCGATCTCGGGATCGACGCCGGTGGTGGCGATGGCGAAATCCGGAGGCTCCGGCAGGAGATACTCGATATCGCGGAGGAACTCGGCATAGGCGGCTTCGTCGAAGGGGCTGCCGCGCATCGCGCGGTGCCAGTCGTCGATCCGCGTCTGCAAGCCGCGGCGGCGCTCGAGGAGGGCGCGGTTGGGGGCGGCGAACTCGCCGAGCAGGCGGGCGAAGCCGTCCCAGAAGGATGCCGCGGCGATGCCGGTCCCGGGCAGCGCCTCGGCGGTCACGAAGTCGAAGAGCGGGCGGGCGATCGCGAGGCCGCCGGCATCGATGCGTTCCATCGCCATCCTCCCTCAGGCGTTCGGCCGACCTTTCGCGCGCTCTTTCCGCCAGGCCGCGTAGGCGGCCCGCGTCTCATCGTTCGGCGGATAGGTGCCCGGCAGCTTCGCCCCGCCGGCGACGCGCAGCTGGATGAACTCCTCCATCGCCTCCTGCGCGGCGGCATCGGCGGCGACCTCCGCGGCGATCGAAGCCGGGATCACCACGACGCCGTCGGCATCGCCCACGATCAGGTCGCCGGGGAGGACGGCGACCCCGCCGCAGCCGATGCCCAGGCCGAATTCGGCGGCATGGTGCGCGATCAGGCCGAGCGGGGCCGAGGGGCCGGCGCTGAAGACGGGAAAATCCAGAGCCTGGATCGCCGCGGAATTGCGCAGGCCGCCATCGCAGACGAGGCCGGCCGCGCCGCGCACGGCAAGCCGGGTGATCAGGATATGGCCCGCGGCGGCGGCGCGCGCATCGCCGCGGCAATCGATCACCAGGACGTGACCCTCGGGCACCGTCTCGATCGCCTTGCGCTGCGGGTGCTCGGGGTCGGCGTAAGCCTCGATCACGTCGAGGTCTTCGCGCGCCGGGATGTAGCGGAGGGTGAAGGCCGGGCCGACGAGATTGCGCCCGGGCGGGCCGAGCGGGCGGACGCCCTGCATGAAGAGGTTGCGGAAACCCCGCTTGAAGAGCTGCGTGGTGAGGGTGGCGGTGCTCGCTTCGCCGAGCAGGCTGAGGGTTTCGGGCTTCAGCATCGCAGTTGTACGCCTCCTCGCCATGACCGTGGGGACGGCCCCACGGCTGTTCGCTTCTAGCCTTCGTGTCGCGATCTGGCGAGGGCGGCGGCGCGGCCGTCGCGGGATCGGGAGTTTGCCGTCCGATCGGTCAGCCTGCTTGGATATTGTGCAATGCAGCGCCGGGCGCCATGGGACGCGGCCGCCGCGGCACCGGCGTGCGCCCGATCAATCCTCTGACTTTGCAAGCTTCCCTGCGGATCCACGCGAGTTCCTGAGACGTGGCCTCGGAATTGCGTAGCGGCGAGCAAGGGAAGCAAATGCAAGGAGGCTTTGCGATGTTGACACGGCGTGGCGCCAGCCGGCTGGTCGCCGGAGCGGCGGCCTCCGCGACGCTGCTCGGAGCGGGTTTCCGTGCGGCGCGGGCGGCCGGCAAGGTGATCAAGATCGGCATCGACCTGCCGCTCACCGGCGCCGAGGCCGACAACGCGATTCGCATCAAGGACGCCGCCCTGCTTGCCATCCAGCAGGCGAACGACGCCGGCACCATCAAGGGCTATACGCTGGTTCCCGTGGTGCTGAACGATGCGACGAGCACCGCCGGCGAATACGATCCGGCGCAGGCGGCGACCAACGCCCGCGCCTTCGTCGCCGACCCCGACATGGTGGCGGCGATCGGCCCGATGGACAGCGGCTCGGGGAAGGCGATGGCGCCGATCCTGAGCGAGGGCAATCTCGCCACCATCACGCCTTCCTCCACCAACCCGGACATCACGAACCCGAAATTCGCCGCCGAGTTCGACCCCTCGGGCAAGGCGATCTATTTCCGCACCGTCACGACCGACGCCTACCAGGGCCCGGCGATGGCCAATTACTATTCCGACGTGCTCAAGGTTGCTTCGGTCTATGTGCTCGACGATTCCGGCGCCTATGGGGTGGGCATCGCCGATACTTTCGAGGCGCGGGCGAAGGAGAAGGGCATCAAGGTGCTCGGCCGCGACCGGCTCGACCCCAAGGAGGCCGACTACACGGTGTCGCTGACCAAGATCAAGGCGCTGAACCCGGACGCGCTCTATTACGGCGGCGTCATGCTGGCCGGGGCCAAGCTGGTCAAGCAGGCGTACGGCATTCTTCCCGCCGCCATGCCGAAGGGTGGCGGGGACGGGCTGTTCAACCCGGAGATGCTGACCGCCGTCGGCTTCCCGGCCGCCGCGGGCTGGTACTGTTCGATCGCCTCGCCGCACCTCACCGCCGACCCGAAGGTGCAGCCGTTCGTGACGCTCTACGAGGCGACCTGGCACACCGAGCCGGACGATTACGCGATCACCGCCTATGACGCCGGGCTGGTCATCGTCGGCGCGATCGCCGGCCTGGTGAATGCCGGCAAGCCGGTGACGCGGGCGGCGGTGCGCGACGCGATCCAGGGCTCGCGGACCGACACGCTTCAGGGACCGGTGCAGTTCGACCGCTACGGCGACCTCAGGAGCCGCGTCGTCAGCATCTTCCAGATCGTCGAGAACGGCCGATACAAGCTCACCGACATCCTGCATCAATACCAGTATATCGGCACCGCGCCGACGAGCTGAGCCCCGTGCTGAGCCCGATGCCGTTTCGCCTTGCGCTGCCTACGCAGCAGCCAGCCCGCCGAAGAACCGGGCAGTTCGAGTCCGGGCGCCGGCCCATTCGTTCATCACCGGCTCCGCGGCCCGGCGGGGCGCCGCGCCCCGGGGCCGGCGGGGCGCGCGGACGCACGCCGCTATGCAGGGAGCGCAAAACAGACTAGTGACAAGTTGGCCCCTGACTTGCTTAAGGGGAGGGGCAGGAGCTTTCACCAAAGGGGGGTATCCCATGCTCACACGTCGTTCGGCCGGCAAGCTGATTGCCGGTGCGGCGGCCACCACCACGCTGATCGGAGCGGGTCTCCGGCCGGCGTTGGCGGCCAACAAGGTGATCAAGATCGGCATCGACCTGCCGCTCACCGGCGCCGATGCGGAGGGCGCGGCACGTATTAAGTACGGTGCCCTGCTCGCCATCCAGCAGGCGAACGACGCCGGCACGGTGAAGGGCTACACGCTGGTTCCCGTGGTGCTGAACGACGCCACCGCGACCGCCGGCCAGTACGACCCGGCGCAGGCGGCGACCAACGCCCGCGCCTTCGTCGCCGACCCCGACGTGGTGGCGGCGATCGGTCCCGAGATGAGCGGCGCCGGCAAGGCGATGGCGCCGATCCTGAGCGAGGGCGGCCTGGCCACCATCACGCCGGCCTCGACCAACCCCGACATCACCAACCCGAAATTCGCCGCCGAGTTCGACCCCTCGGGCAAGGCGATCTATTTCCGCACCGTCACGACCGACGCCTACCAGGGCCCGGCGATGGCCAATTACTATTCCGACGTGCTCAAGGTTACGTCGGTCTATGTGCTCGACGATTCCGGCGCCTATGGCGTGGGCATCGCCGATACCTTCGAGGCGCGGGCCAAGGAGAAGGGCATCAAGGTGCTCGGCCGCGACCGGCTCGACCCCAAGGAGGCCGACTACACGGTGTCGCTGACCAAGATCAAGGCGACGAATCCGGACGCACTTTATTACGGTGGGGTCATGCTCGCCGGCGCCAAGCTGGTGAAGGAGGCTTACGGCGTGCTGCCGGCGGCGATGCCGAAGGGCGGCGGCGACGGCCTGCTCGATCCCGAAATGCTCACTGCCGTCGGCTTCCCGGCCGCCGAGGGCTGGTACTGCTCGATCGCCTCGCCGCACCTGACCGAGGATCCGAAGGTGCAGCCGTTCGTCTCGCTCTACCAGTCGACCTACCACACCCAGCCGGACGATTACGCGATCACTGCCTATGACGCCGGGCTTGTTATCGTCGGCGCGATCGCCGGCCTGGTCAACGCCGGCAAGCCGATCACGCGGGCGGCGGTGCGCGACGCGATCCAGAACTCGAAGACCGTCACGCTGCAGGGCACGGTGCAGTTCGACCAGTACGGCGATGTCGTCAACCGCACGGTCAGCATCTTCCAGGTGGTCAAGAACACGAACTATCCGCTCACCGATATCATCCACCAGTTCAAATATATCGGCGTCGCGCCGGCCGCCTGAGCAGGGCGCCCCGACGAAAACGTAGGAACGGAACCGTAGGCGATACGTCCGGGAGACGGCCGAACATGTCCGAAACCACCCTGATCATCCAACAGGTGATCAACGGGCTCAGCCTGGGCGGCATGTATGCGCTGCTGGCGCTCGGCTTCACCCTCGTCTACGGCATCATGGAGCTGATCAACTTCGCGCACTTCAACGTCTTCATGGTCGGCTCCTTCATCGGCATGTGGGTGCTGCAGGCCTTCGGGCTGTCCGGTCAGAACGTCATTCTGACCGGACTTCCCCTGGTCGGCGCGCTGCTTGCCGCGCTCGTCGTCAGCATGGTCGCGAGCGGCCTGCTCGGCGTGATCATCGAGCGCTACACGCTCCGCCCGCTGCGCGGGATCAAGGGGACGACGGCGATGATCACCACCATCGGCGTCTCCTACATCCTCTTCAACGGGATCCTGCTCGGCGCCGGCGCCGACACCAAGAACTTCCCCAACCCGCTGCCCGAGGTCCGCTTCCACATCGACGGCGCGGTGATGGATCTGCGCGTCGTCCTGATCTGGATCGTCTCCGCGGTGCTGATGGTTGGCCTCTGGCTGTTCGTGCAGAGGAGCAAGCTCGGCAAGGCGATGCGCGCGACCGCCCAGGATCCCGAGGCGGCGCGGATGATGGGCGTCGATGTCGATCGGGTGATCGTCGTCGCCTTCTTCGCCGGCTCCGCGCTCGCCGGGGCGGCCGGGCTCGCCTTCGGCCTCTACTACAACTTCACCAGCTTCCTGATCGGCTATACGGCGGGGCTGCGGGCCTTCACCGCGGCGGTGCTGGGCGGCATCGGCAACATCCCGGGCGCGATGCTGGGCGGCCTCCTCATCGGGCTCATCGAATCGCTCGGCGGACAGTTCATCGCGGTCGCCTGGACCGACGTCATCATCTTCTCGATCCTGGTGCTCGTGCTGGTGTTCCGGCCCACCGGGCTCCTCGGCACCATGGCGCCCAACAAGTCCTGAGAGGGGGCACGCGCATGGCCTCGGAAACCACGGTTGGCGCCGACCTCGCCGGGGCGAGCGCGCGCCCCCACTTCCTCACCCTGCCGCGCCAGCGCGCGTTGAGCGCCGTGCTGCTCGTGGCGGCCCTGCTCTTCCCGATCATCAACGGCAACGACGCCAACATCGATGCGATGGCGAACGCGCTTGCCTTCGCCACGCTCGCCCTCGGCCTCAATATCGTCGTCGGCTTCGCCGGGCTGCTCGATCTCGGCTACGCGGCCTTCTTCGCGATCGGCGCCTATACTTACGGCATCCTCTCCTCCTGGCAGCTTCATCCGGCCTGGAGCAGCTTCTGGGTTCCCTTCGCCTGGCTGGACCTCGTCCAGAAGGCGAGCCTGGGCGACGCCACGGTGGTGCATTTCACCCTCTCGTTCTGGCTGGGCCTCGCGCTGGCCGGCATCGTCGCGGCCTTCTTCGGCGTTGTTTTCGGCGCGCCGACGTTGCGCCTGCGCGGGGATTATCTCGCGATCGTGACGCTCGGCTTCGGCGAGATCGTGCCGATCGTCGCCCGCAACTGGTCCGCGCTCACCAACGGCGCCGCCGGCCTCAACGGGGCCGCGCCGCCGCAGCTCTTCGGCTGGAGCTTCGGCATCTGGGCGGAGCCCTATTATTATGTCGTGCTCGGGATGGTGGTGGTGTTGATGTTCGTCAGCATCAGTCTGCGCGATTCACGCATCGGGCGGGCGTGGATGGCGCTGCGCGACGACGAGGTCGCCGCCTCGGTGATGGGCGTCGACCTCGTGCGCTACAAGCTGCTCGCCTTCGCCACCGGCGCCGGCTTCGCCGGCATGACCGGCTGCTTCTATATCGCCAAGCTGCAAAGCGCGACGCCGGATATGTTCATGTTCCCGGTCTCGGTGATGGTCCTCGTCATGGTGGTGCTCGGCGGCATGGGCAGCGTCTGGGGCGTCGTGGCCGGGGCCATGATCCTCCAGCTCCTGCAATCCTGGTTCCTGCCGGACCTCTCGGGCTGGGTCAGCGCCGTCGGCCAGTGGACCGGCATCGGCTTTCTCCAGAACGTCGAGCTCGCGCAGGCGACCGAGCTCATCTTCGGCATCATCCTCGTGTTCATGATGCTGTTCCGGCGCGAGGGCCTCATTCCGGCCGTCCGCAAGCAACCCGCGCTCAGCTTCGAGCAGCAGAACGCCCAGGTCGGGCAATCGGGCGGGTTCCGGTTGAGCGGCATCGGCGAGGGTGCGGCCGGGACCCCCGGCGGTCAGGTGCCGGCGCTCGAGATCAAGGGCGTGACCGTCCGGTTCGGCGGGCTCGTCGCGCTCAAATCGATGGACATCACGGTGCCCGCCGGCGGCGTCGTTGCGGTGATCGGCCCGAACGGCTCCGGCAAATCGACCCTCTTCAACGTGATCACCGGCCTCACCCGCGCCGAATTGGGCAGCATCAAGCTCTATGGCGAGGAGATCCTCGGCCTCAAGCCGCACGCCATCGCCCGCAAGGGCATCGCCCGGACCTTCCAGAACCTCCGCCTCTTCACCAACCTCACGGTGATGGAGAACGTGCTGATCGGCCAGCACGCGCGCCTGCGCACCGGGCCGCTCGGCGCGGTCCTGCACCTGCCGGGCGCGGCCGCGGAGGAGAAGCGGGCGCGCGCGCGGGTGCTCGAGATCATCGCCAATTTCGGCAACCGCCTCCTCCCGCGCACCAACCAGAACGTGGGCGCGCTCTCCTACGCCAACCGCCGCCGGGTCGAGGTTTCGCGCGCGCTCGCCGCCAGCCCGCGCATCCTCCTGCTCGACGAGCCAACCGCCGGCATGAACCCGGCCGAAACGCTCGAGCTCGCCCAGCAGATCAAGGATCTGCACAAGCTCGGCCTGACCGTCATCGTCATCGAGCACAAGCTCGACGTGGTGGTCCGGCTCGCCGACACGGTCGTCGTGCTCGACCACGGCGAGAAGATCGCCGAGGGCAGGCCCGACGAGGTCCGCCGCAACGAGGAGGTGCTGCGCGCCTATCTCGGGCGCAACACGCAGGCCGGGAGCGCGGGCATTGCTGCTTGAGTTCCGCGATGTCGATACCCATTACGGCGACCTGCATGTCCTCAAGCAGGTCAATTACGCGATCGACGCCGGCGAGATCGTCTGCCTGCTCGGCGGCAACGCGTCGGGCAAATCGACGACGATGAAGACGATCATGGGCGTGGTGCGGCCGACGCGCGGCAGCGTCGTCTTCGACGGCCAGCCGATCGAACGGCTCGCCACCGCCGAGCGCGTGCGCCGCGGCATCGCCCCGGTGCTCGAGGCACGGCGCCTTTTTCCGCGCATGACGGTGTTCGAGAATCTCGAGATGGGCGCCTATCTGCGCAGCCACGGGGCGGAGTTCGACCAGGACCTCGATCGGGTCTATTCGCTTTTCCCGCGCGTCAAGGAGCGCCGCAGCCAGCTCGCCGGCACGCTTTCGGGCGGCGAGCAGCAGATGGTGGCGATCGGCAGGGCGCTGATGGCAAGGCCGCGGCTGATCTGCATGGACGAGCCCTCGATGGGCCTCGCACCCATCTTCGTCGAACAAACCTTCGAGATCATCCAGGAGATCAACCGCCAGGGCACCACGATCTTCATGGTCGAGCAGAACGCCTCGATGGCGCTCTCGGTGGCCAATCGCGCCTATGTGCTGCAGACCGGCCAGGTGGTGCTTTCGGGCACGGCCAAGGAACTGCGCGAGAACCCCTTGATCCGCGAGGCCTATCTCGGGGAAATGCAGGTCGCGAACTAAGGCCGCCGGCCGAGCCCGTCGACCGGGCTTGGTGGGGCTGTCGCCGACCATCACCCGGAGACGATTGATCGCATGGATACTCCTGTGGATGCCCCCAGGGATGCCCCGTTGCGTCCCCTGCCGCTTTTCGACCTCAAGTCCGAGCAGGCGAGCTTCGCCGCCGAGCTTCGCCGCCGGCTCGACGCGGTGCTCGCCCATTGCCAGTTCATCCTCGGCCCCGAGGTCGCGGAGCTCGAGCAGCGCCTCGCCGCCTATTGCGGCGCGCGGCACTGCGTGGGGGTGAGCTCGGGGACCGATGCGCTGGTGATCGCGCTGATGGCCGAGGGGGTGGGGGCGGGGGATGCTGTCTTCCTGCCCTCCTTCACCTATACCGCGACCGCCGAGGTGCCGCTGCTGCTGGGCGCCAAGCCGGTCTTCGTCGATATCGATCCCCGCACCTTCCAGATCGACCCGGCGGACCTCGAGCGCCGGATCGCCGCCGTTCGGGCCGCTGGAGAATTCCGCCCGCGGGCGCTGATCGGCGTCGATCTCTTCGGCCAGCCGGCCGACTGGACGGCGCTCGGCGCGATCGCCGAGGCCGCGGGGCTCTTCACGCTGGACGATTGCGCCCAGAGTTTTGGCGCCAGCCTGCACAACCGCCGGCTCGGCACGCTTGCCGACGCCACGGCGGTGAGCTTCTTCCCGACCAAGCCCCTCGGCGGCTACGGCGACGGCGGGGCGCTCTTCACCGAGAGCGACGAGCGCGCCGCGCTCTACCGGAGCCTCCGCTCGCACGGCGAGGGGGGGACGCGCTACGAGGTCCTGCGCATCGGCATCAACGGCAGGCTCGATACGCTGCAGGCGGCCGTGCTGCTGGCGCGGCTCACGGTGTTCGATGCCGCACTCGCCCATCGCGAGCGCCTCGCCCGGGCCTATGACCGGCAGCTCGCCGGGCTCGTCGAGACGCCGGCGCGGGTGGCGGAGAGCACGAGCGTCTGGGCGATCTATTCCGTGCTGCTGGCGGGCTCGGAGGCGCGTGCGCGCGCCCAGGCGGCGCTCAAGGAAGCCGGGATCGGCAGCAACATCTATTACCCGTGCCCGCTGCACCTCCAGCCGGCCTATCGGGCGCAGCATGACGGCTCGGCGCTGCCCGTCTCGGAGGCGATTGCCGGGCGCATCCTCGCGCTGCCGATGCATCCCGGCCTCGAGGAGGCGGATATCGCACGGATCGCCGGCGTGCTGCGCGCCGCGCTCTGAAGCTTTTGTGCCGCGCAGCGCTTAGGGGGTCCAGGGGCCCTGCCCCTGGTCTTCGCGGTAGTCCGCCCAGGCCTCGGTGAAGGGGCGCTTGCGGAAGGTCGCCCAGAAGAAATTGGCGGTATAGGTGAGGCCGACCCGCACCATGCCTTCGGCCGCGAAGCGGCGGCCGGAGGAGAGGGCCCAGAGGCGGAAGGAGAAGGTGACCGCGCCGACCTTGCTCAGCCGCCGCGCGAGATCGGTGTCCTCGCCATAGAAGCGGAATTCCGAATCGAAGCCGCCGGCGCGCTCGAGCGCGTCCCGGCGGACGACGAAGTTCCCGCCCTGCATCATCGATCCGGCATGCATGACGAACCGCACGATGAGGTAGGCGACGAACGCACAGCGATAGAAGCAGGCCGCGGCGGCCCGCACCGAGCGCGGCGCGTCGTAGTAGATGTAGGGGCCGCTGAGGCCGACGAGGTCCGGGTCGGCGGCGAACGCGGCCAAGGTGCGCTCGAGCCAGCCTTCGGGGACGATGGTGTCGGCGTCGATATTGGCGATCAGCGCGCCGCGCGCCGCGCGATGCCCGGCGCGCCGGGCGGGCACCAGCCCGCGCTCCGTCTCCTCGACCAGGCGCACGCCCGGCACGCCGAGCGCGATCTCGCGCGTGCGGTCGGTGCTCGCATTGTCGACGACGACGATCTCCGCAGCGCTGCCGCTGCGCGCGATCTCGGCGGCGATGGCCTCGAGGCAGCGCGGCAACAGCGCCTCCTCGTTATACGCAGGCACGACGAAACTGATCTCGGGCTCGCGCGTCACGGGGGGTTCCACTCGGTTGGCGTCTGGCGGCTCGCGTTTCGCATAGGCCGAGGCGGCTGTCACCCGATGGGTGTCGATCCGTCCATTTCAGCACAGCATGCCGGAGTTGTGGAACGGGGTGACGTACGGGCTGGACGATGATGTCATTTCGGTGACAGTCGCGTTACGGCGGGCGCCCGGGCGGCGATTCCCGTCCGGCCCGATCCGCCCTATATGCGGGAGCAGCGCAACGGAGCCGCCGATGCCCGACGATCACGCGAATGCCGCCCTCGCCACGCTGGCCACGCCGCGCGAGACGCTCCTTTCCGACTACAAGCCGCCCGCGTTCCTGGTGGACCGCGTCGATCTGACGTTCGCTCTCGACCCCGCGGCGACGCGCGTGCGCTCGCGCCTGGCTCTGTGTCGCAACCCCGAGGCCGGGGCGAGCGCTCAGCCGCTGCGGCTCGACGGCGCCGGCCAGCCGGTGCTCGCCATTGCGATCGATGGCGAGAGGATCAGCGAGAATCGCTGGCGGATCGAGGACGGGGACCTCGTCCTCGCCGATCCACCGGACGCATTCACCCTCGAGATCGAGGTCGAGATCGCGCCCGCGGAGAACACCGAGCTTTCCGGCCTCTATGTCTCGAACGGCGGCTTCTTCACCCAATGCGAGGCGGAAGGCTTTCGCCGCATCACCTATTTTCCGGACCGGCCGGACGTGATGGCGCGCTTCACCACCACGATCATCGCCGAGGCGCGCGGCTTCCCCGTCATGCTCTCCAACGGCAACCCCTCGCCGGCCGAGGACGTGGGCGGGGGGAAGCATCGGATCACCTGGACCGATCCGCATCCGAAACCAAGCTATCTCTTCGCGCTGGTCGCGGGGGACCTCACGGCGGTGAAGGACCGCTTCACCACCCGCTCCGGGCGGACGGTGGCGCTCGGGATCTGGGTGCGCAGCGGCGACGAGCGGCGGTGCGGGCACGCGATGCGCGCGCTCAAGAAGGCGATGGCGTGGGACGAGGCGGTGTTCGGACTCGAGTACGATCTCGACATCTTCAACATCGCCGCCGTCTCGGACTTCAACATGGGGGCGATGGAGAACAAGGGGCTCAACATCTTCAACACGCGCTACGTCCTCGCCGAGCCGGCGAGCGCGACCGACGGCGACTACCAGCGCATCGAGGGCGTGATCGCGCACGAGTATTTCCACAACTGGACGGGCGACCGCGTGACCTGCCGCGACTGGTTCCAGCTCTCGCTCAAGGAGGGCCTCACGGTCTATCGCGACCAGGAATTCTCGATGGACCAGGGCAGCCCGGCGGTGCAGCGCATCAGCGACGTGCGCGAGCTGCGCGCCGGCCAGTTCCGCGAGGACGCGGGCCCGCTCGCCCATCCGGTGCAGCCGGACCGCTACATCGCGATCGACAATTTCTATACAGCAACGATCTACAACAAGGGCGCCGAGATCATCCGCATGATGGCGACGATCATCGGGCGGGTGGCGTTCCGGCGGGGGATGGACCTCTATTTCGCGCGCCACGACAACCAGGCGGTGACGATCGAGGATTTCGTCGCGGCGATGCAGGACGCCGCGGGCGTCGATCTTTCCCGGTTCAAGCGCTGGTACCACCAGGCGGGCACGCCGGAGCTCAGCGTCAGCGACGAATACGATGAAGAGGCACGGCGCTATCGGCTGCGCGTGGCGCAGCGCACGGCCCCGACGCCGCATCAGGCGGAGAAGGAGCCGCTGGTGATCCCGCTGGCGATGGGGCTGCTCGGCCCGGACGGCGCGGAGATCCCGACGCGGCTCGAGGGCGAGGAGGCAGCGCGGGAGGGCACGCGGGTGCTGCTCGCCGATCGGGCGGAGAATGAGTTCGTTTTCGTTGATGTGCCGGCGCCGCCGGTGCCGTCGCTGCTGCGCGGATTTTCGGCCCCCGTGAAGCTCTCAGGGCTGGCGCCGGCGCAGCTCCTGCTGCTCGCCGGGCACGATCCGGACCCCTTCACCCGCTGGGATACGGGGCAGCTTCATGCCGCCCTCCTGCTGCTCGGGCTGGTCGGGGCCAGGCAGCGCGGCGAGGTGCCGGCCGTGCCGGCGTCCCTGATCGATCCGGTGGCGGCGGCACTCGGCCGCGCCGACCAGGACCCCGCGCTCGCCGCCGAGGCGGTGGCACTTCCGGGCGAGATGTTCCTCGCCGATCAGATGGAGATCGCCGATACCGATGGGATCCACGCCGTGCGCGAGACGGCGCGCGCCGCGATCGGCCGGACGCTGCACGGCGATTTCCTGGCCATCTATGAGCGGCTGAGCGATGCCGGGCCGTACGCGATCGACGGATCGTCGATCGGGCGGCGCAGCTTGCGCAACGCCGCACTCGCCTATCTCGCCGCCGCCGATGCGAAGCTCGGCGTGGCGCTGGCGATGCGGCAGTTCGAGGCGCGGCAGAACATGACGGACGTGCTCGCCGCCCTTGCCGTGCTGGCGGCGATCGACGCACCGGAGCGCGCGGCGGCGCTCGCCGCCTTCCACGCCGCCTGGCGCGGGGATGCGCTGGTGCTCGACAAATGGTTCGCGATCCAGGCGACCTCGCCCTTGCCGGGCGCCGCGGAGGCGGTCGAGGCGCTCACCCGCCATCCGGATTTCGATCTGAAGAATCCGAACCGCGTCCGCGCGCTGATCGCGAGCTTTGCGCAAGGAAACCAGGTGCGCTTCCATGACGCGTCGGGCGCCGGATACCGGCTGCTTGCCGACACCATCATCCGGCTCGATCCGATGAACCCGCAGGTGGCGGCGCGGCTTGTTTCCCCCCTCGGCCAGTGGCGGCGCGTCGCGGAAGAGCGGCGGGGCGCGATGCAGGAGGCGCTGCGGGGCATCCTCGCCGCGCCGCGCCTCAGCAAGAACACCCACGAGATGGCGGCGCGGAGTCTTGGCGAGGAGGGCGCACGCTAATCGGCGGCCAGCGAGCTTGAGCGGGAGAAATCGACGCGGCGGGGAAAACCGTCCTGGGCCCGCTGCACGGCGGTGCGCAGGCGGCCGACGACGTCCTCGATCTCGGCCTCGGTGATGATGAGCGGGGGGACGATGCGCACCATGTTCCTGACCGCGATCGTCGCCACGCCTGCCATCATCAGGTTGTAGCGGATGCGCTCGGCGGCGGCGGGATCAGGCGCTTTGTTCCCCGTCTTGTCGGTTACCACGTCGAGCATCTGGTAGAGGCCGAGGCCGCGGATGTCGCCGATGATCCCAAAGGGAAGAATCTCCTCCTCGAGCCGAAGGCGGAGATGCGCGCCGAGGCGGCCCGAGCGTTCCGCGAGCCCGTCGCGGATGACGATCTGGAGCTGGCGGAGCGCGATCGCCGCCGGGAACGGATCGCCGGTGTAGGTTCCGGCCCAGGGCAGCCCGCATCTACCGCGGATTTCGGCGGCGATCTCGGGCGTCGTGATCGCGCCGCAGATGGCGAAGCCCGCGGAGACGCCTTTGCCGAAGGTGACGATGTCCGGGACCACATCGTAATGCTCGAAGCACCACATCTTTCCCGTCCGCGCCGGGGCGAGCTGCGCCTCGTCGAGGATGAGCGTCGTCTCCCAGCGCCGCGCGAGATCGGCGAGCCGGGGCAGCCACTCTCTCGGCGGGACGATCATCCCGCCCGCGGCGGGGATGGTCTCGGCGATGATCGCAGCGATGCTCTTGGTGGTCGTGAATTCCATCAGCTGCTCGCTGGTCTTGAGGCAGCCGATATCGCAGCCCGGATAGGTGAGATTGACCGGGCAGCGGTAGCAGAGCGGCGGCAGGATCGCCGCGGCACGCGAGGGCATCAGCAGCGGCCCGAGCGAGTGCTTGCGCGCCCCGCCCACGGTGGTGACGGATTCGACGGCGAGGCTGCCGCCATGGAGGCCGCGGATGACCGAAACAATATCGAATTTTCCGCTCCTGGCGAGCGCCATGCGGAAGGCGACCTCGTTCGCCTCCGAGCCGGTCACGGCGAAATCGACGACCGAAAGATTGCCCGGCAGGGTCGAGGCGAGCAGCTCGGCGAATTCGATCAGCCAGGGGTTGGAGTACCAGGATGATTCGTGGGCCAGGAGCTCGGCCTGCGCCTTGATCGCCTCGACCAGCTCGGGATGCGCGTGGCCGAGCGTCTGGCTCATCATCCCCGATGTCAGGTCGTAATATTCGTTGCCATCGACATCGAAGATTTTTGTTCCCTTGCCGCCGCGGAAGACGATCGGGGGATCGTAGCGCCAGCCCATCACGTGCCTGGCGTCGCGCGCCATCCATTCGGCGTGGGTGTTGGAAAAGCGGAAATCGGCCCGAAGATCGGCCATCGGCTTGCTACTCCCCGGCGAGCCGGACCGCGGCTTCGGGCGCGCCCTTGCGCAGGAGCGCGGCGATGTTGGCGAGGCCGGCGATGCCGAGCGCGGCGTCCGCGAGCGAAGCTGTCTGTGCGATGCCGAGCACCGGCCCGGCGAGGCTCGCGAATTTGCCGCGCAGCTCCGCTTCGCCGAGGAAATTGGCGGGCTCGCCCTTCGGCACCCGCACCGTCTGCTCGAACACCCGGCCGCGGGCGCGGATCGCCACCCGGCCCGCCATGTTCGCGGGGAACTCGGCCTCGATCGCTGCGTCGTGGACGCAGGTGATGCGCGGCAGGAGGCGGCGGACGGTCGGGTCCTCGAGCAGGCGGTAGCTGTCCCAGTCCATCCGCCCGGTGGCGAGTGCGGCGGCGAGCACGAACGGCCCGCTGAACTGCCCGTCCACCACGTTGCGCGGATCGGCCTTTTTCCCCGCCGGCTCGCCGATCAGCAACATTCCCGCGTTGGAAAGCCCGAGCTCCACTGCCTCGATCTCCTCGGGCCGGAGCGCATGCGCGGCCCTGAGCGCGAGTGCAGCGTCGATGCCGGCATGGCCGAACCGGCAGGAAGGATAGGGTTTCACGGCGGTCGCCATCAGCTCGAACGTCTGGCCGAGCCGCTCGGTCGCGCGCGCCGGCGTGGGCGAGGGGGCATAGGCGCGGAGGAAGCCGTGCGGCCCTTCGAACGCCTCGGCCGCACCCTTGAAGCCTTCGCGGGCGAAGCAGGCGGCGGCAAGCCCGTTCATCGCCGACCAGCCGACCTGGAAGCGCTTGGTCCAGGCGCCGTTGACCAGGAATTCGAGGCTGCCCGCGGTTTGCGAAAGCGCGATCCCGAAGGCGGAGTCCACCGCCTCCGGCGGCAGGCGGAAGGCCCGGGCGGCGGCGGCGGCGGCGCCGAACGCGCCGCAGGTGGCGCTCGGGTGGAAGCCGCGCGCGTAATGCTCCCCGGCGGGAAGCGCCAGGGCCAGCCGGCACGAGACCTCGTAGCCGGCGACGATGCCCGCGAGCACGTCTGCCCCCGACGCCCCGGCGATCTCGCCGGCGGCGAGGGCGGCGGTGATCGCCGTCACGCCGGGATGCAGGCAGCCGGCGGCATGGGTATCGTCGAAATCGAGCGAATGGCCGAGCGCGCCGTTGAGCAGTGCCGCGCCCGCCGGCGCATAGCGCGCCGCATCGCCGAACACGCCGGCATTGCCGGAGCCGAGCCCGAGCGCGCGGACGCCGGCCAGCAGCGCGGGCGTGCTCTCGGCCTCGGCCCGGGCGCGGACGATGTTGCCGATCAGGTCGAGCACGAGGAAGCGCGCCCGCTCGATCACCTCGGGAGGCAGCCGCCCGAGCGCGAGCCCGGACGTGAACTCGGCAAGCGCGCGCGTGGTTCCCATGATCCCCGTTTCCCCATTGCCCTTGAGCCATTGTGGGCAAGGCTGCGCCCGGATACCAGAGCCTGATCCCCTGGGGCACGTTGCGGCGCGGTCCGGGCCCGTGGCAGAACGCGCGCATGCGCCCAATTCTCCGCCGCCGCGCACTCGGCCGCCATGCACTGGGGTTGGCGCTCGGCGCCGCCCCTCTGCTCCTCGCCCCCCTGGTCCTCGCGCCCCTGGTCCTCGCCCGGTCCGGCCTCGCCGCCGATCCCGGCTTCGCGGGCTTCCTCGCCTCGGTCGGCGCGGAGGCCGAGCGCTCCGGCATCCCGGCGGCGACGGTGAGCGCCGCCTTCGCCGGCCTCAGCCTGGATTCCAAGGTCCTCGCGCTCGACCGGCACCAGCCGGAATTCACCCTGACCTGGGCCCAATACGCCGCCGACACGCTGACCGCCGATCGCATCGCCCAGGGCCGGACGCTCTATGCCTCCGATCGCGATCTCATCACCCGCATCACCGGCTCCTATCCGGCCTCGCCCGCGGTGCTGATGGGGATCTGGGGGCTCGAGAGCAACTACGGCGGCAACGAGGGCGGTTTCGAGGTCGTCCGCTCGCTCGCGACGCTTGCCTATGGCGCCGGGCGCGGCGGCTATTTCCGCTCCGAGCTGGTCGCCGCGCTGCGCATCCTCGCCCATGGCGACGTCGCGCCCGACGCGATGCTCGGAAGCTGGGCCGGCGCGATGGGCCAGCCGCAATTCATGCCGAGCGCCTATCTCGCCTATGCGGTCGATTTCGACGGCACCGGACGGCGCGACATCTGGACCAACCCGGCCGACGTGCTCGCCTCGATCGCCAACTACCTCGTCCAGTCGGGCTGGCGCGCGGGCGAGTCCTGGGGGCGGCAGGTGCTGCCCCCGCCCGCCCTCGCGCCGCAACTGGCGGGCGGGGGCGTGACCCAGCCGCTCGGCGCCTGGTCCAATCTCGGCTTCCGCGCCCTCGATGGCGCGCCTCTGCCGGGCGCCGCCCTCTCCGCGCGGCTGCTCATGCCGGGCGGCCCGGCCGGGCCGGCCTATCTCGTGTTCGCGAACTTCCAGGCGATCCGCCGCTACAACCCCTCCGACTTCTACGCCCTCTCGGTCGGGCTGCTCGGCGATCTCGTGACCACGTGAGCCGCCCTTCCGCCCTCCTTCTCCTCGCGCCCCTGCTGCTCTTTGCCGCTTGCCAGCGGAGGGCGCCGCCGCCGCCGCTGCACTACGTCGTCGGCGCGCCCTACCGGGCGGGCGGGGTCTGGCGCTATCCGGAGGCCGACTTCGCCTATGATGCGACCGGGATCGCCGCCGTCGAGAGCGGCCCGCCCGCGCCCTATACCGCCGACGGGGAGCGCGGCAGCGCGGACGCCTTCGCCGCCGCGTCTCCGACCCTCCAGCTGCCGGCGGTCGCGCGCGTCACCAACCTAGGGAACGGGCGGCGGATCGTGGTTCGCGTCAACGATCGCGGCCCGGAGAACCCGGCGCGGCTGATCGCCGTCACGCCGCGCGTCGCGCGCCTGCTCGGCTTTGCCGCGGACGGGACGGCGCGCGTGCGCGTGCAGGTCCTGCTCGGCCCGAGCCAGGCGATCGCCTTCGCGCTGCCCGGCGGGCCGACGCTGGCGATCGCCCGCGCGCCGATCGGCGCCGTCGCCGTGAGCGCGCTGCCGCCGCCCGGCGGGGGGCCGGGCGAAGCGGCGCCGGCGGCTGCGCCCATGGCGGCACCCGCGGCGGCGCCCGCCACGTTCCCCGCCGACGAGCAGCCCGGCGCGCTCTCCCAAGTGGCGCCGAACCCGGGGGCGATCTGGGTGCGGACGGGGCTCTTCACCGACCAGCAATATGCGGCCCTCCAAGCCGCCGGGCTTACCCGCTTCGCGCCCGCGATGGTGCCCCGCTACGGCAGCGGGACGCTGCAGGTCGAGGTGCGGATCGGCCCCTTCGGCTCGGTCGCCGCGGCGGACAGCGTGCTAGACCAGGTGCTCCACGCCGGCGCGCCCGGGGCCGCGCTGGTGGTGGAATGAAGGGAGACACGGCGTTCATGACTTGCCGTCGATCGCTCCTGCTCGGAGCCGCTTCCGGCCTGCTGCCGGCGTTTGCGCTTCGCGCGCAACCGGCCGCGCCGGAGGTGGAAGCGTTCCCCAGGCTGGTCGGGGAAGGCGCCATCAAGCGCAGCTTCACGCCCGCCGCCTCGCCGCTCGGGCCGATCGGGACCAAGGCGCGCTGGGCCTACATCATCGACGACAACACCGGCGCGGTGCTGCTCGAGAAGAACGCCACCGCGCCGATGGCGCCCTCCTCGATGACCAAGCTGATGACGCTCTACATCGTCTACAGCCTGCTCAAGTCCGGCCAGCTCACCCTCGATCAGACCTTGCCCGTGAGCGAGGTGGCGTGGCGCACCGGCGGGTCGAAAATGTTCGTCCCGCTCGGCGGCAATGTCAGCGTCGCCGACCTGATCCAGGGCATCGAAGTCGATTCCGGCAACGACGCCTGCGTCGTCCTCGCCGAAGGCATCTCCGGTTCGGTGGCCGCCTTCGTCGAACGGATGAACGGGACCGCCGCGAAGCTCGGCCTCGTCAACTCCCACTTCGTCAACCCGACCGGCCTGCCGGCGCCCGGCCACTATATGTGCTGCCAGGACATCGCCACCCTCGCGCGCCTCATCATCAGCGGTTTCCCGCAATATTATCATTACGCGGCCGAGAAGGTCTTCACCTTCAGCAAGATCAAGCAGTACAACCGCAACCCGCTGGTCCAGGACGGCCTCGCGGACGGGCTGAAGACCGGCTTCACCGATGCCGGCGGCTACGGGCTCTGCGCGAGCGCGATCCGGGCGGGCAGGCGCGTCATCCTCGTGCTCAACGGGATGCCGAGCGAGAGCGACCGCGCCGAGGAGGCGAGCCGCCTGCTCGACTGGTCGTTCACGGAATTCACCGACGTGACCCTGTTCAAGGCGGGAGAGGCGGTGGCCGAGGCGCGGGTCTGGCTCGGCAGGAGCCTCAGCGTGCCGCTCGCCGGCACCACCGATCTGGTCGCGACGATGCCGCGCGAATGGCGGCGCACCGCGACGATCAGCGTCCGCTACGCGGCACCTGTCCCGGCCCCGGTCGCCGCCGGCCAGCCGCTCGGCACGCTCGTCGTCGCCGGCCAGGGCGTGCCCACCGGGCAGCAATTCGCCCTGGTCGCCGGCAACGCCGTGCCGCGGCTCAGCCTCGTCGAACGCTCGCTCGCGGTGCTGTTCCACCTCGTCTTCGGCGGCGTGGGCTAGTGAGGACCTGCTTCATCACCCTCGAAGGGACGGACTGCGCCGGCAAATCGACCCAGGCCCGCCTCCTCGCCGCCAGCCTCGCCGCCGCCGGCCGGCCGGTGCTGCTGACGCGCGAACCGGGCGGCGCGCCCGGCGCCGAGGCGCTGCGCGGCTTCCTCCTCGCCAACGCCATCACGCTCGACCCGCTGGCCGAAGCCCTGATCCACTTCGCCGCCCGCACCGATCACGCCGGCCGCACGCTCCGCCCGGCGCTGGCCGCGGGGTTCACCATCGTCTGCGACCGCTTCTTCGATTCCACCATGGCCTACCAGGGATACGGGCAGGGCGCCGACCGCGCCGCCATCGCCACCCTGATCCGCCTGCTCGACCTCACGCCCGACCTCACCTTCGTCCTCGACCTTCCGCCGGCGGAGGAAGAGCGCCGCCGCCAGCAACGCGGCAGCGGCGCCGACCGCTACGAACGCCTCGGCCCCGAGTTCCTCCAACGCACGCGCCAGGGCTTCCAAACCATCGCCAAAACAGACCCGGACCGCTGCCTCTTGGTCGACGCCTCACCACCCGCAGCCGAAGTGCACGCCCGGCTTTTTTCTCTCACCCAGGCGAGACTAGCGTGACCGCCTCGCCGGAAGGCCAAGGGGCTCTGCCCCTTGGCAGGGGTCCAGGGGACAGCGTCCCCTGGTCTTACTGGGGAGGGAGCTCCGCGTGAGTGTGCCGGAGCCGCGGGCGAATGCGGGGTTGGTTGGTCATGGGGCGGCCGAGCTGGCTTTGCTCGAAGCGGTCCGTGGCGGGCGGTTGCATCATGCCTGGCTGATCGTCGGGCCGGCCGGGGTGGGCAAGGCGACGCTTGCCTATCGGTTCGCCCGGCGATTGCTGGCCGGGCTGGACGGGGACGGGCTCGCGCTCGATCCGCGGGATCCCGTGTTCCGGCGGGTTGCAGCCGGGTCGCATGCCGATCTTCACACCATCGGGCGGGGCGTCGATGGCCGCAGCGGGCGGCTGCATCGGGAGATCCTGGTCGATGACGTGCGGGCGGGGGCGGAGTTCCTTCGCCGCACCGCGGCCGAGGGTGGCTGGCGGGTGATCATCGTCGATCCGGCCGAGGCGTTGAACGCCAATGCGGCCAATGCCTTGCTCAAGGTGCTGGAGGAGCCGCCGCCGCGGGCGGTTCTCCTGCTCGTCTGTTCGGCGCCCGGGCGGTTGCCGGCGACGCTGCGCAGCCGCTGCCGGCAGTTGCGGCTGGCGCCGCTCGGCGAGGCCGAGATGGAGGCGCTGCTGGCGGGGTATCTGCCGCGTCTGCCGGCGGAGGAGCGGGCGCGGCTGGCGGCGCTGGCGGAGGGTTCGCCCGGGCGGGCGCTGCGGCTGGCCGCCGAGGAGGGCGTGGCGATCGCGGCGCTGGTCGATGAGGTGCTGGCGTCCGTGCCGGCCTATGGCGCGGCGCGCGCGCACGGGCTGGTCGATCGCCTGGGCCGGGGCGAGAGCGGCTTTTCGACGTTCATGGAGCTGCTGCTCGCAGGCGTCGCGGCGGCGGTGCGCGCGGGGGCGCGCGGCCGCGCCGATCCGGATCAGCTTCGGCTGCTCGAGCTCCGGCCCCTTGATGCCTGGGGGGAGGTGTGGCACGCGCTCTGCGGCCTGGCGGACGAGACGGAGCGGTTCAATCTCGATCGCCGCCAGGCGGTCGTTTCGGGCCTGGCCCTGCTGGACGGAGCATGAAGTTCTACATCACGACGCCGATCTATTATGTCAACGGCGCGCCGCATATCGGCCACGCGTACACCACGGTCGCGGCCGACGTGCTCGCGCGCTGGCGGCGGTTGGCGGGGGACGAGGTGTTCTTTCTCACCGGGACCGACGAGCACGGCCAGAAGGTGGAGAAGGCGGCCGCCGCGGCGGGGCTCGATCCGCAGAGCTTCACCGACCGGGTTGCCGCGCAGTTCCGCGAGATGACGGCGTGGATGGGCGCCTCGAACGACGATTTCATCCGCACCACCGAGCCGCGCCACAAGCGCGCCTGTGCCGCGCTGTGGGAGCGCCTGGCGGAGCGCGGCGAGATCTATCTCGGCGCGTATCAGGGCTGGTACGCCGTGCGCGACGAGGCCTTCTACGCCGAGTCCGAGCTGGCCCCGGGTCCGGACGGGACGCGGCTCGCGCCGAGCGGCGCGCCGGTCGAGTGGGTGGGCGAGCCCTCCTATTTCTTCCGCCTCTCGGCCTGGCAGGACCGGCTGCTCGCCTTCTATGACGCCCATCCCGATTTCATCGCGCCCCCCTCGCGGCGCAACGAGGTGGTGAGCTTCGTCAGGTCCGGGCTTACGGATCTTTCGATCAGCCGGACCAGCTTCCGCTGGGGCGTGCCGGTGCCGGGCGATCCCGGCCATGTCATGTATGTCTGGCTCGACGCGCTCACCAACTACATCACCGCGGCCGGGTTTCCCGACGAGGGGGCGGCCCGCTGGGAATTCTGGCCGGCGGATCTGCATCTCGTCGGCAAGGACATCATCCGGTTTCACGCGGTCTACTGGCCGGCGTTGCTGATGGCCGCGGGCCTGGCGCCGCCGAAGCGTGTCTTCGCCAACGGCTGGTGGACGGTCGAGGGCGAGAAGATGAGCAAGTCGCTCGGCAATGTCATCGATCCGCACGAGCTGGTGAGCCGCTATGGCCTCGACGCCGTGCGCTATTTCCTGCTCCGCGAGGTCCCGTTCGGCAGTGACGGCTCGCTCAGCCATCGCGCGCTCGTCACGCGCCTGAATGTCGAGTTGGCCAACGATCTCGGCAATCTGGCGCAGCGCTCGCTGGCGCTGCTGGCGCGGCACTGCGCCGCCGCGCTGCCGGCCCGCGCCCCGCCGACGGCGGAGGATGCGGCGATGATCGCCGCCGCCGGCGCGCTGCCGGGGCGGGTTGGCGAGGCGCTCGAGCGCGTGGCCTTCTCCGAGGCGCTGGAGGAGGTGTGGAAGCTGGTGCGCGCCGCCAACGCCTATATCGACCATCAGGCGCCCTGGGCGCTCAGGCGCACCGATCCGCCGCGCATGGAAGCGGTGCTGCGCGTGCTCGCCGACGGGTTGCGCGTGATCGCGACCGTGCTGCAGCCTTTCATGCCGGACAGCATGGCGCGCATGCTCGACCAGCTCGGCGTGCCCGCGGGGGCGCGCAATCTTGCCGCGCTCGCCGCGCCTTTGGCCGCCGGCACGGAATTGCCGGCGCCGCAGGCGCTCTTCCCGCGGTTCGTGGAGGACGCCGCCTAGCGGCGCGGCGGGGGCGCGGGGAAGGCGATGCAAGAAGCCCTGCGCAGCGCCAGCGTTCTCGTGCTGCTGCTCGCCAGCGCCGCCCTCGGAATGTTCATCAAGGGGCGTCTCTCCGAGCGGCACCATAGCCACGAGACGGTGGAGCTGGTGGGGCTCGGCATCACCATGCTGGTGACATTTGCGGCGTTGGTGATGAGCCTGCTCATCTATTCGGTGAAGGGGGCGTTCGACCAGGCCAACACCGATATGGCCAAGCTCGCCGCGCAGGTCGTCCAGCTCGACCAGTGCCTGCGCAACTACGGTCCGGAGACGGTGGACGCACGGCGCGCGCTTCGCGGCTATACCGCGGCGGTCGTCGCCACCACCTGGCCCTTCCAGGTGGGGTTGCCGGATGCCGGCGATCTTGCCAAGGCGCAGCCGATTTCGCCGGGGGCGATGGAGAGTCAGGCTCTCGGCGATGTCATCAACGGGATCGACCTTGCGATCCGCCGCCTCGCGCCCACGGACGCCTTCCATTCCGGGATCGCCACCTCCTGCCTGGACGATTTCCACGCCTTCGTGCAGGCGCGCTGGACGGTGAACGAGGAGGCGCGCTCGACGATATCGATGCCGTTCTTCGTCGTGCTGGTGTTCTGGCTGATGGTGATCTTCGTCTGTTTCGGGCTGAACGCGCCGCGCACGGGCTTCGTCTTCATGACGATCGCGCTCTGCGCGCTCTCGATCTCCTCGGCGGTGTTCGTCATGCTCGATATGGACACGCCCTTTTCCGGCGTTCTCATCATTTCGAGCCAGCCGATGCGCAACGCATATGCCGACATCACCCGCCCTTATCCCGTGCCGGACCCGTCGCACTGAGCGGCCGGGCATGAATGCCGTCTCCCAAGCGCTGAGCCAGACGCCCTGGTGGGTCTATGTGCTGTTCGTGGTTCTGGTGCGGCGCGGGCTCGCGGCGGGACGCGCCAATGTCACGCCGCTGTGGCGGCTGGCGATCCTGCCCGCAATCTTCGCCGCATGGGATCTCGCGGGGATCGCGGAAAGCCACGCGGTGACGGCCGGCGCCCTCCTGGGATGGCTGCTGGCGCTGCTCGCCGGGGCCGGGCTCGGGCATTGGCTGGTGCGCGGCATCGCGGTCCGTGCCGACCACCAGAGCTGGCTGGTCGGCCTCGACGGCGACCCGACGGTGCTGCCTCTCGTGGTGCTGATCTTCGCGGCGAAATACGCGCTCGGCTATATCGGCGGCACCGATCCCGCGCTCAGCCGCGACTTTCCGTTCCTGCTCGCCGATCTCGCGGTGGGCGGGTTCTGCACCGGCATTTTCGTCGGTCGGTTTGCGACTTATCTCCGAAAGTTCAACGCCGCGCCGAGCCAGGCCCTGGTGGTTGCGGCGGGCCCGCCCGCTGCGGGCTAGAGCGTGATGACCGAAGGTGGAATCATCGGAGGTCTGAATCACACGATTAAACAAAGAGATAGAGCGGGATGGGAGAGTGCGAGCGATCCCATCCCGCTCTAGCCACGCCCGGCGCGGCGTGACAAACACGCCCGCATGCTGATCGACTCGCATTGTCATCTCGATGACTACAGCGACGCGGAGCTACCCGAGATCCTCGCCCGCGCCGCTTCCGCCGGCGTCGGCGAGCTCGTCAGCATCGGCACCACCATGGAGCAGTCGCGCGCGATCCTCGCGCGCGCCCGCGCCCACGACAATGTCTGGTGCACCGTCGGCGTCCATCCGCATCATGCCGCCGAGGCGCCGCTCCCGGCGCCTGAGGAAATCCTGGCGCTGGCCGCCGATCCCAAGGTGATCGGCATTGGCGAGACCGGTCTCGACTGGTTCTACAAGGAGCCGTCGCGCGACATCCAGGAACGGAATTTCCGCGTCCATATCGGGGCTGCCCGCGCGGCTTGCGTGCCGCTCGTGATCCATGCCCGCAGCGCCGATGCCGATATCGAGCGGGTGCTCGCCGAGGAGATCGCGGCGCGCGGCCGGTTCGACTTCCTGCTCCACTGCTTCTCGAGCCGGCGCCGGCTTGCGGAGTTCGCGATCGCGCGCGGCGGCTATGTCAGCTTCTCAGGGATCCTCACCTTCCCGAAATCGCAGGAGCTCAGGGACATCGCGCGCGATCTGCCGGCCGATCGGGTGCTGGTGGAGACCGACGCGCCCTATCTCGCGCCGGTGCCGCTGCGCGGCAAGCGCAACGAGCCCGCCTTCGTCATCCACACCGCCGCCGTGCTCGCTGAGGTGCGTGGCCTCGATCCGGCAGCGCTCGCGGAGCTCACCTGCGCCAATTTCCGCCGCCTGTTCCGCAAGGCCGCATGAGGATCGTGATGCTGGGAAGCGGCGGCTCGGCCGGCGTGCCGCTGATCGGCGGGCCGGACGGGCGTGGCGATTGGGGCGCCTGCGATCCGGACGAGCCGCGCAACCGCCGCACGCGCGCCGGCATCGTCGTCGAGGGGCCCGGGGGCGAGCGCCTGCTGGTCGATACGCCGCCGGAGCTCCGCGGCCAGCTCCTCGCCTGCGCGGTTCCGCGCGTCGAGGCGATCCTCTTCACCCACGCGCATGCCGATCACATCACCGGCCTCGATGACGTGCGCATCCTGAACCGGATCGCCGGCCGTCCGCTGCCCGCCTATGCGGAAGCGGCGGTGCTGGGAGAGCTGGCGCGGCGCTTCGATTATGTCTTCCAGCCCTGGGACGGGCGGGGCTTCCTCCGGCCCGTGCTTGAGACGCATGCCGTGGCGCCGGGCGAGACGGTCGGCATCGCCGGGATGGATGTCCGGCTTTTCGATCAGGACCATGGCTTCACCCGCACGCTCGGCCTCCGGATCGGCGGCTTCGCCTATTCGACCGACGTGCATGGGCTCGACGAAACGGCCCTAGGCGCGCTCGCGGGGATCGATACCTGGATCGTCGGCTGCTTCCAGCGCTCCGGGCCGCACGCCACCCACGCCCATCTCGAGAAGGTGCTCGGCTGGGTCGCCCGCCTCGCGCCGCGGCGGACGATCCTGACGCATATGGGCTCGGACATGGACTGGGCCTGGCTGGTCCGGAACCTGCCCTCCGGGGTCGAGCCCGGCCATGACGGGCTGGTGGCGACGTGCTGAGATGCAAGGCGAGACGGCACCGATAGAGACGAGACCAGGGCGGAGGAAGACCATGGCGATCAAGACCATTCTCGCCGGCCTGAGCGGCGGCACCGCGAACGCCGGCGCGCTCGAGCTGGCCTGCCGCCTCGCCGGCCGGTTCGGCGCCCACCTCGAAGGGCTGCATGTCGGGCTGGATGTCGAGGAGGTGATGCTCTCGGCCGGGGCGAGCGGCTTCGCCCTGCCGGTGGACGGGCGATGGATCGACGAGATCACCGCCAACGCGGCGACGATGGCCGGGAAGGTCAAGGCGTCCTTCGCCGCGGCCGCCGCCCGTAACGGGCTGGCGCTCGCCGACCCGCCCGAGCCGGGCAAGCCGGGCGCCTCATGGCGCATGGAGAGCGGGGACGCGCCGGTGGTTGTCGCCCGGCGCGCCCGGTTCTTCGATCTCGTCGTCCTCGGCCGCTCCGATCGCGTCGTCGACAGACCGCATTCCGACGCCATCGAGCAGACCCTCATGCAGTCAGGCCGGCCGGCGCTGCTCGCTCCGGCGGAGCCGCCCGCCGCGATCGGCGAGACGATCGCCATCGGCTGGAACGGCTCGGCACAGGCGGTGCGCGCCGTGGCCGCCGCGCTCCCGTTCCTGCGCCAGGCGCGGCAGAGCTTCATCATCGCGGTCGGCGATGAGGACGCCGAGAGCGCACAGGCGATCCAGGCCTATCTCGGCATGCATGGCGTCGCGGCGAGCCTGCGCAACGTCCTGAAAGTGGCGGCGGCGGGGCCGGGCGGGCAGCTGCTCTCGGCGGCGCGCGAGGACGGGGCGGACCTGCTGGTGATGGGCGCCTACGGCCATGCGCCGTGGCGCGAGGCGCTCTTCGGCGGGGCCACGCGCGCGGTCGTCGGCATGAGCCTGCTGCCGCTGCTGATCGTCCATTAGATCACTATGGCTTCTGGCGGAGCACGCAGAGCGATCCGCCAAAGCCCAAGGGCAAGCCATGCATTTGATCGGGAAAACCGAGGCTGGAGCGTGATGACCTAAAGTCATCGCGCCCTGCGTCAGCCGATTGGGTCAGCCGATTGGGTCAGCCGATTGGGTCAGCCGGCCTTCACCTCGATCTTCTTCTCCTGCTTCTGCGCCTCGGGCGTCTTCGGCAGCGTGACCGTGAGCACGCCATTGGCGAAGCTCGCGTTCAGCTTTTCGCGGTCGACCCCGCGCGGCAGGACGAAGCTCCTTTGGAAGGCACCGTAGGAGCGCTCGGAGAGATAGCGGTTCTCGCCCTTCTCCTCGCGCTGCTCGCGCTTCTCGCCCTTGATGGTGAGGGTATCGTCGGTCACCGCGACCTCGATGTCCTTCTCCGCCATGCCCGGCAACTCGGCCGTGATCTTGTAGGCGGTCGCGTTCTCCGTCACGTCGACCGCTGGCGCGCCGTCCGAGAGCGGCCACGCCGCTTGCCAGGACGGGACTGCCTCCAGCATCCGGCCGAGCGAAGGCAGGCCGAAGCCGGAGGTGAAGCGATCGAAGAGGCGGTCCATCTCGGTGCGGAACGCGACGAAGGGATCCGGCGCGCGTGCCACCGGAGCCTGTTTTCTCTCAACCGGCATCTGAGCCATGTGTGTTCTCCATTTCCCACTCGGACAATGTTCGATCGGGGCGCTCTTCACGTCCCTGTCACGACCAGCTCGTCATAGACCTCGGTGACCCCCGGCGCCGCCCAGGCGGCGCGCACGATCTCCTCGCGCTCCGTCCAATCGCCGACCATGCCGGTCAGGGTCACCTTGCCGCCGGCCACGACGACGCCGACATTGTTCGCCTCGATCTCGGCGTTGCGCTCGAGTGCGGCGCGGATCTTCGCGTGCACATCCTCCGCCTGGACCTGGGGCGCCACGGTGATGCTGTTGATCACCGCGCGGACGCCGCTCAGCTTGCGGATATCGTGCTCGGCCGCGCTGCGCTGGAACTGCCAGGCGACCTCGCCGCCGAGCGTGACCATTCCGTGCTCGACCCGGACGGTGATCTTGTCGACCGGGACCGAAACGTCCCAGTTCAGGATGCGCACCGCACGCTCGGCGATCTCGTCGTCGGCGAGCTTGCGGTCCTCGGGCAGCCGCACGTCGAGCTCCAGCGCCACCGCCTTGACGCCCCTGACGCGGCGGACGGCGCGCTCGGCCGCGTATTTCTCGGTGTAGCTGCCGACGTGGCCGGTAAGGGTCACCACCCCGGCGCGCGCACTCGCCCCGATATGCGCAGCGGCGACGCTCGGCTCGAACGCGAGCTCGTCGATGACACGCTGCTGGAGCAGCAGATCGTCATTCATGATCCGGTTTCCCTCTGCCCGTGCCGGGCTCACGCTCGACATTCTGGCGGCATTCTCGCGTCCGCGGGCGGGGGCGCCTTGATCCTGATCAATTTCCGCGCGGGCGGGCTCCCGGACGGGTGGGTTCCCGGATGGGCCGGCCGGAGAGGTGGCGGATCAGCCCGGCTCGCCGCGGCGCCCGGCCTCGAAGAGGAACCAGACGCGCCGTTCGGCCTCGTCGATCCAGGTTTCGATCAGGCTGGCGCTGGCCACGTCCCGGTGCTCGTCGCAGACCCCGTGCGTGGCGCGCATCTGCTGGAGGATCTGCTCGTTGTCTTCGCGGAGCTCGGCCAGCATGTCGAGCGGCGTCACGTAGTCCGCGTCGTTGTCGGCGATGCGCTGGAGGCGCGTGACGTGGCCGATCGAGCGCAGCGTCGTGCCGCCGATCTTGCGCACGCGCTCGGCGATGTCGTCGGTGGTGGCGAAGACCTGGTCCGCCTGCTCGTCGAGCATCAGATGGTAGTCGCGGAAATGCGGCCCGGACACGTGCCAGTGGAAGTTCTTCGTCTTGAGGTAGAGCGCGAACATATCGGCGAGCAGCGCGTTCATCGCCGCGGCGATATCCTTGGTCGCATTCGCGCCGAGGCTGCTTGGGGTGGCGAGCGGCGCCGCCCGCCGCGCCTTGAGCTCCTTGGTACTGGCCACCTGGTTACCCTCCGGGGTTCCGTTCAGCGCACGCCCGGCACCTACGGCCGGCCGTAGCGCCCGACCATCCGCGCGGTCGCGAGCGTGTTGAAGTGCAGCACGAACCCTACTGTCGCGCCCGAGGCCGCGGCGTCAAGCGGCAGCTTCGCGACCTTCACGGCGAAGACCGTGATCTCGTAATGGTGCGGCGGGTCGCCGACCGGCGGACACGGCCCGCCATAGTGCGAGAACCCGAAATCGGTCCGTCCTTCGCCGGCGCCCGCGGGCAACAGGGCCGAACCGGCGTCACCGGCGCCGCCGGGGAGGCTGTGCACCGAGGGCGGGATGTTGAAGACGGTCCAGTGCCACCAGCCGCTGCCGGTGGGCGCATTGGGGTCGAACATGGTGACCGCGAAGCTCTTGGTCCCGGCCGGCTCGCCCGACCAGGCGAGCGCCGGAGACTGGCTCTGTCCCGTGCAGCCGCCCTCGTTGAGCACCTGGGCCATGGGGATCGTGCCGCCGTTGGAAAAATCCCCGCTGGTCACGGTGAACCCGCCGGCGAGCGCCGGCGCTGCAACGAACAGCGATGCCACCCCCAGAAGCAAGGCGCGCATTGTCTCCTCCCCTTCTTTTCGTTTCCCGCAGGAGATCAGAGCACGCCGGAAGGGTGGCGAACAAGGCAGGAGGCCGGGCCGACGGACGATGTCGCCCGGCGCCACCTGCTCCGAGATCCAGCCGGCGGACCGGAGCCGGCTCCGCCCGTCCGAGGAGCGCTGAGCGGGGCGCCTTGCCAGGGCGCCGGGGCCGTCGGATGCTGGCGTGCAGCGAGGGGAAGAGCTTTCCGGTGCGGGATCTCGATCGGCTGCGGCTCGAGCGCCGCGTTGACCAGCTCTTGGGCCCCTGGGCCACCGGCAACACGCCCGGCTGCACCATCGGCGTCGTGCGCAAGGGCGCGCTGGTGCTGCACCGGAGCGCCGGCCTCGCCAATCTCGATCTCGGGGTTCCGATCACCGAGGCGACGACCTTCCGCGTCGCTTCGGTCACCAAGCAGTTCACCTGCACCGCCGTGCTGCTGCTCGCCGCCGAGGGCAGGCTCGCCGTCACCGACGAGATCCACGCGCACCTGGCGGAGCTGCCCGCTTTCGGCGCCCCGATCACGATCGACCAGCTGATGCACAACACCAGCGGCATCCGGGATTTTCTCGAGCTCATGCGGCTCGGCGGCATGGATCTCCGCGAGCATTGCCGGCGCGCGGGCATCCTTCACGTGCTCGGCCTGCAGCGTCGGCTGAACTTCCCGCCCGGCAGCCAATTCCTCTACAGCAACACGAATTTTCTCCTCCTTGGCCGGATCGTCGAGGCGGTGGCGGGCGAATCCCTCGCCGCCTTCACCGCGCGGCGGATCTTCGCCCCGCTCGGCATGACGCGCTCGCGCTTCGTCCGCTCGACCGCCGAGACCGTGCCCGGCCTCGCCACCGGCTACTTCCCGGCGCCGAAGGGCGGCGGCTTCGTCAAGGCCGCGCACGGCTTTCCGCTGGGCGGGGAGGGCGGGCTCGTCTCCTCGGTCGAGGACCTCGCCCTCTGGGACCGCAATTTCACGACCGGACAGGTGGGCGGCGAGGCGCTCCCTGCGGCGCTCACGGAGCAGGCGCCGCTGACCGGCGGGCGGGTGAACGCCTATGCGCGCGGGCTCGCGATCAGGCCGTGGCGCGGGCTCGAGACGGTGAGCCATGGCGGGCTCTGGCCCGGCTACCGGACCGAGTTCCTACGCATCCCGGCGCACGACCTTACCGTCATCTGCATCGCCAATCTCGGCAGCATCGTCCCCTATCGGCTCGCCCGCGAGGTCGCCGAGGCGGTGCTCGGCGCGGAGCGGGTGCTCCATCCCGTCCCGCCGCTGCCGCCGCTGGCGGAGCGCGCGCTTCTCGCCGGCCGCTATGTCGATCCCGCCGCGCCCGCCACCGTGGACATCGCGTGCCAGCCGGACGGGGCGCTGCTGGTCAGCCGCAACGGCGTTTCCTATCCCCTGATCGCGGACGAGAGCGGGCGGCTTGCCGCGGATGCGAGCACCTTCGAATTCGCCGCCATTCCCGCGGGCGATGGGATCATCGTCGGCGAGCCCGGCATGCTCTTCCGCCGCGCCCCGCCGGCGCCTGTTTTGCCCGCCGCGCTTCCCGGCCGCTATGAATGCGACGAGGTCGGCGCGATCTGGACCATCGCGCCCGATGCCAAGGGCGGCATGGCCGCGCGCGCCGCCGGCCCCTTCGTCAATGCCGGGCCGTGGGAGGTGGTTGCGGTGGACGAGGACATCGTGCGGGTGCTGACGCCCGGGCTGCTCTTCCGGAGCTGGTTCGATGTCCGCCTCGACCGCGCGGCGGACGGTTCGATCCTGTCGCTGACCGTCGGCGGCGGGCGCACGAGCGGCCACATTTTTACGCGGCTCGCATGAGCGGCGCTACTCGGTGAGCGCGGCCCGCGCCGCGGCGGCGAGATAGGTCGCGGCGGCGGGAAGGATCGCATCGTTGAAGTCGTAATGGGGGCTGTGCAGGTCCCGCCCGCCCGCGCTCGACCCGTTGCCGATCCAGGCGAAGGCGCCCGGCTTCTTCTGCAGGTACCAGGCGAAATCCTCGCCGGTCATGCTCGGCAGCAGGTCGCGCCGCACCGCGAGCCCGGCGGCGGCGGCGGCAGCGGCGGCGAGCTCGGCGTCTTCCTTCGTGTTGATGGTGGCCGCGCCCATGGTCTGCATCGCCACCTCGGCCGTCATCGCGAAGGTCGCGGCGACGCCCTCGGCGATGCGCCGGATCGCAGCGCCGATCAGCGCGTGCACCTCCTCGCGATAGCTGCGGAAGGTGCCGCGCAGGACCGCGGTTTCCGGGATCTGGTTCGGCGCATGGCCGGCCTCGAGCATGCCGACCGTCACCACCGCCGCATCGAGCGGGCTGACGTTGCGCGAGACGATCGATTGCAATGCCAGCAGCAGGTGGCAGGCGGCCAGCATCGGATCCTTCGCCAGGTGCGGCAGCGCGGCGTGCCCGGCCTTGCCGTGGAGCGTCACGGCGAAGCGCTGGCCCGCCGCCATCACCGGGCCGGAATGCAGCATCACCGTGCCGGCCTCGAGCCCCGGCCAGTTGTGGAAGGCGAAGATGCGCTCGAAGGGAAAGCGTTCGATGAGCCCGTCGGCGAGCATCGCGCGCGCGCCGCCGCCGCCTTCCTCGGCCGGCTGGAAGATGAGCCGGACGGTGCCGCGCCAGGTGGTGTCGCGGGCAAGAAGCTGTGCGGCGCCGAGCAGCGATGCGGTGTGGCCGTCATGCCCGCAGGCGTGCATCACGCCCGGCCGCGTCGAGGCGTGGGCGAGGTTGGTCTCCTCGGGGATCGGCAGCGCGTCCATATCGGCGCGCAGCGCGACCGAGCGCGCCGAGCCCCCGCGCGCGAGGGTGGCGACCACGCCGTGCCCGCCGATGCCGGGGACGAAGGGAATGCCGAGCTCGGCCAGGCGCGCGGCGACGAAGGCAGCCGTCTCGCGCTCCTCGGTGGAAAGCTCGGGGTGCGCGTGGAGGTGGCGGCGCCAGGCGCCGAGCGTGGCGGCGGTTTCCTCGTCCATCGGCGGAGGGATCCTTTCAGCGTGCCCATTCAGCGTGCCCGTTCAGCGTGCATAATCGGGCTCCTCGCGATCGAGGACGCGGCGCCAGGCATCGAGATGCAGCCGCGCATCGAGCCGCTCGCCCCAGGGCCCGAGCCAATGCCGGCGCCCGCTTTCGGGCAGGCGGCGGAGCGGCCTTCCGCTCGCCATCGCGGTCATCTGGTACATGCAGGTGCGCTCGGCGATATAGAGCTCGTCGAACGCGTCATGCACCGTCGGGCCGACCACCGTCACGCCGTGGCCGCCCATCACCAGGGTCGATTTCTCGCCGAGCGCGGCGGCGAGCCGGTCGCCTTCCTCGTTGTCGTGCGCCGGCCGGTCCCCGCCCTGGTCCACCGCGACGCGATCGTTGAGGAGGAGGTTGTTGTGATGGGCGAGCGCGAGTTCCGGCTCGGCGAGGAGGGAGAGCGCGGTCAGGTACTGCGGATGCACGTGCAGCACGCAGGCGGCATCGGCGCGGGCGAGATGGATGCGGGCGTGGATGTGGAACGCGACCTTGCGCAATTCGCCCTCGCCGCGGACGACGCGTCCGGCAAGATCGCAGACGATCAGGCTGCTCGCGGTCAGCTCCTGGAAGAGCAAGCCGCGCGGATTGATGAGGAAGAGCTTCTCCCCGGCGGTGTCGCCGGCGGGCAGCATCAGCGAATTGTGGTTGCCGATCTGCTCGTTCCAGCCGAGGCGGGCGGCAACGCGGAACACCGCCGCCATGTCGCGGCGCAGTTGCCATTCGCGCTCCTCGGCCGCGCTGCTCGCCCGCGCCCTGATGGTGGTGGGCATCCCCGGGGCCGGCATTCCGGACGCTGACATCAGTGACTCCCTTCGCGCGATGGCGCGGCGAGGCCAGGCGCGATCAACGATCGCGGTTGCCCGTGATCGCGAGCGGGCCTCGTCCACGCGGTTTGGCCCGGCGCACCGGCGATTTCCTCGCAAGGGTGCGTGGGCGCGCGATGCATTGTCAAGGGAGCGCGCGAAACCTGCGTAAATCCTCTTGACCCTCCGACGGCCCACCGCGACTATCCCGGCACGATGGCGGGAACCGCCGCGTCTGGACATTTTCCCTGGGGGACAAATCATGAAGCGAATGCTGCTCGCCTCGGCGAGCCTTGCCGCCGGCCTCGCGCTGTTCGCGACCACCATGGCCGCGACCGCCGTCGCCGCGCCGTTTCAATGCCCGCATGTCGGGGGAAATTTCGTCTTCGGCCAGGAAGCCAACATCAACAGCCTCGACCAGATCGCCTCCAACACCATCTCGACGCGCAACATCGCGATGAATATCTACGAGGCGCTGATGACGCGGAGCGAGGACGACAAGCCGATCCTCCAGCTCGCCCAGTCGGTCAGCGAATCGCCCGACCACATGACCTATACGTTCCAGCTCCGCCAGGGCGTGCATTTCCAAAACGGCCAGCTGATGACGGCGAAGGATGTCGTCGCCTCCTTCAACCGCTATGCGAAGATCGGGCTCGAGCGCAGCCAGCTCGCCGCGGTGGCGAGCTGGGACGCCCCCGGCCCCTTCACCTTCGTCATCCATATGAAGCGGCCGCAGCCGACCTTCCTCGAGCTCTTGAGCTCCTTCAGCGTGCCGATCGTCATCATCCCCGCCGCGCAGGAGAACATCCCGGCGCTGCAGCTCAAGCCGATCGGCACCGGCCCCTATGAGCTCGTGCAGTCGGTGCCCGGCAGCTACGTCAAGCTCAAGCGCTTCCCCGGCTACAGCCCGGACACGCGCTACCAGAACCGCACCGGGCTCGGCGGCTACAAGGTCGCCTGCTTCGACACCGTCACCTTCCGCATCGTCACCGACCCGGGCGCGCGCGTCGCCGGCCTGCGCACCGGCGAATTGCAGGGCGTCGAGGACGTGCCGCCGAAGTCGGTGCCGAGCCTCGAGAAGGACAAGAACATCACCATCCTGCCGCTCTATAACTGGTGGATCCAGATCGCCGAGCCGAACACCGCCGCCCCGCCCACCGACAATCTCTGGTTCCGCAAGGCGGTGCAGGCGGCGCTCGACATGAAGGGGATCATGCAGGCGGCGAGCGACGGCTTCTACAAGCTCAATGTCGGCTTCCAGTACCCGAGCCAGACCGCCGATTACACGGACGCCGGAAAATCGACCTACAACATCGACAACGCCGCGCTCGCCAGGCAATATCTCGCGAAGGCCGGCTACAAGGGCGAGCCGGTGGTGCTGCTCACCGACACCGATTATACGCAGATGTACAATGCGGCCGTGGTGATGCAGCAGCAATTGCAGGCGGTCGGCATCAATGCCAAGCTCCGCGTCACCGACTGGCCGACCTCGGTGCAGATCTCGCTCACCCAGAGCACCGGCTGGAACTTCTTCTTCAGCGGATGGGGCACGCAGCCCGCGCTCGGTCCGCTCTCGGTGATGCAGTTCTTCGCCCAGCCCGAGCCGACCTATTTCCCGCCCGCCGGCCACGCCGACCCCGAGGTGCTCAAGCTCTGGAACGCGATGAACGAGCAGCCCACCGTGGCGGAGCGCCATCAGGCCTTTGCCGCGATGCAGAAATACGTGCTCGACCAGGTCTACGCGCTGCCGCTCGGCTCGCTCACCGCGGTGCAGGCGGTGCGCTCGGACGTCAAGGGCTTCGCGCCCTTCCGCATCCCGCGCGTCTATAATGTGTGGTTTCAGAAGTGATTTTCCGCCGGACGTGATTTGCCGATCGTAGCGTGGTCCGGGTCATCGCCAGCCGCGTCGCCGGCGCGGTGCCGATCCTGATCCTGGTCAGCCTGATCACCTTCGGCATGATCCACATGATCCCGGGGGGGCCGGCGGCGGCGATCGCCGGCCTCACGGCGACGCCCCAGCAGATCGCCGAGATCAACCACAATCTCGGTCTCGACCGCCCGCTCTCGGTGCAATTCTATCGCTGGTACCGCGATCTCCTGCACGGCGATCTCGGCACCTCGCTGCTGCTCGGCCAGCCGGTGATGCAGGCGATCCTGTTCCGCCTGCCGGTCACGCTCGGGCTTTCGGCCTATGCCATGCTCATCACCCTCGCTGCTCGGGCTGGGGAGCGGGATCCTCGCGGCACTCCGGCAGAACACCTGGGTCGACCAGGCGGCGATGGTCTTCTCGATCATCGGCATCTCGCTGCCGAACTTCTTCCTCGCCCTGCTGCTCATCATCGTCTTCGCCGTCGATCTCGGCTGGCTGCCGAGCGGTGGCTATGTGCCCTTCTTCGACGATCCGCTCGGCTGGCTCGGGGCGATGACGCTGCCCGCAATCTCGCTCGCGCTGCTGCTCACCGGGCTGCTCGCGCGGATCACCCGCTCGACGATGCTCGAGGTGCTGCGCCAGGACTATATCCGCACGGCGCGCGCGAAGGGCCTGCCGGCGCGCCAGGTGGTGATCAAGCACGCGCTCGCCAATGCGATGATCCCGATCGTCACCGTCATCGGCATCATCGTCAGCCTCCTGCTGTCGGGCGCCGTCGTCACCGAGACGATGTTTTCCCTCCCCGGCATCGGCCAGCTTCTCACCCAGGCGGTGCTCAACCGCGACTATCCGATGGTGCAGGGCGGCGTGCTGGTGGTGGCGGCGCTGATGGTGGGCGTCAATATCCTGGTCGACGTGCTCTACGCCGCACTCGACCCCCGGGTGCGCTACGATGCCTCCTGACGCGGCCGCCGCGCTCGCCGCCGACGCCGCATCCGCCTTCGCGGCGCCGCGCCGCAATCCCGCCCGCCTGGCGCTGCGGCGCCTTTTGCATCACCGGCTCTTCGTCAGCGGGTTCTTCCTTTTCGCGATCATCGTCGCGGCGGGGATCCTCGCCCCCGTGATCACGTCCGTAAGCCCGGACAAGATCGACATGAACGCGACCTTCCTGCCGCCGAGCCTCGCGCATCCCTTCGGCACCGACAATTTCGGCCGGAGCCTGCTCTCGCGCGTCCTCTGGGGCGCGCGGTTCTCGATGCTGATCGGCGGCGCCGTGGTCCTCATCAATGCGGTTGCGGGGACGGCCGATCGGCGCCGCGGCGGGCTATTTCCGCCGCATCGACAATCTCGTCATGCGCGTCAACGACGCGCTGATGGCCTTCCCGCCGGTGCTGCTTGCGATCGCCGTCACCGCCATGCTCGGCCCCTCGATCACCGATGTCATCATCGCGCTCGGCATCGTCTATACGCCGCGCACCGCGCGCATCGTCCGCTCCTCGGTGATCGTGCTGCGCGAGATGGATTATGTGCAGGCCGCGGTGGCCGCCGGCGCCGGGGACTGGCGCGTGCTGCGCCGGCATATCCTGCCCAACGCGCTGGCGCCGCTGATCGTGCAGCTGAGCTTTCTTTTCGCCTATGCCGTGCTCACCGAGGCGACGCTCTCGTTTCTCGGCGTCGGCGCGGTGCCGCCGACCCCCACCTGGGGCAACATCATGGCCGAGGGAAGGCAGTACCTCACCGACGCGCCGTGGATCATCGGCATTCCCGGGGCGGCGCTGATGATCACCGTGCTCGGCCTCAACCTGCTCGGCGACGGCCTGCGCGACGTGCTCGACCCGCGGCTCAGAATCCAGCAATGAGCCTGCTCGAGGTCGACGGCCTCACGGCCGCCTTCGCCACCCTCGAGGGCGAGATCGCCGCGGTCGAGGAGGTCACGTTCGCGCTCGAGGCAGGCGAGGTGCTCGGCATCGTGGGCGAGTCCGGCAGCGGCAAGAGCGTGACGGCGCTGGCGATCATGGGGCTTCTGCCGCGCCCGCCGGCGCGCATCGCGGCGGGCAGCGTGCGCTTCGGGGGCGAGGAGCTGACGCGGCTCTCCGAGCGGCAATGGCGCCGCATCCGCGGCCCCGGCATCGCCATGGTCTTCCAGGAGCCGATGACCTCGCTCAATCCGATCTTCACGATCGGCGAGCAGATCATGGAGACGATCCGCGCCCACGAGCCGGGGCCGCCGGCGCGGATCTTCGCCCGCGCGGTCGGGCTGCTCGACAAGGTCGGCATCGCCTCGGCCGCCGCGCGCATGGCCGATTATCCGCACCGTCTCTCGGGCGGCCAGCGCCAGCGCGTGATGCTGGCGATCGCGCTCGCCTGCCGCCCGCGGCTGCTGATCGCCGACGAGCCGACCACCGCGCTCGACGTCACCATCCAGGCGCAGATCCTCGATCTCCTGCTCGATCTGCGCGACGAGCTCGGCATGGCCGTGATCGTCATCACCCACAACATGGGCGTGATCGCCGAGACCGCGGACCGCGTGCTGGTGATGTATGCCGGGCGCATCGTCGAGGAGGCCCCCGTGGACCTGCTCTTCGATAAGCCGGCGCATCCCTATACGCGGGCGCTGCTCGCCTCTGCGCCGACGCTCGAGCTCGAGCGCGCGCGCCTTGCCGCCATTCCCGGCACCCTGCCCGATCCCCGCCACCGCCCGCCGGGCTGCCGCTTCGCGCCGCGCTGCGGCTACGCCGAGCCCGCCTGCACGCTGGCCGTGCCGCCGCTCGCGCCGCTCGCGCCCGGCCCAGGCCCGGCCCATCGGGCCGCCTGCATCCGCCTCGGAGCCTTGTCCACGTCGTGACTCCGCTGGTCCAGGGCATCAGCCTCGAAAAGCATTTCCGTGTCGGCGCCCGCGCGGGCTGGGGTGGTGCACATGCCATCCTGCGCGCGGTGGACGGCGTCGATCTCGCCATCCTGCCCGGCGAGACGCTCGGCCTCGTGGGCGAGTCCGGCAGCGGCAAATCGACCCTCGGCCGCCTGCTCATCCGCATCATCGAGCCCTCGGCCGGGCGCATCCTCTTTCGAAGGAGGACATCACGCATCTTTCGCGCCGCGCCCTCGCGGCGACGCGCCGGGCCATGCAGATCGTCTTCCAGGATCCCTTCGCCTCGCTCGATCCGCGCATGTCGGTCGAGCAGATCGTCATGGAGCCGTTGCGCATCCATGGCGCGCGCGCCGACATTGCCACCCGCCGCGCGGTTGCGGAGATGCTCGAGCGTGGTCGGGCTGCCCGCGCGCGCCGCGTCGCGCTACCCGCACGAATTCTCGGGCGGCCAGCGCCAGCGCATCGGCATCGCCCGCGCGCTGGTGCTCCGCCCCGAGTTCGTCGTCTGCGACGAGCCGGTCTCGGCGCTCGATGTCTCGGTGCAGGCGCAGATCGTCAACCTGCTCACCGATCTGCAGCAGGCGCTCGGCCTCACCTATCTCTTCATCGCCCACGACCTCGCCGTGGTGCGCCACATCGCCACCCGGGTCGCGGTGATGTATCTCGGCAGGATCATCGAGCTGGCGCCGAAGCACGCGCTCTATGCCGCCCCGCTGCATCCCTACACCCAGGCGCTGATCGCCGCCGTGCCGGTGCGCCACCCCTCCGCCCGCGCCGCCGGCCGGGCGCGGCGGGCCGGGATCGCGGGAGATCTGCCGAGCCCGCTCGCGGTTCCCGCCGGCTGCCGCTTCCATCCGCGCTGCCCGCACGCGATGGCGGTCTGCCGCGAGCGCGAGCCCGCCGTTTTCGAGGCCCGCCCCGGGCATTTCGTCGCCTGCCACCTCGTCAACCCGCCCTGAGGGGAGGGCGGGGCGAATGAGCGCAGCGGACGCAACGCGGCGCTGCGGGCGGGTCGTCATCGTCGGCGCCGGGATCGTCGGCGTTGCCGTCGCCTACTATCTCGTCGTGCGCGGGGAAAAACGCGATCTGGCAATCCTCGATCCGCTGCCGCCGATGAGCCTGACCTCGGCGGCCTCGGGGGAGAACTACCGGAACTGGTGGCCGCATCCCGTGATGACGGCATTCACCGACCACAGCATCGACCTGATGGAAGAGATCGCGCGCGCGGGCGGCAACCGCCTGCGCATGACCCGGCGCGGCTATGCGCTTGCCACCCGCGTGGCGGATATCGACGGGCTGCTCGGCGCGCTTGCTCGCGGCTACGGCGGCGCGGCGGGAATGCGCGTGCGCGTCCATGAGAAGGGTTCGGGCGCAACCTATGTCCCGCCCGACATCGCGGACTGGCGCTCGGCGCCCGACGGGGTCGACGTGCTCCATGATCGGGCGCTGATCCGCCGCCATTTCCCGAGCTTCGATCCGGCGGTGGCGACTGTGCTCCACGTCCGCCGGGCCGGGGATATCAGCGGCCAGCAGATGGGCCAGCTCATGCTGGAGCGCATCCGCGCCGCCGGCGGACGGGTGATCCCGGCGCGGCTCGGCGCCGTCTCGCGCCACGATGGCTTCACGCTCGAGATTGCCGGGCGCGAAGGAACGCAGGAGCTGCGGGCGGACATCCTCGTCAACGCCGCCGGGCCTGCTCTCGGCGAAGTCGCGGCGATGCTGGGCGAGAGCCTGCCGGTGAGCGCCGTCGCCCAGCAGAAGATCGCATTCGAGGATGTGGCGGGCGCCATCCCCCGCGGCATGCCGTTCGCGGTCGATCTCGACGGCCAGTCGATCGATTGGACCGCGGAGGAACGGGCCCTGCTGCGCGCGGACCCGTCCCTCGCATGGCTCGCCGAGGCGATGCCGGGCGGCGTCCATTGCCGGCCGGAGGGCGGTGCAGGGGGGCAGTGGATCAAGACCGGCTGGGCCTTCAACCGCACGCCCGGCGTGGTGGAGCCGGAGCCGCCATTGCGCCCGTATTTCCCGGAAATCGTGCTGCGCGGTGCGAGCCGGCTCAATCCGGCGCTGGGAGCCTATCGCGAGCGATTGCCGCGCGGGATGGTTCATTACGGCGGCTATTACACGATGACCCGCGAGAACTGGCCGCTGGTCGGCCCGATGCGCACGCCGGGCGCCTTCGTCGCGGGCGCGCTTTCCGGGTTCGGCACCATGGGCGCCTGCGCCGCCGGCGCGCTCGCCGCCGCCTGGATCACGGGCACGGCGCTGCCCGACTTCGCCCACCCGCTCAGCCCGCTGCGCTATCAGGATGCGGGCCTGATGGCCGAACTGGGCGCCCTCAAGGGCTCGGGCATCCTCTAGACCGAGCTTCCTACTGTCAAGTAGCGCAACTCGTTGATCCGACTCGCTTCTTCGAAAAGCGGCGGCTTCGCTACTGGGTACAGAGGATATCAATCAGATAGCTGGCTTTTTGTGAGGCTATCAGATCTGAGCTCGTCGTCAACCGGTGGGACCCATCGCCAATTTCTTGTCTGGCTGCACCCAGCAACTGGCTACCTTTTCGCCTCTTTTTGATGAGAAGCAGCGATATATCAATGGCTTGATGTAACGGCATAGAAGGAGCTTCGGTCTAGCCGCGCGCGGCGGGACGGGGCGGCCGCTTCCATCCGCGCTGCCCGCACGCCATGCCGGTCTGCCGGGAGCGCGCGCCCACCGCCTGCGAGGCTCGCCCCGGGCAGTTCGTTGCCTGCCGCGTCGTCAATCGGCCCTGAGGTCGGGTACCGCCGCTGAGAGCCCCAGGCGCCCGCAAGGGGGTGCGGGCGACAGCGCTCCCCGGCCTAGGACGCGGGCACGGGGCGCGCCATGGCGCGGATGCGTCGGGCCATGGCGGCGACCCCGTTGCCGCGGTTGGTGGAGAGTGCGCCGATGAGGCCGAGCCCGATCAGAAAGTCCGGTTCAGTGGCCGTGATCTCGGCTGGTGTGCGGCCCGAGTAGACGCGGAGCAGGAGGGCCACGAGCCCGGCGACGATCGCAGCGTCCGAGGCGCCGGCGAGGTGGAGCCGGCCGTCGCGGAGCTCGGCCGCCAGCCATACCCGGCTCTGGCAGCCGGCGACGCGGTGGGCCTCGTCCATCCAGGCGGCGGGGAAGGGGGGCAGCTCGCGGCCGAGATCGATGATGTAGCGGTAGCGGTCTTCCCAGCCATCGAAGAGCGCGAGCTCCTCGGCGATGGCGGCGATCGCCGCGGCGGCGGAGGGTTCTGCGGGGGTGGCGAAGGGCTCTCCGGCGGTCATCCGGCGGATGTGCGGACCTATCCGGTCCGCGTCAAGCGGCAGGCTCCTTTTCGTGCCACTCTTCGGCGGTCGCCCCGGCGAGCGACTGGATGCGTTCCTCGTCGCGCGCGAGTTCGGATGCCGGGCCGGCATGGACGATCGCGCCGTCGTCGAGCACGTAGGCATAATCGGCGATCTCGAGGCTCATGCGGACGTTCTGCTCGACCAGCAGCACCGAGATGCCCTCGTTGCGCATCTCGGCGACGATGCGGAAGACGTCGCGCACGATGAGCGGCGCCAGGCCCTGGGAGGGCTCGTCGAGGATCAGGACCCGCGGGTTGAGCAGCAGCGCGCGGGCGATCGAGAGCATCTCCTGCTCGCCGCCGGAGAGCTGCCGCCCGCGGTTCAGCTTGCGCTCCTCGAGGCGCGGAAAGAGCTGGTAGACGCGCGGGATGCTCCAGGGTCCCGGGCGTTCGAGAGGAACCTTGAGATTTTCTTCGACTGAAAGATTGGGAAAAATGCGGCGGCCCTCCGGCACGTAGCCGACGCCGAGGGCGGCGATGCGGAAGCTCGGCCAGTTCGTGGTCTCGCGGCCGAAGATGCGGACGCTGCCCTCACGCGGGGGCGTCAGGCCCATGAGGCTGCGCATCGTCGTCGTCTTGCCGGCCCCGTTGCGCCCGAGCAGCGTCGTCAGGCGGCCTTCCTCGACGGTGAGGCTGACGCCGTGAAGGATATGGCTCTTGCCGTAATAGGTGTGCAGCCCCTCGACCTCGATCGCGTTCATGCCGCTTTTCCCAGATAGGCCGCCTGTACCGCCGGGTCGGCGGCGATCTGCTCGGGCGTCCCGTCGGCGAGCAGCGCCCCCTGTTCGAGCACGGAGATGCGGTCGGCGAGGTGGAACACGACGCGCATGTCGTGCTCGACGAGGATGATCGTGTAGCTCTTGTCGCGGTGCAGTTTGCGGATCAGCCCGGCGATCTCGTAGGTCTCCTGCTCGCCCATCCCGGCGGTCGGCTCGTCGAGCAGGAGGAGGCGCGGGCGGAGCGCCAGGGCCATCGCGATCTCCGCCGCGCGCTGGTCGCCGTGCGCGAGCTCGCCCACCAGCCGGTCGGATTTGTTGGCGAGCCCGGTGAGGCCGATCGTCTCCTCCACCACCGAGGCGACGCTCCGTATCTCGGCCGCCCCGAGCCACGGCCGCAGCGCATAGCCCGCGGCGACCTCTGTGGCGATGCGGACATTCTCGCGCACCGAAAGCTCCGGGAACACTTCGGTGACCTGGAACGTCCGGGCCATGCCGCGCTTGACCCGCTCCGCGGCGCCCAGCCGCGTGACGTTCTGGCCGTCGAAGGTGATCTCGCCCGCGGTCGGGGAGAAAAAGCCGGTGATCAGGTTGAAGAAGGTGGTCTTGCCGGCGCCGTTCGGCCCGATGATGGCGCGGAGCTCGCCCTTGGCCACGGTGAGCGAGACCTCGCGCACGGCGATAAGGCTGCCGAAGTGCTTGGAGACGTTGTGGACCGCGAGCATGCTCATGCCGCGCTCCGGCGGCGGAACACGCCGAGCAGGCCGCGGGGGAAGAACATCACCACCAGCACGAAGACGAGGCCGATGAAGAAGAGCCAGTTGACCGTGTGGCTCGAGATATAGTCCTGCAACACCTCGAACACCGCGGCGCCGAGCAGCGGTCCCCAGAAGCTTCGGATGCCGCCGAGCACGCACATGATCACGAGCTCGCCCGAGAGGTCGGTATAGAGCGAAGAGGGGTCGGCGAAATTGTTGAGCATCGCGTAGAGCGCACCGGCCGCGGCGATGCAGAAGGCGGAGATGGTGAAGGCGAGCCAGATGTGGCGGTCGACCGGGATGCCGAGGAAGCGGGCGCGGCGCTCGTTCTCGCGGATCGCGAGCAGGGTGCGCCCGAACGGTGAGCGGAGGATGAAGCCCATCACGCCGACGACGATCGCGAAGACGGCCAGAACGAAGTAGTAGAACGCAACGCCATTCTTCTGGATATCGAGGGTGAAGGCGCCGAAGTGAATCGGCTGGCGCTGGAAGCCGCGCAGGCCGTCGAAGCCGCCGGTCACCGAATCCCATTTGTACGCGATGTAGTAGAAGACCTCCTGGAAGGCGATCGTGACGAGGGCGAAGTAGATCCCGCGGCGCCGGCAGATCAGCGCGCCGACCGCACTGCCGACGATCCCGCCGAGGAGGATCCCGGCGATCATTGCGAGCGGCGTGGAGGGGGTGACGTAGCGCAGGATCATCCCCGCGCCATAGACGCCGATCCCGAAATAGGCGGCATGCCCGAAGCTCACCACGCCGGTGAAGCCGATCAGGAAGTTCAGCGACATCGCCGCGAGGCCGATTACCAGGATGCGCGCGCCGAGTGCGGTGTAGCCGCCGATGAACGGCATCCAGAACGGGGCCGCGATCAGCACCACCCAGATGCCGGCGAGGATCAGAAGCGGCCGCCCTTGCGCAGGCGCGGGCGAGAGGGCACGTGCGGTGCCGCTCACTGCATGCCCTCCTCGCCGAGTAGCCCGCGCGGTCTGACCAGCAGCACGATCGCCATGATCACATAGATCACCACCTGGCTCGCCGAGGCGTAGAAGATCGTGGTGATCGCTGCCGCCACCCCGATCAGCAGGCCGCCGAGGAGCGTGCCGACCAGGCTGCCCATCCCGCCGACGATGATGGCGACGAAGCTCGGCAGCAGGAGGTCGTCGCCCATGTTCGGGTTGAGCCCGATCTGCCCGCCGGCGAGCACGCCGGCCAACCCGGCCAGGAAGATGCCGAAGGCGAAATTGAGCGAGCGCAGCAGCCGGACATTGATCCCGAGCGCCGAGACCGTTTCGAGGTCGAGCACGCCGGCGCGGATGCGCATGCCCATCCGGGAGTAGCGGAGGAACGCGAACAGCCCCGCCACGGCGACGATGACGATGCCGACGACGAACAGCCGGTAGCCGGTGAGGAAGAAGAACTCCTGGCTGAGGGGTTGGGAAATGCTCGCCGGCGTGGTCAGCGGCAGGCCGTTCACGCCCCAGATATAGCGGCACGCGTCCTGGATCATGAAGGCAAGCCCGAAGGTCAGCAGCAGGCTGTAGATCGGGTCGCGGCCGTAGATGCGCCGGATCATCGTCCGCTCGACCACGAAGCCGAGCACCGCGGTTAGAAGTGGTGCCACCAGAAGGGACGGCCAGAAGCCGATATAGGGAATGAGGACGTAGGCGAGATAGCCGCCGAGGGCGAGGAAGTTGCCGTGCGCGAAGTTGATGACGTTGCTGAGGTTGAGGATCATCGAGAGGCCGAGCGCCGTCAGCACGTAGAACGCGCCAATGATTAGCCCGTTGAAGAGGTTGAAGAGCACCAGTTGCAGCATTGCCGTCCCTGTCGATCGTTTCTTGATTCCAGGTAAACGAAACCCCTGCCGCGCGGCGCGCTGCCGGCGACAGGGGTTTGCCGGCCTTGCCCTCGGCTAGCTCGGGTAGGTCATATGGCAGCCCGTCTCCGACAGCGGTTGTGCCTGATCGCCTGGTACCAAGTCCGCGACGGTGAAGAAGTTGTACGGATCACCGGCCGGCGGAGTGTGCACTTCGCCGGCGAAGATGTTGGGCATCAACTCGTGGTCGCCGGCGCGATAGAAGACCTTGCCCGGCTGCAGCGCGACCTCGGGTGGGAGCTCCATGCCCTCGAGCGCGCGCGCGAGGTCGATCGCCTTCGTGCTCTTCGCCTTCTCCACGGCGAGCTTGACCGAGTAGATCGAGACGTAGCCGAACCAGTGGCGGGCCGACGCGGGCTTCTTGAACCGATCGACGATTCCGGTTGCGAACTCCTTCACGTACGGCACGCCTGGCTGGTCCCACCACCACTCCATGTCCCACCAACCGGTTTGCGCCGCCGGCGGCACGGCGACGACCTCCTCGCACTCGAAGAGCGCCCCGCCCAGCGCCATCTCCTTCTCCAGGCCGAACTGCACGAACTGCTTCATGCAGTCGATCTGGGCAAGCCCGCCCATGTTGTTGAGAAGCACGTTCGGCTTGTACGCCCGTGCTTTGATGAGGCTGGCCGAGAAGTCGCTGTTGGCGATCGGCAGCAGCTCCGCCTCGTAGGTGCCCCCGGCCTTCTCGAGATTCGCGATGAACGCAGCCTGCAGCGTGTGGCCGTAGGCATAGTCTGGGGTGATGAAGTACCAGCGCTTGCCGAATTTCTTGATGAGGATGTTGGAGATTGCGTTGGCGTCCATCGAGGTCGTGTTGCAGATGCGGAACACGTTCCACGCGCAATCCTTGCCGGTGATCGGGTCGGTGTGGCCGCCCGGCACGATGTGCAGGACGCCTTTCTGGGTCGCCACCTGGGCGATCGCGTAGGCGATCCCCGAGTTGACGTCGCCCATTGTCACATCCACGTGATCCTCGTCGATCAGCTTGCGGATCTTCTCGACCCCGGTGCCGACATCGTTTGCCGAATCCTCGACGAAGAGCTGAACCTGGCGTCCCGCGATCCCGCCCTTCTTGTTGATCTCGTCCACCGCGTAGTGCGCGCCCTGCACCTCCGAGACGGCGAGGAGAGAAAGGCTGCCGGTGAGCGGGTCGATGAATCCGATCTTGAGCGGCTGCTCGCCGAGCGCCTTGACGATGAACGGCGAACTGACCTGGACGGCGCCGATCGCGCCAAGCGCCGCGCCTGCCTTAAGCACACCCCGCCGGCCAAGCCGGCCCGAAGGCTTCCCCTGAACCATTACGTCCCTCCCTATGTTCATGGGCCGGCTTTGAGTACGCACCAGCTTCCCATGCCGCGCCCGGGCGCGGATTGCGCCAAGATAATGTCTTGTCCTCCGGCCATGCACAATAACTTTCCGCAATCTTCCCCGGTGCGGCGGGTGGCCCTAAAGGGCGGGCCTATGGGCAGCCCCCACGGGTAGGCATTGACATGCCCGGGGTGAGCACCGATCCTCGACCGACCGAGGGGAGCCCCGTCAGGGGGCTGAGATACCGCCGGCCCGCATTTGCGTTGCAACGCGGACAGCGCGGTGACCCTGCGAACCTGAACCGGGTCATGCCGGCGGAGGGACGGGATATCGACAAGCAGAATCCCCTCCCTTCCCGATGCCCGCGAGCGAGGAGGCGACGATGACCGTCCATGACAAGTTGGTGGGTAAGTCCGCGGGCAAGTCCGCGACCCGCCCGGAGAGCGTCACCACCGGACCCGTGGCCGGCTCGCGCAAGGTCTATTTGCCGGTCCCGGGCTGGCCCGAGGTCGCGGTGCCGTTCCGCGAGGTGGCGCTCGATCCGTCCGCCGATGAGCCGCCCTTCCGCCTCTACGACACCTCCGGCCCCTATAGCGACCAGGCGGCCGTGATCGATCTTGCCGCTGGCCTGCCGCCGCTCCGCGCGCCCTGGATCGAAGCGCGCCAGGCGCAAGGCGGCGCCGCGCGCACCGTGCAGCCGGCCGACAACGGCAACCTTCCCGCAGCGAAGCTCTTGCCGCCCTGCCCGGCCGCGCACGAAGTCCGCGCCGCGCCCGCCGGCCGCCCGATCACGCAGCTCGAATTCGCCCGGATGGGGGTCGTCACGGAGGAGATGAGATACGTCGCACACCGCGAGAATCTCGGCCGCGCGGCGGTGGCAGCCGGGGCTGCGGAGCGGCGCGCCGACGGCGAGGATTTCGGCGCCGAGATCCCGTCCTTCATCACCGCCGAGTTCGTCCGCGCCGAGATCGCGCGCGGGCGGGCGATCATCCCCGCCAACATCAACCACCCGGAGCTCGAGCCCACCATCATCGGCCGCAACTTCCTCGTGAAGGTGAATGCGAACATCGGCAACTCCGCCGTCAGCTCGGGTGCGGCGGAGGAGGTGGAGAAGCTCGTCTGGTCGATCCGCTGGGGCGCCGACACCGTGATGGATCTCTCCACGGGCCGGAACATCCACAATATCCGCGGCTGGATCCTGCGCAATTCGCCGGTGCCGATCGGCACCGTGCCGATCTACCAGGCGCTCGAGAAGGCGGGCGGCGAGCCGGAGCAGCTCGACTGGGAGGTCTTCAGGGACACGCTGATCGAGCAGGCCGAGCAGGGCGTCGATTACTTCACGATCCATGCCGGCGTGCGGCTCGCCCATATCCCGCTGACCGCGCGCCGGGTCACGGGCATCGTCTCGCGCGGCGGCTCGATCATGGCGCGCTGGTGCCTCGCCCATCACCGCGAGAGTTTTCTCTATGAGCGTTTTTCGGAAATTTGCGACATCATGCGGCGCTATGATGTTTCCTTTTCCCTTGGTGATGGCTTGCGCCCGGGCTCGATCGCGGATGCCAACGACGCGGCGCAGTTCGCCGAGCTCGATACGCTGGGGGAGCTGACGAAGATCGCCTGGGAGAAGGGCTGCCAGGTGATGATCGAGGGACCCGGCCACGTGCCGATGCACAAGATCAAGGTCAATGTCGAGAAGCAGCTCGCGGTCTGCGGCGAGGCGCCGTTCTACACGCTCGGGCCGCTGGTCACCGACATCGCCCCGGGCCACGACCACATCACCTCGGCGATCGGTGCGGCGATGATCGGCTGGTTCGGCACCGCGATGCTCTGCTACGTGACGCCGAAGGAGCATCTCGGCCTGCCCGACCGCGACGACGTCAAGGCGGGCGTGATCGCCTACCGCATCGCCGCCCACGCGGCCGACCTCGCCAAGGGCCATCCAGCCGCCAAGCTCCGCGACGACGCGCTGTCGCGGGCGCGCTTCGAATTCCGCTGGGAGGATCAATTCAATCTCGGCCTCGACCCGCACACCGCGCGCACCTACCACGACGAAACGTTGCCCAAGGACGCGCACAAGCTCGCGCATTTCTGTTCCATGTGCGGACCGAAATTCTGCTCGATGCAGATCACCCAGGACCTGCGCGCGGAGGCCGAGCGCATGGCCGGGCTCGAGGCGAAGAGCGCGGAGTTCCGCGACGGCGGCGGCGCGCTCTACGTTCCCGAGCCCGCGGCCGGCGATTGAACGAACAGCGCACGCCCCTCCCGCATGACCCGCCCGCTCAAGGTCGCGGTGCAGATGGACCCGCTCGCGTCCATCAACCCCGACGCCGAATTCCACCTTCGTGCTGATGCTCGAGGCCCAGGCACGCGGTCATCTCCTGTGGCACTACGAAGTGCGGGACCTCGCGTTCAGCTGCGCCGGCGAGGCGCTGCAGCTGGTGGCGCGCGCCCGGCGGATTGATGTGGCGCGTCCGCCCGCGGAGACCGCCCGCCTCGGCCCCGAGGAGGTGATCGATCTCGGGGCGATGGACGTGGTGCTGATGCGCCAGGACCCGCCCTTCGATCTCGCCTACATCACGGCGACGCACCTGCTCGAGCATATCCAGCCGGGCACACTCGTGGTGAACGATCCGCGCGCGGTGCGCAATGCGCCCGAGAAGCTGCTCGTGACGCATTTTCCCGAGCTGATGCCGCCGACTCTGGTGAGCTGGGACGTGGCCGCGATGCGGGCCTTTCGCGCCGAGCACGGCGAGATCGTCATCAAGCCGCTGTTCGGCAATGGCGGGGCGGGCGTGTTCCGCATCCGCCCGGACGACGAGAACTTCAACGCCGTGCTCGAGATGCATTTCGCGCGCACGCGCGAGCCGCTGATGCTGCAGCGCTACGAACCGGCCGTGCGCACCGGTGACAAGCGCATCATCCTGGTGGACGGCGAGCCGCTCGGCGCCATCAACCGCGTGCCCGCCAGCGGCGAGGCGCGCGCGAACATGCATGTCGGCGCCCGGCCCGAGCCGACGGTGCTCAGCGCGCGCGATCGCGAGATTTGCGCCCGCATCGGCCCCACCTTGCGCGCCCAAGGGCTGATCTTCGTCGGCATCGACGTGATCGGCGACTGGCTCACCGAGATCAACGTCACCTCGCCGACCGGCCTGCAGGAGGTGGCGCGGTTCACGGGCGTCCATCTCGAGGCCACGATCTGGGACCGCGTCGAGGGGCGTCTTTCCATGCGCTGATCTCCGGCCATGCGCTGATCTCCGGCCGCGGCGGACATCGCGGATTTTGCGCGACCACGCGGCGCGCCGGTCGCAGCCCAGTGCCAGCTTTCAGTGCCAGCTTTCATAGAAAGCCCGCACCTAGGTGCTTGTCCAAGTGCCCGCGTAACGCGGCGTTTCGTGATCGCTGCGCGAGTGACGAAACTCTGCGATCGGGCACTAGAGCGTGATGACCGAAGGTGGAATCACCGCAGGTCTGAATCACGCGATAAAACAATGACCAAGAGCGGGATGGATGAGCGCACGCGATCTCATCCCGCTCTAGGCGACGCTGCGTGCGAGGGCTCCGTGACCGGGCGGTCTCTTTTCCCGTAATGCGCCGTCGGGGGCATGGCGGACCTGCCCGGGTCGAGCGGTTCCCCCGCGCTCCGGTAGGTCGCCGCCGGGGGCGGCATCGCGGGCGTGTACTGCGCCCGCGGCCGGAGCAGCTCGCCCGAGAGCCGCTGCTCCATCACGTGCGCAACCCAACCGGCGATGCGCCCGACGACGAAGAGCCCGCACGGGCTGCGCGGGGGCAATCCGAGCGCACAGGCGAGCACCGTGAGGCCGGCCTCGAGGCTGGGCAGGTATCCGAACCCGGCCGCGATATCGAGCACCAAGTAGAGCAGATCGGTCGTGCGGCTCGCTGTGCCGCAGCGCCTTGCCGTCTCGACAAGGCGGGCGGCCCGCGGGTCGCCGCCCGGATAGAGCGGATGATTGAAGCCCGGAGGGCTGCGATTGGCCCTGCTTTGCTCGGCGAAGCGCTGATGGGCCTGCGCCGGGCTCCGGCAACTGCGCAGGAAGTCCTCGGCACGCTCATAGGAGCGCGCCGCCGTCATGCCGGTCTGGGTCAGGATCGCGGCACCGATGCATTCGCCGAGGTCCGCGCCGGCCGAGGCGGCAATGCGGGCGACGAACGTCGCCTGAGCCAGCTCGTGGTCGGCGCAGAGGATCAGCGCCGTGTTGATCGCGGCGGCGCCGGGCGGCGTGAGCGGGGTACCCAGGCACGCCAGCAGCGTGGTCGCGATGCTGTCCTGCTGCGGCGTGCGCCGCGGCGGCGTCAGCGCCTGCAGATGCCACAGGCAGTGCGCCATCGTTGCGATCAGGCAGCGTGCTTCGCCGGGCAGGAACTCGGCGCCGACGGCCCGGCGGCGCGGTTCGCGCCGGAACGAGAGCGCCACGTCGGCAAGGAAGCGGACCAGCTCGCGCCGCGGATCGGTTTGCCCCGCCAGCGCCAGCGCATCGGCGAACCGGAGCGTCTGCTGGCAGGGCCGCCACGGATGCGCGGCCGCATCGCGCGCGGCCCAGAGATGTTCGGCAACCCGCTCGAAGCCCGGCGCCTGGCAGGCGAGGTCGAGGGCCGGAATGCCGCGATAGCGCGGGCCCGCATCGGTGATCTCGGTGATCGTGCTCGGGATGATCGGATCGCCCCAGCGCATTGCGCCCGCGGCAACGGGGGCATGGCCGCGCCGCGCATCGGCGCGCGCCTTCACCCGCTCCACATCGAGCCGGGCATAGAGCCGCCGGCCGGCGGCGCCGTGAGGGGTGCTCCTGATCCACCCGCGGCTGACATAGGCATAGAGCGTCTGCAGCTTGATCTGCAGCAGCGCCAGCGCTTCCGCACGCGTGAGATAGTCGTTCGACCGAGCCGTGCTCATGTCGTGCTGGTTTGGGCCGTGTTGGTTCGGCACGATTGACCTCCCCTTTTCCCCGCCGGCTCGTGATGCTGGGTGGCACGTGCGGGGTGTTGACACTTCCTGTAGCACGACGCGCGGGACGCCCGCACGGCCGGGCCGCGACGGCGAGCGCGTGACGATCTTTGATCATCACGCGCCAGCCCCGGTTTTGGCGATCAATTTCACGGTTTTGCCGGCCAGAGCCATATTGATCTGGAGCGGGATGAGATCGCTGGCGCTCGTCCATCGCGCTCTCTCGGTCATTGTTTGATCGCGTGATTCAGACCTGCGGTGATTCCACCTTCGGTCATCGCGCTCTAGGCAGCGGCGCGGAAGGTCCTCGGAATGCCGGCCTTCGGCACCTGGCCGTGGAGCGGCTCTCCCGGCACGCCCTCCGCCAGCAGGCCGCGCGCCGCGATCAGCCTGGCCAGATCGATGCCGCTGTCGAACCCCATGCTCTCCAGCATGAAGACGAGGTCCTCGGTGACGATATTGCCGGAGGCACCCGGCGCGAACGGGCAGCCGCCGAGCCCGGCCAGCGCGGAATCGAAGCTGCGGATCCCCTCCTCCACGCCCGCCAGCGCATTGGCGAGGCCGAGCCCCATCGTGTCGTGCAGGTGCAGCTTGGTCAGCTTGTCGCCGACGGCCCCCCTCACGGCGCGCACCAGCGTACGCACCTGCTCCGGATGGCCGTAGCCCACCGTATCGGCCAATACGACCGCATCCGCGCCGGCCTCCACCAGGGCGGCGGCGACGCGCACCACGCGGTCCACCGGCACCACGCCATCGATCGAGCAGCCGAAGGCCGTGGCGCAGCCCGGCTCCACGCGGACAGCCCGCTCCTGCGTGCCGAGCCAGGCGACGATGCGGCCCACCTCCGCGATTTGTTCCTCGGTGCTCTTGTTGGTGTTGGCGCGGCTGTGCCCGTCGCTCACCGAGACCGGAATCCCGATGCCGTGCACCCCGGCCGCATAGGCGCGCTGCGCCCCCTTGAGATTGGGCACCAGGGCAAACACCGTGAGGCCCGGCACCGCGAGAGCGGCGCGCACGATCTCCTCGGTGTCCGCCATCTGCGGGATCAGCTTCGGCGGCACGAAGCTGCCGACCTCGATCTCCCGCACGCCGGCGCCGGCGATCGCGGCGATCCAGCGCGCCTTGGTCGCGGTCGGCATGATGGACCTGGCCATCTGCAGCCCGTCGCGCGGGCCCACTTCACAGACGGTGACATGCTCTTTCATCGCCATCCTCCGGAATGCACCCATGCGCACACGCTCGTGCCCATGGCGGTCATGCAAGAACGCCCCGTTCGGTCAGCCGCTCGATCTCCCCGGCATCGAGGCCGAGCAGCGTCCCGAACACATAGTCGTTGTCGGCCCCGAGATCAGGGGGCGGGCCGAGCGCGCCGCGCCAGCCGCCCTCGTCCATCCAGGGAAGCGCGATGCTGCGCGAGCCGTCGGCAAGCCTGGGGAAGAGGCCGCGCCGAACGAAATCCGGGTCCTCGATGACCGCGCCGATATGGCGCGAGCGCGCGGCCGGCACGCCGGCCTGCTGCAGGCGCGCCTCGGCGCGCTCGGCAGGCCGGGCCGCCAGCCATGCCGTGAGCTCGGCCTCGATGGCCGCGCGGTGCGCCACGCGCCCCGGCCCGTCGCGGAAACGCTCGTCCGCCGCCAGATCCGGCCGCTCCATGGCGGCGCACAGCCCTGCCCATTCGGCGTCGTCGCGCACCGAGAGCGCCAGCCAGGCATCGGCGCCGGCGCAGCGGAAGCAGCCGCTCGGCGCGGCGTCGGGATCCCAATTGCCGCCGGGTGCCGCGCCACCGCTGCCGAGCGCCTCGCGGAACAAGGCTTCCGGCAGCAGGGCCACGGTGCTTTCCAGCATGGAAAGGTCGATATACGCCCCCTCGCCCGTTCGCCGGCGATGGCGGACCGCCGCGAGGACCGCGCAGCATTCCCAAAGGGCCGTGACCGGATCGGTCCAGGCCGGCAGGATGCCCATCGCTTCGAGGCGCGGATTCGGCGTGGCGATCATGCCGGCGCGGCCGCTATAGGCCTGCAGCAGCGTGCCATAGGCGAGCGCGTCGCGCTGGGGTCCCTCGCGTCCGACACCCGAGGCGGAAACGAAGATCAGGCCGGGCCGCGCGGCGCGCAGCGCCACCTGGCCCAGCCCATATTTCTCCAGGACGCCGGACGAGAAATTCTCCACCACCACGTCGCTGATATCGATCAGCCGGCGGATCAGCCCCTGGCCCTCCGGCGTCACCAGATTGATCGTGCAGCTCCGCTTGCCCGCGTTGAGGATGGCGGACCAGGGGTAGCGCTGCACGTGCTCCGGCCGTGTCGCGGACTCGATCTTGATCACCTCGGCGCCCATGGCCGCGAGCATCTTCGTGGCCATCGGGCCTGCCATCACCCAACTGAAATCGACGATGCGCACGCCGGCCAGGGCGCCTTCGTCCATCACACCACCCCATGCCGGCGCAGTGTCTCCATTTCCTCCGACGAGACGCCGAGCAGGTCCTCGAGGATTGCGATGTTGGCCTCGCCGAGCGCCGGCGCACGCACGCCGCGGTCGCGCCGGAGCGCGGCTCCGGCGGAGGTGCAGAGCCGGAAGGGCAGTCCCGGCATCGGCAGGGCGGTGGCGGAAACGGTGCGCAGCGCATCGAAGAAGCCGCGATCGCGCAACTGCGCGTTCTCCAGGAGATCGCGCGGCGTGCTGACCGGAAAGCACGCGACGCGGGCCGACTGGGCGCGGCGGAACACCGCCTCGCGCGTGTGCTGGCGGGTCCATTTCGCCATCTCGTCCTGCAACCTCTGCCAGTGCTCGGTGCGGGCGGCGCGGTCGCGGCAGAGCCTGCCGTCGCGGGACCAATCGGGGTTGCCGAGCAGGCCCACCCAGCGGTCCCACTGGTGCTGCTCGCGCGGGGAGACCATCACCAAGCCGTCGCGGCAGGGCAGCAGCCATACCAGGCCCCCGGCAATCTCGGTGCCGCGCAGGTTCTCGCGCCGCCGGCCGAACCGCCGCTCCCCGCGAGCGTAGTCCGCGACCGGCTCGATCAGCAGGTGCGCCAGCACATCGGCCTCCGCGCAATCGATATGCGTGCCGATGCCGGTCCGCTCGGCCGCCAGGAGCCCCCAGAGCGCGGCGGCCGCACACGCCACGCCGGCTGCAAGCGAGGCCTCGCGGTCGGCGCCCGCCACCGGCGGCTGGGCCGTCGGGTCCTCCACCGGCCGGGCCTGGTGGAAGGCATAGCCGGAATAGTGCGCCAGCGTGAGGTCGCTGTCGGCGCGTTGGCCGGCCCCGGTGCGGCCATGCGCGGTGGCCGACAGCACGACGAGTGCGGGGTTGTCGCGGCAGAGCCCGGCCGGGGTCAGATGATGCTCCTCGAGCAGCCTCTGCGGCTGCGCCTCGATCAGAAGCTGGCTGCGCTCCAACAGCCGGCGCAGCAGGGCGATGGCGGAAGGCGCGGCGGTGTCGAGCGTGATCATGCGCTTGCCATGGTTGGCGTAGGCGAACAGCGCGCTCGCCTCGCCATAGGGCGCATCGGGAAGGAAAGGGCCGAGGCGGCGAAGGGGATCTCCGGACCCGGGCCGCTCCAGCTTGATCACCTCGGCGCCGAGGTCCGCCAGAATGCGCGCGCCGAACGCGGCCGGCAGCGTCTCCGCCCACTCGATCACGCGGATGCCCTCGAGCAGCACGGGCGCGTCACTCCGCGGGCAGAAAGGCGCTCGCGGTGCCGACCGTGAGTTTCTCGCCGTGCTGGTTCTCCAGCCAGATGTCGAACGTGCCGCGCTTCCTGCCGTCCTGGAGCGCCGTTCCCGTCAGTGTGCCGTGCGTGCTCAGGGTGTCTCCCGGGCGTGCCGGCTTGATGAAGTTGACGGAGAGTTCTCCGCCCGCGATGAAGCCCGCGCCCAGGGAGCGTACCAGCATCTCGTTGAGGTAGCCGACGAGCTGGCCGCCCTGGACCAGCGCGCCGCCCAGTCCCTGCTGCTCTCCGGCTTCATCGTCGCTATGGAAGTTTCCGGCACCGGAATACCGGGCCATTTTCTGTATGGTGACATGCTTGCGGATCGGCTGGAGCTGCATGGCGTCGTTTCCTCAGCGCTTGATGGCAAAATCGGCGCCGAGCACGAGCTGGGTGCGGCGGTCGAGCACGAGCTGCGTGCCCGCGATGTCGACGAACAGGGCCTCGAGCGTGACGAAGCGCCGATTGCGCCGTTCGTACTTCTCCACGACATGGCTCGTGCCGCGTACGACCTGGCCGGCCAAGATCGGCGCGAAGAAGTGAAAACCCTGCTTGGCACGGATATTGGGCCCGAGGACCCGATTGCAGAACGCCTCCGACAATTCCGCCATGGCGAGTTTCGGAACCATGTCCGGCGGCGCGATGCGGGCCTCGAACGGTGGGGTGGGGCGAAGAAAGAACGCGCAGTCCAGTTCCATCGATTCCACGTAGCCGTCGATCAGCGCGTCGGTGACGGTGATCTCGACGCGGCCCGCCTCGGTGCCGATCGCGAGATCATCCCAGCCGGCGGGTTCGGTCATGCGTCCTGCTCCAGCACGGTGGGGTCGAACGGGTAGGGAACCGCCGGGCCGCCCCGGCGCGGCAGGACCACGGTCGCCTTGCCCGGCGTGCTCTCGACCCCGTCCTGGTTGCGCAGCCCGACTTCGAGATGGACCACTCCGTATCGCCCGTGCTCCTCCTTCCCCGTCACACGGCCCCAGGCGGTCAACGTCTCGCCCGGCACGTTCATGGAACGGAACTGGAACGAGATCTTCCAGGCCCAGCCGCCCTCGCCGGCCCAGTCCGTCACCAGCTGGATCAGGACATGCTGCTTCCAGGAGCCGTTCACCATCACATCCGGCAGCCCGTCGTGCACGGTGGCGTAGCGGAAATCATAGTGGATGCGGTGCCAGTTCTCCATCGCCGCGGACCAGCGCATGATGTGCGCCGTGCTCATCGGTCCTTTGACGAGTCCAGGGATATCCTGGCCCGGGACAACGTCTTCAAACAGCAAATCCGGCATGGCGGCCCCTTCAGCGCAGGATCTGGGTGTTGGTGGCCCGCAGCAGGAGGGCACCGGTCTCGGTGGTGTAGATCTCCTCGATGACCACGAGCACCATCGGCCCGGTCCGGCCCTCGCGCTGCACGATGTCCTTGTAGCGGCTCTTGCGGAAGACCCGTTCGCCGGCGCGGGCGTAGCGGAAGAACTCGGTACTCGTAGCCGCCGTTCACCAGGCGCGGCAGCGGGACATTGACCGCCGGCAGGCCGTTGAAGCTCCGGCTCACGCCATCGAAGTCAGGCTCCTCCATCTGCTCGAGAGGGTCGGGCGTGTCGGGCGGGCGGCGGAACATGTGCGTCGGGAAGGCCGGCGGCGCGACGACACCCTCATAGCGGCTGGCCGCCGTCCACGCGGCGTCCCAGTAGCGTTGCGCGGGGTCCATCGTGGCGTGGTGGAAGCGCCGCACCTCCCCTGCCTCGACCGGATGCGTCGCCTCGACCAGCGTGGTCTCCGCGCCGATGACCGCCTTGACCTCGCCGGTGATATAGTTCGTGCTCACGCGTCCGCTCCTTCCGGGCCTGTGCCTGGCCCCGCAATTCCGGCGGGATGGTGTGCCGCCCGCCCCCGCCCGATTCGAGAATCGACAACCGCCTTTGCCCCGGCAGAGGGCCATGCCCGCAACATTTTTGGCGCCCCTATCGCGCGATCTCTTCGAGCGTCAGGCGTGTCGTAAGCGGGCCGAATGCGCCCACGGCGATGACGAGCGCGGCCATCGCTCCGCCGATCACGAGGAACACGCCCGGCACGCCGAAGTCGCGGAGGAAGAAGGCGATCAGAAAACCGGTGAACACCGAGCTGAGGCGGCTCCAGGAGAACACGAAGCCGACGGCGCGCGCCCTGATCCTGGTCGGGAAGAGCTCGGCCTGATAGGCATGGATCATGGTCGACATCCAGTTGACAGCAAGCGTCTGCATTGCTCCGGCGATGATCAGCCAGACCGGCGTCCGCAGGCTTGCAAAAACGATCCCGAGGATCGCGACGCAAATTGCGCTCAGGACGAGCTGCCACTTGCGTTCGAACTTGTCGGCTATGGTCATCACGGCGAATGGCGCAAGCGGATAGACGAGCACGATGAGAAAAGTGTATTCCAGGCTCGAAGTGACGTGGATTCCCTTGGCGATGAGCAGGGTCGGTATCCAGCTCACGAACCCGTAATAGCCGATCGTCTGGAAGAAGTTCGCCGCCATCAGCATGAAGGTCCGGCTGCGGTATGTCTGATCGAACATCTCGAGAAAGCGCCCCGGCCGGCTGTCTTCGGCAACCAGGGGGCCGATCGCCGGCAGCGGGCGCCCGCTCTCTGCCAGCACCTTGGCTTCGATCGCACCGATCACGCGCTCGGCCTCGTCGAGCCGCCCCTGCTGCGCCAGCCATCGCGGCGATTCCGGAAGCCCGAGCCGCAGCCACCAGATGGCGATGGCCCCGAGCGAGCCGGCCAGAATGATCCAGCGCCAGCCGGCAAAGCCCAAGGGCGCGATCGGAACGAGCAGCCAAGCCAGGAACGCGATCACCGGCGCACAGACCTGCGCGACCCCGTACAACAGGCCGAATGCCTTTCCGCGCGCATTCTTCGGCGTCAGTTCCGATATGTAAGTGTCGATCGTGACCATTTCGATGCCGATGCCGATCCCGCCGATGAAGCGCCAGACATTCAGCCCGGTGGACGTGTCCTGGAACGCCAGGATCAGGGTCGCTGCGCTATACCACAACAAGGAGAAGGTAAAGATCGTGCGGCGACCGAAGCGGTCGGCGATATAGCTGAACAGGATGGTGCCGACGAACAGCCCGAGGAAGAGAGATGCCAGGAATCCGGCAAGCCCGGTCATGCCGAAGAAGGAGGTCGTCGTCGGCGTGATGAGCTTATCCCGGAACAGGCCGGGCGCTATGTAGCCGGTGAAGAAGAGGTCATAGAGCTCGAAGAATCCGCCAAGCGAGACAAGCGTGAGCAGCGTCCACAGATGCCTTGTCATCGGCAGGCGGTCGAGCCGGGCAGTGATGGCTGCCGGCGTCGCCAGGGGAGCCCGTGTGTCCATCGTGTTTCCTCCGGGTATGTTCTGTCGTTGGCGCTCGAACAGGGGCCGCCGCCCAGGTTCGGACGCTGTGGTGGTGCTGCCGCCTGATGCTTCCCGAACTCCCCGCGGCTACGGGCCGGTTGGTGCGGCATTCGTCAGGCGTGAGGCGGATGATCCGCCTTGCATGACGATACGGCCTCGAATGTCGCCGGACCGCCGGCGGCCCGGCCTTCGCTCGCAGATGGTGATGGCGAATTCCTGTGCTGTATTCTCGTAAGATGCTGCCAGCGGATGTGACAATACTTGATTCGGCAATCAACCGTCATTTTCTGCCGTTAAGCTGCGGCGATTTGCGCTGGCCTCGCTCCGGAGGCCGTTCCCTCCGCACCGATCGGCGGCCGGGCAATATGCCGTGCGCGGATATACGCACGCCTGCAACCTGGCCGCCGGCAAGGGCTGAGGCGCCTTCGGCGGAGCGCGCGCCCGAGGCACCCACCGAAGGGCGCGTGTTCACGCTGAGCTTGGTCGCGCTCTGCGACGGCAGCGACCCGCGTCGGCCCGTGCTCATCGCCTATCCGGGCCGCGTCTACGACGTGAGCGAAAGCTTCCTCTGGATGCACGGGCGACACTTCTGGCTGCGCGCCAACCAGGACCTTACCGACCGACTGAAGGAACCCCCACACGGCGAGGAAATGCTCGCCCGCGTGCCCTGGCCTTATGTTGCCTGCTCGCGGCCTTTGGCGAGCGCCAGCACGCCGATGATTATGATGCCGGTGACGAGGTAGCGTACACCCGCTCCGACATGCATCACGTTCAGCATCGTCACCACGAGGTCGAGCAGGATCGCCGCACCCCAGAGCCCGGCGGGGCTCGCCTGTCCGCCGGAGATGGCGGTGCCGCCGAGCACCACCACGGCGATCGACATCAGGAGGTAGTCCGAGCCCATGTCGAGCGCGGCGCCGCCGGAATAGGCGGCGAGCAGCATCCCCGCGACGGCGGCGAGCACGGCCGAGGACAGGTAGACGAGGGCGAGGGTGCGGCGGACGGCGAGGCCGGCGAGCCGCGCGGCGTGGACGTTCTGCCCGATCGCCAGCACCGAGCGGCCAAACACCGAGCGGCCGAGCGCCACCGTGACGAGGGCGGTGAGGATGATGAAGATGAGCGCGATCAGCGGCACGCCGAGCAGGCGGGCGGCGCTGAACGCGACCAGCAGCGGCGCCGGGGCCGCGTTCGTGGTGTGCGAATAGGCGATCGCCATCGACTGGAAGACGAAGCCCGAGGCGAGCGTGCCGATCATCGGCGGGATGCGGAGCCCCTGGATCAACCCGACATTGAAGACGCCGGCGGCGATGCCGATCGCGGCGCCCGCCGCGATCCCCAGCCCCACGCCTGCATTGCTGCCGTTCATCAGCCCGATCGCGACATAGCCCGCGAAGGTCATCACGCCGGGGATCGAAAGGTCGATGTTCCCGGGGCCGGCGGTGATCGCGAGCATCTGGCCGATGCCGACGATGGCGTAGAAGGTGGCGAATTGCAGCGCGACCGCAAGCGTCGCCAGCATGCCGCGGCCCTGCACCACGAGCGCGGTGATCAGCCAGACGACGAGTGCGGCGGCGAACGACCAGATCCATGGCCGCCCGTCGAGCCAGGCGCGGAGCGAGCCGCTCATGCGCCGCTCATGCGCCGCTCTGGGGGTTGAGGGCGCGGAGGCCGAGCACGACGATCAGGATTCCTCCCTGCACGCTGAGCTGCCAGTCGGTCGAGATGTTGAGGAAGGAGAGCAGCGAGCCGGCGAGCAGCATGATCCAGGCGCCGATGACGGTGCCGGCCGGCGTCACGATGCCGCCCACGAACTCGCCGCCGCCGACGATCACCGCGGCGATGGAGATCAGGGTGTATTGCGCGCCCACGGTGGCATCGCCCGCGGTGTTGAGGCCGGTCAGCGCGAGGCCGGCGATCACGCCGCTCAAGCCGGCGAGCGCGTAGAGCGCCATCCGCCCGGCGAGCAGCGACCAGCCGGCGCGCGCGATGGCGCGCGGATTGCCGCCGATCCCGCGCAAGACGACGCCGTAGGAGGTGTGCATCAGGAGGAACTCGCCGAGCACGGCGAGCAGGATCGAGGCGAGCAGAGGCAGCGGCAGGAGCGGCGGGGGCCAGGCAAGGAGCGCGGGCAGCCAGTCCGGCGGCGCGCCGCCGGGGCTCGGCAGGACGAGGAGGGCGAGGCCGAGCCAGACGAAGGAGGCGCCGAGGGTGACGACGATCGAGGGCAGCCGGCGGAGATGGATGAGCGCGCCCATCGCCGCGTAGGCAACGATAAGGGCCGCGAGCGCCAGCCAGCCGAGGATCGGGCGTTGGGCGAGCAAGGTCGCGGCGATGCAGTTGATGAGCGAGATGAACGGGCCGATGCTGAGATCGATGTCGCCGATGGCGATCACCGCCATCTGCGCCATCGCCGCGAAGATCGCCGGCAGCGTGAAATTGAGCAGCACGGTGAGCCCGAAATAGCTCATCGCCCGGGGCTGCATCGCGAAGATCAGGCCCAGCATCACGACCAGCGCCGCCGCCGGCAGCCCGACGCGGAGCGCCCCCGTGGGGTCCACTCGGCGGGGCGCCGCGCCCGCCGTCACGTCAGAGGGCAACGCCCTGCCCCGTTCCGAACGAGGCTCGGATCACCCGCTCTTCGCCGAGCTCGGCGTGGGCGATCTCGTCGGTGATCGCCCCGCGATAGAAGACATAGACGCGATCGCAGTTCGCGAGCTCCGAATTCTCCGTCGTGTACCAGAGGAAGGCGCGGCCCGCATCGGCCGCGCGGCGGACATGCTGGTAGAGCTCGCGCTTGGTCGCGACATCGACGCCGCGCAGCGGGTCGTCGAAGAGGATGATGTCCGCTTCGGCGGCGAAGGCGCGGGCGACCAGCACCTTCTGCTGGTTGCCGCCGGAGAGGCTCATGATCGGCCGGCCGATATCGGGCGTGCGGATATCGAGCCGGGTCCGCCATTCCTCGGCGAGCGCCGCCTCGCGCGCCGGGCTCAGCCAGCCGAAGCGCGCCAGCCGGCTGAGCGTCCCGATCGTGGTGTTGAGCCCGACCGACCAAAGGGGAAAAATCCCCTCGGTGCGGCGGTCTCCGCTCACATAGGCGACCGAGCCGTTGACGCGAAGCTGAGGAAGGCGGTGGTGGGCGGCAGCGAAGACCGCCTGGAGCAGCGCGCGCTGGCCGTGGCCGGCAAGGCCGGCGAGCCCGACCACCTCGCCGGCGCGGAGCCGCACGGGGAAGGGCGCGTCCGGCCGGGCCGGCTGCTCGACCCGCATCTCGCCGGGCCCCGCCTGCGCGCCGGCGGTGCGCGTCGGCTCGGCGGCGCGGACGACGCCCATCATCTCGACCAGAAGCTGCTCGGTGAGCGCGCCGGCGGCGCCGCTGCCCACCACCTGCCCGTCGCGCATGACGAAGATCTCGTCGGCGTGGCCGAGGATCTCGGGAAGCCGATGGGAGATGAAGACGACCGCGATGCCGCGGGCGCGGGCAACGTCCGTATAGCGCAGCAACTGCTCGGAAGCGGTCGCGTCGAGCGAGGCGGTGGGCTCGTCGAGGATGACGAGGCGCACCTTGCGGTCGGTCTCGGTGAAGGCGCGCGCCGTCTCGATCATCTGCCGCTGCCCGATCGCCAGCAAGCCGACCGGGCGGCGCGGGTCGATGCCGTGGCCGGGGAAGATCGCCTCGAGCGCGGCGCCGATCAGACGCCGCGCGCGGCGCCGCCAGAAGGGGCCGGCGAGCGCGGGATGGACGACCCGGGTATTCTCCTCGGCGCTCAGGTTCGCGCAGAGCGAAAGCTCCTGGAACACGCAGCGTATGCCGAGCGCAGCCGCGCGCCGCACGCCGTAGCCCGCGCCGACCGCCTGCCCGCCGACACGGATCGTCCCGGCGTCGGGCGCGAGCGTGCCGGCGAGGATCTGCATCAGCGTCGATTTTCCGGCCCCGTTGTGGCCGACGACGCTGACCATCCGGCCGGATGGGATCGCGAGATCGACGCCGGCCAGCGCGCGGACGGCGCCGAAGCTCTTTCGGATGCCCAAAAGTTGGACGAAGGGCGGTTGGACGCAGGCCTCGCCCGCTTCCCCCGTCATGCGGCGTTCGGCCCGGATGGCACCAAGGTTATGGCACCAAGGTTAAGGCGTGCCGCTCGGAACCGGCGAGGGCGGCGGGGTGGTGTGGGCGAGATTGGCGGCGATCAGCTGCTTGGTCCACGCCTGCGTATAGAGCGGCGTCGAGACGCCTCCGGGCGGCACCGCCTTGAGCCAGGCATCGAGGTCCTGCGAGGTGATGACGAGCAGCGGCACGTTGACCGTTTTCGGCACCTTCGCCCCGGCCAGGATCTGCTGGGCGACCCAGAAGGCGATCGAGGAGACGCCCGGCGCCGAGGAGAGCGAGAAGGTCTGGTAGCCGCCCGGCGCTCCGGCAAGCTGCTTCCAGAGGGCGAGCTCGTCCTGCCGGTTGCCCATGATGATCAGCGGCGTCGGCCGTCCGGCCGCCTTGAACGCCTCGTAGGTGCCGTAGCCGTCCCCGCCCTGGGTCACCACCGCCTCCACCTTGGGCAGCGTCGGCAGGATGCCGGCAACTTCCTTCTGGGCGATCGACTGCGTCCAGTTCCCATGCACCGAGGCGACGAGCTTCAATCCCGGATACTTGGCCAGGCCCGCGACGATGCCCTGGTGGATATCGTTGTCCACGGAGGTGCCGGCGATGCCGCGTACCTCGAGCACGTTGCCCTTGCCGCCGAGCTGCTTGGCGATGTAGTCGGCCTCCATCATGCCCATGTCGACATAGTTGTACGCCACCTTGTAGGCACAGGGCGCGGTGGCGAGGCTGTCGAACACGACCACCACGATATGGGCGCTGCAGGCCTGCTGGATCACGCCGTTGAGCGCGGTCGGCGAGGCGGCGTCGATGACGATCGCCTTCCAGCCCTGCAGGGTCAGGTCGCCGATTTGCGACGCCTGTTGCGGGGCGGAGTTGTCGGAGTTCACGACCTTGGTCTTGGCGATCGCGCTCGCCGTGGTCGCCTGCTGGGAGGCGAGGTCCCACATCTTCAGCATCTGCTGGCGCCAGCTGTTGCCGGCATAGGAGTTGCTGAGCGCGATGCCGTCATTGGCGGTGCTGACGTCGGCGGCGCGCGCGGGGCTGCTCGCGAGGGCGAGGGGCAGCGCGGCAGCGACGGCTGCACCGATCAGGCATTTGGCGAGTTTCATGGCGTTCTCCCCCTTTCGGGGCGGATCGTGGCCGAACCGCGCCGGTCGGGCAAGAGGCGGAGCCGCATTGACCAATGGGCGCGAGCGGCTAACCTCGGCAATCCGGAAACGCGGGCGCCTTGCCGGCGCCGCACAACAATCGCCGGGAGGAACCGCCCATGCCCGTCATCGATCTTCCGAAGCCGGACTATGTCCGCAACATGCGCCTGCTCGGCTGGAGCGATCAGGGCGGCCGCCTCGACGGCGTGCAGATCATGGTCCATCGCGGCTACGCCTATATCGCGCACATGTTCTCGAAGGGGTTCAGCATCGTCGATGTGCGCGACCCGGCCCGGCCGCGCCCCGTCAACTACTTCCCCGCGCCGGCCAACACCTGGAACATCCATCTCCAGGCGCATGACGACCTGCTGCTCGTCATCCACGCCAAGGACATGTTCGCCGACGCCGCCTTCGCCGACGAGCACGCCTACTACAAGGGAACGATCGGCGAGGCGGTCGGCACGGCGCATGGCAGCAGCGGACGGCGCGACTGGTCGGCGGGGCTTGCCGTCTACGACATCGCCGCACCCGAGGCGCCGCGCCGGATCGGCTTTCTTCTCATCGACGGCGGCGGCATCCACCGCGTGTGGTACGTGGGCGGGCGCTGGGCCTATGCCTCGGCGCTGATCGACGGTTTTTCCGATTACATCCTGATCACGATCGACATGGAAGATCCGGCGCACCCGCGCGAGGCCGGACGGTTCTGGATTCCTGGCATGAATATTGCGTCAGGCGAAACGCCGAGCTGGCCCGCCACGACCCGCATGGGGCTGCACCACGCCGTCGTTCACGGCGACACCGCCTATGGCGCCTGGCGGGACGGGTGCCTGGCCGTGATCGACGTTTCCGATCGTGCCGCGCCGAAGCTGATCACGCATCGGAGCTGGGCGCCGCCCTTCGGCGGCGGCACCCACAACTGCCTGCCGCTGCCCGATCGCGAGCTGCTGATCGTTCTTGACGAGGCGGTGCTCGATCACCAGGAAGACGGGATGAAGCCGATCTGGGTGTTCGACAACCGGGCGCCCGCGAATCCGATCAGCATCGCGACCTTTCCCAACCCCACCGAGGCCGACTATGTCGGCAAGGGTGGGCATTTCGGCCCGCACAATGTCCACGAGAACCGGCCGGGAAGTTTCGTCAGCTCGGAGCTGATCTTCGCGACATATCAGAACGCGGGGGTGCGGGTTTTCGATATCCGCGATCCATACCGGCCGACGGAGGTGGCGGCGCTGGTGCCGCCGCCGCCGGCCGCGATGATGGACCACCGGCCGAACCGCGCCCGCGTGATCCAGACCGCGGATGTGTTCGTGGATAGAAACGGCGTGATTTTTGCGACCGACTACAATGCCGGGCTCTATATTATGGAATATACCGGCTGAAGGCCGGATGAAGGAACGCCCCGCGGCTTTTTTTTCCCGTTTGCCGCGGGGCTTTCTCCTTATTTTCCCCAGATTTTTCGATAAGCGTCCGTGTAGCCGTTGGTCGGGTCGTAGAGGTTCCGCGGCCCGCCGTCGCTGTCGAGGTTGCCGTGCACGAAGAGATGCACGGGATCGACGAAGCCGCTCGCGGGCGCGCCGGCGAAGGCGCGGTTGAGCTCGTCGATCGTCTGCCAGCCCTGCATCCTGAGCGGCTCGGCCACCGTCGCGACCTGGTATTGCTGCGTGCGGATGCGCTCGAAGGCCGAGACCGAGCCGTCGCCGGCGGAGATGCTGTTGGGGGGGCTGGTGCCGGAGATGCCGGCCGACTGGAGTGCTGGGGCCATGAAGTCGAAATAGAGGTCGTTGATGCCGATCGAATAGGTCCATCTCTTGCCGTACTGCTCGAGCAGCGCGGTGGTGAGCTGGCCCATCCGCGAGGAGACATAGGCGAGCGGCGTGTCCTTGAGCGCGAGCAGCGTGCAGCCCGCGCATTTCTTGAGCCACGCCACCATCGCGTCGGACTTGGCGATCGCGACCTTGTATTCGGAATCGGTGAAGATCACGACGCCGGCATGGCCGTCGGATCGGGCCACCGCATAGAGTGCCGCCGCCTTGCCGACATCAGGCGGATTGGTGGTGACGTTCCAGAACACGTACGGATTTTGCAGCGTCCCCGCCGTGCCGCCGGCGTGCCAGCCGACGACCTTGATCCCGGCTTTCTCCGCCTGCTCGACGAGCGGGGCCGACTGGATCGCATCGACGCTGCCGAGAATGATCCCGTCCGGCTTGAGCGCGATCGCCTGGGAGAGCGCGGCGTTCTGCCCGGAGACCGTGCCGGCGCCGTCGAGCAGGCGGAACTTCCAGCCGATCACCTTCGCCGCCTCCTCGGCCCCGAGGCCGACGCCGCGGGCGCCGCCGTTGCGCATGTCGTTCGCGACATAGACCACCGTCTTGCCCGGAACCGCTTTGGGCCCGGTTGTCGGCCCGGTCCAGGGGATCACCGGGTTCGTCACCTGCGCCACGAATTTTTTTGCGTACCGGACGAAGGAATCGTCCGCGTGGGCGGTGACGGCGAAGAGGCCCGCGGCAGCGATGCCGGCGAGCGCCGCCCGCCGGATCAGTCCGTTCTTTTCTCGCATCATTTCTTCCTCCCTGTTCTTGGGGATGTTCCCCCGGTTGTTCCGCTAAGAGGCGAGCGGCGTCGCGCGGGGCCTATTTTCCCCAGATCTTCCGGTATTCCGCCTGGTACCCGTTATCCGGATCGAAGACGTTCTGCGGCCCGCCGTCGGTGCCGATATTGGCGTGAATGAAGAGATGCACCGGATCGACGAAGCCGCTCGGGGGTGCGCCCGCGAAGGCACGGTTCAGCTCGTCGATCAACTGCCAACCCTGCAGGTGCAGGGGCTCGGCCACCGTCGCGACCTGATATTGCGCGGTGCGGATCCGCTCGAACGCCGAGGAGGATCCGTCGCCGCCCGAGATGTTCCACGGATGGCCGGCGCCGGCGATTCCCGCCGCCTGCAGCGAGGGTCCCATGAAATCGTAATAGAGGTCGTTGATGCCGAGCGAGTAGGTCCACGCCTTGCCGAACCGCTCGAGCAGCGAGGTCGTGAGTTCGGGCATCCGGCTCTGGGTCTGGCCGAGCGGCGTGTCCTCGGTCGCCAGGATCTTGCAGCCGGCGCATTGGCGGATCCAGCTCGCCATGGCGTTCGACTTCGCGATCGCCAGCGCATATTCGCTGTCGGTGAAGATCACCACGCCTGCCCGCCCGTCCGAGGTCGCGACGGCGTAGAGCGCGGCGGCCTTGGAAACCTCGGCGGGATCGGTCGAGACGTTCCAGAAGACATCCGGGTTGGTCAACGCCCCGGCCTTCGGCCCGGCGTGCCAGCCGACCACCTTGATGCCCGCCTTCTCGGCCTGCTCGACCAGCGGCCCGGATTGCACCGCGTCCACGCCGCCCAGGATGATGCCGTTCGGCTTCAGCGCGATCGCCTGGGAGAGCGCCGAGTTCTGCCCCGAGACCGTGCCCTGCCCGTCGAGGATGCGGAACTTCCAGCCGATCACCTTGGCCGCTTCGGCCGCCGCCTCGGCAGCCCCGCGCGGGCCGCCGTTGCGCTGGTCGGTCGAGACATAGACGACCGACATCCCCGGCACCGCCTTGGGCCCCGTGGTCGGGCCGGTCCAGGGAATGGTCGGGCTCGTCACCTGGGCCACGAACGCCTTCGCGGATTGGACGAACGCGTCGTCGGCCCGCGCCGGCGCCGCCGCAAGCCCGATCGCGCCGGCGCCCACCAGCATTGCGGCGGTTGCGCCCAAAATAGTTCTTTTCATCTCAGCGTTTCCTCGCTTCAGTAACTGTTGCTGCGGGCCCGATCTCACGGCTCCGCGCCGGCGGGACGCTTGGTCGCGGCGTAGCGGCGCTGCGCGACGCCGGCGAGACCGATCGCGATCACCAGTGTGACGCCGTTGAAGAGCGGCTCGACGAAGAACGTGCCGCCGAGCTGCTCGATCCCGGAAATCCCGACGGCGAGGATCACCACCGCCACCACCGTGCCCCAGACATTCACCCGTCCCGGCTTGATCGTCGTCGAGCCAAGGAAGGCGCCGACCAGCGCCGGCAGGAGATATTCGAGCCCGACGCTCGCCTCGCCGATCCTGAGCTTGGCCGCGAGCACGATTCCGGTGAAGGCGGTGAGGAAGCCGGAGGCGACGAACACGCCCATCACGTAGCGCCGGACCGGAATCCCGTTGAGCTCCGCGGCCCGCGGGTTGGCGCCGATCGCGTAGAGGTGCCGCCCGATCGGCAGCCGCTCGGAGACGACCCAGAGGATGATCGCGACCGCGGCGACATAGAAGGCCGGGATGGGGATGCCGAAGAAGGCGAGATCGTTGATGTCGAGGAACGATTGCGGCAGCGTGCCGATGACCTGCTGCCCGCCGGTGTGCCAGAGCGCCAGCGCATAGATGATGGTGCCCGTGCCGAGCGTCGCGATGAAGGAATCGATCTGCGCGATCTCGACGAGAAGCGCGTTGATGAAGCCGCTGACGATTCCCGCGAGCAGCACCAGCGCCACCGCCAGCGGCCAGGGGATGCCGTAATAGGTCTGCAGGCTGATCGCCAGGATATGCCAGAGCACGATGCCGTACCCGACCGTGAGATCGATGCGGCCGGCCATCATCGGGATCATCGAGGCGAGCGAAAGCAGGGCGATGACGGACTTGTCGGCGAGCATCGAGCGCAGATTGAGCGCGGTCGGGAAGGTGTTCGGCAGGAGGAGGGAGAAAAAAACGATCAGGGCGAGCGTGAGCAGCGGCAGCCCGTAGATGGTGAGGCGCCGGCGCAGCGCCGCACCCGGCGACATCGCGCGGTACTCCGCGCGGGTCGGCTCGAGCGCGTTGGATTTCAAGGATAGCATGGGGATTTCAACGACGGCATGGCCGCGCTCCTTCAGGCAATGCGGGTCTCGCTCGTGAGGCTTGCCGAGGCGGCGGCGAGGAGATTGGCGATCGAGAGGTCCGCGGCGGCGAGCTCGCCCGCGACCGCGCCGTGGTCGAAGACGATCGCGCGGTGGCAGACCTTGGCGATCTCCTCGAAATCGGTCGAGACGATGACGATCGCGGCACCTGCCGCCAGCGCCGCCTCGAACAGGCCGTAGATCTCGGCCTTGGCCCCGACATCGACGCCGGCCGTCGGGTCCTCGAAGACATAGAGCCTGCCGGCGAGGTCGAGCGCCCGCCCGACCACCACTTTCTGCTGGTTGCCCCCCGAGAGCGCCTCGATCAAGAGGCCTGGGTCGTTCGGCCTGAGCCCGACCATCTGGCCGAGGCGGCTGGCCGCGCTTTTCTCCGCGCCCGGCGCGAGGTACGAGAAGAGGCCCCGCCCCTTGGCGAGCGGGTTGACGAAGAAATTCTCAGCGACGGTGCGATAGGGAATGATCGACTCCGCGGCGCGGTCGCCGCAGATGAGGACGATGCCGCTCGCCATCGCCGCGCGCGGCGAATGCGGCGTGATCGGCAGCCCGTCGAGGAGGATGCGCCCGGCACTCGGCGGCGCGAGGCCGAAGAGGGCGCGCCCGACGCGCTCCTGGCCGGCGCCGCGCAGGCCGGCCAGCCCGACCACCTCGCCGGCATGGATGCTGGCGTCGATCGGCCCGACCTCGCCGATCCTGAGCCCCTCGATGACCAGCCGCGCCGCGCCCTCCCGCCGCGCCGGGCGGCGAAACACCTGGGCGGCCTCCCGCCCGACGATCAGCAGGATGATCTCCTCGGCCGTCACCGCGCCGATACGCCGTTCCCCGGCCACCCGCCCGTCGCGCAGCACCACCACCCGGTCGGCGATCTCGAACACCTCGTCGAGCCGGTGGGAGACGTAGATCATGCCCACACCTTCCGCCCGGAGCCGGCGAAGGGCGGCGAAGAGGCGCGCCACCTCGTCGGCGGGCAGGCTCGCGGTGGGCTCGTCCAGCACCAGCACCGCGCACTCGGCGGCGAGCGCGCGGGCGATCGCCACAAGGGATTTCTCGGTGCGGCTGAGGCTCTGGATGCGGATGTCGGGGTCGATATCGGCGCCGAGCACGGCGAGCGCGGCCCGCGCCCTCCGCTCGGCGGCGCGGAAATCGACGAGGCCGAAGCGGCGCGGATAGCCGAGGGTGAGGCAGATATTCTCCGCCACCGTCATCCATTCGACGAGGCCGAGATCCTGGTGGATGAAGGCGATCGGCAGCCGCGTGAGCGCGCCGGTGGCGTCCTCGCCGCGGAACAGGATGCGGCCCGCATCGGGCCTGTGCACGCCGGCCAGGATTTTTATCAATGTCGACTTGCCGGCGCCGTTCTCGCCGAGCAAAGCGAGGATCTCGCCCCGCCCGAGGGCGAGGCTTACCTCGGCGAGCGCCTGGGTCGCCGCGAAGGCCTTGGAGACGCCCTGCACCGCCAGCAGCGCGCCGCCATCCTCGCGGGCGGCGCCGGCAATACGGGATGCGGGAAGGCTGGCCTCATCCATCATCCTCGGACGTTCCCCGGCAGCCTGGCCTTCCCGGCCCGGTCTGCAATGCGACCGTACGGTGCGCTCCCGGGCCGTATCCCGGGGGAGGACTCCGCGTGATCGCGCGGACCCTATCGTGGCCGATCCTGGGTACCAAGCCCCGGGGGTACCAAGTCCTGGGGGTAGCAGGCCCTGGGGGTACCAGGCCGAGGTCGTGCGCTCGCGCAAAATCAATCCCCGATCCGCTCTATCCGTGGACGGAGATTGCGCGGCGCGCGCGAACCGCTGGATGTTTGGAAGCAAATTCCGCCCGGCCGCGCGTAGGATTGGTTCCCGGCAGACACCACCGGGAGCATCGCCCATGCCGCGCCTCTCCTTCACCGAGCATCCGCGGGCGGTCGGCGAGACCTACCTCGAGCACCTCCGCTCGGCCGCAAGATTCTCCGCCGCCATGATCGCGGGCGGGCTCGCCTGCCTTCTGCACGGAATTTTTCCCTTCCTCTTCACCACCACCGGCTCGTCGACCATCCGCCGCCTGCACGAGCGCATGGTCGTCAACCGCGTGCGCACCGAAGCGGCGGCCGGGCCGCCCGGGGATCGCTATCGCGCCACCCGCGCATAGAAGAGCGGCAGCTCGGTCGTGGACTTGATCCGCTCCATCGCGAACATCGAGGACACGTCCTGGATGTCGATGCGCGCGATCAGCCGCTTGTAGAGGCCGTCATAGGCTTCGATGTCCGGCAGGACGGCGCGGATCAGGTAGTCGATCTCGCCGCTCATGCGGAAGAAATCGACCACTTCGGGCATGCTCGCCACCACGTCGTGGAATTGCTGGAGCCAGCGCTCGCTGTGCTGGCTGGTGCGCACGGCGATGAAGACAGTGACGCCGACATTGAGCTTCTTCGCATCCAGCAGCGCGACGCGGCCGCGGATATAGCCTTCCGCCTCGAGCCGCTGGATGCGCCGCCAGCACGGTGTCGCGGTCAGCCCGACCCGCTCGGCGATCACGGCCACCGGCAGGGTCGCGTCCTTCTGCACCTCGCCAAGAATTTTCAGATCGATGCCGTCGACGGCCATGGGCTGGCTCCATCCGGCCTTCCGCCGGAATACTATGCTCCCACGCCCCGCCTCCTGAGGAAATGCATCCCCGAGGGCTAATGCCCGAAAAAGCGCACCAGGCCGACCGCTGCGCTGCAAAGGATGAGAATCGCGGGGTTGATCCGCGTCGTCATCAGCAGCGCGAAAACGGCCAGGGCCATGCCGCCATTGACCCAGCCATGCACCGCGCCCTTCGCCATGCTGATCGAGCCGGCGAGCAGCAGCCCGATCGAGACGGGCGCCAGCCCGCGCTGCACGGCAGGCCGCCAGGGCCAGTGCTCCAGCCGGCTCCAGGCCCGCCCGACGCCGAAGGTGAGCAGCGCCGTGGGGAGGAAGAAGGCGATGACGACGGCGAGCGCGCCCGCCGGGCCGGCGACCCATTCGCCGACCGCGGCGACCATCATCATGTTCGGCCCCGGCGAAAGCTGGCCGACGCTGTAGAAATGAATGAGCTCGGGGAAGGTCAGCCAATGGTGGACCGCGACCGTGAGCGTCTTCATCTCGGGGAAGGCGGCCATTCCGCCGCCGACCGTCAGCAGCGAGAGGTAGCCGAAAACGGCGACGAGGGCAGGGAGGTGCTTCATTCTCCGGCCGGCGCCGGATCGGCCCGGCGCGGCCGGTGCCACCAGATCGCCAGCGCGCCGACCACCAGCAGCGCCGCCAGCACCGAAAGATGCAGCAGGTTCACGGCGATCACAGTGAGGAGCACGAACGCGATATCGACGATCCCGGCGAGCGACTTCCGCGCGAGCCCGGCCGCCACCGAGAAGGTGATGCCGACCGCGGCCGCGGCGACGCTGGCGAGGAGCACGGTGACGATGGCGTGGTCGCCGCGCCGCGCGTAGATGATCGCCGTGGCGGTCATGATCAGCCCGCCCGGCAGGCAGATGCCGATGATCGCGGCCGCGGCGCCGCGGGCGCCGCGCAGCCTATCCCCCATCAGGACCGCCATGTTGGTTCCGTTGAGGCCCGGCAGCGCCTGGCACATCGAGAGCATGCGGACGAACTCCGCATCGCCGAGCCAGCGTTTTTTGCCCACCAGGCTGCGCCGCAGATAGGCGACGAGGCCGCCACCGATGCTGGTGAGGCCGATGGCGAGGAAGACGAGGAAGATCTCGTGCAGCCCGACGGCCCCCGCCCGCTCTTCCCGCCCAGGCTCATTCATGCCCAGGCTCATTCATGCCCAAGCTCATTCATGCCCAAGCTCATTCATGATTTTGTGGCGCGTTGCCGTTGCGCCGGTAGACCGCTCCGGTCTTGGTCGTGCCGAGCAGAATCCTGTCCTCCCCAAGCGTCTGGAGCCGCTTGAAGAACTGCTGGCCGCGGGCGATCGCCTTGTCGTGGACCTCGTCGGCGCGCTTGAACCTGGCCTGGAACGCGAACTCGCCGACCAGCGGCGTATGATCGCCGCGCAGGCGCCAGAGCGCGATGTTGCACCGCGCGGTGATGCCTTTCCCGAAGCCCAGCACGGCGAGATCGAGCAGCACCTCCTCGACGATCGCCTGGTTGACGAGATCGACCCGGTCGGTGTCGGACTGCCTGAGCGGCTCGAGGCATGGAAAGGCGCGCCCCAGCATCGTCATCGACGTGCGATCGACCTGCGGCGCCGCGCTCAAGGGGAACTGCGCATTGTGCGAGTAGAGCAGGCGGCTGCCACCCACCCGCTCGCGCAGCGGCAGCGCCTCGGCCTTGAACTTGATGCGGTGCCGGATGTCGAACTTGGGCCGCACGTCCAGCTCCGCCGCCGTCTGCAGGTCGGGGTGGCGGAACTTGAAGACGACCTCCGGCTCGCCGAGCGGGAATCCGTCCTCGTGGCGGACGCGCAGGCGCAGGATGAAGGCATTGTTGTAGAGGCGGAAGTCGGGCGTATCGAAGAAGCGGATCTCGCGGATCGCCGGGCGCACGTTTTCCATCCCCTCGGCGGAGTGGCTCACGCCGGTCTGGGCCGCCGCCGCCTGCACGATCGCGCCGTAATCGCGGAGCGCCTTGACCGAGGTCAGCCCGTCCGGCTTGAGGATGATCTTGCATTCGATGTACCTGTACCCGGTCGAGCGGGCTGCCGTCGCTGTAGTTGCCGGGCCTGACGTATTGCCGCTCCATCGGTCCCCCTGGCGAGCGCCCCGCGGGACCAGCCCGCGAATGACGAGTCTTCCGGTCGCCCGATCCGCAAGCTATGCGAATTTCGGAACGCCGGCACAAGGCTCAAGGGCGGCCGGCCGGTTCGCGAAGGCCGGTCCGCCCGGGAGAGCGGCATGCCGGAGGAGAAGCGGCTAAGCCGCCTCGGCGCGGAGCACGATCCGCCCGGTTACCTTGCCATCCCGAAGCCGCATCAGGGCTGCGTTCGCCTGCCCTTGCGGCACCGTCGTCACCGGCAGGGGCTTCAGCGTGCCCGCCGCCGCGAGCCCGACGAGCGCGCGCAGCTCCGCCGGATTGCCGACATAGCTTCCCTGCACGGTGAGCGCGCGGATCGCCATCACCGGCAGCGGCAGCATCAGTTCGCCGCCGAACAGCCCCACCTGCACGAGTTTTCCCCCTTTGCGCAGCGCGTCGAACGAGAACCGCGCCGAAGCGGTGCCGTTGACAAGGTCGATGATCGCCTCCACCGGCCCGCCGCAGGCCTCCATGATGGCCCGCGCCACCGCCTCGCCGTTGCCGTCCACGACCTTGGCCGCGCCCGCGGCGAGCGCCGCCTGCCGCTTGTCCGCGCCGACATCCACCACGACGATGTTCGCATGGCCCAGCGCCTTGAGGATCGCGATCGCGTTGAGCCCGAGCCCGCCCGCGCCCACCACCACCAGGGGCTCGTCCGGCGGCAACGGCATCACCTTGCGGATCGCCGAATAGACGGTGATCCCCGAGCACGCATAGGTCGCGGCGACCGCAGGATCGAGGCCGGCGAGGTCGACGAGATGCCGCGGATGCGGCGCCAGCACGTGCGTCGCGTAGCCGCCATGCTGAAAGACGCCGATGCTCAGCGGGGTGAGGCACATATTGTCCTGTTCGCTCCGGCATTTGGCGCAGCTCCCGCAGCCGACCCACGGGTAGACGATGCGCAGATCGCCCACCTTCACCCCCGTGGCGTCCGGCCCGAGCTTGACCACCCGCCCGACGATCTCGTGGCCCATCGCCAGCGGCAGCGTCACCCCGCGATCCTTGAGCGAGATCTTCCGCCCGCCGCCGATGTCGTACCACCCTTCCCAGATATGCAGATCCGAATGGCAGACGCCGCAATGCGTCACGGCGAGCAGCACCTCGGTGCCCTTCGGCTCCGGCGTCGGCAGCTCGATCTCCTGCAACGGCGCCCCGTTCTCCACCACCGCCCATGCGCGCATGCCTGCCGTCTCCCTTACTGAACCTGCGCACCCCGGCGCTCCAGCGCCTCGGGGTTCATCATCCTGACCGGCTTGCCGTCGAGGAAGGCTGCGATGTTGGCGACGCTCTCGCCGTAGAACTGCGCATAGACATCGCTCGCGCAATAGCCGAGATGCGGCGTGAAGACGGTGTGCGGGCAGGCCAGCAGCGGATGGCCCGCCGGCAGCGGCTCCTCGGGGAAAACGTCGAGCCCGGCCGCGATCCGGCCGGCCAGCAGCGCCGCGATCAGCGCCGCCTCGTCAACGAGAGGAAAACGCGAGCTGTTGACCAGCACCGCCCCTTGCTTCATCCGCGCGAGATCGGCCGCGCCCAGGAGGCCGCGGGTCTTCTCCGAGAGCACCATGTGCAGGCTCACGGCATCGGATTGGGCGAGCAGTCTTTCCTTCGTTGCGAACTCCGCGCCCGCCGCTTGCGCGCGTTCGGCGGTCAGATTGGGGCTCCAGCCGAGGACCCGCATCCCAAGCGCGTGGCCGTAGCGCGCCATCCGCGCGCCGATGCGCCCGAGCCCGATCACCCCGAGCGTCCGTCCCTCGAGCACCGTGCCGGGCGGCACCACGCTCTGGAACTGTCCCGCCCGCACGGCTTCGTCGGCGGCCGGCATATGCCGCATCGCCCCGATCATGAGCCCGAGCGCGATCTCGGCCGTCGCCGCCGAGGAAAGCTCGCCGCCGGTGTTGCACACCAGGACGCCGTGCCGCGTGCAGGCTTCGAGGTCGAGCACCGGCGAGCGCCGCCCGGTGAGCGAGATCATCCGCAGTTTCCCGAGCCGTGCGATCAGCGCGGCCGAGAAGGCCATGCGCTCGCGCATCGCCACCAGGACCGCGACGTCGGCGAGCGCCTCGGCCGCCGCGTCGATGCTGCCGAGCGGCTCCGCGAAGAAGGAAACCGCGATCCCGCGCGCCTCGAGCCGCGCCCAATCGGCGCTCGCCTTGGCGACACCCTGCCAGTCGTCCAGCACCGCAACCCGCATCTTTCCCCCCATCGCAGCGCCCCGAGCCTTGCGCGCCGGCGGGCGCGGCGCAAGGAGGCGGGGCGGGATCAGGCCCCGGCAGAGGCCGGGCGGGCGCCCCGCCGCCATCGGCGGTGATGACCGCCCCGGTGCGGCAGCCTTCGCGCGCCCGGCGGCGCGCCTCTTCGAGCGCACCGCGCGCACGGTCACGCCCGGCGAGGAAGGCCGGCGCTTCCATATCATCGTGATCATCTTGGCCGAGCGCTGCCTTCATAGAAGAACGTATGGGTTCGCGGCCCCGGCAGCCGCGCAGTCGCCAACGAGTTCGATCCGAAATCCGCCGGCGGAAATCAGCTCACCGATCTTGCGGTTGAGATGGCAGCCGCCGGCGACGCGCGACCACAATGGATCGAGCCGGTCCTGCCACCGCGCGACACCCGGCTCCGGCGCACGCCCATGCTCGACGAACAGCAGGGCGCCACCCGGTCTGAGCACGCGGCGCATCTCGGCCAGGGCGCGCGGAGGGTCGGGGATGGTGCACAGCGTCCAGGTGGTCACCACCGTATCGACGCTGCCATCATCAAGCGGCACCGCCTCCGCGGAGGCGTGGAGGAACTCGACAGGGATCAATGCGGCCGCGAGGCTCCCGCGCGCCATCGCCAGCAGCTCATATGAAGGTTCCAGTGCAATAAGCGAGTCGACCGTCGGTCCGTAGAGCGGCAGGTTGAGTCCCGAACCGATGCCGATTTCCAGTACCCGCCCCGCCGCGGCGCCAATCACACGCTTGCGGAATGGCAGCAGCGTCTCCTGTCGCATAACGAGATGCAGCAGGTGCGGCAACACGCAGCGCTGATAGAAACTCATGTCGGCTCCTCGCTGGCCAGCTCCTCCTTGGCGCAGCCGGGGTTCAGTGTCGGTACCTCGACCGCTCCATTTTCCGTCAATCCGTTCCGCCGCAACCATCGGAAAGGCTCCGGACGTCGCCACCCTGCCGGGGCAACCTGCCGGCGCCAGGAGGGGCAGGCACCGGCGCCGCTCATGATCCGCGCGCCGCCTCTTTCGCGAGACGATTGAAGCCCGCCGTCACGGCAGCGAAATCGATATCGACATCGGCGATGTCGGACAGCAGGTCCCTTGACCGGCCATGGGGGCCGAAAAGGTAAACGAACGACGTGTGCGAGATCTTCGAGACGGGATCGGGCGAGTTTGGGCCGGCAGGTGCCTGGTATTGCACGTAGTCGCGTTTCGCCAGGGTCGCGAGCTCGGCCGGCGTGCCGCGCAACCCGTCGATCTCGGGCGGTGCGGCGAAGTTCGCGAGGTAACTCCTGAGGCGCGGCAACGTGTCATGCGCAAGATCGATCGTGACGAAGAGCACGCGCAATTCCCGGGCGAGCGGCCCCATCCTGTGCAAGATCACCGCCATGTTGCGCATGGTGAGGGGGCAGACATCCGGGCAGCGCGTGAAACCGAAATAGAGCACGGCCACCTTGCCACGATAGTCGGCGGCGGTAACACGCTTGCCGTCCGAAGAGCGGACCATGGAGAAGGCAAGATCGGGAAGCCGGCCCGTGATGTCGGACCCCGGCGGAAAAGCGGCCCCGGCGATCGGCGGGAGAACGAGGGCGGCCGCTCCGGCGCCGAGCAGAACGGAAAGCCGCCGGCGCGGCAGGAGGGTACGCCGGCCGAGTGTGATGGGGCCAGTCGGCCGTCGGTTCGCAGATGATGTCGGGTCCGCCCGATGCGGCATGGCCGTGCTCCGTTCTGTGCCGGGAGAAGCAAGGAAATTCCCCAAAATCCGCATCAGTCGCCCCGCCCCGGTGCAGCGGCACGAGGCAAGGCGCCTGCCCTGGCAAAAGCAGCCATGACCGCGCCCGACGTGAGGAGATCGGGCAGCATCACGCCTTGCGGGGCACCCGGACCGTAGACGACGTCGAGGGGCACGCCGTAGCGGCCGAAGCCTTGCAGATAGGCGGTGATCACCGGGCTGGCGCGAGTCCAGTCGGCGCGCATCGCCACCACCCCCGGCGCCCGCAGTCGCGCCGCGACCGGATCGCGATCCAATACGGCAATGTCGTTCGTCTGGCAGATCAGGCACCAGGCAGCCGTCACGTCAACGAAGACGATGCGACCCTGCCCGACCTCGCGGGCGATCGCGGCGTGATCGAAGGGCTGCCACGGTCCGGACAGGATTGGGGCAGGTGGTGGCGATGGCGGGAGCAGTTCGCGGGCCAACGCCGGGACGAACGCCGCGGCGATCGCCAGCGCCGCAGCGGTGCCGGCACTGGTGTGTCGTGCGGACCGCGAGAGATCCCGAGCGCAGCGGCGCAGGACCAGCAGGCCGAGCACCAGAATTGCGGCACCGCCGACCAGCAACGCCTGGAACGCGCCGCCGACCTCGGACAACACGCTGAGCAGCCAGGCCGCCGTGCCTATCAAGAGGAGACCGAAGAAACCGCGCAGCACGATCATCCAGCTTCCGGGCCCGGGCAGCCGCACGACTAGGCGGGGCACCGCCGCGCCCAGAAGGTACGGCGCGGCAAGGCCGAGCCCCAAGGCGAGGAAGATACCCGCAACCTCTACCGGGCCGCGCGCTAAGGCGAAACCGACCGCGGTGCCGACGAACGGGGCCGAGCAGGAGGCGGCGAGCAGACTGGCGAAGAGGCCGGCGAGGAAGGCGTTGCCGCGGCGCGAGCGGGCCCGCGCGGTGCCGACAATTGCGAAAACGCCACGCGGAGGGTTTATCTCCAGCCAGCCCCACAGGTTGGCCGCGAACAGCGTCATGACCATGGTCATCGCCGCGAGAAACCAGGGTTCTTGGAACTGGATGCCCCAGCCGATCGCAGCACCGGCCACTTTGAGCGTGATCAGCGCCGCGGCAAGGATCGCGAAACCCGCGAGCACGCCGGCGGCCGTTGCCAAAAGATCGATCCGCACCCGGCGGCGCTCGGCGCCGGCGAGCTCGGCAAGCGCGAGCAGCTTGAGCGAGAGCACCGGCAGAACACAGGGCATGACGTTCAGGATCACGCCACCGAGCAGCGCGGCAGCAAGGATCGCCAGCGGCAACACCGCCGTGCCGGGCAGGGCAGCACTGGACACGAGCGCCGGTGCCGCGCGGAACGTCGCCGCGCGGCCGGGCCCATCGGTCAGGGTGAAGGCGAGCGTGCCGCCCGCCAGCAGGGAGGCGGCATCGGGCACACGGGAAACCACGAAGGTCGCGGCGTCGCCGGCGGCCGAGAGATAGAGCCGGGGACGGCCAGGCGCGCCGCGCGGCAATCCCTCGACGAAGAGATCGGGATGCGTGAGCCCGCGGCCGTGGGTCGCCAGCCGCACGATCAGCTCCGCTCCGCCGCCCGCCTCGGGCGCCACCTCGGCGGCGCGCAGCGTGAGACCAAGCTGCGACAGCCGGCCCGGAAGGCGCTCGCGCGCCCCCGTGATCAGCGATGCTTCCGGATCGGGCAGCGCAAGCCCGGCCGGGAGGGCAAGGGCGAGGGCGGCGTGATAGGGCACGCAGATGGTCTTGCACGCCGAGTAATGAACCGAGGCGTGCAGGACCAGCGGTGCGCCAGGATCGGCGGGGCGGATTTCGATCGGTAGAACAACCCGCTGCTCGTAACCGTAGGTCTGTAGGCCATCGAGCGAATACCGGTGCGGCGCCGGCCAGGACAGCGTGGCCGATCGAAGATTCTGCGAGCCGGCCCACGCGATCGAGGCCGGAATGCCCGCAGCGCCCGGCGTACGCCAGTAGGCATGCCAACCCGGTGCGAGGCGGATCTCGAGGCCGGCGTCGATCACGCCCATCGAACCGGTCGCCTGCTCGGCCGTGATCAGCCGAACGCTCGCATGCACGTCGCCGACCCATGGCGTGGCCGCTGCGAGCGCAGGCAACGCGAACCAGAGCCAGCTCGTCATGCCGAGGAGCACGACACGGGCGGCCCGCAGCAATGTCCTCCTTGCCGGGCTCACGGGTGCACCCCGGCAGGTCGCTTCGTCCACCCGGCCCAAACAAGAGCCAGGGCCGGGACAACAATCGATTGCAGGAACGGCGCGAGCCCTGTTCCGAGCACGGGCAGACGCGGCATGGCCCGGCTGTAGTCCCAGGCATGCCGAATCGATACTTTCAACCACTCGCTGAAGATCGTGTAGAGGACCCCCGTGGCCAGTGTCGCGACCGCGACGCTGAGGCAATGTCGCGCCGGCCAGCCGCGACCGGCCAGCAGAAGCCCCAGTGCGAGGGTGACGGACGCGATCAGCAGATCGCCGATCCAGCAATGGACGACGGCGAAGACGAGATACGCGGAGGGCGCCGTCCGCCACAGCCCATTGAGCGGCAATTGCAGCGTCTCCCAGGCGAGGTTGCCGACAGCGGAGACGCCAAGGTAGCGGCGGATCGCGGCACGGCGTTCAGCCGACGGTCGCGACGGGGAAGAATCAGCGATCACGGTTTCGCCGTCATTGCCAGGTCCATGCCAGGCGGCAGTTCCAGCAGGACGCCGGCCAGAATGATGACGATGAGGCCGACCAGGGTCTCGGTAACGATGCTTCGGGAAAGCCGTGACCCCGCCTCTCCCCCGCCGGGGCCGACCAAGGCCGGCGTGAACAGGAGGCAGTTGGCGGTTGCGATGCCGAGAAGCGCGACGAACAACGCGAGCTTGGCGATCGCGACACGCCCATAGGCCGTGCCGACCAGCCCGCTCAGACCTCCGGCCAGAAACCACATCTGAACGCCGGCGGTCATGATCAGCGCCGCCACACAGATCGCGCCCAGTGTGGAAAAGCGCCGAATCGCCGGATACGCGTCCGCCGGAGGGATCGCCTTGAGACCGACGAGCAGAGGGGCCAGGCCGCCAAGCCAAAGCCCCGCCGCGACCAGATGCGTGATCAGGCTTATGAAGAGGATGGCTCCTTCCGTCCCGCCCATCGCGGCGCCGTGACCAAGTCCCGCTTGAAGCGCGGTCGCGACCGCGGCCAACCCCGTCGCGAGGGTGGCTCGGCCGCGCCCTCGGCCGGCGCCGAACGCGATGACAGCCAACGACAATAGCATGAGCCTCGCAACCAGCAGGTGCCCGAAGTTCGTGTCTTCGATAACCGGCATGAGCACCGCCAGTCCTTTGCCGGGGTGATCCGAACCGGCAACATAGATCGCCTCCAGTACGAGCCAGCCGCCTCCTGCCGCGATGGCGATCGCCAGGCTCATGCGAATCACCCATGTGAGGCGCCGCGCAACGTGGTCGCCGGCATCGGACGCTACCGGCCCAGCGGTCTCTCGTATGATGATCGTGCGCGATGCCGCGGTTCCGAAGACCGAAAGCGCAGCGGCAACGTGGATCCCCCTCACCACACCCCTCGTGATCAGAGCGACGGACAGGCTCACGGCGCGACGACAAAATCGTAGCTGCCCTGCGTGCGATGGCCATCGGCCGCAAGGGCATGCCAGGCAACTGTGTATTTGCCGGCCTTGAGAGGCCCCTCGATCCGAACGCTCAGCAGCTTGTCGTCGTCGGGACGCCGCGCGGAATGACCGTCGTCAACACGCTCGCCTCTTGCGGTCGTGACTGAGATACCGCTGAAATGTGCGTTGACGGCCTCGGAAAGGACGATGACGACCGAGGCGGGCGCTGTCTTGAGCACAGCGCCCGCCGGCGGAATTTCCCGGACGGGGAAGGCATGGGCCAGTGCCGTTCCTGTCCCGGCGATCAAAAGGCACGCTGCAGCCAGTGACGCCTTTGTGATGCGCATCCCGATCCCCCGGATTTTCGAGACTGATATCGCGATCCGAGTGAGACGGCCGTTTCAGTCGATGGTGGCGAAGACCACGGGCTTCGTGGGGCCGATCTCATAGACGGCGATCGGCGCCGTCTTCATGCCGGGCATCGCCGGCATTCCGGGAACACCGGCGGGCATGCCGGGAATGCCGATCCCGGTGATGGGCAGATGCTCGGCAAGCAGCGCCTTGATCAGCGGCGCCGGCACGTGGCCTTCGATCACGTAGCCGCCGAGCTTCGTGGTGTGGCAGCCCTCGAGCGAGGTCGGCACGCCGGCGAGGCGCGTAACCTCGTCGAGCTGGTCGCTCGGGATCACCGTCACGGCGAAGCCGTTCCTGTCCAGATAGCGCGCGTAGGCTTCGCAGCAGGAACATTGCGGGTTCTTGAAGAGCACTGCCGGGATAGGCGCGGCGCGTGCCGCGGCCGGCGCCGACAGCGCGACCAGGACGGCGAGGCGAGCAAGCTTGTTCCGATTCATGGAGGACTCTCCTTTGTGTGGTGCGCGAGGTCAGGCGACGCGGATCACGGTCATCAGGCCGTTTTCCTGATGCTCGATGACGTGGCAATGGAACATCCAGTTGCCGGGATTGTCCGCGGCAAACGCGAATTCCACGGTTTCGTCGGGACTGAGAACGACGGTGTCGCGCAGGTGCGGGTAACGCTGCTTGGTGCCGTTGCGTGACAAGACCTGGAAGCTGTACCCGTGCAGGTGCATCGGATGCCACCATCTGGTACGGTTTTCGAGGGTGATCAGGGCGGTGCGGCCAAGGGGGATCGTGAAGATCGGCGCCATGCCCTCGTTCATTCCGTTCGGCCCTCGGATCCCCCAGATCGCCGGGCGCGCGGCGGCCTCGCCGTCCGCCATCATGCCCATGCCGCCCATCCCCCCCATCATGCCCCCGACGATGGTCAGCCGGTGGCGCACCGGATGGCCGAGGTCCGGCTTCGGCACCGGGTTCGGTGGCAGGATCGGCGGTTGCGCCGGCAGCCGCCCGTGCAATCCGGGCTTGCCGATGTATGCCAGATCCACCAGCCGGTAGGTCAGGCGGCCACCGTAGAAATCGTCGGTTACCGGGTAGCGCCCGCCCGGCTCCCCGGTGGTGTCCAGCAGGAGATCGGCCCGTTGGGCCGGGGCGATCAGCACCCGGCCGTCGATAGGCGCGAACGGGTGCGTCACCGGCTGCCCATCGAGGGCCATCACGATCACCCGGTGTCCGGCAAAGCGCAGCGCCATGAACCGCGCCAGGCAGGCATTGACGAGGCGGAGACGGATGCGCTCGCCGGCGCGGACGGGAACGGCCGCGGGGCTGGCACCGTTGATGGTCACCAGATTGCCGAGGCGCCCGGACATCGCCGCCTGCATGAAGGTGTCGAACCCGGGAAGGAGTTGGCCGTTCGCCTCCAGCTCCCAATCCTGGAGGACCCAGAGCAGGTCGCGGTCGAACCCTTGCGGCGCCGGCTCCTCGACGATCAGCGCGCCGGCCATGCCGCGTCCCATCTGGCGCGCCGTGTCTTCGTGCGGATGGTACCAGAACGTGCCCGCGTCCGGCGGCGTGAACGCATAGCGGAAGCCGCCCCCGGGCGGGATCGGGGGCTGGGTCAGGCCGGCGACCCCGTCCATCGGGTTGGGCAGTCGGATGCCGTGCCAATGCACGGTGGTGCCTTCCTCGAGCCCGTTCCCGGCGACAGCGTGGAATGGTTCGCCCTGACGCAGCCGCAGCGCCGGGCCGGGAACGGTGCCGTTGTAGGCCCAGACCGACGTTCGGGGATGGCCGGTGCCGAGAAGCGCCGTTTCGCCCGGGGCGGGCAGCAGCTCGACCGTGCCGCGCGACGGGGTCTCTGTCGCGTCCGCTGCGCGGGCCTGGGACACCTCCGCTGCGCGGGCCTGGGGAACCACACCCAGCAGCGCCGCGCTCGCCCCCAGTCCCGCGCCTTGGAGCCAGCCGCGCCGGCTGACCGCCGGTCGAAATAGGATCGGCATGAGCATCAGCCCGCACCGTCACGGCCGGGTTGCGGCACGACCCGCAGATCGGGCTTCAAGGGTTTCCAGCCGCCCGGGAGTTTTTCCCGAGCCTGCGCATCGCTGAGCGAGGGCAGGATGATGACGTCCTCGCCGTCCTCCCGGTTCACCGGCGTGGCGACGCTGTATCTGGCGGTGAGCTGGAGCGAATCGATGGCGCGCAGGATCTCGGCGAAGCTCCGGCCCGTGCTCGCGGGATAGGTGAGCGTCAGCTTGAGCGTCTCGTCGGGGCCGATGACCAAGACCGACCGTACGGTCAAGGGGCCCGACGCGTTGGGATGGATTGTGCCGTAGAGGTTGGCGATCTCCCGGCCGGGGTCGGCGATCAGCGGAAAGTTGAGCGCATGCCCTTGCGTCTCGGCCGCGAAGTCCGGCGCGATATCGTCACCCTGCAACGTCATTTGCGTAGCTCCTTCTCTGGTGACTTTCCGCTCGCCTGGGGCGGACGAAGGCAGGGCATGGCAATGCCCTGCCCCGCCCGTCCCACGGCTCGTCAGCTGTGCGATGGCCCGACCGTCGTCTTCCCGGGGGAAGCAGGGACCTCCATGGCGCCTTCCATCATCCGGTTGCAGCTGTTCGCCATCCGGGTCATGGCGCTCATCATCCCCATCATGTTGCTGCCCCCCATCATTCCTTGGCCCTGCATCGGGCCCGGAGCCTGCTGTGGCGGTGCGGCGGGCGGGTTGCCTGCGGCAAATGCGGCGGAGGCAGTGACGGTCGCGACGATCGCAATCGCCAGAACGCGGGTCAGTTTTCCGTACATGTCAATCTCCTTGTGAGGATCGGGTGGCTCCAGGCGGGAATTGTCAGGAGAGGGTTGCGCGCTCACGTTCGGGCGCTGCGAGCCGCAGCGGCGCGATGGTCGAGATCGCCGCGTTCGTGGTGCCGTCCTGCGGCGCGGCCGGGTTGGCGCCCTTGCCCATCATGCAATAGCCGAGCGCGCACATCGCCGCGCAAGGCGCGAGCGAGAGCAGGATGGGAGCAAGGCCGGCCGCAACCAGCCATGGCCATCCGAGTGCCGCGCCGCCGAGCGCAACGACAGCGGCGCCAAGAACAACGAAGCGGCCGCCGTGCAGCCACGCCGGCAGATAGCGGCTCCATCGGGAGCCGGTCGGTGATGTTTGCGATGCCCCCCGGCAGCACGAATGTGCCTGGGCAGTGTTCATTTGTTGGGTAGCAATCATTTTCGCCCCATTCCTGAATGCCGCCCTCTCGGCGTCTCCTCGAGCCGCTGGCCAGGACGGTTCAAGCGCGACCGCGCGGCCCCTTGCGAGGTGCCAGGCCGGCGCTGGGCGCCGGTTGGCGGCGGTGTGCCTGAGGAATTACCGCGCGTCGTTCATGCGGCGGCGCCCACCAAACGGGGGATCAGCCACCGTCGCCGCCAGCTCGTGGAGAGCGGCGGCTACGCGAGCGCGCGTGATCTGGGCGGGAAAGGATCGGGCGCCAGGCTCAGGCCGGGCGAAAGCCCGACAAGGCTCACCGCAAATCCCTGCCCTGACCAAGACAGGGCGTGCGCCGTCAGGCTCGCGCCTGGCAGGATTGAGCCTGGGACACAGGGAAGCTGGCAGCGTTGAATGCCGATGTGATGAGCCATGCATGTGCCGTGCATCGAATGACACTCGCTCGGCACGGCACCAGGACTGCTCGCCGCCATGGCGGGCACCCCCATCCCCTGGGCGATGAGACCCAGGGCAACGGCGATAACCACGGCCAGCAAGCGCATCCTGCTCAGCATCACCCGCAAGATAGTCCTGCGCACGGGCCCGATCAAGTCCGGTGCGGGCCGTCCTGAAACGGTGAATGCATGCGCTCCCTCCGATCTCAACAACCCCGGCGCGGATGTGGAACCCTGTCCATGGGCGTATATCAGCCGGGATGAAGGAGCGGGTGGTCAGCTGCGGGGTGCTGGTGACGGACGGGGAAAACCTGCTCATCGGCCATGCCACCCGCTCGCCGCGCTGGGACATCCCCAAGGGCGTCGCCCGGTCCGGGGAAATTTTTTCCCAAGCCGCGCTCCGCGAGCTCCGGGAGGAAACCGGGCTTTTCCCAGCCGTTTCCGAGTTTTTCGAAATTGGGCGCCATCCCTATCTCCGCGGAGAAGATCTTTGCCTGTTCGCGTGGCTGCCGGAGCGGATGCCCGATCCGGCAACGCTGCACTGCAGCTCGACCTTCACGACACGGGAGGGAAAAAATTTCCCGGAGATCGACCGGTTCGCCATTCTGCCTTGGGACGAGGCGCTGGGGCGGGTCCGACGGAGCCTCGCGGGGCTCTTGCACACGCTTCCAGCCGTGGCGAGCCTGAGGACGATGCAGAGGGAGGAACGAAGCCGATGAAGATCTCCGTCGATGTCGATTGCACGCCGGAGGAGGCCCGCGCCTTCCTCGGCCTGCCGGACGTGAAGCCGCTTCAGGAGGCGATGCTGAAAGAGGTGGAGCAGAGGCTCAAGGCGGGCCTCGAGGCGATGCAGCCCGAGGCGCTCTTCGGGAAATGGTTTCCCGACGCCGCGGGCCTCGAGCCCTGGCGGGAATTTTTTTCCCACCTGGTCCGGCCGAAGACGTAGGCCTTAGATGCCCCGGCCTTAGATTCCCCTGGGATCGAGCGCGTCCCGGAGCCCGTCCCCGACGAGGTTGAAGCCGAGCACGGTGAGGAAGATCGCGACGCCGGGAAAGATCGCGAGCCACGGCGCCTGGGTCAGGAACTGTTGCGCCGCGTTCAGCATCGCGCCCCAGGCGGGCGTCGGCGGCTGCTCGCCGAGCCCGAGGAAGGAGAGGCTCGCCTCGGCGATGATCGAGGTCGCGATGGAGAGCGTGCCCTGCACCAGGATCGGCGGGAAGATGTTCGGCATCACGTGCCGGACGGCGACGCGCCAGGCCGGGTTGCCGACCGCCCGCGCGGCCTCGATATAGTCGTGCGTCATCACGTCCATGGTGGCGCCGCGCGCGACCCGCATGAAGATCGGCGCGGTCGTGATGCCGATCGCGATCATCGCGTTCTGCAGGTCCGGGCCGAGGAAGGCCGCGAGCGCGATCGCCAGCACGAGGAACGGGATCGCCAGCATCGCGTCCACGATCCGGCTCAGCAGCGCATCGGTCGCGCCGCGGGCGAACCCGGCCGCGAGCCCGGCCGGCACGCCGATCGCCGCCGCGATCACGACCGAAACGACGCCGGCGAGCAGGCTCGCCCGCGCCCCGAAGATCACCCGCGCCAGCTCGTCGCGGCCGATCTCGTCGGTGCCCATCCAGTGCGCCCAGGAGGGTGCCTGGCGGATCGCGGACCAGTCGGTCGCGATCGGGCTCACCGGCGCGATCAGCGGCGCCGCCGCCGCCACGGCGATGAAGAGAACACAGAGCGCGAGCCCGACCATCGCCGAGCGGTGGGCGAGGAAGCGCGCGAATGCGACGCGCGCCGGGCTTTCCGGAACGGGCAGGGCAGGGGCGAGGGCGGCGCTGCTCATCCCCCGCGCAGCCGCGGGTTGATGAGGAAATAGAGGAGGTCGGTCACGAGGTTGAGCACGACGTAGAGCAGCGCCGTCACCAGCACCACGCCCTGGATCACCGGGTAGTCGCGATTGAACACCGCGTCCACCACGAGCTTGCCGAATCCCGGCACGGAAAAAACCTGCTCGGTGAGCACCGCGCCCGAAAGCAGCGTGCCGAGCTGCAGCCCGCCCAGCGTCACCACCGGGATCAGCGCGTTGCGCAAGGCATGGCGCAGCACCACCACCCACTCGGAGAGGCCTTTGGCCCGCGCCGTGCGCACATAGTCCTGCCCGAGTGCCACCAGCATCGCGCTCCGCGTATGGCGCATCAGGATCGCCGCGATCGCGTTGCCGAGGACGAAAGCCGGCATCACCGTGGTGGCGAGCGAGCGCACCCAGTTCTGCGCCAGCGGCACATAGCCCGAGGGCGGCAGCCAGCCGAGCCACACCGAGACCACCAGGATCATGACGATGCCGAGCCAGAAGGTCGGGATGGAAAGCCCGAAGAGCCCGATGCAATTGGCGAGCCAGTCCCAGGCGGTGTTGCGCTTCACCGCCGAGAGGATGCCCATCGGCACGCCGATGGCAACGGCGAAGAGGAAGGCCATCAGCGAAAGCTGCGCCGTCACCGGCAGCTTCTGCGCCACCAGTTCCACGACCGGCTCCTGCAGCCGCCAGCTATAGCCGAGATTGCCGTGCAGCAAATTGTCGAGCCAGTGGAGATACTGCACCGGGATCGGCCGGTTCAGCATCAGCTCGTTGCGGATCTCGGCCACGATCTGCGGATCGCCCGCGCTGTCGCCGGCGATGACGAGCGCCGGGTCCCCCGGCATCAGCTGCTGCAGCCCGAAGACGATGATGCTGACGAGGAAGAGGGTCGGCAGAATCTGCGCCAGCCGCGAGCCGAGATAGCCGCGCATCGCCTGGTTGCGCCCGGGTTCGCCCCGCCTCGTTCGCCCCGCCTAGTTCGCCATCGACATGCCCTGGATGCGGATGATCCCGTCCGGCACCTGCCGGAAGCCCATCAGCTGCTTCTTCATGCCGACGATGTTGGAGAGCGCCCAGAGATAGATCAGGGGCATCTGCTTCCTTTCCTCGACCCAGACCTTCCCGTAGATGTCGCGCCGGGTCGCGATATCCGTGGCGAGCCGCGCCTGCGCCAGGAGCTTGTCCACGACGGGGTCGGAGAAGGCGCCGTAATTGAAGCCGAAGCCGGTGTGCAGGAACGAGTACATGTTCCCGTCCGCGTCCGCCCGGCCCGACCAGCCGATCAGGTAGGATTGGAAGTCGCCCGCCTCCGAGGTGGCGAGGGAGGAGGCGAACTCCATCGCCTCGATCTTGAGATCGAAGCCGGCGGGCTGGACCATCGCCTGGATCACCTGCGCGGCCTGCAGCAGGTCCGGGCTGTTCGGCACGATCATCGTCACCGGAATCGGCGGCTTGAACCCCGATGCCGCCACCAGCTTCTTCGCCGCTTCGATATCGCGCGGCGGCGGCTGGATCGCGGGAACGTAGAACTGGGAGATCGGCGGATTGGCCTGCGCGAGGGCCGTGAAGAGCCCGTCATAGACCACCTGGATCAGCGCCTTGCGGTCGATCGCCAGCTCGAAGGCCCGCCGCAGATCGGCACTTTCCCCGATCGGGCTCTTCGCCATCGGCCCGTGATTGGTGTTGAAGGTGATCCCTTCGTAGCCGAGCGAATCGTTCATCGCCAGCTTGAGCTTGGGGTCCTTCTTCACCGCCGGCACGTCGGTCGGCACGATATATTCCACGAGGTCGAGCGTGCCCGCCTGAAGATTGGCGAGCCGCACGGCGGAATTGACGATCGGCTCATAGACCACGCGGTCGAAGTGGATCGCCTTGGCGTTCCAGTAGCCGGGGAAGCGTTCGAGCGTGATCTCCTGCTCGGGGATGCGGCTCACGAAGCTGAATGGCCCCGCGCAGACCGGATGGAGCCCGAATTTTTCCCCCTCCTTTTGCGCGACCTCAGGAGCGACCATGATACCCGGGCGGCCGGCGAGCTGCGCGAGCAGCGGTGAATCGGGGGACTTCAGCACCAGCTCCACGGTGAGCGGGTCGATGATCTCGATCGCGCCGATGGCGTTGATCTGGCCCTTGCGCAGGCTCCCCTTCATCGTCAGATCCCGCATCAGCGTGTATTTCACCGCCGCGGCGTCGAATTTTTCGCCGTCCTGGAAGATCACGCCCGGGCGCAGGTGCAGGATGAGATGGGTCGGGTCCTTGTATTCGTACCCGGTCGCCAGCTGAGGCACGATGTCGAGCCTGGTGTTGTAGTCGAAGAGCTTGTCGCACATGCCGGCGAAGACGATGCGCCCGACATAGCTGCCCCCGATCGTCGGGTCGAGGACGTCGGGGTCCTCGCGGAGCCCGATCCGGAGCGTCTGGGCCATCGCGGGGCGCGGGGCGGCGCCTGCCAGCAGGAAGGCCGCCGCGGCGGCGGCGAAGAGGGTGCGTCGCATGGGGAAGCCTCCAATCTTGTCGTTCGCGCGGGTTTTCTCCCTTTTGCTGCGTCCGCCCGCACCTGGCAAGAAGACGGGGAGAAATTTACGCCGGTGGAACGCCTTCGCGCTCGATCGCCACCTCGATCACCCGGCGATCGAAGACGCCGCAGGCATTGTCCCGCCCGGGCAGGAAGCGGCGGAACACCGCGAAGCGCTCGCGGCTCACGCGGAAGAGCCGGTTGAGCTCGGCCAGCGGGTCGGGATGGTCGTCGGCGCGGATATCGAGGTCGGGGTAGGGGTCCCGGGTCGCGATCTTGAGCGCGGCCGATTGCCGTCCCCGCTTGTCCCCGCCCGCCGCCTCGCCCGCTTCCATCGCGGCCAGGAGCCGCCCGGCGAGCGGCCCGCGCGAGCCGGCGAAGGCGGCGAGCGTCCGCTCCAGCACCGCCGGCCCGGCCAGCATGTTGCCGGCGAGCGAGACATCCGCCCCGCCCAGCATCCCGCACCAGGCGACGCACGCCGCCCCGGTATGGCGCGCCGCCCGCCCTGCGGCGTCGAGGATGTGGAGCTGGCGGTGCGCCCGCCCGGCGTCAGCGGCGATCAGCGCGGCGGCGACCTCTTCGGGGGCCTCGCCCGCCCGGAGCCGGCTCATGCCCTCGAGCGCGTACATCGGGTTGACGAGCGCCTGCGTCGCCAGCGCCGCGACGCCGCCCTCGACCTGGATGCAGAGCGCGCCCACCGCGAAGAACCGGCTGGCGACGGCGGCGCCGAGCGCGCCGGACTCCGGATCGCGCACGAGGATCGACCACGTCATGCGCGCCATCCTCGCCGCGCCGCCGCCGCCCCGCAAGCCCGCCGGGTTCGAATGCCCCGACCTTCATGCCCCGATCTTCATGCCCCGATCTTCATGCCCCGACCTTCATCCGGCACGATCGTCGAGGCGAATGAGCATCCGGGGCAACGATGGGCGCTTGCCGGCCTCGCCCTTGCCGCCATCCGCTTCGTCCGGGGCTTCATCGACCGGGGCGGAGGTTCGCGCCGAGCTGGATGGCCAACAAATTCCAGTCGGCGATGCCGGGAGCGCGGCTCGGCACCGACCGCATCATCGCCTTCCTGCTGCACCATTTCGATCTGCCGTACGCGGGCATCATCCTGTTCGGCGCCGCCCTGGCCGCTCTTCCCGCCAGCAGCCGGCGCTTCCCCGCGGATGCTCCCGGCTGGTGGTGACCGACGTGAGCGGCCACGCGTTCAGCATCGCAATGCAAATGCCGCCCCGCTGAGCCGCCGCCCCGCTGAGCCGCCGCTTCGCCGGCGGCGCCCGCCTGGCGGGCAAGGGCTTCGTTCTCGCCGGCCGCGCGGCCGATCAAAGAACCGCGATCCGTAACGATCCTCGTTGCGAAGGAGGAAGTAATCCTGTACTCGGTCGGGCGTCTGTTCCGCGACCGGTTCGGTCGGCGGCCTTGATCGGGGGAGGAATTGATGCCACTGCGCACGACCGCCGTTTGGCCTTCCCTGGTGCTTTTGTTGCTCGCGGGATGCGCGCAGCAGGGTGGACCCGCGCCGTCTGCGGCAATGCCAGCCCCCGCGGCGCCCGCGGGAATGGCGATGCCGGCGGCAGCTCAGGCCATGGCTGCCTCGGGGGCCACTGCCGCGGCCGCCTCGGGCACCATCCCGTGCCCCGCGGCGAACGTTTCGGCCATGCGCAGCGACGGATCGACCGTGCATTATCAGGGAGCCAACCCCTCCGATCCGAACGTCTGCGTCTTCACGGTCAACGGAACGCCCGCACAGGCGCTCTTCTCGATCTTCGGCGTGCCCAAGAGCATGCCGCCGGGGATCGTCGCGAATGCGCGCACCGCGATTGCAACCGCGCTGGCCGGCCCGCCGGGGACGCAGGCGAGCTTCACGACGCCGATGCTCGACAACGGCTTCACGGCCGAGAACTCCAAGGTGCAATGGAACGTTACCTGCGTTAACCAAGGCGTGGACCCGGTCACCGTGGGCGGCACGAGCTATCCGGCGATCAAGCTGCAAAGGGACACGCAGGTTACGGAGGTCGGCAGAATGGCCGCCTACCATTCTCAAAGCACGTCGTGGATCGATCCGAAATCCGGCGTGGTGCTGAAATACGAATATCACGTGATCGCGGGGCCGGTCCCGTCCATCCCGTCCTGGACCGCGACATCCGTCACGCTATAGGCGGCAGCGCCCCGCCATCCGCAAACGCGTGATCGGCAAAGCCGGGGTCTGCAAAGCCGGGGTCTGCAAAGTCGGGGTCTGCAAAGTCGGGGTCGGCTAGGAGAGCCTGAGGATCTGTCCTGCCGGAGCTTCGCGCCGTGATCTCCGCGCCGGGATCTCCGCGCCTGGGGCCGCTTGCGTCGTGAGCCCCGCCTGCGGTTCCAGCCCCAGCCGCAAGGCAAGCAAGCCGAGCCGCGCGACGCGCTCGTCCTCTCCTGCCCGCGCGATCTCCCGGCCGAGGATCGCGTCCGCCTCGTCCTTCCTCCCGCCCGCGACGAGATGCCGGAGATAGGCCTCGAGCAGACCGAGCCGCTGGCGATCGGCGCGATAGAGCGCGAACCCGAGCTCCGGCAGCTCCTCGGTCCTGCCGCCTGCAACCAGCGCGCCGTAGAGGACCTGTGCCGGCTCGTGGGCTGCCGGGTCCGCTTCCCTGAGCCGCCGCGCGATCGGCTCGGCCGCCGCCCAGTTTCCGGCGTCCAGCAGCGCCCGGGCGCGGAGCGCTTCCCATGCCGCCGCGCCGATCGCCGGCCCCCGCGGCTTTGCGAGCAGGGCAAGCGCCTCCAGCGGTTTGCCCTGCGCCACCAGCGCCGCCGCCACCGCATAGCGTTCGATCGGCTTGAGCGGGTGGAATCCCGGGGAGAATCCCGGCCTGGTTCGCTGCCGCTGGCTTGCCTGGACGTAGGCGAGCGCCGAGCGGCCGATCCGCCCGAGATCCACCGTCACCAGGCTGGTCTCGAGCTGCCCCAGCCGGTCCCGTTCGAGCACCTCCTCGATCAGCCGCGCGAACCCGACGCGCTCCTCGATGACCGGCCGCAGGAAATGCCCCGCGCGCGCGACCAGCAGGGCCGGGGCGCCGAGCCGGCGCCGCGCCACCCACGCATAGAAAAGGTCGGTCACCGATTCGACGCCGTAGAGCGAATGGATGCGCGCCGGGCTCGCCCGCGCCAGCGCCGGCCACTCCCGCAGCCGCTCGCGCTGTCGCCCTGCCAGTGCCGGAGGCACGACGCGGCGGAAGTATGAGCAAAGCCCGTAAACGGACTCGAGGCCCGCCGCCAGAATGGAGGCCGCGCCGCAGCGCAGGCCGAAATCCACGGCGCCGAAAGCGCCCTTGCTCAGCCCGCAGAACAGCACCCGCCGATAGCCGCCGCTGGCGATGAAGGCGCGCAGGCCCGCCTCGAACCGCTCGGGGTGCCCCAGCGTCTCCGGGATGCCGCCGAGATACCACTGCGCGTCCGGACAATTGAACGCCGCCACGTCGTAGCGGCCGACGCCGAGCCTCTCCGAGCCGGCGAACTGCCCGACAGGGGTTCCCACCGGGCAGAACACCACGACCAGCCGGTCCGTCCCCCGATCGAAGGAGGCGGCATAGGGCGATCGGGGGAGGAATTTCTCAATCCGCATGACGAGGCCGATCCTCCCCGCGCAGTTCTCGGGCCCCGCTCATTTTTGCGCGAACGGGACCGTGAACATGAACACGAACATTGTCCATATCCTTGACAGGATGATACGAGCGAACTTACGAATGAAGCAATATTGCAGGATAAAGATACATGTCACGAGAAGATTGTTCTACTCTCGATAGAGCGCTTCGGGATTTCCTCGGGCTGGGCGTGCCGCCGATCGCCATCGCCTTCGCCGGGAATGGACCCGTCGCCGCGCCACCGTTCGAGGGCAGGTATCCGGCGCCGACGCCGGATGGCCGCACCGGTGCCGTGCCGGCAGGCTGCGTCTTCTGGATGCATGCCACCGAGCGCGCCTTCACCACCGTCGCCGCCGATCACGGCAATTGCAGCGTCGGCAGCGTCACGCACGGCTTCAGCCCGCTCGGCGCGGTCGTCGGCAATGAAGATGTGCAGGCGCTGCTTGCCTCGGAGTGGGTGACGGCAGAGGCGGCCGGCGCCCTCCCGGCCGTCACGCCGCCGCCCTGGGCCGTCGTCTATGCCCCGCTTGCCGAGAGCCCGCTCCAGCCGGACATCGTGCTGCTGCGCGTCAACGGCAAGCAGCTCATGCTGCTCAACGACGCCTGGCCCGCGCTCCGCCTCGAGGGCAAGCCGCAGTGCCATATCATCCCGCTGGCGATTTCCAGCGGTGAGATCGTCGTCAGCAGCGGCTGCATGTTGAGCCGCGTGCGCACCGGCATGGCGAACAACGAGGTCGCCTGCGCCATACCGTTCGCCGCCCTGCCGGCGCTGATCGAGCGGCTCGATCGCGCGCGCACCGCCGATCTCGCTGTCGCCGCCTACGCCGCCGCCGACGGCCGGCGCTTCGCGTGAATCCCGGGACGCCGTGCCGCGTGGTGCTGGCGTCCACCTACGATCTCGGGCGCCAGCCCTTCGGCCTCGCCTCCGCCGCCGCCTGGCTCGAAGCCGCAGGGTTTCCGGTCCGTCTGCTCGATCTTGCCGTCACGCCGCCCGACCAAGCGGCGCTCGCCGATGCCGCCCTGATCGGCGTGCATCTGCCGATGCACACGGCAACCCGCCTCGCGCTGCCGCTCCTCAAAAAGCTCCGCGCCGCCAACCCGGCCGCCCATCTCGCCGCGTTCGGGCTCTATGCCCCGCTCAACGCTCCACTGCTCGGCGAATGCGGCGTCGGCAGCGTCATCGGCGGGGAGTTCGAAGCCCCGCTGGTCGCGCTCGCCCGCTCGCTCGCGATCGGACCCCCGCCCAGGCGCGCGGCAACGATCACGCTCGACAAGCAAAAATTCCTGCCGCCCGCCCGGCACGGCCTGCCGGGCCTCTCCCGCTACGCCCACCTCGTCATGCCCGACGGAACCCGCCGCACCGTCGGCGTCACCGAGGCAACGCGCGGCTGCAAGCATCTCTGCCGCCATTGCCCGATCGTCCCGGTCTATCACGGCCGTTTCTTCATCGTTCAGCCTGACGTGGTGCTTGCCGATATCCGCAACCTGGCCGCCATGGGCGCGGAGCACATCTCCTTCGGCGATCCGGACTTCTTCAACGGCGTGCGCCACGCCTTGCGCATCGTCGCTGCGCTGCATTGCGAATTCCCCGACCTCACCTACGATGCCACGATCAAGGTCGAGCATCTTCTGAACCACTCGGATGCGCTCCCCGAACTTGCCCGCACCGGCTGCCTCTTCGTCACCTCCGCCGTCGAATCCTTCGACGACCATACGCTCGAAGCACTCGACAAGGGCCATACCGCCGCCGATATCGCAGGCGCGGCGGCCGCGTGCCGCGCCGCCGGGATCACCTTGAGCCCGACCTTCGTCGCCTTCACGCCGTGGACCACACGCGAGACCTATCGCCGCATGCTGCTTGCGATCGCCGATCTCGACCTCATCGAGAGCGTCTCCCCGGTCCAGCTCGCGATCCGGCTTCTCCTTCCCGAAGGCTCTCTGCTGCTCGACCTGCCCGAAATCCGCGCGCTCACCGGTCGCTTCGACCGAGCGTCCCTCTGCTATCCCTGGCAGCACCCGGATCCGCGCCTGGACCGGCTGCACGAGGACGTGCTGGGCGTGGTCGAGGCGGACACGGAGGCCGGCCGCTCCCGCCGCGAAACCTTCTCCGGCATCCTTGGCCTGCTTGGCCTCCCCGCGCCCGGCCCGGGGCCCCGCGGCGCCCCGCCGCCGACGATGAGCGAACCCTGGTATTGCTGCGCCGAGCCCACCGCGCGCCAGCGGAGCGCCTATTGACCTCCCCTGCCGTTCCGCCTGCCGGTTCGGAAGGGGCTCGCCCTCAGAGAGCCTGAACGGTCGCGGGTGCCTGGTCGCGGGTGCCTGGTGGCGGGTGCCTGGTCGCGGGTGCTTGTCGGGCGGACGAAAAAAAGCTGATCTGGGCGCCGCGGGACGGCGCGCGGCGCCGCTTGCGCTTTTCGGCGAGGCTGGGCTGCCATGGTTCCTGTGCGGAGACGCTGTGCCGGCAAGCGGCCGGGCCTGCCTCGGGCGATGCGCGCGCCTTCGTCGCGAGGAGGAGCGCCACGACGGAGGGCGCCATGACGGCGGGGGACGAGAAGCCGCGGCCGGCGCTGGTGCCGCCCGGGGAGCGCCGCCAGCACCTCGAGTTCGCGCTCACGCTCGTCCTGCTCGCGCTGCTCATCGCCGCCGGGTTCGTGGTGCTGCGGCCCTTCATCACCGCGGTGCTGTGGAGCGTCGTGCTCGTCGTCGCGACCTGGCGCGGCTATGAGCGGCTCGTCGCCCTGCTCGGCGGCCGGCGCCGGCTCGCGGCACTCCTCGCCACCGCCCTCCTCGCGGTCATCCTGGTGGCCCCCCTCGGGCTCATCGCCGGGCGCCTCGCCGAAAGCCTCGCCGGCGCCGCCTCGCACCTGCGGGTCTTCGTCGATCACGGGCTGGCACCGCCCGCCTGGCTCGGCAAGGTTCCGCTGGCCGGCGCCTATCTCGTCGCGGAGTGGGATCGCCTGCTCACCGACGACACGGCGCTGCAACGGCTGGTCGGGGCGGAGATCCGCCCGCTCATCCTGTGGCTGCTCGGCGCCTTCGCCACCCTCGGCACCGGCATGCTCCAGGTGGCGCTCGCGGTGTTCTGCACGCCGTTCTTCTATCTCGGCGGCCCGGGCGCCGCGCGGCGCGGGCGCGACATGCTGCGCCACCTCGCCGGCGAGCGGGCGGACGAGCTGATCACCGTCGCGCACCTCACGCTGCGCGGGGTGGTGGTCGGCATCCTGGGTGCCGCGGCCGCGCAGGGCGTGCTGGCCGGCCTCGGCTTCTGGGTCGCCGGACTGCCGGAGGCGACGCTGCTCGGCATCGCCACCTTCTTCGCCAGCATCATCCCGAACGCCGCCTTCCTCGTCCTCATTCCGGGCACGATATGGGCCTTCTACGCCCTCGGCACCGGCTGGGGTATCGCGCTCCTGGTGTGGAATTTCGGCATCGTTGGACAGATCGACAGCGTGATCCGCCCGATGGTCATCGCCCGCGGCGCCCGCATGCCGCTCCTGCTCGTGCTGTTCGGCGTGATCGGCGGCCTCGGCGCGTTCGGCTTCCTCGGCATCTTCATCGGCCCGACTCTGCTCGCCCTCCTCTACACCCTCATCCGCGACTGGAGCCCGGAGGAGGCGGACCGCTGAGAGACCGTTTGGGAACGCTGCTGCGGTGGTCGTCCGACTCACCGGAAGCCGCATTCTCAAACGGTCGCTGAGCGACCCGAACGGAGGAGAGCCGGTCATGGACGATCTGGCGGCCCATGCGTCAGCCGCCGCGGAGCCCGCCTCGCCGGCCCACCCGGAAGCGCCGCTCGCGGTGTCGATCGTGGACGAGGAGGGCATCCGGCCGCTGGCAGGCGCGGGCGAGATGCGCCGGCGGCTCGCTGCCGGAAAATTCTTCTGGCTCGATGTTTCCGGGGGCAGGGAGGGGCCCGAGCGCGCCGCCCTCCTCGCGGCACTCGGCCTCGACGAGGCCGAGACCGCCTGGGCCGGGCGATTCGAGCAGACCGGCCGGATGGTGATCGGCCGGCAGACGCTGCGCGCCGTCACCTGGGTCGCGGGCGGGGTCGCGCGCCTGCAGGAAATCCATGTCCTCTGCACGCAACAATGGATTCTGACGGTCTGGAACGGCGAGGCGAGCATCCTCGACGAGCTCCGCGAGCACTTCGCCGAGCGGGCCGCGGAGCTGGCGAAATGCCCCTACCACGCGGCGGGGATCCTCCTTCAGCTTCTGCTCGGCACCCTCCAGCAGGCGATCAGCGAGCTGGACGGGCGGCTTCAGGAGATTCGCGGGCAGCTCGACCAGGCGCCCGGCGCCGTCGATTTCGCCACCCTGGCCGGCCGCCTCCAGAAGCTTCACGCCGCCTGGTCGAACTTCGACCGCTACGCCAGCGCGGTCCGGATGGCGATCATCGGGGTCGAGGCGCTGCCGGGCATCGATCCGCGCGCCGCCGCCGAGCTCAACGACTATGCGGACCAGGTCGAGGACGCCGAGCGCCGGCTGCACGAGCGCAGCCTCTGGGGATCGGACATCATCCAGGACTACGCGACCGCGATCGCCCAGCGCCAGGGCGAGCAGATCAACCGCCTGACGATCGTCTCGGTGATCTTCCTCCCGATCACCTTCCTCACCGGCTTCTTCGGGATGAATTTCGATTGGCTGACCAAGGCGCTGGGCAGCCCGCACGCGTTCATCCTGCTGGGCATCCTGCTGCCCGCCCTCTGCGTCGCCGCGACGATCGTGTGGTTCCGCCGCCGCGGCCTGATGTAGCATCGGATCGCAGAGCTTCGCGGGGAGCGGAACGAGCGCGAAACGCCGCGTCAAGCCGATACTCAAGACAAAGGGCGCGCGCCGGCTTTCCGCGAAACCCGGGGCTCGCCGCCGCTCAGCCGCGCTTGCCGCGCACGCTCTCCTCGCGCCGGCGGCGCAGCGCCTCGTCGATGCTCGGCGCCGCCTCGCCCGCCGGCGCTTCGCCGGCCGGGGTGGCCGGCCGCTCCCCGAGCATCTCGGCGAAGGCCCGCACGAGGTCCGACCGCGCGAGGATGCCGACCAGCTTGCCCGCGCGGACCACCGGCACGCGCTTGATGCCCCTGCTCGTCATCAGGCTCGCGACCTCGCGTGCCGGCGTATCCTCGCCCACGGTGACCGCGTCCGACGACATCAGGGATTTCACCTTGTGACGCTCGTCGCGGATGTTCGCCAGGAAGCCCGGCGCGAGATGCCCCCCCTCCGCCAGCATATCCAGCCATCGCGCCTGCTTCTCGCTATATCCCTCGTGCCAGCGCATCAGGTCGCCCTCGGTGAGCACGCCGACGATCGTGCCGGCGGCGTCGAGCACCGGCAGGCCGCTGATGCCGCGCCGCGCCATCAGCTTCACGGCGTCCATCAGCGAGGTCTCGGGATGCACCACGGCAACGTCGCGGGTCATCAATTCCCCGGCCGTAACGACGGTCTCCTCGAACATCGGACCCACCTCCCCACGACTTCGGCGGCGCGCAGGACCGCCCCGCCCGCTTGCGGCTAGCATCCGGCGGCGCGGCCGGTCTTGATCCGGATCAATGCCGCGCGCCGTGCCGCCCATCATCGGCGGATCATAAAGGCGCCGCGAGGATCAGTCTCGGCCGCGGGCGCCTTGCCGTCCACCGCCCACCGTCCGCCGACCCGCGACCCCGGTTCAATCGCGCCCGCCGGCCGGCTAGACTGCCCGCCCGTGCCGCAGGAACAGCAATCCTCTTTGACGCAAGACGCCGGTTTGACCCAAGACGCCGGTGAAGGGGCGCGGGGCGGCGCTGCGCGGCCCAGGGTCTCGCTCTCGGAATTCGCCTACCGCACGATCTACGACCAGATCCTCGCCCGCACCCTGCAGGGCGGCGATGCGGTCGTCGAGGGCAAGCTCGCCGAGGCGCTGGCCATCTCCCGCACGCCGCTCCGCGAGGCGCTCGGACGCCTCGAGGGCGAGGGGCTGCTGCTCAAGGGCGCCTCCCGCTCCTTCACGGTGCGCAGCGTCTCCGCCCGCGAGTTCTTCGAAAGCCTCAAGGTCCGCGAGACCCTCGAGTCCGAGGCCGCCGAGCTGGCGGCGGGCCGGGTTGCGGTGCAGGATCTGCTCAGCCTCCGCCGTCAGGTCATCGAAGCCGGGCAGGTGCCCACCCAGGGGCGCGAACACTGGCTCGCGGACAATCGCCTCCACGCCACCGTCGCGCTGGCGAGCGGCAACGCCGTTCTTGCGGCGCTCGTTCGCTGCCTGCGCATCACCACGCAGATGTTCGAGATCAAGCGGCCCTTGGCGCGCGTGGCGGCCGACCGCGACGAGCACCTCGCGATCCTCGAGGCGCTGGCGGCCGAGGACGGCGCCAAGGCGCGCCGGGCCATGCGGCGGCACCTGCGCAACCTGCGGGCCGACGTGATGCTGCTGCTAAGTGGCGCCTGAGGGAGCGCGGGCGAGCAGCGCCGCCATCTCCGCCGTTTCGGCCGCGCTCAGCGCCCCGCCGGGCGGGCGGACGATCGCGTTGGGCAGGCGATCGAGCAGATGGAGGCAGGCCTTGAGCCGCGCCGCCGCCCGATGGCCCGCCGGGCCGCCATAGATCGCGCGCGCCAGCGGGTAGATCACCGCATGGTGGGCGCGCGCGGCGGCGAGGTCGCTGCGGCGGACCGCCGCGTCGAGCGCGACGATCGCCTCGGGGACCAGGACCGCGAGGCTCACCAGGCTGCCCTCGCTGCCGAGCACGTAGCAGGCGAGCAGGTGCTCGTCGCCCGAGGCCATCACCGCCACCTGCGGGGCCTCCGCCTCGACCAGCCGCCGGGTCGCCTCGTAGGCCGCGGTCTCCCAGCTTCCCTCCTTGATCGCCACCACGTCGGGCAGTTGCAGCAGCCGGCGCAGCGTCTCCGGCGGATAGGCGAGCCGGCCCGCGCGCACGGAGCCCTGGAACAGCATGATCGGCCGCCCGGCGCGCTCCGCGATCAGCCGGTGATGCCGCACCGCCATCTCCGGGTCCTGGCCGAGCGCCCAGGAGAAGGGCGCCAGCACCATCACCGCGTCGGCGCCGGCGGCGACGGCGTCATGCGCCTCCGCCGCCGCCTCGCCGCTCTCCTCCTGGCCGACGCCGGCGACCAGGATGGCGCTCGCGCCGATCGCGCCGCGCGCCACCTCGACGACGCGGCGCTTCTCGCCGCGCGCGAGCACGGCCGACTTGCCGGCATGGCCGTTGCAAAGAACGCCGCGGATCCCGGGCGTCGCCGCAAGGCTTTCCGCGTGGGCGGCGAGCGCCTCGGTATCGATCGTCAGGTCGGGGCGGAACGGGCAGAGGATCGAGGGATAGATGCCGTGGAAGAACCGGCTATCGACGGGGCTCATGCGGTCGCATCTTTCGGAGATTGCTGCGGTGGGAGCAGGCGCGCGGGATCGAACAGCGGCAGCTCCGGCGCCTCGCCGAGCAGCGCCTGGGCGAGCAGCCGCGCCATGAACGGCCCGCTGGTGTAGCCGGAATGGACCGCCCCGATGACGAAGGCGCCGGCGATGCCGGGCACCGGGCCGAGCAGCGGCATCGCATCCCTGGTCTCGGCTTCGAAGCCGAGCCAGGCGCGGACGATCCGCGCCATTCGCAATCTCGGCACCGTCCAGGCGGCGAGGCGGAGATTGCCGCAGAGATTCTCCTCGACGATCGCCGTCTCGCCGGAGGCGAGGTCCCCGCGCCCCTGCCAGCCGCCGCCGATCAGGACGGTGCCGTTGGCGAACTGCTTGAGCGAGAGGAGCCCGTTCGCGATCGTCACCACGCTCCGCATCACCGGGGCGAGCCGCTCGGTCACGGCGAGCTGGTTGACCAGCGCCTTGACGGTGATGCCGACGCCGAGCAGCGCCAGCAGCCCGCCGAGCCAGGCGCCGCCGGCCAGCACGACGCGCCGCGCGGCGAGCGGGCCGGCCGCGGTCTCCAGCCGGAAGCCGGTGCCGCCGGGCGTGATCCGCCCGACCGCGCAGTTTTCGCGGATCGCGACCCCGGCGGCGGTGAGCGCGCCACGAAAGGCGAGCCCGGTGAGGTGCGCGCGGGCGTGGCCATCGATGGGGGAGTGGGCGGCGAGCAGCAATGCCGGCGAGAGGCCGGGCTCGATCCGCCGCGCCTCGGCGGCGTCGATCAGCGCCACCGGCGCGCCGGCGGCACGGCGCAGCCGGACGCGCTCGGCGAGCAGCTCGGCCTCGGCCGGCGTGAAGGCGAGGCAGAGCCCGGCGGTCGCCACCGCGTCGACGCCGCGCCCGAGCCAGCGCTCCGCCTCCTGCCACATGCGGAAGCCGCCGAGCGCATAGGGAATGAGCGCGGCGCGGGTCATGTGCAGCGTGAGCGTGCCGGCATTGACGCCGGAGGCGGCGCGGCAGAGCTGGTCGCGCTCGAGCAGCACCACGCGCATGCCGCCGCGGGCGAGGAAGAGCGCGCTCGCCATGCCCATCACGCCCCCGCCCACCACGGCGACGTCCCAAGCGGGCGCGCTCATCGCGGGGCGCTCATGGCGGGGCGCTCATGGCGGGGCCGCCGGCGGGAGCGCGATGTCGGCATATTCGAAGCGGCCGAGCAGCTCGGGAAGGGGCAGGGGACGGAGCGGGGGCCGCGCCGTGAGGCAGCCGGCCGCCGCCCGGCCGCCGACATGGGGCGCGAGCAGCCCGGCCAGCGTCTCGCCGCAGACCCGTCCCTGGCAGGGGCCCATGCCGGCGCGCGTCCAGGCCTTCACCTGGTTCACCTCGGCAGCACCCGCCGCGATCGCGGCGGCGATCTCGCCCCGCGTCACGTCCTCGCAGCGGCAGACGATCGTCGCCTCCGGGATGGCGGCGAGCAGGGCCTCGGCACGCGCCGTCATCGCCGCGAAGGCACGGCCGAAGCGCTCGGCCCGGGCGAGCGGCGCGGCGAGCCGGGCGCATCGGCGCTCGAGCCCGACCGCGTCGAGCCGCCCGAGCGCATGCGCCGCGGCGAGCCCCGCGATCCATCCCTGCAGCGCCGCCGCCGCCGCGCCCGCCACCCCGCCGCCATCGCCGGCGACGAACACGTCCGGACGCGAGGTCGCCATCCGCGCGTCGCGGCGGGCGATCCAGCCGCCGCGCCCGGCATCGAAGACGTGGACAAGCCGCAGCATCCGGGTGATCTCGCTCGCCGGCACCAGCCCGTGGCCGACCGCCAGCGCATCGCAGCCGATCCGCCGCCCCGGCCCCGCGCTGTCCAGGGGCGCGCTGTCCAGGGGCGCGCTGCCCAGGGCGCGCTGTCCAGAGCGATCTCGGCCACCAGGCCATCGGCGCCCGGCGCGACATGCCGCACCGCGTGGCGGGCGAAGAACGGCACGCCGGCGCGGCGCAGCCGGCGCAGCCAGCCGAGCCCGCGCGCGAGGAGCCTGGGCTGGGCGGCGAGCGCGGGCAGGGCGCGGAGCCAATCGGCCGGGCTCGCGAGATCGACGATCCCCGCAACCTCGCCGCCGGCCTCGAGAATCCCCGATGCCACGGCCGCGAGCAGCGGCCCCGTTCCGGCGACCAGCGTGCGCCGCCCCGGCGCCATCCCCTCCGCCTTCAGCAGAGCAGTGGCGGCGCCGAGCCCGATCACGCCGGGCTCGGTCCAGCCCGGGAACGGCACCACGCGCTCGGTCGTTCCGCTCGCGACCACGAGCGCGCGGGCCTGCCATGTCTCCGGCCCTGCGGGGGAGAGCGCCGCCACCGCGAGCGTCGGCGAGACCTGCCAGACAAGCCGCGCGAAGCGCTGCGCGACGGCGCTCGCCGCCAGCGCCCGGCGCAGCGCCTCTCCATCCTGGTGGCGCCGATCGCGGCTGGCGCGGGCCGGTCCGGGGGCGCGAAAAACCTGCCCGCCCGCCGCCCGGTTCTCGTCGAGAAGAACGGTCGCGACGCCGCACGCGTCGGCGGCGAGCGCGGCGGCGATGCCGGCCGGCCCGGCGCCGATCACGACGAGCTCCGCCTGGTGGGTGGGTGCGGTCATTCGGGCGCGAAGCCGCTCGCCACCCGCATGCCGGCGCGCACCGCCTCGGTGCAGGCGGTGACGCGGCGGCCGTCCACCGTCACGAGGCATTCCTGGCAGCTTCCCATCAGGCAGAAGGCCCCGCGGGGCGCGCCGGCGCGCGGGCTCGGGCGGAGCGCCCGCACCCCGGCCTCGATCAGCGCCGCGGCGAGGCTTCGCCCGGCGGTGAGCGCGAGGGTGCCGCCGTCGAAGGTGACGGCGACGCGGCTTGGTGAGGAGGCGGGCGGGGGCACGCGGGAGGATCTTCCTTTTGGTATACGAATCGTATACAATTCTCCCGCTCGCCGCTCAAGAGCGGCTGCCGCAGCCGGCTCGGCGCCATCCCCCGCCGCCGGTGCTCCGGGCAGCAATCCGCTCGCCAAACCTTGGGGAGAAGGAGATTTCACGTGCCACGACGATCCCCCCGCCTCCGCGCATCCCTCGCCGCCATCCTCGGCCTTTGCGTACCCCTCCTTTGCGTGCCCTGGGCGCCCGCCTCGGCGCGCACGCTCGGCCAGATCATCGGCGCCAAAACCCTGATCGTCGGCGTCAATCCGAACCTGCCCCCGGTCGGGGAATATGACGCGCAGAACAACGTCGTCGGCTTCGACGTCGATCTCGCCAGCCAGCTCGGCAAGATGCTCGGGGTGAAGGTCTCGTTCGTCAACGTCAACTCGGCGGACCGCGTTCCCTTCATCGTCGCCGACAAGCTGGACATCGTCATGGGCGCCATCACGCGCACCCCGGACCGCGCCCAGGTGATCGACTTCACCGTGCCGATCATGACCGAGGCGCTCAGCGTCCTCACCTTCAAGAGCCAGCCCTTCAAGACCTGGCACGATCTCGACAATCCTTCGGTCACCCTCGTCGAGGTGCGCGGCACGACCCCCGTCACCTTCATCCAGGACAACCTGCCGCACGCGAAAGTCCTGCTGCTCGACAATTATCCCGACGCGATCCGCGCCCTCGCCCAGGGGCGCGGCCAGGCGATGATCGACGTGATCGAATATCTCGTCACCTACATGAAGCACTACCAGGTGCCCTGGAAGGTGCTCGGCCAGCCGATCGGCGGCGTCGATTACGACTGCATCGGCCTCGCCCAGGGCAACACGGCGCTGCGCCACTGGCTCAATGTCGCGCTCTTCGCACTGCAGTCGAAAGGCTATATCGACGCCGACTACAAGAAATGGTTCGGCATCGGCATGGTCCCGCCGATCGTCCCGCAACCGTATTTCTGATCGCGAGGCCGGAGGCCGGGCCGCCCCCGGCCTCCGCCCGCTCGCGCCCATGCACTACAGCCTGCAGTTCGGCCAGGTCTGGCCCCATCTCCTCTATCTGCTCGGCGGCGCGGTGGTCACGCTCGAGCTCTCGGCGATCGCGTTCGCCGGCGGCATGCTGATCGGCCTCGCCGGCGCGGCCCTGGTGACCTCGGGGCGGCCGTGGTTCGCCCGCCCGGTGCGCGCCTATGTCGTCTTCGTCACCAACACGCCGCAGCTCGTGCAGATCTATCTGCTCTTCTATGCCCTGCCTGCCGCCGGCATCCTGCTCTCCCCGTTCGCCGCCGTCGCCATCGGCATGACCGTCAATGCCGGGGCCTATCTCACCGAGATCCAGCGCGCCGGCTTCCTCTCGGTGCACCGGAGCGAGATCGAGGCGGCCGAGACCATGGGCATGAGCGTCTTGCAGATCGTGCGCCACGTCATCCTGCCGCACATCCTGCGCGTGCTCTTCCCGCCGCTCTCGAACCAGTTCGTGCTGATGACGCTGGGCAGTTCGATGGCCGCGATCTTCGGTGTCGAGGAGCTCACCGGCCGCGCCCTCAACCTCAACGCGACCACCTTCCGCTCGATCGAGATCTTCCTCGTCCTCGCCGGCCTCTATGTCGCGGTGAGCCTGATCGCGACCGTCTCGCTCGCGCTCTTCGGGCGCTACGCGCTCCGCGTCCGCATGAAGCTCATCTGAGCGCGCGCCCGCGCATGGCCGGCGCCTCCTTCCTCACCGTCTACAACGCGCTTTTCCTCGGCCGCGCCCTCGTGGCGACCCTTGCGCTCTCCTTCGTCGGCGCCGTCATCGGCCTCGCCGCGGGCTTTCCGCTCTCGCTGCTGCGGCGCACCCGGCACAAGGCGGCGCTGCCGCTGCGGCTCGCGGCCCTGCTCTATGTCGGCCTCTTCCGCCGCGTTCCCTTCCTCGTCACGCTGTTCATCGTCTTCTTCGCGAGCCAGGCGCTCGATGCCAACCTGCCCCTTTTCGTCGTCGCCCTCGTCAGCGTCGCCCTGATCGCCACCGCCTATCTTTCCGAGATCATTCGTGCCGGGCTCGATCAGGTTCCCGCGCCGCAGCGCGAAGCCGCCGCGGCGATGAATTTTTCCCCGTGGCAGAGCCTGCGCCATGTCGTGCTGCCGCAGGCCTGGCGGGTGATCCTGCCGCCGGCCTTCAGCTACTTCCTGCTCTTCATCAAGGATTCGGCGCTCGCCTCGCAGATCGGCGTCGTCGAGCTGACCTATGCCGGCAAGGTCCTCAACGATCGCGGCTTTCCGGCGACGCTGGTCTTCGGCACCATCCTGCTGCTCTATTTCGCGGCGTCGTACCCGCTGACGCGCCTCGGCGCCTGGCTGGAGAAGCGGCTTGCACCATCTCGACATCACTGACCTGCACGCCGGCTATGCCGGGATGCCCGTGCTGAACGGCGTCTCGCTCCGCATCGCGCGGGGCGAGATCGTGAGCCTGATCGGCCCCTCCGGCTCCGGAAAATCGACGCTGCTCCGCGTCCTTGTCGGGCTGCTCCGCCCGGCTTCGGGCAGCGTCGCGCTCGATGGCGAGCCGATCGATTACGCGAGCAAGGCAGCGCTGGTGCGCGCGCGGCGGCGGATCGCCATCGTTTTTCAGCAATACAATCTCTTCCAGAACATGGACGTGCTCGGCAACGTCACCATCGCGCCGATCCGGGTCCAGAGAAGGCCGCGCGCCGAGGTGGAGGCGGAGGCCAGGCGGCTCCTCGCCAAGGTGGGGCTGGCCGACAAGCTCCGCGCCTACCCCGATGCGCTCTCCGGCGGCCAGCAGCAGCGCGTCGCCATCGCCCGGGCGCTTGCTCTCCGGCCCGAGATCCTCCTGCTCGACGAGGTCACCTCGGCGCTCGACCCGGAGCTGGTGACGGAGGTGCTCGACAGCATCCGCCTGCTCGCCGCCGAGGGCATCACCATGCTCATCGTCTCCCATGAGATGGGCTTCGTGCGCGAGGTCTCCCACCAGGTGGTGTTCATGGCCGAGGGAAGGGTGATCGAGGCCGGGCCGCCGGCCGCCGTTTTCGACCGCCCCGCGGAGGCGCGCACCGCCGCCTTCGTCGGCCGCATCCTCCGCCACTAAACCGGGTCAACCGCGGCGGCGTCGAAGCCGTGCGGCACCACGCCGCGCGGCCGGATCAGCTCATAGGGCGCGCGCGCCAGGAAGCGTCCATCGCCCGGCGTCGCGTCGATCCGCCCGTCCTGCATCGCGACCCGGCCGCGCGCGATCGTCATCACCGGCCAGCCCGTGACCTCGCGGCCCTCATACGGGGTGTAATCGATCGCGTGCTGCATCAGCGCGTTGGTGATCCGCAGCTTGCGCGCGGGGTCCCAGAGAACGAGGTCGGCATCCGCGCCCGGCGCCACCGACCCCTTGCGCGGAAAAAGCCCGAAGAGCCGGGCCGGATTCGCCGCCGTCAGCCGCACGAACTGCGGCAGGTCGATGCGCCCCGCGCTCACCCCTTCGCTGAAGACCAGCGGCAGACGCGCGGCGAGCCCGGGGATCCCGTTCGGGATGTCGGGGAAGGGCGCATTGCGGCCGTGCACCGCCTTCCCTCCGGCGCCGGCAAAGCTGTATCCGCAATGATCCGAGGAGATCACGTCGAGCGTGCCGCGCCGGATCACCTCCCAGAGCCCCTGCCGCGCCGCCTCGTCGCGCGGGCTCGGGCTGCACATGAACTTGGCGCCCTCGAAGCCGGGCCGGTCCATGTCCGCCGCCGCGAGCAGCAGATATTGCGGGCAGGTCTCGCCCCACACCTTGAGCCCGCGCGCCTGCGCCCGCGCGATCTCGTCGGCCACCTCGGGGCAGGAGACATGAAAGACCTGGATCGGCTGATCGACCAGCTCGGCCAGCGCGATCGCCCGGTAGGTCGCCTCCCGCTCGACCACGGGGGGCCGCGCCACGGCGTGGAATTTCGCCGCCATCATGCCGGACGCGGTCAGCGCCGCGATCCGCCAGCCGATCGCCGCGTCGTTCTCGCAATGCACCGTGACGAGCGCGCCGTTCCGCCGCGCCGCGGCCAGCACGCGCAGATATTGCCGGTCGTCGAGCCGGAACGCGTCATAGGTGAGGAAGACCTTGAGGCTCCGGATGCCTGCCGCGACCAGGCGCGGGATCTCGTCGCGGACCACCGCATCGGTCGGGTCGGTGATGATCTGGTGGATCCCGTAATCGATCATCGCGCGCGCCGCGCGGCTGCGGTATTCGGCGAGGCCGTCGCGGATCGGCTGGCCGCGGATCTGGTTCGAGAAGGGAACGATGGTGGTCGTCCCGCCGGCGAGCGCCGAGGCGCTCGCGCTGACGAAGCTCTCCTCGTGCACGCTGCCGTCCGCCTCGAGCTGCTCGACATGGCAGTGGGTATCGACGCCGCCCGGAAGGACCAGAAGCCCGCCGGCGTCGATCTCCCGCCCGCCGCTCAGGCCCTCCGCCAGCGCCACGATCCGCCCGCCGCGGATTCCGACGTCGCAGCGCATCGTTTCCGCAGCACTCACCACCGTCCCGCCGCGGATCACCAGATCGAACTCGGCCATGCCCGTCACTCTCCCGGATGCCAAAACCCGTCCCGCCCCTCGGGCCGCCGATGCGGGGTTCCAAGGGCTCAGCCCTTGGCGAGGGGTGCAGGGGGGTAGAGCCCCCTGCTCTAATAGGTCGCGCGGCCGCCGGAGATGTCGAACACCGCTGCGGTCGAGAACGAGCATTCCGCGCTGGCGAGCCAGCAGACGAGGGCCGCGATCTCCTCGACCGTGCCGAATCGTCCCATCGGGATCTTGCTTTTCATGTAGTCGATCTGCGCCCCGGTCATCTGCGCGAAGAGCGGGGTTGCGACCGCCGCCGGCGTGACGCAATTGACGCGGATCCCGCTGCCGGCGAGCTCCTTGCCGAGCGACTTGGTGAGCCCGATCACGGCCGCCTTGGCCGCGCTGTAGGCCGCCGCGTTCGGGTTGCCTTCCTTGCCCGCGATCGAGGCGATGTTGACGATCCGCCCGTCATCGTGCTTGCGCATCAGCGGTACCACGGCGCGGCAGCAATGGAAGACGCCGTGCACGTCGATATCGAACACGCGCTGCCATTCGGCGACGGGGTATTCCCAGACCGGCATGTTCGGCCCGGTGATTCCGGCCGAGGTCACCAGGATATCGATCCGCTCGAGCGCGGCTTCGGTCTCCGCCGCCGCCCGCTCGACCGCCAGGGCGTCCGTGACATCGAGGACGAGCCCGTGCGCCGCGCCGCCGGCGGCGCGCGCGCGGCCGAGCCCGGCCGCGTCGCGGTCCCAGATGCTGACGCGCGCGCCCTCGGCCCCGAGCCGCGCCGCGATCGCCGCGCCGATGCCCGAGGCCCCGCCGCTCACCACCGCCGTCCGCCCGGCGAACCGCTCCCCGTGGCTCATGTTTCCTCCTCCCGATCCCGCTCGCGATCCCCCTCGCGATCCCTGGGCGCGAGCGTGATCCGGATAGTGCCGAAATCATCGAGGGTTGCCGAGGCGCCGGGCGGCACCAGCGTCGTCGCGTCATATTCCTGAACGATCATCGGGCCCGGCTGCGCCGTCGCGGCCAGCCCGCCGCGTTCGAGAATCCGCACCTCCTGCCAGCCGCTTTCGGGAAACCAGCAGGCGCGCCGCCGCTCCGCGCCCGGCGGGGCGGGGGCGAGCCTCTCCGGCAGCCGTGGCGCGTCGGGCACGCCGCGCGCCAGCAGCGCGAACCCGGTGAGCTCCACGGCTGCGCCGGCGGGGGCGCGAAACCCGTAGCTGCGCTCGTGCGCGCGGGCGAAGATTTCGGAGAAATCGGGAGGCAGCGCCTGCCCGTTCGCCAACGGAACCGCGATCTCGCTCGACTGGCCGGCATAGCGCGCCAGCGCCGCGAAGGCGAGGCTCTGCCGCTCCGGCGCAAACCCCTCCGCCGCCAGCCGCGCGCCGGCCTCGGCGGCCAGCGCGGCGCCCAGGGCGGCCACGGCGTCCGGGTCGATCTGGTCCGCGAGCCCGCGGAAGGTTCGCGCGAAATGATGTTCCGTATCGGCGACGAGGAGGCCGAAAGCGGAGAAGAGCCCCGGCAGCGGCGGCACGAGGATGCGTGCGATGCCGAGCTCGGCGGCCATGGCGGCGGCGAAGAGCGGTCCGTTGCCGCCGAAGGCGAGGAGGGAAAACGCGCGCGGGTCGTGCCCGCGCTCGACGCTCACCGCGCGCACCGCGCGCATCATGCTCGCCGCCGCCAGCCGCAGCATGCCGTGCGCCGCCACCTCGAGCGGCAGTCCGAGCGGCCGCGCGATCGTGGCCTCGATCGCCGCTGCCGCGGCCGCGCGATCGAGCGTGATCGCCCCGCCGGCGAGCCCGGCCGGGTCGAGATAGCCGAGCACGAGGTTGCAATCGGTGATGGTGGGAAGCGTGCCGCCCCGCCCGTAGCAGACGGGCCCGGGCTCCGCGCCGGCGCTCTCGGGCCCCACCTGCGGCGCGCCCGCCGCATCGATGGTGCAGAGCGAGCCGCCGCCCGCGCCCACCTCGGCCAAGTCGATCGCCGGCAGCTTCAGCATATAGCCGGCGCCGACCAGCAGCCGGGCGCCGGCGAGCACGAAGCCGCCCACCTCCATCGCCTCGGCGCGCAGCACTTCGCCTGCCTCGATCAGGCCGGCCTTCGCCGTCGTGCCGCCCATATCGAAGCTGATCAGCCGCTCCTCGCCGAGGCGGCGGGCCAGCGCCGCCGCGCCCACGACGCCGGCGGCCGGCCCGCTCTCGACGATGTGCGCGGGAAACGCGGCGGCGAAGCCGGGCGAGGCGAGCCCGCCGTTCGATTGCAGGATCCTGAGCGGTGCGGCGATTCCCGCTTGCGCGAGCTTTTCCTCGAGCCGCGCGAGATAGGCGCGCACCACCGGCTGCACATAGGCATTGATCACCGCGGTCGAGGTGCGGGGATATTCCTTGATCTCGGGGAGCAGCGCAGCGCTTTCGGAGATCGCGATGCCGGGCAGCGCGGCGCGGATGGAGGCGGCGACCTCCCGCTCGTGGGCCGGGTCGGCGTAAGAATGAATGAGCGCGATCGCGACGCTTGCGACGTTCTCGGCGCGGAGCCGCGCGATCGCCGCCGCGACGCTCGCGCGATCGAGCGGCACCGCGACGCTGCCGTCCGGCCGCATCCGCTCGATGATTTCGAGCCTGAGCCGCCGCGGCACCAAAGCGGCCGGCTTCTGCCAGGCGAGGTCGTAGAGGCGCGGCATCCGGAGGTCGCGGATCTCGAGCACGTCGCGGAATCCGGCGGTGGTGATCAGCGCCGTGCGCGCGCCCTTGCGCTCGATCAGCGCGTTCGAGGCGACGGTGCTGGCGTGAAGGATTTCGGCGACCAGAGAATCGGAGAGCAATGCGGCGAGGCCGGTCATGATGCCGGCGGTATAGTCGGCGGGCGTGGAGGCGGTTTTCCACACCCGCACGTGCCCCGCCGCGTCGATCGCGACAAGATCGGTAAAAGTGCCGCCGATATCGATGCCGATGCGCAGCCCCGCGCCTCTGCTCACGCGCTGGTCTCCGGGAGCGCTTCGCGCGCGACGGCGGGGAAGGGCGGCCGGCTCGTCCGGAGCCGCGCCCGCAGCGCCGTTGTCGCCGCCGCATCGATCCGCGGCGGATCGCCCGATGCGACAACGCCGTAGTCGCGCGCGGCCGCGGCGATGCTCACCAGGCCCTCGGAAATGTCCCTCTCCACCAGGAGCGGATCGCGCGCAAGCGGATCGCCCCAGCCGCCGGCGCCGGCCATCTGGTGGTGGAATTTTTCTCCACGCCGCAGCGTCATCGTGAGCTTGGCCGCGAGCGCCCGCTCCGTCGCCTCGCCGGGATCGAGCAGATTGCGGCTCGGCGTGCCCGGCGCGCCGCCCTGCAGCCCGTACGGACGGTGGGTCGCGCGGTCCGCGCGCACCTGCAGGATCCCCTCCGCGGCGAGCATCCGCCAGGTGCGCGAAAGCGCCATCCCGCCGCGGAATTTCCCCGCCCCCCCGGTGTCCGGCACGATCCCGTATGCCAGCACCTCGAGCGGCTGCTCGGCCTCGATCACCTCGATCGAGAAGCTCGCCATGTTGGCGAACATGTTGGTGTTGCCCTCGAGCCCGTCCGCCCATGGCCGCCCGCCCCAGGCGCCGGAGAGAAAATCCACATAGATGAAGGGTTTTCGCTCCGCATCGAACCCCCCGATCGTGATCCCGGTATTGCCGCCCTCGGAGGCGGCGGGCACGCGGTCGGGATAGAGCATGGCGAGCGCGCCGAGGCAGCAATCGAGCATGCGGAACCCGGTCAGCCCGCGCGCCGCGCAGGCGGCCGGCGGCAGCGCGTTGGCGATCGTGCCTGCTTGTGCGACGATGCGGATCGGGCGGAACACGCCGTCATTGTTCGGCATGTCGGTCCCGAGGACGCATTTCACCGCCGTGAAGCTCGCCGCCGCGGTGTAGGAATAGGTGTTGTTGATCGCGCCCTTCACCTGCGGGCTCGAGCCGGTCCAGTCGATCTCCATTTCCGCGCCGTGCTTCTTCACGGTGCAGACGAGCGGGATCGGCTTTCCGGCATCGATCTGATCGTCGTCGATCCAGTCGGTGAAGGAGGCTTCGCCGTCCGGAAGTGCGGCGAGGGCCCGGCGCGTCAGCGTCTCGCTGTAATCCATCGCCGCTTCCATCAGCGCCCGCACGCCGTCCGCGCCGTAGCGCCGGACGAGCTCGAAAACCCCGCGCCCGGCGATCTCGCAGGCGGCGAGCTGCGCGCGCAGATCGCCGAGCACGCGCTCGGGCACGCGGACGTTCTTCTCGATGATGCGAAAGAGGCTCTCGTCCGCGACACCCTTGCGGAACAGCTTCAGCGGCGGGATGCGCAGCCCTTCGGCATAGATCTCGGTGCTGTCCGAGGCGTTCGAGCCCGGCACGCGCCCGCCGACATCGGTGTGGTGGCAGATCGTCGCCGCCCAGGCGATGATCTCTGCCGCGGCATGGATCGGGCGGAAGACGAAAATATCGGGCAGGTGCATGCCGCCCTCGTAGGGATCGTTCATCACCAGCACGTCGCCGGGCGCGATGTCCGTTCCATAGCGGGCGAGGGCTGCCTTCAGCGCCACCGGGATCGAGCAGAGATGCCCCGGCACGGAGAGCCCCTGGGCTGCGAGCCGGCCCTCTCGGTCGCAAAGGGCGGCGCTGTAGTCCATGATGTTCTTGAGCACGCCGGAATAGGAGGTGCGGTAGATGGTGAGCGCCATCTCGTCGGCCAGGGCGGCGATCGCGGCGCGGAACAGCGCCGCGGTGATCGGGTCGCTCTTCACGGCGCTTTTCATGGCGTATGGCCGGCGGTCGGCGGCAGCGGCGCGAGCGCGCCCTGCGCCCGGGCGACCGAGGCCGCCTCGGGATATACCGTGACGGCGCGTCCTTCCTGCCATTGCATCAGCATGGCCGAGGCCCGGTGGTTCTGGCCGCTGGCGTCGAACGCGGCGCCCCAGCCATTGGCGGTGGTGCCGCCGGGCACGCTGCTCGCCAGCACGGCAGCCCGCAGCTTCGTCCCGTCCGTGCTGCCGGCGCGGGCGATCGCTGCGAAAAAGAGGCCGGCGCCGACATAGGCCGCGAGGCTGAGCCCCGAGCGCGGCTCCGCGCCGTATTGGGCGCGATAGGAAGCGGCCACCGCGGCGGCGCCGGGCGCCACCCCGGCATTGACGGCGTATTGGGGAAAATCGGCAGCCATGGTGCCGTCCAGCGCCGTCCCCACCGCCTGGCGGGTGTCGGCCATCGCGTAGCCCGGCCCGCACCCGATCACCATGCGCGGCCGCCAGCCGGCCTGCTGCATGGCGCGATAGAGCAGAACCACGTCATTGGCGGCGCCGGTGTGCAGCAGAACCTCGATCCCTGCCACTTTGAGCGGGCGCACCAGCGGCGCGAAATCGACCGTGCCCGCGGCGTAGCTCAGCGTCTGCACCGGGGCGAGCCCATGGTGACGGCACGCCGCCGCCTGCGAAGCGGCGACGGCCTGGCCGAACGCGTTGCCGGCAGCCAGCACCGCCAACCGGAGCGCGGCCGCGCTCCGCCGCCAGAGCGGCGCCAGCACCTCCGTCACCGCCGCCACGGAGAGCGTGCCGAAGGCATCGGCCTCCGGGCAGCTGCGGAAGACGGTCGGGATCGTGCGTCCGGTCACGGCGGCCCCGGTCGCGGTCAGCTCGAAATAGGGCACGCCCGCCAGCCCCGCCGCCTCGGAGGCGGCGAGCGCGATCGAGGTCACGCCGGTGCCGAAGATCGCGGCGACCTTCGTCCCGCCCGTCAGCGCCTTCACCGCGTCCGCCGCGTGCCCGGCATCGGGCGCATCCGCCCGCCTGAGCGAAACCGTCCGCCCGAGCAGCCCGCCGCCGCCGTTGAGCCTGTCGGTCGCGAGCACGAGGCCGCGGAAGCTCTCATCGCCGATCAGCGCCGCCTCGCCGGTCATCGGAAAGAGGGCGCCGAGCGACAGCTTCCTTCCCTGTCCCTCGGCCGGGCGCCCCGCCGCCGCCCGCGCCCGCCTGCCGAGAAGGACGGAGGCGGCCGTGGCGCCGGCCGCGGCCTGGCGGCGGGTGATGAGCATCGCGGTCTCCGGTCGGGCGGGCGAATGGGCGAGTGGGGCGGCCAAGGGGCCAGAATCAGGGGGACGGGTCGGCCGAGTTTCCGGCCCATCGCCCGAGCGCGCAACCGGGGAGTAGGCTCGGCACGAAGGCCACGACACGGATGCTGCCCATGCCCCAGCCGATGCCCCCTTTGCCTGAGCGCATGACCGCCATCACCATTGCCGCCCCGGGCGGCCCCGAGGTCATGGTGCCGGGGAAAATTCCCCGCCCCGCGCCCGGTCCGGGCGAGGTGCTGGTCCGCGTCGCCGCCGCCGGCGTCAACCGCCCGGACGTCCAGCAGCGCAAGGGCCTCTATCCGCCACCGCCCGGCGCCAGCCCCATCCTCGGCCTCGAGGCCGCCGGCGAGGTCGTGGCGCTCGGGCCGGAGGTGCGTGCCTTCCGCCTCGGCGAGCGCGTCACGGCGCTCTGCAACGGCGGCGGCTACGCGGAATACTGCGCCGTGCCGGCCACGCAATGCCTGCCCTGGCCCGCCGGCTTCGACGCGGTGAAGGCCGCCGCGCTCCCCGAGACCTTCTTCACCGTCTGGGCCAACCTCTTCCAGGGCGGGCGCCTCGCCGCCGGCGAGCGCGCGCTGATCCATGGCGGGGCGAGCGGCATCGGCACCGTGGCGATCCAGCTCGGCCACGCGCTCGGCGCCACGATCTACGCGACCGCGGGCGCGCCCGAGAAGCTGGCGGCCTGCCTCCGCCTCGGCGCCGCCGCGGCGATCGATTACAAGACGGAGGATTTCGTGGCCGAGATCGCCCGCCTCACCGAGGGCAGCGGCGTCGACGTCATCCTCGACATGGTGGGCGCGCCCTATATCGCGCGCGATCTCCGCGCGCTCGCCCGCGGCGGGCGGCTGGTGCTGATCGCCTTCCAGTCCGGCTCGAAGGTCGAGGCGTTCGATTTTCTCCCCGTGATGACCAAGCGGCTCACCATCACCGGCTCGACCATGCGCCCGCGCTCGGGCGCGGAAAAAGGAGAGATTGCCGCGGAGCTCAAGGAAAAAGCCTGGCCGCTGCTCTCGGCCGGGCGGGTCGCCCCGGTCATCTTCGCAACCTTCCCGCTGGCCGAGGCCGCCGCGGCGCACCGTCTGATGGAGGAGGGGCGGCATATCGGCAAGATCGTGCTGACCCTGTAACGGACCCTATGACGGACCCCTATGACGGACCCGGGGACGAGCCGTCGCCGGCACCGTCTCGGCCGGCTGCTCCACCGGCTCGGCCCCGGCCTCATCACCGGCGCGGCCTTCGCCTATGCGCGGGCCTGGTCGGTCGTGCTCACGCCGCCGGCCTGGCTCCGCGTCCTTGGCTGGGGCACGGCGCCGATGGGCTGCGCCGGCCCCGGGATGTTCCTCTCCTGATCAGATCCGCTCCCAGATCCCGGATTCCTCGTCGAGCCGGTCGAGCTCGAAGCCGCGGAAATCGCCGCGCGAAACGATCCCCACCACCGCCCCGTCCGCGACCACGGGCATATGGCGGAAGCCGCCGTCATGCATCAGCCGGAGCGCCTCGATCGCGGTCGAGCCCGGCGGCAAGGTTTGCGGCGCCCGCGTCATCACCTGCTTCAGGGGCAGCGCGGAGGCGTGCTCGCGGTGCCCGAGGCAGCGGACGGCGTCGCGGCCGGTGAAGATGCCGACGAGCTTTCCCTCCTTCTCCGTCACCAGCACCGCGCCGTAGCCGCGGGCGTCCATCTCCCGGCAGGCCTCGCGCACGGTCGCCTCGGGCCGCATGCAGAGCGGCCTTTGCCTGCGCACGATCTCCGCCATCGAACGATAGGACATTCCGGCCTCCCTGGCGCCCGCGGAAGAGGTCGCACGCTTGGCCGAGCCTGCCATTGATCGGGATCAACCGAGCGCCGGATCGCCCGCTGATCGCTTTCCGGGATCGCTCACGCCGGCGGCAGGATCTGCCTAGAGAAAAGTCACATGCCTCGCCCCGCGGCGCCCGGGGATGGCCGCTCCGGCGGCGAGCCCCTTGCCGGACCAAGCCGTTACGCTTTGCGCAAGCGCTGGCACGGAACTTGCTGCGAACGTTCTCCAGGCGGCTAGGGTTCCGGCCGGATCAGCCGATCCGGTGACTGGTCCGAGAGCCGCAGCCGGCGGAGCCCCGCCGGTGCACGGCGGGACAAAAGCCCGGGAGAGCATCGATGCGAGGTTCGCATGTTCTTCCGTGTCCCGCCTCGCTTCGATGTCGATGGATGCGCATCGAAGGGGGTGAGGATGAGGCTCGTCGAAAATCCTCCATCTGAAGCCGGCCCGCCAGGCGCGCCGTGACGCAGCCGTTCCGCCTGTTCTATGCCAGCGACATCCACGGCTCGGAGAAGTGCTTCCTCAAATTCGTCAACGCCGGGAAATTCTACAAGGCGCAGGCGCTGGTGCTCGGCGGCGACATCACCGGCAAGATGGTGGTGCCGCTGATCCGCCGTGGCGGGCGCTACGAGGCGCGCTTCCTGGGCCGGGATTTCAGCGTCTCCTCGGACGCCGAGCGGGCCGAGCTCGAGAAACTGGTGCGGATGAACGGGTTCTACCCGGTGGCGATGAGCCCCGAGGAGCACGCCCATTGCCGCCAGGACGAGGCGGCGCGCCAGGCGCTGATCGACCGGCTGGTCCTCGAATTGGTGGAGCGCTGGATCGCGATCGCCGAATCCCGCCTCGCCAACAGCGGAATCCGTTGCCTGATCAATGCCGGCAACGACGACGAGGATTATGTGGACGCGGCACTCCGGCGCTCGAGCGTGGTCGAGAACCATGACGGCGCGGTGGTGCGGCTCGCCGACGATCTCGAGATGCTGACCTGCGGCTACTCCAACCGCACGCCCTTCGACAGTCCGCGCGAGATGGACGAGCCCGCGCTCGAGGCCCATATCCGCGGCATCGCGGCAAAGCTCGGCAATCCCGCGCGGACGATCTTCACCCTCCATGTGCCGCCATACAATTCCGGGCTCGATTCCGCGCCGCTGCTCGAGGACGGAAGGATCGTCACCAAGGGCGGGCACACCGTCATGACCGCCGTCGGCTCGACCGCGGTGCGCAGCGTCATCGAGGAGATGCAGCCGCTGCTCGGCCTGCACGGCCATGTCCATGAATCACGCGCGACCCGCACGATCGGCCGCACGCTCTGCATCAATCCCGGGAGCGAATACAGCGAGGGCGTGCTGCACGGGGCGCTGATCACGGTCGGTCCGCGCGGCATCCAGGGCCACCAGCTTGTCCAGGCCTGAGAGCAAGCGAATGAAATTCAACCGTCTGCAGGGTCGGAGAACAGCGAATGTCCGGTAACTTCGCTCGCAAGGCGACGGGGCTGGTGCGGCAGGCCAGCGCCCGTGACGTCTTCATCTACAACGTCAACTTCATCAACATCGCGATCGGCGTCGCGTTCATGTTCCTGTTCATGCCGAACGGGTCCTATCCCGGCGTGAACATCTATCTCTCGACCATCCTCTGTACCATTTTCGTCCTGCCGACATCGCTCGTCTATGCGATGTTCGCCTCCGCCATGCCGCGGTCGGGCGGCGAGTACGTCTATGTCAGCCGCGCGGTCTCGCCGCTCTTCGGCTTCGTCGCGAGCTGGAACTACACCATCTGGTGCTTCTTCTATATCGGCGTGCCGGCCGCCTTCCTCGGCAAGTACGGCATCTCCGCCCTCTTTCGCGAGCTTGGCGCGACCCTCGGCGCGGCGAGCCTGACCACCTGGGGCGACTGGTTCAACACCCCGCTCGGCACCGCGCTCACCGGCACCGTGCTGATCATCGCCTTCGCGGTCGTCTTCATCTTCGGGATCCGCACCTATATGCGGATCCAGAACGTCACCTTCTACCTCGCCAGCCTCGGCCTCCTCGCGACCGCGGTGGTGCTGCTGATGTACAGCCACGCGCAGTCGATCGCGGCGTTCAACCATTACGCGGCGGGCTTCACCGCCAACCACGACACCTACGCCGCCGTGGTCAAGACGCTCGGCAAGGACGCGGTCGCACCGGCGCCGTTCAGCCTCCAGCAGACCATGATCGCGATGACCTGGCCCTTCACGGTGCTCGGCTTCTCCATCGCCTCGGCCTATATCGGCGGCGAGATCAAGGGCGCCAACCGCTCGCAGATCCTCGGCATGCCGGGCTCGCTGCTCTACAGCGCGATCTGGCTCCTGATCCTGAGCTATGTGACGCTGCATGCCTTCGGCTTCACCTTCCTGGGCAACCTCGCCGCGGTCGATCCGACCAAGGTGAAGCTCGCCTTCACGCCCACCTTCTCCGAGCTCGCCGCCGCGCTCACCGACCATATCTGGCTGGTGCTGGTGATCGGCATCTCGTTTGCGCTCTGGACCTATGCGTGGCTGCCGATCTACATCCTCACCGCGACCCGCAACCTGCTCGCCTGGGCGCTCGACGGGCTGCTGCCCGACAAGATCTCGCAGGTGGACGAGCGCACCCATTCGCCGCTGGTCGCCATCGTCTTTTCGTCCCTGCTCGGCGTGATCTTCCTCTGGGTCTATGCCTACGACGCCGCCTTCGCGACGATCTCGGGATTCTTCGGCCAGGTCTGCGGCACCTTCCTGCTCACCTCGCTCGCGGCGATCGCCTTTCCCTACACCCAGAGGGACATGTTCGAGGCCTCGCCGGTCGCCTGGCGTTGGGCCGGAATCCCGGTGCTCGCGATCCTCGGCGGCTTAAGCGCGATCGGCATGCTGGTGATCGCCTGGGCCTTCCTCAACGACCCGCAATCGGGCATCAGCTTCGCCCAGCCCTTCATGCTGCTGATCAACCTGGCGGTGTTCGCCAGCGGTTTCGTGTTCTTCTATGCGGTCAAGCTGCTGCGCCTGCGCCAGGGGATCGACATCAACCTCGCCTTCATGGAGATCCCGCCCGAATGAGCGGCGAAATGGCCGGTTCCGTTTCCGGGCCGGACGTCGTCGCCGCGGTGGCGGCGGCCGGCGGCGCGGCGCGCCTGCTCGGCGGGCGGGCGGTCGCCGCCTGCGGCGGGGCGCGCATCCCCGAGGCGCTGCGCCGGCACTCGAGCGATATCGACATCATCATCCGCCGGCAGGACCGCCGCGCGGTGAAGCCGGCGATGGAGGCGCTGCGCTGCCTCCCGGCCTCCGAGTTCAACCTGCTCAACGGCCGCGAGCGGATGATCTTCTATGCCGGGGAGACCAAGATCGACGTCTTCATCGAGCAGTTCCGGATGTGCCACGTGCTCGATCTCGGCGCCAGGATCACGCTCTGCCCGCTCACCCTGCCGCCTTCGGATCTGCTGCTCACCAAGCTCCAGGTGGTGAAGCTCGAGCCCAAGGACATGATCGACACGGCGGCGCTGCTGCTCGCCGTCCCGCAGACGCCAGGCGATCCGGCCGGGATCGACACGCGCTATCTCGGCCGCCTGCTCGGCGCGGACTGGGGGCTCTGGCGGACCGCGACCGGCACGCTCGCCGCGGTGCGGAGCGGGGCGCACGGCCTTTGCAACGACGCCGCGCTCGGCGAGCGGCTTTGCGCAGCGATCGACACGCTCGGACGCGCGATCGAGGCGGCGCCGCGGAGCCTCGCCTGGCGGATGCGCGCGGTCCTCGGCGAGCGGACGGTCTGGTACGAGCTGCCGGAAGAACCGGAGGCCCGGCCCGACCCGCTCCGCAGAACCTCCGCGTCACCCGCGTAATCGGGGAGAAATCACGATGGATGCACCGATCGGACGGGTCCCGGCGGGCCGCGCGGACGGGGCGGACGAAGCTTCGCTCGCGCAAGCGGGCGTGCGCTACTGCGCCGCGAGCTATGTCGATATGCACGGGATCTGCAAGGCGAAGCTGGTGCCGATCGCGCACCACGCGGAGATGCTGCGCGGGTCCGAGCTCTTCACCGGCGCCGCCCTCGACGGCGTGCCGCAATCGGTGCATGAGGAAGAGGTCGCCGCACTTCCCGATCCCGCCTCCTGCATCGTCCTGCCATGGTCCCCGGACGTGGCCTGGTTCGCCTCCGATCTCAGTTTTCGCGGCGCGCCCTTCGCATCATGCAGCCGGGGCATCCTCAAGCGCCAGCTCGCGCGCGCAGCCGCGCTCGGCCTGCGCTTCGATCTCGGCATGGAAGCCGAGTTCTTCGTCTTCCGCGCCGGCGAGGACGGGTCCTACGCGCCGCTCTCGGGCCGGCCGCACCTCGCCAAGCCCTGCTACGACCTCGCCCGGCTGCTCGACAATCTCGGCTGGATGGACGAGCTCGTGCAGGCGATGAACGGGCTCGGCTGGGACGTCTATTCCTTCGACCACGAAGACGGAATTGGCCAGTTCGAGATCGATTTCCGCTATGCCGACGCCCTGGCCATGGCGGACAATTACGTCTTCTTCCGCATGATGGCCGGCGAGATCGCGCGCCGTCACGGGGCGTTCGCGAGCTTCATGCCGAAGCCCTTCGCCGACAGGACCGGCAACGGCGCCCATTTCAACATGTCGATGGCGGATCGCGAGACGGGCGAGAACCGGTTCCGGGCGTCGGCCGATCCGCGCGGTTGCGGGCTTTCCGAGCTCGGCTACCGGTTCATCGCCGGCGTGCTCGCCCATCTGCCGGCGATCTGCGCGGTCGTCGCGCCGACGGTGAACAGCTACAAGCGGCTGATCAAGCAGGGCAGCGCCTCCGGCTTCACCTGGGCGCCGGTGCTCTGCTGCTACGGCAACAACAACCGCACCAACGCGCTCCGGGTGCCGCTGGCCGGCGGGCGCGTCGAGCTGCGCGCGGCCGACAGTTCCTGCAACCCCTATCTTGGTGCCGCGATGGTGCTCGCCGCCGGCCTTGAGGGAATCGCGGCGGCGCTCGATCCGGGCGCGCCCAACACGGAGAACATGTATCTGAAGTCGCCGGCGGAGCTCGCCGCCCTCGGCATCCGCACCCTGCCCGAAACACTCGGCGCGGCGGTCTCGGCCTTCGCCGACGATCCGCTCGGGGCGGAGGTGTTCGGCCCGGCGATGCGCGCGGCCTGGATCGACTACAAGTGCGAGGAATGGACGAGCTATCTCCACCATGTCTCGGACTGGGAGAAAGAGCGCTATCTGCGGCTCTTCTGAGCCTCCGCCGCGGATGGAGGAGAGGCGCTTTGCCATGGGAGATCTCCCGCTCGATTGCGGGGACGTGCTCGAGGATGCCGAGATCGCCTACGCGCTGCTCGGCGCGCCGGGCGCGGATATCGTGTTGCTGCCGAGCTATTTCACCGGCACCCATCTGAGCTACGCCTCCCTGATCGGGCCCGGCCGCGCCCTCGATCCCGAACGATACTGCATCGTCCTGGTCGATATGCTTTGCAACGGGCGCTCCTCCTCGCCCAGCAATCACCCGCGCGGGGCTTCGTTCCCGCCGATCTCGATCGCCGACAATATCCGCGCGCAGCACGCTCTGCTGAGCGACGCGCTCGGCGCCCGGCGGATCGCCCTGGTCGCCGGCTGGTCGCTGGGCGCGATGCAGGCGCTGCATTGGGCGATGCAATACCCCGCGATGGTGGCCCGGGTGATGGCGATCTGCGGCACCGCCTTCTGCTGGCCGCTGAACCAGGTCTTTCTCTCGGGCGTCGCGGCTTCGCTCCGCGCGGACCGGGATTTCGCCGACGGGCAGTATCGCGCGCCGCCCGTGCGCGGCCTCCGGGCCTTCGCCCGCGGCTATGCCGGATGGGCCTATTCGGCGGAATTCTTCCGCGAGGCGCTCTATCGGACCCTCGGCTTCGCAACCCTCGAGTCCTTCCTCCAATCCTGGGAGGAGGACCATCTCGCGCACGACGCCAACGATCTCCTGGCCGCGATCGGCACCTGGCGCGGCGCCGCGCCGCCCGCGGAGCGTGCCGCCACATCGAGCGCCGCCACATCGAGCGCCGCCACATTGAGCGCCGGGCTCGGCGCAATCACCGCGCGCACGGTGCTGATGCCGTGCGACACGGATGCCTATTTCACGCTCGCGGAGGCCGCGCTCGAGCGCGCCGCAATCCCCCGCGCCCGGCTTGTTCCGCTGCATTCGCCCTACGGGCACTGCGCCGGGGCGCCGGGGCGGTTTCGCCCCGAGTTGGCGGCGATCGAGCGCGAGATGCGCGCCTTGCTCGCAGCACCTTCTTGCGGGTAGGACCGTGCAAACACGCCGCGGATGGAGAGGAGACGACGCATGAGACGCAACGCTTTGCGGGCCGGCCTCTGCCGGCCATTCGAGCGCCGGCATTTCCATCATCCGGACTTCAATGCCCGCGAGACGAGCGGGTGGAAGGCGCTGGAAGCCGAGGGCCGGCTGGCCGAGCGGGGCTGGCGCCGCGAGCAGCAATGGGCATTGGAGATGGGGCTGCCCGGCGCCGCGAGCCTGACCGACAGGTCGATCCCGACCTTCGCCCGCGGCGAGCTGCCGCATTTCGCCGGCATCAACACCTTCCTCAAGGCGCCCTATGTCGAGAACGTGCGCGATGTCGGACGCTACGACGCGGCGGTGATCGGCATTCCCTTCGATTCCGGCACCACCTATCGCCCCGGCACCCGCTTCGGGCCGCAGGGCATGAGGCGGATCTCGGCGCTCTACACGCCCTACAATTACGAGCTCGGCGTCGATCTCCGCGAGCAGATGACGCTCTGCGACGCCGGCGACGTCTTCACCATTCCCGCCAACCTCGAAAAAAGCTTCGATCAGATCACCCGCGGCGTCGCCCATGTCGCCGCGTCGGGCGCGCTTCCGATCATGCTCGGCGGCGACCACTCGATCGGCTTTCCCTGCGTGCGCGGCATCGCCCAATGCACCAGCAAGCGCATCGGCATCATCCATTTCGACCGCCATATCGACATCCAGGAGAAGGACCTCGACGAGCGCATGCACACGACGCCCTGGTACTGGGCGACGAACCTTCCCAATGTCCCGGCGAGCAACCTCGTCCAGCTCGGCATCGGCGGCTGGCAGGTGCCGCGGGCGGGGGTCGCGGAGGCGCGCAAGCGGCAGACCAACGTGCTGACGATCGCGGATATCGAGACGATGGGCCTCGACAGGACGGCCGAGATCGCGCTGGAGCTCGCCTGGAAGGACGCCGACGCGGTCTATATCTCGTTCGATGTCGATTCGGTGGATTGCGGCTTCGTCCCCGGCACCGGCTGGCCGGAGCCGGGCGGATTCCTGCCCCGCGAGGCGCTGAAGCTGCTCGGGCTGGTCGCCGCCGCCGGCGTCTGCGGCATCGAAGTGGTGGAGGTGAGCCCGCCTTACGACACCTCCGACATCACCGCCCTGCTCGGCGTGCGGGTGGTGGTGGAGACCCTCGGCTCGATGGTCGCGCACGGCACGCTCGGCAAGCATAAAGCCATCATCGACAGGCCGGCGGGCCTGTGAGGCGCGCGATGCATCGCGACCACGATCACGATCATCCGCACGCCCCGCACGGCCACAATCGGGCGGAGCGGCCGGCGCAATGGCAGACCCCGCATCTCCCGCCGGGCGAGCGGACGGGGCCCGAGGCCGCGCCCGAGCCGGATCTCGACCTCGTCGCGGCGAGTTTCGCCGAGGGTTTTTCCCATTGCTCCGACCCGACGAGCTTTCTCCGGCTTGCCGGCGTGCCCTTCGCGGCCAGGGATGCGTCGGGGCGGCGGCTCAATCTGCTGCGGGTCGAGTTGCACGACGTGACCGATATCGGCGCGGTCACGCCGCTCCTGGGCGGGGAGGGGATGCGCTATGCGCCGCTGCCGGCCAAGCTCGCCTCGCGCCGGCGCCAGGCGCGGCTGGTTTATCATAGCGAAACCGAGCTGGTGAGCCTCGACTTCGCCGCGGCGCGCGCGCTGACGCCTGAGGCTCCCTGATCACCACGCCCCCCCGGCAAGCGACCCGGCAAGCCCGGCGAGCAGCCCGACCGCCGCGATGCCGAGCAGGCAGGCGGCCACCACCGCGCCCCGCACCCCCGCAAGCCTGAGGCCGGGCGGCAGCGCCGTCCGCGCCAGGGCGACGAGCAGGCCGAGGATCGCCGGCAGCAGCAGCGCGTTCGCCACGCCCGCACCGACCGCCAGCGAAACGAGATTCACGCCCGAGGCCACCAGCCCGCCGGCGCCGAGCAGCATCACGGCGATCGTGGCGTAGAAGCGCGGCGCCTCGGCGGGATGATGCTCGAGCGAGTGGCGCAGGCCGAGCGCCTCGCCGCAGGCCCAGGCGAAGGCGAGGCAGGCGACGATCGCCGCCACCAGCGCGGCCCCGCTCAGGCCCAGGACGAAAATCAGCCGCCCGGCCGCCGGGCCGAGGGTCGCGGCGAAGGCGTGCTCGATCGCGCCGACGGAGCCCAGCGGCGCGCCCCGCCCGAGCGTCGCGCCGGCGGCGATGAGGAGCGCCGAGGTGATCGCCTGGCAGAGAACGACCCCGGCGAGCGTCTCGATCCGCGCGGCGCGGATCTGCCCCGGCCCGAGCCCTTTATCGACGCTCGCCGACTGCTGATAGACGAGCGCCCACGGGATGATGCTGGTGCCGAGATTGGCGGCGAGCAGCCGGAGATAGCCCGGCTCGCCGAGCGGCACCTCTCCGGCCGCCGCCAGAACCCGCGAAAAATCCGGAGCGGCCTTCCAGGCCATGACGAAGAAAGCGAGCTCGAACAGGCCGAGGCAGAGGGCGATGCGCTCGACCGAGCGGTAGGAGCCGGTCCCGACGATCAGGATCAGCCCGCCGACCGTGCCGGCCATCGTCAGCCAGACCGGCAGCCCGAGCACCGCGCCCGCGCCGGCGAGCCCGGCAAGCTCGCTCACCAGCGCGCCGAAGCTGCTCGCGGCCAGCGCGGCGAGCAGCGCCAGCGCCGCCCCGCGTCCGGCCCGGCTGCGGACCAGCTCCGCCAGCCCCTGCCCGGTGCCGAGCCCGAGCCTGAGCGCCAGCTCCTGGGCCATGAACATGAACGGGATCAGCAGGAGATTGGGCAGCAGCAGCCGATAGCCCCAGACGGCGCCGCTCTGGGCGATGGTGATGACGCTGCCGGCGTCGGTATCGGCGAGCATGGCGACCAGCCCGGGCCCGGCCACCCACAGGAGCGGCCGCCAGAACCCGCGCCCGGGCGTGGTTTTCTCCGGGTGTGCCGCAATCTCGGACCGCTCGGGCAACCGCCTTTCTCCTTGCCTGCCCGATCAGGTCTCACGGCCCCGGCACGATGTCGAGCGGGCGCTGTCGAGCGGGCGCTGTCGAGCGGGCGCGATTATAGATAGACAAATTCAAATCTATCGATATGATGGCTGCCTCATGGACCTGCCCGAGAAACTCTTCAAAGCCCTGGCCGACCCCACGCGGCTCCGCATCGTCGCCGCCCTCGCCCGGCCGGAAGCTGTCTGCTGCTCGCCCGAGGACCGCGTCTCGGCCGGCGACCTCGAGCGGCTGGTCGGGCTCGCCCAGCCGAGCGTCAGCCACCACATGCGGATCCTCACGGAATCCGGGCTGGTCGAGGCAAGAAAATCAGGAAAATTCGTGTTTTACCGCCTCGACCGCAGCTCATTTCACAGGTTCGCCGCCAGCCTCGCGGACCTCGCGGGCGATCCGGCCGACCTGTCCTATCCCGTCCTCGCATCGAACGAAGCCGCCTGAACGGAGGAGACCCCATGGAAGAGCGCGAGATGCGAAAAATGGTCCGCGGCCACTATGCCGGCATCGCCGCCAGCACCTCCTGCTGCGGCGGCGCCGCGCCGGAGCTGGCCGAAAAATCCCGCCGCATCGGCTACTCGGAGGCCGAACTTGAGCAAGCGGGCGAGGGGGCCAATCTCGGCCTCGGCTGCGGCAACCCGCAGGCGATCGCGAGCCTCCGCCCGGGCGAGGTCGTGGTCGATCTCGGCAGCGGCGCGGGGTTCGATTGCTTCCTCGCCGCCCGCGCCGTCGGCCCCACGGGCCGCGTCATCGGCATCGACATGACGGCGGAGATGCTGGCCCGCGCGCGGGACAACGCCGCCCGCCTCGATCTCGCCAACGTCGAGTTCCGCGCCGGCGATATCACGGCGCTCCCGCTGCCCGACGCGATCGCGGACGTCGTCATCTCCAACTGCGTGATCAATCTCGTGCCCGAGAAGGAGGCGGTGTTCCGCGAGGCGTTTCGGGTGCTGAAGCCCCGCGGCCGGCTGGCCGTCGCCGATGTCGTCAACATCGCCCCGCTGCCACCCGATCTCGCCGCCGACCCGGCACTCCTCTGCGGCTGCGTCGCCGGCGCCGCCCCGCCGGCGCGGATCGAGGCGATGCTCGCCGCCGCCGGCTTCGCCGCGATCCGCGTCGCGCCCAAGGCCGAGAGCCGCGAGGTCATCGCCGCCTGGGCGCCCGGGCGCGGGATCGAGGCCTGCGTCGCCTCGGCCGCGATCACCGCGGAGAAGCCTGCCCGCTGAAGGCTTGCCCCGGGGAGGCGCCGATCCGGCCACGCCGCCGCGCCCGCCTCACTCGGCAATCGCCATCTTGTCGTCCCTGGGCTTGCCTTCCGCCGGCCCCGTCATCAGCAGCACGAGCGGGCAGGCGATCAGGGTCAGCACCATCATCAGCTTGAAATCGTCGATATAGCCGATCATCGCCGCCTGCCGCGTCACCTCCGCGTTGAGCAGCGCGATCCCGCGCGCCATGTGGGGGTCGTAGAGATGCAGGTAGGGCGGCTGCTGCAGCGCCCGGTTGAAGGGCGAGAGCCCGGCCGCGATCATCGCGTGGTTGGCCTCGGTGTTGCGGTCCACGAGCGTGGTCACGATCGAGATCCCGATGCTGCTGCCGAGGTTGCGCATCAGGCTGTACATGCCGGCGCCCTCGGTGCGGCGCGCCGTCGGCAGCGTCGAGAAGGCGGTCGCGGTCAGCGGCACGAAGATGAAGCCGAGCCCGAATCCCTGCAGCACGCCCCAGGAAAAGACGTCCCACGGGCCGACGGCGAGCGAGAAATTCGCCATCCCCCACATCGCATAGGCATTGGCCAGGAACCCGACGATCATCAGCACCCGGGGGGCGAGCACGCGCGTGAGGCGGCCGACGACCAGCATCGCGATCATCGTGCCGATGCCGCGCGGCGCGAGCAGCAGGCCCACCGTCACCACCGGATAGTTGAGCAGATCCTGGAGCAGCGGCGGAAACAGCGCCATCGTGCCGTAGAGCACCATGCCGACGATGAAGATGAAGACGAGGCCGAGCGAAAGATTCCGGTTGAGGAAGAGGTCGGGCCGGATGAAGGGCTCGCGCGCGGTGAACATCTGGACCAGGAAGATGTAGAAGGCGACCCCCGCCGCCACCGTCGCGACGACGATCTGGGTGGAGGAGAACCAATCCAGCAGCTCGCCCCGGTCGAGCACGAACTGGACGCAGGCGATGGCGATGCTGATCGCAACGAAGCCGAAGAAATCGAACGATGGCGGGCGGCGCTCCCTGGTCTCGGGGACGTAGGCTGCGATCACCAGCGCATCGACCAGGCCGACCGGCAGGTTGATGAAAAAGACCCAGCGCCAGGTCCAATGCTCGGTGAGCCAGCCGCCGAGCGTGGGCCCCAGGATCGGGCCGAGCATGATCCCCATGCCCCAGATCGCCATCGCCTGGCCGTGCCGCTCGCGCGGATAGCTGTCGAGCAGCGTCGCCTGCGAGAGCGGGACCAGGGCGGCGCCGAACAGGCCCTGGATGACCCGCGAGACGACCGCCTCGCCGAGCGACTGGGAAAGGCCGCAGAGCATCGAGGCGGCGGTGAAGCCGAGCACCGAGACGAGGTAGAGGCGGCGGCGGCCGAAGCGCGCCGCGAGCCAGCCGGTGGGCGGGGTCATGATCGCCGCCGCGACGATATACGAGGTCAGCACCCAGGTGCTCTGGTCGTAGCTCGCGGCGAAGGTGCCGGCCATGTAGGGCAGGGCGACGTTGGCGATGGTCGTGTCCAGCGCCTGCATCAAGCGTCGCCAGCATGGTCCCGATCGTGACCATCGCGACGTTGCCGGCCATCACACCACCGCGCGTCTCACCCACCGCTTCGGCCAACTGCTCCTCGCCTCCCTGCGGGATAGTCCCTCCCGCTCCGCCTGGGAACGGCCCCCGGAAATCAGCCCTGGAGACCGGCCCACCCGGCCGGCTGGGTTGCCGTCCCGTCGTGCCGGGAGTCTGATGGGCGCATGGACAAGCTTCCATCCCGGCCCGAGGACAGGCCGGGCCCCTATTTCATCTCCGCCACCGCCTCCTTCGCCGAGGCCGAGCCGCGCATGCTCAAGGCCGGCGATACCTTCGCCGTCTTCGGCCATGACGGCGACGCGACCCCGGGCGAGGGCAGCGCCGAGGGCATCTACCATCGCGACACGCGCTATCTCTCGCGCCTTACCTGCACCATCGCAGGCAGCGCGCCGATCCTGCTCGGCTCCGCGGTCTCGAACGACAACGCCATGCTGACCTGCGACCTCACCAACCCCGCCCTCGGCGCGGCGCCGGACATCCTCGAGCAGGGCCAGATCCATGTCCGCCGGGCCCGGTTCCTCTGGCGCGGCACCTGCTATGAGCGGCTGACCGTGCGCAGCTTTGCCCGCGCGCCCCGGCGCCTGGCGCTGGAGATCGGCTTCGCCGCCGATTTCGCCGATCTCTTCGAGGTGCGCGGCACCCGGCGGGCGCGGCGCGGCCGGCTGGAGGCGCCGCTGGTCGAGGCCGCTTCCGTGACGCTCGCCTATGCGGGGCTCGATGCCCGCCGCCGCGCGACCGCGCTCCGCTTCGCGCCTCCGCCGGCGCGCCTTGGGCCGGATCGCGCCGCCTACGATCTCATGCTCGAGCCCGGTTCCGTGATCGTGCTCGGGATCGAGATCGCCTGCATCGACGGGGCGGCGGATACGGATGCCGCAGCCCGGCCGAGCTTCATCGATGCGATGTGCGCGGCCCGCCTGCGGCTCCGCGTCGCCAGGAGCCTCTCGGCCGTCGTCGAGAGCGACAACGAGGTCTTCAACGAGGCGATGCGCCGCGCCGTCGCCGATCTCGCCATGCTGGTGACCGAGACCGAGCAGGGCCCCTATCCCTATGCCGGGATTCCCTGGTTCAGCACTGCCTTCGGCCGCGACGGGATCGTCACCGGCCTCGAGACTCTCTGGCTCGCGCCGACGCTCGCCCGCGGCGTGCTCCTCTATCTCGCCGCCAACCAGGCGACCACCGAAGACCCGCTCGCCGATGCCGAACCCGGGAAAATCCTCCACGAGGTCCGCCACGGCGAGATGGCGCTGCTCGGCGAGGTGCCGTTCCGCCGCTATTACGGCTCGGTCGATTCAACCCCGCTCTTCGTCATGCTCGCGGGGGCCTATTTCGAGCGCACCGGCGATCTCGCGACGATCCGCACGATCTGGCCCAACATCGAGGCGGCGCTGCTCTGGATCGACCGCTACGGCGATGCGGATGGCGACGGGTTCGTCGAATACGGGCGCAAGACCCCGACCGGGCTGGTCAACCAGGGCTGGAAGGACAGCTACGATTCGATCTTCCATGCCGACGGAGAGCTGGCGCGGGGCCCGATCGCGCTCTGCGAGGTGCAGGCCTATGTCTTCGCCGCGCGCCAGGCGGCCGCGCGGATCGCCGCCGCGCTCGGCGAGGGTGCCCGCGCCGCCGAGCTCGCGGTCCAGGCCTCCGCGCTGCAGGACGCGTTCGAGGGCGCCTTCTGGGACGAGGAACTCGGGCTCTATGTGCTGGCGCTCGACGGCGGGAAGCGGCCCTGCCGCGTCCGCGCCTCCAATGCCGGCCATGCGCTGCTGGCGGGGATCGCGCGCCCCGAACATGCCGCCGCCGTCACGGCCGGGCTGCTCGACCGGCGCTTCTTCTCCGGCTGGGGCGTCCGCACGGTGGCCGCCGGCGAGGCGCGCTACAACCCGATGTCCTATCATGACGGCTCGGTTCTGGCCGCACGACAACGCGCTGATCGCCGCCGGGTTCGGCCGCTATGGCGGGCGCGCGGCGGCCGCGCGGGTTTTTGACGGACTCCTTGCCGCTGCCAGCGAGGCCGAGCTCCGCCGGCTGCCCGAGCTCTTTTGCGGCTTCGCGCGGATGCGCAACCAGGGCCCGACCGCCTATCCCGTCGCCTGCTCGCCCCAGGCCTGGGCGGCAGGTGCCCTGCCCGCAGCGCTCGCCGCCTGTCTCGGGCTCGGCTTCGATCCCGCCGCCCGCATCGTCAGCTTCGACCGCCCGGTGCTGCCCGCCGGCCTGACCCGGCTGCATCTGAGGAACCTCGCGATCGGCGAGGCGGCGATCGACATCGTGCTCCATCGCGCCGAGGCCGGCGCGGTGGCGATGGCCGTCACCGCCCGCCGGGGCGATATCCGGGCGATGATGACGAGCTGACCCAGGAAGCCCCGCGTCCTGGCCGCAGGGGCCCATGGGTTCAAGTATGGGGGCCCCGGACCGCCCAACTCTCTTCCTTCCCCTCTCCCGCTCGCGGGAGAGGGCCATGATCGTCCCATCAGCAACTGCGTCGGCACGCTGAGGATCTGGCCCGGCGTCGGCAATACGCTGGTCGAGCGTGTGCACCAGGCATCATGCTCGACGCTTCGCGAAGTGCAGCGGCATCGCCGGCGCGAAGCCGAGCTGTGCTGATCGACGAACCTCGCTGCCGCCCGGAAGTGCCCGCCCGTCACCGGCAACACGGCGAAGCTCTCGGCGACCAGCTTGTTGAACATCGCCAGCGCCGCGGCGCGCTGCGTCTAGGTCGATCTGACCGGTCCGCAGCTTGATCACCATGTCAATGCGACATCTTGGTGAGGGTCCATTCGCTGATCTGAAGTCTGCGCGACGGATCGTGCTCCGCCAGCCAGCCATGCACGCGCGGCGTCTTCGCTTCGTTGGAAAGCGCCGCAACGATCAGCGACGTGTCGAGACAGAGCATCAATAGCGATCGCCATCCCGCATCGATCGCACCAGATCGGCGGCGCCCTCGCCCTGCGGCTTCATGCTCGCCGTCAGGGATTGGAGCAGGTTCGCATCGATCCGCTTGCGCGCCCTGGCCACGGCCGTAGGCGCGCGACCGGCTTGCCGCGCCGGGTGATGCCGATCGAAGCGCCAGCCTCGACCCGGTCGACGAGCTCGCTCAGATGTGCCTTGGCATCCGCCAGACTGATCGCGTCCATGCCACACTCCTGACCATATAGATGGTCATATCGGGTATCCGGCATAACGATTCCAGTCGCGCACCACTGCTCATATATAACAACATGGTTTCGCTCCGGGCGCCTGAGGAACATCGGCTTTGTGGAAGGCGATCGGGCGGCTGCCAAACACGATGGATTGGTTCACATTCGTTTTCAAGGAGTTAGGCCATGTCCCACCCTTCAGACCAGAAATTCCACGATGAAGCCGCCGCCACAGGCTCGGTCGAGGCAATTCTTTGGCCAGAGGGACCGATCTGTCCTCGATGCGGCGGTAAGAAGCGGATTACTCGGGTTGTAGGTAAGACTGCGCGCCCTGGACTCCGCCGTTGTGGACCTTGCAAGCGGCAGTTTACGGTAACTGTGGGGACTGTTTTTCAGTCGAGCCACGTCCCGATGCATAAATGGCTCCAAGCAGTCTATCTACGCTCGTCTAGCAAAAAGGTATTTCTTGTCATGAGCTTATGCAGGCCTTGGAGAGTAACTTACCAAACCGCTTGGTTCATGAGCGATCGTATCCGGGAAGCTATGGCGACTGGCGAATTTTCTCCCATTGGCGGGACCGGGCAAATTGTAGAAGTGGATGAAACCTTCTTTGGTAAGAAAGAGGGGGCACAGAGGCGGTCTGGTTACGGCCATAAACACGCAATTCTAAGCCTTGTTGAGCGCCGAGGCCGGCTTCGATCCTTTCATGTGGAGGGAACCAGCGCGAAGCACACTACCCCGATCCTTAAGGCCAATATCGCCGCGGAAATGCGCGTGATGACAGATGAAGCCAGCCAATATGGGAATCTCAATAAAGATTTCGTCGCTCATGAGGTAGTTGCGGACGGTTATCGCGAGTATCTGCGAGGACATGCTCACACTAATTCACTAGAAGGATTTTATTCGATCTTTAAGCGTGGGATGAAAGGGATTTATCAGCACTGTGGGCAGCATCATCTGCGTCGGTATGTAGCCGAGCTCGACTTTAGATATAACAATCGCATCCGCATGGGAGTGGACGACATCGAGCGGAGGAAACGCGCGTTGCTCGGCGCGCTTGGAAAGGGGCTTATGTTCCGGTCACAAGTTTCTCGGTAGAGTTGGGAGTCATTGACCTATAATTCTCTTTGAATGAATTCCGCGTACTGATTTAGCCCCAGGATTTTGAATCAGCATGATCGCGCCAAACGTAGGTTGCGTCATAACGGAAAAATCCCGAAATTCAATCCACGGAACGGTGTCCAAAAGTCCCGCACGGCGCTGGAACCGGATTTGTCTAAGGGTGAGTCAACTCGAACTTCTCACTTTTAATCGCCAGCAGTCGGGATGGAATTCCGACTGAGTGGAAGTGGCGGCCCCGGGGTGACTCGAACACCCGACCTGCGGATTACAAATCCGCTTCTCTATCCGGCTGAGATACGGGGCCACCGATACCCAGCGCCCGGGTGGCAGCCCGGGCGCTGGGAGGTCTGTGTGTACCTTATATACTATACGCCACATCAAGCCGCCGTCCTTATGGCGTTGATCTTTTCCAGCAATGCCCCAGCCGTTACGCTTGGCGGTTTCGTAGGCTCCGCCGGCGCAGGGCGGTACTTGCTCGTCGGAGCGTCGAGAACCAAGGTGCCCTGGGCCTTCAACTTGCTCAGTAGGGACGAGATAGAGCCACGGTCGAGAGAAATCCCCTCGCGAGCAGCCACGTCCACAAGCTCAACAGCGGTCAGCCCATGCTCCGCGTGAGCTTGGAGAAGACGCAGGGCGGTGTCTTTTACGGCACCGCGCACCCGGTGCTCCGGCATTTCGTCTGGAGGCATTGAGGTATCGCTGGCAATCGCAAAAAACTCCTCATAGCCTTGGCGCTTTGCGACAAGCTCCTTGAACCGCTCCTGGATTGCGGCAATCTCCTCATCCAGAGCAGCTCGTCGAGCTTTCATCTTTTCTAGATGGTGAGCATTCATGCGGGACCCCATTTGCTATACCTTTCACGGATTGGGTGTCCAAAACGTCCCCTCGCCGGGACTTGAACCCGGACGCCCGCACGGCGCTCGAACCAAAGTCGAGTGTGTCTGCCAATTCCACCACGAGGGGCAGGGTAGACTATGGCGATCCCGAGGGAAAAACGCAAGAGCGAACGCGGTCGGAAACCAGACAGGAAATCTGGCGCCAACCAAGCCCAGTCGGGCAAGTTCATTGAAATGGCCAAAACGGCCATCGGAGATTACGAGCAGGACGCCGAAGAAAGGTTTCAGGAAGCTCTGCGCCGCGTGGCCACAGCAAAGCCCACGTCGCCTTAAGGCTGGACGATCGCGGGCTCTCTGGCCGGGGTGCCGCGCGGCTGTGTTTGCGAAGTACCCAATCGCCTTCTGGAATGCACAACTGGCGCAAGCGCGCCCCAACCGATGAGCCTGGCGCTACTGGGCACCGGCATCGCTGCCGTGGGCTTCTCCGGGGCCGCAGATCAGGCCGCACCGGGTAAAAGCCGAGGGGGCGGCGCCCGACGCCCGCGCATCATCACCCGCGCCGAGATCAGGATGGCAGATGAGATTGATCTGGCGCGGGATACTGGAGAGGCACAATCGAACCCAATGACTTTTGCAGGCCCTTGAACCGGAAGGCTCCGCCTCCTGACCAGGGGCCCTGCCCCTGGACCCCGCTGGGGCCCAAGGGTTCAAGTATGGGAGGCCCCAGACCCCCGAATGCGTCCCGCGGGGTAAGGTAGAGCCTCAACCAGAACAGATTCTGGTTATGAAAGAGGATAGGTCGGGGGGGGACGGTCAACCTCTTACCCCTCGTATTTCTCCACCACCCCGGCCGGCCGCACCTTCGCCTCGTCCGGGTTGCTCCCGAACTCGCGCAACGCCCGACGCTGGCGGAGCAGGTCCCAGCACTGGTCGAGCGCGACATTGATCGCGCCGAGCCGCGCCCGCTCCGTCTCGGTCATCGTGGGCTGGGCATAGAGCCGCTCCTCCTCGGCGACGAGCGCCTGGATATGCCCGAGGATTTTTCGATCTCCGCTCGGCTCGCTCATGCTCGCATCCTTTCCTATCGCTCGGCTCAGCTCGCTTGGGCCAGCGCCTGGTCGAGATCGGCGATCAGGTCCTCGGCACTCTCGAGCCCGACCGAAAGCCGCACCACGTCCGGCCCCGCGCCGGCGGCCTCGCGCTGCGCGTCGGTCAATTGCCGATGCGTCGTCGAGGCGGGATGGAGGATCAGGCTCCGCGTGTCGCCGATATTGGCGAGGTGGGAGAAGATGCGCACGCCCTCGACGAGCTTCACCCCGGCCGCGAAGCCGCCGGCGGCGCCGAATGTCATCACCCCGCCGGCCCCGCGCGGGAGATATTTCCGCGCCAGCGCCCGATACGGCGAAGACTCGAGCCCGGCATAGGACACCCACGCGACCTGCTTGTGGCCCTCCAGGAACCGCGCAACCTTCTCCGCGTTCGCGACATGCCGCTCCATTCTCACGTGCAGCGTCTCGATGCCGGTGATGGTGAGGAAGGCGTTCATCGGCGAGAGCGCCGGCCCGAAATCGCGGAGCGCGACCGCCCGGGCCTTGGTGGTGAAAGCAAAGTCGCCAAAATTCTCGTAGAAGCGGAGCCCGTGATAGGCGGGCTCGGGCTCGGTGAGCGAGGGAAAACGCCCGCCCTGGCTCCAGTCGAATTTTCCCGACTCCACGATCACCCCGCCCAGCGCATTGCCGTGGCCCGAGAGGAATTTCGTCGTCGAGTGGCAGACGAGGTCGGCGCCCCATTCGATCGGGCGGCAGAGGAAGGGGCTCGCCAGCGTATTGTCCACGATCAGCGGGATCCCGGCGCCATGCGCGATCGCCGCGATCGCCGCCAGATCGACGACGATGCCGCCCGGATTGGCCAGGCTCTCGACGAAGATCGCCTTGCAGCGCGGCGTCAGCGCGCGGGCGAAATTCTCCGGCTCGCGCGGATCGACGAAATGGCAGGTCCAGCCGAGCCGCGGGAAGGAGAGCCCGAACTGGGTCAGCGACCCGCCATAGAGATTGCGCGAGGCGAGGAACTCGTCGCCCGGCTCGAGCAGGGTGAAGAAGGTCAGGAACTGCGCCGCATGCCCCGACGCGCACGCCAGCCCCGCCCGTCCGCCCTCGAGGCTCGCCACCCGCTCCTCGAGCACCGAGACGGTCGGGTTGGCGAGGCGCGAATAAACGTACCCGAAATTGTGCAGGTTGAAGAGCGAGGCGGCGTGATCGACGTCCTGGAACACGTAGGAGGTGGTCTGGTAGATCGGCGTCGCCCGGGCGCCGGTCGTCGGGTCGGGCGCGGCCCCGGCATGGACGGCGCGGGTCTCGAATCCGAGCTCAGCCCCTTGGGGCGCATTGCCGCCCGCCGGCTTCGCCGGCCGCCCCGGCGAGGAACGTGACTTCCCACCTGACTTCCCACCGGGCGCCTCGGGCGGGCGGTTGCGCACGATCCCCGAATTCACCCCGCTCCAGGAAAGCTCGCCCGCCAGCCGCCCGAACTCGATCTTGGGGCAGCGGTTCATCACCACCTCGAGCCCGGCCGCCTCCGCCTTCGCCGCCGCCGCGTCGTTGCGCACCCCAAGCTGCATCCACACCACCTTCGCGCCGATCGCGATCGCATCCTCGACGATCGGCATGGCGTAGCGGGAGGCGCGGAACACATCCACCATGTCCACCTTCTCGGGAATTTCTCTCAGTCCCGCATAAACCCGCTCGCCCAGCAGCGTCTCGCCGGCGATCGCCGGGTTGACGGGAATGACCCGAAATCCCTTTCCCTGGAGGTACTTCATCACGAAGTAGCTCGGTCGGTTCCAGTCCGGCGAGGCGCCGAGCAGCGCGATCGTGCGCACGGTTCGGAGGATCCGCGCCAGCGTCTCGTCCGGATAGGGAATGGGGTCGAGCACGCCCATGGAATGGCTCCCGCCAGATTGCCGCCCCAGATTGCCGCCCCAGATTGCCGCCAGACGGCCAATGGTCCGCCAAATCATCCTCGCCCCCCGAGGGAATGGCAAACGCCCCGGCCGGCGGCCCCCGCCGGCGCCCGCCGCGGCACCCCGGTGGCTTTGACGCCCCTCGATTGAACGCTAATCTTCGGTCTCCACAACCGAAACCGGGCCCACCCGGCTCCATCGGTTGGCGGAATGGGAGGAACGTCATGCAAGGAAACCTCGCCCGGCGGCGCCTGCTCGCCGGCACCGGCGCCGGCCTCGTCGCCGCCAGCCTGCCACGCCGTGCCCGCGCCGCCGGCAAGCTCAAGATCGCGCTCTCCAACTCCTATATCGGCAACAAGTGGCGCATCGAGATGGAGAACCTCTTCAAGGCGGCGCTGCAGATGGAGCCGTACGCCAGCCAGGTGGAGGGAACCTGGTTCAACTCCGGCAACGATGTCAGCCAGGAGAGCCAGCAGATGAGCGGCCTGATCGGCGAGCGCGTCGATGCGATCCTGATCGACGCCGCCTCGCCCACCGGCCTCAACGGCATCATCCACCAGGCGACGTCCCGCGGCATCCTCGTCGTCTCCTACGACAACGTCGTCACCGCGCCGTCGGCCATCAAGGTCAACACCGACCAGTTCGAGTTCGGCAAGAAGCTCGCCGAGTTCCTCGTCCAGAAGCTCGGCGGCAAGGGCAACGTGATCATGGTCACCGGCGTCGCCGGCACCTTCGTCGACCAGCAGCGCAACGCCGGCGCCGACGCCGTCTGGAAGGCCAATCCCGGCATCAAGGTCGTCAACCGCTACACCGGGATGTGGGATTCCTCGGTCGCCGAGCGCAACACCTCCTCGATCCTGCCCTCCTTGCCGCCAATCGACGGCATCTGGTGCCAGGGCGGCACGGACGGCGTGCTCAAGGCCTTCATCGCCGCCAAGCGCACCCCGCTGCCGCCCACCGCCGGCGAGGCCGAGAACGGATTTCGCAAATTCATGATCGGCTATATGGGCCAGAAGGTGGACGGGATCTCGATCGGCCAGCCGCCCTACCTCGTCCTCGTCTCGCTCGAGCTGGCCCGTCGCATCCTGCAGAAATCCTATCCCCACAAGGACATCACCATCCCCTTCCCGTTCGTCACCAGCGCGACGGTGAAGGTGGGCGAGACGGTGTTCCCCGACCTGCCGGACAGCTTCTTCGCCGACTTCACCGACAGCGGCATGAACGCCGCGGTGAAGATTTGCGTCGATGCCGCGCTCACCGGCAAGCCCTGCTCGGGAAGCCTCGACGTCAATCTGCCCTCCGTATGAGCGCTGCGCCGGCCGATGGGCCGGCCCCCCTGCCGGCGCTCTCGCCGGAGGCGGGGGCGGAAATCGCCGCGCGGGCGGTGAGCAAGGCGTTCGGCGGGGTCCAGGCGCTCCGCACCGCCTCGTTCGCCGCCCGCGGCGGCGAGGTGCATGCGCTGGTCGGCGAGAACGGCGCGGGCAAATCGACACTGATCAAAATCCTCGGCGGGCGGATCTTCCCCGATGCCGGTTCCGTCCTGCTCGATGGCCACCCCGTCCGCCTCGCCGGCACCGCCGATGCCGCGCGCCGCGGCGTCGGCACCGTCTTCCAGGAGCTCACCCTGCTGCCCTGGATGAGCGTCGCCGAGAACCTCCTGCTCGGCCGCGAGCCGCGCTCCGCGATCGGCCTGATCCGCCGCTCCGCGCTTGCCCCCGCGGCCGAGGCGGTGCTCGCCGGCCTCGGCGTCCACCATATCGATCCCCGCGCGCTCGCCGCCGAGGTCTCGCTCGCCGAGCGCCAGATCATCGAGATCGCCCGCGTCGTCATCCGCCGCCCGCGCATCCTCCTGCTCGACGAGCCCACCTCCTCGCTGGTCGAGCGCGAGGTCGAGTGGCTCTTCGCCCGCATCCGCGACCTCCGCGCCGCCGGCACCGCCATCGTCTTCACCTCCCACCGGTGGAACGAGATCACCTCGATCGCCGACCGCATCACCATCTTCCGCAACGGTTCCGAGGTCGGCACCTACACCGCGATCGACGAGGGCGAGGCGATCACGCTGATGACCGGCCGCCGCGTCGATTCCCTCTACCCGAAGCTGCCGCCGCTCCCCGCCGGCGCCCCGCCCGCGCTCGCGCTCACCGGCGCCAGCCTCGACGGCGCCAGCCTCGAGGGCGCCAGCCTCGACGGCACCGGCGGGCTCGGCTTCTCGCTCGCCGCGGGCGAAATCCTCGGCGTCGGCGGCCTCGCCGGCCAGGGCCATCGCGAGCTCTTCCTCGGCCTCTTCGGCGCCCCGCCGCTGAAGCGGGGAAAAATCAGCGTCGGCGGCCGCCCGACCCGCATCGCCCGGCCCGCGGATGCGATCCGCGCCGGCCTCGGCATCGCGCTCGTTCCGGAGGACCGCAAGTCCGAGGGGCTGCTGCTGCCCCTCTCGGTGCGTGACAACCTCACCTTGCCCATCCTCGGCCGGCTCTCGCATTTCGGCGTCATCCGCGGTGCGGCGGAGCGGCGGATGAGCCGGGACATCATCGCCCGCCTCGGCATCGTCACGCCGAGCGCGGCACAGCCCGTCGGCGCGCTCTCCGGCGGCAACCAGCAGAAAGTCCTGGTCGGGCGCTGGCTGCTCGCCGAATCGCGCATCCTCCTCCTCTACGACGTGACGCGCGGCGTCGATGTCGCGACCAAGCACGAGATCTACGAGCTGATGGCCCGCCTCGCCGGGGAGGGGAGGGCGATCCTCTTCTATTCCTCGGACACCGAGGAGCTGGCCCATCTCTGCCACCGCGTGCTGGTGCTGCGCGGCGGCCGCATCGCCGCCTCCCTCGCCCCGCCCGCGCTCGATGCCGAGGCGATCGTCGCCGCCGCCATGCGCGAAGCGGGCGTTGCCCATGCCCTCTGAAATCTCGGGCCGCGGCGAGACCCGAACGCCCGGGACCGCCGCCCGCCGCCCGCGCGCCGCGCACGTCATCGGCCAGAATATCGGCCTCCTCCTCGCCGCCGCCATTCTCCTTCTCAGCATCGTCGCCTTCGTCGCGATGTTCCTGATCGAGCAGCATCGCCTGCCGGGCAATTTCGAGATCACCTCGACCGTCGACAACACGATGCCGCTGGCGCTCGCCGCGATCGGCCAGACCATCGTCGTGCTGACGCGCGGCATCGACCTCTCGGTCGGCGGGGTGGTCGATCTCACCAATGCGCTGGCCGCCATCTACCTTGCCGGCAGCGTCGCGCACATGGCCATCGTCGCCGGGCTCGTGGTGCTGGTCGGCGCCGCCGCCGGCCTGATCAACGGCCTCCTCGTCGGGCTCGGGCGGCTGCAGCCGATCGTCGTCACGCTCGCCACGCTCTCGATCTTCCAGGGACTCGCCATCCGCGTCCTGCCCCAGCCCGGCGGCACCGTGCCGGACGGCGTTACTTCCCTCCTTGTCAACACCACCGGGCCTTATGCGCTCCTCTTCCTCGTCCTTGCCGGGCTCGGCTGGATGGCGCTCCGGCGCTCGCGCATCGGCGTCGAGATCTTCGCCGTCGGCAACGACGAGCAGGCGGCGATCGCCCACGGCATCGACGCGGTGCGCACGAAGATCGTCGCCTACACGATCGGCGGCGCGCTCTACGCCTGCGCCGGGCTCTTCCTCGCCGCCAACGCCACCTCGGGCGACGCCACCAGCGGCAATGTCTATACCCTCACCTCGATCGTCGCGACCGTGCTCGGCGGGGTCAGCCTCTTCGGCGGCCGCGGCAGCGCGGTGGGCGCGATCTGCGGCGCCTTCATCACGACGATGATCGTCAACATCCTCTTCTTCGCCCACATCAACCCGCTCTACCAATCCTTCTACGAGGGGCTCTTCCTGATCATCGCCGTCGTGCTCGGGGCGGCGATCGGCGGCCTCGTCCGCCGCGGCAGGGGAGCCTAGCCATGCCTGCGCGCATCACCCCCGACGCGCTCCGCGTCCTCGCCGCCTACGCCGCCGCCGTCGCGCTCTTCGTCATCGGCGCCTTCGTCCATCCCGGCTTCGCGAGCTTCCCCAGCGTCACCGCGATCCTGCTCGTCGCCTCCTTCGTCGGCCTGGTCGCCGCCGGCCAGTGCTTCGTCATCCTGATCGGCGGCATCGACCTCTCGGTTCCCTGGGTGCTGAACGCCGCGGCGATCCTGCTCGCCACCGCCTCGCTCGGCCAGAACTCGCGCGCGCCCTACGCGATCGCGCTCACCCTCGGCATGGGCGCGCTGGTCGGTTTCGCCAACGGCGCCTTCGTCGTCTGGTTCGCGGTGCCGCCGGTGGTGATCACGCTGGCCATGAACGGCATCGTCGAGGGCCTGGCCCTCGGCCTCTCCGGCGGCATGACCTGCGCCGCCTGCGCCTCCTACGCGCCCCCGGTGGTCGCCGCCGCCGTGCACGGCATCTTCCTCGGCATTCCCGCCGCCCTCTGGCTCTGGCTCGTCGTCATCCTGATCGTCACCTTCGCCCTCGGCTTCACCCGCTTCGGCCGCGCCACCTACGCGATCGGCAACAATCCGCGCGCCGCCTTCCTCGCCGGCGTCAACGTCAACCGGACGACCATTTTTCTCTACGTCCTGAGCGGGATCTTTTCTTCCCTGGCGGGCATCCTGCTGGCCGGCTTCGGCGGCCAGGCCTCGCTCGGCATGGGCGATCCCTACCTCTTCCAGTCGATCGCCGCGGTCGTCATCGGCGGGGTCAGCATCCTCGGCGGCCGCGGCTCCTATCTCGGCGCCGCCGCCGGCGCCGTCAGCCTCACCGCGCTGGTCAGCGTCCTGCTCGCGCTCAACATGCCGGACTATGGCCGCAGCATCATCTACGGCGTCGTCATCCTCGCCTTGCTCCTCCTCTACGGCCGCGAGCAGCGCGAATAGGGCGCCTTCGCGCCGCGCCCGCCCGTTGACCCGGTCAGCGCCGCTGTCCTAAATGTCGCGGAACGCAAAGCGCTCACGCGCGGGAGACAACCGTGACCCGTACCGCATTCGCCCATTTCCTGGGCAGGCTTCGCGCGCCCCCGCCCCACACGATGCCCCACACCATGCGCCACACCATGCGCCACACCGTGCCCCACACCATGCGCCACACCATACCCCACGGGGCCCCATGAGCTTCCGCGTCGGCGTCGATATCGGCGGCTCCTTCACCGATTTCGCGGTCCTCGACGAGACGGACGGACAGGTCCAGGCGCTCAAGGTCTTCTCCCGCCCCGACCAGCCGGGCGCGGAGGTGCTCGAAGGCCTCCGCCAGCTCGAGCTTCGCTACGGCATCGCCCCCGCCCAGATCAGCTATTTCACCCACGGAACGACCGTCGGCGTGAACACGGTGATCCAGCGCAAGGGCCTCCGCCTCGGGCTCTTCACCACCCGCGGCTTCGTCGACGTGCTCGAGCTGGCGCGCCTCAAGATCGACGACATGTACGACCTCTTCAGCCGCCGCCCGACCCCGCTCATCACGCGCGAGCGCGTCTGGCCGATCGACGAGCGGATCGACGCCGAAGGAAAAATCCTCACCCCGCTCGACCGCGCGAGCGTCGCCGCCGCCCTCGCCCACGCCCGCGCCGCCGGCTGCGAGGGCATCGTCGTCGCCCTCCTCCACGCCTACCGCAACCCCGCCCACGAGCAGGCGCTCGCCGCGCTCGCCGCCGAGCTCGCCCCCGGCCTCCCCGTCTTCCTCTCCTCCGAGGTCTGGCCGATCGTCCGCGAATACGAACGCACCGTCACGACAACCGTCAGCGGCTATGTCCAGCCGCGCGTCGCCGCCTATCTCGCCTCGCTCCAGTCCGCCCTCCGCCAGGCCGGCGTCGCCCCCGAGCCCCGCATCACCAAATCGAACGGCGGCGTTATGCTGGCCGAGCAGGGCAAGCGCGACTGCATCCAGATGATCCTCTCCGGCACCGCCTCCGGGGTCATCGGCGCCGCCTTCATCGCCCGCGCCGCCGGGATCGACCGCGCCCTCTCGCTCGATATCGGCGGCACCAGCGCCGACATGGCGCTGATCCGCGACGGCCAGCCGCAATATGGCGTCGGCGAAACGATCGGCGAGTTCCGCATCTTCATCCCCTCCGTCGCCGTCAGCTCGATCGGCGAAGGCGGCGGCTCGATCGCCTGGGTGGACGGGCAGGGCGTGCTGAAGGTCGGCCCCGAAAGCGCCGGCTCCACCCCCGGCCCGGTCTGCTACGGCCGCGGCGGCGCCCGCCCCACCGTCACCGACAGCTTCGCCGCCTGCGGCCTGATCGGCGCCGCCGATCTCGGCTACGACGCCGTCAAAATCGACGCCCCGGCCGCCCGCGCCGCGATCTCCCGCCTCGCCGCGCGCCTCGACGCCACCATCGAAAGCACCGCCGAGGCGATCCAGCGCATCTGCGTCTCCGGCATGTATACCGGCGTGTCCGCAATCGTCTCGCGCTTCGGCATCGATCCCCGCGAATTCACCCTCATCGCCTTCGGCGGCGCCGGCCCGATGCTGGCCCCGATGCTCGCCCGCGCGCTGGGGATGCGCGCGGTCCTCGTCCCGCCGACCCCCGGCGTCTTGAGCGCGCTCGGCGGCCTCGTCGCCGACGTGAAGAACGATTTCATCCGCACCATCTACGCCCCGCTCGAGCCCTCCATCGCCCCCCTCCTCCGCGAAACCTTCGCCGCCCTCGAATCCCGCGGCCGCACCTGGCTCGCCGCCGAGGGCACCGCGCCGGACGCCGCAACCCTCGCCCGCTCCGCGGACATGCGCTATGCCGGCCAGTCCTTCGAGATCGAAGCCCCGCTCGATCCGGCCTGGATCGAAGCCGGCGACCTCGCCGCGATCGCCGGCGCCTTCCACGACCGCCACCAGGCGATGTTCGGCCATTGCGACCGCACCGCCGCCGTCCAGGTGATCAATCTCCGCCTGGTCGCCGGCAGCCCCACCGCGCGCCCCGCCCTTCCAACCCTCCCCACGCGCACCAATCCCCCCGAGCCCGCCGGCACGCTCTCCGTCTTCCTCGACGGCGCCGCCCGCAAAATCCCCTTCTACCGCCGCGCCGACCTCGCCGCCGGCCAAAGCTTCGCCGGCCCCGCCGTCGTCGCGCAGAGCGACTGCACCACCATCGTCCCCACCGGATGCACGGTCGCGGTCGATCCGATCGGCAATCTCCGCATCACCGTCGCCTGAGGACTCCAATGCAAACCGCCGCCTTTCAAACCGGCCGCCTCGAGCTGCAGATCCTCGCCGATTACTGCGCCGCCGCCGCCGAGGCGATGGCCTACACCCTCGTCCGCACCGCCTATTCCACCTTCGTCAAGGAGACCGAGGATTTCTCCTGCGGCCTGCTGACGCCCGACGGCCTCACCTTCGCCTCGCCCAAAACCCTCGGCGCCACCTGGTTCGTCGGCCTCGATTACGGCCCCGCCATCCGTATGATCGCGGACTACCAGGACGGCGATATCTGCATCACCAACGATCCCTATAGCGGCTCGGTCGCGACCCACACGCCGGACATCCACATCTGGAAGCCGGTTTTCGTCGAGGGCGAGCTGATGTGCTTCGTCGCCGGGCACATCCACAACACCGACATGGGAGGCGCCGTCCCCGCCACCCTCTCGCGCACGCTGATCGAGATCCAGCAGGAGGGGATCCGCATCCCGCCGATGAAGCTGGTGAGCAACGGGCAATATGACTCCCGGCTGCTGCGCATCATGGAAATGAACGTCCGCGTGCCGCTGCAGAACCGCGGCGACCTCAACGCCCAGATCGCCTCGCTCGCGGTCGGCGAGCGCAAGGTGCGCGAGATCGTCGCCCGCTTCGGCCGCGCCGGCTTCCGCGCCGGCATCGCCGACCTGCTCGATTACGCCGAGGCCCAGGCCCGCGCGATCGTCCGCACCATCCCCGACGGCGACTACACCCACGCCGAATACGCCGACGAAGACTCCGACAACGGCGTCCCCTGCCGCATCGCCATCACGCTGCGCGTCCGCGGCGGCGAGCTCGTGCTCGATTATACCGGCAGCGATCCGCAGCTCAGCGCCTCGCTCAACATGCCGACCGGCGGGCGCGAGCGCCACGTCCTCGTCATGGTCGGCCTCGTCTATGTGCTCTATTCCCTCGACAAGACCCTCCTCCTCAATGCCGGCATCCTCCGCTGCGCCCGCGCCGTCCTGCCGCCCGGCACCGTCGTCAATCCCGAGCCCCCCGCCGCCGTCGGCATGCGGAGCCTCACCTGCGTCGTCGTCCAGCTCGCCACCATCGGCGCCTTCGCCCGCGCCATCCCTGAGCGCATGCCGGCCTGCCCCGCCGGGGCGACGACGATCATGAACGTCCGCACCACCGATCGCGGCGGCCGCCCCATCATGGCCTCGATCGGCCCCGTCGGCGGCGGGGCAGGGGGCTCGTCCGCCGCCGACGGCATCGACGCCTCCGGCGCCAATTCCTCCTTCCTCAAGAACACCCCCGTCGAGATCAACGAATCCGAGGTCCCGATCCTCTTCGCGGGCTACGGGCTCTGGCCCGATTCCGCCGGCGCCGGACGCCATCGCGGCGGCGCGGCGGTCTTCATGACCTTCACCGTTTCCGCCCCGCAGACCATGATCACCGCGCGCAACCGCGATCACGCGAACTTCGCGAGCTGGGGCGTGCGCGGCGGCAAGGCCGGCAGCAACTCGACCTTCACCCGCAATCCCGGCGCGCCCGGCGAGGAAAAGCTCGGCAACCGCGACATCGTCGCCTGCGAGCCGGGCGATGTCATCCGGATCGTCGGCGGCGGCGGCGGCGGCTGGGGCGATCCCTTCACCCGCCCGCCCTCCGAAGTCGCCTTCGATGTCGCCGCCGGCCTTGTTTCTCCAACCGCCGCCCGCGCCGCCTACGGCGTCGTCCTCGGCGACGACAATACCCCCGACCTCGCCGAAACCGAGCGCCTCCGCGCCGCGGCGCGCCCGTCACCCGCCCCCTTCGATTTCGGCCCCGGCCGCGAGGCCTTCGAACGCACCTGGACGCCCGACCGCTACGACGCCCTCACCGATGTTCTTTCATCGACCGCAATCACCTGGCGCCACTGGGCCAAGCGCATGATTTTTCTCAGTGTCGCCCGCGGCGAGCTCGCCGACCGCGCGCCCGCCGCGCAGATCCGCGCGCTGCACGCCGCACTCGCCGCCCGCTTCCCGCAAATGCTCGCCGCTCCCCCCGCCCACGCCAAGGCCGCCGAATAACCAGGGGCTGGGCCCCTGGACCCCCTAAGCGGCTTACGCGGCACAACAGCAAAACCCCCCCCGCCGTCATCGCGAGACCCGCCGCGCCGAAGCAATCCCCGCCCGCGAACCCTTCCTTCCCCTCGCCCCCACCCTTGCCACCCTCCTCGCCGTCATTCGAGCGCCGCGCCGACAATCCCCGCCCGCGGAGCCTCGCCCTCACGGCCCCCCACCGTCGTTCCTGCGAAAGCAGGAATCCACAACCGCCCCCTGCCAAACGGGTCTGGGCCTCGGGCCTCAACGCCCCAAAACACCGTCACCGTCTCTCATGTCGAGCTTCCACATCGGCACTTGCCAACCGGGAGTCTGCCGCCGGGCGGCGCCCGCAGCGCCTCCGACTCACCGGAAGCCGCATTCTCAAAGGGTCTCTCACCCATCCCGCTCTCCGTCATTGTTTGCTCGCGCGATTCACGCTTCCGGCTCCACCACCTCCAGCGATCACGCTCTATTGATGCTGGATAAGCAGATAATGCATTCCGCTTGCCGAGGTCCCCGTCGAGAGGGCGAGCGACGACTTATCGTCCATGGTGAGGCCGTTGAATGTCGCCGCCATGTCCGAATCATTCGTCTCGTTGTGGGCCCAGAGCGTCAGGCCGGTCGCGCCGGCAGCGCCCGCGTTCGGGAGCCAGTTGAGGATCCAGTCGTTGGGATTATAGTCCCACAGCGTAAGATCGTCACCGGCATGAAAATTCGTGATGGTCGCCCAGGCCGACTGACCTTGGCTTTGCGCGAATCCATCGAGAAAGAACGTATCCGGATTTGAGAGATCGGTGCCGCCGACCAGCCAGTCGGAGCCGCCGCTGCCGCCGTCTATCACGTTGCCGCCACCGGTGGCGACGATCGCATCGTTCGACGGTCCCCCGCGGATGAAGGAGCCGGGCGGCGCAATGAAAGACATCTCGTCGGTGCCCGAGTACAGGGTACTGCGCCGTCAGCCCTGCCACCGGGCCGTCATAGACCGACCCCTGCACCTGGCCGGACACGCCGGTCGTCACATCCGTGAAGAGAAAGGTCTGGGCGTTCGGGGTCAACGGATCGCCCGGCGGTGGATCGGCGGGGTTGTAGGTCTGCGATTGATCGGTCGCGACCTCGAGATTCGAAACCTGGAGCGACTCGGTGAGTGAGCCGGCGTTGGGGTCCGAGGGGGAGGAGGAGTTGGTCTCCAGCCCGAGATAGAGCGCGGTCACTGCCCAATTCGAAAGATCCATCGCCGCCGCCGGAAGCTGGCTGGCGTCCGCCTGGATCATCGCTTCCACGTATTGATTGAGGTTGTACGTGAGCTCCTGGGGTTCGCCCTGCGATTGCTCCCAGGACAGCGACGGATCGCCGGCCAGCGTCGCCCCATAATCGATCGTGCCTCCCCGCGTTGCGGTCGCGCCGCTGTTGTCGAACCAGACGGGCAGGGGGCCCGGGTTGGAGTCGGATATGTAGATCTGAATGAAGGCCGCAAATGTCGGCAGGTTCGGATTGTATGAAGGAAACGACGGCACATTGAACTCGACGCTGGCACCAACGCCGATCTGCCCGCCCACCGAATCATCGGTCTTGGCAGCCGCGCTGTTATATGTCGCGGACGCCTCGGATATCTTGGCGTCCATCGAGATGGTCACGGGATGATTGAGCGTGACCCATCCTTCGCCTCCGTTCGGCACCTGCGCCTGGAGAAGGACATTGGCCCCGCCGACCGGGGCGAACGTGCCGCCGGTGCTGGTGAGCTGGTAGACGTAGGGGGAGGTGCCATTGGCATCTGCCGAGTAGACCGCGAAGCTGCTCTCGCCGTCGGGCGTTTCCCACGAATAGAGAGGCGCGCCGTAAAGGGGATCCGTCATCGACTGGTTGTCGACGGACATCTGGGACGGATCGAGATATTCGCCCTTGTGCCATTCGACGACGGACCAGTCGGAGGTCGGCCCGGGAATGTCAGGCAAGGTCGGATAAAAAACGGCTCCGTTGTTATTGACGGCACCCGTATCGAATTGGAACACCGGTGGATTGTCGCTGGGATCCGGCAATATGCTTATTGCTGCACGCATCTTGCCTCCTTGCGAACCAATCGCGCAGAGGATAATATTTATGTATAACGATTCTCTTAACGTCTGTGCCGACTCCGTATAGCGGAGTCCATGTTCAGTCAGACTCCAGCCCCAGCTGGATAAAAGTCCCACCGGTCTCGTCCTCGCGCTCTGGCTGGCCAGGCTCGGGGGCAACGTCATGATCATCGAAAAGACGGCCGAGCCAGGCACAGCCTCTCGCGCCCTGGCCGTGCATGCGCGGACTCTCGAGCTATATCGCCAGCTCGACCTTGCCGACGAAGTGATCGAGAAAGGTCATGAGGTTCCGGCGATCAATCTCTGGGTCAAAGGCGGACGGAAAGCGCGGATATCGTTCGAGGAGGTCGGCTTCGGTCTCACGCCCTATCCGTTTCTGCATATCTTTCCCCAGGACGAGCATGAGCGGCTGATGATCGCACGGCTGGAAGCGATGGGAAGCGCGGTCGAACGGCGACCGGAGCTTCTCGGATTCACCGACGAAGGTGGCCGCCTCGAATCCGCCTCGTTGCGAATCAGAAGTCGCCGCCCTTATGCTTAGCGCCCAGCAAGGGAGGTCTGGCGATGGTTGGCGGCGTGTCGTCGGCCACATCCCCGTAGCACCAGCGGGGTGCCAGACGGACCGTGTCGGAAAGTCTCAACCAGGAGAAGGCGCTTATCTTCCGCATTGTGCATCGGGCCAATGTGCCGTGGATCATGGCCAACGGCATGCACTGCCGAACTTCTCCAGTCGCGGACCCGAAGTTCGCGACGATCGGTAACACCGAGCTGATCGACAAGAGGCACGGCCGGACTGTTCCTTGTGTGCCCTTCGGCACCCTTAGCGACTGCGTGCCATTTTATTTCACCCCATTCACGCCGATGTTGCTTTATATCAAGACGGGATTCAGCCCTGGTCGGCTCTGCCGCGGTCTATCTCGCGATCGGCGCGGCCGTCTGCGTGTGGATCAAGCGGCCGAGCACATTCGTCACGGCGGTGGCCGTCGTGACGCTGGTCGTTGCCGCCGCTGAGCTGGAAGGCGGCCCAAGCGGAGGATGTGCCCTTAACCGAGCCGTGAGTGGACCAGCCTCGACCGGGGCCGAGGCCGGCTTCGTCCAAGCGTGTGCGGCAAGTGCGATTCTTACGGCCGCGGAATACGCGGGACGTTACGTCGCGCAAGAAGCTGGACTGACTAGCATCAAAGCGATGGCGCTACCTTATTTTATTAATTGGAGGGTACATCACCAGAAGGACTTTGTGAGTAAGCAAGACGCTATTTCGGCCGCTCTCCCGATCGGCTGCGCCTGGACGAAGTCCAGGTTTTTCAGGGCTACCTGTCTGTCGCCACCTGGATGCCCGACCTATCCACCAGGCGCCGGAACTCAATACGGAGCCTCGCGGGCTGACTATCCGCCGTAATGCACCTGACTATCGCATCGAAATCTACCGGGGGAATGGTTAACGGCGTCGGAAACTCGCGCCAGAAGCCATCAACCTGCGTAAAGTGGGTCAGCCGGATCGGAGACTGAGGATCATCGAGATCTAAGCTTAGCAGGCCTACCAGATTTATCTTCGCCGATCCGCAGGTAGAACGGGGCGCATACCGGAAAGCCGTGCCTCCAGGAAAATCCCGCTTCCGTCGACGCGAGACTAACCAATACCTGGCAGTCTTTGAGCTAATGCCCCCCGTGTTACTCACAGTTACGCTCGCGACTTGGCGGAGTGACCCTCCGCCTCCTATCTCAACTCCGAATTTCGCATCCGAGAACGATAACGCCATTCTCGGCTCCAGCCGTTGGTGAAGCGCGGCTGCGGCGTCGTGCTCTCCCCGCCAACGCCGATAAGAACCTTCAAGGATCAACAACACAACGACAACGGCCACGAGAACCGCGTACCATCCCCACGGCCAGTTCGGCAGCAGTATGGTACAAATCCCAGCGACCGCGTTTGTCAGGAGAGATCACGATAGCGACCATCGCCTGGTAGAGGTCCAGGACGACGCCGACTACCAAGGCGACGCCAACGCCATAAATCGGCAAGACTGCAACGTAGTATGCACGGCGCGCCCGAGCTATTAGCCAGCCGAGCCTTCGCGCCGACATGCTCTCCTCCGCATGATTCCCCAGAGAGGAATGTTGCGCCACGACGAGACGCAGTCCAGTTCCCGATGATCGCCCCTGCGACCCGTCACCCAAAAAGGATGGGGTCTGGGGCCTCCAGGCCCCAGCGGGTCCGCAGGGGTAGCACCGCCACTCAGAGAACCACCACCAGCTCCGGATAACTCTTACAAATCCCCGCAAAAACCTCTTTCACCGGGGGCCGATTTCCCAGAGCCCGTTCCGCCGCTCCCCCGTTCCCTACCATCCGCTCGAACATCTTCGTCTTGACAAAGAATCGCCAATGCACAGGCAGCGCGGCAAGAATCTCCGACAGCGCCGCGTAATTCTCCTCCGTCCACACCGCCTCGTGCCGCTCGCGCTCCGGGCCGAACGCAAAATGTCCGTTGCCCCGCGCGCCCCTCACCGCGCCGCGCGCCGCCTCCCGCTCATCCCGCATTGCCGCCCGCCGCGCCGCCGTCGCCGCCGCATCCACCACGCTCACGCCCGCACCAACACCCACACCCACACCCGCCCGCACCACCACCCCATACTCCGCCGCGGCCGCGCCCACCGAAACATACCCGCGCGCAACGTCGAGCAGCACCCGCTCCGGGTCCCGCTCGAGCGGATCGCCCCGCCCGCCGCCGCCCGGCGAATGGATATGCAGCACATCCCCCGGATCGCACGTCACGGTATCGATATTCCCCAGCCGCACCTCGCGCGCCGTCCCCGGGTTCAACACGAAATCCGACGGTTTTCCCGGGCCCCCACCCAAAATCCCCCACGGCCGGAACCGCGAGCGGTCGCGGTTGCGCGCCGTAATCCGCGTGTTCGGCGCGAACACCTTGAAATCGAGCGCCGTCGCCAGCCCCCCGCGATGCGCGCCCGCCCCACCCGAATCCGGAAGCAAGCCGTAGCGCAGGATCTGCACCGGCACCTCGGCCTCGGTGATCTCCACCGGCGTGTTCTTCAAATACGCCCCGTCAGCGCCCGACCCATTTGTTCCATCGCGGTGCGGCATCCCTCCCGCCCCACCCACAATCGGGTTGATCGCCGCCAGAATCGTCCGGTGCGTGCGGTTGTCCGTCGTCATCACATTGACGATCGAGCTTGATCCCGCCGGCGCGGCCGGCATCCGCTCCGGAATCGCGAGACCAAACGCCCCGAAAATCACGCTCCGCAGCCGCGCGCAGGTCAGGCTCCGCATCCCCACCGCGGCCGGAAACACCGGGTTGAGCACCGTGCCCTCCGGGCAGATGCAGGTGAAAGGCCGCGTCAGCCCGGCATTCAGCACGAGCCCCGGGTTCAACGTATAAAGAACGTAATAAATCCCCACCAGAAGCAGCGTATGATGCGGGTCGCCGCCCGTCGGCACGTTCAGCGCGGAGGTCAGCTGCGGGTCGCTCCCGGTGAAATCGAGAATGGCCCCATCCCCCTCGATCACCAGCCGCAGCGCCAGCCGGCACGGGTTGCCGTTCGGCCCGTCCTCGTCGGCATAATCGGCGAACATGTATTCGCCATCCGGAATCCCCCGCAGGACCTCCCGCGCCTGGTGCTCGGCGTAATCGAGCAGCGCCGCGAGCCCCTCCTTGAAAACCTCCGGCCCGAACTTCTCGATCATCGCCCGCGCCTTGCGCTCGCCCGTGTTCAGCGCGCCCACGAACGCCTTGAGGTCGCCCAGATTCTGCTCGGGCTTGCGCACATTGAGCAGCATCACCCGCAGAATCTCTTCGTTCAATTCGCCCCGCCGATAGAGCTTCAGCGGCGGAAACCGCACGCCCTCCTGGTGCACCTCCGTCAGCGCCCGCGAGAGGCTCGCCGGCACCGCGCCCCCCATATCGGTGTTGTGGATATGCCCGCAGGCGAAACAAAGGATCTCGCCCTCGTGGAAAATCGGCTTCCACAGATGCAAATCCGGAACGTGCGTCGCAAGATACCCGCTATAGGGATCATTGGTGCAGCCGACATCGCCCGGCTCGTAGCTCGGGATCAGCGCCATCGCGCGCCCGTAATTGATGCCGGGATACCAGGTCGCCCCGAGATCCATCGGCACCGCCACCGCCATCCCCGCCGCATCGGTGATCTGCGTCGTGAAATCCTCCGTCTCCTTGACGAAGGTCGAATGCGCGGTCCGATACAGCGTGTACGCCATGGTCTCGGCCGCCGCGCGCGCATGGTTGGCGAGGATCTGCAGCGTGACCTTGTCGATCGCCATCCCGCTCACCCCTCCAGCCGCAGATGGAGGTTGCCATATTCATCCACCGTGCCCGCAAATCCCGCCGGCAGGCAGATCGTCGCATCCTCCTGTGCCACGATCGCCGGCCCCGCGATCGCCTGCCCATGATGCAGCGCCTCGCGCAAAAAAAGCGCCGTCTCCCGCGCCGCCCCGTCCTGCCACACCATCACAAACTTCTCCGCCTCCGGCGCGCCGCCCCGCCGCTCCTCCGTCGCGAACTCGGGCGGCGCAATCGCCCCCGTGATCACCAGCCGCAGATTGACGATATGCACCGCCGCCCCCGCATCGGAAAAATCATAGATCTCCGCATGCTGCCGGTGAAACGCCGCGACGATCGCCGCCATGTCACCCGCCGCGATCCACGCCTCCTCGATCCCCACCTCGATCTCGAAGCTCTGGCCCTCATAGCGCATATCGGCCGAAAAACCCGCCCGCGCCGCGCCCGAAAAACCCTGTCCGCGCCGCAGCCAATCCTCCGCCTCGGCCCGCAACTCCGCAAACGCCCGCGCCACCGCCGCCATCGTCCCCGGCGCCGCATCCACGAACAATGTCCTGATGAAATCGTTGCGCACATCAGCGATCAGCCCGCCGAGCGCCGAGACCACCCCCGGCCGCCGCGGGATCATCACCCGTTCCATCCCGAGCTCGCGCGCCAGCAAACAGCCCAGCATCGGCCCCGCGCCGCCGAACGGCATCAGCGTGAAATCGCGCGGATCGACGCCATAGCGCGCGATCAGCTTGTTCACCTCCATATACATGTTGGAGATCGCGACCTGGATGATCGCCTCGGCCGTCGCCTCGAGCCCGAGCCCCGCCCGCGCCGCCAATTCCGCCACCGCCGCCTCGGCCCGCCCCCGATCCATCGCCACGGATGCGTACGCGAGCGGCGCGTGCCCGAGCCAGCCGCACACCGCCATCGCATCGGTGATCGTCGCCCGTGTTCCGCCGCGCCCGTAGCACGCCGGCCCCGGCATCGAGCCTGCGCTCTCCGGCCCCACCTTGAGCACGCCGAACCCGTCCACCGCCGCGATCGAGCCGCCGCCATCGCCGATCGAAGTCACCGAAACCGAGGGCACATACAGCGGAAAATCGCCGATCGTCTCGCCCGTTCCGAATTGCGGCTGACCCCCGATCACCAGTGCCACGTCCGCGCTCGTGCCCCCGATATCGAGCGTCAGCGCATCGCCGATTCCCGCCTGCCGCGCCAGGAAGGCAGCCCCCATCACGCCCGAAGCCGTCCCCGAGAGCAGCATGTTGACGCACGCGGTCTTGCCGAGCGCCACGCTCATGATCCCGCCGTTCGACTTCGTCACCATCGGCGCCGCCGCAATCCCCCGCCGCGCGAGCGCCGCCTCCAGCGAGCCGAGATAGCCCGCGACCCGCGGATGCACATACCCGTTCAAGATCACCGTCGTGCTCCGCTCATATTCGCGGATCACCGGCCACACCTCGGCGGAGGTGAACACGAAAAGATCGGGCGCCGTCCGCGCGAGGATCGCCTTCGCCGCCCGCTCATGCGCCGGGTTCCGATAGGCATTCAGGAACGCAATCACGATCCCCGCCGCGCCCTTGGCCCGCGCCGCCTCCGCCGCGCGCGCGACCGCCTCCTCGTCCAACGGCACCTGCTCGCTCCCGTCCGCGAGAATCCGCCCCCCGACGCCAAAAATCCGGTCGCGCGTCACCAGCGGCTCGGGCCGCTCGCAAAAAAGACTGTGCATCTCCGGCATCCGCAGCCGCGCCAGCTCGATCACATCCTCGAACCCCGCGGTCGCCAGCAGCGCAAGGTCGGCCCCCTTGCGCTGGATCACGGTGTTGATCCCGATCGTCGTCCCATGCACGAAATCGCTCACCGCGCCAGGCTCGAGCCCGTGCCGCGCCTCGAGCAGTGCCAGCCCGTCCATCACCTCGCGCCCGGGCTCCTCGGGCGTGGTCAGCACCTTGAGCGTGGAGAGCCGCCGCGCCGCGGTGTCCAAGACGCAGAAATCGATGAAGGTGCCGCCGATATCGACACCGATCCGCCAGCTCATCCCGACCCCGCGCGGCTAAACCCCACCGCCAGTCTCCCGGCCGCGCGCCCTCCTGTCCAAGACGTTTTTGCCCCCCCCCGATAAGTCCGCCTTATGCGCAGCACCCGGCTACACCGCGTGCAGCACGCCCGGATGCTCAGGATCCTCCACATAATGCCGCACCGCCTCGCGCAGATGCTCGCGCAGCAGCGCCTGGTTGCGCGAGAGCGGCCGCCGGCTCGAGGTCAGCAAACACACCGGCAGGCTCACCGCCGGGCGGAACGGCCGCGTCACCAGGCCCGCGAACTCGCTCCACGGCAAGAGCCCGTCCACCACCGCGACGCCAATCCCCTGCCTCACGAAGGCAATCGCGGTGATCGAGACGTCGATTTCCACCGCCGGCGCCAGCCGTGCCCCGTCCTCCGCCAGCCGCCGCTCGATCAGCTGCGCGGGGAGCGAATCCGCGCGATACGAGATCAGCGTCTCGCGCGCCAGCTCCGCCGGCCCGATCGCCGCCCGCCCCGCCAGCCGATGCCCGGCCGGCAGCACGCACACCACCTCGCTCCGTCCCACCAGCTCGGTCTCCAGCAGCGGCACCGGCTGGTCGTTCATCGCGACCCCGATATCCGCCTCCCCGCGCACCAGCATCTCCGCGATCACCGCCGCCGGCACCACGTAGGAGCGGAGCTGCACCCCCGGCCGCGCCGCGCGGAAGCTCGCCAGCGCCCGCGGCACGATCGAGAGCGATGGGGGCGTCGAGGCCGCAAGCCGCACCAGCCCTGCCTTGCCGTACCGCAGATCGCCCGCGAACCGCCGCAGATTTTCCAGCTCGCGGAACAGCCTGTCCGCCTCGGGGAACAGCAGCTCCGCCTCCGGCGTCGGCACCAGCCGCCCCTTGACCCGCCGGAACAGCGCCAGCCCCAGCGCATCCTCGATATGCAGCAGGCTCTGGCTCAGCGCCGGCTGCGACACATTGAGCGCCCGCGCCGCGCCGGTCAGCGTGCCGCAGCGCATGATGGTGCGGAACACTTCGAGCTGCCGCGCATTCATCCCGCCATCATATAATGCGCCCTTATACGCGCAAGCCGAATGGCGATTGGACTCTTCGCCGCCCCGCAGCGACCCTCCCCCCGATGCAAGCCGAACCCCTCTTTCCCCAACCCCTCTTTCCCCGCCCCCTCTTTCCCCGCCCCCTATTCCATCGTCTCGACGAGCGCGCCCGCCCAGCCCTGCGCCTCACCGTCGATGGCGCCCCCATCACCGCGCTCGCCGGCGACACGCTCCTCACAGCCCTCCTCACCGCCGGGGCGCGCCTGCGCGACAGCGAGTTCGGCGACGGCCCCCGCGCCGGCTTCTGCCTGATGGGCGCCTGCCAGGATTGCTGGGTCTGGACCGTGTCCGGCGAACGTCTCCGCGCCTGCTCCACCGAAGCGGCCGAAGGCATGTCCATCCTCACCACGAGCCCGCCCCCGAGCCTGCCATGCCCGCCCCAACCCTAGTCCCAACCGTAATCATCGTCGGCGCCGGCCCCGCCGGCATGCGCGCCGCCGAACGCCTCGTCGCCGCCGGCCTCCGCCCCATCGTCATCGACGAGGCGCCCCGTAGCGGCGGCCAGATCTATCGCCGCCAGCCGCCGAACTTCCGCCGCCCGCCCGCCCGCCTCTACGGCCTCGAGGCCGCGAAGGCGACCGCGCTCCACGCCATGTTCGATGCCCTGATCCCCCGCATCGATTATCGCCCCGAAACCCTCGCCTGGACCGTCTACGAGGGAAAAATCCATCTCCGCCGCGCCCTCAACACCGAGGCGCTCCGCTTCGACGCACTCATCCTCTGCCCCGGCGCCACCGACCGCATCATGCCCGTCCCCGGCTGGACGCTCCCCGGCGTCACCAGCCTCGGCGGCGCCCAGATCGCGCTCAAATCCCAGGCCTGCGCCATCGGCGCCCGCCCGGTCTTCCTCGGCACCGGCCCGCTCCTCACCCTCGTCGCATACCAATACGCCCGCGCGGGCTGCCCGCCCGCCGCCATCCTCGATACGTCTTCCCGTCCCACGCGCCTCGCCGCCCTTCCCGCGCTCTCCTCCCAACCCGCAACGCTCGCCAAGGGCCTCTATTACCAAGCCTTCCTCGCCGCCCACCGCATCCCGACCTTCTCCGCCATCACACCCCTCGCCATCACCGGCTCCGAGCGCGTCTCAGCCATTCACTTTCGCGACGCCCGCGGCCACCCCCAAACCCTCGCCTGCGACGCCGTCGGCCTCGGCTACGGCCTCCGCTCCGAGACCCAGCTCGCCGACCTCGCCCATTGCGACTTCGCCTTCGATTCCCTCTTGCGCCAATGGCTGCCCATCACCGATACCGATGGTCGTAGCTCGGTTCCCGGCATCTACCTCGCCGGCGACGGCGCCCGCATCGCCGGGGCCGACGCCGCCGAGCTTGCCGGCCGCCTCGCCGCCTGCGCGCTGCTGTCCGACCTCGGCCACGGCCTCGACGTCGGCCACAGCCACGCCGTGCCCACCGCCGAAACCGCCGGTTTGCGCCGCCGCCTCGCCCGCATGGCCCGCTTCCGCGCCGGGCTCGAGCGCGCCTTCCCCTGGCCCGCCCACCTCGCCGCCGCCCTGCCCGACGAAACCCTCGTCTGCCGCTGCGAAGCCATCACCGCCGGCGAGATCCGCCGCGCCGCCACCACCCTCGACGCCCCGGAGGTCAATCGTGCCAAAGCCTTCGTCCGCCTCGGCATGGGCCGCTGCCAGGGCCGCTATTGCGGCCTCGCCGGCGCCGAGATCCTCGCCGCCGCCCGCGGCGCCCCGATCGCCGATGTCGGCCGCCTCCGCGGCCAGGCCCCGGTCAAACCCCTGCCCATCGCCACCCACTCATGACTGAAACAGCCACTGAAACCGCCGCGGACGTCCTCATCATCGGCGGCGGCCTGATGGGCGCGGCCGCCGCCTTCTTCCTCCGCCGTCGCGGCCGCTCGGTCATCCTGCTCGAGCGCGGCCTGGTCGGCCAGCAGGCGAGCGGCGTCAATTTCGGCAATGTCCGCCGCCAGGGCCGGTTTCTGCCCCAGCTTCCGCTCGCCAACCGTTCCCGCGCGATCTGGGGCCGCCTCCACGAGCTCCTCGGCGAGGACGCCGAATTCCTCCCCTCCGGCCATCTCCGCGTGTGCTTCCGCCCCGAGGAGGTCGGCCGCCTCGAGCAATACGCCGCCGACGCCCGCCCCTATGGCCTCGATCTCGAGCTGATCAGCCGCAACGCCCTTCGCGCCCGTTTTCCCTACCTTTCCCCCGACGCCCTCGCCGGCTCTTTTTCCCCGCTCGACGGCCACGCCAACCCGCGCCTCGCCGCCCCCGCCTTCGCCCGCGCCGCCGCCCGCCTCGGAGCCCGCGTTTTCGAGAACACGGAAGTCGTTGAAATCGCTCGGACTGGGCATAATTTCGTCATCGAAACGTCCGCGAACGGGCGCTTCCGTGCTCCCAACCTATTGATTTCGGCCGGCGCCTGGGGCCCCGACCTCGCCGCCCGGTTTTTCGAGGAGCCCGTTCCCGCCCATTCCCACGCCCCCCAGATGGCAGTAACCGAGCCGTTTACTGTCTTTATGGAGTCCGTGATCGGCGTCTTCTCCGATGTCGTGGAGGAGGGCGTCTATCTCCGCCAGGTCGCCCGCGGCAACATCGTCTTCGGCGGCGGCCGCCGCGGCCCGGCCCTGCCCGACATAAGCCGCGCCTATGTCGATCCCGCCAACACGCTCCGCCAGCTCCCCGAGCTCCGCCGCCTCGTCCCGGCACTCGCAGCACTCAGCGTCATCCGCACCTGGAGCGGCATCGAAGCCTATGTCGAGGACGATATTCCCGTGATCGGTCCGAGTGCCAAGATCCCCGGCCTCTATTACGCTTTCGGCTTCTGCGGCCACGGCTTCCAGCTCGGCCCCGGCGTCGGCGACGTGATGGCCGAGCTGATCGATAGAGGCGCCACCACGACGCCGATCGCGCCCTTCCACATCGCCCGCTTCGCGCGCCCCTGACCGCGGGCTACAAGCCTCGGATGCTCGCGCATTTTCTCGCTTTCGCGGCCGCCTCGGCCGTGCTGGTGGCGATCCCGGGACCGACGGTCCTCCTCGTGATCTCCTATTCGCTCGGCCACGGTCGCCGCCTCGCCCCGGCGATCGTCGCCGGCGTCGCGCTCGGGGATTTCACCGCGATGACCGCCTCGATGGCCGGCCTCGGCGCCCTGCTGCTCGCCTCGGCCGTAATCTTCACCGTGCTCAAATGGATCGGCGCCGCCTACCTGGTCTATCTCGGGATCCGGCTCTGGCGCGCCCCGATCTTCCCGACCAGCACCCGCGAAGCCGCCGGCGATGTCGCCCCGCGCCGCGCCTTCGCCCACGCCTATGCGGTGACGTCGCTCAACCCGAAAAGTCTTCTCTTTTTTGTCGCCTTCGTCCCGCAGTTCCTGCTGCCCGGCGCGCGCCTCCTCCCGCAGATCCTCGTCCTCGAGACGATCTTTCTCGTCCTCGCCACCGCGAACGCCGCCGCCTACGCGCTCATGGCGAGCGCGGTACGCCAGACGATCCGCCGCCCCGATGTGCAGCGTCTCGTCAACCGTACCGGTGGCTCATTGCTGATCGGCGCCGGCCTGCTCGCCGCCGCCTGGCGGCGCGGCCACGCCTGACGTTTACGCCGCCCGGCGATGGGCGCTGCGGCGAAGCTCCGCGATCGCCGTCCCGACCGAGCGCCAGAAATCGAGCGCCTCGATCCTGGCGGCGAGCCGCGCCTCGTTCGCCTGCTGTTCCGCAACCGCCGCCGCACGCACGCCGTGCCGATCGATCAGCGAGCGGGCGACGCGAATCGGATCTTCTCCTTGCATGGACTTTCTCCTTGATTTTTCGCTCTGTGCCTCGGTTTGCGGCATTGCGGCAAAGCCGCTCGCCGCCGTTTCCGGGGCCTCGTATATGGTGGCGCGGCAAGAGGCCAACAGGCGGAAGCGCCGCTTGCAAGGCTGCGATGCAGGAGGGTCGCCCGATGATCGAACCGGCTTATGTGCGGACGATGGCCGCCTACAACCAAGAGATGAACCGCCGGCTTTACGCCGCGGCGGCCGGCATCCCGGATGAGGAGCGCCGCGCCGACCAGGGCGCCTTCTGGGGCTCCCTCCACGGCACGCTCTGCCACCTCGTATGGGGCGATTCGATGTGGCTCTCGCGCTTCGCGGACTGGCCGAAGCCCGACGTCCCGCTCGCCCAAAGCGCGCACATGATCGAGGATTTCTCTACGCTCGCGACACGGCGCGAGGCGCTCGACACCGCCATCTCCGCCTGGGCTTCCGGCGTGGACGAAGCCTGGCTTGCCGGCGCGCTGACCTGGTTCAGCGGCGGGGCGAACCGCGAGGTCGGGGCGCCGCGCCGGCTCCTCGTCGTCCACATGTTCAACCACCAGACGCACCATCGCGGCCAGGCCCACGCGCTCATCACCCGCGCCGGCGGCAAGACCGGCGATACCGATCTCTTTCTCCTCGTCCCCACGATCGCCTGAGACTTACGTCCCGCCGCCGCCTTTGCCCCCGCCCGGCCGCATGAAAGCGAGGTCGCAGCCCTCGTCCGCCTGGAGCACCTGCTCGGCGACCAGCCGGTTCCAGCCGCGCTCCGGCACCTTCCGCGGGCGCCAGCCCTCGCGCCTCCGGCCGAGCACTGCCTCGTCCACCAGGAGATCGAGTCGCCGCTCCTTGACCGAAAGCCGGATCCGATCGCCCGTCTCGACCAGCGCGAGCGGCCCGCCCGCCGCCGCCTCGGGCGCGATATGCAGCACGATGGTGCCGAAGGCGGTGCCGGACATCCGGCAATCGCTCATCCGCACCATGTCCTTCACCCCGGCGCGCGCGAGCTTCTGCGGGATCGGCAGGTACCCCGCCTCCGGCATCCCGGCCGCGCGTCGCGGGCCCGGTGTTCTTCAGGAGGAGAAAATCCTCGGGCGCGACCTCCAGCGCCGGGTCGTCGATGCGCCGCCCAAGCTCCTCCATCCCGTCGAACACCACGGCGCGGGCTTCGCGCTCGAACAGCGCAGGGGTCGCCGCGCTCCGCTTCAGGATCGCCCCGCGCGGCGCGAGGCAGCCGAAAAGCGCCACCAGCCCGCCCACCGGCGAGACCGGTTCCGCCCGGGCGCGGATAGTAGCGCCGATCGACGAACGCGGGCGCCGCCGCCAGCCGTTCGCCGAGGCTCGCCCCGGTGACATCGATCGCCGCGAGATGCAGCAGGTCGCGAAGCTCCCACAGCAGCGCGGGCATCCCGCCGGCGGCGTGGAAATCCTCCATGTAGCCTTCGCCCGTCGGCTTCAGGTCGACCAGCACCGGCGTCGCATCGGACAGTTCGTTCAGCCGCCGCAAATCCACCGCGATCCCCCGCCGCCCGGCGATCGCCGTCAGATGGATCAGCGCGTTGGTGGACCCGCCGAGCGCCAGCAGCACGAGCAGCGCGTTCTCGACCGACTCCCGCGTGATCATCTGCGACGGCCGCATCGGGGCCTCGATCAGCCGCATCGCCAGCGCGCCCGCCTCCTCGGCCGCGCGCGAGCCGGTCGGCATGCACCGCGGGGATGCTCGCCGTGCCCGCCGGCAGGAAGCCCAGCGCCTCGGCGAGGCAGGCCATCGTGCTCGCGGTGCCCATCACGCCGCAGGTGCCCGCGGTCGTCGCCAGCCTGCCCTCGATCTCGCCGATCCGCTCGGCGCTCACCCGCCCGGCGCGGTAGGCCGCCCAGTAGCGGCGGCAATCGGTGCAGGCCGCCAGCCGCTCGCCCTGGTAGGGTGTCGCCAGCATCGGCCCGGTCACCAGCCCGACCACCGGCAGATCGCGCCGAGGCCGCCGCCATGAGCTGCGCCGGCACCGTCTTGTCGCAGCCGCCCACCAGCACCGCCGCGTCCATCGGCTGGGCGAACAGCATCGCCTCGGTGTCGAGGGCCGCGAGGTTGCGGTAATGCATCGAGGTCGGGAACAGCGACGGCTCGCACAGCGAGACCGTGGGGAAGGCGAGCGGCAGCCCGCCCGCCGCGAGCACGCCGCGGCTGCACCGCCTCGATCAGCTCGGGCACGGTGCGGTGGCAGTTGTTGTAGCCCGAGCCGGTATCGACGATGCCGACCACCGGCCGCTCCAGCATCGCCTGCGAATAGCCCATCGAGTGGGCGAAGGAGCGGCGGAGATAGAGCGAGAACTCGGCATCGCCGTAGCCCGCGATGTTGCGCGACAATCCGTATTTTTTCTCTTCGTCCATCGTCCCATGCTAGGGGCAATGCCCCCCGCCCGCAAACTGTGGTATCCTTTTACCACGACCCCAAACCCTTGACCTGAGGCTCGCTTCCAGCCATAAGCCGCCGCCGCTCGCAAGGATGCCGCCGATGAGGACAACCCTTTCGCTCAAGCCCGCGGAGGTCACCAAGGACTGGGTGCTGATCGACGCCGAAGGCCTCGTCCTCGGGCGGCTCGCGTCCCTCGTCGCCATGCGCCTGCGCGGCAAGCACAAGCCGCAATTCACCCCGCACGTCGATTGCGGGGACAATGTGGTGGTGGTGAACGCGAGCAAGGTGCGCGTCACCGGGCGCAAGCTCGAGCAATCGGTGTTCTATTACCACACCGGCTATCCGGGCGGGATCAAGGGCCGGACGCTCCGCCAGCGCCTCGAGAGCAAGTTTCCCGAGCGCGTCCTGGAGAAGGCGGTCGAGCGGATGATCACGCGCGGCCCGCTGCAGCGCCAGCAGATGCGCCATCTCCATGTTTATGGCGGGCCCGAGCACCCGCATGCCGGCCAGACGCCGCGCAAGCTCGACGTGGCGGCGATGAACGTCAAGAACGCAAGGGGCTGAAGCCGATGTCCGCAACCCAGACGCGCACGCTCGCCGATCTCAAGGAGCTCGCGGCGAAGACCCCGGACCTTGCCGAGGCGCCGAAACACGAGCCGAAGCGGGATACCTTGGGCCGCTCCTACGCCACCGGCCGGCGCAAGAACGCCGTCGCGCGGGTATGGATCAAGCCGGGCAAGGGGGACATCGCGATCAACGGGCGGCGGGCGACGCAGTATTTCGCCCGCCCCGTGCTGCGCATGCTGATTACCCAGCCCTTCCTGGTGGCCGACCGCTACAACCAGTTCGACGTCATCTGCACCGTCACCGGCGGCGGGCTTTCCGGCCAGGCCGGCGCCGTCCGCCACGGGATCAGCCGCGCGCTCACCAACTACGAGCCGGATCTGCGAAGCATCCTGAAGGCGGCGGGCTTCCTCACCCGGGACTCGCGCGTCGTCGAGCGCAAGAAATACGGCCGCGCCAAGGCCCGCCGCAGCTTCCAGTTCTCGAAGCGCTGAGGCGCCGGCCCTCCAGCCTCAGGCGTGCCCGAGATAATCGAGCCTGCCACCGTCCACCGCGAGCACCTGGCCGGTGACCCAGCTCGCCTCGGGCGCGGCAAAGAACGCGACCGCATTGGCGATGTCCGCCGCCTCGCCGATCCGCCCGGTCATCGCGCGCTCCGCGAGCCGCTTGCTCACCTTCTCCCATTCCTCCGCCGACCGCTTTCCCTCGGTCATGTCGGTGCGCACGAAGCCCGGAGCGACGGCGTTCACCGTGATCCCCGCCTCGCCCAGCTCCATCGCGAAGCGTCGCGTCAGGATGATCACCGCGGCCTTGGTCGCCGCATAGAACGCATTGCCCGGCAGCGCGGTCCCGATCCCGGCGACCGAGCTGATATTGATGATCCGCCCGTAGCGCCGCGCCCGCATCCCGGCCATCACCGCGCGCGTCGCATGGATCACGCCGTCGACATTGATCTCGCGCATCCGTGCGAAGTCGCCCGCATCGAACGTATCGAGCGTCGCCTGCAGGGCGATGCCCGCGTTGTTGACGAGAATGGTGATCGGCCCGAGCTCGGCCTCGGTCCGCGCGACCATCGCCTCCACCGCCTTCGGATCGCTCACGTCCGCGCTCGCCGCGACCGCGCGCCCGCCGCCCGCGAGGATCTCCTTGGCGAGCGCCTCCGCCGCCTCGGCATGCGCCACATAGTTCACGCACACCGCCGCACCGCGCTTGGCCAGAAGCTCGGCCGTCGCGCGCCCGATGCCGCGCGCCCCGCCGGTGACCAGCGCCACCTGATCGCTCCATTGCGCCATCCGTCCCGCTCCTTCCTTGGATCCCGCCCATGGTGCCGCCGCCGCGGCCCCGCGGTCAAACGCGCGCGGAATGAGCAGGAGAGGCGGACGCGCCTACTCCGCCGCCTGCACCGCGGTCGGCGCGTCGCCCGCGACCGTGGTGCGCCGCATGTCGCGCACCTCGCTCTCATCGAAGCGGCGCACGCGGTGCATGGTCTGGCGATTGTCCCACATCACGAGATCGTTCTCGCGCCAGCGATGCACATGAACGAACGCGGGTTGCGTCGCGTGCTCGGCGAGGTCGCGGAGGAAAGCCCGCGCCTCGGGCACCGGCCAGCCGAGGATCGTGCCGATATGCGAGGCAAGATAAAGGGATTTGCGTCCCGTCGCTGGATGCGTGCGCACCAGGCGCTGGCGCACCGGGCGGAACATGATCCGCTCCTCGTCGGTGAAGGGGCCGAACCCGAGCGAGCCGCGCGAATAGATGAGCGAGTGCTCGCAGACGAGGTCCTCGATCTCCGCCTTGGTCGCCGCATCGAGCGCGTCATAGGCCGCGCGCATGTCGGCGAACTCGGTGTTCCCGCCGTTCGTCGCCACCTTGCGCCCCGAGAGGATGGAATATTTCGCCGGAACGGCGCGGAACGAGCTGTCGGAATGCCAGAGCCGGTTGCCGAGATTGAACATCCGCTTGCGGTCGTCGCGTGCCAGCGGCTTGCCGTCCATCCCGAGGTTGGAGACGTCGTTCATCTCCGCGCCGAGCCGCCGCTCATGCGTCTTGGCGACGTGCCCGCCGGCGGACTCCTCGATCGCCCCGAAGCCGCGCGTGAAGGCGATCTGCTCTTCGTCCGTCAAAGCCTGGTCGTGGAAGACGAGCACGGCATGGCGGTCGATCGCGTCCTGCACGGTTGCGCGCTCATCCGCCGTGAGCGTCCGCGCCACATCGAGCCCCGAGACCTCGCCCACGAAGTGAGGATGGATCTGGCGTATCACCGGGCTCATGCTCGTCCCTCCCGCCGCTCCAGCGCTTACCCGCCCGCGGCGCCCAACGATACCTCCGGGCGTCCGTTTCGTCACCTGAGGCACCTCTCACCGGGCGAGTGCCGCGACCTCGGCGGCGAGCGCCGACATCTCGGCGGCGGCAACCGATCGCGGTGCCGCTTCGAGCACGCTCGACCCGAGCGCGAAGGAGGAGGCGAAGGCGGCGCGATTGCCGAGCACCGCGGCGAGCACCGGCAGCCCCCGCGCCGCGATCTCGCGCTCGATCGCCGCGCGCAGCTTCGCCCCTGCCGGCGCCCGGTTGAGCACCAGCCGCGCCGGGCGCCGCTCGCTCGCGGCGAGCTTGAGCGTCCCCTCCGCCGCCCAGAGGTCGGGCGGGCTCGGCTGGAGCGGCACCAGCACGAGCTGCGCCGCCCGCACCGCCTGGCGCGCGTCGGTATCGATCTGCGGCGGGCTGTCGATCACCACGATGTCGTGCCCGCGCGCGATCCGGTCGAGCTCGATCCCGATCCGCCATCCCGGGACCTCGACGAAATCGAGCGCGACGGCACCCTTTCCCAGCTGCCCGCGCAGGCTCTGCCAGCGGGCGAGGCTCTTCTGCGGATCGGCATCGAGCAGCGCCACCCTCCGGCCGCCCGGCTGCATCGCCAGCGCCACGGCGAGGTTGGCGGCGATCGTGGTCTTCCCGGCCCCGCCCTTCTGCTGCGCCACCGTGATCACCACCGCCATCGGCCGCTCCCGTCGTGACGCCCGCCCGAACGTTCGCCATCGGAACAGATGCACCCGTGGAATAGCAAGCGCCGCGCCCTCTCTCGCCGCCCGCTCAGGTACTCCCGCGTGCGGTCGACCTCGCCCTCGAGCCTCTCGCCGCGCTCGAAACGGCGGATATTGGCGAGCAGCGCCGCGATCCCGCTCGCGTTCGCCGTCACCGCCCCGATATGCGGCGTCACGATGACGCGCGGATGCGTCCAGAACGGATGGTCCGCCGGCAGCGGCTCGGTTGCGAACACGTCGAGCACGGCGGCCGCGATCTGGCCCGACTCGAGCGCGGCGAGCAGGTCCGGCTCGACCAGGTGCCCGCCGCGGCCGAGATTGACGAGCCCGGCCCCGCGCGGCAGGCGGGCGAAGAGCGCGGCATCAAGGATCCCTCGCGTCTCGGCGGTGAGCGGCAGCAGGCAGATCAGGATACGGCTTTGCCCCAGCAGTGCCGCGAGCCCGTCCGGCCCGGCATGGCACGCGATGCCCGGGATTTGCCGCGGCGAGCGGCTCCAGCCCAGCACCGGGAACCCGAGCGCGCCCAGCGATGCGGCGGCGGCCTGGCCCAACATCCCAAGCCCGAGCAGCCCGACCGGCGTCTCCGTGCTCGGCGCGACCGCGAGCGCGCGCCAGGTGCCGCTCCGCGCCTGCGCGAGATAGTCGGGCAGGCGCCGCTGCAGCATCAGCGCCGCCATCGCCGCATAGCCGGCGATATCGGCGACGAGGCCGGGCTCGATCATCCGCGCGAGCGCCAGCGCGGGCGGGATCGCGGCGAGATCGAGCTGATCGACGCCGGCGCCGACCGAGAACACGGCGCGCAGGTTGGGAAGCCGGGCGGCGAGGCCCTCCGGGATCGTCCAGGCCGCGAGATAGGTGATTTCCTCGGGCGCGCCGATCTCCGGGAAGATGCGGAAATCGTATTCGGGCGCCTCCGCCCGCGTGATCCGCGCCCAGGCCTCGCCACGGTCGGCGCGGCCGATATAGAGAATTGCCCGCCGCGCCCCGTCCGACGCCATCTCCCGCCCGCCATCCCCCGCCCGTCAGCCCGCTCCGTGCGGCACCGTGTCGCGCTCTTCCTCCCCGTAGGCCTCGACCATCGCGGCGAGGCTCGGGAAACGGAAATCGTAGCGCGCGTCCTCCGGCGGCGGCATCGTTGCGCCGAAGCCCGCCGCACCGTGACGGCGGTCGATCCAGGCGGAAGCAAGGCCCGCCCGCTTGGCCGGGACATGGTCGTGAAAAAGGCTCTGCGCGGTGTGCAAAATATCCTCCTTGCGCGCCCCGCGCTCGGCCAGATGCTCGAGCAGATAACGGAAATTGGCCGGATCCGGTTTGTACGAGCCGACATCCTCGGCGGTGAAGACGGCATCGAAGGCAACGCCCAGCCGGCGGTTGCTACCGGCAAAGCTCGCCCGGTCCACGTTGGAAAGAATGACGAGCTGATAATGCGCCTTCAGCGCCCCGAGCGCCGTCGCGGAATCGGGGAAGGCCGGCCAGTCCGGCACCGAGGCACCAAACCTCTGTGTCGCCTCTTCGTCCGCAGCGATCCCCCATTCGGCGGCCAGCCGCCGATGCACCTTCGCCAGCAGCTCGGAATAGCGCATCCGGGGCGTCTCCGCCTCCTGCGCCGATTCATGCCGCGCGAACGCCTCGAGCGCGGAATCGCGCCCGATCGGGGCAGGCATTTTCGCCAGCAGCGGCCCGAGGGCGGTGAAGATGCCGCTCTCCCAGTCGATCAGGGTCCCGTAGCAATCAAAGGTGAGAACACGAAAATCATGAAGACGCACGATCTTGCTCCATCGCATGGACGTTATGTGGCAAGGGGCTTCGGCCAGGGGCTCTGCCCCTGGACCCCGCTGGGGCCTTGAGGCCCCAGACCCCCAACCGTCTTAAGGTCATGGATTGCAAAGGCTCCGCCTTTGCCGGCGGCGGGGCCCCCGTCGCGCCTGCGCGATGGGGTGCCGGTGTCGGGGGCAGGGCCCCCGACCAGGGGCGAAGCCCTTGGATTTGATTGGGCATTTCCTCCTGCAGCATGCTCCTAAAGCGCCATGCACAACCTCAGCGCATCGTAGATCGCCGCGTGCACGTTGCGGCTCGAGACCGCATCGCCGATGCGGTGCAGCTCGAAGCCGCCGGCGGCGCGCGGCTGCTTCTTTCCCGCAAGCAGGGCCTCGATATCGGTGATGCCCTGGTTCGCCGAGGCCGGGCGCAGCGCATCATAGAGCGCGGTCACCGGCTCGGTGCCCCGCTCGACGACGATCTGGGACGCGGTCAGCGTGCTCTCCTCGCCCGTCAGCTCGTGGCGGAAGAGCGCGGCGAGCTGGTTGCCGGCCGCGCGCACGCCGATGAGCTGACGGTCGATCGAAACATCGATGCCGTTCCGCGCGAACTTCTGGCGATAGACCACGCGATCCGGATAGGCCATCTCGACCCCGAGATTGTCGTCGAGCGTCACGAATTGCACCTGATGCCCGGATTCGGCAAGATGCAGCGCGCAGGAGACCGCCTCGTGCCGCCCGGTGCCGTCGAACACCAGCACGTCCTGCTTGGCCACGGTGGTGCCGCTCAGCACCTCCCACACGCTGGTGCAATATTCGGACCCGGCGACACCGTTGGTGTCGGGCACCCCGCCGGTCGCAATGATCACGGCATCCGGCGCCTCGGCCAGCACCTCCTCCGCTTCGGCGTAGGCGTTGAGCCGCACCGTGACGCCGAGCTTTTCCAGCTCCGCCACCCGCCAATCGACGATCGCGATCAGGTCGCGCCGCCAGCTCGCGCGCACGGCGATCAGGAGCTGCCCGCCGAGCCGGTTCGCGGCCTCGAACAACACCACCTCGTGCCCGCGCTCGGCGGCGACGCGCGCCGCCTCGAGCCCGCCCGGCCCGCCGCCCACCACCACCACGCGCCGCCCAGGCGCTGCCGCCCGTTCGACGATCTGCGGCAGGATCTGCTCGCGCCCGGAGGCCGGATTGTGGATGCAGGCGACCTTCTTGTACATGCAGTAGGAGGCGCCGACGCAGGGCCGGATGCGCTCGGCCTCGCCGCGCGCGAGCTTGTTGGCGATCTGCGGGTCGGCCATGTGCGCCCGCGTCATCCCCACCATATCGACCAGCCCCTCGCCCACGGCGCGGCGCGCGGTCGCGATATCGGGGATGCGCGCGGCGTGGAACACCGGCAGCCCGATCTCGCGGCGGAACGCACCGACGAGGTCGAGGAACGGCGCGATCGGCTGGGACATCCCCGGCATGTTGTGCTCGGCGAGCGCGATGTCGGTGTCCATCCGCCCGAAGATCGCGTTGAAGAAATCGAGTTGCGCCTCGCGCTCGAAAATGTGGGCGATGCGCAGGCATTCCTCGAAATCGATCCCGTCCGGCGGCCCCTCCTCGACGACGAAGCGGATGCCGACCAGGAAATCGTCGCCGACGCGCCGCCGAATCGCCTCGTGCACCATCAGCCCGAAGCGCGCGCGGTTCTCGGTCGTGCCGCCGAAGCCGTCGCTGCGGTGGTTGGTCCGCGGGGAGAAGAACTGCCCGATCAGATGCCCGCCGGTCACGGTCTCGACGCCGTCGAGCCCGCCCTCCTTGCAGCGCCAGGCGGCCTCCGCGTAGTCGCGCACCACGCGGTCGATGTCCGCGCGGTCCATCTCACGCGGGAAGCTGCGGTGCCGCGTCTCGCGGACGCGCGAGGGGCCGATGGTCGGCAGCCAGTTCCACGAAAGCGCGTCGGCCCGCCTGCCGAGATGCGAGATCTGGCACATGATCGCGGCGCCATGGCCGTGGATGCGCCCGGAGAATTCTTGCAGATAGGGAATGATGCGGTCGCTCGCCACGTCGATCTGCCCGCCGCCCCAGCTCGAGTCGGGCGCCACCATCGAGGAGCCGCCGAACATGGTGAGCGCGAGGCCGCCCTTCGCCTTCTCCTCGTGGTAGCGCTGGTAGCGCTCCGTCGGCAGCCCGTCTTCATCGAGCGTCGAGGCATGGCTCGTGCTCATGATGCGGTTGCGCAGGCGGAGATGGCGAATGGTGAAGGGGCGCAGCAGCGGATCGGTGGCCGGATCGACCTTAACGATATCAAGGGGCATCGATGACTCTTCAGGAGATGGAAGCGGTGGCGAGCGGCGGCGTCTCGGACGCCGCGGAGGGTGGCGTTTGCAGCGCGAGGAGCTCCTCCTCGGTGCGATGGCAGGCGATCTCGGCGCCCTTGGCGAGAAGGCGCCGCGGCGGTGGCTCGCGTGCGCAGAGATCGGGGATCGCGGCGGTGCAGCGCGGGAAGAAGGGGCATCCACCCGCCGCGCTCGCCGCCGGCGCGCGGCCCGAAGGCGCCGGGGGCACGGCCTCGAGCCAGCCCGGCCGCAGCTCCGGCACCGAGGCGAGCAGCAGGTCCGAATAGGGGTGGAGCGGGCGGCGGAGCAGGGTCTCGCGGCGTCCCGTCTCGACGCACCGCCCCGCGTAGAGGACCATCACCTCGTCGCAGAGCGCGCGCACGGTCGCGAGGTCGTGGCTGATGAAAAGGTAGGAGAGGCCGAGTTTTTCCCGCAACTCCGCGAGCAGGTCGAGGATCGCCGCACCGACCACCGTATCGAGCGCCGAGGTCACCTCATCGCAGAGCACGAGGCTCGGCTCCGCGGCGAGCGCGCGCGCGAGGTTGACGCGCTGCTTCTGCCCACCCGAAAGCTCGCCCGGATAGCGCGCGGCGAGCGAGGCCGGCAGATGCACGAGCTCCAGCAGCTCGGCGGTGCGTAGCCTGGCCGCCGCGCCCGAGAGCCCGTGATAGAAGGTCAGCGGCCGTCCGATGATGCGCGCCACAGTGCGCGCCGGGTTGAGCGCGACATCCGGCATCTGGAAGACGATCTGGACGCGCCGGAGCTGCTCGCGCGTGCGCGCGGCGGCCGCGCCGGCGAGCGTTGTGCCATCGAGACGGATCGTCCCGCGCGCCGGCGGCAGCAGCCCCGCGATCACGCGCGCGAGCGTGCTCTTCCCGCAGCCCGACTCGCCCACCACGCCGAAGGCGGAGCCCGGGCGGATCGCAAGCTCGATCCCGTGCAGCACCGGCACCGCCGGCAGGCCGGATCGCCCGGGCTTGCCGTAGCCGGCGATCAGCCCCGCGACATCGAGCAGCGGGCGCGGCACCGCCGCGGCGGCAAGCGCGGGGGCCGCGCGCGGCGATGGCTCGGCGGCCGCGAGCAGGCTTGCCGTGTATTCATGCGCGGGTGCCGCGATCAGCCGCGCGGTCGCGGCGTCCTCCTGCATCCGTCCGTCACGCAGCACGATGATGCGGTCGGCGATCTGCGCCACCACCGCGAGGTCGTGCGACACGTAGAGCGCCGTCACGCCCCGCTCGCGCACCACTTTCTTGAACGCACGCAGCACCTCGATCTGCGTCGTCACGTCGAGCGCGGTGGTCGGCTCGTCGAGGATCAAAAGCTCCGGATCGGTGATCAGCGCCATCGCCGCGAGCAGCCGCTGAAGCTGCCCGCCCGAGACCTGGTGGGGAAAGCGCGCGCCGATCCCCTCCGGGTCGGGCAGCGCCAGCGCGCGGAAGAGCCCGATCGCCTTCGCCTCCGCCGCCGCGCGCTTCATCAGCCCGTGGATCAGCGCGCCTTCGATCACCTGGGCCATGATCCGCCGCGCCGGATTGAAGGCGGCGGCGGCGCTCTGGGCGATGTAGCAGACGTTCCGGCCGCGGAAGCCGGCGAGCGCCCGGCGCGAGAGCCCGAGCACGTCGGTGCCGCCGACGCGGAGCCGCGTGGCCGAGATCCGGCAGCCGGCGCGCGCATGGCCCATCAGCGAGAGCGCGATCGTCGTCTTGCCCGAGCCCGATTCGCCGATCAGGGCGGCAACCTCGCCGCGCCCGATCGTGAAGCTCACCGCATCGACGATCGGAAGCCGCACCCCGCCCGCCCCCGGCGCGGTGACGCAGAGCTCCGCAACCTCGACCGCTGCGTCAGCGTCCATCGGTGAACCTGTTTCGCCTGCGGCCGGCAAAGCCGTCGATCAGCAGATTGACGCCGATCGTCAGTGTGGCGATCGCCACCGCCGGCATGATCACCGCCGGCGCGCCATAGCCGAGCCCCTCGATGTTCTCGCGCACGAGCGAGCCCCAATCGGCCGCCGGCGGCTGGATGCCGAGGCCGAGGAAGCTCAGGCTGCTCAGCAGCAGCACGATGAAGACGAAGCGCAGCCCGAAATCGGTGAGCACCGGCAGCACCATGTTCGGCAGGATCTCCTCGAACATGATCGCCGGGGTTTTCTCGCCCCGCGCCCGCGCCACCAGCACGAACTCCATCGCGTTGATATCGACCGCGAGCGCGCGGGCGATGCGGAACGCGCCCGGCATATAGATCAGCGCCGCGGTGCCGATCAGCACCGGCACCGAGGAGCCGAGTGCTGCCACCATCACCAGCGCGAACATCAGCCCCGGCAGGGAGATCAGCGTGTCCATCGCCCGGCTGAGCGCCCCGTCGAGCACCCCGCCGCTCGCCGCCGCCGCGGTGCCGAGCACGATCCCGCAGCCTGCCGCGAGCGCGGTCGCCGCGAGCGCAAGCCCGATCGTATAGCGCGCGCCGTAGAGGATCAGGCTCAGCATGTCGCGGCCGAGATAGTCGGTGCCGAGCGGGAAGTGCCGGCTCATCGGCCCGAACACGGTGTCGCTCACGATCGCGGCCTCGCCGTGCGGCGCGAGCAGCGGGGCCGCAATCGCAACCAGGATCCACCCACCGAGGATCGCCGCTCCGATCAGGCCGGCGATGGAGAGGTGTCCGCGCAGGCGCATGCCCCGGCGCGCGGCGGGCGCGGTGGCGCTCATCGCAGGCGAAGCCGCGGGTTGGAGAGGATGGCGGCGATGTCGGCGAGCAGCACGAGCAGCAGATAGAAGGCGCAGAAGAGCATCGCGCAGGCCTGGATCAGCGGCATGTCCCGCGTCGAGACCGCATCGACCATCAGCCGCGCGAGGCCCGGATAGTCGAAGATCGTCTCGACGATGATGATGCCGCCGAGCAGGAAGGAGAGGCTGAGCGCGATCGCGTTGGCGATCGGGCCCACGGCATTGGGCAGCGCGTGAAGCAGCACCACGCGCGCCGGCCGCGCCCCCTTCAGAACCGCCATCTCGACATAGGAGGATAAGAGCGTGTTGACGAGCGCCGCCCGCGTCATCCGCGCCATCTGGGCGACGGTCGCGAACGAAAGCGTCATCACCGGCAGCGCGAAGACACGGAAGAGGCCGCCGAGAGAATCGGCGCCGGCGAGATAGGCGAGCGCCGGCAGCCAATGCAGCCGCACCGCGAAGATCAGCACCGCCAGGGTCGCGACGAGGAATTCCGGCACCGAAACGGAGGCCACGGTGATCACGTTGACGATGCGGTCATAGAGCGTGCCGCGCCAGATCGCCGCGGTGATGCCGAGCGCCAATGCCACCGGCACCGAGACGAGGGCGGTCAGTGCCGCGAGCAGCAGCGAGTTCGGCAGCCGGCTCGCGATCAGGGCGGCGACGGAATCGCCGTTGACGAGCGAGTTTCCCAGATTCCCGCTGACCAGGTCGCCGAGCCAGATCAGGTAGCGCAGCGGCGCCGGCTCGCCGAGATGCATCGCAGCGCTAAGCCCGGCGACGGAAGCCGGCGTCGCGCCCTGGCCGAGCACGATCTCGGCGACGTTCCCGGGCAGAAGCTCGGTGCCGAGGAAGACGAGGAGCGAGATCGCGAGCAGCAGCAGCAGGTTCGCCGCGATCCGCGCCCCGATCAGGCGGAGGATCATCGGGTTGCCCATGATCCTCCCGCCGCGCCTTCGGTCCGCTTCGCTATTCGAGCCAGACATGCTGGGCGAAATTATAGCCCATCAGGTCGCCGGTCGGGACCGGATGAAGCCCATGAACGCGCGTCGCATAGGCATCGAGCTCGCTGATGAAGACCGGGATGCCGATCCCGGCATTGTCGCTGATCATGCCCTGCATGTCGCAATACATCTGCTTGCGCTTGGCGATGTCGGTCTCGGCTCGGGATTGCAAAAGGAGCTGGTCGAATTTTGGATCCTTCCAGCGGCTCTCGTTCCACGGGGCGCCGGCGCGGAAGAAGAGGCTGAGCAGGATATTGGCGGTCGGGCGCGGCAGGATATTGCCGTAGCCGATGGGAGCCTTCAGCCAGTAGTTCGACCAGTAGCCGCTCGCCGGCACGCGCCGGACGTCGAGCTTGAGCCCGATCTTGCTCCCCGCCTCCTGCTGCATCAGGGCCATCTCGACCGAGCCGGTCGCGGCCTCCGAGCAGACGATCGGCACCGCCACATTCGCCATGCCGGACTTGTTCAGGTGGAACTTGGCGCGGTCGGGGTCGAAGGGCCGCTGCGGCACGTCGGCGCAGAAATAGGGGTTCGTCGGATCGACCGGCTGGTCGTTGCCGATGGTCGCGTAATCGAGGAAGATCGCGCTCTTGATCCGCGCGCGGTCCTGCAGGTACTTCATCGCCATCACGAAATCGGGGTTGCCGGTCTGCGGCAGGTCGAGGCGCATGATGAGGTCGGTGTATTCGCCGGCCTTGGTCTCCATCACCGCATAGCCCTTGGCGCCATTGACCTGGCGGGTCGAGCGCGGATCGATCGAGCCCGCGATATCCACCCCGCCCGAGAGCAGTGCGTTGACGCGCGCGGACTCGTCTGGAATCCCGAAGAAGATGACCTCGTCGAGATAGGGCTCGGGCGCGTGGAAATAATCCGGATTGCGCACGCCCACCGAGCGCACGCCGGGCCTGAACTCCTTGCAGCGGAACGGGCCGGTGCCGATCCCTTTGCTGAAATCGGTGGTCCCGTCCTTGACGATGACGAATTGATAGACGGCGAGGATGGACGGCAGGTCGGCGTTCGGCGAGGAAAGCGTGATCGTCACCTCGTCCGGCGCCGTGGCCTTGATCTCCTGCATCTGGCTCGCCAGCGGCATCACCACCGAGCCGGTCTTCGGGTCCTTGAGCCGGTTGAGCGAAAAGACGACATCCGCCGAGGTGAAGGGCGAGCCGTCGTGGAAATGGACATCCTTGCGGAGCTTGATGGTCCACACGGTGGCGGCGCGGTTGTCGATCGAAAGTGCCAGCTCCGGGTGCGGCGTCAAATGCGCGTCGAACACCGTGAGGCCGCTATAGAACATGAAAAGGCGCGTATAGTCGGTGGAGTTGTTGGCGCGCGCCGGATCGAGCGTGTCGGCGGTCGAGGTGTCCTCGCCGGCGACCCGGATGGACCCGCCGCGCTTGGGCGCCGCCGTGACCGCGGCCGCCGCCTCGTCCACGGCGCCGCCGGCGGCAAGCGCGCCGAGCCCGGCCGCCGCCAGCCACTGCCCAAGCTCGCGCCGCGTGGCACCGCGGCAGAGCGCTTTCCTGAGCGCGTTCCGCTCGGCCTCGCCGAGGGAAACGGAATCGGCCCCAGCGGGCCCCGCATCACGTCCTGCATCACGTCCTGCGTCCGGTCTCTGCGCGGTCATTTCTCTTTTTGCCCCTTGCTCGATGGCGGCCCGAAAGCCGCCATCCCTGTCAGCGTCCCTGTTGGCGTTCCTTGGCGGCGCCCCTCCTCGCGGTCCGGGCGCCGGGCATCTATGTGCTCCACGGATGGCTGACATGTCAGCTTGACAATTCTTAGTGGGGTCATACGCTCAGCGTATGGCTGGCCTCGGCAGACTGATCCCCTCGGCGCGCTCGCTCCTGGTCTTCGAGGCCGCGGCGCGTTGCGGCAGCTGCGGCGCGGCGGCGCGCGAGTTCAACGTCACCCAGCCCTCGGTCAGCCGCAGCATCGCCCAGCTCGAGGCACATCTCGGCCTCGTGCTCTTCAGCCGCGGCGCCCGCGGGCTCGCGCTCACCGAAGAGGGCAAGACCCTCTACCGCGCGGTGAGCGAGGGGTTCGAGCGGGTCGAAGGCGCGCTCGCCGCGCTCGTCGCGGCGCGCACCCAAAAGCACGTGGTCGAGCTTTCCTTCTCCACCGCCTTCGTCACCCACTGGTTCATTCCCCGCATGCAACGCTTCCACCGCGACTTCCCGACGGTCGATCTGCGCTTCCAGCTCATCTCCGGCACGTTGCGCGGTCCGCTCGGCAATGTCGATCTGGCGATGCGCATGCAGCCGGGCGAGGAGTCCGATTGCCACGCCTGGGAATTCGCCCCGGAGCTGGTCATGCCGGTCTGCAGCCCCGCGTACCTGCGCGAGCACGGCCCGCTCGATGACGGCGCCGAGGCGCCGCACACTCTTCTCCTCTTTGCCGATCCGCTGCAGGATTTCACCGGCTATTGGGGTCCGTGCGCGCCGGGCCACGCCTCGATCGCTTTTTCCGATTATGCCGTCGTCGTGCAGGCGGCGATGAACGGGCAGGGGATCGCGCTCGGCTGGGTCTCCGCCGTCTCGCACGCGCTCGGCCAGGGCATGCTGGTGCCGGCCTCGAGCCGGCGTGTCGCAACCGGCCGCGCCTACCACCTGATGGCGCCGCGCGCCCGCCCGCTCAGGGACGTCACACTGGCGATCCGCGACTGGCTGGCCGTCGAAATGCAGGCGGACATCGCGAGAATCCGCCACCTCCTCGCCTGACCCGCCGCGCTCGCTCAGACCTCTCCGAGGAACGCCTTCACCTGCGCCGCCACGAACTCCCCGGTCGCGGCGATCTCGGCACGCACCGGGATCGCGCCCGCTGCGATCCTCGCCCCATGGCGCGCGAGGTCCACGCCGGCGGTCGGCAGATGCGCCGATGCCGCGCCGAGGCTCGCCTGGAGATCGTTGGGCGGGCGCGCCTTCGCCGCCGCCACCGCCGCCGGGCCCGGTTTCGCAACGGCCGGCACGGCAAAGTCGGCAGGGCCGTCATTCGCCGGATCGTCCCCCAGCAGATCGAGCAGGTGCGGCGCCGCCGCGTCGCGCGCGGTGAGCCGGCCGAGATCGAACAAAGCCCGCAGGGTCGCGATGATCGTCGTGTGGTCGAAGGGCATCGCGCCGTGCGCCCGCAGCACGCTGCCGGGCCGCACGTAAGGCGAGACGATCACCGCCGGCACGCGCACGCCGAAGCGGTCGAAGCCGAACCCGTCCGGATAGGGCCCGCCCGGTGGCGTCGCCGCGGGCGGCGGCACATGGTCGAAGCAGCCGCCATGCTCGTCATAGGTGATGATCAGCAGCGTCTGCCGCCATGCCGGCCCGCCGCGCACGGCGGCATACACCTCCGCGATGAGCCGCTCGCCATAGGCCACGTCGTGCGGCGGATGCTGATCGTCCGGCAGCAGGCCAGAGAGCATGTCGGTGAAGTAGCGCGGCTCGATCAAGGCGTACTCGGGAAGCCGCCCGGCGGCGGCATCCGCGGCGAACGCCTCGAACCGGCGGAAATGCCCGGGCACGTCATCCCACAGCGAAGACAGGGTCGCCGCTTGCGGAAAATCATGGAAATAGAGCCGCCAAGCGCAATTCCTCTCCTCGAGCCGGTTGAACACGCTCGGCATGGTGAAGGGCAGCCGCTCCGGCGCGTTGTCAACGAAACCGCCCGCGGTGCCGCAATGGGCGAAGAAGCGGTTCGGCCAGGTCTGGCACGGCGCCGAGGCGAACCAGCGGTCGCTGACGGCGAAGGCGCGCGCAAGCCCGCTCAACACCGGCAGTTGCTCGGGCGTGAAAAAATGCATCGGAGCCCGCGGATCATAGAGCGCCGAGCCGGGCTTCTGGCGCATGTAGCTGGCGACGAACCCGCCCATCGGCGCGTCGCCGGCGAGCCCCCCGATCTGCACCTGGATGTCGGTGAATTTTTCCCCGGGATCGGGGTCCGGGATCGCCGCCGCTCCCGCCGTCAGCTCGGCGCTGCTCCACACCTCGATCGTCCGCTCGGCACCCGCCGGATCGTGCCAGACATTTTTTTCCGTTCCCGTGAGCCCGTCGAAATCCGGCCCCGCCGGGCGCAGGCGTCCCAGCATGCAATCGAAGGAGCGGTTCTCGAGCATCAGGACGACCACGTGGCGGATGTCCCTGACCGGCGCTTCACTCATGGCGAATTCCTTCCCGCGGCGGCGACCTTCCTATCACGGATGACCGTGCCCCTCGGCACCCCTCCGGTGCGAGACGCGCCGCCATCGGGATGCGGGTCGCGAATCTTGTTGCAAGGGACGCTCGCGGAGGAGGACCATGGCTCTCGCCGCCAAGGCATCGCAGGAGCTTCCGGGCGGCGCCGCCTCGCGAAAGATCCGGCTTCGCCGGACTCGCGAGGCTCTCCGGGAGCCCGCCGAATCCGTTCGAAAATGCATGCCCGGGTCTGTTCGGCGCCGCCGGACATGCCCGGGACAAAAATTCTTGGGAGGGTCAAATGACGTCCTTGGTTGCTCTTTCGCTCAGCATTGGCGTCCTTGGAGCCATCTGGGCGTTTCTTGCGCTCGGCCCCTTGAGCGGCTTCGTCCTCGTGTGGGCCGGGTTCATCGGCTGGGGCTGCTTCTTCCACAGCGGCGGTGACACGGGCGCGTTCGTGAAGACCGTCGTCGGCACCGCCTACGGCGCGGTGGTCGCGTGGATCGCGCTCCTCATCATCGTCCACGTTCCGATTCCCGCGCTCGGCACCGTCTGGCCGGCGGTGGTCGTCGGCGTGACCGTCTTCTTCCTGGTGATCGTCGCTTCGGTCGACGCGCTCTCCGCGGTCCCGGCCAACGTCTACGGCTATGCGGCGGTCGTCGCCTATTCCCTGTCCGCGACCTCGACCGCGCCGTCGACGGGGCCGCTCTTCAACCTCTCTTCGGCCTCGTTCGCCAATCCCCTGGTGCTGCTGATCGTCTCGATGGCGATCGGAGCGTGCTTCGGCTATGCGTCGGGGTGGGTCTCCAAGATGCTGACGAAATCGTCCGCGGCGGCCGCCTGAGCCCGGCCGGGCACCACCGCGCCCCGCCCGCGCTTGCAGGGAACGGTCGGCAGTGGCAACGATAAAGGCCTGACACGCCGTGACGATGGGTTCGCCGTTCCGGCGGAACGCCGATCGGAACCTGAAGGGGAGGCACGCTGATGCGATTCCTGGTCAAGATTTCCTTTCCGGTCGAAGCGGCCAACGCCGCCGCCAGAAAGAACAACCTGACCGTGATCCGCGAGATCCTCGAGCAGCAGAAGCCGGAAGCCGCCTACTTCATCGCCGATGGTGGCCGGCGCACCGCCGTCCTGATCGTCGACCTCGCCGCCGCCTCGGATATCCCGGCGCTTGCCGAGCCATGGTTCCTGGCGCTCAACGCCGGCATCGAGGCAACCCCGGCGATGATCGCCGCGGACCTCGAAAAGGCCGCGCCGGCGATCGAGCGGGCGGTGAAGATGTACGGATAGCGCACCGGCTGCCCGCACCGGCTGCCCGCTCCGGCTAGCTGGACCGGGGGCCGCCCGAACCTGCTGGCGTTCCTAACGCCGGCCGGATTGGAGTCCGGCGCGGTGCGCGAAAATAATCTGCCGCAGCCGTCCTTCGCCGAGAACCTGGTTCAGTTCGCGTAAACTCAGGTACGGAATGAGGATGAGCAGCATGATCAGGCAGCTGGCGAGGGTTTGCAGCAGCGAGCTGCCGGTCGCCGCCGCGAGCGAGGCGACGACCCGCCGTCCGTGGAAAAGCCCGACCGCCACCGCCTCGCCGAGCGAAAGCACGAAAAGCAGGACCAGAAACAAAAGAGACTTATGGGCGACGACGTGAACGAACCGGCGCCGCGCGTATCGCTCGCCGATTTTCGCCGCATGGCCCACGAGCATGAACTTCGCCAGGATCAGCGCCTTGATGGCCGCCAATCCGAACGGCACATAGGCAATGCCCTGCCCGCGCAGGATCGCCGCCTTGTAGAGGACGAGCGCCCCGAAGCAGACATAGAGATACGCGGATATCAGTGCATATTGCCTGAGCTCGCGGCCCAGCCTCCCGGCGATGGTCGCGCCGGGCGGCGTCTGGTTAGCCATGGCTCGTCTCCGACATGATCATCTCCCGGCGACGTGCTGGCCCCACCCGCGCGAGCGGGGAGCGCGCTGGTGCCCGATCGCAGAGTTTCGTCACGCGCGCAGCGATCACGAAACGCCGCGCCAATCGGGCACTTGGACAGACACCGACGTGTCAGCTCTCTTTGAGAGCCGGCACTAGCGCGGCGGCGGCGCATCCTGGCGCGTCAACCCGGTGAGGGCCACGGAGAAAAGCACCAGCGCCAGCGCCAGCGGCGCCCAGGGCCCGATCATCCGGGTCAGCGCCGCGCCCAGGACGGCGCAGGCCATGAAGCTCCCGATCGAACTCGCGCGGCGCTGCCAGCGCTCGTTCTGGCCGCCCGAGAGAACGGAGTCCGCCACCAGCGCGGTCAGCGTCAGGGTCATGACATTGGTGGCGAGGTCGGGCACGCCGTGGCGGCGCAGCAGGGCGTTCTGCATGCCCATCGCACAGGCGAGCAGGGCGATGATGGCGTCGCGGATCGCCCCGCTCGAGCCGGGCGGCAGGAAGGGGCTCAGGATCACCGCGAGCGCAAGGAACCCCCACTCCACGGCGAACCCGAGCCGCGTGTGCCCGCGGGCGCTGCGCACGATCCGCCCGCCGGCGACAGCACCCGCCGCGAAGCTGCCGAGCGCGATCAGGTAGACGGCGTGCTGCATGAGCGGACGGAAGGTGCCGAGGTCGAAGCTCAACAGCAGCAGATTTCCGGTCATCATCTCGGCGAAGACCGCGCCGAGTGCGAGAAAGCAGGCCGCGTCGACCAGCCCGCAAAGGCCGGCGATCAGATAGAGTCCGACGACGTGCGAGACCCGGGGGCCGCGGTCCCAGCGCAGGATGGAGAGCAGCGGATTCGAGGCCTCCGGCCGGCCGGGCTCCTGGCGCGCATTGTCGGCCGGGATGCTCAAACCGCCGTCTCCGGCATGGCGCGCGCCCGCTCGAATGGTGGCCCCGATGCCCGCCGCCGGAGCGCTCGCACGCCACCGCACGGGCGAGGGCGACGATCGCCGGATTGTCCCGCCGCGGCAACGGAAAGCCTGGCCCGGGCAACGGCTTCGCCCGGGCTCAACCGCCCGGCCCGAACGCCCCGAGTCCCTCGAGCCCGCGCGCTCCGCGGTGAGCACCGCGTCGAACGCCGCCAGCACCTCGTACGCGCGGTACGCTCCCCTGGCGTGGGCGAGTCGCGGATAGGCGCCCCGCCCGCGCCGTCCCGGCGCTTCGCCGCCGGCTCCCGCCTCAATCCTCCCGGTAGCCATAGACCTCCGGCAGGATGAAGATCGCGGCAAGCAGGCCGATCAGCGGAAAGAGCGCGGTGAAGAGCGTCGCGTTCCCCTTGCCGATCGCGGTGAAGAAGACGGGAAAGAGGAAGATCGCAAGGAACGCCGGCAGCTTGACGAAGACATAGGCGATCCCGGAGGCGGTGCCGCGATATTGGGGCTTCGCCACCATCGAGGGAATCGTCATGACGTTCTCGGCATCCCAGTAATGGCCCCACAGCATCGCCGCCGCGGCGAACGGCAGCAGCAGGAGATGGCCGGTATAGATCGCGATCGCCGCCGCGATCAGCGAGACGAGGACGATCCCGAACCCCGCGATGCTCAGCGCGCGCTGCCCGATGACCGGCGTGATCAGCGGCCCGACGAAGCCCGAGATCCCGGCGAGCACGTAAAGGCCGAGCGTGACGAGCGCGGTGCCGAGATGGCCGGTCACCCCGAGCAGCGTGAACAGCACCGGGATATAGAAGGCGAAGGTCGAGAACTCGCCGCTCTGCGCGAAGCACCCGATCCAGCCGAACAGCGTCGCCCGCCAGCGTCTCGGGCTCTCCCTCAGATGCGCGAAGAAGTCGGCGAGCTTCACTCGCGGCGCCTCGACGTCCTGGTCGGGAAGCATGTCCAGCGGGTCGCCGTACATCGCCTGCGTCACCCGCTTGGCCTCGCGATACCGCCCGCGCTGGATCAGCCAGATCGCCGTCTCCGGCAATTCCGCGCGGAGGAAAAGGATCGCCAGCGCCGGCACGGCCCCGAGCCCGAGTGCGATGCGCCAGATCAGGTCCGGCGCCATCCCGCTCGCCACCAGCACGGCGACGACGGCGACGGAGACGACCTCGCCGACCGCGAACATGAACTGCCAGCGGTTGCCCATCACCTCCCGCTTGCCGTGCTGCATCGATTCCATGATGTAGGTGTAGCCGTTGGAGATGTCGCTCCCGAGCGGCAGGCCGAGGATCAGCCGGAGCACGACCAGCGTCGCCATGTTCTGGGCGAAGGATTGCGCGACTGCCACGACGACGAACATCACCATCGTGCCGAGAAAGACCGCGCGCCGCCCGATCCGGTCCGAGAGCCACCCGCCGATCAGCGCGCCGATCACGGCGCCGCCCTGCGTCGCCGCCGCCGCCAGCCCGAGCAGGAGCGGGGAGGGATGGAAGATGGCGGAAATGTAGATCAGGACGAAAGAGATCGCGTAGAGGTCCCATGCCTCGATGAAGATCGAGGAGATCATCAGCCAGCCGATGCGCGCACCACCGGGGCTGTGCGTATCGACGAGATAGCGGACCGCCCGGTCGGCGGCAGGGTCGGCGCCAGGGTCGGCGGCAGGGTCGTGAGCGCTTGTCGCCATCCTCAGTCTCCTCCTTGCATTCTCCTCCCCGGCCCCCGCGCGCGCGTCCGCGGAGCGCTCAAGCCGCCTTGCTCGCCTGCCGCGCGACCGTGAACCGCCGGTCGAGATCGGGCATCAGCGCGGTGCCGAGTCCGGGGCCCTCCGGCACGGTGATCAGCCCCTCCGCGATCGGCGGCAGCTGGGTCACGAGGTCACGGTACCAGGTGCGGTGGAAGGCGCGCACCGATTCCTGCACCAGCGCGTTCGGCGCATTGAGCGCAAGGTGCGTCGAGGCGGTCAGCACCACCGGGCCGGTGCAATCATGCGGGGCGACCGCAAGGTGCCACGCCTCCGCCATGGCCGCGATCTTGCGCGCCTCCGAAATACCGCCGCACCAGGAGAGGTCGAGCATCACCACTCCGCACGCCCCCGTCTCCAGGAGGTCGCGAAATGCGGCGCGCGAGCCCAGCGTCTCGGAGGCGCAGATCGGCGCCGGGCTCGCCGCCGCGTAGCGCGCGAGCGAGCCGAGGCTGTCCATCCGGATCGGGTCCTCGTGCCAGAAGGTGCCGTACGGGCGCAGCGCTTCGGCGATGCGGATCGCCGGCATGAGCTGCCAGAGCGAATGGAACTCGACCATGATGTCCATCCGCTCGCCGACGCTGCGCCGGATCTTCTCGAACGGCTCGAGCCCGCTTCGCAGGTCCGGCGCGCTGATGTAAAGCCCGTTGCTCTGCTCGGCATAAGGGTCGAACGGCCAGATCTTCATCGCCGTGGTGCCCTCGGCGAGCAGGTCGGCCGCGAGCTCGTCGGCGCGATGGAGGAAGGCGTCGAGATCGTCGTACCGCCCGCCGCTCTCCGCGAGCCCCCAGTTCTCGACCCGCTGCTCGCGCGTCGTGCGCACATAGTGGCTGCCGGCGCAGGTGTTGTAGGTGCGGATGCCGGGCCGCGTGCGCCCGCCGAGAAGCTGGCAGATCGGCAGCCCCGTCGCCTTGCCGAAGATGTCCCAGAGCGCGATATCGACCGCGGAGTTGCCGCGCATCTCGACGCCGGTGCTGCGGAAGCCGAGATAGTTCCCGAGATCGCGCGAAAGCCGGTCGATCGCGAGCGGATCGGCGCCGATGAGCTTGGGCGCCGCGGTGTCGTGCAGATAGGCCTCGACCGCGCGGGCGCCGAAAAACGTCTCGCCGAGCCCGCTCAACCCCTCGTCGGTATGGATCTCCACCCAGAGCAGGTTCGGGAACTCGGCGAGCCGGATCGTCTCGACGCGGTCGATCTTCATCGCCCGCCCCTCGCTCCGCCGGCGCCGCCCGGGCGCATGGCCCCCTCCTCGCTCGCGCTCAGGCCAGCTTAGGGACCATCCCCGCGATTATCCATCGGGGCCCTGCACGCCTTCCCCCGCGGTTCGGGCGGCGCGGATCCCAGCCCCGGCGTCGGCCTGCGGTCCTCCGTGCGAGATGGGCGCGCCGAGCTCCGCGAAGCGGAAGAGCTGGAAGGCATGCGCGCCGCCGAAGTCGAGCACGCGCATATGGTCCCTCTCGTGCCGGTCGTTGGCGACGACGGAGAAGCGGCCGGCATAACGCTGCGGGGCCAGGTCCGCAGGCACGTCGAAGGCGAGGAACTTGCAGATGCCCTTCGCCGCGAGCCTCGCCTCGGTCGCTGACCGGCGCGCCGCCGCCTACTCGCAGGAGATCCAGACATCGTCGATGATGGCGATCGTCGCCGCCATGCTCGCCGCGATGCGCCGCAGCGCCATCTTGTCGTGCACGTTGCCGACCTCGCCCGCCAGCACCACGACGCCGCGCTCCACGGACAGCCGGATATAGCGCGCGGCTCCCGGCAGCTCGCTCTGCACCGCCGCCGCGATGTCGCGCCGCAGCCTTGCATCGCTCGAGAGCCGTGGCTCGCTCGCCGCCGTCCGCCGGCCCGCTTCGGGATATTGGCCGGTGCGGCGGACGAAGCCCGTGAGCTCGCCAACGCGGTACACCGGAACCCGCTCGGCCGTCGGGCCGGCGCGGCGGCTCACGTCGCGCAGCACGCCGGCCGCCGGCTGCCCAGCGCCCGCGACAGGCGCATCGTCCGCTCCCGTTCGGGCGCCGTGGCTCACCGGTTCCGTGATGATCTTCATCAGGTTCGTTTCTCCCCTTCTCAACCCGGCTCGCCGGCCGGCTCTTTCCTTCCTGCGCGCAGGCTCGCCCCGCCGATGGGGGCAAGCCGTTCGTTCGGGCGTTCTTGTTGCGCCGCACCGACTCGTCGTCGCCGTCAGCGTCGTTTGCAATGACAGCACGCGCGCCGCGTCCTGTCATTGATCTGGGTCATCGATCCGGCGCAAGTGGCCGGCGCGCGTGCGATGCGGCCCGCCGCGTCACACCCCGACGTCGAGCACGAGCTCCCCCGCCGCGCCCTCCACGCCCGGCGCGCCGCGGCCGCTGCGCATCCGCGCATAGCCCGCGCGCACATGCCGGCGCATCGCCGCCGCCGCCGCCCGCGCATCGCGCGTGGCAAGGGCTGCCACGATCGCCTCGTGCTCGGCCGCCGAGGCCGCGAAGCTCCCCGCATCGGCGAAGCTGGTGCGCCGCAGCAGGTGCGTGAGGTTGATCACCCGGCGATAGATCCGGAGCAGCGTCGCGTTGCCCGCCATCGCGACGATGCGGTCGTGAAACGCGACATTGAGCGGGTAATAGGCCGCGACGTCGCAGGCCGCGCCGCACGAGGCGAGCAGGCCGAGCACGTCGCGCAGTTCCGCGATCTCCGCGCCCGTGATCCGCCGCGCCAGCCGCGCCGCCGCCATCGCGTCGAGCCCCGCCCGCATCTCGTAGAGCTCGTCCGCCTCCTTGGGCGAGATCGCCCGCACCACGGCACCCCGGTTCTTCTCGAGCGAAAGGAGCCCGCTCTCGCCCAAGGATCGGAACGCCTCGCGGATGGTCGCGCGGCTCACGCCGAGCCTGGCTGCGAACTCCACCTCGCCGAGCCTTTCGCCCGCTCGCAGCGCGCCCGCCTCGATCAGGCGCAGCACCTCCTCCTGCACCGCGTCGGCGAGCGTGCAGGAGCGCAGCAGGCTGAGCGGCGATCGCGGCGCCTCCATCGTTCCGTCCCTCCCCTGATTCCACCCAGATTGACAGGTTGTCAGACAATCCTGCAAGCTTCCGGCCAAGGAGGAAACCGCCCGATGTCCGCCGAAGCCAAACAAAAAGAACCGACCCCGATGACGCCCCCTGCCGGCCCTACCCGGACCCTCGCCCGTTACCTCGCCGCCGCCCGGGCTGCCGATCTCCCCCAATCCGTGCGCAAGGAGGCCCATCGCGGCTTTCTCAACTGGCTCGGCTGCACGCTCGGCGGCGCCCGCCACCCGGCCGCCCGCCACGCCTTCGCGGCGCTGTCGCCCTTCGCCGGCCCCGCCCACGCCTCGCTCCTCGGCCGCGCCGAGCGCACCGACGCCCCGCTCGCCGCGCTCGTCAACGGCATCGCCTCGCACGTGCTCGATTTCGACGACACCCACCTCGCGACCGTCATCCACCCGATGGGCCCGGTCGCCTCCGCCGCCCTCGCGCTCGCCGAGGCCCGCGGCGGTGTCTCGGGCGCCGATTTCGTCATCGCCCTCGTCCTCGGCGTCGAGGCCGAATGCCGCGTCGGCCTCTCCGTCTTCCCCGAGCATTACGATCGCGGCTGGCACATCACCGGCACCGCGGGCGTCTTCGGCGCCGCCGCGGCCGCCGGCCGCCTGCTCAGGCTCGACGAGGCGCGCATGGCCCACGCGCTCGGCCTCGCCGCCACCCAGCCGGTGGGGCTGCGCGTCATGTTCGGCACGATGGCGAAGAGCTTCCATCCCGGCCGCGCCGCCGCCAACGGCCTCCAGGCCGCCCTGCTCGCCGAGGCCGGCTTCACCGCCGCCGAGGACGCGATCGAGGGCCGCCGAGGCTGGGCCGAAATCCTCAGCACACGCTTCGATCCGGCCGCGATCACCACGGATCTCGGCGCGCGCTTCGAGATCAGCGCCAACACCTACAAACCCTTCGCCTGCGGCATCGTCATCCATCCGGTGATCGATGCGTGCCTCCGCCTCCGCGCCGCCCACACGCCGGCCGGCAACTCCATCACGTCCATCGAGCTTTCCGTCCATCCGCTGGTGCTCGAGCTCACCGGCAAGACGGCGCCCGCGACCGGGCTCGAAGCGAAGTTTTCCGTCTTCCACGCCGCCGCGGCCGCGCTTGTCCGCGGCGGGGGAGGGGAGGCGGAGTTCAGCGACACGGCCGCGACCGACCCCCGCGTCATCGCCCTCCGCGCCCGCGTGCACGCCACCATCGATCCCGCGCTCGCCCCCGACGCCGCCCGCGTGAGCCTTCTCCTCGCCGACGGAACCCGCCTCTCGCAGGCGATCGATCACGCCGTCGGCAGCCTTCTGCGCCCGATGTCGGATCAGGCGCTCGCCGAGAAACTCGCTGCCCTCGCCGCCGACATCCTGCCCGTCCCGCGCATCGAGGCCCTCGTCGATCTCTGCTGGCGGATCGAGACGCTCGCGGACGTCTCGGCGATCGCCGCCGCCGCCAGGGAACCATCGTAGGGCGGCGAAGCGAAGCGCAGTCCGCCGGAATCCTCCCCCAAGGAAGCGCCCCAAATGGAAACGTCCCAATGGAAGCACCAATGAGCCGTCCCGCCTCGATCCTCGCCCGCATCGACCGCCTGCCGCCATCGCGCACGCTCTTCACCCTCGTCGCGCGCATCGCCAGCGGCGGCTGGTTCGAGTTCTACGAGCTCTTCATGCCGGGCTTCATCTCCATAGGCCTCATCCGCTCCCACCTCTTCACGCCGGGCACGCACGGCCTGCTCGATTTCCACAGCTTCTCGAGCTTCCTCGCATCCTTCTTCGCCGGGATGTTCCTGAGCACGATCCTCTTCGGCAGGATCTCGGATCGTTTCGGCCGCCGCCCGATCTATATCGGCGCCATGCTCGTCTATTCGCTCTTCAATCTCTTCATCGTCTTCTCCGATTCCCCCGGCTGGATCGATTTTTTCCGCCTCATCGCAGGCTTTGCCGTCGGCCTCCAGCTCATCAACAATGACAGCTTCATCTCCGAGCTCACCCCGCGCGTCTCGCGCGGGCGCTACATGGCCTTCGCCTTCACCTTCATCCTCACCGCAACCCCCGTGGCCGCCCTGCTCGCGACCCTCCTCGTCCCCCACCAGCCTTTCGGCATCGCCGGCTGGCGCTTCGTCGTCGCCATCGGTGCCGCCGGCGGCATCGCCGTCTGGTTCCTCCAGCGCGGCCTTCCCGAATCCCCGCGCTGGCTCGAGGTGCATGGCCGCCGCGCCGAGGCCGAAGCGGTCGTCGCCGCGATCGAGGCCAAAATCCGCGCCGAGACCGGCCGTCCTCTTGCCCCGCCCGATCCCACGATCCCGGACGCGGTGGTCGAGCGCGGCCGCTTCCTCGAGATCTTCGGGCCCTTCTATCGTCGCCGCACCATCGTCATCTCGATCTTCCAGTTCTGCCAGACAATCGGCGTCTTCGGCTTCACCTCCTGGGTGCCCGTCTTCCTCGCCCATCGCGGGATCGCGATCGTCCATTCGCTCGAATACACTTTCATGATCGTTCTTCTCACGCCTTTCGGCGGCGCGATCGGGCTCGTCCTCGCCGAGCGCTTCGAGCGCAAGTATCAATTGGCGCTCGCCGCCCTGATCGTCGGCACCTTCGGCTTCGCCTTCGCCTCCGCGCGCAGCGTCCCCTTCATCCTCTTCACCGGCGCGATGATCGTGCTCGGCAACAATTGGCTCACATCGATCTTCCACAGCTACGCGGCCGAGCTTTTCCCGACCCGCATCCGCGCCCAGGCGGTCGGCTTCACCTTCTCCTTCAGCCGCATCGGCGCGATCTTCGTGAGCTACATGGTCGCCGCCGTCCTCGCCTCCTACGGCACCACCGGCGTCTTCACCATGATCGGGCTGGCCATGGCCGCGATCGTCGTCTGCGTCGGCGTCTTCGGCCCGCGCACCAACGGCCTCGCCCTGGAGGTCCTCTCGCCATGAATTTTTCTCCCACCCACGCCGAGCGCCTCGGCGCCTTTCTCTCCTCCCGCGAAACCGCGCACCTCCCCGAACCCGTCCTCGACACCGCCCAGAACCTCCTCATCGACATCGCGGGCCTCTGCCTCGCCGCCCGCACCACCGATTATGTCCGGGCCGTCCTTTCCTCGCTCGATCCCTCCGGTCCCTGCACCGCGATCGGCCACCCCACCCGCCGCTCCGGCTTCGACGCCGCGCTGCTCAATGGCACGGCAGCCCATGGCGAGGATTACGACGACACCTTCGAAGGCGGCCCCGTCCATGCCGGCGCCGTCATCGTCCCGGCCGTGCTCGCCGCCTGCGAGCGCGAGAACCGCTCCGGGCGTGACGTCCTCCGCGGCCTCGCCGTCGGGACCGAGCTGATGTGCCGCCTCTCCCTCGTCGCCCCGATGGCGATCCACCGCGCCGGCTTCCATCCCACCGCCGTGCTCGGCGCGCTCGCCGCCGCCGGCGCCGTCTCGGCCGCCCTCTCGCTCACCGCCGAGCAGTCCGTCTCCGCCCTCGGCATCGCCGGCAGCCAGGCCTCGGGCATCATCGAGTATCTCGCCGAGGGCACCTGGACCAAGCGCATGCATGCCGGCTGGGCGGCCCAGTCGGGCCTCCGCGCCGCCCTCCTCGCCCGCGGCGGCTTCCTCGGCCCGCGCACCGTCCTCGAAGGCCATCACGGCTTTTTCTTCGCTTTTGCTCCCTCCGTCCGCCCGGATTTTTCGCCGCTCGCCGAAAATCTCGGCGAGCGCTGGCTGATGCCGTCAATCGCCTTCAAGCCCTATCCCTGCGGCACGATGACCCAGCCCTACATCGATTGCGCGATCGAGCTCGGCCAAAGCGGCATCGCCGCGGATGCGATCACCGACATCCATTGCGAGGTGGGGGAGGGGACCGTCCACCGCCTCTGGGAGCCCTTGGCGGACAAGCAGCGTCCGCCCAACGCCTATGCCGGGAAATTCAGCACGCCCTATTGCATGGCCGTCGCCTTCTTCGACCGCGAGGTCGGCTTCGCCCAGTTCGCCCCCGACCGGCTCACCGATCCCGCCGTGCTCGGCCTGGCGGCAAAAATCCGCTACGTGATCGACCCCGCCAACGAATATCCGCGCAACTTCACCGGCCATCTCCGCGCCACGCTCGCGGACGGCTCGGTCCGCGAAATCCGCCGCCCCTTCATGCGCGGCGGCGCCCACGCGCCCCTCTCACACGCCGAGATCCGGGAAAAATTCCTCGCCAACGCCCTCTATGGCGGGTTGTCCGCGGACCGCGCCGAAGCCGCGCTCGCCGCCCTTGCCGGCATCGTCACCGCCCCCGACCTCTCCGCCGTCGCCGTCCTCGCCGCTCAGTAGCCACCGCCCCCACCGCCCCCGCCCATCCCGCCGCCACCGTTATGCATCGCCGGCGGAACGTCCTGGCCCGCCGGCATATCGCACCCCGCGAGGCCCAGCAGCAGCGCCAGCGCGATAAACCCGATCCGTCCCATCGCCCCTCCGATGCCGATATCGCAGGGGAGAACACGCCGCCCCGGCCGGTTATTCCCTTCCGGACCTTTCCCCTCTGCGTTCCCCCGGCCGCACGAAAGTGAGGTAGAGAACCAGGGCCCCCATCGAAAAGACCGCCATCACCTCGGTCATGGCGTGCGCCGTGCGCCCGTCGAAAAGGGAAGAAACGATCATCCCCGCGAACGCTCCGGTCAGCATCATCAGGAGGCTCAGCACGGCGGCCGCCACCCCGGCGACCTCGGGCAGCGGCTGCAGCGCGCCCTGGGTCGCGTTCGGCGTGATCAGGCCGTAGCCCAGGGCGGAGATCGTCAGCAGCGGCACGAGGGTGACAAGCCGCGTCATCCCGGCCAGCGAGAGCGCCAGCAGGACGAGGGAAGAACCGGCGCCGAGCCAGAGCCCGGCCAGCAGAGGCGCGTGCCGCCCGACGCCCCGCGCATTGAGCCTGCCATTGAGGAAAAATCCTCCCAGCAGCCCCACATCCACCAGCGCGAAGAGGAGCCCGAAGACGCGCGGCGAGACGCCGAGCACCTCGATCATCACCAGCGAGGAACCGTTGATATAGCCAAACAGGGCGCCGAAGGCGCAGGCATTGACCAGCGAGTAGCCGAGGCAGGCACGGTTGCCGAGCACCCGCGCATAGCCCGTGATCAGTCGCACCGGCACGTGCGGCCGGCCGGAGAATTGCGGCGCGCTCTCCGCCAGCGCCAGCACCGCGGCGGCGAGCAGCAGGCAGGCGAGGATCGCGGTCAGCGCATAGATCCCGCGCCAACCGCCGAAGGGCAGGACGAAGGCGCCGAGACTCGGCCCGACCATCGGCGCGATCACCCGGACGATGCTGATCTGCGCCAGCCGCCGCCGCAGCCCCGCCCCGTCGAAGAGGTCGCGCACCACGGCGAACGAGATCACCGTGCCGGCCCCGGCGCCGGCGCCTTGGAGGAGCCGCCAGAGCAGCAGCATCGGGATCGAGGCGGCGAACGTGCCGAGGATGGCGGCGAACGCAAAAAGCGCGCAGCCGGCGATCACCACCGGGCGCCTCCCATAATCGTCGGAAATTGGCCCGAAGGCAACCGGTGCCAGCGCATAGCCGACCATGAAGAAGCTCAAGGTGAGCGCGGCGGTGCCCGGTTGGGCATGGAGGGAGCGGGCAATTCCGCCGATGGCGGGCAGGCTCATGTCGGTGGCGAGCGAGGGAAGTGCGGTAAGAGCGCCGATCAACGCTGTGAAAGCAAAAGATTCCGGGTGTATGGTTCGTGATCTTTTCGGAGTCGATATGAACACCCTAAAGAGGCCTTATCCTGCCCAAACTGCCCAGTTTATCGTAAACTCGCCACGCATGCCGGATCCCCCATCCGCGACCGCTCACCCGCTCGCCTGGCGCGACGGTGCGTTCCACCGCGAAGAGCGCCGTCTCGCCGGGGAATGCGCGATCGCCATCACCTATGGTCGCGCGACCCACGCGGTGATGCTCGCGACACCCGCGGATCTCGAGGATTTCGCTGTCGGATTCAGCCTCTCCGAGCAGGTGATCGCCGCGCCGGCCGAGATCGAGCGCGTCGCGGTCGTACCGCTCGACGACGGCGTGGAAGTCCGGATCGACCTCGTGCCCTCCCGCGCCGAGCGCTATGTCCGGCGGCGGCGGATGATGGCCGGCCCGGCCGGCTGCGGCCTCTGCGGCGCCGAGAGCGTCGATCAGGTGATGCGCCCTCTCGGCCGGCTCGCCGCGGATCTCACGCTCGCGCCCGGCGAAATCCTCGCGGCCCTCGCCGCACTCGACCGCGCCCAGCGCCTCAACGCCGAGACCCACGGCGTCCATGGGGCCGGCTTCTGGCTCCCCGGAAGCGGCCTGATCGCCGCGCACGAGGATGTCGGGCGGCACAACGCGCTCGACAAGCTGATCGGCGCGCTCGCCCGCGCCGAGGTCGCCGCCCCGACCGGCATTGTCGTCATGACCAGCCGCGTCTCGCTCGAGCTCGTGCAGAAAACCGTGCGCGCCGGCGTGCCGATCCTCGCCGCGATGTCGGCGCCGAGCGCGCTCGCCGTCCGGCTCGCCGAGGCGGCGGGGCTCACGCTCATCGCGATCGCGCGGCGCGACGGATTCGAGGTCTTCAGCCACCCCGAACGGCTTGTCGGCGTCGCGGAGCCGGTTCCCGCCATGCAGCACGCGCCGCGGCGATGAAGGCGCGGATCCGGGCCGGATCCTTGACACCCGGCGCGCTCTCCACCCCCGAGGAGACATCGACCGCGCGCGCCCCGCTCGCCGCAATCGCCGCGCCGACATTTTCGGGCTCCAGCCCGCCGGCCAGCACCCAGGGCGCCGGTGCGACCCAGCCGGCGAGGAGCGACCAGTCGAAGCGCATCGCATTGCCGCCCGGCCGTGTCGCCTCGGGCGGCGCCTTCGCCTCGATCAGCAGGGCGTCCGCCCCGTCCGCAGCCGCCGGCAGGTCCGCGCGCGTGGCCACGCCCACCGCCCGCCAGACCGGTCGGCCGAAGCGCCGGCCGAGCGCGGCGGCCCGCTCCGGCGGGGCGTAAAGCTGGAGGATGTCGAGCGAAAGGGCCGCCAGCGCCGCGGCGATCTCCGCCTCGCTCGGATCGACGAAGAGCCCGACGCGCGGCGGCCCGCCCGGCTGCCGGGCTGAAAGCGCCCCCGCCCGGGCGGGGGTGACGAAGCGCGGGGAGGGCGGGAAGAAGACGAAGCCGATCCAGTCCGCCCCGGCGGCGACGGCTTCATCGAAGGCGGCCTCGCTGTTGATGCCGCACACCTTGACCCGGCCGCGCACCGCTCACTCCGGCGGGTTGAGGGGCGCGGGCGCTCCAGCGGGGAGCCGGGCCTCGAGCAGCCGCACCCGCGCCTCCGCCCGCCGCGCGCGGCGGCGCTGGCGCAGCGTCTCGCCCCAGACGAGAAGGGCGCCGGCGAGGAAGGCGAGCGCCATGCCCGCGAGCACGGCGAGCGAGAGCGGAAGCCGCAACGCGAGGTCGGTCGGCCACAGCCCGAGCGCCACCGGAGTGGTGTTCGAGAGCGCGAACAGGACGAGCAGCAGCAGGAACGGGGCCGCGATCACGAGTCGCATGGCAGGGTCCGGGCGCGGCGGGCCTTCTCAGGCCGACACGCGCCGCGCGCCGGGGCGGGAAGGGGCGGCAGGCCGTCCATGGTTCACCCGCTCCCGCAACTCCTTGCCGGCCTTGAAGAACGGCACCAGCTTCTCCTGGACGGCCACCGCCTCGCCGGTGCGCGGGTTGCGCCCGGTGCGCGCGCTCCGCCGCTTGACCGTGAAAGCGCCGAAGCCGCGCAGCTCCACCCGATCGCCGGCGGCGAGCGCCGCCACGATCTGATCGAACACCGTCTGCACGATCTGCTCGGCGTCGCGGGCCAACAAATGCGGGTTGGCCGCCGCCAGATCGGCGATCAGCTCCGACTTGGTCATCAGGTCCCCCAATTGCGAGGAAGCCCTGTCCCTAGCGCAATTGTTCCGCAGGCTGCCAGATCGCCCATGCGCCGTCAAGATTAACCTCTTGTGATAGAAAGACTTTTAGAAGCCCCCCGAAACTCGCCCCGAACCCGTGCCAGGAAAGGCCCGAGCCTTCGAGCGGGACGGCCGGAAGGCTCTCCGGCACGCCGTGGGTTCGGGCGAGCCAGGTCCGCGCCGCCGCCATCCCGCCGATCGCATCGACCAGGCCGAGCTTGAGCGCCTGCTGCCCGGTATAGGCACGGCCGTCGGCCAGCGCCTTGACCGAAGCGACGCTCATATGCCGCCCCGCCGCCACCATCCCGACGAACTGCCCGAAGAGGTTGTCGACGATCCCCTGCAGCACCTGGCGCCCCTGCGGGGACATCGGCGCGGTCAGGCTCGGCTGGTCCTTGAGCGGGCCGGAGACGATCGTCTCGGCGGTGATGCCGAGCCTGGCGAGCAGGCCCGAGACCTCGCCGGTCTCGAGCAGGACGCCGATCGAGCCGGTAAGGGTGCCTTCGCGGGCGTAGATGCGGTTCGTGGCCACTGCGATCATGTAGGCGGCCGAGGCGCCGAGCGGGCCCATCACCGCGACCACCGGCTTCTTCGCCGCGACCTCGGCGATCGCGTCGTGCAGCGCCTCGCCGCCGGCGACGCTGCCGCCGGGGCTGTCGATCGACACGATGAGGGCCTTCACCTCCGGCGTGGTCGCGAGCTTCTCGACCGCCGCATCGCGCGCCGGGTCGTCGGTGACGATGCCGTCGAGCTTGAGGACCGCGACCCGGGCGCCGGGGCCGAAGAGCGCCATCCGCCCGCTGCCGAGCCAGCCGAGGATTGCGGCGGCCAGCAAGACCACCGAAGCCACCCGCCAGAAGACCAGCCGCCGCTTGAGGCGCTGTCTGTCCAGAAGAAGGTCGACCTCGGGGCTCATGCCAGAAGTCAATCCGACGATCCGGCCCGTAACGCGCGCGCGAGGCTACTTGTCCTCCCGCTCGGCCTGCTGGTTGCGGCGGCGGATCGCAGCCCCCAGGATATCGCCGAGCGAGGCGCCGGAGTCGGACGAGCCGAACTCGGCCATCGCCAGCTTCTCCTCCTCGATCTCCTTGCCCTTGATGGTGAGGGTGAGGCGGCGCGAGGCGCGGTCGATCGAGACCACCTTGGCGTCCACCTTCTCGCCCACGGCGAAGCGGTCGGGCCGGTTGTCCGCCTTGTCGCGGGCAAGCTCGGCACGGCGGATGAAGCCGGTGAGCACCTCGCCCACCTTGACCTCGATGCCGTTGGCCTGCACCGCGGTGACGAGGCCGGTCACGACATCGCCCTTGTGGACGTGATCGAGCGCGGCGGCGCCGGGGTCGTCGCGGAGCTGCTTGATGCCGAGGCTGATGCGCTCCTTCTCGACATCGACGTCGAGCACCTTGGCCTTGACGACGTCGCCCTTGTTGAAGCGCGTGATGGCGAGCTCGCCGGGATCGTCCCAGGAGAGGTCGGAGAGATGGACCATGCCGTCGAGCTCGGCGGCGACGCCGATGAAGAGCCCGAACTCGGTGATGTTGCGCAGCTCGCCCTCGATCGTCGAGCCGACCGGGTGCGCCTCGAGGAACTCCTGCCAGGGATTCTGCATCACCTGCTTGAGGCCGAGCGAGATGCGGCGCTTGCCGGCATCGACGTCGAGCACCATCACCTCCACCTCCTGGCTGGTGGCGACGATCTTGCCGGGATGGACGTTCTTCTTGGTCCAGGACATCTCGGAGACGTGGACCAGCCCCTCGACCCCGGGCTCGAGCTCGACGAAGGCGCCGTAGTCGGTGATGTTGGTGACGCGGCCGGTATATTTGGCCCCGGGCGGGTATTTCGCGGCGACCCCTTCCCAGGGGTCGGCCTCGAGCTGCTTCATGCCGAGGCTGATGCGCTGGGTCTCGGGGTTGAAGCGGATCACCTGCACGCGCACCGGCTGGCCGATGGTCAGCGCCTCGGAGGGGTGGTTGATCCGCTTCCAGGCGATGTCGGTCACGTGGAGCAGGCCGTCGACGCCGCCGAGATCGACGAAGGCGCCGTAATCGGTGATGTTCTTGACCACGCCGTCGAGGATCTGGCCTTCCTTGAGGCCCTGGATCAGCTCGCTGCGCTGCTCGGCGCGGGTCTCCTCGAGGACGGCGCGGCGCGAGACGACGATGTTGCCGCGCGCGCGGTCCATCTTGAGGATCTGGAAGGGCTGGGGCGTGTTCATCAGCGGCGTCACGTCGCGGACGGGGCGGATATCGACCTGGCTGCCGGGCAGGAAGGCGACCGCGCCGCCGAGATCGACCGTGAAGCCGCCCTTGACCCGGCCGTAGATGGTGCCGGTGACGCGCTGGCTGCCCTCGAACGCTTTTTCCAGGTTCGTCCAGGCCTCCTCGCGCCGCGCCTTCTCGCGCGAGAGCACGATCGAGCCGTCGCGGTCCTCGTAGCGCTCGATATAGAGCTCGATGGTGTCGCCCATCTTGACCTCGGACTTCACGCCCGGCGAGGCGAACTCCTTGAGCGGCACCCGCCCTTCGCTTTTGAGCCCGACATCGACGACGGCGTATTCGTCGGTCAGCCGGAGCACGCGCCCGGTGACGACCGAGCCGTCGAAGCCGCTGTCCCGGCCGAGCGTCTCATCGAGCAGGTCGGCGAATTTTTCTCCCCCGGCGGCTTGCTGCCTGAGCCGGGGCGGTCGAGGGGGATGGTCGCGGTGGCGGATGACATTGTGCGGGCGGTGTCCTCGTTGGGGGCCCGACCGGATATCCGGCTTCGGGTCCCAGGGGTGTGCGCGTCCCGCGGGTTTGCGGAACACGGCGTGCCTCGGCCGGCGCAACGGCGGGCTGAGGCCGGGTTGACGATCTGGAATGCCGGGGATGCCCCCGGCGACTTCGCCTTGCGCGGGAGCGCCCGCGCGGATGCGGGGAGAGATACGCGCGCGGCGGGCCAAGTCAAGAGAAACAACCGAGTCCGATGGGCGTGGGGGCGGCGGAAATCCTTACGCGGGGGAGCCGATGCGGGCGCGGATCTTTTCGAGAGCGGCGGAGAAGACCTGGTCCGGATCGAGCCCTGTCGTATCGATCAGGACCGCGTCGGGGGCCTGGCGGAGGGGGCCGACCGGGCGGCTTTCGTCCGCTTCGTCGCGCTCGGCGATCTCGGCCGCGATCGCCTCGAGCCTGGCGGCGATGCCGCGGCCGGCGAGCTCGCGAAAACGGCGCTCGGCGCGGGCCTCGGGCGTGGCGGTGACGAAGAGCTTTATCCGAGCCTCGGGGAAGATGACGGTGCCGATGTCCCGCCCGTCCATCACCGCGCCGCGACGGGAGGGGAAGCAGCGCTGGAAATCCCGGAGCGCGGCGCGGACGCGGGGCTCGGCGGCGACCAGGCTGGCGGCGCGATCGACCTCCGGGGTGCGGAGGTCGGGGCGGCCTCCTTGGGACTGGGCAAAGTCGGCGGGGTCGAGCGCGCGGGCGGCTTCCTCGGCAGCCGCGCCGTCGGTCGGGTTTTCGCCGGCATCGAGGAGGCGGCGGGCGACCGCGCGGTAAAGGAGGCCCGTGTCGAGATGCGGCAGGCCGAAATGCTGCGGCGAGGCGGCGGGCGAGCGTGCCCTTGCCGGCGGCCGCCGGGCCGTCGATTGCGATGACCAGGGGCGCAATCACGAGGGGCGCAATCACGAGGGGCGCGATGACGCGGGGCGACGTCACGCCGGTGAGAAGCGGGCGCCGGCCGCCGCCATGAGCGCGGAGAAGCGGGGAAAACTCGTGTCGATGAAGGCGGCATCGTCGATGGTGACGGGGGCGTCGCAGGCGAGGCCGAGGACGAGGGCGCTCATTGCGATCCGATGGTCCATGTGGGTGGCGACCAGGCCGCCGCCCGAAGGCGGCCGGCCGGTGCCGTGCACCAGGAGATCGTCGCCGGCGATCTCGACCGAAGCCCCGTTGGCGATGAGCATCGCGGCGGTCGCGGCGAGGCGGTCGCTCTCCTTGACGCGAAGCTCGGCCAGCCCGCGCATCCGGGTGGTGCCCGCGGCACAGGCAGCGGCGACGGCGAGGATCGGGTATTCGTCGATCATCGTCGGCGCCCGCTCGGGCGGCACGTCCGTGGCGGTGAGCGGGCCGTGGCGGACGACGAGGTCGCCCGCCGGCTCGCCGCCCTCGGAGCGCGCATTCTCGATCGCGATCGCCGCGCCCATTTCGGCGAGCGTGGCGAGAAGCCCGGTGCGGAGGGGGTTGAGGCCGATGGCGGGGAGGCGGAGGACCGAGCCGGGGACGAGGAGGGCCGCGACGATGGGAAAGGCGGCCGAGGAGGGGTCGGCGGGCACGGTGACGTCGGCGGCGCGCAGCTCCGGCTGGCCGGCGAGGCGGATGCGCCGGCCCGTCCCGGCGGGCTCGACGCTGACCGTGGCGCCGAAATGGCGGAGCAGGTTCTCGGTGTGGTCGCGGGTCGGGGCCGGCTCCTCGACAATCGTTTCGCCGCGGGCGTTGAGGCCGGCGAGGAGCACGGCGGACTTCACCTGGGCCGAGGCGACGGGCAGGCGGTAGCGGAGCGGCAGCGCCTCGCCGGTGCCCTCGATCGCCATCGGCAGGCGGCCGCCGGCGCGCGAGGAGAAACGGGCGCCGGTGGCGGAGAGCGGATCGATGACGCGGCGCATCGGGCGGGAGCGGAGGCTGGCGTCCCCGGTGAGGACGGAAAAGATGGGGTGGGTGGCGAGGATGCCGGCGATGAGGCGGGCGGCGGTGCCGGAGTTGCCCATGTCGAGCACGTCCGGGGGCTCGACGAGGCCGCCGACGCCGCGGCCGGCGACGCGCCAGGTGCCGTCCGCCCCGCGGGCGATCTCGGCGCCCAGCGCCCGCATCGCCGCGGCCGTCGCCAGCACGTCCTCGCCCTCGAGCAGGCCCCGGATGCGGGTTTCGCCGACGGCGAGCGCGCCGAACATCAGCGCCCGGTGGCTGATCGATTTGTCGCCGGGGACGCGGAGGCTGCCGGAGAGCGGTCCGGCCGGACGGGCCGCCCGCAATGGCTTCAGGCCGGGCGGGCTGGTGAGAGCGGTATCCATGGCGGCGAAAAAAATGCTCCTGGAAGGGGCAGGCGAGGTTTGACAGGCGGCCCGCGCGGTGGCAAGGCGCCGCTCCGCTCCCCGGGCGTCATCACCGGACATCATGACCGGACATCATCAAAGGACGGAACCGCGACCGATGGTACCGATGGTAAAGCCGGAACTCGGCAGCAAGCGAACCTGCGTGGCGTGCGGCACGCGCTTCTACGACCTCGGCCGGACGCCGGCCGTCTGTCCGAAATGCCGCACCGAGCAACCGGCCGAGCAGCCGCGGCTGCGCCGCCCGCCGGGCCTGCCGCCGGACGAGCGGCGGATCAAGAAGCCGCCGCCGGTGCCCGAGGAGGCGGCGCTCGAGATCGAGGAGGCGCCCGAGGCGGGCGACGAGGACGTGATCGAGGACACCTCCGACCTCGGCGACGATCCCGACGCGCTCGGCAGCGATATCGAGGTGGGGCCCGGCGCCGACGACACCGAGACCTGAGGCGGCGAGGGCGGGCCGTGCTTCGGCGGAGGGACGGGCCTCGGCGGAGGGTCGGGCCTCGGCGGAGGGACGGGCCGGCCGGACCGGGCGCGCTCACGCAGAGCTGAAGGCGCGCTGGAGATTGATGCGTGCAAGTTCGAACCCGAGCTTGCCGGGGCATCCCGAGGCAATGGCGAAGTGAATGCGCCGCACGCTGGCGCGCGCCTATGGATTGCTGCGCTACGACAACGAGGCCGGCAAGGGGGATCACCGCCCTATAGGAGACCAGGAAGAGCCCCACGAGCTCACTGCGATCGGACAGCTGCTCGGCGACTTCGAGGCCAGCATCAGGCGGTATCTCGATGGACACCCTCATCATCGGTAATCAGTCGGACCCGGAGATCAGGGCGCGCGTCCTCCGAGCCTGGAAGACCGGCAAGGCCGAGTCCGCCGCGCGGCTTGATTTCGTCAATCTCGACGACGCCTGGAAGCTTCTGAGCGGCAAGCGGCGGCAGATCATGCACGCCATGGCGGGCGCGGGGCCGCTGTCGATCCGCGAAGTCGCCCGACGCGTGGGGCGCGACGTGCGCGCGGTCCACAGCGACGTGCAGCTTCTTCATCACGCGGGGGTCATCGACAAGACCGAGGATGGCCGGATGGTCTTGCCGTACAAGACCATCAAGTTCGATTTCACACTGGAGGCGCAGAAGGCCGCTTGACAGGTCAATCACCTTCCAGATGGCCGAGGTGACGGTGCCTCGTGCCCTGCTCCGGAAAATCCTGGCCGCCATCGCAGGCTTCCTGGGGTCGAGTTGGTGCAAGCCGGGCGCTCGCCGGAGGCGTTGGCGGGTGATGCGTGGAGCGGTCTTCCCGCGGTCATCCCGGTGGAGATTCCTGGGAGCGTCCATGAGCGATTTCTCGGGTCGGTGGTGACGGATGACGGGCGGATTGAACTCAATCCCGAGCTTCGGAAACCAAAGGGGCTTATTACACGCCAAAGGCTATCGCCGATGAGATCATCGAGCGCAGAGCAGGCCAAGCGGTCTCGGGCAGGTCTCGCCCGCAACTCCGGAGCTAGCGAGTGGCTGACCCTGCCTGCGCGGCCTGATCGACGGCAACCATATACAAGAATCGAGTGTTTTCCCAGCGGAAACGGTCGAATGTGGGGGGTCGTTTTTCGCGCGGTACCCGACCCCGTCGAGCCTGAATTTCCGGTGGTGGGTCAGTCTCGATCCCGAGACACTTGACTTAGCTGGAGCCCTCCCCAACGTTGCTTTCGTGTTGACCAAACGTCTCCCGCGACCCCGAGATCCGATCCAGCTTGGCAAACTGGTTGTGGATATCGCCGCCGGTCGGGTGACGGATGCCACGGAAACCGGTAAAAGCGATGTCGCGGTAGAGTCTGGACGCAAGGGGGGCGTCATCGGCGGCGTCGCGCGGGCTAAAGCAATTCCGGCCGAGCGCCGTCGCGAGATCGCGAAGCTTGCGGCTACGAAGCGGTGGAAGGGGTAGGATGCACCGCCGTGGGGTCCAAACCTTGCCGCGAGATAAAATTCGCCAGAAGGGGGACGGCAAAACAATACGATCCGCGTCGGTTCCGATAGATCAATCCGCGCTCTCCCAACGCCTGGAGAATCTGGACAGCATGGCTTGGACTAAATCCGCTCTTCAATATCTCACGTGATGCCTTCACTATTTCTGGAACTGAAAATTCCTCTTCAGCGTGCTGTAGAGTGGCAATTACTTGCATGAACTGTTGTTGCCGATCACTTGCCCGCATCCAGCGTGGATTAAAAAAGTCCTGATCTAGCTTCTCAAGAATTGATTCCATGGGAACAGATGGCGCAATGCCGTCCGTGATCTTTCCGATCCACGCATCGAATACTTCCTTTCCGATAAATTGGATAAAATACGGGTAGCCCCCCGACATTTCTACGATGCGGTCTATTGTCGTCTCGGCAAATCGCAACGTGCTGTTCGTGATATTCAGGGGCTCGATAACAGCTAGCTTGGCTTCCGACACCGAAAGCCTGTCGAGTTGAATGACATGAAACATCCGTTCTGTATAAGTCCTGGATTCATTTAGCTTCGGGAACAAAGTTGGTAGGCCGGTAAATACGAGAAGAAAGAGTTTATCACGATATTTCCGTTGAAGGGACGAAAAAAGGTCTAGGAGGAGAGAGAGCGGGAACTCTTTAGTGGCGGCATGATCTGCAAGATTTTGGGCCTCATCATAAGCAAACACTATGCCCTTGACCGGCACGGTAAGCAACATATCGTGGACGGTGCCAAAGACAGCCTGGAGCTTGTCGATTACCAGCCCGGGAGTCTTTTCGTATATTGTCCACAGATCATCGAAGACAAGAGCTCGTTCTTTGCTTGGCACCGCCTCCAAACGAAACCCCACGCTGGTTGGTTCAACGGGAATCGATACGAGCGGAGAAAGTAAGGTCCCCAAGTCGACAACCAACCGTCGAGCTATTCGGTCCTCGGTCAATGTGGTGGATTCCGATAGATCGTTTCCCGTCCATAACCAATTAACGCTCTGCGCGATCGGTTTCAGCGTTTCCAGAAGAACCGTCTTGCCGACGCCTCGGAGGCCCGTGACTATCACGTTCTGCGATACAGGGCTTTGCGTCAGCATCGCGCCGAATGTATCCTGTTCGCGAGTCCGGCCTGCCAGATAGACAGGCTGGTGCCCAGCTCCTGGGCGAAATGGGTTTTGGGGGATCGGCCTAGCGTCGAACTTTGACATGCTACCCCTCTCGTTTAGTGTCTGACAGGCTATCAACTAAATTTAGCCACTGCAATAATTTTCCTCTTGACCCTCAAGCATAAAGGTCAGTATAAGGGAGCCAAGAACAAGCTTCCTTCCGCCAAGCGCGTCCAAATCCTCGGGATGATGGTCGAAGGGATGTCAATCCGGTCCATCACGCGCCTGACCGGGGTCAGCAAGAACACGGATGTCAAACTGTTGGAGGATGCCGGCCAAGCGTTTTCCGACTATAAGGACCGGACCCTCCGCAATCTGACGTGCAAGCGCATTCAGGTCGACGAAGTTTGGTCATTCGTCTACGCCAAGGCGAAGAACGTGGCGACGGCTAAGGCCGCTCCCCCCCAGGCAGGCGATGTTTGGACATGGGTGGCAATCGATGCGGACACCAAACTGATGCCGTCTTGGCTGGTGGGTGCACGCGACGCCTACGCGGCGCATTGCTTCATCAGCGACTTGGCCTCACGGCTGGCGAACCGAGCCCAGTTGACGAGCGATGGGCATGGCCCTTACCTCGCAGCGGTCGAAGAATCATTTGGTATTGATGTCGACTACGCCATGCTGGTGAAGATCTATGGGACGCCGGAGGGTGCCGTTGGCGGTTATAGCCCTGGCGAGTGCATCGGCGCTGAGAAGCGCGCGGTGGGGGGCGTCCCGATCCGGAACATATCAGCACATCTTATGCTGAGCGCAGCAACCTTACGATGCGCATGGGCAACCGACGCTGCACTCGCCTGACCAACGCATTCAGCAAGAAAGCCGAGAACCACGCCTATTCGGTGGCGATACACACGATGCATTATAACTTCGTCCGTATTCACCAGACCCTGCGCTGCGCGCCAGCAATGGCTGCTGGGATCGCCACAAAGCTTTGGGAGCTGGCCGATATGGTAGAGGTGCTGGAGGATTGGGAGGCGCAACAGAGCTAATCATGCGCTTCCATTTCGGCGGTTCGGCTTGCTTTGCGTCGTCTCTCTGCTGCCGCAACGTTGTGGGAAACGGAGGCGTTCCTTCGCCTGAATATCGTGAGGACGCGGAAGCGATGATTGGTTGACTTGACCATACCTATTACCGCTTCTTGCTCAAATGCATCCTTGCGGTACATTGGAAGAACCTGGTCCAGCCAAACGACGTGCGCGCCGATAGGAAGCCGCTGCAACGCGCGCATGACGACATTCCGTTTCACCATCGTCGCCTGATACCGCTCAGCATCCTCGATACTGTAGGGCGGATCGGCCAAGACGAGATCATACATTTCCAAAGGTACACGTTGGAGCGACTGAGCGTCATCAACATAGGTCGGCCGAAAATCACGATTAATGTCCACCGTCTCCCCAGGAAACACCCCCAGATCTACCTTACCGCTGAACAGATGAAGTATCCGCTTTTTGTCCGGGAAGAGCGACCTGACACGGCGCAGATATCCGGCTGGATAGCCCCCGTAATACTCTGATCTTACTCGGTAATCGTTTCCCATAATCCAGGTACCCACAACTCGGCCGTCCGCCCCTATGAAGAGACACTTGGGAAATCCTGTTTCCCGCACGTAATTGTCGATACGATCCTCCCACCGCATTGCTTCCTCCGCTTCTGAGCGGGAGAATCATGGAATCAGTAGGGCTAAAGAACAAGTACAAATAATGAGACGGAGGGCCTGAAGATGAACCTAGGACCTGAACAAAGCCGAGTTAGCAGCCTTGTTTCGCCAATCCCCGACGACCAAAAAGGACGGCGGTTTTCAGAGCCTCCTGGTGGGGCTTCAAGAGAGCTGCGACCGAGTCACGGGGGCTATCTCTCTGACGATGCGGCAGCGGCGCAGGATCAGAATGTACGCATTCAAATATGGAAATGGTGGCTGGGAAAGCCGGCTACTCGCGGCGTTCGGGCAGCACCTCGGCTCACGCCTCGACCTTGGCCTGCCGCCCCCAGAATGGATCAACCCCTAAACCAGAACTCGGCCGCACGAAAATCGAGGCTGACCCACCGCCGAATTTCCCATTTCGTATCGATAGGCTGGCGGCCGCATGGGTGGGGTCATCGTGCGGCGCGCGTTTACAGGAGTAACGGACGTGCACCATTCCCGTCTTTGCGCCGTGCTGATCGACTGCAACACCGCCGATATTGACGCGGCCGCTCGCTACTGGGCCGAAGCGCTGGGTCGTCCGGTGGATCTCAGGCATCCGAGCAGCCGCGGCAACTACCGCATGCTGGAGACTCCGGCCGACGAGCCCATCGTGGAGATCCAGCGCGTGGATCACGAGAGTCGCGTCCACATCGATATCGAGACCGACAACATTGCTGGCGAAGTGGCGCGCCTGGAGAAGCTGGGCGCCAAGGTGGTGGACCGCCTGGAGCGCTGGGTGGTGATGCAGGCGCCCACCGGCCAGCGCTTCTGCGTCGTACGGATACAGCGTCCGGGATTCCCGAAGAACGCCAACCGTTGGGATTGACACTTCGTTTTTTCGCGCGCGCGATACCCGCCCCCGGCGCGCCTGAATGTCCCATTTCGTATCGATAGGCCGGCGGTCTGCGCGCGGGGTGGGACGGGGATTTCCTGTTGTGCCGCGCAGCGCCTAGGGGGTCCAGGGGCCCAGCCCCTGGGCAGCGGCAGGGTCCAGCCCCTGGGCGGGAGAGAGGAGCACCCGGTTGAGCGCGGAGAGGGTTGAAAACATGGCGCGCCGGGCGCGGTGGAACTGGGCATCGTCGATGCCGCGCGCGTCAAACTGAGACACTACCGTTGCGGGGCTGGGATGGCGCCGGTGGGCCGCATGCAGTAGAAGGGAAGGATGGGAAGACAGGCAGCCGTCGCGCTTTACGTGCTCGCGCTGGTAGCCGTCGTGGTCGGCGTGGACGTCCTGTTCTTCAGGAACCGGTTCTGGGAGCGGCTGATGGTGAACGTCGGGATCGTCCTGGTGTTCGCGGCGTTCTACTTGAGGTTCCTGAAGCGTCCATGAGCGCAGCCGCCGCAATGCGCCGGGCCGCCGAGCTGACCTAAACGCCGAGACGGCGGCTTGCGGATCGAGAATTGCTTGTGATTCCTTGTGTGGCACCGATTCGTTTTCGAGGTGCCGCAGGTGGACGAGGGAAAATCGCCCTCGCTGCAACCGCGACGGGCGGCGCTGTCCGAGCGATCCGACCGACGAGGAATGGGCGCTTGTCGAGCCGCTCATTCCGCCCGGCAAGCGCGGGCGGGAGAAGAAACGGGGCCCGGCCGGTCACGGGGGAGGGGAGATGAGAATCCGGTTGAGCGCGGAGAGGGTCGAGAAGGTGGCGCGCCAGGCGCGGTGGAACTGGGCATCGTCGATGCCGCGCGTGGCGAGGGTGGCGGCGATGTCGCCGACGGTGCGGGTGCCGTCGATGAGGATGAGGATGGGCCGGGCGAGGCGGGGGACGGGGACGAGCGCGCGCAGGCCGTCGAAGAGGAAGGACATCGCGCCGTCGGCGCCGATATGCTGGGCGAGGTCGGGGCCGGAGATTTCGCGCGCGACGGGGATTGCCTGGGGGTCCATGGGGTCGGGCGGCGGGGGTGGGGTCCGGGTGCAGTAGGCGATGTGGGTGCCCATGTTGCCGGTGATCGCCTCGGCGAGGGCGGCCCTGGCGAGGGGATCGAGGGGTTCGGCGAGGGTGCGGAGCCGGGGGTCCGGGAGCCAGGTTGCGGGGTCGTAGCGCATCGGCTCGATCAGGGCGGCGATCGCGAGGCCGGCGCGGGCGAGGAGGGCGGCGAGCTCGGGCACGGTGTAGGTGCGCTCGCGCGGGTTGAGCAGGAGGTCGTAGACGCCCGGATCGCCGCCGGCGAGGTGGTCGCCGACATAGGGGTTGCGGCGCAGCCAGGCCGATTCGGGGAGGTGGCGGAGGAGGCGCCTGGCGATGGCGAGGCGCTCGGCGGGCGGGTCGGAGGGCGGCGCCAGGGTGGTGAGGGCGTCCTGGAGCATGGCGACGCCGGTGCGGCCGTAGGGCGCGTAGACCATCAGGCCTAAGCCGCCGTCGGGGGCGAGGACGGAGAGGAGGGCGGCGAGGCCGGCTTCGGGGTCGGGCAGGTGGTGGAGCACGCCGCAGCAATCGATGTAGTCGAAGGGGCCGAGGCCGGAGGAGGGCAGGTCGAGCAGCGAGCCGTTGTGCCAGGCGATGTTTTCGAGGCCGCGGATTTCGGCGCGGGCGCCGGCGATGGCGAGGGCGGCGTGGGAGCGGTCGAGATAGGTGACGCTGCCGGGGCGGTTCGCGGTGGCGAGCTGCTGGGCGAGCATGATGGTGCCGTCGCCGGTGCCGCCGCCGGCGATGAGGGCGCGGAGGGGGCGCGAGGCGGGGCGGGCGGCGCCGAAGACCCAGTGATCGATCTCGCGCAGATGTGACGGGCTGCCGATGACGAGGCGGCGGCGCTCGTCCGCGGGATCGCGGCGCGGGTAGGGATAGGCTTCGGTACTGGGCGGCGAGCCCGGCATCGAGCGGGTCGGCGGAGGGTGCTGGCATGGCAGGCGCCATAACGCGGCGGAAGGGTGGCGTGAAGGGCGGCTTGCCGCGGCACGCCGGGGGCTTTATCTCCCGGGAGATGCGCGCATCTCCCGTCTTCTCCCCGCTCTTCGTTCTCTGCCTTGCCGCCGTTGCCGGGGGCGCCGGCCTTGGGTTTGCGGCGGACGCGGCGGCCCAGGCCGCGACCACCGGGCCGAGCCCGCTCGGGGTCTTCGCCGACTGGACCGCGGCGACGTACGTTCAGGCCGGCCGGACCGTCTGCTACGCCTTCACCCGGCCGCTGAGCTCGACGCCCGCGCTTGCGGGGCGCGGGCAGGTTCTGCTCAGCCTGACCGAGCGCCCGGGGGCGCGCGACGAGGCGGCGCTCAGCGCGGGCTTTGCCTATCCCAAGGGCGCCAATGTCTCGGTGGTGGTCGGCGGGACCGATCTCGCCTTCTACACCGCCGGCGACGCGGCCTTCGCGCGCGACGGCGCGGCCGCGGTGCGGGCCTTCAGGATCGGCTATACCGCGATCGCCCATTCGCCGGGCCCGGGCGGCCATCCGGTGAGCGACAGCTTCAGCCTGCGCGGCTTCTCGGACGCCTATGCCGCGATCACCAAGGCGTGCCCGGGGTAATGACCGGACTCCTGGCGGAGGGGGCGGGCGTTCTCTCGAATAACGAAGAGCGGGCGCGGATCCTCGCCAAGGCGGCGCGGTTCGCTCCGCCGTCGGGGCGGCTCGCGGATGGCAGGCGCGAGCTGGTGGGGCTTTCGCGGGAGGGGCTGGCGGCGGCGCTCGAGGCACTGGGCGAGCCGGCGTTGCGCGTGCGCCAGCTCTGGCACTGGATCTACCATCGCGGCGCGGTCGATTTTGCCGCCATGAGCACGCTGGCGCGGGGGCTCAGGGAAAAGCTCGGAGAGAATTTCGTGGTCGGGCGGCCGGAGGTCGCGGCGCGGCAGGCGGGCGCCGACACGACGGAGAAGTTTTTGCTGCGGTTCCGCGACGGGGCGGAGGTGGAGACGGTTTATATCCCCGATCCGGAGGAGGAGCGGGGCGCCGTCTGCATCTCGACGCAGGTGGGGTGCACGCTTTCGTGCCGCTTCTGCCATACCGGGACGCAGGTGCTGGCGCGGAACCTGGCGGCGGGGGAGATCGTGGGCCAGTTCCTGGCGCTGCGCGACGCTTACGGCGAGTGGCCGAGCGCGCGGGCGCCGCGGCTCCTTTCCAACATCGTGCTGATGGGGATGGGCGAGCCGCTCTACAATTACGAGGCGGTGGCGACGGCGCTGGCGATCCTGATGGACGGGGAGGGGGTGGCGCTGTCGCGGCGGCGGATCACGCTCTCGACCTCGGGCGTGGTGCCGATGATGGATCGCTGCGGGGCCGAGCTCGGGGTCAATCTCGCGGTGAGCCTGCATGCGGTGACGGATGCGTTGCGCGACGAGCTGGTGCCGCTCAACCGCCAATACCCGATCGGGGAATTGATCGCGGCCTGCCGGCGCTATCCGGGGGCCTCGAACGCGCGGCGCATCACGTTCGAGTATGTGATGCTGGACGGGGTGAACGATTCGGATGGGGAGGCGCGGGCGTTGGTGCGGCTGATCGCGGGCATCCCGGCGAAGGTGAACCTGATCCCGTTCAATCCGTGGCCCGGCAGCCGCTTCGCGCCGAGCAAGGCGGGGCGGATCGCGCGCTTCGCCGGGATCGTCCAGGAGGCGGGCTTCGCCTGCCCGGTGCGCACGCCGCGCGGGTCGGACATCCTGGCGGCGTGCGGGCAGCTTCGCACCGCGAGCCGGCGGGGCGGGGGGGACTTTTCCGGGGCGGCGGCCCTTGCCCTGGGGGCGGCGTCGAACGATCTATCCGCCTGACGAGCCGCGTGACGAGACGATTGGTTCAAGCCCAGGGAAGCCAAGCCCAGGGAAACATAGCTTCGGGAAATGCCATGTTCATCGAGACCGAAAGCACGCCGAACCCCGCGACGCTGAAGTTCCTGCCCGGGCGCGAGGTGCTTGGGGCCGTGACGGCCGATTTCGCCTCGACCGATGCGGCCGCGCGCAGCCCGCTCGCCGCGAGCCTGTTCCTGCTGCCGGGCGTGGCGCGCGCCTTCCTCGGCGCGGATTTCATCACCGTGACCAAGACCGAGGACGCCTCCTGGCAGGCGCTCAAGCCGCAGGTGCTCGGCGCGATCGTCGAGCACTTCGTCTCCGGCCGGCCGATGCTCGAGGGTGGTCCCGAGGCGCTCGCCGAGGACGAGATCGCGCCCGAGGATGAGGAGCTGGTGGCCCAGATCAAGGAGCTCCTGGACACGCGGGTGCGGCCGGCGGTCGCCGGCGATGGCGGGGACATCATCTTCCGCGGCTATCGCGAGGGGGTGGTGCGGCTTTATCTCCAGGGCGCGTGCAGCGGCTGCCCCTCCTCGCGGGCGACGCTCAAGCACGGCATCGAGAACATGCTGCGGCATTACGTTCCCGAGGTGATCGCGGTCGAGCAGGTGGATCTGTAGGGCCGGTTGACGGGGACGGGCTCCAACTCGATGGTGCGCTGCGACGATCCGACGCCGAACGAAGGGAAGGACGCCGCATGGCGATCGACGAAGCCGCCCTCGACACGCTTTTCCGCGAAGCCCGCACGCACAACAAATGGCGTGACGAGCCGGTCTCCGACGAGACCTTGCGGGCAATCTACGACATCCTGAAATGGGGGCCGACCTCGGCGAATTCCTCGCCGGCGCGCTTCCTCTTCATCCGCGGCCACGACGCCAAGGAGCGGCTGAGGCCCGCGCTCTCGCCGGGCAACGCCGAGAAGACGATGGTGGCGCCGGTGACCGTGGTGATTGCCTACGATCCGAAGTTCTTCGACCTGCTGCCGCGGATTTTTCCCCACAACCAGGAGGCGCGCTCGTGGTTCGCCACCAACGAGGCCTTCGCGCAGGAGACCGCGTTTCGCAACGGAACGCTGCAGGGCGCCTACCTCATCATGGCGGCGCGCGCGCTCGGGCTCGATTGCGGGCCGATGTCGGGCTTCGACAAGGCCAAGGTGGACGAGGAGTTTTTTTCCTATCGCGGCTGGAAGTCGAACTTCCTCTGCAATCTGGGGTACGGCGATCCGGCGGGGATTTTTGCGCGTTCGCCGCGGCTCGATTTCGAGGAGGCGTGCGAGCTGCTGTGAGAGGGGCGCGGGGGTTGAGGGCGGGTTGCCGGGGGCGGGCGGCTGCGGTACCAGGGAGAAAGCGGCGCGGACGTAGCTCAGCTGGTAGAGCATAAGCCTTCCAAGCTTAGGGTCGCGAGTTCGAATCTCGTCGTCCGCTCCAATTCAATCAATCGCTTATGATAAGGCAGGGCGGCGGCACAGGGTAATTCTCGGCGATTTCTCATCAGCTAAGGCGCCGGCGTCTCCGAGAGCGTCCCTTGATGCTCGGGCAGCCTATCGCCAGGTGCCCGCGCCAACCTCCCCTCATATAAACCGAAGCCAGCGCCGGAACTCAGATTTTCCCGCCCAACAGTTCTCGCCGCCGCAGGCGTCATCGAGCGCAGTCGGGACGCATGCCGACCTCGATCACCTCCTGCGGGACTGGGGTCCAGACGTGGCAAGCAGGTGCGGCGGGAGATATCTGCGCGAACGGTTCGCCGCTCTCAAAAAGTCCTACGACGCGGAGCCTGCTCGCCACGCCGACGGTGGCGAGCGGCCGGCGGACTGAACGGCACGATCGCGCGGGTCGCGCTCAAAAGAGGGACGCGAGCTGCGCGACCTGCGGCGGCTCTCGCAGCAGCGAGACGAGGGTCGCGATGTCGCCGCGATCCGTCCTCCAGGCCATGTAGGCTTGGTGGCTCTCGATCCGGTCCCATTCCTCGAAGAGCGTCACCGTGCCGGTCGCCTGGTCTCCGGCGGCGCGGATCAGCAGCGCCCCCGGTCGCGCCGCGGTGTCCGGGAGGATCGCCTGGATCGTTTCGGCGAGCTGGTCATAGCGTCCCTCGGCGGCCTTCAAGCTCAGCATCACGACAACCGACATTCGTTCCTCCCACGTGCCGAGGCGGCACCTGCGGCCAGGTCGCGGCGGCAGTCAAGCCTGCCGCCCGTTCCGCACCCGGGCCGGGCTTGAACCGGGCGCGGCGTGGGCGGATCGTGCGCGGCATGAGCAAGCCTTCGCCCGCGCACGGACCTTTCACGGCGGCGGAGCTGGCCGCCGTCGAAGCGGGCATGGCCCGCGCGCCGGGCGGGTGGGGCTGCCGGATGCTGGCCAATGGCGGGATCGCGGTGGCCGACCATGAGGGCGAGCTGGTCTTCACCCTGGCGCGCCGGCGCGAGGGCGGCATCATGATCGCCCATTGGGGGGAAAACCCCGAGGCGCCCGAGGCGGGCTTCCGCGAGCGGGCCGTGGCCGACCTCGGCGAGGCGCTGGCGATGATGCGGGCGCTGGCGGCGGAGGGGGAGGCGTAAGAGGGGCCGGGCGATCTCGCGGCCTGGACGGCGTGCGCGACATGGGCGGCCTGGAAAGCGCGCTGGGCCGCCCGGCGCGCCTGGTCGATCACGGCGAGCCCGATATCGCCGACCGCGCCGCGCTTGGCGCCGTGGGCATCGCCAAATCCCACGCCTTCGCCGACGGGATCAAGCGCATGGATGGTTGCGGCCTCGAGGGCGAATTGATCGCGGTCGTGGGGCTCGTGCTGCGCATCGCGGAAGGCAAGACGGAGCCCGGGGCGGTGGCCGGGTGGCTTCGTCCCCGCCTGCGCAGGATGGCACCAGGGATTTGTGGCCAGGGGGACTGAGGGAGTCCGGGCCGCTAGGCGGTGGGGCGCCCGGTCGGATAGGGTTGCGGGCGAGCGGCGGGGAAGGAACGGGCCGGTGGATTGGCGGCTGAACGGCGTGCGCGTGATCAAACGGGGAGAGCTTGACCCCAACACGGCGCAGACGCCGGGGATGAGCCGGGCGGCGGCGATCAACGCGGCCCGGGTGGGGGCGCAGAAGATCTGGGCCGGGACCGTGACCATCCATCCGAACGCGAAGACCGGCGCGCACCATCACGGCGCGCTCGAGAGCGTGATCTACGTGGTGCGCGGCCGGGCGCGGATGCGCTGGGGCGAGACGCTCGAGTTCGTGGCCGAGGCGGAGCCCGGGGATTTTATCTTTGTCCCGCCTTACGTGCCGCACCAGGAGATCAACGCCAGCACCGACGAGCCGCTCGAATGCGTGCTGGTGCGGAGCGACAACGAGGCGGTGGTCGTCAATCTCGACATCGAGCCGGTGGAGAAGCCCGAGGCGGTCGCCTGGGTCGATCCGATCCACAAGCAAACCTGAGCGGGCTGGGGCGGGCCCAGGGGTGATCATCGCATGATCGCGATCGGCTGCCTGCTTCCCTTCGTGCTGATGATCGCGGGCGCGCTTGCGGGCGCGGCCCTGGGCGGGACGCATGCCGGCATGATCGGGCTGATCGCGGGGCTGGCGATCGGGGTCGTCGCCGCGGTGGCGATGGTCTGGGGGCTGGCGCGCGTCGAGGATCGCTAAGGCGTGCCCGGCGTCCGGCCGGCGGCGGGGAGAGTGGGAGAAAGACGGTTGCGGTCGCCCATCAGCGCGGCGATGGCAGGCTCGATCGCCGCGGCGATTTTCTCCTGGGCCGCCGGCGTCGGGTGGAGCAGCGGCTCGGGCGGGGAGAAGAAACGGTCGAGGAAGAGGCTGCGGTCCAGCTTTCCCCCCTTCATGAAGAGGCTGGTGAGATCGATGAAGTGGACGGTGGGGCTGCCCGCATAGGCGCGGGCGAGGGCGGCGTTGGTGAGCACCGTGTTCTCGTCGACCCAGGAAGAGCGCTCGCTCGGCAGCACGCTGAGCAGCACGATGCCGGTCTCGGGCAGGCGCTCGCGGAGCAGGCGGACGACGGCTTCGATCCCGGGCACGGTCTCGCTCGCCGGCCAGTGCGGCAGGCCGAAATTGTTGGCCCCGATCTCGATGACGGCGACCTTGGGCGCGATGCCGCTCGCCTCGCCGTTCATGATCCGCCAGATCAGGTTGGCCGTGGAATTGCCGATGAAGCCGAGATTGATGGCCGCGCGCCCGCCATAGAAACGCTGCCAGATCGGGGAAAAGTCCTCCCAGGCGGGCGGGCCGTGGCGCTCCCAGTTCTGGGTGATGGAATCGCCGTACCAGACGAGCGCGACCGGGTGGCTGCGGAGCTCTTCCTGTTTTGCCTCGAAGCGCGCCCGCCACCACGGCAGGTCCATGCGCGAGATCGGCGCTTGGGCGAGATTGACCTCAGCGCGAAGGGCGTGCGGCGCGCCGTCGGGCAGCGCCAGGGTGAGGAGGATCAGCAGGACCACGCCGCGGATTTTCATTCCGTTCCCTCCGCCAATCTCCCTTGCGGCCGGCTCAGGCGAAGAGGATCGCCAGACCGCCGAGCCCGAGTGCTACGCAGTACCAGGCGAAGGGTGCCAGCGCCCAGCTGTCGTGCTTGCGGAAATAGCGCATCAGGAAGGCGGTGCTCGCGAAGGCCGTGACGCCGGCGGCGAGCGCCGCCATCACCGCGATCCCGAAGGCGTCGTGCGGCACGCCGGCGCGGAGCAGTTTCGGGACCTCGATGACGCCCGCGCCGAGGATGACGGGGGTGGCGATGAGGAAGGAGAAATGGGCGGCGTCCTCATGGTCGATGCCGCGGGCGAGGCCGCCCACCATGGTCGCGCCGGAACGCGAGAGGCCGGGGAGGAAGGCGAGGCACTGCCAGAGCCCGATGACGAGCGCGTCGGCCGGCGTGAGCGTGTCGAGCGTGCGCCGGCCGGTGCCGCGCAGGCGCTCGCCGATCAGGAGGAGCGCGCCGTTGGCGATCAGGAAGAGCGCCGCGGCCGCCGGCGCGCCGAAGAGGCGCTGGACGAAATGCTGGAGCGCGAAGCCGATGATCACCGCCGGGACCGTCGCCACGACGATGAGGAGGAAGACGCGCCGGCTCTCCCGCTTCTGGTGGGGCTCGGCGAGGCCGAGCACGCCGAGCGCGATCAGCCACCATTCGGCGCGGAAATAGAGCAGCAGCGCCGCGGCGGTGCCGAGATGGAGCATCACCAGAAACGGGAGAAAAATCGGCGCGGCGCGGTCGAAGCGCCAGCCGGCGAGCGCCGGCAGGAGGACCGCGTGGCCGAGGCTGCTCACCGGGAAGAGCTCGGTGGCGCCCTGCAGCGCGGCGAGGATCAACGCCTGGAGCGCGCTCATGCCCGCCGCGCGGCCGCTGCCTCGCCGGTTCGCCTGGGATCCATGCCCGCCCTCCGCCTCTCCATCCGGGCTTCTCCCGGAATTTTTCGCGTCAGGCAAGCAGGCGAGCTTGGGCGTGCGGGCGGGAGATGGCGGTTGTATGACCGTGGAGGAAGATGACGCTCGAGCAGCTTCGCATTTTCGTCGCGGTCGCCGAGCGCGAGCACCTCACCGAGGGCGCCCGCGCCCTCAACCGCACCCAGTCCGCGGTCAGCGCCGCGGTCCGCGCGCTCGAGCGCCAGCACGCGACGCTGCTCTTCCATCGCGTCGGCCGCGGCATCGTGCTCACCGCGGCCGGGCGCGTCTTCCTCGCCGAGGCCCGCGCCGTGCTCGGCCGGGCCGCGGCGGCGGAGCGGACGCTCGCCGAGCTGGCCGGGCTCAAGCGCGGGCGGCTCACGCTCGAGGCCAGCCAGACGATCGCCAGCTACTGGCTGCCCGAGCGCCTGGTCCGTTTCCGCCGCACCTTCCCCGACGTGACGCTCGCGGTGCGCATCGGCAACACCGCCCAGGTCGGGCGCGCGGTGGCGGAGGGCGCGGCCGAGCTCGGGCTGGTCGAAGGCGCGGTGGACGACCCGCGGCTGGCGAGCGAGACCGTGGCCCATGACCGGCTGGTGCTGGTGGTCGCACCGGGCCACCCCTGGGCGGATGGGGCGGCGCTCCGCCCGGCGGACCTGCCCGGGACGAGCTGGGTCATGCGCGAGCAGGGCTCGGGGACGCGCTCGGTGTTCGAGGCGGCGCTCGCCGCCCAGGGCATCGCGCCGGCGTCGCTCCCGGTGGCGCTCGAGCTGCCGTCGAACGAGGCGGTGCGGGGCGCGGTCGAGGCGGGCGCCGGTGCGAGCGCGATCTCCGAGCGGGTGGTGGTGCGGGCGCTGGGCGCCGGCACCCTGGCGCGCGCGGACTTCGCCCTGCCGGCGCGGGCCTACAACATGCTCCTCCACCGCGAGCGCTCCCCGAGCCGCGCGGTGGAAGCGCTGCGGACGATATTGCGCGCGCCCGGGCGCGGCCCCGAGGGCGCCGCTCGATCGTGATGTCAGGCGCGGGCGGAAAAGGTGAGGGCCGGGGCTGTCCCGCGCGCCGCCCGCGCTCCGTCGGCGCGATAGCCCCCCTGGTCCCCGGCCCGGGCGAGGGCGCCGGCGATGGTCCCGATCACCCGCCCCTGGACGCGGATCGCCCGTTCGAGCAGGCGCCGGTTCTCCTCGGCGAGCTCCGCGAGCTGGCGCTGCAAGGGGGCGGCCAGGTGCCGCGCGAGCTCATTCCCCTTGGCCTCGCCGCCGCTCGCCGCGGCGAAGGCCTCGGCGGCGCGGCGCTTCGCCCCCACCATCGCCGCGGCGCGGGCGAGGTCCATCCGCCCCAGCGCCTCGTTCTCGCGGGCGAGCAGCCCGACGAGATCCACCGCCGCATCGATCAGCTCCTGCGTCATGACTTTTCTCCTGCCGGATGTCCTGGCGGATGTCCTGCTGGCTCCTGCCCGCCCTCCTGCTGGCGGACGAGCTCGGAGAACACCGTCGCGGTGATGCCGAGCCCGCCCTCGGCGGCGACCTCGCGGCCGATCGCCTGGACCAGGATCGGCTGCCACGCCGCCTCGCCGGCGCCGCCGCCGAACCGCGTCTTCGCGAGATCGACGGTCGCGAACATCGGCGCGAAAAGCTCGCCGAGCGCCATCGCCGCAAAGCCCTGCGCCGTCTTCCAGTCCTTGGCCGCGGCGGCGGGCGAGAGCCCGGCGGCCAGCGCGGCCAGGGCCGGCGGGATCGCGCTCATCGGACCCGCAGCTCGGCCTGCAAGGCGCCGTCGGCCTTGATGTTCTGGAGGATGGTGATCATGTCGCGCGGCCCGACGCCGAGCGAGTTGAGCCCGCCGACGAGCTGCTGGAGCGTCACCGTCGTCGGCAGCAGCGCCAGCCGGTGCCCGGCCTGGGTGTCGATCTGGATGTTGGTCTGCGGCGTGACCACGGTGGTGCCGTTGGAGAGCGGGCCGGGCTGGCTCGCCTGCGGCGTCTCGGTGACGCGGATGGTGAGGTTGCCCTGGGCGATCGCCACCTCGCTGATGCGCACGTTGGCGCCCATGACGATGGTGCCGGTCGATTCGTCGATCACCACGATCGCCGGGCTGTCCGGCACGATCGGCAGGTCCTCGACCCGGGCGAGGGTCGCGACGACGTCGCGGCCGGCGAGGTGGAGGACGACGGTGCGCGGGTCCAGCACCTCGGCGACACGGTCGTCGAGCCGGCGGTTGATCGCCCCGGCGATGCGCTCGGCGGTGGTGAGGTCGGCGTTGCGCAGCGCCAGGGTGAGCGTGTGCTCGGCGCCGAGCCGGAACGGGATCTCGCGCTCGACGATCGCCCCGTCGGCGATCCGCCCGGCGGTCGGCACCCCGCGCGTCACCGACTGCGCGGCGCCCTGGACGGCGATCGCGCCGGTCGCGACGGGGCCCTGGGCGACCCCGTACACCTCCCCGTCGGCGCCGAGCAGCGGGGTGACGAGCAGGGTGCCGCCGGTGAGGTTGGTCGCGTCGCCGAGCGCCGCGACGGCTACGTCGAAGCGGCTGCCTTCGCGGGAGAAGGCCGGGAGGTTGGCGGTCACCATCACCGCCGCGACGTCCTTGGTCTGGAGCTGGGCCTCGAGGTCGCGGGTGTTGACGCCGAGCCGCTCGAGCATGCCGATCAGCAATTCGCGGGTGAAGACGGCGTTGTTGAGCTGGTCGCCGGTGCCGTTGAGCCCGACCACGAGGCCGTAGCCGACGAGCTGGTTGCTCCGCACGCCCTCGACGTCGGTGATGTCCTTGATGCGCACCTGCGCGGCGGCAAGGCGCGGCAGCAGCAGCAGGATGAGGGCGGCAAGGAGCAGGCGCCGGCGCATCGTTTTCCTCAGGATGGCTGCCCGCGAGTAGCGGGGCGTCAAGGAATTTGGACCAGCCTTGGATCGGGCATGGCGTCTGCAATGCACGCAAGGCGCGTGCCAGGAGCGGGAGGGCGGATGGCGGCGGGGAAGCGGGGGCGCGGCGGTGAGCGGGGGGCAGAAGCTGCCGGGCGGCGGCTTCCGATGGGCAGAAGGAACCGGACAGGATGACGGGCGGCATCGATCGGGTGGGCGGGTTCGGGGGGGCCGGCGGGGCGGCGCCGGTCGGGCGCGGCCGGGGCCTGGGCGCCGCGGGCGCCGGGGGCGGGTTTCGTGTCGCCGAGGGCGCGGGCCAGTCGCCGGCCGCGTCCGGGATCGGCGCGAGCGAGGCGGCGGCGCTGCTCGGCGTCATGCTGGCGTTGCAGGAGGCCGGGCCGGAGCGGCCGCGCGAGCGGGCGGCGCGGCGGCACGCAGAGGCGATGCTCGCCGAGCTGCGCGCCCTCCAGCTCCAGCTCCTCGGCGGCGCGGCCGGGGGCGCCGGGGGGGACGCGGGGCACGCGGGGGGGGATGCGGCGCTCGCGCGGCTGGGCGCGCTCGCCGGCCGCCTGCCCGAGGCCGCCGACCCCGAGCTCGCCGCGACCCTCGCCTGGCTCGCGCTCCGCGCCCGGATCGAGCTTGCGCGGCGCCCAGGCGGGGCCAAGTTGGGCGAAACCAAAACAGCTTGAATGTCAGTTGCTTGAAACCTGCGTTCGAGAAGCGCCTGCAAGCCGCGCGGCGGCTTGGCGGCGCCGCGGCCGATGGCTATAAGCCGCCCGGCCGACCACGTGTCCGCCGAGACGCAGGTGCAAGCATCGATGATGGTGACGCTGCCGCCCGACTATCGTCCCTCGGAGGACGAGGACTTCATGAATCCCCTTCAGGTCGAGTATTTCCGCCGTAAGCTGTTGAATTGGCGGTCCGACCTGCTCAAGGACGCCGACGGCACGCTGGCCAGCCTCTCCGAGGGCGGCATCCGCGAGCCGGACATCACCGACCGCGCCTCAGTCGAGACCGACCGCGCGCTGGAGCTCCGCACCCGCGACCGCGCCCGCAAGCTGGTCGCCAAGATCGACCAGGCGCTGGTGCGGCTCGAGAACGGGGTTTACGGGATTTGCGAGGAGAGCGGCGAGCCGATCGGGATCCGCCGCCTCGAGGCGCGGCCGATCGCGACCCTCTCGCTCGAGGCCCAGGAGCGCCACGAGCGCATGGAGCGCGTCCATCGCGACGACTGATCCTCCCGCCGCCCGGCCGGCGGATCGGCCGGCGGATCGGCCGGCGGATCGGCGCGACAGCGCGCGGGAGGAAAAGCCGGTCACGTTCGGCGCGCCGGAGGAGCCGATCGAATGCTCCTCGCCACCCTGCTATCTGGACGAGGGGATGCCGGAATGAGCGGCCGGCCCCCGGGCGCAAGGGCGCGGGAGAGGCTTGCCGCGATGCGCTCGGCAAGCAGCGCAAGCCGCGCCGCCGCGGGTGGCGGACAAGTCGCGGTGGCAGTTTCGCGCCAGAGCGCGAGCCAGCGCGCGAAATGCGCCGCGTCGATCGGCAGCGGACGATGCGCCGCGAGCGGATTGCCGTGGTACCGCCCGCTCATCAGCGCAACCGCGGACCAGAAATCGGTGACGCGCGCGAGATGGGACTCCCAGTCCGTGACGCGTGCGAAGACGGGGCCGAGCAGGGGATCGCGGCGGGCGGCCTGGTAAAAGCGCCGCAGCTGAAGCGCAATCAGCGCCTCGTCGATGCCGGTCTCGCCGGCAATGGCGGGGGCGGGCGCGGTGCGCCGGACGGAGCGTTCGGACGGCGCGGCCGGGTCGGCGGGGATCTTCGCCTCGGGCATGGCAGGCGCCACCCTAGCCGGCTATTGTGGTATTTGAAATACCAATTATAGTTGGGTGCCATGCGCCTGATGAGCTTCACCGATTTCGGCCTGCGCGCGCTGATGTCGCTCGGCGCCGCGCCGGAGCGGGCGCGCACCAGCGAGGATCTCGCCCGCGCGCTCGGAGTTTCCCGCCACCACCTCGTCAAGGTGCTCCAACGCCTCGCCGCCGCCGGCTATGTCCGAACGGTGCGCGGCGCCGGCGGTGGGGTGCGGCTCGCCCGCCCGGCGGCCGCGATCCGGCTCGGCGAGGTGGTGGCGCACCTGGAGAGCGGCCAGCCGCTGGTCGAATGCTTCCGCGCCGATGGCGGGGCCTGCCCGCTGACGCCTTGCTGCCGGCTGCGCGGCGCGCTGATCCGCGCTCGCGCCGCGTTCCTCGCCAGCCTGAACGGCGAGACGCTCGCCGATTGCGCGCTGCCCAGGGGCCCCTGACGCACCCCTTGGCCCTGGGGACGAATGCCCGAGCCATTCGATCAGCCAGGGGGCGTTGCAGATGTTGCGGAAGGCGAGGAGCGCGCGATGCCGGGGAAGCGCAGTTCGCTCCGGAACGCGCCCGACAAACGCGCCCGACAAACGCACCCGACAAGGATTGCGAGTTGTGAACGTGTCGCACGCTCGGACCGTGCGCGACGTTGCGGTCCGGAACCGCCAGACCCTGATCCGGGTGCCGCCGCAATGCGCGGGCTTTCGTTCGGTGCCATACGATGGGCAGGATGGGGGAGGCAGGATGGGGGAAAACCCGATGCTGAAGAAGCTGACCCGGCTGCACACGCCCGATCTTCTCCACCTGCTCGCCTCGATGGGGCATGGCGACGAGCTCGCCCTGGTCGATGCGCATTTCCCGGCCGCGGCGCTGGCGCGCCGGCTGGTGCGGCTGGACGGGGCCGACCTGCCCGCCGCGCTCGATGCGTGCCTCGCGCTGATCCCGCTCGACAGCTTCGTCCCGGACCCGGCGCTGCGGATGGAGGTGGTCGGCAAGCCCGAGGAGATCCCCGAGGTCCAGCGCGCCTGCCAGCTGGCGATCGACGGGAACGAGGGAAGGAGCGTCCCGCTGGCGCCGCTCGAGCGCCACGCCTTCTATGCCCGCGCGCGCGAGGCCTTCGGCATCGTCCTGACCGGCGAGCTCCGGCCGTATGGCTGCATCCTGGTCAAGAAGGGCGTCGTGGCGTAGCGGGACGTAGCGGGGCGTAGCGCGGCCGGCGAGGGTCGGGGGCGCGCCGCCGGGTCGCGTTTGTTACCTGCTGTTACCTGGCGCAATATTGCGTTGCCGGATTCGCGAAGCGATCCGGAGATGTCGCCAAATTGAGCGCAAAATCAAAATTCAGGGCGCCCTGATTAAAGTAATTTTACTGTCCCTTGCGTGCTATCGCGTGGCGCCGAAACGTGATTCAGTGCGAGGATGGTCGCTGCGGCAAGACGGGCCGGGCTGACGCCGGAGAAGCGTGCAGTTCCGAAATCGAGGTTGCGCCTCGGATTCGCGAGACGGACGGCTCGCCGATGAGCGGCGGCGCCGGGAAGCCGGCGGATCCGAACTTCTTCATCGTCGGCGCCGCACGCTGCGCGACGACATCGCTGTTCGAGGCCATGTCGCAGCACCGCGACATCTATTGCTGCCCGGTCAAGGAGCCGAACTACTTCGCCTTCGACGTGACGGGCGAGCGCGGCATCGTCGAGGGAGCACGGCGGCAAGGCGTGCTGATCGACCGGCCGGCCGGGAGCATTCTGGCGCCGCCGCGGGTCGCGATCACGACGGATTATTCCGCCTATCTCCAGCTGTTCGACCGATGGAGCGGGCAGAGGGCGGTCGGGGAGGCCTCCACGTCCTATCTGCCGTCGCGGGTTGCGGCGCGGGAGCTCGCCGGCCGGTTTCCCGAGGCGCGGATCGTCGTCGTGCTGCGCGATCCCGTGGCCCGCGCCCATTCGGAATATCTGATGCATCGGCAGCTCGGAGGCGCGATCGGCACGTTCCGCGAGGCGGTCAGGCCCGAGCTCGACGAGATCGCGCGTGGTGTGGCGGGCGTGCGGGGCATGGTCCTGTCCGGCCTCTACGCCCTCCAGGTCAAGCGCTACCTGGCGCATTTCCGGCGCGAGCAGGTTCTGTTTCTCCTCTTCGACGAGCTGGTGAGGAACCCGAGGCGGGTGCTGGAGAGGGTGTTCCGGCATCTCGGCGTCGATGCCGGGCCGGCGCGCGAGATCGTGCTGGGGTGGGAAAACAAGAGCCGGGTGCCGCGTTTTCCCGGGCTCAACACGCTGGTGCACAGGACGGGAAAGCGGACGGGCCTGCTCCGCGTCATCCCGCGCCCGATTCGCCGCGGGATGCGATCGATCTTCTACGCGCCGGGCGAGCCCGTGTCGGCGGACGCGGACGACCGTGAGGTCCTGCTGGACGTGTTCCGTGACGACATCGCGAAGACGGCGTGCCTGACGAGACTCGATCTTTCCCACTGGACGCGCGAGCGGACGGCGCGGGTGCTCTGTCGCCGCGCGGCGCTGGGGGGCTGAGGGCGGCGGGGGCCTCCCGGGGGCGGGGGCTTTCTTTTGTCTTTTGTGCCGCGCAGCGCGTTGGGGGGTCCAGGGGCCCGGCCCCTGGCGTGGGGGGTTGGCGTCGGGTAGGAGCGCGGGGCGGAGCGGGGGGAAGCGGTGGACGGGCACGACGCGGTGGGGGCGAGATTATCGCGGCCGCGGCTCGGTATCCTGTGGCTGCTCGGGATGGACCTCCGTCTGACCATCCTGGCGGTGCCGCCGGTGCTGCCGCTGATCCATCGACAGCTTCATCTCGACGAGAAGAGCGTGGCCGCGCTGACCGGGCTGCCGGTGCTGTTGTTCGGCCTCGCCGCCATTCCGGGATCGCTGCTGATCGCGCGGCTGGGTGCGCGGCGGGCGGCGATCGCGGGGATTTTGCTGGTTGCGGGTGGTTCGGCGTTGCGGGGCGTCGGCCCTTCCGCGCCGATGCTGTTCGCGATGACGGCGGTGATGGGCGCGGGCGTGGCGGTGATGCAGCCGGCGCTGCCGACGCTCGTCGGCTCCTGGTTCGCAGGAAGGGTGCCGCTCGCCACCGCGATCTATGCCAACGGCCTGCTGATCGGCGAGATGCTTGCCGCCAGCCTGACGATCCCCCTCGTGCTGCCGCTGCTCCGCGGGAGCTGGGCGGCGAGCTTCGTCTTCTGGAGCGTGCCGGTGCTGGCGAGCGCTTTTCTCGTCGGGTTCGCGACGCCGCACGTGAAGGCGCGGCCGGGACGGGCGCGGGCGCGCTGGTGGCCGGACTGGCTCGATATCCGCACCTGGCAGCTCGGCTTCGTGCTGGGTGGCGTCTCGGCCCTCTATTTCGGCTGCAACGCCTTCCTGCCGGGCTATCTGCACGCGCTCGGGCGGCCCGGGCTGGTCGATGCCGGCCTTACCGCGCTCAACACCGGCCAGCTTCCGGCCTCGTTCATGATCATGGCGCTGGGGCGGCGGATCGTCGGGCGCCGGGCGCCGTTCATCGTGCTGGGGCTGGTGGGGCTGGTGAGCCTCGGCGGCCTGCTGGTGCCCTCGGCCCCGGTGATGATCGCCGCTTCGGCGCTGATCGGCTTCGCTGCCGCCGGCGGGCTGATCCTGGCACTCGCCCTGCCGCCGCTGCTGGCGCGGCAGGACGACGTGCACCGGATGGCCGCCGGCATGCTCGCGGTCGGCTATACGGTCAGCTTCGTCCTGCCCTATCTCGGGGGCGCGGTGTGGGACGCGACGCACCTCACGACGGCGGCTTTGTTCCCGGGCGTGGTCGGCACGCTGCTCGTGGTCGCGATCGCGGGGACCGTCCGGCTGGAGCCGGCCTTCAATACTGGACCTGGTAGGTGATGCCGACGCTGGTGCCGCTCGTCGCGGTGGCGCCGGTCGTGTTGGTGGGGCCGGTGCCGACGGTGGCGTTGAGCTGGAGCTGCTTGGTCAGGTTGATTTGCACCTGCGCCTGGCTGCCGCCGCCGGAGGCCGACTGGCTGGCGCCGAGATAGACGCCGGGGGCGAGGTAGCGGCCGGCCTGCAGGGTCGGGCTGCCGCTGGCGCTGCTGCCGACGCTGAGCTGGTCGAGGCCGAGGCCGTTGCGCAGCGCGCCCAGCGGATCGCCGGTGCTGGGGCCGACGCCGGTGAGCGTGGTCAGGGAATTGGCGAGCTCGGCGATCTGGAAGGGGCTGAGCGAGGCGGTGCCGCTGCCGAAGAGGAGGGTCGCCAGGATCTGGTCCTGCGGCAGCTCGGGCGCGCTGGAGAGCGTCACCGTGGGGCTTTCGGCGGTGCCGCCGATCGTCATCGTCGCGGTGGTGGCGGCGGTGGTGTTGGTGGCGACGAGGTCGAGCGTCGGGTTCTCCGGGCTGCCGCCGTTGAAGCCGATCGTGCCCGAGGTGAAGGTGAGGGTCTTGCCGGCCATGCTGACGCGGCCGCGGACGAGGGTGAAGGTGCCTTCCGGGAGCGGGGCGGCGGCGGTGCCGCCGATGTGGATTTTTCCCCCGAATTCGGTGTCGATGCCGCGGCCGCGGACGAAGATTTCTCGTGGTGCGCTCACCGTGATGTCGAGCGCGATATCGGGGCCGGGGGCGGGCGGGGGTGGCGGCTTGCTTCCCGCGCGGATGACGTGGAGCACGGCGATGCTCGGGGGCATGCGGTCGGGGATGCGGATCTCGGCGCGGCGGATGCGCACCGTGCCGCCGGCCGCGAGCCGGCCGTCCAGGGCGCCCTTGATCGCGAGATCGGAATCGAAGCGCGCGGTCATCAGGTCGGATTGCGGCAGCTCGGCGTTGCGGGCGGTGATGGCGAGGTCGACGGGCATGTCCGGAGCGAAGGCGCCGATGCTGCCCGAGATCGCGATCGTGCCCGGTCCGGCATGGCCTTCGAGGCCGGTGATCCGAAGCTGGTCGCCGGCGGCGGCGATCTCGCCCGAGATGTCGCGGATCGAGATGGCGTTCGCATAGTCGGCGAGCATGGCGTTGCCGAGGCGGGCGGTGCCGGCGATGACCGGCTGGGAGGGGGTGCCGGTGACGCGGGCATCGAGGGCGAGGGTGCCTTCGACGCGGCGCCCCTCGGCGGTGAGGATCGGGTCGAGGATGGCGAGATCGATCGCGCCGCGCGCGGTGAGGCCGAGCGGGCCGGTGGTGGCGAGGGGGACATTGCCCGAGACGGCGAGGTGGGTGGCGCCGGCCGAGAGGGTGGAGGCGATTCGCGCGGACTGGCCCGAAAGATCGCCAGGCAAGTCGAGTGTGGCGTCGAGCGAGGCGGCGGGCAGGCCGGCGGCGAGGCCCGAGGCGAGACCGAGGCCGGTGCCGCGCAGGGTGACGCGGCCGGCGGGGGCGGCGAGCGTGCCGGAGAGGCTCGCCTCGGCGTCGAGCCGGCCCTTGGCGTGGAGGCCGGGGGCGAAGGGCGCGAGCAGGGCGGGGGTGATGTTGTGGACCGTGAGGGTGAGGGCGAGGTTGGGCTGGATGCGGCCGGCTGCGGAGAGCTCGGCGCCTGCCATGCCGAGCCGCAGGTTCTCGACTGAAACCACCGGAAAATAAACGATTCGTGCCGGAGCGAGGAGGCGGAGCGCGGCGCCGTGCCAGGAGGCGGCGAGGGCGGAGAGATTGGCCTGGCCGGCGGCGGGATCAACCGTGGCGGTGGACGAGAGATTGGCGTGGAGGCTGGGCGCGGCGGCCGCGAGCTGGAGCGTGAGCGCGTTCATCGGCCCGGCGGCGGAGAGGGTGGCCGAGGCGCCGGAGACGCCGCCGGCTGCGATGTTCGAGAGCGCCAGGCGGGCTTCGATGCGGCGGGCGCCGAGCGGATCGATCACGCTGGCGGCGAGAGTTGCGCGCCCCAGCGAGACGGTGGCGGCGGCGAGATTCTCCCCGACGAGATCGAGCGTCAGGCGGGCTGGGGTGGATGGGGTGATGGTCGCGAGGGAGCCGGCGAGGGAGCCCCGGAGGGGCGAGCCGAGGAGGGCGGCGAAGTCCGCGAGGTTGCTGATGGAGAAGGTGATTTTGCCGGAGGGCATGGCGCCGGCGCCGAGCGAGAGGGTGCCCTCGGCGTGGGCGCTCTTCCATTGCGCCGCGTGGATCGCGACCGTGAATGCCCCGGCGGAGCGGGCGGCGGAGAGGGCGAGGCGGAGCGGCGCGTCGGCGATTGTTCCCACCGCGGTGAGCTCGGCGGCGGGGGCGTCGGGCAGGCCGCGGACGGCGAGATGTGCGCGGATGGGCGCGGGGGCGAGGTTTTCCCCGCCGAGTTTTCCCGCGAGGTCGGCGGTCACGGCGATGGCGTCGGTCGGGCCGTCGATCCGGCCCTTGGCGTCGAGGGTGCCGGCGATGCCGGCGCTCAGCGCGGAGAGGTTCGTCAGGGAAGACGACCAGGCGAGGGAGAGTTTTTCCGGGCTCGCGGTCCCCTCGGCGGCGAGCGAGAGGGCGGCGCCGGAGAGGGATAGGCGGGAGAGGGTGACATTGCTGCCGGCAAGGCGGGCGGCGAGGGAGAAATGCGGCGTGGGGCCGAGGAGGGCTGGGATGGGCGCCATGCCGCCGGTGAGGCCGAGACCGCCGGTGAGGTCGAGCGCGAGGCCGGTCGGCTGGTCGGCGGCCGTGACCTTGAGGGTGCCTTGGCCGGAAAGGGCGATGCCGCCGAGCGCGGCGAGCGGCGAGAGATCGGGGAGGATGATCGTCGCGGCGAGCTTCTGTTCGCCCTCCGTTTGCGCGGTGCCGGTCGCGGCGATCAGGGGATGGCGGAGGGTGAAGGAGACGGGGCGGCCGGGGGCGCCAAGGCGGGCGTCGGCGGTGAGGATGAGCGGGGCGGCGGCGAGGAGGGTGCGGGCCGGCCCGGGCGCGGGGAGAAGGATGCCGGAGAGCGTGGCTTCGAGATGGGCGGCGCCCTCGTTGCCGCGGATCGCGGCGGTGATGCGGGCGATTTGGGCGCCGGCGGCGGCGAGGGTTTCGATGTCGAGGGTGCCGGCGAGGGTTGGGGTTTTGAAGGGGCCGGTGACGTGGGCGTCCAGGGAAACGCTGTGCCAGGAGATGCCGGGGCGCGGCTGCATCGCGGGCGCGGTGGCGCTCACGGTGAGGTCGGCCGCCTTGTGGGTGAGGTCGATTTTTCCGCCTGCATGGGCCGAGAGCGGGCCGGCGGTGACGGCGAGGTTGGCGGCGATGGCGGTGCGCGGGCCGGAGAGCGAGGCCACGAGCCGGATCGCGCCGAGATCGGGCAGGCCGGCGAGGTTCGCCAGCAGGCCGTGCGCCGGTTCGGCGAGGTGGGCGGCGAGCGTGACGTTGCGCGGGCCGAGGCGGGCGGTGAGGTGGTACGTGCCACCGCCGTTGCCGAGGCGGCTTGCGTCGAGCGAGAGCGAGTCGGTGCCGTCGGCGTCCTGGGCGATTGAGCCGCTGACGGCCAGACTTGCGGCCGAGCCGGCGAGGGAGGCGGGGAGGTCGAGGCGGGAGACGGCGAAGGCGCGGACGAGGAGGGGCATCGGCTTGGACGCGCCGCCGCCGCTCTCCTTGGGAAGGTGGAAAAAATCGATCTCGGCGGCGGTGAGGCGGTCCACTTCGATTTCGCCATGGAGGAGGCCGAGCGGGCGCCATTCCACCGTGACGTCGCGGCCGGTGAGCCAGGGGCCGGAGGCGTCGGCGAGGGTCAGGCCGCGCACGGCGAGGGCGCGGGGGAAAGCGCCCGATAGCCCTTCGATGCGCACCTGGCCGCTGGTGAGGCGGGGGACGAGCCAGGTGAGAACGGAGCGGCCGGTGGGAGTGTTGGTGCCGAAGAACAGGACCGCGAGCAGGACGACGACCGCGCCGAGGGCGCTGGCGAGAATGAAAAAAAGCCATTTGGCGATGCGTCGCATCGGTCAGAAGGCCTCGCCAAGCCCGATATAGAGCTCGAACGCGTCGCCGCCCGGGAGCCGTTCGAGCGGGACGGCCACGTCCAGCCGGATCGGGCCGATCGGGGTATAATAGCGCAGGCCGCCGCCGGCGCCGACGCGAAGCGGGGCGCCGAAGGGCGTGCCGGTGGCGCTGACCTGGCCGGCATCGACGAAGGCCGCAGCGCCCCAATGGCCCCAGACATGCTGGCGGAGCTCGATCGAGCCGGCGTCGATCGAGGTGCCGCCCTCGGGCGCGCCGTCCGGGAAGGTCGGGCCGACGGAAAGAAATTTGTAGCCGCGGATGGTGCCGCTGCCGCCGCCATAGAAGCGCTTGTCGGCCGGCAGGTCGGCGAGGCTGGTCCCGAGCGCCGAGCCGAGGAGGCCGCGCACGGCGAGCACGCTGTGCCCGGGCTTCTCGCCGGCGAGGCGGGAAAAATCGAGATAGGTCGAGGCGCCGAGCTGGGCGAGGACGAAGGGCGTCGAGGGCGGGCCGAAGGAATAGGTGGGCGTGACGGTGAGGCCGGCGCGGGCGCCGTGCGTCGGCTCGAGCAGGTTGTCGGTGGAATCGTAGGTCAGCGCGAGGGGCACGCCGAACAGCGTATAGTCGTTGGTGGCGCTGTTCTGGGTGATCTGCTCCTGCTCGGCGGCGAGCCCGATGCTGCCGGTGAGATGCGGGAGCAGCGGACGGGAGAGGCCGACGCTGCCGGTGACGGCGATCTGGTCGTAGGCGTCGAGGTTCTGGTCGACCGTGCCGAGGCTCACGGTGAGCGTCTGGTCGCGGACGAGGAAGTCGGGCTTGGTGAAGGTGGCGTTGAGGTTGTAGCCGAGGCCGGTGACGGCCGTGCCGCCGAGGGTGGTGCCGGCGGAGAGCTTCAGGTCCTCGGCATTGCCGAAGAGGTTGCGGTCCTCCCAGCCCGCGGTGAGGCCGACGCCGAGATCGGTGGAGTAGGAGGCGCCGAGGCTGACGACATGGAGCGGGCGCTCGGCGATGTTGACGGTGACGGGGAGCTGGCCTTGGGCGTCCGTGGCGGTGGCCGGCTGGATGCTGACGGCGGAGAAGACGGGGAGCGAGGCCAGGTCCTGGCGGGCGGCGGCGAGTTTTGCCGGATCGAAGCGCTCGCCGGGATGGATCGTGAGGCGGCGGCGGATGAAGGATTGGTTGACGGTTTTCAGGCCGGTGATGGCGATCGGGCCGAGATCGACGCGCGGGCCGGGGTTCACGGTGAAGGTGATGTCGAGCGTGCGGGACGCCGGATGGAGGATGGCCAGCGGCTCGTCCACCTTGGCGAGCGCATAGCCTTCGCCCTGGAGGGCGGCGAGCAGGCGGGTGCGGGCGGCCAGCACGTCGGCCGCGCGGGCCGGCTGGCCGGGGGCGAGCGCCAGCGCGGCGCGGGCTTTTTCGGGCACGGTGGCGGCGATCCGGACGGGACCGAGATGGAAGAGCGGGCCGAGGGAGAAGGTGATGATGACGGGGACCGGCGGCGCGGCGGGCGCGGCGCCGAGGATGGCGGGGAGGTTGGGATCGTCGAGCGGATGGCCGGCGACGCGGATCTCGACCCGTCCGTCGTAGTAGCCGAAGCTTTCGAGCGCGAGGAGGAAGCGGGCTTCGTCGCTGCGGGCGCGCCCGACGAGGGCGAAGGGGCCGACCGGGGCGGCGGTGCGCAGGCTGATGAGGGTGGAGCTGGCGGCGAGCGCGGCATCGAGCGCGGCATCGCCGGTGGCGGCGAGGCTCACCTGGTAGGGCTGGGGGGCGGCCGCGCGGACGGACGAGGCGGTGAGCGCGACAAGGACGAGCGCCGAGGGGCGGAGGAAGGAGCGCACCGCGCGAGCCTAGAGCGGTTCGGCGGCGGGATGGCCATCGGCCCCGTTCACGTTTTCCGCGCCCTTGGCCGTGGATCCGCCTTCAAGGTCCGGGCCGGAATCGAACCGACGTACGCGGATTTGCAGTCCGCTGCATGACCACTCTGCCACCGGACCCGAGGCGTAGACTATATCGGCCGGGCGACGATTTGCGGTCAAGGCGGGTGGCGGTCAAGGCGGGAGCGGGCGTAACGGGGTGGCGGGGCAAGCTTGGGACAGGCTATGAACGGGGCGAGCCTTCCGGCCCCACCGCCCGCTCCAGGATTCCATGGACAAGACCGTGCCAATCACTGAGACCGCCATCGCCGAGACCGGTTTCGCCGCCGCGCGCGCGCACATGGTGGAGAGCCAGATCCGCCCGAACCGGGTCAGCGATCTGCGCGTTCTTGCCGCGATGCTGAGCCTGCCGCGCGAGCGGTTCCTGCCGGAGGCGCTGGCCTCCTTCGCCTATGTCGATGACGACGTGCCGCTCGGCCGTGGCCGGTTCCTGATGGAGCCTTTGGCGCTGGCCCGGCTGGTGCAGCTCGCCGAGCCGCGGACCGGCGAACGGGCGCTGGTGGTCGGCGCGGGCGTAGGCTACGGCGCGGCGGTGCTGGCGGCTTGCGGCCCGGGCGTGACCGCGCTCGAGGAGGACGAGCGGCTGCTGGCGACCGCCCGGGCGGTGCTGCCGGCTCTGGCGCCCGCGGTGCGGCTCGTCGAGGGGCCGCTCGCCGGCGGCTGGCCGGCGGGCGGACCCTGGCACATCGTGCTGATCGAGGGCGCCGTGCCGCGGATCCCGCCGGCGATCGCCGAACAGCTGAGCCGCGAGAGCGGGCGGGTCGTCACGGTGCTCGCGGAGGGCGGCTCGGTAGGCCGGGCCGTGGTCGGACAGCCAAGCCTGGGCGGGCTCGCCATCCACAGCGCCTTCGATTGCGCCACGCCGCTGCTGCCGGCCCTGGTTCCTCCGCCCGCGTTCACGTTCTAGCCGCGGCGCGCGGGTTATGGCTGCTTGGGGCGCCGCGCAAGGCCTTGGCGCAACAGGGGCGATTGTGGCAGATGGTAGGTGGGCTCACCGCGGGCCCGGCTGGCGGCGTGGGGCTGCAAGAGGGGACGCAACGGGGATGCGAAGCACGATCGTACGTTGCGCACGACCCCCGGGCCTCGCGGTCGGTATCGCGGTCGGCCTCGCGGTTGCCATCGGCCCGCGCCTGGCGCAGGCGCAGGCGATTCCGACGACGCTCGAGCAGGCGCTGATGGCGGCCTACGACACCAACCCGCAGCTGCTCGCGGAGCGGGCCAATCTGCGGGCCGTGGACGAGGGCGTGCCGAAGGCCCTGGGCGGATGGCGCCCGACGGTCGAGCTGAACGGCAGCGGCGGATACAGCGCCGAGAACGAGAGCACCCAGGCTGGGCCGACCCTCTTCGGGCCCGGCGGCACCACCACCACCGACCTCAACCGCGACACCTTCACGGCCGAGGCGAGCGTCACCCAGCCGATCTTCCAGGGCGGCAAGACGCGCGCCAGCGTCTTCCAGGCCGAGAACCTGGTGCGGGCCGAGCGCGCGCAGCTGGTGGCGACCGAGGAGGCGGTGTTCGACAGCGTGATCTCCGCCTATGTCGGGGTGATCGAGAACCAGGCGCTGGTGGCGGTGAACCAGAGCAACGTGTCGGTGCTGCAGGAGCAGCTCCAATCGACCCAGGACCGCTTCCGGGTCGGCGAGCTGACGCAGACGGACGTGGCGCAGTCCGAGGCGGGACTGGCGCAGGGCCAGTCCGAGCTCGAGACGGCGAAAGGCAACCTCCAGACGGCGCTCGCGACGTACGTGCAGCAGGTGGGCGAGCCGGCCGGCAAGCTTTCCGACCCCCAGCCGCTGGTGCTGCCGGTGAACTCCGAGACCGCCGCCGACACCCTGGCCGCCGCGAACAACCCGACGGTGATCAACGCGCTCTTCAATCTCGCGGCGTCGAAGAATGGCGTCTCGCTCGCGTTCTCGGCGCTGATGCCGACCGTGAACGTGCAGGCCAGCACCTTCGTCCAGAACAACCCCCAGAACCCGGACACCCACTTCACGGGCTGGGCGGTGACGGCGAACCTGGCGGTGCCGCTGTACCAGGGCGGCGGGGAGTATGCGACCGTCCGCCAGGCCAAGCAGGATCAGGACAGGGCGGTGCAGACCCTCGATTACGCGCGGCGCTCGGCGGTGCAGTCGGCCTCGCAGGCGTGGGAGACGCTGGTCGCGTCGCAGGCGGCGATCACGTCCAGCCGCTCGGCGGTGCGGGCCAACCGGATTGCGCTCGAGGGCACCGAACGCGAGGCGATCGTCGGCACGGCGACCACGCTCGATGTCCTGCAGGTGCAGCAGAACCTGCTGACCTCGGAGACGACGCTGGTGCAAAACCTCGCCAGCATGGTGACCGCGTCCTACGGCGTGGCGCAGGCGATCGGCCGGCTCTCGGCGCGCGACCTCAGGCTCCCGGTGCCCTATTACGACGAGGACGCGTACTACAACTCGGTTCGCGACGTGCTCTTCGGCACCGGCGGCCCGGCCGATCCCGGGAATGACCTCCCGGCGGCCGTCCCGGCGGCCGCGCCGCAGCATTGAGGGACGAGGCGTGGGGGGCGGAGGCATGGAAGATCGGGCCGTGAAAGACAAAGGATGAGCGGCGCACCTGACCCGACGGGCAGAGCTGAACGCGGCGCCGCGCCGGCGGAGCCCTCGATGGAGGATATCCTCGCCTCGATCCGCCGCATCCTGAACGAGGACGAGGCCGGGCCGGGGGGGGCTCCGGCCCCGGTGGCGGCGCCGCGGCGGCCGGAGGAGGTGCTGGTCCTGGACAGCTCGATGATGGTGGGCGGGCCGGATGCGGACCCGGCGAAAGCGCCGGCGGTGGACCCGGTGCCGGCGGCGCCCCCTCTGACAATTGCCGAGGAGGAAGACGCGGCGGGCGAGGAAGACGCGACGGGCGAGGGACGGCTGATGGCGCCCGAGGCCGCGGCGGCGGCGGCGGCAGCGGCGGCGGCGGCGGTCGGCGGCTTCGTGAGAAGGCTGGCGAGCGAACGCGGCGCGCTCGTGCATCGCGGCGGCCCGACGATCGAGGACCTGGTGCGCGAGGAAATCCGCCCGCTGCTCAAGGCCTGGCTGGACGCGAACCTGCCGGGCGTGGTCGAGCGGCTGGTGCGCACCGAGATCGAGCGCGTGCTCGGACGCATCGCTCCGTAGCTGTTGTTGCACTTGCGCCGCTCCGCCGGGCGAGCGAAAGCATCCGCCATGCTTGAGAAGACCTACGACCCGGCGGCGATCGAGGGGCGCCGCTACGCCGAATGGGAACGGAACGGCGCCTTCGCCGCCCGGCCGGACAGCGACGCCCGGCCCTTCACCATCATGGTGCCGCCGCCGAACGTCACCGGCAGCCTGCACATGGGCCACGCGCTCACCTTCACCATCCAGGACACGCTGATCCGCTGGCGGCGGATGCAGGGACGGGACGCGCTCTGGCAGCCTGGCACCGACCATGCCGGGATCGCGACCCAGATGGTGGTGGAGCGGCGGCTGGCCGAGGAGGGGACGAACCGCAAGGCGCTCGGCCGCGCCGCGTTCGTCGAGCGCGTGTGGCAATGGCGGGAGGAATTGGGCGGGACCATCACCCGCCAGCTCCGCCGGCTCGGCGCCTCGCTCGACTGGCCGCGCGAACGCTTCACCATGGATGCCGGATTGTCGGACGCGGTGCGCCGCGTGTTCGTCACGCTCCACCGCGAGGGCCTGATCTACCGCGCGCGGCGGCTGGTGAACTGGGACCCGAAATTCCAATCGGCGATCTCCGATCTCGAGGTCGAAAGCCGCGAGGTCAAAGGCACGCTCTGGCATATCCGCTATCCGATCGCGGGAGACGGGGATCGGTTCATCATTGTCGCGACGACGCGGCCGGAAACGATGCTGGGCGACGTCGCGGTCGCGGTGCATCCGGAGGATGAGCGGTATCGCGCGCTGATCGGGCGCGAGGCGATTTTGCCGCTGGTCGGGCGGCGGATCCCGATCATCGCCGATGAATACTCGGACCCCGAGAAGGGCAGCGGGGCGGTGAAGATCACCCCGGCGCACGACTTCAACGATTTCAAGGTGGGCGAGCGGCACGGCCTTGCGATGCCCTCGGTGCTCGACCGCGAGGCGAGGATCCGGCTCGACGAGATCAGGGAAAGCCTCGCCCCGGCTCCCGGCGTCGCGGATGCCGGATTCGTCGAAAGCCTCGCCGGGCAGGACCGCTTCGCCGCGCGCGAGGCGATCGTGCAGAGGCTCGAAGGACTGGGGTTGCTCGAAAAATCCGAGCCGCATGTGCATCAGGTCCCGCACGGAGACCGTTCGGGCGTGCCGATCGAGCCGCTGCTCACCTGGCAATGGTTCTGCAACGCCGCCCTCCTTGCGAAACCGGCGATCGCTGCGGTGGAATCGGGAAAAACCGTGTTCGTGCCGAAGCAGTGGGAGAACACGTTCTTCGCCTGGATGCGCAACCTCGAGCCCTGGTGCATCAGCCGCCAGCTGTGGTGGGGCCACCGCATCCCGGCCTGGTACGGACCGGATCAGACGATCTTCGTCGCCGACACGGAAGATGAGGCGGCGGCGGCGGCCGCGAGCCATTACGGGGAAAAAACAGAAATCCGTCAGGACGAGGACGTGCTCGACACCTGGTTCAGCTCCGCGCTCTGGCCCTTCTCGACGCTCGGCTGGCCCGCGGAAACGCCGGAGCTGGCGCGCTACTACCCGACCGACGTGCTGGTGACGGGGTTCGACATCATCTTCTTCTGGGTCGCCCGGATGATGATGATGGGCCACCACTTCATGCACGACGCGCCGTTCCGCACCGTCTACATCCACGGCCTGGTGCGCGACCAGCACGGGCAGAAGATGTCGAAGTCGAAGGGGAACATCATCGACCCCCTCGAGCTGATCGATCGTTACGGGGCTGACGCGCTGCGCTTCGCCATCGTCCAGCTCACCGGGCCGGGGCGGGACATCAAGCTCGGGCCCGCGCGCGTCGAGACCGCGCGGAGCTTCGTCACGAAAATCTGGAACGCGGCGCGCTTCTGCGAAATGAACGGGGTCCGCCCCGATCCGGAATTCCGCCCCGAGGCGGCGACGCTGCCGCTCTGCCGCTGGGTGCTGGATGCCGCCAACCGCGCCACGGCCGAGGCGACGGCGGCACTCGAAGCCTATCGGTTCGACGAATATGCGGCCGCCTGCTACCGCTTCGCCTGGCACGTGTTCTGCGACTGGTTCCTCGAATTCGCCAAGCCCGAGCTTGCCGCCGGCGGGCCGGGGGAGGCGGAGGCGCGGGCGGGGGAGGTGCGGGCAACGGCTGCGCACGTGCTGGGGACGCTGCTGCGCCTGCTTCACCCGGCGATGCCCTTCGTGAGCGAGGAGCTGTGGGAGCGGCTGGGCTACGGCCCCTCGGGCAGCCTGATCCGCACGAGCTGGCCCGCGCCCGTCGCGGTTGCGGATGCCGAAGCCGCGCGCGGAGAACTCGATTGGGTGGTGCGGCTGATCGGCGAAGTGCGGACGGTGCGCGCCGAGATGAATGTGCCGCCGGCGACGCTCACGCCGATCCTGCTCAAGGACGCGCTGCCCGCGACACTCGCGCGCGCCGAACGCTGGCGCGAGGCGATCGGGCGGCTGGCGCGGGTTTCGGAGATCCGTCCGCTCGCGGGGGCGCTGCCGCGCGGCGTGGCGCAGGCCGTCATCGACGAGGCGACCGTGATCCTGCCGCTCGCCGAGATCGTCGATCTCGGGCAAGAACGCGGGCGGCTCGACCGCGAGCGCGGCAAGATCGGGCGCGAGGCCGAACGGCTCAAGCAGAAGCTCGCCGATCGGGCCTTCGTCAGCCGCGCGCCCGAGGACGTCGTCGCGGAGAACCGCGAGCGGCTCGCCGCGGCCGAGGCCGAGCTTGCCCGCCTCGAGGCCGCCTTGCGCCGCATCGCCTGAACTTTTCACCGCTGCCCAACGGAGGAAACGCCAATGCTGCAGAAACGCTGGGACAAATCCCGGCTGCCCTCGCGCCACGTCACCGAAGGGCCGGACCGCGCGCCGCATCGCAGCTACTATTACGCGATGGGAATGACTGAGGACGAGATCAACCAGCCGCTGGTCGGCGTCGCGACCTGCTGGAACGAAGCCGCGCCCTGCAACATCGCGCTCTCGCGCCAGGCGCAGTCGGCCAAGAAGGGGGTCGCCGAGGCGGGCGGTAGCCCACGCGAGTTCACCACCATCACCGTCACCGACGGCATCGCGATGGGCCACCAGGGGATGAAATCCTCGCTCGTTTCGCGCGACCTGATCGCCGACTCGATCGAGCTCACCATGCGCGGGCACTGCTATGACGCGCTGGTCGGGCTCGCCGGCTGCGACAAGTCGCTGCCGGGGATGATGATGGCGATGCTCAGGCTCAACGTCCCGAGCGTCTTCATGTACGGCGGCTCGATCCTGCCTGGCCGCTTCCACGACCGCGACGTGACGGTGGTCGATGTGTTCGAGGCGGTGGGCCAGCACGCGGCGGGGGAGATGAGCGATGAGGAGCTGCACGCGCTCGAATGCGTGGCCTGCCCCTCCGCCGGCGCCTGCGGCGGACAATTCACCGCCAACACGATGGCGATGGTGAGCGAAACGATCGGGCTCGCGCTGCCGGGCTCGGCCGGGGCGCCGGCGCCTTACGAGGACCGCGACCGGTTCGCGGTGGAATCGGGGCGCGCGGTGATGGCGCTGGTCGAGAACCGCATCCGGCCGCGCGATATCGTGACGCGGCGGGCGCTCGAGAACGCGGCCGTGGTGGTCGGCGCGACCGGCGGCTCGACCAATGCGGGGCTCCATCTGCCGGCGATCGCGCACGAGGCGGGCATCCGCTTCACGCTCGACGACGTGGTCGAGATCATGCGGCGCACGCCCTATATCGCGGACCTCAAGCCGGGCGGAAAATACGTCGCCTTCGACGTGTTCCGCATCGGCGGCATCCCGGTGATCCTCAAGGCGCTGCTCGACGGGGGGCTGCTCCACGGCGATTGCCTCACCGTCAGCGGACGGACGATCGCCGAGAACCTGAAGGACGTCGTGTTTCCGACCGACCAGGATGTCGTCTATCCGGTCTCGCGTGCGATCTCGAAGACGGGTGGCGTCGTCGGGCTCAAGGGCAACCTCGCGAGCGAGGGCGCGATCGTCAAGATCGCCGGCCTCAAGCAATTGCGCTTCGAAGGCACGGCGCTCTGCTTCGATTGCGAGGAAGATGCGTTCCGCGCCGTGCAGGAGCGCGCGTACAAGGCGGGCGATGTAATCGTGATCCGCTACGAAGGCCCGAAAGGCGGGCCCGGCATGCGCGAGATGCTCTCGACCACGAGCGCGATCTACGGCCAGGGCATGGGCGGAGAGGTGGCGCTGATCACCGACGGACGCTTCTCGGGCGGCACGCGCGGCTTCTGCGTCGGGCATATCGGACCCGAGGCGGCGGTCGGCGGCCCGATCGCGCTGTTGCGGAACGGCGATCGCATCATCATCGACGCCGAGAAAGGGACCATCGACGCAGCAGTTTCGGACGCCGAGCTCGCCGCCCGCCGCGCCGCCTGGCAGCCCCGCAAGACCGACTACCAGAGCGGCGCATTGTGGAAATACGCAGAGCTCGTCGGCCCCGCCTGCTTCGGCGCGGTGACGCATCCGGGCACGATGGCCGAGACCCACTGCTACGCGGATATTTGACCAAGGGAACCCGATCCCATCCGTTTGGCGGCAGTCGCCGGCAGCCGGCCGCGCAAGCCCCGGTTGCCGACCCATGCCGGCAAGCAGGACCCCTTGAAACCTATTCCAAAGCGCTTAGGTTTCTGATATACGCGAGGTATGCCGACCGTGCTGCGTTTCGATGGCCTGCGCGTGGTCATCTATCCGGCCGATCATCGGCCTGCACATGTTCACGTCACCGGGGCGAAGGGCGAAGCGGTGTTCATCCTGAACTGCCCGGCGGGGCCGCCGGAACTGCGGGAGAGCTATGGATTCGACCGGCCTGAGCTCGGCCGCATCAAAGACGCCCTGGGCGGCAAGGTTGCCGCCTTGTGCGAGGAATGGGGGGAGATTCATGGTGGTGACTGAGCGGGAGTTCGCCGCGGCCGAGGAGCGCATGCAGGCGTTGCGACGGGCCGGCCATGCCGTAGCGGCGCGCTATGACCGGCGCGCGTCGCGGATCGTGGTTTGCCTGAACACTGGGCTCGAGGTGGCGTTTCCGCCGGCGCTGGTGGAGGGCCTGGCCGACGCCGCGCCGGACGACCTGGCCGAGATCGAGATCACGCCAGCCGGGCTTGGCCTGCACTGGCCGAAGCTCGATGCGGATGTGTACGTCCCGGCGTTGCTGCAAGGCGTGTTCGGTTCGCGCCAGTGGATGGCGGCGCAGCTTGGCGCCGTCGGGGGCCGCGCACGCAGTGTGGCCAAGGCCGCGAGTTCTCGCGCCAACGGTCAAAAAGGCGGCCGGCCGCGAAAGATGGCGGTCTCCT